>NZ_JAKFZN010000009.1 GCF_021654165.1 Nereida sp. MMG025 | reverse complement strand
CCACGGACCCACGGGTGCTTAAAAATAAACGCCAGCCTGGTGCCGGTTTGGCGGGGCGCCGCGCCAATCCACCGCGCGATCATGGCAGGTGATACCGAAACGGGCATCTGCATCATGCAGATGGACGCGGGCCTTGATACCGGCCCTGTCCTGCTGCGCGACGTGATGCCGATTGAACCGACCGATACCACAGGCGACCTGCATGACCGCTTGTCGCTGATGGGGGCAAAAGCGATCGTCGCCGCCCTTGATGGCCTGCCCGCGCTGACCCCGATAGCGCAGCCCGAGGACGGGGTCACTTATGCGGAAAAGATCGACAAGGCAGAGGCCCAGATCGACTGGTCGCAAGAGGCTGAAACCATTGATCGCCAAATTCGCGGGCTATCCCCGTTCCCCGGCGCTTGGACAACAGCACAAGGGGAGCGCGTCAAACTGCTAGGCTCAACCGTTTCAAAAGGGGCCGGTCCCGCAGGCGCGGTCCTGCCCGATTTCACCATCGCCTGCGGATCAGGCGCGGTGCAGATCACCCGCGCCCAACGGGCAGGCAAACAGGCGCAAGACGCCGAAATCTTCCTGCGCGGCAAACCTCTGCCCCCTGTTTTAGGACGTTAATATGGCCTTCTTTGCATTCTTCGGATCCATGATGATCGGCATCGCCATCGGCTATGCCTCCGAAAAGTCTGGCTTTACCAACAACGGGTATCTGCCCTCGATCATCATCTGCCTGGGCGGGGTGGTCGCGTTCTTCATGGTGCGGATCATGTTCGGCCTCAGCTTTGGCCCACCCGGCGTAGACGCCATCATCTCCAGCATCGGCGCGTTGATCATCGTGCCGTGGCACTGGCGGCGGTGAGCGGACAAGGTCTTTCCAAAGACCTTGCACAAGCCTTTTCGAAAAGGCTTTACCCCCTCTTGAACGGTGCCATCCCTGCGCGGGCCAGCTCATCGGCGCGTTCGTTTTCGGGGTGGCCTGCATGCCCTTTGACCCATTCCCATGTCACCGAATGGCGTTGTGTGGCTTCGTCCAACCGCTGCCAGAGGTCCACATTTTTCACAGGTTTCTTGGCGGCGGTTTTCCATCCCCGCCGCTTCCAGCCGTGGATCCATTCGGTGATCCCGCCTTTGACATAGGCGCTGTCTGTTACGATCGTCAGTGTGCTCGGGCGCTCCAGCGCTTCAAGTGCGTTGATCGCGGCCAGCAACTCCATGCGATTGTTGGTGGTGTCGGCCTCTCCGCCTTTCAACGCGCGCTCTTTCAAAACGCTGTCGCCGTCCCGCGCGATCAGCAGCGCACCCCATCCGCCAGGTCCGGGGTTTCCGCTGCATGCGCCATCTGTGTAGGCAAATAGTTCAGGCATGGGCCAACACAATCATAAAGGCGTCAACACTGCCCGACATCCCTTTGTCGCGGCCATGGCGGGTGAAGCCCACGGTGAAACCTGCTTCTTGCAACAGCCCATGCAACGCGGCCTCCTGATAATATGTATAAAGCCGCCCCGTGCCATCGCGCCCCGCCCCATCACCTGTTTTGAGGCCGATGTGAAACACGCCACCTGGCACAAGCGCGCGGTGGATTGCATGCAGGTGCTTTGGCATATCTTCACGCGCGGCATGCAGCAGCGAGAAATTGGCCCAGATGCCATCATAGGTTTGCACAGCGCGCAGATCATCAAAGGTCTTGTGCAGGGCTTCGATGCCATAGCGCCGCGCGGCGGTTTCAACCATCACCCCGCTGGCGTCCCATGCGTCAGGCAGCAGCCCCGCACCCCGCATCATAGCCGCCGAATTGCCCGGACCGCAGCCAAGGTCCAGCACGCGCCCGCCCTTTGGCACCGCGTCGATAAACCGTTGCAAATCCGCGTCAGGGGTGCTGCGACTGACCAGCTTGTCGTATTGCGCCGCACGCCTGTCATATACACCCACGGTCTGGCGATCCATCACAGCACAACACCCACGGCCAAGCAGCCAACGACCAAAGCGGTCAGAAGCCCGCGCAACGCCATCCACCATGGCGGTGCCAGCCCGTAGCGCCAGAACAGCCAATCAAGCCCAAGCAAACCTATAAACCCGAAGATCAGCGATGTCGCCGCTGACACGGGGCCGCCCCCTGTCATGAAAAATGCCCAAAGCGCGGGGATGACCGAAAGCACATAGCCCATCGTGGCCATCTGCCCGTCGGCTTTTGTCGAAAACCCCCACAACACGCCCGACATAAATGACAGGATGATCGAGCCGTAGAAAAGCTGCACATAAGGGCCCACAAACCGCGGGCCAAAGGCCTCCATGCCAAAGCTCATCGCGCTTGGCATCACCAGCGTCAGCGCACCCCACGCAAAGGGGATCACGCCAGCCAGTCCAAGCAGCAGGGCAGAGCGGGGGATCTGTGTCACGCAGGCACCCGCAACACACGCGGCACTTTGAATTCCACGTTTTCTTCGGCGGTGACCACATGCTCGACCGTGACCTCGAACCGCGCTTTGAAGGCATCGACCACTTCGTTGATCAGCACTTCGGGCGCGCTGGCCCCTGCGGTGATACCGATGCTGGCAATGCCGTCCAAGGCACGCCAGTCGATATTGTCGGCACGCATGACCAATTGCGCATAAACGCAACCCGCCTTGCGGCCCACTTCGACCAGACGTTGCGAGTTTGACGAGTTCGGCGCACCGACCACCAGCATCGCATCGCATTTCGGGGCCATCGCTTTAACGGCCTCCTGGCGGTTGGTGGTGGCATAGCAGATGTCTTCTTTGTGCGGGCCGACGATGTTGGGGAACCGCGCATTGAGTGCGGCCACGATATCGGCGGTATCGTCCACAGACAGGGTTGTCTGCGTCACAAAAGCCAGCTTGTCTGCATCGCGCACCTGCACGGTCGCCACGTCCTCGACGGTTTCGACCAGCAGGACTTCGCCTTCGGGCAACTGGCCCATGGTGCCCACGGTTTCAGGATGGCCCTTGTGCCCGATCATAATCATCTGCAAGCCGTTGTCGGCGTGGCGCTGCGCTTCGATATGCACTTTGCTAACCAGCGGGCAGGTGGCGTCCACATAGATCATCTCGCGTGCCGCGGCGGCGGCGGGCACGGCCTTGGGCACACCATGGGCGCTGAAAATCACGGGGCGGTCATCGGGGCATTCATCCAGCTCTTCGACAAACACCGCACCTTGGTCGCGCAGGCTGTCGACGACAAATTTATTGTGCACGATTTCGTGGCGCACATAGACGGGCGCGCCCCATTTTTCCAAGGCCATCTCGACGATCTTGATCGCGCGGTCCACGCCTGCGCAAAACCCGCGCGGCGCGGCCATGTAAAGGGTCAGAGGGGATTTGCTCATTGGGGTCATGCTCCTGTTGCGGGCAATCTAAGCGCCCGACCTGTGAAGGTCCAGTGGTGGGGCGACACTCTGTTTGCTTGTGTTTGACATAATGACAGTGCCTACAGCCTTCGAAATTTGGAGTTCCCTTTATGTTGTCATCTATCCTTCTGCTGGCGCTTGCTGGCACGTTCACCGCCGGTCTGGCCCTGATCGACGGCACCGACGACGATGACCGTTTGCGCGGCACAACCGATGATGACGGTATCTCAGGCGGTGACGGCGACGACCGTTTGTTCGGCGGCCGCGGTGACGACGAGATCGCAGGCGGCGCGGATGATGATTTCATCTCGGCCTCGCGCGGGGATGATACTGTGTTCGGCGAGTATGGCGCAGACCTGATTGAAGCAGGCCGCGGCGATGACGTGATCGATGGTGGCCGTGGAAACGATGAAATCTACGGTGATCGTGGCGCCGACAGCATTTCTGGAGGTGCTGGCAATGATGAACTTTACGGCGGCATAGGCAATGACATCATCGCGGGTCGCACGGGCGCAGATGAACTCAATGGCGGAGACGGCAACGATAGCATCTTTGGCGACCGCGGCCCGGACACAATCAGCGGCGGTGCTGGCGACGACTATATCGATGGCGGCAATGCTGCTCTAATTACGGATGAACAAGATCTGTTTGGCGGCGATGGTAATGATGTGGTGATTGGCCGTGGCAATGACTTTATCGGTGGTGGTCGAGGCGATGACCTGTTGGTTGCGCAAAACAATGGTGATCCACTATTCGTGGGCCAAGACCAATATCTCTATGGTGGTCCTGGTGCAGACATCTATGTGGTCGAAGACCCATCAGACGGATCCAGATACATTGAGTCGCGCGTGCGCATTCTGGATTTTGACGGTAACGAGGACCGCCTCGTCATCGAGCACTCGGGCAATTACGACAAAGTCGAGATTGATGTCTATCCCGATAAAGTCGATGTCTTTATCGACGGCCAAAACGCGGCCACTGTGCGCGGCGTGAATATGGAAAACCTGCTGCGCGACCTGATCATCGTTGATCTGAAAAGACACGGATTATGACTATGCCTCGATCGCAGCGTTAGGCGGCTGACAATAAAAAAGGGGCCACATGGCCCCTTTCCAAAGTCCTGTCTGAACCGGTTTAATCCGCCTCTTCCAACTCACGCTCTGGCTGTTCACGTGACGGGCGCCCAATGACGTCGCGCAATTCGTCCAGCTCGATGAAGTTGTCGCATTGGCGGCGCAGCTCATCGGCTATCATCGGTGGCTGGCTGCGGATGGTCGAGACAACAGACACTCGAACCCCCTTACGTTGGATCGCTTCGATCAGTGGACGGAAATCGCCATCGCCCGAAAAGATAACGATGTGGTCAACATGCGGCGCAGTTTCCAGCGCATCGACGGCCAGTTCGATGTCCATGTTGCCTTTGATTTTCCGACGCCCCTGTGCATCGGTAAATTCCTTGGCGGGTTTGGTGACCATGGTGAACCCGTTATAGTTCAGCCAATCGACCAGCGGGCGAATGGGCGAGTATTCATCATTCTCCAGCAAGGCCGTATAGTAAAACGCCCGAAGCATTTTGCCTCGGCGCATAAACTCGGCCCGTAGTAATTTGTAGTCTATATCGAAGCCCAGTGCCTTTGCAGCGGCATAAAGATTCGATCCATCGATAAACAGTGCGATGCGTTCGCCTTGATAAAACATAATGTGTCCTTCCAGATGGCGTTTCGTGACGATGTATCTGGGGTGTAGAAATGATCCGTGAGTGGTGTCCCAAAGACTAATAAAAATGTCACAAAACAAAAAACGATGTAGGCGCAATCTCGCAGGCTGCAAAGATCGAAACACGGGGAATTTATGAAAATAGCACTCATAGCCTTGGGGGGTAACGCGACGTCATCGCATGGAAACCCGCAAAAGACGCTCCAATTTGCCATCAATCGCCTTGGGGTTGAGGTGGGGCGGATCACGCAGCGCAGCGCGTTTTTCGCCACGCCGTGCTTTCCCGCAGGGGCAGGTCCTGACTTTGTGAACGCAGCCGTGGCTGTGGCCACCGAAAAAAATGCCGCCGAGGTTTTGGCGACCCTTCACAGTATCGAAGGGCAAGCGCAGCGCGAACGCACCAAGCGGTGGGGCCAGCGCACGCTTGATCTTGATCTTTTGGCGCTTGATGATCAGATCCTGCCCGATCTTGCCACCTATGAGGCATGGCGCAACCTGCCGCTGGAGGCGCAAATGCAACACGCGCCAGATGCGTTGGTTCTGCCCCATCCGCGTATTCAAGACCGTGCCTTTGTGCTTGTTCCGCTTGCCGAAATTGCGCCCGATTGGATGCACCCCGTTCTGGGACGCAGCGTTGTTGCGATGCGTGATGCTTGCAGCGCTGATGATCTGGCAGCGGTTACGCCCTTGCAGTGCTGAAACCGGCGGGAATTTTCCTTGCATATATAAGGAATCGCGCCTATCTAGCAGGCTTCCTAGGAACACCCTGAAGTTGGAGTGCTGTGATATGGCCCGCGTCACCGTTGAAGATTGCGTCGATAAAGTCCCAAACCGTTTCGATTTGGTGATGCTTGCTGCGCACCGCGCACGCGAAATCTCAAGCGGCGCGCCGATCACTGTGGATCGTGACAACGATAAAAACCCTGTTGTGGCCCTGCGTGAAATCGCGGATGAAACGCAGCAGGCAGAGGACCTCAAAGAGCGTCTGATCGAAAGCAACCAGAACCAGATCGAAGTTGACGAAGCCGAAGACGACGATATGGCGCTGCTGATGGGTCAGGAAACAGACAAACCTGCGGACGATGATATGTCCGAAGAAAATCTGTTGCGTGCCTTGATGGAAGCCCAGGAACCCAAGTAACGGGATGGCAGCGCGATGATCTCGGCTGCCGATCTTGCTGCCCTTGTTCGCAGCTACAATCCGCATACCAACGAGGCGCTGATCACAGCCGCCTATCACTACGGTCTGAAGATGCACGAAGGGCAGTTTCGCCACTCTGGCGAGCCGTATTTCATGCACCCGATCGCCGTCGCCGCCATTCTGACAGAGCAGCGGTTGGATGACGCCACGATCATCACCGCGCTATTGCATGATACGATTGAGGACACCGATGCTTCTTATGCCGAGGTTGAAACACTCTTTGGCTCAGAGGTGGCCGAACTGGTGGACGGTGTCACCAAGCTGACCAATATCCAGCTGACCAGCACCGAGACCAAACAGGCCGAAAACTTTCGTAAACTGTTCATGGCGATGTCCAAAGACTTTCGCGTGATCCTTGTGAAGCTGGCCGACCGTTTGCACAATATGCGCACCATCAAATCCATGCGTGCCGAAAAGCAGGTGCAAAAATCGCGCGAGACGATGGATATCTATGCCCCGCTTGCGGGGCGCATGGGGATGCAATGGATGCGCGAAGAACTTGAGGATCTGGCCTTCAAGGTCCTCAACCCCGATGGACGCGCCAGCATCATCCGCCGTTTCATTACGCTGCAAAAAGAAAGCGGCGATGTGATCCAGAAGATCACCACCGACATGCGCGCCGAGCTGGACCGCGCGGGCATCAAGGCAGATGTGTTTGGCCGCGCGAAAAAGCCGTTCTCGATCTGGCGCAAAATGCAGGAAAAAGAGCAAGGGTTCAGCCGTTTGTCTGACATCTACGGCTTTCGCGTCATTTGCAAGGATGAGGCCGATTGTTACCGCATCCTTGGTGTGATCCACCAACGCTGGCGCAGTATTCCGGGCCGCTTCAAAGACTACATCAGCCAGCCCAAATCCAACGGCTATCGCAGCTTGCACACCACCGTGTCGGGCCGCGATGGCAAGCGGGTCGAGGTGCAGATCCGCACCCGCCAAATGCACGATGTCGCCGAAGCGGGCGTTGCTGCGCATTGGTCGTATCGTGATGGCGTGCGGTCGGAAAACCCGTTTGCGGTTGATCCCGTTCAATGGGTTGCGGGGATGAACGAAAGTTTTGCCAACGCGATGGATCACGATGAATTCCTCGAAGCGGTGAAGCTGGAAATGTATTCCGATCAGGTGTTCTGCTTCACGCCTAAGGGCGATGTGTTCAAGCTGCCGCGTGGGGCCACGCCGATTGATTTTGCTTATGCCATCCACACCCGTATCGGCCATGCCTGTGTCGGCGCCAAGGTTGATGGCATCCGCGTGCCGCTTTGGACACGGCTGAAAAACGGCCAGTCGGTTGAAATTGTCACCGCCGAAGGACAAGTCCCCGAAGCCACGTGGATGGACATTGCGCAAACAGGCAAGGCGCGGTCGGCCATCCGCCGTGCCCTGCGTGAAGAAGACCGCGAACGCTATATCAAACTTGGGGCGGAACTGGCGCGCGTGGCCTTTGAACAGGTCGGTAAGAAAGCCACGGACAAGGCGTTGATAACAGCCGCCAAACATATGGCGCTTGGCGACACCGATACCCTTCTGGCCCAACTTGGCAGCGCAGAGATCACGGGCCGTCAGGTCGTTGAGGTGCTTCATCCCGAACTTGTTGCGATTGAAGGCGATCTGGTTGATGCAGACCGCGCTGTCGTTGGGTTGAAAGCCGATCAGACCTTCAAACGCGCCCCATGCTGTTCGCCCCTTCCAGGCGAACGGATTGTGGGCATCAGCAATCGTGGCGAAGGTGTTGTGATCCACGCGATTGACTGCATGCGGTTGGTTCATCTGAGCAACGAGTCCGATCGCTGGATTGATCTGCACTGGCATGATGGGCCGCACCCCGCGATTTACAGCACGACCTTCGAGGCGACGATCACCAATGACGCAGGTGTTTTGGGACGGGTCTGCACAATTATCGGTGAACGGCAGGCGAATATCTCGGATTTGCGCTTTGAAGATCGCAAGCCGGACTTTTATCGTCTCAAAATCGACATAGATTTCAGGGATGTGTCGCATATGCACGCTGTGCTGACTGCGCTAGACAGCGATAGCAATGTCGCCCAAGTGATGCGCATCCGCACAGATGATCCCGCTGCATCACCGCAAGCGGCCGAATAAAGACCGCTGCGCCTGATAGGGCGCGCCCGAGACGTGAAGGACCCTCCGTTTGGTTTTCAAACGCCGCGATAAATTGTCTTGGCTGTCCACGCTGCGCCAGTTTTTGTGGCCCCGCGGCGGATGGGCGCGTGCGTTTCACTATGTCAAACACCGTGTGCGCCGCTTGCCCGACGAGCCCGAAAAAATCGCCCGTGGCATCTGGGCAGGCGTGTTTACCACCTTTACCCCATTCTACGGTCTGCACTTTGTGGTCGCTGGCTTTCTGGCGACGGTGATGCGCGGCAATATCCTTGCGGCCTTGCTGGCGACCTTTTTTGGCAACCCGCTGACATATGTGCCCATCGGGGCGATTTCGCTGACCACGGGGCACTTTCTGTTGGGCTCGAAAAACACCGTTGATGTAGAGCGGTCATTGGGCGGCAAGTTCGCCGATGCCTTTGGCGATCTGTGGCATAATTTTCTGGCAATCTTCACCGACCGCGTGGCCGATTGGCATGGGCTGGAAGTGTTCTTTTACGAAGTGTTCTACCCCTATCTTGTGGGGGGCATCTTCCCCGGCGTTATTACCGCCTATATCTGCTATTATCTGTCGGTGCCTGTCATCCGTGCCTATCAAAACCGTCGCAAAGGGATGATCAAAGCCAAATTGGCCGAAATCCGCGCCAAGACGGCGGCCAAGGCCGCGGCCAAGAAAACCGACAAATCCCCGCTTGATCCCTGATCGGGGTTGCACGGCGCGTGGGCTGCTTTACCTTCATCACCAGTTGAATTTGGGAGGCACGCAAGATGCCAAATGACCTGCGCCTTGGCGTGAATATTGACCACGTGGCCACTGTGCGCAACGCACGCGGTGGCGCTGTGCCTGATCCTGTCCGCGCCGCTGTGATGGCCCAAGAAGCAGGGGCCGACGGGATCACCGCCCATCTGCGCGAAGACAGACGCCACATCGGTGATGCGGATATCGAAGCGCTGATGGAGGCGCTGGACGTGCCGCTGAATTTTGAAATGGCCGCCACCGAAGAGATGAAGGAAATCGCGCTGCGCCACAAACCCCATGCGGTGTGCATCGTGCCCGAAAAGCGCGAGGAACGCACAACCGAAGGCGGGCTTGAGGTCGCGCGCGAAGAAAACAAACTGGCCCACTACATCGCCCCTCTGCGCGATGCGGGCTGCCGCGTTTCGATCTTCATTGCGGCCGACAAACGCCAGATCGAAGCGGCCAACCGCATCGGTGCCGAAGTCATCGAATTGCACACGGGTGCCTATTGCGATGCCCACGCCGAAGGGCATTTTTCGGCGCGCGATGACGAGCTGAAAAAGCTGCAAGATATGTCCGCCTTCGCCCATTCCCTTGGTCTGGAAGTGCATGCAGGGCACGGGTTGACCTATGATTGCGTCACGCCCGTTGCGGCCATGCCCGAGGTCAAAGAACTGAATATCGGACATTTTTTGATCGGCGAATCCATCTTTCGCGGCTTGCCGGGTGCCATGGCCGAAATGCGCCGCCTGATGGACGCCGCCCGCGCATGATTGCAATGCGCCGCCTTTGGAGGGCTCTTGGTCCTGTCGCGCAAACGATTTTCGCATGTGCTGCGATGACGAGCTTGGCGGCAGCGTGCCCCACTCAGGCGGATCTGGCCGATGGCATCGTTATCAAAACGGGCAAACCCGACAGTGCCAATATCTTTATTGTCCGCGATCTGGGCAATGGGCTGATCTGGAAAGGCCAACATTCGTGGCTGTTCCCCGACCAATGGCAGAGCTTTCATCACCAGGGCGCTTTCTTGCTTTATACGCAACGCGACAGTGGCACTGGCAAAAAGGTGAACACCTACAGCACGGATCTGCCCGAAATTGTTGATGGCGCGACCTTCACTGCACTCACCGCTTGGGGTGATCCCGCAGGCGCGCAAACGTGGTCGGGCGAATTGACTTATTCGCTCGCTGCGCGTGATCCTGTTACGATTGGCACCTGCGTGTATGATGCGCTTTCGATCAAGATCGAAGGGGAGCTTACCTATCCCGACGGCGCAATCCGCCGCTATGGCCGCACGGATGTCTATCTGCCGCAGTTGCGCTTTACGATGGGCAGCGGCGCCGCGTTTTCGGTGGAAACGGTTGGCTTTGGCGATCCGGTGATCGGCACGCGCAAACTGCGCAAATTGGCCAAAGACGAAGCTGCGTTGGCCGATATTCTGGCGCGCTACAATGTCGGGGGCTAGGCGGACATGATCCTTGGCATCGGGACAGACCTTGCAAATATCGACCGCATCCAAGGCACGTTGGACCGCTTTGGCGACCGCTTCAAAAACCGTGTGTTCACCGAAACAGAGCAGCGCAAATCAGAACGCCGCAAGGACGTGGCAGGCACCTATGCCAAACGGTGGGCGGCCAAAGAAGCCTGCAGCAAGGCGCTTGGCACGGGGCTGCGCATGGGTATCGCGTGGAAGGATATGGCCGTTAGCAACCTGCGCACGGGCCAACCCGTCATGCATGTCACGGGATGGGCGGCCGAGCGTTTGGCGCAGATGACCCCGGCAGGCCATGAAGCGATCATCCACGTCACCCTGACCGATGATCACCCGTGGGCCCAGGCTTTCGTTCTGATCGAAGCGCGGCCTATCGCGCAAGAAAACAAGGGCAACGGTTGACAGACAGACGGTTGCGCCGCATGTAGCCCCCACATCTTTTGAGCAGGATCAATCCGACCATGGCCAGCACCCCAGACAAAAAAGACGGCATCGGCGAGCTGATAAAAACAATTGTCTACGCGCTTTTGATTGCGGGTGTGTTTCGCACGCTCTTTTTCCAGCCGTTTTGGATTCCTTCGGGGTCGATGAAAGATACGCTGCTGGTTGGCGATTTCATGTTCGTTAACAAAATGGCTTACGGCTATTCCAAATATTCCTGCCCGTTTTCCATTTGTCCCATCTCGGGCCGTTTGCTGGCATCCGAACCTGAACGCGGTGACATCGTCGTGTTCCGCCACCCAGTGAACAACAGTGATTTTGTCAAACGTCTGGTGGGCTTGCCAGGCGACCGTTTGCAAATGAAAGACGCGGTTTTGCATATCAACGGCGCGCCTGTGCAGCTGGAAGACGCGGGCACTTTTGTGGAAACCTTTGAACCCCAAGGCCCCCAACGGCGCCAGCCTGCTTGCGAAAATGGGGCCGTGGGTCTGGGCGCTGTGTGCGAAAAATCGCGCCAGATCGAAACGCTGCCAAACGGGCATAGCCATAATATCCTGAACGTCCGCAACTCAAGCGCCGATAACACAGCCGTCTACACGGTGCCCGAGGACAACTACTTTTTCCTTGGCGATAACCGCGATAATTCCTCGGACAGCCGTTTCCCGCAAACGATTGGCGGCGTTGGTTTTGTCCCGTCCGAATATTTGATTGGTCGGGCGGACCGTGTGATTTTCTCGTCGGCAGGCACTTCGATGCTGTATTTCTGGACGTGGCGGGGTGACCGCTTTTTCAAGAAGCTACAATGAAGCCAAGCAGTGAATTGATCGCGTTTCAAACGCGTTTGGGGCATACATTCGGGCGGCCTGAACTTTTGGTTCGGGCCGTTACCCATTCATCCATGTCCACGCCAAACAGGGACGACAATCAGCGCCTTGAGTTTTTGGGCGACCGTGTGCTTGGCCTTGTGATGGCCGAAGCGCTGCTGGAGGCCGACAAGGGGGCCGCCGAGGGCAAACTGGCCCCGCGCTTTAACGCGCTGGTGCGCAAGGAAACCTGCGCCGATGTGGCCCGCCAGATCGGGTTGGGTGATGTGCTGAAACTGGGCCGGTCCGAAATGATCAGCGGTGGGCGGCGCAAGGAAGCTCTGCTTGGGGATGCCATGGAAGCGGTGATTGCCGCAGTTTACCGTGACGCAGGTTTTGACGCAGCCAAACATGTGATCCTGAGCCTTTGGGGCGAGCGTATCAAAACCGTTGAAGCCGATGCCCGTGATCCCAAAACCACCCTGCAAGAAGCCGTGCAAGCCAAAGGCAGCCCGCCACCCCAATATGTTGAGGTGAGCCGCGATGGTCCTGACCACGCGCCTGTCTTTACCATCGAAGTGCGGCTGTCATCGGGGCAGACCGCCCGCGCCACAGCGGGCAACAAACGCCAAGCCGAACAAGCGGCGGCCAAATCCATGTTGGAGACTTTGTCATGACCACACGCGCGGGATTTGTCGCCCTGATCGGGGAGCCGAACGCAGGTAAATCGACCCTTTTGAACCGTATGGTGGGGGCCAAGGTCAGCATCGTGACACACAAGGTGCAGACCACCCGCGCACGTATTCGCGGCGTCGCCATCGAAGGCGACAGCCAGATTGTTTTTGTCGATACGCCCGGAATTTTCCGCCCCCGCCGTCGCCTCGATCGCGCGATGGTCACAGCTGCTTGGGGTGGCGCTGCGGATGCCGACGTGGTGGTGCTGATGATCGAGGCGCACCGCGGTGTGACCGAAGGTGCTGCTGCGATCATCGAAAGCCTTGCCGAACGCGGTGAAGGCCAGCGCATTGCGCTTGCCATCAACAAGATTGACCGCGTGCAGGCCGATGTCTTGCTTGGGCTGACCAAGAAGCTGAATGATCTCTTCCCGTTCGAGGAAACCTTTCTGATCAGCGCCGAAAAAGGGCATGGGACCGATACGCTCAAACAATGGTTGGCGCAGCAGGTGCCCCAAGGCCCGTGGCTTTATCCCGAGGACCAGATCGCCGACCTGCCCATGCGCATGATCGCCGCTGAGATTACCCGCGAAAAGCTGACCCTGCGGCTGCATCAGGAATTGCCTTACCAGATGACTGTCGAGACGGAAAAATGGGAAGACCGCAAAGACGGCAGCGTGCGCATTGACCAGCTGATTTACGTGATGCGCGATGGGCACAAGGGCATTGTTCTGGGCAACAAGGGCGAGACGATCAAGGCGCTTGGCAAGGCCGCCCGGGAGGAACTGACCGAATTTCTGGACCGCAAGGTGCATCTGTTTTTGCAGGTCAAAGTGCGCCCCAACTGGCTTGAGGAAAGCGAACGCTATTCCGAGATGGGGCTGGATTTCAAAGACGGGAACGCATGACGCGGCTGACCGCAGATATCTGGGTCAGCGCCTATCTGACCCGCCTGCGCCTTGCTGATATTCCTGTGTTTGTGACCTCGAAAGGGGATCCGACGGCTGGTGCTGTTTTGGTTAAAATGAACACGCTGGACGGGCAGGCCTGCTGTTACCAGCGCAGCTTTGATTTGATGACGGGCGCGCGCACTTGGGTGGTTTTGTCCGAGGGTGATGAACGCGGGGTCGACGACAGTATTGCCAAGCAACGCAGCTTTGATCCTGACCTTTGGGTTATCGAGGTCGAGGACCGCGCGGGGCGGCATTTGCTGGACCAAGAAGGCCTTTCGGAATGATCGAGTGGCGCGACGAAGGAGCCCTGATCGCTGTGCGCCGCCACGGGGAAAACAGCGCCATTATCGAAGTGTTCACCGCAGAGCATGGCCGCGCGTCTGGCGTGGTGCGCGGCGCCACCAGCCGCAAGATTGCGCCGATCCTGCAACCGGGTGCGCAGTTGGATGTCACGTGGAAGGCGCGTCTGGAAGAGCATCTTGGCGCTTTCACGGTTGAGCCACAACGCAGCCGTGCCGCCCAAGTGATGAGCGACCGTCTGGCGCTGGCGGGATTGAATGCGGTGACGGGCCTGCTGTCTTTTTGCCTGCCCGAAGGCGAGGTGCATGGCGGGTTTTACAATCGGTCCATCCAACTGTTGGACCTGCTTGGCCAGAACGACGTGTGGCCGCTGGCCTATCTGCAATGGGAAGTCGCCTTGTTGGAAGAAACAGGGTTTCGGCTGGATCTCTCCGAATGCGCGGTGACGGGGGCCACGGACGGCTTGGCCTTTGTCAGCCCCAAAACGGGGCGTGCGGTTACAGCCAAAGGCGCGGGCGAGTATGCGGACCGTTTGTTGAAACTGCCGCTTGTTTTGCTTGGGCAAGGCGATGCAGATCACGCAGATATCTTGCAGGGCCTTCGGGTGACAGGGCATTTTTTGAACACACAGCTTGTGGCGCAACTGGGCAGTCGCCCGATCCCCCAAGCACGCGCGCGGCTGATCGAAACCCTGAGCCGCGCTAGCGGGCTTTGAACACCATTTCGCGGCCTGCGTCGTTGGACAGGATCATCGTGTCGCCAAGCACCTCTGACAGGGTCATTTCGGAAAGGGCGGTCAGGAACTGTCCTTCGGCGGGTAGATCGGGGCAGGCCATTTTGGTGGCCGCGATGTTTTCTGCCTTGAACCACGGGTAGGGCACGGTTTGTGCACCAAAGAAACGGTTGCAGGGGGCCTGGCCTGCCAGTTCGCCTGCTTGCGGAAATTCCAAGGTGGCGCGCGCGGGAAACGCCGCGCCGTCCAATTCGGTCAACACCCATGTTTTGCCTGCTGCGCCGTAGGCGCTCAGTGTTTCGTCATTTTGGCAGGCCATAAGCAAAACCATGCTGAGGATAAGGCAAATTCGCATGACATCAGCCTAGCGTGCTTGCGGCAAGAGTTGAAGCGCGGTCCGCGTTGGCTAAGATAGTGTTTGGATAAATCTGGTCATGGGAAGGAGCGAAGATGGGACGTTTTCTAATAGGTCTGGTGGTCTCGGGCGGGCTTGTGGCGGGGTGCAGCAGCCTTCCGCAGGCCTCTGTCAATTTGGTGGGGGATGCGCCATTGCCCGCGGATGTGCAGGCCGAACTCACGAAGATGCAGCGCGACGGATTTTTTGGCGCGATGGCCGTGGACCCTCAAGGCGCATGGGGGTGGACGACGGGCTATAACTCGCTTGAGGCCGCACGCAAGGACGCTTTGGATTTGTGCAACACGGGCGTTTTGTCGGGACAGGATTGCGAGATTGTCGCCGAGTTGATCCCGCAAAACGGCCAGGTGATGGAAGGCGGCAAAACCCTTAGCGCGGAAGCCGCGGCTGAATTGGTTAAGCATCAGGAAAAACGCGGTGCGTCTGCCTTTGCGATCACCGCAGATGGCACATACGGGCACGGATGGGGCTATGACACCATCGCGGATGCCGAGGCGCGGGCGATGCGCGAATGCAGCACGCGCAACACCGACAGGGGCGATCTGACGACGTACCCGTGCGAGGTGATCTGGACAAAGCCTGTCGGCGAGTAACCAAAAGAAAAGGCCCCCGCAGAGCATGCGAGGGCCTTTTTTGGAGTGACTGTAAAAGGTGGCTTAGTCCAGAAGGCGGCGTGCAATCACCTGCGCCTGGATTTCGGCGGCCCCTTCAAAGATGTTCAGAATACGGGCGTCGCATAGGATGCGGCTGATCTTGTATTCCAGCGCAAAGCCGTTGCCACCGTGGATTTGCAGCGCGTTATCGGCTGCCGCCCACGCGACGCGGGCGCCAAGAAGTTTCGCCATACCAGCTTCCAGATCGCAGCGGCGGTCTTCGTCTTTTTCGTTGGCCGAGAAATATGTCAGCTGACGGGCCACCATGATCTCGACGGCCATCATTGCCAGCTTGCCCGACACGCGCGGGAAGTTGATGAGCGATTTGCCGAATTGTTTGCGGTCGATCGCGTATTGCATGCCGACGTCCAGCGCCGAACAGGCGACGCCCACGGCGCGGGCCGCTGTCTGGATGCGGGCGCTTTCAAAGGTTTCCATCAGGTGTTTGAAGCCCATGCCTTCGGTGCCGCCCAACAGGTTTTCGCCTTTGACGTGGAAGTTATCGAACGCCAGTTCGTATTCTTTCATGCCGCGGTAGCCCAGAACTTCGATTTCGCCGCCGGTCATGCCTTCGGTCGGGAAGGGGTTTTCATCTGTTCCCGGGGTCTTTTCGGCGATGAACATCGACAGGCCTTTGTAATTGGTCGTGTCGGGATCGGTGCGGGCCAGCAGGGTCATGATCTGCGTGCGCGTGGCGTGGGTGATCCATGTTTTGTTGCCGGTGATTTTGTAGTCACCGTTGTCGTCTTTGACCGCGCGGGTGCGCAGGCTGCCAAGGTCGGAACCTGTGTTCGGCTCTGTAAACACGGCTGTTGGCAGTGTTTCGGCGGAGGCCAGTTGTGGCAACCACTTTTGTTTTTGTTCCTCTGTGCCGCCGCAGATGATCAGCTCTGCCGCGATTTCGGAGCGCGTGCCAAGGCTGCCCACGCCGATATAGCCGCGCGACAGTTCTTCTGAGACCACACACATCGATGCTTTGGACAGGCCAAAACCGCCGTATTCTTCGGGGATTGTGAGGCCAAAGACACCCATTTCGGCCAGTTCTTCGATAACCTCCATCGGGATCAGATCATCGTTCAGATGCCATTCGTGGGCGTAGGGTTCGACCTTTTCGATGGCGTAGCGGCGGAATTGCTCGCGGATCATTTCCAGTTCTTCGTCCAGACCCGACGCGCCAACGGTGATATTGGCCGATTGCTCTTGCATCAGTTCGACAAGACGGGTGCGTGCGGCTTGGGTGTTGGCGGTTTGCGTCAGGGTCATGACCGCGGGGGTCATCAGGATGCCCATCTGTTCCTGGGTCAGGCCGATGTCTTGCAGGCGCAGGATTTCGCCCTGATTCATCGGGATGCCGCCGTACATCTGCCACAGGTATTCGCCAAACGCGATCTGGTGCAGCAGTTGTTCGGTTTCGCCGAATTTGCCTTCGGCTTGCATGCGTTCGGCCCAGTTTTGCATCTGGCGAAGCGATTCGACGTAGGTGGCCAGCCATGCAAGCCCGTGGGCGGCGGTTTGGTTGGCTTCGATCAACGCGCCGGACACACGGCCATTTTCGGTAACTTGGGCGCGCAGCGCCTCTTTGGCCAGATCCAGCACCTTTTCACAGGGCGCAATCGCCTCTGCGGTCAGTGCCAGAAGGTCGGCAAGAATCGGGGAAGGTGCGAGCGTCAGGTCTTGTCCATCATGGGCCATCAAAAAACATCCTTTTCAAACTGGCTTTCTGCATACGCACTTCGCAAGCGCAGCGCAACAATATTTCGCCAGTAAATCGCTTATTGCAGTATTCTGTCGCACACAATTCACACGTGCAACTCGTGCGCGCTCCCGTTAGGACGAGAGGATGGAGCTGTTCTTAGCACAAACAACCCCCTTTTGGCTACTTTTCGTCCTGATCGGCCTTTTGGGAGGATTCGTAAAAGGCGCGGTGGGATTCGCGATGCCGATGATCGTCATTTCGGGCCTGAGCAGTTTTGCAGCGCCCGAGCTGGCCTTGGCCACATTGATCATTCCCGCCGCGATCATGAACGGGGTGCAAGCGTTGCAAAGCGGGATCGGCGCGGCGATCGGCTCTGCGCGCAACCACTGGCGGTTTATTGCGATTGGTCTGGTCGGTATTTTGATCAGCGCCCAACTGGTGCGCGTTCTTCCGCAATGGGCGCTGTTTCTGGCGATCGGCGTGCCCGTGACTTTCTTTGCAACCCTGCAGCTGTTGGGATGGGCGTTGCGTTTTACACCGTCGCAACGCCGTGTTGCGGAGCTTGGGCTTGGCGGGGTTGCGGGTATGATGGGCGGGCTTTCGGGTATTTGGGGGCCGCCGACGGTTTTGTATTTAACCGCGTTGAATATCGCCAAGCAAGAAAGCCTGCGCATTCAGGGCGTGGTCTATGGCGCGGGGGCTGTGACGCTGATGGGGGCGCATGTGCAATCTGGCGTTTTGAACCTGCAGACCCTGCCGTTTTCACTGGCGATGATTGTGCCAACTGGCATTGGGCTTGCGATTGGCATGTTATATGGCACGCGCCTTGATCAGCAAAAATTCCGCCGCATGACGCTGCTGGTTCTGGTGCTTGTGGGTTTGAACCTGATCCGTCGCGGGATCATGGGGTAGCGCATCCCGACGGCGAGGCAGCGGGGCGGTTCATCTCGGTAATGTCTGTGTAAAGAGCATCGGGAAAAATGGCGGCGCCGCCAGAACGGTCATTGCCAACGCCGCCCTTTTTCAAGGGGCGACGATCCGGTGGATTAGGGCGAACCTTGGGTGCAGGGGTGCCACGCCCTGCGGTGAAACGTTTCGCACATGAAAATACGCACGGTGGGTTAAGGGCGTGTTAACCCACCGTGCGTTGCGTCAGACCGCGCCTGTGTATTCGCCGCGCGCGGGGTAGTTTTTGGCAATCGCAAAATCCAAGGCCCCTACAAGTTCCGAAAAATGTGGCCGCACGAATGGCATCGTCTGGGTAGAGCCGTAGTAAAGCGTTTGTTCGGGCGTCACCATGAAAAGGCCCGGTTCGGAAAAGAGCGCGGGTTCTTCGATGTTGATCGACGTCAGGCCGCGCCCTGTCGAGATATAGAGCCCCCATGCGCGGGCGACGGTCAGGGGCAGATCATAGGCAAATTTCAAAGTGGTTGCGCCGATTTTGTCCGCCATTTGTTGTGCGCGCTCTTGCCCGTCTGCTGACACGGCGATTGTATCGACCCCGCGTTCGGCAAAGGCCGCGACCTGTTTTTGCATCTCGGTCAGATAGGTGGCGCATATCGGACAGTGCAAACCGCGGTAAAAGCAGATGACGGTTCCGCGTTCGGCTGTTTGTGCAGACAGTTCGAATGTGCTGCCATCGAGTGTGGGCAGTGACAGGTCGGGTGTTTTTTGGCGGGGCATAAGCATGGGGTTTGGTCCTTGAATGTGTTCGCCGCACAAGAAAGCCCCTCGCGCGCGGGCGCAAGGGGCTGAAACATGAATCGTAAAACCGTGAGCGGCTAGCCGATGGCCGCGGCTTTCACATCTTCGTCGATATAGGGAACATATTGCTCGAAATTGTCGGCGAACATTTCAACCAGCTTTTGGGCCTGGCTGTCATAGGCCGATTTATCGCCCCATGTGCTGCGCGGATCCAGAAGGCCCGCGTCCACACCACCCACGGTGACAGGCACTTCAAAACCAAAGTTGGGGTCTTTGCGGAAGGTCGCCTCATTGAGCGATCCATCAAGGGCGGCGGTGAGCAGGGCGCGGGTGGCTTTGATGGGCATCCGCGATCCTGTGCCATATGCGCCGCCCGTCCAGCCAGTGTTCACCAGCCAGCATGTGGCACCATGCTTGGCGATCTTTTCGCGCAGCAGGTTGCCATAGGCTTCGGGGCGGCGGGGCATGAAGGGCGCGCCGAAACAGGTGGAAAACGTCGGCTCAGGCTCGGTCACGCCGCGTTCTGTGCCTGCGACCTTCGAGGTGAAGCCCGACAGGAAGTGATACATCGCCTGCGCCGGTGTCAGCCGTGCGATAGGGGGCAGAACACCGAATGCATCACAGGTCAGCATGATGATGTTCTTGGGGTGGCCGCCAAGGGCTGTGTCGGATGCGTTGCTGATATAGTTGAGCGGGTAGGCGCAGCGCATATTGGCGGTCAGGCTGTCGTCTTCGAAGTCCAGTTCCTTGGTTTCTTCGTCGAACACCATGTTTTCGATCACCGTGCCGAATTTGGAGGTGGTCGCGTAAATCTCTGGCTCTGCTTCGGCGCTCAGGTTGATCGTTTTGGCGTAGCAGCCGCCCTCAAAGTTGAAGGTGCCACGATCTGACCAGCCATGTTCATCATCGCCAATCAGCACGCGGTTTGGATCGGCCGAAAGGGTTGTTTTGCCCGTGCCGGACAGTCCGAAGAACACAGCCGTGTCGACGGGGTTGCCCTCGGCATGGTTGGCCGAACAGTGCATCGGCATGATGCCTTTTTCGGGCAGCATATAGTTGAGCAGCGTAAAGACGGATTTCTTGTTCTCGCCTGCGTATTCGGTGCCGCCGATCAGGATCAGCTTGCGGTCGAAGTTCATCGCGATGACGGTCTCAGAGCGGCAGTCGTGTTTGGCAGGATCGGCCTTGAATGTCGGGCAGTTGATCACTGTGAAGTCAGGCACAAAGCTGTCCAGCTCTGCGCGTTCGGGACGGCGCAGCATGTGGCGGATGAAAAGACCGTGCCAGGCCAGTTCTGTCACCATGCGCACATCAAGGCGGTGGGCGGGATCAGCGCCGCCAAACAGGTCTTGCACGTGGTAATCACGGCCCTTCATATGGGCCAGCATATCGGTGTAGAGCGCGTCAAAACCCGCCTCTGACATTTCTGCGTTGTTTTCCCACCAGATCGTATCTGCAACAGACGCCGTGCGCACCACGTGTTTGTCTTTGGGGGACCGACCTGTAAACTTCCCTGTACTGACCAGAAACGCGCCGCCATTGCCAAGCGTGCCTTCGCCATTTTTGAGCGCCGTTTCGATCAATGCGGGTTCCATCAAGTTGTAATAGACCTGCCCCAACCCTTCGATACCTTGATCTTCCAAGCGGTGGGATGGGTTGACGCGTCCGTGGGTCATCTTGTGGTCTCCGTTAATCAGCGCGGTTTTTCGCGCGGGATGAACCCGCTTAACATGACGTTTCCAGACTTGAACAGGACGCATCCGCGCAGTTAGCGCAACCATTTTGGGTTTAGCGCAATCACGCCGCCTGCAGATTCCACGATAGGCGAAATCCCTGTGTCATTTATGCAGAATTAACACATTTTGGGTTTTATTCGCAGGGCCACTATGGGGGCCCGGGTCGATTTATGTTGATTCGCGGCCGAAAAAAGATGAGATTGCCTAAAAAAAGCAGGCAATAAAAACAAAATTGAGGAACGAGCAAATGTCCAAGATTGCTTTGGTTGATGACGACCGCAATATTCTGACGTCTGTGTCCATGACCCTTGAGGCGGAGGGTTTCGACGTAGAAACATACAACGATGGGCAATCTGCCCTCGATGCATTCAACAAACACATGCCCGATATCGCAGTGCTGGATATCAAGATGCCCCGCATGGATGGTATGGACCTGCTTCAGCGTCTGCGCCAGAAAACCACAATGCCCGTGATTTTCCTGACATCGAAAGATGACGAGATTGACGAGGTTCTGGGCCTGCGCATGGGTGCTGATGACTATGTGAAGAAACCCTTTAGCCAACGTCTGTTGGTTGAGCGGATCCGCGCATTGCTGCGTCGTCAGGATGCCATCGAAGGCGTGCAGGTTGCTGAATCCGACGACAACAAGATCATGGTGCGCGGCGAGCTGAGCATGGACCCGCTGCGTCATGCTGTGACGTGGAAGGGCAAAGATGTCTCGCTGACGGTAACGGAATTTCTGTTGCTTCAGGCCCTGGCCCAACGCCCTGGTTTCGTCAAAAGCCGCGATCAGCTGATGGACGTGGCTTATGACGATCAGGTCTATGTCGATGACCGCACCATCGACAGCCACATCAAGCGTTTGCGCAAAAAGATGCGCACAGCCGATGATGATTTTTCGGCAATCGAGACGCTTTATGGTATTGGCTACCGCTACAACGAAGAATAGCGACCGATCATGAGCGACATCGACATCCACTCCCTTCGGTCCGTAAGAGAGGCCGATATCGTTTTGGGCGACGACTTTGTCACGCCCAAAACCTCGGTGGATGCCGAGTTGCGCGAACAACGCAAGCGGCGCGGGCTTGTCTCGCTCAAGCAATCGCCGCTGGCCCGCAAGATCATCACCTTCAATCTTCTGGCGCTTCTTATTCTTGTGGGGGGCGTTCTTTATCTGAATGCGTCCCGTGACAGTCTGGCGTTTCAACGCGCCAGTGGTTTGCTGTCAGAGGTGGAACTGATCGCCGATGTGTTTGAGGCGCAGATGCCTGCAGGTGCGCCGGTCAGCCTTGCCACTGGCGATGGTATTGACCCCCAGGGCACTTTGTCCGGTCTTGATCTGCGCAACCCATCCGACATCTTTGTCTTTGATCCCACGAAAACGCTCGTTGCGTCGTCAAAAGGCGCAGACCGCCCAAACCTTGGTGCCGCGCTTGATAGTGGCGCGGGAACGGTGGGCAAAACCTATCTTATCGATGGGCTCAGCCGTGGTTGGGCCTGGGTTGCGGGCATTTTTGGCAGCGATACAGACGATATCACTGCAACCGACAGCGAAGGAATGGTGCGCCAGTTGCTGGATGCAACATTGGCGGGCGAAACCAAGGTTGTGACGGGGCCTGACCAAAACGGCGATACCGTGTTTTCCGTAGCGACCCCCATTTTGCAAGGCGATCAGGTGGTTGGCGTTATTGCGATGGCCAGCGCATCTGGCGAGATTGATCTGCTGGTGCGATCAGAACGTGAAAACCTGTTGCAGATGTTTGTGATTGCGATTCTTGTCTCGGTCGGCCTGAGCCTTGTTCTGGCCTCTACCATCGCGAACCCCTTGTCCGATCTGGCGGCAGCGGCCGAAATCGGGCGCGAAAAGAACTCTAACAAAGTCACAGCCGGTCGCGTGCGTATCCCCGATCTGAGTGGTCGCCCTGACGAGATCGGCCGCCTGTCCGGTGCGCTGCGCGGCATGGTCAGCGCCCTTTACGAACGCATTGAATCAAACGAACAATTCGCAGCCGATGTTGCGCATGAAATCAAAAATCCGCTTGCCTCGCTTCGGTCCGCCGTTGGCACGATGCGCGTGGCCAAGCGCGATGATCAGCGTGAAAAACTGCTGGATGTGATTGACCATGATGTGCGTCGTCTGGACCGTTTGGTCAGCGATATCTCCAATGCATCGCGCCTAGACAGTGAACTGGTCAAAGAAACCGAAGAGCAGTTTGATCTGCTCCACATGCTTGGCAACATTACGGAATATCTGACCAAAGAAGCCGCCGATAAAGGCGTGGAATTTGTTACCGATCTGCCAAATGCCCCGATACAGATTTACGGTCTGGAGGGACGACTGGCACAGGTGTTTGTCAATCTGATTACCAACGCGATTTCGTTTTGCGAGGATGGCGATGCGATACGTGTTTGGGCGCGTATGCGTGACAATCGCATTTTGGTGGTGGTCGAAGACACAGGGCCTGGTATCCCCGACAATGCTTTGCACAAAGTGTTCAAACGGTTTTATTCCGAACGCCCCGAACAGCAATTTGGCAACAATTCGGGTCTTGGGTTGGCGATTTCGAAACAGATTGTCGAAGCCCATGGTGGCGTGATCTGGGCTGAAAACATTCGCCCCACAGATGCAGATCCGGTGTCAGAGCCTTTGGGCGCGCGCTTTGTTGTGGGCCTGCCCGTTTAAGGCGACTTACGCGGACCCGCAGGCTATGCTAGCCTTTTGCCATGTCAGTTCCCGCCAACGACCCCCCCGTTACACTTCACGCAACAACGCTTGCCGTTGGTGCGCGCGGGCTTTTGATCCAGGGGAAAAGCGGGAGCGGTAAAAGCGCGCTTGCCCTGCAAATGATTGCGCTGGGTGCGTCGCTGGTCAGTGATGATCAGACCGTGATTGCCCCGCACGCAGGCCAGTTGATCGCGTCACCGCCAGCGGCCATTGCAGGCGGGATCGAGGCGCGCGGTATCGGGTTGATCGCCGCCCCCTATCTTCCGCACACAATCATCGTTGCGGCAATGAACATGGACAAGATGGAGCATGACCGCCTGCCGCCCCCCCGCGAAACGACCATTGCGGGCGTGTCGCTACCGCTGTTTTACAAATGTGACGGCCCCCATGCCGCGGCTGCGCTTTTATTGTTTCTCCGGCATGGGATGTTCCAACGGCCTTATTTTGAGGGAAAGGGAGCCAGCGTCAAATGACAGACGCCGACGCTTTCCCACAATCGCCGCGCCCCAAACTGGTGTTGGTCACGGGTCCATCGGGTGCCGGACGCTCAACCGCGATTAATGCGCTGGAGGATGCAGGGTCGGAAGCGATTGATAACATGCCGCTGTCTCTTGTGCCGCGCTTGCTGGACGGTCCGCCGTTGGATCGCCCTTTGGCGCTGAGCATGGATGTGCGCAACCGCGATTTTTCGGTGGAAATGGCGCTTGGTGTTCTGGATGATTTACGGCGCGAGGGGGCAGATGTGTCCTTGCTTTATCTGGATGCAACCCCTGAGGTCCTGTTGCAGCGCTTTTCCGAGACGCGGCGCAGGCATCCGATGGCGCCGTTTGAAACACCGCTGATCGGCATCACCCGAGAGTTGGATTTGCTGCGCCCGCTGCGCGAACAGGCCGACTATCTGATTGATACCACGACGATGACCCCACATGATCTGAAGGCCGATTTGCGCATGTGGTTCGGGCAGGCGGACACGGGTAAGATGGCTGTGATGCTGCACAGTTTTTCATACAAACGCGGTGTTCCGCGTGGCCTTGATTCCATGTTTGATTGCCGCTTTCTGGCCAACCCCTATTGGGACGAAACGCTGCGGGATATGACGGGACAAAGCCCCAAGGTGCAGGCCTATGTCCAGACGGATCCGACATTTGGTTCCTTCTTTGACACCTTGCTGAAAATGACTGTTTCGCTTCTGCCTGCTTATGCCGAAGAGGGCAAAACGCATTTTTCGCTCGGGTTTGGATGCACAGGCGGGCAACACCGTTCGGTCACAGTTACGGAATTGCTTGCCAAGGCACTTGCGCAAGCGGGGTGGCAAGTGTCAATTAGGCATCGTGAATTGGAACGCCGCAGGGATGCGCCCCTTTGAAAGGACGCCCGCTTGATCGGGATTGTGATTGTCGCCCATGGAGCTCTCGCGCAGGAATACCTGCGCGCGGTTGAACATGTGGTGGGCAAACAAGATGCGGTGCGCACGATCCAAATCGGCTATGATCACGACCGCCAAGCCAAGGAACGCGAAATTTGCGAGGCCGCTGACGCTGTTGACCGCGGCGACGGTGTTGTCGTCGTAGTTGATATGTTCGGCGGTTCGCCTTCCAACCTGAGTCTCGCCGCCTGTAACCCTGCAAACCGTATGATTCTATACGGGGCCAATCTGCCGTTATTGGTGAAGCTGGCCAAATCCCGCACAAAGCCACTTAAGGCGGCTGTTCTTTTTGCCCGCGATGCGGGACGCAAATATATTGATGCCCGCGCCGTTGGCGCAAATGAGAGTTTATTATGACTGATACCCTTGTCCGCAATCTGGAAATCGTGAACCAAAAGGGGCTGCACGCGCGCGCCTCGGCCAAATTTGTTGAGGTGGTCGAAGAGCACAAAGCACGCGTTGAGGTGTCCAAGGATGGGCTAAGCGCCGCAGGCGATAGTATCATGGGGCTTTTGATGTTGGCAGCATCAAAAGGAAGTTTTATTAAAGTCGAAATCTCGGGCGATGATGCCGAACCTTTGGCGGATGCATTGGCAGAACTGGTTGCCGATAAATTCGGTGAAGGATTTTGAAACAGTAGCCGAAAGCGCGGTGTAAGGGACAACGTGGTCGATAACCTTCAAGAAAGACCGATGGCAAGATTGCCCGATCCCGATGTTGTGCCATACGACAAGCGGCGCTTGTCCTATGCCAACACGTTTACCAACCCGTTCAAAGCCAACCTGATCCGCGCGATGGAATGGGCCACCGGCAAGCTGACATTGCTGCGCCTGATCCGCCGTTTCGAGCGTGAAGGCGCGCCGCATGGACAAGCCTTTTGGCGTCAGGCCCTACGCCACATGGGAATTGAACTGCAAACGCCAGCCGACCAGATCGCCAATATCCCCGCAAAGGGCCCCGTGATCGTTGTGGCCAACCATCCGCATGGTCTGGTCGACGGGATGATCCTTGCCGAATTGATCGGGCGTGTGCGCACGGATTACAAAATTCTGACCCGTTCGTTGCTGACAGGCGTTGATGAAATTGCGGATTTTATGATCCCTGTGCCGTTTCCCCACGAAGAGGATGCACTGAAAAAGAACCTTGATATGCGTAAAGAGGCGATGGAACATTTGTCGGACGGTGGTGTCATCGTGCTCTTTCCATCGGGCGTCGTGTCGTGTTCCGAGACGTTTTTCGGCCCCGCGATCGAGGCGGAATGGAACCCCTTTACCGCCAAGATGATCCAGCGGTCCAAGGCGACGGTTGTGCCGATATTTTTCCCCGGTCAGAACTCGCGCGCCTATCAGATCGCCAACAAACTGTCGCCCACGTTGCGCCAGGGTTTGCTGATCCATGAAGTTGTGCATGCGTTGAACAAGCCACAAAAACCCGTCGTCGGAGAGCCGTTTGAGGCCGCTACAATCAAAGACTGGTCGGCCAACCCCCGCGGATTTGTCAGTTGGTTGCGCGAACAAACCTTGGGCCTGAAGTCGCGCGTCTAGCGGGTGGGAACGGGCGTTTCGCCGCGGTAGTCATAAAATCCACGCTGCGTTTTACGTCCGAGCCAGCCAGCTTCCACATATTTGGTCAGCAACGGGCAGGGGCGATATTTCGTATCTGCCAGCCCATCGTGGAGCACATTCATGATGGCAAGGCAGGTGTCCAAGCCAATGAAATCGGCCAGTTCAAGCGGGCCCATCGGGTGGTTGGCCCCCAATTTCAGCGATGTGTCGATGGATTGCACCGATCCCACACCTTCATAAAGCGTGTAAATTGCCTCGTTGATCATGGGCATCAGGATGCGATTGACGATGAAGGCGGGGAAATCCTCGGAGGTGGCAGCGGTTTTGTTGAGCTTTTCAACCACGCCGTAGAGCGCCTTGAACGTCGCCTCGTCGGTTGCAATCCCGCGGATCAACTCGACCAACTGCATGATCGGCACGGGGTTCATGAAGTGGAAACCCATGAATTTTTCGGGCCGGTCGGTGCGGCTGGCCAATCGTGTGATCGAGATGGAAGAGGTGTTCGAGGTCAGGATTGTGTCGGGTGACAGATGCGGCAGCAGGTCCTCAAAAATCGCTTGTTTGACTGTTTCGCGTTCCGTTGCGGCCTCAATAATCAGGTCGGAAGGGCCAAGATCGGTCAGGGTCAGAGTTGTTTTGATGCGGGCCAAGGCTGCGTCTTTGTCGGCCTGTGTGATTTTTTCGCGGCTGACCTGTCGTGTGAGGTTTTTGTCAATCAGGGCCACGGCGGCATCAAGACTGTCCTGGCTGATATCGTTGAGCAAAACATCATAGCCCGCCACGGCAAAAACATGGGCAATCCCGTTGCCCATTTGTCCTGCACCTACAATTCCGACGGATTGAATGGCCATGTTCTGCTCCAGTTTTGGTTCAGCGGTAACCTACGCCCCCGTGGGCGGGGCCTGCAAGGTGCGATTACTGCGACAGTTTTAGACAAGTTTGCAGTTTAGCGTTTTCGCAAGGTTTCTGTGCGAATCCTGTCCATGGGTGAAATTGAAAAAGGGGGGGTATTATGACCTTCGAAAACATGGGCCGGGGGGCCCTGACGTATTTGCCATGCCGCTACGGTCGCTCGAAATTGGTGTTCCGCGGGCCATCGAAAAACCTGAACAAGCCATATGTGGCATTTCTGGGCGGCACAGAAACCTATGGGAAGTTTCTGAAACGGCCATTTGCCGATTTGGTCGAGCAAGAGATCGGCCTGACATGCGTGAACCTTGGCTGTGTCAATGCAGGGCCGGACGCTTTTTTGAATGATCCGTTTGTAACCCCTGCATGTAGCAAGGCGCGCGCGACTGTCATTGAAGTGATGGGGGCGAACAACCTGACCAACCGCTTTTATTCGGTGCATCCGCGCCGTAACGACCGCTTTCTGAAAGCGTCCGGCTTGATGCAGACGGTGTTTCGTGACGTTGACTTTACAGAGTTCGCCTTTACGCGTCATTTGCTATCGCGCCTCAAAGAGCTTTCACCAGACCGTTACGAGATTCTTGAAGCGGAATTAAAAGAAGCGTGGATCGCCCGGATGAAAGCGCTGGTCTCCAAGATCGAAGGTAAAACAGTGTTGCTCTGGGCGTCCGAGCATGAGCAGAAGGATCAAAATGATTTGGTTGGCTTGGGTCCAGATCCGCTTTTTGTGACGCGTTCGATGATAGACGCAGTGCGCCCTTACGTGACAGAGGTGATTGAGTATCAACCGTCTGCGCAGGCGCGTGCGAGCAAATTGGACGGCATGTTCTTGACTGAGATGGAGCAACCCGCCGCCGAAGATTTGATGGGCCAAGCCGCCCATGAGGAGATTGCTGGCGAGGTGGCAGAGGTGTTGTCACGTTTGCTTTAGCCAAAAAAAGGCCCGCTGATCTGTATCAACGGGCCTTTTTACGAAATACGTTGTCTGCCTTAGCCGAGCTTTTCTGTCAGTTCGGGCACAGCATCAAAGAGGTCGGCTACCAGTCCGTAGTCGGCCACTTGGAAAATCGGCGCTTCTTCGTCTTTGTTGATCGCAACGATGACCTTGCTGTCTTTCATACCTGCAAGGTGTTGGATCGCGCCTGAAATACCAACGGCCACGTAGAGATCAGGAGCGACAACCTTGCCTGTCTGACCAACTTGCCAGTCGTTTGGTGCGTAGCCACTGTCCACGGCGGCACGGGATGCGCCCACAGCGGCGCCAAGCGTATCGGCAAGCGCTTCGATGATTTTGAAGTCGTCTTCCGATCCGACACCGCGCCCGCCAGACACAACAACGCCAGCCGAGGTGAGTTCGGGGCGGTCGCTTTCTGCGACCTTATCTTCGACCCATTCCGACAGGCCCGGGTTTGCAGCAGCTCCGATGCTTTCAACCGAGGCTGAACCGCCATCACCCGCCGCATCGAATGTCGATGTGCGGATCGTGGCGACTTTTTTGGCGTCACCCGATTTGACGGTCTGGATCGCGTTGCCTGCGTAAATCGGGCGCTCGAACGTGTTGGCATCAACCACGGCGGTCACTTCGGAAATCACCATCACATCAAGCAGCGCCGCAACGCGGGGCAGAATGTTTTTGGAGGCCGCAGTAGACGGCGCAACGATGTGTTCATAATCGCCAGCCAGCGATACGATCAGGTCCGCAACAGGTTCGGCCAGATCGTGGCCATATGCGGCATCATCGGCGCACAGCACTTTGCTTACGCCGTCCAGCTTGGCGGCGGCCTCTGCTGCGCCGCTACACCCTGCAGATGCGCAAAGGATCGTCACATCGCCCAGTTGTTTTGCGGCTGTCAGCGCCTTGGACGTCGCATCGACGTTCAGTTCACCACCAGCAACTTCAGCAATCAGAAGAACAGCCATTATACAGCCCCCGCTTCTTTGAGTTTCGAGACAAGCTCATCGACCGAGCCAACTTTGATGCCTGCCGCGCGTTCTGCGGGCTCGGCTGTGCCAACGATTTCAAGGCGCGGGCTGACGTCGACGCCGTAGTCGGCGGCGGTTTTCTCATCCAGCGGCTTTTTCTTGGCCTTCATGATGTTTGGAAGCGACGCATAGCGCGGCTCGTTCAGGCGCAAATCAACTGTGACGATGGCAGGCATCTTCACTTTGATGGTTTGCAGACCACCATCCACCTCGCGGGTGACGGTGGCGTGATCGCCGTCAACGTCAACCTCAGAAGCAAAGGTCGCTTGCGACCAGCCCAGAAGGGCCGACAGCATCTGGCCTGTTGCGTTCATGTCGTTGTCAATCGCTTGCTTGCCAGCCAGAACCAGCCCGGGCTGTTCTTCGTCGATCACGCCCTTAAGGATCTTTGCCACGGCAAGGGGTTCGATATCGGTGTGAACGTCATCAGCGGCAATCACCAGAATGGCGCGGTCTGCGCCCATGGCCAATGCGTTGCGCAGCGTTTCCTGACTTTGCTTGACGCCAATGGAAACGGCGACGACCTCATCGGCCTTGCCAGCTTCTTTCAGGCGGATAGCTTCTTCGACTGCGATTTCGTCGAAAGGGTTCATCGACATTTTGACATTTGCCAGATCGACACCGCTGCCATCCGCTTTCACACGAACTTTCACGTTGTAGTCAATCACGCGTTTGACGGGCACAAGGACCTTCATGGGCGTATTTCTCCTGTTGAAACTCTGGCGCGAGACTCACCGCGCAATAATCTTCCATTGCGTTCTAGCAACGGGACACAAAGGAAAACAGAGCAAAATCGACACAAATCGGCTTAGCGACGCCGCGTTTCGCTTCGCATGCCTTAGCGGTTGGCCCCTGGCACCCAAAGAACATCATCTTTGCCGCCATTATTTGCAATGCGGCCGGCCACGAAGAACCAATCCGACAGCCGATTGAGGTATTTTACCGCGGCAGGGTTGATCGCTTCCATCGTTGCCAGCTCAACCGACAAGCGCTCGGCGCGGCGCGAAACCGTGCGGCATTGGTGCATATAGGCTGCCAGCGGGGTGCCGCCGGGCAGAATAAAGCTGCGCAAGGGTTCAAGTGCATCATTCATTCCGTCGATTTCGGATTCGAGCCGTTCGACCTGCGCCATCGTTACCCGCAGGGGCTGGTATTCTGCATCGGCATCTTTTTCCATATCGGGCCGGCACAGGTCTGCACCCAGATCAAACAAATCGTTCTGGATCATCGCAAGCTGTGCGTCGATCTCGCCGTCCGCATGCAAGCGGGCCAGACCGACGATCGAGTTGACTTCATCAACGGTGCCATAGGCTGTCACGCGCATGGAGTGTTTGGCAACGCGTGCGCCGTTGCCCAGGGCGGTTTCGCCCGCATCACCTGTTTTTGTGTAAATCTTGTTCAAAACAACCATTGCTCATTCCCCTCCGAGCGAACGTAAAAAGACCCAACCGACAATCAATGCCACCGCCACAAATTGCGCATAGATGCGGTAACGCATGACCTTGTTGGCATGTTTTTTGTTGAATTCGCCACCTTTTGCAAATCCACCAATGCCAAACAAAAGGATGCCGAGCACGATCAGGCACGCAACAGCCGCGACAAGGAAAAGAGGGTCGGAAGACATGGGATATCCTTTGGTATTCTTGTTGCTAGATCAGATAAGGCAGTGCGCCCAAAAGGCGACCCCTCAGGCCTTGGAAATCACCCAATCCAAAGCGCGTGTCGGCAAAATGCGCCGCAATGCACCCATGATATATGTTGGGGTGGTCACATAATACCGCGGACGGGGGCGTTTGCTTTCCAGCGCATGGCGTAGCTTTTTGGTGACGGCACTTGCCGGCAACTCAAACCGATCTGGACCCGTGTCTTCATAAAGCCGTGTGCGCAGCTGTGTGGTGTATTGTTCGGACCGGGCACTGTTTTCCCAATCAATCCAGCGTTCAAAATGCGGGATCGAGTTTTCGCGGATCTTGCTGGTGACGGGGCCAGGTTCGATCGTGATGATCTTGATATCCGTATCACGCATCTCGACGCGCAAAGTGTCCGTCAGACCTTCCATCGCAAATTTGGTGCTGTTGTACGCCCCGCGCCAACGTAACGGGACCAGCCCCAGAACGGATGAATTGTTAATGATACGCCCATGCCCTTGCTGTCGCATGACGCGGATGGCGTGGGTCGTCAGTTCATGCACACCGAAAAAGTTTGTCTCGAAGATCGAGCGCAGGGCGTCGCGGGGCAGATCCTCGACCGCGCCAGGGATGGCGAAGGCCCCGTTGTTGAACACCGCATCAACTGTGCCGCCTGTGGCTTCCAGAACTTCGGCCAAGCCCGTGACGATGGTGTTAGAGTCCGCATAATCGATGCGTGGGCTTTCAAACCCTTCCATCAGCATGCGTGCGCAATCGTCAGCCTGCCTGCAGCTTGCAAACACGCGCCATCCTGCTGCGCGCAGCCCATGCGCTGCGTCATATCCAATGCCGCTGGAGCAGCCAGTGATCAAAATTGATTTCATATCTGTGCTGATGCCAAGCAATCAGCCGCTATGCAATGGGTTAGCCTGCGGTCAGCAAGAAGTCGGCGATCCAGCCGATCTTACCGTCCTGCGTCCGGATTTTCACCCAACCGTTGCCCGGTTCTTGCAAAACCAATGTCTCGGTGCCGCCTGTCAGTTTGCCAACAACCCCGTAGGTCGTGCCAGGCCCATTGCGGAAATTCACGCGGTTGCCTGTGACTTTGCGAATGTCTTGTTCCACTACGGGTTCAGGAGTCGCGACCACCTCTTCAACTTTTTCAGGTTCGGCGAGGGGTGTCAGGCTTAATGTTTCTTCGTTCGTGTTTTTTGTAGAAACGGATGCCAGTGTAATGGGGGTTGGTTCAGGCTCAGGCTGCGTTTGCGTAACCTGAACTGTCTTTGCGGGTTCTGGCCAGGCTTGGGCTTCGAATTCATCACCACCGCTCAGTTCATAGAACGAAAACCCAAGAAACCCGAAGGTCACAACAATTAAACGCCACATCGGCACAGCCCCCCAAGGCACGTGTCAGTAAAATTTTCGCAGCAAACCCGCGTCACATTTCTGTCAATAACATAAAAACACGATTCTGTGAGGGGAAGTTCCCGAATTTTTTGTCCTCAATGGTGCTTTACCCTTTTGGGGGTCGGGGATACACATCATCTATGGCCAATGACGTGACCGATCCCAACATGGATGATGAATTGAACATCTCCGAACCTTTGCGCACTGCGCTTGGGGATCGTTACCTGACCTATGCGCTGTCCACCATTATGCACCGTGCGCTGCCCGATGCGCGTGATGGCCTGAAACCCGTTCACCGCCGCATTCTTTACGCCATGCGCGAATTGCGTTTGGCCAGCAACGGCGGCTTTCGTAAATCTGCGAAAATCAGTGGCGACGTGATGGGCAATTATCACCCGCATGGCGATGCGGCGATCTATGATGCGATGGCCCGTTTGGCGCAGGATTTTGCGGTGCGCTATCCACTTGTGGACGGGCAGGGCAATTTCGGAAATATCGATGGCGATAATCCGGCGGCCAGCCGCTACACCGAAGCACGGATGACCGCGGCCGCCGAGGCTTTGCTAGAAGGTCTGTCTGAAAACGCCGTTGATTTTCGGGAAAACTATGACGGCACACTGACGGAACCCGTGGTTCTGCCAGCTGCGTTTCCGAACCTTTTGGCAAATGGCTCCAGCGGGATTGCGGTTGGCATGGCCACCAATATTCCGCCCCATAACATCGAAGAGCTGATTGGCGCGTGCCTTCATCTGATCAAGGCCCCCAATGCACGTGACGAGACCCTGCTGGAACATGTGCCCGGCCCTGATTTTCCCACGGGCGGCATTATCGTTGAGCCGCGTGAGACTATTTTGGAGGCATACCGCACAGGCAAAGGCGGGTTCCGTCTGCGTTGCAGATATGAGGTCGAGCCACTGGATCGTGGGATGTGGCAGATTGTTGTCACCGAAATTCCCTATCAGGTGCAAAAATCCAAGCTGATCGAAAAGCTGGCGGAATTGATCCAGCTGAAGAAAATTCCGATTTTGGCAGACGTGCGCGACGAAAGCGCCGACGACGTGCGCATCGTGCTAGAGCCGAAGTCAAAGAATGTGGATGCGGATGTTCTGATGGGCATGCTCTATCGCAATTCCGATCTGGAAGTGCGTTTTTCGCTGAACATGAACGTGCTGATCGATGGTTTGACGCCCAAGGTCTGTAGCCTCAAGGAAGTCTTGCGCGCGTTTTTGGACCATCGCCGCGATGTGCTTCAACGCCGCTCACAACACCGCATGGACAAAATCGACCACCGTCTTGAGGTGTTGGAAGGCTTCATAATTGCCTTTCTCAACCTTGATCGGGTGATCGATATTATCCGCTATGATGACGATCCCAAGGGTGCCCTGATGCACGAAGACTGGGGTCAGGATTTTGTGCGCGCCACGGACGAGAGCGACTACCGCAGCCCATCGCGTGACAATGGCACCGAGCTGTCAGAGGTGCAGGCTGAAGCCATTTTGAACATGCGGTTGCGGTCGCTTCGTAAACTGGAAGAGATCGAATTGATCCGCGAGCGTGATGCCTTGATGGAAGAACGCGCAGGCCTTGAGGATTTGCTGGAAAACGAAGATGTCCAGTGGTCGGCCATTGCGGACCAGTTGCGCGAGACGCGCAAGACGTTCGGTGCCAAGTCGGAATTTGGTGCACGCCGCACAACATTTGCCGAGGCTGGCGAAGTTGAAGATGTGCCGCTTGAGGCGATGATCGAACGTGAGCCGATTACTGTTGTCTGCTCAAAAATGGGATGGATCAGGGCCATGTCGGGCCATATCGATCTGACCCGCGAGCTGAAGTTCAAAGATGGGGATGAAGGCCGTTTTATCTTCCATGCAGAGACAACGGACAAAGTGTTGGTGCTTGGCACAAACGGACGCTTCTACACCCTGCAAGCCAGTGCGCTCCCGGGGGGCAGAGGGATGGGAGAACCTGTCCGTCTGATGGTTGATTTGCCCCAAGATGTGGAAATCCTGTCTTTGTTCACCCATGCGCCCGACCGCAAGCTGTTGGTCGCCTCTACCGCGGGGGACGGGTTTGTGGTTGCCGAAAAAGATGTGGTCGCCCAGACCCGCAGTGGCAAGCAGGTGCTCAACGTCAAAGACCCTGTGAAAGCCGCGATCTGCAAACCCGTGACGGGCACGCATGTCGCGGTTGTTGGTGAAAACCGCAAGGTTCTGGTGTTTCCAATCGACGAATTGCCAGAGATGGGCCGCGGCAAAGGTGTGCGTTTGCAAAAATACAAAGATGGCGGGCTATCCGATGCAACCACCTTCGATATTGCCGAAGGTCTGAGTTGGCTGGATCCTGCCGGGCGCACGCGCACCGAAACGCAGCTTGCCGAATGGTCAGGCAAGCGCGCAAGTGCAGGACGCATGGCGCCACGCGGCTTCCCGCGGGACAATAAATTCACGTAAATTCCCCTAGTGGCCACATTTCGGGCCAAAATAAGGGTTATCAGCCGAGTTGATGGTCACTAGACTGCTTTCAAACAAGGAATTTGGAAAAATCACGATGCTTCCCAATCGCACTTTGCATGGCCGCTACACGGGCCAAACCAGTTCAATTTTCATGCTCGCTTTGACGACAGGGTTTTTGACAATCCTGACACTTGGCATCTATCGCTTTTGGGCCAAGTCACGCATCCGCCGCTATATCTGGAACGCCACGCAACCGGGCGGCGACCCGATGGAATACACAGGAACGGGCGTTGAAAAGTTCATCGGATTTTTGATCGCGATTGTGATTTTGGCAGTCTATCTGGGGATCGTGCAGCTGGCGCTGGCCTTTGCGGGGTTCAATATGCTTGATCTTTTTGCCACCGATACGCCGACAGAAGCACAGATTATCGCGCAGATTGCGGTGACTTATATCGTTCTATTGGCGTTGCTTCCGTTGATCTACATCGCCCAGTATCGCGCCCGTCGTTATATGTTGTCGCGCACGCGCTGGCGGGGTCTGCGTTTCGGGGCCGAGCAGGCAAGCGTTGGTTACATGCTGCGCGCGGTCGGATACCTGATTGTCACCATTCTTTCGCTTGGTCTGTTGGCGCCGTTGGGCACCTTCAAGCTGGAGAAATATAAAACAGACCGCAGCTGGTATGGCGATGCCAAATTCCAGCAGGGCGGCCGTTGGACCATGCTTTACAAACCCTTTGTCCATATTCTGATCCCATTTGCCCTGATTGCCGGGGCAGGTGTGATTGCTGCGGTTTCGGGGATGTCGCCTGAACAAAATGCTGGCGTATTCATCGTGATCGGGATTGTAGCCTATATCTGGTTCCTCGTGGGGATCGTTCATTATCGTTTGCAAAGCTTTGCGATTATGGCGCGCCACAAGACTTTGGATAATGAAGCCCTTCGTTTCCATGCCGAGCCGATGACAGGTTTTGTGATTGGCAAATATATCGTTGGTGCCCTTCTGGCCTCGCTGATTACAGGTGCGGCCTTCATCCCCGCAGGAGTTGTGGTTTTCCTTGCCACGATGATCGCGGAAAGCGGTGGATCGATGATTGCCATTGGGTTCAGTGGTGTCATCGCCGTTTTGGGGTATCTGCTGGCGCTTGCAGTCGGGGCAGCGGCAACGATGGCCTTCATCACACAGCCGATCTATGGGCATATCGTGGAAAACACATCTGTTCTGAACGCAGAAAACCTTGCTGCCATTCAACAGCGAAGCAAAGACGATATGCCGGATGCAGAAGGCTTTGCCGATGCATTGGATGTTGGTGGTGCGTTCTAGATGATGGCAGAGGTCACCCAAGCGCGGGCATCGTTTTTTGATGGAAAAACGGCTGGCAAACAGGCGGTTTTGATCACAAGCAGCCGCGCTTTGGGTGCCTTGCGCATTGAAACAGTTGAGGGGCATTTGATTGCCGAGTGGCCCTTGTCTGATCTGCGCCAACATCAAGATGGCGCGCATATGGTGCTTTTCATGCAAGGGGATCCAGACGAAGCCCGGCTGACCCCCGATCGCCTTGATGACGCAAAGACCATCGCGTTGATCGCGCAAGACTTGCACCAACGTGCGCCTCTTGGACCTGCTGTGAAAAAGATGGCGGTTTGGGGGGCAGGGGCAGTTGCCGCGCTTGTTTTGATGATATTTGTCATCATTCCCTCACTGGCCAACCAGCTTGCGGTGCTTATCCCGCCAGAGCGGGAACAACGGATCGGCCAGACCGTTTTGGCCCAGATCGAAGGCGCGCTGACTTTTGGGCAAGACGGCGAAGAAGACACGTCGTGGGTTTGCGAAAATCCGCAAGGGACAGCCGCACTTGATGTCATGGCGCAAACACTGATCAGGGATATGGAATTCCCGTATGATCTGTCGATCAATGTGGTTGATCATGAAATGATCAACGCATTCGCCGTCCCGGGTGGCCAGGTCATCCTTATGCGGGGCTTGTTGGAAGAGGCGGAAACACCCGAAGAAGTGGCTGGTGTGTTGGCCCATGAGTTAGGCCATGTTGCCAACCGTGATCCCATGCGCCTTGCCCTGCGCGCAGCGGGATCGGCGGGGATATTGTCGCTTGTGCTTGGGGATGCCACAGGCGGTCTTGTGATTGCGGGTGCAGCCGAGCAGGTTTTGAACGCAAGCCACACCCGCGCCGCCGAAGCGGATGCCGATGTGTTTGCGCTTGATATGATGGAAAGTGCGAACCTGCCGCCAGAAGCCTTTGCGACTTTTTTTGACCGTTTGATCGAAGAACACGGCGATGTGCATGGCGCATTGGAACTTGTCAGCTCGCACCCTGCAAGTGCGCGTCGCGCCGAGCGCGCGCGTGACCGTGTTGATCAGGATGCGACCTATGCACGTGTTCTGACCGATGATCAGTGGCAGGATTTGCGGGCCATTTGTGCAGACTAGGCCGCTTTTTGCGCGCCCAGAAGATCCTCGATTTCAAGCCAGACACCGCCGCTTGGGCGTAGTGTCAAAATCAGCTCGGGCGTTGGGTTGCGGCCCTTTACACTGCTGAACCGAAAGCGTGCCAGCAAGGTTGCCAGAATGATCACCGCTTCTTGCAATGCAAAGCTGGCCCCGATGCAAATGCGTGGGCCATCTCCAAACGGCAGATAGGCAAAGCGGTTAATCGCCTTGGGATCGGCAAAGCGATCGGGGTTGAATGCATCGGGATCGTCCCACAGCAATGCGTTGCGGTGAAGCGCATAGATGGGCATCGTGACCGTATCGCCTGCACGGATTTCGCGGTCCACCAGCCTGTCATCTTTTTGTGCGGTGCGGCTCAGGAAAGCCGCAGGCGGATAGAGCCGCAGGGCCTCATCCACAATCTGGCGGATATATTTGAGATTAGGAACGTCCTCGGCCGTTGCTGTGCGCCCATCCAGAACCGATTGCGCCTCGGCGCGGGCTTTGTCTTGCACTTCGGGGTCGAAGGCACACAGATAGAGTGCCCACGCCAAAGTCAGCGCCGTTGTTTCATGACCCGCCACGATGAAGGTGAGAAGGTTATCACGAAGCTCGGCCGTATTCATCTGGCGTTTGGTCTTTGGGTCCTCGCCTTCAAGCAGCAAATCGAGCAGATCAGGCACATCGCTTGGCCCTGTTTCGCGCCGTCGTTCAATCGCACCATCCGCGACTTGGCGCATTTCCTTCATCGGGCCACTGGACCCGATACGGTTCAGGCGCGGCACCCATGTTGGCACGCCCACAATATCAAACAAAGAGACCTTGGCTGTCTGGGCAATGTAGCCGTCGATGGCGCGGTGCACCGCGTCGCTGTCAAAATCGTTGTCGCCCGAAAAGGTGACATCCGAAATCACATCGAAGGTGGTCGCCACCATTTCTTCAAACATATCCAAGGCGCGACCTGCATTTGCCGCGATCCGCTCAACGGACCGGTCCGCTGCCATGCTCATCACAGGGGCGAGATTGGCGATATTGCGGTGCGTGAAAACGGGGGTCGCCGCGCGGCGTTGCCAGCGCCAATGCGCGCCTTCTGCGATGAACAGACTGTCGCCGATGGCAGGCTCGAGGATGTTTTTCGTCACGTCGGATTTGGGATAGTTGTCGACCTCTTCTTTCAACACACGGCGCAGCGCGTCCGGGTCCATCACCATATGCCAGCGCACGATTGCGGTTTTGCCCGACACAATTGGTTGTTTGGTCGCGATATCGGGAATGATCTCGATCAGGTTGCGCCGCGCGGTTTGCAGCGTTTGCCAAATTCCGATCGGTTCTGTCACAAGTTTGCAGCGCACAGGGTAACGGTTTGTCATCGAAAACACTCCATCAAGGTTGCCTTTAACATATGCGTGATTTTGCGCCCGTCCATTGCAGCGGGCTTTGGGTTGGGCTAGGGGAGCGATATGCGCACCGTTTTTATACTTCTTATCGTGTTGTCTGGCCTGTCCGCTTGCGGTGAAAAACCAAACACGATTGCACCGCCCTCAACGGCATTGGCCAAGTTTGATTTGGGCCATAACATCGTCGTGGCGCGCAACATGCAAAAAGGCCCATTGTCGCGCGATGCCACGGTCGAGGAATGGGAAACCTCGCTCAAATCCGCCATTGATGATCGTATCGGGCGTTATGAAGGCGAAAACCTGTTTCACCTTGGGATCAGTGTGGATGCATTTATTCTGGCCGCACCTGGCGTTCCGCTTGTGTTGTCGCCCAAATCAACGGTGATCATTTCGGTGAATGTTTGGGACAATGCCAAAGGTGCCAAGATCAATGAAGAACCCGAACAGATCGTCGTGCTGGAGCGTTTGTCCGGCGAAACAGTCATCGGTTCGGGGCTGACCCAAAGCCGCGAGCAACAGATGGAGAATCTTTCCCGAAATGCTGCGCGCAAGATTGAAGAATACCTGATCGAAAACGCAGCGTGGTTTGATTAAGTCAGACTGCGACCAATCGGCTTGATTTCTGTCAGAATCCACCTTATGTGCGCCCCGTTGGAAATCGGGCCGGCACGCGAATGAAGCGGCCCCTCAGAGACTGAAGGCAGCTGGATATGGCTAAGGAAAAGTTTGAACGTAGTAAACCGCACGTAAACATCGGCACGATTGGTCACGTTGACCATGGTAAGACGACGTTGACGGCTGCGATCACGAAGCAATTTGGCGACTTCAAAGCGTATGACGAGATTGATGGCGCGCCCGAAGAGAAGGCCCGCGGGATCACCATTTCGACCGCGCACGTTGAGTACGAGACAGAGACACGCCACTACGCGCACGTCGATTGCCCCGGCCATGCTGACTACGTCAAGAACATGATCACAGGTGCGGCGCAGATGGACGGCGCAATCTTGGTTGTGAACGCAGCCGACGGCCCGATGCCCCAGACCCGCGAGCACATCCTGCTTGGCCGTCAGGTTGGCATTCCGTACATGGTTGTGTTCATGAACAAAGTTGACCAGGTCGACGATCCAGAGCTTCTGGAGCTGGTCGAAATGGAAATCCGCGAGCTGCTGTCCAGCTATGAATACCCGGGCGACGATATTCCGATCATCGCGGGTTCGGCTCTGGCCGCTCTGGAAGACCGCGACGACAACATCGGCAAAGAGAAAATTGCCGAGCTGATGGAAGCTGTTGACAGCTACATCCCGACACCAGCACGTGCTGTTGACCAGCCGTTCCTGATGCCGATCGAAGACGTGTTCTCGATCTCGGGCCGTGGTACAGTTGTGACAGGCCGTGTTGAGCGTGGCGTGATCAACGTGGGCGACGAGATTGAAATCGTTGGTATCCGCGACACAACAAAAACGACCTGCACAGGCGTCGAGATGTTCCGCAAGCTGCTGGACTCGGGCGAAGCTGGCGACAACATCGGTGCGCTTTTGCGCGGTGTTGACCGTGAAGGCGTTGAGCGTGGTCAGGTGCTGTGTAAGCCGGGTTCGGTTGCACCGCACACCAAGTTCGAAGCAGAAGCGTATATCCTGACCAAAGAAGAAGGTGGCCGTCACACGCCATTCTTTGCCAACTACCGCCCCCAGTTCTACTTCCGTACAACGGACGTGACAGGCACAGTTGAGCTGCCAGCAGGCACGGAAATGGTGATGCCGGGCGACAACCTGAAGTTCAACGTCGAGCTGATCGCACCGATTGCGATGGAAGACGGCCTGCGCTTTGCGATCCGCGAAGGCGGCCGCACCGTTGGCGCGGGCGTTGTTGCCAAAGTGATCGCCTAAGATCACACCCGCCCCGCATAGAGACGGACACCACAAACACCCAAAGGCCGCTTCCCAAAGAAGCGGCCTTTTTTCATGATTTTGCCGCGATTGTTTGCTAGCCTTTTGTCAAAGCGGAGCAGTCATGACCTTAATCGATCCGAAAAAAGCCGATATCGCCTGTGTGTTCATGGTAGAGCCCGGTCACTATGAATGGCCTGCCGTCTTGCTGGCGTCATCACTCATGGCCTTTGCACTGGACGATATCGCGATTCATGCCTATTGCCGCGGGCATCTGATTGATCAGTTGCATCCCGATACTTTGGCCTTCTTCCAGCGCCACGGCATCCAGCTTGATCCCATCCACCCCGAATTCGAAGTGCCTTATCCGCAGGGCAACAAGCTGTATGCTTGCGCGGCCTCGCGCCCTGCGCCTGCCACCATTCTTTTCGACACCGATATGTTCATGCTGCGCCCTGCGTTTCTGGGTGACACAGTGCGCAAAGGCACAGTCAGCGGCCGTCCGACGGGCGACTGGATGTGGGGCAAATCGGTGGATGAATGGCGCGCGGCCTATGCATCGGTTGATATGGATCTGCCACGGCTGCGTTTGGCACGTCCAAGCGGATCTTATGTATCGCCCAGTATGTCGGCTGGATTTACCGCCTATGCCGACCCCGATTTTGGAGGTGTCTGGCGCGATACCGCCCTGCGGATTGAAGAAAAGCGTCTGGCCAAGCGCATCTATCCAACGCTTGATCAAATCAGCCTTCCTGTCGCGATCCATCGGGCATGCCTGAAGATGAATATGATCGATGTGATTTGGAACAAGGCGGGGCCAATCAAACCGCAAGCCTTGCGGAATGTGGTGTGCTATCACTATCAAAAATCCGAAACATTGCTTGGCCTTTCCATCAAATGGCTGGCGGATGAATTGCTGCGGGACTTTTCTGATTTCGATACTGTTGAAGAGTTGATCGCATTTTACGAAGAACATGCCGCACGGCCCGCCGATGTGTTGCACAACGAAGGGTTTCGCGATGCTGTTTTGGCCGAGCAGCGCAAAGTTGATGAACCGCATAAAGCAAAGTAGGCCAAAGACGTGAAATGCTGTCTTGATCTTAACCGCGCCCTGTCTTATTCGAAGGCTTGCCTGCAGGGGTGTAGCTCAGCGGTAGAGCATCGGTTTCCAAAACCGACGGCCGGGGGTTCGATCCCCTCCGCCCCTGCCAGGCAAGTATCTTCATGACAGAGTTGGTCATTCACGCAGGCGTCCACAAAACTGCGACGACGCATTTGCAGGCGATGCTGCGACGGTTCGAGGGCAAGCTGAACGACGCGGGCGTTAGCTATCTGGATCCCAAACAGATCAGGCAAAATGGTCAGGACATCGCCGATCACCTGCAACTAGAGACAGGTGACCCCGCAGACGCAATCGCACAGCTTGCGCAAGGGCGGCGACGCCTGCTGATTTCCGAAGAAAACATCCTTCGGATGCCGCATCAAATGAGCACGAAAAAAGCACGCCAGCTTTATGCGCGCGGGCACTGGCACTTGCGCTCACTTGCATTTTTGAACCCCTCTCAAAAAATGACCGTTGCGATTTCTGTGCGTGACTATGCTTCGTTTTTTCGCTCGCTTTATACGCAGGCCCTGCTTGGTGGGTTCTTCACGTCGTTCGACGAATTCATTGGGTTGTCCAGTTATGATGTTTGTGGCTGGCCTGATCTGATCAGTCGCATTCATCATCTTGACGCGGTCGAGCGGATCGTGGTGTGGCGCTACGAAGAGTATGGTGATCTGACGCGACACATTGTGCGGGAATTGGTTGGCGTAGATATTCCGATCGCGCCAAAGAAAACCGGAACGCCGCACGTTGGCTTATCGGCCAAAGCTGTAGACGTCTTGATGGCACATCAGGCCAAAGACCCGGGCGAAAACCGACGCAAACACAAGATACCGCGCCGCCCCATAGCCGAAGCCGCACGCCAGCAGTTTCCGACAGGTCAGGACTATCCCAAGTATGATCCGTGGTTGCCAGCCGAGCTTAGGGCGTCGCGCCAGCGGTATGAGGCAGATATGGAAACCATCGCAGCAATGTCGAAGGTTGAGGTGCTCAAGGCTTGAAAAACGCCGCGCACCCACGTATTTGCCCAATCAGACCCAAAGGGAACCGAAACAAATGGCAAATCCGCTTCAATTCATTCAGCAAGTGCGCACCGAAGTTGGCCGCGTGACATGGCCCACGCGCCGTGAAGTGCTTCTGACCACAGTGATGGTCTTTATTATGGCCATGCTGACCGCAGTTTTCTTTTTCTTCGTGGATTGGATCATCCGCACGGGATTGTCGTTTATCCTGAACGGGTAAATCTGACCGCAACACCTTGAATCGACACGGTTTGAGCGGTATTGCGCAACAACTCAAGACAGCAGGGCGTGCTTCGATTCGTGTGGCGCGCCGCTTTTTGTTTTGAACCGGGTGGTGTAACCATCTGAAAAGAAATACGAATAGGCGGCTCTTCTTTTACAGGGCGCGTGTGATTTAAAGGACCAAAGGCAATGGCAAAACGCTGGTATTCAGTAAGTGTTCTCTCGAATTTCGAGAAAAAGATCGCTGAAGGCATCCGCACCGCTGTGGCCGAAAACGAGATGGAAGATCAGATCGACGAAGTTCTGGTTCCAACCGAAGAGGTCATTGAAGTGCGCCGCGGCAAGAAAGTCACCGCCGAGCGCCGCTTTATGCCCGGTTACGTTCTGGTCCACATGGAAATGACCGATGAGGGGTATCACCTGATCAACTCGATGAATCGCGTCACCGGTTTTCTGGGCCCACAAGGTCGCCCGATGCCAATGCGTGATGCCGAGGTGAACCAAATCCTCAACCGCGTTCAAGAGGGCGAGGATGCGCCCAAGCTGCTTATCAGCTTCGATGTGGGTGAGAAGGTTAAGGTTAATGACGGTCCGTTCGAAGATTTCGACGGGATGGTCGAAGAGGTTGATGATGAAAACCAGCGCCTGAAGGTAACGGTTTCGATCTTTGGACGGGAAACACCCGTCGAACTTGAGTTCACGCAGGTCACCAAGCAGAGCTGATCGTGTCAAACTGCTTGGAGATTTGCACACGCCGCCCTCAATGGGCGGCGTTCTTCGTTTTTATTTTTGATTACCAGTTTGCGGGTGGGTTACCCGCAGCTACGTCTGTCTCGATCTTCATTACGTCGTCTGCAAAAGAGAGTCGCTTGCGCATAGGCTCCCAACCCTTACCGACGCGGGTTGGTATGTAGTACGGTTCACCAACTAATGATTGTAGAGCATGGCGCTTTCTTTCGTCAGCAGAAAAATCGGGAACATTCGGAAAGCCACTGTTTCGCATCCGTTCAGGGTAAAGTTCAGCGGCGGCAAAGGCTGCATCGAAACTAACCACCGCGGTATCGAGGTTATGTTTCCAATCCCACAGATCTTTGGCTTCTGGCGTGTTCAAGCCGCCCACTCCAAACCCGTTTGCTGTGCGCGGCATTCCATTTGAATTAAACTGTTTGAATTCGTTACTCAGATAGACCAGAACGTCATACGTTAGATTTGACAGACGGGCACGCACATCTTGGGGTGTCGGGTTTTCACCTGTTAGGTCACCGCTTCTTTGAGCATTACCCGTTTGATTGTTCGAAAGTCGGTAAGTGAACCGCGCCTGATAAGTGCCACCCATGACGTTATTAGTGATTGGCCACGACAACATCACGCGACATTCATTACCCGTCCAGCGATGACTGATTTGATCGACATCTTGTCTTCCAAATTGAGAGTAGCGAGACGTTGCACTCATCGTAATCTCGGCCATTCGTGCGATACGGCAGTTTTCCACACTCGCTTCAATCGTCAAACGGCAGGGTTCTGGATTTGCCTTAATGCAATGCTTCGGTGCGTTGATCGAAAGTTCGTCGCTAACCGTAAAGGTCACAGCCGCTTCCTCTAGGGTTTCTTCGGTTGTTGAGTCATTTGTTTGTGCAAAAACAGGAGAAGCAATCAACAACGCGCATAAGATAGTGAAGGAAAATTTCATTTGGTCCTCAAGATTTTTGAAAATTATTTGCAAGGAAAGCAGATTCTAGGTGAATTTAGAACTGCGGATTTGGACTACACCGCTAGATCCCGAGACCAAGGGTTGCAATAATTGGTGGACGCGGGTATCCGCTGCGAGTCTGATACAGATACTTAAACGTGGGAGGCGGCCGTCACGCGTGACGGCACCGAACCACGGGCACACCTGCCCCTGACACGCGCGTCAGGGTGCTACAAAAAGGAGACGTCCAATGGCTAAAAAAGTCGCTGGCACAATGAAGCTGCAGGTTCCTGCAGGTCAAGCTAACCCATCCCCACCCGTCGGCCCTGCATTGGGTCAACGCGGTATCAACATCATGGAATTCTGTAAGGCGTTCAACGCCAAGACACAGGACATGGAACCTGGTGCACCCTGCCCAACGGTTATCACATACTATGTGGATAAATCGTTCAGCATGGACATCAAGACGCCACCAGCGTCCTACTACCTGAAAAAAGCGGCCAAGCTGAAGTCGGGTGCGAACAATCCAAGCCGTGAAGTTGTCGGTCACGTGACCGCCGCTCAGGTAAAGGAAATCGCAGAAGCGAAAATGAAAGATCTGAACGCCAACGATATCGAAGGCGCAATGCAGATCATCTTGGGCTCGGCCCGTTCCATGGGCATTGAGGTGAAGTAAGATGGCAAAGCTTGGTAAACGTACAACTGCCGCACGCGAAGCTGTTGCTGGCAAAGCAGACATCACTGTTGAAGAAGCCGTTGCACTGGTGAAATCCAACGCAACTGCAAAATTCGACGAGACAATCGAAATCGCAATGCAGCTTGGCATTGATCCACGTCACGCGGACCAAATGGTACGCGGTGTGGTCACGCTGCCAAACGGCACTGGTAAATCGGTCCGCGTTGCTGTGTTCGCACGCGATGCGAAAGCAGAAGAAGCCAAAGCGGCTGGCGCGGATATCGTTGGTGCGGAAGACCTGATGGAAATCGTTCAGGGCGGCACAATCGATTTTGACCGCTGTATCGCAACACCTGACATGATGCCTGTTGTGGGGCGTCTGGGTAAGGTTCTGGGTCCACGCAACCTGATGCCAAACCCGAAAGTTGGCACAGTGACAATGGACGTCAAAGCGGCTGTTGAAGCGGCCAAAGGCGGCGAAGTTCAGTTCAAAGCGGAAAAAGCAGGCGTTGTTCACGCTGGCTTGGGCAAAGCCTCGTTTGGCGAAAAAGAGCTGACAGAGAACGTTCGCGCGTTCATTGGTGCGGTTCAAAAAGCCAAGCCATCGGGTGCCAAAGGCGCATACATGAAGAAAATCGCGCTGACCTCCACGATGGGTCCAGGCGTGACGATCTCGGTTGACGACGCTGCACAAGAATGACGTCGCGCAAGCGATGATGAAAAGCGGCGCCTTTGGTGCCGCTTTTTGCTGTTTAGGGGGTTGGCAATTGGGGCCTCTCCCCCTAGATACATCAAAGCTCTAGAGCGCGCGATTCGTCACGCGCTCTTTTGCGTTCGTCCGAGACGGTGGGTTGGATTGCGAAATCCTTTAATTCCTGCCCGAGGCGGGTCAGACCAGTTTCTTCAGTGGCCGATGGTCTCTGGCGGTTCGGGCGTCCCGTTTGAAGGACCCAACCGCTGGATTTATCCGGCAAAACTGAGCCGGCGGGGGAACCCGCCAATTTTGGAGTAAAACTGTGGATAGAGCACAAAAAGAAAAAGTGGTCGAAGAACTCGGCCAAATCTTTGAAAGCTCTGGCGTCGTAGTGGTGAGCCACTACGAGGGTATGACAGTTGCTGAAATGCAAGATCTACGCGCACGCATGCGTGAAGCGGGTGGATCTGTTCGCGTTGCCAAAAACAGGCTCGCCAAAATCGCCCTTGATGGTCAGCCATGCGCAAGCGTGTCTGAGTATCTCAAAGGCATGACCGTTCTCGCCTATTCGGAAGACCCTGTGGCTGCTGCCAAAGTGGTTAACGACTACGCCAAGGAAAACGACAAGCTCGAAATCCTTGGTGGTGCAATGGGTGAAAACGCTCTGGACGTTGCTGGCGTGAAAGCCGTTGCAGCGATGCCAAGCCGCGAGGAGCTTATTGCTTCGATCGTGGGTTGCATCGGCGCACCTGCTTCCAACATTGCCGGCGCGATTGGCGCACCTGCTTCGAACATCGCAAGCATTCTTTCGACCATCGAAGAGAAAGCTGCATAAGCACAACTGGACGACCCTCGTGGGGTAAATGCCTGCACGTTGGAACACAAACTTAGGAAACGGAAACAGTATAATGGCTGATCTGAAAAAACTTGCTGAAGAGATCGTTGGTCTGACCCTTCTCGAAGCACAAGAACTGAAAACCATCCTCAAAGACGAGTATGGCATCGAGCCCGCAGCTGGCGGCGCAGTGATGATGGCTGCTGGTGGCGACGCCGGTGGTGCAGCTGCAGAAGAGAAAACTGAATTTGACGTCGTTCTGAAGAACGCCGGCGCTCAGAAAATCGCAGTGATCAAAGAAGTCCGCGGCATCACAGGTCTTGGCCTGAAAGAAGCCAAAGACCTCGTTGAAGCTGGTGGCAAAGTCAAAGAAGGCGTCGACAAAGCCGAAGCCGAAGACATCAAAGGCAAGCTGGAAGCAGCTGGCGCAGAAGTCGAACTGGCCTAATTGGTCGGTTGCGGGGCTTAAACCCGCATCAAACATCTGGCTGGACATGGTTAATTCCGTGTCCAGCCAAACCTGTCTTAGTAGCGGCTTTTCGAACCAAAGTCGCTTCTAAGGAAGGTCCGGTCGGGAGCGCCCCTGTGGGAAGGGGTGCAGGTATTGGCTGGTTTTCCTGTCTCAAGAGGGCGGTGTGTCGGAGCCCGACGACGCAACACCCAGTGAGAAATATGAAAGGTGACAACGCACATGGCTCAATCCTTCCTTGGCCAGAAACGCTTGCGCAAATACTACGGTAAAATTCGCGAAGTCCTTGAAATGCCGAACCTGATTCAGGTTCAAAAAAGCAGCTATGAGCTGTTTTTGAAATCTGGTGATCAGCTACAGCCGATGGACGGCGAAGGCATCAACGGTGTCTTCCAGTCGGTTTTCCCGATCAAAGATTTCAACGAGACTGCGATCCTTGAATTCGTCAAATATGAGCTGGAAAAGCCCAAGTATGACGTTGAGGAGTGTATGCAGCGCGACATGACGTACAGCGCGCCACTTAAAGTGACGCTGCGCTTGATCGTGTTTGATGTAGATGAAGACACAGGTGCCAAGTCGGTCAAAGACATCAAGGAACAAGACGTGTTCATGGGCGATATGCCTTTGATGACGCCAAATGGCACATTCGTTGTCAACGGCACCGAGCGCGTGATTGTCAGCCAGATGCACCGTTCACCAGGTGTGTTCTTTGACCACGACAAGGGCAAAACCCATTCGTCGGGCAAATTGCTGTTTGCATGCCGCATTATCCCATACCGCGGCAGCTGGCTGGACTTCGAATTTGATGCCAAGGACCTTGTGTTCGCGCGTATCGACCGTCGCCGCAAACTGCCTGTCACAACGCTTCTTTATGCGCTTGGTCTGGACCAAGAGGACATCATGGATGCGTATTATGACAACGTCACCTACCGCTATGAAGCGGGCAAAGGTTGGGTGACAAAATTCTTCCCAGAGCGTGTGCGCGGAACCCGTCCGACATACGACCTTGTTGACGCTGCTTCGGGCGAAGTGATTGCGGAAGCTGGTAAGAAAGTCACCCCACGTGCTGTTAAAAAGCTGATCGACGAAGGCCAGGTCACGGAACTTCTCGTGCCGTTCGACCAGATCCTGGGCCGCTTCGCGGCGAAAGACATCATCAACGAAGAAAACGGCGCGATCTATGTCGAAGCTGGTGATGAACTGACATGGGAAGTGGACAAAAACGGCGAGGCAGTTGGCGGTTCTGTCAAGGAATTGCTGGATGCGGGTGTCACCGAAATCCCTGTTCTTGATATCGATAACATCACCGTTGGCGCCTATATGCGCAACACAATGGCGAACGATAAAAACATGAGCCGCGAGAGCGCGCTGATGGATATCTACCGCGTCATGCGCCCGGGCGAGCCGCCCACCGTTGATGCGGCTTCGACCCTGTTCGACAGCCTGTTCTTCGATTCCGAGCGTTATGATCTGTCGGCCGTCGGTCGTGTGAAAATGAACATGCGTTTGGCACTGGACGCCGAAGATACGCAGCGCACACTGCGCAAAGAAGACATCGTGTCCTGCATCAAGGCGCTGGTTGACCTGCGCGATGGGCGCGGCGACATCGACGATATTGACCACCTTGGCAACCGTCGTGTGCGGTCCGTTGGTGAACTGATGGAAAACCAATACCGCGTCGGCCTGCTGCGTATGGAGCGCGCGATCAAAGAGCGTATGTCATCGGTCGAAATCGACACAGTGATGCCGCAAGACTTGATCAACGCGAAACCCGCTGCGGCTGCGGTTCGCGAATTCTTCGGCTCTTCGCAGCTGTCGCAATTCATGGACCAAACCAACCCGCTGTCAGAAGTCACGCACAAACGCCGTCTTTCGGCGCTTGGGCCAGGTGGTCTGACACGCGAACGCGCGGGTTTTGAGGTGCGCGACGTGCACCCAACCCACTACGGTCGTATGTGTCCGATTGAAACGCCTGAAGGGCCAAACATCGGTCTGATCAACTCGCTGGCCACTTTCGCCCGCGTGAACAAATACGGCTTCATCGAAACACCCTATCGGAAGGTTGTCGAAGGTAAGGTCACTGATGAAGTGCATTACATGTCGGCGACAGAAGAAATGCGTCACACCGTGGCGCAGGCCAACGCGAACCTTGATGGTGACATGAAGTTCGTCAACGATCTGGTCTCGACACGTAAATCGGGTGATTACACATTGTCGCCATCCGAAAATGTGGACCTGATTGACGTCTCGCCAAAGCAGCTGGTTTCGGTTGCTGCATCGCTGATCCCGTTCCTTGAAAATGATGACGCCAACCGCGCTCTTATGGGTTCGAACATGCAACGTCAGGCCGTTCCATTGCTTCAAGCCGAAGCACCACTGGTCGGCACAGGCATCGAAGAAGTTGTGGCCCGCGACAGTGGTGCTGCGATCATGGCGAAACGCGCCGGTATCATCGACCAAGTCGATGCGACCCGTATTGTTATTCGTGCCACAGAAGATCTCGAACTAGGCGACGCAGGCGTAGACATCTACCGCATGCGAAAATTCCAGCGTTCGAACCAGAACACCTGTATTAACCAACGTCCGTTGGTGAAAGTGGGCGATCTGGTGACCAAAGGCGAAGTTATCGCTGATGGTCCTTCGACTGACATGGGTGAACTGGCCTTGGGTAAAAACGTGGTTGTCGCGTTTATGCCTTGGAACGGTTACAACTATGAGGACTCGATCCTGATTTCCGAGCGCATCACGCGCGACGACGTGTTCACATCCGTCCACATCGAAGAATTTGAAGTGGCGGCCCGTGACACGAAACTGGGTCCAGAGGAAATCACACGCGACATTCCGAACGTTGGTGAAGAAGCGCTGCGCAACCTCGACGAGGCTGGCATCGTTTACATCGGCGCAGAGGTCGGTCCAGCGGATATTCTGGTTGGTAAGATCACACCAAAAGGCGAAAGCCCGATGACACCGGAAGAAAAACTTCTGCGCGCCATCTTTGGTGAGAAAGCATCTGACGTGCGTGACACATCACTGCGTCTGCCGCCCGGTGATTTCGGCACAATCGTCGAAGTGCGCGTCTTTAACCGCCATGGTGTGGAAAAAGACGAACGTGCGCTTCAGATCGAGCGTGAAGAAGTTGAACGCCTAGCCCGTGACCGTGATGATGAGTTGGCCATTCTGGACCGCAACATCTATGCGCGTTTGCGTGACATGATCGAAGGCAAACAAGCGGTCAAAGGCCCCAAAGGTGTGAAACCCGGATCGGTCATTGATGCCGACCTGCTGGAAAGCCTGAGCCGCGGTCAGTGGTGGCAGCTTGCTCTTGAGGACGAAGACGATGCAAAAATCGTTGAAGCCCTAAACGAGCAATACGAAATCCAGAAACGTGCGCTTGATGCCCGTTTTGAGGACAAAGTCGAAAAAGTCCGCCGTGGCGATGACTTGCCCCCAGGTGTGATGAAGATGGTCAAAGTCTTTGTCGCCGTGAAACGCAAGTTGCAGCCCGGTGATAAAATGGCGGGTCGTCACGGGAACAAAGGGGTTATCTCCAAGGTCGTTCCTATGGAAGACATGCCGTTCCTGGCGGACGGGACACCCGTTGACTTCGTACTGAACCCGCTTGGTGTGCCTTCGCGGATGAACGTCGGGCAAATTCTTGAAACTCACATGGGTTGGGCCGCACGCGGTCTGGGTATCCAGATCGACGAGGCGCTTGGCGAATACAAACGCTCGGGCGATATGACCCCTGTGCGCGACGCGCTCAAAATTGCTTATGGTGAAAACGTCTATGACGAAGGCATCAAAGGCATGGATGAGAAATCGCTGATCGAAGCGGCTGGCAATGTCACGCGCGGCGTTCCAATCGCAACGCCCGTCTTTGACGGTGCGAAAGAAGCGGATGTGAACGACGCACTTGTGCGTGCGGGTTTCTCGGAAAGCGGTCAGTCGATCCTGTTTGATGGGCGCACAGGCGAGCAATTTGCCCGCCCTGTAACGGTCGGCATCAAGTATCTGCTGAAACTGCACCACCTTGTGGACGATAAAATCCACGCGCGTTCGACAGGGCCCTACAGCCTTGTCACCCAACAGCCGTTGGGCGGTAAAGCGCAATTCGGTGGTCAGCGTTTCGGGGAGATGGAAGTCTGGGCGCTCGAAGCCTACGGCGCGGCCTATACCCTGCAGGAAATGCTCACGGTCAAATCGGATGACGTGGCTGGACGGACGAAAGTCTACGAAAGCATCGTCAAAGGCGAGGACAACTTCGAAGCTGGCGTGCCAGAGTCGTTCAACGTTCTGGTCAAAGAAGTCCGTGGCCTTGGCCTGAATATGGAACTCCTGGATGCGGAGGTGGAGGACGAATAGGCGCCGCCTTTCGTCCCCATCCTCTCCACCTGATTTAAGGATCTGAAAATGAACCAGGAACTGTCAACAAACCCGTTCAACCCACTTGCACCCACCAAGGTGTTTGACGAAATCAAAGTGTCTCTGGCCTCTCCCGAGCGCATTTTGTCGTGGTCGTTCGGTGAGATTAAAAAGCCCGAAACCATCAACTACCGCACGTTCAAACCCGAGCGCGATGGCTTGTTCTGTGCGCGTATCTTTGGCCCGATCAAAGACTACGAATGTCTGTGCGGCAAATATAAGCGCATGAAATATCGCGGCGTTGTCTGCGAAAAATGTGGTGTGGAAGTCACGCTGCAAAAGGTGCGCCGCGAGCGCATGGGCCACATCGAACTGGCTTCGCCAGTTGCGCACATCTGGTTCCTCAAGTCGCTGCCGTCGCGCATCGGCCTGATGCTGGATATGACCCTGCGCGATCTAGAACGCATCCTGTATTTTGAAAACTATGTCGTCATCGAGCCTGGCTTGACGGACCTGACATACGGTCAACTGATGACCGAAGAAGAATACATGGACGCGCAAGACAGCTATGGCATGGACGCGTTCACCGCCAACATCGGCGCCGAAGCGATCCGCGAAATGCTGCAGGCGATTGATCTGGAATCCGAAGCCGAACAGCTGCGCGCTGATCTGGCCGAAGCGACAGGCGAATTGAAGCCCAAGAAGATCATCAAGCGTCTGAAAATCGTTGAATCATTCATCGAGTCGGGCAACCGTCCTGAATGGATGATCCTGACGGTTGTGCCTGTGATCCCGCCTGAGCTGCGCCCACTGGTGCCGCTGGATGGTGGCCGCTTTGCGACGTCCGATCTGAACGATCTGTATCGCCGCGTGATCAACCGTAACAACCGCCTCAAGCGTCTGATTGAACTGCGCGCACCTGACATCATCGTGCGCAACGAAAAGCGTATGCTGCAAGAGTCGGTCGATGCTCTGTTCGACAACGGTCGCCGTGGCCGCGTGATCACAGGTGCCAACAAGCGCCCATTGAAATCGCTGTCGGACATGCTGAAAGGCAAGCAAGGCCGCTTCCGTCAGAACCTTTTGGGTAAGCGCGTCGACTTTTCGGGTCGTTCGGTCATTGTGACGGGTCCGGAACTCAAGCTGCACCAGTGCGGTCTGCCGAAAAAGATGGCGCTGGAGCTGTTCAAGCCGTTCATCTATTCGCGCCTTGAAGCCAAAGGTCTGTCCAGCACGGTCAAGCAAGCCAAGAAGCTGGTCGAAAAAGAGCGCCCCGAAGTTTGGGACATCTTGGACGAAGTGATCCGCGAACACCCCGTCATGCTGAACCGTGCGCCCACGCTGCACCGTTTGGGCATTCAGGCGTTTGAACCCGTGCTGATCGAAGGTAAAGCCATCCAGCTTCACCCGCTGGTCTGTTCGGCCTTCAACGCTGACTTTGACGGTGACCAAATGGCGGTCCACGTGCCGCTGTCGCTAGAAGCACAGCTGGAAGCACGCGTCCTGATGATGTCGACAAACAACGTTCTGTCGCCATCCAACGGTGCGCCAATCATCGTACCATCGCAGGATATGATCTTGGGCCTGTATTACACCTCGCTGGAACGCGCGGGTATGAAGGGCGAGGGCATGGTCTTTGGCTCGATCGAAGAAGTGCAACATGCTTTGGACGCTGGCGAAGTGCATCTGCACGCCAAGATCCAGGCCCGCATTCCGCAGATCGACGACGAAGGCAACGAGGTGATGCAACGCTTCGAAACAACCCCCGGCCGTGTGCGTCTGGGTGCCTTGCTGCCGCTGAACGCCAAAGCGCCGTTCGAGCTGGTGAACCGCCTTCTCAAGAAAGGTGAAGTTCAGCAGGTCATCGACACGGTCTATCGCTATTGCGGCCAAAAAGAGAGCGTCATTTTCTGTGACCAGATCATGACCGCGGGTTTCCGCGAAGCGTTCCGCGCTGGTATCTCGTTTGGTAAAGACGACATGGTGATCCCTGATAACAAATGGGAAATTGTCGATGCCGTGCGCGATCAGGTCAAGGAATTCGAACAGCAATATATGGACGGTCTGATCACCCAGGGCGAAAAATATAACAAAGTTGTCGATGCTTGGTCGAAGTGTAACGACAAAGTCACCGACGCGATGATGGGCACAATCGCCTCCATCAAGACGGATGAAAACGGCGTCGAAGCGGAACCAAACAGCGTGTTCATGATGGCCGACAGTAAGGCCCGTGGCTCGGTCACGCAGATGAAACAGTTGGGCGGGATGCGCGGCCTGATGAACAAACCGAATGGTGAGATCATCGAGACGCCAATCATTTCGAACTTTAAGGAAGGTCTGACCGTTCTTGAATACTTCAACTCGACCCACGGTGCCCGTAAGGGTCTGTCCGATACGGCGTTGAAAACGGCGAACTCGGGCTACCTGACCCGCCGTCTGGTGGACGTGGCGCAAGACTGCATCGTGCGCGAGCATGACTGCGGCACCGATATGGCCATCACAGCAGAAGCCGCCGTCAACGACGGTGAAGTTGTGGCGACCTTGGGCGAGCGTGTTCTGGGCCGTGTGGCTGCAGAAGACCTGATCCACCCGGTGTCTGGCGAAGTTATGGTCAGCCACGGCGAGTTGATCGATGAGCGCAAGGCCGACACGGTTGAGGAAAGCGGACTGGTTCAGGCCCGCATTCGCAGCCCGCTGACCTGTGAAAGCGAAGAAGGCGTCTGTGCGATGTGCTATGGTCGTGACCTTGCACGCGGCACGATGGTGAACCAAGGCGAAGCCGTTGGTATCATCGCGGCGCAGTCGATTGGTGAACCTGGCACACAGCTGACCATGCGGACATTCCACATTGGTGGTGTTGCGCAAGGCGGTGGCCAACAGTCGTTCCTCGAAGCAAGCCAGGAAGGTAAGATTACCTTTGCGGATGCGCAGTTGATCGAAAACGAAGCAGGCGAACAGATCGTCATGGGCCGCAACATGAAGCTTGCGATTGTTGGTCCGGATGGTGCTGAACGTGCGTCGCACAAGGTCAGCTATGGTTCCAAACTGCTGGTCAAAGAGGGCGCTGAAATCGCCCGCGGCGACAAGCTGTTCGAATGGGACCCCTTCACTCTGCCGATCATCGCGGAAAAAGCGGGTACAGCCAAACTGGTCGATCTGGTCAACGGTATCGCCCTGCGCGAAGAAACCGACGACGCGACAGGTATGACACAACGGATCGTCGCTGACTGGCGCTCGGCCCCCAAAGGCAACGAATTGGCACCAAAAGTGCTGATCGCGGGTGCCGATGGTGAGCCGGTGTTGAAAGACGATGGGAACCCTGTGTCTTACCCGATGTCGGTTGATGCGATCCTGTCGGTCGAAGAAGGACAAGAGGTGAAACCAGGTGACGTGGTCGCGCGTATTCCGCGCGAAGGTGCGAAAACCAAGGACATCACGGGTGGTCTGCCACGAGTTGCGGAACTCTTTGAGGCACGTCGCCCCAAAGACCACGCAATCATCGCGGAAATCGACGGCTATGTGCGCTTTGGCAAAGACTACAAGAACAAGCGCCGTATCGCGATTGTGCCTGCCGCTGACACGCCAGAGGCCGCCGAAGATGCCAAGGTCGAATACATGGTGCCAAAGGGGAAACACATCCCCGTGCAAGAAGGCGACTTCGTGCAAAAAGGCGACTACATCATGGACGGCAACCCTGCGCCGCATGATATCCTGTCCATCATGGGGGTCGAAGCGCTGGCTGACTATATGATCGACGAGGTGCAGGACGTGTACCGACTGCAAGGTGTGAAAATTAACGACAAACACATCGAAGTCATCGTGCGTCAGATGCTGCAGAAGTGGGAAATCCTCGACAGTGGTGAAACAACGCTGCTCAAGGGCGAACACGTCGACAAGCAGGAATTCGATCTTGCCAACGAAAAAGCCGCGGCGCGCGGTGGTCGTTTGGCCAAGGGCGAGCCAATCTTGCTTGGTATCACCAAGGCGTCGCTGCAAACCCGCAGCTTCATCTCGGCCGCATCGTTCCAGGAAACGACACGCGTGCTGACCGAAGCATCGGTCCAAGGCAAGCGCGACAAGCTGGTCGGTCTGAAAGAGAACGTCATTGTGGGTCGTCTGATCCCCGCAGGGACAGGTGGCGCGACACAAGAGATGCAACGCATCGCGCAATCGCGTGACAATGTTGTCATCGAAGCACGCCGTGAAGAGGCCGAGGCCGCTGCCGCATTGGCCGCACCAACAGCCGACGACGTGGTAGGTGGCGATGCGTTCGATACAGTGATCGTGGACACCGAAGAAAGCCGCGATTGATCTGATCGTAACCTGAATTGAGAAAGGCCCTCGCAGCGATGCGGGGGCCTTTTTTTATGTGGGGCAAAACCGCGCGCGCGGCTTTCGTCCCGCGATTTCGAAATCGCGGCCCGCCTCTTCATCGGGCGTCTTTCCTTTTGTCAAAGCCTATGTCCTATTGCCACCTATGAGCACCCACCAAAACAACACCCGCGGCGCGGTCATCATGATGATGTCGATGTTCGCCTTTGTGCTGAACGACACGGCCATGAAAGCGCTGTCGGATCAGTGGCCGCTGTTTCAGGCGCTGACGGTGCGGGGGGTGCTGACCACTCTGATGATCTCGGGGCTTGCGTGGTATCTGGGCGCGTTCCGCAAAGGTATTGCCGCTGGCGACTGGCTTTGGGTCACGCTGCGGGTGCTGGCCGAAATTGGCGCGGCCTATTTCTTTATCACCGCGTTGTTCAACATGCCTTTGGCCAATGCCACAGCGATTTTGCAATCCTTGCCGCTGACCGTATCACTGGCAGGGGCCGTGTTTCTGGGCGAGGCGATTGGCTGGCGCAGGTTATCGGCCATTATCGTAGGCTTCATTGGTGTGCTGTTAATCGTTCAGCCCGGGGCGGACGGCTTCAATATCTTTTCAATTTACGTGCTGGTCGCCGTTGCATTTGTTACCCTTCGTGACATCGTCACACGCAAGCTGTCCAAAGACACACATTCGATGGTGGTCACGTTGATGTCCGCGCTTGGTGTCACCTTATGGGCGGCAGCCTTTAGCCTGACCGAAACCTGGCAGCCTTTCACCCAAAGTGCTGTTTTGCTCACGATCGGGGCGTCGGTGTTCATCCTGTTTGGCTATCTGTTCAGCGTCATGGTGATGCGGGTTGGCGATATCGCTTTTGTTGCCCCGTTTCGCTATACCGCGCTCATCTGGGCGTTGATCCTTGGCTTTTTTGTGTTCGATGACTGGCCAAATACGCTGACGTTGACGGGCGCAGGCATTGTTGTGGCCAGTGGTCTGTTCACCTTCTACCGCGAACGCCAGATCAAGGCCGCCTGAGCAGCTGTTGACAGCAAAACCGAGTCCCCGTATAGAGCGCGCACTTAGGTCGGGGATACCCGTTCTAGCCCGAAATTAATGGTCACGTTCAGGTCGCTTTCAGACCCGTTCCTCTGAGCTTTATCCGCGCGGATCCCAGGTAGGGTTAACCGTAGCGGAATTTTGTGTTTGCGGACGCGCGAATACATCGAAACACCCCCGCATGCGGGGTACGTATGAGACGGGGACGCAGGTCCCTAAACGCAAGTTGCAACAAAGGGGACACTCCTCAATGCCAACGATCCAACAGCTGATCCGCAAACCGCGTCAGCCAAAACGTAAAGTTTCCAAGTCGCAGCACTTGGAACAATGCCCTCAGAAGCGTGGCGTCTGCACACGCGTCTATACAACCACTCCGAAAAAGCCGAACTCGGCGATGCGGAAAGTTGCCAAGGTGCGCCTGACAAATGGCTTTGAGGTCATCAGCTACATTCCCGGTGAAAGCCACAACCTTCAGGAGCACTCTGTGGTTCTGATCCGTGGCGGTCGTGTAAAAGACCTTCCCGGTGTGCGTTATCACATCCTTCGCGGCGTTCTGGATACCCAAGGCGTCAAAGACCGTAAGCAACGTCGTTCGAAATACGGCGCCAAGCGTCCTAAATAAGGAGAGGCTGATATGTCACGTCGTCACGCCGCTGAGAAACGCGAAGTCCTGCCCGACGCCAAATATGGTGATACGGTCCTGACCAAATTCATGAACAACCTGATGCTCGATGGTAAGAAATCGACAGCAGAGAAAATCGTCTACAACGCGCTGGATCGTGTTGAAGGCAAGATCAAGCGCGCCCCTGTGGAAGTGTTCCACGAAGCGCTCGACAACATCAAACCCGCCGTTGAGGTTCGCTCGCGTCGTGTGGGTGGTGCAACATATCAGGTGCCTGTTGAAGTGCGTCCTGAGCGCCGCGAAGCCCTTGCGATCCGCTGGCTGATCAAAGCGTCACGCGCCCGCAACGAGAACACGATGGAAGAACGCCTTGCAGGTGAGCTTCTGGATGCTGTTCAGTCCCGCGGTGCTGCTGTGAAAAAGCGCGAAGACACGCACAAGATGGCAGATGCCAACAAAGCGTTCTCGCACTACCGCTGGTAAGTTTAACCTTTCATTCAAGGACCATATTCTATGGCACGCGAATACCCCCTCGAACTGTACCGTAACTTCGGTATCATGGCGCACATCGATGCAGGTAAAACCACCTGTTCCGAGCGCATCCTGTATTACACAGGGAAATCCCACAACATCGGTGAGGTGCATGACGGCGCTGCAACGATGGACTGGATGGAGCAAGAGCAAGAGCGCGGCATCACCATTACGTCTGCTGCGACAACGACATTCTGGGAACGTACCGAAGACGGCACAACGCCAGATAGCCCCAAGCACCGCATGAACATCATCGACACGCCAGGCCACGTTGACTTCACGATTGAAGTTGAACGCTCGCTGGCGGTTCTCGATGGTGCTGTCTGTGTTCTTGACGCCAACGCCGGTGTTGAGCCCCAGACAGAAACTGTGTGGCGTCAGGCCGACCGCTACAAAGTTCCACGTATGGTTTTTGTCAACAAAATGGACAAAATCGGCGCGGACTTCTTTAACTGCGTGAACATGATCGAAGACCGCACAGGCGCAAAAGCTGTTCCTGTTGGTGTTCCAATCGGTGCCGAAACCGAGCTGGAAGGTCTGGTTGATCTGGTCACTATGGAAGAGTGGCTGTGGCAGGGTGAAGACCTTGGCGCATCGTGGATCAAAGCACCTATTCGTGAAAGCCTGCAAGACATGGCAAACGAATGGCGCGGCAAGATGGTCGAAGCTGCTGTCGAAATGGACGACGAAGCAATGATGGAATACCTTGAAGGCAACGAGCCTGATGTTCCAACACTGCGCAAACTGCTTCGCAAGGGCACGCTTGAACTGGCATTCGTTCCGGTTCTGGGTGGTTCGGCATTCAAAAACAAAGGTGTCCAGCCACTGCTGAACGCTGTTGTTGATTACCTGCCATCGCCGCTGGACGTTGTTGATTACATGGGCTTCAAACCCGGTGACGAAACAGAAACCCGTGACATCCCACGCCGTGCGGATGACAACATGGCGTTCTCGGGCCTTGCGTTCAAAATCATGAACGACCCCTTTGTTGGGACACTGACGTTCACACGCATCTACTCGGGCGTGCTGAACAAAGGTGACACGCTGCTGAACTCGACCAAAGGTCGTAAAGAGCGCGTTGGCCGTATGATGATGATGCACTCGAACGACCGTGAAGAAATCACAGAAGCGTTCGCGGGCGACATTATTGCGCTTGCTGGTCTGAAAGACACCACAACAGGTGACACGCTTTGCGCCGTCAACGAACCAGTAGTTCTTGAAACAATGACGTTCCCTGATCCTGTGATCGAGATCGCCGTTGAGCCAAAAACAAAAGCCGACCAAGAGAAAATGTCGACTGGTCTGCAGCGTTTGGCGGCCGAGGATCCATCCTTCCGTGTGGAAACTGACCTCGAAAGCGGCCAGACCATCATGAAGGGCATGGGCGAACTTCACCTCGATATCCTTGTGGATCGTCTGAAGCGCGAATTCAAAGTCGAAGCGAACATTGGTGCGCCACAAGTGGCCTACCGTGAGACCATCGGCCACGAAGTTGAGCACACCTACACCCACAAGAAACAGTCGGGTGGTTCGGGTCAGTATGCCGAGGTGAAAATGATCATCTCGCCAACAGAACCTGGCGAAGGGTATTCGTTCGAAAGCCGCATCGTTGGTGGTGCTGTGCCCAAGGAATACATCCCTGGCGTTGAAAAAGGCATCAACTCGGTTATGGACAGCGGCCCCTTGGCGGGCTTCCCCGTGATCGACTTCAAGGTTGCCCTGATCGACGGTAAATTCCACGACGTGGACTCGAGCGTTCTTGCGTTTGAAATCGCGGCACGGATGGCGATGCGTGAAGGTATGCGCAAAGCGGGTGCAAAGCTGCTTGAGCCGATCATGAAAGTCGAAGTTATCACGCCTGAAGAATACACAGGTGGGATCATCGGCGATCTGACATCGCGTCGCGGTCAGGTTCAGGGTCAGGACACACGTGGTAACGCAATCGCAATCGACGCGTTTGTGCCACTGGCCAACATGTTCGGCTACATCAACACATTGCGTTCGATGTCGTCGGGTCGTGCCCAGTTCACCATGCAGTTCGATCACTACGAAGCTGTACCAAGCAACATCTCGGAAGAAATTCAGGCGAAATTCGCCTGATCACTCAAAGCGTAAGGTGGATTTCGATCCACCTTACATCTCAAAATCAAGGAGGCCATCATGGCTAAGGAAAAGTTTGAACGTAGTAAACCGCACGTAAACATCGGCACGATTGGTCACGTTGACCATGGTAAGACGACGTTGACGGCTGCGATCACGAAGCAATTTGGCGACTTCAAAGCGTATGACGAGATTGACGGCGCGCCCGAAGAGAAGGCCCGCGGGATCACCATTTCGACCGCGCACGTTGAGTACGAGACAGAGACACGCCACTACGCGCACGTCGACTGCCCCGGCCACGCTGACTACGTCAAGAACATGATCACAGGTGCGGCGCAGATGGACGGCGCGATCTTGGTTGTGAACGCAGCCGACGGCCCGATGCCCCAGACCCGCGAGCACATCCTGCTTGGTCGTCAGGTTGGCATTCCGTACATGGTTGTGTTCATGAACAAAGTTGACCAGGTCGACGATCCAGAGCTTCTGGAGCTGGTCGAAATGGAAATCCGCGAGCTGCTGTCCAGCTATGAATACCCGGGCGACGATATTCCGATCATCGCGGGTTCGGCTCTGGCCGCTCTGGAAGACCGCGACGACAACATCGGCAAAGAGAAAATTGCCGAGCTGATGGAAGCTGTTGACAGCTACATCCCGACACCAGCACGTGCTGTTGACCAGCCGTTCCTGATGCCGATCGAAGACGTGTTCTCGATCTCGGGCCGTGGTACAGTTGTGACAGGCCGTGTTGAGCGTGGCGTGATCAACGTGGGCGACGAGATTGAAATCGTTGGTATCCGCGACACAACAAAAACGACCTGCACAGGCGTCGAGATGTTCCGCAAGCTGCTGGACTCGGGCGAAGCTGGCGACAACATCGGTGCGCTTTTGCGCGGTGTTGACCGTGAAGGCGTTGAGCGTGGTCAGGTGCTGTGTAAGCCGGGTTCGGTTGCACCGCACACCAAGTTCGAAGCCGAGGCGTATATCCTGACCAAAGAAGAAGGTGGCCGTCACACGCCATTCTTTGCCAACTACCGCCCCCAGTTCTACTTCCGTACAACGGACGTGACAGGCACAGTTGAGCTGCCAGCAGGCACGGAAATGGTGATGCCGGGCGACAACCTGAAGTTCAACGTCGAGCTGATCGCACCGATTGCGATGGAAGACGGCCTGCGCTTTGCGATCCGCGAAGGCGGCCGCACCGTTGGCGCGGGCGTTGTTGCCAAAGTGATCGCTTAAGATCACACCCGCCCCGCACAGGGACGGACACCACAAACACCCAAAGGCCGCTTCCCAAAGAAGCGGCCTTTTTTATTGCAAATCGTCAAAACACCCCCTTGCCAGCATAATCGCAACCCCCTATACGCCACCCATCCAACGGGGTGCGCCGATGCGTGCCCCCATTTCGTTGGACCATAAGACGCGAAGAGGGGGGTCGATGAGCGACCTTCGTCCAATCCGTTAAAATCCCATCCGAAGGGATATGCATATGGCCGTTCAAAGCCAAAACATCCGTATTCGCCTGAAGGCGTTTGATTATCGGGTGCTTGATGCCTCCACACAGGAAATCGTCAACACCGCAAAGCGGACAGGCGCCAACGTTCGTGGCCCCATTCCGCTCCCCAATAAAATCGAGAAATTCACCGTCCTGCGTGGTCCACACGTTGACAAGAAATCTCGTGACCAGTTTGAAATCCGCACGCACAAGCGCCTGCTGGATATTGTTGATCCGACCCCCCAAACAGTTGACGCGCTGATGAAGCTCGATCTGGCTGCTGGTGTGGACGTCGAGATCAAGTTGCAGTCGTAAGGAGGGTATTTGATGCGCTCTGGAGTAATTGCGAAAAAGGTCGGCATGACCCGCCTTTTCATGGAAGACGGCAAGCAGATCCCTGTAACCGTTCTTCAACTCGATGCCCTGCAAGTTGTCGCCAACCGCACAACCGACCGTGATGGCTATACAGCCGTCCAACTGGGTGCTGGCACAGCCAAGGCAAAACGCACATCCGCCGCTATGCGCGGTCACTTCGCAGCAGCGAAAGTGGCACCCAAGCGCAAGATGGTTGAATTCCGCGTGACGGAAGACAACCTGATCGGCGTTGGTGAAGAAATCTCGGCCGAGCACTATATCGCCGGCCAAAAAGTTGACGTGTCTGGCACATCGATCGGTAAAGGTTTTGCTGGTGCGATGAAACGCTGGAACTTCGGCGGTCTGCGCGCGACACACGGTGTTTCGATCAGCCACCGTTCGCACGGTTCAACAGGTCAGTGTCAGGATCCTGGCCGCGTCTTCAAAGGTAAGAAGATGGCGGGTCACATGGGGGCTGCCAAAATCACCACACAAAACCTCGAAGTCGTTAAGACAGATGCAGACCGCGGTCTGATCATGGTCAAAGGCGCCGTTCCTGGTTCCAAAGGTGGTTGGGTGACTGTCAAAGACGCAGTGAAGAAAAAGCTGCCCGATGGCGTGCCATTCCCTGCCGCTCTGAAATCCACTGCCGCGCCTGCGGAAGCTCCTGCTGAGGACGCTCCCGCTGAAGGAGGTGAAGCATGAAACTTGATGTGATCAAACTTGATGGCAAAAAGGCGGGTTCCGTCGAATTGTCAGAAGATCTTTTCGGTCTTGAGCCACGTGCAGACATCCTGCACCGTGTCGTTCGTTGGCAGCGCAACAATGCGCAGGCTGGCACGCACAAGGTGAAAACCCGTTCGGAAGTCAAATACTCCACCAAGAAGATCTACCGCCAAAAAGGCACCGGTGGCGCACGCCACGGCGCACGTTCGGCCCCGATCTTCCGTGGGGGTGGCGTCTACAAAGGTCCGGTTGTGCGCAGCCACGGCCATGACCTGCCCAAGAAGTTCCGCAAACTGGGTCTGCGCCACGCGCTCTCGGCCAAAGCGGCTGCGGGCGAGCTGGTCATCATTGAAGATGCAGCAGCTGACGGCAAAACCGCCGCTCTGGCCAAACAGGTGAAAAACCTTGGTTGGAAGCGTGCGCTGGTGATTGATGGCGCTTCGGTCAACGAAGAGTTCCTCAAGGCATCGGCCAACATCGACGGTCTGGATATCCTGCCAACGATGGGCGCAAACGTGTATGACATCCTCAAGCGTGACACTCTGGTGATCACGAAGGCGGGCGTCGAAGCTCTGGAGGCTCGTTTGAAATGAGTGCAAAAGCTGAACACTACGATGTGATCCGCAAGCCGATCATCACAGAGAAAGCAACAATGGCGTCCGAGAACGGCGCCGTGGTTTTCGAAGTGGCAATCGACGCAAACAAACCCCAGATCAAAGAGGCGGTTGAAACGCTCTTTGGTGTGAAGGTCAAAGCGGTCAACACAACGATCACCAAAGGCAAGGCCAAGCGGTTCCGCGGCCAGCTTGGTAAACGTAAAGACGTCAAGAAAGCATATGTCATGCTGGAAGACGGCAACACGATCGACGTGAACACAGGTCTGTAACCCGACCTAAGTGATGTGGAATGGCCCCGCTTGTGTATGCAGGCGGGGCATTTCTTTTGGGGGCCGCCGCCTTGGAAGGCGGCGTCTGCTGCGTTTTCGAAAACGCAGCCCGGCCCCGTGACATGAGGTCCATTGCCGACCGGATCATTCGGCCCTAGGCTGGTGGTATGAAAAATATCACCAAACCCACCACCGACGACGCGCTTATTCAGGAATTTCTGAACAAGGGCGGCAAAGTTACCAAAGGCAAAACCAAACCCGCCAACCCTGAGTTGGGACTGAGCAATAATCAGTGGAACAACAAGTTGTCGAAAGAAGAGAAGGCCGCTCGGGATAAGAAGTGAGCGTCGCCCTTTTGTGCACGGAATCAAGCGCCCATAGGCGCGCCGTGCATCGCCAGACCGCCCGCACGGGCTGGCGATTTGGTTGTCCTTGGCGATCCACATTTATGGAAGATGTACTTGGCTGCCATAAAGCGCTGATGAAGGAAGGTTGATCGCCACCCCACGGTATTGCGATACACGGCGTAGGTTTCGCACTTAAACGCCCTCGCAGCTCTTGACCCAAACACTCCATCCCCCTAGTAAGCCTCATCTGCGCCGCCCCAGATTCGTCTGGGGCGTTTGTAGTTTTGTAATCGGGCACCTACGGGGGCCTAAACATCAGGTCCCCGCGCCACGGCAAAGGGGCCGCAAAGCAAATGGAAGACAGAAAGCATGGCACTCAAGTCGTATAAACCGACGACGCCAGGCCAGCGTGGGCTGGTACTGATCGACCGTTCGGAGCTTTGGAAAGGTCGCCCAGTCAAGGCCCTCACAGAAGGCCTGACAAAAAACGGCGGACGGAACAATACCGGACGGATCACAATGCGTCGCAAAGGTGGTGGTGCAAAGCGCCTCTACCGTATCGTCGATTTCAAGCGCAACAAAATGGACGTTGCCGCCACAATCGAACGTATCGAATATGACCCTAACCGCACCGCGTTTATCGCGCTGGTCAAATACGAAGATGGCGAGCAAGCCTATATCCTTGCCCCTCAGCGTTTGGCGGTTGGTGATCAGGTGATCGCGTCCGCGAAAGCAGACATCAAACCCGGTAACGCAATGCCCTTCAGCGGCATGCCCATCGGTACGATCATCCACAACATCGAACTGAAGCCTGGCAAAGGTGGTCAGATCGCGCGTGCCGCTGGCACATACGCCCAGTTTGTGGGCCGCGATGGTGGCTATGCCCAGATCCGCCTCAGCTCGGGTGAATTGCGCATGGTCCGTCAGGAATGCATGGCCACCGTTGGTGCCGTGTCGAACCCTGACAACTCTAACCAGAACTTTGGTAAAGCGGGCCGCAACCGTCACAAGGGCATCCGTCCTTCGGTGCGTGGTGTTGTTATGAACCCTGTTGATCACCCGCACGGTGGTGGTGAAGGTCGCACATCGGGTGGTCGTCACCCTGTGACCCCATGGGGCAAGCCTACCAAAGGTGCGCGCACCCGTAACAAGAACAAAGCGTCCAGCAAGCTGATCATCCGCTCGCGGCACGCCAAGAAGAAAGGGCGTTAATCTATGACTCGCTCTGTATGGAAAGGTCCTTTTGTCGACTCTTATGTCCTCAAAAAGGCGGAAGCTGCCCGCGAAAGCGGCCGCAACGAAGTCATCAAAATCTGGTCACGTCGTTCTACGATCCTGCCCCAGTTTGTTGGCCTGACGTTCGGCGTCTACAACGGCAAAAAGCACATTCCAGTGAATGTGTCGGAAGAAATGATCGGCCAGAAGTTTGGTGAATATTCGCCAACCCGTACCTACTACGGTCACGCGGCTGACAAAAAAGCGAAACGGAAGTAAGTCATGGGCAAGGCAAAGAACCCCCGCCGCGTGGCTGAAGGCGAAGCAATGGCGAAAACTCGCATGCTGCGCACCAGCCCGCAAAAACTGAACCTCGTTGCGGCCATGATCCGTGGCAAGAAAGTAGACAAGGCCCTGACCGATCTGACGTTCTCGAAGCGTCGCATCGCGGAAGACGTCAAGAAATGTCTGCAATCGGCCATCGCCAATGCGGAAAACAACCACAATCTCGACGTTGACGAGCTTGTCGTGGCAGAGGCTTACGTTGGTAAGAACCTGACACTCAAGCGCGGTCGTCCTCGGGCACGCGGTCGTTTCGGCAAGATCATGAAGCCGTTTTCGGAACTGACCATCAAGGTTCGCCAAGTCGAGGAGCAATCGTAATGGGTAACAAAGTCAATCCAATCGGTATGCGCCTTCAGGTGAACCGCACATGGGACAGCCGCTGGTATGCCGACACCAAAGACTACGGTGATCTGCTGCTCGAAGACCTGAAACTGCGCGAGTTCATCAAAACCGAGTGTAAGCAAGCTGGCATCAGCCGTGTGATCATCGAACGTCCGCACAAAAAGTGCCGCGTGACGATCCACACAGCCCGCCCTGGTGTGATCATCGGCAAAAAAGGCGCCGACATCGAAACACTTCGCAAGAAGCTGGCCTCGATGACAGACTCCGAGCTTCACCTCAATGTTGTTGAAGTGCGCAAGCCCGAGCTGGACGCGGCACTGGTTGCTGAATCCATTGCTCAACAGCTTGAGCGCCGTGTGTCGTTCCGCCGTGCAATGAAACGTGCTGTGCAAAACGCAATGCGTATGGGTGCCCTTGGCATCCGTGTGAACGTCGCGGGCCGCCTTGGTGGCGCCGAGATCGCACGGACTGAATGGTACCGCGAAGGTCGCGTTCCGCTGCACACGCTGCGCGCCGACATCGATTACGCACACGCAGAAGGCATGACCGCCTATGGTATCATCGGTATCAAGGTCTGGATCTTCAAAGGCGAGATCATGGAACATGATCCAGCCGCGCGTGACCGTAAAGCACAAGAACTCCAAGACGGCCCAACACCTCGCGGTGCTGGCGGTCGTCGTTAAGGGAGAAGAGAGATGCTTCAACCAAAACGTACCAAATTCCGCAAAGCCCATAAGGGTCGGATCAAAGGGGAAGCCAAAGGTGGATCCGATCTGAACTTCGGCTCGTTCGGTCTGAAAGCGCTGCAGCCTGAGCGTATCACAGCACGTCAAATCGAAGCGGCCCGCCGCGCGATGACACGTCAGATGAAACGTCAGGGCCGTGTCTGGATCCGTATCTTCCCGGACCTGCCAGTGACATCCAAGCCTGTCGAAGTGCGTATGGGTAAGGGTAAAGGCTCGGTGGATTTCTGGGCATGTAAGGTCAAACCTGGCCGTGTCATGTTCGAGATCGACGGTGTGCCAGAGCCCATCGCCCGCGAAGCCCTGCGCCTTGCTGCGATGAAACTGCCGATCAAAACACGGGTTGTCGTGCGCGAGGACTGGTAGTCCTCGGGCACAGTGGGCGGCAGGTGATTGCCAAGCAATCACCGAGAGCAGCATCACAGTAGCTACCTAAAAAACCCCCGCTTGGAAACAGGCGGGGGTTTTCCTCTAACCGGCAACCGATTTCGAAATCGGTTGCGTCCGCGTTTTTCAAAACGCGGCCCGCGCACAATGATCAAAGCCATCGCCATTCAGAGGCCGTGTACCCATGCAAAAGCTACAAACCGTCGATATCGTCAAATGGACGGCGACCGTTATCCAACTCATCGGTTATGGCCTCACCGGCCTTAACATTGTCCCCCTCAACGTGTTCTTCTTTTTCGCAGGCATCGCCCTCTGGTTCGCCGTCGGCGTCATGTGGAAAGACCGCGCGATCATGGTCGTCCATGTGGGCGCCTTTGTGTCACTGCTGGTGGGGTATTTGAACGCCGTTTAAGGCGTGACCGCATTCAACGCGTGCGGCAGGTGATTGGTCATGATCACCGAGAGCAGCACCACCGAAGCAACCTACAAATAAGAGCCCCCGCTTGGAAACAGGCGGGGGTTTTTTCTAAAGGAGACAAACATTTTATTTATAAAACGGGGTCAATTTTTGGCGTATGGGCTTTTGATCAGGGGTGCGCTGCGCATGATCATGGCGCTCTTAGTGCTGCAATTTGACGACGCCGCCGGGGGCAACCAGCCGCTATCTGGCTAGCGGCACAACAGGGCATGCCATTGATCAAGGATTGATGTGGGGCGCCGCAGGTATTGTGGTGAGGTTGCTCACGGTGATCGCGTAAAACAGAAACGGCTGACAACCTTACCGCCACCGCCCATAGTATTTCAGCTTGCGACGGATGCCATCAGGCTCCAAATGGCGGTATTTCCCTTTTGAAAAATGACCACCATCCAACGCAAGTCCCTGCTTGATTAATTCAGCACCGACATCTGTCCCGTCGCTGAGGTAACAAGTTCCAACGAGCCGATCATACGAAGTCTCCCCCGTCAGCGCGACGTCAATAACGTTGCCTTTACAGAGTTTCACCATAGCCCATTTCGATTTTTGGCCCCAAGGTTGATCGAGTTCAGGTGCATCAATTCCTGCCAACCGAACCTTGATTTTGCTAACGACAATCGTGTCGCCATCAATGACCCATGCGCGTCCACGCAGTTTCATAGAGGGGGGAACAGGAGGAGGAGGGTCATGCTCAACACCCGATGTTATCGGACGCTGGCGTTCAGTGTTTTGACGTTGTTTAGAAGTGATAGTCTTAGGTTTTGTGGGTCGTTTGGTTTCAGCACCCACGTTTCCGTTGCGCGACTGTGACGTTCCATTTTTATCGTGATACGCAGCACCTATTTTCGCAACGGCCCAGACGAACAAAGCAAAACCGAAACAAACAGCTAGAATTTCCAAAACATTGCACCGAAGATCTTATGGTTGTGCGTACGAGGTTATTCCCAATTATAGTTGAATGAAACGGAAATCCGATCGTCCTCGGCCATATTCATCGGCACCTCGTGGCGCAGCCAGCTTTCCCATAGCAGCACATCGCCCACGTTTGGCTTCACATACACAAACGTCTGCAATTCCTCGCGCGCATCACCTTTCCGCACTGGCGCGGCCATCATCATCTGGGACCGCGGGTCCTCCAGCTTCAGGGCCGATGTTCCCTCGGGCATTGCGACATAGGTCGTGCCAGAGATCACCGAGTGGGGGTGAATGTGCGAGGTGTGGATGCCGCCTTCGGGCAAGATGTTGATCCAGATGTCTTCCAGCACAAGTTTCTTGTCGCCCAGATCAAAGCACAGGTCCTCGGCAAATGCAGCTACGTGGCGGTCCAGCTGCTCCACCACATCCTTGAAGATCGGAAAGCGCCAGGGCAGGTCGGTCAGCGACGCGTAGGATGTGTAGCCCGCATAACCGTTTTCCTCGCACCAGTCTTGGCCGGCTTCGTCATCCTCGGCGATGGAAAAGCACGAGGCTTGCAATTCATCTTGGTCAACAGATCCAAGCGGGGCTTGGTAAAGGCGGGTCGCAAAGAGAGATTTGATGTTCATGTAGGTTCAATA
>NZ_JAKFZN010000008.1 GCF_021654165.1 Nereida sp. MMG025 | reverse complement strand
AGTATGGTTTGCAGCAGCTTCGAAAGACGCCAAAGTCGTCACCGCAGCAATCAGTGATCTCTTGGCACACGCATATAGAGGGCGGCAAGCGCGAGCTGGAATATGAAGATCACAACAGCAATCGGGTCGAGCTGATCAGCTTTGCGCCTGACGTTCAGGAACTGACAGTTATCAGTGATGGAGAAATTGAGTTGCGTGACAATCACGGTGTTGTTGGGCCGCACGTTGGCGTTGCGCCGTTGTGGTTGTTTAAGCAGCCGACACCGCGGACAGAGCCACGTCAGGGTGTGAAAACCATACTAAGCGATATGCCTGATCTGGAACCGCTGGATCAACTGCACGCGTTGTCTGATGTGATCCGTGACATGATCGCTTTTGAGGTCGGCGCGTCACAAGCCGATTGGGGTGCTGAGGAGGCGATCGCCCACGGCAAAGGCGTCTGTCAGGACCACACACATATCTTCCTAAGTTGTGCACGACAGTTGGGGTATCCTGCGCGATATGTGTCTGGCTATCTGATGCTGAATGACCGAACCGCACAAGAAGCAATGCATGCATGGTCTGAAGCCTATGTAGAAGGATTGGGGTGGGTTGGTTTTGACGTGTCTAACGGCGTGTCTCCTGATACACGCTATGTGCGTGTTGCGACGGGGCGGGACTATTCTGAGGCTGCCCCGGTGTCTGGAACGCGCATTGGCGGCCAAGGAGAAACCCTGTCTGTCGTGATTGATGTAGTGCAGCAATAGGACCGCCTGGATGACGTACTGTGTAGGGATGATGCTGGATCGGGGGTTGGTTTTCATGTCCGACACTCGGACGAATGCGGGCCTCGACAATATTTCGACCTTCCGAAAGATGTCGATTTGGGAAACGCCAGGGGAGCGTTCGATCACTTTGATGTCAGCTGGAAATCTGGCCACGACACAAGCGGTTGTAAGTCTGCTGGATGAACGAGGTAAATCCCCTGACGACCGCGCACCATCACTGCTTGAGGTTCCCTCGATGTTTCAAGCGGCACGTATGGTCGCTGACGTGTTGCGTGACGTAATTGCAAGCCACGCTGACACCGGCCAACGCGCTGACAGCACCTTCAACGCGACACTTATTTTGGGCGGTCAAATTGATGGTGGCCCCCATCGCCTGTTCTTGATTTACCCCGAAGGAAATTTCATCGAAGCGGCCCAGGACACCCCGTTTTTTCAAATCGGCGAAACCAAATACGGCCGTCCCATTCTTGTGCGGGCATACGAACCTGAAATGAGTTTTGAGGCGGCTATGAAACTGCTTCTGGTAAGCTTTGATTCTACCCTGAAAGCCAACCTGACCGTTGGTGCGCCTTTTGACTTCCATTGCTATGAAAAAGACAGCCTAAAAACGGGACCAACGGGCCGCATAGCGGGCGATGATCCTTATTTTCAGTCTATTTCTGAAGGGTGGGGCGAAGCCTTGCGCGATGCTTTGGACATGCTGCCGGACTTTACGCTCTGAATAAGTCTGCGGTTTGTATCGATCGCACGGGGTGGCGCGGTTTGCAAAGCATTTAGCGACCGTCCCGGTCAGCCCAACCCGCGAAGGTGCGCTCAAGAAAAATGACTGCGTAGTACAAAAGAATTCCAAGCACGGCCAAAGCAATGAGCACGGCAAACATTAACGGGTAGTCACCATTCGTCTCACCAGATTTGAAGAGTGCTCCAAGACCCCGTCCATGTGGGCTGACGATTTCAACAAGGTTTGTTCCGATAAAAGCCAATGTTGCGGAAACCTTGAGCGCGCCGAAGAACTCGGGAAGTGTTTTGGGTAGGGCAATCTTGCGAAAGATCGTAAAGCGAGAAGCTCCAAGAGCGCGTAGAATATCTCTGTATTCAGGCTCAAGTGTTGAAAGCCCAATGCCAACCGATACGGCGATTGGAAAGAACGAAATCATAAACGCCATAAGAATGGTGTTGAAGTCATGCTGGCCAATGAAAAGAAGCGAGATGACAGGCACCAAGGTCGCCTTGGGGATCGCGTTAAAACCCACAAGCAGCGGATAAAGCGCATCGCGTGCCAGCTTTGAAAAGCCTATGATCATGCCGATCAATGTGCCGACAATTACCGCCAGACACAGACCCAAAACGGTGCGCCAAAGTGTTTGCCATCCCATGACGACAAACAACTCTTTGTATTTCCAAAATGCGGGGGGCAGGTCGGATGGTGACGCCATTTTGTAGTTCGGCCACCCATTGGCCCATACCAGCAATTCCCATGCCCCCAAGAAAATCAAAATAGCAATGACAGGGGTCGCGACCTTACCAAACATCAGGCAGTTCCCTCGTTGGTGCGCCCTTGGGCGATCTTGATTTGATCGCGTAGCGTATGAAGCATGTCGCCGGCCTTTGGCGTGAACAACACATCTAGCGTGCGATCTGCTGGTAGGTCGACATCCATCACATATTGGGTGCGGGCAGGGCGCCCCGACAAGACAATCACCTGATCGCCAAGAAAAACGCTTTCGCGCAGATCATGGGTGATAAGCACGGCTGTAAACGGTTCGGCAGCACGAAGGTCTCGCATCGTCTGCCACAGGTCTTCTCGGGTAAATGCGTCAAGCGCGCCAAACGGCTCATCAAGGATCAAAACCTCGGGTTTATGCACGATGGAACGGCACAGGGACGCGCGCTGGCGCATGCCACCTGACAATTCAGATGGGCGTTTGTCCTCAAATCCGGTCAGCCCTACCATGTCCAGCAATTCCATTGCGCGGGCGATACGGTCTTTGGTTGGCATCTTTGGGGCCACAATTTCGAGCGGCAGGATCACGTTATCCAAAATGCTCCGCCATTCCAGAAGCACCGGGTTTTGGAATGCCATGCCAACTGTCTTGCGCGGACCCGTGACGCGCTGGCCATGCAGCCACACTTCTCCTTCGTCCGGCGTCATCAGTCCGGCGACCAATTTGGTCAGTGTGGATTTACCGCAACCAGAAGGGCCGATGACAGCTGCAAAAGTGCCCGAAGGCACCGATACATCTAACCCGTCAAGCACAGGCAAAGCACCGCTTTCCGTTTGATAAGCGTGCCGTGCATTCTTAATTTCGATGAGATTTTCGATGGTGCTATCCTTGCATGCGGGGCCGCCTGTCAGGCGACCCCGTAGGCTTATTTCAACTGCAAGCTGCCATCGGTTGGCAGATATTTAGGATCAAAATAAAGCGAAGCATCAGGTGCATTGACAAACTCATACACCGATTTTGTCTGCTCGATTGCGTTGGCCATACGGTCTGCATCGATGCCGCCCATGCCATTTTCGATCACATAGTCGGTCAACACGTTTGCATCGATTGCCATTTGCAGGCGCTCTGTTTCAAGGGCTGCATCTGCCGCAGGATTGCGTTTCATCAACGCTTCAATCGCTGTATCAGGTGACGCAATCGCGTCTTTCCAACCCATTGCCACCGCGCCAAGAAAGGACGTTACCGCCTCTGGATTTGCGTCTGCGAACTCGGTGTTAACGATGATCGCGTTTCCGTAAAGATCAACGCCATAATCTGCCATCAGCAAAACGGAAATGTCGTCATCTGCCACGCCCAAACGCTTTAGGTTAAGAGTGGACGAGAACGAAAAACCAGTGATCGCAGCAACGTTGCCTTCGGCCAGCATAGGTTCGCGCGTTGGAAATCCAACAGGTTCGACAGTGATTGCATCAACATTAATGCCAGTTTCAGCCGCAAAGATCGGGAACTGCGCCCAAGCACCGTCGGGGGGCGGTGCCCCGAGGACCTTGCCTTCCAGATCAGACGGTGCGCTGACCCCCAAAGAAGGGCGACCAACTACCGCGAAAGGTGGTTTGTCGTAAACCATCATAATAGCCGTAACTGGAGCGCCGGGGTTTTGGTCAAGAAAGCGCATCAGTGAATTGATGTCTGCAAATCCGATCGGGAAGGCGCCAGTCGCCACCTTTGGGATCGCATCAAGGGATCCAGCCCCTTCACTGATCGTCACCGTCAGGTCGGCATCGGCAAAGTAACCTGCATCCAAAGCGTGAAAGTAAGGCGCCGATGGCCCCTCGAATTTCCAGTCCAATGCAAATGGCATATCCGTTTCGGCAAGTAAGGGGGTCGCCAGTATTGCAGCACAGGCTGCAAGCAATGATTTGTCGAATCTCATCAGAAGTCCTCAGCTTTTCGCAAAATTATCTCTGCCGAAGACTGAGCAGCGATCTGCGCCAGATTACAGACACGACGCCGAAAAAATGGACCTTCCGAGGTCTATGGGGCTTTAAATGACTAATCTGTGAGGCTTCGCCTATTTTCTGGGCAGAATGAAAGAATGCGAGCGTGTCGGGGCAGTGGGAAAGGGCTTTTGCAAAGCGACCCCCATAATTTATGGGCGCCCCGACATGTTACGTTGACGACCGCTTCAATCGGATCACTGCCTTACTCTGCGGCCATCGTGTTTTGGGGTTTTTCGGTCTCGCCATAGCCTTTTGGCACTGGCAGATCGGGCAGGCCCGCTGCACGTTTTTGAAGGGCACGGCCGATGACGACGCGGCTGATCTCGGTGGTGCCATCCACAATGCGCAACATCTGGGCAAGGCGCGACAGGCGATCCAATCCGTATGGTTGCAACAGCCCCATTCCGCCAAGAACTTGCGTACACGTATTCGCGGCCTTCACAGCGGCATCAGGCACAAAGCGCTTGGCATGTGCCGCCATAAGCGGGCCTTCGGGCGTGCCCAATGCTTCAGCCGCCTTGCGATACAAAAGCTTTGAGGCTTCCAGATCGGTCGCAACCTCGCCCAACATCCATTGGATGCCATCCAGATCAAGGTTCGTGCCACCAAACATCTTGCGGTTTTTGGCATAGGACAGCGCTGTATCAAGGGCGGCCTGCATCAGACCGCAACACCCGGAAGCAATAGAGACACGCGCGATATCAATGGCCATAAGCGAGCCCTGCAAACCTTGCCCAATCGGAAGGATGATATTGTCTTCACTCACCACTACGTTATCCAGATACATCTCTGACATGGGCAGGAAGTTATAAGAAGGGGTCTCATAGAGCGGGCCAAAGCTGATACCAGCGGCATCCGCAGGGATCGCGATCATTGCCATATCTTTATGGCCTGGCACATCGCTCGTTTTGACCACGGTGAAATAGATATCCGCCTCGGTCGCCAAGCTGACCCATGCTTTGGCGCCATTGATCGTCCATGTGCCGTCGCCGTTGATCGTGGCGCGGGTGTACATCCTCATAGGGTCCGATCCAGACTGTGGTTCCGTCAGCGCGAAATTTGCCAGTTTACGGCCAGATGTCAGATCACGCGCCCATTTTTCCTTGAAAGGTTCGGTTCCGTATCCGCACCCTGCAAATGTGCAGATGTTGTGCATAGACAAGGCAAAAGCATAGGCGCCATCGCCTTGCCCCAGTTGTTCGTAGACCTGAATGCCTTCGGACAATGGCAGACCTTGGCCGCCCCATTCTTTTGGCGCGTAAAGCCCTGTTAGGCCCGCAGCACCCGCCGCATCAGAGGCCGCACGCGGCCACTTTTTGCTCGCATTCCATGCAGCTACATTTGGCGTGATGACGTCACGGGCATGGGTGCGGGCAGCTTCAATGATGGTTTCAATGTTCGTAGGCAAGGGCGTTCTCCTAAAATAGCCACGCAATATCCGATCTTGCCAACCCAAGTGCTTGAAGGTGGTGAAACGAAAGGCGCGGTCGTTCTGTTTGCTGCGGATTGCCTTTTTTTCCCAAGTAAATGATGGACGCGCCATCTCGCCCGGTGACAACAAATTGTCCAAAAGTGACAAATCTATCGAACTGTGCGGTGGCCGCGCCGATATGCGGTTGGGGTTGCACCTGTCCAGCGCTGAAACGCTTTGTGAAAACTGGCAGCAGACGAAAACCCGACATCTTGGGCGATGGCTTCGATGCTTGCGTCATCCACCTGCAAGCGCCGAATGGCAATATCACGGCGCAACCCGTCTTTGATGGCCTGAAAGGATGTTCCATCTGCATCAAGTTTGCGGATCAGCGTGCGCGGGGTCATATGCAGTGCCGCAGCCGCCCCCACCAAATGCGCGTCCTGCCAAGGGGCTTGGGTCAAAAACGCACGCACCCGAAGCGATTGGGTGTGTTCTTGCGAGCGTGTGAAAATCCAGTCACGCGGCGCGTTTTCCAAAAAGCGATCCAGATCTTGTGTGCTGCGAATTTGCACAGGCCCAAGCGATGACGCATCAAACCGCAATGCTGTTACAGGCGCCGAAAATCGGACCGGTGCGGGAAAGATGAGAGCGTAGTCTTGCTCGAACGGGGGGCGTTCAAATGCGAAGTCCACGCCCGCCAATGGCACCTCAGATCGGGCAAGCCAGGACAATATCCCGTGGGCCAGCTTCAGGATCAACATATGCCCGAACCGCTGCGCAGGTACCTCGTTGCACGCTACCATACACAGGGCGCGGCTCTTGGTCGTTTCGACCAATTCAAATTGGTGATCATCCAACAACAGGTTCCAAAATGTGGAATACCGATAAAGCGCAGACCCAAGCGAGGTGGACTCGCGCACCGACGTAAGCAGGTGTTGCAAGGCCCGTGGTCGAATGGGGCGTGACCAAAGTCCCATCATCTCGTCGCCCGTTTCCACCGCCGCCAGTTGGTACAGGCGAACAATTTGATCAAGCGTGACGCGCCCTTGGGCGAGCCTGTCGTCGCCTAAGCCCGATCTATTGAGCAAAGAAAGATAGTGATCTTCGGAACAAATCGCCCGCAGGCCCGCAAGCCAGTCCTCGATAAACTGGCGCGAGACTGTGGAAAAAGGGGCAGCTGTTGGTTTGCTCATGTCGCACTAACGCTACCAACGAAACTGGCCGCCCGAAAGCTACCAACTGCAGGGATGCACATGCAAAGCGGTCATTTTCTGTCTTATGTGCCCCCCTTCTGCGCTTCGTGGGGCGGCTCTGCTGATTGCGACATATAGGTCCAAGCTTGATCCTGCTTCTGCTTTCTGCGTGGATCAGCTTTGTGAGCTTGTGGTCGATGGAAAGCTGGTCTGCTCCGATATCAAGCATTACACGACCTTTGCTGCGGCTAAGCTGGCCGAACACTTGGTGCGCGATTTGTGCGACTAGGGGTTAAAAAAACCAATAATCAATCTTATGTTAAAGTATTATGCTAAACTATGGATTGAACGCAAAATGACTTTTCAGCTTTCGCAGCTTTCAACAGGTAGGTCGCACAGGCCTAGATGGTCTGTATTTTTCTAATCTTACCTGTACCGTAATCAGAATAAATTCATTTTTGATTTTTTAGGACATATGGGATGCCAACGCTATTCCGTCAGCAAGACAGGCAGGGCGCCTTGCGACAAACCTTGGAAACGACACGCTGGTATTGTTGCGTATGGACGGCCAAGAAGAAATGTCTGCCGATTTTGAATGGCGGATTCAAGCTCTCTCAGATCAACCTGCAATCGACCTCAATACGCTTTTGGGCACACATACGACTGTCGAAATCGACCACGCCATGGGCACGCGTGCCTTTGACGGGATTTTGACAGAAGCCGAAGTGCGCGGTGCGTCTGAAAATGGGTTTCGCTACGATCTGGTTTTGCGCCCATGGCTCCATGTGGCAGGATTACGCCGCAACATGCAGAAGGCTTAGTCGAAAGTTACGACTGGCCGGGCGATTATCTTGATCAAAACGAAGGGCGCGATGTCGTAACCCGTAGAACTGAAACGGAACGCGGCCAAGCGCCGCGTCACAAGGCCGAAGGCGATGTGGTGTCGCTTGGCGCAGGCTGGCGTGTCACGTTGAAAGGTGACGATGTGCCAGATGCCACAGGACGGTCGTTTGTCTGTCTCAAGGCGCAGCACCGTTTCCGCGCACAAGCCTTTGGGTCTGGCGACGCAGGCAGTGACAAAGCGCCATATGACGGCGCATATACCCTAACGCCCAATTACTGTCCCTACCGACCTGAACGCCAGCAGGTAGGGCCACGCGTGCAAGGCCCTGAAACAGCAGTTGTCGTAGGCACGGGCGAAATTGACTGTGACGCACATGGCCGCAGCCTGGTGCGTTTTCACCGGGACCTCGACGGGTCAAACTCAATGCGCGTGCGGGTCAGCCAAAACTGGGCGTCCAAAGGACGGGGTGGCATGGTCGTCACACGCATCGGCATGGAAGTCATCGTCGAACACCTTCGCGGCGATCCCGACAAACCCATCGTGACGGGCTGCGTTTATAATGGAAAAAATACGCCGCCTTATGAATTGCCGGAACAGAAAACCCGCAGCACATTCAAAACCGATACGCACGGGGGTGAAGGGTTCAACGAACTGCGTTTCGAAGATGAAAAAGACAAAGAAGAAATTTACGTCCACGGTCAAAAAGACCGTATTACCAAAATTGAGCATAACCAGTCAAAGCGCGTCAACGTCAAAAAAATTGAAAGTGTGGGCCCTGATAAGGCCAGCGAAGTAGGCAATAACCGCTTGCAGGTCATGGCCTTGGGCCTCTGGGCTTTTGGGGCATTTAGCCAAGAAACGCCGCCTGTGACACAACTCTCAGCCGCAGCAAAGCAAGAGGAAAGCCTGCAAATGGGAAATGAAGCTGAAGTTGCTGCGCGATTTGCACAGGCCCCCCAAATGTGCAAACACTGGCCCTAGCGGTTGCTGCCGGCGACACCGACATCATGGGCCAAGTCACCGCTCTTGATAGTGCAACACTGAACCAAGGGTACGGTCAGGTATCCGCCAAACGCCCCACTTTTACACATAATTTGCTGCGCGAAGCGATGCTGGCGCGTAACTTTGGCGCAACAGAAGTATTGATCGCCAAAGGAGCAAATTTTGCGTTCAAAGATAATGAATTACCCTTCGCCTTGGTCAGTCGTCCAGATCGCCCCCAAGATATGTGGTTTCCAGATTATAGCACAGGTAATGCGATGCTTTCAGCGTGGCCGCGGGCGGGCGGTGATCCGCAAGTGACCCATGTGCGGCTTAACCGCAGTCATTGGGAAAAACATCCCGATGTGCTGGCCGATGATGACGATGGATTTCGGTGTTGCTTGTATCTGCCCAAGAACCGCGGCACAGATGGAATAGGCGCATTTCCCCAGTCATGGTCTAGCGCGACAGCGACAGCGAAGAACCCGACCGCGAGCAATTGATGTTTGGGATGGCGGGCAGCTATGACTTTTTACTGGATTTGCCAAGTTTTCCGGGCGTGCCAGACTGACATGGCAATTGACCACCAGCTTGTTTTACGGCCTTCAAGGCGATTGGCCTGTGAATTTTGCGCAGGGTTTGGGCAATAATGTCCCGCCTCAATACCTTAAGACAATAGAATTTGGACGCATGGCCGCTGATGTGGCTGCAACCGAAGAGTGGGGCCATCAAATCATCTTTACGGACCACGCCTTGGGTGGGGGGCTGGCGTCTGCGGGGGCGATTGCCGCGCGCAAACACAAGGCCGAATTGCGTATCGAAGGACGGACCTACAACGCCGCTGGTCTGCACGAAAATACCGCTGCCACAATTCCTGCGGCGCACTCTGATGCCTCGGACGTGCCCATCCGCGCCCGCCATGTTCACAGCGAAATTCTAAATTCGATGCAATCACGCAACCGTATTGTGCCCCTGCTTGCAGATTTTCTTTTTTGGGGTAGCAAGTCTATGCCCACAGCGGTGCCCAACGCAATCGCACAAGATGGCCATCAACCCCGGGGCCGTCGCCTATCATGGAATTTCTGGTGCGTCCCGAGGGCCAAGAATTACCAAAGCTATTTCGGTTTCGGAATGAAGAATTTGTCAACTCTGGTTTCCCGCATCTTGGTCTAATCCTTGATATTGCAGCAGCGGCCAATGATCTGCCGACTTTCGTTGAAAGAGTCGTGGTTCATCTGATTGGAGTGATTTCCGAAGATGACCTTCTGCACCACTCAGAAGCTCCGGCGCTTGAAACGCTGACGCTGCCTGAACTTAGCACGCTGAAACCATAATTAATGGCCGCAATCCAAACGGGTGCAGCTGTGCCCCCTATCCCTGTCGGCCCCAGTGACTACGCAATTTCTACCATCGCGCCGCTGGTCAACGGGCTTATTACAGATGTCGTCGGACTGGCGCGATTGTTTCTTGCATCGGGCAATTATCATACGTTTTTGCTGCCTTGATTGCGCAATTAAAGCCTGTTCAGTTCTGGCCGTATCAATACGTCACGACGCCAATGCGCAGCGCGCCGTCTGTGTCGCGGAAAAACCCAATCGCACTTGCAGATACCCCACTGTCAGCGGTGCCATCAGACCATATAATCGGGTCGGGAATGATACGGGCCAATCGCCCGTCCGCCATGAAATCAACCTGAAATGCCTGCGGCCCGAGCACCAGATCAAGAGGTTGCACAGTTTGCCCCTGATCGTTTGTGGCAGCCAGAGCACCGGCAATTTCACCGCGTTCCATAAATTCATCAACATTCGCGTAATGAAGGGCCGTGGCAATGCGGCTCCATGCCGGTCCGTATAGCGCCCTCACCTGCGCAGTATCGCCCGCGGCAATTGCTGTCTGTACCGTTTGATAGGCTTGCAACAGTTCCGCTTTAAATTCTGTGCTGGCGTCCAGCTTGGGCGCATCGGCATAAGGTGCTGTTGGCAACGCATCGTTTATTTCGAAACTCACGGTAATACGCCGCGCTTGCCATGTGTCGCCCCAACCGCTTTGCAATGTGCTGTCATCCAAGGTTGGCAGCCCGACACGCATCGGCGGGTTATTGCGCGACTTGAACGGCGCACCACCTTGCCGTGCATCGGGGAACACAACTGTATTTGTCAGGGCATCAAGGCCGGCATTGATCAGCGTTATTTCTTTGCCGCTATCGTGGCCTTGGACACGGCGGTCCAGTTCGGCTTCAAAAAAGAACGCAGGATTAGGGGCATTATACGCGTAGGGGTCGCCCATCACAGACACGAACGTCACGCTCAGCGTGTTCAAACCCGTTTGCAGAAAATGCGTGACAGGCACGCCCTTGCTGCTTGGGTTTGCATCAAATTCTTTCCAAACCGACACATCATTGATGCGCAGATCGTAAAACGCATCCGACCCTTTGAAAAAGAGCGAATAATTAAAGCGGTTAGATGCGTCGCTTGCCATAACTGTCTGTCCTGCGAAAAGGGTCAAAATAAAAATAAAAGAAATCGCCCAAAGATCAGTAATCCTGCCAATCAGGTATATTATCGGTAACTTTAGGAACAGTCGGTTTGATAAGCTCATATTTCACTCCTTGGGGCGAATTGGGGTCGTTCCACTTGTTACTACCTACTGCGGCTTGCGGCCCAGTCTGGCTCATCTCAACTGACCGGCTGCTGTGCGTGCCCTGCGCAGGCGCTGTGCGTTGCGAAGGGGGTTTACGTTTTACAGATGTCGACGCCCCGATCCGTGCATAGGCCCGTGCACTCGCAATCAGTCCTTCAAAATAATACCGCTTTTTGCGCTGGCGTTTGGATTTTTTCGTCCCGTCTGCGGCTGTTTCCTCAATCTCTTCGGTTTTCATCTGCCACGTCCAACCGGTGTTCAAAATACCCGCAGCGCCCGCCTCAACGTCAACAATCCAAACCTCGGCCTCGACATGCAACAAAATCTTGGCATCGCCATGAATACGTAACTTACCCCCAAAGTTTGAGGTCAGCGCAGCAGGTTCGGGGGCCGCATCTCCGTTGAAAACAATTGTGTGCTGTAAAGAAGATGCGATTTCGTGCTTCAACTCTCCTGTCGCAGATACCTCAACTTCAGCTCGCAATTCACCGCGCACAGCATTCGCGTCATCGGCCATATGCGCACGGGCTTCTTGCACCAGTTTGGCGCCCGCAGGCGACAACAGAACTTGGGCCGCCAGATCAATAAAATCCAGCTTGCCCGACAGCGTCAGTGTGACTGTGGTGATCAATTTCCCAATCATGACCTCAAGATCGGGTGTGTTCTTCTTGGCCTGAAGTTTCAGACCGACGGCTTCAAACGCCAGTCCCATTTCAAACGATACGCCCGAAGCAGGGTCCGTACGGTCGACAACCCGATCTTTCTTTGGCGATGACAGCGATACATCTTCTGAAAAATTACCAATAATAGATCCGATTTGCCCGACCAATCCGGGCGCTTTCTCTTTGCTAGGGCTGCTACGCGTTGTGCTGGTTCGGGCTATTCCACGGGCAGCCCCCTCAATCTTGTGCGACCCGTATGTCACATTCAACGATCCGCCAATTTCAGCGCTCGCATCGACGCCACCTGTGGTGAAGGCCACTCTGACTTTCGTGTCTGCCTTGCCTGTGATCTCAGCCTCGGGATAGCCGTAGACACGAAAAGTCTCGCCCATTCCGCCGCCAATAACACAGATATCTGGTGTTACAGCGGCCGATCCCCCACCCTGCGTATTTCTATAAGCGGTACACAGCGACAAAATCATATCTGACACAGCAATCGCCATCAGCAAGTCACGGGGCACAAATTTTTCCAAAGCAGGCGCCCAAGAAAATGCGTCGTCATGCTTGATCGGGTGGGTGTGCTGTGTCAGCGGCACAGTGGCGGTTCTATAATGCCCTCTCACTTTAAATCCTGGACGGCTGCCATACATCGCTTGACAGCTCTTGCCCGCTCCCTTGGTCTTAATGTCGTATCCAAGGGATCGCCCGTCTTTGGCCTTTGCAATCATACCCATGCTTTTCTGCGGGTTGCCTTGGTTCACGGGCCAGACCAGTTTGCGCGTGGAATCGCCTGCGTCTTCCACCTGCCCCGTCGTCATGCAGCACGGCTTGCCCGCTTCACATTCTGCGCAGGCTGCTGCAAATTCAGGGTCCAGCACATCGCTACTTCTGGGGGCTGGCGGAATGGGACTGCGCGACAGCGGTGGGCTGCCTTTCATGTCATAGTTGAGTTTAAGAGCGTCCAAACGCAAGTCAACGTGCCCGTCCGAAGGGCCGCCGCGAAGTTGATCCAAGACCCTTCTTGCCAAGTACGGATCCAAAAAGACGTCGGGCGAAGTTTTTAGCAAATACTCAACATCATTCGCAGTCGGGCTGTATCCAGACAGGGTAAAATACCTTCTGTAGATGTGTAATTAGCAATTCCGCTAACCGTATTGGTAAACAGTATCACCAGACTTCCAGCATACGAACCCATTTTTTATCTTTCAAAAGCAGTAACTTAACCTTTAGTTGAGTTAAAAGCTGTTTAGTCACGCGGCACTGCTTGGGTAATGCAGTGCCATTCCCAAAGTTCTTGCTGCTTTTGCCACGGCCTCAGATCGTCACGGTTCAATATCTGCTCCACAGTGCTGTCGCGTTCCCAAAACGTTGGCCCGTGGAGCAAAAGGCAGGTTGCCATCACAGTTACCTGCTGCCTGCTGCTCATCCCAAATTGCAACGCCGCTGCGCGCGCCGCCTCTGCCGCGCGCATGCAGGCCACAGTTGTGTAATCACCGTAGTCTTCGTGCAGGTAGCGCGCCAAACTGCGTTGCGCTTTTTCGTTTTGGATGCTTTCAAATGTTTCAAACTCAGCCTGCGATATTCGGAAGGGGCCAACATTTGCTTCTTGGTTTGACGCGATCACTGTGATTTCCGCGTCTGACCCGAGCACACAAAATGGGCTGATCGGGCAAAAGACAGCCTCCAACGGGGCAAAGAATTTCTCCAATGTGCGTGCAGTGCAGGCGTTGGCCAAATCGATCATCACGCGGGGATCGTAAAACCTGAAATAAACGGGGGCTTCTGGTTTTGTTGGAATATGTGTCATTGTGAAACGCCTGAAATGGGCTCTCAATTCTGATTGCGATGCATCGCTTGTGAACAAAATGCCGCAATGGCTATCGACCGCGCGTGCATGCCACGCGTCAATGAAAGGCGCGGCATCTGTAACACGCACAAACCAAGGTGCTGCTGCCAATGTGTCTGGGTGCGTTGAGGTATATAAACACTCATGCTCGGCATCCGTGGTTGCCAAGAAAGCGGGCAAGCCGGGCCATGCCACCCCGTCAACGAGCGCCCAAAGACTGTCTGCGCGCATAACCTTAGCCCAAGTAGTATGTGCTATGCGGCGCACAGGGCGCTTGGGTACTTCTTGAACCGCGCCAAGGATCATAGGCTCCGTTGCGGTAGACTGCCGCGCGATTTCTGTGTCAGGCGACTGGGTTTCCTCAGGCATAGGGTGCACATCCAAAATCATGTCCAGCTGCAAACCGCGCGCCGTCAAAGCGGCTTCAATCAGTTCGGCGAATTCCTTTTGATCGGCGCAGGGGACAATCAACCTACACCGCACGCGGTCCGCTTTCATCGGCCAAAACCGTGCGTTTTGCGTCAAAGCCGAAATATCACAAAGACCAATCCAATAGCCGAATTCAATGTCTGTTCCTTTTGGTTCCCAAATGGTGACAGAAAGCCGAAAACCCTGCCAGTCTATTTCTGGCGCCACCGACAAAGACGTGGACACGCGGGGATTGCATTCTGATGGGGCCAGTTTTGCAAGCGACAGTCCGCATCAATGGAATCCGAAACAGCTGACAGGGCAGCCAAATGCGCATAACGCTGCGCATGTCCGGCTTGTAGTTGCCGCGCGTATCCCCACTATATCTAGAAATGTCTTGGGCGAATCTGCCATCCCGTTCAATAGCCACGGAAATAACAGTCCAAACGAAAATAACCCTGAACACGGAAAATCATATCGAGGCGCAGCATGTCCGTCGTCATATAAAGTTGGACATCAGAGCGGCTTTAGCATTGGAGGCTCTGGTTTGTGTGTGTGATTGAGGATGCGGCTTGTTTTTGATGCCAGCGTTCGATTTGCCTTGGGTCTGCGGATGGAACGGTGCACTGCGGACATGCTTCATGTTTTGCCCTTCTAACCATTCAGCCAGATCGCCAGAGATGTAACAAGATGCGTTGTCACTCAGCAGGCGGGGTTTATGACGCACGACCACCTGGTCACAACCAGACGCTGACGAGGCCAGTTCGATCGTGTCAGTCACATCTTCGGCTCGCATGTTTGTGCAGAGCTTCCAAACGATGATGTAGCGACTGTAATCGTTCAAGATCGTGCTGAGATAATACCAACTCCAGCCAACGATCTTGAAGTAGGTGAAGTCGGTCTGCCACATCTCGTTGATCGCCTTAGTTTTGTCTTTGAACGCATCGGCCGCTTTGATCACCACATAATCAGGTGCAGTGATGAGGTCAGCTGCTTTGAGAATGCGATAAGCCGATGATTCAGAGATAAAATACCGCTTCTCATCAGTATATTTGACCGCCAGTTCCCGTATCGACAGCGCCTCGTGTTCCAGCGCAAGCTCAATCAAATCGTCGCGGCGGGCATCGGGAATGCGGTTCCATACAGACTTAGGACGCGGCGATTGATCCGACAGCGCATCCACGCCGCTGTCGACATAGAGATCGTACCAGCGGTAAAATGTGCTGCGCGCAATGCACAGCATATCAAGGGTCTGTTTGACAGGAAGATGCGCGCCCTCAACGGTGCGGATAATCTCAAGCTTTTCAGACGGGGGATACCTCATTCCCCGTACTCCGCATTTCCTGTCATACTTTTTTTGAGCAAACGATTTTCAAGGGTCAGATCCGCTACGCATTCCTTCAATGCCAGCGACTCTGAACGCAGATCCTTCACTCTTAGAGACGTGGCCTGCCGCGCAGTATCGCCCGATAACCGAAGCTTGCCTGCTTCAAGGAACTCCTTGGACCACCTGCAATAAAGGCTCTCCGCGATGCACTCGCGGCGGCGAAGAACCGAAATGCTCTCCTCGCATCGCAGACCAGCCAAAACAATGCGGATCTTTTCTTCAGCTGAGTAAGTTTGACGTGTCTTGCGACGGATGTTTTTGACCAGCTCACAGCGGCGTCTTTCGATATGACTGGCTTGTTCGTCATCTCGATCGCGCAATCGATAAGATGAACCAGAAATCCTCCCTTATTCAAATCCTCAAATTTGTCCCGAGGGCGCTGACGTCTGACAGTGTCTGACGTCAGCCCTTATGGGTCCAAATTGCGGTATTTGCTAAGAGAGGGTTTGTTGCTCATCGTAGCCACTCAGGATTGGACGATGAGAAAGATAACGAAGAGCCCTGACGAGAAGGTTGTCAAAGACACCAAGCGCGCGACCCGCAAGCACCATTCATTTGATTGAGCCCGTGAACGCCACTGGTCCGAGTGATCGGGCGAACAAGATCAGGATCGTGCTGGATGGCTTGCGTGGTCCTTGGGTGGGGTTGGTTCTATCTCAGCACGGTCCTCGACGATTACAGTCGCTACATCGTCTCATGGAAGCTCTGCTACCACTGCCCGGCAGGGAAGTGCGCAGTACTAAGCGCGAGAGGGACATGCCGGCCGAGGATGTGAAGGACACATTGACCTCGCACTGCAAGCATCAGGTCCAGGTCATTCACAAGCCACGCCTGCAACATCAAAAACAAGCCGCGTAATCCATTTCATGTAAATACTGGCGTTTGCAGAACGAGGCTTCCAACGGCCGCGCACCAGGCAAAACCCGTCGGACAAGGCGTATGGCCTAGCGTCTGCTCACGGTATGGCAATGCGTCAGACGTTTTGGCGGATAGAAGGCACCTAGCCTGTCCTAATATCATCCGATTTGAACGGGTCGCGCAGATTTTTCAGACGGTACTGCCGTGGCGTGGTGCCGTATTGTTGGCGGAACAGACGATAGAAGTAGCTGGTGTTGTCAAAGCCACAGTCTTCTACAATATCGTTGATGGGTTTTTCGTCACTGCGCAAAAGATGCGCGGCGAACTCGATCCTGATTTGGTTGATGTAATCTGACGGTGTCAGCCCTGTGACCGTTTTACATGTGCGGCAGACATGTTCATGGCTTCGTCCCGCGGCCGAGATGAACCCTGCGACACCTTTTTGGAAAACCTCTTTGGATTGCGCCGCGCTACAGGCTTCTGCGAACCATTTGGGGGTGCTGTCGGATATGCCTGTCGTCACGTTTGCCACACGGTTGGTCAAAACCAAGAGGTATTCTTCGATACGTGCAAGCGAGCGATGCGCCGTTTGCAACTGTTTTGAGACATTGATCGCGCGGGCAAACCGTGCGGGTGCAAGGGTGTGCATTTCGGGCAACGGGGTTCTTGCATCAAAAAAGCGACGTTCGATGGTATCTGCATATCGCGCGGCAAGATGCGCTGCGGTTTCCTGGCGAAACATGACATTGCTGATCTCGCAGCCAAGGGTTCTGTCGGCACTGAAGGCGTGAACGTCGTGGGGTCTGATGAACACCAGTTGCCCCGGTTCAAGTGTCTGGGTGGTGCCATTGATCCAATGAGAGGTTCGGCCACTTTCGATCAAAAAGACCTCAAAACAGTCATGATCATGAGCCAATTCGGGGAAACGGGGGTCCAGACGCTTGCGTGCGAAGTGAAAGGACTCGGTCGTGCCGATATAGGTGTCGATTTGAAATGTGGTTTTGTCCATGAGCAATATTAGCAAATAAATGCTGCTTTGCAGCAGACAAATATCAAAATAGTGCAAATAAATGTCAAACTGGAGTGGTGACTCTCGGGTGAGGCTCGGCAACGATACCAAGTTCAAAAGGGAGGAGAGTGTTTTGGATTTGGTTCAAGACCTTAGCTTTGTGCCAGCGTCCAGGATCGGCGCAGCCGTTTTGACGGACGCACAGATTGCACAGTATAATGAACAGGGCTTTGTCCAACCTTTTGATGTGTTTGGCGCGGATGAAATTGCAGACATTCGCAGTTTCATAAATGGCTTGATGCAGACCATGGGCGAGGCTGGAGCCTATGGCATCAACTGCTATCAGGCGCGTCTGTCGGGCCTCTACGACATCGCAACTGACGCACGTATTCTTGATCTGGTTCAGGACATCATTGGTCCCGACATTTTATGTTGGGCCTCTGCTATATTGTCCAAAGCGCCAAAGGACCCCAAAACAGTACCTTGGCACCAAGATGCGTCCTTTTGGGCATTAAGCCCTGCGAGAACTGTGACAGTTTGGTTGGCAATCGATGACGCCGATGAACGTAATTCGGCAATGCGCTTCATTCCTGGCACCCATATGCGTGGTGCTTTGCCAGAGGCCAAAACCACACCGGGCGCAAATATATTTCACAAGGGCACAGCAAACGCCGATGAAATGGGCGCGCCCTTTACCAATGCCTTGAAAGCGGGCCAGATTTCCATGCATGCGGATATGTTAGTGCATGGATCGCAGGCAAATATGTCTAATCGCCGTCGTTGCGGCTTAACACTGCGCTATTGTCCGCCGACCGTGCAGATCACGGACGCTGCATGGGCGACCGGCGTCGAAGCGATCTTGTGTCGTGGCAATGCGGGATCATGGGTTACCCATCCGCGGCCTGACAATAATGATATCACACAAACACAAAGCCCCCATGTGGTAGGAAACAACTGATGGATATCACTTGGTTTGGTCATGCAGCCTTTGGCCTGCGTCCCGAAAACGGCCCCAAAATCATCACCGATCCCTATACGCCCGAAGGCGTTGGTTATGCCCCGATCAAGGAACCAGCGGATCTTGTGATTATTTCGTCTGATGATGATAGCGCGCATTGCCGTGCCGATCTGATCGCGGGCGACCCGAGCGTCGTAAACGCTTTGACTGTTGCCCAAAGCGGCGGGTCAATGCAGTCCAACGGGATTGAGATTACGGCGATCGAAGCCGCTGAATGGGACCACCACCCCGAACATGAGGTGCCGGGTCAGAACGGGATGTATCGCTTCACGCTTGATGGGATCAAATGCGCGCATATGGGCGATGTGGGCAACCCGTTGACCGACGCGCAGCAGGCGTTTTTCAAAGACACCGATATTCTGTTTGCTTTGGCGGGGGGCTATCTGACGCTAGAGCTGCCCGACCTGATGGAGATGATCCATCGCACCCGTCCCAAACTTGTCATCCCGATGCATTTTCGCACGCTGACCTATCGGCCCCGCAACACCATGTGGATCGAGAGTTTCTTGGCGCATTTCAAGGATGACGACGTCGATTTTGCCTTTGGGCCGACCCACACAATTACAAAGGATGACCTGCCAGACCGCACGCGTGTTCTGGTCATGGACTATGTTCGCTAGGCGGACACACTAACAGGCGCAAAGCCATTTTCTGGGAGGAAAACAATGAAACGAACAAAAATCTTACTGGCGACAACGGCGTTGGCTTTGGCCGCGTCCGGCGCTTTTGCGCAAGACGTTGCGCGTGAAAACACGGTTATTTTCGATCTGGACCGCACCATTCAGGACCCCACGAATTTCAACTGGATGACACCGGGCACCAAACGGATGCACGGCGCGCATCAGACCATGTGGGAGCCGCTGTTCATTCTGAACTATGGCACAGGTGATCTGGATCCGTGGTTGGCCACAGGGTTTGAGCAGAACGCCGATAGCACCGAATTTACCATTTCGCTACGCGAGGGCGTTGAGTGGTCGGACGGAGAAGCGTTTAACGCCGACGACGTTATTTTTACCACCAATATCGCGCTGACGAACGAAGAGATTTCCAGCCGCGAGGCCAGCACGATCAAAGCGCAGGTCGCATCGGTGGAAAAGATTGATGATCTGACGGTCAAGTTTACGCTGAATGCGCCCAACCCGCGGTTTATCGTCGAAAACTTTGGGGTGCGTATCTTTGGCTCGTTCCTGATTATGCCCGAACATATCTGGGGCGGTCAGGATGCTGCGACGTTCACCTTCTCTGATCCGATCGGCACAGGGCCTTATACATTCTCGTCGGCGGCGTCGAACCGTGCAATCTGGGACCGCAATGATGATTGGTGGGGTGCCAAGACGGGCTTTATGGATTTGCCCGCGCCGCAGCGCGTGATCTTCCTTGAATCAGGGGGTGAGGAAAGCCGCGCACAGCTGATGGTGTCCAACCAGTTGGACGCCGCGCAAAACGTCACCATCGGCACCTTTGAGGCGATCAAGGCCCAAAACCCGAATGTGACCGCATGGTATGATGATTATCCCTATGCCGCCGCAGACCCCTGCGCACGTCAGTTGGAAATCAACACCACGGTCGCGCCTTGGGACAACGCCAATATGCGCAAGGCCGTTGCTTCGATCATCGACCGCAACCAGATTGTGAATGTCGCCTATGAAGGCACGACAACTGCATCGGAAACCATGTTTGCCAATTACGGGTCGATGTCCCCGTTTGTGGATGCGATCATGGATGCAGGGTACGGCCTGCCTGCCAGCGCAGATGTTGCCGCGGGGCAGGCATTGCTGGAAGCCGAAGGCTGGAGCCGTGATGGCGATTACTACACCAAAGACGGCGAAACGCTGTCGGTGAACATCCATGTGAATTCGGCCTCAACCGAATATACCCGCACCATCGACGTGATCGTTGAGCAGCTGCAACGTGCGGGCATTGATGCGCGTGCCGTGCCTGTCGAAAACGGTGTGTTCTGGGGCGAAGTGCTGCCATTTGGCGGCTATGAGATGTCCTACAGCTGGCTATCATGCGGGTCTGTGAACGAGCCTTGGGCCTCGATGGGGCGCTATACGGTCAAAGACGTGGTGCCCGTGGGCGAACGCTCGCCAGGGTTCAACAACACAGCCCGTTGGGATGGCCCTGCCGCCGAAAGCTATAGTGCGATCATGGATGACATTGCCGCACGTCCGCTTGGTGATGAAGCCATTCCCGGCCTTGTGGCTGAAGCCTATGGCCATCTGGATGCGGAAATGCCGTTTATTCCGCTGGTTCAGGCGGCAAAACTGCTGCCGATGAACGAAACCTATTGGACGGGTTGGCCCACGGCGGACAACTACTACAACCATCCGTTCTTTTGGTGGAACCACACCCATCAGATCATCCACAATCTGGAACCTGCGGGCAACTAACCTGCCTCGGTTCGCCTCTGGGGGGCGCACCCTGTGCCCCCCACCCCCTTTCCCTTGGACTGTTCGGTAACGGCCCGCTTGGCCTGATCGTTTCCGAACTGTCTAGATCAAAGGTGTTCATATGGGACGCATCCCTCGATCCTATCTTATCAACAGGCTTGTCACCTTTGTGCTGACAATCCTGATTGCCGCGACGATTATCTGGATCATTCCACGTCTGTCGCCTGTTGATCCTGCGGAAATCGCCTTGGGGCGGATGGCTGCCGGTGCAGGTTCGGTTGCGAACTCTGAAGAGATTTTGGCGCAGCTGCGGGCGAATATGGGCATCGATCAGCCCCTTATTTTGCAATACTTCAAATATATCTCGGGCGCGCTGGTCTTTGACTTCGGCCTGTCCACGGCCGCTTTCCCCACGCCTGTTTCAACCCTGATCCTGAACGCGTTGCCGTGGACGATGGGTCTGATGATCCTGTCGCTTTTGATCACATTCTTCATCGGTAATCTGTTGGGTGCACTGATGGTTTGGGACCGCTCGCCCAAACTGGTCAAAGTGGCGATCCCCGCGGCGATGGTGTTCACCTCTATCCCGCCAATCCTGTCGGGCCTTTTGTTGATGTGGATTTTTTCGGCGCAGCTGCAGTGGTTTCCGCTGACGGGGGCCTATTCCATTTTTGTCGAACCCGGCTGGACATGGGATTTCGTCAAATCGGTGCTGCACCACGGCTTCCTGCCTGCGCTGTCCATTGTGGTTGTGACCTTTGGCTTTTGGGCCTTGGGCATGCGCGGGTTGATGATTGGCGTGCAGGGCGAAGACTACGTCAAACTGGCCGAAGCCAAAGGGCTGCGCCCACGCTACATTCTTTATCGCTACATGATCCGCAATGCGATCTTGCCGCAGATCACGGCCTTTGCGCTTAAGATCGGGTTGCTGATCGCAGGCCAGGTGCTGGTTGAACGCATCTTTGCCTATAACGGGATGGGCAAGCTTTTGTATGACGCGATCCTCAATCAGGATTTTCCGGTCATTCAAGGCGTCAGCTATGTGATCATTCTGATTACGGCGCTTTCGGTTTTCCTTGTCGATCTGCTCTACCCGTTCATCGACCCCCGCATCCGCCATGAGGCCACGTGATGACACAGCCAAACGATATGCCCCTGACCCGTGCCGAAAAACGCCAAGCCCGCCGGTTCCGCCAGTTTGACAACCCGTGGTTGAACCCCAAACTGATCTGGGGGGCTGGTCTGCTGCTTAGCATTGTGCTGATCGGTCTTTTGGGGCGGTTTGTGTGGGATCTTGATCTGGTGTTCACAGGCTCCAGCCCGCTTAAACTGCCGCCTATAGGATTTGAGAACCTGCGCGGTCAAAGCGGTGTGGCAGCCCACCCGATTGGCACAGATGGCGGCGGCAGGGATATGCTGGCGATGATTATCGTGGGCGCGCCAAACACTTTGTTTGTGGGGCTACTTGCATCGCTTATCGGGATGTCGATTGGTATTTTCCTTGGCTTTTCCGCAGGTTTTCTGGGCGGGCGCGTGGATGATACCATCCGTGTTGGCGCGGATGTGATGATCACCATTCCGCCGCTGTTGATCTTGGTGGTATTCCAATCGGCCTTTGGCGATGTATCGCTGACCATGATGGCGCTGTTGATTGCAGGGTTTGTCTGGCAATCCCCCACGCGCCTTATCCGCGCGCAGGTGCTATCGATGAAGCAATCGGGCTATGTGCAAATGGCGCAGCTGTCTGGCGCATCCACCAGCCACATCATGTTTCGCGAGATGATGCCCAATCTTGTGCCTTACCTGTTTGGCTCGTTCATCGCGTCGGTGACCACCTCTATTGTCACCGCCGTGGGCCTAGAGGTGCTTGGCCTTGGCCCTCAGCGCATCCCCACGCTTGGGCGCACCATTTACGAGGCGATCAACGCAGGGGCACTGATCCAGAACCTGTGGTGGTGGTGGGGCATCCCGACCCTTCTGCTCGGGATCATCTTTATCGGTTTGCTGCTGATCAACCTTGGGCTTGATGAAGTCTCTAACCCCCGTCTGAGAAAGCTAAGCTGATGTTGGACCACCCAAACACCGACAAACCTGTCCTGACGCTCAAAGATGTGTCGATTGAATTTCCAACGCCGCAGGGCGTGGTGCAGGCGGTCAAATCGCTCAGCCTTGATATCCACAAAGGGCGCCGCGTTGGTTTCATCGGGGAATCCGGCTCTGGCAAAACCACGACGGCGCTGGCCGTGATGCAGATGTTGGCCGAACCGGGTCGCGTGTCAGGCGGCAGCATTGATCTGGGCGGCACAGATGTGCTGGCCTTGGGCGAAGATGAAATGCGCCGCACGCGTCTGTCGCGCGTGGCCTATATCCCGCAAGGTGCGATGAATTCGCTGAACCCCGTTATGCGGGTGGAACCGCAAATGTGGGACGGCATCATCGCCCATGAAGGCGCGGTTGACCGTGCTGAACTCAAACGCCGATCGGACGCTGCTTTGCACAGCGTTGGCTTGCCGTTGCACACCGCTGATCTGTTTCCGCATGAGCTGTCGGGCGGGATGAAACAGCGTGTCTGCATCGCCATGGGCATTATCCTCAACCCCGAACTCATCATCGCGGACGAGCCGACATCGGCGCTTGATGTGGTCACGCAACGGCAGGTTATGCAAACGCTCAAGGCGATTCAGGCTGAAATAGGCTCTGGGTTAATGCTGATCGGCCATGACATGGGGCTGATGGCCCAAACGGTTGATGAGCTTGCAGTGCTCAAAGACGGCGCATTGGTCGAACACGGCACAGTCCAGCAAATTCTTGAAGCGCCCAAGCATCCCTATACCCGTGATCTGATTTCTTCGGTGCCACTTGTGGGGGGCGAAAGCTTTCTTAATCCCGATGCACGGGCCCAGGCACCCAAACGCGCCTCGTCAGAGCCGCTTTTGCGTTTTGAAAACGTCCGCAAGGATTACGGCCCTGTCACCGCGTTGCACCCGATGTCGTTTACCTTGCAAGGCGACACACCCCAGATCATTTCCATCGTGGGGCAGTCGGGGTCCGGCAAGTCGACGATGGGGTCGATCATGCTTGGGTTTAACCCGCCCAGTCAGGGCAAGGTGCTTTTTGAAGGGCAGGATGTGGCTGGCATGAACGCGGCGCAATCGCTTGATTTTCGCAAGAACGTGCAAGCGGTGTTCCAAGACCCCTACGCCTGTTTTAACCCGTTCTACCGTGTGAACCACGCGCTGAAATTCCCTTTCAAGCAATTCGGCCTGTCCAAATCTGCGGCCCACACACAAACCGCGATGGAACAGGCGTGCCAAGCTGTCGGCCTTGATCCCGATCTGGTGCTGAACCGCTATCCCCATCAGCTGTCGGGCGGCCAGCGTCAGCGCCTTGTGGTGGCCCGCGCCCTGATGCTGTCGCCCAAACTTCTGATCGCGGATGAGCCTGTTTCGATGGTCGATGCATCGCTGCGCGCGTCAATCTTGTCCAATATCTATGACCTCAAGGATCAATACGGAATCTCGATCCTCTATATCACCCATGACCTTGCGACGGCCTATCACGTTAGCGATTATGTGATGGTTCTGTTCAAAGGCAATGTCGTAGAGGCCGGCCCGCCCAAAGAGGTGATTGGCGCGCCGCAGCATCCCTATACCCGATTGCTGATTGACAGTATCCCGTGGCCCGATCTGGCCCGCAGTTGGGGAGACGGGCGTCAGGATTGGGACCCTGCCAAGCTGGAAGCCGAAGCCGCCCAAGTGCCTGCTGTTTATCGCGGCACCGTTCCGGGATTTGATCTGAGCACCACATGACGACCACCCCTTGGCCCTTTACTGTTGAAAAGCTGGCAGCGCGGCTGTCGCTTATTGCGCCTTATGTCTATCGCAGGCGCCAACCGCTCGCGCCTTTCAAGATCATGCCGCTGACCAAGGCCATGATTGACGCCCCCATTTGTTCCGATCCGACCCATTGGGACGAGGTGCCACATCAAAGCTATTGGGGTCATGCTGATCTGAACTTTGTGATGAAGTCCGCTTTTGAGGTGCCGCGCGGTTGGTCGGCTGACCATATCGCGCTGCATCTGCCGCTTGGTGTTCTGGGTGACATCTTCAACCACCCAGAGGCTTTGGTGCATGTTGATACGGTCGCCATTGGGTCGGCTGATCGCTACCATCACACCATCCCCCTGCCCGCCGATCTGGTCGATGATCGCAGCCACGTGCTGTCGCTGCATGGCTGGACGGGGCTGGCAGGCTGGCCGCCTGACCCAAGTTGCAAAGCCAAGCTTTATATGGGCGAACCTGCTTTGGTCGAACGCGACCCGGCGGCTTTGGTATTCGTGCAGCTTGCCAATACCGTTTTGGATGCCGCACGCACGCTTGGGTATGACAGCGCACAGGGCCAAAAGCTGATCACAAGCCTTGATGATGCGGTCAGCCATCTTGATACCCGCGCCCCTATTGCGGATGCGTTTTATGCGGCTGTGCCCAAGGCGCTGGACTGTCTGCAAGGCCATCTTGCCCGCGCCGATGCCCCGCTTGATGTGACCCTGCACGGGATCGGGCATGCGCATATGGACATCGCCTACCTTTGGCCGATTGATCAGATACGGCTTAAAAATGCGCGGACCTACACCAACGTCCTGCGCTTGATGGAAGCAGACCCCGACTACATCTTTTCGCACTCCCAACCGCAGCTCTACGCCTATACCCAACGCGATTACCCTGCAATTTTCGATCGGATCAAGGCACGCGTGGCCGAAGGCCGGTGGGAAGTCATGGGGGGCATGTGGGTCGAACCCGACCTTAATCTGTCTGGCGCAGAGGCGCTGGTGCGCCAACTCACCCTCGGGCGCGGTTACTTCAAACAGACCTTCGGCGATGTGGAAACCCCTGCCCTTTGGCTGCCCGATACCTTCGGGTTCCCCGCGCAAGTGCCGCAACTGATGAAGCTGGCTGGCTTGGACTGGTTTGTGACCAATAAGCTGAACTGGAACCAGTATAACGCTGTCCCGTCAACCACCCACAAATGGCAGGGTCTTGATGGCACACGCGTGCTGGCCCACATCCTGACAACCCCGCGCGATGTGCAATATCTACCCTTCCCGACGAATTACAAAAGTGATCTGAGCGCGGCAGAGGTTCTTGGCACCTGGACGCATTCAACCGCCCAATCCGATGTGCGCGACCTGCCCATTTGCTACGGGTATGGGGATGGTGGCGGCGGCCCGACCGAAGATCTTCTGGCCAAGGCGCAGGTCTTCAAATCCATGCCGGGCATGCCCCAATTCAAACATAGCACCGTGCGTGCATTGTTCGAAAACATCGAAAAGAGCGCCGAAAACCTGCCCGTCTGGCAAGGCGAACATTACATGGAAGGGCACCGCGGCACCTATACCTCGCAAGGCTGGATCAAACGCGCCAACCGCAAGGCCGAATGGGCTCTGCATGAGGCCGAGGCGCTGGCCGCAATGGCGGGCCTTCCTTGTGATCTGAGCGAGGCTTGGCAGCTTTTGTGCCTCAACCAGTTCCACGACATCATCACAGGCACCTCTGTCACCGAAGTCTTTGAGGACGCACGCCGCGATTATGCGCATATTGCAACGCTGACCGAAGCAGCGGCACAAACCGCAATCGCGGCTCTGGCTGCACCGGACGCATCCGTGATCAACACCGCGCCCACCACGGGGCCGCGGCTGGCATTGACCCAAACGGCAGGCACCAACGGCCAGCCCGTTGATGGCGGCACGCTTGTTCTTTTCGACCAACTTGAAAGCTACGCCACCATGCCGCTTTCGGCGGCCAGCGCACCCGCCCATCCCGCCACTTGCACACAGCAAGGGGGTGGTTTTGTGCTTGAAAATGCCTTTGTCAAAGTGGCCCTGACAGGTGCGGGCCATCTGAGCGCGGTGATCGACAAAACCAACGGGCGCAACATTTTGGCCAAGGGCGAGGCGGGCAACACCCTTATCGCTTTTGAGGACCGCCCCATCTGTTGGGACGCTTGGGACATTGATCCGACCTATGAAGACAGGTGCGAAAGCATCACAGGCGATACCCACGCCGAAATCACCGAAACAGGCCCTTTGCGCGCCGCCCTGCGTGTCACAACGCGGTGGCGCAGCAGCACCATCACCCAAGATATCCAGCTTTGCGCCCACAGCGCACGGTTGGATTTTGTAACGGATGTGGATTGGCACGAACAACATACATTGCTTAAGGCCGCTTTCCCCACGCGACTATCCCCCAAAGACGCCAGCTTTGATGTCCAATGGGGCCGCGTGTGCCGCAGTATCAGCCGCGATACCGCTTTTGATGCCGCGCGCTTTGAAGTGCCTGCGCATAAATGGGCCGCCGTCTCGGACGGGGGCGATGCGGTCGCCGTGCTCAATGATTGCAAATATGGCTATGATGTTCTGGGCGGGCGCATCCGGATCACCTTGATCAAAAGCGCCACATCGCCCGATCCCACCGCCGATCAGGGCCATCACAGCTTTACCTATGCCTTGCTGCCCTTTGATGCAGCACGCCCTGATGTGCTGGACCACGCCGCCTATGATCTGAACGCGCCGCTGCGTGTGCTGACAGCTTTGCAGGGTCAAGATGGGCCAAGCGAACCAACCCCGCCGTTGGTGCGCTCGGATGCGGCCAATATCATCGTCGAAACTGTGAAGCCTGCAGATAATGGCAAAGGCATCATCCTGCGCCTTTTTGAAGCCCATGGCACGGCAGGCGACACGACGCTTCGCTTCGGCCATCAGGTGGCGCGCGTGCATGAGGTGTCGATTTTCGAAGATCAGCCCCGTGCCCTGCCCCATCATGGCCAGACCGTGACACTCACGTTTGCGCCGTTCAAAATCCGCACCCTGCGCGTTGAATTTAGCGCCTAACGCGCCCCTGCCCCAAGGTCGTCTGCATGGCGCGACAGCCGCGGTGTCAGCGGATAGAGACAGGCCTGAAGCGCGTGATAAATATCAGGCTTGCCTGCAAAAATGGTGCTGGTCACTTTGCCGTGGGCATCAATTTCAGGAAACCAACCGCCGCGGTCATGGTCGATGAAATGCGCATCGGCAAAGCGCCAAAGCCTGCGATACCACACCTCATCGCCCTCTTGGCGGTCCAGTTTGATCAGGGCAGCCACCGCGCCAATCGCTTCGGTCACAGGCCACCAGAACCGCCAGTCGCGGCTGACCGACCCGTCAAAATCCAACGTATAGGCAAAGCCGCCCTCAGGCATCCACGCATCGCTGAGCGCCTGTTCAATCAGTTTGCGCGCGCGCACCGGCGCATCCGTATCAGGCCGCCCCGACAGATCCCAATGCTGCAACAGCAAGCGCCCGAATTCAAATGAATGGCCGGGGGTGGTGCCAGAAGGACGGAACATGGCATCGCCCGAATACTCACGATCAATCTGCCAATCAGCCGTGTAATGTTCGGGCAGACGCCAGCTGTGGTGTGGTGCCATCTTCGCTGTGAAAAAGTCCAAAATACGCCCCGCACGATCAAGGAAACTGGCCTCTCCTGTGGCCTCGAACGCCGTCAGATGCGCCTCCACGCCGTGCATATTCGCGTTCATCCCGCGGTAGTCTGAAAACGGCGTCCAATCCCGGCTGAACTCATCGCAAAAAAGACCCATGTCCTCTTCCCAATAGTGCGCCTCAAGCACGCCCCTTACATCGGCCATCAGATCATCGGCATCTGCATGTCCCGCCATCTTGGCACTGGCCGCGGCCAGCAGCACAAACATATGGCCATAGGCCAGCTTGCGATCATCCTTGATCCCTTCTGCATCCAACGCCCAAAGGTAGCCACCGTGTTGCGTATCATGATGGTGGCTGCGCAGATAAGACATGCCGCGCTCCACCATCGCAGATGCCCCATTATGGCCCATCAGGTGCCCAAGCGCATAGGAATGGATCAGCCGTGTCGTTGTGTGCAGCTCTTGCGTGGTGTCGGGCAGGGCGCGTCCGTCGGGGCCAAGCGTGGCAAAGCCTGCGCGGTCCGTCAGGCTGGCGTCAAAAAAAAACCATTGGCGCTGTGCCTGATCGATCAGCCAGGCGCGGTGCTCGGGCGTATCAAGCCAGAACCCGTCATGTGACGCAGGGCCGGGGGCGGTGCGCGGGGTGTGTGAATTGGGCATATCTGGTCTCTTCAACACGTCGCTGTTGGTGGGTGCTACCTCACTCTACCCCCGCCGTTTGAGGTTGCAACGCATCATCACGCATCTGGCACAATGCGAAACAGATCGCCTGATGTGGCATCACGGATCAGATCGACCCGCGTGCCATTCCAATGGTAATCCAAATGCCGCCCCTGCTTGGGATCGCGGGCAAGGTCGGGATAAAACAGCCCCGCGCAATCGCCGCTGCCCCGCACACTCGGATAGACAATCCCGTCTGATCCTTGGGCGCGCAAAGATGCGGCCAGCTGTTGCGACGCCGCATAGTCATCAGGCTGCAAAACGCTGGAATAGTCTCGATTTTCCCCGCGTATGTCGTGCAAATCCGCTTCAACCGTCATGACGATTTCGCGAAATTGTGCAGTCCAGCCTTCGGGTTCTTGGGTGGCTGCCATAAACCGCGCATGGTGGTGCGCTGTTTCCTCGACAGCCGTCTCGAAATCGCCGGCAACATAGAGAACGCCCAAGCGCCCGTCCGAAAACCGACTGGGCCGATCTGGACTGGTATGGGTAAACGGCGCCATCAAATAGCTGGCCCCCTGCCCGCCTACTCGCCGATCCGGCGGCACCAGATCAAGTGCGCCAATCGTTTCCATCAACCGCGGGTTTGTCTTTTGCTCGGCCGAGATGAGCAGCGGCCAATCCTCGGGCGCTGCAATATCTTCAAACAAATCAATCGGGGGGAAAACACTGCGGATGATCCGGACGCCTGCGTCCCACGCAACGGCACGTACGGGCACCTTGGCACTGTCGCTCACCAAGCGCCGCGCTCTGCATCAAGGTAGCGGCGCACGCGCATCAAATCGGTCAATTCACCGCCACGCATCACATCCAGCGCACTGCGCCCCGCAAAGGCCGCGTTGGTGGCTTTTACCCAAGAATAGGCTCTGTTCGGATCGGTAAAAATGATCCGCAATGCCTTGTGAATCCCCAAGATATTCGACAGCCGCGCCTTCATATCGCGGTCCAGCCGCCCCGCCTGTCCGGTTTTCCAACGGCGATAGGTGCGCAGCGGCAAATCCAGCAAAATAGCCGCATCTTCATCGGTGATCTGCCATTTGCCAAACAGGGTCAGCACAGCGCGCAGCATCGCACCCCCCTCCTCATCCGTAATCGGATCAGGGGTGAAATCTTGCTTTGGTATATCGAGTTGTTGAAGGGCCATGGGGTTCTCCTTATGGCATCATATAGGCCCAGTCATGCCATTTGGCAATATATCTGTTCAGCCCCCTTTCGTTTTTCATCGGAACCAAAGCGCCAGACCCGCGTTGTATTTTCGATAACGAAAAGGAGATGACGATGTCCGCCCCCGACACAAATGTAGAAAAGCAAACCAAACGCCACCGCCCCTCGCTTGTGGGCATTGGCGCAGTTCTGGCCTTTGCCGCGCTTTTGTTTGCAGGCTACATGCTGATCCTCGCGGATCGTGGCATAACCCCGCAAGGCGCCGAGACACAGATTGACGGGCGCACCGGCCAAACCGTGGCCGCGGACTAATCCCCTCCCCCTCAGAAACACCAACAAAAAGGAGACCACCATGCTTGGTTGGGCACTTACATTTTTCATCATCGCACTTATCGCAGGCGTTTTGGGCTTCGGCGGCATCGCTGGCGCCTCGGCAGGCATCGCACAGATCCTCTTTGTGATCTTCGTGGTGCTGTTTGTCGCCTCGCTGATCATGCGGGCCGTGCGCGGATAGCGCAGTCAACGGCTTTCACCACACACATTTTCGGAGGGTTCTATGTCCACCACAGCATCATCAAAAAGCCGAAGCAACGGCAAATCCAAAGACAAAGCGCCTGATGCAGCGGCCTTCGCCGACAAGGTGCAAGACGATCTCGATGCAGGGATCGCCGAGGTCAGGCAAACGGCCCAGGCTGCCTTGGACCAAAGCAGTGAACAGGTGGCTCGCGCCGCGCAGCAAAGCTCGAAATTCGTGCGCGACAATCCCGCCTTGGCCGTGGCCGGTGCAGTTGGCGTGGGCCTTCTGATCGGTCTGGCTCTGCGCGGCCGCAGCTAGAATTACGGTGTATTAGAGACGAAAAGGGACGGTTCACGCCGTCCCTTTTTCTTGGCCCCACCACAGAATTTTGGGGGAACCAAACCCGTCCTGATGCGTTCACACGTATAACATTTTTTCGACAGAGAGGTCGCATGACACATTCCTCAGACCTATCCCAAACCGCAGCGGATCACGCCCGTGATCTTGGCCAAAAGGCCAAAGATGCCGTCAGACACACCGCACAGGCCCAAGCGCAACACGCGCAAGACGAAGCGGCGGCGCATGTTCAAACCACATCCGACGCTGCCCGCGCCTATGCCGCTGAAGTGCCAGACGATAGCGTGCAGGCCCAAGCTGCGCAGCATATCGCAGGCCAGCTGGAACAGGTGGCAGGCCATCTGCGCACCGCTGATCTGTCCCAAACCGTGGGTCAGGTCAGCGATTTTGCACGCCGCAACCCTGCCCTGTTCATCGGCGCGGCTGCCCTTGCGGGATTTGCCGCTGCACGTTTTCTCAAAAGTTCGGCCCCTGCCCCATCACAGCCCCTTTCGGCGGATGATCCATGGGCCACACATGGCGGAGGGTCCGATGGCACAGCATGATCTGCGCAACGCGCCCACCTTGCTGGTCGAAACGCTGCGTGCGTTTTCCAGCTTGTTTCAAAACGAATTGGCGCTTGCCAAGGCCGAGCTGAAAGCCAGCGTGTCACGCGCGGGCACGGGTCTTGCGCTGATCGTTGTGGCCATCCTCATGGCGTTGGTCGCGCTGAATGTGTTGGCCTCTGCGCTTGTCGCGTGGATCGCCGCGGCAGGGCTGTCCATTGGTCTCAGCGCGCTTATTGTCGGTGGGGCCTTGCTGGTCATTGCCGCCGTTTTTGTGCTGATTGGCAAATCGCGCCTCAGCCCCGAAAATCTGCACCCCACCCGCACCACGCAAAACGTGGCCCGCGACCTCGAAACCCTGACGGAGGCAACACATGGCTGATCTTGATCACATAGAACACCGCGTCGCGGCAGACCGCGCGCGCCTTGCCCGGTCCCTTGATGCGCTGACCGACACGGTGCAACCCCAAGGGTTGGCCGATCAGGTCAGTGATGTCGTGGCCAGCTATGGCGGCACCTTGGGCAATCAGGCATGGGACGCCGCCCGCACCAACCCCGCGGCCTTCGCGCTTGTCGGCGCGGGTCTCAGCCTTTTGCTCACGGGTCCAGGCAAACCCCCTGCAACGCAAGACACGCCTGTGGCTGTTGATCCGATGACCGCGATGGACGGGTTTGACGCCCGCGTCGCGCAGGCCGATCACGCCATCAAAAAAGACATGACAGGAGAAGCTGACATGGACACCGAAATCGAACGCAGCACACGCATGCGTCAGGCGCTGGATGCTGGCCTTGATGCGCTTCCCGATGCGGCCCGCGCCCGCGTGCGCAAGGCACGCCAGGCCGCTCTGGATGCGCAAGACAAACTAACCGATCACGCGCGTCAGAACTCAACACGCGCGCAGACCTTGCATCAGCAACAACCACTCGCGGTGGGGGCCATCGCCCTTGGTATGGGCGCGCTTATCGGGGCCATGCTGCCCCCGTCGCGCAAGGAAGATGAATGGCTTGGCACGCAACGCGACGCCCTGCTGCGCAAAGCGCAGGCCACGCTGGAAAACGAAATGCGCCGCGCCAATGCAAAAGTCTCGGAAAAGCTGGACTCCAACCCCTAAAGGCCCCTGCCCCTGACGCCCCTTACAGACCGTAACGCGCCGTGTCAGGGGTGCCGTCCAGCCCGATCCGCGCATAGGCGTCGATGTCTGCCATCAGCGCGCTGTCACCGCCCACCCGCAGCGCCGCGTCACGCGTGCGTGTGATCACTTCAAAACTGTCGCGCCCGTCACGCGCAATCTCGCGGAAGGCAGTCTCGATCAAGGCCTCATGTGTCACCAATCCCGCCCAAATACGGTCAAACAAAACCTCGTCGGCGCCCTCAACCTGCTTGAACGCACCCCACAACAGACGCTCCAAACGGTTGATCACCTCAACGGCTGTGCCGGGATCATTGATACCGGGCGACAGCGCCTTTTGCGCACTTTCGCGCAGCGCCTGCACCGCATACCGCGGGTCTTGCTCATAGGATCGCACCGGCCCCAGAACAATCGCATCCACGAAATCGGCAACCTCATCACAGCCCGTGATATAACCCAACGGATCGCCTGCCAAAACATGCTGGCCCGGCAACACATCCAGCACCACCTGCGCCGCGCGGGCCTCTGCACAGTCTTGCAAATCCGACAGCAAAAACCGCAGCACATAACCCGATGCAGGCGCAACCAACGTGGTCTTGTCGCCTGCCCCTGCATGATCTTCGCGTGCGCGGCACCCCATGCGCCGATGCTTGCGCCAGGGCTTTAGCACTTCACGCGCGGCCTCTTCGGCGCGGTCCAGCGCATAATCGAGGCTGCTGATATGCGACAACCGCCCGATCCAGCGCACCAGCGACACCACAATCGTCACCACCACCAGCACGGTTGAGCCGAACACAACCACCGCCGCGCTGTCGTTATAATAGCCCGCGCGGAACAGGATGATCGCGCTTAGCGCATAGACAAACGCGCCGATAAATGTGGCCAACACAGACTGGGTCGAGGTATCCTCGACCAAAAGCTGATGAATACGGGGCGTTGATTGCGCCGCCAATGTCCGATGCGACGACACCATAATCCCAAGCGAAAATGTCGCCACCGCCAACATGCTGCTGGCCAGCACATTCAGCACCGGCAATGTGGCTTCGGCCGAAAATCTGTTTTTCGACATCTCGGGGATAAGCGGGTCCAGCACATTGGCAGACAGCGCCGCCAAAATGGATAGCACGGCAATCATCGCCACGCGCACCCATAAAATGCGGCTCGTGCGGCGGAACCACTGCCAACTTTGCATCAGGCTCAGGTGGGACAGATCAAAATTCATGCCCCCGTCATATCTTTTTGCCAGCCATGCAACCAGACCAAACCGTCTTTCTGGGGAACCCCTTTTGGCCTCGCGCGTTGGTTCCCCAGATTTCAAAGGCCGAAAGGACACAGCCATGAGCATTTCAAATGGCGATACCGTCGAATGGGATTGGGGCAATGGCACAGGCTCTGGCACTGTGCAAAAAACCTATACCCAGAAAATCACCAAGACCATCAAAGGCACCGAAGTGACCCGCGATGCCAGCAAGGATGAACCCGCCTTTCTGATTGAACAGGATGACGGGGACGAGGTCCTCAAAAGCTGCACAGAGCTGCGCAAAACCTGATAATCCAGCAAGGTTAGAGACGCATGTCGAAGAATCATCACGCTCACAGCCCCCATCACATCCCGCCGCGCGGGATCTGGCAGGTTACCAAACGTGTTGTGCGCCGTCAGGGCAGCACGCGCTTGGGGCTGATGGCCGCTGGCATCGCCTTTTACGGCCTTCTGTCGCTCTTTCCGGGCATCACCGCCGCCGTTGCCGTAGCGGGGATCGTCTTTGATGCAGACGTTCTGCGCACCCAGTCTGAAAACCTCACCGCTCTTTTGCCCAACAGCGCCCAGGACATCGTGCTTGGTCAGCTGCGCGAGGTGCTTTCGGCTGACAGCACATCGCTTGGATTTGCCGCTCTCTTTGCGATTGCCTTGGCGCTCTATTCCGCCTCCAAGGTCAACGCCAGCTTCATCGATGGGCTCAATGCCGTCTATGAGGAAGAAGAAACGCGCAGTCTGATCGCCACCACCGCGCTCAAGGTGGCGCTGACCTTCGGGCTGATCATTGGCTTTGTCACGGCGATCACAGTGGCCATCGCCCTGCCCGCCTTTGCCGCCTATTTCGACTTCATCGGCTTTGAACAGGTCATTACACTGCTGCGCTGGCCCCTTCTGTTGCTTGTCGCCGCCATCGGTCTGGCCGTCCTTTACCGCTTCGCCCCCGATCGCCGCGCCGCCAAATGGCGCTGGCTGACGCCGGGTGCGCTGGCGGCCTGTGTTCTTTGGGTCGCGGCCAGCTTTGGCTTCAGTTTCTACGTGCAGTCCTTTGGCACCTATAACGAAACCTTCGGCACCCTTGGTGGCGTGATTGTGCTGCTGACTTGGATGTGGCTTTCGGCCTTCATCATTCTGCTCGGTGCCCTACTGGACGCAGAGCTAGAGGCACAAACCGCCCATGACAGCACCGTTGGCCCCGACCGCCCCGTGGGCGAACGCGGCGCGGTCAAGGCCGACACCACCCCGCAGACCGAAACAGCTTAACCCCCAAACCATCACAAGGACATCTTATGGATATCATCCGCATCATCATCGCCATCATCTTGCCGCCTGTCGGCGTTTTTCTCGAAGTGGGTCTGACAAAACACTTCTGGTTCAACATCTTGCTGACTATTTTGGGCTATATCCCGGGGATTGTTCATGCCGTCTACATCATTGCTCGCCGCTGATCGCGCCCGCCGCCTGTCGCGCCTCGAAGGGCTGGCAGATCGTCTGGACAGCCGTTTTCGGCTGCCCGGCACCTCCATCCGCTTTGGATGGGACTCGCTTTTGGGGCTCATCCCCGTGGTGGGCGATCTGGCCACGACAGTGCCGGCGGCCGTGTTCTTGCTGGAAGGCTGGCGCATGGGCGCACGCAAACGCACGCTTGCACGTATGGGGGCCAACAGTCTGATCGACCTCACGCTCGGCGGCATTCCCATTCTGGGCGATATCTTCGACGTCGCCTTCAAAGCCAACCGCCGCAACCTTGCCATCCTCACGTCTGATATGGCGCGGCACATTTAATCACACAGGGCTGGTTCCATGCACCACCACACAACCGATCCAACATTCCTGCGGATCTGCGCCATCATCGGTGCGCTTGGCGTGCTGGCGATGCTTGCGGGCAATGTGATCGGTACCATCGTCGTGCCGGGCCACGACCCGATGGCCGACACCATCAGCGATCTGGCCGCGGGGCGTTACGAGATTATTCAGGACATCGCCCTCTATGGCTATGCCGCGGGCTTTTTTGCGCTGGCCCTCGGCCTGTCCAACATCCACACGCGTGATCGCCGCTGGACCCTCGGCATCTTCGCCATCGCGCTGATGGCCGCCTGCCTGACAGTTATCGGCGCGCGCAACGAATACGGCGATGGCGACAGCAGCGGTGTCGTCATTCACATTTACCTTGTCTACGCGCTTGGCGCCCTGCTCGTCATCGCGCCCTTCGCCTTGGCCAGCGGCCTGTCGCGCATCGCGCGGGGCTACGGCATCGCAGCGCGCGCCTTTGGTGTCGCGTGGATCTTCGCGGCACCTGTATTTTTCGTGCTGCCCACGCAATACGATGGCGGATATGAGCGCGCCTTGGGCGTTTTGGCCTCGCTTTGGGTGCTCAGTCTGGCCCACGCGCTCTGGACTTGCGCGGGCAAACACGGTTAATTCGCGCTAGTAGCAGCGCATATTGCGCCCACCACATCTAGTTTTTCCTTGCACGAATCTCTGCTTGTGTTCAATAGTCACGAAAAACAACGCTTTAACGCATCTTTCCGTGACTACAAAAACACCAGTCACCCCCGATGCCACAAGCATAATACGGCAGTGAACAGAGCAACGCAGCATGGCGGACCCAAAACCAGAGCCTAATACGGCCAACAGAGACACATCGCAGGCAGGATTGAACACCTTCATCCGCCAGCACGCTGATGCGCTTGCCAATAACCTGCACGCGCAACGCGAAGGGCTGTTCCCCCCAAACGCTGCCAAAACCATGCGCAAATTCACCTCTGGCGAGGCTGCCACGCTTTTGGGCGTTAACGATTCCTACTTGCGCAAACTGCATCTGGACGGCAAAGGCCCCGAGCCAGAGGTCACATCTGGCAACAGACGGCTCTATTCGGCGGCCAATATCCTCGAATTACGCGTTCTTTTGGAAAAAACCGCCCGCAAACCGGGCGATTACCTGCCCGGGCGGCGCGACGGCGATCATATGCAGATCATCGGCGTGATGAACTTCAAGGGCGGATCGGGCAAAACCACCACCTCGGCCCATCTGGCCCAATGGCTTGCCCTGCAAGGCTACCGCGTTTTGGGCATCGACCTTGATCCCCAAGCCTCCTTTACCGCGCTGCACGGCGTTCAGCCCGAATTTGACCTGCCCTCTGGCGGCACGCTTTATGACGCGATCCGCTATGATGATCCCGCGCCCATCGCCTCTGTGATCCGCCAGACCTATATCCCCAATCTTGACCTCATTCCCGGCAATCTTGAGCTGATGGAATTTGAGCATGACACCCCCCGCGCGCTGGCCCAGGGCAACGCGGGATTGTTCTTCTTTCGGGTTAAAGAGGCTCTAAAACAGGTCGAAGACGACTATGATATCGTCGTCATTGATTGCCCCCCGCAACTGGGCTTTTTAACCATGTCTGCCCTGTCCGCGGCCACGGGCGTGCTGGTCACGATCCATCCCGAAATGCTTGATGTGATGTCGATGTCGCAATTCCTGCGCATGACCGCGGATCTGATGGATGTCATCGCAGACAGCGGCGCAGATATGTCGCACGACTGGATGCGCTATGTCCTCACACGGTTTGAGCCTCAGGACGCCCCGCAAAATCGCATCGTTGCCTTTTTGCGCACCATGTATGGCGATCATGTGCTCAATGCGCCGATGCTCAAATCGACCGCCATCTCTGATGCGGGGCTGACCAAACAAACACTCTACGAGGTTGAACGCGGCGCATTCACCCGCGCCACATATGACCGCGCGATGGAAAGCCTGAACGCGCTCAACAGCGAAGTTTCGACACTAATCCAGCAGACTTGGGGGCGCACATGAGTGATCAGAAGAAAAAACGCATGTCCCTTTTGGACAATCTTGCCGCGGCAGGTGCCGCCGCCCCTGCTCCTGGGACCGCCGCTGCGCAGCCTTCGGCCAGCCGCCCCCTGCGGGCCGCACGCGGTGCGGTCGACAGCCATGTCGTTTGGGATCTGGACCCCGATCTTATCGCCGACACCCGCATCGCTGACCGCCTTGATCCCACGGATGTGGCCGATCTGCGCGACTCGATTGAAGCCACGGGACAGACCGTGCCGATCCTTGTGCGCCGCGATCCTGCCCAGGCCGACCGGTTCTTGCTGGTCTATGGCCGCCGCCGTCTGGAAGCGGTGCGCAGTTCGTCTAAAGTCAATAAAATCAAAGCGTTAATCGCGCAGCTTGATGATGATGGCGCGGTTGAGGCCCAAGTGACCGAAAACATGGCCCGCCGTGATCTCAGCTATATCGAAAAGGCGCTTTTCGCCCATGAGCTGGTCGAAAGTGGCTTTGGCACACAGCAACGCGTGGCCGAGGTTCTGACCGTCTCGAAATCCTCGATCTCCATGGCGCTTGGCGTGATTGCCGCGCTTGGCGTCGATCTGGTCCGCGCTATTGGCCCTGCCCACGGCATCGGCCGCCCCAAATGGGAGGGGCTGGCCAAGGCCGTAGAGGCGACAGGCGCGCGCGTCGACGATCTGGCCCTTCAGGCCGAAGACATCCGCAGCAAGCTGACCTTTGATCAAAGCTTTGGCGATGCAAATGGGGCCTATACCGATCCGTCAGTGGCCACATTCGAGACTATTTCAGCCCAACTCGCCCCGAAGCAACCCGTAAAACCCAAGACATCCCCGTCCCGCAAGTCAGCGCGCACCGTAATGATCGCGCCCGATGTTGCGGGCCGCGTGACAAAATCCGCGCAAGGGGTCGAGATCAAGTTAGAGCAAGGCCCCTTCGCCGATTGGCTGGAAGATCAGGCGCAGGTCTTGCTGAGCGAACTTCACGACCGTTGGCAACAACGGCGGAAGACCTGAGCAATCGAGCAGTCACAAAGGAGGCACGACACCAGACAAAAAAGAAAAGGTCCCGCAAAGCTTTCGCCCCACGAGACCCCTGTATCTAGCACATTCAGGATAGGTGCGGCGCGCTCCCTTCGCAAGTCAAATGTGATTCGCGGACCCTGTTTTTTCGTCTTCGTGAAATATAAAAATGGATTATGTCCCCATAACGCCTTTCGGGCGCACCGTAGATACTGCCGTATTGGCACATCAAAAATGGACCGACACCCCCCTGCCCCCCGAGGGCGTGAACAAATGGGAGGTGTTGCGCGAATTGACCGTCGCCCGCCGCGCCTTTGAGGTGTCGGACCGCGAATTGGCCGTGCTTCAGGCGCTGCTGAGCTTTCATCCCGAGACGATCTTGGGCGGGAATAGTGCCGATCTTTTGGTTTTTCCGTCCAATGCTGCGATTTGTGAGCGGCTGAATGGTATGGCCTGTTCGACCATGCGCCGTCATCTGGCGGGTTTGGTGCGCGCGGGCCTTCTGATCCGCCGCGACAGCCCCAATGGAAAGCGCTATGTGCGCCGTTTCGGGGATGACCGGCAGGCCTTCGGGTTTGACCTGACGCCGCTGGTGGTCCGTTTTGCCGAGATTTGCGAACATGCCGAAGCACAACGCGCCCAAGAAGAGCAGTTCGCCCGTCTCAGACGCTCTGTGAGCCTTATGCGGCGCGATCTGGCGGGGTTGGCTGCCTATGGCGCAGAAACGCGCCCAGAGGCGGGTTTCTGGGCCGATTTGCTGGCGTTGAGCGCCGCGGTCGCCAGAGATCTTCGCAGAAAGCTGGAATTGGCCGATTTGCGGAATATGACAGCGCAGTTGGAGCATGCACTTGATACGGCGCGGGATGTTCTGGATGGTGTTAAATCATCAAATACGAGCACCAAAGATGCTAAAAATGAGCACCACCATCAGAATTCAAATAAAGACCCTAATGATCTTGAACCTTGCTTAGAACAAGCAAAGGGCAATGGCAGTTCTTCTGAAGAACCCGATGTGCCGATTGATGAGAGATTGCCGAATATTCCCATAGGGTTGGTGTTGGCCGTGTGTGCGGAAATCCAAACCTATGCGGACAGGCCGATACGGCATTGGCATGATTTGGTCCGTGTTGCCGAAACGGTGCGGCCGATGATGGGGATTTCGCCGGATGCTTGGCAAAATGCCTGTGAAGCGATGGGGCCTGAGGAAGCGGCGGTGGTCGTGGTGGCGATGTTGCAGCGGTTTGAGGAGATCAAATCGCCTGGTGGATATTTGCGGCATCTGACCCAGAAGGCGGAGCAGGGAGCGTTTTCGTGCGGGCCGATGGTTATGGCGTTGATGCGGCGGGATAAGGCTGCGTGAGCTGTTCACAGCTGTGAACTTTTGCCAACCCCGCGCCAAATGCCATCCGCGTCATGCCAGTGTGGTTCACAGCTGTGAACACTTGGTAAACGCACCGCGCGGTGCCTAAACGGAAAGGCGATAATATGCGTGTAACGCGCGCAGCCAATCGCGGCTTGGCATGTCATCGACCTGAAGCTGTGGCGCATCAGCGAGGTCTTGGGACGTGATATCAAGCACCACATGGGTGGCCTGTTGGGCGAAATGGCGAAACTTCTGTGCAGGGACCACATGGCGTTGCGTGCGCAGCTGGCTTTTGGTGCTGAGCACTAGAAATTGGATCGATAGATCGTCTTTGGACAGGATGAAATCGGAGATCCAGCCAAGCTGCCCGTCTTTGCCATACACGTCCATGCCGCGCAGCGCGGAAAAGCGGTGATGGCGTGCGGTGTCAATCTCGTCAACATCGGGGGCGTCGGTGGTGGGGGAGATGGCAGCGGCCATCATAAGAGGCGACAGCGTGTTGCCGAAGGGCCCAACAATGATCGGGGGCAGTTTGTCCAAAAAGACCTGAGCCAAATCGGTAAACTTGGGTGCTGCGGCGATGTCGGCCAAATCAGCGCCAAGTGTGATGTGTTGCGCAGCATGGTCTGCTGATTGAATATGCGTGCTGGACATCAGCGCAAGCTGGTCGTCCTGCCACGGCGATATGTCGATCAGCAGATAGGCAAGGCGCTGATCGGGCATGCAGATGACGCTGTCCTGAACAGGGAAATCCGTGGTTTCGATGCGGGCGGTGTAGTTTGGTAGAGTGCTTAGAAAAACGGTCATTTTGATCCTCCGTTAACCAACGCAGAAAAAGCGAGAGAGTTCCGGAACCAAACCGCTGGCGTGGCGTTATTTTGGCAAGAAACCACAAAGGAGAGTTGTTATGGAAAGCGGAGTATTCATTGCAGGTCTCGCGTTGGTGACACTTGTTGTCGTTTTGATCCTTGCGATCACCTCGAAGCGAAAGGTCGAAGACCGACGCGAAGATGAGCGTAAACGAAAATCGAGCCTTGCAGCTGATGGCGACCGCCACAAAGCGCAGACCGATTAAGACCAAAGAGGCGTCCCATGTTTGGGGCGTCTTTTTTTATGACGTTCTTTAGAAAAACAATGTGGCGTAGGCGGTGATCGGGATGATCGCAGCCAGTGGAATGACGCATAGCCCAACGACCAGGATCGCGCCATCGCGTGCCAGCAGACCGATGCTGATCAGCGATACGGCGCCGCCCATGAGACTGGAGGCGAGGGGGACAATCTCCATCGTCGGGATGACAAGGCCACAGGTGGCGCAGATGCCATAGATCAGCCGGGTTGTAGGGGGTGTGACCAGATAGGCCAGCCGCGGTTGGGTTTTGCGGTCCAGAAAACCAGCGGCGCGTCTGAGGGATGAAAAGGGGCTTTTCGTGGCTTTGGATTTTACTTTGACGTTGATCAGCCATCTGGGCATCCAGATGCGGCTGCGTCCCATTGCGCCCTGCACAGCGATGGCGAAAATCAGCAAGCCGATGGTGGATGAAAACAGCGGGATGCCGCTGAGCGGGCTGACCAGAAAGAGCGAAACGGCCAAAAGCAGCGCCGAGATGGAGGCGGTGCCGAAATCATCGAGGATGTCGCGCAGACATGTTTCGGTTTCGGTTGTCGCGTCTTCGAGCGTTTCGACGATTTCGGAGACGGGCGCATCGGTGCTTTTGGGGGGCGGGGTGTGTGTCATGGGGACACCGCCAAGTGCTTTGCCATGAAAAAATTGTTTTTTGTCAGGGGTTTAGCATATATCGCGGGGGGCTTTTCGGGCTGGCCTGCGGTGCGCGCACCTGTATTGGGCGGGGTTTTGGCGGTGCATATGGCGCGGGCACGGTGGATCATAAGGGTGTAACGCGCGGGTGGGCTGATCGGTTGCACGAAAAAACCGCCCCACGGCTGGCGCGGAGCGGTTTCATGCTGTTGGGGGTGGTGTCAGGAGATTTTCTTCATCCACTGATCCACTTCATCGCGGACTTCTTCTTTGGTCTTGCCGTATTTTTCTTGCAAGATCCCTTCGAGCGTGTCGCGGTCGCCTTCGGCGCGGTCGATGTCGTCATCTGTCAGCTCGGCCCATTCGGATTTGGCGTCGCCTTTCATTTGTTTCCATTTGCCTTGGATGGTGTCCCAATTCATAGCCATGTCCTTTCCATTTGCGTCTGTTGATCAACGCGGGGCAGGGGGCATTGTTCCGCGGGCTAGACCATTTCTTCGGGCACGCCTGGCAGGTTGATGCCAAAGCGTTGGGCCGGTTTTGGATCGTGGGGCACGATAAAGGCGCTGCGGTCCTGGGGGGCGGTGGCGGCGTTTGCGTGGGCGATGCGGTGCCACGCGGCGGCCTGATCGGGGCCGCTGAGCAGATCACGGGGCACATCGCTGCGCAGCCAGTGCGAAATGCAGCGGCGTTTGAGTTGTGCGACAAGGGCGGTGTCATCAAGGCGGACGCCTGCTTCGGTGTCCCAGTTCATGCTGCGCCCGTTGAGATTGCCAGAGGAGACGATGGCGGATGTGTTGTCAAAGATCATCACCTTGGAATGGACATAGACGATGGGTGCGCCGTGCAGGGTGCTGCGGTCGTCATGGGTGGCGCGGCGCGGCTGCACGGGCGAGCCGAGGAACAGGCGGGGGCCAAAGGCGGCCGAAAGACGCTTGAGGCACTGGGCCTGCATATATTCGCCGTAGCGGGCATCTGCGCGCTCAGAGCCGCCAAAGGCGACGTCTTCGGGGGCACCGGGCAGGATGACGGCCAAAGACAGCTGTGGGGTGCGTTTTGCGGCGCGGACAAGCGCATCGGTCAGGTCGGGGTCGCGGAGAAACTGGGTTTCGCAGTAGATGCCGCTTTGCGCGGTGCGGATACCATCGAGATGGGCGCGGCGCAGGCTGCGCTCGATGGGTAGGGCTGACAGTGACATCGCCCCGCTGCGCGGCTTGGAGAGCGTGCGCAGGAAGGGCAGGGGCGCGGGATCGGGGGTGAGCGCGCCTGTCGTGGCCTTTGGCGCCTCCAGCAGGTGTTTGAGGGCTGTGGCGGCCAATTCCTTGTTGTCGATCATCAGTTGCACGTCGTGCCAGGTCTGGGCGGCGTCGCGTGCGTGTTTGAGACCGTCATAGCGGCGGTCGTTGGTGTCCAGACCGCCGATGTAGGTCAGATGATCGTCGATCACGGCAAGCTTTTGGTGGTGGCTGGTGGGGTGCAAATGGCCTGTGGCCAAAGCACGGGCCTGCGCGGTGCCGTCCTTGATGGTCAGTAGCGGCACAAGGTTGGGGTGTTCGGTTATGAAACGGCGCTGCGCGTGATCGGGCAGATCGTTGAAATAGGCGGCTTGTTTGCGCACCTCGGCCCGTGACCTGGGCCAAAGGAGGGCGCTGATCACCCCACCTGTCTGCGCGCCGTGGGCGTGGGTCTGCACGGTCAGCTTGTCGGGGTGTTTGGTCACTTCGGCCAAAAGAGCGCCGTGGCGTTTGGTGCGCCACGCGGTGCGGTGCCATGTGGGGCGCACGATGGCGTCGAAATCTGACACGATCAGGTGAATTTGCACACCTTCGTCCAGCTTGTGCAGCAGCAGATCAAACCATGTGGTGCCGATGGCCTTGGCGCGGTCGCTGCGCAATTTGGTTGTCATATCAAAGATATGAAATCCCATGGTGACGCGTGATTTTGCGTCCAGAACGGCAGCTTCAAAACAGGGGAAAGCCTGCTGCGCGGTCAACAGGATCTGGCAGGTGTCAGAGGTGATGGGCTGTGCCATGATCAATAGTCCTGTGCGTCGGGGCGGAATTCTTCGACTGTGAAGGTCACGGTGATGGTGTAGGTTCCGCCTTGGGTATCGGTGTCCAGCTGGCCATTGAGTTGGGTGGCAAAAGCCCGCATCAGCTGTGCGCCCAAACCTGTAGAGTTTTCTTCGTTTTCAACAGGGGTGGCCGGCAACGTATTGGCAATGACAAGCGTGGCCATGATCCCGTCGCTTGGCGCTGTGGTCTTGTCTTGCAGCGTGAGTTTGACAGTCAGCGTCGGGGTATCGCCGCCGATGTATTTCAGCGCATTGGTGATCGCTTCTGACAAAAGCATCGTCAGCGGGACGGCCTGATCGGGGAACACGATGACAGGGTCGAGATCAAGAATGGTGCGGATGGGCGTGCCGCTTTGGCCTGCGATTGAAACGGATTGTTCTGTCACCCGTTCGATCAGCGTGGCCGCGTTGATCTGGGTCAGGTTTTCGGCCTGATAGAGCAGGCGGTGCACACCTGACAGCCCCATGATGCGGTCCTGCACCTGAGACAGCGCCGTTTTGGTTTCAGCCGCATCTGCCTTGCGAATTTGCATGTTCATGATGGAGGAAATGATTTGCAGATTGTTTTTGACGCGGTGATGCACCTCTTTCAGCAGAACGGATTTTTCGCGCAGGCGGTCTTCTTGTTCGGCTTCGTCTTGCAGCACGGTTTCGGCCATGCGGCGGAAGTTTTCTTCAACCTCGCGCAGGTCGGAGTTGGCCGTGGTATCTGCGAGGGCAGGGGGGATGATCCTGTTGGTGGCGAAGGCATACATGGCGCGGTTGAGCACCTTGATGCGCGACAGAACAAACCTGTCCAGCACCACCCACGCCACAAACAGGCTGGCCAGCCACATCAAAACGGGCAGCGCCACTGTCCATAGCCGTTGATCGCGCGCCTCTGAGGCAAGACGCGCGGCGCGCCACGTGCCAAGCGCATAGACCACATCAGGCACAATCGGGACAACGGAATAGGCCAATGTGTCCCCTGCAATGCTGCGGGCCACAAAGGTGCGGGATTCGCCTGTGGCGATTGCCTTGAGGTCGGGGCTTAGGGGCAGGGTGCCGCGCGCTCGGTTGCGGCCATTTTCGGTGGACAAAAGCTGGCCATCTGCGTTGAAGGTCACAAGGCTGATGGGGTCGGCATCGCCCAAAAAGTCGGGGGTTTTGCCCACGTCTTTGAGCGGCAGAGAGATGGACACATAGCCCTGAAACTGGCCATCCTGAACATAGGGTTCATTGAGGATCATCACGCTTTGGCCAGACCCGGGCGCGTTGGTATTTACCTCGATGTTGCGGCGGGGATTGGCCATGAGGTCTGCAAAATTGGGGTAGCCCGAGAAATCCAGCACCTCGGTCGCGGTTGAGCACACAGACCGACCGCCTGCATCAATAAAGCCGACGAAGGCGTAGGTTTCGTTGACCTGTTGGAAGCGGTTCAGATAGCCGCGGCAACTTGCGGGATCGCCCGAGATCCAATCGATGGTTTCGCCAAGCGCCTTGGCCGCCCCGAAGGTGCGTTGGATCAGTTGCCTTTCGCCTGATGCGGCGGTTTCGGTGAGTGCAAGAAGCGATAATTGCGATCGATCTGCGGCTGTTTCGCGCAACTGCTGGTTTTGCAACAGGCTGACAACGCCCAGAGGCAAGAGCGCCAGCGTGAGGAAAAACAGAATTTGCGCAGTTAACCGATTGAACAGCCGAATGGGGCCTGTCATCGAAGTGTCCTGTCTTTACATCAAACCGTTTACGCGGTCGGCCACGACGGCCATTGTTGCACTATCTGTCAGCTCCATCGCTTCGTCGTCGCTGCTGTCCAGCAGTTCGGTCAGGCGTTTGCGGCCCCGATTGACGCGGCTTTTGATGGTGCCGACCTTGACGCCGCAGGTTTCGGCGGCTTCCTCATAAGAAAAGCCGGAGGCACCGACAAGCACAAGCGCTTCGCGTTGTTCATCGGGAAGCTGCGCGAAGGCTACGTTGAAGTCACGCATTTGCAGGCGGCCATCGTGATCGGGCTTTTGCGACAGCTGATCGGTGAACACACCGTCGATATCTGCCACCTCGCGCACGGCTTTGCGACGGTTGGAATAGAATGTGTTGCGCAGGATCGTGAAAAGCCAGGCGCGCATGTTGGTGCCGGCCTGAAATTTTTCGATGTTGGTCCATGCTTTGACCAGCGTGTCTTGCACCATATCGTCGGCGGTGGCCGAATTGCGGGTCAGCGACATTGCAAAGGCACGCATTGCGGGCAGGTGATCGACCAGCTCGTCGCGCGGATCGGTTTTATCCTGTGCGCTGCTCATTGTGTGGCACCGCCGCTGTCGTTGCCTTTGGATCCGTCTTGCGCCTTGAGTTGGGCCAGAAGATCTTTGAACCTGTCGGGGATCTCTTCTTTGATCACCTCGTCGTAGACCCTTTTCAGGTTCGCTTCGATCGGGTCATCGCCGTTGCTTTGGTGCTTCTTTGTCATCAGGATCCTTGCCTCGTCAGGATGAAAAAATAATTCTGTCGCGTGGAACCAAACGTGGATTGGCGCGTTTGGTTCCATAAAAAATGTAAAAGGACGGAAAAAAATGACAAACTCCCCCGATTTTACGGCAGCCGTAAGTGAGGTTTTGCCATATCTGCGCCGTTACGGGCGTGCTTTGACGGGTAATCAGACGTCAGGGGATCATTATGCGGCCGTTACTTTGGAAGCCGTTTTGAAAGACCGCGAGACGGTTGAAGCGGCCAGCAGCGTGCGTGTGGGGCTGTTCAAAGTGCTGCACACGATCTGGAGCACGACGGGCTCGCCCGTTGGCGACGGGGACACAGGGTTGCAGGCGCGTGCGCAGAAACTGCTTGGAAAACTGACGGAAAACACGCGCGAGGCGCTGTTGCTGAGCACGATCGAGGACTTTGGCACATCCGCTGTCGCCGAGATCATGGGGATTGAGGCGGGCGAGGCGGAGCATCTGTTGAATGTGGCCCGCGCGGAGATGGAAGACGCAATTTCAGGTTCGGTCATGATCATCGAGGATGAAGCGATTATTGCCATGGATCTGGAAAGCGTCGTGGCCGATATGGGCCACCGTGTGACGGGTGTGGCCCGCACGCGTGACGGCGCGGTTGATCTGGCCAAACGTGATGTGCCCGATCTGATTTTGGCCGATATCCAGCTGGCGGATAATTCATCGGGTATTGATGCGGTGAACGATATTCTGGCCGCCTTGGGCGAGCGCCCAGTCATTTTCATCACGGCCTTCCCTGAGCGTTTGCTGACAGGTGACAAGCCAGAACCTGCCTTCCTGATTTCAAAACCCTACCGCGAAGAGCAGGTGCGATCAGCGGTGAGCCAAGCGATGTTCTTTGCTTCAACCGAGACATTGCACGCGTAACAATCGCCAAAATAAAGACGTATTGAACGGCCCCCATGTGCGGGGCCGTTTTTATGTCTGCGCAATAAAAAACCCCGCCAGTCAAACTGGCGGGGAGGGAGGACGAACGTTTTGAGGGAGGAACGTTCAGGCAATTATTGTTTGGCGATGGCGCGCAGCATCCATGCGGCTTGTTCGTGGAAGGCCGAACGCTCGGTTGCCAGATCTTCTGTCACCACATCGCGGCGCCCTTCTGTCATTTCGACCAGTGCGTGCAGGCGGTGGGCGATGCGTTCGTGGTCGTCGGCCAGATCGTGGCACATGTCACCTGCCGAAAGCGGCTTGGTCTGATCTTCGATAACAGAGCGGTTCATGATATCCGAAAGCGACATGGGCGCCAGTTGGCCCAAGGCGCGGATGCGTTCTGCCAGCTCGTCTGCGGCGGCGAACATATCTTCGTATTGTTCTTCGGTCAGATTGTGGATCGAATAGAACAGCGGACCTTCGACGTTCCAGTGATAGGCGTGCGTTTTGAACAAGAGGCGATAGGTATCGGCCAGCACATCGGCAAGGCCATTTGCAATGGCTTTGACCTCGACCACGCCTGTTTCGACGGTGTTTGAGGATGGAACGACTTTGAGTGCGTCTGTCATAATGATCTCCTTTTATGTCTCGGAAAGCCAACGCGCGGGTGCGGGATTTGTTCCCGATTTAGGCGCGGTCCCTGAGTGGATCGTCATAGCGCACCTGCAGTGTCATCAGCACAGGGCCGTCGTGGGCGCGGGCGTTCGCCAGCGCATCTGAAAGATCGCCAAATCGGGTGACGGGAAGGTGGTGCCATGCAAAGGCGCGGGCCAGATCGGCCCAATCGGGATTGCCGAAGGCCAGTGGCGTATGGGTGTCGGCCTCGTCCTCTTGTTTGGCTTTGATCAGACCGTAACCGCCGTCTTCCCAGACCATCACGGTCAGAGGGGTGCCAAGGCGGGTGGCAGTTTCCATATCCTGAATATTCATCATCACATCCCCGTCGCCACAGATGGCCAAAACATGGCCGTCTTTGTCGCGCAACAGATCGGCGGCGGCGATTGCACCGGGCAGGGCAAGGCCCATGCCTGCCAAGCCGTTGGCGATGATGATCTGGCCTGCGCGTTTGGGAATGAGCGAGCGGGCGACCTTCATCTTATGGGTTCCGACGCCTGAAAAAACGGTGTCTTGGGCGGTTAGCGTGGTTTCGACGGTGCGCAGGATGTCTTCTGCATAAAAGGTGGTGTCATCTGTGTTGGTTCGGCTGGTGGTCAGGTCATCCAGCATTGCGGCGCGTGCCTGTTTGGCCGCGGGGGCAAGGTCCCATTCGTGGCCGTCCAGACCTGCGGCAATGGCTTTGAGCGATGCGCCCAGACCGCCGATGATTTCCGCGCCAAGCGACCAGCCGACATCCGCCCCAAGGGGGGCGGCGTTCAGGGCGACAACGGGGATGCGGCCCCCGTCTGTCAGTGCTTGGGGCGGGTATTCGATGGGGTCAAAGCCTATGGCGATGATCAGATCGGCGTCTTCCAGCGCGGTGTCGATATGGTCGCGAAAGGGTTGGCCCACGCAAAACAGGTTCAGCGGGTGATCTTTGGGCAGGATGCCAGAGGCCATAAAGCTGGTGGCGACGGGGATGTTCAGGCTTTCGGCCAGATAGGTGAGCATATCGGAGGCATTTGCGCGGATCACCCCGTTGCCTGCCATGATCAACGGGCGCGATGCCTGTTTGATTTGTGCGATAGCGGCCAGAACAGCTTGGGGGGCTGGCAGCGGATCGGGTGTGTCTGGTTGGGGCAGGGGGGTGTGATTGACGGTCTGCTTGGCCAGATCTTCGGGCAGGGACAGGTGCACGGCACCGGGGCGCGGGGCGGTTGTCAGGCGCACGGCCTGTGCGATCACACCTGCCATGGCGGATGCGTTGGTGAGCGTGTGGCTGGCCTTGGTGACAGGTTGAAACAGCGCCTCAAGGTCGATGACCTGATGGCTTTCGGACAGAAACGCGCGCGAGCGGTCGGCCTGGGCGGTGATGGCCACAAGCGGGGCGAAATCAAGCGTGGCATCGGCGACCCCTGTCAGCAGGTTCGTGGCACCCGGCCCAAGAGTAGACAGGCACGCGGCGGGCCGTCCTGTCAGGCGGCCGTAGACAGATGCCATGAAAGCGGCGGCCTGTTCATGGCGGGTGAGGACAAAGCGGATGTCCGAGGCTTCGATGGCCAGCATGACATCGGTGTTTTCTTCACCGGGGACGCCGTAAATCGTGTCTATTCCAGCGGTTTCAAGGCATCCGATGAAAAGCTGTGCGCCTGTTTTTTCAACGCTCATTTACACCACCCCGAATGCTGTGATCGCATCCGCGACTTTGCGGTAGGCGGCGACATTTGCGCCGCGACGATAGTTGATTTTGCCGTCCTCGCGCCCTTCGGCGGCAGCGCGGGCGTGGATGTCCTGCATGATCTTTTTGAGGTTTTGGTCAATCGCATCGGCGCTTTCGAACTGGCCGTGGGCATTCTGGCTCATCTCGAGGCCCGAGATGGCAACGCCGCCTGCGTTGGAGGCTTTGCCCGGTGCGTAAGTGATCTTTGATTGCGCGATTTTATCCAAAGCGTCTGCGGTAAGCGGCATGTTTGCGCCTTCGGCCAGGATGATGGCCCCTGCGTTGATGATGGAGTGTGCCGCATTTGCGTCGATCTCGTTCTGGGTGGCGCAGGGCAGGGCGATGTCAAAGGACTGATCCCACGGCAGCGCATCTTTTTCAAAAGACAGGTTCAGATGTGCGGGCGGGTCAGAGATGTCCGCGCCTTTTTGTTTCTGCGTTCTCACCCAGTCGACAGCGTCTTGGCTAAAACCGTCATCGGCAATCAGCGTGCCAGAGGTGTCGGACAGGGTAACGACGATGCCATCTTCGCAAATCGCTTTTTCTGCTGCGTGGGTGGCGACGTTGCCTTTGCCCGAAATGGCGATGCGTTTGCCGCTTAGGGTGTCGCCTGCGTGGTCCAGCATGGCCTGGATAAAATAGATCAGGCCGTAGCCTGTAGCCTCGACGCGCATTGCACTGCCGCCAAAGGCCATCCCCTTGCCCGTGATTGCCCCTTCGAATTGACCTTTGAGCGATTTATACGCCCCAAAGAGGTATCCGATTTCGCGGGTGCCGACGTTGATGTCCCCTGCGGGCACGTCCATGTCAGGGCCGATGTAGCGTGACAGTTCGGTCATAAAGGCTTGGCAAAAGCGCATGATTTCGCCATCGCTGCGGCCCGAGGGATCAAAATCCGCGCCGCCCTTGCCGCCGCCAAGGGGCAGACCTGTCAGCGCGTTTTTGAACACCTGCTCAAAGCCCAGAAATTTGAGATCGGACAGGGTGACAGAGGGGTGAAAGCGCAGCCCGCCTTTATAGGGGCCGATGGCGTTGCAGGTTTGCACGCGCCAGCCGCGGTTAATTTGCACATCGCCTGCATCATCCACCCAAGTCACGCGAAACGAGATGACGCGGTCAGGCTCGGTCAATCGCTCAAGCACTTTGGCGGTGGCATAATCGGGGTTGTTCTTTTCAATGGTCAGCACGTCTGCTGCGACTTCTTCGACTGCTTGGAGAAACGTGTCCTGCCCTGAATTGCGCGCCGTGACGGGCTGCATGAATGTCTGCGTGAGGGCATGTCGGTCTGTCATTGAAAACTCCATTGCGTGTCGCGGCACCGCGGGCGCGGCGCAGGAGTTAACGTCAGCCTAGTCCGATTGTTCCATTTTAATCGCGCGCTTAACAACGTCGCGGATTGCGATGTCGGTGAAAGGGCGTGGCAGATAGGTGATGCCCGGCAGTGTGTCGTTTGACGGGTCGTTTGTGCAAATCACGGCGGCGCCCATACGGTTGCACAGCGATAGAATTTCGGCGTTTGTGCCCACTGCGTCCCACAAAAGAAGGGAAAACGGGCGTTGATCCAAAAGAGGCCCTGCCGTTTCAAAGGTGGTGATATCATCCGCTGCCGCAAATTCGATGAGCGCCTCTGACAGATCGGCGCGGACAAACGGATCTCTTTCGACAATAACGATACGCATTTTTACCCTCTTCCCATGTCATTATGGAACCAAAGGGGCCATCGCGGATTAATCTATGACATAGAAAGAGGAAAAAATGGCCACACATTGTGAAACATGTCCGCTGCACGAACGTGATTTGTTCAAAAAGGTGACGCCAGAGCAGCGCGCTGCCACGCAGAAATTCAAATCAGGGGAAATGACGATTGAGGCGGGAACGCCTATTTTGATGCAAGGGTCCAGCGCGCCGCAGCTGTATACGGCGCTGCGCGGCATGGGGTTGCGTTACACCGTGCTGCCCAATGGCGAACGCCAGGTGATTAACTTTGTGTTTCCCGGCGACTTTGTAGGGCTTCAGGCCGGTGTGTTGGGTGAGATGCAACATTCCGTCGAAGCAACGACCTCCATGACGCTGTGTGTGTTTGACCGATCCGAATTTTTCAATTTCATCAAAACGCATCCTGATCGAGGGTATGATCTGACGTGGATCGCCGCGACAGAAGAACATTTTTTGGGCGATACCTTGGCCACTGTCGGCCAGCGCACAGCGATGCAGGCGGTGGCGTGGGCCTTGCTAAAGATGTTTCAACGCGGGGACGCGCTTGGGTTGGTGCGCCGATCCAAGATGCCGTTTCCGTTTCGCCAGCAGGATCTGGCGGATGCGTTGGGACTGTCGCTTGTGCATACCAACAAAACCCTTGCGCGGTTGCGCGACACCCAGGTTGCTTCGTGGTCGGACAAGGCCTTGCAGGTGAACGACGTAAAGGCCTTGGCGGATTTGGCTGAGGTTGAGCTTGAGCCCCTTTTGAAGCGGCCGTTTTTGTAATGGCGCAGCGGGATTTGACGCAAGGGTCCGTGTTTTGGGCCCTGACAGTGATGTCCGCCCCCATGTCGGTGGGCATTTTGGCGGTTCTGAGTGTCGGGATCGCGGATGCCTATTTTCTGGGTCAGCTTGGCGGCGCGCCGCTGGCGGCGGTGGGGTATATTTATCCGGTGACAACCGCGATTACCTCGCTGGCGATTGGGGCCTCTGCGGGGGCCAATAGTGCGGTGTCCCAAGCGATCGGGCGCGGTGATGATGACGGTGCACCCGAGCGGCTTGCGTTGCATGCAGTTGTGTTTGGCACGATGTTGGGCGCTTTGGCGGCGTTGGTGTTCTGGATTGGCCATGTGCCTTTGTTTAGGCTGATGGGCGCGTCACCCGATGTTCTGGCCGAAATTTCAAAATATGTGCCGTTGTGGTGCCTGTCGTTTCCGTTTCTGGTGGTCATGATGATCACGAATTCGGTCTACCGCGCCTATGGCGACAGCTTTACCGCAGCTGCGATCATGGTGATGGCGGCTGTTGTGAACATTGGGCTGAACCCGATTGTGATTTTCGGATGGGGCATCATCCCTGACTTCGGCACAGGTGGCGCGGCGCTGTCGACGTTGATGTCGCGCGTTTTGGGTGCGGGTGTTGTTGTCGCTTTAGCTGTGCGCGCGGGCCGACTGGTGTGGGGGTGTTCGCCGTCAAAAGACGTTGGTGCATCGGTCAAAGAGCTTGGTTCTGTCGGTGGGCCAGCGGCGCTGTCCAATGCGATTAACCCCGCGGGAATGGCGGCGGTGACGGCGGCTGTGGCCACGTTGGGCGATGCGGCGGTGGCAGGTTTTGGCGCCGCGACGCGCGTGCAATCTGTGGCGCTGGTGGTTTTGCTGGCGCTGTCATCGGGGATTGGGCCTGTCGTGGGGCAAAACTGGGGGGCGGACAAACCCGCCCGGGCGCGTGCGGCTGTGGCCAGTGCATGGGCGGTCTGTGTGGGGTATGGCTTGGCGCTGTCGGTCATTCTATCTCTCGCGGCACCTTGGATTGCGGGGATGATCGCGCCTTCCCAAGAAGAGGCGGGGTATGCCACGCAATATTTGCAAATCGTGTCTTGGTCGCTTTTTGGTTACGGTGTTCTGGTCACGATGAATGCGGCCCTGAATGCGCGGTCAAAGGCGCTTTATGCGATGTCGCTTAGCGCGGGGCGCGTATTGTTTGTGTATCTGCCGCTGGCGTGGGTCGGCGTGATGGTCTTTGGATACGCGGGTATTCTGGCGGCGGCGATTGCGGCGAACCTTCTGGTTGTTGCAGGCGCGGTTTGGGCTGGTAAGCGCACCAATCTGATCAATGGTTTGGTGGGCGATTTCAAAGACGGCCTGACATAGAAAAAGACCCCGCGCATGAACGCAGGGCCTTTGGTTTCTATATCGGTGTCAGACGGTGCGCTGTTGCGATCGCGGACCGGCAAAAAACCAGATCACAAAACCGACAAGCGGCAAGATCAGGACGAGCAGACACCAGAGAACTTTCGCCCCTGTGGATGTGCCTGATCCGATGATCGACACAAAGGCCCAGACGTTAAGGACCAGGAGGATGAGGCTTCCGAGACCAGCGATTTCTACCATGACAGGCTCCTTTATTCACTTTCATGCCGTTAACGTGTGAGGCGAGGATTAGTTCCCGTCTTCGTCTTTGGACGCGTCATCCTTTTGTCCGTCAGGCAGTTGGCCTTCGGATTGCAGGCGGTCGCAACCTGTCAGGATCACGAAGGTCAGCACGGCCAAGATGCCCGCTTCGGCCAGAAAGCCCAAACCGCAAGCGATGCCGATGCCGCCAACGCCCCAGATGGCCGCGCCGCTGCCCACGCCGCGCAGCCGCCCATCGCTCTGGTTTGAGATGATCGCACCGGCGCCCAGAAAGCCGATGCCGCCCACAAGCCCCTGAATCAGGCGGGTGGGGTCTGCCGACAGGCCAGAGGTTTGTGAAATGCTCAGCGCATAATTCATGGTGATCATCATCAGCCCCGCCGAGCCGAGGCAGACCAGCATATATGCCCTGATGCCAAGCGGCTTGGATTTGCTTTCGCGTTCAAAGCCGATGAGAAATCCCAAGATCACAGCGACGCTGGCGCGCAGTCCGAACTCCCACAGATCAATCATTATGGGCAACCATTTCGTCTTTGACTTGGCCGTAAGCCATCAAGGAAAAGATCACGGTGCCTCCTACGATATTGCCTGCAAGCACTGGCAGGAAAAACTGCGTCAGCGCCTGACCCAGAGGCAACAAACCCTGCACCATAAGATACGCCATTTCCACCGAGCCTGCGATGATGTGGGTGAAATCGCCCGCGGCGATCAGCCAAGTGAAAACGGTGATGACCATAAATGCGCCGCCGTTGGCCTGTGGCAACATCCATACGATTGCGGCGACCAAAACGCCTGCAGGGATCGCGCGGAAAAACGCCTCGCCGGTCGGGAAGCCTGTGGCGTGACGCGATAGCTCGAGCATCGCAGGGGTCAGTTCGGGCGGGAGGGCAGGGGTGAACACAAAGAGGATGGCAACGGCAAAGGCACCCACCACATTGGCCGCCAGAACGATTAGCCAAAGACGCGCCACGCGCAGCAGCATCTTTATGGATGGATCGTGCATGGCCGGCAGGACAGTTGTGATCGTGTTTTCGGTGAAAAGCTGCATGCGGCCGAGAATGACAAGCAAGAAGCCAAGTGAATAGCCAAGGTTTTCGACAAGATAACTGTAGTCGGCCTGTGGCAGATAGGTGCGAAAGATCGCTTCGCCCACAACGGAAAAGCTGATCATGATGCCTGCGGCAATGCCCGACCAGATCAAAGCGCGTTTGGTGCGGTCCAGCTCTTCTTCGCCGTCACGACGAATGACCTCATAAAGATGTTTTGGCGCAAGTTTGGCCGCGCGTTCGACAGATTTTTGCTCGGTCGAATTTTCCATTTTGATCACGTCATCTGTGGAATTGGCTGAGTGTGTCATGGGTGGCCCTTGCGTTGTTTAACCTGCCTCAACGCGTAAGCGGCGGTTTGGTTGCACGGTGCAACGCGCCATACGGAACTTTCGGGCCTGCGCCGCCGTTATTGTGCAAGAGCATTTTAAGGAGAGACCCAATGGAAGAATTGGAAACGGTGGCGGCAGGCGCAACAAGTTGGATCGAAGGTTTGTTTCAGACCGAAATCTACGGGGGCAAGTCACTGGCTGACTATTTGACCTTTGAGGCGTTGGTCGGACTGGCAGGAAATGCCCTGGCCGCCACATTGATTATCATCTTGGGCTTTTTCATTGCGGGATTTCTGGGGCGCAAGGTGCGCAGGCTTGGGACCAATCACAAAAGTCTGGACGATACGCTGTTCAATTTTCTGGGCAATATCGTGCGCTATACGGTGCTGGCGTTCACGGGGCTTTTTGTTCTCAATACCTTTGGGGTCCAAACAACAAGCATAGTTGCGGTCATCGGTGCGGCGGGTTTGGCCGTTGGTCTGGCCTTGCAGGGCACGCTGTCCAACGTGGCGGCAGGCGTGATGATTATTTTGTTCAGGCCACTGAAGATTGATGACTTTGTGCAGGTCAATGACGTGATGGGCACGGTAAAGGACATCACGCTCAACTATATCGAGATTGCGGATCTGGGGAACGTGAAGGTCGTGGTGCCCAATTCCGAGGTGTGGGGCAATACGATCAAGAACTATTCGGTTTATGACACGCGTCGCGCCGAGTGGACCTTTGGTGTGGGGTATGGGGTGAACCTTGCAGATGCCGAACGCGTCATCCGCGATACGATCATGTCGGACGCGCGGGCGCATACGACTCCTGAACCTTTCATTCAGGTCAACGGTCTTGGCGGTAGCAGCGTGGATTTTCTGGTGCGGGTTTGGTGTGACAGCGCCGAGTATTTTGCATTTCAGGCAGACATGAAGCGCAAGGTCAAAGAGGCGCTGGATGAGGCGGGGATCGACATTCCTTTCCCCACGCGCACGATCGTTCATGAGGGTCCGATGCACCTGCGGACGGCGGAAAGTGAAGATGTTGCTGCGGAATAATCTCATGAAAACAAATATTTACGGAAATTGATGATTTTTCCGGAACTTTGCGCGGCTGGCCCGTGTTGGGTATCCGAGCGCCACAACAGCGCAAAACAAACGAAGGAGTTAGTTATGAAACGCACAGTATTTACATCGGCCATTGCCCTGATCGCAACAGCAACCATCGCAGGTGCAAACAGCGTCTACAGTGAAATCAACGAGACAGAGCTGCAGCGCTATATTCCTGGATTGGAAGTCGAAATTCTTGATGAAACGACAGTCCTGTCGGCCATGAATATCGCGACAGGCGGCGAAACCTTTTCGCAAAAAGAAGGTAAGCTGAAGGCGCTACTGATGGATGCAAACGTGATGGTAATGGGCACCGACAATCAGCCCGTCATGATCATTGATGCGCCAGACCATGAAGCGGCTGCAGACGTCTACAAGTCGGCGATTGAGCGCTTCATTCCCGAGGCCGATTTTGCGGCACTGACGGATGAAGAGATTGCATCAATGGCAAACGTTGTCTTTAGCGGCGGCACATTCAGCCAGAAGAAAGGCAAGTTGGACGGTCTGTATATGGACTATACATCGTAAAACTTGCGCCAATCGGCACAAAGAAGGGAAGCGTTTTGCGCTTCCCTTTTTCTTTGCGCGGCAGGCTGGCCTTAGTTTGTGGTGATAAGGCTCAAAATCGCCTCACGATCACCATCAAGAAGAGGTGCGCCCGTCCGTACGGATGGCCCGTCATGGGTTTGTTTGATCGGACAGCCCAGAACGGACATCCAGCCACCCATCGGATTTGTGGCCTGCACGGTCATATTGCGGTGTTGTGTTTGCGGATCGTTCAGGGCGGCTTCGACGCTCAGGACAGGGCCGGCGGGCACTCCGCCATTGTTAAGCACTTCGGTCCATTCATGTGTCGTCCGATCATTAAAGCGGGCTTGGACTTCCGATTTGATGGCGTCCCTGTGTTCGATGCGGGCCGCGTTGGTGGCAAAACGGGGGTCATCCAACAGAGCGCTGCATCCCAGAATGGAAAACAGCCGTTCGACGATACCATCGTGAGACACCGCAACAGCGATATGCCCGTCGCGCGTATCAAACAGTCCATATGGCGCAACAAGCGGATGATCGTTGCCAACGCGCGGCAGGCTATGGCCCGTCGCAAAGGTTTCAGTGGCCATGTAAGACAAAAGGCTGATCATGCTGTCAGTCATGGCGACATCAATGGCGTTAAATTTGCGGTCTAATTTGGGGGTCGCAAGGGCCGCGGTGATGCCGATGGTGGCATAAAGCCCTGCCACAAGGTCCGAGATCGGAAGGCCAGAGCGTAGGGGTGGCCCGTCCTCAAAACCGTTGGTGAACATAAAACCACTCATGGCCTGTGCCACGAAATCAAAGGCGGGCCGCTGTGCGTAGGGTCCGGTTTGACCAAAGCCTGAAATATGGCAGGCAATCAGCCTTGGGTTCAGGTCTTGAAGGGCTGCGTCCGACAACCCCATCTTGTCCATTGTGCCTGGCTTGAAGTTATCGACCAGCACATCTGCGGTTTTGATCAGGCTTCGAATGATCTGCATATCGCCCGCGTCGCGCGGATCCAAAGCAATCGAGCGTTTGTTGCGATTGAACGAGGCGAAATAGCTGCTCATCCCCTCGATCATTGTGCCTTGGGCGCGCAACGGATCGCCCTTGGGACTTTCGACTTTGATCACATCCGCACCCAGATCCGCCAATTGCTGCGTGCAAAACGGGCCAGAGATAACGCGGGTCAGATCAATAACGCGGATGCCATGCAAACTCATCCGACGGCCCGTGTAATGCCATCGAGCGGAATGGTTGTTCCAATGGGTGGCGCCTTGAGCAAACGTGCAGGAAGCGGGCGCCCCAAGGCTTTTGATAACCAATGGCCCGTGTCGATGCAGGCATCAAGATCAAAGCCTGTTTCATAGCCTTCGGCATGAAGGAAATGAACCAGATCCTCGGTCGATACATTGCCCGTTGCACCCGGTGCAAAGGGGCAACCGCCGATGCCGCCGACCGAACTTTCATAGCGGGTGATACCCAGATTGATGCCTGTCAGCACATTGGCTAAAGACAATCCGCGCGTGTCGTGCAAATGCAAGATCAGGTCCAGATCCGGAACCTCGGCCCGTAAGGCGTGCACCATCTGCGTGATCTGCGAGGGGGTGGCAGTGCCGATTGTGTCGCCCAGTTTAAGCTCGCTGAAGCCAAGTGCATGCAATTTTTTGGCGACTTGCACGGTTTGCCCAACGGGTGTGACCCCTTCGAATGGACAGCCGAAAGACGCGGCAAGGGCGGCAACGGCGCGTTTTCCTTCGGCCTTTGCCAAGGCCAACACCGGTTCAAACCGCGCCACGGCCTCATCGACCGAGCAGTTGCTGTTGGCTTGCGAATGGCTTTCGGTGGCCGACATGAAACACACCCATTCCTGAACGGCGGTTTGTGCCGCGCGTTCTGCACCGCGCAGGTTTGGCACAAGCGCCTGAAGGGTGATGTCGGGGCCAGCGTCCAGTTGTGCAATGACTTCGGCGGCGTCGGCCATACGGGGCACGGCGCGCGGCGACACAAAGCTGGTAATCTCAAACCGGCGCGCGCCCGCGGCAATCATGCGCTTTGCCAATTCGACCTTGATTTCGGTGGCGACAGGCTGCGGCTCGTTCTGCAAACCATCGCGCGGGCTTACTTCGGTAATTTCGATATGCATGTCTGCGCCCTCCCATGTGTTCGTCGCAAAGGTAGCTGCATTTTTGGGGATGCCAATCCAGAATTTGGTGCTAGATTGAATTCCGCTGGCAAAAGACCAGTCTTTGGGAGGAGAAAATACATGCGTCTTACAACACTTTTGACGTCAAAGCTGAGCCTTGTGGCCGCTTCGTTTATGGCCGTTTCTGTTGCGGCACCAGTGCAAGCAGCGGAATGCATTGCGCCGTCGAACCCTGGTGGTGGTTGGGATTTCACCTGCCGCACAATCGGGCGGATCATGCAGGAACTGGACCTTGTGGATGGCAACGTGCAGATCACAAACATGCCTGGTGGCGTGGGTGCTGTGACTTATGCGATGGTGGCGAATGAACGCCCTGATGATGCAGAGCTTTTCGTGGCGACCTCAACCGTTGGGATTACGCAGATTGCGCAGGGCCGCTACCCTGCGCCGCTGGACGCCATGCGTTATATTGCAATGTTGGGCGCGGATGTGGGCGTGATTGCAGTGGATAACGACAGCCCGATCCAGACCCTTGCTGATCTGAATGAAATTCTGGTGTCTGACCCCGCTTCGGTCACGACGGCGGGGTCGTCGTCTGCTGGTGGTTGGGACCACCTGCGTTTGCTGATGGTTGCGCGTGAAGCAGGTCAAGAAAGCCTTGGCGATATTCGTTGGGTCCAATTCGATGGCGGCACCGATGCGGTGACCCAGATGATGGGCGGCCAGATTGATGTTGTCTCAACCGACATTGGCGAAATTGCGGGCTTCATTGAATCGGGTGACATCCGCGTGCTGGCGGCATTGTCGGACGAGCCGATCCCTGCCTTCCCCGATATTCCCACGGCGAAAAGCCAAGGCATTGACGTGACAGGGTATAACTGGCGCGGCGTCTATACGGGCGGCAAGATCACAGATGCGGAATACGACAAATGGGTCTCCGATCTTGAAACGCTTTACAATTCGGAAAACTGGCAGACGGCTGCGGTTGAATTCGGGCTGGTTCCGATTTGGCGCGGTGGTGCTGACTTCGAAGCCTACGTGCGTGAACAGCGCGACGTGATGGAGCAGATCTCACGCGATATTGGTGTGATCAACTAATGAGCATCAGGCTCGGTGGCGTCGCGATCTTTGTGATCGCGGCGCTTTATACATATTACGGCAAAGACTATTCGGCGCCCTTTGGTGATGTGCTTGGCCCTGCGGTGTTTCCCATGATTGTGGGCATCCCTTTGATGGTTCTATCGGGATCTTTGATCGTCTTTCCATCGGGTGAAGTGACGTGGCCCGCCCGCAACCACCTATTGCGGCAGTTGGCTGCCTTGGCGGTTTTGGTCGGGTATGCGCTGTTTCTTGTGCCGCTCGGCTTTCCTATTGCGACTTTTGCGTTGATCGCGCTTTTGGGTATGGTGTTGGGCGGCGCACCTGTCAAAGCCTTGATCCTTGGAGCATCGATGTCTCTGGGATTGTGGGTGTTATTTGATCAAATCCTGGGATTGCCTTTGGCGTTCCTCGGCTCGCTGTTTGGAGATTTCTAAGTGGAAACCCTGTCTCTTTTAGCGGGCGGTTTTGCTGTCGCCTTTACCCCGCTGAACCTGACGCTTTTGTTTGCAGGTTGTTTTTTCGGGACACTTATTGGGGCGCTTCCGGGGCTTGGGCCTGTGAACGGCATCGCCGTTTTGATCCCGCTGACGTTTGCGTTCGGATTTGATCCTGCGTCGTCGCTGATCCTTCTTTCTGCGGTCTATTTCGGAACCATGTTTGGCGGGCGTATCAGCTCGATCCTGCTGAACATTCCTGGCGATGAACCCGCGATCATGACCACATTGGACGGGTATCCGATGGCCCGTGCGGGCAGGGCGGCAGATGCCTTGGCCATATCGGGTGTGGCGTCATTTGTGGGGGCGACAATCGCGGTAATTGGCTTGTCTCTCTTTGCGCCGCTCCTTGCGCGCGCGGCGATCCATTTCGGACCGGCTGACTATTTCGCACTGTATATTCTGGCCTTTGCCACGATCGGGGGCATTTCAGGCATCGACCCACGTAAGACGCTGATTTCGGCATTGCTTGGGCTTATGATTGCGACCATCGGGATTGACCCTATTTCTGGCATCCCGCGTTTTACGGGCAACAACTATCACGTCTATGATGGAATTGAGCCGATTGTGGCGCTTGTCGGATTGTTTGCAATTTCAGAAATCCTGTTTTTGCTGGAAAAGACAGTGAAGGAGCGGACCAAAGCCATCCATGTCGAAAGCTGGTTGCCGTCCTGGAAGGCGATTTGGATGACGCGTTGGGCAATGCTGCGCGGTTCGTTCGTGGGCTTTGTTGCCGGCGTCTTGCCGGGGGCGGGGGCATCGCTTGGGTCGGTCATGTCCTACACGGCGGAAAAGCAGAAATCGAACCGCGATGGCACTTTCGGCAAGGGCGATCCGCGCGGGGTCGCCGCACCTGAGGCGGGCAATAATTCAGCTTCGGGCGGTGCGCTTATCCCGATGCTGTCGTTGGGTGTGCCAGGGTCGGGCACAACGGCGGTGATGCTTGCAATGCTCATTTCGCTGAACGTTCAGCCAGGTCCGCTTTTGTTTGAACGGCAGCCTGAATTGGTTTGGGGCCTTGTGGCATCGCTTTATATGGCGAATGTTGCGCTACTGATCCTGAACCTGCCGATGATTGGCATCTTTACGCGACTGATGGCTGTGCCGACTTGGGCGTTGATGCCGATTGTGGCGGCTGTCAGTTTTGTCGGTGTGTTCTCGATTTCGAATTCGACGTTTGATCTGGAGCTGATGGTTGCCTTTGGGGTTGCAGGCTACATCCTGCGGAAGATGGACATCAATCTTGTACCACTGGTTCTGGGCCTTCTTCTTGGGGGCGATATGGAGCGAAACCTGCGCCGAGCGATGTCGATCTCTGATGGCGATTGGAGCATTCTGATCGCAAGTCCGATTTCCATCACGCTCTATATTCTGACCGCAGGATTCCTTGCGCTATCGATTTATTTGATGCGTCGTGAAAACATCCGCGAAAAGGCGCTGTCAGAGTAAGATCTGAGCCAAGATTAGCCGTAAAGCAGTCCTTATCGGCGGTTATGACAGGTCCGCACTCTCAGGCAGCTAAATTCGGATAGTAGTTGTCAAATCCGATTTCATTGGAAAAATCGTCATCAAACAAGAGCAATTGCATAAGTGCTTCATCAGTGGTCGGCGCGGACTGGCTACCGGTTGCGCTTCTTCTTAATTCTTCGCATTCTTGTTGCCATGACATTTCAGATGCCATTGCTTGTATTCACCGACCTTGATGGCACTTTGCTTTCACATGCAGATTATCAATGTGATGCGGCGTCTTCTGCGCTTGAACGCCTTGCAAGCATTGGTGCAGGTGTTGTCATGGCCAGCAGTAAGACTGCGTCCGAGATCTGTTTGTTGCGCAATACGCTGCGGCTGCAAAACTGGCCTGCAATTGTTGAAAACGGTGCAGGTCTGTTGGAAGCGCATGCGCAGCCAACAGCGGACGGCGCTGTCTATGCAAAATTACGCGCCAGGCTAGAGGAAATTCCGCACTCCTTGAGGCGAAACTTTCAGGGGTTTGGAGATTTGGATGTTGCCGAGATCGCCGAGCTGACGGAGCTAACACTGCCTGCCGCCGCGCTTGCAAAAGAACGCGCATTTTCCGAGCCCGGAGTATGGCGCGGCTCGCAAGACGAGAAGGCCGCTTTTCTTGATGCGCTGAAAGCGCAAGGCTTGTCGGCCCGTTCAGGCGGGCGTTTTTTGACGGTGTCTTTTGGGCAGACCAAGGCAGACCGTATGGCGCAAATCATTGATGCTTTCGCCCCGCGTCACACGATCGCGCTTGGCGATGCCCCGAACGACATTGAAATGCTGGAAGCGGCTGATTTTGGTGTGATTGTCGCGAACCCGCACCGCACGCCCTTGCCGCCACTTGCTGCAGAAAAGTGCGGCAGGGTTATTCGCACCACGCAAGCCGGACCTGAAGGCTGGAACACTGCAATCATAGAGCATTTGGAACGGCTCAAATTGTGAAAAGGACGAAATGACATGGCTGATTTCCATCAAAACGGAAATATCACCACTTTGCATAACTTGCGGACAAGGTCCCTTGACGAGCTGACTTATGAGCTTGAGACATTTGCCGCTAACAGAAACATGTCGCTGGTGCTGCCGTGTCTGTATTCCGAGTTGGAAACGCCCGCGATGCCGCGCATTTTGGAAGAGCTGGCAAAGGTGCCGTATCTGCACCGCATTATAATTGGGTTGGATCGGGCGGATGAGGCGCAATACCGTCATGCCAAAGCGTTTTTCAAAGGGTTGAACCAAAATCATATCGTTATTTGGAATGACAGCCCGCGGATGCTGGCCTTGGGTGCAAAGCTTGTCGAGATGGGGTTGGCGCCATCAGAACCAGGCAAAGGCAAGAATGTTTGGTCTGCCATCGGATATTTGATCGCATGCGAGGACAGTGCGGTCATGGCGATCCATGATTGTGATATCCTGACCTATACAAATGAACTGTTGGCGCGCTTGATTTATCCCGTTGCCAATATGAATTTTCCATACCAATTGGCCAAAGGCTACTATGCGCGCGTCGGCCAGGATCGGCTGAATGGACGTGTGTCGCGTTTGTTGGTCAGCCCACTTCTTATTGCATTGAAGAAGGTTGTCGGAGATCGGGACTACCTCGATTACTTGCGAAGTTTTCGCTATCCGCTCTCGGGTGAATTTGCCATGCGGACGTCCATGCTTCCTGATCTAAGGATACCTTCGGACTGGGGGCTTGAGATCGGTATTCTGTCTGAGGCCTGGCGCAATCTGGCGCCGCATGCCGTTTGCCAAGTCGAGATTGCTGACCAATATGATCACAAGCATCAGGATCTGAGCGAAGAGGATGCAAATGCAGGGCTAAGCCGCATGTCCACCGACATTTGCAAGGCAATCTTCCGTAAACTTGCCGCCGAAGGGACTGTTTTTACGCCCAATGTCTTTCGGACGCTCAAGGCAACCTATTACCGCTGCGCGTTGGACGTGCTTGATGCATATTACAACGACGCCAAGATGAATGGTCTGCACATCGATCGCCATCAAGAAGAGCGGGCGATTGAACTGTTTGCCGAAAACATTATGCGGGCGGGCCAATTCTTTTTGGACAATCCACACGAGACACCGTTTATTCCAACATGGAACCGTGTTCACTCGGCTGACCCGGGCTTCTTGGCCGAACTGCGCGCGGCGGCCACGGCAGACGAGGCGGAATTCAGCTAAGGGCGATTGGTAATCCACATGCACTGATAAGGTGCGATTACGATTCCGGACGCATCCGCGTCGACCTTGGTTTCGCCAAGAAGGTCGACCCAAATCTGATCTTCGATCAGATTGAGTTCAGCTGCGGAAATTGTGACTGCGGTGTCGCTGACGTTGTGGATCGCAAAGATGGATTGGGCGCGATCAAGGCTTTGACGCCAGATGCCAAAGAGACGCTCGTCCCCCAAATTTACCGTGAATTGGGTTGCGTTAGGGTGAAAAGCCGCCTGCTTTTGCCGAATTTTCAGGCGTTTGGAAAGGTCCGCCAATACGCGCGCTTGTGGCGTTCTTGGATCATCAAGCTTTTGTCGCAGACTTGGGTAATCCCACCGATGACGATTGATGGCACGGTTCATCCCACGGTGTTCGACCCCATCATGGTCGTTGGGCGTGGCCAGCATCGCGTGGATGTAGAATGCGGGTATCCCCTCAAGCGACATGACGATGGTCTGCGAACAGATAAATCGCGCGTGATGATAGTCATCCGCGCCCGCAAAGGTGCGTGACATGGCATCATAAAAAGTTGTGTTCAGCTCATAAGGGCTTTCGCTGCCGTCTGGCAGCGTGCGCATCGAGACCAGTCCCCCGATGTCCTTGATCGTGTCGATCACCTGCTGTTTTTCATCTTCTGGCAAGAGGCCCTCGGCGGGACGCATGCCGATCCCGTCGTGGCTGGCTGTAAAGTTCAGATAGGCGCAGCCCATAGGTGCAGGCGGCATCGCACGTTGCCAGCGCCGCAAATGCTCTGCATTGCCAGACATCATCGCGTGTAAAATGAGTGGCGGCAGCGGGAAGTTATAGATTGCATGGGCTTCATCGCCACGCCCAAAGTAGCTCAGGTTTTCGGCCTTTGGGACGTTGGTTTCTGTCAAAAGGATGATTTTCTCTGTTGCGAAGTCGCACAGCACGCGCATCAGTTTGATCAATGCATGTGTCTGGGGAAGATGGATTGATGGCGATCCGACCGCTTTCCACAAAAACGCAACCGCATCGAGCCGGATAATCTGGATCCCATTATCGACATGCAGACGAATGATCCGAAGAAATTCTAACAACACCTCGGGATTTCGAAAATCCAGATCGATCTGGTCATGGCTAAAGGTGCACCAAACATGGCGTATGCCATTAGTTGTTTCGACCTCTCGAAGAAGGGGGGTAGTTCGAGGGCGCACAACATCCCGAAGGTCATCATCGGGGGACGCTTCGAAAAAGAATTTGTCATAGGGCGCTTGGCCTTGGCGATAGGCATTGAACCAACTGCCCTGGCTGGACACATGGTTCAGAACAAGGTCTGACATGAGCGTGAAATCTTCGGCAATCCGATTGATATCGGCCCAATCGCCCAGTTGGGGGTTTACCGCACGAAAGTCCGATACAGCAAAGCCGTCATCAGATGTGTATGGGAAGAATGGCAGGATATGAACGGCGTTCAGTGTGCCGTCCAAGTAGGTGGCCAAGAAGTCTGCGAGCAGATCAAGTGGTTTATGAACCCCGTCAATGACGGAATTTCCATAGGTGATCAGCAACGCATCCTTTTGTGACCATAGCGAGTTGCCGGCGGCACGGGCCCTTTGGCGGCGGGGCGCACCTTTGGGCCAAAAAGCATCGATGACCAGACTGGTTAAAATATCACTATCAAGTTCTGGATACACTTGCTTGAGAAGTGCCGAAACTCTCGGACCAATCGAACCTTTGGCGTCATTCATCGCAATGGAACCCATGTAAACCTACTGCTGTACCTTACGTTAACCATCAGTGATAAGTTTAGCGAGGTCATGTGAGCAAAGTCAGGCACCCGTCCAATCGCATTTGGCGAAACGACCTAAAATTAGGGCAGCCCGCCGTGCGGAACGCCAATTCTTTGTGCTTGGTAAAACCCGGCAGGTTGTACGGGGCCAAGCGCGGGTGAATACTGTCATGTCCCAATCCAGGCCTGAAACAATAGGCCGCTGGCAAGGGATCCTGAAAGGGCAAGCCCGACATAGAGAACAAACACACTGCGCTTGGCGAGGGCCCAGACCGCTATCGCAGCGGGCAGGGAAGTGACACCACCCGCAACAAGAAAGGCAAGTCCTGCACCTGGCGCCATGCCTTGCTCAACCAGTCCTGACACAAGTGGCAGTGCGGCGTAGCCATTGAGATATGCAGGCACACCAACAAGTGTCGCTGTCAGGATTGAACCGATCCCATCACCACCCACGACATTCGCCACAAGATCGGCGGGAATGAACGCGATCATCAGGCTTTCAAGGACGAAGGCCAGCGTTAGCCATTTCGCCAAAAAAAGAGTTGTCGAAATCGAAGCGCTCCAGAATTTCGCACGGCGTTCAGGGGATTGCCAAAAAGCCCAGACGGGCGGTTGTGGGTCACGGACACTGGACGCGCCGCAGCCTTCGTTTCCAACGCCTTCGCGCAGTGGTTCTGCGAACGCGCCTGCGCGGGTCAGTACAAGGGTCACATAGCCGCCCACAAGGCCGAGCCCGATAGCGGCAACCGTCTTTGCAACTGCAAATTCCAGCCCCAGAACCCCGACAGTTAAGGCAAACATAGACGGGTCAATGACGGGCGACGCGAGCCAGAATGCCATGACTGCCGACAACGGCACGCCCATCGCCAAAAGCGCTGCGATCAGTGGGATGACACCACATGAACAAAAAGGAGACAGGCCACCGAAAGCCGCTGCCACAAAAATCATAACCACGGGTGCGCCCGTAAACGCCTTGGCGATCAGCCCGTCAGCGCCGGATGCGCTGGCATAAGCTGCGACACCGATGGAAAGGGCGAGATACGGCGCTGTTCCCAACAATGCTTGGGCAGTGAATGACAGGCTTTCCAAGCCCTGATGCGGATCAAATATACTGACGACTATCAGGATCACGATTGTAGTCAGCCAAACGCGCTGTTGCGACCAAACTGCGCGAATGAGTGCGGCGCCGCGCGTGATAGATGGATAGGAAAAATCACTCATGGTTAAATATCCAGTTTTATAGTTATTTCAGGGCAGAAAAATAGAAGCATGCATCATGCGGCATCATTTCTCACCAATGCCACACCCTGACAACACTCTGATGTCAGGAAAGACAGCGCCCGATCCATCGCTGCGAAGTCAGCAAAATTTACAACCTCTCGCCCGCGGCGAACCTGTCGAACCAGTCCTGCACTGACAAGCGTTTTAAGGTGATGGGCCAGCGTCGATAGCGGCAATTTGGTATGTTCAGCAATGTCGCCGACGATAAGACCTTCATTTCCTGCACGAACAAGAAGGCGATACACATCAATCCGCGCCTCATGACCAAGGGCTGCAAGTGCGCGGGCTGTATCTTTTGAAATGCTCATATCCCCACATAACTAGAAAAATAGTTTTAAATCAAGGCATATTTACTTGTGCCCGTTTGGGTATCTACGAACGGTCAATTATGACGGCAGTCTTCCGCAAATTGGTCCTACGACCCACAGCGCAATATCTTGTGCCCTCGTGCCTGAAGCTGCGTGCGCAACGTGGAAAAACCGCGCAAGCTACTTAAAAATTAAGCATTGTGGTAAGGTGAAGGTCAAATAACCGTTCAAACTCTGGCGAATCCGATCCGAGTAGTGCTCCATTTTTTGAATATGTGAAGGGACCAAGGATGGAGACAACACCGTGTTTCGACGAGATGTGGGGCAGCGATGAACGGCTTCGACAGCCGTATCAGCAGTTTTATTCTTGGTTCGGTGGTGAAGATCCAAAACGCCTGCGATCAAAGCAACGAGAAGCCGAAGAGCTTTTTCGCCTGACAGGGATTACCTTCAACGTCTATGGGCGGGACGAAGCGGAAGAGCGCCTGATCCCCTTTGATATCATTCCACGCATTATTTCAGGCCAAGAATGGTCACGCGTCACCAAAGGGATCGAACAACGCGTCCGCGCCATTAATGCCTTTCTTCATGACATTTATCATCGCCAAGAGATTGTGAAGGCCGGGCGCATACCACTTGAAATGATCAGCCAGAATTCCGCATTCGAGCCAAGCATGATAGGTTTTACGCCGCCCGGTGGGATTTATACGCATATTGTTGGTGTCGACCTTGTGCGCACGGGTCCAGACGAGTTCTTTGTTTTGGAGGACAACGCCCGCACGCCAAGTGGCGTCAGCTACATGCTTGAGAACCGAGAAACCATGTTACAGATGTTTCCCGAGTTGTTTTCGAGCAATCGCGTGCGAAGCGTTCAGAATTATCCCACAGACCTGCGCCGTTCGCTTTCGGCCTGCGCCCCATCTGCCACAACCCAACAGCCAGTCGTCGCCGTTCTAACCCCCGGAATTTACAATTCGGCCTATTATGAGCACGCGTTCTTAGCCGATCAAATGAGCGCAGAACTGGTCGAGGGACATGATCTACGTGTGGTCGATGGGCGTGTCGCGATGCGCACCATTCACGGCTATAAACCGATTGATGTGCTTTATAGGCGTGTCGATGATGACTATCTCGATCCCCTGAACTTCAATCCCGATAGCCAATTGGGCGTTCCGGGCATCATGGATGTCTATCGGTCGGGGGGCATCACCATCGCCAATGCGCCCGGAACGGGGATTGCCGATGACAAGGCGATATATAGCTATATGCCTGAAATCGTAGAGTTTTACACAGGAGAACGGCCCATCCTGAAAAACGTGCCGACATGGCGTTGTTCGGAACCTGATCAACTGGCCTATGTGCTCGATAATCTAGAAGAGCTGGTCGTCAAAGAGGTTCACGGATCAGGCGGCTATGGTATGTTGATTGGCCCCACTGCGACCAAAAAAGACATCGCAGCTTTCCGGCGCAAACTTGCCTCGCGACCCGCCAACTATATTGCGCAACCTACGCTAAGCTTGTCGACTGTGCCGATCTTTGCCCGTCAAGGGCTGACGCCTCGGCATGTGGATTTGCGCCCCTTCGTCCTTGTCGGTCCGGACGAAATAAAGGTGACGGCGGGTGGATTAACGCGGGTTGCGCTACAAAAGGGTTCGCTTGTGGTGAACTCCAGCCAAGGTGGCGGCACCAAGGACACTTGGATCGTGGAGGATTGACGCGATGCTCGGCAAAACGGCCAATGGTATTTACTGGATGTATCGCACGCTTGAACGGGCAGAAAACACCGCCCGGCTGATCGAGACCGGGCAGCGCATGGCGCTCACGCGTCTTGAGATGGGCGAGAGTGAGTGGCGCTCGGTGCTGCAATCGGCCGGCAGTCTGGATCAATTCGAAGCAACCTGGGATGAAGTTTCGAAAGATGCAGCGATCGATTGGTTGTTGCGTGACCGAGACAATCCATCATCGGTCTTATCGCTGATCGAAGCGGCACGGCAAAACGCAAGGCTTGTCCGCACGGCCCTTACGCATGAGGTCTGGGAAGCTACAAATGCCGCTTACATGAACGCCCGCAAGATGCTGGCACGCAAAGTAATCGAGCGCGATCTGCCCGGTGTCCTCAGTGCATTGCGCCAGCGAACAGCTTTGGTGCGCGGGATGACCCATGGCACGATGCTACGTAACGAGATCTATGATTTTGCGCGGATTGGAACGTTCATTGAACGGGCCGACAACACCGCACGCATTCTTGATGTGAAGTATTATGTTCTACTGCCGTCTGCCAGCGCGGTCGGAACATCCCTGGACAATGTGCAATGGGAAACCATCCTTCGTTCTGTGTCTGCACGAGGCGGATTTCGGATGGCCTACGGTGCCGGTGCAGGCACCCGAGAGATTGCGGATTTTCTAATCTTGGACAAAAGGATGCCGCGGTCTTTGGCATTTTGCGTGCGCAAGCTCAGCGACAATCTCAATTTCCTGAACAATGGTTTGACCCATACAAGCCTTGCAAAACAAAAGGCTATTCATTTTGAACGCACCTATCTTAGTCATGATATCGACGCGGTCTTTGACTTCGGCCTGCATGAATACATCCAAAAGGCCTTGGGGCTCCTGGCTGACCTGTCTGTGCAAATTGAAACGGACTTTCGGTTTTATGAGTAAGTCATGCGTCTGATCATCCGCCATAAGACCCGCTACGTTTTTGCCACGCCGGTCA
>NZ_JAKFZN010000007.1 GCF_021654165.1 Nereida sp. MMG025 | reverse complement strand
CAGAGAGACCAACAAAGTGCCCTCGCAGATATGCGGGGGCGTTTACTCTATGGTCACCGCAACAGGTGTGAGACCTTCGATGGATACCTCGCACCGATCGCCAACACCAATCGCGCCGACGCCCGCTGGCGTACCTGTGTAAATCAGATCACCAGATGACACTTCGACAAACTGGCTCAGCGTGGCGATAATCTCAGGGACTGGCCAGATCATTGCATTGATATTGCCGTCCTGACGCAGCTGGCCATTGACCGTGCAGCGCAGTGGCGCATCGCAAAGATGACTTATATCTTGTACCAAATGGATCGGTCCGATCACCGCAGAACGGTCAAAGGCCTTTGCCATATCCCACGGCGCACCTTTGTCTTTTGCCTGTGCCTGCAAATCCCGTCGCGTCAGATCATTGCCTGTGGCATACCCTAAAACATGCGTCAGCGCATTGGCTGCGCTGATGTTGGCCCCGCCACGTCCCAAAGCAATGACCAACTCAGCCTCAAAATGCAGATTTTCGGTGCCGGAGGGGTAGGGGATAGATCCGCCTTCACAAATCGCGTCCGCAGGTTTGGTGAAAAAGACAGGCGGTTGCGGGGTGCCGCCCATTTCAGCCACGTGGTCGGCATAGTTTTTGCCAACGCAAAAAATGCGCCTTACGGCAAAGCGGCTTGTGTGGCCTGCGATGGTGACAGATGGGCGGTGGGGCGGGGGCAGAAAATACTCGGTCATCGTTGGACTGTGCGGTGTCTGCCCCGCGCAGGCAAGTGTTTAGCTCGGGCCAAGCACCGCGCATTTGACGGAACGGGCCTCAAGACGGCGACAGGCCAATGCAGCGGTGTCCTTTGTCATGCCAAGGAAATTGGCGTCAAACCCGTTTTTGCGCTTGGCCACTTTGCGCAGTGACCCGTCAAGCGTGTTCATCTCCATCAGATGCGTGCGCAACAAAACCTGTTCGGCCTTGTAGCGGCTGCCGTATTTGCCCACGTTGATCCCCCAATGACGATCGCCATTGGTTGAAATGCGCGTCACCACAGTGGGCTGCGCCACCGTCGGACGGACCCGCGGTTTGGGAGAGCGGGTTGCCGCCAGCACCACTGGTTTTGTTGTGACCACATCGGCCTCAACTTCGGCGTCTGGCGTTTTGGCAGCTTCTTTGACGGCTTGTTCGATATCGTCCGCCAAAGCCAGCAACAGCTCTTGTGAGGGTGCCTCTGGGGTGGGGCGCATCTTGGGGCGATAGCTTTTCTTGACGGCTGTCAGAATACGGATGGTTTTGCCCTTTTTCGTGGGCGCTTTGGCCACGGCAGTATATTGGGGCAGGCTAGGTTTGCGCAGCGGTGCATTCGATGGGGCACGGCGGAAGCCAAGATCAAGAAGCTCTGCCACTTTTGCATTCCGTGTCGCCGAAGAGCGGCCGCCGAAAACCGTGGCAATAATCCGTTCGTTGCCGCGCTTGGCAGAGGCCACAAGGTTGAAACCAGCCGCACGGGTGTAGCCTGTTTTGATGCCATCTGCGCCGCGATAATTGCTCAGGAGACGGCGGTTGGTGTTGGCCACTTCGCGCACACCGGCGTGGGTGCTCATCCGCGAGAAGAGGTTATAGTAGTCAGGGTAATCATAAAGAATGCGCCGGCCCAGTGTCGTCATGTCACGGGCGGTCGACATATGGCCGCTTTCGGTCAGGCCGTGCGCGTTTTTGAACGTGGTTTTTGTCATGCCAAGCGCCTTGGCGGTGCGGTTCATGCGGCGGGCAAATGCGGCTTCGGACCCGCTGATTGCTTCGCCCAGTGCGGTTGCCGCATCATTGGCCGATTTGACGGCGGACGCACGGATCAAATAGCGCACCTGAATGCGCTGACCTGCCTTGAGGTAGAGTTTCGAGGGCGGCTCGGCGGCGGCCTTGTTGGATACCTTCACGCGGGTATCCAAGCTGATTTCGCCTTTGCGGATCGCTTCGAATGCCACATACAGCGTCATCATCTTGGTAAGCGATGCGGGGTGCAGTCGCGTGTCGGCGTTGCGCGAATGAAGCACCTCGCCTGTGCGTGCATCAATGACCATCGCCGCATAAGGCGCTGTGATGCCCATGCCGGGTGTGAAAAGAATGCTGGCCATTGCCAACACAAAAAAGAATGAACGGACGCATTGCCCTGCCGTGTAAAACACTGGGAACCTGCCTAATTTACGCTGCCTCACGCCGCCGATTATTCGACTGGCTTTTGAATTATTGAAAATAGCGTAACATTTCTCCTCTTTTCAGAAAACCTTTTATTCACAAGGGCTTTGCGGTTTTTTCACAGAACATGTTGGGGCGGCGGCCTTTTGCGCCCCTAGATAGGCGAATGTGGCGGGAATGTGGCAAGACTGTGGTCATGGCGGGGCGGTGCCTTGCGGTGTTGCGCCCCTTAAAACTCTCCCCTTTTCACCAAAGGATTGGGCCTTATATAGTCACGCAGCAACGCGGACAGGATTCTGATGCAACATCACGTGTGGACATTGACCGACGACGACAAGGAAACCCCCGATGGCGACATCGGCGTGGCGACCAAACCGCGCGAGAAAACCAAACGTCCGCCAATGTATAAGGTGATGATCCTGAACGATGATTACACGCCGATGGAATTTGTGGTTCATGTCCTTGAACGCTTCTTCGGCCTGAACCACGCCCAAGCCTTTGAACTGATGTTAACGGTGCATAAAAAAGGTGTGGCTGTCGTGGGTGTGTTTTCGTATGAAATTGCAGAGACGAAGGTTGCGCAGGTGATGGATTTTGCCCAACGCCACCAGCATCCGCTGCAATGCACCATGGAAAAAGAATAGGCGCGCGCCTGATCCAATGCCCCTTTCCCGACTGACCCTTGCAATAAATGCAGGCCATGTGACGCTGCCTGACGATGGCGTCATTGCGGTTGTCGGCCCGCCTGCGGATGCCGACCTGTCTGCGCTTCCAATGGAACGCTTGCAAATTGTGCAGGGCTTCAAACCCGATCATGACGCGTGGGCCTCGCGCGGTTATGCCGTGACAACTGAAATGCCTGCACAGGTTGCAGGGGCCATCGTGTTCCTGCCCCGTGCCAAGGATGCGATGCGCGCGCGGGTGGCTGCGGCTCTGGGTGCCAGCGACGGGCCGATCACAATTGATGGGCTCAAAATCGAAGGCATCGACAGTCTATACAAAGACCTGCGCAAGCGCGGCACGGTGTCGGCCGCGTTTTCCAAAGCGCATGGGAAAACCTTCACACTGGACCAAGACGCAGATCTTGCATCGTGGGCCGCCCCCGCCACCCCTGTCGAGGTGATCGCCGGCTTTCGTACCCTCCCGGGGGTGTTTTCGGCTCAGGGGATCGACAAAGGCAGCGCTGTTCTGGCCGAAGCATTGCCCGCCAAACTGCCTTCGCGCGTTGCAGATCTCGGCTCTGGGTGGGGGTGGTTATCTGCCCAAATTCTCAGCCATGACACCGTGCAACATCTGGAAATGGTCGAGGCGGATTATGACGCGCACCGCTGTGCGCACATCAATGTGACCGACCCACGCGCGCATCTGCACTGGGCGGATGCAACACAGTTTCGTCCCGAAAAGCTGTGTGACGCGGTGATCATGAACCCGCCGTTCCACACCAGCCGCAACGCCGATCCGTCCATTGGACGCGCGTTTTTGCATGCAGGCACGAAAATGCTGCATCAGGGCGGGCAGATGTGGATCGTTGCAAACCGCCATTTACCTTACGAAAACACCCTGTCCGAATTGTTCTTGGACGTGACCGAAATTGCAGGCACAAACAGTTTCAAAGTGCTGCACGCACGCAAACCTCGCCGCACGCGGTAAGGTGGGCTACCCTACACTCACACTCAACGCACGAGGATCCTGATGTCCTTTTCCATCGCAGGTAAAACCGCCATCGTCACAGGGGCTGCCAACGGCGTTGGCTTGGCTATCGGGCGCCATTTTCTCGACAAGGGTGCGAATGTTGTCTTTGCCGATATGAACGAAAAGAAACTGGCCGAAGAGGTCGGTGTGGATGATAGCGAAACCCAGAAATTCATCACCTTCGCAGGCGATCTGCGCGAGCGTTTGACCATCGCCAATTTGCTTTCGGCCACGTTGGATGCCTTTGACAAGGTCGATATCTTGGTAAACGCATCGCGTCAGATGGTGCCGTCTGACCCACTGAACCCGGATGAAGATGCCGTGGATATGTTGTTGCAACAAAACCTGATGACATCGCTGCGACTGACGCAGGCCATCGCAAAACGGATGATAAAGCAGGCCGAAGATGACGGGGACGAGGGCTATTGCGGCTCGATCGTGAATCTGTCGTCCATCGCCGCGCGGCGCACGCAGCCCGAGCTTTTGGCCTATTCGGTCAGCTCTGCTGCGCTCGATCAGATGACCCGCTCAATGGCGGTGGCGCTGGCCCCTCACCGCATTCGCGTCAACGCGGTGGCCTTTGGATCTGTGATGTCGGCAAGCCTGCGCAACACGTTGAAAGAAAACGATGAATTTCGCGATGATATTCGCGATCACACACCACTGCACCGGATTGCCGGCCCGTCAGAGGTGGCCGATGCGGTGCAATATCTTGCCTCTGATGCGTCCAGTTTTGTCACGGGCGAAATCATTACTGTTGATGGCGGTCGCTCGCTTGTGGATGCGGCGCGCGCACCTGCGCACTAGGCGGCGGGGCAACTGGCTTGCGCTTTGCGGGCTGCTTCAACAACTTCTGCGCGTTTGGATTTCAGCTGTGACAGCTTACGCCGTTCGGCATCTATATCCAACGTCACGGGCACGCGTTTGACGGTCACCTGGCGATCCTGACAAAAACTCAGGCGGTCATCGCGCACACAAGTGACCAGAATGGACCGCGGCTGAAGCTCCTTTTCCAAACCAAAGCCGCGCGCGATATTTGCCTCTGTTTGCACGATCAGCGCGTCTATTTGCGCAACAGGTAAGGCGGCTTGGTTCAGACAACGGTCGCGGGCCGAACTACATGCAGCAAGGGCAAGCACGGCAACAAGGCTGACAGTATATCGCATGGCGGCGTTCCTTTTCATGGGTATTGTGCAAGATAGAGCAGCCGCGATGCCTAGGCAATCTGGCCGCTGCCTGTTAGAAAGTGTCAACCAAAGAGGACACCCAAGATGACTAAGATGTTTGACGATCATAAGGCCCGTGCCGCGGCTTGGTTCAAGGAGCTGCGCGACCAGATCGTTGCAACATTCGAAGCGCTTGAAGACAGCCATAGCGAAGGCCCCTTCGCGGATATGGAGGCAGGCCGTTTCGAGGTAAGCCAAACCACGCGCACCGCCGACGATGGCTCTGATGCTGGCGGCGGGATCATGTCTGTCATGCGCGGCGGTCGTGTCTTTGAAAAAGTGGGTGTGAACTGGTCAGAGGTCTACGGCACCTTGGGCGACCGCGCACAAGGCGCGATGGCGGCCCGCAAGGGGATTCCCGGAATGAAGGACGATCCGCGCTTTTGGGCCAGCGGGATCAGCCTTGTGGCGCATATGCGCAACCCGCGTGTCCCTGCGGTGCATATGAACACGCGCATGTTCTGGACACCGCATGCGTGGTGGTTTGGTGGTGGCTCTGATTTGAACCCTTGTATCGAATTTGATGAAGACACCGCGCATTTCCATGCAACCCAAAAGGCCCATCTCGACCCGCACGGAGAGGCGCATTACCCACGCCTCAAAGACTGGGCAGACGAATACTTCTTTGTGCCCCACCGGGGCCGCGCCCGTGGGGTTGGTGGCATCTTTATGGATGACCACTGCACAGGCGACTGGGAAAAGGACTTTGCGCTGACCCAAGATATCGGCCGCGCGTTTCTGCCTGCCTTTGCACCTTTGGTCGAAAAACGGCGCGTGGAAGAATTTACAGAGGCCGAAAAAGAGGCGCAGCTGGTTCACCGCGGTCTCTATGCCGAATATAATCTGGTCTATGACCGTGGCACCAAGTTTGGTCTGGAAACGGGCCATGATGCCAATGCGGTTTTAATGTCACTGCCACCTGTGGCCAAGTGGACCTGAGCTAGTAATTCAAAAGCTCTGAATAGAGCGATTTGGCATATTCTACCCCCTGAGCGGGATCAATCGGGGCAAAGACCACATCATTTGGTGTGATCGTCACGGGGCGATCATTCATTGGCACATAGGGCACGCGCGCGGGTGGCCCCGCCAGGACGTGGCTGGCCTTGTAGGCAAGCCGTTGTGTGATATCCGCACGAACCATCAGATCGGCGCAATGGGCTTGGTGGTCCAGATCCAACCCCTCAATCGGGGTTGCGCCAAGCGGTGTGACCCCGCTTGTGCCATGCCCGATCAGAACAATGCGTTCAATGTCAACGCCCGCGGCGGGGTGTAACGCCCAGACCGCGCCTTGGTCCAACGTCTCAAGTACCAGATAGACGGGCAACCCCGTTTCTGTCAGGGCAACATCAATGCGTTGCAAACCCGGGCGGCGCGCAATTTCATGCAGATATGAGGCGCGGTCCTCTGGCGGCACCTGAAACAGGGGCGACACCACGCGCTGCATATGTTCTTGCGACATCGCATGCACACCGCTTTGTAAATCGGAACGCGCCACACGAATATGGATGACCCGTGCGCGGTTTGACGGCGGGGTGGGTCGACAGTCAGTAGGGGTGGACGCAAAGGAAATTTCGGTTGTGCGCGGTGTTCGCGCATCCAGCTTGAACCCGTCAAAAATATCGCTGGCAAAATGCGCCTTTAGCCCGCGCGACATTACGATGCCGGGTGGGGCGATCAGGCCATCGGGGTTCACGCGCAGCAGATCATAGGGGTCTGACGCTCCGTTCAGTGCTTTTTGCCAACGCGCCTCTTGGCCCGTGACACGCCAGTTGCTCCATTGCACCGCGGTGAGCAGCAGCACAAAGGTCAAGGTGGTCAAAAAGATGATCAGCGGACGCACGATGCCAAACCTGAAAACAAGGGACTCAGGTGTGGTCTAGTCTGCAAACGGGTCAGAAATGTGAAATGTCGGGCGCAATGTCCCAACACTTCGTTTCCATTTCAGAACCAGTGGGTCAGCCCATCGAGCGGACAGTATCGATCATGAGTTGCACATTTTCAGGGTCCGCATCTGGTGTGATGCCGTGACCAAGGTTGAAGATGTGCGGCCCGCCCTGAAAGGCTTTGACGATCTCGCGGGTCTCGTCAATCAGGTCCTGCCCGCCTGTTACCATGTGGCGCGACGCCAGATTACCCTGAACACAACCGTCTTTCTGGACATGTTCGGCGGCCCAGGTGGCGCTGACGGAATTGTCCAGCGCAACGCAGTCTGCGCCCGTTGCCTTGGCAAAACCGATGTAATTGTCGCCCGCCTCGCGGGGGAAGGCGATGATTGGCACATTGGGATGTTTCGCCTTCAGCGCGGCGATGATTTTCTTGGTGGGCTCCAGCGCATATTTCTGGAAATCCGACCCTTTCAGAGAGCCAGCCCAACTGTCAAAAATCTTGACCGTTTCAGCGCCGGCCTGAATTTGCATATCAAGGTAGGCAATGGTTGCATCGGTCAACCGATCAATCAGCGCCTCGAACAAGGGGCGGTTTTCTGCGATCAACTTGTGCGCAGGGCCTTGGTCGGGCGTGCCACGGCCTGCAATCATATAGGTCGCCACAGTCCACGGCGCACCGGCAAACCCGATCAGCGCGGTTTCTTCGGGCAGTTCACGGGCGAGGATGCGGACGGTTTCATAAATAGGGGCAAGGTGATCATGGACATCATCCGCGCCTTTGATCTTGGCAAAATCGGCATCGGTTGTGATCGTCGAAAGGCGTGGGCCTTCGCCCGTGACAAACCACAGATCAGCGCCAAGCGCTTCGGGGATCAGCAAGATATCAGCAAACAGAATGGCCGCATCGAATCCGTAGCGGCGGATAGGTTGCAAAGTGACCTCCGCGGCCAGATCAGAGTTATAGCACAGCGACAGAAAGTCGCCCGCCTGTGCGCGCGTGGCGCGGTATTCTGGCAGGTAACGACCCGCCTGACGCATCATCCAAATGGGCGGGACTTTTTGGGTCTCACCTGCCAAAGATTGCAGCAATTTCTTGGGCTTAGTCATGGTTACGCTGTCCTTCATGGCGGGGATCTTTCTAAGATGCGCATGCGGACACGCGGCTTTAACACATTGGTATCACGCGCAATTTGACGCGAAAAGGGAATTTCCTTTCTGTGGATTGCGGGGTATTGTCACAGAAAGAAGGGGCTAGCCGTCCTGAAAATAGACATTTAATGTGTCAAGTAAAGTGGACAGTTTAACATGAATCTCCCCAACCCTTCGAAACCGCTCAAAATCGGTACGCGTGGCTCTCTGCTTGCATTGGCGCAGGCCTATGAAACGCGGCGCCGTTTGATGGCCGCCTTTGATCTGCCCGAAGAGGCATTTGAAATTGTTGTGATCAAAACCACAGGCGACAAAGTGTTGGATCGCCCCCTGAAAGAGATCGGGGGCAAAGGCCTTTTCACCCGTGAGATTGAAGACGATATGCTGTCTGGCAAGATTGATATCGCCGTTCATTCGATGAAAGATATGCCCGTGGCGCAGCCGGATGGGCTGGCGCTGACCACCTATTTGCCACGCGAAGACGTGCGCGATGCGTTTGTCGCACTTGATGGCGGCAAGCTAGAAGACCTGCGCGAAGGCGCGGTTGTTGGCACGTCCTCGCTGCGGCGCAAGGCGCAACTGTTGAACTACCGTCCCGACCTGCAAATCGTCGAGTTTCGTGGCAACGTGCAAACCCGTTTGAAAAAACTGGCCGACGGTGTGGCCGAAGCGACATTCCTCGCGATGGCAGGTCTGAACCGTCTGAACATGACCGAGGTGCCCCGCACTGCCATTGAGGTAGAGGCGATGCTTCCCGCTGTGGCCCAAGGGTGCATCGGGATTGAACAGCGGATTGGTGATGACATGGCCAGTCACATGCTCGAAGCGATCCACGACACCGAATCGGGCCAGCGGCTCGCGGCGGAACGCGCGTTTCTTGCGGCTTTGGATGGGTCTTGTGAAACCCCGATTGGTGGTCTTGCCACGCTGGAAGGCGGCACCCTGCGTTTGCGCGGCGAAATTCTGCGCCCGGATGGGTCGGAGGTATTGTCGGACGAGGGCACCTGCGCAATCGAAGATGGCGCGGCATTCGGCACGGCTATGGCCGAAAAACTGCGCGCCCAAGCAGGCGAAGGTTTTTTCAGCTGGTTGGACTAGCCACGCCAAAGGCGCCGATCAGCAAGGCTGCTGCGGCGGTCAATCGGCACGGTTATGTGTTAAGATAGATGATGGAAAATGGCGGCGCCGCCAAAAGCGGTCTTGTGCCGTGCGCCCTTTGCTAGGGGGCGCTTGCGCGAAGTGGCAGACCATTCGGGGTGCATGGGCGTGTCAGACCCATGCGAGGACGTCCTTGGATTCACCTTAACGCATAAAGGGTTAACGCTGTCCTACCCCACCGCGCGGTCAGGCGCAGGGATCACCTTGCCAGGGTTCAAAATACCATTGGGATCAAGGGCTTGCTTGATGTTGCGCATCATGTCCAACGCGGCCGCATCTTTGCGTCGCGCCATGGAATTTAATTTGCTGATGCCGATGCCATGTTCCGCAGAAAAGCTGCCCTGCACGGCCATGACTGCGTCTTCGACGCCCTCAACCATCGCCTCCAGCTTTTCGGGGTCTTGGGTGCGGGGCCAGATCGCGTAGTGCACGTTTCCGTCGCCCAGATGGCTGACGCGCATCAGCCGTGCCTCTGGATCAATCGCCAGCATCTTTTCGTCTGCCAGCGCGATGAAGTCTGTAACCTTATCCAGCGCGACAGATACATCGGTGTTTACCAGCGGCTTGGCACCCAACATCACCTCGCCCGCGGCTTCGCGGCGTTCCCACATGGTGCGGCGTTGGGCTTCGTTTTGCGCGATAACCGCGTCCAGCACAGTGCCGTTCTCGATCAGATCACCAAGCACACTTTCAAGGTGACTAACCACGGGGATCGATCCATCAGGCTGCACCTGCGCATCGCGCGGCGCGGTTGCCCCCACCTCGACAAGAATGTTGATGTCATAGCGGCCTTCAAAGGGTTCGGCCCCGCCAAAACGCGCCACATGCTCTTCGACGTAAAGGCGCGGCATGTATTCGAACGCCTCGACAGCACCCGCTGTCGCCTCTTGGAGCGTATTCAGCAAGTCCAATGCCCCATCCAGTGACGCAACGGCCAGAGTTGCGGTCGCGTAGGCCTTCGGCTTGGGATGCAATTTCATGACGGCCTTGGTGATGATGCCCATCGTTCCCTCGCCGCCAATCATCAGATGTTTCAGGTTCAGGCCAGAGTTGTCTTTGTGTAGCGCGCCCATCAGGTCCATGATTTCACCCGTGGGGGTGACGACCTCAAGCCCCAGACACAGATCGCGCGTGTTGCCATAGCGCAGCACGTTTGATCCGCCTGCATTTGTTGACAGAACCCCGCCGATCATTGCGCTGCCCTTTGCGCCGAAGGTGAGCGGAAACACGAGGTCTTGCGCCTCTGCGGCCTCGTGCAGTTGGGACAGGATGACCCCTGCTTCGACCACCGCGACCCGTGCTTTGGGGCGCACCTCGTGGATGGTGTTCATGCGGTCCAGCGACAGCATGACCGCACCTTCTGCAAAGGTCCCGCCGTTCAGCCCCGTGTTGCCGCTCACGGGCACGACGGGGGTTTTGGTCTCATTGGCCCATTTGATCAGCGCGGCGACTTCGGCCGTGGTGCGCGGACGCACCAATGCCAGCGGGGTCCAGTGATAGCTGCCAATCCAGTCGCTGGAATAGCCCGCAAGATCACTGCCCGTTTTGACGTGGTCTGCGCCAACGATGCGTTCAAGCTGCTCAATCATGCGGTTCCCCCCTGTTTGCGGTCTTTTTGCACGGTTTTGCGGGTTGACGCCATAGAGGGCCGCTTATAAATCAGCGTTCGGAATGGCGCGGTAGCTCAGTTGGTTAGAGCGATCGACTCATAATCGATAGGTCGGGAGTTCAAGTCTCCCCCACGCCACCACCTTTCCCCTATACAATTCGACTGCTCCAAGAGATCAGATTTTTGGTCCCGACTTTGGCGATCCCTGTTGGGATGCGCTTGAGTGCGGGAGTTCAAGTCTCCCCCACGCCACCAACTTTCCCCTGTTCAAATCGAGACTACGGCGGCAAGCGCCGCTTAGTTGAGGTCCTGAATGTGGCATGGCCGCAGGCCGCCCTCTGCCATTCTACAAAAGAACACGTTACGCGCGCGTTCGCTTGATCCGTCCGCATTTGACCAAGAGACAACATTGGGAGACGGGCGCACCAAAGTGTTGTCAGAGCCGAAAAACAAGAATGACTGATCTATCTGTGTTTCGGTTGGGGCGGGGTTAAGCGTGTAATCAGGGGTTATCAGCGGCGATTGGGATACGATGTCTTCGACGACTGCACGGCCGTCACTATACCCCAACACCAGCGCCAGATGGTCATAGACGGGTTGGAAAAACTGATAGAATTGATCTGGGTCTTGCGCGGCCATTACGCTGTGCAAATCGCGGTTGGCGGCCAAAAGCTCGGCGCGCAATTCGGGCGTATCTTTTATAACGGGCGCGCCAATCCAGGGCGGGGTCGGCATCGCAATGTCGTCGATGTTGAAGCGCATGGTGATCTTGCGGGCATGTTCGCCTGATGTGCGGCTTGCATAGGCATAGGCTGCTGGCGTCATTTCAGGCGGGGCAGTAAGGGCGAAAGCGCCATCGGCACGCTGAAGCGCCCCGAACCCGAAAACAGAGCTTTCGGTTGAGGCGTAGGTTTGCAGCTCAGGCGACCAGCGCGCCGAATATCCCGATATTCGCTGCGTTCCGACATCGGGCACTGCGCGTTCCAGTTCAATTTCCAGCGCGACCTCTTGGTGCGGGGTATATGCGCGGGTGTCAAAATTCATCGGCTCGAATTCAATGACAATCTGGTTGCTTTCAGACTTGAGATATTCGGTGATCGGAAAAGTGAATGTTGCAAAGCCGTCGGTTGTTTTGTTGACCAAAAAGGCACCATTGGCAAAGACGCGCACGTGCATGGATTGCATGCGTAAAATCAAACTGTAGGTGCCGCCTGCGCGAATATCAGTCATGTCATCTGTTCCTTCGTCGGCTTGGGTGTATCCGAATGTAATGAAAATGGTGATAAGAGCGGTAAAAATACCGACCATTGCCGCAGTTCGATGTTTCATACGTCTTGCCATTCCGTTGAGCCGCTTGGATCAATCAACATGCTATCCAACGGCCCTTCCCAAAAGATATTTTCGGTGACCACGCGGGTCTGCGTTTGGGTCGTGCCAATGGTATCAGGGCTGCCCGTATCAAAGCCGCCATCGTCTTGGGTGTTTTCAGTGCTGCCAGTGGCCAGAAATACCCGCCCCCGCACACGTAGGCCTTCGAACCTATATTTTCTTTGGGTGCGCTGAGTGCCATCGCCGTTTTCAACGATGCGACCACCAAAATGCCATGCGGTTGATGCGGAACCTTCGATCCCCGCCGCCCCTTCAACAAGCCAAGAATTCACACCGATACGAGCCGCGATTTCAAGTGCCGCCCCAAAGCTTGCTTCGGCTTCGTAACGTTTCTGTAGCCGCGCAAAATCAGCTTCCCACGGATCGTCTCCGCTGACTGTCAGGGTCGTGCCTTTTCTGATTTCGCCCGCGCCCGTGACAGATGTGTCGCCGTCCAAAATATTTCTTGAGGTAACGCGCGGTGAATTAGCCAGCGGAGGCGTGCAAGTGCAGCTGTTTTTATCCATCAACTCGCTTCAAGATATCGCAGGTTGGCAATACCTCTGTCCTCAAGCGATACTGGAATGTCGTTGGTCATAAATTAATCTCTAAAATACCTTAGGAATTGATGGTCGCAGACATCACAAATGCGCGCAACCCTGTTGGGCGTGCGTGGCAATTTTCGTCAAATTGTTTTTTCTCAAAGGTCTTAGCTTTCGGGCCGTTCGGGGCGCGCGTAGACATCTTCATACCGCACAATATCGTCTTCGCCCAAGTAGCTGCCTGTCTGCACTTCGATCAATTCCATCGGCACTTTGCCGGGGTTTTCCATGCGGTGCTTGGCACCAAGCGGAATGTAGACTGACATATTTTCAGACACTAATTGTTCGTGCTTTTCGATTGTCACTTTGGCGGTGCCGCTGACGACGATCCAATGTTCAGCGCGGTGGACGTGACTTTGCAGCGACAAGGCGGCACCAGGGTTTACGACAATCCGTTTCACCTGAAACCGTTCGCCCAAAACCAGCGTTTCGAACCAGCCCCAAGGGCGGTGGTCTTTTGGAAAGGCCGTCGCCTGTTTGGCACCTTTTGCTTTGAGTGCATCAACGGCCAGTTTCACGTCTTGGCCGCGATCCAGATCCGCCACCAAAACCGCATCGGGCATCGCAACGGCCACAATGTTTTCCAGGCCGATGCCCACCAATTCCTGCCCGTCCGCCTCTGACCGCAGAAGGCTGTTGTGGCAATCAATCGCTGTGGCCGCGCCCGTTGTGACGACGCCCTGCGCGTCAGGGTTGCTTTCGCGCCAGACCGACGGCCAGCCGCCCAAATCCGTCCAGCCTGCATCGAAGGGAACAGCCGCCAAATTACTAGCACGTTCCATCACCGCGTAGTCAATCGAGATGTCATCGAGCGTTTCCCAAGGCGACGCCGCCAGTCTGATAAATCCTAGATCGGGCGTTGCGCTGGCCACGGCTTCTGCCACGGGGCCGCACATTTCGGGGGCATGTGCCTCAAACGCTTTGATGATCGTCGCCGCCGTAAAAAGGAAGATGCCTGCATTCCAAAAGAAATTGCCGCTGTCCAGCATTTCGGCCGCGCGCGCCGCGTCTGGTTTTTCCACAAAGCGGCGAAGTTTGGTTGGGCCTTTGGGGGCGATGTCTTCAAGTTCGAGGTATCCATAGCCCGTTTCGGCATGTGTTGGCGTGATCGCGAAGGTGATCAGCGTGCCATCACATGCCGCACCTATGCCTGCCTGAATTGCCGCGTGAAATGCTGCGGTGTCTGGGATTACGTGGTCAGATGGGCTGACCAGCATCACGGTATCAGGATCATCCGCGGCAATATGCATAGCCGCAGCCAAGACGGCGGCGGCGGTGTTGCGCGCCGATGGCTCGATCAGAATATCGGCTTTGGTGATGCCCGCGTCAGAAAGTTGTTCGGTCACGATAAAACGAAAATCGGAGTTTGTCAGAACAATCGGAGCGTTGAAATCCGCGCCCGTGACGCGATTAACGCTGGTTTGAAACAGGGTTTCGTCCCCGACAAGCGCAGAAAACTGTTTGGGATAGCTTTTGCGCGATAACGGCCAAAGGCGGGTGCCCGAACCGCCTGCCATCAGCACGGGGGTAATTGTTTTAGACTGCATGTCTGCTCGCGCCCTTCTTGTTCGTTTTGCCCGTTATCCGCCCATCAGATTCAAAAATCCAGCTTCCAATGCCGATATTATTGACTTGAAGTACAGATGGCGGCATTCCAGAGGCCAGTCTCGCCAGAACAGGGACACAAAAAACAGGTTTAAGTAAAATGCGTATTGCAATGATTGGCACGGGCTATGTGGGTTTGGTGTCTGGCGTTTGTTTTTCCGATTTTGGCCATGATGTGGTGTGCGTCGACAAAGATCCTGCAAAGATCGATATGCTCAACCGTGGGGAAGTGCCGATCTATGAACCTGGCCTTGACGAGTTGATGGCAAAGAACGTCAAAGCCGGGCGGCTGTCGTTCACGCTGGATCTGGCCGAAGCGATGAAGGGGGCCGAGGCTGTATTCATCGCTGTGGGTACGCCGACACGCCGCGGCGATGGTCATGCTGATCTGACCTATGTGTATGCCGCAGCCGAAGAAATTGCTGCGTTGATCGAAGATTATACCGTGGTCGTGACCAAATCGACCGTTCCTTTGGGCACGAACCGTCAGGTCAAACAGGTCATCCGCAAGACGAACCCGAATGCCGACTATGATGTAGCGTCCAACCCCGAGTTTTTGCGCGAAGGTGCTGCGATTGACGATTTCATGCGTCCCGATCGTGTTGTTGTGGGGGTCCAAAATGACCGCGCAGGCGAGGTGATGAACGAGATTTACCGTCCGCTGTTCTTGCGTGATTTCCCCGTCGTGACGACCGATCTGGAAAGCGCCGAGATGATCAAATACGCAGCCAACGCATTTCTGGCGACCAAGATCACCTTCATCAACGAAATTGCCGCCCTGTCCGAGCGTGTGGGCGCGGATGTCAAAGAAGTCGCCAAGGGCATTGGCCTGGACGGGCGCATTGGCAACAAGTTCCTGCATGCAGGTCCAGGCTATGGCGGATCATGCTTTCCCAAAGACACCAAGGCACTTGCGCGGATCGGTCAGGAACACGCCGTTCCGATGCAGATCACTGAAACGGTCATTAAGGTGAACGAGGAAGTCAAACGCCGCATGATCGATAAGCTGCTTGATCTGTGCGAAGGCAGTTTCAACGGCAAAACGATTGCGGTGCTTGGGGTCACGTTCAAGCCCAACACCGATGATATGCGCGATGCGCCCTCCCTGACGATTGTGCCCGCGCTGGTTGGTGGTGGCGCCAAGGTGATGGTCACCGACCCCCAGGGCCGCCACGAAGGCGAAGCCCTCTTGCCCGGGGTTAACTGGGTCGAAGATGCTTACAAAGCCGTGCAAAAGGCCGACCTTTGCGTTCTTTTGACCGAGTGGAATGAATTCCGCGCGTTGGACCTCAAGCGTGTGGCGCGGCGTATGGCAACGCCAAGATTTGCTGATCTGCGCAATGTGTATTCTGAAAAAGATCTCAAACGCGCAGGGTTTGAAGAGTATTCATTTGTCGGGCGTTAAGGCGCTTTTGACGGCTGCGGCCGTGGCCTTTGGTGCGCCATCCAACGCCGAATGTGTTGTGTTGTTGCACGGGCTTGCGCGCAGCGATACCTCTCTTGCGCTGATGCAGGCGGTTCTACGGGCCAAGGGCTATCACGTTGTCAACAAAGGGTATCCATCGACCAAAGAGCCGATAGAGACCCTTGTGCGCGATGTGATCCCCGCTGCACTGGAAGAATGTGGCGAGCGCAAGGTCCATTTTGTGACCCATTCGATGGGCGGTATTTTGGTGCGCGCCTATCTGGGCAATACCAACCCCGATTGGTTAGGCCATGTGGTGATGCTGGCCCCGCCCAACAAGGGGTCGGAACTGGTGGATGCGGTCGGCGATCTTTCGGTGTTCAAATGGTTCAACGGGCCTGCGGGCACACAGCTGAGCACAGGCGCCCAAAGCGTGCCGAACACGCTGGCGCCTGTGAAATACTCGGTCGGTATTATCGCAGGCACTGTGCCGCTTGGCGCGTTGAGTGCTGTGGTGTTTGACGGGCCGAACGACGGGAAAGTGACGGTCGAAAGCACCAAGCTGGATGGTATGGCCGACCATTTGGAACTGCCTGTCAGCCATACGTTTTTGATGAACAATCCAGTGGTGATCGCCCATACGTTGCGGTTTTTGAAAGACGGCAGCTTTGGTCCCAAAATGAGCGTCGGCGATGCGCTGGCGATGATTGATCCGATTGATATGGTCCGGCCCACCCCCAGATAAACTGCGCTAGGGCGTGATCGTCCAGCGGGTGATCTGGTGGAAAATCTGGCGCGGTTCCAGACGTGTGTTGGGAAAGTCAGGGCGGTTCATGGCGTTGGGCCAGCCTTGTGCCTCCAGCGCGATAAAGCTGCGCGGTCCGTGTCCTGCCACATCCAGAAAACCCCCGTCATAGACCTGAAGCCCCACGTCCGTGGTGGCAATATCCAGCGATAACCCCTCTGGGCTGCGCAAGGTCGCAGCCGGGGTCAGCGTGCGGCGGGTGTCCGACAGGCAAAAGTTATGATCAAGGCGGCGCTGCGCGATGGGGCTTGCGCGGCGTAGATCAAATGATGTGCCTTTGACAGGTGCGCGGTGCGTCGGGATGCCCTGCGCATCTGTTGCAAGGTAGTGGTCGGCCGCAACGGACAGCGTGTGTTCATCAATCGTGTCTGCCCCCGAGAGATTCCAATAGCTGTGTTGTGCAGGGGCGATCCATGTTGCGGCGTCGGCGCGGGCGATGATGGCAAGCGTCAGGTGCGGCCCGATCAACTGATAGGTCGCGGTGACATGATAGGCGGCGCGAAACCCGCCGTCACCTGCCGTGCTACGCAGTGACAGGGTCACGAAACCGGGGCCTTGATCCGCGATATGCCAGTTTTTCAGGTGCCAACTGGCCGCGCCTGAATGAAGTGTGTTGCCGGTGTCGTTGGCCTCAAACCGATGGTTGGATCCGCCCAGAGAGGCCTGCGCGCCCGCAATTCGGTTGGCTACGGGGCCAATGATACCACCTGCGAAATGGCCTGTTTCAAGGTAGGGCGCAATCGTGTTGAACCCCAAGGTCAGATTGCGGGGGGCGCAGGCATGAACAACCGATTGCAACGTGGCCCCGAACGTGAGGATGCCGACGGTCATATCGTCAGATTGCAGGGTGATTTTGCTGATCTCTTGCCCGTCTGGAAGGGTGCCAAAATGCGTCAAAGCGACGTCCATTGCACACCTGCGGCAGGAATGGTCAGACCCTCGAAAGTCACATCATGCGGGTTGTAATTGATCCAGAAGCGGTGCGCATCGGTGTCGCGCACGCGCAACCCTTGGGGCAGGTTCATCGGGGTCACAAACCGTGCGATGATCTTATCCAGCGTTTGCTCGTCTGGCCAGCCGCCCAGATAGTAAAGGTTGTTTTTTGCAACCATTGCAGGGCTGCCAGCCGCGTGGCGCAATACGGGGTCAGCCGCGCCTTCAAGATGTTCGATCCAATGGACAAAGCGACCGCCCCCTTGCAAAGGTGCGTGCGTGTTTGGCGGGATGCTTTCGGTCATCACGACGCTGATGTCTAACCCGTCCACGTTTGGCCCCATTGGTGTCGGGATTGCCAGATGGTCTGTCTTGGTATCTGTGCGCGGCCCCAGGATGACAGGTGTTTTCGTATCACGCAGGGCCGTGCGCAAGGCGAACGACAAGGACATCAGGCCAGGGGCCATAACCAGTTCATATCCGTCCAGATTGGTGGTGTCGGGTGCAAGTATGTCCACGTTCAAGCCTGCCCGCCGCAGCCCGCGATACACCGCAAAGCACAAGCGGAAGTAGTCGAAATCAGCCCCTTGTGGCTGCGCCATCCATGCCCAAGCCGAGGTATAGTCAAAGATCAGCGCGGCCTGCGCTTTGGCTGTGCCCACATCGGGCATTGCCGCAATCTCTTGGGCCACTTGCTGGCATTCGGCAAGCGCGGGGGCATCGGCGCTGTCAGGGCGTAAGAGGCCAGCGTGCATCTGCTCCTGGGCGAATGGGGCCTGCCGCCAGCGGAAATAGCAGACGGTTTCGGCACCATGGGCAAATGCCTCCCACGCCCAAAGCCGCGCCATACCGGGCAGCGGGGCAGGGTTGTAGGGTGCCCAATTCACGGGGCCGGGTTGTTGTTCCATGATCCACATGCGCCCGCGCCCCACACTGCGGTAAAGATCATGGTGAAACGCCTGAAAATCGGGATCACCTTGGCGCAGGAAATGACGTTTGTGATCATCGTCTGCCTCAAGCCGATCGGACAGAAAGCCGATGGGATAGCTGTCCCAAGATGCGATATCCAGATCGGCCCCGACCGCGTAGTGATCAAATTCAACGATGCGCCCCATGTAGTTATGAATAAGGGGGGCATCGGTGTGCTGGCGTAAAATCTCGGTTTGCAGGCGGTTGAATTCTACAACCATATCCGAGCTATAGCGCATGAAGTCCAGCTGATGGGGGTGGTTCGGCTCGGTCACGGTCAAGTTTGGCAGATCGACATCTGCAAAGTCCGGGTACTCCATCGACCAGAACACATTGCCCCACGCGCGGTTCAAGGCATCGGGGCTTTGATATTTCTGCGAAAGCCAGTTTTGGAACCCGGCACGCGCGGCGTTGGAATAGCTGATCACGGTATCATGGCAGCCGTATTCGTTGTCTGTTTGCCACGCCTTGATAAACGCATGTGCGCCGTAGCGTTCGGCCAGTTTGGTGACGATGCGGCGACATTCCTGACGGTAGCCTTGATGCGAAAAACAATAGTGCCTGCGGGATCCGAATTTGCGCGGCGCGCCGCTGGCATCAACGGCCAGCATATCGGGATGTTTATCAAGCACCCATTTCGGGGGCGTGGCTGTGGGTGTGCCAAGCACGACCTTGAGACCCGCATGTCCCAATACGTCGATAGCGTCATCAAGCCATGCGAAATCAAAATTGCCTTCGGTGGGTTCAAGACGTGACCACGCAAATTCGCCGATGCGCACCCACGTCAGGCCCGCATCCACCATGCGGCGCGCGTCATCTTCCCAGACATCGCGGGGCCAGTGTTCTGGATAATAGCAGGTGCCAAGGGTGCGCTTCATATCACAAAATCACCTGATGTTCGGTCTGGCCGCGCACGGGCAGTGGGATAAAGAATGTTTTGCCGCCGTCGGGTTCATTCACACCCTCGCTGGCACTGGTGGCATATAACCCGTCTGGCCCGAGTGCGGGGCAGGTGATTTGGCTGGCAGGCAAATCGAAGGCGTGTTGGAACGCACCATTTTGATCATAAACAGCGATGCGTGACGCACCCCATTGGGCATTCCACAGATTGCCATCGCGGTCCACCACGGCGCCATCGGGTGCAAGGCCGTCGGCTGTCAGATCAACAAACACCTCTGCTGTCCCTTTGGGCCATCCATCGGTATCGAGGGCCTGGCGCATGATCAGCTTGGTGGGGGTGTCTGTATAGAACGCGCATGCTTTGTCAGGGCTAAAGCAAATGGCATTGCTGATCGTAATGCCTGAACGGATCTGGTTGAGCTGTCCCTTGTAGAAACGATAGATGGCGCCGGCTTGGGGTTCGGCTTGTTTGCCCATCGTGCCAATCCAGAACCCACCCCAAGGATCGGCCCGACCGTCATTGGAACGGGTGATTGTGTTGTCGGCTTCAAGGTCCGCAACCTTGCGCTGTTCGCCCGTTTCCAGATTGAAGGAAAACAGCTTGGTTTCCGATGCGATCAACAGGCGGTCTTTGGTCAGCCAGCCCGCGGCGGACACGTGTTCTGAAAACTGCCATTCCTGTTGTGAAGTCAGCAGGCGCTTTCCCTTAATGTCGAACCAAAACAGTTGCTTGCGGGTTGGATGCCACAGCGGACCCTCGCCCAATATACATTGTCTGTCATCAAAAATCATGCGGTGGCCTTATCAAAGGCCGCGACAATTCCGGCGGCGTTTTGGGCGATATTTTCGATTGTGTCACCTGGCTTGAACAGGGCCGATCCGATGCCAAAACCGCTTGCGCCTGCTGCAATCCAATCGGCGAAATTTTCGGGGCCTGCGCCGCCGACCGCATAGACCGGCACCTGCGGCGGCAGCACGGCGCGCATGGCCTTTAGCCCATCTGGACCCGCCATGTTGCCCGGAAACAGCTTGAGGCCTGTGGCACCCGCGGCAATTGCTGCGAAAGATTCGGTCGGGGTGAACACGCCCGGCCAAGACTGCATCCCAAGGGCAACGGTTTTCGCTATGACCGCCGTATCGCAGTTGGGCGATACAACCAATTTACCGCCAGCCTTATGGACCTGCGTGACTTGATCGGTGTCCAAAACAGTGCCCGCGCCGATAAGGGCGGATGTGCCGTGGGCATCTGCCATTGCCTTGATGGAGGCAAAGGGATCAGGCGAATTAAGCGGCACTTCAATGCGGTCGATCCCTGCGTTTATCAAAACGGATGCAGCCTCTGCGGCGTCTTTCGGGGCGATGCCGCGCAAGATTGCGATGATAGGACGGCTCATGGTGTGGCTTTCAGTTGGGCATAGGCGGATGCAAGGCCCGCGAGGGTCATTGCGGTCGGGTCGGTTTCTATCACGGGCACGCCTTGCACCTTCAGCGCTTGGGCATAGGCGGGCGCAACCTGATCCGAGCCGATCAAAGCGACCTGCTGGCCAAGCCAGTAGGGGCGCGTCGCGGCCAGTTCTGCGCCCAACAGAAAACCCGATAGCCGCGATTTGGCGACAGACACGTCCTGTCCGTTCACAAGGTCTTCTGCGCGGATATTGAACAACCTTGCGGCCAGCATCTCGGGTTTGGACATGGCGTCTGACAGCGCAGTTTCAAAAGCCTCCTGGTGCCATTCACCGCCCGCGAGCGAATGTTTCAAAACGCTGTTGTGGCGCAGAAAGCTATAGATCTCGCCTGTCATAAAGGTCTGAAATGACACAACTTCGCCAGCGCTTAGATGCGCCCATTTGCTGTGGGTGCCGGGCAAGCAGATGACACCATCCCATTTGGGGTTCAGCTTCAAGAACCCTGCGATCTGTGTTTCCTCGCCGCGCATAACATCGGCGGGGTTGGTTTGTTTGAGGCCACTGATGATGTGGAGCGAAAGATTTGGATGATCTGTCGGCGCCTCAATCAGGGTTGGCGCAAGCGGTTCACAGGGCACCGTGGCATAAGGCGCTTCGCACCATCCCTGGCGGGCGCCGACCATGCCACAGGCGATGACGGGTTTGGGCGTATCAAGCCAGTCTTTGATCAGGCTGAGAAGCGCGCTTTCAAACGCGCCTTGGGCAAGCGTGGCCATGCCTTGTTCGCTTTTGCCTTGGGCCACCACGCGCCCATCACGGCCAATCCCCCAAACCCGCAGGTTTGTGGTGCCCCAATCCGCAGCGATCCATGTGATGTCAGCAGCCTGGCTCATCCTGTCACCACAACGCCCCCGTCGATGACAAGGGCTTGGCCTGTCATCATTTTTGACGCGTCAGAGGCCAGAAACAGCACACCGCCCGCGATGTCATCGGGCGCAAGAGGGTCTTTGAGGCATTGGCGTTCCAAATGGGCCGCAAGGCCTTCTTCGGTCACCCACATGTCTTTTTGCTTTTGCGTCAGCACCCATCCCGGCGCCAGCGCGTTGACGCGGATCTTGTCGGGGCCAAATTCCCGCGCGAGGCTTCGGGTCATGCCGTTGATGCCTGCGTTCGCGGTGGTGTAAATCGGGTAGCCTGCATTGCCCATCATATAGCTGATCGAGCTGAAGTTGATGATTGAACCACCCCCTGCTTGCGCCATCATCGGGGCGGCGTGCTTGCAGGCAAAGAAATACGCCTTGAGGTTGATGTCGATCATCCAGTTCCAGAAATCCTCGGTCACTTCTTCGGTGCTGTGGCGTTTGTCATTGGCCGCGTTGTTGACAAGTGTGGTGATGGGGCCGTGGGCGGCGGCGGCTTCGTCCATCGTCGCCTTCAGCCGCGCGGTATCGGTGATGTCGCCTTGCATAAAAAGAGGGCGGGTGCCGTGTTTGGCTTCCATCGCATCGCAGAAATCTGTCGCGTCAGAGCGCCCGATAAATGCAACATGGCTTCCTTGTGCCATGAAGGCGTCAGTCAGCGCCGCACCAATGCCAGAGCCGCCGCCTGTGATATAGACGGATGCACCTTTGAGGTCTGGAAAAGAAGCGTTCATCAATGGCTCTCCCGCGTGACGGGGCGGGTGTCTTTACCCACCAGAAAATCAAGGTCTGCGCCCTTATCAGCTTGCAACACGTGGTCAATATAGAGTTTCGCATAGCCGCGCGTATAGTGTGGGGCTTCGGGCGTCCAAGCGGCGCGGCGGGCCTCCAGTTCAGCTGCATCAACCAATAATTCCAGCTCGCCTTTGCGGGCAGACACGCGAATGCGGTCGCCTGTTTTGACCAGCGCGAGTGTGCCGCCTGCGTTTGCTTCGGGGCTGACGTGCAGGATTACGGTGCCATAGGCCGTGCCCGACATCCGCGCGTCCGAGACGCGGATCATATCGCGCACGCCCTGTTGCACCAGCACCTTGGGGATGGGCATGTTGCCAACCTCTGGCATGCCCGGGTAGCCCTTGGGCCCGCAGCCTTTAAGCACAAGGATTGTATCGGGTGTCACGGGCAGATCATCGCGGTCGATATTGGCTTTCAGGTCCTCGATGTTTTCAAACACATAGGCTTCGCCTTCGTGTTCCAGCAGCGCATCTGTCGCCGCCGATGGTTTTACGATCGCGCCATTGGGGGCAAGATTGCCGCGCAACACGCGTAGCCCCGCGGCGGGTTTGACGGGATCGGCCATCGTCTTGATCACATCGGTGTTGTGGTTTTCTGCCCCCTCGGCATAGGCGCTGATATCGCCGTTCAGCACGGTTTTGGCGGGGCGCAAGTGATTTTTCAACTCAGCCAGAACTGCGGGCACACCGCCCGCATAGCAGAAATCCTCCATCAGGTATTTGCCCGATGGCATGCAGTTGACGAGCAGCGGAATGTCCGAGCCGATCTCGATATCGTCCATCGTCAAATCCACGCCGACACGGCCCGCAAGGGCCAGCAAATGCACAACGGCGTTGGTGGATCCGCCCACCGCGGCATTGGCAAGGATCGCGTTTTCAAAGGCTTCGCGCGTCAGGATGTCAGAGGGCTTGAGGTCTTCATCCACCATTTCCACGATGCGCTTGCCTGTCAGATGCGCCAGCGCCATTCGGCGCGCGTCCACAGCGGGCAGGGCGGCGTTGGTGGGCAGCGACATGCCCATGGCTTCGACAAGCGATGCCATCGTGCTGGCGGTGCCCATCGTCATGCAGACCCCTGCGCTGCGCGACATTCCGCTTTCGGCGTTCATGAAATCCTGCAATGTCATATCGCCTGCGCGCACGGCTTCGGAAAACTTCCATACATCCGTGCCCGATCCGATATCATGCCCTTTGTATTTGCCGTTCAGCATCGGGCCAGAGGATACAACGATCGAAGGCAGATCGACCGAAGCCGCCCCCATCAGCTGGCCCGGTGTGGTCTTGTCGCAACCGCCAAGCAAGACCACCCCGTCGATGCCATAGGCGCGGATGGATTCTTCGACATCCATCGCAAGCAGGTTGCGAAAGAGCATCGCTGTGGGTTTCATCTGCGTCTCACCAAGCGACATGACGGGAAATTCCACAGGAAAGCCGCCTGCTTCCCACACGCCGCGTTTGACGCCTTCGGCCAGATCGCGCAGGCCCGAATTGCACGGCGTGAGTTCGGACCAGGTGTTGCAAATACCGATGATGGGGCGCCCATCGAAAGCATGATCGGGAAACCCCTGGTTTTTCATCCAGCTGCGGTGGATGAAGCCGTCTTTGTCCATTTTGCCATACCAAGCGGCAGAGCGGCGGGGTTTCTTGGCGGTCATATGCGTTCTCCTTCAAGGACCCACATTGTTTCGGGGAAAGACCACGGCAGGGTAACGCCGTGGTTCATCAGATAAGCGCCCGACAGTTGCAGAGGATCTGATTTGATGCGCTGGTCGCCCCGCGACAGGGCATGGGCTGTGGCCCCGTTCAGCAAGCGGATGCGATAGGTGCCTTTGGGGTCCAGATTGGTCAAACGCAGCGGGCGCGGCGCGATCTGGTCGCTGGTGGCGGCCTTGCCTGCAAAGACCACAAAGCGCTGCCCGTCGCGGGCGTGTTGTTGTTCTGCGATCACCGCAGGGTCCGCGCTATCAAGGCGCAGAATATCGGCGGTGTGCATCCAGTTGCGGTTGGCTTTCCACCATGCAGTGACTTCCATCAGCACTTGTTCTTCACGGGCGTCCAACTCGCGCGGGTCCATCTCGAAGCCCATGTGGCGCTGTGCAGCGACCCATGCCCGCATAGAGATATCAATGGTGCGCCCCGAGGTATGGCAATGGCGCGGCCCCACGTGGCTGCCTGTTACGGCCAGCGGCAAAAACAGCGCCGCGTTGTGCTGCATCTTCAGCCGCTCAAGCGCATCGTTGCTGTCGGACAGCCAAACGCGTTGGGTGCGCTTCATGATGCCAAAGTCAATGCGCCCGCCCCCTGACGCACAGCTTTCGATTTCGACGTGGGGAAAATCACCGCGCAGGCGGTCCATGAGAGCGTAAGAACCACGGGTCTGTGCGGCATCAGGCGCAGGCAGCACACGGTTGTGGTCCCACTTGATGTAGTCAATGGCGTGCTCGGCCAGAATTTTGGATATGCGTGTATAAAGGAAATCGCGCACCTCGGGCAGCGCCATATTCAGGGCCTTTTGTTGGCGCCCCAGGGTCTGGTCTTCTGAGCCCAATGCCCAGTTGGGGTGGGCTTTGTGGATTGTGCTTTCAGGGTTGATCATCTCGGGCTCGAACCAGATGCCGAAGGTCATGCCAAGGCTGTGCACATGGTTGATCAGGGGGTCGAGACCGTCTGGATATTTGCGCGGATCGACCTCCCAATCGGACAGCGATGTGGTGTCGTCGTCGCGTTGACCAAACCAGCCATCGTCCAGAACAAAGCGTTCAGCCCCAAGACGCGCGGCGCGTTCGGCGATATCCTTGAGGGTGGGCAGGTTGTGATCGAAATAGACCGCTTCCCAACAGTTGTAGTGCACGGGGCGCGGGGCGTCAGGCTTGGGCCATGTGACGATGCGGTCGCGCAAGTGGCGCTGGAACGCGGTGGCGCAGCCGTTCAGCCCTTGGTTCGAGAACGTGGCATAGAGCGTTGCGGTCTCAAAATGCGTGGCAGGCTCGGTCTCCATTCGGGCGGCGTGGCCAAACTGGATTTGGCGGCGGCCGTCGGGCAATTCCTCGGCGATCATCTTGTGGCCACCTGACCAGCCGTAGTGGAAGGCATGCGCCTCGCCTTTGGTATTGGTATATTGATTGCGCGGCACGATGAGGCCCGGGAAATGCTCATGGCCCGTGCGGCCCGTACGGTTTTCGCGGTAGCGCATGCCAGCAGACCAAGCGGTGACATTTGTTTGAAACTCACCACACCAACGCCCCGAAAAATCGATCATCTCTGCGGCGTGTTGCGAGGCGGGAAACACAGGTGCGGCCAGCCAATGCAGATGGATCGGGCGTGTCGCGTCTAACAAGTGTTTCGCGGTGATGATGTGGGTGTCAGGGTCAATGGCGAACAACGCCGTCAACGTCAGGTTGTTGTCTTGATCGGTGAACACCAGTCGCAACCCGTCGCTTGTATCCGCGTGATCCAGACAGAACTTTGGCAAAAGCGGCGTGCCATCCGTATCGCGGCAAATCAGGCCGGGTTGTCCCGGGAATGTGCGCGAGGCTTCAGGACAAATCGACAGATCGGGGTTGGCGTCCAGCATCCCGCCTGTCACATCAATGGCATGGGCGGCATGCAGGGTCTCTAGGTTTTCGGTGGCAGGCAGCGGCGCGCCCCAATAAATCACCTCGGGCAGTCGTGCGCCTGTGCTGGCCAGAACAAGGGTCTGGCGCGCATCATCCAATCGCCAATGGTGCATTATTTTACCGCCCCCAGTGTCAGCCCCGCAATGAAGTGCTTTTGCATCAGAAAAAACATGGCCACAGGTGGGATGGCGGCCACGATGCTGCCCGCGCTCATCAAATGATACTGCGCCACGAATTGCGAGTTGAAGCTGGTAATGCCTGCGGTCACGGGTTGTGCATCTGGCCCTTGGGTCAGTACCACCGCCCAGAAATAATCGTTCCAGATGAAGGTAAAGATCAGCACGGCCAGCGCGGCCAGCGCGGGTTTCATCAAGGGCAGCACGATAAACCAGAAGATGCGCCATTCGGCGATGCCTTCGACGCGGGCAGCCTCGATCAATTCAAAGGGCAGGGCGCGGATGAAGTTGCGCATAAAGAGCGTGCAAAAGCCTGTCTGGAACGCAATGTGAAACAGCACCAGCCCCAATTTGGTGTCGTAGAGCCCCATGTTCACTGTCAGGTCACGCACAGGCACCATCAGGATTTGGAAGGGCACGAAATTGCCTGCGATGAACATAAAGAAGATCAGCAGGTTGCCCTTGAATTTGTAGATGCCAAGGGCAAAGCCTGTCATGCAGGACAGTGCCACTGCGCCGATCATGGTGGGCACGGTAATCAGCACCGAGTTGAGCATATAGCGCGGCATATCGCTTTCAAAGAAAACCTTGCCGTAGTTTACGAACCCTTCAAAAGTCGACGGCATGCCCCAGTAATTCCCGCTTGCAAAATCGGCTGAGGATTTGATCGAAAACATCGCCACCGCAATCAAGGGCAGCAACCAGACGATCATCGCAAAAGGCAGGATGGCCTGGTAGGTCAGCTGCCAGGTGCGCGAGGTTTTTTCGATGGGGGTCGGAAACATCAGCGCGCTCCTTTTTCGTCACGATACATCGACCACAGGAAGTAGGCGATGAAGATCAGCATCAGGAAAAACAGCACCACGGCGATGGCCGCGCCATATCCCATGCGGAAGCCGAATTCGGACAGCGACTCCTCGAACATGTAGAACGACAGCACGCGGGTTGAGCCGAAGGGGCCACCGTTGGTCATTACGGCGATGAAGTCAAAAGACCTTAGCGCGCCGATGATGGTGACGACAAAGGCAATAAAGGTTGCGGGTTTAAGCTGTGGCAGGATGACATGCCACAACATGCGAAGGCCCTTGGCACCGTCCAGACGGGCGGCCTCTACCTGTTCGGGGTCAACTGCGTTGAGGCCTGTCAGATACAAGATCATGCAATAGGCTGTCTGCGGCCAGAGGCCCGCCGCGATGATGCCGTAGGTGGCCAAGGACGGATCGCCCAGAATGTTGACCGTGCCCATTCCGAAAAACTGCAGGATCGCGTTCAAAAGTCCTTCGCGGGGCAGGTAGAACCATGAAAACACAAGACCCACGACCACCTGCGACAGCACAAAGGGAAAAAAGAACATCGACTTATAAAGCCTGATGCCGCGCACTTTCTGGTTCAGCAACAGCGCGATCGACAGGCCAAGCGGGATGGCCAGCAAGTAAAGAAACAGCCAGCGCAGGTTGTTCCAGAACGAGACCTCGAATTTGCGGTCACCGCCCAAAAGGCGCTCATAATTTGCGGTGCCGACCCATGTTTTTTCGCCCAAGCCATCCCATTCGTGAAAGCTGATCCAGAAGGACTGGAAAATCGGGATGATCACATAGACCGAAAAGAAGATCACCGCGGGCAGCAGGAACAAAAAGGGCGTGATCGCGATTTCGTTGCGTTTGTACCAACCCCGCGGTTTGACGGGTTTGGGGGTATCGGCCATGACCGTCATTTGCGCCCCTCCCAAGGCTTGGATCAACACATGCGAAAAGCCTGTCATGGGCTTTGCGGATGGGTTGAAAACGGGCAGGGCACGTCTGACCCCGCCCGCAATCATGTGTGCTTAGTAGATACGCTGACGCGCGTCTTCCATACGTTGCAGGATGTCGTCCAAATTGTCGGGGAACACCATGAACTCTTGCAGACCTTCCATGCCCACGCTGGCCATTTCAGCGGGGAAGTCACGGTCAAAGAACTGTGCAACGCCACCTTGGGCATTGGTCGACAGCATCTCGAAGCCTTGTTCAAGGAACTCGTCGGCATCGACTGACGAATTGGCGTTGACTGGCAGTTGGCCCAGTTTGTCGCCACCGTTGATGTCCGATTGGACTTCGGCCGATGTGACATACTGCAAGAAGGCGCGTGCGGCTTCCTTGTTGGATGCATTCGCAGGGATGTGGAATGTATCTGTGGGTGCGTCCTCACCTTGTGGCACGTCTGCGATTTTCGGGAACTGATAGAAATCGATCTGTTCGTCCGACAAACCTGCTTCGCGCAGGTGCGGCACCGCAAAGTTACCGATCAGGTAGGATGCGGCTTCGCCGTCTGTCATGAACTTGAGGGCTTCTTGCCAGCTATACGACTGGTGATCCGCGATGTAGCCGCCCATGTCGATGATTTTGCGCCAGTTTGCGAATGTTTCGCGGACGCGTGGGTCTGTCCATTCCACTTCGCCGCGGGCCAGTTGCATGTGGAAGTCAAAGCCGTTGGTGCGCATGTTCAGGTAGTCGAACCAGCCGCCAGCCGTCCACAGGAATTTCGTGCCGATGGCGTAGCATGCACGGCCAGAAGCAACGATCTTTTCGCAGTTGGCCAGCTCTTGCTCAAAAGTCATCGGCTCTTCCAGACCAAGCTCGTTGAAGATGTCTTCGCGGTAATAGATGCCCCATTGGTAGTATGTGTAAGGCACGCCCCACTGCTTGCCATCAAGGGTCATTGCGCCTTTCACAGCGTCAAGGCCTGGCAGGTCGCCGTTGGCGTACATGTCGCTGATGTCTTCAAACAGGCCCGCGTTCACATAGGGTGTCATGCGGTTGGCGGCATACCAGTTCACCACGTCGGGTGCATTTGCGGTCAGCGCGTTGCGGATTTGTGTTTTCCACGCTTCGCGGTCCACGATCTCCAGCTCAACCTCAAGGTTGGGGTGCAAGGCGTCAAAGTCGGCGGCCAGTTGCTCCATCGTGGCGCGGGGCGCGGGGTTGGACATATCCGAGATGATGCGGAGTGTGCCGCTGAGGTCTTGCGCGAACGCGGCCCCTGCAAGCATGGATGTTGACAGCAGCGCCGCGGCGGACGCTTTGAAAATGGAACGCATGGTTTCCTCCCTAGGTGCTTCCAAACTATGTTTGCGGTTTCATTATTTGAAACTGCGTTTTACATATTGAAATGATAACGACGACTCGCATAGGCTTGTCAACAGCGTCGTGTGATTTTGCGATGCTTGGGAGGATGACAACAATGGCAGAGGCAAACAGCGGCACCGTTGGCAAGGCGCTTGATGTGCTTGACCGTGTTGCGGGATTCAAACGGCCAGTGCGGTTCAATGATGTGCTAGAGCAGTCGCCCTATCCCAAGGGCACTTTGTATCGGCTGATGCAGACCTTGGTGCATGAGGGGATGTTGGTGTTTGATACAGATCGCCAAACCTATGCGCTTGGTGTTCGGCTGGTGCGGCTGGCCCATGCTGCATGGGATCAGTCATCGCTTGCCCCGCTTGCTCGCCCGCATCTGGATGCGCTGAGCCGCGATGTCGGGGAAACCGTGCATCTGGCGCAACTTGATCACGCGCAGGTTCTCTATGTTGATAAGCGCAATGCGGATGACCCTGTTGAGATGTATTCATCTGCTGGAAAGGTTGGGCCAGCTTATTGCACAGGTGTTGGCAAGGCGATGCTGGCGCATTTGCCTGAAAGCGAGCTGGACCGGCTTATTCCACTGCAGCTGTTTCACAAGTTTACCGATCAAACCTTAACAAGCGAAGCGGCCCTGCGGACCGAGCTTGCAGATATTCGCACGCATGGATACGGCTTTGACCGTGAAGAGCACGAGCCCGAAATTATCTGCGTGGCTTTGCCAATTCTGACCAAATCGGGCCGCGTCCTGGGGGCGCTTTCGGTCACCAGCACAACCAGACGCACAAACCTGGCCGCGCTTGAAACGCTTGTACCACGCATCAAAAAAACTGCCGATGCCATCGCAACGGAGGTCCAGAGTTGGGCTTTCCCCGATGGTTCCATGGCCCAAACGGGAGACCAATAATGTCGGGTGTCAAACTGAACAACGTGATCAAGAGATACGGTGCCACGCAAGTTATTCACGGCATTGATCTGGGGATCGACGATGGAGAGTTTTGTGTGTTCGTGGGGCCATCGGGCTGCGGTAAATCAACGTTGCTGCGTATGGTTGCAGGGCTGGAAGAAACCACAGAAGGTCAGATCAATATCGGCGCACGTGATGTCACCCGGCTTGACCCAAGCGATCGCGGCGTTGCAATGGTGTTTCAGACCTATGCGCTTTACCCGCATATGACAGTCGAACAGAACATGGGTTTCGGTCTGAAAATGAACGGCCATCCCAGATCCGAGATCGACGCCAAGGTGGCCGAGGCCAGCCGCATCCTGAAGCTGGATGATTATCTCAAACGCAAACCCGCGGCTTTGTCGGGCGGACAGCGCCAACGGGTTTCCATCGGGCGGGCCATTGTGCGGGGCCCCGAGGTCTTTTTGTTCGATGAGCCGCTGTCAAACCTTGATGCGGAATTGCGTGTTGAAATGCGGGTCGAGATCGCACGTCTGCACAAAGAAATTGGCGCGACGATGATCTATGTCACCCATGATCAGGTCGAGGCGATGACGCTTGCCGATAAGATCGTTGTGCTGCGCGCGGGCCGTATTGAACAGGTGGGCGCGCCGATGGATCTGTATCGCGATCCAGACAACAAATTTGTGGCAGGGTTTATTGGGTCTCCTGCGATGAATTTTCTGAATGGCAAATGCGCGGCAGAGGGTGTTGATGTGCCAGGTCTGGCGATGACTGTGCCGATGGGCCAAGCCGCGCAGAATGCGGGAACAGAGGTCAGCATCGGGATACGCCCCGAACATGCGCAGATTGTCGATGGTGACACCCATGTGGTTGAATTGACCGAGGCTTTGGGCGGCGTGTCTTATGCATACCTAAAGGCCCCCACGGGCGAAAAGATCATCGTCGAAGAACGTGGGGACGAACGGTCAAAGACAGGGGACCGTGTGGGGCTGCGGTTTGATGCCAGCCGCGCGATGTTGTTCGACGCGGCCAGCGAAATGCGGATCCGCTAGGGCTTGCTGCGTGCGCCGCGGGGTTTGCGCCCGCCGCCTTTGGATGGATCGGACGCCCAAGAGGGTTTGCCCGCACCCTTGCCCTTTGGCTTGCCACCTGGTCTTCCGCCAGGCTTGCCGCCTTTGAAGGGTGGTTTGTCACCGCCTGTGCGGGCCTTGTTCTTTTTGCTGGTGGGCTTGCCTTCGGGGGGTGTCGGGCCCTTTTTCTTATAGGGCTTCACCACACCGTCCGGGCGTTCGCTGCGTTCCTCGCGCGGTTTGTAGGGGGCTTTGTCCTTACCTTTGTAGGCAGGCTTGCCACCTTTGCTTTCGGGTTTGGGTTTGCGCGCTTTGGGCGTGCGTTCATCATCCCAAACACGTGGGGCGCTGTCGGATTTTTGGCGTGGCTTTTGGGGGCGGTCATCGCGCTGGTCATCGCGTTTTTCGTAGGGTTTGCGATCTCCACGCGGCTTGCCGCCGTAGGGTTTTTTGTCGCTGAAGGATTTGCCATCACGCGGGCTGCGTTGGGGCAGGTCGGGGGCTTTGGCAAGCTGTTCGATACCCGCGCCTTCGACCTTCATCTCTGCGCCGATGGTTTCGACAAATCCGTTCACCGCGTCTTTGCGCAATTCCACATAGCTTTTGTCATGCATGACTCGGATCGCGCCGATGTCGTCTTTGGTCAGCCCGCCTTCTTTGCACAGCATTGGCAACAACCGGCGCGGCTCTGCACCTGCGTCGCGTCCGCCATCGACCGCAAACCAGACTGATGGGCCAAAGGCCTTCTTGGGCTCGCGTGGTGCTGAAGGACCGCTGAGGTCTTCTGGCGCAGAGTGCTGCGTGTGGAAAAGCTGCAGATAGGCGTGCGCAATTTGTTCGGGGCTGAATGTCTCGACCAGTTTTGCAACTGTCGCGGCATCGCTGTCTGGAATAGGCGAAAGCCATGCATCATCGGCCAGCATACGTTCTTCGTCGCGTGCGCGCACTTCGTCGGCTGAGGGGGCCTGGCCCCAAGTGGCGTCAAGTTTGGCCCACCCCAAGATACGCTGTGCCTTTTTGCGCACCTTGGGTGTCACGATCATGACGCTGGTGCCTTTGCGTCCGGCGCGACCCGTGCGGCCCGAGCGGTGCAAAAGCGTCTCGTGGTTGGACGGCAGTTCGGCATGGACCACCAGATCAAGGTTGGGCAGGTCAATCCCGCGGGCGGCCACATCGGTGGCCACGCAGACCCGTGCACGGCCATCGCGCATCGCCTGCAACGCATTGGTGCGTTCGCCTTGGGTCAGCTCACCCGAAAGGGCCACAACTGAAAAGCCGCGGTTCGACAGCCGCGTGGTCAACCGATTGACCATCGCGCGGGTGTTGGCAAAGACGATGGCGTTGGGGGCTTCATAAAACCGCAACGTGTTGATTATCGCGTTTTCTGCGTCACGGTCACTGACGTCACAGGCGCGATATTCGATGTCGGCGTGCTGGCCTTCTTCGGACTTGGCGACAACACGGATCGCGTCGCGCTGATAGCTTTCGGCCAGTTTGGCGATAGACTTTGGCACGGTTGCGGAAAACAGAAGCGTCTGGCGATCGTCGGGGCATTCGCCCAAAATGAATTCCAGATCCTCACGGAAACCCAGATCCAGCATCTCGTCGGCTTCATCCAGAACCACCGCGCGGATGGCGCTTAGATCAATGGCGCCGCGCATGATGTGGTCGCGCAGACGACCGGGCGTGGCCACAACGATATGTGTGCCGCGGTCAAGCGCACGGCGTTCATCGCGCGTGTCCATGCCGCCCACGGTAGAGGCCATGACAACGCCAGCTTTGGCATAAAGCCATGACAATTCGCGTTTGACCTGCATCGCCAATTCACGTGTCGGCGCAATAATCAGGGCCAGCGGCGCAGAGGCGCGATCAAATGTATTGGCATCGCCCAAAATGGTGGGGGCAATCGACAGGCCAAACCCGAGCGTTTTGCCCGAACCTGTTTGGGCCGAGACAAGAAGATCGGCGCCTTGGTATTCGTCCTTGAGCACCTCTTGCTGAACAGGTGTCAGATCGGTGTAGCCTTTGGCGGCAAGAGCATCGGAGAGGGATTGTTTCAAGGGGTGTGCCTATTGGTCGGATCAAAGACCTCGCGCTCTAACGGGTTCATATCGTGCTGTATAGAGAAATAGGGTCGCACCCTTACGTCAGAGCGTTGCTTTCCATGATCAGGTCGCGCCCCATCTGATAAAACAAATCGCCGTAATCCAGCGTGACCCAGTTTTCGGCAATGCGGTTCGTATCGATGCGATAGAAGTCCATTACCCGCAGCGTCAATGCGCGGCCATCGGCAGGTTGGCCCAAATAACTGTCTTGGAACGTCATAGTCATGGAGGGCCAACCGCTGACCGCGGCGTAATTCGCATCACCGATGCGACAATAATGATTGCCGCCTTTTCGGTCGGGGAAGGCGCGCAGGAAATCGGCGCGATGGTCTTTGACGAATCCATCCCATCGATAGTTGCTGCCCACACCCGCAGGACCATACCACAGCATATCATCCGCCCATGTACCGTCTTGCCCGGTCTGTCCTTTGGAAGCGCCGGTCTTTGGATCGTAGACATGCAGATCGCCGAGCATGCGCTGCACCACATCAAGCGATGCCATCCCATCGCCTGAAACGGGGCAAAGCCCGTCTTGGGTGGCGGGGGCAGGGAATGTGATTTCAGTGCCAAGAGACGGTAAGGGAAGGCGGCCCGATTGATGCATCAGATCGGGCAGGTCGAAGATGATTTTGGCTTCAACGATTTGATTGTTTTGCAGGCGGTAAAACTCGCCCGCGCGAAGGAAGGCAAGTTTGTTTGACGGCGTCAGGCCAAACATAGGCGCATCGAAGGTGCCGACATAGTGGGTCACACAGGCGCACCAATACCCGCCCGTATCGCGGATGTTTTGCCCGCCGATAAACAAAAGATCGCGCCGATGTGCATGAGACAACGCGCGGCGCACCGGATCAATGAAATGCGCAAGAATCGTATCACGTCCGATCAATTGGTTCACCGGCCATGCGACATCAAACACCGCATTTTCGGCGATCACATCTGTATTTCCGCCGTCGCGCCAGAGCGCGTCCAAGCCTTGGCGCAAGCGTTTGCGTGGGTCTATCGTCATGGGCCAGCCAATAAATGTTGGGAATTTCAAAAAAGAAAATTGCAAATGCTGCGGCTTGTGTCTAGCATTTTTGCAAACGTGTGCAAAAGAGCACAACAAGACAAGCCAGGGGGGTCGCATGGCTGAAATCCAGCTGCGCAACGTAGGAAAGCGTTGGGGCAATTTTGTCGGGGTCAAAAACTTTGACCTGACGATTGCAGATCAAGAATTTTTGGTCCTGCTTGGTCCTTCGGGGTGCGGTAAGACCACGACGATGCGCATGATTGCGGGTCTTGAGGACGTGACCGAAGGCGACATCATTGTCGATGGCAAACGGGTAAATGATCTGGAGCCTAAAGACCGCGACATCAGCATGGTGTTTCAGTCATACGGCCTCTACCCGAATATGAATGTTTACGACAACATCAAGTTCCCTCTGAAGGTCCGCAAGGTGCCTGCGCACGAGCATGATGAGCGCGTTATGCGGGCGGCTGCTATGGTTGAGCTTGAACCTTTTTTGCACCGCAAACCAGCGGAGCTGTCAGGCGGCCAACGTCAACGCGTGGCACTTGCACGCGCGATTGTGCGCGAACCGAACGTGTTTTTGATGGATGAACCGCTGTCCAACCTTGATGCGAAATTGCGTGTTTCGACCCGTGCGCAGATCAAAAACCTCAGTCATGAGCTTAAAGTCACCACGATCTATGTCACCCATGACCAGATCGAAGCAATGACCTTGGCTGACCGTGTTGTTGTGATGGAAAAGGGGATCGTTCAGCAAGTTGGCACGCCGACAGAAATCTACGATAACCCCGCCAATACATTTGTCGCCAGCTTTATCGGCTCGCCTGCAATGAACCTGGTTGACGGGGACATGAAAGGCGGCACGTTCACATCTGCCAATATGTCCGTGTCTGGTTTGAAGGCACCTGACGGGCCGATCACGCTTGGGTTTCGCGCGGAAGATGCCACAGTGGTGGAGAGCGGTGGCCAAGCAAAAGCGCCCGCCTACACAATGGAATTGCTTGGTGATGCCACAATGGTCGCAATCCGCCTGGGCGGCGCGCTGTGTAATGTGAAAGCGGCCAAAGACTACCGGACCGAAATTGGGGATGACGTCGCTGTCTCGATCCCCGCTGAAATTTGCCACCTGTTCGATAAAGAAACAGGCGTGCGGATGGGGGCCTAGAGCCCTTCCAATAATTCCTCGAAAATGGGGATAAGAGTTGTCTTTGGCATTCTGCCGAAGGCCAGGAAACAAACAGGGAGACACAGTATGTTTCTGAAGAAAATTGCAACTGCAGCCGCGATGTCCATCGTTGCCGCATCGGCTGTCCAGGCGGCAGGCCACTCGGATTGTGGTATCGAAGAAGGCCGCGTCAGCATTGTGGGCAACGAATTCCCCGCAATTCAGACGGTTGGGGCAGGTGCGCTGGCGTGTGCCAACGACAATGTCGTGGTCGAGACAAATCTGACCGCCGATCACCAGAAAATCAATCTCGCAGGTATGCAGGGCAACCCTGCGGAATACACGTCTGCGATTGTTGCGAACTCGTCCATCGTTGCGCTGATGAACGAAGATGTCATCCGCCCGCTGGATGATCTGGTCGCCGCTCATGGCGCCACTTTGAAGCCAAACCAGCTGATCACTGTGGGTGGCAATGTGATGGCCGTGGCCTTCATGGCGAACGCACAGCACCTGACATATCGCTCTGACATTCTTGAGCAGGCTGGCATTGAGCCGCCAATGACATACGAAGAAATGCTGGCGGCTGCCGAAAAGATCCGCTCGATGGGTATTCTTGAAAACCCGATCGGTGGCCCATATGCCGCTGGCTGGAACCTCGCGCAAGAATTCAACAATATGTACATCGGTCACGGTGGTCAGTTTTTTGAACCAGGCACAGCCAACGTCAGCATCAACAATGAGCAGGGTGTTGCCGCGCTCGAGATGATGAAGGCGCTATCGGAATACATGAACCCCGATTTCCTGACGCATGATTCCAACGCGACATCGGCAGAATGGAAAGCGGGTAACGTGGCTTTGATGCATATGTGGGGCAGCCGGATTGATCCGCTGCGTTCAACCGAAGGGTCGTCCGAGCAGGTTGCCAACAACACCGCCATTGCCGGTCCGTTGACAGTTGCAGGCGGCGACACGCCGGCCACAACCCTGTGGTGGGATGGTTTCACTGTGGCAAAGAACATCAGCGATGCAGACGCAGAAGCCACCTTCAAAGCACTGGTCAAAGCCATTGACCCATCCATCCTGAATGACGAAACAAGCACACAAGCTGTCTGGCTGATTGATGGGTATGAGCCAACACCCGCCGCCACAGGTGTGTTTGCTGCGGCCAACGCGGGTTCGGTTCCATATCCAATGTTGCCTTACCAAGGCCTGTTGCATTCGGCGCTTGGTGCTGAACTGGCAGACTTCATGCAGGGTAAAGAAAGCGCCGAACAAGCGCTTGCAGATGTTGAAGCGGCCTACACCGCTGCAGCAAAAGAGCAAGGCTTCCTGCAATAAGGATGCGTTTTGGGCGGGACCACTCTGGTTCCGCCTTTTTATATTTTTCGACCTTATTCGTTTTGACCTTTTCCACCTGAGGCTGCCTGATGAAGCATAAGACATTCTTCTGGTTCTTTCTTCCGACCGCGCTGGCGATGCTTTTGTTTATCGCTTTCCCGATCGTGTCGGTTGTTGTGCAGTCTGTTTTCACGCCGCATGAAGCTGTGTTCAAATCAGTCGAAAACAGTGGCCCGTTCGGCACCACAACCGAAACCATCATTGATCAAGAGGCAATGGCCATCCTGAAAGACGAGCGGCCTTTGGGCCAATTCGCGGGCCTGTCTATCTATCTTGATCGCGGGCATCTTGCGGTTTCCGAAGTGGGCGATGCATGGCGCAGTAATGAAACGATGAGTGGCTTTTTGTCGGAGTTGCGCAACCTGCCGTTTTACCGCGCGATGGCTTTTACCCTGACCTATACGTTCACAGTGACGCCGCTGCTTATCATACTGGGGTTCGCGATTGCAGTTGGGGTGAATTCGCTTCACCGCCACCTCAAGGGGCTGGTCATTTTCTTTTCGCTTTTGCCGATGATTGTTACCCCGCTGATCGGCTCGCTCATTTTGTTCTGGATGATCGATAGCCGCGGTATTCTGGGGACGTTTTTGCAATATCTGGCCAATGACCCCGATCTTTCTCTTAAGGCCTCAACGGGTCTGACATGGATCATGCTCATTGTTTACGGGATCTGGTCCTCGGCGCCCTTTGCGTTTGTGGTGTTCTATGCGGGGCTGCAAACCTTGCCCAAGGATACGCTGGAATCTGCGATGATTGATGGCGCGACGCGCTGGCAGCAGATCCGCTATGTAGTCATCCCGCATCTTATGCCGCTGGTTACTTTTGTGGCGTTGATCCAGCTGATGGACAATTTCAGGGTGTTTGAACCGATCGTCGGCTTTAAGGCAGAGGCGCATGCGACCTCGCTCAGTTGGATTATTTTCAACGATTTGGGTGGCGAGACGCAGTTGCTGTCCTCGGCGGCGGCGACATCTGTGCTGACGATCATCTGTGTGTCGATCCTGCTTGCGCCCGTCTTGGTGCGCACGTGGCGCGATTTCACGGCAAAGACATAGGGGAACGGGATATGTCAAAGGCAACCGAAGCACCGACCTCTCTGAAACTGTTTAACTGGGGGTTCATTACGGTCTGGCTGATCGTCGCGGCTTTCCCGTTTATGTGGACCTTGTGGGGGTCATTCAAGGTCGAGCTGGATTTCTTCTCGATCGCAGATTGGACCAATGCGCTGACAGGCGAGCGCACCCAAGCGGTCTATGGCTCTCCATTCACAGGCGCGGGTTATTATGGCGCTTGGGTGCAAGAAGGCTTTGGCAGCGCGGTCATCAACACCTTTATCGTGTGTTTCTTCGTCGTGCTTACATCGCTGACGATCGGCACACTTGGGGGATATGCGCTTTCGCGGTCCGGGTTTCGCTACACATTCTGGTTGCTCATCATCGCACTGATCTTTCGTGCGATGCCGCCAATCACACTGGTTTCAGGGTATTTGTTGCCGTTCTTTGAGTGGAACCTCTGGGGCATTTTGCCCACCTCGATCATCGTGCTTGTGGCGATCAACCAACCATTCACCCTCTGGATGCTGCACAGTTTTTTCCAAAAAATTCCCAAGGATCTGGACGAAAGCGCCAAGGTCGATGGCTGCACACAGTTTCAGGCATTCCGGTTTGTGATTATCCCCGTCATGTGGCCGGGGGTGATTACCACGGGTCTATTCAGCTTCCTTTTGGCCTACAATGATTTTGCCGTGACAGCGATGTTGCTGAACCAGGAAAACCAAACCATGGTGCCCAAGATCGCCTCGTTCCTTGGAACCACACAAACCGAAGGAAATGTGATGTTTGCGGTTGCAGCAGTGGTTTCAGCCACTGTGCCATTGTTCATCCTTGTTATGTTCTTCCAGCGCCAGATTGTCAGCGGACTGACAGCAGGCGCGGTGAAGGGATAAGTGGAAAACCTGGGCGGGCGACTAACCGCGTTTTCCGTAATAGAGACCGACCACATGTTCGGCTTGCGCGAAGAAAAGCCAGCGAGCGGTCAGCACGCCGGCAAGATGTGCCAGCACAGCACCTGCCGCCAGAGTATGTGAAAACGGTAAAAGCAGCAAAATGATCGGAGCCACCAACAAAAGCAGGGCAATGATCTGTAGCTTTTGTGCGTGCTTGCGTCCGATCATATGGACCATCTCATGTAGCAGATAATTGGTGCCGGTATGGGGCGGTTCAAAGGCGCGAACCTTGCCGATGTCGCCCAGTTGCGTTGCGGTTTCGAGCGTATGGCCGCGCGCAGCAAAGCGCGTATCTGCAGTGAAAAAGATGAAGGCTTGCAGCGCCGCGGCACAGCCCATCAAAACCAAAGAGACCGACACCTGCCCTGCCAAAAGCGAGCCGCCCGCCAATGCATAGGCGATGAACATGGCCGGCGTGGTGGGGTGGTTCCAACGCGGCACGGTTTTGAGCTGCGCATAGATCATGGAGGTGCCATAGACCGTGGCCAAGGCGCACGCCGCCCCAAGATAGCCCAAGGCAGTCCAGCGCGTTTCAAGAAATACAAGCCCTGCGCCGTAAATGGCCATGATCGTTAAAGTGATCGCTGACAGCCATGCCTCGCGCGAAAGCCAGCTGGTTTTCCATTGCGTGAAGGCTTTGAGGGCGCGTTGCGGGTTTCCCAGATGAAAGGTCGAGGAAATCAGACCACCAACCGCAAAGATGTAGGCCAAAGCAAACCAGATAAACGCGTTGATGCCCGTGGGTGCAGGCATGCCCAGTCCCAAAAAGATCATCAGCCCGAAGCCGAGGCCCGACAAAACGGTGAACAGAATAATGGAAGGGGCAGGATGCATCAGAGTTTCTCCAAGGCTTTGTCGAGCCAGCCCAAAAGTCCCTTTGCATCAGGCGCGACCGGGTCGAGAAGCGGTGCCAGAATGTCGATTTCACCCGTGTTGGTGTAGTCGTCTTTCAGGCGGGGCGGCAGGTATTGGTTGACGGGTTTGGTGCCTTGTTCGGGCATCAGGTCCAGCCCCCCGCGCTCGGCCACGAGTTGGCTGACCTCGCTGTCGGGATCGCCCAGATCACCAAAGTGGCGCGCGCCCGCGGGGCATGTGCGGACACAAGCGGGCTCGCGGTCCTCTGCGGGCAGGTTTTCGTTGTAGATACGATCGACGCACAGAGTGCACTTTTTCATGACCCCTTGGTCCTGGTCCATCTCTCGTGCGCCATAGGGACACGCCCATGCGCATAGACCGCACCCGATGCAATCGCTTTCGTTCACCAATACGATCCCGTCTTCCACGCGCTTGTAGCTGGCCCCTGTCGGGCAGACGGTCACGCAGGGTGCGTCTTCGCAATGCAGGCAGGACTTGGGAAAGTGGATCAACTGGGCGGGGCCTGTTTCGGGCTGAACCTCATAGCTGTGAACGCGGTTGAGGAATGTGCCGGTGGGCGCTGCGCCATAGGGGTCCTGGTCCGACAAAGGCGCGCCGTAATTTTCGGTATTCCAGCCTTTGCAAGAGATCACGCAGGCGTGGCAGCCCACGCAGGTATCCAGATCAATCACCAGCCCCAATTTTTTTTCGGTTTGGGTGGGAAGCTCTGTCATAGTCGCGCTCCTTTACAGGTGGTGGACTGGGGCGCTGCCCCAGACCCCGAGGTATTTTTCCAACAATGAAGGGATGAGATCGCGCTTTCGCGGGCGGGGTCCCATGTGGCGATGAACCAGATGAAACTGCCCACACCGAAAGCGACAAAGGCAAGTATCAGCAAGAGGGTGCGCTTGGGTGTCATTTGCCTGTTTTCCATGCCAGATGATCGGGGCCTTTGCCCACAGGGGATTTTATTGCCGGCATTTGGGGCTGGCTTTCCTTGGGGGCGGTGGTCTTTTCGATACGCACTTTGAGGTCAAACCAAGCGGCTTGGCCTGTGACAGGATCGGAGTTTGCCCACCGAAGCCCATCGCCTTTCGGCGGTAGCAATTCGTGGATGAGATGGTTCAGAAGGAAGCCTTTGGTGGCCTCTGGTGCGTTTTTGTCCAACGCCCAAGCCCCTTTGCGTTTCCCGATGGCGTTCCATGTCCAGACGGTGTTTTCGTTCAAGCTGGCTTGATGGGCAACAGGCACGGTTATTTTACCGTGTGGGGATGTCACAAGGGCCCAGTCCCCCTCACTAAATCCGTTGGCCTCCCAGATTTTTGTGGGCACATAGAGTGGGTTCCTCCCGTGAATTTGCCTGAGCCATGCGTTCTGACTGCCCCAGGAGTGATACATCGCCATAGGCCGTTGGGTGAGGGCTGTGACGGGAAACGCATCTGCTTTGTTCTCGGCCGCGTTTGAGTACCAAATCGGCAAGGGGTCGAGTGTGTCGATGATCCGTTTGCGCAAATGATCTGGCGGTTGGCGGTCTCCGTGACCTTCGGCGGCCCTTTGGAATTTGCGCATGGGCTCGACATATAGCTGGAAAATATACGGCTGGACGGAGTCGTAGAACCCCATTTTCACAGCCCATTCCTGATACCGCATGTTCCAAGGTTTGTAATAATTTGCCCCCTCGGGCAGGTGTTCCATCCAAAAGCCGCCGTTTTCGATATAGGTGTCTAACTGGGCATCATTGGCATCGCCACGCCCGTTTTGCAGACCATCTTCGCCTGTACGCCAACCCGCGAGGGGGCCAATCCCGGGGCGCCGGATATGATGGGTGATGTAGTCTGCGTAGTCTTTGTATTTCTGGGTGCCGTCTTCGTTCACGAACCCTGGCAGATTGAGGCGTGCGCCAAGATCACAGAGCATGGATTGAAAACCGCGCACATCGCGGTCCGGCTCGATCACGGGCCAGCGGATCGCATCTGCTACGGCATCCGCCTCACAGATGGGGCGGTCCAACAGGCTGATACAATCGTGCCGTTCCAGATAGGTGGTGTCGGGTAAAACGAGATCCGCGTAAGCCACCATTTCCGATGAATAGGCATCCGAGTAGATGATATTCGGGATCACATAATTACCGTCTTCATCGGTGTCGGTCAGCATCTTATGAACGCCGCCTATGTTCATCGATGAATTCCACGACATATTCGCCATATACATAAACAGCGTGTCGATTTTATAGGGGTCGCCCGCATGCGCGTTCGAGATCACCATATGCATCAGCCCGTGCGCGGACATCGGATTGTCCCATGTGAAGGCTTTGTCGATGCGCGCAGGGCTGCCATCGTCTTTGAGGCACAGATCTTCAGGGCCGTGGACAAATCCCAGATGCGGACCATCGAGCGGTGCGTTGGGGGTTACTTTGCAGTGTGGTTTTGGATGCGCGGTCGCTGGCTTTGGATAGGGCGGTTTGAATCGCATCCCGCCCGGGGTTTCGACCGCGCCAAGAATGATTTGCAACATGTGCAATGCGCGGCATGTTTGAAACCCGTTCGCGTGGGCAGAGATCCCGCGCATGGCGTGCATTGAGACAGGCCGTCCGATCATTTTGGTGTGTTTTGTGCCCCGAAAGTCGGTCCATTCGTGGTCCAGTTCAATCGCTTGATTGAAGGCGACGTCCGCCAGCTGTGCGGCAATCGCTCGGATGCGTTTGGCTGTTATCCCGCAACGGTCGGCGACGGCCTCTGGCGCGTAGGCGTCGTCCATGTAGCGTTCGATCATCATATGAAAAACGGTGCGATGGGTGTAGCCCGCCTTGCGGAACGACGCGCCCAGATCAGGTTTTACCCCTTTGGCATCAAACGCGGTCAGCTTGCCGGTGGTGCGGTCCATGACAACGGGTTTGCCATCGCTATCGCGTAAAAACAGGCCGAAGTCTGGGCTGCTTTCATCCCCGTTCAGCAGAACAGGCGCGTTGGTGAATTGCGACAGATAATTCAGATCAATCTTGCCCGCCTTCAACAGACAATGGACAAGCGCCAAAATGAAAAGCCCGTCGGTGCCGGGCGTTATTCCGACCCATTCGTCTGCAACCGCATTATAGCCTGTGCGGATGGGGTTTATGCCGATGATCTTGGCACCGCGTGCCTTGATTTTGCCGATCCCCATCTTGATGGGGTTGCTGTCGTGATCTTCGGCAACGCCAAACAGCATGAATAACTTGGTGTGTTCCCAGTCTGGTTGCCCGAACTCCCAAAACGCACCACCCATGGTATAGATGCCAGCGGCGGCCATATTGACAGAACAAAACCCACCATGGGCGGCATAGTTGGGGGTGCCGAACCCTTGGGCCCAAAAACTGGTAAAGGATTGTGATTGGTCACGCCCCGTGAAGAAGGCCAGTTTTTCGGGGTTCTTTTCGCGGATGGGGGCCAGGGTCTTTGTGGCGATGTCCATTGCCTCGTCCCATGTGATTTCCTCAAACGCGCCTGACCCGCGTGGTCCGACCCTTTTCAGAGGCGCGCGAAGCCGCGATGGTGCGTTGACCTGCATGATACCAGCAGACCCTTTGGCGCATAGCACACCTTGATTGACGGGATGATCTTTGTTGCCTTCGATATAGGCGACCTGCCTTTTTCCGTCGGGACCGTCCTTCATATGCACGTTAATCCCGCAGCGGCAGGCGCACATATAACACGTGGTTTTGCGAATTTCATCGCTGACTTTTGGCGAGGTCTCGACGACTGGTTGGTTGTATCCCATGGTTCCCCTCCCGAACGTGCTTAGCTGAGCACTGTGCGGATCAATGATACGCCTGCAAGCCCGATCAGAAGTATCAGACAGAACGGACGGTAGTAAGGCTCTAGACGTGGCGAAAACATCAATTTCCCCAAGATCACACCGCATGCAACGGGCGCGGCCAACACGATTCCGCGTGCAACAGCAGTTTGATCCATGACGCCAAAGGCAATGTAGGTGATGGCGGTCGTTATGATGCCAAGAAATAGATATACGACAAGCGAAGCCCGCATTTCGCGTGCAGGCAGTTCGCGGGCCAGAACATAGAGCGCGACAACCATCCCGCCGATGCTTGCCAACCCGGTCGCGATGCCCGCCAATAACCCTGATCCATAGAGCCCCGCATGCGTTGCAAGAAAAGACAGCCGAATTTTGGCCAGCTGTGTAAAGGCCAGTGTCGTGACCAAAGCCAAGGCGACCATTTTGGACACTTCGGGATCCAGACTTACAGTTGCCCAAATTCCCAAAGGTGCGCCGACCACCGATCCGATGAACAGCCCGCCGACGACACGCTTGTTGGCGTCTTTGACACCGCCGCGCACCATCAAAAGTGATGCGGTCATTTCAAGCCACCAACAGATTGGAATAAGTTGCACCGGCGGTAAAATCATCGTCGCCGTGGCCATCACCAGTGCTGAAAGCGCAAAGCCAGAAAACCCGCGCACAAGACCCGCCGCAAAAGCAATTAGCCCCAGAACAAATATGTCCCCCGCAGGAAGTGCGAGGGACGTTATCAAAGGCTCTGCCCAAGTTGGGCCGCCCGCCAATTACTCGGCCGCCATGTCGCTGGACGAAACGCCTGCAACGGCCACTGGTTTTTTCATCGCGTCACGGCGGAAAGGCTCGCCCAGTTCCTGGTTCAACATCACCTCGATCAAGGTTGTGACACCGTCCTCCATCTGTTCCTTGATGGCGGTGTTCAGGATGTCGGTCAGCTCTTCCATCGTGCGGGCTTCAACACCTTTCAGGCCACATGCGTTTGCGATGCCCGCATAAGACACTTGGGTGTCCAATTCCGTGCCTACAAAGTTATCATCAAACCACAGGGTGGAGTTGCGCTTTTCTGCGCCCCACTGGTAGTTGCGAAAGACGATCTGTGTGATGGCAGGCCAGTCGCCACGGCCAATGGCCGTCAGTTCGTTCACAGCGATTCCAAAAGCGCCGTCGCCCGCAAAGCCCACCACAGGCACGTCAGGCTGACCGATCTTTGCGCCAACGATCGCTGGCAGACCATAGCCGCACGGACCAAACAGACCCGGCGCAAGGTATTTGCGACCAGCGTCAAAATCCGGATAGGCGTTGCCAATGGCGCAGTTATTACCGATGTCAGAGCTGATAATCGCGTCTCTGGGCAGGGCCGCCTGAATGGCACGCCATGCCATGCGTGGGCTCATCCAGTCAGGCTTGTCGGCGCGGGCGCGCTCGTTCCAAGTGGTGCCTGGATCGTCCTCTTCATGGTCCATCGAAGCAAGCTGCTGCTTCCATGCCGATTTGGTCTGGGCGATTTTATTCTTGCGTGCCTCGCGTCCTGCGTCGCCTGCATCCTCGCTGAGTTGGGCAAGGATGCCCCTTGCGACCTTGGCGGCGTCACCGACAATACCCACCGTGACCTTTTTGGTCAGGCCAATTCGATCCGGGTTGATATCCACTTGGATGATCTTCGCATCTGCAGGCCAGTAATCAATGCCATAACCCGGCAAGGTCGAGAACGGGTTGAGCCGTGTGCCAAGGCACAAAACCACATCTGCTTCACTGATTAGCTCCATACCAGCCTTGCTACCGTTATACCCAAGCGGGCCCGCAAACAAAGGGTGTGAGCCCGGAAAGGCATCGTTGTGTTGATAGCCAACGCACACAGGCGCATCCAAACGCTCTGCCAGATCAATAGACGCTTGAATGCCGCCGTCCGACAGGACAACGCCAGCACCGTTCAAAATGACGGGGTTCTTGGCGCCAGAGATCAACTCTGCCGCTTTGGCGACTGAATTCTCTCCACCTGGCGAGACTTCGAATTCGATCGGATCAGGGATTTCAATATCAACAACTTGGGTCCAGAAATCGCGCGGGATATTAAGCTGCGCAGGGCCAGACAAACGCTTGGCCTGGCTGATTACACGGGTCAGCACTTCTGCGACGCGTGTGGGGTCACGCACCTCTTCTTGATAGGCCACCATGTCCTCAAACAGTTTCATCTGTTCGACTTCCTGGAAGCCACCTTGTCCGATCGTTTTATTTGCGGCCTGCGGGGTAACCAAAAGTAAAGGAGTGTGGTTCCAATATGCTGTCTTAACGGCGGTCACGAAGTTTGTAATGCCAGGCCCGTTCTGCGCGATCATCATCGACATCTCACCTGTCGCACGGGTGTAGCCGTCAGACATAAAACCGGCGCTGCCCTCATGGGCGCAGTCCCAGAACTTGATCCCCGACTTGGGGAAAAGGTCCGAAATCGGCATCATAGCCGAACCGATGATCCCGAATGCGTGGCGGATGCCATGGCGCTGAAGGGTTTTCACAAAGGCTTCTTCGGTGGTCATTTTCATGGGTGGGGACTCCTTGGGTTGGACGGAGTTTAATCGGATTCTGAGGATCGGGGTTAGGTCCAGTTCAGAATGCGATTAAGTCCAGTTATATGGTTTCGGCCAAAATGCGAATCCCTTCGGCGATCCTGTTTTCGGGGATTGACGAATAGGCGAGGCGGTAGTGGCAAATTCGGTCTTTATCGGGCAGAAAGAACGGCGCGCCGGGTTCTATCAACACACCTTTTGTCTTAAGCTCGCGTGCCAATTCCACCGTATTGCGCCGCCCGTCAGCACGCATCCAGATGCTTGAGCCGCCGTAAGCGCCGCGCCCTGCAACGGTCAGACCGTAGCGGTCAATCGCGGCTTCAAGCGTGTTGCGCCGCGCATGGAAGGCTTTGGACATGCGCTTGACCAAAGCATCGTAGTGGCCAAGTGACAAGAAGTAGGCCGCGGTCCTTTGGATCTGTCCCGGAGGGTGGCGCAAAACGCTGGCACGCAGCTTGCGGGCCTCGCGGATAAACGGCGCGGGGCCCACCATATACCCAAGTCGCAAACCGGGCGCGAGGCTTTTGGAAAAGGAGCCGATATAGACGACACGGCCATCTTGATCGAGAGATTTCAACGCAGGTGACGGGGCTTCCAGAAAGGACATTTCGAATTCGTAATCGTCTTCGACGATGATGAAATCCTGCTGCGTGGCTTGGTTCAAGAGCACCTTTCTGCGGGCCAGCGGCATCGACGCGGTGGTCGGGCATTGGTGGGACGGTGTGCAGAACACCACGTCGATATCTGCGGGCAAATCAGCGGGCGGCAAGCCATCTTCATCAACCTCGATATGATGCAGATTACAGCGTGTTTGTTCAAGAATATCACGCAAACCAGGGTAGCAGGGTTCTTCGATGGCTGCGTTGCGGCGTTGGGTCAAAAGCAACTGGGCGGCCAGCCAAAGCGCGTTTTGCGCGCCCATGGTGACAAGGATTTCGTCGGCATGCGCCTTGATCCCGCGGCGGGGCAGGATGTGGCGCGCGATGAATTCCACCAGCTTGGGATCGTCTTGGTCGACATAGTCGCTGGTAAGCGCTGCAAAGTCACGTTTGCCCAAAGCCTGAAGAGAACACAGCCGCCAGTTGGCGCGATCAAACAGATCGGGATCGGCCTGCCCGTAGATGAAAGGATAGCGATAGTTCTGCCAATCGAGCGGCTTTTCGAAGGGCATCTCGTCAGGGGTTTGGCTGGAGAGCACGCGGTTCCAATCGACGCTGTCATTTTGGGGCCGCAAGGTGGGAAAACTGGGCGGTTGCGGTGCGTTTTGCGAGACGAAATATCCAGACCGGCCGCGCGAGGTGATGTAGTCGTCGGCCACCAGATCGGTATAGGCCAGCGTCACGGTGATGCGGCTGATTTTGAGGTGGTTGGCCAATTTCCGAGAGGAGGGCAGCTTTTCACCCGGGCGGAAGCGACCTGATAAAATGCCTTCGGCAATCATCTGCTGAATTTGCGCTTTCAAGGTGCCTTGAGCGGTGGGATCCAGAAAGAAGGTTTCGACGGGAAGCGCCATGGACTGGCCTTATCTTGGATGAAATCTGGACTTACGGTAGCAAGCACCGGGTTGCTTCACAAGCGATCCAATTCAATTCCGTTTTTGGCGAAAACGGCGTGTCCTGCGGCGTCTGCTGGGCGTCTGCTATCGGTATGGCTTTGCGTCTGACGCGATTTTCGCACATGACTGCGCGCGAGGGGCCGTTTTTGTGCATTTCTGCGAATTACTGCGCCATATTGACCCGAAGGCCGATGGCGGCATGGACAATCAGGGGGCACGGCGTTCAGGCTTTTGTTGATTGATACAACCCTGAAGTCTGCGCCCCCTATGATCACAGTTTCCCAAATCCGCCGTTTAAGCCATCAGATCGAAACCCGCTTTGCCCATCTGGAAGCTGATGCCAGTCAGGGTGCGGTGTCGACCAGCGGGGCACAGGCCTTGGCCTTGCTGCAAAGCGCACCACTGCGGGCGTCGGCCCTTGGGGATGCGTTGGAATTGGAGAAATCGACGGTCAGCCGATTGGTTGGCGGACTGTTGAAAGCCGATTTGGTCCGCGAGATGCCTGACCCCAAAGACGGCCGTGCCAAATTGGTACAGCTGACGGATACGGGCCGCGCGCTGGCCAAAGCCACGGCAGCGGGTCTGGGCGGCGCTTTGGATCATCAGACGTCTGATGCGGCGCGATCAGATGCCTTATGGGGGTTGGCGTGCACGGCACGTGGTTTGGGGATGGATGTTGCCCATGACCTTCAGATCACCACCGGCTACAGCGCCGGTGCGATGGGGCGGCTGATTGAATTGCACGGCACGGTTTACAGCGCCGAGCAGGGGTTGGACCAAGCCTTTGAAGCGGTTGTTGCAAAGGAGTTTGCAGAGCTGACCCCGAAACTGGGGGGCGGTAAGTCACAGATCTGGACGGCCCATTTGGACGGGCGTTGTGTGGGCGGCATCTGTGTGGATGGTGATAGCCTGCGGTTGAACCGCGCCGAGATACGGTTTTTTGTGCTGGATCCTGCAGCGCGTGGTTTGGGGCTTGGCAAGAAGCTGGTCAAACGTGCGGTCAATTTCCACCGCAGCAAAGGGTTTGACGAGTTGAGCTTGCGGACGTTTGAGGGGTTGGACGCCGCACGCGCGCTTTACGAAAGCGTCGGCTTTGCCTTGGTAGAGGAAAAGCAGGGCGATACCTACGGACGCAGGATGGTCGAACAGAAGTTTGTGTTGCAAGGGTAGCGCAGAACGGCGGCCCTTGGTGGACCGCCGTTTTGGAGTGTCGGTGGTGCGACTAGCCGAAAACGCGGGTCAGTGCCGCGTCCATGCCGCTGACGATATGGTCGATATCATCTTTTGTGGCGATAAGCGCGGGCGACAGGCAGAGCGTGTTGTTAAAGCCCGGCAAGCTGCGGTTGGTGGCCCCGATGATGATGCCTTGGGCCATGCAATCTGCGACGACGGCTTGAACATGCGCCTCTGGCACAGGTTCGCGGGTGGTGCGGTCTGTGACAAGTTCGGCCCCGGCAAAGAGACCTTTGCCGCGCACATCGCCGATGCAGGCATGTTTGTCGGCCAGCGCGTGCAGGTGATCAATTAGGTAGGCGCCCATGATGTTGGTGTTGTCCAGAAGGTTTTCGTCCTCGATCACGGCCATGTTTTCCAGCGCTGCGGCAGGACCGGCGGTGCAGCCCCCGAAGGTCGAGATATCGCGGAAATAGCTGAGTGGATCGGAGGTGTCGTCCTTGAACATGTCGAACACCTTTTCGGTGGTGACGGTGCAGGAGATGGCGGCGTAGCCCGATGCGACCCCTTTGGCCATCGTCACGATATCGGGTTGGATGCCGTAGTGCTGATAACCGAACCATGTGCCTGTGCGGCCCAAACCGCAGACGACTTCATCAAGGATCAGCAGCACATCGTATGTGTCACAGATTTCGCGGACGCGCTCCCAATACCCATCGGGGGGGGTGATGACGCCGCCGCCTGCTGTGATCGGTTCAAGGATCAGGCCGCCGACGGTTTCGGGGCCTTCGCGCAAGATTACCTCTTCGATGGCGTTGGCCGCTTCGATGCCGTAGGTCGCCCCTGCAGTGTGGCCGTTTTGATCGGCGCGGTATTCAAGGCAGTGCGGCACGGGCACGAAACCTGCGGGGAAGGGGCCGTAATGCGCGTTGCGCTGGTGGTGACCACCTGCGGCCATCGTGGCGATGGTGGTGCCGTGGTAGTCGCGTTCGCGGTAGAGAATTTTATGCTTCACACCATTGGTGGTTTTATGCGCAATCTGGCGGACCATTTTGAAGGCTTTTTCATTCGCCTCAGAGCCCGAGTTGGAATAATACACACGGCTCATTCCCGGCATTTTTTCGATCAGGCGTTCGGCGAATTTGGCAGCGGGGACCGATCCTGCGGCCGCGGCAAAGTAGTTCATCTTGACCAGCTGGTCGCGCACGGCATCTGCGATGCGTTCGCGCCCGTAGCCCACGTTGACCGTCCATACACCGCCCGACACGCCATCAATATGTTCTTTGCCGTGCTGGTCCCAGACCTTCATGCCGCGCCCTTCGACGATGATGCGCGGGTCCGCGGTTTCAAAGGGTTTATGCTGAATCAGATGGTGCCAGACATGCTTGCGATCTGATGCCACGACATCGCTGATATCATTGTAATTCAAAGAGCCATCCATAACAGAATCTCCATCCGCCGGAAAATTGTGATAGCAAACTGTGTCTGAACATGTGCAAATCAGTTAGGGCCAGATTTTGCACAGTGATAAGTCCAGTTTTACCGCCTGTTACAACCCTAGGCCAAGGCACGTTGAGGGCGCATGGGTTTTGAGGGGGCGAATGATGCGCGAAATCAGCATCTTGCTGCAGGTGCATTAATATTTGCCGCATTGCCGCAGAATTAGGCTTTGTTGTTCTGGCGGGAGGGGTCGAGCCAACTTCCCCCTTCCATAGGGGCTTTTTGTGTGTTTGCCTGCACGAGATCGGGGGATCTGCGCGCTGCGCTAGACCTGTTTCCGACACGAATGCGGCAACCAAAGACCGCGACTTATGAACATGGGAGTTCTATGAATGACACTTAAATCCAAACTGATGGGTGCCGTTGCTGGCATCGCGATGATGAGCGGCGCACAAGCTGTGATGGCTGCGGGCCACGAAGAAATCACAGTTGCCTACTTCCTTGAGTGGCCCATGCCATTCCAGTTCGCCAAAGAAACCGGCATGTATGAAGAAGCCCTTGGCAAGACGATCAACTGGGTCAGCTTTGACACAGGCACGGCGATGAGTGCGGCTATGGCATCGGGTGATGTGCAGATCAGCGTCAGCCAGGGTGTGCCACCCTTCGTTGTGGCGGCATCGGCTGGTCAGGACATCCAGATTGTTGATGTCGCCGTAAGCTATTCGGACAACGATAACTGCGTGGTCGCAAGTGGCTTGGAGATCGACAAAATGTCGGCAGGCGAGCTGGCCGGCAAGAAAGTTGCTGTGCCACTGGGCACTGCGGCGCACTACGGGTTCCTGAGCCAGATGAACCATTTTGGCGTTGATGTTGCCTCGATGGAAGTTGTGGACATGGCCCCTGCAGAAGGTGCGGCGGCGCTGGCGCAAGGATCGCTTGATATGGCTTGTGGTTGGGGCGGTGCGCTGAACCGCATGAAAGAGCATGGCAACATCCTGTTGACAGGTGCGGAGAAAGAAGCGCTTGGCATTCTGGTATTTGACGCGACAACAGCGCCTGCGTCATACATCGCAGAAGAGGGCGAAACCCTCGCGAAATTCCTGGCGGTGACGGCAGAAGCAAACGCGATGTGGGCCGATGAGGCGAACCACGCCAAGATGCTGCCAGTGATCGCCAAGGATGCGGGCATGTCGGAAGAAGACGCGGCGGCAAGCCTTGCCACGTTCGCCTTCCCCACAGTTGATGAGCAACTGTCGGACGCATGGTTGGGCGGCACGGCTGCGAATTTCATGAAGGGCGTTGCAGACGTCTTTGTGGGTGCCGAGTCGATCCCAAGCGCGTTGGACAGCTATGAAGGCACAGTGAACACTGGCCCTCTGATGGCTGTAAAAGGCATGTAATTGCCAACATATCGGGGTGCGCATGGACATGTGCGCACCCCTTTTTTACGACCCTGACACCCCACATTAAGAACGGACATAGCAATGAGCGGTCTGGCGATTGACAAGATTTCCATGCGGTTTGACCTGCCTGACGGCGGCGCGGTTCAGGCCCTGAAAGATGTGAGCCTTGATTTGAAACAAGGCGAATTGCTGAGTGTTTTGGGGCCATCGGGCTGCGGAAAGACCACGCTTTTGAATATCGTGGCAGGGTTTCTGGCGCCGACTGCGGGTGAAATCCGTTTGAACGGCCATACGGTTCAGGGGCCTGATGCGGAACGCGGGATGGTGTTTCAGCAAGGTGCGCTGTTTGAGTGGATGAGCGTGCGCGAAAATGTGAGTTTCGGCCCTGATATGAAGGGTATGAAGAAGGCCGAAAGCCGCGAGATTGTCGAGCATTTGCTGGACGTTGTGGGCCTTCAGGATTTCAAGGACAAGATGGTCTATGAATTGTCGGGCGGGATGCAGCAGCGTGTGGCTCTGGCCCGCTGTCTGGCCAATGACCCCGATGTGATTTTGATGGATGAACCCCTTGGTGCGCTGGATGCGCTGACGCGCGAAAAGATGCAGGGGCTGGTTCTGAGACTTTGGAAAGAGACGGGAAAGACGATCATTCTGATCACCCACTCGGTCGAAGAGGCACTGCTGTTGGGCGAGCGGTTGTTGGTCATGGCGCCGCGTCCCGGGCGGATTCACAAGGAATACCGTCTGCCCTTTGCCGAGATGGGCGTGGGCGCGGATTTGCGCGAGGTGAAAAAGCACCCTGAGTATGGCCCGACGCGCGAGGAAATCCTGACCATGATCTGGGATATGGAAGAAGAGATTATGGGCGGCACAGCAGGCGGGGAGGCCTGAGATGGAAATTATCAGCGATCTAAGCGGCGAGTTGGCCACGCTGTTTTTGGGTATTTTGGGCACCTTGCCTGCATTGATCGGATATGTGGCCGTCATTTTGCTGGCGATGATCGTTTGGCGGTTTGCACGATCCAAGATGCAATCACGGGCGGATTATACATCGCTGAAAACTGTGACCTTTGGCGATGAAAGTGCGGTGGTTTCGGACAAGGCCGCCTCGGTCATTTCAATTGTTTTGATCTTTGTGATTTGGGGCGCGTTCACAGGATCGGCATGGCTGCCCAAGCTGCTGCATGCACCCGGTGCGTTTACGGGCCAAGACAGCTTTAGCTATACGGTGGAGTATGCCGATGGCAGCACCGATGACGCCGAGGTGTTGGTGAATGTGTTTCCCAAGGGCGGCAGCCCCGAGGGGATCAGCGTGGCGGCAGGCAACGGTCCTGCGGCCAGCGATGTGGTCGAGGTGCAGGCCTATCGCAGCAAGCTGATCGTATGGGACCAGAATGATGCGGTGAAACGCGCCGACGGGGCAAAGATCACCAGTGTGGGTGGCATGGCCATTGCGGCGGGTGAGGATGTGACCCTGCCGTTTGGACGCGTTGCGCTGACCGATAAAGGCACGATGAATTTTGAGCCGGGAACGGGCTGGCAGATGGAAGATATCTGGCTGCCTGCCCCCAACGCGGTGGCTGAACGGTTGGTGACATTGTGGCAAGACGGCTATCAGAATGTCACACTGGCCGAGCATCTGTCCTATTCGCTGTTTCGGGTGATTGTCGGGTTCTTGTTGGGGGCGCTGATTGGTATTCCGCTTGGCTATGCGATGGGGCTAAGCAATTGGTTCCGTGGTTGGTTTGACCCGATTGTGGAATTCATGCGCCCTGTGCCGCCGCTGGCCTTGATCCCGCTGGTGATCATCTGGTTCGGGATCGGAGAGCAGGGCAAGATTATCCTGCTGTTTCTTGCGGCGCTTTGGATCATGGCGATTGGGGCGCGCTCGGGTGTGTCGGGGGTCAAGATCAGTAAGGTGCATGCCGCCTATTCGCTTGGGGCCAGCAAGGTGCAGATTTTGCGTCATGTGATTATCCCGAATTCTCTGCCCGAAATCTTTACCGCTGCACGTGTGGCGATGGGTGTGTGTTGGGGCACTGTCGTGGCCGCCGAGCTGGTGGCGGCCGAAAAAGGCGTGGGTAAAATGATTGTTGCCGCGTCGAAATTTCAGGCCACCGATATTGTGCTGACGGGGATTATCCTGATCGGAATTATCGGCTTTGGCATCGATGTGCTGATGCGCCTGATGGAAAAATGGCTGGTGCCCTGGAAGGGGAAAGGCTGATCCATTGAAGGCGGAGTATGTGATTATCGGGGCGGGGTCTGCGGGTTCCGCCCTTGCGTTTCGGCTGACGCAAGCAGGCAAATCGGTTATTGTGCTTGAGGCAGGTGGCAGCGATGCGGGGCCGCTGATCAACATGCCCGGGGCGCTGTCCTATCCGATGAATATGGAGCGGTATGCGTGGCGCTATTGGACTGAGCCCGAGCCGCATTTGGGTGGCCGTCAGATCTATAATCCGCGCGGCAAGGTCATCGGCGGGTCGTCGTCGATCAACGGCATGATCTATGTGCGCGGCCATGCGATGGACTATGAGACATGGGCCGATATGGGTGCGGACGGATGGGCTTATGCGGATGTGCTGCCTTACTTCAAACGGATGGAAAACTGGAACGGCGGGGCCAGCGCCTATCGCGGAGACAGCGGCCCGCTGCATGTGAGCAAAAGCCCGATGCGCAATCTGCTGTATCAGACATTTATTGATGCAGGCGCGCAGGCGGGCTTCGAGATTACCGAGGATTACAACGGCGAAAAGCAAGAAGGGTTTGCGGCTTTCGATGCCACGATCCACGCAGGCAAGCGGTGGTCTGCAGCGCGTGCTTATATGAAACCTGCGGTCAAGATGGGGGCAAAGCTGATCCACTGCGAGGCGCAACGCCTGCGCATGGACGGCACGCGGTGCGTGGGTGTTGAAACCGACAAGGGATTCATCGCGGCTGAGGCCGAAGTGATTGTTAGTGCCAGCCCGTTCAACACGCCAAAACTGCTGATGTTGTCGGGCATTGGCCCTGCGGATCATTTGCGCGATCACGGCATCGAGGTGGTCGCGGATCGGCAGGGCGTGGGGCAGAACCTTCAGGACCATCTGGAGCTTTATATCCAGCAGGCCTGTACGCAGCCGATCACGCTCTATCGCTATTGGCCGCTGCCCAAAAAGATGCAGGTGGGGCTGCAATGGGTGCTGGCGCAGCTTGGGCCGGGGGCCAGCAACGGGTTTGAAAGCTGCGGGTTTGTGCGTAGCAAGGCAGGGGTGCAATATCCCGATATTCAATATCATTTCCTGCCATTGGCGGTGCGCTATGATGGCACTGCGGCGGCCGAAGGGCATGGCTGGCAGGCGCATGTGGGGCCGATGCGATCGAAATCGCGCGGGGCGGTGACGTTAAAATCGGCTGATCCGAAAGAGCCGCCGCGCATCCAGTTTAACTACATGAGCCACCCAGAGGATTGGGAGGATTTCCGCCACTGCATTCGCCTGACGCGCGAGATTTTCGGGCAGGCGGCGTTTGATCCTTATCGCGGCAAAGAGATTTCGCCAGGGGCTGACGTGCAAAGTGATGATGACTTGGACGCGTTCATCGCCGAGCACGTGGAAAGCGCCTATCACCCTTGCGGGACCGCGCGGATGGGGCGAGCAGATGACCCGATGGCGGTGGTGGATCCTGCGTGCCGCGTGATCGGCGTGCAGGGGCTGCGGGTGGCCGATAGCTCTGTCTTTCCGCAGGTGACCAATGGCAATTTGAACGGGCCGTCGATTATGGTGGGCGAGAAGGCGGCGGATCATATTCTGGGGCGCGGGATGTTGCCGCGCGAGAACCTTGCGCCGTGGATTAATCCGCGCTGGCAGACCTCGGACCGCTAGGCTAGCGTTTCGATCAAACAGGGAGGATTTTGCATGAAGATCGGATTTATCGGGCTTGGGAATATGGGCGGGCCGATGGCAGCCAATCTGGCCAAGGCGGGCCATACGGTGGCGGGCTTTGATGTGAGCGGCGTGACGGTCGATGGCGTGTCGTCTGTGGCGTCGGCGGCAGCGGCGGCTGCGGGCGCAGATGTGGTGATTACGATGCTGCCAAACGGTGCGATTCTGCGTGCTGTTGCGGATGAGGTGGTGCCCGCGATGGAGGCGGGGGCTGTGCTGGTGGATTGTTCAACCGTTGATGTCGACAGCGCGCGGGCCGTGGCCGAGACGGCTGTTGCGGCGGGTAAGCTGGCGGTGGATGCGCCGGTGTCTGGCGGCGTTGGCGGTGCGGCTGGCGGGACGCTCACGTTTATGGCGGGGGGCAGTGCAGACGGGTTTGCCAAGGCCGCGCCATTGTTTGAGATCATGGGCCAAAAGGCGGTGCATTGCGGTGACAGCGGTGCAGGGCAGGCGGCCAAGATTTGCAACAACATGATTTTGGGCATCACGATGATCGGCACCTGCGAGGCCTTTGCGCTGGCCGATAAACTGGGGCTGGATCGTCAGAAGATGTTTGATGTGGTCAGCACGTCATCGGGGTACTCGTGGTCGATGAACGCCTATTGCCCTGCGCGGGGGGTGGGGCCACAAAGCCCTGCGGATAACGATTACCAGCCCGGGTTTGCGGCGGATTTGATGCTGAAGGACTTGCGTTTGTCGCAGCAGGCGGCGCAAAGCGCGGATGCCGATACGCCTTTGGGGCAGGCTGCCACGGGACTGTATGAGCAGTTTGTGGAGAGCGAGGACGGTGCGGGTAAAGACTTTTCAGCGATGCTGCCACGGTTCGAAAAGCGATCACGCGGATAGGGCTTGGGCGAATTGGCGGCGCAGCAAGGTTGCAAGTGTCGCCATACGCCGAAACGCCATTTCGTCTTTGCGCAGGTTCAGGAAATATTGGCGCGGCACGGAAAATTCGGGGAAAATGCGGGTGACCGCGCTTTGATCGCGCAGGGCAAAATCATGCACCATGCCGATGCCGTGTCCGTGCTTGATCCATTCCCACTGCACCAGCACCGAGTTGGAACGCAGCTTGGGTGCGCGGGTGCGAAAATGCGCAGGCATGTCCAGTTCGGGATCCATCAGAAGTTCGGGGATATAGCTGATCAGCGGTTGATCCTTGAGCGCGTCTTGCCCAACGCGATCGACCAATTTGTGCGCAGCGGCGAATTGAAGGTGATAGTCTGCCAGCGGTTCCGACAGCAGCGCCTTGGATTTCGACGGGGTCACGGAAATCGCCAGATCGACGTCGCGGTTCAACACATCGAAATCGCGCGAAGCCGAGACGACTTCGATAACCAGTTCGGGATGCGCCGCACTGATCTGTGCGAGGATATCAGGCAAAAGGAAGGTCGCGCAGCCATCTGGTGCACCGATGCGAATGCGCCCTGTCAGAGAGGTGTCTTCGTTCAGAAAATCGCTGGAAATCTCGGTTAGTACGTTTTCCATCTTGGCGGCATGCCCACTGAGCGCGTTGCCATCATCGGTCAAAACATAACCGCGCGGGGATTTCGAAAACAGCGAAGTGCCAAGCACATCTTCGAGGCGCTGGATGCGCCGTCCTACGGTCGCGGGATCTTTGCCCACGCTGACAGCAGCGGCGGAAATGCTGCCTGTGCGTGCCACAGCAAGAAAGATGATCAGGTCGTCAGGGTTCATGGTTTGGCTTTGCATTTTTGCAAAATAATGATCGAAAATTTCACCTACTACATGAGTAATCGCAAAGATAGGATCATGTCAAAAGGAGACCAACTCATGCAAGAATTGACCCATTACATTAACGGCGAACATGTCAAAGGCACGTCGGGGCGCTTTGCCGATGTCTACAATCCTGCGACGGGCGAGGTACAGGCGAAATGCCCGCTGGCCAGCACAGAAGAGATGGCCCATGCGGTCGAGATTGCCGCCAAGGCGCAGCCCGCGTGGGCCGCGACAAACCCGCAGCGCCGTGCACGTGTTTTGATGAAATTCGTGGGCCTTCTGAACCGCGATATGGACAAGTTGGCCGAAGCGCTGAGCCGCGAGCATGGCAAAACCCTGCCTGATGCGGCGGGCGATGTGCAGCGTGGGCTGGAAGTGGTGGAATACTGCATTGGTGCGCCGCAAATGCTGAAAGGGGAATACACCGACAGCGCAGGGCCTGGCATTGATATGTATTCCATGCGGCAGGCTTTGGGGGTGACGGCGGGGATTACGCCGTTCAACTTCCCTGCGATGATCCCGATGTGGATGTTTGCGCCTGCGGTCGCCTGTGGCAATGCGTTTATTCTCAAACCAAGCGAGCGCGATCCATCGGTGCCGCTGATGCTGGCTGAATTGATGGAAGAGGCAGGGCTGCCCAAGGGGATCTTGCAGGTTGTGAACGGCGACAAGGAAGCGGTGGATGCGATCCTGCACAACGATGTGATTCAGTCGGTGGGCTTTGTCGGATCCACGCCGATTGCCGAATACATCTATGCCACGGGGTGCGCCAACGGCAAACGCGTGCAGTGTTTTGGCGGTGCCAAGAACCATATGATTATCATGCCTGACGCCGATATGGACCAAGCGGCCGATGCGCTGGTGGGTGCGGGATATGGGGCTGCTGGCGAACGGTGCATGGCGATTTCGGTGGCCGTGCCTGTGGGCGACGAAACCGCGGACCGATTGATTGAAAAGCTGGTGCCGCGGATCGAGGCGCTGAAGGTCGGCCCCTATACCAGCGGCAATGACGTGGACTACGGCCCTGTTGTAACGGCTGCGGCCAAGGCCAATATCGAGCGGCTTGTCCAAACAGGCATCGATCAAGGGGCCAAGCTGGTGGTCGATGGGCGCAACTTCAGCCTTCAGGGGTATGAGGACGGCTTTTTCGTGGGCGCGCATCTGTTCGACAATGTCACCAAGGATATGGACATCTACAAGCACGAGATTTTCGGTCCTGTGCTGTCCACGGTGCGGGCGCAATCCTATGAGGAGGCGGTCAGCCTTGCGATGGATCACGAGTATGGCAACGGCACGGCGATTTTTACCCGTGACGGCGATGCGGCGCGTGATTTTGCCAACCGCATCAACATCGGGATGGTGGGCATCAATGTGCCCATCCCCGTGCCGCTGGCCTATCATACGTTTGGTGGTTGGAAGAAGTCGGTCTTTGGCGATCTGAACCAGCATGGGCCTGACGCGTTCAAGTTCTACACACGCACAAAAACGGTCACAGCACGTTGGCCATCGGGCATCAAAGAGGGCGGTGAGTTTAGCATTCCTGTGATGGAATGAGCTAACCCGCAAAGAAATTTCTAGTAAAGGCGCGTGGTCAAGGCATTGATTGCGCGCCTTTTTCTTTGGGTGGTGCCCCTCTGGTTGCGCAGGTCAGTGATTCCATACCTTGCGCCGAATCGTAAACGCAGTGTTTCCTGTCTGTGTCAGGTGCTGAATTTTCCAGCAATTTCACTGGCACCCCGAGCCATTATTTTTCGGCTCATTCGACAGCTGAATTTTCAGCAAACAGACGTTTTTGAAAACCAATTTTTAGGGAGTTTTTTCTCATGTACTACAATCCAAATCATATGGTTCCTGTTGATCCTTACGCAGGTCAGTTCGCACCTCAGGGTGCGTTTGGCGATGGCCTTGCTGCGGTTGCGCCGATTGCGGGTGGCATCGCGACAGCCGTTGCGAATGGTCATCAGGCCACACGGTTCATGGCGCCGGTTATCGGTGGTGCGGTCACTGCTGGCACACGTGCTGTTGGCAACTGGCTTCCATTTCAGGCAGGACCGGGCGGATATGTTCAAGCCCCTGTCATGCAAGAGCCGGTCTATGCCGAGCCTATGGCCTACGCGCCCCAAGGTGCCATTGGACGTTGGTTGGGTCGCAGTGTTGGCGGCTTTGTGGGTAACAAACTGGGCAATCGCGGTGCGGGGCAGGCCGTTGGCGGCGCATTGGGCAACCTTTTGCCGTTCCAGGCGGGGCCAAGTGTTTATGCCGATCCCGTTTACCAAGAGCCGATCTATCAAGAGCCTGTGGGCTATGCGCCCCAAGGTGTGTTTGGCTCTGCCTTGGGCAGCATTGCGGGCGGTGCCATCGGTGGTCATTTCGGTCACCGCGATCTGGGCAGTGCTGTGGGCGGTTTGGCAGGCAGCTTCCTGCCGTTCCAAGCTGGTCCTGAAATGGGGCAGCCACAGTTCGCGCCGCAAGGGCGTTGGGGTGATTTCATTGCGGATGTAGCACCTGTTGTCGGCAATCATGTCGGTGGAAACTGGGGTCGTGCGATCAGCACCGTTGGCGGGTTGGCTGATATGCTGCCCTTCCAAGCAGGGCCTGGCGGTTACCCCATGCAGCCTGTCTATCAAGAACAGCCTGTGGGTTTTGCGCCCCAAGGTGTTCTGGGTGGGCTTGCTGGCGGGGCCGTTGGCGGATGGATCGGCAAGCGCCTTGGCAATAAGAACCTTGGCCGCGCGATTGGCGGCGGTTTGGGCGCATTGCTGCCGTTCAATGCCTATGGCCAGCCCGTTTATGGCCAGCCTGTCTACGGGCAACCGATGGTCGAGCCGCAAAACGAACAGATCGTTTATCACTAATTGATCTGGTGCGGGGCGGTCTGATGATCGCCCCGACATCTCGAATGTCCCAGTCAGGAAAGGAAAATATTATGTCCGAACCGATGATGACACTGATCGCCATGCGAGATGGTTCTGTGGTGTCTGTGCGCGATGAGCTGGACGCGTTGATCGCCTCGGCCACCCATCACCCTGAGATTACGGTGCAAAAACGGAACGATTTGATGGCCACGTTGACGGGGCCACGATCAGTGGTTCAGTCCTTTGCCGACAGCTTTGAACGCGCCTTGATTTTCGAAGAGGACAAAAAGCTGACGGCGATTGCGCCGCCTGGTCCCTTTGAGGGCGACAGGGTCGAACCTTCGGGATCTGACGAAGCTATCCGCTTTAGCGAAGACGATGAAGTGAACGAAATTTAACCAAAGCATTTTTCAAAAAGACATTTATTTTTAGGGAGTTATTACGATGCCAGAGAATGGATCAAATACAAATGGCGCGTCACAAGACGCGATTTATGAGACCTCGGAAAAGATTGATATTCTGGTTGGTCCGCGCCGCAGTCTTGCGGCAAAACGTGCGGGCATCCAGCCGATGAATGCCAGTACAATGGCCAGTGCGGTGCGTATTTTGGAAAGCCAGTTCGGGGTGACGCCCGAACGCGTGATCCGGCGCAAGATCAACAAAACGCTCAGCACCCATGACGAAGCGACGGATGTTTTGAAATACCGTATGGATATCGAAGCGGCGGCTATTCTGGCCCAAACAGCGGGGCCAAGCGTCAGTGTTGAGGTGGACAGCCACCTTCAATACGGGGCGGTCGCACCCTCGAACCTGATGCAACAGCTGATGGGACGCACGAATATGGGCAATGCGGGGCTGAAGGAAAGCACCGTGAAAATTCGCATCATCGGGGAGGGCGACAAACCTGTCGCAGGTGCCAGTGTAACGATGGAGGCGGCGGGCTTTCCGCAGGAGGGGCGATCAAACAGCCGCGGTGAATTGACCATGAAGTTGTTTGAACTGCCGGGCGGAAATCAGGTGAAGTCGATTTTCGTGCGCCCGTCCGCAGGACATTGGAACCGCATCATCAATAGCCCGAACCTGTCGACAACGGGCATCAATGTGATCCGGCTTAAGCCGATTGCCGATACCCACGCAGGGTTTCCCTTGAATGCCGCTTATGGATGGGGACAGCGGCTGATGGGGTTGGACAAGCTGCCAGATGAATATACGGGCAAAGGTGTCAAGATCGCGATCATCGATTCAGGTGCTGATCCGACCCACCCTGTCTTGTCGCATATCGCGCAGGGGTTCGACATGACGAAGGACACCCCCGATGGGCAGGCGGGCGAAGGGTGGAAAGATGATGTGATCGGTCACGGCTCGCATTGTGCGGGGGTCATCACAGGCAAGACCGATGGCACCACGGCCATTCGTGGTTTTGCCCCTGATGCAGAGATCATCGTGATGAAGGTCTTTCCCGGCGGGCAGTTTTCGTCATTGCTGGATGCGTTGGCCAAATGCATCGAACTGAATGTGGATGTGGTGAACATGTCGCTTGGTGGTGGCGAGGCCAGTGAAGTGGTCGAGCAACAGATCGAGGAATGTGTGCAACACGGCATCGCATGTATCGTGGCAGCAGGGAATTCGGGCAATGAGGTGCAATACCCTGCCAAATCGCCGTCGGTTCTGGCGGTCGCAGCCTTGGGCCAGATGAATACCTTTCCCAATGACACATGGGAGGCCACCACGATGCAGCCAAGCCAGGTTGTAGGTGATGGCCTGTTTTCGCCAAGCTTTACCTGTCATGGCCCCGAGATTGCGGTTGCGGGTCCGGGCGTGGGGATCATCTCGACCGTGCCGGGGGGGCAGTTTGACCCACAATCCGGTACCTCGATGGCAACCCCGCATGTCTGCGGTATGGCTGCGTTGCTGGTGGCGCATCACCCTGATTTCAAAAACGCACCGCGCGATGCAACACGGGTGGCGCATTTGTTTAACATGATCCGCACGTTGAGTGCCCCGCTGCCCTTGGCGGCAGAGCGGGTCGGGTCGGGCTTTCCGACGCTGCACGGTGCCTTTGCCGCTTTTGAGGCAGGACGCGCAGCAGAGGATGGCGATGGCGATCATGCGCAGTTCGCTGCTGCATCCGCAGGGCCCAGAATTGGGGGGCATATGGCGTTTTCGCATTATGCGCCGCATCCCGCGCAGCACGCTTATGGGACGCAAGGTGCAGTCTACCGGCCACAGGGGTTTTATTCCTACTGATCCCTAATTCTTGGAAATGTGACATGCCCCTACACCAGATGTAGGGGCATTTTGCGCGTTTTAAGGCTGAAAACCGCTTTAGTCAGGCCAAACACCTTGCGAATCCTCACCTGATTTGAAAACAGTGCTGCAGACGATCGGGGATGTCGCATGAAGTATTTATCTGTTGTTTTTGCGCTGGCGTTGGGCGCTTGTGGGTCTGCCTATGTGACGCCCAAAGTCAAAACGGATTCCGCCGATGTGCCTGTGCGCATCGTTGCTTTGTCTGGCGAAACGGTCCTGCAAGCCAACCAGTCAACATATCGCCCCAAAACTTTGCCGGCGGCGTTTTTCCAAAATGCAGGCGCGGGTGGTGCGGGCATTGGGGCTGGTGCTTTGCCACGTGGTGCGCTGACCGAACCTGCCCCAAGAGCGGCACTTCAACTGCGCGTGCCGCCGCCGGTGCCTGCGCGAAACTATGAAATCGGTGTTGGCGATGTGATCTTGCTGGCGACGCCTTCGTCGGGAACAACGGTTGAAGAGCTGAGCGGACTGTTGGCTGCACAAAACCGTCGTCAGGGATATACGGTGCGCGATGACGGTGCGATTGCGATCCCCGATGTTGGGCGCATTGAGGTGAACGGGCTGACGCTTCAGCAAGCCGAAGAGGTCATCTTTGAGCGTCTTGTCGAACGCCAGATTGATCCCACCTTCAGCATCGAGATTGCCGAGTTTAATTCGCAGCGTGTTTCCATTGGCGGTGCGGTTGCGAAACCATCGGTTGTGTCCATTCGTCTGACGCCCCTGACGCTGGATGAAGCGATTGCGGCAGCTGGCGGGATTGATGCGCCCGACCTTGAGTTTGCGAGTGTCCGCATCTACCGCGACGGAACGCTCTATCAAATCCCGCTTGAGGATTTGTATTCCAACCGCAATCTTTTGAAAACGCAGTTGGCTGCAGGCGATAGCGTTTTTGTCGATACGTCTTTTGATCTTGAACGTGCCGAAGCCTATTTTGATCAACAGATCACGCTGACCGGCCTTCGCAATCAGGCCCGTCGCGATCGGTTGACCGCGCTTCAGACCGAGGTGAATTTGCGCCGCTCTGCTTTGCAAGAACAGCGTAGCAATTTTCAGGCACGGCTGGATTTGGGCGCGGTGGATGTCGACTACGTCTATCTGACGGGTGAGGTGGCGAACCCATCGCGCTTTGAGATGCCCTTTGGCCAGCAAGCAACGTTGGCGGATGCCTTGTTCGCTTCAGGTGGTTTTGACAACCGCACGGCGAACCCATCACAGATTTACGTATTGCGCGGCAATCCTGATCCTTCGGCCTTTAGCGCCGTGACGGCATGGCATCTGGATGGGGAAAACCCTGTTAACATGATCCTTGCGACACGTTTGGAGCTTCGTCCCAATGACATCATCTTCATTGCGGAACAGCCTGTGACGCGTTGGAACCGTGTTGTGCAACAAATCACGCCAAGCTTGATCAATGCGGGTGTGCGCGCAACAAATTAACCGACTTGACGAGGGCCGCTGTCGTGACGCCAAGGCATACAATTCTTTTGACAGGTGGGCTTGGGTACATCGGCTCGCATACGGCTGTTGCATTGGTCGAAGCGGGATATCGCGCTGTCATTCTGGATGACCTTTCAAATTCCGAACGCTCTGTTTTTGACGCGATTTGCCAGATTTGCGGCGATGAACATCTTGAGTTCATCGAAGGGGATGTCACCGATGCGGCCTGCCTGAAAACCGTGTTTGAGGCGCATGATTTCTTTGGCGTCATTCATTTTGCGGCCAAGAAATCTGTGGCTGAAAGCGAAGCGGATCCATTGAGTTACCTGCATACAAACCTAAGCGGTCTGGTAGAGTTATTGCGCGCAATGGATACGGCTGGCGTTTACAATTTGGTGTTTTCATCATCGGCCACGGTCTACGGCGATCAGGAGGTGTTCCCGATCCCCGAGACAGCTACGCGTCATGCGGTCAACACCTACGGCTATACCAAAGTTGCCAGCGAAGAGATGCTTGAGCGTGTGGGCACCGCAGATGATCGCTGGTCGTTCGGGGTGTTGCGCTATTTCAATCCGATTGGTGCGCATGGTTCGGGTTTGATCGGTGAAAACCCCAAGGGTATTCCTGCGAACCTTCTGCCGTATATTGACCGTGTTGCGACAGGTGAGTTGCCCGAACTGGTCGTTTACGGCGATGACTATGACACGCCAGACGGCACAGGTGTGCGTGACTATATCCACGTGATGGATTTGGCCGAAGGTCATGTGCAATCGCTTGATGCGATTGATGCAACGGGCCAAGGGCATGTCGTCAATATCGGTACGGGGCAGGGGTATTCTGTGCTGGAAGTTATCAAGGCATACGAAGCAGTATCGGACATTGAGATCCCGTTTCGCATTGCGCCGCGCCGCGCGGGGGATGTGGCGGTCTATTGTGCGGACGCATCCTTGGCCAGAGATGTTTTAGGGTTTCAGGCAAAGCGCGATTTGTTCGAGATGTGCCGCACCAACTGGGCATGGACGCAAAAGATGGCTGAGGCCAAAACAGCCTAATTTACAAATAGCGCAGAAGGGTCTTGGTGACCTCGACTTTTGCGCCAAGCTTTGCCGCCAGCAAAAACACCCCGCCAAATTTGCGTTGCAGGAACAAGACATCGACAGGCAATGGCGGCGGCACAAACCCGTCTTCCGCCAGTGCCAGCCCTTCGCGTTGCATGTATTGCGACAACCGCCTGTCGGCGAAATCATAGGTGTCCGAGGCGCGCAGAGCGTCAAAGGACATTGCCATCATATCGACGATCTTGGCGCGGTGATGTTCGGCCACTGTGTCATCCACAAAGCCGATCTGATGGGCAAGGTCTTCCATCTGGTTGCGATTGCCCGCCAGACCGGCGCGCAGCAGGTTCTTGTAGTGCTGCGCGATGTCATCCGCGATGTCGCGGGTGGCGCCAAAATCCAATAGCACCACCTTTTGGGTCACTGGATCAAAGCGGTAGTTGGCGAAATTCGGGTCGGTCTGCATCGCCCCGAACATACAAAGTTCCTGCATCAAAAGATCGATCAAGTCGGTCGCGATCTTGTTGCGTTGCTCTTGTGGTAAGGCCGCGGCCTCTTCTATGGGGCGGCTTTCGATGTAGGACATGGCAAGGATCGTATCGGTCGAAAACTCTGGATAGACCTGCGGCACCATGAAACGTGCGTCATCCTTTAGAAGCGTATGAAAACGTTGCAGGTGATGTGCCTCTAATGCGTAATCGGTTTCGTCATGCAACTGTGCGCGGGCTTCGGCCAGATAGGGCTTCAACTCAAACCCTTTGGGAAGCAGCCCTGACATTTTGATCAATGTGCCAACATTTGCGACATCGCTGTCGATACTTTGGGCAACCCCGGGATATTGCACCTTGATGGCAAGCTCGGTGCCGTCTTTCAAAGTGGCGCGGTGCACCTGCCCGATCGAGGCGGCTGCGATGGGGCGCACGTCGAAATGTTTGAAGCGTTTGATCCAGCCGTCACGCCACGCGGCATTCAGAACCTTTTTGAGTTGGGCAGGTGGCATAAAATGCGCATCGTCGCGCAAGCGCGCCATGATGTCGGCCAGTTCGGGGGGCAGCATTTCGCCCGTATCCATTGATACCATTTGGCCGACTTTCATCGCGGCACCGCGCATTTTGGCCAGTTGGTCGGTCACACGCCGTATGTTGGCAGGTGTCATCAAAAGACCGCGCATTGAAGGACGTTGCCCCTTGGTCAGCTGTGCGACGCCATTCACGGCCATGTTTCCCGCAACTCCTGCGGTCATGGTGCCAAGTTTTGAAAACCGTGACAGGCGGCTGGCAGGAACCGAAAGGGGGCGTGCATCACTCATTTGTAGTGCGCTCTTCGATCCGAGAAATCACGCACCCTTTTGCGCCACGTCCGATAACTGCTTGGCCGCAGGTTTTCGCGCATCAACGCTTTCACTTGTGCTTCGCGCAGGCCGTATTCCGCACGTATGTCATCAAAGCTGACATGATCAGACAGGGCCATTTCAATGACATGGCTGATGTGTTCGGGGCTGAGCGGCTGGTCTGTTTTCATGTAAGTGATGTAGTCGCACAGGCCATAAGGACAACCGTAAGCGCGATATCTGACAGTGCCGTGCACGCGCATGGGATGACATGTCGCCGCGACCTGCATTCCATTGTAGACGACAGTATACAAACGGGGTAAGTGGCGATCAAATCGCATATCCAGTTTACAGGAGCCCCAAGCATGGCCGACATTATTTACACCAAAGTTGATGAAGCACCGCAGTTGGCATCGGCGTCACTTTTGCCAATCATCCAAAAGTTTCTGTCCGAAGCGGGCCTGACTGTGGAAACGCGCGACATTTCGCTGGCAGGCCGCATCATCGCAGCATTCCCCGAAAACCTGAGTGCAGATCAGCAACAGTCTGATGCGCTTGCGGAATTGGGTGAGCTGGTCAAGACCGCGCAGGCCAATGTTATTAAGCTTCCGAATGTGTCAGCCTCTGTCCCGCAGCTGGTTGCGGCAATTCAGGAGTTGCAAAGCCAAGGCTATGATTTGCCCGATTATCCAGAGGATCCGCAGACAGATGCCGAGAAAGACGCGCGTGCGCGCTACGACGCCATCAAAGGGTCGGCCGTGAACCCTGTTTTGCGCGAAGGGAACTCTGACCGTCGTGCGCCTGCGGCTGTCAAGGCATTCGCCCAAGCCAATCCGCACCGCATGGGCAAGTGGGAAAGCAGCAGCAAGACCCGTGTGGCCACGATGGGCAAAGATGATTTCCGCAGCAATGAACAATCCGTCACGCTTGAAAACGCGGCAACCCTGCGCATTGAATTGGACGCAGTGTCTGGTGTGAAGGTGATGAAAGACGGTTTGGCGATGCCTGCAGGCACAATCGTCGACAGCACGTTCATGTCAGCCAAAGCCCTGTCAGCCTTTTATGACCGTGTGATTGATGAGGTTGCCGCCGAAGGCACGCTGTTTTCGCTGCATATGAAAGCAACGATGATGAAAGTGTCTGACCCGATTATTTTTGGCCACTGCGTCCGTCGTTATCTTGCGCCGGTTTTCGAAAAGCATGGTGATGCGTTTGAGGCCGCAGGTGTGGACCCGAACGGGGGTTTGGGCACGATGCTTGAGAAGATCGCAGAAATGGACGGCGGCGATGCCATCATCGCTGAAATTGATGCGACCCTCGCCAAGCGCCCACCGCTTTACATGGTGAATTCCGACAAAGGCATCACGAACCTGCACGTGCCTTCAGACGTGATCATCGATGCGTCGATGCCCGCTGTTATCCGCGCTGGCGGTAAAGGATGGGGGCCTGATGGCGCGGAAGGCGACACCACCTGTGTCATTCCAGATAGCAGCTATGCAGGTGTGTATTCAGAAAGCATCGACTATTTCAAACAAACCGGTGCCTTGGATCCAGCAACATCTGGCACTGTGCAAAACGTGGGGCTGATGGCGCAAAAGGCGGAAGAATACGGCTCGCATCCGACGACCTTCGAGATCGCCGAGGCTGGCACGATGCGCGTGATGAATGGCGACGAGGTTTTGATGAGCCATGTGGTCGAGGCAGGCGATATCTGGCGGATGGCCTCTGCGCGTAAAGCACCGATTGAAAACTGGATTGAACTGGCGATTGAGCGTCAGGCCGCCGAAAATTGCCGTGCGATCTTCTGGCTGGATGCCACACGCGCCCACGATGCCGAATTGATTAAATACGTCAAACCCGCGCTTGAGGCTGCGGGTGTTGCTGACAAATTCGAGATCATGGCGCCTATCCCGGCCACGCGCGCGTCGATGGAGGAAATCCGTTTGGGCAAAACCTGCATTGCCATCACGGGCAACGTGTTGCGTGACTACCTGACAGATCTGTTCCCAATTCTGGAAGTGGGCACCTCTGCCAAAATGCTTTCGGTTGTTAAGTTGATGCAAGGCGGCGGTTTGTTTGAGACAGGTGCAGGCGGGTCTGCACCCAAACACGTTCAACAACTGGTCGAGGAAAACCACCTGCGTTGGGACAGTCTTGGAGAGTTCTGTGCGCTTGGCGAAAGCCTGCGCTTTGCAGGCAGCGCCAAGGCGAAGGTTTTGGGCGATGCCGTTGATACCGCAACCGAAAAACTGTTGGCCGAAGGCAAAAGCCCAGGCCGAAAAGTTGGCCAAGACGACAACCGCGCAAGCCACTTCCACTTTGCCATGTATTGGGCCGAGGCTTTGGCCACACAGACGGATGACAAAGAATTGGCAGCGTCCTTTGCGCCAGTTGCGCAAGCGCTGGCATCGAAGGCCGATACGATTCTGTCGGAATTGAAAGCAGGCGGTGGCAAGGCTGTGGATCTGGGCGGATATTATCACACCGATGATGCGAAAACGGCGGCTGTGATGCGTCCTTCACCGACCTTTAATGCCATTATCGGTTAATCGGCCCGCTGTTAATACGAAAGAAAAGCGCAATTTATTTTGCGCTTTTTTTGTGCGCCTTTTCCATTTATGTTTCCGCTAACATTTTGGGCCATAAGCCCGACTAGGGGAAATACGTGATGATCTTATGCTGTGGCGAAGCGCTTGTTGATTTGGTTGAAACAACTGCGCCCGACGGACGGACTGCTTTTGCGCCGCATGCGGGCGGTGCCGTGATGAACACGGCAGTTGGCCTTGGTCGATTAGAGGTCAAGACCAAGTTCTTGTGTGGGCTGTCGCAGGATATGTTCGCTGATGTCTTGCTGCAGCATATGCACGACAGCAATGTTGATACCGCCCTGTGCCCAACGCTTGATGCGCCCACAACGCTGGCATTTGTCAAACTTGTCGACGGACAGGCCAGCTATGCTTTCTTTGACGAAAATTCTGCTATGCGACAGATGTCCATTGATGATTTGCCGAGTGTTCCCCAAGAGACGAAGGCGCTGTTTTTTGGTGGTATTTCACTGACGTCAGGCAAATGCGCCGAGGCCTATGCCGCATTTCTTGCGCAGCATGCCAGCGATGTGTTTGCGATGATCGATCCCAACATCCGTCCCAGTTTTATTCAGGATGAAGCGGGATATCGGGCGCGGTTGGATGCGATGATCTCTAACTGTGATGTGATCAAGCTGAGCGACGAAGATCTCGTTTGGCTGGAAGGTGAAGGTGAAATCGAGGGTTTGGCCAAGGGTATTCTTGCACGCGGTCCCAAGCTGGTGTTGATCACCGAAGGCAGCAAAGGCGCAACGGCGTATCACAATGATTTCTCGGTGACTTGTCCGGTCGTTCCTGTCGATTTGACCAATTCGGACACAATTGGCGCGGGTGATACCTTTAACGCAGGTTTTCTGGCGTCGCTGCATGATCAAGACGTGTTGGACAAAGCGGCGATTGCCAATGCGTCACCTCAGGTCGTTAAGGCAGCGGTTGAAATGGCCATTCAAGCCGCCGCCATTACCGTGTCGCGCAAAGGTGCGAACCCGCCTTGGCGCCACGAATTACAAGCGTCCTGATCAGGCAAAGTCCACGAATTTGGTAAACGGCATTTCGCGCAATCGCTGGCCTGTCGCGTCAAAAATTGCATTTGCCAGAGCGGGGGCCGCAGGGGGGACTGGTGGTTCTCCGATCCCGCGAATTTTGGGCGCGTTTTCGAGGCCACGCACGTATATTTCAGGCGTTTGATACATCCGCAGTCCCGTGTGGCTGTCATAGTTTTGCTGTTCTGCCATCCCGTCAGAATAGGTAATCTCGCAATTCATCGCGTGGCCAAGCCCCCAGATCACACCGCCTTTTACGTTATTTTCAAAGTTGTCAGGGTCGACGATCTGACCAACATCGGCTGCCACAAAGACCTTGTCGATCTGGATGCCATTATCCGTTGCAGTCACTTCAACCACCTCTGCGGTTGGTACGCCGAAGGAGCTGACAAAGGCAACGCCCCGCCCGCGGTTGGGGCCAAGGTCGCTGCCCCAGTCGGACATATCTGCGACGGCCTCAAGGACTTGGCGGGCGATGTCGTAGTCACATAAATCAAGGCGGCCCTGCATGGGGTCTTGGTTGGCGGCGATCAGCAATTCGTCCAGAAACCCTTCTGCAAAGAAACCCGCATGAGACGCGCCGACAGAACGCCATGAGCTGACCGGCGCAAGCTCTGGCGCACGGTAGGCCGTGACGCGCAGGTTTTCGATCGCATAGGGCATGTTCCACGCACCTGCGATGATCTGCATGTCGGGGCCCGGCGGCACAGGCAGGCCTGCACGCGGTACCTGCGATGCGATGGGAGAGGGCGATGCAACTTTCAGATCATAGGTGGAAATCACACCGTTCGATACCACCCCATCAGCGCGGCCCATCGCGATTTGGCGGGGGTAGTCATGGGCGAAATCTTCTTCGCGCGAGAAGGTGAGCTTTACAGGTGTGCCCCGCAGCTTCATCGCAATCTCGGTTGCGTAGCGCACGTTCTCAAACTCAAGCCTGTGACCAAAGCTACCGCCAGCATATTGGTTGTGAAGAGCAACTTGTTCAACAGGCAGACCTGTGATCGCAGACACCATATCCTCTACGGCGCGGGGAAATTGGTGGCTGGTCCAGATATCGGCGCGGTCTTCTGTGATTAACGCAATAGCGTTCAACGGCTCTAGCGGGGCGTGGGCCACATAAGGCGCGCGGTATTCGGCGCTGATTGTATCGGCACTTTCCAAAGCGGCAGGCACGTCACCATCGTGGCGCCATTCGCTGTCCAAGCGATCTTTGGTGAAACTTTCGGATAAGGCCTGCCAGTGGTCTGATTGCTCGGCAGGATAGGGGGCTTCGGCCCAATCCACATCGACGGCCTCGACGGCCCGGATGGCGCGCCATGTATTGTCCGCGATTGCGGCTATGCCACCGGTTACCTCGATGATGTCTGTAACGCCGCGCATTTCTTTTGCGGCTTGAGCGTCAAAAGCATTAATGGCACCGCCTTGGCGCGGATTGAAACGCACGGCTGCATGGACCATGCCATCCATTTTCATATCGATGCCAAATGTCATCTTGCCGAATGATTTGTCTGCGATGTCCATCCGCTGCGTTCGTTTGCCGATGTAGCGCCACTGTGAAGGATCGCGCAGTGCAACATCTGTGACCGGATCAAGCTGCGCGGCGGTGCTGGCCAATTCCGTATAGGGAACCTGCGTTCCATCTGGCAAAATCACCGCACCGTCTTTGGTCGTCAGATCGCCGACGGCAACGCCTGTTTCTTGCGCCGCCGCGTGTTTAAGGGTTTCGCGGGCAACGGCACCTGCCATACGCAATTTATCAAAACTGTCAGGCACAGAGGTAGATCCACCTGTGCCCTGAACACCCAGTGTTTTGACAACGTAGCCAACAACAGTTCGCATGGTTTCGGCCATGGCGCTGTCGTCGCGGGACATAAATGGCACGCCTTCATCGGCAAAAGCCGTGTTGAAGTAGGCGGGGTCGGGGGTGCCAAAGCTTGTTTCAAAACCGTCAAGGGCAAGGTCCATTTCCTCGGCAATCAGAAGGGCCTGCATGTGAACAGCACCTTGGCCGATATCGACGTGAGGTGTGATCAGCGTGACCGCATCTGGGGTCACTTTAACAAAGGGGTTGAATGTAGCCTCGCCGTCGTTGACCCCAATTGGATTGTCGTGGGGTTTGCGCACGGTGTAGGCGCCAAAGGCAATACCGCCCGCAATGGCAATAGATCCGATCAGGAAACTGCGGCGTGCGATGGTTTTCACTTTGCCCATGCTTTAACCCTCCTGCAGCTTGGTTGCGGCGGTTTTGATGGCGTCGCGCACCCGCGGGTAGGTGCCGCAGCGGCATAGATTGCCGCTCATCTCATCATCGATATCCGTGTCGCTTGGATTGGGATTGAACGTCAGCAAAGACGCGGCTTGCATGATTTGGCCCGATTGGCAGTAACCGCACTGGGCGACCTGATGTTCGACCCATGCTTGCTGGACGGGATGCGGATCATCTGGGGTGCCCAGACCTTCGATGGTGGTGATGTTTGCGCCTTCAGCATCAATCGCAAGAGTTTGGCAACTGCGCACCGCTTGGCCATCCAGATGAACCGTGCACGCGCCGCACTGCGCAATGCCGCAGCCGTATTTCGTTCCTGTCAGGCCAAGCTCGTCACGAAGAACCCACAGAAGGGGCATGTCTTCTTCTACGTCCACCTCTTGGATTTTGCCATTCACAGAAAACTTCATCCGCTTGCGCTCCTGTCGCCTATTTTTATGATCTTAGCATCGAACCATTCGGTTCAGATAGGGCTGTCGGTGCAAAATGCGAGTTGACCAAAGGTCGCCAAAGCGTACCGTCGGCCATGACCCCCAAAGGAGCGTTTTTATGTCCGTGACAACCCATGATGCTTTGGAAGATCCGCGCAACGCGGATATCAAAATCTATGTGAATGGCGAACTGAAGCACCGCGACCAGGCGATGGTGTCGGTATATGACAGCGGCTTTATGCTTGGCGATGGTATGTGGGAAGGCATGCGTCTTTATAACGGCGTCTGGGCCTTTTTCGATGAACATATGGACCGCTTCTTTGGCTCTTGCAAAGCGGTTAGCCTGGATGTCGGGATGGACCATTCGGGTATTGCACAGGCGCTTGAAAAAACACGTGTTGCAAACGGTATGAAGACGGATGTGCATTGCCGTTTGATGCTGACCCGCGGGATCAAGATCAAACCATTCCAGCACCCATCGCTCAGCCGTTCAGGGCCTACACTTGTGATTATCATGGAGCATTCGAAACCCGTTGACCGGTTGCAAGCGGCGGGCATTCGCCTGGCAACCGTGCCACAGGTGCGCGGGTTGCCGATGGCCCAAGATGCCAAATACAACAGTCATTCAAAGCTCAATTGCGTGATTGCCTGTTTGCAAGCGGAACAGGCCGGCGCAGATGAGGGGTTGATGCTGGACCCTCATGGTTTTGTAAATACGACCAACGCGTGTAACTTTTTCATTGTGCGAAAAGGCGAGGTTTGGACCTCAACGGGCGACTATTGCATGAATGGTGTGACCCGCCAAAAGGTGATTGATCTATGCCGCGCCAATGACATTCCCGTGTTCGAAAAGAACTTTTCGCTTTTTGATGCCTATAGCGCGGACGAAGCTTTTTTGACGGGAACATTCGGCGCCCAGACACCTGTAGCCTCTATTGACGGCAAACCCATTGGCAGCGGCGAAAGGCCCGTCACCGCCCGCATTCGCGACCTTTATAAACAATTGATCGAGGATCATGTCGCAGCTGTGGGATGATCTATTCAAAAGAGGTTACTGCCGAGCCAAAGGGTGCGCAGCTTTAGAGCTTCCGCGTTTTAATTAGTTCGATCAAGCCATCCATGGTCTTGGTGTTGGTCACATCGTCGTATGAAAACCGGATGCCGAATTCCTCTTCCAGTACTAAAATCAGGTTGATGTGACCAATGGAATCCCAACCTGCGGTTTCGTTTGCACGGATGTCGTTTTGCAGCGTTGAGCAAGTCTCAGTTCTGTTTGGTCTCAGCGATCTCGCGTTTCGATTTCCGAATTCTCCGCCGTAGATGTCTCAAGGGCGCTTTGCGACACATAACTGGTAGGACTGCGCGTTCTATGCGTTTTTTTAATTTTTACGGCGCGTCCAATCGAGCGGTTCGACCACTTTTTGCGAAAATGCCCGCCGCGCCTTGGAAAAAAAGGTTATTGTCCGCGGGGGTCGCTGGATTTTGTTGGGATTGGTAAGGGCTTTATCTTGCCCGCAGCGAGCTGTGGGGACAGGTTCCGCGCTTCATCCGTTACGTATCTGGTTGGACTGTCACATCGCTTTATACCTTAATGGGGTTTGTGATCACGATCGGCGTCTACAATTATGGGTGGCAATGATC
>NZ_JAKFZN010000006.1 GCF_021654165.1 Nereida sp. MMG025 | reverse complement strand
GCCAGCAATCATCACAACATCGAAGTTGTCCGACTTGGAAAGTCTGAAACCTTCTTTGGCTCTCATTCGCGTTTATATGACAGTGGCGATATCGACGCCGTTTCCAAAGGACGAGACAGCAAGAATAACAAGATCATGCAAAAAGCCAGCGTGCACGAAATCGGGCATTTGCTTGGATTGGGGCATGTCGCGATCGGGTCCAAGAACTGCCCTTCCACCGGGGACACAAACAAAGCGCCCTGCTACGGTGTGACTGACTTCGAAAAGAACTCTGTCATGGGCCGAGGTATGAAGGTTCGCAAATCCAACGCAAAACCATGGAAAGATGCCATGGATCATTTTTCCAGATCCAAGCTGCATGAGCGGGTGGCCAAAGCCCACCGAAGTGAAATCGATCCTTTGAAAATCGGATTTTCCTTGGATTACTGGCCCGCAGAATTCGCCAGCTTTCCCATGACAAAGGTTCCGACCCGCTCATGACACCAAGACATTTTCTTTGCGCTCTCACATTGTGCGCCGCCACCCTTGCCAATCCAGCGACCGCCATGTCGCAAAACCGGAGTTGCACCATGAACGAAGTCGAAAAATCCATTTGTATGATTGAAACAGTCACCGCGCATTTGAAAGAGAACTATGACAGCTTTGGTGGCGGGATCAGCAGCATCAAACTTTTGTCGTCAAATTCTATCGAAGCAGAAATGCTGCAAGAAGAACGAAAGGACGTTTGGATCTATACGCTTGAACCCCAAGGTGATGGCTTCACCGTCACAAACGTGGAAAAAACAGCGCGCTAAAGCGTCTTCAGCAAACCGTCAATTCCTGCCTGATATCGTTTCACTTCCGCAGGAATAACGGCGGGGCGAGAAACCGTTGGGGCATTTCGCACCGTAACGGAGGTGTTGCCACGACCAACGCGCGCCATTTTGCGATCAGACCAATTTGTCATCCAGCCAACAGATCTGCCCTTCAAAAACGGATTGGCTCCCACAACGCCAGCTCCCATGACCTCTAGCACACTTTTGTTCGGGTCTGAACGCAACGCCACATGCGCCCCTGACGGTCCCAAAAAGTGCGCCAAATACAAACGACCTGGTGTGACCTGGTGCCCTCTCGCTCGCAGGAATGCTTCATTTTCACGCGCAAGATTCGTGACCATTGCGCGCGAAAGCTCGGGATCAAACCGCAGATCCAGCAGTTGCTTACGGTTCAAACGCGCCGTTAGGTCGGGGCGATATGTGCGCATCATCCGTAACCATGTACTTTCAATAAATTGCCCCAATCCCGTCGCAGATGATCGGCTGTTCTTTGCCCGCGCATCCCCTGCACTTTCCACACGGATAATTTGGTTCACCAACGCTTCAACGGCACCAGATGCCTTGGCCGCTGATCTAATTGAGAACGGGTCAACGGGACGCCCATTAAGATGCAACTCAAAGTGTAAATGGGGGCCCGTTGACCGCCCGGTCGTTCCAACATAACCAATAACGTCGCCCGCCTTGACTGTGGATCCCAGGCGCACACCTTCCGCAAAGGCCTTCATATGTGCATAGCGACTATGGGCGCCGTTCGGGTGGTCAATATAAATGATGTTTCCGTACGAACCTGAAAAATTGGCCCGGCTGACCCGCCCATCAGCGACCGCTTGAATGGGTGTGCCAGTAGGTGCCGCCCAATCTACTCCGTTATGGTTGACGGTGCGCTTAAGAATTGGATGGTGGCGCGGGCCAAAGCCCGATGTCTTCACGCCAGACACGGGGATCAGAAATCCCTGACCAAGCTGGCCTGCCGACGGTCCTGCCACCGCCGCTGCGGCTTCAAAACACCCGTAAGGCGCATCCTTTTCGCGGGGCCGCACCACATAACATTTCCGCTCTTTGTCCCCATTCTTCAATTCGACAAAAAGAATACGCCCTGCAGGGGCCACCGATTGAGCGTCTTCTCGCAGAACCAATAGGATGCGGTCTTCCTCTTCGGCAATACGATCCAAGTCCTCGACTCGCGCCAGCATTACCATAAGTTCGCCGACCAGTTCAGAAGACATGCCATTGCGCAAAGCAGTTGCGTAAATGGCGTCTTTCAATTTGACCTTGCCATTCGATCCCAAATTTCTCTCGGCGATGTCAGCTTTCCTCAACAGATTTTTTTCAAACCAAGGATCAGCACTAAGCTCAAAACGGCCAGGCGCCGGCTGCGCCACAGTAAAAATGTAACGATCCGCTGAATAGAGAGACATATGTAGTAATTGTGCTCCCACGCGTGAACGCGCCAAACGCACCGCAATCAAACCACCTTCAGGGACGGTTTCAACGCTTTGTGGGGTGTTTCCCGTCACGTCTGCAGATCTGCGCAAAAAGCGCTCAACCAGGTCGAGTTCGCTCGACGTCAAACCCTCTTGCTGCAAAAGATCTCTCAGGCTTTGGGGCGCGTCTACACGAATGACCGAATCCTGAAAGATTTCGGATCGTTTGTTGACGGCAATACTGGGTGCCTCAGTGATTGTGTTTTCGATGGAGGTTTGAATGAATGACACCACTAAATCCTCCTGATCTCCTTGCTCGACATCGACAACCTCACCCCAACTGCCCTCATTGTCATCAAAAGTCAGTTGGACTCCCGCCTCCGCGACCTCTGGCATGGATTGTGATCCATCATTTTCTGCCTGCACAAGAGCTGTGCCGCGCCGCCTTTGAAATGCGGCCAAATCTGAACTGGAGGACGGAAGCGTAATCTGAACACGCTGTGTTGCATCAAATAATTGATCTTCTATCACAACAACCGTGTCACCCTTTCGACCACGTTGCGGGTGAAGTTGATCATTTAGGACTATGCGCCGTTTTCCAGTGCCGACTTCCTCAGGCAGCACAATGATCATTGGCTCGCCGCGAATGTCCAAAAAGGCCTCCGATGCGGCCGTGGCGAGGACAAGCCCTTGTTCAGATCCTTCAAATTCGGCTTCCACCATCTGAAGTTCATCGCCTTCGACGACACCATTCTCAGCAGTCAGATCATCGCGACTCATAAAAACAGGCGCAACTCCCCATCCAAGCACGCCAATAAAAGCGACCCCAAGCAGTCCGTTGCGCAGCAGTCGAAACCTACGCCGTCTACGGGCAATGCGCCCTGAACCTGCAAATCTTGGGTCGATTTCTATTTTTGACATGATAACGGATGACCGGCCAAATCGTGGTTACCGAAATACCCCGATCCCCCCACCAACTGTGATTTTTGGTTTTTCCGCTGGCTTAGGTTTTGGAGCGGCCCTTTTTGGTTTCGGTTTGGGCGCAGACGCGCGTTTCGTTGTCGTGGTGCGTTTTGTTGTCGTTGCGGCAGGCCTTTGCGCAACAGGTGCCGCGACAGGCGTTGGGCAAGCGACGTCTTCGTTCAGGATAATTGTGCGAAACAGCTCCATGCTTGGTTGCTGCGTTGGCCAAGTTTCCCCTGATCTGCGATCAAAATACTCTCCTATTGATCGGCGTGATCCCGGACCCCAAGCGCCATCAATGCCAGAACGATAGCAATTCATGCGCTTAAGCTCAGTCTGCAAAGCCGCATTCAAAAGGTTGGCAGGTGGATCCAGATGCCCCCCGTTAATCAGCTTGGAAAACAACTCTGGATCATTTTCGCGCATTGCCACGCGTTGTTCCAAATTGTCATAGGGAAAGGCATATTGCGCAACTGTCTGCGGCAAAAGTATCGTCAGGCCAAAGCGATCCTCTTCCCCGGGTTCAATACGCCCAACGATAATGGAAGGGTCAGGCATGCCGACCGGTGTAACAATCGCAGATTGATCAGTGTTTTGCGTCACGATTTGGGGCGGCGCTGCGGCTGACGGTCTTTGATAAGCTGACAAAACCGTATTGTCACCGTCCGGGCCATTGCCAATCACAATCGAAATAGCCGCCGCAGAAAAAGACTGCCCCAAGACGAAAGAAGCGGTGCCAAGCCACCCGATCGTTCCCAAAATTGCTGTGCGTGCGACGCTGTTCAACTGCAAAACCTCCTTGAATAGCCTAAAGGATACCGTGCCAACCAGAGCACTGGCAAGTTATTCAACAGGAGCACGAAGAAAAAAGGTCCAGCGTTCTGACCGCCGCGTGTCGACTTCAAAGAATTGCGCCGCCAGATGTCCACGCAAGAGGCAATCACCTCTTCCCAAAATACGAAATTCATCCGGGTCGATACACATGCCTGTCGTCCCTTCCAAAAGAGGTCGGTTAAAAACATCCCGCGCAAAAACGTATATATACCGCGATGGCAAAATATCTTGGATGACGTTTGCACACTGGTTAGGTCCAACTGTCCACCACCCCGATGTTTCCCAATCGGTTCCTTTATAAGTCCCGATAGCCACATTGGCGACGTCCAAGGTCTGGTTGCAAAACTGGAAATTGGCATAGGCCGGAGCGGCATTCATCCATGAAACCAGCGCAAAGGCAACGATGCTCGGTTTTCGCCACAATTCCCCCCCACTAAATGAAGTGGGTTTTTCAATCAGCCTCACTAAACTTGCCCCTTGCGTCATGGTAATGTTGCAAATTTCACCACTTTAGGCAAAATATCCTAAACCTATGGGATGTAATTTAACGATAGTTGTGTTAGATAACACCCATCATGCTTCGTACTTTGATCATAACGTGTTCATTGCTCACCGCGCCAGCCGTCGGTGGCGTGGCGCTGTCTTTGGCGCACGACGCAAGCGATCGCCAAACATACCATGCTCATTTGGGTTCTTCGAGCCAATTGTCAGGGTCCGAATTCGTGATCCCTTCCTATGTATCCAGCATGGCTGCTGAACCCGAGGTGATTCCTGCACGGGTAGAGCCGACCGAACCGGTCATTACCACGCTTGCACCAGTTAAGGTGATCGAAACCCCAAAAGAAGCAAATGTCGCGCCCAAGCAGGTGGCGAAACAAGATGTGAAATCTGTCGTTCGTCCTGTCGCGCCGAAAGTTAAAGCGCCAGACGCTGTGATTTCAACAAAGTCGGTCAAAATTCTCGCTCCTCAGATTGCGTTTGAACCATCAGTCGCTGATCCAACTCAATCGATTGCGCCCAAAACAAAAATCAGGAACGGAAACCATGTCGTCTCGCGCAAGATGCGTGCACAGGCAACGAATTCGGAATTCCAAAGCGACTATTTGATCGGCGTTTTCCGCTAAGCCATCCCAGATCTGTCTACATTCGTGGCTTGACTTACCCTTAGCACCTGCCCCTACTGACACGGCACGCTACGGGAGATTATTTTTATATGAAACATTCTATTCTTGCTTCATTTGTCATCATCGGATCCATCGTCAATGCCGCTTCCGCACAGGACAATGATCGTCGAATTTCGTTAGAGCTCAATCGTGCGACGGATGCGGATAGCGGATCCTGTCAGGTTGTTTTCTTTACGCGGAATGGCTTGGACGCAGATATCAATGCCGTGACATGGCGGTTGGCGGTTCTGGACGCACAAGGGGTGTTCAAAACCCTGTTGGCACTACCACTTGGGGCTTTGCCAGCCCAGAAACGGCGGATCGTTCAATATAATCTCCCCTATCAATGTGCCGAAGTTTCTGAAATCATCATTAATGATGTGTCCGAATGTTCTATTGAAGGTATGGTAGACACCGATACATCTCTTTGCCTGAAAGATCTGTCCGTCAGCACGCGCACGGACATCGGGTTCGGCCTTTAACCAAAACTCATTTCACCCGTTCAAAGAATAGATAAAAACTCCATGACATTCACGATTTTCCAACTCAGTTCCTACGTCATCTACGTTCTACTCGGGTTTTTGTCGCTGTTTGCCGTAGCAATCGGCCTGTTCAAATTCACCCAATTCATGCGTTTGGGGGTCGGCGGACGCAAAGAAGCCGAGAGCATTCTTGATGATTGGCTTAACGGGCGCGTAGAAGAGGCCATTCGGGCCGCAAGCCAACGCCGCTCTGTCTTGGGCCGCGTTTTGCAGGCGGTGTTTTCGGGGATTCAAGCGCGCCCGAATGATCCAAGCTATGCAGAAGAACTCAGCCGACAAACTGCCATTGTCGAATTGGCATCGCTCAGCGAGCGGATGCGCTCTTTGGATATGGTTGTGCAAGCCGCGCCAATGCTTGGACTATTGGGAACTGTCATCGGCATGATTGATGCCTTCTCGGTACTTGCAGCAACGGACGGCGCCGTGGACCCCACAGCTCTGGCCTCGGGTATCTATGTGGCGCTGACAACCACCGCTGCGGGCCTCGCTATTGCCCTTGTCGCCTTTTTTGTTGCCACGTGGTTTGAAAGCCGTATCGACCGCGAACGCAACATGATGGAGGCTGTAATGTCCGCCGCCATTTACGGCCGCGTTGATCCTGGTTCGAACGCGAAGTAAGGCCAACACTGGATGGGCTCCTCCGTTTCCCCTTTACCAGAACGTCCGCGGCGGTACCGGTTTGTGCTGACCCCACTTGCCGATGCGATGTTTCAGCTACTGATTTTCTTCATGCTCTCGACAAGCCTGACGCCCTATTCGTTGGTCACCCTCAAAACAACACCCGACGCAGAAGAAACCGAGACGGCCGCTGAAAGTGGGCCCGTTGACGAAAGCGCTGCGCCAGAAGCCTCTCAGGCGGTCGTGGATAACACCACGATTTGGGAGCTTGGCAACGCCGAAGTCACCACGAACGGGCAGACCTTCGATATCAACCAGCTCCCGTCGCTGGCCGAGGCGATCGGGACGCAAGCCGACCCGGGACGCGTTGTAATCGTCATCGGCGATGCCGCGCGGGTACAAGATGTCACCTCGGCTCTCGAAGCGCTCGAAAGCGCAGATGTAGCGGCTGTCCAAATTGCGCAAGGATCGGCTCAATGATCCGCCGCAAGTTTTCCCCTCCCCGTCCACGCCAGCAGATGGACAGCTCACTTGCTATTGTGAACATTGTTTTGTTGCTGATCTTCTTCTTCCTCACAACGGGTTCGCTGTCCAACTCGACCACGGTAACTGTGACCTTGCCTGAGACCTCTGAGCTTCCTCTTGATCTGTTGCCAAAACCGCTGCTGACCATCGCAGTCGACGGAACCCTATCGCTGAACGGCGAACAAATAGAGCGCGGCACCTTGGCCGAGGCTTTGGTCGATGATCCACGGCTACACATATTGGCAGACAAAGAGGCAAACGCATCAGACCTCTTTGCGCTGCTTGCAGAAGAGGCGCTTGTCGCCGTTGAAGTCCGATTGGTCAGCGTGCATCGCAAGGAGGAGGTTCAATGAGCTTTCTACCTTATGCACCCCAAGGCCCATCCACATGGCTCACGTCGTTTGGCGGCTCGTCGGTTCTACATGGGGCCGCGATTTTTGGAGTGTTGTCCTCCTCCATCGCGTTTTTGCCCGAAGTTTCGGAAATTGATGTTCGCGAACCCGAATTTGAGATCACGTTGGAAATTCTGGACGTTGATATGATCGAATTGGACCCTGTCACGGACGACCCGCTGATCCCGCCGGACGCGGTCGCCCTTCAGCCCGACGATGCGCCGACAGAGACCTTCGATGAGCTGGCCGATACGCTCATACCGCAAGAAGATGACGCCGAAGTCGTGCCCGACGAACAATTTGCGGCCCTCGAACCCGAAGGTCTCGAAACGCCCGAACCTGTCGAAATGACCGAACCGCTTGAACCCTTGACCGAGCCAGAGCCCGCTGTCGAAGACACGGTGCTGCAAGCGATCAATCCAGACGAGTTGTCCATCGATGATCTCAGCCCATTGGACAATGATGTGTATTCGCCGCTGGCCGAACCCGTGGCCCCTTCCGCGCCTGTGGCCAATGTGATCGCCCCCGACGTTGTGCTTGTCCCCGATGAAATCGAAGAACCTCAGGAAACCGATCTGGCTGCCGTGATCCTGCCGGACGAACCGTCAGGGTCAACTACCGCGGCACCTGAGCCCGAAGTCATAACGCCCGAACCAACCGAGGAGCCTACTCTGGGTGTTGACGTTGTGGGGAGCGACGGGGTTATCGCAAACCCCTCCCCTGCATCGCTTCAACTAAGTGCACTTATCCAAAATATCCGCGCCGTTGATGCACCCCAATGTGCGCTTGCTCTTCCGCGCCGCCTGAGTGATGCCGAAGTTGGTTTGTCGTTGATTGGCGCTGACATCGCGACCCTTGATCAATATGCCCAAAGTATCACAAACGGGCTCAACTCTGCGCCTGCCCAGACGCGCGAAGCCGTCGATACACGGCAATGCGCGGTGTTAGATGCCATCGGCCTGACCGCTGATTATCCTGCCAGTCGTATCGGTCTTGCTATTGAAGATACGTCCTTGCGCACAGGTGACACCTTGCAGACCCGTATCTTGGGCGCTGGCGGATTGTTCCTCAATGTTCTGCTAATTGATGACAATGGCGTGGTTCAGGATTTATCCCGCTTTACCCAAATCGATGATGGGGATGTGGTGGTGCAAGCCCCCGTTGCCCGCGCGGGCGAAAGCCGCGAAACGCGCCAACTTCTTGTGGTTCTGGGCTCGCCTGATGCGCCGGTGAACCTTGCCAACCAAATTGGGCAGTCCGCTCAAGACGTATTCTCAAATCTCACCGAAAACGACCTGCGCCAAACCGTGTTTGGGGTGGCCTCTTTCACCGTCGATTAATTGCTAGGGCGTGATCTCCAGAACACTGATGGACAGCGCTCCGTTTCCATCAGCACCCAGTTCACGCGCCATCAGCGGAAAAATATCTGCGGCGGCGGTACCATCTTGCATCGCACCCGCCCGAACCAAAGCATCGTCCGAGGCCGTGGCGATCAACACATAGGTCCCGGGCTGTGCGGATGGAAGGCGGAAAGCAAACTGGCGCTGAGTCCCAATCGCGGCCTGAAGCTGGCTCATCAGCGAAAAGACGCGCCCGTTCGGGGCCACCAACCCTAGCCAGTTTTGCCGTTCCGCGCTGCCCGTTATTTTCCCCACCACACCTTCGGCGCGCGTGACCGTGGCCTGATCGACTGAAATTTCGATGGAAGCACCGCGGGTGCCTTGGAACATATGCGCAAACTCTACCGCTGCGCATTGCGCATCAGAAACCTCAAATTGGGCCACGTCAGGCGCCGCACCAAAGGCCGTGGGCCAGTTGCCAACAAGTGAGCCGCCAATTTGCGGACCATTTGAAATAGCAGTCAGTCGTCCTGCCAAAGCCCCCTGCGCGCGCAACGTTGCAAAGGCACATTCGCTTTCCACGCTTTCGGCCAGATAGGTCTCCAAGGTGTCTGGCACACGAGCAAGCGGGTCATCCGCCTCTTGGGTCCCTGCCACGTCTCCACTACCAGCATTAGCAAAATAGTAATACCCCGCACCCGCGGCAACACAGGCACAGACCGCCAGAACAGCAATCAAGCCCACGCTGCCTTTCGCGGGTGCAAGTGCCGCATCTGCCTGTCCCTCTGCCAAAGGCGGCGGAGAGGTCATAAATGTTGTTTGCTGTGCTGAGGGCGCCGCCTGCAAACCAGGCACGGTTCGGCTTGGGGCAACCGTAACAGGGCCGAAAGAACGGTCCATATCCCCATCGCCCGAAATTGACTTAAGACCGTCGATCACGCTTTCCATCGTTTGCATACGTTGTGCTGGATCAGGCTGAAGCATTTCATACAGCAACCCTTGGAACGAGGGCGGCACTTCCGTCAAATCAGGCACGCCCTGCCGCTTTTGAACCGCTTCAACGATACTATCGCCCATAGGAAGGGCTTTGCCCATCAAGCACGCGCACATCAAAAGCCCGAAGGAATACACATCACTCGGCGCATCTGCTTCGCCGCCATAGGCCCCAAGTTGCTCGGGGGATACGTATTTTAGCTTGCCTGCAAATTCGTTTCCAATCGTTACGTCTTTGATTTTGGAAGAGCGAGAAATACCAAAATCAATCAACACCGCTTTGTTGATGTCATTTTCTGGCAACATTACATTGTCTGGTGATAAGTCCCGATGCACGACACCAATCTTATGTGCCTGGGCCAACCCGTCCGCCAACCGTATAAACAGCTGGCAAACGTCATCTTTGACCATAGGCCCCTCGGCCTTGAGTTTATCAGATAGCTTTTTCCCCTCAATAAAGCCCATAACCAGAGCGTGCATGTCCATGAACTCATCAGGCGGTACATAGGCAAAATAACGGACAATCGCGTCATGATGCAGCTGGCGTAGCGTTCTGGCTTCGCGGCGGAACATCTGCGCGACGCGCAAATCCTCTGCCATCTCGGGCAGGATGATCTTAATCGCAACACTTTCGCCGGTGCCGATCTCGGTGCCGCGAAACACGCGCCCCATGCCCCCCTGATCCAGCCGTTCTTCGACGCGATACATGTTATTAATGACCGATCCTTGCTCAAGCGTGCGCATCGGCATGGGCGCGCTTGTCGCTATCGGAGCAACGGTCGAGGCAAGGGCCGTTGGTTCTTCCAAACTCGCCGTCTCGTCACTGACCTCGGAGGTATCCAACGCGCCCATTGCCAAGATCGTCGCGTCTTCCGCCTCGGTCGCTTCGCGTTCCTCTTGCGGCACGACATCCGAAAACGGCCGATAGGTGGATCCCTCCTCTTCAAGCTGCTGGCCATCAGCCTCCGCCTCTATTTCCGCCTCACCTTCGGGCGTGGCCGACACAGGCATCGGTGCAATGATCGTGCGATCGGGGTCTTGGGATTCCGTCTGAGACTCTGGCGCGGTTTTAGGGGGATCAAACGCCAGAATTGTGCGATCTTCGTCCACATCCTCACCTTGCGCAGGCGCATCATCTTGGCCAGGCAACGGCATAATCAACGTGCGATCATCCAGGTCATCCTGCGCCGCGTTCTCTGGTTTAGGAGGGGTAGTGCGGTCGCTATCGCTCACAAGTAACCCCCAAATTCTGGATAGACCCCGGAGGCCTGAAATTCTGGCAATGGCACTTGGTTGCACCGGACCGCAACGATCGAAACGTTGTCTTTGCCGCCCCGTTCAAGCGCGGTGGCAACCAATTGCGCGCAGAGCGCGTTCAGATCCGCTGCAAAGCGCACCATCACGCGCTCAAGCTCGTCGTCATGGAAATACTCGGTCAATCCATCCGAGCAAATCAGGAACAAATCTTTATCTTGCAGCACGCCTTCATGGATGTCGCACTCGGGTTTCGCGGTCACGCCAATAGCGCGGGTAATCACGTTTTTGCGTGGCCAGGCCTCGGCCTCGGCAGCCGTGATGGTGCCTGCATCAAGCAAAGCGCGCACCTCTGTATGGTCTCGTGTCATCTGACCCAACACGCCCCCACGCAAGCGATAAACGCGGCTATCCCCCGACCAGATCGTTGCAAAATGACCCTGCTGGACCAAAAGAGCGGCCACAGTCGAACCAATGGTACCATTTCCCAGATCCGAAGCATGCTCTAAAATTTGTTCGTTTGCGTGGATCAGGCGATCCATAAAGCGGGCGCGCAGATCAATCGCACCATTTGGGATCCCCACTGTTTGCATCGCTGCGACAATAGATTGACTGGCAAAATCGCCCGCCGCATGACCGCCCATCCCGTCCGCAACAAGCCAAAGACCGCTTTCAGGCGCCGCGAGCAAGCTGTCCTCGTTTACTTTTCGCACACACCCTACATCCGTAAGGGTCGCTGTCTCAAAAACAAAACGAGGTTCACTCGGGTCACTCATTATTTTGTCCTTCCTCATCATGGCCGCGCTCGGTCAAAAGCCATCGCATCGCTGTTAAATCGGGCAAGCCATTCACAGCCAACCATCCTGCATGTCTGTTAGGCAGTTGTTCGTGCCACCAATGGCTTCGACCCAGTTGCGCCTTTTGCGCATCGGCCCCCAAAGCATCCGTGAACAAACGGCTCAAATCACCATCTTCACGATGCCCCCAGATCACGCCGTCTTGTCCCGGCTCGAACAGAACGCCTGCGATCTCGGGCAGATCAAGACCATCAAGCAAGGTCGCCGCGCCCCGCGTTCCACCCTTTGGCACTTCGAACTGGGCTAAATGTGCAGCAATATGACGAAACGGCGCGTGGTCGAACTGGGGATGTAACGGCGGCGGAGCGACGATCCCAGACACACCAATCATCAAGGGGAACCTACGCCCCACTTTGTCTTGTGAGGGAAGGAACACGCCAAGCAACGGAACGCCCACAATGTCTGGACCAATCCAGAAATTCAGAGGCGGCGCCGCGGCCCAGGCCGCTTCCCAATTGTCGGCCAACTCCGCCTTGAGCGCAGGAAGCACCCCCTCAAGCCACGCATCGAAACGCGTAAAAACCTCATGCTCCAGACCATGGGCAAGAAAATCGCCAAATGCGGGATGCTTGCCGTAGATGACCACCTCGTCCCGCATCCGCTTATTCAATCGTCTTGGGGCACGAGAAATCGCGCAAATCACGCATCAGGAAGGGAACAGCAATGCTGTCGAACTCCATACGCAGCGTTACCGAACGGCCACCCACTTGATAGGTGACATCCGTTTGCGTTTCAGATGCCTTATTGCGCCCACGCGAAACAAAGTTGGCAATGGCCCAACGACCACCCCCAAAGCGCACTGTATTCTCGGTCGTCACACTTTGGGGCAACAATGTTAGCGAAATATCTGCTGTGTCATCAGGCCATTTGAACGTGGCGCCACTGGCATTTTCAAATAGCTGGACCTCTCGCCCGCCCATATTGATCGTCGTGCTCTCGACGGTCGGTGATGAGGCCACCTGCGAGACAGTGAAGCTCACCGATGGGGCGCGGCTATCGGGTGGGAAAAAGGCCTGTCGAATACGTTCGGCGCGGGCAAATTGGGTCAGCATCGCAGGGTTCAGGCGCGCACCCATCGGGCTACCCTCTCGGGCCACGATCGATCCATCCGCTTCGCGCTGCGTATGTTCCCGAAGGTAGTTGTCATAAAAGCTGGCCATGCGCCCACCATATCCGAAGAAATCTCCGAAGACCGAGGTTGAAATATGCCGCGAGCTTCCTCCCGAAAACGGAAAGGTGACCGCAACATTCTGTGTGCAGAAGGCGGCGACTTCCTCGGTCAGCGCCCGCTGCAACTCTTCCATCGTTGCATTGGCTGACACCGTCAGGAACTCTGCTTCAATCTGGTTGACGAAACCCACCACCGTTTTGGGATAAAACGGGTTACCTTCACTCAAGGAATTCAGCGCTTCCTGCATTCCGCGTTGATCAAGCAAAGCACTGCCACCCCGCCCGGCCAACTGACGGTTGGTCAACAATTCGCCCATACTGCCGAGCAACACATCAACGGGGCGTGCGTTTTGCTCGCCGCGCACAAACGCGTGCCACTTTTCAAACCTCTGTTCGATGGATTCAAGCTGGCGGCGCTGTGATGGGGCCGACGCAGAGGGAACGGCACGCTCTTGGAATTTGGCGCGGTCTTTTAACATACCAAGAGCAATGCGTTGCACGGCCCCTGAACGGCGCTCGACTTCGCTGAAACCGACCCCTGCAAGCTGTCCGCCAATGCCATCGGGACTGGCCAAGGCTTCGGGTGAGACATCCATCGTTTCGACCGCATCTAGGAAACGGGTCAACCGAGTTTCCGTATCAACCGCTTCCGCCAATTTCAGGATGGGCGAGGCAAACGGCGCCGATGCAACCGCGAGCCCCGGATAATTAGGCGCCCCTGCCGACATCGGAACCAGGTCGATCCGCTCAAGCATATCGTCCCAAGCCGCTGCAAAATCCGCCCGATAGAACGCATGCAGATCCCGGTTCAGTCCCGCCAGCTGGCTTTCATAATTACCCGCCTCCCCCGGCCTACCCAGTACCCATTTTTCCTCGTTCAAACGCTCGGCCGCATTTGCGACCGCGTCCTGAAAAAAGCCCCAATAGCCCGTAAAGGTATATAGGCCTGGAACCTCAAGGGTATCCAATGGCCGCCCGTCCGTTGTGCGAAAGACAACCTCAGTTTGGACATCGGCCAATTCTTGGGTAAGCCGAAACGGCTCGAGCGTCGCGGCCTGCGACAGGATCGAACTATAGGCCTGTTTGGCAAGGCTGAGGGTCGCAATTTCTTTCTGAGTGCGTTCTACCAAATCCTTATCGGGCTTGAGGGCTGGAACGACAGTATCATCCAATTCCAGCATTGCGGCCAGATGTTCATTGATCTCTCGGTATTCCCCATCAAGCCCTGGATCAGAATATTCGGGGCCCCATGCTTCGGCAAAATAGGCTTGAATAGCCACATCATCCGAGCGCCCGTCTTGCTGCTTTGCCAGAAGGATATAGACCTTCAAAGCGCGATACGCTTCTTCAATGTCACCATTTGCCAAAAGTTGCGGCAAACGTACTTCAAGATAAAGCATCATCCGGGGACGCAAAAGCCGCTCAAGAGCATCTGAGTAAGAGCTAAGCGCCGCACTGCGGATCGTCGCACGGCGTGACAGCCCAACCCGCTCCACAAAGGGTTGCTCCACTGGATTTGCATAACCACCCGGAATATCACGCACCAACGCGAGGGCTTCCAGTAGAGGACGTGTGCGGGGATCATCCACGATGTCTTGTTGAAGCAACGGTTGGGCTTGGCGCTGATACGCCTCGTTAGAGGCATTTGCCGCGGCAATCAGTGACTTGTTTTGCCAAAAGCTGTAGCCGAACAAACCAAAAGCCCCGAGAACCGAGGCAACAATCACACCAGTAACACCATTTCGCAAAATCGCCCGCCGGCGCATGGCTTTGAAGTCATAGCCAACCCAATCGCGTTCTTCAAAAATAACCTTTTTCAAAAGATCATGCAGGAAATAGCTGCGGCCCTTGCCCGACATGAAATTCGGCTGAAAGCCACCATCGGTATCGGCCATAGCCCCCAGGACCTGATCAATCGGGGTGCCCTCTTGCGTGCCCGAGGTAAAATAAAACCCGCGAAGGATAGCTTTGGTCTCGCTTGACTTCTGGAACACCCGACGCAGGAAATCCGAGACGTTACGCTGCAACAACGAAAGCTGACCGGGGAAACCGAACATCGCAATACGCGCAACAGTATCGGGCTCTTCATTCATGCGGTCGGTGACTTCGTCGGACAATCGGGTGATCAGCTTGTCAAATTCAGCCGAAACGCTGCGATAGGTCTCTTCTTTTCGATCTTTGGTCTGAAACGTGATCCCCCACACCGAACGACGCTTTTCTTCGTTGTATGTCGAAAAGAACTCACGGAAGCCCGCGATCAAATCCGCTTTGGTGAACAGAACATGGACAGGCACATCAATGCGCAACGTCTCATTCAGTTCTTCCAAACGGCGACGCACGGCCAGTGCGTTTGTATCAAGCGTATCATCTGTGGCCGTCATCATGTCCTCGCAAGAAAACGCAAGGATCACACCATTGATCGGTTGATTGGGGCGGGCCTTTTTCAACTGATCCAAAAAGGCTTGCCAACTCATCTTATCGGCGCGCGCATCGCTGTCCTGAGTGGTGTATCGACCGGCTGTATCAATCATCACGGCTTCTTCGGAAAACCAGAAATCGCAATTCTTGGTGCCTCCGAAACCTGCAACAGCAGAGGCATCTGTGCCTGGAAATTCAAGGCCCGAATGAACCAGAGCGGTTGTCTTGCCAGCACCAGGCGGCCCGATAATCACATACCATGGCAGGTCATAAAGATAGGTCGCCCCGCCGTTTTTCTTCAGTTTGGCCAAGGCCTCTTGCATGCGATCGGCCAGCAACGCGCCGTCCCCGACAGGGGTCTCAACCAGAGTGCCTTCAAGCTCGGCAGCCAATTTGCGACGCTTGCGATAGCGAAGTCCCCAAATCAAAGCGATGGGGCAAAGGATCAAAAGGATCAGCCCAACCCGTAACCAGATGCTCGAAAGCCATTCGATCCCGAACATCGGCAGGCCAAACCAGATTGCGGCGCATATTGACAGAATGCCGAGGACAATAATCGGCCAGCGCAACCAAGCCACACCCCACCATGTGCGCGGGGACAACCATTTTAGCAGCACTCTCACTGGCGTTGCTCCTTACGAATAAGAATTTCAACACGGCGGTTCTTGGCACGTGCTTCTCTTGTATTGGCGGGATCAAGCGGCTTTGCGGCCCCTACCCCTCTGACCGACACACGTTCTGGAGCGCTGACATGGGGGACCAACAGACTACGCACAGTTTGCGCGCGCGCTTCCGAAAGCGCCTCGTTTGTCTTGTAGCGGCCCGTGCCACGCAGCGGGATGTTGTCTGAATGGCCTTCGATGATGATATCGCCGGATTCGGGTTCCAGCACTTCTGCAATGCGTTTGCCCAACCCACTGATGTCAGTCGTCAGATCGGCAGAGCCTGACCCAAAACGCAATGCATCACGCAGTCTGACTGAAATATAGTCACCTGCGTCCTCAACCTCGACAATGCCTTGCTCGATCTCGCCCGACAACCTGCCGCGGATACGTTCCAACTGACCAGTTGGATCGGCGAGATAGTCAATTACGTTTGCACCGCGCTCGATGACCACGTCACCCAAATTTGCATGCAAGCTGACAATGTCGTCCTGCGTGGCTTGCGCTTCTGTCGACAGCAACCACGATAACGTTGCAAACAGCGCCACGACCATTCCCGCCGAAACACCACCAATCACCCACAGGGGGATCGCGCCACCGCGTCTGCGCCCATTCAAAATAACAGGCAACCATTTGTGCGACAATTGCTCTTCGGGGCGCGCATTGGCCGAACGGAACCGCTGATAAATCTCGGTCCGCAATCGGCTCAACATAACTTGGCCGTTCGGTTCCGTTCGATACTTTCCTTCGAACCCAAGCGCCAGACAGGCCAGCACAAGTTCGAGCACATTTCCCCGTTGTGCAGGATAGGCAATCACCTGCTCTAACCGCACAAAAAATCCGATCCCGGCCGAACGGTCATTAAGAAGTTCGGCCGCCATGGAAAACTGTTGCCAGTATTGCGGATCATTGCCGGGGATCGTCTGGACAATATCATCAGCCGTCGCTGCCAAAGCATAGCGCGCCATATCAATATCTTCGGGCGGAACACCGCTTTCCTGACATTTGTGAACAAAATGCCCGATCTCGCGGACAACGTGGTCGCGCAACGGAATCGCCTGCATTTCGACCATGCCCGTGCGCAAACGCCCAAACAGGATCAACAGCCCCGAGGCGGCCGACAAAATAGGGTTGCTGGAGGCCCCCACATCCGACCCTGCGCCGCGCAGGGCGTCGGTAAAGGCAATCTTGGGGCCCGCGCGTTGCGGCGCGGGTTGACCTTGCGCCCCTGCAACGGGGAACTGACCATCCGCATGGGCCGCAGCAGGGCTCCAGCCAGGTTGATACGCTGGTTGCGGAGCATACGGATCAGGGTATGCAGACGGCTGCGCAGGCGGATAGGGTTGGCCCGCTGGTGGTTGGGGTGGATAATACGGCTGCTGCGGTGGCGGGGCCACGGGCTGCTGATAATTCTGTTGCGGCGGTGGCATAGGAGCCCCCGCTGACGGGGTCAACTTCCCACCAAGCCATGTGTCTTCCGAACCGGCTGGCGGATAGGGCTGCGCAGGCGGAGCCGCCTGAGGGTGTTGTGCAGGTGGATAAGGTGCTGCGGGTTGTTGCGCAGGGGCCTGCGGGGGCAAGCGCTGTCCAAAAACCGTATGCTCACCATCCGCAGAAGGAGGAACCTGACCCGGCGCAGGTTGCGGGGGTGGGGCCGGCTGCTGCGCAGGTGCAGGGCGCACAGACTGCGGCGGCAGTTTTTGACCAAAAACCGTACGATCTTCGTCGTCATCAGACGCCATATCTCAACGCTCCTCAGGGATTGCCCAAAGCTCCAACTCAAGGCCGGGCCAGGCCCCTGCGAAATGCATGCCAATCGCAGGCGCGACGGAAAAATCTCTCCACAGGGCACTTTGTTTTTCGACGGTAAAATACACATGGTTCGCAACGACACGGATTTGGGGCGGCGGGTTCGGCGTGTGAACCAGCGGAATGCCCGGCATATTGTTAACGATAATCTCTTTCATGCGGGTGGACGGACCCACTTTGCACAGCTGCGGGAACTGCTGCTGGATCTGGGTCAGTGGTAAGGCCGCAGAGACCTCGATGATAAACTGCGCATTTGCGAAAAGGTTCGGATCATCAACCATCGCCGCAAAACTGTTCTCGCGGCGCTGCTCAAGCGTCAAACGCAGCGCACGACCCACATCGCGGCTCAGCAAGCGGCGAATGTCGTCGATCAATGGCTTGAAAGTATCCTTAGGCTGATCATGACGATAGCGGCCGTAATCACGCACACGACGTTCGCGATCCTCAAAAGTGGTCAACTCGCCTGCAAGGGAAATCAACGTCTCATAGAGGCGTTCGGGATGGACATAGGGCAAACGGCGCAAATGGCGCAACACAGGCAAGACGCGGTTGAGCACCATCAGCATCAGATAGTCTTTGTCCTGCATCCCCCCACCCGACGTGGGATCAGCAGCGTAGCGCTCCAAAACTTCCAAACGTGCCTCAACCGATCCCGTTACGGCCTTGAGATATCCCTCGTAGGCGCGATGCGCTGTCAGAACCAATCCCGTGGGCGGCACCGACTGATCAAGGGTAACGACTGTTCCATCACTTACATCGGCGATGCGACCCAGACAGATACATTGATACCCCTCGCGCGGCTTGTCACGCAGGGTCAGCTCAAGACGGGGAATCGCAATTTCGATGGATTCTTCAATCCGGGACGCCGAAGTCGTATCCGCAACGCCGCGTTCTTCGGCCAAAACAAAGCGGGTGGCATTGTCTTCATCAACACCCAAATCGCGATCATTTTGCGCTTGATTGGGCAACGTCAGCCAAATCAGCTTGCCCACAGCGTCTTCCGGCACATCAATCTCGCGGGGCAACCGACAAGTCTGAGGCGCGTCAAACGGGGTGCCGTCAGGCATAATGCCCGCCACTTGCTCCAACTCAAGCCGTCCTTGGCGCAACTGGCCCTGATCGACGGACAGCTCAAGAATGCCCCAAGGATAGGGCGACGCATGCATCGTCAGCGCAGTCACCATTTTTTCCATGTAACGGTCGGATTGTTGCAGGTGCTGCGGCTTGATAAACAGCCCTTCTTTCCACGCGACCTTACTGAAACGAGACATGATTAAAAGACTCCGAAAAAACATGCGCGTCAAAGACGGGCGACCAATCATTTAACCTTGCGATTATGTGCGCGACGGGTCAAGCAGATGCCTCGCAAATACTGCGGGTTTTCATCCCCGCATGCGGCTGTTTTTGGCACAGTCTGTCAAAACAGGTCGCACAACAGCTTTTTTGGCAACAAACAAAAAAGCTGGTGGAATTTATCACAGTCGCCGTATTAATCTTTGCCAAACAGCACGTGAAAATTGCCCGTTAAGCGGAAAAATGCTCACCTGTGCTCAATTTAGAATCGTATACACGGAATTTGCCATGACATTTCAAGCACCAACGCCTTCAATATATCGTCCCGTCAATGCCCGTGCGCTTGCACTAAGCAGCACCATTTTGATCACCCTGCTGGCGACGCCTGTGATTGCTCAGAACGTAACAGTGTTGCCCGGTGGCTCTGTAAACATCCAACCTGGCGACGACATCGGAACGGCTGAAAACACCGGTGGCGATCTGAAAATCGCTGGCGGCGATGTGGAACGCATTATCAACACGGATGGCGATACCGACGTGGTCGACGGGACAATCGAAAACAACGTGCGTGTCGAAGACGGAAAAGTGCGCCTACGCTCACAAGCAGATGTTGATGGCGAACTGCGGGTCAATGGTGGTGAAGTAGAGATCAACGGCAGCGCAGACATTGCAGGCACCGTAACTGTTGAAAGTGGCGGCACGGTCGACATGAACAACGGCACAATCGCGGATGTGAATATCAAAGGCGGCGATATGGACATCTCCAGAGGCACCGCTACCGGTGAGGTCGTTGTTCGCAGCGGGACACTGGATGTCGACCAGAATGCTATTTTGCAAGATGATCTGGACATTAAGGGCGGTATTGTCACTCTGGACGGCAACGCGACAGTTCAGGGCGACACATCCGTCCGCACTGGCGGTAATCTGACAGTCGGCAATGCCAACCTTGAAGCCCTCAACAACACGGGCGGCATCGTAGATATCAATGGCGGGACAATCGACAATATCACCACCACTGGTGGCACAACAGATATCGGCGGCACCGTCACCAATGGTGTCACTGTCAGTTCCGGCGAAGTAACGCTGTCCACAGGCGGCTCAATCGGCGGCACACTCGACAACAATGCAACCTTCAATTTCAACGATGGCGACCTTGGTGTGGTCGACAATGATGGCACTTTTGTTCTGAACAATTCAGGCACGACGGACGGCGCGTTCGACAATGGCGGCACTCTTGCAAGCGGCGGCGCGGGAAACACCCTGACCGTCACCAACGGGGATTTCACAACCAGTGGCGACATCGACACCACCGCGGGGGACATCACCATTGTCGCTGACACCATCAACATCGATGCGGGCGCAACCTTTGATGGGACCGATGATCTGGATGGCTCGGTCATCCTGAACGGCGCGATCAACAACGCCGCCGACATCGACATCACCGGCCCCTTCAGCCTGACAGACACGCTGACAAATACGGGCACTCTGGACGTGACTGGGGCGCTGACCTCTGGCAGCGCTTTACTCGACAATGATGGCGGAACACTGACTGTCGGAACAGGGGGCACCGTTATGGGATCAGGCGGGTTGACCAACCAGAATGGCGGAACACTGACCGTGGAAAACGGCGGGCAAGTCAACGATACCGTGACCAACACCGCAACCTTGAACCTGACCGACGGCACAATCGACACGCTGGATAACAACACGGGCGGCACAGTAAATGTGAACGGCGGCACAATCTCCAGCAGCGCCACCAACGAAGGCACACTTGATATCCAAACCGGAACGCTAACCGTAGGAACGGGCACAGGCACCATCACAAACGAAGCCAACGGCACATTGATCATCGGCGATGGAACACAGCTTGCCGGTTCGGTGGACAACCAAACTGACGGAACCGTCGACTTGCAAGGTGACGTCACAGGCGACGTCGCCAACGCAGCAGACGGGACGGTTGATGTCAGCACCACGTCCACAATCAACGGGCTGGTCAACAACAGCGGCGAGATGAACATCGCGGACGGAACAGACCTGACCGTCGATGGAACCTTCACAAACCAGGCCAACGCAGATCTCAATCTCGCTGGCGACATCACAACAACGACCGTTACAAACAACGGTGATCTGGTCCTGACCGACAGCGCGGCCTCTATTGACGGTGCACTGACCTCGGGGGGCAATGTTACCACAATGGCCGGCCAAACGCTGACCGTGACCGACCTGACAACGATTGTCGGGGGCACTTTGACAAACGATGGCACGCTTGTGGGCGACATCACCGTCAATTCAGGGGGCACATTGGCGTCCTCGGGCACATCCGTGTTCGGCGATGGGACACAAACCCTGACCAACAACGGCTCGGCCAACTTTGATCTGAACGGAACAGTTGACGGCAACTTTACCAACTCCGCAGGCGTCGCAACGATGGACGCCGACATCACTGGCGGGATGCTGGTCGAAGGCGGCACCGTGCACGTCAGCGATGGCAACACGATCACTGGCGACCTGACAATGACAGGCGGCACACTCGATCTGATCGACAATCCAAACCCAGACAGCAACTTTGCAGGAGGGGCAGAACAAACCACCCTGAACGTCGGCGGCAACGCGGACCTGAACGGCACACTGGCCTTTGACATCAGCCTTGGCGACGCATCGACACTGGGTGACAGCATTGCGGTCTCCAACAACATCTCGGGGAATGTGGACCTTGTGTTCAACACCGACGGACTTGATGGCAACATCGATAACGTTGACCTGATCAACTATGGCGGCACAAACGGGTTGACCATCGGTTCGATTACAAACTTGCCAGAGTTCGGGCAATTTCAATACTTCATCGACGATACAGGCGGGGCATTGACCCTTCAAAGTCAGGTGAACAGCGGTATCGCAAGCCTTGCGTCAACTGTTGGCCTGACACAGACAATCGTTGGTTCGATCATCAACCGCCCGACCAGCCCCTATGTCACCGACCTTGTGACCGATCCAGGTGATCGACCATGCGGCGCAGGTGCTTGGGCACGGGCAACAGCGGGTTCGGCAGATGCCGATGGGTCGTTCTTTGATCAGCGTAACGGTTCAGGCGGCTCGTCGCCTGTAACGACAAGCTATTCTGGCCTGCAAGCCGGTGGCGATTTTGCCTGCTTTGATGAGCGCTACGGTGGGTTTGATATGGCATTCGGTGCCATACTTGGCTTTAACACCGGCGACAGCACGAACCTAACGCGCGCACTTGATCCGCTGACAGGCCTGGCAACCGGAGCGGTTGAAAACCGCACAGACACAGACTTCGATCAAACCTACGCAGGTGTCTATATGACAGCTGCGCGCGACCGCTTCTTTGCTGACCTGCAAATCCGGTTCGAAGAAACCGATTTCTCCTCGACGAACGTGGCCGTCGGATCAGGGTCGGGCTTTGATCTGACAGATTCCAAATATACCACCACAGGGACGACTATTTCGGGTGCGGTCGGATATTCGTGGCCCATCAAGAATGTCGAAGGCCTCACCTTCGTGGGGACAGCAGGGTTTTCCTATTCGGACTTCGAGACCGATCTGATTGACATTGGCACAGATGGCAGCCTGCAACTGCTTGATAACACACTCGAACTGGGGTTTGTCTCGGGCACACTTTCGAAATCACGTGTGCTGCCTGATGAAATCAGTGCAATCAACTATTTCGGAACGCTCACGGCCTATAATGACTTCGCGTCAGATCCCGAAGCGATCTTCACAGATTCCAGTGGAACGGAAACACCAATTACCCTGTCCAATCTGGGCAGCTATGGTGAACTCAGCGTCGGCGTGAATTATATTCGTCTGCTGAACGTCGGATCAGAAGGCAAAGCCCGTCAGCTCAGCGCTGCAGGCCGTATCGACTACCGCCAAGGCGGCAACCTCGACAGCCTTGGTGTTACAGCGCAGATCCGCCTTCAGTTCTGATCGCATTTACGGTTTTCAGACCAACCAAAGGCCGTCCTTCGGGGCGGCCTTTGACGTTCAACCTCCCCTACCCCGTTGTGCCTAAAAAAATCCGCCCCAAAGGGCGGCACCTAACCGTCTTCACTGGCGGTTTGGGATCATACCATTTTAGTTGGCGATCCTGTGGTGATAACCCCGTTGTGTGATGTTTTTGATCCGATGTGCGCAACAGCCTTCCCATCCACTGTGCTGACAGGGCTTCCCGAGACAATGACCGCGCCGCAGGCGGTTTTATCGCCCACCCGAGCGATAGGAAGCCCATCACATGTGGACTGCGTCGAAACGCTTACAATCGCATTTGGCCCATGTGCGGGGCATACGTGTACATCTGTCAAACGTGCTGCTGGCTTCATCTTTTGTCTCCTTCGTTTCTTGTCTCACCCGTCAAAACGCCGCAAGAGACACGCTCCTACCGATTTTGCTCTGCAAAGGCGCGAAAGCGCAATGATTGCACTCTACGGCCCGCTCAGCCCCCCCGCGGGGCGGATTAGACGCTAACTTGCGCTGTCTTCCATCGGACAGTGCGATACAAACGGGGATCCCGCACCTGCCGCTGCTTCTAAAATCGCAGGGATCGCGGGGATCGCAGCTGCGCCCGGTGACGCACTCCCAACATGCAACACAGGGGCGACATTAACCGCGCCACCTTGAACGACCACCGCCGCGCCACCTGACACAAGTGTCACCTTGCTGGCATCCAACACGATCTCACCACCGGCTTTGATCGTCAGATCACCGCCTGTTTTAATCGAATAATCACCCGAAACATCCGCACCACGGCTCGCATCTGTCTTCTCGGCCCAATCGCCTTTGACGGTCACATCCATCTTGCCATCAATGCTTTCCAGACGGTTTGCAGCCACATCAAGATTGGAGTTGTTGCCAATCGACACATTGTCATCAAACTCAACACGACGCTTGGAGGAGTTCTTGACGTGCACGTCAAGGTTCTTCTGGGCGTGCATATAAATGAACTCTTCGCCCGACTGATCCTCAAAGGACAGCTCGTTGAATCCCTCACCCTGATGGCTTTTCGTTTTGAAAACCGAACGGGACTTGTTCGCAGGCAATTCCGCAGGGGGCATGTTGACAGCGTTATAGACACAGCCCGTGACGATCGGCTTGTCAGGATCGCCCTCCAAATGCTCGACAATCACTTCCATGCCGATGCGCGGCACAACCATACCGCCCCAACCACGCGCGGCCCAATTCTGACTGACACGACATCGCATCGAATACGCCTTGTCCAAATCCCAATGGTAACACACCAGAATGCGTCCAAATTCATCGCAATCAATCTCGCCGTCCCCGACAACATAGGCGGTCTGAGGGCCCTGAATACGCGGCACCGGCGTGACGCGCTCGGGGCGCAACGGCGTGTCATCAGGCATAAGGGTATATTCGGCCTGATATGCCCGCTCATCCCCGCCCACATCGCCCGTACGATAGGCTTGGGACCGGAAACGATGGGTCGTCTCAAGACAGATGTAACGCTTGCCGGTTGCATTGGCGACCTGATCGCCTGTCAACGAAACACACCAACCGGCCCCCAAAACAGGAATATCGCCCTTCGCATGATGACGCGGGCCCTGCCCCGCTTCCATCTGCTGGCGGCGGGAGGCAACATTCATACCTTCACCCTGATCCAGATAATCGCCCGGGTAATCATAACTCAGAATATCACCGCGGGCGTGACCGGCATCTTCCAATACCTGCGCCTCTTGAGTGGCATGGGGGGTCTTGAAGTTATACTCCGTCAACAGCACCGCATTGGTCGAAACACGCGCACCACCCTGCCAGTGCCAGAAATGCTCTTCGTCATGCATTTTCTGACCCTGCACGCCCCAAAAGGGTCTGGAGCCACCATCAACCTCAGGCAAGGAGGCCGCCAAATCCACCATCACCAGTGAATGGTTTCCACTGGTGTGCTTATAACACCACGAAATCCCAAAACGCTCCATCAAACGCGCCATAAAGGCAGCATCGCTTTCACCGTATTGAACGGTATATTCCAGCTTGGGGTATTCGCCGCTCAGGGCCTGCTCGTAATGGGGGCTTCCCAAATCAGCATAATCGCCCATCACCTCTTCGATGATTTCAACAACTGTCTTGTTATGAAAAATACGTTGATTACGGCGCAGACCCGCCAGATGCATCCAGGGACGCAATACCAGATCATAGCGGACACCACCGTCCGCAATGCCACCATTCACAGCCTCACAAACGATCCCGTCAAAATAGCGCGTGCCCTGCGCCATCTGGATTTCAACTGTAGCATGGGTGCCCAGAAGTGCGTTTAGGTCAAGCTGCGGCTGGTCAGACAAAGCCTCGACGCGCCATTCGAACGCCCGCGACATCGTCTCGGTGCCATCCATGCGCAAAAGCGACAAAGTATCACCGCCCAACGATGTGGTCAGCTTCCCACGACGTTCATTTTGGCTATGGGCACTCATCAAGACTTCTCCCAAAGATCCGCTGCTGGCCAAAAATACTGTGGGCCAACCTCACCCCGTAAACTTGCCACGTCAGCCGCTTTGTCACAAGTGTCAACTTGTCAAAACACTGTTCTGACAGATGTCGGCGGACTTAGGGGGCCTCCAGCTTGGCGCGAATTTCATCAAACAAGCTGTCCATCAAGTCGGCAGACAGGTTCTTGCCTGAAATATGGATTGAATATCCTTTCGAATCGCTCCCCTTGCGCAAAGTGATCCCGCTGGACAAACGCACGCTATCAGCGCTCACCCACCCCGCTTTGGGTACATGCACTTTGGGGCGTCCACCGCGGGCCTTGCGCCCGCTGCCCTCGTCCATGCCATCCAGCGTGGCTTCGATCAAATCCCATTCGCTCGCAGCATCAGACCCCTGCCCCGTGTCCAGCACTTCGCGCAAGCGTTCTTCGGCACCATCACGCAAGGCGCTGGCAATCCGCAGCCCGTCTTTCTCGCGCAGGTTCTCGGGAAATTGCAGAATATCCCCAAGCTCCTCAAAGATCATTGCAAACGAACGGATCTTTGATCGCTTCGCTTTGGACGCAGCGGGAAACATGGCCGCAACTGCGGCTTCGGTATTGGCAAAAACCCCTTGCTTGGCGGCAATGGCCGCAATGCGCCCGCGCTCGTAATGGGTAAGCTGTTGGCGAATTTCGTTTTCTTCGACCATCGCCGCAAAACGATCAGCGTCCTGCGCAGGCGCGCGTTCGATGGCACGCACGGTCGCAAAACTCTCAACGCCTGTTTTTTCGTATAGGCGGCGCAAGACAAACAGACGTCGATAGCCCGACAACAGGCCATAGCGCGCGGTCGGATGCGCCCCTTCAGCCAAGGCATAAACCTCAACAGGAAGCCGCATGCCGTTTTGCGCGATCGAGCGCTCCAATTCGTCCAAGGCCTCCCTGTCCATCACGCTGCGGTCACGCACCATGCTATCGGCGTCGATCTCGCTTAACGGGATGTCCAGCATGACCAGCCCATCCGCCTGCGCCTTGCGCAAGGTCTCGGCATCTGCTGCGTTGCGCGCTTGGGCGGCCCGCGCGGTGGGGTCAGCATATGTTAAGGCTTCTGCGGTTTCCTTGGCTACCTGAGCAATAGGTGCCCCCGCTTTGGATTTCGCGGGGTCAGGGGTTTCGCGGCGAAACTCCTCTTCCAACTTGCTCAGATCTTCCGCCGAAGGCGCTTCTAGTCTGCGTCTCTTAGCCATTTACCTCACCTCCTGCCCGGTTTGCATATCGCGCCACCAACTGCCCAGAATAACGGATTTCACCTCGGCCCACGTATGATCAAAAGTCTCCCGCCCCCGCACATAAGTATCGCGATTGAATTGCCTGTGATCGGCCTCATAAATCCCGTTCACCTGCTCGGCCGCCTGACCGACCATTGCCGTCAATTCTTGACGGTGTGCTGTCATGAAATCCCCGAAATAGGCCTGAATGACATTCGCCAAATCCGCCTGCTGCGAGGCATCATAGCGCGTAATCAACGTGCGCACGGCGTCCCATTCGAACTTGATTTCAGGCAGCCCGTCCCTGCGCCGCACTGCATTTTCACCGCTCTCAATCGACGAAAACGTCGAATAAAGCATGTCGAAAAAGCGCCCGGTCGAATCAAATTCAAGGAAAGACGCGCCCATCGGAACCACCAGGATATCCGCTGCGGCCAAGGCATTGATCGTCAGATACCCAAGGGCAGGGGGCGTATCCAGCAAGATGATATCATACTCATCAAGAACCCCGTCTGTCTCAAACGCATTGGCCAGAGCGTCCCAAAGCGGCCAGGATCTACTTTGAAGCCTCCAGACAGGAATCTGGAATTCGGCCCAATAAAGGTTCAGCTGCGCACCAATCAGATCGATGTTGGGCCAATGGGTTTCCTGGATGAGGTTTCGCGGCGAAACTGTCATGGCCTCTTTGATCGTCTCATCAAACAAGCCAGAGGCCTCAGGGTCCTCGCCCTGCATGCGCATCTCGGCTTCCATATGGCGGCCAAAGTCCTTTGCCAGCAGTGGGAAGGCCGTCTGCCATTCGTCTTCGACCTGTCCGCCCATGATTGAGGTCATTGACCCTTGGCTGTCCAGATCAACGACCAGAACCTTATACCCGTCCAGCGCAGCGCTCATCGCAAGATGGGCGCAGGTGGATGTTTTGCCGACACCGCCTTTGAAGTTTGCGACCGCAACGATCTTTGCAGGCACGCCATCGGGGCGCCAGCTTTTATATTCCTTGTTCGCTGCACCTTCTGCGTCAAAGAAGTCCCTCAGTTGCATGATCTCTTCGATGGTGAACCACTTGGTTCCGCCGCTGCCTTCGCCTTGGGGCAACTCGGGGTTGGCCTTGAGAACACGGCGGAAATGTGCAGGGGCCACTGGGATCAAATATCGGCAAATCTCCCACGTCGGAAAGCGGCGAAGTCGTTTCTTGCCATCCGGGGAATACCCGCGCTTGGCCAGATCCTCGCGTCCCTTTGCCCCGAAGGCCGCGGCTTTCGCGAATCGGGCCGTGTCTATAGGCTCGGACAGGCGTGCTGCGGCGTCGGACGGATTAATCCCAAAGTAGGGGGGGAGGGTTGTTTTGCCCGTAGATGTCATGTGACCTCACAGATGTACGTTGTTTTTCCGTATTTACGCAGTAAGTTCGCACATGGCTGTTGATTTGTGAACGTTATTCTTGGCGATCCAGTCGATCAGTGTCTATTCAAGCGAATAGAGACAAAAAAGAAGCACACAAAGGTTGTAGAGTCTTTCAGGTTCTTTAAGGACTTTAGCTGCGAAAAAAAATTTATTTTCAATAGGTTACGCCATTTTTGGTGCCAGAATACGGGACCAAGCGGACCAGGATACGGGATCAAAGGTACCCTGATTCGGGAGGAGCGGACCCGATTCGCGGGAATAAGGGTGCCAGACTTCGGTTTTGGCTGAATTAGACACTTAGTCTGCTGTATCTTTCAGAGTTGTCCACAGGTTGCGCCTGTATTCGGGTACCTTTTGCAGACCGCCAGAATTGAAAGGAACCAGTTTGCGGGATCAAGAAAAGGCCATGTTCTGGCACCCAAGCCACGCTTGCGATCAGGTGCCTTTCGCGCGATAATAGGGCAGACGCACGCAAGAGGCGCATAAAAGAGCAAACCCGTCAGCCCCGTGATCAGGGGCACAGGGACGTGAGGACTAAGGCATGAACGATGATATTGACCGTCAGGCGCTGACGGGGGCATTGCGGCGCAGTGCCGTCAAAAAGAACGTGGCGGCCATCCATGTGTCAGGCAAGCTGACACTGCTGCAACGAAAGCTGTCAAATGTCTTGCTGCTGAATGCATATGACACCCTGACCACCCAAGCGACGCACCGTATTGACGCGCGCACCCTGTGTATGATGATCGGTTACAATTCCAATGACATGGACACGCTGAAAGGATCGCTGCGCGGGCTGGCCGAAACTGTCGCGGAATGGGACATGCTGGATGCGCAAGGCGAGCAGGAGTGGGGTGTGTCGAGTTTGCTGTCTTATGCCAAGTTGAAGGGGGGTGTGTGTGAATACGCCTATTCACCTGCCTTGGCGGACAAGCTGAATGATCCCAAGGTGTTTGCCCTGATCAATCTGAACATCCAGCGCCGCTTTACCAGTGGCCACGCGCTGGCCCTTTATGAGAACTGCTATCGGTTTGTGCGCACGGGCAGCACAGGCTGGTGGAGCCTTGATCTGTTTCGCAGGCTGATGGGGGTTGGCGACAGCGCCTATTACGAGATCTACAAACACCTGAACGCCAAAATCATCAAACCAGCGGTGGCGGAGGTCAACAAAACCTCGAACATCATTGTGACCCCCGAGATCAGAAAACAGGGCAGGGCGGTCAGCGATATCCGCTTCAAGATCCGCGAGAACCCGCAGCTTGCGATCCTTGATATTGATGATGGGGCAGGGGTGCGCAATGCGCCCGTCTATGAGCGGCTGCGCGAACAAGGTGTCAGCGACCGTCTGGCGCGCCAATGGGTGACCGAGCATGGGGAGGCCTATGTGGCCGAAAAGCTGGCCTACATGGAAGGGCAGGGCGATCAGGTGCGCAACCGAGTGAGTTATTTGACGGCTGCGATGAAGTCGGATTTCAAGGCAGGACCGCAGACGGCCGTTGGCGGCTCTACAGGGCCACTGAGTGGGCGTGCGGCGCAACTGAAGGTCGTGCAAGAGTTGGTGGCTGCGCGCAGTCCCACGCAGCGGGACGCAGACAAGCGATTGTTTGTCGAAAGCATTTCGGATCCCGCGCATCGTGCGGATTTTGACAAACATGGCTGGATGTCGGGCCTATGCGCCGACGCCATCCGTGCCTTTTGGGAAGACTTCGCCCCTGATGCCTTTGACGGGCTTTAGGCCAGCGGGATCATCCCGATACGCAGGGCGCCGTCGGTGTCCCTGAAGAAGGCAACGGGGTATTCGTAGCCCGGTTTGTTCGTTTCAGGGTTAATTCGGTACAAAGGCGCAGGCAAAAAGCGTGCAAGTTTGCCATTTGCCATCAGTTCCAGGCGGTTCTGGCCCAGGGCCTTGAGGTCGGGTTGGGCAAGCGGGCCCGATCCCTCTCGTTGGCCTGTTACGATGCTTTCGGCTTCGCTGGCCACGATGAATTCATCGACAGAGTCGTAATTCATAATGTCCGCCGTATAGGTCCATGCGGGTAGAAAGTAGGGCTTGATCCGTGCGAAATCGCGCGAGGCGAGGGCGGCGTGCACGTCTGTGTATGTATCGGTGAGCTCGGCGCGCATTTCTGGCGTGTCGCGCAGGGGCTCTGCCGTTTCCCATGGGGCGGCCGGCAGGGTGTCTGGCAACATGAAGGACAGCTCGATGCGCCGCGTTGGGACAGATGGGCCGTTTTCCTGAATGAGATCGCCATCTGTTGTTTCAAACGGGCCGATGGCGCCGAAATCGGGGCGGGATGCTCCGCCAACGGCCATTCCTGCGGGGGTGCTGCCACGTTGTTCCAAAAGACCCGTTTCCGGATCGAACGCAAGGGACAAAAGCTGCACTTCGTCACGTTCGCGGGTCATAAGATTGAGGCGATACATGCTGATGTTCAGGCCGAAATTCGGATTTGGCGCTGCCCCGAGCACGCCGTCATGGGCGCTGGTGACAATGGTTGCCGACAGGGTGTTGAGCCCTGTGCGCAGATAGGTGTTTATGGGCATCGTGAAGTTGTCAGGGCGCGCATTGGACGCACGCGAGAACGTCACATCGTTGATGCGCACCATGTGCCATCCCCCGCTGACCATCAGTGTCATGTAGAAATCGATCGGGTCGGATGAACTGCTAGCCATAAGCGAATGTCCTGAAAACAGAGGGAGTGTGGCGATGCCTGCGAGAAGAGAGCGACGGGATGGATTTTCCATAGGGGGCATCAATATTTTTGCCATGGAGGATTGGAGGAAGTGACTTTTGGAACGGTAGGATCAACGATGAACCTGTCATCGGGATGCGGTTTGGTGAAGTCCATTCCTGAGTCGCTCCCGGTGCCCGCGACGGATTGACTGGCTTCGACACCTGTACTGCCAGAGAGCCCCTCGATGCTTGGGGCATCGTCGTCATCGCCCCGTCCAGAGTTGTCGCGCCCGATCGAGAGATCCGCATATAGGACAGCGCGTGCGCGGACACCTTCGAAGAAATACCGCCACTCGCGGCTTTCATCGCTTTTCTTGCGCATTTCCCATGTCCAGCTGGTGTGCACACCGCCTGCAGCCCCTGCCGAGGCTGTTGCGCGCCAGACCTTGGCTTCGGCGCGAATGGCGATTACGGCAGAGCCAGTGATCTGCACCTTGCCCTTGAGCTCTTGTTTGTAAGCGCCCGCGGTAAAAACATCCTCTCCATTGGCTACCATTTGATAGGTGCCGCCGACTTCGACCTCGTGTTCAAGTTTGCCGCCTGCACCGACGGTCAGATCGCAGCGTGCCTCGCCGCGGAAGGCGCGGTCGGACTTGTTGGCCTCTTCCCGAGCGCGGTTCAATGTGCGTGCGGCCGCAGGGGTGAGAAGGATGGCCACAGCAATCTCGATCAAATCGATTCGACCTTCGACCTTCAATTCGACAGAGCCAGTCACGCTGCCAAATTTGAGATCCAGATCGGGGCTTGCGCTTTTGGCCTTTAGTTCGATGCCTGTCGCGCCGATGGCGAAAATCATATCGAATTGCACGCCTGAGCCGACGTTGACCGATGTTCTGGGATCGCCGCCCGACGCGGAATCGGCGACGAACCCGCCCATCCGCTGGATCATGCTACCGACCATTTTCTTCATGCCGGATTCACCTTCGGGTGAATAGCTTTGAAGCTGGCTGCTACCGACGCTTTCGGCTTTGCCTTCGGCTTTCACTTCGAATTCCGAAGTGCCGAATTTGCCCTTGATATTGCCTTCTATTGTCGTGTTCGCCGAAATGCCACCCAGTGGGCGGAACTGTATCATGATGCCAGCCTTGCCTTCGCCTGTCAGTTTGACCTCGGGAACAGGGATCACAGTGAGGGACGCCCCCATACCCGCTTCGGGCATGCACATGACAGGGGTGAAGGTCGCCCCTTCGCCTGGATTGGCAACTGAAAATCCTGTGAGCAGCGCATCTACCGCAAAGGCCGCGGTCACGAATTTGTCGGGTAAAAACAGGGCTAGAAAATTGTTCGATGTGGTGACTACCCCGCCGCGGGCGCTGATCATACTCTCAGTTTGAGAGGTCGGCAATTTTTGTGTGCCGCCCAGAATACCGCGGGCGTTCAAGCCCTGTTCAATCGCAGGGGAAAGGCCGCAGGGGTCGGCCTCGATTTTTGTATCAACGCGTCCCACAAGGTTGCGCCCCTGCATGCGATTGGCGATCACATACATTTTGGTGGGGTCGCTGGATCCTGCAACGGGCCATGTCAGTTTGCGGCTGGAATCATCGGCATCGATAATTTCACCACCTGTCATGCAGCATGGCTCGCCCGGTTTGCAATTACATACGGCCGACGCAAATTCCGGGTCACTGGCCATTTGTCCAATGTCGGCTTGTTGCTTGGCTTCGCTGACGCGGCCCATGTGATGATCTATGATGCTTTCGTGCATCTGTCGCGACTGTGGATCAAGGCGGGGGTCCTGGAGCGCACGTTGACTGTTCATCAGCGGCACCATCGAATCGCCAACGCCACCGCCGTTTCCTGCAACCCAGAGGATTGCCTCATCTACTGTCAAATCCGCCATAGCAACTGTCCTTTGATCAAATCAAAGCACGAAATGTAACGAAACACAATTTCTTGCGGATCATCGCGGCGGCTGGTGGCAGATGAACATTTCGCTGTCTTGTCCCATACAGAAAAATACGCCGACACCTGCGATATTTTTGCCTGTCTGGGATGACACATACATAATCGGGTGATCCGAAGCGCGGACCATTCGCATATTGCTGCCAAAGCTGAGACGCGCGGTTTGAAACGCGCTACGCGAGGGTAGGGGGCGCAGTTCTTCACCTTCGCCGCCGCTGAGCGGAGGACCTGACAACGTCGCGTCAAGGGCTTCCTCTTCGCGGCCCTTGTAACCGCGCACGTAGGCAAAACGGTCGATGACTTCGCGCATCTGTGCGGCGTAAAGCGCGCGATCATTGTTCACATGTGCAGTGTAGAAGCGCGTGTAGGCGTCGTAGAGCTTGTCGCGCATTTCGGGGCTGTCGGTCAGCACAGGGGCGTCCTCGAAGGGCGGGGTGAGTGCTGACGGGTCGTCAATGTCCACGGTAACTGTCAGGCGGCGCGAGAATTCGCTTGAGGTGCGCCCCGAACTGAACGGGAACGGCTGTGGTTCAATGCTCAGTTGCGGTTGGACCGTGACGGTGCCTGCTGCGAGAACGAGGGGGCGGCCTGTGGTCAGGTTGGTATCGGACATTTCAAGGCGTTGTGTTTGTGGATTGAACCGACCGTTAAAGAGGTCGATGCGGAACACCTCGCGTGTTTGGGTCTCATGGCGGATCGCCAATTCGAGCCTGACGCCATCATGGGGGGTGAAACTTTCGGTTTCGACGTTGAAGGGTTCATAGTCGATGGTGATCGTGTTTTCCCCGTGGCGCATGACTTGTTCCATGCTCGGGTTGGCCTGAAAATCGCGTAGCCTGCCGTGGTAGGCGACGGGGGCGCCGTTGATATAGACGCGGGCAAACATGTTTTCGGCGCGAACTGAAAGCGAATAGTAGTTGTCGGGGCGATCAAACATGGTGGTGTCCTGTGCAGTACTGCGCGTGGTGGTCATAAAGATGATTGCAAGCGCAATGAGCCACGCCGCTGTCATATGAGAGAGTGTATTTCGGCTTATTATACGTCGTACCATGTGTCCCCGTCTCCTGCTGGTTCCAAAAGAATGGCGGTGAAACTGTTTTCACCCACATTGCTGCGAACGGCGGTGCCATCGCTGGACGATGTTTCGATTTCTGTGGGATCGGTATCATTGCCAAAGGTTTCTTCTGCTTCGACCTCGACGCGGGTGCCCACGCCCGCCTCAGCATATCCTGATACGATAAGGCCCTGAAATCCGTACATTTTTTGCCATTTTGTTGTGCCGTCCTGTTCGATTGCTCGGCCGCCAAAGTTCCAGCCTGTGCGTGCGCTGACGCCGGCGCTGGCGTAGGCGCTGATGATCCATGTGTTCAGTTCAACTTCCAGCTTTGCTTCTATTGTACCCGTGAGTTCCAGGCTGGCGGTGAATTGCAGTCCGATCTTGTCAAATTCAGCTTCCAGCTCGTCGCTGTCGCAAAGTTCGATTGTGGCTGCGGACAGGACCTCGAACGCCCCTTCGCCGTCACCGGAGATCGTGATTTCAAAATAGGCCTGGGCGCGCACGGCGTTGCCGTCACGTGCGAGTGTGCGGCGAATGGTGCCGCCACCCGGCACGTAGCGCAGCAAAAGTCCAAGAAGATCAATGGTGCCGGTGATGCCTGGATTGAGGCGAATATGGAACGGATCGACAACCAGCTCCAAATTGGGGCTGCCAGATTTAGGTTCAATTGCGATATTGCTGATGCCCACCGCGACCGTAAGCGACAGATCGAGCCCAAGCGCGCCATTTCCCGTTTGGCTGACTGTGCGGTTGAACGGGTTGTGCGACTGGTTGGCCGAAACCGAGTCCATTGAGCTTTGGATCTTATCCAGAAAATCGAACAAAGGGTGATTAATCGGGCCTTGTTCGGGGACGGACCGTTCGCGCGAGACAATGCCAGCCGATCCACTATAGGTGATCGACTGGTTGCCCACTTCCCCTTCGATGTCGATTGAGCAGCCTGCAGAAAACGTCGGCATACGGGTCAGGCTGAACGAGGCCCCGATGCGCCCTTGCATCTGCGCGTTAAAGGACGCGTGCGGGATGGCCATGACCTCGACCCCACGCGCGGTGGGGATCATACTTTGCGACGGGTTCACCTGTGCGGGACCGTGTTCACGGTAGGTTTTTGCCATGACCAACAACCCGCACAGATAGATCACGGTCATTGCCTGAGGTGGCAGCAAGGCGGAATAAAACGCCGGCATCAGAAACGGAGTGGTGACGGTAATATCGCCCGATGACAGGATGCCCTGGTTATCATGATCGGCGGATCCGATCATCACGGCCTTTGGCAGGGCATACCCGCGATGGCAGGGGTTGAAATCAGTCAACGTGACTTTGGCTTTGGCAGACGGGCGGCCAGCGTAGGGATCTTTGGCAACGACATACAGGCGTTTGGGCGCGCCCTCTTCTACGGGCCAGATGACATTGCGGCTGGCGTCGTCTGCATCTTCGACCTTCAGCTCTCGCAGGCAACAGGGCTCTCGCGGCGCGCAATCGGGGCAGACGGCGGCAAAGTCGGAATCTGTCAGCGCTTCTTGTGGACCGTTCGCAGCGTTGATGTCGTCGACTTGGTTCATCTGCGCTAGCGACGTCTGAGCTGCACTCTGCCAGTTTTCGCCGCCAATGGGTTCTGACCGCATTGTAGAGTTTGCTCCAGCCAGAATTCCGTATTGCGGCAAATCCATCTGGCCGTTGTTCGCCATGCTTCTGAGATAGCTTTCGGCGTTGCTCATAAAGTCGATTTGATCTTCAAAAGTTTCAAACATATTTGGCGCTAATTTCTGACAAGAGAAAAGGAAAAACGAATAATCATTTACGCGCGCGCCCGCTGAGGTTTTTTCTCGGCGCTCGGGCGGGGGTTGGTGACCATCCATTCAACAAGGTCGTTTTTCTTTTGCCATGCAAGACGTGTCTGGTTGTTGAGGATGGCGAGCGCTTCGGGGTGTTCGTCCCAGAATGCTTCACCGAACACCATGATTGCCCGCGCTATGATCGTTACTTGTCTTTGCGTATTCATATTGAATCGCTTGCCAGCTGCGGGGGCGGATTGCGCCACTTGGCGATAGGTTGCCCAAGGTCGATCCTTGAATTCAAGGCTCATCTTACGGGCCAGCGCGCGCTCTGCCTGTTTGCGTTGCAATCTTTCAAAGATCTGGAGTTCCCGGGGGGTGATGCTGAAAACACCGCGTGTTGTCTGCTCTTTGGGACGCGTTAGCGTAACCTTGGCCAGCCGCCCTTGAAGCCCTTCATCCAGATCAAAAGGCGTTGTCATTCGCGCGATCGTGGCGTGATCTGGCAGGATCGTTCTTGCGCTTATTGGCACATAGACCGCATGCAGCGGTTGCATCAGGCGTGTGATGTTCCCCGCGGATAGGGCGGCGATGCCGCTTAGGAAAACCCGAGGGTCATAGAACCGAAAATAGACGGGGGCGGGGTCTTGGTTGGGCAAATGCGCCATGGTAAAATGACGCAGATGGCGCCGCAGTTCTTTCAGGCTTGCGGTGCTTTCAAACAGGAGCCCTGTGTGGGTTCCATGCGCGCGCTCAAGAATATGATCCAGCATGGCGCCCCCTTGGATCAGTTGAACCAGCCAAGGCCCCGAGGCCAGGGTGCCTTCGTCAGTGGAGGTGTAGAGGCTGACATGGGGGTTGCCAGACGCCGCAAGAATGCCCGGCAAGCCCGGCCATGCGACCCCGTCCAGCACAGCCCAGAGGTTTTGAGAGGTCATGATCTGGTTGGCAGAGGCTTCGACCACGCTGCAAGGGTGCGTTTTTCGCGCATCGTGTAACCGCCCGAACAACATCGGCGCGTTGGCTTCTGCAGTCTGGGCGACGTCTTGCAATTCGGGGCTGTCGTGTTCGGTAATCGGGACAACTTCGCTGATCGAGACAATCGAAAGCCCGCGCGATTGCAATGCGGCGGTCAGTTCGGCGGCAAAGGTGTCTTTGCTGTCTGTGCGCAACACAAGGCAACAGGTAACCCGATCGGTATCAAGCGCCCAAAACCTTGCTTCCTCGGTGTTGGCGCGAATTTCCACACGCCCTATGCAAACTGACATGCCGATACCTTGCTATTGATCAACGGGGGCAAGCATGCCCCCAGATCAGCCGATTTACAATCGCGGTTAATGCTTAAACGAATAAGGATCCGCTGTCGTATAACACAATATCTGTTGCCAGAAGATTATTTAGATCCACGTTTTGCAATGTAGCTGTGTCACCAAAGGAAAAGGTGAAGACGACGTCGGATCCGACCTGAACTGCGAAAGTGTCGATGACTTGCTGTTCCGTTACGGTTCCGGTCCAAAGGCTGTCATCAAGTTGAAGTGTATCCAGACCTATTTCGAAGTCGGTGATGATCACATCGGATGGGATTGGATTGTAGTCGAACACGAAGGTGTCTGCTTGAGACCCGCCGGTGAGCGTATCAGTACCTGAGTTACCGTTCAGCGTATCTGTACCAACCCCACCGATCAGAGTGTCGTTTCCTGTGCCGCCAGACAGGATATCGCCACCGCTTCCGCCGATCATGAGGTCGTTACCGCCGTCTCCATACAGGGTGTCGCTCGCATCTTGACCATTGATGGTGTCATCATCATTGCCACCGTGGATCTCATCACGCCCTACGCCACCAAGCAAAGAGTCGTCGCCAGAACCACCGTAGATTACGTCGCTGCTCTGACCGCCGACGATATAGTCATCGCCGGAACCACCGTCTACGGAGTCACCTCCTCGACCACCAAAGATCGAGTCGTTATCGCTTCCGCCGCTGATGACATCTGAGCCAGAGTTGCCGAAGATGATGTCATTGCCGTCGCCACCATCAATTTGGTCCACGCCTTCGCCACCCGAAATGTCATCGACGCCGTCGCCACCCAAAATGCTATCAAAGCCAAAGTTTCCGGAGATGTCGTCGTCGCCATCACCGCCGTCGATCATATCAACAGACCCGTCGCCAGTGATGGTATCATTGCCTTCCCCACCGCTGATGGAATCCTGGCTGCTTCCGCCGGTTAGATCATCGTTACCTTGTCCACCATCTAGGGTGTCCGCTCCTGCACCACCATCGATGGTGTCGTCGCCGCGCATGCCCAGAATTTGGTTGTTCTGCCTGTTGCCGACGATCACGTCGTCGCCATCACCTGAGACAAGGTTCTCAAAGACATCCCCAACGGTTGTCAGGCTGCCCCAGACGGTGCCGTCAACCGAGAAGGTGCTTCCGGCTGTCATAGTAATATTCAGATCGCCATTGCCGACACCATCTGAGTTGATGCCCACGAAGTTGAGCCAATCGTTGCCGCCATTGGTGTCCGTCAGGACGGAACGCGTTGCATCGAAGGCGGTGAAGGCCAGAAAATCACGCGAGATAATGTGAACATCGTCTCTACTGATTTCGCTGCCGAAGAATTCAACTTCGAAGTCAGTGATCTGGCCGCCATCCAAACCAAAATTGTCCTCGACAAAAAATGACCATTCACCTGCGCTATCAAACCCAAGAAGTGCAGTGATTTTGAAGGTCCATGTCAGCCCACCCTCGAAGATGTCGTAATCTGGGATGGGATTTCCTAAAGCGTCAAACCCGAGAACGCCAGTTTCATTGACAAATACAGGCACGACCGTTCCATCAGGCGCAATCAGCCCGAACGACAAATCTTGGCTCCATGTGTGGTCCAGCTCAACGGTCAGATAGATTGTTTCGATCTGGATGTTTTGAGTGACATTGAATGCCACGGTTTGCTCGAAAGTGGATGAAGCGGGAATAATAATTGCAGGCCCGTCGTAATCAAAGGATACGATCTGCTCATTTGCCGAGGTTTCGGCTTCGTCGAACATGGTCAGCCAAACTTCAGCCATTCGAACAGCGGCAAAGGCATCCAGCATGCCAAAGCCGTAGTTCACATGGTAACTAAGCCCTCCGCCATTCCAGCTGGAGCCGCCATCACTTTGGGTGGTCTCCCATTCTCCAACTTCATCAACAAGCGGTCCTGAGCCAAGACCAGACCCTGTCTGCGACGCAGTAATCGCAAGGATGTTTTGAACATCGCGCCAGCCCAGGCCTTCTTCGGCTTCCAGCATCAAGGCAACCACGCCCGCCACTGTGGGTGTGGCGGCAGATGTGCCGTTGAAACCTGTGGTGTAATCACCGCTGCTATAGCCGTCGCTGCCTTCGAGGTCGGTTGTGACCGCCGAAGCAGGCGCTGCGATCAGCATGCCGACACCGAAGTTGGAATAGTCAGCGTTGAACCCGTTTGCCTCGGTCGCTGCGACCGAAATGACATGACGGCTTACGTTCAAAGAAGACCCATTCAGGTTTGCCGTCTCATTGCCTGATGCTTGCACCACGATGGTGCCAAGGCCATTGCGCCCGTCTTCCGCGACAGTCGCAAAAGCGAATGTCGACAGGTTGCTATTGAGATTTGGCCCTGCATACCCGGGAAAGACGCCCCAACTGTTCGACATGATGTCAAAATTCTGAGCATGCTCCAGAGCCGCAGTTATGAAAGCAAGGCTTTCTGCCTGAGACGCACCGGCGATCCCAAATTGGATGTCCTCAAGGAAATTGACGCCCGTGATCGTGACATCCCACGCGACACCAACGCCGCCTGAACCATTGCCTTGTTCTGCGCCGATGAGGCCCGCACAAGCGGTTCCATGCCCATCATTTGAACCGATGGGCATTGGGTCAAACACTTCGTCGATGCCGTCGCCATCCGTGTCATAGGCGAAGTGCATCGACGCATCGTAGTTATCGTCCAGATCGACGTGGGTATATTCCACACCGTCATCATAGACGACGACGCTTACGCCATCCCCTGTGTATTCTTCCCAGATGGTTTCGATATCGCCCAACAAAGCAAAGTGCCATTGTTGGCCATAGAGCGGGTCTGTTGGCGTGGTCATAATGAAATCCCCGAAAAAGCAGCAAGATAATTGTCCAATAATTAGCGCTTATGGCAAAATCATGGAAGTTAATTCTTTTTTTACCTCTTCGGGGTAGGGAGCGGCCCGACGCTATCTTTCCTCTATTTTGAAAGCCTGTGGCTGAAGCGTGATTTGACCGCCCGCAAAATCTGGCGTTGGCACCTTGATATCCACACCACCGTTTGATGACCGCTTGCTGGCTGCCAGCGGTTCGGGGGTCACCGATACGCCTGCGTAAAGGATCCTATGATTTGCTCCGGTGTCGGGAAAACCGTTCCAGCCTCCGACCTGATTTGAGTAATTCGGGAGCCAGAACACTTTGACAAAGGCAGTGCCGGGGGGGAAATTTTCGACCCTATTGGTGCCAGATTCGTCAACTCCGCCGATATGGTTTGTGCATCCGTACCATGTGTCGACCTGATCCAGGATCAGGCCAGAAAAGAATGAGTATTTATAGGTGCTTCCGCCCGAGCTGTTTGCAACCGAAGTGCCCGCTGGCCAACTGCCGTCGGAGGTATCGGGGTTACCCATTGAAGCGGGCAGGGGTGCGTTGAGCGTAACGGTGTTGGTCACCTTGTCCACGCCGCTCAGGTCGAACATGTCACGATCCGTATAGCGGCTGTAATGGCTATAGGTCTGCCCGCCTGTGCTTTTGTAAGCAAAGATTGTGATGCCGCGCCGCGCTGGACTGTTGTTGGTCGTGTTCCAGCCTGTCGCATCCGATAGTTGGACGACCGTGTCCCCCGGCTTGAGAGGGGCGGCGAGCGTGGTCATGCTGTCCACACCGTTTTCGGCATACCGTGTGTGATGCACGGCTTTGATTTCTTGCTTGTCCACGTCAAAGCACAGCAATCCCATCATCTGTTGATGACGTGCCCCGTTTGGAAAGGTGGACCAATCTCCCGCCGCGTCCTCTTGGCGAATATAGGTGCTGAGGCGGTAGACGAGGTTTGGATCGACGGGCAGAAACTCTTGCATCGTCTCAACGTCGTTGTAATGGCCCGTGTAGGCAAAGGACGTTGGTAAATTCGGGGAAAGCGCCTGCTCAAGCGTGAAGCTGGCAGGAAAATTATAGGTGTTGCCCAATAGTCCTGTGCCGTTGGTGAAAAGGTCTGTGCCACGTGCGGCCGCGTAGTCGGCTGTAATGGCAGGGCTGTCGCCAAAGCTTGGATCGGTCAGACCTGTTACGCCCGATGGAAAACTGGCAAGACCCGTTGCGCCATCGATGTAGAGCCCAGTTTTAAAAGTCGTGCCATCACTGCTCACTTTGACTTCCAGATTGTCGGACCCTGTGGTTCCGACCTCTGCACGGCCCGAAAAGCCCGTTTGAAACATCAGGCTTGCGAAGTCGGTCGTGGACGACTTATTCAGTTTCAGCTGATGGCCCGCGCCTGCGTGATTGAGCAAGGTTGCATCAGATGAGACGGAGAGACGGTTGGTGGTATCGAACGTCGTTCCAAGGCCAATGCCATCGAGATTGTTGAGTTCCGAAAGGTCGCCCGTCACCGGCGTCCAGACGGAACCATCCCAAACAATCAACGTGTTCAGGGCGCTGTTCCAGGCTTGCCAGCCCACTTGTGGGGGGAAAAAGGCCCATCCGCCAGATTTCGCTAATGCGATCGCATTGTCGCGTCCTGTCCAATCCGAGGTGGCATTTGCCGCGACCAGATACCTGTCGCCTTCGGTTACCCCAACAGGGGGCTCAGTGCGTTCGTCGATGATCGCAATTTGAGTCAGCGCATCGAGTGTGTCGATGGCTTCGTTGTGTGTGAGGTGCTTTTGCGCTTGCGCCGCCTGAATAAATGGAAGCCCGAGAATTACCGAATTTTGCGACATCACGCCCTGCCTTTGCTGATCTGAAGTTCAAGGCATCAGGGTGGTTGAAGACCATTAACAAGGTGTTAACCATGCGTACGGTGCTCGGGGACTGAAACGGGCTTACTTATTCCAAAACTCTACCTATATTGGCTGTGCTGTATGAAAGCCGCAGTCTAATCTGGTGTTGCGCAGGGGGCGTAGGTCGTGCTGTCTCGATTGAAAAACTTGTTTGGTGCCCGCAGAGCGGACATGGTTTTGCCCTTTGATGCCGCCATAGCCCCAGACCGCCCTGCCTATATAATCGGAGACGTGCATGGGTGTCTGGACTTGTTATCGCAAAAACTGGATTTGATTTCGCAAGAAAAACAAAGACGCCCCGAAATGCGCGATGCAGCGGTTGTTCTTTTGGGTGACTTGGTTGATCGGGGCCCGAAGTCTGCTCAAGTCCTGGCGTTGGCACATCAACTGTGCACTGACACGCCTGACGATGTGGTTTGTATCAAAGGCAACCATGAGGCAATGTTGTTGGATTTCATTGACGATCCGGCGGGGAGGGGGCGCAGATGGTTGCGCTTTGGTGGGGCGGATACCCTGGCGTCATACGGATTTGATCGCATAGACGATGGGGCGGATTTGGAAGATCTTGTTGACGCAAGCGGCGCCTTCGAAAAGGCCCTGGGCCAAGAGCGCCACGATTGGTTGCGCGATCTGCCAACCTGCTGGAGCACCGGGAATGTCCATTGCGTCCACGCGGGGATGGACCCCGAACGTCCGGTTCATCAACAAAAAAACCGTGTTATGGTTTGGGGGCATTCCGCGTTTGATCAAGTGGTCCGCACAGACGATCAATGGGTCGTTCATGGCCATACAATTGTGCCAAAGCCGCAGTGTCATTCAGGGCGGATTGCAACAGATACAGGGGCCTACAAAACGGGTACGCTGACAGCCGCTGCGATTTCTGCTGAAGGCGTGCGTTTTATCTAGTTGTTGTAGTATTTGCTGCCGTAGGCACCGTAGCTTCCATAGGTGTCGCCGTAGCCGTATTTCTTCATACCTGCCGCATCGATTTGACCCAGAACCAGGCCAGTCACCTTAAGGTTCACTTGTGCGAACATCTTGAGACCTTGGCGGACTTGAGCCTTGGTCGTGTGGTCCCATCGGACCGTGTAGATGATTGCGTCGACCGATTGACCGATCACACGCGCGTCGGGAACCACCAGCAAGGGCGGGGTATCGATGATGATTGTGTCGTAATGTTTACGTGCTTCTTCAAGCAGGCTTTTGAACGATTCGGATGAGAACACATCGGCGGCATTCATAGATCCGATTTCGCCGAACAAAACATCTGCGCCAAGATCATCTACCCGTTTTACCGCATCTTTCAGAGCAATTTTGTCTGACAAGACCGAGAGAATGCCGTGCTCTGGCTTGATATCAAAATATTGGGAAAAGACACGGCGCCGGATATCGCCTTCGATCAAGAGTACTTTCTGATCGAGGCTCGAAATATTTTGGGTCAAAGCGAGCGATTGGGTCGTTTTGCCTTCTGACGGCATCGATGATGTCGACATGATGATCTGGGGTTTTTTGTCGATGTTGGACAGTAAAACCGACGTGCGAAGATTGCGGATTGCTTCTGCCGCTGCTGAATTCGGTTTCTCGATCAGATATTTCAGAACATTTGCGCGTTTTCGCGCGGGGATCATCGGGATCTGGCCCAGAACGCTGATGCCGCTGAGTTCTTCGAGTTCATCGGCGGTGCGCACGCTGGTATTTCTGGTTTCGCGCAGAATCACAAAGGCGCTGCCCAACAAGCCACCTAAGATCAGTGAGATAAAAACGATAAAGCTTTTGCGGGGCGCGGATGGGGCTTTGGGCCGAATGGCTGGCGAAAGAAGGCGGCTATCGGCCTGCTGAATCCCTTGCTGAACCCGTGTTTCGCCAAGACGCGTTAGAAAATAACTGTAGATTTCACGCGCGGCTTCTGCTTCGCGTTCAAGCTGTTGCAACTGAACAAGCTCGGTCGATTGCGTCTGCTCCTGCTCTTCCAGTTGGGCGATCAGGGCATTGATGGAAACCAGTTGGTTTTCGGCGTTTCGAATCTCATTTTGAGTGCGCGCCTGAATGGTGCGCAAGCGGTCTTCGAATGTTTGCTTTGCGTTTTCATTTCCGCTGGAGATTTGCTCTGCCAATTGCAAAAGGGTGCGGTCATTGGTCAAAGTCGCGATCAGGTCATATCCGCTGGAGACATCGAAATTGGTTTGACTTTGCAACTGCGCAATCGTCTGTCGCAAGTTTGTGGCCCGTTCGCGCAAATCCTTGATCTGCACCCCAAGTCCTTCAAGGATTTCCGGACTGACGAGATTGCTGTTTGATGCGAAATCGCTGATGGCGGTTTCTGCTGCTTCAAGGTCGCTTTTCAGTTCGGTTACACGGTTCGCCAACCAGACGGTTGCCTGTTCAGTCGCCTCAAATTTCACGTCGATCTGGTCTTGGATATAGAGTTCGACCAAGGTGTTTGCCAAACGTGCCGATTTGCCCGGGCGTTCTGATGTTGCGGTGATTTGAAAGACAAAGCTTGTGCGGATGTTTGTCACAACGATTTTTCGGCGAACAGCGGTGATCACGTTTTGACGTATGGTTTCGGCATTTGGCTGAGACGGCTGGCTACCTGACAGCCACCGACGGATGGTCCCGATCGAAAATGAAGGGGCGTCACGCAAGGTCGCGTTGAATTCTGGATCATTCATCAAATCCAGCTCGTCGACCAACTTGCTGATCAGGTTGCGCGACCGGATCACCTCAACCTCTGTATTGATGGAGGCTTGGTCGCCCGACACACCGGAGGCAACGGTTTCCAGATCAACAATATTGTTGGGCTGGTTTTCCAGAACAACGACGGCACTTGCGGTGTAAAGCGGGGTGGAGCGCTCAAACGCTTGATAGACCCCAAGCGCCCCCGCAATCATCATAAATAATGCGATAATCCACTTTCCACGCCAAAGCGTGTAAATAAGTTGTGTGACGCTGATGTCGTCGGTCGGACTAAGAGCGGAGTTTGGTTGCATTGGTTACCACAGCCATCGGTTTCTAGACGCTGCCTTACATTTAATCGCATCAGAGTGGAACACCAATTTCAAACAAACGGATGACGGATGCGCTTATGTAAAGCGCTAAAAGCCAGATTCACCTTTCACAAAAGCGATCAAATATGTAAGAGGCGGCACGCGCGAGACATTGCGCTAACAGAAACACTCTTTGCCAAAATGGTGGCTTAGGCATTTTGCATCGTTTGGTTTTAGCGATGCGGCAAGCGAGCGCGGGTAGTATGTATACCGACGACAAAATAGTTTTCCTACAACTGCAAAAAACCGCGTCGACCCATATTGCACGCGTTTTGTCGGACTATGCCAAAGGGGCGCAGGTGGGTAAACACAACCAGCTTTTGAAAGCGCCGCGTGAAAAAATGGTGATTTGCTCCATTCGCAACCCTTGGGACTGGTATGTTTCCCTTTGGGCCTATGGGTGTTCGGGGCAGGGGCGTATTCTATCGGATGCAACTGCCAGCACACGCGAGGGTGTCAAGAAAGTCATTTCAATGGCGCGGCGCGACCGTGTCGTCCGTGCGCGTTTGTTGGGATTGCTGAAATCAGAGATGTCGCGTGATCGAGAATACTGGCAGGACTTATATTCCGACGAAAACAATGCAGAGAATTTTCGAACTTGGCTAAAAGGGTTGTTGGGGGAAAACCAAAGCCCGCTTTCACAATATGCCTATTGCCAATTGCCGGTTGCCAAAACGGTCGGGTTCTATTCCTTTCGCGCCGCCCGTATCGCAATTGAAAAACCGACTTGGGAAAAGAAGATTGTTGGCATTCGCACACCAGGTGCTTTTGCGGAGTTCTGGGAGGCTTACAGCTTGGTCAGGAAATATGTGCGGACGGAAAATCTTGACGATGATCTGACTGAGGTGCTGCGAGCGGTTGGCCACGACGTAACGGTTGACGATCTGAGGGCAGAAAAGACAAACACCTCCAAGCACAAGTCGTTCATTTCCTACTATGATGAAGAAACCATTGCGCTTGTGGCGCAGCGCGACAAACACTTGATTGCGAAGTTTGGTTATAAAGAGCCCACCATAAGCTGAGGCTTGAACCGATCTTATGACAAAAGACTCCTCAGACAAAAAACGAAGGCAATCAGCGGCAGGTATTTTGTTGCTCGGTCGTGTTGTCGGGATCCTGATTTCGGTACTCGTGAATGTCGTTCTGGCGCGCTCCATTGGTGCTGAAGGCTTGGGTGTCTTTACCTTGGTTGTCGCCTGGACCGCGATTGCCGGATTGGTTGTCACCTCTGGGCTGCCAACCTTGCTGACCCGTGAGATCGCCGCGAATATCGAAAGGCGGAATTACCCATTGGTCAAAGGCATTATTCGCTGGTCGGGATATCTCATCACCGTCCTGTGTATTTTGGCGTTAAGCCTAGGTGCTGTTTTACTGCTTTTGCAACCCGATCAAGAAAGCCGAACGGTCTTGTATACGGTCGCGCTTGGGGTGGCCGTTGTTTTGCCATTGGCCAGCATGTTGCAACGGATCAGTGGTATCTTGCGCGGTCTGGATCATGTTGTTTGGGGTACCTTGCCTGAACAGATTTTTAGACCTGCTTTCTTTTTGGCTGGCCTGAGCATCGGGGCATTGTTGTCTTGGCTGACAGTCGAGCACGTGGTCGTTCTCTATATCGGGGCAACGGTGTGCGCCTTAGGTCTGTCACATCTGGTTCTCATGCAAAAGATGCCGCCTTTTGTGCAGAGTGCAACGCCACAGATCACCAATCGCAAATGGATGATGGCCCTTGTGCCTCTTGCCGGGATTGCGTTGACGGCGACCTTCAAACATCAGACCGACATCGTGATGTTGGGGTTCCTTGGCACAACCAGTGATGTTGCCACTTATCGGATTGCATCGCAGGTGGCTGCACTGGCAGGGATGCTGATGGTTGCTCTGAATGCGGTTTATTCCCCAAAAGTTGCGGCTCTTTATGCGTCGCAGAAATTGGGGGACTTTCATTCGGTGCTTGTCAAAAGCGCGCGCCAGATGTTTGCAGCAGCTTTGCTGACCACAATAATTTTTGTTTTGGTCGGCAAGCCGCTTTTGGTCTTGGTGTTCGGGCCCGAATTCGAGGTTTCCTACCTATATGCGATTGTCTTGATGGTGGGTGTCATCATAAGCGCGTGGTGCGGTCAGACGGCGGTTGTTCTGAAGATGACGGATCATACCAAGGTTGTCTTTCGCGCGGGGATCGAGGCGACAGCGATTAATGTCATCTTGAACTTTGTGTTGATTTCAACGATGGGGCCGGTGGGGGCAGCGGTTGCGACCATGAGCGCGCTTATATGGGTTCAAGTGCGCCAACTGCTTGCTATTCGCTCGGCCCTACAAATGGACATCAGCGCGTTTGGCGGTCCAATGCGCAAGGAATATGAACGTGACGAATGATAAGTTTCCTGGCTTCTTTATTATCGGTGCGCCTAAATGCGGCACGACAACGTTATTCGACTGGTTAAACCAGCACCCCGACACTTATTTGACAGATAAAGAACCCAGTTTCTTTTCGCAGGACATCGTTCCGACCGACAAATTATTCGGAATGAACCGAACCCTTGACGACTATCTTTCGTTGATTTGCCCCGATGAAGCCGCGGGCCGTATGACCGGGGAAGCGACGCCGAAATATCTTTATTCTGATCACGCGCTTGAGGTTCTCTCTCAACACAAAGACCGCATTAGGATTGTGGTAACACTTCGCAATCCCGTGGACCTATGTATCTCGTTGCATGGGCAGTTTTTGAAACAGGGTGTTGAGACCGAAGCGAACTTTGAGAAAGCCTGGAACAATCCACACCCGACCGACATCAGACGGAATTATGCGTTTTGGGGCCAATTCGGAGAGAGACTGGAAAAGGTGTTTTCCATGTTTGACGCCGAGCAGGTCCTTGTGTTGATTTTGGAAGAGGAGATGAGCAAGTCGCCACAGAAGGCTTATTCTCGGCTTGTTGATTTCTTGGGGCTATCACAAGAGTTCACCCCAAATCTCAAGGTGTCCAATCCCGCTCAAAGCATTTCTCTCGTTTGGTTGAACGGGCTTGGAAATCGGGCGCGCCGCCGCCTTGCCCGAACGGGTTTGCGGTTCAGCGGAACAGGCGTGTTAAAGCTTTTGGCAAGGGCCAACCGGAAGCGGGCAAAACACACAAGTGTGTCCCCAGAGTTGCGAAAAGAGATGACGGCCCTGTTTGCGAGCGACGTGGACCGCGTGGCACAGTTGCTTGGGCGAGACAGCCTGCCTTGGCCGGACTTTTTCGAAACAGGGGAGCGGACAGATGAAGCCTAAGGTGCTCGTATTTGTGCGTCACTATTTACCCGGGTTCAAAAGTGGTGGTCCGCAAACAAGTGTTCGCAATCTCGTCGACGGGCTTAAAGACAGGTTCGACTTTTCGATTGTCACGCTTGATCATGACTTGGGGGATAGCGAACCCTACAGTGATGTTGAATGTGGAACCTGGAATGAAATGGATGGGTGTCGCGTCTTCTATTTGAGCGAAGAACAGCGAAAGTTGTCTTTCATCGCGCGACTACTGAAAGAAACAGATCACGACCTTCTGTATCTGAATGGCGTGTTCTCCTCGACGACGACCATTTTGCCTCTGCTCGCTCGGAAGCTGCATCGTCGTTTAACCAGTTCACCATGTATCGTTGTTCCACGGGGGTCATTTTCGGAGGCGGCAATGACGCTGAAGGCCCCTAAGAAACGCATTTTTTTAGCGATGACCAAGCTGTTTGGTTTGTTCAAAGGCGTCTACTGGCAGGCGTCCAGTGTTTATGAAGCCACTGACGTGCTGCGTTGGACTTCGGTCGAAAAAAACAGGGTGTTTGTTGCTCGAAACCTTCCCAAGACCGTGCCCGATGCCTTCGCAGATCGCGCGTTTGATGGGTCCGCTTTAAGAGTTATCTTCTTGGGGCGCGTCTCGCCCATGAAAAATTTGGCCTATGCTTTGGACGCCTTGTCATTTTGCAAGGCCGATGTGGATTTCAATATTTTCGGCCCGATGGAAGACATGGCCTATTGGCGCGAATGCGAAGAGAAAATCGAAGCGCTGCCATCGTCGATCAAGGTGACATATCACGGGGGCATTAATCCCAATGAAGTTTCGAGCAAACTTAGAGGTCATGACCTGATGTTCCTGCCCACAAGAGGTGAAAACTACGGTCACGTGATTTTTGAAGCATTGGCCAACGGCACGCCTGTTTTGATTTCTGACAAAACGCCTTGGCGGTCATTTCCCGTTGGGGTTGGAGAGGTTCTAAGCCTTGATGATCCAAGGTGTTTTGCAGGCTACATTGAGAAAATGGCGCAACTTTCACCTGAAAAAAAGCAAGAACGTTCAGAACAGGCGCACAGGTATGCTCTCGCTATTCAGGAAGAAAACGTTGATTTTGCGATCAATGAAAAGATGTTTGAAGCAGCTATAGAAAGGCGTGGTGCGCCCGAATGGTCCATTCCAGAGTGAACATTTCTGAAGAGTTCGGAAAATATGTGCCACGACGCGTGGTAATTGCGCGTGAGCAATCATTGTATTGGCCGACTGTTCTCAGCCAGGCAGTACTGATGCGCCATACCAAGAGCATTTGTATCAACGGATTTCAAAATTCAGGGACCAATTGGCTTTGTCAAATGACATCGCAATACTTTGATATACCAATTTTTGAAGCGTGGCATCGCTGGACCCCTTCTGTCTTGGGCTCTCATGTCCTTCATATGCATCGTTTTGTCGTCACCGCTCCGATGAATGAAAGAACAATTTATGCGGTGCGGGACGGTCGCGATACAATGGTTTCGCGGTTTTTCAAGGCGGCTGCCTCGCCACGCCAATCGTATTTACGCCGGCAAATAAAAGAGCAAGCCGGCTTTGAACTGGATGCCTCAAAGATCAAAGATCAATTGGCGGACTTTATTGAATGGGATTTCAACCACGCAAAACGCGCATCGGTGAATTGGGCAATCCATGTTCGCAAGGCGCATGAAATTGGCTATCCGATCGTGAAATTCGAGGCCCTCAAAGAGGATGCGGTCACGGTTCTCACGCCCGTTTTTGAACGGCTTTCGGGGCAAGAGGTTAACAAAACCAAGCTCGCACACGTTGTTGCAGCATGTTCGTTTGAAAACATGCGTGGAGATAAAGACAATTTCCACAAACGCAAAGGCGTTGCGGGGGAGTGGAAAGCGCTATTTGACCAGCGCAGCCGAGCGGCCTTTGCCAAATACGCGCAAGCCGAACTAGAATTGACTGGGTATGAAGAGGGCGATCAATGGGTCAACGCGTAGATCCGAGCCACATCATAATCAGTGGGCTGAGGCGGTCGGGCACGACCATTTTTTGGGAGGCCCTTCGGGATCATCCCGACGTCATAGGAATCGACGAGCCATTTCACCCAAGGCTAACAACCGGTGATCGACAAAATCGGAAAGGGACGTGGAGCGATTTAGCCCCGCTTTTGCGCCCCAAGGGACAGATCGAGCCTGTTGCGATTGAACCGATCGAAGAACTGGCAAACGGCTTGTCCGAAAACCATCGCGCATATCTGAGGGCATTGCTGAATTGTCATCCGCAGACGGTGACGGATGTTGTGCGGTGCTGGAATGTGACAGGCGAGATTGGCAATTTGGGTGATAATGTGCTGCCGATCCATCTGGTTCGAAGTGTTCAGGGATGGGTCCAGGCACAGCTTTTGCCTACAGGCCCGCGAAGATTGAGGAAACGGCTGTTTGATATCTATCGGGAATTCAGCTTTTTTCGTCGCCGGGGTCATTTTGATAACTACCATTATCAAAGTATTATCGACACGGCTCTGGCGGAACGGCACGCTGTTTGGCAGCACTCCAATCTATCGATTGAGGAACTGAAAGGTGCCCCCGCCTATGTTAAACTTATGGCGTTTTGGTGGGGCGCGAACCTTGTCAGCCATGCGAAACTTCGCGGTTCGAACGCACTTTTGGTAACATTGGAGGAGTTCAGTGAAGCGCCGTCCAAAATATTGAGCGAAGTCCTTGATGCGACCAGCTGGACACGTCACGACTTTTCAACTGGGCAAGTCCGCTCGGTGCGCGCGGCGCATCGATCCAACGCGACCGCCTGGAAAAAGGCGGGAGACGCGATTGGAATCCCGGTTGAGTTGATTTCAGGCGAACCTATTGGGGGGCAGGCCATGGCTGCAATTTTCGATAAAGCCTTGGACGAGGCGGCGCGATGACCTGCAAAATTCTATACATCGGAAACCTGCGCGACGGTGGCAACGGTTTGGACAGGGTCGCAGTTCTTCAAAAAAACGGGTTTTTGGTTCAGGGGTTCAATACACAACCCTACAGATTCAGTGGCCCGCGGATAAAGCGGAGTATTGAAGGGCGCTTGTTGAGCGGCCCGAGTGTATTCTCCATGAACCGCGATTTGGGCAGGATTGCCGACAAAGCAGATTTTGATATCGTTTTTGTCGACAAAGGTACTTGGTTGTGGCCCGAGACACTCGAGAAATTGAAAACCGCATCAAGCATGTCCTTGGCGTTGCACTTTACCCCGGATCCGCAATTCAAGTTTCATCGGTCACGTCATTTTTTCAAGTGTCTGCCGCTCTATGATCTGGCGGTGACAACCAAATCATACGAATTGGAAGATTATCGCGCTGGCTGTGAAAACGGAGAAACACTGTTCATTCAACAAGGATACAGCAGCCGTATTTTGGTCAATGAATCGAGCCGATCAGAAAAAGATGAGGATGTGATTTTTATCGGCCACCGCGAACCTCACTATGTGAAGTGCATCAAGGCCTCTCAGGAAGTAGCACCGCGGACAGCGGTCTGGGGGGCAGGGTGGCCCGCCAAGGCCAACCTAGACGGTTTGAGCAAGAAGAGTGTGGTCAAGGGCTCTGGGATTTACGGGCCTGGGTATTCTGAAAGAATTGCGGCTGCGGACATCGGTCTTGGATTGCTGTCGAAACTTGCGCCTGATGTCACCACGACCCGTACCTTTGAAATTCCAGCGATAGGAACTTTTATGTTGGCGGAACGGTCTGATGAACACCTTTCGCTGTTTGAGGAAGGCAAAGAAGCAGAGTTTTTCTCAAGCTATGATGAGCTTAAGGAGAAAATCACGTTCTATATTGGCAACCCCGCGGCGAGACAAAAAATAGCATCTGCTGGACATGATCGTTGTATGCGTAGCGGATATTCTACCGAGCAGCAATTCGGCAAAGTGGTTGATTGGATCAAACGACAGGTTCTGAAATAGAAACTTTATGTGCCTATCTTGGTGTAAATCTGTTCGTATTGCCGAGCGACGACATCCGGGGAAAAGCGTTTCGCGTTTTTCAAACCTAACGAAATCAGGTCATCCCGAAATGCTGTATCTTCGATAACTTTTTGGATCCCGTTTCGAATGCTCATCACATCCTTTGGATCAACGAGGCAAGCGGTTTGTCCAACCACTTCGTCGAACGGGCTGCCAAAACTTGTGACCACCGGTTTGGCGCAGGCTTGGCCCTCGACCGCGACCAGCCCGAAACCTTCAAACAATGACGGAAATGCAACCATATCGCAGCTTTGATATTGGGCAACAATCTCCTCATCTGTGAGATCGAAATGGTTGTCAAATACGACATCGTGCTGCGCGAGCAATCCCCTTTGAGCGTCACTCAGGTGGCCAATAATGACCAGGGTGCATGGCAGGGTCGAAACGGCTTCGATAACGCGTTCAAGGTTTTTGTTCTCACGGGTGCCAATGTGCAAAATACGCGGATTGCTACTGTTAAAGGGCGCCCCATTTGGGACAAAGGCGGTCGAAATGGGATTGTGAATGACCTCGATTTTCTGTCTGTCAAAACCAACAATTTCGACAAGGTCCGAACGCGTCTTTTCAGAAATGGTCGTGACTTGGGCGACACGCTTCATCGGCCACTCGAACCAGAGCTTTTTATATATCCAACCGCGAAACCCGTTTAGGTGCCTAAGACGTTCAATGTCATGGATTGTCAGGATTGTATTTTTTTTGGGGAGAGCCAAAGCGACAAATTGGATGTCACCCGAGATATGATTAATGTCGGTTCGAAGTTTATATGCCCAAAACAACAACCCCAAACGGCGGCCGACACCTTGGGATTTGTAGGGAGCGCTCACAATTTCGGTTTCAAATGCGGCGCTGAAGTTTGATTTCAGATCCGAAAAAACGCGCTCAATACTCCAGCGCTTGTTCAGCCGGGATCTCATAAAAATGTTGATTTTCACGGTGGTATCGCTTTGGTCTGGCTAAAACGTTTGTTATCTTGCTATCTAGCCGTTCGGCCACGTAACTACAAACAAGCTGTTATGTTCGTCGGAACGGGCGAGCCCTTGGTAGAATGATGGCTCGGATGCACAAGATGCGAGTTGTTCTGCTCGCGTAGTTTGGATTTTAAATGGCTGATGTTGCGGGCGCAATCATTCCAGATGACAGACGCTCAAACGGTGTGATTTTCAAGAGGTATTATTCGTTCGCAATTGCGGCGATGGCGCCACTTTGCGTGCTGCATTTTGTTTTCCCAACAGGAGCGGGGAATGCAGTTTTCGATTCATTTTTGAACAGTTTCGGTCAAATGTATATGGCCGCAATTTTCCTCATTCTTGCTGCCAAGATTGTTTTGAAAGAGGCAGACACAATTTGGACACCTCTTTTCTGGTTGCCGCTGCAATGTGGTATCTTTTTTGGTTTTGGTCCCTTGGTAGAGGTGTTCGGAGACGAACTTACGAGGCTCTATCTATCGCGCCATTTTTTGTCTGTGACCGATACTCAACTCGCCCAAGCCAACGGCCTGTCGGTTGTTGGCACAACTGCAATTTTGCTCGGCGTATATGCGCATTTAAGATATGCCGATCAAAAATGGGTCGAAGCGATTGAAAGGCCTGTTGCGCAAAGCGCTAATTTGCAGGGACTAAAGGTGACTGCGCTATTTTTCGTTTTGTTTGGTTTGTACCTGAAATACGGAGTCGTCGTTCCAGCTCAGCACGAAGGCCGCGTGGTCCCCGGCGTTATTACCAAAATGACCCCAATGGTTGATGCAGGCTATGCCATGCTTGCTTATCTTGTCGTTGCGCGCCGCGACTCTTTACTCGCTATAGTCTTTGCTTTGACATTTCCTGTGCATCTTACCCTGTCTGTTCTCAGCTTTTCAAAATCCGCAGTCGTCGTTGCTTTGTTGCTTCCAGTTTTAGGGGCCCATTTGGCGCGGCCGAGGCTGCGTCGGTTGGCACTCTCATTTCTTATTATTCTAATCGTCTATTCAACCTTGCAGCCATTGGTCGTCCACGGGCGGAATTCAATTTATATGAAAGCCGGCAATATCAGCCGCGCCACTCATTTGGAGCGCTTCGATATTGCGACAGACTTTTTCCTGAACCCGTCTTCGGCGGTCGGGCTGCCGTCGCTGGAAACTCAGCGGTGGTGGACGCGTTTCAGTTTTGTCGGTCAGCAGGCTATTGCCATCGAACTCCATGAACAGGGTCAAAAATCGGAATCGTTAAACAATGTGTGGATGTACTTTGTTCCGCGGGTGTTGTGGCCAAACAAACCAGTTCTGTATGCGCCAGGTTTGGAATTTTACCAAATGGTAACACAATCGGACCGGCGAAGTTTGATGCCTGCCACCGTGTTTGGTGATCTCTATTGGCAGTTCGGCTGGACCGGTGTCTTGGTAGGCTCGTTTTTGGTTGGATGGTTGTTCTCTTTATTGAGCATTCTTTGCTTCAGAATAGTCAGAAACCGGGATCTGGCCATGCTGCCAGTACTTGCCATCATCGTAGAGATGTCAGCGAATTCTTTGTCCAAATTTGTCATTAATGGCATCATCTCGCCTCTTCCGCTTATTGTGGCGTATTTTTTGCTGTTTACATTTATTTCGAAAATGTCACTTAGGCGGTGAAGATAAGCGTAGCTTTTTGCGAGCTTTGCATTGTGGGCGGCTTTTCAATTTGAAGTGCAAGTGCGCGGTGGAATTGATCGTCTGGAAAAACAGCGCATAACGGGCTCGAATTGAAGACTTAAGGAAAAGCGAATGCATCAACGCGCGGAGCACCATCTAAGAGTAGCAGTGGTTGGACTGGGCTATGTTGGCCTGCCTGTTGCGGTGAGGTTTGGTCAAAAAAAACAGACTTTGGGGTTTGATATCGACACGCAGCGCATTGCCGAACTACGAAATGGTATCGATCGAACCAACGAGATTACAGCGGATGAATTAGGTGCTGCGAGTGAGCTAACTTTTTCTGATCAAGAACAGGATCTTGCCGCCGCAAATTTCTATATTGTTACGGTGCCCACCCCAATAAATTCGGCAAAGGCTCCTGATCTTGGACCATTGCGATCCGCATCGGAGCTCGTCGGAAGGGCGATAGCGCCGGGCGACTTTGTTGTGTACGAGTCGACTGTATATCCAGGCGCGACAGAGGAGTATTGTGTTCCGATTCTGGAACGTGCCTCAGGTCTTAAATTGAATGAAGACTTTTTCGTTGGGTATTCGCCCGAGCGGATAAACCCAGGCGATCCATCGCGTGGTATCGCAGATATTGTCAAAGTTACATCTGGATCGACGCCTCAAGCCGCCGCGTTCGTTGATGAGACTTATCGCTCTATCATTTCGGCAGGGACACATCTGGCCCCGTCTATAGAGGTGGCTGAAGCCGCGAAGGTTATCGAGAATACCCAACGTGATTTGAACATTGCATTGGTGAATGAGTTCTCAATGATTTTTGATAGGTTGAACATCAACACTTACGATGTTCTTGCGGCGGCAGGTACGAAATGGAATTTCCTGAACTTCACGCCTGGCTTAGTCGGTGGCCACTGTATCGGGGTGGATCCATACTACCTTGCGTATAAGGCCGAGCAAGCGGGTCACCATCCCGAGATCATTTTGGCTGGCCGGAGAATTAATTCGCGCATGGCGGATCATGTAGCGTCCAAGTTGGTGAAGGCCATGATCGGGAAAGGGCTAGGGATACGCGGCCAACGGGTGCTTGTTCTTGGGCTCACTTTCAAAGAGAACTGTCCTGACGTTAGAAATACAAAGGTAGTAGACCTCATTGGCTCTCTTAAGGAATTTGGCCTCGATGTAGATGTGTTTGATCCTTGGGTAGAACCAGAAACGGCGCATCAAGAATTTGGAATAGAGCTTTTGGACAGCTTGCAGCCTGATGCTTATGAAGCAATCGTTTTAGCTGTGCCACACGCTGATTTTTTGACTTCCGACTGGCAAGATCTTTGCAAGCCTCTCAAAGTGGGGGGCGTGGTTATGGACCTAAAAAGTGTTTTGCCAGAACAGGCCAATGCTATCACCTTGTAAAAGAGCAATACCGTTTACGGGCCCCGTTTGGCTTTACCAGAATCGCAGCGCAAGCATGACCAACCCGGCGGGTCACATCCTGAAAGTTTCGGGGAGCAGGACACCGACATTTGAACCCAATATTGACCACCACGCTGTCCAATAATGGAAATTATGTTAAAATTTGAGCGGGATCAGATTGAACCCACCAGCGTTTTCCAATGGTCGATAGTGGCTTTGCGCGTATATGGATTGGCCACCGCAACTTTCTCTTTCTGCGTCTGGTCGGTTAGGAAAGTTTCCAGCGCACGGGAAATGGCTGCAGGTGTTCTATCGGTAGGGACGACGCCGATCCCTTTTGAACTCAGCTCATTGGCAAGTGCACTGTGGGGTTCTACGACTGCCAAAACTTTCAGGCCGAGCCCCAGATAGGTGAGGACCTTTGAAGGATAGGCGACGCGATAAAGGTCAGGCGAAAGCGACACCAATCCGATATCAGCCCCGGAAATGAGATGTTTGGCCTGCGCAAAGGGCATAAACGGCGCAAAGACGACCTGCGGGTGATCGCCCCATTTCGCCTTTAATTCCTGTTCGGCGTTACCGGATCCCAAGAACATGAGTTCGAGATTGGGGTGTCTATCGAAACAGGTTGCGACCCCCTCTGCCAGTTCGGGGAGGTCCTGGAAGCGGCCCAAATTCCCTGCAAAAATCGCGCGCACCTTTGTCTCTTCTTTGGCGAAGGCCGCAACTTCAACAGGGTCTGATGCCTCGGAACTCGAGAGATCAAAATTGTTGATCACTTGGACTGGAAGCGCGCCAATGCCTCTGTTTTCCAAAGTTTCAGCCATGTCTTGTGACAGTACAATGATGGCTGCCGATCGCCGCAACGTTTGATTGTCAAGCCATGTGAAAACGCGCCGCACCAAGCCGCGCCCCATTATTCCCCCAGAATAAACAGAGACTTCGGGGTGAATATCTTGCATGTGATAAATGAACTTCGCGCCAACTATTTTTGCCGCAAGGCTGGCACACCACGCAGCGGCCACGGGCGGGAATGTCGATGCTGTGACGATATCGGGGCGTAGTCGCAAGATGCGCCACATCAGCGCCAAGCAATATAGAATCACATTTGCAATGCGTTTAGCAGGATTTTTCTTTTCCCCCTGAAACGCAAAACACCGGGTGATTTCCAAATCTAAATGCTCAGTATCATTCCCGCCAGCCGTCCCATCACGATACGACGGGCGAGAGGCAAAAACATGCACGTCGTGGCCATCTTCGGCAAAAGCCGCTGCGATATCGCGCAGCATCAACGCATAGGGCGGTGTATCTGGCCAAAAGAACCGGTGGGTGAAAAGCAATTTCAACGCACTTAGGCCGCTTTGAGGAATTCGGCGATGCGGTCAATGACTTCGCCTTGTTCGGTGACGGTCATGTCGCTTCCTGATGGCAGACAAAGCCCAGTTTCGAACAGCCCTTCGTCAACGCCCTGCCCATAATATAACGTGCCTTCAAACACAGGCTGCATATGCATTGGCTTCCAAAGTGGTCGTGCTTCGATTTTATGCTCCATCAACATCTGACGAATGTCTTCGCGGCTGCGCCCGCACGCATTTGGATCAAAACTCACGGCGGTTAGCCAATGGCTTGAATAGGCTCCGTCTGGTTCTGGCATAAAGGTGACACCCGCCTGCCCCGCAAAGGCTCCAACATAGCGATCGAACACAGCGCGCCTTGCCGTTACACGCTCATCCAGGACTTCCATTTGCCCAAGTCCGATTGCGGCGGGGACGTTACCCAAACGATAGTTATACCCATAGGTCGAATGCTCGTAATGCGGCGCGGGATCACGCGCTTGCGTTGATAGTTTGCGTGCTTCCTCCAGCATCTCATGATCTCGCGACACCAGCATACCACCGCCGCCCGTTGTGATAATCTTGTTGCCGTTGAACGACAGGATCGCTGCATCCCCGCCTGTGCCACAAGCGCGCCCCGATGCATCGCGCGCGCCAAGGCTTTCCGCGCTATCGACAATCAGCTTCACGCCATATTGCGCGCACAGCCGTTCAATCGGTTCCATCTCGACACTTTGGCCGTATAGATCTGTTGGCACCAACGCCTTGGGCAACGTGTTCGTATCATTTGCAGCCTTCAAATGCGCCTCAAGCGTTTCAACGCATATCGTCCAGCTGTCTGCACTCAGATCAATGAACACGGGACGGGCATTTTGATAGAGGACAGGGAAAACCCCCCCCGCGAATGTCATCGAGCAAACCCATACATCATCACCAGCTTCAACACCCGCCAGACGCAATGCCAGATGCAAAGCAGCCGAGCCTGATGATAGCCCAACGCACCCGACATCGCCGCCCAAATACGTGGCGACGCAGTCTTCGAATGCATTGAGTTGCGGCCCCAAAGGCGCGATGAAATTGCTCTCGAAGGCTTGCGCGATATACGCTTGTTCAGTGCCCGACATATGGGGTTTCGATAGCCAAATTCGCATTTTTAAACTCCGTATCCATACGCGCGGCATTCCGCGTCTAATATCGGTTTCAACTCTTCACGCAGTTTTCCGCGCGCTGCAAAGGATGCGGGCTTGCGCCTGACCGCAGCCACGGCTTTTGGCAAATCGACTTGCGTGCCATCATAGCCGATATCATCCAAAATGCGCCGCGTCTCGCCTTCGGGATCTGCCAGATAAGATTCATAATGAACCAAAGTCTGCGGCAGGGTTAAAGTTTCCAAATCCTGCCGCGTATGGCGCACGCAGGCCGCCCATTGGCGGGCGCAAATCTCATCCAAGGGCGCGTTTTGCACTGCATCCAGGCCGTCCCAAATTGGGCCCCATGTGCGCAACCGTTGGGACACGCCGCGCAGTTTATCGATACGGTTCGAGACAAACCGCCCCGCGTAAACAGGGAGGTCGACCAGCGGAATGAACCGCGCCTTGGCCGCGAAATATGACAAAGGGGGGACTTCCAGTTTGCCCTCCCATCGGGCTATTGCCGACGATACAACATCTTCACCGTGGCGCACGATTGTCACGTAATGGGCCTCAGGGAAAATTTTGGCCACAAACGGCACTCGCAAGGTATTTGCGCAAGTCTTTTCGATCAAAATCCGTGGTCGCCCGCGCGCTTTCCATTGGCGCACGAAGGCGCGACGCACAAAGGCCACAACATCAGGCGTTGCCATATCGGCGGTGAACTGATCCGTTGGCTGCCCCAAATTACCATGCCGCCAAATAGGCTGAATTTCATCGCAAGGCCATGTGTTGATGTCGGGTAATGCCGTCAGCGCATCACGCAGCATGTTCGTGCCCGAGCGCCCTGCCCCAAGAATGATCACTGGTTTGAATTCAAGATCCGTCATTTCAAAATGGTCTCTTTGATCAGACGTAGGTCGGTGGCCAACGACCAATTGGCGAGATACTCGCGGTTGATGCGGACCTTGTCAGGCCAGATGACCGTGTCGTTATAAGCCTGCGGGTCATCTTGCTGCGCCAAAACCTCTTCCTCACGGCGGTATTTCAACGTCGCAGGACCAGTGATGCCCGGACGCAAGCTTAGCAAGACGCGGTCCTCTTCGGGAAGAAGATCCATATAACCTGCCACATCGGGGCGCGGCCCGACAAAAGACATCTCGCCCTTCAAGACATTCCAAAGTTGCGGCAATTCATCCAGCTTATAACGCCGCAACTTGGCCCCAAGCGGGGTGATGCGGGCGTCATTCGCGGTGGTCACAGTGGTGCCGCCCACGTTGCGCATTGTGCGCAGTTTGACCACCCGAAACGGTTGCCCGTGCTGCCCGATACGTTCTTGCACGAAAAAGCCGCTGGCGCCTGTGTCACGGCGGGCCAACACCCAGGTAACGGCGATGACAGGCCACAAGACCAACAATCCGCACAGCGCAACCGTGAAATCAAACCCACGTTTTATGACTTTGTCGCGTTCGGTCATTGCGTGGAATCGTTTAGGCGAATGCCATCCCACTGATTGCTGAGCTTGGCAGTGCCAAGGATCAATGACACGACCCGCTCGGATGTGTTGCTCACTTGGTAGTCTACTGGCACAGGGTGCGGCGTTCCCGCGGTTTCGCGTTCTGCAAACATTTGGGTAACGGCTGCGACCCCGTTCAAGATCGTATCGCTGTTCAGCCCCGTCATGATGATGCACCCGACATCCACGCCTTCAGGGCGCTCAATCGCATCGCGTGGTGTGATTGCAGGGAACCCAAGCATCGAGGATTCTTCGGCAATCGTCCCGCTATCTGAAATAGCGCAAAACGCGTTCATTTGCAGGCTGTTATAGTCGTGAAATCCAAAGGGTTTCATGTCCTGCACGCGCGGATCAAAAGTGAGCCCAAAGGCCTCCAACCGCTTGCGGGTGCGCGGGTGGGTCGACAAGATCACTGGCATATCATGGACTTGCGCCAGCGTGTTCAGTGCCGTCACCAGCTGTTCTAGTCGCGCGCGATTGTCTACGTTTTCTTCCCTATGCAGGGAAGCAATGAAATAACCCCGTGTTTTTAGGTTCAGACGGTCCACAACATCCGATGCCTCGATCTGGTCTCGGTAATGTTCCAGAACCTCACGCATCGGCGAGCCTGTCAGGTTGATCCGACGGTGTTCCAACCCTTCGGACAACAAATGGCGCCGCGCGTGTTCTGTATAAACCAGATTGAAATCGGCGATGTGGTCCACAAGCCGGCGGTTCGTTTCTTCGGGCACGTTGCGATCGAACGAGCGGTTGCCCGCTTCCATATGATACACAGGGATCTTCATGCGCCGCGCCATGATCGCCGAAATGGCCGAGTTTGTATCCCCAAGCACCAGAACCGCGTCAGGCTTTTCCTGCACCAGCACCTTTTCGGTCTCGGTCAGGATACCACCAAGCGTTTCGCCAAGGCTGCCGCCCCCAACTCCAAGGAAATGATCGGGCTTACGCACGCCAAGATCTTCGAAAAAGACCTCGTTCAGCTCGTAATCCCAGTTCTGGCCTGTATGGGTTATGATGTGATCGGTGTATTGATCCAACCGCGCCATAACGCGCGCCAGCCGAATAATCTCGGGGCGGGTGCCCAGAATGGTCATGACCTTCAATTTGTTCATGTCAGCACCTTATCTGCGAATGTATCGGGGTTTTGCGGATCAAACAAATCATGCGTCCAAAAGAGCGTGAGCAACGGACCCTGGCCCACATTTTCAATAGAGTGGGTATGGAGCGTGGGCATATCCACTGGGGCTGGTGCATCTCCGCTCACGGGGTATTCCCAGACCTCGTCTGTCAGCACCTTACGAATGCGGATCACCGCCTTGCCTTGAACAACCAGGAACCGCTCGACCTTGTCTAAGTGAAAGTGATCGCCACGCGTCACGCCGGGTTCGGTCGTCGATAGGAACGTCTGGCCCCCGCCGCCCCCTTTGACCACTTCAAACAACGTGCCCCGCGCATCGGTGTTCAACTTCAACGGGCGTGGCCATCCGTCTGGATAGCTGGCAGCGCGGTAGCTGTTGAACAGGGCTACATCAAAGGGGTCCGTCAGATCAGGATAGATATTCGCGCCGTAGCTGTCGTGAAATCCTTGCAGTTTGCCCAATAGATCAGGCACCGACATGGGCCGCGCATCAGGCTCTAACACACCGGTATGGCCGCCAAGAACCGCATCAATCGCGGCCTGTGCTGCCGCCCCTGCATGACACAAGATCACACGGCCTTCGGGGTTCACATCTGGGGTTTCACCTGCCAGCAGTTTATCAATCAATGTGGCGGTGACGTTGTTGTAATAGGGGCGTGCCCCTTCGCCAAAAATATGCGGCAACACCAGGTCAGTGTAGCGTCCTGCACCTTTTGCCAAGACCTCGCCCGCGATCCGTTTGCCACGTCCATAGGGGGTGTCAGACGCCGCGTGTGTGGAATTGGCATAAACGATATGAGGTGTGGCGCCCACCGCATTGCAGGCGGCGATCAACCGACGCGCAATCGCCGGGTTTGCGGCTTCCACTTCATCGTCGGGCGCGCGATTAACACCTGCGAAATGAAGGACAGCATCTGCCCCTGTCAGGGCGTCTTCGAGTTTCGCATCATCTTTAAAATCAGTATGACCTAGTGGCGCGATTTCGTAAGGGGTATCACTTCCTTGAAATGACGCCGCACAATTGGCCGCGTAGAGGCGCGCATGTGCATGCCAGCCAATCAACCCGCGCGCGCCCGTCACGACAATCTTCATCACCCTAGCCCTCAGCCAGTTCGGCCTGCACCTCTGGCAAGCTAAGAAGCAATGCTTTCACGCCCTCAACATCCAACTGCTCGGTATTGTGTGAATGGTAGTCCTCAAGGCGCACGGTCTGCTGATCGCCTTCGCTAAAGAACGGTTTATAATCGAGCCCGCGTTGATCCATCTTGATACGGTAATAGTCGCCCAGATCATCCGACTGGCCCAGTTCTTGCGCGCTGGCCAAAGTCTCATAGAGCTTTTCTGCATGGCGCCAGCCAATAATTTCGACGGGATGATCAGGCACTCCGAACAGTTGCTTTATAGCTTCAACAAGATCGATGATCGTGGATGCGGGGGCCTTTTTGATAAACAAATCCCCCTGCCCTGCGTTTTCAAACGCATAGCGCACCAAAGCCACACTATCGCGCAGCGGCATCAGAAAACGGGTCATTGTGGGTTCAGTCACAGTAATCGGTTTGCCCGCCTTGATCTGGCGAATGAACAGCGGAATGGCCGAGCCTCGCGAATACATAACGTTGCCATATCGTACACAGCTGATCGTTGTGGCTGCGTTTGGACCCAGATCGCGTGCAGCGGCCTGCGCTGTTTTTTCCATCATCGCTTTTGACATGCCCATGGCGTTGACGGGGAACACGGCCTTGTCGGTCGACAAACAAACAAGACTGCGCACTTTCGCCTCAACGGCGGCGCGGATCACATTATCGGATCCCATTACATTTGTGCGAACCGCCTCCATCGGGAAAAACTCGCAAGATGGCACCTGTTTCAAAGCGGCGGCATGAAACACGCAGTCTACGCCCGCGACCGCACGGCGGATACTATCAATATCGCGCACATCACCGATGTAGTAGCGCACCCGTTCGTCGCGCAAATCGTTGCGCAGAGCATCTTGTTTTTCTTCATCGCGGCTTAGAATGCGCAATTCGGGAGTGCTGTCGTCTAGTAATTGACGCAGCATCGTTTTGCCAAAAGAGCCTGTACCACCCGTAATCAGTACTGATTTAATTTCGTTCATCATCGATACCCTGGTGTGCGCGATGGCGCGGTTTTACAAGCTTACTAGGCTGTTCTATTCATTAACAAAAGGCGTGTACCGATAATCTTTCGGGGTTTCAAACTGTAGAAACCTCAAAACAACAGGGTAGCTTGTCTACCATCGCTCGAAACCAAAGCCACTTTTGTTTCTAGCGATAAAGCCGCCAACCCCCAGTGGTTTCGGGTTGAATTCAAGTGCTATTGTTTGAAATCAGATTTTGGAACCCTGGGCCGCTTGGCGTCGATTTCGTCGTTGTTCTGTTGACGGCTACCTGTGCAATGCGCAATGATTTTCTCGTAAACAGGAAAATCCATTATGAATACGCCCATTAATGATCTGGATCAGGATTACACAATCCCCCCAACCCCGGCGCTTCGCTTTGCGAACCCAAATGAATTATATCAGAAAATTCCCGAGATCAGCGGGTTTACCAAACACCGCCCGACAGAGGGTGAAGATGCCTTTGCCTTTTTTGAAAGGTTGCGCGGCTCCACAACACCAGAAGATGCGATCACCTATACCTCCTTTGCTGTTGAACCTGTGATCGCAATTAACTGGGCCATGGAAGCCGTTCGTATCACCTTGCCTGAAATACCCCCCAACGAAATGCCCCTGTTTACGTGGGTATCCCAATGGATTGATCACCCGAGTGCGGAAAACCGTTGGCGCACGATGCAAACGGCGCTGTTTGCGCCCCGCCGCTCGGCCACCGTATATTTGGGATTGGCAGTTGGTTGGTCGGGCGGGGCATTGGCCCCCAATGATCCCGTGACGATGCCGGAGTGGCGGTGTCCAAAGGCTGTTAACGCCGCTGTGCTGCGCGCTTTGGGGCAAGTTAGCCTCGATCAAAGGTCGGTATCCATGGCGAGGGTACTAGACCTCGCGGCAGGGTTGTTTAGAGTGTACGACTAGCTCCTCCGTTTTTTTAAGGATATTTGTCTGCAATGACGACCCTCGTGCTGCGTATTGAAAACCACCCGACACTAGATACTGGTGGCCCCATATCCTTGCGCCTTGACCAAAAGGGCGCACAAGTAGGTCGTAAGGCAGGAAATGATTGGGTTCTGCCCGATGCATCACGCCATATTTCTGGCCATCACTTTGATATCCATTTTGAACATGGGCAATACACGCTGGTTGATGTTTCGAGCAACGGTACCTTTCTGCACGGAGAGCGGTATCGAATAGACCAAGCGCACCCTATCAAGAACGGGGATCGCTTTACCGTCGGGCAATATATCATTGTCGCCGAGCTGGTCGAAGCCGAGCAGCCGCAACCTGTTGCGCCGCCGCCCCCTGCGGCTGTGCCGTCACCGCCTCCACCGCCGGCCGCTCCTTATCAACATGAAGGCTATGCCGCGCCAATGTCCGCGCCCGCAGATGAATTTGACGATGTTTGGGGGGATTTAGGGGCGGGATCCGAAGGGGTTGCGCAGAATTTGCAAACGCCAAGCTACTCAACACCCGCAGAACAGGCGCCATTGAATTCACCGCGCACCATGCAGCCTGATTATAATGCGGCTCTTAATACTCCGTCGGCAGCCTTAACGACGCCGCCTCAGTTTGCGCTATCGGGGAACTCTTCTGTTTCGACCCCTCCGTCTTTTGGGCAACAGGTTGCAGCGCCGCCGCTTCAGCCATCGGCACCAGTCCCAACCCCGCCGCCCCCTGCCCCGACGCCTCCGCCAGCGCAATCATATGCGCACAATGGCGACGGGTTTGGCGCAGAAATTCCGTTGTCCGCAGCACCGGCCCCGTCCCCCCAACCCCCTATGGCGCCAGCAGGCTCTGCAAACCCTCAGGCAGATGCGTTCTTGCGGGGGTTCATGGAAGGGGCGGAAATCACCGATACGTCGCAACTTCAAATACCGCCCGAAGCTTTGGGCCGCATTCTTGGACAAGTCGCCCGTGTAGGAACCAAAGAACTCATGCGAATGTTGCAGGATCGAACGGCTGTAAAGCTTTTCGTCAGCAATGAAGATCGCACAATGCGGGTCGCCACCGGCAATAACCCCATGAAATTTCTTTTGAACCCCGACGAAGCCTTTGAAGCACTCTTTTTGAGACCGCGCGATGGGTATCAAACTGGCGCAGACGGATTTGAAAATGCACTTGTCGATATCAGATGCCACCAAGCGGCAGTGATCGCCGCGTTGCAACCCGCGTTGGCGGAAATGCTTGGTGGTTTGTCGCCATCCGAAATTGAAGCCGAAATTGGCGGTGGTTTGATGGGCGGTGGTGGGCGCAAAGCGTGGGATGAGTTCAGTAAACGTTGGGAGACGCGCGCATCCGAGGGTGAGAACGGAATGCTAGATGCCTTTATCAAAGCATTTTCCCGTCATTATGCCGACGCATTAAAAAAGATGTAATGAGCGGACTGTCCCGTTTGGAAAGTGGCCTAAGATGAGTCTCGAATGGATTAAAGACGCAGTTTCCGATGATTCCCCCTCGGGGCCGGACCTGTGGATGGAAGATGACCCAACTTTTTCAGAGTATTATTTTGATGCGCTAGGTCGCCTGCCAGAGGCAGATGATTACGTCAAACTTGGCCTCGCAATCGGCGAAGGTCAAAAAGCACCAGACAAAATATTTGATCCAAAGACCGTTGCGCTGAAGACAGAGCTGAAGGCGATTGATGCGCTTCTAAAAAAGACGCGGGACGTTCGCTTGCTCACTTTGCGTGCGCAATGGGCTGCATTGGCAAGTAACCCCAAAACCTTGGATGAGAGCATCGCGGCGATGGCCGACCTTATCGAAGCGATGCCAGAGGACGCACACCCAAATATCGAAGAAGCGCCCCGCGACCGACTTGAGGCGATCAATGATCTTGGAATCATGGGCGCAATGATCCTTCCATTGCGCTATCACGATATTGCCCAAAGCGGAGCGACGCGCAGACGGGTCATGGTTTGCAACGGGTCTGTCACCCGCCACGATGGTGAGGATGATCTCAATCTGGAGTCGATGTTAGGCCATCTTTCAAAAGTGAAGGATGTCGCAAAACAAGAGTTTGAGTATTTCGATAATATCTTGCGCAATCTCGGGCGGATCGAGGTTGCTTGTCTGTCAGCGAGCAAGCCGCATACCCCGCAGCTCCAAACGCTCAAAGATGAAATTACCGCCGTGATGGATGTGATTTCGATGTCACTTCCAGAGTTAAAGGCGGAAAGCACCGAAAACGATACTACCAGCGATGCTGAAGAAAGCGGGCCGACTGGTCCCGATGCCAAGGTGCCAGATGTCAAAAGTCATGATGAAGCCCGCCGTCGCTTGGCAGCGGTCGAGACGTACTTTGGCCTAAACGAACCTTCCTCTGCGGCCGTGTTATTGGTCACGCAAGCCCGCCTTTTGATTGGTAAATCGCTAATTGATGCCTTTGATATCCTGATGCCAAATTCGGCGGAGCGGGCGAAAGTTGATTTCATTTCCGACAACGGATTTCAACTGGCCCACGGGCAACTGCGCAGTCTCGCCAATGAGGTTTTGATTGAAGAAGTCGCCGAATCTGTTTGGGAGACAGAGCCCGTTGCTCAACCAGAGCCAGAACCCGAGGTTGTTCCCGCCGAAAACGAAAGTGACCAGGATGAAGTGACGACGGACGATACTGATGCAGGCTTGCCAGATGCGGACGCTACCGTCGAAGTTGGTGATGAACAAAGTCCAGATGTTAGTGAAACGGACCAGGAAGCTGTTCCCGACGTCGAACCTGAGCCCGCGCCCGAACCAGACCCAATTCCAGCGTCCGTCAGTCCACTCCCAATGGAGCAAAGCAAAAGCGCGATCGTTGTGCGCGATGCCGCCGCCGCTGGAACGCAAATCCTTGCCGTGGAAACATATTTTCGAACGGTCGAGCGCTCCTCACCTATCCCAATGCTGCTTAAACGCGCCCGCAGTTACATCGGTAAGGACTTTGAGGCGCTTTTGAAAGAATTCGTCCCCAAGCAAGATTATTAATTCGTCAGGATTTCATGCTTCGCCCCAAAAGTCTGGCGAGAGGCAATTGACGATGCGCTGCTCACGTTACCATTGTTTACCATTTCGAAGCATTCACCCACGGTTACGTGCCCTATGGGAAAGGAAATTGATTGTATTTGCCCTATAACTCAGCTTACGATTGTTTTGAGTTACTTACAGAGTTGACACTTAACTCGCTTCATCGTCTTCTTACCAAAAGAAATTATTGGAGATACTGCATTGGCTTCTGATACAGGCTCGGGACATATCCGCCGCAACCGTCCACCACGTGTACACATTGCGTATACAGACCCTATCGATTCCGAAAAGAACGTAGAGCTTCCTTTTGTAATGGGTGTTATGAGTGACCTATCTGGGAACAACGCAGGTGTCGAAAAAGCCCCCATCGATCAGCGCACATTTGAAAAAGTTACCAATGCTACGCTGGACAGCTTTATGGAGCAAAAAGTTCAGCCTGGATTGTCCGTTTTGGTGGACAGCAAACTGAAAGATAGCAGCGGCGAAAAAATGGGCGTGAACCTGCGCTTTAATTCTATGGACGACTTTGAGCCCGCAAATATCGCGCGCCAAGTTCCTGCTTTGAACGAACTGCTTCAAGCGCGTCAGCAACTGGCTGATTTGTTGCTGTACATGACATCAAAGCCTAAGGCACAAGAGCAAATCAAAGAATTGCTTAATGACCCTGCTAGGTTAAAGGTTTTGGCAGAACAGGCTAAAGCCGAAGCTGATGCACAAAAAGCGGCGGATGAAGCTGCGCAAACATCTGAAGGCGACAACACTTAACCGTGCGCGTGTTTCAGACATAGGGAGATAGAACATTGGCTGAAGACTCACAGGTACAGTCAGCAAAAGATCAAGGCGCGCTGAGCGAGCTTGAAGATTTTTCCGCTATTCTCAAGCAAACGATTAACCCAACAACCGAGAATGCCGAGAAGGCAATCGATAATGCTTTGTCAACGGTCGTTCAGGCCGCGGTTGCAGATGAAAATCTCATTGACGAAGACGTAATCGATACAATTCAAGGTATGATCGCCGGGCTTGACAAAGAGCTAAGCAGTCAAATCAACGAAATTTTGCACAACGAAGAATTCCAGCAACTGGAGTCGTCTTGGCGTGGCTTGGCCTATACCCTCAATAATTCTGAGACGGGCGCATCTCTCCAAGTAGAGGTTCTGAACACGTCAAAGAAAGAACTCGCTGGTATGATGAAGCGCTTCCCAGGGGCTAAATGGGATAGGTCACCACTCTATCGTCAGATTTATGAACGCAAAATTGGTACCCTTGGCGGGGATCCAATGGGCGCGATTGTAGGCGATTTCTACTTTGATCATTCATCAGCCGATGTTGCGCTGTTGACATCAATGTCCAAGATTTCGGAAGCGGCACTCGCCCCATTTATTTCGGCAGCCGGTCCGCGACTTCTCGGCCTTGATAGCTGGAATGATCTCTCGAACCCCCCTGATATCGAAGAGCTGTTCACGGCGTCTGATTACGCGGGTTGGAACTCACTGCGCGATAGTGAAAACGCGCGCTTCCTCGGCCTCACTTTGCCCCGCGTTCTTGCGCGTGAGCCTTATGGTCCCGACAGCACCATGACCGTGGAGGAATTCAACTTCACGGAAGATACAGATGGACACGGCTCTGAGAACTATTCGTGGATGAACGCGGCTCACGCTATGGCTGTAAACATCAACCGTGCTTTCAAAGAGCATGGCTGGACTGTTCGTATCCGTGGTGTTCAGTCGGGTGGTGAAGTTGCACAATTGCCAACACACCATTTTGACACGGGTTCGGGTGAGAAAGACCTGAAATGCCCAACCGAAGTCAGTATTGATGACCGTCGCGAAGGCGAATTGTCGAAAGTAGGCCTTCTTGGCTTGGTCCACCGACAAAACACCGACAAGGCAGTCTTCCTTGGTGGCCAATCGTTGTACAAGCCGAAATCCTATGTGGATCCGCAAGCCACGGCATCAGACAACATGTCGTCGCGACTTCCATATATGTTCGCGATTTCGCGGTTTAGTCACTATTTGAAGGCAATGATCCGTGACCAAATCGGCTCTAGTGCCGACAAGGACCAGATCCGTATGAATTTGCAGGAGTGGATTGATCAGTACGTAACTCTCAATCCCGAAAATGCAGATGAACGTGAGAAGGCCAAAAAGCCGCTCGCTGATGCCAAGGTTGAAGTTGTGGAAGACGAGCTTAACCCTGGTTACTACATGGGTAAGTTTTACCTTAAACCACACTTCCAGATGGAGGGTATGGACATCGGGATGAGCCTGGTATCCAAAATTCCGCCCCCTAAGTAATCTAATTTTAACTAGCATGATCAAGGAGTTACATCATGGCAGTCGATATTTTTCTGAAATTGGACAAAATCAAAGGCGAGTCGGTCGACGACAAGTACGCTGGCGAAATTGATGTCTTGCAATGGTCCTGGGGCATGTCCCAGTCGGGCACAACACACCTCGGCCCAGGCGGCGGTGCTGGTAAAGTAAACGTCCGTGACATGACGCTCACGAAATATGTTGATATGGCGACACACGAGCTGCTCAAAGCTTGTGCTTCGGGCACACACATCGCGACAGGCGAACTGATTGTTCGCAAAGCCGGCAACGTGCCTCTCGAGTATCTTCGCGTAAAAATGACCGACATCATGATCTCTTCGTATGAGACAGGCGGTTCGGGCGACGGCATGGACCGTGTTATGGAAACAGTAACACTGAACTTCGCGAAATATGAAGTTGTCTACGCATCGCAAAAAGCCGACGGTTCGAAAGGCCCCGAGGGCAACGCAGGCTTCGACATCGCGAAAAACAAGCCAGTCTGATACTGAACTAACGGTCGACCGCTTCTCGTGGTCGACCGTTTTTTGATGATAAAATGGCGTCTCGCTCCTCCTCTTCCAAAGCGCCGCGCCAGCGGCAGTCGCGTCGCATACATGAGCGTTCGCGCATCGCTTTATTTGACGTCTTTCGTCACGCATTCGAGGAAAACGACAGCTCGGCTACGGCCAAGTCATCAACCGAAGCGGACGGCCTGAACACAATTTCCGAAATTAGTGGGCGATCAAATGCGCGGCGAATTGGCGTAGACGAAGAGACGCTTCGCCAACATGTGCGAGTGCACCTCGCGACATTGATGAACACGATCCGCCTCGATGCCGCCGTTGACCTTAGCGAAGCTCCGCATGTTGCATCCTCTATCCTAAACTACGGGTTTCAGGATCTGAGCAATCTGACGCGAAAAGAATTGACGAGCCACAACATCGAGCAATCCATTAAAGATTCTTTGTCCAGACATGAACCGCGACTATTGAAAGAAAGCATTCATGTTCGCGTCGGTTTGTTGGAAAGTGAAAATAGCCAGCGCGTTGAAGTTCATGTCACCGCTGACCTGATCGCCGACCCTGCAGACATACCGGTTGAGTTCAATGCCGATGTCGATATGGGCGCTGGCAAAGTCGTCCTGAATTCCGCGCGGCTTTAAGTCATGAAGAAGGATTTCAAAGAAGCCTATGAGCGCGAATTGTTGCTTCTCAAGGAGCGCGCGGCGCAATTCGCCAAAACCTATCCTGGGCTCGCAGACCGTCTGGGGGGATTGCTCGAAGAAAACCTTGACCCATCCATAGCTGGACTTTTGGAGGGCTCTGCGTTTTTGGCTGCGCGTGTCCAGCTCAACATCGACCAGCAGTTCCGCACTTTTTCAAACGAGCTCCTCGAACAAGTAAACCCCGAGATGACAGCCCCCCTCGCTTCCGCGATACTTGTCGAGGGATCAACACCCGAAAAGCCGGCAGATTTGATCAAAGGCCGAACTCTCGAAGCAGGGTCCTACATCGAGGCTACCTTTAGCGAAGCCTCTCGCCGCGTGGCTTGTCGGTTCCGGTTGGCAGAGCCAATCACCTTTTGGCCTATTGCACTACCCGCTGCCGATTATCATGCAACCGCAACCCCATTGAATGCGCTTGGCTGTGATAACAACATGGCGTCGGATCATAGCCAACGCACTGCGGCAGGGCTTGTTATTTCTTTCAAGAATACTGCGGAAACACCGTTCTCGACCTTACAAGCAGACAGCCTACCCGTTCATTTTACGGGACCCATTCAAGAAGCGCAGGCGCTTTACGAACAAATTTTTAGCCGCCTTTTGCGTGTATCTTTGCGTTGGGAAGATAACATGGGCACGCCTATTTTTCATCGCATTCCAAACTCCGACATTCAGCAGGTAGGGTTCGATTCTGAAAATTCGCTTTATGGCCGTGACGAGCGACTATTCCCTGGTGTCAGCACGTTGCTCGAATTTTTTGCCTTTCCGCGCAAGTTTCTAGGCTTTCGTATCGCCAATTTAACCAATCATATCAAAGGCGTCACGGGCACCACCGCACAGTTGGTTTTTGAATTCGATCAGCCAAACAAACATCTAAAGTCCCATTTCGATCAAAAGAATTTGACGATTTTTTGTGCGCCTGCGGTCAACCTTTTCGAAGATGACGCAAAACCAATTGCGCTGGACAGCGGAGCACATAAGCATCTCGTCGCCCCGAATAGAACACCAAATGTGAACTACGAGGTGCAGCGCATCCTGGATGTCCGTGCGCAATATGACGCCGCACGAGACAAGATGCCAGTTCATCCGCTCTACGGCATCCCGTCGTCCTCCGCCTCACCTCGCCAAGCACTTTACTACACTTCGGAACGCGAAAAACGCTCGCTGTCCCAATCAGAGCGGCGTGTTGGCGGTACACGGTTCAGATACGAAGGAACCGAAACATGGATCACCTTTTATGAACCTCCAGAGGCCGATCCTGCTAATTTACTTTTTGTAAAAACATTGTGCTCGAACCGGCATCTACCAGAGGTCTTGCCTCTACTAGAGGCAACATTCCATCTGCTTGATAACCGTATTATCACTTTTAAGCTAAAATCTGGTCCCACTGCGCCCCGAGAGGCCGTTGCTGACTTGGAAAACGATGGGCCCCACCGCATGAAAGCTGGTGATAATTATTGGCGCCTTATCTCTCTCATTTCCTTAAGTTATCGAGGTTTCACTGGTGCGCATGGAAAAGGTGATATTGATGCCGTACGTGAGGTTCTGCGCCTATTTTCGGATGTTTCAGACCAGCTCACGGATTCGCAGATCAATGCGCTCACCGACATAAAGGTACGCCCACGAACACGCACCATCAAACGCCCTGATGGGTTTCATCCTGCCCGTGGAATGGAAATCACTTTGGTGTTCGACGAATATGTAATGGAACCTGCCGTTATGATCACAATGAGCGCCGCACTAGATCGGTTCTTTGCGGATTACGCTGCGGTTAATTCCTTTACACAATGCATCGTTACAAATTCCAAGAACCAAATCCTAAAGACATGGCCGCCGCGCGGCGGATCAGGACCGTTGCTTTGACTGAGGCCAACGATAAGCCCCAAAAACGCTGGAGCTTTTTGCAAGCGATGCGTTTAGTTGAACGCAGGGGGCAATCCAAGCCACGTATCGGGCAAAGCGCAAGGGTCGCACAAGATATCGTGGAAATGGGTCAAGACCCATACACTGGGTTTGCGAGTGACGAAGTTTCGCAAATGGATCTTGATGCGGCACCCCCAAAGATCAGACCACGTTTCCTCGGATTTTATGGTCCTTTTGGCCCCCTGCCTCATGCTATGACTCGCGAGGTTGACAGGTGGGTCCGTCGCGGTGATCGCGCCTTTGTAAAATTCACGGACATCTTCACGGTTCGTTTCCAACAGCTCTTTTACCGATCGTGGTCAGACGCGCGCCCGATTACGCAATTTGACCACCCGAGTGGCGGCAATTTTCCAAGTCTTCTGAGGTCATTAACAGGAGACGCTAGCGCTCATCTGGCGGAAAAATCCCCAGTCGATGATATCATCCGCTTGCGCTATACTGCTCTTGCGATGGGTCGCGTGCGCAGCCCTGTTAAGCTTCGCCAGATTTTATCGGCTCATTTCTCAATTCCTATCCGCATCGATGAGTTTGTAACCAGCTGGTTGGAATTCGACGAAGAAGATCGCTCGATACTTGGTGCCCAAGGGATGGGCCTTGGACAGGATTTTCGGATTGGGAAACGCGCCCCATCGATTAGCGAAAAGATCATTGTGCACATCGAGTGCCGCACAATCAAAGAATACCGCAGCTATTTGCCCGGCCGCGATCGACAAGCTGAATTAAAAGATCTCATTTTGGCGTATCTGGGGCCTTTTTACGAAGTTGATGTCGCTCTTTGGTTGCCACATGCAAAACTTGCGCCCATGCAGCTTGGAAAAATTACAGAGCTTGGCTGGACGAGCGCTTTTCAAATTAGCAAGGCGCCTTCCGCTGGCACGGATGCCGTCAGAGCCACACAATATCAAATTTCAATGGAAAACGCATAAGGGATAGCTAACATGGCTGCGGAGATTCAGGTTGAAAAGTATGCGGGAAAACTCAACCGCACAGGGTATGACGCTTTTATTCAGGCAATGAGCTTGTCGCGGGGCGAAGGCCACCGCCATGTAGACGTTCTACACTGGCTATATCACATTGTTTCAAACCAGCATTCGGACATTTCGGTCATGCTTGCTGCGATGAACCTTGATCGCACTACTGTCCTGCGGGATTTGACAGCAGCCCTCGGCAAACTGGATAAGAACGTCACTGAAACCCCTGCCATTTCCGATAGCATGGCCCAAATGCTCAAAAACGGGTGGGTCTACGCCACCCTGCTGTTCGGCGAAGTTCAAGTGCGTTCGGGGCATGCCCTTGTTGCTTTACTTTCGTCTTCTGAACAAAAACGTGTTCTGGATCGTCTGTCGCCAACCCTTGGATCGCTGTCCGCCGATCAATTGGCAAAAGAAGCTCAGACAATTTGGGCCGACAGTGAAGAAGAAGACATGCGCCCGATGGATGGCGCCGGTCTGTCCTCTGGCCCAGGTGGGAAAGAGTCGGGGTCTGGTGCAAGCACGGCCTTGGGACGATTTGCAAAAGACATGACCGCCGCAGCGGCCGAGATGGATCCGATCGTGGGGCGTGATGACGAAATCCGCCAGATCGTTGATGTCTTGCTGCGCCGTCGCCAAAACAACCCGATCCTCACAGGCGAAGCAGGTGTTGGCAAAACTGCCGTCGTTGAAGGCTTCGCACAGCGTCTTGCGGAAAACGATGTGCCGCCTTTGCTGCAAGGCACCAAGCTTTACGAACTGGATATTCAATCCATGCAGGCGGGCGCGTCGATGAAGGGCGAGTTTGAGCAACGTCTCAAATCGGTGATTGACGAAGTTCAAGCCTCACCCACCCCGATTATTCTTTTTATTGACGAAGCCCACACGCTGATCGGGGCCGGCGGAGCGGCTGGAACGGGTGATGCCGCCAACTTGCTGAAACCCGCTCTGGCACGCGGCACATTGCGCACAATCGCGGCGACCACTTGGTCGGAATATCGGAATTACTTTGAAAAAGACCCCGCGCTGACCCGCCGCTTCCAACCCGTTGATATCGAAGAACCCGACGTGGAACGTTGTTGCTTCATGTTGCGCGGCATTCTCGGCCCGATGGAAGCACACCACGGCGTGCGAATTTCGGATGAAGCCATCGAAGCGGCCGTCAGCCTATCGGCCCGCTACATTCCTGCCCGCCAACTACCGGACAAAGCGGTTTCCCTGCTCGATACCGCTTGTGCCCGTGTCGCAGTTTCCCAAGCCTCGACACCCGCGCGCATTGGTGATCTGCGCCAAGCAATCAGAGCCCTCGAAACCGAAATCGCTTCTAAAGAGGCCGAGCGCGAATTGGGCAAGACCAACGAAGATCGCCTGACAGAAGCCAAAGAAGAAAAGACCATTCGTGAGGGGGAACTGAGCGAATTGGAAACAAAATATGCGGCCGAAAAAGAGCTTGTCGAGAGTATCCTCGCCCTTCGCAAAAGCCTGGCAAGTGGTGATGATGCCGACGACGGTGGCGAAGCGGACGATAAGGACGAAACGACCTTTGCCGACCTTGCGGCAAAAATGTCGGAACTAGACGGCGGCAACCCGGATGATCGCATGGTCTATTCCCATGTCGATGCCCAATCAGTGGCGACTGTCATCTCCGATTGGACGGGTATTCCCGCAGGACGAATGGTTCAGGATGAGATGGCCGCGGTTTTGACTTTGGCCGAGCGTTTGAAAGAGCGGGTCATCGGACAGGATCACGGTTTAAAAACCATTGCAAAGCGGATCGAAACAAGCCGCGCCGGGCTGGCCAACCCCGAAAAACCGATCGGTGTCTTTATGCTCTGTGGTCCGTCGGGTGTAGGGAAGACGGAAACAGCTTTGGCCCTGGCAGAAACGCTTTATGGCGGGGAACAGAACATCATCACCATCAACATGTCGGAATTTCAGGAGGCTCATTCTGTCTCGCTTCTGAAAGGGGCCCCTCCCGGATATGTAGGGTATGGCGAAGGTGGTCGCCTGACCGAAGCTGTCCGTCGCAAACCCTATTCAGTCGTGCTGCTTGACGAGATCGAAAAAGCACATCCCGATATTCATGAGCTTTTCTTTCAGGTCTTTGACAAAGGCATTATGGAAGACGGCAACGGAAGGGCGATCAACTTTAAAAACACCTTGATCCTTCTCACCTCTAACGTGGGGACAGAGGTCATCATGGAAATGGCCGAGGGCGGTGTCGCGGAACCTGATGTCGATGAATTGGCAACCGCACTTCGACCGTTCCAGTTGGATGTCTTCCCGCCTGCCTTGCTTGGGCGGATCGTTTCAATTCCCTATTACCCATTGGGCAAGCCCGCGCTGGCAGATATCACCAAGCTGAAACTGCGTTCGGTCGCAAAACGATTAGCCGCCAGTCACAATGCTGAAATGGTATACGGGGATGACGTGCTCGACCATATCACCGAGCAATGCAAAGACCCTGACAGCGGCGGGCGTATGATCGACAATATCATCACAAACTCGATCCTTCCCGAAATGTCGCGGAAGGTGTTGGAAAAAATGGTGGCCGGAGAAGAATTCAATTCATTGACTGTAACCCATGGCGACGGTGGGTTCGGCTACGTATTTTCGTAAATCCTTGTTGTTCAAAATTCTAGTGAAGGAAAAATCATGAACCAGTGTGTAATGCCGCGCCAGGACTTTCTGAGCAGCCAACGTGCGTTCCGTTATCAAGTGAGTAAGCCGCAGACCTGTTCAACAGAAAAGGACAAGGTTGCCAATTTACGTGCATTGGTCAGGGATGCCGAAGCCCAGATCAGAGAAGTCGAACGGCTCTCGGACAAGCTTGAATTCCTCGCCACGGGTGAGTTGGTTGCCGCTTTGGTCATGGAGACATCTATTGGCTTTCTGGACCTTGCCGCCTCCGCCTTTTCAAGCATCAATCCTGCCGCCGCGAAATATGCCAAAGCGGGGGTCACAGCGATCGAATCGAGTGGATCGATTGCGCAAGCCGTAAGTGGACAAAAGTCGTATGGCCAAGCCTTTTCTGAAGTCGGAGACAAAAGCGTCGATCTGACATTCTCTTTGGCTGGATCGTCCAAGAACGCGTCTTTGGGCAAAAAAGCCCTGCTGAACACGGCCAAGGCACACTACGATACGGCCGTGATCGGAATAAAGTCTGCAATGGGAACCTCAGAAGAGGAAATCCGAAAAGATGGCATCCAATTTCTTAAGGATCGAAGTGGTTCGACGGCCGGGCTTATCGCAGATGGGCTTAAGGAAAGTGATCTGACCAAGACCGGAAACACCCTTAGCAGCCTCGTGATTGTTGGTGAAATGTATGATTCTGCGATGCGCTATGAAACGGCGTTGAACCAAAGATTCGATAACTATCTGGCAGCTCGGGAAAACGATCAAACCTGGGTCATGAACGCCAAGATGAATTTACGTTCGCTTTTGACCAACTTGCAAAACAAACTTAACAAAGCCGTTTCAGATCTCGAAGCATGCGAATTACAAGGATAATCGGTGCCAAGGGTGCTTCGCTTGCACTTGCCGGTCAAACGCATCACTCTAATGGTCTCACAGCATTTATCGCATTGGCCCTGACACGACCCTTGGGCGCGATTTCGTCTTTTTGGCCTTTCGCGATAAAACAGAGCTAACAATTCGGCCCCACCCTGAGCCCAATTGGAATTTTCACGATTTAGGCAAACCCGGGTGAGTTTGAGATACCACGACAACGAATTTAAAGGATTGATCCATTGCAGCATAATTTCTCCCACGCATTTAGCCGGTATGACGCAGAAATGTGTTTTGACGACGCGAAGGCCGAAAACATCAACCTGACCCTAAAGCTCAAAATCGGGATGACCCAGATCAACCCGGACGGCGGTAAGGATACAGGCCAGTTCCCACACTACGGGCGAAAGGGGGAAAAGCTTGCCGACATTCGAAAATGGGAAGCGGCCGCTTGGAAGACATGGAAAACCAAATTTGAAAAAGACGTAGAAAGCTTTTGGAGCGGTGCGTTTTCCCTCAAAAATACCGGGTTTTTCTTTTTGGTCTGCGCAGACGGCGAATTGCTCGCCCCACATGTGGACTGCAGCCTTGATCTACAGATCATGGATAACAAAGAC
>NZ_JAKFZN010000005.1 GCF_021654165.1 Nereida sp. MMG025 | reverse complement strand
AGCGGCCAAAATGTCTGACCGCTTAGGTTAATATCCCTCGACAGCCTACAGTTGCAATAGCCATGAGTCACCATGCTTTGTAGCTTTTTTGATCTGTATCTGGCTGTTGCTAAAGCAATTTCCTTAGATACCTCTGCGCCCCAGATGGGGTTGAAAGCTGTTGCCAACTGATGGCGACCCCAAATCATTGAGGAGGGTGCATGACCAAAATCAACATCAAGGAATTCGAAGAGTACTGCCGAGAACAACTAGGGCTGAGCAATCATAGTTTGAGGGCCTACAGGCAGGATTTATCCGCTTTTGTGAAGTTTGAAGCCAAGGTTGGTCTTATTGATCAACCGACTGGACAAGATGTAATAGCGTTCCAAAAGGATCTCCGGGAGAAACAAGGGGCCAGTCCGTCAACCATCCGCAGACGCCTCATCACACTCCGGTCGTACTTCAAATGGCGGGAAGATATTTGTCCGAGCGATCGCTCACCATTCAATGGACTGCGGCTAGATCTCAAGATCCCAAAACGTCTCCCCCGCCCAGTGGATCGCTCAACCCTAAGCGCCTTGTTCCAATCAACGGAGCACATCATCGAACTTGATCCAAGGGCGAGGCCACAGGTCCCGAGCGAACTATCCGCTGCCAAAGTAACCGCCCTTATTGCGCGGCTTCTCGTCGTGACTGGTCTTAGAATTGGCGAACTGACAGAACTACGCGTGCAAGACGTGACCAGTGCCGCCACAAGGATACGCGTTCGCGGCAAAGGTGATAGAGAACGAATTGTTTATGTTGCCAACGATCGGTTGCAAAAGGATTTCAGGCATTACTGGCAATGCAAATTTGACACGCACGGATCACAGGCATGGCTGTTTGCAAACACCCATGGATCGCGTCTAACCGCGCAGGCATACAGAAAACGACTAAGGACCCTGTCACGTTCCCTTCGTATCGAACCGCATTTAACTCCCCACAGATTTAGGCACTCTGCCGCTACACTACTTATTGAAGAAGGAGTCGATATTCGTTTGGTCCAGAGGCTTCTAGGCCACGCAAGCATCGCTACCACAGAGATTTATACTAAGGTCACCGACAATTCGTTGAGTTCAGCGGTTGTTGCAGCGGATACCCTGGCGACGGTCGACGTGTAAGTTGCTTTGTGTCGCTACTTGAGCCGATGTAGCCGGCCGCATTTCCATTGGAGAATGCGGTCGTCCGGGTCCCCAAATGTTGGCGAAAGTGAAGAAGGGCTTCATGCTGTCTGGCGGATTCATTCTCATTCTACTTACGGCTGTCAAAATAGTCCGCAATCATCGCACAAACAGCAATCAAACCAACTACGCTTATTACCTGAATGTCGTTCTGATTGAGCCACTCAACGGACACATCGCCGATCTGTCCAAGGCTTAAAACACCCGATGCCTGAAGGTTCGAAACAGCTTGAATTCCGAGAAAGCCAAATACTAACGTAGATACGATCCGCCGGTAATAAGGCAGTCGCAATGTCCACCAAACAACACATGCAATAAAAAGTCCGACAACAAGCGATTGGAAACTCGGAGGACCAATAAATCCTGAAACTGGCGAAATGGCACTAACGAAGGCTGAAATCACACCGGCGGCTATCGCTGCAAGTATTTTGCCGTCAGCCTGGTTGTAAATGTGACGAACGACGAACGTCGCTCTTTCCCGAAAGCTCCCGTTCTCAACGATGTCTTCTCGAATTTTGGCTTGTTGCTCCCGGTCGTGTTCGGATGCGATGTCAACCGCACGGCTGAGGCGCTCCAAGAACTCATGAAGCAGAATTCGCATCTTCTTTCGCTCAGGATGTTGAGGAGGATCATCAAGGCCCATGAACTGCTTCGAGAACTCCTCGAGCTGCACGGCCTGCGCAGTTATGGTCTCAAGATCATCAATCTTTTCTGCAGCGGCTTGCAAAATACCATCATGGTCACGAAAGATTTGACAAGCCCCCAAGAAATACCTCTTGTATGTCTTGTTCACAATGAAGGTCATCTCGCCTTCAATTTGGTCCCAAATCTCATCCTTATTGTCAGTGACAAATAGCTGAAAGTGCAGGAAACAACGGTTCAACGCAGCGTAAATGTCCAGATTTGATATCTGGACATACTTGTCTGCAGTCAATGCTACTTCAAGCGCCTCCGCTGAAACACGGTGCAGTGTTTTGATGTCTTTGATTTTCATCGTACCTTCGTCACACCGAATTTCGATGTAACGCACCCCCGCCCCGTATCTTTTTTTCTTAGACTAACTAAGCTTCTGTCAGCCTTGCTTTAATCTCTTGCTCGCGCAGTCTAACGCGTTCTGCAACTTCGCATTTGTTTCCAAGGATGTCATCAAGTCTCTGGACATTTTCCTTTGCCTCGGCGCGAACTATCTTCCTAAATTTACTTATTAGTGGTCCCTTCCCAAATTCTTCCTTGGGAGGTCTGGCTGACTCAGCCATGCGTAGAATTATTTTATCTATCATCGTCATGCTAGGTTTGGTTTCAACTTCGATATAAGGATGGTCAGAGCCTGTACCAGAGGTAGGGCGTCAGTTCTTCAGCGTTACCGGCAAGAGCGGTTCGGCCATCAACTTCGGCGCACAGATCGGTGATCCCCCTTAGACACAAAAAATGCCCCGTTGGGGCCTTTGCGATCTTGACAATAATCTGATGCTCTCCGGAGACTTCCGAGGAGAACACCATTTCGAACGACGTAATTCAGCATAAACATTCTCCCAAAAACTCTCTAACAAATTGATAACTTAGTGTGTATGATGATAACATCCTCTTGGTTAATTTCTCGCGCCCAGAGCGATCTGTCGCTTTCGTTGCGTCGCCTGTCGGTAGAATGCAACTATCCACAGAGAAGATGCTACATATAGTGGCTGTGGATAGAATTATAACAACATGTAGAATGCCAAGCTTACTGTTTCCATGTTGACGTCAATGGCAGCAAGCAAACCAAGCTGCAAATATTGCTAATTGTTGCAATTCTTGCAGGGATGCTGCAAGATGCGCTAACTGGTGCAAGTTCCTTTTTCACCTGAGCAATATTTGAGGAATCGACGACTAAAATGGTTGGGAACTTATCAAGGCCGTGGGGACGAAGCAATGTTTCTCCACACGATTGGATATCCATACTGGACTTTGAACTTGAGCGTAAGGGCAGACAGAGTTCACTAGCTGAAAAGCAACAGTGGTTGGCCGCGCACGGTTACTATACCGAGAATACCGCTATCTCAAAGCTGCGGGCCGTTCACGAGTGCGATAGGATATTAAGCGCCAAGCAGGAAGCGATCATTGAGACCATCATACAAAATGTGTCCGTTCGAACTTGCATTCAGTATTTTGAGAACTTAACGTATCGAAGCTTCAAATTCTTCAATCCATCAGGAAACCCGCAAAAGCACACTGACTACTCCAGCCTTCCCCTGGGCGTCTATCAAGGAACAAGGTACTCCTTCTCAAGCCCTGGCAGACTGATACGTTCTGCTTTTCTATTTTACCAGAACCCTAGGAATCACGAACATGTCGCTGGTTATGCCGATAGCATTGCAGTGGGACGAGAGTCGGAAATCTCCAATGTCCTCCGCTTCAAAGAAGTTAGGCTGATCAAAGACAGATCAAAGGAGCAATATCAATTATTGATAGGCGGTTTCGTACTCTACAATCATGGATGTTTTTACCTCATCGGTGTCAGCATAGAGACGCCACCTGCGGTTACCGAGAAAAGGATCGAGATGTCTGACATCAGGCACATGCAAATGGTTTACTATATTTTGGATGATGATGATGATGCAAACGTTGTTCGCGGATTGAAGGTGACTGGCTTGCGGTACCAAAGAGATCCAGCGGCTGCCGTACTTCACCTTGAACGACGTACAGATTCAAAACTCAACGTCACCAATTGGGAGCAAGTTTACAAGGAACCTGGGTTGGAGATCGGTATGATCGATGTTCGCACTAAGAGCTCAGTAGTTCGTCCTGATTTATTGAAGTACAAAGAGTTACTAAATCCTAGTCCAGATGAATCCTATCAAATGGTCAGCGTGGGACGGTGGTTCGACTAATTCCTAGTTATCGTTACTGGACGTTATTTGACACTCTTTCGCCAAATCGCTGTTCGTTCAAGTCTGCGCTTATGGTCGCCGATGCTCTTGGTTCTCCGAAGAATGCGTGGCCAGACCCCAGTCATGGACTTTGCAGAAGAAAAAAAGCGAAGTTACGGCGTTGATCGTGGTTCAGGCTGAGCCAAAACCGCGCACACACCAAGGACGTGCCTCACTGCAAAAAGCCCGAACAGCAAGATTCCAACTGTCGCACCAAGCAAACAGTAAATCTGCAACGAAGCGAGACTGCCGAAGGTTTGTAACCTATAGAACAATAAGGCGAGCGCACCAATCGGTAGCAACACCGCGCTGCCAAGGCACTCCAGGGCACCGAACGGCAGCGCCAACGTCCACTGTTTCGAAGTACGAATACGCCACTCTGCTTGGATGCTTAGAGGAAGCCAAGAAAATACCTCAAAACTCTCACGACCCTTGGACACAATCCGTGACAGATGGGCTGTGTGAGCGCCGAAATAGTAGGACAGAGCAAATAGAATGATCGGGGACGCAAAAATCGTCAACGCCCCTGGCACATTTGTACCCAGTATTGACACGGACTGATTGGCCGGACTCGAACTTGCGATTTCGTTTTCCAATCGAAGCGACAAAACACCTAGCTTTTCACTGGCAAAGCTTGTCGGCGCAGATTGTAAGCCGGGAGCGAAGACGACTTCCACTCCATCGACCTGGACCAATCCTTCGTCAAAATCCTGCGCACCGAGCCATGTCAAAAACGACGTATCCTCTATCTCTACAATGTCGGCAAGAAAACTCGCGCTGAACGTCAGCACCCCACCCGTCCGAACTGCGTCCAAGAGTTCGAAATAGATCCCGACGATAACCTGCTGTCCTGGCAGGAAAGAATCTGCGGTGAAATCAAACTCATCCAAAGACACCCTGATTTCGTCTATACGGCGACCAGCTTGAGGATTTTCCGACAGAAAGGCATCAATTTCAGTCATCAAAAGATCTGTTTGCGGCACTGAGATTTGAACGTTTGCGCCAAGCGACAATCCATTGAGAGCATTCAACCCTACAATTGTTGCGTTTGACATCTCGGTGACGAGAAGATCCTCCAACAGAATGCGCCCTACGTGGATGGGTTCTGAAAACGCATCTCCAATTTGGTCCAACCCAAAAATCAAATGTCCTTTGTTCTCCAAAACCTGTCCGAGTTCCTCAGACAAGGGAACGAGGACCTCCTGGCGTTTTTTTTCGACCTTGGAGGATAAGAAAATACTGTAGCCAGTAAAATCGATGGCGGCCAAATCGTCTATGAGCTGCTTCCGAGCTGCTTTGTCTTCCGGCAAATTGATCGAAAGCGCAAAGACTATAGTCACGAGCGACACCGTCATGATCAAACGGTGCAACGTCCTTGTCGATTTGAGCGCGTCCTCAATCATCGTTTCTCACCCTTCAGTTCAATCATTCAAGCTATTTGGACCTGTCGCGGTTTGATGCCGCTCCTTTGATAGCATTTACTGCAACAAAGGAGACTGACTATGGGACTGAAACGGACGGACGAATTCCGGCAAGATGCGGTGCGTATCGCGCTGACAAGTGGGCTTACGCGCAAACAGGTGGCTGACGATCTAGGTGTCGGCATGTCGACGCTGAACAAATGGATCACTGCACATCGAGACACGGATGTGGTGTCAAAAGAAGATCTGAGCCTTGCCCAAGAGAATGACCGGTTGCGGCGTGAGAACCGCATTCTCAAGGAGGAGCGGGAAGTGTTAAAAAAGGCCACGGTGTTCTTTGCGAGCCAAAAACCGTGAGGTTTAAGTTCATTGAAGAACACCGAACAACGTTTTCTATTAATCTGATGTGCCGGGTTATGGCCGTCAGCCCGCGCGGTTTGCGGGCGCATCGCAGTCGCCCCGCTAGCCGCAGACAGCGCTCTGATATGGTCACACTGGCGCATATCAAAGAACAGTCTCGTCTCAGCCTGGGCAGTTATGGCCGACCACGCATGACCGAGGAGCTGAAAGAGATCGGCTTGGACGTTGGTCATCGCCGTGTGGGCCGTTTGATGCGCCAGAACGGCATATCCGTCATCAGAACCCGCAAATACAAGGCAACGACGGACAGCAATCATAAGTTTAATATCGCGCCGAACCTGTTGGATCGTGACTTCAACGCTGATGCGCCCAACCAAAAGCGGGCGGGCGATATCAGTTACATCTGGACGCGCGAAGGCTGGCTGTATCTTGCCATCATCTTGGACTTGCATTCACGACGCGTCATTGGCTGGGCGGTCAACAATCGCATGAAGCGTGACTTCGCGATCCGTGCGTTGAAGATGGCCATCGCCTTCCGATCACCGCCCAAAGGCTGCATTCATCATACGGATCGCGGGTCGCAATACTGTTCTCATGATTATCAGAAAATCCTGCGCCAGCACGGGTTCAAGGTATCGATGTCTGGCAAAGGTGATTGCTACGATAATGCGGCTGTTGAGACGTTCTTCAAGACGATCAAGGCAGAGCTGATCTGGCGGCATCCTTGGGAGACACGACGCAAGGCTGAGATGGCGATCTTCGAATACATAAACGGCTTTTACAATCCGCGCCGCCAACACTCAGCACTAGGCTGGAAAAGCCCTGTCGCTTTCGAACGGAAGGTAGCTTAAACGAGAACTTGGAGCGGCATTAAAGCGGGACAGGTCCAATTCCAATCGGGCATTTGAACGCATTGAGGGATCCCTTTTTCGAGCTTGAACTGGATATATGGTATGATGCAATCGTTGTCGTGATCCAGCGTGTCATTTCCCTCGGCAACCAGTCCAACATTGGCAGTCTGACCTTTAGCAAAATACATTGCGCTCTATTTCCCGAACTCCCAGTGTCTAGCGGGATTGCCACATTCAGTGCCTCAAAGCTACGGGGCTGCGGACGTCTTAACCTGACAAGATGCGCGCGACTTGCGTGAGATGACTCTTTTCACTCTTTAGTTGATCGAAATCCAATGTGGACTTACCCTTTTCATGTAAATTTTGATCTTCTTTTTTTTGATTTTGGGGGAACTTCATGAAAATTGGTACTTTTGCGCAGGCTTGCACAATTGCTCTTACGACCGCTCTCGCTGCTCCAGTACTCGCCGATGCACCACGCGTGATGACTTGGAACATAAATGGCGGCGAGCAAGATAAGGACGTTTTGGCAGGCAACGCGCGCGACATGATACTCGATATCGGTGATCTAGATATCCTCGTGCTCCAGGAGGTAATCTCGTCCGAACAAGTATCAGAAATCGCAGAAGAAATAGGTTTCGATCATTGGGCAATCAGTGACTTCTCACCGCCGATCGAGGTGACCGGGAAGTGGTTTGCTTCCTTGGAGGTTGCGATCTTGAGCCGCACACCATTTTCAAAGGTTGTCGAATGGGACACAACTGGACGACTTCCCACCGGCGATCCGTATGATCCGCGAGCATCGGACACGACAGTCCCGACAGAGTCGCTCGATCTAGAGTTGACCATAAGCGACGGCGAACGCCCCTCCCGCGGGTTTTTGAGGGTTGACCTCGATGGCGGGCTGTCAGTTTACGCAACGCACTGGAAATCCTCACGCGGCGCAAACGGTGATGAAGATCTGGAAAACGCGGCAAAGCGAGAGAACAATGCGCGTGGCATCGCTAAAGATGCATCCACCATCCTTGCGAACGGCGGTAGTGTAATCATCGCAGGGGATTTGAATATCCAACCAATCGGCAAGCATGATCGAGTTGGATCTGACCTAGCCATAGACTGTAAGCCCAGCCTGAACAATTGCGGTGATGGTGGAACGGATGGCTATGATGACAGCATGGCCATTCTTGCAGACTTGGAGAATGGATATCGGTTGCTGTCAGAAGAGGTTCAACCAACATACCTAGGTGGCAATTTCGGCCCTGGCGCTATTGATCACATAGCCGTCGCAGGCCCGTTGGCGGCATTCTTTGCCTTGGCTACCACAGTCTCTGTGTCTGGCAACTCCTATTTTGGATCGGATCACAGCCCCGTCTTTTCCGGCGTTGGGACAGACGGTGGTGCTATTCTTCGAACCAATGCGCTTGCTTCGGGGAGCGGCGAAGACCGCGACGCCAAGGTGCAGCGGTTGATCCAAGAGATTCGCGATCGTCTCGAGGTTCTGGAACAGATGTCATCGGAGAACCAATAGGTATCAAGACACTGGCTAAGAGTGCTGGCGACCGAATTTAATGTCGTTCTTCGGAATCGGGAGTTAAGCCATGGCGGATCATTTTTCCGAGGCTGATTGGCAAACGATAGAAGTACATTTAGACGCAAACACGAGTGCATATGGCCTGCCCGAAAGGCGGGCCAACTCCGTCGTCTTGATGAGCTGGAATATTCGCAAATTCGGCGTCTTTGAGGAGAACGGCACTACGAAGAAATCGGGAGGCGCATTTAATCTCATAACACGAGTGTGCGCGACTGCTGATCTCATAGCCCTTCAAGAAGTACTGAAGGACATGTCGAGCGTTTACCAATTGCTCAACCGCTTACGCGACATGGGTGATCCATGGGACATTGTGATCAGTGACGTGACGGGAATGGCGCCTGGCTATACGGGCATGGCGGAGCGCCACGCTTTCTTGTATCGGAGCGATCGCGTAAAGCGTGGTGAGCTCGCCTCGGACCTTTCTTTCGATCGATCTGCCGTTATTGAAAACAGCAATCATGCTCTGCGAAAACTCGTTCAAACCGAGATGGACTTTGCGGGCCAGCAAAGCTTCATGGCAAAGATCGCGAGCTGGCTCAGCGGACAGCAAAAGCTTGTTGGTGCGCGACTGAAGAGCTTCGTTCAGTTTATCCGGACGCCCCACATCGTAGAGTTTGTGATTGATGGGTCAGCAGGTTCGTATAGCTTCTATGTTGTCAATGCGCATCTGGTTTCGGGGGAGAGTAAGACGGAGCGCGAGCTTGAGTTCTTTGCTCTGCTGGAGTGGCTTCTTCTTGATAGCCCGACAACGGTCGCATCGGAGGGAAAGACGTTTTTGTTAATGGCGGATCTCAATTTGGACTTCGCCTCCAGTGTCGACAAACGGCGGGAAGCATTTGCCGACTACATGGCATCGATTAATGAGGAACGGAATTTGAAGGCCAAGGTGAATTTTCCATTTCTGGACGGTGGGTTTTTTACCAACGCACGCCGGGACGAGACCTTCGATCACATTGCGTGGATCACGACAGACCCGCGGCTTCCTCGGGGTCGTCATAACCCGCAAGCTGGCACCTTAGGCCATGATGAATACGACTACGGCATGTTTGATTTCGTGCAACTCTTCGCTGACGCCGGTCCCGGACAGCTCGCCGACGGCAGTCCCAATTATGGAAAGTACACCCATGACTTCACGGATCACATGCCGATTTGGGTACGCTTGCCTATCCCCCATGCTGGCCAAACTGACTTTTCGGTGGAAGTACCTGAATGACCGATCACCAACGGGGATGATGTGATGAAACTCATCTGGGACTATCGCGCGCAACTGGTCATTGTCGCCGTCTTCGTAGCCAGTCTGCATGTACCGCACCAGCTGAGGGACGTGATGCGCGCTGTAGTGATGGAGCCAGGTGCAAACTTTGTGCCCATCATCTTGGCCGGCTTCGCGTTATTCTTATTGAGCAACCGCCTCTTCACGACTTCAGAACAGGTCAGAGACCGCCGCGACGGGCCATTTGCGTGGTTTGCCGCGCTTGTAACGACCACACCATTGGTCGCACTCGCGTGGTGCTGCGTGCGCGGGGCGTGGGATGTGCCCGCGACGGGGGTAGACTACAGAAGCAGCCTCCTAGCGTTCAACATCTTAGGCTGGATGGGACTTGTTGCTGGCGCTGTGGTTTTTTGGTGGCTTCTAAAACGTACTCGATCAGAACCAGGCAAGATCGACTCTGAAGAACAAGTTTCGTTTTTCGCGCGCGCGGTATCCTATTTGTCCGGATTTCTCCTTGTCGTCTTTCTTATTGCGCCGTTTTTTGACGAGGTCTGGTTTGTCTCCATTGCTCAATGGACGGGACCGCTAGCGATATCTTGGTTTGCGCTTCTATTGTATTTGATAGCACTGTCGTGGCTCACAGAGACGGGGGAACGGTCTGGCGTCCCACTAGTGACCATTCTCGTTGAGGCGATCGTTCTCTTCCAGTGGCTTGGGTGGAACGACAACCATGACGTTCGCGAAATCGCCTCTGATAGTGAACCGCAAGAGCTCGAGGCCGCATTTCTCGCGTGGTATGAGGGACGCAAGGCGCTTGCGCCAGATCATCCAGTTCCGGTCGTGATTGTGGCGACCCAAGGTGGGGGCATTTATGCCGCACGCCACAGCGCGACGGTTTTGGCCCGCTTGCAAGATGATTGCCCAGCGTTCGCGCAGAACCTCTTTGCGATCAGCAGTGTCTCCGGTGGCAGTGTCGGCGCGGCCGTCTTTGCGGCGGCTGTAAGTGATTTGGACCCTGAGCTGAAAGTACCCAGTTGTGGTGAGGGTGGCGGCACGGCCTATCAGGACTATGTGGAAGCGGCTCTTTACCGGGATTTTTTGTCCCCAACATTGTGGCTTTGGCTGTTGCCCGAGATGATCCAGGTTCTGATCCCGTTTCCTGATATTGGCGCCTATGACCGGGCCCTCGGTTTGGAACATGGGCTTGAGAGTACTGCACATAAAGGATCAAGCTTTTACACCGATGGGGTTCTCGACAGTTGGTCGGCCAATAAAGCAGTGCCTGCCCTGTTTCTCAATACGGCTAGGACAAACACCGGACAGCAGCTCTATGTTTCACCTTTGACGCTGACCAAATTTCCTGGCTCCCAAACGCGGACGGACTCGCTCCACGAGTACCGTCAGGATCCTTTTGATCTCAGGGTCCGCACGGCGGCGGGTCTGAGTGCGAGATTTCCGGTCGTGTCCTCTGTCGGGCGGTTCACAGCAAGCGTTCGCAATGCCAATAATGAGCCTCTTGATCCCGCCAACCACACGCCAGCGCTTTACGATGAGGAACGGCTAGCGCTAGTCGATGGTGGCTTTGCGGACAACTCGGGCGGAGATACTGCATTACGTATCTTCCATCGAGTTGCTACACTAGTTGCTGAACATGCTCTCGATGTGAAGCTGGAAATCGTGTTTATCGGGGACGTTTCCTTTAGGTATACCGATCTCTTGCGATGGATAAACAGCATCACGGAGCTGAGCGAGATTGAGGACCCACGCTATTTTGCATTGATCCCAGCCGGTGGTGATCAAGATGATGGCGCTCATATTCTGACACCGGTTCTGGCCTTGAACAACGCGCGCTCGGACCGATCCCGCCTGGCGATTGAAGAGGCAACCGAAGTTAACAACCTTGTTGCCGAAATTGCTCGCAGCGTTTGCACGAGCCTATTTCCGGACGCTTCGGAAGGTGATGCGGACTTGCGCAGGTGCTTTGAGTTGCGGGGTCGCTTCTTTGCAGGACGCACCCCGATCTCCTATTCAGAGCCGCATGGCACGGTGCCATTGGGATGGATGCTCTCCAGATTGTCGGATGACAGAGTGGCAAAACTGCGCCTTGGGTCTGAATTTAACTACGATCTCTGCGGCGCACTTCCTGATCAGCAGCTCGATATCTTGCACGACTATGGTGAAACACTTCTCGCTGGATACGACCGACAGCAAAATGCCTGTCGGATGAATACGCTTCTCCGCAAGATGGATGTGATCAAGGACTAGCGACGTAGACTATCATCGTGCCAAAGCCCTGATGAAGGATGTCATTGTAATGAGTTGGCCAAAGACATGAACCAAGAAGCCAAAGACGATCGAGGCTATCTGGACATGGTTCCAGAGGTTTTTGGATTTGTGCAACACCTCATTTTACCATCGATCTGTGATGGGAATGCAGATGCCCGTATTTTGTTTCAATTTGAACAATCACGCAAATACAACGCTGGCGTTCGATGGCACCCGGGCGGTCAGTACCAGATTTATGTCAATGAAGGGATGGTCGATAAGCTCTATGAGTTCTGCAACATCTATGGTGGGCTGGAGAGCAGTTTCATGCGCCAGCACCTTGAAGAATTTGAAGCGCAAGGGGTGTCTTTCGATCAAGCCCTTGGGGTGAGTTTCACTGCAGGGCTGATCCAAGTGTTGATGCATGAATACTTCCATGTTGCCGCCGGGCATGTCGGGTATTTGCGAGAAGTCTATTGGCAAGATGATGAGCCAGAATTCTGCTTTTCAGAAAGCGATGCATCCGAGGATGACCCGGTCTATCTTGCCTTTCGCAAGATGGCGGAACTAGAAGCAGATGGTGCCGCAACGGCGCTCATGCTGCAGTTTGCCGAGGATATTCTCGAAGGTCTGGATATAAGTTTCGCATCAGGCGAAACGCGCCAGGATCTTCTGCACCGGGCAATCCTCCTAGGGTGCTTTGGGGCCGTTTGCTTGATCAACGGCCTTTTTGAGAAGTCGGTCCATGCCAGCGAGGAATATCCTTTCCCCGCAACGCGTCTGATCAACTTATGCAGCAGTTATTTCAGGGTGGTCGCACCGGATCTCGTGCGCTGGAAAGATGGTGACTATAAGGTGCGACACGTTGAGGATGATGATGCGAGCGAGATCACAGACGTGATGCAAGCATCTGTCTCACGCGCGCTCTTCATTTTGCATGACGCCTTGGAGGCCCATGGAACTAAATCAGAGCTTCTGGTTGAGGGTTGGATGGATCGACCTGATGAAACCACGGATTTCATGCACGATGTTCTGATGGTGCTTGGTGGCAGCACGCCCTCGAAATCCGTTCACGGCAGAGAACTTAGCGCACTGTCGGAGCTTCACGCAGACATGATGCGTAAGCTCGCGCCGCATCGCGAATTAGACCTCTGGCCCATGACCGAGAACGGATGACGATCTCATGAAAAGTAAGGAGCCTTCTTCAGATACGGCAACACGCAGCCAACTTTTGATGTCAGTGACCAAACGCGAGATGTCGCGCGGCAGCTATAGTCCGAGTTCCACCAATCGCGAGATCGCCTTTGGCAGCAAGTCTAGTGCTGAACTCAATGAAATGGTGTCTTTCCATGAAAGCCATCATGCGTTCCTAAATGCCAGCACGACTTTTGGCATTGCCATGGTTTATTGCGGCGCATTGGTTGAAATGAATGAGAAACCGTTCATGGCGCTGATGAGCGATATGATTGATCGCTCGATCGTCACACACGAGACGTTTGCGACTGTGAGGGGGCTTCTGACAGCGAGCTACGGAGATATTTCTGCGCCGCTTCTGAAAGACTTCCCATCTTACCAGGTTCATCTTGATCGGTTTGTAGACAAGTTTGAACCTGCTGTGGGGATCGGACTTGCTAACATGGCGCTGAGCAATGCAGCCCGCATCGCGATGCAAACGCCGATTTACAAGTGGCTGCTGGAGACGCCCTGCGAACGCTGGCACGACCTGCCTCTGGAGAGCTGGAACGATCCTGATCAGCGGTTTAACACGCTCCTTAGGCGCGGTGTCATTAGAGACGCCAAGGAGGCGATGCGCCAAGTCCTTGCCCAATCTGAAAGTCCCTTAAAGGTCTTTTCAGAACAAGATGCAGACTTCAAAGCCGAGTGGGATGCTTTGTCAAAGGCGGCACCCGAGGATTTTATCCCCGCCGAGCTTGCAGCGTTGGAGGTGTTTGCCGCTGCCCTGAAAGAAGCCGGGCATCACCCGGCAGGCTACGATGATCAAAGACAGCAATTGGCCGAGCTGACGGAAAAGATCCAGTCAGCCCTGGGACCGGACAGCAATCAGCAGTTCATGACTCCCAAAGAGGGGGAGGACTATGAAGCCGTCATTGGCGATTTTCGCCGCGAGATCCTCTCGCTACGGGATGTCGGTCTGCCTCTGTTTGTGACTGATCTTGAAGAACAGGACCCGAAGGTCATCGAGGCTTTCATTCATAAGGGCAGTCAGGGAAACCACCTGCAATTTGCATCCATGCCTTTGGATAAAGCGGCAAAGGTCTTTCAGATCGCGGAAAACTGCGCCGCCTTAAGACGCCTGTCCGACGAAAATATTTCGGGGTTTCGCCGATTGGCACATGCGCCAGAGGGCGGGTTTCGCGTGGAGTGGCTCGCGGTCAGCGAGGATGAGGCGCATCGCTTGGTCGAGAACATCCAGAATGTCTCGATTTACAAGACGGTCTCCCTCATAACCACTCGGGATGACGTCTGGCTGTCAGATTGGCAGGAGCCGGCTCGCTTTTTGAAAGGCCATGTAGGGATAGTCATTGATGACGATCCAATAGCTTTGATGGACATTTTGGCGGTTGAAGGCGATCGGGTTCACGTGGTTGGCTACCGCATGAACATGCCGGTTCAAAACCAGGGCAACATCATTCTCGATCTCATTGCATTCAAAGCGGCAAAGGAGCCCGACCGACTTTATTTCAGCCCATGCACCTCTTCATTGCGAACCGCGATCCTGAAGCTCGCGTCGGATCGCGGAGCTCCGTTTAAGATTGAAACAGAGCTAAGCGGAGCAGACCAGAAGTTCTTGGCTGACACACTCTTTAACCTTCTCCAAGAAGAAGGGCGATTTGGTGCCGCGTTTTGGGTCTAGCAGTATTGGCAGTGCGATGTTTGGTCTAAAGTCACACAGGTTCGAGCGCTTTACGAAGAGAGCACTACAAGAGTTGACAGCTTACAGTCGGACTTTGAAGGGAGAGTTTCAATTTCCTAAGGGTAGAGGCTTAACAGTTGAGATCCTCAACAAACGCGATGTAAATGCATCTGCGGCCATTTCACCTGACCAATCAGCTTATGTCATTCGCCTGCATATCGGTCTTTTTGTATGGGCATATGGGATATCAGCAGCCGCTACGGCCATGTATGAGAGTGAGTTTGACACGTCAGGTGAGCGGACAATCACGCTCTCTAAGTATCGTCATCATTCCTCTTCCAGGTATGTCGAAGAACAACTGGCGAGAGCCGATGCAGAACTTGATCAGCTGCAAGATGGATATGCTGAAACGCTGTTTCAGCTGATCTTACTCACAGTGTTCGCGCATGAGCTAGCACACATTGTTCGCGGCCACGTGGACGATCTTCACGACAGGTCTGGCGGAGTACAATCCTTCTTAGACGAGCTGATGATGACTTCGGACACAGCCCCATTGCAACAAGGGCGTATCCGCGCGTATGAATATGATGCGGATCGGTTCGCCGCGGGACTGCTCTTCGAACTGGCAAACGATCCACCAGACATTCTCGAGAGATGGTGCCGCAACACGCCAACGGAAAACCTATCGGTGGTGTTGTTCGCTAACGCTTTATTCAATGCCGCCGTGTACGAAACGCAGACGCAGAACCGGCAAGTCAAATCTATCTATCCGTCACCAATGTTGCGCTATTCAACAGCTGTATCGCAAATGAAACGGGCTCACATTGACCGGTTTGGCGAGGACGGCTTTGAAGAAGAAGTGCTGCAGAAATCAATGGGCATGTTGTCTGTGCATGAGGCAATCTTCCCTGTCATCGACCATTTTCGGTTGTTTAACCGTCCTGAGGCGCTTGTCGCTTTACGCAGTGAGAGCGAAGCTGTGATTACTGACTTCGAAGATGTGCAAGAGGATCTCAGGAAGTTGGTGTTTCCGCCGCAAAAGTCTGAGGTGTAACCAAAAAGCCCGGTCACCTTGGGTGCCGGGCTTTGGGTTGATGTGGGTTGGCTGTTACCGACCGACGGGCTGGAAGCGGATCAGGAGAACGTCGCGATATGCGGGCTTTCCTGCGCTCCAATTCTCGCCGGGCTCCAACATCAGCGGTGTCACCTGGTGAAGAACCTCGGCGTCGCGGACGAACAGAATGTCACCGACACGCAGATCCATTTGGACCAGAGGACGTCTGTCGAGATCGTAGATCCGGGACAATCCACCGACGATGTTTTCGGTGCGATGCAGAACCGCAATCGCGCCATCAACAAGGTCTTGATGCGGTGCCACAGGGCTCGGCCAGGCTGGCGTCTCAATCGTCGGCTCGTAGCGGATCGCTGACAACTGAACTTGGTAGAGCTGTTCCTCAGAGGACTTCTCAAAACCCCAGGCATGGAACACCGCGCGAAGTAGTTTCTCCGTCACCGGATTATGCAAGAACGCGTCATCCAGCTGCTCGAACTCGCGGATCGCACCTCCCTCTTCCGGGTTGAGCTCCTTTGGCAGCGAGTAGGTAGTGCGGTCCTGCCATGAGAACGTGTCACGGATATAAGCACCCCAACGGGTCTTCCGGGCAAGCTTGTTTTTGGCATTCTTGCCTCGTTTGCAGGATGCGTATTCCGCCTGCTGCACGCTCTGGAACTCATCTGCACAGATGGGATCGAAGCGGGCTACTTGAAAGCCATCCTGAGCCAACCCAACGGGCTTCAGCAGACGCACCGGCGTGTCGCTCGCCGCCAAGATCGCAGCTTGGCTAACGCAGCCTTTGCAGGCTGCACAAGACTTGTTCGCCGCTGTGTTTGCTGTACTGTTCAATAAGGTCGTCATGTTGTCTTTTCCTCTTTCTTGTTTCGGATGAGGAAGAGATAGCGAATTGAAATCATTCAAATAATGAGAGTAAATGACAGCAAAACTGTCATTCAGAAAACATCATCATGGCCGAACGAAAGATCCATTGCCTTATGCTTCGTCAGAAGCTTCAGGTCTACTATCAACACGATTTTCCGGAAGTGGTTGGCCTGACACCACTGAAGAATAACGCGCACCTTGCCGAGGAACTCGAAATCGATACGGGCGCTCTGTCAAATCACCTCAATGGCCGCAAAGACGGAAGAGAGGAGCGTCTTCCACCAAAACATCTGGATTGGTTAGTTGATCAATTGATGATGGCTACAGAAGGCAGGCTAAGCCGTAGCGAGGCCATGGATACGTGGCGTTATGCATCCGTATCAGGGTTTGAGTATCACCTCCGAAACAAGCCACCGACAGGTATAATGGCCGCTTTGATGGAACAAACGCCGGCGATTGAAGTCAACATCACCGAGGCGCCTGCCACGATGGATTTAAACATGTTCGAAGAAAACTATGAGCCGTTGCCGGAGGAACGCATCATTGAAGTTGGTGAAAGAATTCGTATTGAGATCGAGACACGAGAAGATAACTGCCTCGTGATACTCTCCCGAGCTCCAAAGGCATGGGTGTGGCTGTCTCCAAGTAAGCATCATGCGGGACCGACAATCGGTGGTGTGGAGTTTATCCCTCCGGGAGTTGGCCTCGGACTTGAGACGCGAGGTCCCTACACGATCATCGCAATCGAGCTTGAGGGGCAGGCAACACCCTATTTACGCGACCGCAACACGCCACCCACAATGCGAGACCATATGGAAAGGCTTTTGGAAGAGGAACTGCGCAGCGGCCGTAAGTGGCGTTGGGGTGAAGCGGCATTCTTTGCAGAAGAGGCCGAAAAGATGACTAACCCCACTCAATAAAAGCATACTTGGATGCCTCTTTTCCACGCTCGTATTGATAGCTCTTTAAGGTTCGGGAATGGTCGTTCGCCATCTCAATACCTTCATCGGTGATGGAGCTCGACGAAATGAGATCAAGCGATAACAAGACCGCATTCATCTCATCAAATCGCGCCTGAAGCATGTCCTGAGACAACTCGACATCGAAAGAGCGGTTTTGCTGCATGATTTGGTAGATGAAGTCTCTCGTATATAACGCACGCACTAAAGGATCGGGATGTGACGCGTGCAAGCGCAGACGCACTTCTTGTCCGCGAACATAAGCGAACAGACCGTAGAGTGCTGTAACAGCGAGCGATATAGTGTTCTCGGCGACTATATCTTCTGGTCCAAAGACGGCGCGCGTGCGTTCATTGACTTTGGCGTCCTCTATCAACTCCTCGATGATGTGGGTTGTGAGATACGCACCGACGGAGTCCGCCTGATACTCCTGCAGTTGTTGGAGATCAGTGTCTCCGGTTTCAGCATCTTTCAACATGCGAAACTCAGCATGGGCAGCGCGTTGCCCACGTTTTTCTAGATCTTTCAGATGCCCACCGAGTATGTGGCCAAGCTCGTGAAGGAACATGAATGACGTCGCTATATCGGCCAATGTGTAGGACGCAAAAGCCCGGATTTTGTTGGTCTTTATGAGCCAGTTTCTGGTATCAGACAGATCTTTGGCCTTTACGGCAAAAGGGATGTCGTAGCTGACGTCTCCTGTGCCTTCGCTGCTAAGCCAAGGCAAATTACCGGGATCACTAAGAAGCTTGTCGAAGAAAACCATCAAAAGGACCGGGACTGCATTTGATAACTGTATGAGATATCGATCTTCGTTCATTTCAACCGAGGCGTTGAAAGCGCCATCTGCCACAAAGACGACATCGATTGATTTGTTATCTAGACCATAGATAGATTGGATTTGGAGAGCCAACGATCCAAACCGCTTCTGAATCGTCTGATACTGCGCACGAATTCCGTCGTCCTGGATTGCGTCGATATCGTATTCATTTAGTTGGTTATTGGTCACTGATCTGGATTTTCCATTAGGGTCCGGAGTTGATGTTGAATGCCAATATGCACGAATACTTACGATGTCGGATAGTACTTCACCTATGGTTTCTTTAGTCGCGGCTTCTGCGCCGGAAGGTTCTTACTTTGACTGACAAAGCAGACATAGCATTCTGGCATAGCCATCCTTCCGTTAAGCGGATGGGCGGTAAGGTACGTTTCCTCGACAAGACGCTTAACGATCCTCATGAACAGCTTTTGATCGAGGTCTGTGCCGGTTGTCAGCATCTTCTCAGGGTGCATCCAGCAAGGTCCATATTGGGAAGCTTTGACTTCCTAATCATTGATTCCGGCGTTCGCAACGCTGCAGCCCTTGGCCAAGATGATAAATGCGCGGTTGTGCTCTCGAGCGGACTTGTGAGCGCTGTCTCAGAAATCGTCAGGCGGCTGATTTGTGGCTCAAGCCTTCTCTGTCAGAACTTTGGCCGAGAACCGAGGAGCGCAGCGTTTTTATGGGCCGAAGATCCGTCTACGTTCATGTCATCGAGCAATGAGAGAGAACAGAGATACTTTCTAAACTGTCTCGGTCGAGCCCTCGAATTCGTCACTCTTCATGAGCTTTCTCACCATCTTCGCGATCATGCATCGTCACTCAGAAATCATGACGACAGCTTTCTATTTGAAGAGGTGCTTTGGTTGAACGAAGTAAATGATCAAAGGGCACAGAAACTCAGGCATCACTGCGAAATAGATGCGGATACCTTTGCCTTGCGCCTTTCTCAGCTAGCTGCACTGCACGGCGAAGAAAGACGGCCAGCAGACCATGATCTGAAAGAATACTGGTCTAGTGAAATCGTGATTCAGTGCGTGGCATTGGTCAGTGTTTTTCTGGCGTTGGAAGACCAGAGCCGACGAACACGAGTGAACTATCAAGGGCCTTACCCACCGTTGCTGCATCGGGCGATTATCGCCTGCGATGCAGTTCAACACTACTATACAAAGCGTGGGGAACTCGATGACGATGAGGAAGCTGGTTATGTCTCGCAGATTTGGATTGATTTAGAGGAAACCTGCCAAGACCTAGCGATCCCGAAAGGTACGTGGGTGAACCCGAGCGATGAAGAAATCGCCCTCGAACTTATGAACAACCGCCTCGCAGGTTTCAGACATTTTCAAGACCAGCTCGATAAACGTATGGAGCTGCGCATGAAAGATCTGTCAGAAAATCAAAGGTAACCAGTTTTTGCCGCTGTAGATATGAGCCAGTCCTACAGATTACGTATACAGCGACAGCAGCTAGTTTTAAGGCTGTTAGCGCATCGCTTAGGGCGTTCTCTGTGAATGTGCACATATACACTTACCCTACTGGAAAGGCCGTCTCATTCTCTCAAATGAGACGGCTTAGTTTTGTCTTCGGGCTCCATGGCCAGGACCGCATCTGAAGACGCAAAAGTATAGCGTCTTGCAACTGGTGCTGTGAGCTTGAGCATTTTGTATAGGTCATCAAAGTCTGTCTTAAGGTCTCGACCAGGCGGGAGTGCCTTCTTCAAAGGCTCCCAAATCAACTCGGAAATGTCAGGGGGCACATCTGGTCGTTTGTCCGGGTCGGAATGATCTGATTTTATGTAGTAGCCGGTATAATCTACACTCTTTTCGATCAGTTCGAAGTGATGAACAGCAGCTTCCGGCGCCCCGGTCGCTAGCGCCAGTTGGGCAATAAGTGCGCGACTCGCGAACAGATCATCCTCGAGATCGATGAGTGGAGAGCCATCTTTTTTATCGACCGATTTTATCAAACCATAGACATTTACAAACCGTAGCAATTTTCTTGGAGAGCGACCGGCATAGGGCGCAAAGTCCGCCAAGAGTGTCCTCTCCGTTGGCGAGATAATGACAGGTCGCGTCGATATCAGCGAGGCTCCTGCCGATGCCAAATCGTCATCATGGAGTGGTTGCAAGTCATCTAAATCGGGATCTCCTGCTTCAACAGCAGGACTGGCATCATCATTTTCATGCGGTAGCTCCTCTGTGAAGTTCATAGAGAACGAAGTGGAAGGTGCTTCACTGCCAGTTTCTGGCGCAACCACCCTTAGATCGGAGTTGTCAGCAACGTCTTCTCCATCAGACAACGAGGATGGAAGAGGGTCCGGCAAAATTCCATTGACGAACGTCTTGGCAACCCCACCATCCATGCGGCGTGTCCAATAAGGAATTTGGAAAGTTTTCTCAAGGTAGTTCTTTGGATTGGCTCCACTTGTTCCGTCAACCAGTTCACCAAGCTCTTCCACGAGCGACACCTCCATCCATCTCGTATCAACACCAACTACAACGACGAACAACGGAAAGGTCAGGAACAGGTGAACAGCCTGAAGGACCTCATAAACTTTGTCTGGAGGACAACGATCTAGGTCGTCGATGTAAAGCACAATCCGGTCAAAAGTCGTTCCGAGCTTAACGCCGGTTTCATTGGTCTTTTCTAGTTTCTTAAGGGCCTCTTTGACCGGAGCATAGGCTTCGCTTCTTAAGTCATATCGTGATTCAATTGCATCTACCTGAGCAGCAACGTGATTTTTGTGTTGCTCCAATATTTCTTTCTCATCACGACCAGACTTCGAGTTTTCTATCAATGCTGACAGCTGCTCGAAGTCGCGGCGTATAGTGTCAATGATACCCAAGTGTTTGGAATACACATCACTCTCTGCTCGCTCGCGAATGAAGGCCGCGACACGCCCCGCAGTCGTTTGCTCCATCAGTCTGGCTTGAGCTTCCGCCACGGCTTCTTCTGTCTGAGCGATGACCGCTTTAGCATCATCAATATCTGTTTTGAGCTCTGCTAGGGGCGTCTCGCGTTGAGCGTCGATTTCATCGAACTTTGTCTGCAGCTTGCGCAGCGCGCCCACTCCGATTTGAGCTCGCTTTGTTACCGCACCGAGCCAAGCTGTCCCACTGGTTGCCAGACCCGTGATCGTTGTGATTGTGTTATCAAGTTTGAAAGTAGTCGAAAGCCCGAACCAGTTATTCGTCTCTGCAAAGCTAATACCCCACCCGATCAGGAACGGTCCCAACAAAATCGCCGCACCCAATCCCACCAAATTTATTGGCGTCGAGACTCGTACGCGCACCGACTTTGTGAGCAGGTCTGCGTTGGAAGCAGTTTTCCGGGCTTCGGCAATCGCGTTCTGAAGATTGGCTGCTTCATCACTGAGTTTCTGGAGGCCCAGCGTGTTCAGGGCATCGTTGATTTTGTCATCGCTGAATGCGTGATTGCGAAGTTCAGCTAACACAGCATTCCAGTAGTCGTTTGTTCGCTGTTCGACATCAGAAAGGTCATTGCGCGCTCGTTCACGAGCTTTCACCCTTTCTGCTAGCACTTCGATCGCGTTCAATCTCTCTTCTTGGGCCGTGGACAGGCTGTCAAAGAGCGCGTCAATTTCTTGGCCTTCTTTGGAGCCGCCATTTTTGGCCCTCAGCCATGCATCAAGGTCGTTGAAGATGACATCGACCAGGCTTGCCCAGACATTGGATTCCATATAATGCCAAGCATTGAAGGGGATCCTTACAATCTTACCGTGAAACGAGGATTTTTCTTGCAATGGCTGACCCTTTAAACCCGTGAAATCGGGGTTCACAAGGTCCGATATCGCCTTCTCGATTTGGTTCATGAAGAAGGTTTTGCCACTCCCCCAAGGACCGAAGACGCCGATCGCAAGCGGCGGTTCAAAGCTCTTTGATGCAATAAGGCGAGCGAAGGCTTTCGCTTCTTCTTCGACATCAAGCAAATCCTGTCCACGGTCAGCGGAATCGTTGAGTGCATTTGCAATCTGAGGGCCGGTAGGAACGCGGTCTGTTATGTCCTCAGCCTCTTTCTCGGCTTCGTATGTTTCCCTTTGATTGCCCCCTTCTTCGCCCTCGGGACTACCAGTTGTCTTCGACTCAATGTTTTCCAAGCCAATGAGTTCTTGGCGCCCCACCCAGCTTAGGAATGGCTCCAGTTCCGTTGATCTAGAATTCGCAGCGACCTGTTTGCTGATACGTTCAATGAGACTATCTCTGTCGGCCTGAAAGAGTTCGCGATAGACATCGTCTTGTGCGTGCTCATTGACGAGACCGGACAACAGAGCATCCATTGAAATAAGGTTTGCGTTTGAGCTTTCGGTAGTCTTTTTTGCCTGAGTGAAAGCGCCCCTTGCACTGGTGCTCATTTTCTCAATTGGATCGGCATCGCTGCGTTGAAGCCTGGCAATGGGAGTGCCCCTTTTCTCCCAATAGCTTTCGATGGCAGTTAGATCACCATTGGGCGCGGCTAACTCGAAGAGCGCCTTAGAAGCGACATTTGCACGTGCTTTGTTCTGCAGTCCTTTGGCGCGCAGTAGAATTCCCAAGAATAAATGTGTCCAAGTCAGTTCACCCGACCTGTGATTTGATTTGGCGCTGATCGCTCTGGCAAACTGGAGCGCAAGAGCTGCGTCTCTATCGACCCAGTATCGCTGTTTGTCCATTTCGCGTGTGACAACATCTATTCGGTGTCTGTCTTCCAACAGCGCGCTTAAGGCAGGATGCTCATGAACATCTGCACGGTGTACTCCGTCCTCAGGTTTTTCGAGTTCATCAACCAATCCCACGGCAGCGTCGCGATCAATCAGGAAGTTTGCACCCTGCTGCCCATAGATCGAGGCTGCGCTAGCAATGCGATGATCATGCCAAATGAGGTAGTCAGGTAGAACTTCATCAGGGAAATAGGCAAGCGTTTCGACGGGTATGCCTTCTGCCGACTGTGCATTTTCAAGAGATACTGGTTGGCCAGCCACAACACCGAACCCAACAATACCTCTCCATGGCTGAGCTGAAGGATAAGTGTTGGGCCTGGCGCCGGATCGCAAAAAGAAGACAAAATCCCCAGGAACAGGTTGTTGTTTTCGGTTGCTACTCCACAACCAATTTGTGACAGGCGATGATTTGTTGTTGCGGCTTTCTTCTAAGAGGCGCCCTGTTCGATCACCATTGGTGTACTGAAAAATCCAAAAACTGAGCGATGTTTCCATCCTGACTAGTACCCCACCACATCTTCAGGCTGAAAACCATCTGCTACTGATGGCTTTTTCCCGAGGATGTTCTTGAGGATGTCGTTCATCGTTTTTTGGTCGTTGTCGAAACCGCCATGGGTGTCGCTGTCGGTGATGCTGGGTGCGCGGCCTGAATAATGGATTTTGTAGCCGGCCTTTGTCGGCACTTGCGACTTGAAGATCTCCATTCCGAGGAGCGGCATCTCTCGTGTTTCTTCAAAGGCATTTGAGACGAAATAGAGCAGTGATTTCCGGTAGGGTCCGACAGTGTCTTCGCGTTCGCGCTGATCGATGAGATTGTACTGCCACAGTTTCGTGATGCCACTGGCCGCGTTTGATGTGCCAATTCTTGGGTGATAGCTCTTTTTGAAGAGATCGACTGTGCAAGCCGGCGCCATAAGAGAGCATGACTGGACCGGCGTTTTGAGTGGATTCATTGCGTCCATGGCATCTAGGGCATGGGCGATGAGAATGGACCCTGCGCTGTGGCCGACGAAATGGACTTTGAGCGGCTTTGATCGCTTGGCATTGCCTTCCAGCAGGGTTTTGACGGCTTTGCGCCCGCCGCCGCTGGCTTTGAAACTCTGATCGGCATCCCATTTCATATCACGCCAGACCGCACGTCCAGGACCACGAGCAATGGCTTCAAGGGCTCTGTCCCAGATATCAGAGACGCCGCTGACGCGCGCTTGGGCTTTGTCGCGTGAATTGAAGATCACATCTGACAGCGATTCAAAGAAACCTGTCTCCCACATGAAATGAATTGGATAGATCTTATTGCGTTTGAAGACCTTTTTCATTTTTCGGATGCGGTTTGCTGAGGCGGCTGCGTTATTCAAACCGCCATGAGCGTATAAGACCAGATGCTGATAGTCGCGAGCAGCGGTCGCATTCTCGTTGGCGAGGAAGTCCGCTGTTGCCTTGATGGAGGCAAGAGGCGTTGGGTATTTCCCAGTTTCGACCAGCTCACCATCATCGAGGTGGATGACATGGCCGATGATCTCCTCTTGGCGAGGTGCGCTGACAACCGCTTCCCCGAAAAGGCTTTCGGTTGCTTCTGTAAGCTGTGCGATTGTCAGGTCAAAGGCTTGTGGTGTTGGCACTGATAGGCGCAGAACCCACGCATCCATGACAGTGGCGGCCCAGTCTTCGTAGCGCCAGCGGGCTATCCCCGGCATCCCATTAAATTGTCCCCAGTCTTCGCCCCAAGAGTTTTGAATGAGGAAGCCTTTATCGTCATAACCGACGATGATGAAAGCGTGGCCGCCCATATTGATATGGGACGGTTTGATATCGCCTTTAGTGCTGCCCGTTTTGGGTTTTTGCCATCCCCGGTGAATTCTGGCTGAGACATAGATGACGCCGGTTTCATTGAGAGCGGCGTGGTAGTCGATGATTTCGGGCCGGAGTCGGAAATAGGCACCGAGACCGGTTGATCGCGCATCTTTGGCTTGGTCGATGTTTAGGAACCAGTTCTTCTCGCCATCTTTGTGGGGGCAAGATCTTCCCTGCAGACGCCGTTGTGATAGAAGCCCTTAAGTGCTGCTCGAATGGTTGAGCCTTCATAGTCACTACCGGGCCATGGGTCGTTGATTTTGGCCATTTCGTAAAGCATGCGTGGACTGGCGAGGGGAGCGATTGCTTCGGCATCTTTCTTTTTATGGCGTTGCCGGTTCATCAAAGTGATGGCACTTGCCAAAGCAAAGCCAGTGCAAGCTCCTTCTTTCTTCTGATCTCGGATTGGACTGATTTCAGTGCTCGGTGGGTCGAGTTTCAGGTCAAGATCGAGGAGTGCTGGTTCATATATTCGGTCGCGCAGATCGGTTGGATCTTCATGGACATTGAGAACGCGATCCCCAAGACGGGGTGCTGCTTCAAGTGTTTTGGCGGGATCAATGGATTTTTTTGGGTTAGAAGTCTTCGGTTTGGGGCTAGCCATGAAATTCAATCCCTCTTTATGGCAATCAATACTTTGAAATCTGCGTTCAATAATTGCATGAGTTCTTTGATTGGCCAAATTAAAGATAACCACGCAGATTGGTGGCGATAGTCGACACAATCAGGGATTTGGTCCATTTGTGCGCGACATGCCACCGTATTGTGCACAGAAGGCAGCCCTCCTTCACCATCGAAGAGGTCAAGTTTGCCATCGAGCAGGCAAGAATAGGTCAGAAAGTCTGCTTGGTGTTCCCCGTGGCCTTGTCACCCACAACAGACATAAGGCTTCAGGGGCTCGACAGACGCCTTGGCGATAATGGGTCCCATTATCGTTACCGCTCATCGGGCTGGATTTTGCTGGTTCGAATGCCGTGATGGACCGGCAGGACACCTCAACAGAAGTCCTTCATGCAACATCTTGATCACACAGCATTCATCAACTTGCGCCGCTTAGAGCGCGGAGTTTGCTATACGTGGTCACAGATTGAGTAGATGTTTTGCCTCGTGTAGGGCGCGGCCATAGCGAACACCCAATGCGTTGAACTCAGTTGAAATGTCGGTGTTCAGTTTCTTAGGTGCACCAGAAACAAAGTCACTTACATTCGATGAGGCAAACACAATATCAGATGTGTGCCCGAGGGCGCGCAACGAGCCTGCGACTTCAAGATAGCTTTCGACGACGACACAGTCCTTGGTAGAGTCTTTGCCTAACTTTGCCGGTGTTCGCTTTTGCATCATCCGAGTGAACCCACGGTTTGTAATATCTGGTGTGGTCGCATGCGAAAGAGAGGCTTGTACGATATCTGACATAATTTGTTCGGCTGTCGGGACACCTGCCCTGAAATGGTCGACGACGGTTTGGCTTGGCTGACCAAGCGCCACAGACCAGGCGTCGATGCGCTTCATTTCCGTAACCAGTTTCCTTAGTGCAGAATCTGTATCGTCGCGCACCTTTGGAAGGTTTTCAGCCAGTTCTAATCTCACTTGTTCCGGCACCACACATCCAACAGTACCATCCTGTACAACAGCATTGCGAATTGCTGTCGCCGCCAATATCGCGGCTGCATCCACATTTTCTCGTCTAGGAGATCGCAAAATATCCAATAGGATGCAGGTATCAGGGAAGAACACCGGTACACCGCCTTCGGCAAGTTCCTCGAGGCTGTCGAATATCAACAGTTCAGCCTCTCAAGGCCGCATCGTAAGTCGCCAGCAAGGAAATACCCTGCTCGTAGTTGATAGCCAGTTTGTTTGCTGAGCGCTCATCCCATCCATCAATTTCAATCAACCATTGCATCAGTATATCAACAGGCAAGTTCTTAGCGCTTTGATGTGCAAAAATTACGAACTCTTCCCATCTTTGCAGGTCATTTGGATGAGAGTTCGTTGTGCTCTTATTCGCGAGGCTTGAGAAACGGCCTAGAGCGAGTGCTGCCTGTTCGCTAGTCCAGATACTGAGGCCCCGAACTTCATCCGTGAGATCGAGTTTCAGTGCATCACGCACATTGCTGCGATCAACAACGGAATTGACGAAGTTACAAAGTAGAGCGTTATACTCCCGGACTGTCAGCTGACCAGACTCAGCGGGAACAATATTCGTTGCACAATAAGCTTGATTTCGCTCCCACAAGGTAATTGCGGCCTTTGGCAATTCTTCCCCTTCGTAGATGAATACAAGAACATCTTCACGATCCGTTCCAACAGCATACTTTCGCAAGGTTTCTTCCTGTTCTTCACCGTGCGACCAAGCTTTATCTTGGACGTCAAGCATAGCCATCCGAATTGCACTTAGTGGGACCTGATCCGAGTGGATCGTCAAATCCCGGAAAACCTCGATGCCCTGCTTTGTCATTTGGCTTTTCTCTCTCTGATCCCGTATGCTCAGTTTTTATCCATATGTTCGAATATTTCGATCCTATAGAAGTGGACAGATACCCACGAGCCCGCCTCTTTCACTTCCTCCTTTTTGCACTCAGACGTTCGGCTTCGTCCAGCAACCAATCCACAAAATCTTCACCATCGTCGACATCCCAGTCGCGGGCTTTTGCCAGTTCAAAGCCAATCAAATCGCGCGCTTGCGCATCGGAGAGACCTGACTTCGTCAGTTTCAAGTATTCAATCCACGTAGCAGTCACCAGACGCTGGTGTGCTTCAAACTCGTCAATCGCATCCAAGAATGCAGACCTATCTACAATCATCTCTTCGACACGTTCAGAGTCGATGTCGTGAGCCGCGTTCTTGGTGGAACACGCTACGAGGATGCGCAGATCCTCTAAACTCAAGACCCGTGCATCTAAATCTGCGCTTCGCTGGCGAAACTGGCTAACGATGCCCCGACAGTCCTGGCAAATGAGTTCGCGTCTTGGAGCAGAAATGACGATATCTCCTGCACCGTTTTGCCTTCGCATCGAGAGCTGTTCAGTGTCAGTTTCAAATTCCAGTTCTTCAAACGAATGGATTCTGGCAGTCCATGCCCCGCGATTGGACCGACGGCAAATCTCGCGCTTTGCTCTTTCACAACAAGGACAAGCCCACGCTTCCCCTGCTTCCCGCCAGTGCCTGTTCGTAGACGCTTGCGCTGCATTGATTGCTGCAAATTCTGCGTCTGTCGGGGGTCCTCCTCCGTGCTTTTTGGAACGCTGAAGCGTTTCGCCTAAACCGCCTCTCGCAACAGAACGTGAGTCAATTATCTCGCCAAGATGTAAGCTATGAATGCTGGGTAGTTGCTCCGCACATAGTTGATAGACCACATCTCTTGTTTGGACTTGGCGGTGGAGTTTCTGTCCAAGTGCAATTTCTCGCTTGTGGCGACCCTTCGCAATTCTTTTCGCCATCCGTTTGACGAAATCTATTCGGTCGTAAAAATCCTCTTGTGCATCGACCCATAGCGAGTGTGCTGTGGTAATATTCACTTCATGGAGGTGATTATCGCTCACGGTGATGAATTCTGCGATCTCGCTCGGGGTAAACGTGAAATGGCTATCGACCTCGTCACGCAAGGCCAGCTTAACTCGCCCATCGGACAAGTTACAGTCCACACAGATCAAAGTCCGCTCAAACCGTTCAACCAATGGCCGCAAGGCAGCTTCGGCGTGACTGATTTGAATCCGATGGTCGCGTTCATCACCTTGAAGGTCCACCGCCGAAAATCGACGTTTGAGAAATTCTTCGAGATGATCATGACGTTGCTCAAGATGACACAGTACTGTTCCGCTCGATGCTAAACGAGCAATCTGAGGCTTGCTCCGTCCACAACACGGGCAGGTCCAACCAGTCCAAGTTGCCGCCCAACTTCGATTAAGACTGAGCATCTGAGTACCAAACTTGGCCAGGATCGACTTAGTCTGTTCGCTCCACCGACCATCTCTTAGCGGCGCAATCGCACGCATGCCCTCATCGTCCAATTGCTCAATGCTGGGGACTACGATCGAGATCTTTGTACCTTTGCTCCGTGTCATAAGATCTCGCTTTTTGATCGCTTGATTGATGATCCCATGCCATGAGGGTTTAGACCACTGATTTTACCATTACTTGCTCCCCGCCGAGATTTTGTCCGAAGTTGGAAAAGGGGGCTCTGACTTAACCTGCGTGATGGAATTTAAAACTCGAAACGGTGCCCCTCTCCAAACTAGATCATCGCCTTCTTGTCGGAAATGAGTTGCCGCCGGGAGTAAATCTTCGCCAGGCCATGAGATGAGAGCATTGGGGTTGTGGTAGATCTCAAGTTCATCGGCCCAATTCTCAAAGTACTCTCCGTTTTCAATGTTCACATCGAACGGAATTCCCTCAAGTGCTCCTGGCTCCGGATTTGAAAGGGTGCCAATGCGCCTAACTGCCACTGTTGGGTCTCCAAATCCAGCAAGCGTGCCCATTCTAGAAAACTTTGCCTTGGTACCAGCGTTTGAGAAAATTACTGCCGAGACATTTTCAGCTTCAGGCTGCGCAAAAAAATTTGAAGGAATTGATTTTTCATCCCTTGTATGAGTTTGAAGTGGCTTCGGTATTGCAACGGCTTGCCCGTCAGGGCCCAATACCCTCTCAACGCTAGTTCCAAAAAGATAGATGGATAGCGCTGTATGAGACCAAGTCATAGAACCGGGAGCATGAAAATCGGCTATTGCAATAGCGAACGGATGGCCCCTGACTGCGTCCTTCTCCCAGTACTGCTTCTTCATCTTTGAATAGAGCGGGGATCCAAAAATGATGGGCATATCATTTTCAACAAACTTCCAGAAGTCATCCGGTGGTGGAGTTGGACCAGCCATCAAGTCAACAGCTTCGTTGCCACTGGCGTTTGCGGTCACAGCTTCGACAAAAACCTTCTGATCGTGCAGCTCCAACGCGAAGTCGGGGATCGCTATACTCTGATCAACCTTCATATCCAGAGCATGAAACACACGGAACAAGTACAACTCCCAAAGCCGGGCGTCAGTACCCGCAGTTTGAAAGTCACGGACAAAATTACCGTCTCCGTCAATAAACCAATGCGCGATTTCCTGCAGTTGTTGTCGAGCTGCCTGTGAGTGTAGCGTGTCTCGAATGTTTACGAAAACTGGACTTAATTTGCCGTCATGATCAGAAGCAAAGAGATCAACACCTGGTTTACCGTCACCGGCCGGGCAAGTTAGTTCAGTCTCTCGATCTTCTATTTCCTTCAGCTTCTGGCAAATCGACACTTCGCCCTCTCGCAGAGTTCGAAACGGGACCAGTGGCCCATGTGGGAGAAATCGTTGCTGATCGTTCCGGAGGCACAGCAAACCCAAATAGGAATCCGCTTTTTCAACATAGAAAAGGGCAGCAATTGCGTCGCCTTCGTGGGTCGACCAATATGCCACTTCATTCCAACTATCTTGTTCACCTGAGCCACGAAATCCAAACGTAAACTCGTCAAATCTGGCTTTGCTTATGCGCGTCGGCATGGATGTCCTCAAAGATGCAGAAGTGTCTGCTTTTCTTACATGTAGTAGCTATAGCTGACCTGAGGCTTTTCCCGCTCGCCAACGTACTTCATGATATCACCGATCTTGCTGGCGCACTCCAATGTGATCGGCAACCGGCCATCCATCTGGGTGTTGTTCCAGTTCATTTTCGTGAGGCCTAAGATTTCTTCGCAAAGCGCCTCAAGCGACGCGTCCTGTTCGTAAACGGTGATCTTTAACGGGTTTGGTACGTAGGAGCCGGGATAGGTCTTGTAATAGTCGATGGTTCCGCGTGTGTAGAGGATGCCTTCGTTCTCCGCTACCGTAAGCAGTGTTCCTCGTTTGGGAGGGTAGTCGCCATCCCCGAATAAGCGAATATCTGTTCCAGTTATGGTAACGAAGTCTTTCGACCTTATGCCCTTGTCGTCGATCGCCCGAAGGAACCCACTTCGTTCGCCATCTCGAAAATGGCTGGACTTGTGGACGACAATTCGAGCTGGCATGTGCTCAAGGGCGCGATCATATTCCTCGAGTGCCTCGCTCAAAAGATCGTAAGCTTGGTCTTCGTTGAGATACGGACGGCGGTCCGACTTGTCGATAGATACCGGTGTGCCGCGTAGGATAATACCGTGGCCAAATTCATCGAAGACCTGGGCTAAACTTGATGAAATAGTCTCACCGTCACGGCTACGATAGAACCCGATACCAATGTAGCAGGTCCGTGGTTTAGCAGTATCTTCAACCAGCCGCCAAGGAATAGTCTTGTTGCCTTTGTAGTAAAGGGCAGTGCAGAAATTCCAAGCCTTCGTTGCAGGATCTTGCTGCTCACCCGACTGCTTGGTGATCAGAATCGTCTTTTCTCGAACAAGCTGAAGCGGAGTGCCAAGATGCATGCATCGAGCTTTAAGTTGCCGCCGGAAGTTGTGCTCAAGGTCATCGTCTGTATCTTTCTTGTCCGTTTGCGCTGCGCTGGTGATCGAATCGAACATCTCGTTAGGAACGACGCATACGATCACATCAACTGAGCGGTTTTCAGCGAGGAACCGCACTTGCTCATAGTAGAGTTCGACAGACCTATCGACGCGCTCTTCACGTGAAGGCAACTTCACGATTTCGCTTACGTCCGATTTCTTTAGTGTCCTGGTGTACTGGGGTGAATTAATCAATCGGGTTAAGAAGCCATAATCCTGATTAATCCCGCCGAAACCGCGAAACAGATTCAGTAGATTGGACTTTGTCTTGCGTTCGATCCCACTTCTGCATTTGACCAGCCAGTCGTCGAGAAGGTCGACTCCTTCACCCCGACCGACAACACCAATCCGCAGTTCTGTTCTCCTAAGCTCGTCACGCGTGTCGTAGACACCCATGTGTTCGATTCCCGTCCGAGGACAGATGTGCGTTCCGGTGCCGAACTCAAGCAGCGGCTCTTTCAATGTGATGAGCTTCATGCTGCCGTCTCCTCTTCGGTATCTTCGAACAATTCCGCTTCATCTTCATTTGGCTCATCGTCGTCATTGCTGAAGACAATAAGAGATCTAAAGTCGAGGCCTACGCTCGCCTCATCCGGTAGATTTGCCAGGTAGAAAGCGGTGAAGCGGACCATGTTCCGAACGGAGGCGTTTAATTCCAACCTTTTCTGCTGTGATAGTAAGTCATCATGCCAATTCGACCGCGTGTGCCCATTGTACGAAAAGTACCAGCTCGGCCGGATTTGAGCGAACCAGGTGCCGCTAATATCCACAAAACTCAACTCAAACGAAAAGTGCTTGTGATGCGCGACCTTCGAAGGGTCTTTCTTCTGGTACTTGACTTCATAGACTCGGCGCGTTGCGGTCTTTTTCCCAACCCATGACTCATATCGGGTAGTGGGTTCCTCGCTATTTGAACAGAAATAGAAAAACCGGTCCTTAGGATGTAGTTTCACATTGCATGAACTAAGACGCTCGTGCGTCTCAGCAAACAACAACTGCTTCATTATGTTGATGTTGTCTATTTGACCTGAATCGATCAAATCGCCTGCAGAAAGCGTTTCGATAGTGCCTTCGTCAAGTATGCTTGAAAGACCGGAAGTGTCCGGATCGCGGAACGAGAACAGCCTCCCATCATGAAAAACCCAAGAGTCGGTATCCATCCCTTCTAGCAATAGCGCCATCTTAACGATTGCTTTGGTGGATCTGGCACGCCCACGGTAACCCAGCTCTTTCTTTGCTCGCGCGGTGACTACCTTTTCATCTATCGACAACTCCCCAATATACACGTCCGTTGGGAGTTCAATTTCCTGCAAGTTGGAGGTAAGTGTTGCCGGTGCCTCCACGTTCTCTTCATTGAAGCTCAAGTAAGCGTCCACGTCACCCAAGATTTGCTTGAAATCGGCGAGGACACGTTCTTGTGCCGCCAAGCGAAGTCCTGTCACCATGCCGAGGACATCGCCGAGATCGATAACGTGCTTTTTTACGTTAAAAGCGAACCGTTCGTCCAAGACAGAATTGACGGACGTTTGACTGTAGGAAGCTTGTTTCTTCACAAGCATCATTACGAACACCTCGTCAAAGGTGTTGAAGTATTGACGCTCCATGAACTGTTCAAGCGTGCCCTTTACCTTGTCCAACGTCACTGTGGATGTGATCTGGAATGCTACTCGATCATGATCATCTCCAAGGTCGATGCCTGGGTAGTTCTTTCTCTTGCGGTTAAGATTGATCAGATGGGGTAAGTTAAAAACGGACTTCAAGATGGGTATGAACGCATCTTCAAGTGCCAAGTTGATATCCGTCCGTCCTTGAGATGTCGCTAACTCAACCTGAGCAATCAGGCGACTGACGACATCGCGCAGTTGGTTTTCAATCTCCAGTTGTTTCATGGTCGCCTCACCGCCAAGTTGTCAAATTTTGTTAAGCACAACGTAAGAACACAACACGAACATCTCAAGTGAGCCAAACCTACACTAGAGACTGACTAATTCGGCGAGCTTAGCAGCCACGTCCGTCATGGCCCCTTCCGCGGTGCTCAGACCGCTTCTAGAAGCAAGCATAGGGCTGACATTGCGAAGCGCTTCATAGGTGGTGTCGTGCACAACCGGCACGAGCAAGTCGGTGGCCAGAAGAACAGACAATTCCTTGTCAGCAATCCCTTCCCCGCGCAGACGCTCCAACAGCGCCGGTGTCACAAGCACGACCCCAACCCGCGATTTCGCTAAGCCTTTGTCGATTTCGCGGAGCAATGTTGAACCAAGAAGGACGTCTTTCTCGCTAAACCAGACCGAGACATCCAGCGATTCAAGCAAATCGTGCAATTGCTTAGCGGCCCCTGCCCGATCATCCCACGCGTGGCAAAGGAACACGTCACGCGGATCCGGCGGAGGCGTTCGCGTCTCGACACTGCGGCGGACCGGCGTAAGTGCTCGCACCTCAGCTGTGGTGTATGTCACAGTAGATCCTGAGGGAGACCAACTTGGTCTACTGCGGCCAGAACTGGAACCTCCCCCGCTGCTGCGGCCACCACTGATATATCCTGAGCTGGGATAGGACGGAGACGAATACGGCGAAGAGTACGATCTAAAGCCTCGGTACCCACCCCGACATGCCGGACAGTTTGCTGCGCCACTCGCAGTTCGGTGTCCATTTACTGGTGCTGTGCATCTTGCCATTTCATATCTCTCATCTTCTCAAGGGATTTGGAGCCTCCCGTGTGCGCTTATCGCTTGCGGCCAGGACGTTGTGTCAGCGCCGATCCAGCAGCGGACTTTGCCGCTTTCGATGCATGGGGGTTCCGAAGCGTCTTAGAAGCAGCGCTCGCAGCCCTTTTGCTGGTGACTTCATTGGCCCCACTCTTGCTGCGTACTTGCGTCAATGCGGAGCCAGCCGCGCTTTTGGCCGCTTTGCTGGCCGTGCGGCTTCGCAAGACCTTTGATGCTGCGGATGCGGCGCGCTTCCCAGTAACTTCTGTGTTTCGTTTCGTAGCCACTTTCATATTCCTCGTTCTGACTGCCGCTCAAGTGTTTGAGCTTATTTTCTTGCCTAAGATCATCGAAACCCGACGTCAGACTTGACGCACAAGCATGCACATGATTCACTGTCTTACATGAGAGACGTACCAAAATAGAAACGCAAACTGTCTCACTTGTAAGACAGTTACGGCGAATTAATCATAGAGTCAACGCATCTCTTGGGAGAAAGTATGAGTCTTCAGATTCAAAAACTCGGCGCTCGCATAGTGGAGCACCGTGGCCCTAGTGGCGTCCGAGCAGCAGCAGCAGAAATAGGTGTGAGTTCAGCTACCTTATCACGGATAGAAAATGGGCATGTCCCGGATCTGGGAACTTTTGCAAAAATCTGTGCTTGGCTAGGAGAAGATCCTGCCGTGTTCTTGGGTATCGAAGCAAATCGTTCCGTTAGGCCGCCCCCAACGGTGCATATGCGCAAAAAAAATACGACGTCAGTTGAAACAGCAACTGCGCTTGGCGCCATGATAGTCGCCGTCCAAAATGCCATCATCACTCGGGAAGAACTTTGAATAAATGCGCAGAGGTTTTAAGGCGCATGCCGAGCGACTGTCGCTTGAGACACGAGATCGGCTAGGCGTCCGTAGTGACACCGCTATCGATCCCATCGCCCTTGTTCAGTCTAAGGGATGTCTTGTGTGGACACCTCAAGATGTACCAGAATTGGACGTCTCGCACCTTACCCAATTAACCGTCTCTGATCCAGATAGCTGGGATGCTGTTACGATTAAGGAAGGTGACTGCACGGTCATTGTCATCAACAACACTCGCTCTGCTGCCAGACAAGCAAACACTATCATGCATGAATGGGCGCATCTTGAGTTGAAGCATAGACCAAGTCGCGTCGACGAATTTGAAAATGGCCTTTTGCTTCTGAGTGACTATCCAAAAGAACTTGAAGACGAAGCTGATTGGTTGTCTGGCGCAATGTTAGCACCCCGCGACGGTTTGATCGCCTTGCGAAAGCGGGGACTTGATGATGACCAAATTGCTGAGGCCTTTGGCATAAGCGGTCAGCTCGCAACCTGGAGGCTTCGGATGACGGGTATCGATCGGCAATTCCGTCGTAGGTACTAATGGCAGCGAGTGGTTGAGTCAGGTTTTTCCATACGACAAGCGAGCTCGAGTCGAATGAGAAAGCAATGATCAACTAGGCGCTACACCCCAACTTCCACTCCGGTCTGAATCGCCAAGACCTGTTCAACTTCGGTGTATAGATCAACCTCGACGTCTGGGGACTCAAGACTTAGCACCAATGCGTATCGTGTCTTGCGGTTGACCATTCCAAGAGACGGCCGTTCACGCCACCACCCCGTAACTGGAAATATGCAAATCTGGTCACGTGCAGCCAATTCAATCGCTGGGCCCTCCCAAACGTCTACATGTAGCGACCCAGCTGCAATCGACTTTGGGCCAAAAAGCCATTTGTCGTTCGGATCGCCACCAGCTCCTCCCGCGCCAAGTGCAGCATTGGTACGTGCCCGGAACCGAGCGTCACCCTCTCGAGAACGCTTGAGATCAAAGCGTAGTCCGAACGAGCGATATCGAGCAGGATCAATGGTCGCCGCTGAAGTTGGATTGGGCTCAATGAAATAAGACAATGCGACGCGTAATTTGACTGTCGTATTTTCCAAGACTTCAAGGGTATCGCGTGGCCAGGGAAGATCATAATAGTGCGCCTGCCCAAAACTCACTTGCCCATTTGCTCTTTGAAACGGTTGGATATGGGCTTGGGCGACAAAGGCCAGATCACTTTGCGCTGAATTTAATGCCCACGCCAATTCCGGTGCGCCGTATCCGTACTTCCGCCGAAGTGGTTTACGCGCTGTAAGGTTTTCGGCACCTTCCAGTCCCGCCAACATATGCGGTGACCATCTGGCGCTATGGGCCACTAAGGCGCGAACAGTTTCAGGCCAATATTCGGGATAATACGCAGACAAGCGTGCGGCCATACGCGCAGATTGTGCTGTGGCAGCGCTCGTCGCCCAAAAAGGGGACAAAGGTCCCTCAACACCACCTTTGCCTGTCGTTAAAACAGAAAGAGACGGCAATCCGTCCATAACAGGCTCGTGTTCACTTAGCGCACGATTACCGGCCTCAAACACAATATCAGGCTTGATTGGCGCAGAAGTATCAGGCCACGCAACTGAATTTCGACCGTAAGGACTTGGTTCCCCCACGGACGCTGCGACAGTCCAATCTTCAAACCCTGTATCTTGGATTTGGTCGAGATAAGTGATGCCGCCGAGGCTGAGCACATTCCACGCTTGCGACGGGTCTTCGCCCGGAAACAGATCCGCATCAGAGATGTCCGCCCAGTTCGGGGAAGGCGGGACATTGCCAATGGACTGAATCAACAGCCGCCTGATCGGTTCTTCTTCTTCATTTGCCTGATCCGCTCCCGACGCAAGCTTGTCCAAAGACGCGCTCCACTGCGTGGGGCGGTCCCCAGGGCGATCTTCATTTGTGATAGCCATGCAAATGATGCGGGATCGGTCTGGCTTTTCAATCTCAGCTAGCGAAATTGCGGAGCTCGTAATTGCGCCATAGTTCGCGGGATCATTCGCAGGAAATTCCGCAGGAGGCATGACATTTACGGTTTCCAAGCGATGTGTCAGCACCGGCTCGGAAGAGTCTGAGAGTGGAACTGTTAGATCGCCGTGTAAGCTGAGTCCTGCCATGCCAGACCCGTGGCCTTGGAAATGATGGTCGCTTACGCCCCAAGCAGGATCAATCGTGTGCTGGTCTTCAGGTACAAGTGCTGGTTCGAGCAAGGGATGGGCGCGGTTCGCTCCGGTGTCGAGCACGCAGACTGCGACCGCATCCTGGCCTGGCCAAGTTGTGCGCGCCGCCAAATTCTCAACCATGTCATCTTGAAAGTCGGCAAGATCATCCATGATGATGGACGGGTTGTCTGTAACTAAGCCAATTTCAGCAATCCCGCCGTCTCCTCCATAGATAAGCAGTTCAATCTCCGCACGCCGCGCAAATATTGGCAGGACGACCGCTTCGGGAAACTCCACCCAGCGGTCCTCTGGCGCAACTGTTGCGCCGAGCCTGCCAGCAAACGTTCGCACGTCATCGATGCAATCAGGCCAGCACCAAACGCCCCACCACATCCGAGTTTGTGGTTCCAAGGGTAAGGCACTTGGATCATCGCGCCACAAATCGAGTAGCTGGGCATGACGTATCCGCTCGATTGGCGCGACACGACTCATTTTTGGCGGGTTACCTTTATCGGTCAGGTCGCCATGACCGTAGTCTTCCAAAACTGCTCGCAATACAGCTCGGCTGTTGTCTGGAACATGCAAAACAATTTGCCGCTCTCCAGTCGGCAGTTCTTTTTGGGTGCCCTCGCGGGTTCCTTCTGTCTTCCTTTCAACGGCAGTTTTGGAACCTGACGCATGCAAGTCGACAACTAGGTAAGCGCCTTCACCTGGAGGTTGGTCTACTGGAAGGTCAGCTATTTCCGGGCGAAGCGCATCAGCAGCGCCAAAGGCGGTATCCAGCTCGGCACGTAATCGATCAGCGTGCGCATCGCGTTCCCGCTGATAACTGGTCCGTGGACCTGAACTTCTTGACTTATAACGTTCGGCACTGACTAGATGAGAAATATCAACGTGCCGGAGATCATAATCCGGCATTGGTTATCCCTCTTTTGCAAAAACCGTTCGCATGCCCTGGCGAGCTTCGATCTGCGTTATCAAATTTTCTGTTTTCAAGGTGTCTTTTTCGGAAAGAATGGCTTCTTTAACAGCTTCTTCGGCTGCGCGTGCAATTTCACTTTGGCTGAGGCCCCTGGCCGATTTGGAAACTGACTTCCAAGCAATCCGCGGATATTTTAAGGGTCGGATATGACGCCGCACAATGTCACGAACTTGTTCGTCAGATGGCATCCCAAATTCAAGAACGCCGTCAAATCGCCTCTGTAGGGCACGATCGAGTAGCTCCGGGTGGTTGGTCGCAGCAACAATCAAACTGTCGGTGGTTGACGGCTCCTCCATAAATTGAAGGAAGCTGTTTAGAACTCGCCTCATTTCGGCGACGTCATTAGTTGCTGCGCGATGTCCACCGACAGCATCGAATTCATCGAATAAGTAGACACCGCGACGCTGCAAGGTCTCGTCAAAGACAAGCCGAAGTTTTGCTACCGTCTCGCCCATGAAACGCGTTATCAAGCTTTCGAGACGAACAACATACAGCGGTAGGCGCAATGTCCCGGCAAGGGCTTCTGAGGTCATTGTTTTCCCAGAACCTGGTGGGCCAGCCAGCAGTAGCTTACGTGATGGCGTACGATTGTGTTCGCGCAACCATGTGCGCTTTTGCTGTTGGCGGATGATCGCATCAAGCCGGCTCCGCAATGCCTCCGAAAGGATCACATCATCAACACGGATCTGCGGATCGCGCATGTCGAGGATCGACGAGAGATCGCCTCTCGGCTTTGCAAAGGCAATCGGAACGGTCGGTCGATCACCCCGTTGTCCTCTCACAGTCTCTACGGCAGTGCGGATTTCTTCAGCAGTGCTGCGGTGACCTTGGCGCGCTTCTGCAGCCGCGACCTGCAAAGCGATCGACAAAAATTGTTCTTCGTCACCTTCGGCATGAGAACGTAGCAGAGACAGAATTTGCTTTGCGTTGGACATTTTTCGACCTCAATGGCTTTCACAATAGAACTGAACCGAGTGATTTGGCTAGGTGCGAGACCGACTTTCGGCTGGGACAACACGTCATTGTGCCATCTCCACAAACCCGGCGTCCTCAAGTTGTTCTTTGTCGGGGAGTTCAGCCAGGCTTTCCAGATCGAACGCGATCAGAAACTTTTCGGTGGTGACATAGGTGTAAGGCGCTCCACGTCGCGGGGATCGTGGGCCTGTCCCGATCAGTCCCTGCGAATGTAATCTGCCGATCAGATCGCGGCTGATCTCCTTGCCGAAGATGTCCTTAAGCCCATCTCGGGTGATCGGTTGGTGGTAGGCGATGGCGGCCAGCACGGCGACCTCGAACTCGCGCAGGTCCAGCTCTTGCGCGCCAATGTCGGCTGCCGTTCGAATGGTCGGCGCGTAGGCGCCCCGCGTGCGCATGATCCAGCCACCAGCGACATGTGCTACTTCGAAGGACCGGCCTTCCAGATCGGCGGCCAGATCGTCGATCAGTATCTCGACCGAAGCCCCCTGCCCCACGACCTTCGCTAGATCCTCACGCGCCACCGGCGACGCAGAAGCAAACAACACAGCCTCGATCCGGCGCATCCACTCGCGCCAACGCAGCTCCGCAGGCAGGTCGGCCAGCTCCCGGTCCAGCGCCTGATCAGTCTGATCCTTGGCCATCGTCAGACGCCATAGAGCCGAAAGGTGTCGCGCCCGGTCAGCTCGCGCACGGCGCCAAGCGCGACCAGCCGGTCGCAGAACCGCCGCGCCGCGCGATCAGATCGCAGCGAGGTCAGCACCGTTGGTGCCACCGCATCGCAGTTCAGAAACCTCGAAACCGCCTCGTCCGCGCCCTTTGCTCTTAGCTTCGGCGCAACCGTTCGCAGCCGCGCGGCCCGGCGTGACAGATCAGTGGCCCCTCGCGTCGCTTCGGTCGCTGCCGTCCGAATTGCCCAATGACAGGCGAACCGCAGCTCTTCGCCCGTCTTCCGCAAATCGGTCCGCTTTACACCGGGGCCTAAGAGCGGCGTTACATGGGTCCAGCCAAGCGCCTGTGCCAAAGCCGCGTCGGCCAGCACCAAGGCGGTCGCATAACCGCGCGGCCGATCCGCAAGGACAGCCTCCAAGATCGCCGCCGCGCGCGCAATCGGTTCCCCCTGCCCGCCAGCGCGCGGGTCGCACCCGTCGAGCCACATTGCGATCTGCTCCGCCGTCGCCTCAGGCAAGGCTCGATGAAGCACCTTGACCATGACTGGACGTTCCACCGCTCGGTGCCAGGAGAGATAGATCTCCCCCGCCGGTCCGGGGTTGTCGCCCGGTTGCAGGAACGCCATCGCATCGCGCATTTCGGCAGACCGTTCTGGACGTCCCTGATGCGTCACACAGGCCTCCGCCGCGCGCAACGCTAGACGCTGCCGCAACAAGGCTTGGGGGACGCTTTGTTGGTTCAACACAATATGCAGGTGGCTGAGCGCTGCGCCTGACAAAAACGCCACATCTTCAAGGGTTTCAGCGCGTCTGGCCATGACCCAGGCGGGCATGCGCGGTAGTGTATCAAAGCTGTCAGAGGCATAGGTCATGCCACAACCCTATCTCGCGACGGCGCTTTCCGCTACCAGATAGTGTACAAACCGCCCCACCCTGGTGCACATTTCTATGTCCAATAAGTTTGCATTATCGGACATAATAGAGATATGTTCCTGAATATGGCCAAATCACCCAAAAACAGCCCTGCAGACCCCGAGAAATCGCGCTCAGCGCCCCGCAGCACGCCCGTTGAGGACGAGCTCAACGAAAGAGACGGCGCAATCGCCGTGCCCGCTCAGGTGGCGGGCTCCGGCGCACTTGATCGGCTGGTCGACACCGCGCGCGATTATGCCAGGGCGTCGACTGCCGAGAACACCAGCCGTGCCTATGCCGCCGATTGGAAACACTTCACGCGCTGGTGCCGGCTGAAAGGGACAGAGCCTTTGCCCCCCTCGCCTGAGATGATTGGTCTCTATCTGGCCGATCAGGCAACCTCATTTTCCGTCAGTACAATCGACAGACGCCTTTCCGGTCTCGCCTGGAACTTTGCCCAGCGGAGCTTCACGCTGGATCGCAAAAACCGCCACATCGCCACTGTGCTGGCGGGGGTCAAACGCAAACATGCGCGCCCGCCGGTGCAGAAGGAGGCGATCCTGGCCGAGGACATCCTGGCGATGGTGGCCACCCTGCCCTTCGATCTGCGCGGTCTGCGCGACCGGGCGATCCTGCTTCTGGGCTATGCTGGCGGGCTTAGACGCTCCGAGATTGTAAGCCTGGACGTCTGCAAGGATGATACACCGGACAGCGGCGGTTGGATCGAGATTCTCGAAGAGGGCGTCCTCCTCACGCTCAACGCCAAAACAGGCTGGCGCGAAGTGGAAATCGGTAGGGGCTCAAATGATCAAACCTGTCCTGTACAGGCGCTGGAACAATGGCTGCATTTTGCCAAGATCGATTTTGGGCCGGTGTTCGTCCGTACGTCCCGTGACGGTACGAAGGCCTTGGAGGCGCGGCTAAGTGACAAGCACGTCGCCCGTTTGATCAAGCAGACGGTACTGGATGCTGGCATCCGATCAGACTTGCCCGAAAAGGAACGTCTCGCATTGTTCTCTGGCCATTCGCTGCGCGCTGGCCTGGCCAGTAACGCCGAAGTAGATGAGCGCTACGTTCAGAAACACCTCGGCCACGCATCTGCCGAGATGACTCGCCGTTACCAACGTCGCCGTGATCGATTCCGGGTGAACTTGACCAAGGCCGCGGGTCTGTGAATGCGCCATCAATCGGTCGTTTAATAGCGATACATTAAATTGCAAACGGCCCATTTTCATGCCCCTTATAGGCTACGCCCGCGTGTCGACAGAGGATCAGACCCCTCTGCCCCAGTCTGAGGCCCTGCAAACTGCGGGATGCGTTGAGATCTTCGAAGAGCACGCCTCAGGCGGCAATCGTGCCCGGCCAGTGCTTGCGCGAGTGTTGGAGCGCATCGGCCAAGGCGACACGCTGGTCGTCGTACGGATCGACCGGCTCGCACGGTCTTTGTCGCACCTTCTCGAGGTGATCGAACGGCTGGAGGCCAAGGGCGCCTTCTTCCGCTCCCTGCAGGACCCCATCGACACCGCATCCCCGCAGGGCAAGTTCACGTTGCAGGTTCTGGGCGCCGCAGCCGAGTTCGAACGCGCGCTGATACGTGAGCGCACTCAGGCCGGGCTTGCCTCTGCGCGCGCCAAAGGGCGCGTTGGTGGCAATCCTGGGCTACGCGCCAAGGATCCCGCTGCGCTGCGCAAGGTACGGCTGGCGCGACAGGACGGCTACATGGAGCGCCTCAACGAGACCGCGCAGGATTGGGTGCCCCATGTGCGCCGCTTGCGGCCGGATATGGCCTGGGAAGACCTGCTGCGGATCATCAATGGCCCCCTGCCCCCAGATCGCTATTGGACACGAAGCCGACTGCTCCGCGCTGTGAAGGCATATGTGCGCGACGGGTTCCTTCCTGCCGAGGTGCTAGGCCGGGCCGGACGCCGCGAAACCGACGATCGCCTGCCTGCCATCGTGGCCGGCATCAAGGGCGCGGACCCAGACATCACGCTTCAGGCGATCTGTGATCGACTGGAGTCGATGCGTGAGCGTACACCACGTGGAAGAACAAGCTGGCAACCATCCTCCGTCAAGATGTTGCTCGAACGAGCGGAGCGACTTGGTTTGCTGGTCAGGTAAGTGGATTGACGACGCACAGCCGGCTTTCGATAAGCAACACGTCGTACAAGTCCTCGCTCCACAGGATCGTGCAGCCGGCGATCAGTGCGGCAGATATGATCATCGTGTCATAGACCGATTTCTCTTAATTTTCTGCCAGCTCGCGACCCACTTGATGGGTTTGAGCCGTTATGTCCACGAAAGGCCACTAGGACTTCATACCCTCAAGAAGCGCTCCGGTATCTTCCTAGCTGAGCCGAGTTTTCCGCCGACAACTGACCATCGCTTCGTTGAGGATCTGGGCGCTTGTCCGAGGTCCCTGCCCCAGAATTTCCACTGCTCTCTCAGCCTTTTGACCATCGTCAAACACGTAGAGCACGATATTTGTGTCTGCGAAGTCAGCGTTCATGCGCGGCGTCGCGGCTTAGACGCACGTCCTTGGGCAGTTTCCCGCGAAATCGCCTTAACCCTGGCAGGACTTCATCGGCGCTAGGTTGGCGCCTGACCAGAATGGTTCCGTCTCCCTTTACCAGGTCGATATGGTCGCCGGCCTTTAGGCCCAGTTCCCGCACAAGACCCGTGGGTAGCCGGACGGCAAGGGAGCTTCCCCATATGGCAACTCGCATGGTGTCCTCTCAGGTATGGATAAACATCCGTGTATGCTTAAAACTATCAATAAGTAAGCTTTGCTTCGTTTAAGGCATTGTCCTGTCTACGCCGTGCTTTGTGCCGGATACTGCTTCCGCGAAGCGAGCTATCGCGATGCCCCCTACCCTGCCGAGGATCATTGACGCTTCAGAGATGACAGTGCTTTGACCATAGGTTCCAAGGCAGCGCCGCTATCTGATCGTCTGGCCTCAGGACTTTAGTATCAATACAACTATGAATTTGATCCGATAGGGTCATGGATTTGCCGTCGGTCTGTAGGCGCGTTGTCTGATCCGATCTGGGTTCACGGTATCTCTCGCTAGCCGGATTTTGGTCGAGACACCTATGTGAAACCGGGCCTCAGCGATATCTAGTCGGCGCAAGATGCACTTGTGAACCACCAGTTTGTGAGTGCTGTTAACAGCTGTTAACTCGGGAAGGTGCGTGGCTTCCCTAGTAGCGCTTTGGTTCAACAGCACAATTTGTGGATAAAATCCTTGACTTAACAGGGTGAATCACGGCCATTAGAGTCAAGTTGCGCAAATAAGCGCGTTCGAGCAGAGAAATTGCAACTATGTTTCAGACGGCACCCATCGAAGCGGCGTCCCAATCCGAGCTTACAAGCCAGATGGCCGCGCGTCTACACACGGCGCTCACGACGCATCTTCAACAGGCCTACGCGCCCGATCAGCGAAAAAATTTGAGACTATTCAGCGCAACAGAGACTGCTGACCTACTCGGCGTAACCGGACAATTCTTGCGCAAGTGCCATAGCGATGGGTCGTTGCCGGAGCCGGAAGTCATCAAGAACGGACGGCGCTTTTATTCCGGGGAAGAAATCCTGCAAGCGCGCCATTTCCTAGAGGCAAGCTCTCGAAAGCCGGGCAAGTATCTTCCTGGGCGTCGCGAGGGTGACAAGCTTCAGGTCATTCAGCTGATGAACTTCAAAGGTGGATCTGCAAAGTCCACCTCCGCGATCCATCTGTGTCACTACCTTGCTTTGAGTGGCTACCGGGTGTTGGCGATTGACTTGGACCCACAAGGGAGCCTCACAGGCTTTTGCGGGATTCAAACTGAACTGGAGTTTGAGGGAGCCTCGATTTACGACGCACTGCGTTATGACGATCCAGTACCGATGTCTGAAGCTGTCGTGGAAACCTATTTCCCAGGCTTGCATTTGGCGCCTGCCCGCCTCGTGCTGAGCGAGTTTGAGACTGAAACAGCGGTCAACGCTGGGCGCGGCGTCGCATTTTTTGAGAAGCTCAGTCTAGCGATCCAGTCCGTTGAGAGCGACTACGATGTTGTGGTGATCGACAGTCCGCCAGCTCTGGGGTTTTTGACTTTGACCGGCCTTTATGCTGCGACCTCTGTCATCGTGCCGATGACGCCAAGCATGCTCGACCTCGCCTCTACACAGCAGTTTGTCGAGATGACGTCCGCATATCTCGGGGTGATCGAGGACACGGGCGTCAAACTCGATCATGATTTCTTCTCTTTTCTCATTACTCGGGACGATCCGAGCGACATTCCCAGTCAGCAGATTGTGAGCTTGATGCGTGCCTTGTTCCAAGATCGTGTCGTTGGGGCGACGGGACTGCGCAGTACGGCAATTGGCGATGCGTCGATGCTGAAGATGTCGATCTATGAGGTTGCACGATCCGAGATGACGCGGTCGACCTATGATCGGGCAAAGAACAGCATGGATGCAGTAGGTGCGGAAATCGCAGGGATGCTTCAACAGGCATGGGGACGTTAGTCATGGCAATGGGGAAAAATAAGACCGGTATCATGGCGGCGATCACAGCGGCAAGCGAAGCATCGAAGGAGGGTGCGTCCGACCGGGCCCATCGGACCTTGCCGAAGGGGACTATCGGTTCGGTTCGTGCAGGCCTCGGGGGCATTCAGGAAATCGACACCAACTTGATTCTCGCCTGGGGCCCGAAGGATCGGATGGATATCGAGTTAACAGCTGTTAACAGTGATGCGCCAAATGAATCCATTCAGGACCTCGCCAACAGTATCGCTGAGTCGGGACAGCAAGTTCCAGTGCTTCTGCGTCCCTCAAAGGATCGTGACGGTCATTTTGAAGTCATCTATGGCCAGCGACGCATACTTGCGTGCCGCCATCTAGGCATGCCGGTGCGGGCTCTGATCCGCACGCTCGATGATACCGATGCCCTCATGGCGAAGGGGCTCGAGAATGCCGGCCGTGCGGAGCTAAGCTACTATGAACGTGTTCGGTTCGCACAGGCGATCCTCGAGCAGGGATACTCGCGCGCGGAAGCATGCCAAGCTTTGGCGATCAGTAAGAACACTCTTTCACAGCTTGAACGCATCAATCGGCTTGTGCCCGTTGCGGTTGGTGAAGGCATCGGCGCGGCCCCGGGCGCAGGGCGTCCCAAATGGACGACCCTCGCTACAGCGTTCGAGAAGGACCAACTTTCGGAGGAGCGTGTGTTGGATGTGCTTGGTCAATCTGGTGCCCTTGATTCCGACGGGCGGCTGGACCTCGTCCTCAAAGAAATTGGCAAACGAGGCAAGCAGGAGCGATCTGTCGAAGAGCGCTCGCCCGTTCCCGGTGTGCAGATCAAGAGTGGAAAATCGGGGCTCTCAGTGACCGTAAAGCGGGTAGGGGAGAACACAAGATTCGCGAATTGGCTGGATCAGAACCTGGACCAGCTCATTCAAGAATCCTTCGATCGGTTCCAATCAGAGAGCCACGAAGGATAGCGGCGGTTAACAACTGTTAACCGTCAAGACGGAGGCACTGAGCAGAAAGGAGGACGGCACAAAAGAAAAACCCTCGAAACCGAAGTCCCGAGGGCTGCTGCGCACAAGGCGCGATTTGTTTTGACACTACAATCCTAGCAGCCCGCGAATCGCTAAACAACGAAAAACGTCTTCGGGCGAACAGGTTTTCTGTGCCTAGATAAAAAATGAAGAAATTCAATGATGCTCCGCACGGAGCGACTGGGACAGTCATGCCTCAGAAGGGTGGAGGTATGTCCAATATCAGCCAACCCTCGGGGTGGCGCAAAGCGACGGCCGGACTCGCGGTCGCTGAACAGCACGCACAGGCTGGTGAAAGAGCAGCCGTTCCCAAGTCACAGGCCTTTGTCGCCGTGAAACGCGTTGGCGCACATATTGGCCTCAAGGCTGGCGACATGCTGCTTCTCGACACGCTTGGAGCCTTCACACAGGCCCAGGACTGGGAGGAGGGACAGCGTCCGATCGTCTGGGCGTCCAACGCCTATCTGATGGAGCACACAGGCTTTTCGCTCTCCGCGCTCAAGCGCCATGCGCGGCGTCTGGCCGAGATCGGCGTGATTGCCTTCAAGGACAGCCCAAATGGCAAGAGGTGGGGCCACAGAGACGCTGACGGTCGTATCATTGAGGCCTATGGCTTTGATTTGTCGCCGCTGTCGGCTCGTGCCGAAGAGTTTGGGCAGCTACATGCTGAACTGCAGGCCGAGCGTGAACTCTGCCAGCGCCTGAAGCGCCAGATCACAGTTGCGCGCCGGATGATCCGCGCGAGGATCGACGCGGCCCTCAGCGGCGCTCTGAGAGGTCCCTGGACGCAGCTCACAGGCCTATTTGAGGATCTCTTGGGCCGCCTGCCACGCCGGAACACGGCCTCTGGGATGCTTGCGCGGCTTCTGGAGTGGTTCAGGGAACTCCAGGAGCGCGTCGAGGCAGCCTATCTCAAAGCGGTTCGCGCGGATGAGGTTGTGGAAAACACGCCCGTAACGACCGAACAAAGGCCTAAAGTGACTCAAGAATTGGACCCCAGGGAGGTCATTTCTGAACCCCATATACTAACTACAACTCAACTAAATCCTGTAACCTGTAATCGCTCAGAAACTGAGCAAGTGGCGGCCGTGGTGCCAAATGCGCCACCGGAAGAGAAGGTGGATAGGGAGCTCGAAGATTGGGTGGCTGAAACACGTAAAAAACGTGGTACGGCGCTTGATTTGCCGACTGTGATGCAAGCTTGTCCTGAATTCGCGTCCTGGGCACGCAATATGGGCGGGTTTCTGAAGGATTGGGGCGATCTGCACCGGGTTGCTGGGCAGTTGAGGCCGATGATCGGCGTCTCAGAGCACGCTTGGAACCTCGCTCAGGACCGGCTTGGGCCTCAGATCGCGACCGCGGCGTTGGTTCTCACGTTTGACAAGCATTGCGCCGGAGAAGTGGCGTCTCCGGGCGGATATCTGCGCGGTATGGTCGAGAAGGCCGGGGCAGGGGAGCTGCATCTCGAGCGCAGTTTCTATGGCCGGCTGGGCGGACAGGCGGCGTGAAGCAATGCGCAAGCAGTTGTCCCGCGGTCCAAGTTCCAGGTGGGGCATGGGGAGATTACCGCCTGTATTCTCCGCAATTTTTGCGGTGCATATTGTTGCCTTGCGGATATAAAGCGGTATAATCTCCGCAAGGAATGCGTAAAATATGACCTACATTCACGAGATCCCTGATTGGCCGAAGTTTACCTGGGACAAGGCCATACTGTCTTCACAACTTGCTGCGGTCCGTCACCGTCAAGGCAAGCTCTTGGGGCGCATGGAGGGTCTTGGCTTCGATCTTCGCAACGAGGCAATGCTTAGAACACTCACCAGTGATGTCGTCAAGAGCAGCGAGATTGAGGGGGAGACGCTCGACAAGGATCAGGTTCGATCGTCAATCGCAAAGCGCTTGGGTCTCGAAATTGGCGGGCTGATCCCGTCTGATCGCCATGTTGACGGGGTCGTCGAGATGATGTTGGACGCGACCCAGGCGTTTGACCAGCAACTGGATGCTGAGCGTCTGTTCGGCTGGCATGCGGCCCTCTTTCCGACTGGGCGAAGCGGAATGACCCGGATCAGGGTAGGAAAGTGGCGTGATGGCCCCATGGAGGTTGTATCAGGACCCTATGGCCGCGAACGGGTGCACTTTGAGGCGCCTGAAGCCGCGCGGCTCCACGCGGAGATGACTCGGTTTCTGTCCTGGTTTAACCAGACACCCAAAACGGATCCCGTCATTCATGCCGCCATCGCCCATCTGTGGTTTGTCACCATCCACCCGTTCGATGATGGCAATGGGCGCATTGCGCGCGCGATCGCGGATATGGCGTTGGCGCGATCCGAACGCAGCTCACAGCGGTTCTACAGCATGTCGACCCAGATCCGGCAAGAGCGCAGCGCTTATTACGATATGCTCGAGACGACCCAAAAAGGGGGGCTTGATGTCACGGCGTGGCTCGTTTGGTTCCTGGATTGCCTGGATCGTGCATTCGATGGCGCAGAAATCATTCTTGAGGCCGTGTTCCAGAAGGCACGGTTCTGGGAGCAACACGGAACAGCCAACATAAACGATCGCCAACGGGACATGCTCAACCGCCTTTTGGATGGGTTCGAAGGAAAGCTAACGACGTCGAAATATGCGAAGATCGAAAAGTGCTCACAAGACACGGCATATCGCGACATCCTCGATCTAATCGACTTGGGAGCTCTTGAGAAAGATGAAGCCGGTGGACGTAGCACCAGTTATTCTCTGACAGCGACATAAAGAGGCTTGTCACAGGCGAAGCCCCAGACGCCGACTCCAAGCAAGTATCAGACAAGCGTCGGTGAGGCTTGCCAGTCTGTAAATAAACCTAAAGGATTGAAAAAAAGCGATAATCAGCAGGTGTAAACACGTCTTTGCCGATGTGCGTTGCCGATCTTGAGGTGCTGAGTGCAATGAAGATGAACATCGGTTTGTCGGCCTCGGAAGTCCTCGGCCTGTGCCTCCGGGCTGGCGGAAAAGGAAAGTGTTCTTCGGGTTTTGTGACTGACGGATGAGGGGCCTTGGGGGTCCCTCAGATGGGTCCGGGCCGGGTTCCGGTCTGTCTTTCTCACCAAAACTCGAAAGGATGCCAGCCATGGCCCGATCCCGCACGCCCAAGTTCGATGCCTCCGAGGTCATCACGAACGAAATCATCCGCATCATCGAGCGCGGCGTTCTGCCATGGCGCAAGCCCTGGACCGCTGGTGGCAGCTCTCGTCCCCTGCGCGTGGGCGGTGAGCCCTATCAGGGCGTAAACAACTTTCTGTTGACCTTGAGGACCGTGCTGGCGGGCCACAGCTCGCCCTTCTGGATGACGCTTCCGCAGGCCAATGCTTTGGATGCAAAGGTTTGCAGGGGCGAAAAATCTTCTGTCGTTGTCTATTACGGTCAAAGCCGGAAAGACGCCGGCAGTGAGGATGATCAGGGGGAGACCGATGATCGCTCCGAAGAGGGTCGCGTTTTCCGCTTCCAGAAATCCTACCGCGTGTTCAATGCCTGCCAGATCGAGGGCCTGCCGGACAGCTTCTATCCGGACCCCGAGCCAGCGCCCGAGCATCCGCCGTCCAAGCCTATCCCGCATATGCAGGCGTTTTTCGACGCCATCGACATCACGACCATCTTCACGGGGACGGATGCCTACTATCTGCCGCCCGTGGATAAGGTCTTCATGCCGTCGATTGCGCGGTTCCACGATCCGCGCAATTTCTACGGGGTCTGGGCGCATGAGCTGGCCCATGCCACCAAGGCGCGCCATCGGCTGAACCGGGACTACGGTTTGTCACGCTTCGGCAACACGGCCTATGCCCGCGAAGAAATCGTCGCCGAGCTGACCTCGGTTTTCCTTGGCCAGACGCTCGGTTTCACCGCGCATACGCTCGAGATGAACGTGGCGTATCTCTACAATTGGTTGCGCGTTCTGCGCTCGGACAAGGGCGCCATCTTCCGCCACGCCGCTGATGCGCAACGTGCCTGCGATTACCTGATTGCCAGATCGGAGGCGGGCAGGGCAGGTGAGGCCGCCGAGGCCGCTTGAGGATTGTGCGTCGGCAAAAGGGAAAGAAGGCTTTGGGAAGGGTGTTTCAACTTTTCAAAGGAGAGCCCCATGACCGTTCAACCCCAGCCAGACCGCCCGGATCCGAGTGTGATCGCCGCGCAGAACGACGCGTTTCGCAAGCTCGCGTGCCTTGGAGTGCCGCCCGCGCAGCCCATCCAGGGTCGCATGCATGTCACCCGCTCGCTCATGGAGGCCGGTGATGGCTTCATGGCCGAGGCGGTCAAGGCCACCGGTGAGTTTGCCACGTTCGAGCCCGAGAATGATCCCGAAGGCTGGCATGATTTCGGGGCGGTCGAGATCCGCGGCGAGACCGTGTTCTGGAAAATCGATCTCTATGAAGCAGACTCAGATTTCCGCTACGGGGCTGAGACCCCGGACAACCCCGCCACCACCATGCGCGTGCTGACCATCATGTTGGCGCTCGACTGGTAGGGCAGGGGACACCCCCTCCTGAAACCCGAGGCGATGAAGGCCCACTGACCCCTCAAAGGGAAAGTGGGCCTTTTGTCATGGTGATCCCTGAAGCCGGGGATTGGTCACGCGCAAGCGCGCGGGCCGCATCTCACCCACCTGGAAGGATATCCCATGACCACAAGCTTTGCCCCTCTCACCGTCGCGATCAGCGATCTGGTCCCGCATCCCGCCAATGTGCGCAGCAACTCCCCGGAAACCTATGATGCCGAGAACATCGCCAATCTGAAGGCCAGCATCTCTGTGCTGGGCCTGCTCCAGCCGCTCCTGGTCCAGAAGCTCGAGGGCAAATACGCCGTGCTGGCCGGTGGCCGACGCCATGCCGCGCTGAAGGAACTGATCGCCGACAAGTCCACCAAGGGGTTCACCGCGAAAACCAAGGCCGACTGCCGCCTTGTCCCTGACGACTGCGACGTCACCACGGCGCTGTCGCTCGCCGAGAACATCACCCAGGCACCGATGAATGCGCTCGACGAGTTCGAGGCCTTTGCCCAGATGATGGAGGTCGACGGCCAGACGCCCGAGACGATCGCAAAGACCTTCGGCACAACCGTCGCCGCTGTGAAAGGCCGTCTGCGCTACGGGCTGATCCACCCCGATATCCGCGCGGCGGCCCGGGCCAAGTCGATCACCCTCGACACGATGAAGGCCTTTGCAGAGCACCCGAGCCAGGGGGTGCAGCGCGAGGTCTTCGAGGCGCTCACGAAAGACGACGGCTATCTGCAGGCCTATACCGTCCGACAGGCTCTCAAATCCCGCGGCGTGCAGGTCAGCGACGATATCGGGGCTTTCGTGCGCGCGGACTATGAGGCACGCGGCGGCGCGATCGCGGCTGACCTTCTGGAAGAGCATTCCGTGCTCGAGGATGCGGCGCTGGTCGAGACCATTCTGCTCGAAAAGCTCAGGGCCGCCGCCGAGGAGGCCCGTGTGAGGCTGGGCTTTGCCTGGGCCGATGCGATGGTGCGCTATGATTACGCGACCATGGCCGACTACGGCCGCGTCTATCCCGGCCCGATCGATCCGGATGAGGCCGCCCAAAAGCGCGTGGATGAGATCACCGCCGAGCTTGAGAAATTGCAGCTCGAGATGGAGGATGAAGGGCTCGAGGACAGTGCCTACAATGCCCTTTACGAGCGCGTGGACGCTCTGGAAGAGGAAGCCCGCGACCTGCAGGAGGCTTATAGCGCCGAGGACCTGGCCCGCGCCGGTGTGATTGCCTCGTGGTCGAGCGGTAAGATCACGCTCCATGTGGGCCTCGTGCGCTCGGAGGACGTTGTGAAAGAGGAGGGCGCGCGTGGCTCTTCAAGCAACCCAACGGGGGAGGAGACCTCTGACGCCGGCGAAATCAGCTACCCGGCCTCGCTGGCAGAGGACCTCAAGACCGAGCGAGCCATGGCATTGGGGGCCGCGATGGCGCTGCATCCCGAGGCCACACTCGATCTGACGCTCTTCAAGCTGGTCAGTGACGTTCTGGCCAACGGCATGAGTGTCACGCAGGCGATCAAGGTCGAGGCCCGCATGGAATACCGCACCCACGCCAAGATGGACGAGATCGACGAGACCTCGCTCGAGCAGGTGGCGGCGGCGCATGATTTGCTGGACCTCTCGTGGCTCGATGACAGCCGCTCGCCCGCCGATCAGTTCGCGGCGTTTCGCGCGCTGGAAGCAGGGGAAAAGGCCAAGGTCGTGGCCTATGCGACCGCCAGCACCACGCAGTCTTGCTTCGCGCGGGACCAGCTGCGCGACAGCCTGATGCATGACTTCGAGATCGAGGTCATGCCCGACATTCGCGCCCACTGGACGCCGAATGCGGCGCTGTTCAATCGTTTCAAGAAGGCCTGGCTCCTGAAGATTCTGGGCGAGGATCTGGGTCTGGCCCAGGAGGCGGTGACGCTGGCCTCCTCAAGCAAGAAGGAGATCGTCGCCTTCTGCGACAAGCTCTTCGCCGAACCCTTCGCCACACTCACGGACGCGCAGCGCGCTGCCGTGGCCGCCTGGTGTCCGCCCATGATGCAGACGGCCGGTCTCGCCTTTGATGAGGCGGAGCCCGCTGCGGAAACCCCGGAACCTGACGGCGAGGTCGCGCAAGCAGCCTGAGCCATCATACGACCCGCGCGAGGACCATGCCGCCCGCGCGGGTCGAACCTTTCCCACACCCAACCGAAAGACATCCCCATGGCTATTCTCAAGTTCTCCGCCTCCGCTCTCGCAGCGCAGATCGCCCATGCGCGCGCATGCAAGACCTTCCTGCCCAATTGGAACGGCCCCGTGGACAGGCCCGCACTCATCCTCATCGTCGGCAATGGCGTGCATCTGCGCTCGAACGGCATCGATGGCACGACCACTCGCATCGTCGCGACAGAGCAGGCCGATCCTTCCTTTGCTTTCGCAGATGGCATGAACCCGTTTCGCGACACCGACTGGATGGCGCAGCGCCGCATGGCGTTTCGCGATCTGACGGGCCAGTTTTACACCGACATCCTCAACGATGTGCAGGTGCTCATCGACCGGGGGCAGGGGGCGATCCGGCTCGCCACTGATGGCCACAGTATCCGCGTCTTCGTGCGCCGGGCCTCGGATTATCTCATTGGCGGGACCTACGAAGTGCCTTCGGGTCTTGGCGGCACCTTCCGGGTCATCCTCAAGGATGCCTGCGACACCTTCGCGATCGTGCACAACTGCGGCAATTGCGAGGATTTCGACGCCATGCAGCCCTACCGCGTGCCGCTCGATGCGCTGATGGAAATCGATGACCGGAGGGCAGCGTAACACGCCCTTTCTCAAACAAGCATCGCCAATACCCTGCCGGGCCTGCGGCCCTCTCGGGACATTGGCGACAACAATTTTCCCCAACGACAGAAAGGACTCTGAAATGGGTTGGCTCTTCTACACCGACGGCCGCGTCCAGACCTATGCGGATGAGAAAGCGGAGATCACCCGGCTTTGCACCTTCGAGGGAGACAGGCGCAGAACCGAACTGGTCAAGGCCTGTAAGGTCGGCTCCACCTGGTATGCGGCGGCTAGGGTTACCAATCGCGATGGCACCCCTGTCGAGGACGCGACCTATGTCACCGATCCTGACGGTTCGATCACTTTCGCCGCTGTCTTCCTCACCGCCTACGACGATGGGTGTTGGGGCTACAAGGATATGGAGGAAAGCGCTGGCCCGAACGCGTCGCGCGCGCCCCTTGCGCTGATCGAACTTCTCTCCGACCTGAAAGACCCGGACAGCTACGCCCGGGACTGGCGCCAGCGCTGCCGGGAATGGGCTTCGATCCCGAACTACGAGGAAGGCGACAAGATCAAGCTCGCAAAACCGGTGACGCTCACCGATGGCAGCACCTGCCAGATCGTCACCGCGATGCACTACAGACGCGGGCGGCAAAAACGCCGCTGCTACCGCATCGAGGAAACTGGCGGGCTCGTACGCCTGTCGAAAGCGACGCTTTCCGGCTCGGAGCTGCTCAGCTCCGCGAAAGGTGCTGCTAGCCAGGTGCTGGCGGAGTATCTCGCGGGGCAGGGTGGCTGAGTTTCCCGCTGAGACAACACCACGGGACCACGCGCGCACATACTGCCGACTTGAAATCGTATCTCAAATGAGATACATCACTCCCATCAACTGGAGGACCATCCATGCCTGCCCAAACGTCCATGCTTCATGTCCGTGTTGACGATCAGCTGAAAGCACAGGCTTCGGACGCGCTTGCGGGCGTCGGTCTGACGCTCTCCGACGCGGTGCGTATTCTTCTGACCCGCGTGGCCGCAGAAGGCGGCTTGCCTGCCGGATTGACCGCTGATCCGGATGCCTATGACGCCTGGTTCCGGGCGAAGGTACAGGAAGCGCTAGACGATCCAAGGCCCACAACGCCCCATGCCAAGGCGATGCAAGACGCTCAGGCATTGATTGACGGGAAGCGCCTTGCCAAATCTTGAATGGAAAGCGACGGCCATCGCCGACTTGCTGGCAATCATTGACTACATCTCTGACGACAACCCGGATGCCGCCCAAGTTCTTAAAGACGAGATTGAACACAAGACGTCCCTCCTTCCAGAACGCCCTCAGATGTACCGCGCGGGCCGTGTGGACGGGACTAGGGAGATGGTTATTCGGCCGAACTACATCGTGGTTTATGCTGAAAGCCCTGAGATGGTGACCATTTTACGCGTTCTTCATGCTGCGCAGCAGTGGCCATGATGGGGGTGCAGGCCCCCCGCTAAGAAATTGCCCGCTCTACGCCTTCAAAGTGTAGAGCGGGCTTTTTGTCCTTTGGAACTCAGACCCTGATCCAAAGGAATTCCCCATGTCCAAGCCCTGCTCAACGCTCCCCGATCCTATTGAATCCAAAGCTCACTTCGTCTCTGCCCTCGAGCAGATCGGCACGGAGATCGACCACCAACCCCTGCGCAGCTCAGCGCTCGCACGCATCATGCGAGAGACCTTTCATGGCAGCGATACCGGCGGTGCCTGGGACTGGCGCATGGCCTATGACCTGATGCAGGCCGCTGCCATCCAGGTGCTGCTGCGTGGGGACGGCGCAGCAGGTGACATTGCCGCTGCGAAACTCCTCGCGTCCCGGCTCCTGACGGAAACCCGCCGGTCGGAACAGCAGATCCGGCTGCAGCAGTTTTCCACGCCACTGCCATTTTCCGCCTTGGCCGTGCGGGCGGCTGCGGTCCGCAAGGGCGAGACCGTGCTCGAACCATCTGCCGGCACCGGTGCCCTGGCTGCTTTCGCTACTCGGGCCGGTGCCACGCTTTTGCTCAATGAAATCGACCCCTTTCGCCAGCGCCTCCTGCGCGCGGTCTTCGGCGGCGAGGTGACGGGCCATGACGGCGAGCATATCGACGATCTGCTGCAGACGCCGGATTTGCCCGACGCGGTGGTGATGAACCCGCCCTTCGCCTCTTCGATCGATCGCTCCCGCGACAAGCACATCGCTGCCAAACATCTCATCGCGGCAGCAAAGCGCCTGGCACCCGGTGGGCGGCTGGTGGCGATCATGCCGCCGCGGTTCAGCCCCGAACGTGATGCCGCGCATTGGTCCCGTGCCTGCGGTCGCCTGACGCCGCGCTTGGCGCTCACGATGCCGGGGCAGGTCTACCGCAAGCTCGGCACCTCTGTGGAAACCCAGCTGATGGTCTTCGACAAGGTGAAGGAGGACGGCGAGATGATCCGCGTCTCTGTGCGGGATCTGGATGAGGCCCTTCCTTTTGTCGACGCCGTGGCCGCGACTCGGACCGAGATGCGCCACGTACAACAGGCGGCGGTGATCCCTCACGGGCGGCCGACCGTTCCATCATCTGCCCCGCGCAAGACCGCCGCTGTGCCTTTTGCCGCCTCCAAACCACGGGCCAATGCCGTCCGTCCGCTCAGCTTCACAAGCTTCGATGTCCCGCGCGACAACACACCCATCTCGGACATCTATGCGCGCTACCGTCCGCAGCGGATCGAGATCGCAGGCGCGCAGGAACATCCCACGCCGCTGGTCGAAAGCATCGCAATGGCCTCGGTCGCGCCGCCCATGCCCTCAGGCGCGGGCAGTGATGACTTGCGCCTGCCCGCACGGTTGATCGAGGAGGGAGATCTCTCCGAGGCGCAGCTCGAGACCATCATCATGGCGCATGATGCCCACGGGCGCGACCTGCCGGGGCGGTTCACAATCGATGATGACCAGACCAAGCTGACGCGCGCAGATGATAACCCGCATGCGCGTGCCTATCGCCTCGGCTATTTCCTCGGGGACGGCACTGGCTGCGGCAAGGGGCGCGAGTGCGCGGGTCTTATCCTTGTCAACTGGCTGGCCGGGCGCAGGAAGGCGATCTGGGTCTCCAAATCCGCCACGCTGATCGAGGATGCCATCCGCGACTGGACCGATCTCGGCGGCTCGCCAGCCGACATCCAGCCGCTCACCAAATGGAAACCGGACCAGCCCATCCCGATAGGTGACGGTATCCTCTTCGTCACCTACGCCACGCTGCGCTCGGCCGGCAAATGCGGCACCACGCGGCTGAGCCAGATCCTCGACTGGATGGGCGAAGATTTCGACGGCGTCCTCGCTTTTGATGAAGCCCATGCCATGCAGAACGCGGCCGGCTCCGAGCAGGGCAGGGGGGTCAAACCCTCGCAGCAGGGTCTTGCAGGCCTCCGGCTGCAACTGGCAGCACCCCGCGCTCGTGTCTTCTACATCTCGGCCACGGGGGCCACGAGCGTGCACAACCTCGCCTATGCCGCGCGTCTCGGTCTCTGGGGGCAGGGGCCGGAATACCCCTTCCCAAGCCGCGAGAGCTTCGTGTCGGCGATGGAGGCAGGCGGTGTCGCGGCCATGGAGGTGGTCGCGCGCGATCTCAAGACGCTCGGGCTTTACACAGCCCGCGCCCTCAGCTTTGATGGGGTGGAGTATGACGTGCTCGAACACGCGCTGACCCCGGCGCAGATCGAGATCTACGACGCCTATGCGGGTGCGTTTCGTACGATCCACCACAATCTCGAAGCTGCGCTGACTGCCACTGGCGTCAATGACGCCTCGGGCCAGCCCAATGCCTCAGCCGCACGCGCCTCGGCCAAGTCCCGCTTCGAGAGCACGAAGCAGCGCTTCTTCAACCACCTCCTTATGGGCATGAAAGCCCCGACCATAATCCGTGCCATCGAGGACGATCTGGCGGCGGGCGAGGCTTGCGTCATCCAGGTGGTCTCGACGGGTGAGAGCCTGCTGAAGCGGCGGCTTGAGACGATGGACTCGGAGGATGAACTCGTCGAGGGTGCCTTGACGCCGCGCGACTACGTGCTGGGCTACCTCGAACAGGCATTTCCGATCCACGCGCAAAAGCTCGTGGAAATCGACGGCAACATGGTGGCTGAGCCGCTCCGCGATGAGACCGGCGCGCTGGTCGTCTCGCGTGAGGCGCTCGCTTTGCGTGACGCGGCCATGATGGAGTTGATGACGCTGGCGCCGATCCCCTCGGCGCTCGATCAGATCCTCTGGGCCTTTGGCGACGAGGCCGTCGCAGAAGTCACGGGGCGGTCCATTCGCCCTTTGAAGGCTGAGGACGGCCATCTCTCCATCGAGAAGCGCAGCGCCAGTAGCAATTCCTCCGAGACCCAAGCCTTCATGGACGGCGAAAAGGATGTCCTGATCTTCTCCGATGCAGGCGGCACGGGCCGATCCTATCATGCGGCGCAAACGGCAAAGAACCAGAAACGGCGGCGGCACTACCTGCTGGAGCCCGGCTGGCGCGCCGATGCGGCCATCCAGGGGCTGGGCCGCACGCATCGCTCGGCCCAGGTCAGCGCGCCCTTCTTCCGGGTCTGCACCTCCGATGTGCATGGCGAGAAACGCTTCACGTCGACGATCGCCAAACGCCTCGACCAGCTGGGGGCCCTGACCAAGGGCCAGCGCGAGACCGGCTCCCAAGGTATGTTCCGCGACGAGGACAATCTCGAAAGTCCGATCGCACGGGCCGCGCTGCGCGGGTATTTCGCCGATCTTGCCGCCGGGCGCGCCGAGGCGATGAGCTACGAGAGTTTCACCGACTCGACAGCCCTGCGGCTGATCGACAAGGACGGGGTGCTGCTTGAGGAGCTTCCGCCGATCCAGCGGTTTCTCAACCGGGTGCTGGCGCTGCCCATCCACATGCAGAACGCGCTCTTTGCCGAGTTCATGCGCCGGATCGCCGATCAGACCGATCGGGCGCGCGCGGCGGGCATGCTCGATCTCGGGGTGGAAACCCTGCGCGGCGAAAAGATCGAACAGGTCTCCACAGAGGATCTCTGGACCTGCCCGAAATCCGGCGCGGTGACGCGGATCATCGGGCTCGAGGTCACCGACCCGGTCCGTGTGCTGTCAGCGGATGACGCCCTGTCTCGCGATCCCGACAAGCTCCCCATGGTCAACCGCGCTTCGGGTCGCGCGGCGCTCATCTCGGCACGGCCCATGCAGATGTACGACGAGGACATCGTCACGCTGATGCGCAAGGTGGTGCGGCCAAACGGGTCGAGCTATCTCGAAGAGACGCGGTTCGGGTCTTCTGCCTGGGAAGAGATCGGCAAGCCTGAGTTCACCCGCCTTTGGGATGCCGAGGCTGCGTCCCTGCCAAAAACCACCACAACCAAGCTCTACCTGTTGACTGGGCTGCTGCTGCCGATCTGGAAGGACATTCCGACCACCAATGAACGCATCTACCGGGTCACGCCGGATGGGGCGACCGCCATGATCGGGCGCACGCTGAGCGAGGAAGGGGCAGCGGCCCTCCGCGCACGCTTCCTCGTCTCCAACCCGCAAACGCCGGAGGAGATGCTGACTGCCGCCCTCGGCACCACCGTACCTGTCGATCTGGGCCGGGGTCTGATCCTGACCCGTCGCCGGGTCGCAGGCGAGATGCGCCTCGAGCTCTCTGGTGCGGATAGGGGCATGATTGAGGGTCTCAAGGCCCTCGGCTGCTTCACCGAGATCATCGCTTTCCAGCTACGGGTATTCCTGCCGCATGGGGACGAGATCGACACGGGGACCATTCTGGCTCGGATTGTGGGGCAGGGGCCTGCCATAACGGCGGACCAAGCCGCCTGAAAAGTCAAAGCGGGCTTCCGGTCAGGCGTCGCGGATCTGGATTTGACCGGTCTGCGCGCCCCCCAATTGCAGACAAGAGGACAGACCCATGACCAATCTCCAGATCGATTTTTCCGCAATGGCGGCTCAGTGGCGCGCCGAGCGCGAAATCACCTTGAAGGCATCCCGAGCGGAGCTGCTCGCGCAACTACGTGCGCGTGGCATCAGCGAGGTCACTGCCGAATACGAAGGCTATGGCGATTCCGGCAATGTCGAGGATGTGATCGTGCAGCCTGCAGAGGTCCAACTGCCTCAGCAGCTTGCCACCGAGGTGGGCGATTTCGCCTGGTCGCTCGCCTATCACCATCACCCGGGGTTCGAGAACAACGAGGGCGGCTATGGCACGCTGACCTGGGACATAGCACAAGACAGCATCACGCTCGATCATGCGGACCGCTATGTCGAATGCGCGCACAGCTATGACGAGGGACTGTGAGATGGCCCATCCGCTTCATCATGCTGAGAGCTCTGCCCGGAAATTCGGCGGGGTGCCATCTGACTACCAGGCCATCCATGACTGGTTCGACGCCTCGAAAGAGCACCTCGCGCTCTTCACACACCGCGCCTTGCGTCACCATGCCCAAGGCATTTTTGAGGCTGAACGTGTCTTCGGTGTGTCCCTGACCAATAGCGCGAGTCGCCACATCCCCGTGCGCTGGATCGGCGAGCAGCATGTCCGCGAAGACTGCCAGGGCCGTATCCCAAGCATGGCGGACTGGCTGCGTCGGATCCAGCCTGAGCCATGGATGGCCACTGGCCATATCGACCGGCATGTCGGCGATGAGCCTTGCGGTAACCCAAGGGCCGCCTGGGCCTCCGAGGTCGTGGCCGGCAGAACGGTTCTTGGCCTGAAGGATTGGATGGCGGCGCGTGCGATGCAAGCGGCGCAGAGCGTCTGACAGGTCTTGGCTCCTTGCCAAAGGATGCTGCGCGGAAGCCCGGTTGGACGACCGGGATTCTTGCGTCGTTTCCCCACCATTCATTTTCTGGAGGATCGCATGACACGCGATGAAATCAAGGCCGCCGTCGTTGCCGGGCAGACCGTGCACTGGGCCATACCGGCTACGTTGTCCACAAGGACCGACTCGGTCAGTACCTGATCACCTATGTGCCGAACGGCAGCTGCATCGGCCTGACAGACCGGAGCGGGCAATGGTTGAACGGAAAAGAGGCAGAGTTCTTCATCGCGCGACCGGAGGGCGGCTCGGAAAATACGGGCCGCCAATCAAGACCAGACGGGCAGGGAAGGGGTACAGCACCCGGAGGCGCGGGGGCATTCCCACTCGGAGGGCAGCTCTGACTCGTGGGCGGGGCTGAAAGGAAAGCAGGCTTTTTGATTTGTGATCCCTCAAGGGGTCGAGAAAGCAATCCCGGATGCGCTGGCAAGAACGTCAGGCACCGGCCAATCCAAGAAGGAACTATCCCATGTTCGCAGGAACCCTCACCCGCAACGTCGAGACCGCAGCCGCCGAATACACCGGCATGATCCACTCGACGCGTTTCGATATCGCCATCCAGCTTGAAAACCGCCCGAAGATGTCCGAACGGAGCCCAGATTACGACGTGACCGCGGTCAACAAAACAGGCCGCAAGGTGCGCATCGGCACGGCCTGGAACGAGACCGGCACTACCAGCGGTAACCCCTACATCTCGATGCAGATCGATGTCGGCTTGGGTCCGTTCCGGGTCAACGCGGTGCAGACGAAAGAAGCGCGCGCGACCCAAAGCGGGGAGTTCGAGATCATCCCGCTGGTCTCGAACGGCCTGATGAAATCCGGTTCGATCTCGGGCGAGCTCACCGCCATGGACGCCGACAACGCCTTCACCGGCTACATTGCCAACATGATGTTCGATCTGGAGTTCATGCTGATCGAGAACGGCTATAAATCCGAGGAGACCCACCCCGACTATCGGATCGAGGTCAGCTCGCCGCGTGGTACGCCGATCCGCGTTGGCTCGGCCTGGATGGCCAAAAGCAGCCGCACGGGCAATGACTATCTGTCGCTGCTGATCAACACGCCCGATGGCGATTTGCGCGTCAACGCCGTGCAGAACGAAGAACAGCGCGGTGGGCAGACCTTTTCGATCATCCCGTTCATCGACAGCGGTGAGCAGCCGCAGGACGCGGGCGCGGGGCTGTCGCTGGTCGCGTGATCACCGGGCGAGAATAGACGATCTAAACCGAAAGGGGAGCCGTGGGATCACGGTTCCCCTTTTGGTGTGATGTTGTAGTTGAATGGACCCGGCGTACATTGCGGACGTTCGTGTCACCCGCGGCTAATGCAACCGAAGAGCCCTTTTCCACCGATGTTGCTCCACGCTTGAACCTCGGCTTCGCCGGATCATAATGCGACCGCCGTTTGGCGTTCCATTCGCATTCAGCCCCGAAACTTCTGCCGTTCCAGATGCCGTAACCAACCGATGTGAAATAGTGGAACCGTTTTTCTGGGCCGTCGCGAGAAGGTGCAACCCAACGCAACTTATCAGCTTCGTTCACATGACGGTTCTCTACGAGACCGAGAACAAAGTTGGTGTGAATCGCCAGACAGTTTGGCTCTGTCAGCTTAGGACCACTACGTTTGCGTCAATCTCGAACTGCATCCAATCGCTGGCCAAGCAAGGGACGGGAATGAGCGTACTCGCCGGTCTCGCTTCGCCAAAGAAGCTCTGACGGTAACGAGACACGATCGCCAATCGTTCCTGCGTGTGATCGACAACCAGCAGCGTGATCTTCGCGACGTCAGCGGGGGCAGCTTGCATCGCCTCCAACGCATGCCCCAGGTTTGCAAAGGCGCGTTCGACTTGCGCCTCGAACCCGTGTAGCCGTTCGCCATCGGGGCCGTCCCCCAACTGACCCGATATGAAGCTGAGACGCGCGTTCGGTGGAAGTAGCGTTGCCTGAACGTAACCGTATTCCGACGGGTCCTGAAGCGCGGGTGGGTTCAGCCGTTCAATCACTGATCGGTCCTCTAGATACTCGACCTGTACAGTGAATACTGCCAAAGCAAGCCTATGTAAACGACCGGATCTCCCGACTGTTCGTTCTATGAGATCGATGAACGTCTTACGAGGTATGCCCGATTGAAGCAGACTTTCGCTCACAGCGCAGCGAATGTCCGTTCCGTCCCGCATCTTTCCTCTTCAGCTCGAGCGTAGCGAAGATCCGGTCTTGAGATTTTTCGCAGTAGATGGCTTTGAAGTTAGTCTGCGAACACATGTCTTGCCGACGCGAGCCTCATCCAGTCCCGACCGCCGAATGCGACGAGAGCGAGATAAACAACTCCGGTATCTAAATCCGGTTTGAATACGATGGTCAGTCGGTGACCTGCGCCGCCATGGCGCACGAGCCATCCGTCCAGCTTGCCGCTGAGGCGAGCACCGGATTTTGGGTTTTCGGCAATCTTCTGGACAAGGGTATCGATTTCATCGAGCCTGCGGCTTGCTGCAGCAACGTCACCGCCTGTCACATCGACAATATGATCAGCGATACCGATAAGGTCCCGTTCAAAGAACGGATGCCTGACAAAACGCATCAGGTCTTCTGAGCCATCGCCGCAAGATGGGCCCGCGCGCCTTCTGTGACGTCTGAGGCTTCGCCGACGGGTTCCCATTGGTCGAGTGGCAGAGACAGGCGGCGTTCCAATTCTGCCTCAAACAAAGACCGTTCACGATCCCGCTCTGCCTTGGCCTTCGCCAATTCACCCGAGACTGCCGCGCTCATGTTCGGGTACTCGCCCGCTTCGACCAGTTCCTTGGCGAAAGTGTAGGCCGTGTCGGTAAAACTGACAGATTGCTTTTGAACGCTCATGGCAGACTCCTTGGTGCTCCAATAGACTACCAAGTATTGGAATGTCTGGCAAGCCGTGCAGGCCGACAAGGCGTAGTGCGTCGATAGCCTTGCGGCCTCCCCAGCTCGGCTTCGCGTGTCGCAGGGAAGAACGGCCCTTTGGTCCGTCGCGCATTCGGCCATGCGGCCTCACCGCGGCGCAGCACCCGGCATCCCGGTTTGCCCGCCTCGCGAGCACGTCCCTCCCCGGCCGCTCCGCCGGATTGCGCTCTGGTCTGTTTTGCGGGGCAAAACGATCCCGCCACTTCATCCGTCTCCCGCGTCCGGTCGGTCCGTTTGCCTGCTCTGGTCGGGCAAACCTACCGTCTAAACACACACACATGAGTGCGGAAGTATATCCTCCGGATGGCCCCCAAATCAGCCCGCGTCAAGGATCGCAAAACTTTTCGGCGAGAGAGGGGTTTGTGGCAAGGGGCGGTCCCGTGCGTGAGGGCGCGCATGTGTCGGGTGCTGCGCACGGAAAACTTTTGCGCCCGGCAAGCCGGCGGCTGCGCCGTCCCTGACCCGGGCAGATTCGGAAACCAGACATTCGGCCATGCCACCACACTCACGTGGTGGTCGAACCCAATATCTGGAGAATGAACATGGCTTATGATCAAGCGAACACCTACGAGACCATCGAGCTTTTTGGGCTGACCGAGAAGGACGTGCAGCTGCCGATCCCCGAGGACAACATCCTGACCGACCACATCATGCGCGAGAGCTTCGAGGCTTTGCTTGGTCAGTTGCGCGGGACCGGGCTTGAAGCAGAAATCGAACCGCTGGCCCATGGGCTCGCGACGATCCTGCAGCGCCGCAAGGTGGCACTCGGCAAGGAGGTCGACCGCACCGTCGACAAGATCGGCGCGCTGGCAAAATCTCACGACGGATCGGAGATCGCCGAGACCGCGCTCGAAGAAGCGCAGGCGCGCTTTCTGCAGCTGCGCGAGATTGTCAGCGCCATCGAGGTGATGAGCGAAGCGGCGGCGGAATGCTACGAGATCGAGACGGGCCATGCCTTCATCCCGGCGGCAGGGTCACGCGCCAGCGCGCGGGCACAAGAGACCGGGGCGGTTTTCGAGGCGCGGCAGCTCCTGGAACAGCATGACCGTGAAACCGCCGAGAAGTCGAAAGTCGAGGGGGTGCCCCTGATCGTCTCAGGCGCCACCGACTGGACCGATGTCGATGTGATCTTCAACACGCTCGACAAGGTTCGCGAACGGATCAAGCAGAACCGCAACCAGGAGATCTTCCTCTGCCACAAAGGTGGCAAACACGGAGCCGAGATGATCGCGGCTCGCTGGGCGCGGGCGCGTGGGATCGCACAGGCGCGGTTCGATCCGCGCTGGTCCGCACATGGGCGGGCGGCTCCGTTCAAATGTAACGACGAGATGCTGGACGACAAGTTCGCGGCGACGGGGGTGGTGCTCTTCGGTGGCAACGGGGTCGCGCTGAACCTCGGGCAGAAGGCCGAAGCGAAAGGCCTGACGGTCATGCGGGTTGCGGACCCGGAGAAGACGGCGTCGCAGGATTGAAGAGAGGGGGTCGCGCTTGGCGCGGCCCATTCGTCATGTCTCATGGCGCGTGCGATCGGTCACACTTGATCGGCAGCTCATGGCGTCCAGCACCGTCATTGCTCTACCCAGCCCGTCACAGTACGGCCCATCCGCATCGGTTCGGGCTGGGGATGAGCGCACCTCGCATATCGTCAGCAGCGCAAGACCGAGAGGTCGAGATGTCGCACAAGAGGCTGAAGACCTGCACATCCCGCAGGTGTGTTTCGGAACATCGCATCCACGCGGGCGGGCTCCGTCAGCACCCCGGCCAGGCTTGGCGGGACGCGGATGGTGGCGCCGGCGTGATGGCAGGGGTCATCCGGATCACTCCTTTTTGCTCATAGATGTGGATCGCACGGGGTCGGCCCAGTCGTGCCCTGCGCTTCGCTCCGGCAAGCACAAATACGGCTTCCACGACGGGGCCGCGGACCCTCCGCATTTGCGCTTGCGACCGGGCCTCTTGCCCCCGTGCTGGCAGATCCCCATCGCAACAAGGAGTAACCCAAATGACCAACCACTACGTCGCCACCGTCCCCGTCAAGTTCACCGACACCGATGGTCAGGAGCGCACCCGCTTCCAACGCGTGGGCGCCATGTTCCGCAACACCCGCACCGGGGATGGCTCGGAGTTCTTCAGCCTCAAGCTCGACTTCCCCGTCGCGATCTCGGAGCTGGTGATGTTCCCGCCGAGCGCGAAGGATCCCCAGCACTGAATCCTCTGACGAGGATGGGCCGCCCCAGGACGATGTTGGGGCGGCCCGATCCCTGTTCCAGGTATGCTGGTCCTTGCGCGTTCAACGGACGCACTCCGCCCGGAATGACCAGGCCGCGACAGACCGGCCAGTCAGCCTCAAGGGGGCCATCCACAAAAACCTATCGGCCAGGGCCTCCAAGTTTTTGCGGCAGAGATTTGGCAAAGCCAAATCTGGCCCTCCTTGACCCTGCCTGTCCGCCCTGTCGGTGGGGTGTGCGCCCGCCCGCGGTTCCGTCCGAACACGTGCGTGTTCGGCCAGACCCTCGGGCGGTGCTTGGGAAGGGGACCCATTGGACAGGTGGGTCGCCTGGTGGTGAGGGCGGCAAAGCCGCGCCCCTGTGGGGCGCGGGGGAAGCGGACACCAAGGCTGCCTGAGACTGAATGCGACGTAAGTATATAATTGACAGGTAGGTATATTTTCGTATGGTGGGGGCAGCCTTGGTTGAAGGTGGCAGGAAATAGGGGGTCTTTCTTCGCATGTCTCGTTCAAAACGGCTCACAGATGCGGATCGCATGGAGATCGTTCGCGAGGCTGCGGAAGGTCTGTCGACATCCGTGTTGGCGGAGCGGTTTGGCGTGTCGGTGCGGGCGATCCAGTACACGCTCAAAGCCGATGCGGAGCGCCAGACGGATGCCGCGATCCCGGTCTCAGCGGTCAGTGTGAAGGTTACGGCTGCGGAGCTTGCGGCGCTCGACGCGGTGTTGGCGAAGGCGGGGATCGAGAGCCGGGCCGAGGGCCTGCGGCGGCTCATTCAGGCGGCGGGCGGGGTGTTCGTTCCGGACGCGCAGATGGCAGCAGAGATGGCGCGATACAGGTCCTCTTTGCATGAGGTTGGCAATGGGGTCGCACAGATCGCCAAGCAGATGACGCGGGCCAATCGGATGGGGCAGGGGGCTGACGGTGGCACGCGTGCCGAGTTCTCCGAATTGCGCCTTGCGCAGATGCGCGGGCTGGCGCGGTTCATCCTGGATTCCGCTGACGAGATCGACCTGCTCCTGCGCCGCCGACGTGACGCGATGCAGCTCGAGGCCACAGCCGCGCTGAGGGAGTTTGCCCATGCGGCTGAATGATGCGGTTGATGCGGTCACGGGCGAGGTCTTCCGGGATGGCTGGAGCCGCGTTCGGGGCTCGATGCAGGGGCTGCATGTCGCCAAGCAGAGCCAGCTTGTGCGCGCGGCGGCAGGGCATCGCCCAGCGGTCTTCAAGGCGATCCGGGGCGGGGGCACGCATACCAAATCACAGCTCGCAAACCAGCTCGAGTACCTCGCCACCAAGTCCACCCATATCGTGGACAGTAGTGGGTTCCTGGATGGCAAGGCGAAGCTTGAGGCAAAGGACATCAAGGATCTGACCGAGCGCTTTGCCAAGCGGTGGGATGTAGGCTTCAAACCCAAGCTTGGCCAGACCACCCATATGCTCATGTCGTTTCCCATCGGCACGCGCGGCGAGGATGTGCGCGACATCGCGACGGATGTGGCCGAGCGGTTCTTCCAGAGTGACGCGGGGCATTTCGATTACATCATCGCGGTGCATGAGGACCGCGATCACCCGCATGCGCATCTGGTGCTGAACCGCCGCTCGCAGGAAGGCGAGTTCTTTTTCCTCGGGCGGAACCACCGCTTCAACTATGAAGACTTCCGCCTCGCCATGGTCGAGGAGGCGGAAAAGTATGGCGTGCGCCTGGAAGCCACGCGCCGGGTCGATCGCGGGGTTGTGCATTACCCCGCTCGGACCCGCGAGGTCTATGCCGCCAAGGAAGAGGGTCGCGCGCCCCGCGAGCGCGAACGAGTGGGGCAGGACCTGGCGCGGACTCTGGCGGAGATCGCCAATACCAGAACTGTCTACCACTCGCTTGCTGCGGAGGCTTCGCGCGAGGCCCGCGAGGATATCGCGGCGGCACTCTTCCGCGCGGGCGAGGTGCTCACGCATGGCGGACAGGTGGACCGAACAGGAGATGTGTATATGGCCGACGATCAAAGCTTCGAGGATCTGAGAAGCCTCTATGCGGAAAAGCTCGCGCGGGTGCAGGGCATGATCGCCGAGAAGTCTGACGCGGAACGTCCCCTGCTGGAACAACGCCTCATCGAGATCCAGACGCAGGTCCAGCACATGCAGCCCTTGGGGCTGCGATCATCCACGCTGTCAGAGGCCCCATCGGAGGGCGGGATCTATTCCGAAGCCAATATCGACAACAGCCAGCTCGCGCGTCTGGCCACGCCCGACTTGAGATCACGCATAGACACCGCGCTGCGCGGCACCGGGATCAGCACAGTGGAAGTGGTCGCCCGGATCGAGACGGGCGCCTCAAATGCAGCGCTCGAACATCAATGGATCGCTGATGATCTCTCCAAGGTGGCCGAGGCGCGGGACCTGAACCTCGAACGTCGCGCCGATCTGGACCAGGCGCGCGACATTCTCAACGATGTGCATGTCGCGCTCGGCACGCTGCTGGAACGCGAACAGGTGCTGCGCAGGGATGGTGTCGTGGAGCAGGAAGCGGTCAGCGAGCGGTTCCATTGTCATGAGGGCGCGGTCCGGGCGATGGAAGGGACAATCCGTCAGGAGATGCGCGTAGAGGGCCTGACAGCGCAGCAGGTTGAAGACCGGGACTGGGAGGTGGTCTCGCGGGCGGAGCGTCGGATCGAGACGGAGCAGCGCGCGTATCTCGAGGCACACCCGGACTTGCTCGCACGTCCCGGCGATGTGATCGACCGGTCTGAGCCCTACAGGGAGACCATCACCGATGCGGCCCGCGCCAGCGAAATCGCCCGCGATGTCGACCGGATCATGGAGGGGCGCGATGTCCGCACGCCCGTTGCAGATGCTGTCACGGATGACTTGCGCGCTCGCTATCCGGACATGCCGTCCCACCTCGCCCGTGGGCTCGGCGCGACCTATGCGGCCGTCGTCGAGATACGCGACACGGAGGCCATCAATCAGGTACGCCGCGAAACCGAGATGCGCGACGGGCTCGGGGTTGGCACGCGTGACGAACGTCTAGCGACCCGCGATGAAACTGCGCCGCAGTCTGATCGTGCCGACCGCCTCGCAGACGAGATTGCGCGTGTTCTGGACCATGAGCGGGCGGGGGAGTTGTCCGCGCCCTTCGAGACGGAAGCCGATCGTGAGGCCTTCCGCGAGGAGATCGCGCGGGTGCTGGATGACCGCCAACTCGACCGTCTCACATCCGGCGATGCAGATGCGCTGGACAAGGTTCTCGAGGACCGCCTCGATAGGCTCTATGTCGCCAAGGTCTATCTGCAATCCGATGCCGCGACGGCCAACACGGAGGCCTTGCGCCAGGTGGTCCATGATCTCGCCGACGCCGAGTATGAAAAACACCGCGCGACCGACGTGGATGGCGAAACCGAGCGGGGCCAGGTCCATTGAGCGCCTCCATTGGAAAGGCGCGAATCGCAACAGGGGTCCTGTTGGTGACGCTGGTGACCGCCGCCATGGGCTATACCATCGCCTCGGCCGTGCTGACTTATCAGGATCTGGGCTTCGGGGCTGAGATCGACTTTGCCTATATCGCGCAGAACTATCTGACGATCCGCGATCGCCGACCTGAGGACGCGCAACTTATTCACCTCATGATCGGCAGCTTTGCCGCCGCCGGCTTGATGCTGAGCCTCGCACTCTCGGGCTCCGCCCTTACACGCTTTGGTCAGACCCATTGGCAGTCTGCGCGCGAGATGAAGGCCAACGAGTTTTTCGGAGCGCCCGGGACCGGGTTCATCCTCGGCAAGCTGGGGCCCCCGGGCTCCCGCGCCAATTACATTTGCTCAAAGGTTTTTCCGCATGCGCTGATCGTGGCGCCCACGGGTCGCGGCAAGACCACGGGTTTCGTCATTCCAAACCTGTTGACTTGGCAAGGCTCCGTCGTGACGCTCGATGTGAAGGGCGAGTGTTTTGAGGCCACGGCCCGGCACCGCGCAGCCCAGGGCGACAAGGTCTATCGCTTTGCCCCCACCGATTGGGAGGGCAAGCGCACGCATCGCTACAACCCGCTCCTGCGCATCTATCAACTGAAAGACCCCGCGCGCCAGCAGATGGAATTGCAGCTCCTGGCGACGCTCTTCCTGCAAAGCGACAATGACCGGGTGCAGGGCCTCCTCAAGGGCGGGATCGATCTCTTCGTGGCGGCAGGCCTGTTGGCGTTCCAGCGCAAGCGCCCGACCTTGGGCGAGATCTACCGCATCGCCGCCTCGGGCGGGAACAAGCAGAAGGAGTATTTCGCGCGGGGCCATGAAGTCGACAACAGGGCGGCCAAGCTGATCTTCACGCGGCTGGCGTCCACCAACAACGATACTCTGACCTCCTATGTCTCGCTCCTGATGACATCGGGGCTCGATCAATGGCAGAACCCGGCCATCGACGAGGCGACGGCGGTGTCGGATTTTGATTTCCGGACGATCCGCAAGAAGCCCTTTTCGGTCTATCTCGTGGTCCAGCCCCTCATGGTGAAGCCGCTGGCGCCGCTGATCCGGCTCTTCTTTTCCGACCTGCTCTCCGCCATGCAGGAAAAAGACCCCGGGCCGGATGAGCCGTGGCCGGTGATGATCATGCTGGACGAGTTCAATCGCCTCGGTAAGATGCCCATTGTGGTCGAGAGCATCGAGACTCTGCGCACCTATCGAGGTCACCTGGCCGTGGTCACCCAAACCATCCCCGCCCTCGATGAAATCTATGGCGAGAACACCCGCCGCGCCCTGCAGGGCAACGCGGGCGTGAAGCTTTACCTCACGCCGTCGGATGAAAAGACCGTCGAGGAGCTGAGCAAGGCGGTTGGGAAGACCACGAAAACTGTGGTCACGAGGTCGCAGTCGATCGGCAAGAACCCCTTCGAGGGCCGCAGCCAATCCACACGGACCGAAGAAAGCTCTTTGTTGCCCGAAGATGAGGCGCGTCGCCTGCCGCTTGACGAGATCGTCATGGTCATCGATGCCCAGATGCCGGTCCGGGCGAAGCGGATTCAGTATTTTAATGACCGGCTGTTCAAGGCGATCCATGCGGCGCAGAAGGGGAAGTTGCCGTTTCCGGAGCCGGGGGGAGGGGGTCCGAACGGCGATCTGCCACTGAGTCTGCGCGCCATGCCGATGACGCCGCCACCAGAGGGGGCCAGTGGAGGTGAAGCCGATGAGGAGAGGGCAAGTCAGGCTGCTGATGACCAATCGTCAGGGCAAACCGATGTCGCACCAAAGAGGACTGCGCCCGTCGTTCAAGCTGTGATCGCCGAGGAACAGCGCCAGATGGAAATGGATTTTGGAGGCCAAGTCGCGGATGCCGAGTCAGTGGGCGTGGATGATGAGGCGCAGATGCGTTCTGCAGTCGATGGCTTAGAAGAAATGGAAGCGATACTGCGAGAGGGGGATGGCGAAAAACCTATTCATTAGTAGTGCGGTGGGCATGCTTTGTCGGTCAGAGACGGCGGAAAGCGGAAGCTCGCTGCCATTGCGAAGCAATGAAGACAAAGAGAGCAAAGCGGACATTCTATTAATTACCTTTTGGTGAGTGAATTTTAATGCACTCGTAATGTGGTCTTGTCCAAAATGAAGAAACGCAGGCCGTGGCCTGCGCTTCAATGTGGTGCAATCGAATGCTTGTTAACGGCTCGACCGCGAATTTTGAACAATGTCAGTCTTCCCAGTTTTGCCAGAGACGTCAAGCACACTTTTAGATTGAGTATTCATGTGCCAAGTGCATTATTTTCTCTGTATTTTTAAGGGGAAAGATATGCGTCTTGGCTTGGATATTGGCACAAATTCTATCGGGTGGTGGCTATATGGCACCGAAAATAGCCGGATCACCGAGGTAATCGACGGTGGTGTGCGCATCTTTTCGGATGGGCGAGAACCGGCGCCAGCGTTTAAGGTTGGTAAATCCCTTGCAGTGAAACGTCGCGAAGCACGTTCCCAACGAAAAAGGCGCGACAGGTATTTGCGTCGCAAGGCCGCCTTGATGAAGCGAATGGCGCAAGTAGGGTTGATGCCAGCCGATCCGGCCGAGGCAAAGGCGCTTGAGGTTTTGGATCCGTATGCACTGCGGGCCGAGGGGTTGGACAAGGCTTTGCCGCTGACCCATTTCGGACGGGCACTGTTTCACCTTAACCAACGGCGGGGCTTCAAATCCAACCGTAAGACTGATCGCGGTGACAACGAAAGCGGCAAGATCAAGGATGCGACGGCGCGGCTGGATCAGGCGATGATAACGAAGGGCGCGCGCACATACGGTGAGTTCCTACATAAGCGTCGCGCTGCGGCCCCGGACCCCAAGAGCGTGCCGAGCGTGCGCACACGGCTGACCGTGGCGCGGCGGGGTAACGTGGAGAAGGAAGAGGCGGGATATGACTTCTATCCCGACCGCAAGCATCTGTCTGAGGAGTTCGACAAGCTATGGGTGGCGCAAGCTCGTCACGCGCCCGATATCCTGACGGACGATCTGCGCGATGAGATTGCGACGATCATCTTTCACCAACGTCCCTTAAAGACGCCAGAGGTGGGCTTGTGCCTGTTCACAGACGAGCGACGTATTCCCAGTGCACATCCGCTGAACCAGCGGCGGATTCTGCTAGAAACGGTCAACAATTTGAAAGTCGCGGCGCGGGGTGCGCCTTCTCGGCCGCTGACACGCGAAGAGCGGGATCAGATCGTGCATGCCTTGGACAACAAGGGGCATACGAAGTCGCTGTCCGGTATGACGATGAAATTGAAGGCGCTTGGCAAGGTGATCAAACTGCGGCCCGAGCAGAGTTTTACGTTGGAAACCGCGAACCGAGATGCGATTGCCTGTGACCCCGTGCGTGCGAGCCTGTCCCTTCCTGACAGGCTCGGGGTGCGCTGGTCAATGCTGGATTGGGATGGGCAATGGGATGTGGTGCAGCGCATTCGCTCCGTGCAGAGTGACGAGGAATATGCGGAGCTTGTCAGATGGTTGATGGAGGTTCACGGGTTGGATCGTGACCATGCAGAGGCGACCGCAAACGCACCCCTGCCAGAAGGCTACGGTCGTTTGGGGCTGACGGCGACCACTCGAATCCTGGCAGCGCTGGAGTCGGATGTGTTGACCTACAGCGCGGCGGTGGCGGCTTGCGGATGGCATCATTCGGACGGCCGCACGGGCGAGGTGTTGGAGAACCTTCCCTATTACGGTGAAATACTCGAACGCCATGTAATCCCTGGCACCTACGATCCGAAGGACGATGATATCACGCGTTATGGCCGGATCACCAACCCGACGGTACATATCGGGCTGAACCAGCTGCGCCGTTTGGTGAACAAGATCATTGCGGTTTACGGCAAGCCGGATGAAATCGTCGTGGAACTGGCCCGTGATCTGAAACTGTCCGAGGATCAAAAGAAGGACGTCCAACGCGATATCAAGAAGAACACCGAAGCGGCGATTGCGCGGGGTAAGAAGCTTGAAGAGATGGGGGTGCCGAATACGGGTGCTAACCGGATGGTGTTGCGCCTTTGGGAAGACCTTGGTGATGACGTCATGACCCGCAATTGCCCTTACACCGGCAAACGGATCAGCGCGGGAATGCTGTTTGACGGCTCCTGCGACGTGGATCACATTCTGCCGTTTTCGCGCACGCTGGATGACGGGTTCGCCAACCGCACGCTCTGTCTGAAAGAGGCGAACCGCCAGAAAACTAACAAGACCCCGTGGGAAGCATGGGGTGATACAGACCAATGGGAGGCGATTGCTGGCAACCTCAAGAACCTGCCCGCCAACAAGGCCTGGCGGTTCGCACCTGATGCGATGAAACGGTTCGAGGATGAAAATGATTTCAGTGCGCGGGCGTTGAAAGACACGCAATATCTGTCACGTATCGCGCGGGCCTATTTGGACGCGCTTTATGACGGGGGTGACGGCAAGAACCACGTCTGGGTCGTCTCAGGCCGACTGACGGAAATGTTGCGGCGGCACTGGGGGCTGAACGGATTGACCGCGCTGACGGATAGCGACGCGCAAACCGTCAAGGCTAAGAACCGCACCGATCACCGCCACCATGCGATTGATGCCGCAGTGGTCGCCGCCACCGACCGTGGGCTGATCAAAAGGATCGCCGACATGGCAAAACGGGACGAGATGAACGGTGCCGAAGAGGTCGCACGTTCTGTGCCGCCCCCGTGGCAGGGGTTTCGCGACGACATCGGCGAGCAGGTCGCGCAGATAATCGTGAGCCACCGCGCCGATCACGGGCGCATCGACCCGGGCGCACGTAAATCGGGACGCGACAGCACAAGTGGCCAGCTTCACAACGATACCGCTTACGGGATCGGACAGGACGGCACAGTCGTAAGCCGCAAGCCGCTCGCGTCGCTCAGCCCGAACGATATTGCCATCACCAAACGCGGCGCAAATATCCGCGATCTCGATTTGCAAAAGCACCTTGCGCGTGTGACGCGTGGGCTGGATGGCAAGGCGTTCGAAGCTGCGCTGCGGGCCTTCGCGGACTCACCGAAATTGCCGGACAATTCCGACAGCCCCTATTTCGGCCTGCGTCGGGTCAGGCTTGAAGAAACCTTGCAGAAAAGTGCGCGGGTCGAGGTCTCCGATAAGGACGGAAAGCCCTTCAAGGCCTACAAGGGTGACAGCAACCATTGCTATGAAATCTGGCGTTTGCCCGATGGTAAGATCAAGCCGCAGGTCGTTACGACCTTTGAGGCACATCAGTCGGGTGTCGAAAAGAAACCTCATCCGGCCGCGAAACGGCTGATGCGGATATTCAAGCGGGACATGGTGATGCTGGAGCGGGATGGTGAAACAGTTGTTGGATATGTGCAAAAAATGAAACAAAACGGGAGTATCTTCGTTGCGCCGCATTGCGAAGCAAACGCCGATGCGCGCGACCGAGACCCAAAAGATGATTTTAAACTGATTCAGATGGGAGCAGGCCCCCTCGTCAAGGCCAAAGCTCGCCGGGTTTTTGTGGATGAGATGGGCCGCCTGCGCGATCCCGGCCCCCCTTCATAGACGCTCGAATTTGGTGAAATAGAAGAGTGGCAATATACTCAACACGTTAACGATTCGCGTGGGGCGTGAGGGGTAACGTGTGGACCAGATTATTGATATTGCAACCGACGGACGGTATTTGTCGCGTGATCGCGGATTCTTGAAAGTTTCCGAAGACGGGGTTGAAATCGGCCGGACGCCTCTGGATCAGATTGCGGGCGTGATCGTCCACGCCCACGGCACCACCTGGTCGACATCCCTGTTGACGGAATTGGCCGAGCGAGGGGCTCCGGTCGTTCTGTGTGCTGCCAACCACGCGCCGAAATCCGTGCTCATGCCGCTGGAAGGACATCATGCTCAAGGCGCCCGTATGCGCGCACAGTGGCAGGCGAAAGCGCCACTTATCAAACAGGCCTGGAAGCAGGTCGTTTCCGCCAAGGTCGCCATGCAGGCCGCTGCTTTGGATGCAAATGGCGAGCCGACCGCGCCTCTGTCTAAGATGATCCGCAAGATCACATCTGGCGACAGCACCAACATCGAAGCCCAGGCTGCGCGATATTATTGGCCTCGCATGATGGGTCCGGACTTTCGCCGCGATGCAGGGAAAGGGGAGGAAAACGCGCTTCTAAACTATGGTTACACGGTCTTGCGGGCGGCCACCGCGCGGGCTGTCGTGGCCGCCGGCCTGCACCCCTCCATTGGGCTATTCCACTCCAACCGCGGCAATGCCTTCGCGCTTGTCGACGATCTAATGGAGCCGTTCCGCCCGCTGGTCGATTGCGCCGTCAGAACGCTCGTCGCCCGGTCCGGTGTTCAGGTCGACACCAAGGCCAAGCAAAACTTGGCCCGCCTGATCGCGACAGACCTGCCTCTGGGGGACGGCGTTACTCCGGTATCGGTGGCTTTGATGAAACTGGCCACGTCCCTCGGGCAGAGTTTTGAAGTCGGCAAGCTGTCCCTTGCCCTGCCGCGGCCGCCCGATGCGTTGACCCTTGCAGGGCTGGGCGCATGACGCATACCGTTGCCTATTTGTCAGGATACAGATTGATGTGGATACTTGTAATGTTCGATTTGCCGACCGACACAAAACCCCAGCGCAAAGCCGCAACCGCATTCCGCAATTTCTTGCTGGACGAAGGCTTTGAGCGAAGCCAGTTTTCCGTCTATGCTCGGTTCATCAATGGCAAGGAGGCCTTTGCAACGCGGGTGAACCGAATCGAGCGGCATTTGCCTGATTCGGGGGATATCCAGATCCTAAACTTCACCGACCGACAATATCGCGATATTGTTCACTTCTCGGATCAAGGCCGCAAACGCGCCCGAAAGAATCCCGAGCAATTGGTGATGTTTTGATGCGATTCGGCTTGGAAAATGTGAATTGGCCCCAGTTAAACCTGTGTGTTAGCAAAGGCTTAACTGGAGATCCATTGTAGCTGTTCAAAATTCGCGGTCCAGCCGCAACTCAAGGCGGCCGCAGCATTTGCGCCAGCTGATTGTAGCTGTTCAAAATTCGCGGTCCAGCCGCAACACGCCAATGGTCCAGCGTTGCGCGCCTTATATTGTAGCTGTTCAAAATTCGCGGTCCAGCCGCAACAACGGGCGCTATGCACAATTAAAGCTAGTGATTGTAGCTGTTCAAAATTCGCGGTCCAGCCGCAACTCCAGCCCTTGACACTACCACCTGCAATCCATTGTAGCTGTTCAAAATTCGCGGTCCAGCCGCAACTCGTCTTATCGCGGACCTTTGACACCGTGAATTGTAGCTGTTCAAAATTCGCGGTCCAGCCGCAACACTCATTTGGCAGGTCCAATTCTGGCGATGATTGTAGCTGTTCAAAATTCGCGGTCCAGCCGCAACGCAAGACCCCGAGCGCCGAGCCGTTCGATGATTGTAGCTGTTCAAAATTCGCGGTCCAGCCGCAACCCATCCCAACGACGAACCCGCTTTCGTCTTATTGTAGCTGTTCAAAATTCGCGGTCCAGCCGCAACGTAGCCGTAGTCCAGAACGCTTCTAGGATCATTGTAGCTGTTCAAAATTCGCGGTCCAGCCGCAACCTAACGCATGGGATGAAATGCGGTGGGTGGATTGTAGCTGTTCAAAATTCGCGGTCCAGCCGCAACAGCATGTATAGGTTTTCAAAATTGCAGCCAATTGTAGCTGTTCAAAATTCGCGGTCCAGCCGCAACAAGCAACTAAACCTTTGTAATCTACTGTTTATTGTAGCTGTTCAAAATTCGCGGTCCAGCCGCAACAGACGAAAGCACAGCCCGCCAATGGGCGCTATTGTAGCTGTTCAAAATTCGCGGTCCAGCCGCAACGTGTTGGTGCGCACTGCGTTTGTCGAGGGGATTGTAGCTGTTCAAAATTCGCGGTCCAGCCGCAACAATACGTCTTGCACGCCCAACGTGCCAGTATTGTAGCTGTTCAAAATTCGCGGTCCAGCCGCAACAGGCGCGAAATTCAATGGCATTATTTCCGTATTGTAGCTGTTCAAAATTCGCGGTCCAGCCGCAACTGTGCATGGCGCTACGTACACTGTGGGTCGATTGTAGCTGTTCAAAATTCGCGGTCCAGCCGCAACTGCGCAGGACATTGCTGATAGCTTGCGCCAATTGTAGCTGTTCAAAATTCGCGGTCCAGCCGCAACCCAACCGACGTCGACGTTTTGTTGGTGAATATTGTAGCTGTTCAAAATTCGCGGTCCAGCCGCAACGGCTTGACGGGGGTGTGTATTGTTCACGTATTGTAGCTGTTCAAAATTCGCGGTCCAGCCGCAACAACGCGGCAAGTGCCGACTGAAGCGCGGCATTGTAGCTGTTCAAAATTCGCGGTCCAGCCGCAACGGCGTGCCGGATGGGGTTGATGCGCTTGAAATTGTAGCTGTTCAAAATTCGCGGTCCAGCCGCAACAATGTGAGCAACGCCCCAATATTTTTCACCATTGTAGCTGTTCAAAATTCGCGGTCCAGCCGCAACTGAAGGACTTGACTAACGACGTCCCCTAAAATTGTAGCTGTTCAAAATTCGCGGTCCAGCCGCAACAGTTTGGGCAGTCGGCGATGTGTTGTATTGATTGTAGCTGTTCAAAATTCGCGGTCCAGCCGCAACTGATTATGCGGACCGCATGTGGCGAGTGCGATTGTAGCTGTTCAAAATTCGCGGTCCAGCCGCAACGGACGGGCCGACATAAAGGATCGGTGTCGGATTGTAGCTGTTCAAAATTCGCGGTCCAGCCGCAACTTACCAATCCAAGGAAGTGAGACCCGCGCAATTGTAGCTGTTCAAAATTCGCGGTCCAGCCGCAACACCACATCCTCTGTGGTCTGTTTCTCATAGATTGTAGCTGTTCAAAATTCGCGGTCCAGCCGCAAC
>NZ_JAKFZN010000040.1 GCF_021654165.1 Nereida sp. MMG025 | reverse complement strand
GCCGCCGGTGTAATTGTCACCGTTCGACAGGGACTTCAGCGATGCCACCTTGCCGCTGTCGCCGTCTTGTTCGGCTTGCTCAATCAGGCGATCAAAGTCGATGGCCGTGCCGCGGCTCGAGATGCGGACGTTGTCTTGCGTCTGGCTCAGGAAATGGGCGACGCGGCCAAAATTGCCCTCTTCCTTGGCGTTGATGATGTTAACCAAGGTTGTATCTGCGTAAACGCCCGACGGGACGCCTGCCGATTTTGCGAGCTGGTCAGCCGATGCGACAGAGGCAGAAGCGGCGATTGCGATTGTGGCGAGTACAGTTGCGAGTTTCATAAGTCTAATCCTTTATGTGCCTTATCTAAGGCGTTGGTTTGTTTGGGCTTTTGCCCGATCTGAGGCGCCTGCCAGC
>NZ_JAKFZN010000004.1 GCF_021654165.1 Nereida sp. MMG025 | reverse complement strand
GCGCAGGTACCACCGCACGGCACAAAGGATGATATCACATGGAAACCGGTGGTGTTTGAACGGAGATCTCAGCAGCATACTCAACCTCAAAACACAAAAAATGCCGAAACCTCTGATTTATGCAACAGTCCCAGCAAAGTGAGGCAAGCCGCTCTTTGGGTCGTGCCCGCTCATCGGCTGATCAATCTACCTTCAAAACAATCTTGCCCGTGTAGCCTTTGGCCCCAAAGGCATCTTGTGCGGCGTTGATATTATCCAACGCAAAGACCTCGGCCACCAACGGCTTGATCTCGGATCGCTCGATCCGCCCAATCAAATTCCCGAAGACGTCCGGTTCCAGAACGGTGCAACCGAAGAAGCTAAGATCCTTGAGGTAAAGCGTGCGCACGTCCAGTTCGACCAATGGGCCGCCGATGGCACCAGCGACGGCATAGCGGCCACCGGGGCGCAGGACATCTAAAAGGCTTGGCCATTTTGGTCCTGCCACAAGGTCCACCACCACGTCGATGCTGCTTGCACCCAATTCCGCAACCAGATCCGCATCCCTTGGCAGTGTTCGGTCTGCGCCAAGGTCCGTCAGGGTGCCCATCTTCGCAGGGCTGGTGATGGCGATAACGGTCGCGCCGCGTGCGCGGGCCAGTTGCACGGTGGCTGAACCGACGCCGCCCGACGCACCAGTGACCAAAACACTCTCGCCCGCTTGCAGGTTGGCACGCGTCAGCATGTTTTCTGCCGTGGAATAGGAGCACGGAAAGGACGCCAGTTCGATATCCGTCAGATCGCTGTTGATGGTGTAGGCATGACGTGCGTCAACTCGCGTGAACTGGGCAAACCCGCCATCACATTCAGAGCCGAAATACCAAGGCGGAGTTTGTTTCGCGCCGTCCGCAAAGCGGATGCACGGCTCAATAAGAACGCGCTCGCCGATGCGGCTGGCGTCAACATCCGATCCGACAGCCACGATTTCCCCGCACACATCCGCCCCTTGAATACGTGGAAACTCCAAAGGCTTACCCGACCAAGTGGCATCTGCATCTTCGGCGTCGCCCTTGGAATACCAAGCGGTGCGGGTGTTGATGTCGGTGTTGTTCACCCCGGCGGCCCGCACGCGGACGATCACGTCGTTTGGGCCTGGCGTAAGCACCGGTAGATTGTCCCGCATTTCAAGCATCTCTGGCCCGCCATGGCCAGTTAGGATAACGCCGCGCATCGTTTCGGGAAGGATCATGCAAATCTCTGGTAGAATGTTTACTCTACTTGCGCAGGTAGAGCGAACACTCTACTTCGTCAATCATGAATGAGATGGCGACAAAGATTGCTGACGGCTTGGAGCGCGCCTTTGCGATGCAGGGCTTTGCTGCACCCAGCGTTGAGGACTTGCGTGACGCCGCAGGTGTGAGCCTGCGCACGCTCTACAAATACGCCCCCTCGCGCGATCTGATGATCCGAATGGCGTTAGAGCATCGGCACCAGCGGTATTTGGGGCATGTTTTTGGCGATCAGAACAGGTCATCTGGGCAGAGCTTGGATGAGACACTCGATCGCGTGGCGAATTGGATGCAAACAGAAGCCAGCCACGGCTGCTTGTTTCACGCGGCTGTCGCCTCTGCACCCGATGATCAGAAGCTCCGCCAGCTCTTGGAAGCCCACAAGTCGGAAGTCTCACAACGAGCTGCGGTAAGTGCAGGGTGCGACATCAGTCCCAATGACGTCATGGTTATCATCGAAGGATTAACCCAGGCGTGGTCTTTATCCCAAGATGCTGCGCTAACCAGCGCCAAACGACTTGCACGACTGGCAGAGGCGCAAAGCGCGTAGGTCAGCGTAACGCTCAATGCAGCGCTTCACCCCAACCGTAGCATCGCACATGAACTGGCAGATCGCGTGACAAGCAGCGAATTTGCCAGACTTGCACCAATGACCACAAAAGCGCATCTGTCGGCAAACGGACTATCGGGACGTAATCGTCTTGTGATACTGCAGTCAGGCATCGAATTTTTGCTTAAATATGCCGCTCTAAAAACTCATCGACGTCGCTTCTCGAAGGAACGATGCCAGAGAAAATCTCAACGTAGTGCTGTACCCGTGCGAGCCTGTCTTGTCGCGCCTCCTCAACCTCCATCGAGATATACCCGATCTGTGTATAGATCACTGTGAGACTGCGCACGTGGGCTTGATCAGCTGAAAAGCCGTGGCGTTGAAACAGATCCGCGACGGCACTAATACGGATGCGATCTGCATCGTTCAATCGGATCTGTAGATCTCCGTCCACACGGGCCCAGTTGCGGATGGCCAGGTCGAGGCCCGCATCGAACAGGGAAGGATCAAGCCAGCAATCCATTAGGTTGAACAACCCGGTACAGATGTTCGGCGCAGGCTTGTTGCAGCGCTTGACAAGGTTGCCGGTGTTCTTGTTTTCCCACCGTTCGATCATTGCGACGTGCAGTTCTTTGAGGTCCGCAAAAAACCAATAAAAGCCTGTGCGCGAGAGGTTCAGTTTTTCGGCCAAGGCCATGATTTTGACCGCGCCGATACCGTCGGACACCAACATCTCGTAGGCGGCATCGAGCCACAGGTCTTTTGAGCCGCGTTGACGAGAGGAAGGCTGTAGCATGCCGCAAGAATAGATTTCTTGACAGGTGTGTCAATTGCCACCCAAGATAAACTTGACACCTATGTCAGGATTTCTGCACACCTTCTGACGCCTTCGAAAAAGGAATTTTTCAATGACCAAAGACCCGCTGCTTCAGCCCTATCAACTGAAACACCTGACATTGAAAAATCGGATCATGACAACCAGCCATGAGCCTGCCTACCCCGAAGACGGCATGCCCAAAGACCGCTATCGGGCCTATCATGCCGAGCGCGCGAAAGCGGGCGTGGCTCTGACCATGACCGCGGGCTCTGCGGCGGTATCAAAGGACAGCCCGCCGGTGTTCAACAATATCCTTGCCTATAAGGACGAGGTTGTGCCGTGGATCCAGGACCTGACCGATAGCTGCCATGAGCATGGTTGTGCCGTGATGATCCAGCTGACGCATTTGGGACGGCGAACAACGTGGAACAAAGGCGATTGGTTGCCATCTGTCTCGTCCTCCAAACACCGCGAGCCCGCCCACCGTGCCTTTCCCAAACTGATCGAGGATTGGGATATCGAACGGATAATTACCGATTTTGCCGATGCGGCAGAGCGGATGCAGGCGGGCGGTATGGATGGCATTGAGTTGCAGGTATACGGTCACCTTTTGGATCAATTCTGGTCGCCGCTTACCAATGATCTTGTTGGGCCCTATGGCGCGGACACTCTCGAAAACCGCATGCGGTTTCCGCTGGATGTTCTGGCGGCGATCCGCAAACGCGTCGGCGACGACTTCATCGTGGGCTTCCGTTACACAGCGGATGAGGCGCAGAAAGGCGGCATCACTGCCGAAGACGGGCTGAAAATTTCCAAGACGCTGGCCGATACGGGCCAACTGGACTTTCTGAACGTCGTGCGCGGCCGCATCCATACGGATCCTGCCATGACCGATCTGATCCCCGTTCAAGGCATGAAGAATGCGCCGCATCTTGATTTTGCAGGGCAGGTGAAGAAACTGACAGGCATGCCAACCTTCCATGCCGCCAAGATCCCCGATGTGGCCACTGCGCGGCATGCGGTCGAAGCGGGCCTTCTGGATATGGTCGGCATGACCCGTGCGCATATGGCCGATCCCCATGTGGTCAAAAAGATTACGGAGGGGCACGAGGACGATATTCGCCCCTGCGTTGGTGCCACTTATTGTCTGGATCGCATCTATGAGGCCGGAGACGCGCTTTGCATCCACAACGCTGCGACAGGGCGCGAGTTGACCATGCCGCATACGATCCAAGCAGCCGAAGTGAAACGCAAAGTTGTCGTCGTTGGCGCAGGGCCAGCGGGACTCGAAGCCGCCCGCGTCGCCGCTGAACGTGGTCACGATGTTGTGGTGTTCGAGGCGCAACCTGACCCCGGTGGACAAGTGCGTCTGACCGCCCTGAGCCCGCGCCGTCGCGAGATGATCTCGATCATCGACTGGCGGATGGCGCAATGTGCGGCCCGCGATGTGGAATTCCATTTCAACACCTGGGCCGAGGCGAAAGACGTCACAGCCCTAAACCCCGATGTCGTCATCATCGCCACAGGCGGCGTGCCCAACACCGAACTCTTTGAGACCGGTAAGGGTGCGGCTCATGTGGCAACCTCATGGGATATCATCGCAGGGGATGTGAACCCTGCGCAGAACGTTCTGATCTATGACGAAGCGGGCGATCACGCAGGACTGCAAGCGGCAGATATCGCAGCCGCCGCAGGATCAACCGTCGAGGTGATGACCCCGGATCGTACGTTTGCGCCGGGCGTCATGGCGATGAATCTCGTGCCTTACATGCGCGCGCTGCAGGACAAGGACGTGACCTTCACAGTAACCCGCCGATTGCTCGACGTGGCGCGCAGCGGCAACAAACTGACAGCAACGATCGGCACCGACTACAGCGATCACTCAAAAGAACAAGATTATGATCAGGTCGTGATCAACTACGGCACATTGCCTTTGGATGAGTTATATTTCGATCTGAAACCACTCAGCTTGAACGGCGGGGCTGTGGACCACGATGCGTTGATCGAAGGTGCGCCGCAGACCATTCAACGCAATGAGGCCGGGACGTTTCAACTCTTCCGGATCGGCGATGCCGTGTCAGCCCGCAATACGCACGCCGCAATTTATGACGCGCTGCGGCTGGTAAAGGACTTGTAGGTATTCGGGACTGAAAACACACAAACCCGCCATTCGTGCACCGCGCAGCATCGGTCACTCTGGGCTCTGAGCGGTCGCGTGCGAATACAGCGCCGATGCCGTCAGTCGTCTTTTGATAGCTGCCATTGCCAAGTACATTACAATTTTACTGCCAGCGCGGTGTTGGTGACTGGGTTTGGAGGGTGGGTCGGAGGGCATATCATGCCAAGAGTCCAACTTCCCGCAACGCAGAGCCTGGAACAAGGGGCGGATCATCGATCAAAAACGGTCGTTGCTGCCAAAACGGGTATGGGCAATCCGGGCACGGTTCGAGCTGGCGGGTTATCTACGCGATCTAGCTTTGTTCAACGTCGCCATCGACAGCAAGCTGCGCGGCTGTGATCTCGTCAACTTGGCCGTGGCGGACCTTGTTAAGGACGACCGCGTTGGGGAACGCGTTTTCGTGATCCAGAGCAAGACCAAACGACCGGTCCAGTTTGAACTGACGGAAAACACGCGTGAAACCGTTTTGTCTCGGGACAGAGCTCCCAAGATGTTTGCGTGTCAGTTTATGTTTACCAGCTGCTTTCATTACCAGCCACATATCTCAACGCGCCAGTATGGACGATTGGTGCGAGAGTGGGGCACTGCGATCGGGCTAGCTCCGAGTGAATATAGCACACACTCACTCCGGCGCACTAAGGCAGCGGAGATTTATCGGAAGACCAGTAATCTGCGTGCGGTGCAGCTGTTGCACGGTCACACCAAAGTTGACAGTACACTGCGCTACCTTGGCGTTGAACTTGAGGATGCACTGAGTGTCGCAGAGCGCATCGACATTTAGTGCAACTTGGCGAGCCGTCCTGCCGTTCGCCATTTCAAAGCGGATATCTGTACCTGATGCGGCGTTGGTCGGTGTTAAGCCCCTTGTTACCGATGTACCAACAGCGGCTTTATCCAACGCACAAAGCTCAAATTCGATTAATTTTTGAGTTTTTCTTGAGCACTCTGAAAAGACTACGTTAATTGTTTCAACCTATCCCTTGATCGGTAATCAAACTGCTTGCCGAGATTAAAAGATGCCAACTTTCACAATCGTCGCCGCTGGCACCGATCCGCTTGGCCCCAATGAAATCGCAGCAGGGACCGACATTCAGGTCACTGACGGCGATATCTTTATCATTGATGCTTCCGCTAACTCGAACGTCACCTTTAAGGCGGACAGCGGCATTCCAGCGGATTTCGATATCATTTTCCAAAGCTCGAACACCAACGCGTTCAACATCAAGGTCGAAGGCAATCTGACATCAACCGTCGACGTTGCCGCCAATTCCGATCTTGCTGGGATCAATCTTGATGCGAAGTCATCTGATGGTCTGACGATGACGGCCGCAGACGGCGTCAGTTTTGGACAATTTGATGGTTCAACTCTCGGCAGCAACGATGTCACAATTGGCAACGGGTTTACGACGACCCGCAACTGGACGTTTGGAGACAACAGCGACAGTTTGATCGTCGGCGATGATGCGACATTCGCAAACATAGATACGCGCGCAGGCGATGATACCATCGAGTTTGGAGATCGCGCCACGATCCAATCCATCGCAACAAAGGAAGGTAACGACAGCCTTACCATTGGTGATGATGCAGACTCGGGCAATATCTCTACCGGCAAAGGCGATGACACGATAACCACTGGCCGCAATGCGCAGATCACAGCGATCGATGGCGGTGAAGACAACGACAGCCATACGACCCAAACGCTTGGGATGAACACAAGTAATATTGAAACGACCACCACCTGCTACAACGCTGGCACAATGATCGACACCCCAGATGGCCCGCGCGCGGTAGAAACCCTGCGCCCCGGTGATCTGGTGCTGACCGCAGATCACGGGCCGCAGGAAATCCGATGGGTACGCAGCAGCGATCAGCTCCTTGAAGATGTCGATTTTGATGGCAAGCCTGTCCTTATTGCGGCAGGGGCATTGGGCAAGGGCCTGCCCGCGCAAGACCTGATCGTATCCCCGCAACACCGCATTCTGGTTGGCGGTGATGGGCAGCTGACCCGGTATTTTGACGGGAAGGCTTTTGCGCCCGCCAAAGCGTTGACCAAACTCCCCGGTATTCGCCACATGAAGGGCAAGTCGAAAATCACGTGGGTTCATTTTGCCTGCGACCGTCACGAAGTCGTCACGGCCAACGGATGCCTGTCGGAATCTCTGTTGCTGGCGCCAATGTTCGCCTATGGGCTGACGCGCGAAGAACGCCGCACGCTGACCGCCATATTTGGGCCCGTAATGCAGCCAGGCGCCGCGTTTAACGGCCCTGCCGCCCACACCTGTCTGAAGGTCGGCGAGGTGCGCCATCAGATTTCGAGCGGCGCGACGGCCAAATACACCTCCGCTATTGCAAAAGAAATCCGAAAATGGGATGTGGGCGCCGCGATGAAAAGATATGAAGCGGAGCGTCTGCGAGTTGATGTTCGGGCAAAACAAAAGCGTGAGACTGCGGCCGCCTAATCGCCCCGCTAGGCGACAGATAGCCCCAATTTACATGTTTATAGCGGCCATTGGCGCAGCCGCAGCAAATTGGCGCTTTGTCCCGCAAAGCAGACCGTCCCCCTACCCCGCCGCTTGGATACTGTCCTCCAAAACATCCGTGAAGTGATCAATCTCGTCGTCGCTCACAATCAAAGGCGGTGACATGGCAATCGTGTCGCCAATGATGCGGAAGAACACCCCACGTTTTTCGGCCTCGGCCCCGACCATCGCGCCTGTGAGGCCCGATGCGGGGTCCAGTTCAACGGCAGCAATCAGCCCTTTGGACCGCACGTTGCCCACAGAATTCATCGTCTTGAACCGCTCCAGCCGCTTGGCCAGATGGGCGCCGCGCGCCTGCACGGTGGCTTCCACGTCCATACGCTCATAAATCTCGATCGCTTTGAGCGCGACTGCGCAGCTGACAGGGTGGCCCCCGTAGGTCAGCCCGTGCCCGAAGGTGCCGTGTTGGTGGCCGAAATCCGCAATGACCTCATACATATCGGCGTGGATACCCACGGCCGAAAGGGGTGCGTAGGCGCTGGTCAGTTGCTTGGCCATGGTCATCATTTGCGGCGCGATCCCGTAGGTGTTGCAGCCAAACCAGGACCCCGTGCGCCCAAAGCCGCAGATCACCTCGTCGGCGATCAGCAATATGTCATGGGCTTTCAGCACCTCTTGCACGCCAGCCCAATAGCCAGCGGGCGGGATGATGACCCCCCCTGCCCCCATCACCGGCTCGCCGATCATGGCGGCGATGGTATCTGTGCCGTGATCTGTGATGGTCGCTTCCAGCTCATCCACAAGGCGTTGGGTGAATTGCGCCTCGCTTTCGCCGCTATGGGCTTCGCCATGATAGTGCGGGCGACCCACGCGGATGGGCCACGGCAGGTCAAAACCGCCATGCGCATAGGCCAGTCCCGTCAGCCCCGCACTAGTGGTCAGCGATCCGTGATAAGCCCCGTGCCGGCTGATGATCTGCTTTTTATCCGTCTTGCCGCGTCCGTTTTGATAGAACCGCGCGATTTTGACGGCGATATCCACCGCTTCCGAGCCTGAGCAACCAAAGAAGAACCGCTCAATCCCTTCTGGCGTGATCTGGGCCAGTTTTGTAGCCAGTTGATCGGTCACGTCTATGCTGCGGCCCTTGAAGGAATGGTAGTAGGGCAACTGTTGCATTTGCGCTTGCGCGGCGTCGATCAATTCGCGGTTGGACCAGCCAAGGGCGGTGCACCACAGGCCAGCGACGGCATCCATGTATCTGGTGCCATGCACATCGGTGACCCAACAGCCATCGCCTGATGCGATGGTGATCGGGGGTGTTTGGTCTGCTGCGCGCGGGTCTGTAAAAGGATAAAGCTGTGCCATGATTGCATCATTGCCCAAGCCCGCGCATCTTGGCCATATTGAAAACGACCTAAATGTCGCGTTGTGCGAAAATGTCTGAATTGGTAATAGATGTTTACCAATACCGAAGGAAAGCCTATGCCCGTCATCACCTGCATCGATGATCTCAAGAAAATTCACGAACGCCGCGTGCCGCGTATGTTTTATGACTATGCGGAATCGGGCAGTTGGACAGAACAGACCTTCCGCGAGAACACATCTGATTTCGATCAGATCCGCCTGCGTCAACGCGTGGCCGTTGATATGACGGGGCGCAGCACGGTCAGCCAGATGGTCGGTCAGGATGTGGCCATGCCTGTGGCGCTGGCCCCTGTGGGGCTGACGGGCATGCAGCACGCCGATGGCGAGATCAAAGCCGCGCGGGCCGCTGAAAAATTTGGCGTGCCTTATACACTGTCCACGATGTCGATCAATTCGATCGAGGATGTGGCCGCCGCGACCGAAGCCCCCTTCTGGTTCCAGCTTTATACCATGAAGGACGAGGATTATGTGGACCGTCTGATCCAGCGCGCCAAAGATGCCAAATGCAATGCGCTGGTCATCACGCTGGATTTGCAAATCTTGGGTCAACGTCACAAGGATCTGAAAAACGGGTTGTCCGCCCCGCCCAAGCTGACGCCGAAATCCATTGCGAATCTAGCAACGAAATGGGCCTGGGGAATTGAGATGCTGAGCGCCAAGCGCCGCGAGTTCGGCAACATTGTGGGGCATGTGGAGGGTATCAGCGATACCTCTAGCCTGTCGTCATGGACCGCCGAACAGTTCGACCCGGCGCTGGATTGGGACAAGGTGACCAAACTGATCGAGAAATGGGACGGCAAGACGATCCTCAAGGGTATCCTGGATGCCGAGGACGCCAAGATGGCCGTAAAGGTGGGCGCCGATGCGATTATCGTGTCCAACCACGGCGGGCGTCAGTTGGACGGGGCGTTGTCGTCAATCCGGATGTTACCGCAGATCATGGATGCCGTGGGCGGCGAAATCGAAGTCTGGCTGGACAGTGGTATTCGCAGCGGTCAGGACATCCTCAAGGCACTGGCCCTCGGCGCGAAAGGCACGATGATTGGCCGCGCCTATATCTACGGCCTTGGTGCGATGGGGCAAAAGGGCGTGACAGCCGCACTTGAGGTGCTGCACAAGGAATTGGACACCACCATGGCGCTATGCGGGCGGCGCAATGTGGCCGAATTGGACCGCGATATCCTACTGGTGCCCCAAGACTTCGCAGGACGCTGGCAACAAAACTAAGCATGGGCTAACGTCGCGCCTATGTTGATCTTTTTTGACCCGTCGCTTGTGTTTCTGGCCGTCCCCAAAACGGGGACGACCGCTATTGAATTGGCGCTCAAGGGCAAGGCCGACATCATCTTTTCTAAGGGTCGCAAGCACATCAACGCACAGCGCTACCGCAACAAGATTGCGCCGTTTCTGGGGGATGTGTTCGGGCAAAAACCGCGCACGATGGCGGTAATGCGCGAACCGCTGGACCAGCTGAGCAGCTGGTATCGCTACCGCGCGCGGCTTGAGCCATCGAACCCCAATTCCACCAAGGCGATCAGCTTTGACCAGTTCGTTCTGGACGTTCTGCAGGACGACCCACCCCAACACGCGCGGGTGGGCAGCCAGTTCGGGTTTGTAACATCGGGCAAGGGCAAGGTGCTGGTCGATCATCTGTTTGCTTATGAACGCGCCGATACGCTGCACGCATTTTTGCGGGATCATTTCGGGGCGTTTTCGCTGTCGGAAACCAATGTGTCCCCAAAAATGAAAGTGTCCCTATCGGCTGAGGTAGAGGCGGAATTGCGCCGCAAACGTGCCGATGATTTCGCCCTGCACGATCAGATCATGGCTGCACAGGGGCATCTTTCGTCATAGAACGCCGCAGCGCAAAGGCGGCAGGCACAACCAGCAGCAACAGAACGCTGACGCAGGCAAAGGCCACCCGCAGGCCAAACCATTCCGACAAAAACCCCATCACCATCGGCGCGATGAAAAAACCTGAAAAGCCGATCACGGCAACTTTCGAGATGGCTTCGGTGCGGATCTCGGCGCGCACCTGCTGACCAACAAGGGCCAGCCCGATCGGACCGATGACCGACACCCCAAGCCCCATGATGCCAAAGCCCACATAAGACACCATCGGCGTTGGCGCTGTGGCTGCAATGAAAGTGCCGACAGACGACAAAAGCGTTGCGAACACCACAACGCGCAGTTCAGAGAATTTTTCGGTGATGACCTGCCCCGAGAACCGCCCGATGGTCATCGTCAGGCCCAACATCGCGGGGCCAAGCGCGCCCTCGGCGGCGCCACCGTCCAAGGTGCGCTCGATATGCAGGGCCGACCATGCCTCAACCGTGGCTTCGGCCATAAATGCGATCAACACGATCACCCCGCAGATCAAAACAGGCGACATGGGATAGGCCTGCCGCTGTCCTGTGCCGTCTTTCGTGCGATGAACAGGCATTGCCATATCAACCGCCAACACAAGCGTGACCAAGCCCGCACAGCCGAACACCAAAACAGGCGGCACGCCGTATTCACGGGCCACCCCCGTGGCCAAAGCCGCACACATATACCCAAGCGAAAACATCCCGTGATTGGCATTCATCAGGGATTTGGAATGGTGCGCCTCAAGATCGCTGACCCGCGCATTCATCAGCACGTCCATCAACCCCGAAGCCGCGCCGATGGCCACCATCGTCATCCCAAAGGCCAAAGGGCTGCTGACCAATCCGGGGATCAAAAAGAGGATCGCCGTCAAAATAGCCGCACAGGGCAACCCAATGCGGCCCAAGCTGCGGTCGATGCGCGGGGCGAGCCACATGGCGCTGACCAGCCCAAGGGCCGTGCACAAAAGCAATGTGCCAAACACGGCATCCCCCGCCCCAATTTGCGCTTTTAACACGGGCACTTGCGCCGCAAAGCAGCCCCAAAACCCACCCAGTGCAAAGAACGCACGGGCAGGTTTTCGGGACAGCAATAACGCGTTTGGCAGGCTCATGGCGGGGTCCAGTTGTGGGTCTGGTCAGGTGACATGGCTTTGCGCGCCCGATCAACCCAGAAAAAGCGCTTTCCAAACGCAGGATTCGCCCCTAAAAGCGCGGGTTCATGGCGACCGCACCCTTGGAGGCGGAGCCCTTTTTATATTGGAGAAACATCATGGCTGGTCAGATCCCAGATCTTATCGTCCAGGAACGCGCGGGGACAGGCAAGGGGGCCGCTCGCGCAGCACGCCGTAATGGTATGGTTCCTGGCATCGTATTCGGTGGCGACACCGATCCGGTGGCAATTCAACTTCCCTTCAACGAGCTGTTCAAGCGTTTGAAAGCGGGCCGTTTCAAATCGACCCTGTTCAACATGAAGCTTGAAGGTCACGACGACGTCCGCGTCATCTGCCGTGACGTGCAGCGCGACGTTGTCAAGGATCTGCCCACACACGTGGACTTCATGCGTCTGAAGCGCACAACAAAAATCAACCTGTTTATCCCTGTTGATTTTGTTGGCGAAGAAGAGTGCAAAGGCCTGAAAAAAGGCGGCGTTCTGACGGTTGTGCGTCCTGAGGTTGAACTGGTTGTCACCGCTGGTGATATCCCAGACAGTATCACCGTGGACCTGACAGGTCTGGAAGTTGGTGACACCATCAACATCTCGGACGTGACATTGCCAGCAGGCGCAAAACCCACCATCGACCGCGACTTCGTGATCGCCAACATTCAGGCGCCATCCAGCCTGAAATCGGCCGACGATGAAGCCGAAGGCGATGATGCGGCAGCTGATGAAGTGCCAGCAACAGAGCAAGCAGAAGACTAAGTCTTCTGGATGTCTAAACGAAAGGGCCATGCCGCAGGTGTGGCCCTTTTGCTTTGCCTGTAAGGTGGATTAAAATCCACCTTACCCCTTTGAGGAAGAGGACCACCGCCATGAAACTCTTTGCAGGCCTTGGCAATCCCGGCGCAAAATACGCGATGAACCGTCACAACATCGGCTTCATGGCACTTGACCGAATTGCGGATGATCACGGATTTTCCCCGTGGCGCGGCAAATTTCAGGGACAAGTAAGCGAAGGACGCTTGGGCGGCCAAAAGGTTATATTGCTCAAGCCCGAAACCTTTATGAACAATTCGGGCCAGTCGTTGCGGGCTGCTTTGGATTTCTACAAGCTCGACAGCACGGACGTCACGGTCTTTCACGATGAGATTGATCTGGCCCCCGCCAAGACGCGGGTAAAATCGGGCGGCGGTCATGCCGGCCATAATGGTCTGCGATCAATACACGCGCATATCGGTCCACAGTATGACCGCGTGCGCATGGGCGTGGGCCATCCCGGTCACAAAGATGCGGTGCCCGGATATGTGCTGCGCGACTTTCCAAAGGCCGATCAGGGTTGGCTTGATGATGTGCTGCGCGGCATATCCGATGGCGCACCCTATTTGGCAGATGGCGACACTGCCAAGTTTCTCAACGCAGTGGCCCTGCGCGCGGCCCCGCCCCGCCCGTCCACTGGCACAAAGGCGCCCAAGGCCAAAACACCACCCGATCCCGCGCCCGAAGATACCCGCAGCGCGATGCAAAAGCTCATGGATAAGTTCAAATAGTGCCGTAAGGTGGACGCCGGTTCACTTGCTTGAGGGGGCACAAAAGATGATCGGGAAAATCCTGCGCGGCGGATTAGTGCTGGCCATTCTTTTGGGGGGTGTCGCCGCCTTCAACTATGAACGGATCAACCGCCTTCTGGCCGTGACCAGCCTGTTTGAAGTCGATCAGATCGTCGGCAACTTTTCCAACATGGACGCCGCCTTTTTGCACAGGCCGCTGCCGCGCGGCGACGGCCCCACAAGCGTCTTGCCGCAGGGTCCACAGATGAGCCTACCCGCAGGCTTCCAAAGCTGGATCGAGGACAGCGCCATCACCGCCCTGGTCGTCTTGCAAGACGGCGCACTGGTCCATGAAAGCTATCACCTTGGCACCACCGCCGCGGACCGCCGCATCAGCTGGTCGGTCGCCAAATCCTATCTTTCCGCGCTGATGGGCGTGGTCCTCGCAGAAGGCGCAATCGATAGCATCGACGATCCCGTCACCAAATACGCCCCCGCATTAAAAGGGGGCGCCTACGGTGGTGCCACGATCAAAGACGTGTTGCAGATGTCCAGCGGTGTCACCTTTGACGAGGACTATCTAAAGTTTTCAAGCGATATCAATCGGATGGGCCGCGTGCTGGCGCTTGGCCGCTCCATGGATGGCTTTGCCACTGACCTGACCGAGACGTTCCAACCCGCAGGCACGGCTTGGCAGTATGTTTCAATCGACACCCACATTATCGGAATGGTGATCCGCGGTGCGACAGGCCGCAGCATCCCTGACCTTCTGTCCGAAAAGATCATCGCCCCGATGGGGCTCGAGGCCGATCCCTATTACCTGACCGATGGTGATGGCACGGCCTTCGTGCTTGGCGGCCTCAACCTGCGCACCCGCGACTATGCACGCTTTGGCCAGATGTATCTGCAAGGCGGGCACTATAACGGCCAACAGATTGTGCCCGCCGATTGGGTCGCGGCATCGACAGTGCCTTCGGCAAGGACGCGCGCGGATCAAACGGGCTATGGCTACCAATGGTGGATTCCCCAAGGGGCAGACAGCGGCGAATACCTCGCACGTGGCATCTACGGTCAATACATCTATATCCATAACCCAAGCGGAACAGTCATCGCGATGAATTCAGCAGACCGTGGATTTCGGCAAGAAGGTGTCTTTGCGCGCCACGTGGCGATGTTTCGCGCGATTGCCAAAGGAGAGCAATAGATGGAACCAGACGACAGCATAAATGTATTGGGCGGCCCGCTTGTGGTGTGCGGCACCGATCCTGTGACCGGCTTTTTCCGCGACGGGTATTGCAACACCTGCGCCGCCGATCAGGGCAGCCACACAGTCTGCGCCGTGATGACCCAAGAGTTTCTGGCCTTTAGCAAATATGTTGGCAATGATCTCAGCACGCCCCGCCCGGAATTTGGTTTTGCGGGGCTAAAGGCAGGTGACAGCTGGTGCTTGTGCGCAGGGCGTTTCCTGCAAGCCCATGACGAAGGCTGCGCACCGCGCGTCAGCCTTGAAGGCACGCACCAGCGCGCGCTGGACGTCGTGCCGTTGGATGTGTTGGAGCGCTATAAAATGTAAGGTGGGGTCGCCCCCACCTTATTCAAACACGCGCCCTTCCGGCCCCGACATGTCGAAGCCAAGATGACGGGCGACGGTAAAGATATCCTTGTCGCCGCGTCCGCACATATTCATCACCAGCAGGTGATCTTTGGGCAGATCGGGCGCAATTTTCATCACATGGGCCAACGCATGGCTTGGCTCAAGCGCGGGAATAATGCCTTCCGTGGAACAGCTGAGCTGGAACGCCTCAAGCGCCTCTTTGTCGGTGATGCTCACGTATTGGGCGCGGCCAATGTCGTGCAGCCACGAATGTTCAGGCCCGATGCCCGGGTAATCCAGACCCGCCGAAATGCTGAACCCTTCCAAGATCTGGCCATCATCGTCTTGCAACAGATAGGTGCGGTTGCCATGCAGCACACCCGGGCGGCCACCTGTGAGCGACGCGCAGTGCTCCATCTTTTCGTTCACGCCTTTACCACCCGCTTCAACACCGATGATATTGACCGATGTGTCATCAAGAAACGGATAGAACAGCCCCATCGCGTTCGACCCGCCACCAATGGCGGCAATGATCGTGTCAGGCAGGCGCCCTTCGGCGGCGTGCAGCTGCTCTTTGGTTTCCTTGCCGATGATCGCTTGGAAATCGCGCACCATCGCGGGGTACGGGTGCGGGCCTGCGACTGTGCCGATGCAGTAAAACGTGTCGCGCACATTGGTGACCCAGTCGCGCAGCGCGTCGTTCATCGCGTCCTTGAGCGTGCCGCGCCCTGATGTGACAGGGATCACTTCAGCCCCAAGCAGACGCATGCGGAACACGTTCGGCGCCTGGCGTTCAACGTCATGCGCCCCCATATAGACCACACATTTCAAACCGAATTTCGCGCAAACGGTAGCGGTGGCAACACCATGCTGGCCAGCCCCCGTTTCTGCGATGATGCGCGTCTTGCCCATGCGGCGGGCCAGAATGATCTGACCCAACACGTTGTTGATTTTATGCGCGCCTGTGTGGTTCAGCTCGTCACGCTTGAGGTAAATCTTGGCCCCGCCCAGATGCTCGGTCAGACGTTCGGCAAAATATAGCGGCGACGGACGCCCCACATAATGCGTCCACAGATCGTGCATCTCGGCCCAAAAGCTGTCATCAGTCTTGGCGCGCTCATATTGCTCTTCCAATTCAAGGATCAGCGGCATCAAGGTCTCAGAGACAAAACGCCCGCCAAATTTACCAAAGCGGCCCTTTTCATCAGGACCATTCATGAAAGAATTGAAAAGATCGTCGGCCATCTGTGCGTTCCCCTAAAAGCTGAGATATCATCTAGCGTGCAAGGCAGGCTGCGTAAAGCGACAAGGCTTTTCGAAAAGCCTTGTGCCGCGCGATTTCGAAATCGCGCTCGCAAGCGCCTTTGGAAGGCGCTTGCCCCTAGACCACCCGTTTCAAGTCATGTTGATGGCAAAACACCACAAAATGTCGACCGCTTTCGACCACTTGGTACCCGCGTCGGCGGGCCTGATCCAGAAAATGCGCGCGTCCGACCAATCTTTCTACGTCACGGATCTGGCGTTTTATGACACCACCTGACAGCGCTTCTTTGGAATTAAAGAAATCGGCCAACCAGATTTCGGGTGTAAGATGTGCAGGTAAAGTCATACCCGCTTCATATCCCCGTTTGGTTAATTGGGCCTTAATGCTGCGGCGAAATCAGCCATTCGCTGCGCATCTTTTACACCGGCAGTACGCTCAACGCCGCTGGACACATCAACCTGCCGCGCACCCGTCATCTGCACGGCCTGCGCCACATTGTCAGGCGTCAGCCCACCCGCCAGCATCCACGGCACAGGCCAGCTTTTTCCTGCAATCAAGCGCCAGTCAAAGGCCAAACCGTTGCCGCCCGGCAAGTCTGCGTTTTTCGGCGGTTTGGCATCGATCAACAATTGATCGGCCACCCGCGCATAGGCGTCCAGCGCGGGCAGGTCATCGGCGTCCGCCACACCCACAGCCTTCATCACTGGCAGCCCGTATTGCGCCCGCACCTGCGCCACCCGCTCAGGTGTTTCAGAGCCATGAAGCTGCAACATATCCAACGGCACACGCGCGGTCAGATCATCCAGAAACGCGTCCTCGGCGTTCACAACCAAGGCCACCTTGGCGATACCCGCAGGCACCTCAAGCGCCAACGCAGTAGCATCCTCTACCGCGATATTGCGGGGTGACTTGGGAAAAAACACAAAGCCGACATACCCCGCCCCCGCCTGCGCAGCCGCAACAATATCGGCGGGCTGCGTCAGCCCGCAAAACTTGATCCGAATGTCAGCCATATGGGCGCTCAGCAGGCCTGATCCAGAAGAGCCAGAACCTCGTCCTTGCCTTCAGATTGCTTACCCTTCAGCCGCCGCACCTCGCGTTCAAGCGCTTTCACTTCACGCTCTTTGGCGGCTTTCTCGGCGCGGTGTTTGTGCTCGCGCACCCACTCCCACACAAACCCGAGCAGGATACCAATACCGATGCCCGCAAAGATCACCGCAAACAACGGCACATCAACCGACTGCAACAAAAGCGGCACGCCCGTCAGCTCGGCCAGTTCGGCCGGCATCAAGCGAAGTGTCACCACACCGCGGTTGGCCATCGCAACCACGATAAGCGCCACCGCAATCGCGGCCAGAATGATGTAGCGAATGTAACGCATTCGATTATCCCTTGTTCAGGCGATCACGCAGCAATTTACCCGTTTTGAAGAACGGCACGTGCTTTTCTTCAACGCTGACGGCCTCGCCCGTGCGCGGGTTGCGGCCCTGACGCGCATCGCGTTTCTTGACCGAGAACGCACCAAAGCCCCGAAGCTCTACGCGGTCCCCATTCGACATTGCATCAATAATCTCATCAAAGATGGTATTCACGATCTTTTCGACATCCCGCTGATATAAATGCGGATTTTCGTCAGCAATCTTCTGGATCAGTTCACTTCTGATCATATCGCGCGTCCCCCTTTAAATTCTTCTCGTCTGGCTGCAAAATACGACGCATGCCCCATAGGGCCACCTTGCGGACAAAAAAACAAGGCGCAGGCGCAGCAACACAGCGTTTTGCGCGACGATTACCCCCGATAAACGCAAAATTTGAAACCGCGACGCAAAAATTCTCCCCGAATTCAGTAGGATGACGCTTGGTCAACCCGTAACTACGCATCGCTATCCAGCTTTGATTCGTGAACGCATCATGCTGCCAGAACGAAAAAGGCCCCCCGCATCACCTGCGAGGGGCCCGATTTTTGAAACGGTTTGAACGACTTATTTGTCGTCGTTGTTCAGTGCGGCGCCAAGGATGTCACCAAGCGATGCACCCGAATCCGACGAGCCATACTGCTCAACTGCTTCTTTTTCTTCGGCAATCTCACGTGCCTTGATCGACAGACCCAGACGGCGTGTCTTGGCATCCATGTTGGTCACACGGACGTCGATCTTGTCACCGACCGAGAACCGCTCTGGGCGTTGCTCTGCGCGGTCACGGCTCAGGTCGCTACGACGGATGAACGATTTCATGCCTTCGTATTCCACCTCGATGCCGCCATCTTCGATCGATGTGACTTCAACCGTGATGATCGCACCGCGCTTCACGCCGCCAACAGCTTCTGCAAATTTGTCACCGCCAAGGGCTTTGACCGACAGGCTGATGCGCTCTTTTTCAACGTCGACTTCGGTGACAACAGCCTGAACGCTATCGCCCTTCTGGTAGTCGCCGATCACGTCTTCGCCGCGGCCTTCCCATGTCAGGTCTGACAAGTGAACCATGCCGTCGATGTCGCCTTCCAGACCGATGAACAGACCGAATTCAGTGATATTTTTGACGTCACCTTCAACTTCTGTGCCAACGGGGAATTGCTCGGCAAAGACTTCCCATGGGTTGCGCTGTGTCTGTTTCAGACCAAGCGATACGCGGCGCTTGGCGCCGTCGATTTCCAGAACCATGACCTCGACTTCTTGGCTTGTCGAAACGATCTTGCCTGGGTGGACGTTCTTCTTGGTCCAGCTCATTTCGGATACGTGGACCAGACCTTCAACGCCGGCTTCCAGCTCAACAAATGCACCGTAGTCGGTGATGTTTGTCACGCGGCCAGTGTGCACCGACTCAAGTGGGTATTTCGCAGCAACCAGATCCCATGGATCTTCTTGCAACTGCTTCATGCCAAGGCTGATACGGTGTGTTTCTTTGTTGATCTTGATGACTTGCACCTTGATCGTTTCACCGATTGTCAGGATTTCCGATGGGTGGTTCACACGGCGCCATGCCATGTCTGTGACGTGCAGAAGCCCGTCAACACCGCCCAGATCAACGAACGCACCGTATTCAGTGATGTTCTTGACCACACCGTCAACTTCTTGGCCTTCAGCCAGATTGCCGATGACTTCGGCGCGCTGTTCGGCACGCGATTCTTCAAGGATGGCACGACGCGACACAACGATGTTGCCACGGCGGCGGTCCATTTTCAGAATTTGGAACGGCTGTTTCAGACCCATCAGCGGGCCTGCGTCGCGCACGGGGCGCACGTCAACTTGGCTGCCTGGAAGGAACGCAACCGCGCCGCCCAGATCAACTGTGAAGCCGCCCTTGACGCGGCCAAAGATGGCACCGTCAACACGCTCTTCAGCAGCATATGCTTTTTCCAGACGATCCCATGCTTCTTCGCGGCGGGCCATCTCGCGCGAAATAACGGCTTCGCCGCGCGCGTTTTCGACCTGACGCAAGAATACTTCTACGTCGTCGCCTACATTGATTTCGGGTGCTTCGCCTGGGTTTGCGAATTCTTTAAGCTCAACGCGGCCTTCCATTTTATAGCCTACGTCGATGATGGCTTGGCCCGCTTCAATTGCGATGACCTTGCCCTTAACAACGGACCCCTCTTCGGGTGTGTCCATTTCGAAGCTTTCGTTCAAGAGTGCTTCAAACTCGTCCATAGTGTTAGCCATGTGGCGTGTACGTCCTTTTAGATGTTTTCTGGCCGCGCGGTTGTCTCCGCCGGTCTTTGGGGTGAATTTGGTCAAAACGCCAATCGGCGGATCATAAAACATCAGGGCCGGTGCAATACCGACCCTGCTCAAGTCTCATGTCCGCACCTGTCTCGATGCTTTAACACCGCGGCTTTTAGGGGCATTGCGCTTTAAGTGCAAGGGGTTTGCGCCACGCCCCGCCTATGCGGCAGCAGCGCCGAAAACAGCCGCAAACCGGTCCAACCCCAAAACGGAACTGCGATATTCTATCAGGGCGACTTTGGGGTGCACCCGTCCGCCTGTCACCATGTAGCGCACATTCGACACGCTTGGGTCAGACTGGCCCAGTTTCGGGGTCAGGTATTCAACCCAGACCGATGTGGTTTGCACCGTGCCCACGCTTTGCGCGACGACCCGCGCGGTGCTTGGCTGAAACCCACCCGCAACCAGCGCGTCATAATAAGCGCGAAGCCCCTGCACCACCTGTGTATGTTTGGTAAAAACATTCGGCTCTTGGTTCACATACAGCGGCAAGGGCACAACATAATACGAAGCCACTGCTTCGAAGTCACACCGCCAAAATGCGCGGTTCAAACGATCAAAAAAAGATTGGTAGGTCATCAGGGCAGTCCAAGCATCGCGGTTGGTCGGCAAACTCAGGTAACACTGCACTCATTAAGCACAACCCTGCATTGCAGCATCACCCCTCTGATCGAAAGGGGAAAATCACCTGACCTCGCGTCAGAAATGGCGCGCGCCTGCCTATTCCAGCAATCCCTCGTCCATCCCGTCGATCTGCGGCATCACCTGCCCCGCAATGCCCTGCAAATCCCCGTGCAGCCCAAGCATCGACGCCTGCACCAGCTCCATCTGTTTGGCGCGTGTCGCCCATGACTTTTCCATAAAAGTCCGCTCTTTGCGCAGCGCCTCTTCCATGGCCACAAAACGTTCAACCACAGCCTCGATCCGCTGTTTGAACTGCGTGCCCGTGAAATACTCGAAAATCAGCTCTTGCTTGGTTTGCTGGCCCACCTGCAATCCCTTGGTCACCGCCACATCCAGCAGGCCCTGCCGCAGCACCCGCCCAAGCGCCACCGCATAGCGCGGCGCACAGACCCAAATGCCATCCACCTGCGCAAAACTCTCCACGCCGTCGGGCAAAGCGGTCGAGGTCAGCACCGCCACCTCGCAGCCCGCCGCGCGTTGATCGTTGCGCAGCTTGGCCAGCCATCCCGCCGTCCAATTCTTGGTCCGCTTGCTTTCCCACAAAATGCGCCCTGCCACAGCGCCCTGCCCGTCGCGCACGTTTTGCTGCACATCCGCGCCGCTGACCCCCTTGGGCACAGGCGCAAAATCATCCATCGCGAAGGCTTGCGCCAGCGCATCTTCCAGCACAATCTCGGCCGCCTCGCCCTGGGTCTGCATGCTGCCCTGCTCGGATTTCTGCTTAAGCGCTTCAATCTGGCGCTTCATCCCCTCGATCATCTGGTCCTTCTCGGCCACCTTCAGCCCCGCGGCCTCCTCGGCAACCAGCTTTGCCTTGGCCTCCAACGCAATGCGTTCCTCGGCCAGCTTGCGTTGCACCGTCAATTCCAACTCGCGCTCTTTTTCTTCCAAAGCCTCTTTCAGCTTCATCGCTTCAAGCTGCTCTTTTGCCGCGGCCTCCAGCTTTTTCTTCTGGGCGTCCACCTGCGCTTTCAGCGCCGCTTGCATTTCGCTGGCTTCCGACTTCCCCGCCTCCTTGGCGCGCGCTTCGGCTTCTGCGACCGCACGTTTGGTCGCCTCTTCTTTGGCCGCGATCTGCGCTTGGAATTTCGCAGTCAAATCTGCCACCAACGGGCCGGCCAGTTGCTCGGTCAATTCAATCTCGCTCGAACAGGTCGGGCAGGTGATTTTCAAATCGGCCATTTCTTAACAACTCCTGAATAAATTTACCCAAAAACACCAAAACGTCTGACGCCCGTCAGACGCTAGGCCATACCGTGAGCAGACGCTCTGCCACACGGCTTTTTCGCCAAAAATCCTAGCCCAAAACGGCGCGAATGGCATCCTCGGCGTGTTTGACCGCGGCATCTATATCTAGTGTTGAGGTATCAATCACAATCGCATCATCCGCAGGGATCAAGGGGGCGACCGCACGTTCGCTATCGCGGCGGTCACGTTCTTTGACGTCAGCCAAAACGCTCTGACGCGTGACCTCGATACCCTTGCCGTCCAACTCCAGAAAGCGGCGCTCGGCCCGCACTTCGGCGCTGGCCGTCACAAACAGTTTCACCTGCGCATCAGGGCAAATCACCGTGCCTATGTCGCGCCCGTCCAGCACCGCACCGCCGGCACGCGCCGCAAAGGCGCGCTGGAAATCCACAAGTGCTGCGCGCACCTCGTGAAGGGTTGCGACGCGACTGGCGGCCTGTGCAACTTCTGGCGTGCGAAGATGATCGCCAACCACATCCTCTGGAACCAACCCTTTGGCCGCATCGGTCGGATCAACCCCTGCCAGCATCTTGGCCCCCACCGCACGGTACAAAAGCCCCGTGTCCAGATGGGCAAATCCGAACCGCGCCGCAACCGCTTTGCTGATCGTGCCTTTGCCGCTTGCGGCAGGACCGTCTATGGCAACCGTGATGGTCATAGGACTTGCGTCGTCAAATCAGGGTCGGCTTGCGCAGCACAGGGCAGATCGGCTGGCAAATCATAATAATCGCCCTTATCTGCACAAAAGATATGGCCCGCCGTTTTCAGCCCTGTTGGGCCATCCAGCGTCCCTGCCATAATCGACAGGTTGATCCCGGGACCGTCCCAAAACAGGTTGCTGCCACAGGTGCCGCAAAACCCCCGCTTTGCCGTTTCAGAGGATGCAAACCACGTCACATCCCCTTGAATTTCAACGTTTTCCCGCAAGGCAGAGGTGGCAGTGACGAAGTTACCTGTGGTCTTGCGGCACTGCGTGCAATGGCACGCCACCACAGGGCGCAGCGCGCCTGTTACGCGGTAGGTGACCGCACCGCACAGGCATCCCCCCGTCATGTGCGCTCGACCTTTGCACCCAGACCGTTCATCAGCGGCTCAAAGATCGGAAAGCTTGTGGCAATCGGGCCGCCATCATCCACCGAAACAGGCGCCGCCGTGCCCATGCCAAGCACCATGAACGACATGGCAATACGGTGATCCAATCGGCTTTCCACTGTCGCACCGCCCTTGGCCGCGCCGCCGCGTTTGCCATGCACCGTCCACCAGTCATCGCCCTCGTCCACCGTCACACCGCAGGCACGCAGACCTTGGGCCATCGCGTCAATGCGGTCACTTTCCTTGACGCGCAATTCCTTGACGCCGGGCATATGCGTTTGACCTTCGGCAAAGCTGGCGACGACAGACAGCACGGGATATTCGTCAATCATGCTGGCCGCGCGTTCGGCAGGCACCTCGATGCCGCGCATGTCGGGCGAATATTTCGCGCGCAGATCGGCCACGGGCTCGCCGCCTTCCTCGCGCATGTTTTCAAACGTCAGATCCGCGCCCATGTCCTGCAAGGTTTGGAACAATCCCGCACGGGTCGGGTTCAGGCCGATATTAGGCACCAGCACATCCGAGCCTTCGGTGATCAACGCCGCACAGACAGGAAACGCGGCGCTCGACGGATCACGCGGCACCACAATATCTTGTGGTTTTAGCTCTGGCTGACCAGTCAGGGTAATTTTTGTGCCTGTTTCAAGGTGTTCTGTCACCACCTCTGCGCCAAATCCGACCAGCATCCGTTCGGTGTGGTCGCGGGTAAATTCTTTTTCGATTACAATGGTTTGGCCTGGTGCGTTCAGCCCTGCAAGCAACACTGCTGACTTCACCTGCGCTGATGGAACAGGCGTCGCATATTCGACAGGAACAGGGTTTTTTGCGCCAACGATGGTCATCGGCAAGCGCCCCCTGGCCCGTCCATAGGATGTCGCCCCGAACAAGGAAATCGGATCCGTCACCCGCGCCATCGGCCGCGACCGCAAAGACGCGTCCCCTGTGAAGGTGACGGTCATGTCTGTGGTGGCCATACAGCCCATGATCAAACGAACGCCCGTGCCTGAATTGCCGCAATCAATGACGTCATCAGGCTCGCGAAAGCCACCCACACCAACGCCGTGGACAGACCAGTTTCCGTGGCCATGATCGATCACCTGTGCGCCGAAGGCCCGCATCGCCTTGGCAGTGTCCAGCACATCTTCGCCTTCCAAAAGCCCTGAAATCCTGGTTTCGCCGACAGCCATTGCCCCAAAAATAAGTGAGCGGTGCGAGATGGACTTATCACCCGGCACATGGGCTTGGCCCACCAAAGGGCCACATTTGGAAGATTGCATCGGAATGGGTGTGCCGTGGCTGGACATTGCGCGTTTCTCGTTTGGTCATTTGCCCACGTTCTAACGTGCCTGTCGCAAAGGGTAAATCAGCCGATCCGCATTTGGCGCAAATACTGTAAGCCGATCAGACGCGGCGGAACGTCAGATAGTGTTGTGGCCGCCCTTCGCGGATCGCCTTTTGCTCGTAGCGGGTGGAAATCCAGTCGTCCCAAGGTGTCTGCCAATCGGCAGCGCAGGTGGCTTGCCATTCAAAACCTGCCTTCGGGATTTCTTGCAGCGCCTGGCGCACGTAATCCCCGATATCTGTTGCCACCCGAAACTCCGCCCCGCGCTTCATCACCCGTGCCAAAGGCTCCAAGTGATCGGGTGTAACAAAACGACGGCGGTGATGGCGTTTTTTGGGCCATGGGTCAGGATACAAAAGAAACGCCTTGGAGATCACCGCATCGGGCATGACATCAAAAATGTCGCGCGCGTCATTGGGATAAATCTTGAGGTTCTCGACCCCCGAGCGACGGATTTTCCCCAACAGCATGGCCACACCATTGATGTAAGGCTCGGCCCCGATGATGCGCACGTCGGGGTTTTGCTGCGCTTGATGGATAAGATGTTCGCCACCACCAAAACCGATCTCCAGCCAAAGCTCTTTACCGCCTGACAACGTCTGGGCATCCAGCGGCGTACGATCCGGATTTTCCTCCCAAGAGACAGGACCGGGCGAAAGCTGCGCCAAATCTTCATCAAGGTAGCGCTGTTGGGCAGGCGCAAGGCCTGGTCCTTTGAAACGCCCGTAGAAATTGCGCTGCGGCGCACCCTTGGGACGTTTTTGGTTTGACCGATCCGACATCGCGTCAGGCGGGTTTGACCCCGCCCCCCTTGTTAAAGCGCTGCTTTCAGAGCGTTGGTCAAATCCGTACGCTCCCACGAAAAACCGCCATCCGCATCCGGCTCACGCCCGAAGTGGCCATAAGCGGCAGTGCGTTGATATATTGGCTTGTTCAGTCCCAGATGCTCGCGGATCCCACGCGGGGTCAGGTCCATGACTTGGGCCACAGCAGCTTCGATCTGTGCAGGTGGCACCTCGCCCGTGCCAAACGTGTCTGCATAAATCGACAGTGGTTTGGCCACGCCGATCGCATAGCTCAGTTGGATCGTACAACGATCCGCGATGCCTGCCGCCACAACATTCTTGGCCAGATAACGGGCAGCATAGGCCGCAGAGCGGTCAACCTTGGTCGGATCTTTGCCCGAAAAAGCACCGCCGCCGTGGGGCGCGGCCCCGCCATAGGTATCCACGATAATCTTGCGTCCCGTCAAACCTGCGTCACCATCGGGCCCGCCAATAACAAATTTCCCTGTCGGATTTACGTGCCATTCGGTTTCAGGTGTGATCCAGCCGTCTGGCAGGACTTCGGTGATATAGGGCGCAACCACAGCGCGGACGTCATCGCTTGTCATGCTGGCATCAAGATGCTGCGTGGACAAAACGATAGATGAAACACCAACAGGCTTGCCGTTTTGATAGCGCACAGAAAGCTGCGATTTTGCGTCAGGGCCAAGCGTTGGTTCGGTGCCGTCTTTGCGCACTTCGGCCAAACGGCGCAAAATGGCATGGGCGTATTGGATAGGCGCGGGCATAAGCGCGTCTGTTTCCGTGGTCGCATAGCCGAACATGATGCCCTGATCGCCAGCGCCTTCATCTTTGTCGGCCGCCGCATCAACGCCTTGGGCGATATGTGCCGATTGTTCGTGCAACAGATTGGTTATCTTGCAGGTTGCGTGGTGAAACTTGTCCTGTTCGTATCCAATATCTTTGATGCAGGCGCGGGCGATATCTTCGATCTTGCCCATGTAGTCGTGCAGCTTGTCTTGATCTGACAGCCCCACTTCCCCACCGATCACAACGCGGTTTGTTGTGGCAAAGGTTTCCGCGGCAACGCGGGCTTCGGGCTCTTCGGCCAGAAACGCGTCGAGAACCGCGTCCGAGATACGGTCACAGACCTTATCGGGGTGCCCTTCCGAAACGCTTTCGGAGGTGAAGGTATAGTTCTGTCGTGACATGAAAATGCTCCGTTGATGTCAAACCATCCCGTCAGGAAGCCGTTGGGATAGCGATATGAGGGTGGCCTACGCCGTTGCATGCGGGGCGTCAATGGGGGCGCAGGTTCTATCGGTGTTCGAACGCACGCATTGCCCTTGGCGCAACACCTAACAGAGCGACCAGAAAAGCCAAAAAGATCGCGAAAGGCAGATCACCTGCTTGCGCGTAAAACGTGGGCGGGCGTTGGGTTGGAAGCGGTTGATCCAGCGCGCCTTGCGTATTGAGCGGCAAAGACCCCGTAATGCGGCCGCGTGCATCAATCATAGCAGAAATGCCTGTATTGGCAGACCGAACCATTGGGGTGCCCTGTTCGATGGCGCGAAACTGCGCCTGGACCAAATGCTGCCGCGGACCAGCCCAGTTTCCGAACCAGCCATCATTCGTAATCAAAAGCAAAAGGCGCGCGCGTTCCGAGGTGGCCCCCACCAGATGCGGAAATATGCCTTCGTAGCACACCAAAGGTTGCGCAGTGCCGATCCCGGGAATGTCCATCAAACTGGGGCCTGCCCCCGCCGAATACCCATGACCTTCGCGGGCGGCCAGCCCCTGAATGCCAAGCGCAGAAAAGACATCGCCAAAGGGGATGTATTCGCCGAATGGCACAAGGTGGGATTTGTCATAGAGCGCTGTGACCTGCGCCTGTTCAATCATCACGGCCGAATTGAAAAAGCGGCGATCCTCACGCCGTTGCACCCCAAGGACCACAGGCGCGCCCCCTGCCCGATTTGCAATGGCCCCAAAAGCGCCAGCCGCATTGTCCAACCAAACAGGCACAGATGTTTCGGGCCAGACGATCAGATCGACGTCCCCGTCCCGTGCCGTGAGGGCCAGCCCGCGATCAAAGAACATTTGCACTTTGTCCGCTTGCCATTTTTCCGACTGTGGCGCGTTGGGTTGCACGATACGAATGATCGGCGCCGATGGATCAGGGGCTTGCGGCAAAGGGGGCGGCATCCAAAGCGCCAGACCGCTGATCAACGCAACAGGCACCGACCACAGCAGGCGACCCTGTTTGGCTTGGGTTACAGCCCCGCAGATCGCCGCACAGAGCGCGAACGTCAGCAGCGTAAGGCCGTAGGGGCCAATCGAGGCCACCGATTGCGCCAGCCCGTGATCCACCCAGATGTAGGCAGGCAAGCCCCAGGGAAACCCGGTGAACACATAGGCGCGGGCCAACTCAACCACGCTCAAAAAGAGCACCCATGCGATCGCCAAGGACACAGCCCCCCGCGACATCCATTTGGCCAAGCCATGGGCAAACGCCCAAAAAAGCGCCAAACCAGTCGACAGGAAAACAAGCGCGAACGGGGCCATCCAGCCGTGCTGCGCAACATCCACCAAAAACGGCTCAACAATCCAATGCAGGGACAGCGCAAAATAGCCGGTGCCAAACATCCAACCCGACCACGCCGCGCCACGCGGCGTTTGGGCCTGCAACACGACCATCAGTTGGAGTGCACCACCAATCAACGCCGCGGCAACCGCCCCGATGGGCGCTTGACCCGATGCAAAGCAGGCACCAGCGGCGAATGACGCCGCCGCAACCATCCAACGGCGGCGCATCTGGATCAAGGCACGCGGACGCGCAAGCGTTTGATGCGGCGCGGATCCGCGTCGACGACCTCAAACTCTGCACCTGACGGGTGTTTGACCACCTCGCCACGGGCAGGAACGGACCCTGATAACATGAAGACCAGACCGCCAAGCGTATCGATATCTTCTTCATCGATCTCGTCATCATCGGTTAAGGACTGACCAATCGCTTCTTCAAATTCATCCAGCGGTGTCTTGGCCAAGGCCAGATAGCAGCCCTCTTTCTCGCGGGTCCAAAGCTGGTCTTCTTCGATGTCGTGTTCGTCTTCGATTTCACCGATGACCTGCTCAATCAGGTCTTCGATTGTCACCAGACCATCGACACCGCCATATTCATCGATGACAAGCGCCATATGGATACGTTCGGCCTGCATGCGTTGCAGCAATACACCTGTGGGCATGGATGGCGGGGCATAGATCAATTCGCGCAACATACCACGCAGATCAAAGTCGCCATTGCCGTTGAACCCGTGCCGCAAGGCCAGATCCTTAAGGTGCACAAGCCCGATGGGCGTGTCTAATGTGCCTTCAAAAACAGGCAAACGCGTCAAACCACTTTCGCGGAAAACCTCGACCAGATCATCTTTGGAAATGTCGACGGGAACGGCCGTAATCTCGATTTTCGGGATCGCAATGTCATCCAACTGAAGGCGACGCAAATTGACCATGCCGTGGGTGGGGCGGGCCATTTCTGTGGGCTGTGCGGGCGTATCTTCGACGTCCGAAGGGCTAAGGGCACCGATAATACGGCTGAAAAACCCATCAGATTTTGCGATTGCGCGTTCGGTATCAGGTGTGGGTTCAGTTGTCTGTGGCTGGTTCTGCGCGCCTTGCGCTGCGCTAGAAGAGCCGTCGGGGCTATCGGTCATTTGGTCCTTCGCATGGGTTAACGCGCCACGGCAAACGCAGGCGCATCCTTAATATGGGTCAGCGACCCCCAGAGTTGCAAGGATTTCAACCTCCAACCCTTCCATTAAGGCGGCATCTTGGTCGTCAATGTGATCATATCCCAACAAATGCAAGGTGCCGTGGACAATCAAATGCAGACAATGATGCGCAAACGGCAGCTTCGCGGCCTCTGCTTCGGACGTGCAGGTGTCAAATGACAAGGCGATATCGCCCAGTTCTGTTTCGCCAAAGGGGTCTTGTTCGGGCGGCAAAGGCGTCTCGCCGGGTCGCCCCGTGGCCAAATCCTGTGACGGCCAGGACAACACATTTGTGGCCGCCTCCTTTGCGCGGAAATCCGCGTTCAAGGCGCGAATGCGTTCGTCATTGCAGCCCATCACGCTGACCACAAAGACCGAAGGTTCAATCCCGACACGATCAAAGGTGGCCGCAATGGCACGTTCGGCCAACGCGTCCAGATCGCTCCAGCGCGCATCTTCGACAGAAACGTCGATCACTTGGCAGGATCGTCTTTGTCGTAAGCTTCAATAATTTTCGCAACCAACGGATGGCGCACCACGTCTTTGGCGGTGAAATAATTAAAGCTGATATTTTTGATGCTGCTGAGCAAACGTTCTGCATCGCGCAGCCCCGATTGCACGCCGCGTGGCAGATCGATCTGGGTGCGGTCGCCTGTAATGACCATTCGGCTGCCCTCGCCCAAACGGGTCAGAAACATCTTCATTTGCATCGATGTGGCGTTTTGCGCTTCGTCCAGAACCACAAAGGCATTCGACAAGGTGCGCCCGCGCATAAACGCCAATGGCGCAATCTCGATCTTCTTTTCCTCGATCAGTTTGGCCACCTGTTTGGACGGCAAAAAATCGTTCAACGCATCATAAAGCGGCTGCATATAAGGGTCGACTTTGTCTTTCATATCTCCTGGCAGATAACCGAGTTTTTCCCCCGCTTCGACCGCAGGGCGTGACAGGATAATGCGGTCTACTTTGCCGCCGATAAACATGTTCACACCTGCCGCGACCGCAAGATAGGTCTTGCCCGTCCCCGCAGGTCCGATGCCAAAGCAAAGTTCGTTATCGAACATTTCTTTGACGTAATGCTTTTGGGCTTCCGTGCGCGGTTTCACAAGTTTCTTGCGGGTGGTGATTTCAACGTCACCGCCTTTGAACATCTCGATCTGGTCGCCGTGGCGCACGCCTGTGTCATCAGACGCGCCATTCATCCGCAACTCACCATCAATTTCACCTGCATCAATGGGTGCGCCACTTTCAAGGCGGGTATACAATGTTTGTAAAATCGCTTCTCCGCGCGCGCGGCTGCCTTCTTCACCGATAAGCGCAAGTTGGTTGCCCCGGCGGATGATCTGGATCGACAGTTTGTTTTCAATTTGTGCGAGATTGCGGTCGTACTCTCCGCAAAGATCAATCAGCAGGCGATTGTCGGGGAACTCCAGCAAAGTTTCCTGAAGCTCTGTGGCAGCGGGGGGCAGCGTTTGTGTGGGCAATCAGCTCTCCTGAATAAGCCGGCTTTGGCCTGTTTTGTCTATCGTGCGCGGGTCGTGCCTGTGATGCAAGGGTCTGCATGCATGACACACCACCTAAACCAAAAAAGGCCCCCGACAATCATGTCAGAGGCCTTTTGAATATCATATCTGCGCAATCCTAGAGCGGATCTGGAATATCAGAGCCTTCGCGGAACGGGCCAGTCGCGGTACCGGGAGGTGCGATACCCGAACAAACGGGCTTACCCATTGGGTCAAGACGCTGCGAAAGATACCCTTCAACACCATCATCGATGATCCAGTGGTCACATCCATTTGGGTCAACCCAGATACCAGCGCGCAGTTGGCTCAGGTCTTTTTCGTCGCGACCTTTATCAACTGTTTTGTCCGAACGCTCGCCGCCTTCGCCCAGAACGCCGCCGCCACATGCACTTAGAAAAGCGCCTGCTGTGACCAGAGCTGCAATTTTTACCAGTTTCATCTCAGCTCTCCTCAGCGAATACAGATAATTTCGACGCGACGGTTCTGTGCCATGCCTGCGTGTGTTTTGTTCGATGCTTTCGGGACGCGTTCGCCATAACCGCGCACGTCAACGATACGTGCACCGACGCTTTGACCAACTGCGGCCACTGCGTTTGCACGATTGAGTGACAAGCGCATGTTATACGCGTCTGACGCGCGGCTGTCGGTGTGGCCCGAAATGATGTAGGCTGCCGCATTTGCCTGCTGGAAGAATTGCTGCAGGCGCTGGCGACCAGCGGCGTTGATTTTGTAGCGATCGGTCGAGAACAGCTGATCGGCATTCATCACACCGCACACGTTACCACGACGGCAAACAGGAATACCCTGACGGTTGACGTGGGGAGTCATGTAGCCTTCGTAACCGTCGTCCATTACCCAGTGCTCGCACCCATCTGGATCAACCCAGATTGTTGGAACGTAACGCTCGCCTACGACGGTGCGTTCTTGCGCTTGTGCAGCACCCACTTGTACCATCAAGCCCATTGCAGCGGCGAGGCTGCCGCCAAGCACTGTCTTGACCAGATTTTTCATTGTTTTCGCCACAGCTACTGTCCTCTGCCAAATCTTACTATGTCCAGTTGAGGGTTGTGATCTTCTTGGCTGTCCAAGCCAGAAGCACCCTTTATCTCGCCAACACTAGCAAGTTTGGTCATTTTGTGAAGAACTAATTACCACATATTGTGTCTAAAGAGGCAACAATTCATGGCTTTTAGGCGGATTGTAGGGCTGTGGATAAGATTTCTCAGCAGCTCAAGGCAGAAAAAAGGAACGCTGCGTTAACTTAGGTTAATCGCAAATCAGCTCGCCCTTAAGAGAATTGGCCTCTGAGGCGACGATTTTCACGCGTCCGATCTCGCCGATCATATCCGAAGGGGCCAGCACATGCACCGCGTGCAAGTGATCTGACTTCCCGATAAGTTGCCCCTCAAGACGGCCCGTCTTTTCGAACAAGACACCAACCTCGTGCCCGACCATCGCATCCTGAATGTCGCGCTGTTGCTGTGTCAGCAACGCCTGCAGGCGATACAGACGATCACTTGCCACATCGGGATCAATTTGCGGCTTTTCGGCCGCGGGTGTGCCGGGCCGTGTCGAGTATTTGAAGCTGAAGGCTTGCCCGTACTTCACCTCTTCGATCAAGGCCATCGTATCGGCAAAATCCTGATCGCTCTCTTCAGGGAAGCCGACGATAAAATCACCCGAGATCAAAATGTCTGGTCGCGCGGCGCGGATACGCTCGATCAGGCGGATGTAGTCTTCTGCTGTATGTTTGCGGTTCATCGTCTTGAGAATACGGTCACTGCCTGCCTGAACAGGAAGGTGCAAGTAGGGCATCAGTTTTTCGCATGTCCCATGGGCCTCAATCAGCGCATCATCCATATCGTTGGGGTGGCTGGTGGTGAAACGGATGCGTTCCAGACCGTCTACTGCGTTCAGCTTCCAGATCAAATCGGCAAGGCTGGCTTCGTCGCCCGCGTCATCAAGGCCATGGTAGGCATTTACGTTCTGACCAAGCAGAGTAATTTCGCGCACCCCGCGCTCTACCAGATCGCGGGCTTCGCCGATGATACGATCCACAGGGCGGCTGACCTCGGCCCCGCGGGTGTAGGGCACGACACAGAATGCGCAAAACTTATCGCAGCCTTCCTGAACCGTTAGAAAGGCCGTTGGGCCACGCTTGGCTTTGGGACGCGATTTCAGGTGATCAAACTTATCTTCTTGCGGGAAATCGGTATCCAGCGCGCGGTCGCCGCTGCGCACTTTCGCCTCCATCGCGGGCAGACGGTGATAGCTTTGCGGCCCAACAACTAAATCAACGGCCGGCTGGCGGCGCACAATTTCTTCGCCCTCTGCCTGCGCCACACAGCCCGTGACACCAATTTTCAAATCGGGGTTCTTGGCTTTCAGACCCTTCAGGCGCCCAAGCTCGGAATAGACTTTTTCGGCGGCTTTCTCGCGGATGTGGCAGGTGTTGAGCAAAATCATATCCGCCTTGTCAGGGCTTGAGACTTGCTCATACCCCGCCTCGCCCATCGCCTCGACACCAAGTGCTTCGGCCATCCGCTCGCTGTCATAGACATTCATCTGGCAGCCATAGGTTTTGATAAACAACTTTTTGGTATCGGCCATGATATCCGTCCTGCGGTTTGAAAAGATCGGGCTTTGCGAAGATTCATGCTCATGTATATAAAGCGGTCAGCGCTTGCAACGATCCCTGCGCGTCTTGTCCAAAACAGGCCCGTAAAAATGACCCCTCCGACCATCGACAGCTTTTTGAAAAACGATGCAGCGCGTTTGGCCAAAGGGCCAATTGCAATGATTTTCGTCGAAGACCAGATCGAGGTAAATTCGACCATTCGCCACCATCTCGATGCGGGGTTCAAAGTTGTGATGGTCATGGCAAAACCCGATATCGAAATAAGCGATGATGTGGCCGACCGTATTGTGCGCATATCATATGAACCGATCGAGGATTTTACGGTTCAAACGCATATCAACAAGGTCATTGCCAAAACAGCGGGCCAATGGCTGTATTATTGCTATAACGGCGAGTACCTGTTCTATCCCTTTAGCGAGACCCGCAGCGTCGGAGAGATGTTGGCCTTCCACACCGAAGAGCGCCGCGATGCGATGCTGACATATGTGGTCGACCTGTATGCAGGTGATCTGAACCAACACCCCAACGCGGTGAACCTGGAAGACGCATTTCTTGACCGATCAGGATATTACGCGCTTGCCCGTAAGGACCCCAAAAACGGGTGGGAGCCCAAAGAACGGCAGCTTGATTTTTTCGGTGGCGTGCGCTGGCGGTTCGAAGAGCACATCCCGTTTGAGCGACGCAAGATCGACCGCATCGGTATTTTCCGCGCAAAGGCAGGCTTGGAAATGCGGCTCGATCACACGCTCAACGACGAAGAATATAACACCTATGCGTGCCCGTGGCATAACAATATCACTGCGGCAATCATGTCCTTTCGCACGGCCAAAGCCCTTAAGCGGAACCCCGGCTCGACCTTTGATATCGAAACATTCAAATGGCGGAATTCCACACCTTTTGAATGGCACAGCCAGCAATTGATGGATCTGGGACTCATGGAGCCAGGACAGTGGTTTTAACGTAAGGTGGATGTCTATCCACCTTACCTGTCAAATCGGGCCAAACGCGAACGCGGTCGCACGTTGGCGTTGGGCTGTTGAATGCACCCAGTCTTGTGGACGCGCGCACAGTCCCGCCCGAACGGGTGCAGCATGTGCAAAAGCGCGGTGGCGCGTCAGATCATCTGCATCCCGAATGACGTGCTCCCAAAACCTGCGCTGCCAAATCCCTTTCTCGCCGCGCTTTTTCATAACAGCGGTCCGATCCAGAGGTGTAGGCATATGCCTTGAAAAGGTCGCCTTGAGCAGCCGCCAGCGACTTGAAAAGTCACTATCACCTACGGGAAGCGTCCAGATCATATGCAGGTGGTCGGGCAGGATCACCGCCGTATCGATCGTGAAAGGCGCGTGGTTCATGGTGACCCGTGTCGCCGCCCTAAGAAGATCGATATGGTCTGTCAGATAGGTGGCCTGCCGCGAATGGCAGCGCACTGTGAAAAAGTAGGTTCCGCCAGGAACATAAAAACGGCGATATTGGCTCATGCCGTTAGGGATATCGTGCAATGGTTAACGTAAGGTGGATATCAATCCACCTTACTTCACTTGCGCCGTAACCTGATCACAACATCCACACTGGCAATTTCCGCACCCTCAGGCACGTTTGGCAACCGTGCAATCTCAAGGTCTTCTGCCGGCGCATCTGTCAGCTGTGCGGTATCTTCCCAAAAGAAATGCGGATGATCGGTGATGTTGGTGTCGAAATAACTTTTCGCACCATCTACCGTAATCTCGCGCATGATGCCTGCGTCGCAAAAGGCGCGCAGGGTATTGTAGACCGTCGCCAGTGACACGCCTTCACCCGATTGCGATGCCGCCTCAAACAGGCTTTCGGCAGTGACGTGTCGATCATTGCCATCGCCTACCAACAGTGTCGCCAGCGACACCCGTTGCTTTGTCGGGCGCACACCACCATTCGACAGCCAGTTGGCGGCACGCGCCAGTGCATCGGAAAGGGGCTTTTGTTCAATCTGGTCCATAGCCAGTATATAAAGCGCTTTGCGAATGATTTTCAATGGTCATCCCCCAAGCGCACAGGCCCGCCCCCCGCGACCAGTGGTCGCCTGCCCAGAAACTTGCGTTGGCTTGCACTTTTGTCTTGTCAAATGATAGGGGTGCCAGGACGTCGAAACAGACTATCCCTTTGATAAGAACGAGATGCGCCATGTCACAATATCCCACAAGCTTTGACAAAGATGACCTGCTGAAATGCGCCCGTGGTGAGCTGTTTGGCGAAGGCAACGCGCAGTTGCCCGCACCACCCATGCTGATGATGGACCGTATCACAGAGGTATCGGGCGATGGCGGCGAACATGGCAAAGGGCATATTCGCGCGGAATTCGACATCACACCCGATCTGTGGTTTTTCGACTGCCACTTTCCGGGCAATCCGATTATGCCCGGCTGCCTTGGTCTGGATGGATTGTGGCAACTGACGGGCTTTAACCTAGGTTGGCGCGGCTGGTTGGGCCGTGGCTATGCGCTTGGCGTGGGCGAGGTCAAACTGACAGGCATGGTCCGCCCCGACCGAAAGATGCTGACCTACAAAGTAGATTTCAGCAAGGCGATCCAAACCCGCCGCCTGACAATGGGCGTGGCCGACGGGATTGTAGAGGCCGACGGCGAAGTGATCTATCAGGTCAAGGATATGAAGGTCGCGTTAAGCGAGAGTTAACGCCTTAGGCGCCTCTTGCTCCGCCGTTCTCACTTCAATAGACATCTGTTTAGCCAACTGAGGGAGCCATCACATGCGCCGCGTCGTCGTCACAGGTTTGGGGATTGTCGCCCCTATCGGAAATTCAGCCACCGAAGTCACAGCCGCCCTGAAGGCAGGCACCAGTGGCATTGTCGCGTCTGAGGAAATGGCCGAACACGGCTTTCGCAGTCAGATCGCAGGCACGCTGAAAATCAACCCTGCCGAACATGTCGACAAACGCACCATGCGCTTCATGGGGCCGGGTGCGGCCTATGCCCATATCGCGATGGAACAAGCAATTGCGGACGCGGGCCTTGAAGAAAAAGACATTGTGAACCCGCGCACAGGCTTGGTTGCAGGATCAGGCGGGCCGTCCACATCGGCGATGCTCGCGGCACATGAGGTCGTCAAGAAAACAGGCGCCACCAAACGCATCGGGCCGTTTGCCGTGCCAAAATGCATGTCCTCGACGATCAGTGCCAACCTGTGCACGGCCTTCAAGATCAAGGGCATTAACTATTCCATCACCTCTGCCTGCTCGACCTCGCTGCACTGCATCGGCAATGCGGCTGAACAGATCATGATGGGCAAACAAGACGTCATGTTTGCAGGCGGCGGCGAAGAGTTGGACTGGACGCTGTCGTGCCTCTTTGACGCGATGGGCGCGATGAGTAGCAAGTATAACGACACCCCCACCCGCGCCTCCCGCGCGTTCGACGCCGACCGCGATGGGTTTGTGATTGCAGGCGGCGGCGCGATGGTCGTGCTGGAAGATCTGGACCACGCCAAAGCGCGCGGTGCGAAAATCTACGCAGAAGTCACAGGGCTTGGCGCAACATCCGACGGCGCCGACATGGTGGCCCCATCTGGTGAAGGCGGCGAACGCGCGATGCGCATGGCCCTGCAAACCCTGCCCGAGGGCCGCAAGATCAGCTACATCAACGCGCATGGCACCTCCACACCCGTGGGCGATGTGGGCGAGGTCGAAGCGGTGCGCCGCGTATTTGGCGAAGGAAGCACACCGCCCATCAGCTCGACCAAATCGATGACGGGCCACAGCCAGGGTGCGACTGGCGCGTCCGAAGCCGTCTATTGCCTTTTGATGCTGCAAGACGACTTCATCGCGCCGTCGATCAACGTGGAAACCCTCGATCCTGCGCTGAACCCTGCCGAAATCGCCACCACCCGCGTCGACAACGCAGGGCTGGACACGATCATGACCAACTCCTTCGGGTTTGGCGGCACCAACGGGTCAATGTTGCTGTCGAAATTTCAGGACTGACCCACGTGACGCTGCCCACCAAAGGATCACGTCCCATTATATTCGATGGGCATGATCTGCGCTGGCGCTACGTCTGGTCGGGCACATCACGCCGCGGCAAACTGGTGGTCCAAGGCACCGCAAAAGTCCAGCTGCGCATCATGGGTCCCAACAGCCTTGAAAAAGGCCAGCCTCGCAGCGCGCTTGAAACCATCACACCCGCTGTGGTCGAAAAATGGGTGCGTTTTGGCATCGACATGGGGTGGGACCCGTCGGGCGATGCCCACTATGATCACCATCACCACTCCTACGCCTTATGGCTGAACGACAACGACCAAGCAGGCCCCGAAATCCCCGGCTTCGTGCGCGAAGGCGACCCTACACCTCGCTTGACGCGACCCGCCAAACCCTCCACCTAAGAAAAAAATACAAAGGGACAGACCATGGCAGACCTGCTCAAAGGAAAACGCGGCCTCATCATGGGTGTTGCAAACGAACGTTCTATCGCTTGGGGCATTGCACGCGAAATGCACCGAGAGGGCGCAGAACTGGCCTTCACCTATCAGGGTGAGGCCTTTGGCAAACGCCTTGCGCCCTTGGCCGAAAGTGTCGGAAGTGACTTCATGGTCGACGTGGATGTCACCGACGACGCCAGCATGGACGCCGCGTTTGACGCGTTGAAAACCCGTTGGGGCAGCATCGACTTTCTGGTCCATGCCATCGCGTTTTCCGACAAAAATGAACTGACAGGCCGCATCAGCGATACATCGCGCGAAAACTTCAAGAATTCGCTAACGATCAGTTGCTATAGCTTTATCGATTGTGCCAAACGCGCGTCCGCGCTTATGCCAAACGGTGGCACCCTGCTGACCCTGACATATCAGGGCAGCAACCACGTCACACCGTTTTATAATGTCATGGGCGTGGCCAAGGCCGCTTTGGAATCTGCGACACGCTATCTGGCCAATGACCTTGGCCCAGACGGAATCCGCGTCAACGCCATCAGCCCTGGCCCCATGAAAACACTGGCAGGGGCGGCCATCGGGGGCGCGCGCAAGACCTATAAACATACGGACCAGAACGCGCCACTGCGCAGCAATGCAACCCTTGAGGCTGTGGGCGGCACCGCCGTTTATCTGGCCTCCGACGCAGGGGCTTGCACCACGGGCGAGATCATCCGCGTCGATGGCGGCTACCATGTCCTTGGCATGCCACAGAGCGAAAACCTCTGACGGTATTGATCGCGGCCCATTAAGGCTCATCGCCATTGTGCTGTCCTGAACCAACCAACGGACATTCGAGCGACAAAGACTTGACCCCGCACGCGCGCTGCGCACTGTGGACGGACCAATTTGAAAGGCCCGCCATGACGATCACCACCTGTATATTCGATGCCTATGGCACATTGTTCGACGTGACAGCCGCCGCCCGACAAGCAGCTGAGGACCCCGCACATGAGGGCTTGAAAGATGTGTGGCAAAAACTGGCCTCGGACTGGCGTTTGAAACAGTTGGAATACACATGGCTGCGCACCATCGCAGGGCATCACACTGACTTCTGGCAGGTCACCCAAGATGGCCTGGACTGGGCGCTCGAAGCCGGCAAACTCACCGAACCCGCCCTGCGCGATCGTTTACTCAAACTCTATTGGGAGCTTTCGGCCTACCCCGAAGTGCCTACAATGCTGCGCACCTTGAAAGACCAACGACTGAACACTGCAATCTTGTCAAACGGATCAAGGGACATGCTGGACGGTGCAGTGCAATCGGCAGGCATCGCGTCCCTTTTGGATGATGTTCTGAGCGTCGATGACGTTGGTATTTTCAAGCCGCATGACCGTGTTTACGACATGGTTCAGAGCCGATTTGGCGGCACACGCGATCAAATCCTGTTCGTCAGTTCCAATGGATGGGATGCAGCGGGTGCTGCGGGCTACGGATTTCAGACCGTTTGGGTCAATCGCGGCGGTGCGCCGCTTGATCGGCTCTATGCGGCGCCCAATCATATCCTACCCGACCTGACCACTCTGATGGACCTGATCTGATGCCCACATTTACCGCACATGATGGCATCACACTTCACTACACCGATCACGGCGAAGGCACGCCCATCCTGTGTCTGTCTGGGCTGACGCGCAATGGGCAGGACTTTAACTATGTCGCCCCGCATCTGGCAGATCACCGCGTAATCCGCCTTGATTATCGCGGGCGTGGCAAATCGGACTGGGCAGATCCTGCAACCTATCAAATCGCAAATGAAGCGCGGGACGTGCTGGATTTGCTGGATCATCTTGGACTGGAACAGACCGCAATTCTGGGCACCTCGCGCGGTGGGTTGATTGCGATGGTTTTGGCTGCAATCGCGCATGACAGGCTGACGGGCGTATGCCTGAACGATATTGGACCGGAATTGGATCCACGCGGTCTTGACGTTATTATGAATTATATCGGCAAGAATCCTTCGCAAAAAACATGGGCGGACGCTGCGGCGATCCGCGGGGATATTATGCGTGGCTTTGCCAATGTCCCACTGTCGCGCTGGCAAGACGAGGTGCGGACGTTGTTTCATCAGACCCCTGATGGCCTGCACATCACCTATGATCCGGCCTTGGCCGATGCCGTGGCCGCCGCGGGTGCACAACCCGCCCCTGACCTTTGGCCGCTTTTTGATGCGCTGGCCGGATTGCCGATTTGCGCCATCCGCGGTGCGAATTCCGATTTGCTGTCGGCACAAACGCTTGCAGACATGCGCAAACGGCGTCCCGATATGATCACGGCAACCGTGCCAGACCGCGCGCATATTCCCTTTTTGGATGAACCAGAGGCCTTGGACGCCCTACAGAAGTGGACAGCCCTGCTATGAATATTGATATGATCCGCGATGCCGCCACGCGCCTTGAGGGGCACGCGCGGCGCACGCCCCTTCTGTCATCGCCGTTTTTGGACGACATCGCGGGCAAGCGCATTTTTGTAAAAGCCGAAAACCTGCAACACACGGGATCCTTCAAGTTTCGGGGCGCATGGTCAGCCATTACGGCACTTCCAGAGGGCACAGATGGTGTCATCGCCTTTTCCAGCGGCAACCATGCCCAAGGTGTGGCCTATGCTGCCGCGCTGAAGGGTTTGCCAAGTGTGATTGTCATGCCATCCGATGCGCCCCAGTTGAAGATTGACAACACACGGGCATTGGGCGCTGAGGTTGTATTATACAACCGAGAGACCGAAAGCCGCGAAGCCATCGGTTCCGAAATTGCTGCGCAGCGAAACCTGCATCTGATCGCGCCCTTCGACAACGCTTTCGTGGTCGCAGGGCAAGGCACAATCGGTCTTGAGATTGCAGCCCAAGCCGCCCAACACGGGATTAAGGACGCAGCTATGTTCACCTGTTGCGGCGGCGGCGGGCTGACCAGCGGTATCGCACTTGCCTTGCAAGCCGATGCGCCACACATACCCGTTCATCCCATAGAGCCTGTCGGGTTTGATGATGTGGCCAGGTCGCTCGCTTCTGGCAAAATAGAACGCAATGCAAAGACCACGGGCAGTATTTGCGACGCAATTATCTCGCCGCACCCGGGCGACATGACCTTTCCGATCATGCAAAGGCTTTGCGCCACACCCGTTCTGGTCAGCGATGAAGAGTGTTTGCGCGCCATGGCACAGGCCTTTTTGCGCCTCAAGCTGGTCTTGGAACCGGGTGGCGCTTCGGCCCTTGCGGCAGCGCTTTTCCACAACGACGATATCGCGCAAGACACCATCATCTGCACAGCCAGCGGCGGCAATGTGGACGCGCCTATGTTTGCCCGCGCATTGGACACCTTGAAGGGCCTTGAATGACACGCTTTACTATCGCAAGTTTCAACGTGAAAAACCTGATTGGACCTGATCAGGAATACTACCGTTTCGAAAAATACACGCCCGAAGAATACGCGTGGAAAGAGGATTGGCTGGCCGATCAGCTGCTGACAATGGACGCCGATATCGTTTGCTTCCAAGAGATTTTCGACGAAGCCCCCCTGCGTGCCGTCATTGCCGAGGCAGATGCGCGGGGCATTGCCACAAACGAAGCGGTCGTGCCTGATCGCTCCAAACGCTACCACCGCAAAGCGATCTTTCGCAAATTGGCATACACACCCTACACGAATGCACATCTTGCCTTTGCGCCCAATGCGCAGGACGGCGGGCCAGGTCAACGGCGCCCCGGCGTTGCTGTGCTGTCGCGACACCCGTTTGTTGGACAGCCTGAAGTGATCCAGCATCTGCCAGAACCGCTTGATATCCCCTTTCGCGATTTAACAGGTGAAGACGCAGGGTTTTATCGTCTGACCCGTATCTCGCGGCCCATTTTGAAGATCCGCATCCAGATTGATGGCGTGATCATTACCGTTTTCAACTGCCACCTTAAATCCAAACTTGGCGAATACCCCCCGGCAGCTGACGGGTCTGCCCCCAAGGAAGTGGATATCACCAATTATGATCCCGCGGGCCGCGCTATGGGATCTGTGCGTGCCGCGTTGCGCCGAATGGCCGAAGCCTGGGTGCTACGCCGCGCTGTGGTCAAAGAACTGCAGGCGGGACACCCTGTTATGGTGCTTGGTGACTTCAATGATGGTGAGCACGCTGTCAGCTCGGAAGTCATCAGCGGCGAAACACCGTTCAAGAATTACGCGTGGATGCGCCGTCACGATGCCACCCGCGCAAACGATCGCTATACCGACGCCGAAAACGAGGCGATCCAAGAGGCGATCCGTGCCGTGCGTCTTCATTCGGCTGAACGCCAGTTCATCCGCAAGTCCACCCGCGATATGGTATACACAGCGGCCTTTGGCGGCACATTTGAAAGCATTGATCAGATTTACATGTCCCGCCACTTTGTGCCCGACGAAGGCGGCACATTGGGCGAGATGGAGTATTTCAATGTGCTGAACGATCACCTGACCGATGGCTCACATGCCGAGGCCCCTTACAACAAACTTGCCTCGGACCACGGGCAGATCATCGCCCATATGCGCCTTGGACCATCTGATGTCTGATCGTGTTTACCGCCCCATCATCACCCGTGACGGCGCGCATCTTGCCGTGCATATAAGCGGCGAAGGTGCCCCCCTTTTGTTACTGCACGGGTTAGGCCTGTCTGCTGCAATGTGGGATGCAGTGATGCCCCATCTGCCGCAAGGCTTGCAGGTGATCCGACCCGATCTGCGCGGGCATGGACACTCACAGGTCACGGCGCCGCCCTACGGCATGGGCCAGCTTGTCAGCGACGCCGAAGACGTTCTTGGCGCGCTTGATATCAAGGACGCGGCCGTCGTCGGCCTGTCACTTGGTGGCATGATTGCCCAAGGTCTTGCGGTCAAACGGCTCGATCTTGTGCGCGTGCTGGTTCTGTCAAACACGGCAGCCAAGATCGGTAGTGTCGACCAATGGGCCGACCGGATCGATGCTGTCCGCCTAAACGGGATGAAAGCCGTTATAGACGCGTCCGAAGACCGCTGGTTTGGACAACTGCCGCGCCATACGCATATCCGCTCACAGTTTTTGGCAACCGACCCGCAGGGGTTTATCGGGGCCGCAAGTGCGATCAAGGGCACGGATTTTTACACACCGACAAGCGGCTTGCGTCTGCCCACTCTGGGGATTGCCGGCACGCATGATGGCTCGACCCCGCCTGATCTGGTGCGCGAAACCGTTGATCTGATACCAGGCTCGCAATTTCATCTGATGCGGCGTTCGGGGCATTTACCTTGCGTTGACCAGCCAGAGGCGTATGCAGAAATCCTGACCGAATTTTTGCGAAAGACGGGCCATATCTGACCCGACCCCCTTTATGTCCGATGCTGCCATTCCCTTGAAAAACCCGCGCCTGCCGTTCGTTTTCATCCTCATCACGCTTACGCTGGATGCGATGGGCATTGGGCTCATTCTGCCAGTCATGCCGGATCTGATCCGCGAGATTGATGGGGGCACCCTTGGCACTGCGGCTGTGTGGGGCGGTGTGCTGGCAACCTCCTTTGCGGTGATGCAGTTTCTGTTTGGCCCAATTCTTGGCGGATTGTCAGACCGCTTTGGGCGGCGGCCGGTTTTGCTGGTTTCGCTTTTGATTATGGCGATCGACTATGTTGTGATGGCCTTGGCGGGATCCATCTGGTTGCTTTTGGCGGCGCGGATTGTCGGCGGCATTACAGCCGCCACACAATCCACAGCCGCCGCATTCATTGCGGATATCTCACCGCCCGAAAAGAAATCGGCCAATTTTGGGCTGATCGGCGCGGCCTTCGGCGTGGGGTTTGTGCTTGGTCCTGCAATCGGCGGATTGCTGGCCGAATTCGGCACCCGTGCGCCCTTTTATGCGGCAGCTGCGCTGGCCTTTGCCAATCTATTGCTCGGCTTCTTTGTTCTGCCTGAAACGGTCACCGATAAAATCCGCCGCCCCTTTGAATGGCGCCGCGCAAATCCGCTTGGTGCCTTGCTGCAAATATCAAAGCTCAAAGGCGTTAGCGCCCTCCTTTTATTGTTCTTCCTCTACGAATTTGCGTTCATCGTTTACCCCGCAATCTGGGCTTTTTTCACGCAAGAGCGTTTTGGATGGGAGCCTTCGATGGTGGGTCTTTCGCTGGCCTCTTTCGGGATTTCGATGGTGATCGTTCAAGGGTTCTTGATCCGCATCGTTCTGCCCCGTTTCGGCGAGGTGAAAACGATCCTTTATGGCTTCACCTTCAATTTCTTTGCCTTCATTGTGCTGACGCTTGTCGACAATGGCTGGATTGTCTTGGCCTTCACCCCGATCACTGCCTTTGGTGCGGTGGTCACTCCTGCCTTGCAAGGGTTGATGAGCAAGGCCGCAGGTGATGATCAGCAAGGGGAATTGCAAGGCGTGATCGCCTCGGCCAAATCCATAGCGATGATATTTGCCCCATTGGTGATGACCCAAACGTTTTGGTATTTCACCGATGACAAGGGGCTGTATCTGCCAGGCTCGGCCTTTGCTTTGTCGGCAAGCCTGATGATCGTGTGTCTGGCCGTCTTTATGACGTGGCGGCGCATGGGACATTCGCCCACTTAAAGGGTCGTTTTTGGGCTGGTCAGACGGGTCTTAGCGCGAAAGACTGTGGGCACTTCTAGCTTGCAGGATACCGCCCATGCCCACAATCAAAGCCGCTGTTTGCCATGCCTTTGGCGAACCACTGACCATCCAAGACGTCGAGTTGCGCGCCCCCCTTGCAGGGGAGGTGCAGGTCAAACTGGATGCGGTCGCCATTTGCCATTCCGACATCTCCTTTGCCGAAGGCGCTTGGGGCGGGTCTCTTCCAGCCGTTTACGGGCATGAAGCCGCTGGTACAGTCACACAGATCGGCGCGGGCGTGTCACAGGTCGCGCAAGGCGACAAGGTTGTGGTTACATTGATCCGTGCATGTGGGCAGTGCCCATCCTGTTCGGGGGGCAAGCCGACCATCTGCGAAACCCCTTATGACGGGGACCATGGCCCGCTAAAGACCGTCGATGGTGGCACGTTACACCAAGCAATGGCCTGCGGCGCTTTTGCACAAAGCGTTGTCGTCGATCAAAGCCAAATTGTTAAGATGCACACCGCAATGCCCGCCGAAGCGGCGGCCTTGCTTTCGTGCGGCGTCATCACGGGTGTGGGCGCGGTGGTCAACGCTGCGGGCTTGCGCGCAGGTCAGGACGTTGTGGTGATTGGTGCAGGCGGCGTTGGGCTGAATGCCATTCAAGGGGCACGGATTGCAGGCGCAAGACGGATTGTAGCGGTTGACATGACAGAAGATAAACTCGCCATTGCGCGGGAGTTTGGGGCCACCGATACCCTGCTCGCGACGCAAGCAAAGCCTTGGAAAGCCGCGTTCAAGGCCATGGGGCGCGGTGCAGATGCCGTCATCGTGACCGTCGGGGCTATTCCCGCATATGACACAGCACCACGCTATCTTGCAGGCGGCGGCAAGGTGGTGATGGTTGGGATGCCACATTCCGGCGCGACGTCTTCCTATGAGCCTGTGATTCTGGCTGCCACGGGTCAGGGCATGGTCGGATCAAAGATGGGCGATGTGGTCATCCAGCGCGATATCCCTTGGATGATAGACCTTTATGACCAGGGCCGCCTAAAACTGGACGAGCTGATTTCGGGGCGTTGGTCGCTGGAACAAATCAACGAAGCCATTGCAGATACGAAATCGGGCAGTGCAAAACGCAACGTGATCGTCTTTTGATCGCAACGCATGCAAAGAGCTACCGTCGGAATTGGGGATTTTGCATCCCCAAACCCCTGCAGGATATTTGCAAACAAAAGAAATCTTGTGGGTTCGGCAGGAAGTATGATGACATCAGGTGCGGCGGTGATGCGTCAAAGCAAATGAATTGGAACAGAGCATGAAGCTGCAGGACCTTGACATTATCGTGACCGCACCACCTGCGCCGGGTTGGGGTGGGCGCTATTGGATCTTGGTGAAGCTGACCACCGATGACGGGCTGGTGGGTTGGGGCGAATGCTATGCGGCATCTGTTGGCCCTGATGCGATGCGTAGTGTGATCGAAGATGTCTTTGAACGGCACATGCGAAATGAAGACCCCGCGAATATTGAATTGATGTTTCGGCGGGTCTATTCGGCTGGCTTTTCGCAGCGCCCCGACCTAACAGTAATGGGCGCGTGGTCAGGCCTTGAGATCGCCTGTTGGGATATTCTGGGCAAAGCCCGTGACTGTCCCACATGGGCGCTTTTGGGTGGCAAAGTGAATGATCGCATCCGCGCCTATACCTATCTTTATCCTTTGGAAACGCACAACATCGCGGAGTTCTGGAGTAGCCCCGAGATGGCTGCCGAGGCTGCGATTGATGCTGTCGAGCGCGGCTATACAGCGATAAAATTCGACCCCGCGGGCCCCTACACCATACGAAGCGGCCATCAGCCTTCGATGCATGACATCTCTTTGTCGGTTGCCTTTTGCAAAGCCATTCGGGACGCCGTCGGAGATCGGGCGGATCTGCTTTTTGGAACGCATGGCCAATTCAGCACGGGCGGTGCAATCCGCATGGCCAAGGCGATTGAGCCCTATCAACCGCTGTGGTTTGAAGAACCGATCCCGCCAGACAACGCCGCGCAAATGGCCCGTGTGGCGGCAGCCACCTCAATTCCGATTGCAACAGGAGAACGATTGACCACAAAAGCGGAATTCGCCCCCGTCTTGCGCCAAGGCGCTGCGACGATCTTACAACCCGCTTTGGGACGCGCAGGCGGTATTTGGGAAACAAAAAAGATCGCAGCGATGGCTGAAGTCTATAACGCACAGATCGCGCCGCACCTATATGCAGGGCCTATCGAGTGGGCCGCCAATATCGCCTTGGCCACCAGCCTGCCAAACCTTTTGATGGCCGAAACGATTGAAACAGATTTTCATTCGGCACTGATCAGAAACACGCTTTGCGTTGAAGGCGGCTATATTATCCCGTCGAATGCGGTGGGATTGGGCATCGATGTGGATGAAAAACTTGCGCGCGATCATCCCTACCTGGACCAAGGGTTGCATCTGGAAATGCAGGCCAGTGAGATCAGATATGACGCGCCGAACGCCTTTGAAGGCGGCGCGCCTCCCAAAACAAGATAACCTGCGACGTTAAAGCAAGTTGAGAGACTGTCTAGTTTACGTTACAGTTTTGTAGGCTGTAGGATAGACATGATGCGAGACGAAACTTTAGGGCTGGTGGAACGACTTGGGCCGCATGCTGATAAAGCCGCGTCATTGTTCAAAGCCTTGGCGCACGAAAGCCGACTGATGATCCTGTGCCATCTTGAAAAGGGCGAACGATCGGTTGGAGAGCTGGAAAAGCTTTTGCACATCCGGCAATCGGCCGTCAGCCAACAGCTCAGCCGCCTGCGCGAAGACGGACTGGTCGAGGCCCGTCGCGATGGCAAAACAGTCTATTACTCGCTCAAAGACGGCAGTGTGATGCCTGTGCTTGGATCGCTGAGTGAAGCGCTGATCTACCTGCCCATCTAAACCTTTTGTTGCGTGTATTTACGCAGTTCTGCACGCGCAACCTGTCTGCGATGCACCGCATCTGGTCCGTCGGCCAAGCGCAACCAACGCGCGCCGATCCACATACGCGCCAAAGGCGTGTCTTGTGATATTCCCGTCCCGCCATGCACCTGAACCGCCTCGTCAATAACTTTCAGCGCAACCTGCGGGCCTACGACCTTGATCTGACTGATCCAAGGCGCCGCGGCACGCGCATCCCCCTGATCCATCATCCAGGCCGCTTTGAGACACAAAAGCCGCGCCTGTTCTATCTGCATCCGACAATCGGCGATAATGTCGAAATTCGCACCAAGCTGCGCAAGGGGTTTTCCAAAGGCCTCACGGTTCAGGGCACGTCTGCACAAATGTTCCAGCGCCAATTCGGATTGACCAATCAGACGCATGCAGTGGTGGATACGCCCTGGCCCCAAACGGCCTTGCGCAATCTCAAACCCACGCCCTTCGCCCAACAGCATGTTTGCCGCGGGGACGCGGACATTGGTAAAACGAAGGTGCATATGACCGTGGGGCGCATCATCATGGCCATACACTTCCATCGGGCGCAGCACTTCGATCCCATCACTTTTGGCATCCACGACAATCATCGAATGGCGTTGATGTTTTGGCGTCTCGTCGCCGCCCGTTTTGACCATAACGATATAGACAGCACAGCGCGGATCGCCTGCGCCGCTGGCCCAGTATTTCTCGCCGTTCAGCACATAGTCGGACCCATCACGCACAGCAGACATGGCTATATTGGTTGCATCCGAACTGGCCACGTCAGGCTCTGTCATCAGATAGGCGCTGCGAATATCGCCAGCCATCAACGGCGCCAACCACTGCGCATGCATCTCGGGCGTGCCGTATTTTGCAAACACCTCCATATTGCCGGTGTCGGGTGCGTTGCAGTTAAAAACCTCCGCAGCCAGTGCAGACCGGCCCATTTCTTCGGCAAAATAGGCGTATTCAACTGTGCTCAGACCAGGGCCACCCTGTTCGGTATGCCAAAAATTCCACAATCCCGCGTCCTTCGCCTTGGACTTGAGGGTTTCAAGAATTTCGGTTTGGCGTGATGTGAACTGCCAGCGATCCCCTGTGGCCACTTCTTTGGCATAGGCGTCTTCCATCGGCATGATCTCATCACGCACCATCGCGCGTACGGCCTCTAATTGGGTCTGCACATCTGCCCTGATTGAAAAATCCATTGCGCCCCTCCCTCGCGTTGTATCTTGCACCATGCTGCCCCGTGCGGTCAGATATGGGAAGGGGGAAACACATGCACAGCTATGATCACGCGACACTTCAGATGTATCTGCAACGGCATGTCGAAGGCATGGGGCCGCTGGATAAATTTGAAAAGTTCAGCGATGGGCAATCCAACCCGACCTATCTGGTGTCCTCGGGACGCAAACGGTTCGTCCTTCGGGCGCAACCCTTGGGCACCTTACTTCCCGGGGCGCACCGCGTAGACCGCGAATTTCGTGTGATGCAAGCGTTGGCGGCGACACCCATCCCCGTTCCAAAGGTGTTTCACCTAAGCGACGGCGACACGCCGTTGGGCAGTCAGTTCTTTGTCATGGAGCATATAGCGGGGCGCGTTTTTTGGGACCCTGCCCTGCCAGATCAGACACCGCAGACGCGCGGCGCAATCTATGACGCGATGAACAAGGCGCTGGCAGACTTGCATGACGTGCGACCAGACAGGATTGGCTTGGGCGACTACGGAAAACCATCGGGCTTTTTCGCTCGCCAGTTGCGCACATGGCGCGCTGCCTTTGCCGCCTCCCAAACAGAGGCTTTGCCAGATGCCGACTGGCTCGGGGCATGGCTGGAAGAGGCAAAACCCGCTGATGACGGAAGTTTGTCACTGGTCCACGGGGATTTCCGGATCGATAACATGATGTTCGCGCCCGATGCCCCGACCGTTGCCGCGCTTCTTGATTGGGAACTCAGCACTCTTGGCCATCCAATGTCTGATCTGGCCTATCAATGCATGCATTGGCGTTTGCCACATAAAGGCGTGTTCAAAGGACTTGGCGGGCTGGACCGAAAGGCGCTTGGACTTCCGCTTGAAGATGAATACGTCGCCGCCTACTGCACGCGCCGCGCCATTCCAGCCCCCAAGGATTGGACGTTTTATCTGGCATTTGCGCATTTCCGCTTTCTGGCGATCTTGCAAGGTGTGCTAAGGCGCAGTCTGGACGGCAACGCGTCCAACCCGCTTGGCAACGATGCTGTGCGCGATGTTATTGCGGATCTGGCGCTTCAAGGCCGCGCTTTGGCACAAAAGGCAGGATAGGGATGGCCAGAAGCAGCGTAGCTCATCAATCAGCTGACAAATCAAACCGCTCTGACGGGAAATATTTGGCCAAACGCACATCTGCCGATCGTGCATGTCCTTCCATCCCCTCCAGCCGCGAGATACGCGCGGTCGCCTCAGCAACCTCTTTGCTGCCCTCTCGGGTGGCCCGTTGCCATGTAACGATCTTCATAAATTTGTGGACGGACAGCCCGCCCGTATACCTTGCAGCACCCGATGTGGGCAGAACATGGTTCGTGCCTGTGGCTTTGTCCCCGTAGCTAACGGTGGTTTCTTCGCCCAGAAAGAGCGAGCCATAACAGGACAAACGCGACAACCACCAATCCAGATCATCCGCCTGAACCGTCAAATGCTCTGGCGCATATTCATCCGAACAGGCGACCAAATCCTCCCTGTCATCGCATAACACGACCTCTGCATAATCACGCCACGCGGCCAACGCGTTGTCACGGTTCAGCGGTGGCAAATCATTAATCAATTGCGGCACAAGCGTCATGACCTTTTCAGCCAGAGCCGCATCGTCCGTCAGCAACCAGACGGGACTGTTGTAGCCATGCTCGGCTTGGCTGACCAAATCCGTGGCCACGATGAACGGATCTGCCGTTTTATCAGCGATGATCAGGCTATCGGTTGGCCCTGCGATCATATCAATCCCGACCCGCCCGAACAGGATACGTTTTGCTTCGGCCACAAATTGGTTGCCAGGCCCAACAAGAATATTGGCTTTCGGAAGATCGAATAGACCAAAGGTCATCGCAGCGATCCCCTGGACGCCACCCATCGCAAGGATTTCATCAGCCCCGCAAATATGAGCTGCATACACAACAGCGGGTGCGATCCCGACACCTGCGCGCGGCGGCGAACACGCGGTGATATGCTTGCAATCTGCAACTTTTGCAGTTGTGACTGTCATAATCGCACTCGAGATGTGGCTATACCGCCCGCCAGGCACATAGCAGCCAGCCGCGTCAACAGGGATCACCTTTTGCCCTGCGATAAATCCCGGTGATATTTCTGTTTGGACGTTTTGCATCGTTGCTTTTTGCGTTTGGGCAAAATGGCGCACATTGCGGTGTGCAAAGTGAATGTCTGCTTTCAGTTTTTCGGGCACCAATGCACATGCGGCCTCAATCTCGGCTTGGCTCATCACCACGTTACCATCGTAGCCATCAAATTTTGCGGCATATTCCAGCGCCTTTGCATCTCCGCCCGCTTCGATATCTGCCAAAATGGAGCTGACGGTGTCATGGACATCAGACGCATCCGAAACCGCCGTTAGGATTGCTTTTTTCAAATAGCTGCGCGCCATTTTGCTGACCCTTCTGAAAGATGAATACACCCGCCGGATTGTTGAACGGCGTCCCACAGCGATCGTGCTGAATTCTTCGGACCATTCAAGGCACCAGACAGCCTAAAGGGGCAAAATGGCCAAAGCAGAGGGAATTTTTTCACTCAGTTTCGGAGAACCGGAAAACCAACCTTTAGCAATTCTGAAGTGTCGCGCACGCAGGTCGAAATGAACGCTCCAATGGCGGGAAATCTATGCAACCGCACCAGGTTGCAGACCCGGTGTAGGTTCCACGGATCACCCCCGCGCATTGCCGCGCAAGAAAGGCTAATTCGCGTCAAAAATAAATTAGCTCGAGACAACTTTGCGAACTTTATGTAAACTTCTCCCAACACTTCTGCCAAAAATGATGCGGAAGGTTCAGGTGAGGATGACCAATGGCCACGACAAAGATACGCAATATGGAGGAGTTTGCCGAGGTCAGCGGCGTGTCCCGTCCAACCTTGTCAAAATACTTCCATGACCCCGATAGTGTTCGCGCATCGACACGCGATAAAATCGAAAAGAAGCTGGCCGAATTCAACTATCGTCCGAACATCTACGCGATGAATCAGAACCGCAAGCTGACGAACAACATCGGCATTGTTGTGCCCTATCTTGCCGACCCTGTGTTTGCTGAATTTGCCCGCACGATTGAGCTGCTTTGCCATTCAGCAGGTTATCGTCCAACGGTTTTCACCGCACATGGCCACCCCGAAGAAGAGGTCGAGATTTTAGAAGCCCTTCGCGCGATGAAACCGGCTGGCTTGTTGATGGCACCCTTGGGCCGCGCGTCCGATCGGCTTGAAATAGAACGGTTTTGCGATGATATCCCCACTGTCTTTTTTGATAGTGAGCTAAGCGGCCTGGACGTGCCTTTTGTTGGGGCAGACAACCCGCAATTTACCAGAACAATGGTGGAATACCTGTGCCGCACAGGATCACCGCCCTGTTTTTTCGAGATGAAGACACCTGCAAACCCGAACGCACGCAAACGCCGCAACAGCTATATCGAAACCATGGAGGCCAACGGCCACGATCCGCAGATCATTCAGGCCGATGGCGAAGGGTGGAGCTTTGAAGAAATCGGACTGCAAGCAGGCCTTAAAGCGTTCGAGGACAAAGCCTTCACATCCGACACGATCCTGTGCAGCAACGATCGCATTGCCATTGGTCTGCTCACAGCCGCCTATGAAAAGGGAATCACTGTCGGGCTAGGGGCAAATACAGACATTCGAATCGCGGGACAGGACGATCATCCCTTCTCGCGGTTCACTTGTCCGCCGCTCACAACCATCGCCCAGGACTTTGAGGCAATTTCGCGTCAATCTTTCGATTTGCTGATGGCAAAGCTGAACGATCAGGAAATCCCCATGCAAAATAGCTACATAGAGGGAAAACTGATCATGCGGGACTCTGCATAAAATGTCAGGCAACTAGTTTTATTTTTACGCTCGTAAAGTTTTTATTGACGGGGCGTCATGTTTTCGACATCGTTAAGACATCGATCCAAGGGAGGGATTACTATGAAACTGAAGAATGCACTTCGTGCAGCAACAGCAATGTCTTTGCTGGCCACTGGCGCCTATGCAGAAGCACACAGCGAACTGACAATCGCGATTGTTAACAACGGCCACATGATCAACATGCAAAAGGTCGCTGAAGCTTACACAGAAGAAACTGGTGTAAAGCTGAACTGGGTTTCGCTTGAAGAAGGCGTTCTGCGCGAGCAGGTCACTTCGGACACCGCCACAGGTGGCGGCCAGTACGACATCATCAACATCGGCATGCAAGAAGCTCCAATCTGGGGTCAAGCAGGCTGGATTGAACCACTGGAATTCGGTGCTGAGTACGATTTGGACGACATGCTGCCAGCAATGCGCAACGGTCTGTCGCACGACGGCACACTCTACGCTGCACCATTCTACGGTGAATCGTCGATGGTCATGTACCGCAAGGACCTGACAGACGCAGCTGGCGTCACAATCGCCGACAACGACTCGTGGGATAACGTGAAAGCAGCAGCCGCTGCGATCCACAACCCAGACGCTGGCGTTTACGGCGCCTGCCTGCGCGGTAAGCCAGGGTGGGGTGACAACATGGCGTTCGTCACAACTGTTGTGAACTCGTTCGGTGGCGCATGGTTCGACGCGGACTACAAACCACAGCTGGAAAGCGACGAATGGAAAGCCGCGATCGAGTTCTATGTTGACCTGCTTGGTTCATATGGCCCTCCCGGTTCGGAAGGTAACTCGTTCAACGAAATCCTTGCTCTTTATAACGAAGGCAAGTGTGGCATGTGGATCGACGCGACAATCGCTGCTTCGTTCCTTGAAGTAGACGGTGTTGCATACGCTCAGTCGCCAAACGCTGGTAACCCAGTTGGTGCGAACTGGTTGTGGGCATGGGCCATGGCAATTCCTGCCGGCACAGAAAACGCAGAGCAAGCCCGTGATTTCATCGAGTGGGCAACGTCGAAAGAGTACATCAAAGCCGTAGCTGAGCACCCAGAGTTCGGTTGGGGTTCGGTACCAACAGGTACACGTGCATCGACATACGCTTACCCAGAGTTCCAAGCTGCTGCTGCATTCGCATCGGCCGAGCTTGCAGCGATTGAAAGCGCAGCACCTGCCGCGACTGAAATCAAGCCATACGTAGGCGTTCAGTTCGCAGCGATCCCCGAGTTCCCAGAAGTGGGTTCGGCAGTTGCACAAGAAGTTGCAGCCGCTCTCTCGGGTGCCAAGACAGTAGACGAAGCACTGGCTGACGCTCAGCAAGCTGCAGACGCTATCATGCAAGAAGCAGGCTACTACTAAGCCTAGACCTTCGGCGAGACCCTTGTTTTATAGGGTCTCGCCACCCCTTCCCCATGCGGGAAACACGGTCGACACCAACGGTTAGCCATATAACGAGCCCCGTGAGACGACCCTAAACAGCGAAAATCGCATATCTTTTAATCCCTTTCGCATTGCGGAGAGTCTCTAGTCATGGCCAATCGTACCATCCCCCGACTGCTTCAGACGCCAGCTGTTCTTTTGCTGCTGTTCTGGATGCTCGTCCCCCTGAGCATGACGCTGTTCTTCTCGTTCATCCGTTACGTTTTGAACAACCTGCGTCGCCCCGAATGGACATCGCCTTCTATCGATAACTGGCGCGGGTTCGGAAACTACGAATACGTGTGGAACCAGGACGCGTTCTGGCTTGCCATTCAAAACTCGCTGCTGATTGTCTGCAGCATTCTATTCCTCACAGTCGCTCTTGGTATCGCAGTGGCGGTCTTGATCAACCGCAGCTTCCCGGGACGTGGCATGGTGCGCGTTCTTCTGATTTCGCCTTTCTTTGTTATGCCCGCTGTGAACGCCGTTCTTTGGATCAACATGTTGCTTGATCCGGTGCTTGGCCTGCAGGGCATCGCGGTCGACGCGATCAACACAACAATCGCAGGTTTGAAGGACGCGCCGCTGGTGGGTTGGTTCTTCTCGCTCTGGCCACAGTTCGAACCCATTTCGTTCCGTGCCACGCAAACCTCTGCCTACGCTGTTATTATGATGGTGACGTGGCAGTGGACCCCCTTTGCAATCCTGATCTTCATGACCTCGCTGCAATCAGAGGACCAACAGCAAAAAGAAGCTGCTGTTCTGGACGGCGCGGGTGCATGGTCTCAGTTCCGCTTCCTGACATTGCCACACCTTGGTCGCCCAATCGCGATTGTGGTCATGATCCAGGCCATTTTCCACCTGTCGCTTTATGCTGAAATCGAAATTGTCAGCCGCGGCAACGGGAACAAGAACCTGCCCTACTACATCGGGGAATTGGTTAACAACAACATCGGTGCCGCGTCCGCTACTGGGATCTTCGCCGTCATCCTTGCCAACATTGTCGCTATCTTCCTTCTTCGGATGATCGGCAAGACATTGATGGAGTAAATTCAATGGCTATCGTTGCACAACACACGAAGTTTTCGAAAATCGCTTGGCCTATCCTGGCTTGGTTGGTTGCCCTGATCTTCTTCTTTCCTATCGCCTACATGGTCATGACAAGCTTCAAGACCGATGCCGATGCGGTGAAACCCGAGATGCTGTTTTCGTTCACGCCGACGCTCGAAAACTATGCCAACATGACAGAGAACTACGACTACTGGCGCTTTGCCACGAACTCGATCATCACCTCTGTCGCGGCAACCATCTTCACATTGGTCGTGGCCGTGCCTTGCGCCTACGCAATGGCATTCAATCCAAGCCGCGGAACCAAAGACATCCTGATGTGGATGCTGTCGACCAAGATGTTGCCAGCCGCGGCGGTGCTCTATCCAATGATCTTCCTGACCAAGTCAGTGGGTCTGTATGATACGCACTTTCTGATTGTCATGGTGCTCAGCCTGATCAATCTGCCCATCGCGATCTGGATGCTGTTCACCTACTTCAAGGACATCCCCAAGGATATCATCGAAGCAGGCCAGATGGACGGGCTGACCACATGGGGCGAGGTTCGCGAGATCCTGATCCCACTGGCTTGGGGCGGCATTGCTTCCACTGCCTTGCTGGTCTTCATCTTCTGCTGGAACGAAGCGTACTGGACAGTCCGCTTGACCACCACCGAAGCCGCGACGCTGTCAAAGCTCATCGAAGGGAACCGCGCACCCGAAGGTCTGTTCTTTGGTCGCCTCTCCGCAGTCTCCACCGCAGCCGTTGGCCCCATCGTCGTATTGGGCTGGTTCTGTCAAAAACAATTGGTCCAAGGTCTTACCTTTGGCGCAGTGAAATAAGGAACGATCATGGGACGTATCGTACTTGAAAACGTAACGAAAAGCTTTGGCGAGACAGAAGTCATCCCGCCACTGAACCTGACAATCGAAGATGGCGAATTCGCCGTATTCGTTGGCCCATCGGGATGTGGTAAATCCACCCTGCTGCGTTTGATTGCGGGTCTGGAAGACTGCACCTCGGGTGCCATCAAGATCGACGGCAACGACGTGACAAAGGTGCCACCATCCAAACGGGGTCTGGCAATGGTGTTCCAGTCCTATGCGCTTTATCCGCATATGACCGTGCGCAAAAACATTGCCTTCCCGCTGCGCATGGCAGGTATGGACCAGTCGGATATCGACGCACGCGTCGACCAAGCTGCAAAGGTTCTGAACCTCGACGCCTATCTTGATCGCAAGCCCGGCCAACTGTCTGGTGGTCAGCGTCAACGTGTGGCCATCGGCCGTGCGATTGTGCGTGAACCTGCGGCCTTCTTGTTTGACGAACCACTGTCGAACCTAGACGCTGCCCTTCGGGTCGGCATGCGCATGGAAATCTCAGAGCTTCACAACAAGCTTGAGACCACCATGATCTACGTCACGCATGACCAGGTCGAAGCGATGACAATGGCCAACAAGATCGTTGTTTTGCAGGCAGGTGTCATTGAACAGGTCGGTTCGCCACTTGAGCTGTATCGCACACCACGCAACAAATTCGTGGCGGGTTTCATCGGCTCGCCTAAGATGAATTTCATCGAAGGTGATGCGGCACAGAAACTTGGTGCCCATTCCGTCGGCATCCGCCCCGAGCACATCGACGTGGTCGAAGCGAATGGCCAATGGCAAGGCACCGTTGGCGTGGCAGAGCACTTGGGCTCGGACACGTTCTTCCACATCCACAACACGGGTCTGGCAGAAACTCTGACCGTGCGCGCCATTGGCGACATCAGCCTGACACATGGTGACACGATCCACCTGAACCCACGTGCAGACGAAATGCACCGCTTTGGTGCAGACGGGCTGCGCATCGCATGACACGGCTGTTCGGCAAACGCGCATTTATCACCGGAGCCGCACGCGGCATCGGTGCGGCGTTTGCCGAACGCTATCTGGCAGAGGGCGCGCAAGTGGCCATTGCCGACATTGACGCAGCACGCGTCCAAGAGACTGCAACCACCCTCGGCGCCATCCCCGTCCATATGGACGTCACGGACCAAGCCAGCATCGACGCAGGCATAGAAAAAGCCGTCGCCGCCATGGGGGGCATCGACATTCTGATCAACAATGCCGCCGTTTTTACCGCCGCACCGATCACCGAAATTACACGCGCCGATTACGCGCGCACCTTCGACATCAATGTCGCAGGAACCTTGTTTACCATGCAGGCCGTTGCCAAGCAGATGATTGCACAGGGCACTGGCGGCAAGATTATCAATATGGCCAGCCAGGCAGGTCGGCGGGGCGAAGCGCTTGTTGGTGTGTATTGCGCCACAAAAGCCGCGATTATCAGCCTGACGCAATCGGCAGGGCTAAACCTGATCGAACATGGCATCAATGTAAACGCCATCGCCCCCGGCGTCGTCGACGGCGAACATTGGGACGGCGTAGATGCGTTTTTTGCCAAATACGAAAACAAACAACCGGGCCAGAAAAAGCGCGAAGTGGGGCAAGGCGTTCCCTTCGGACGCATGGGCACCGCTCAGGATTTAACCGGGATGGCTGTTTTCCTTGCCAGCCCAGATGCAAATTATGTCGTCGCACAAACCTATAATGTGGACGGCGGGAATTGGATGAGTTGATGGACGACATGAAAACACACAGCACCCCCCTGACCCGCGCAAACCTTGGCGCAATCCGAGCCGACGTGTCTCGTCCGAAGTATGATGCTGCTGATCTGTCGGCAGGTATAGTCCATATTGGCCTTGGAAACTTCCACCGTGGTCATCAGGCGTGGTATCTGCACCGCCTGATGCAGCAGGGCGAGGCATATGACTGGGCCATTGTCGGCGCAGGCGTTCGTGCCGCCGATGGTGCCCAACGCGACCGTCTGCTGGCACAAGACTGCCTGACAACCCTGATCGAGCTGGACCCCAAGGGCAAGTCAGCCGAGATCACAGGCTCCATGATTGATTTTCTGCCTGTGGCCGCAGACAACGCCCCCCTGATCACCGCCATGGCCGATCCTGCGATCAAGATTGTGTCCCTGACAGTGACCGAAGGGGGGTATTTCATCGATCCCGCGACAGGCGGCTTTGATGCCACCCACCCCGACATCCAGCATGATGCGGCCAACCCTGCCACACCGCGCACGGCCTTTGGTGCTATGATTGCCGCACTGAAACTGCGCCGCGATGCAGGCACTGGCCCCTTCACCGGCCTAAGCTGTGACAACGTGCAGGGAAATGGCACAGTCCTGCGCCAAACGATCATCACCCTTGCAAACATGTCAGACCCTGATCTGGCTGCCTGGATCGACGAACATTGCACCTTCCCCAATTCGATGGTGGATTGCATCGTGCCGGCCACCGGACCCGCCGAGCTTGCACTGGTGCAGACGTTTGGCATTGATGATCAAGCCCCCGTGACGCATGAAAACTTCCGCCAATGGGTGATCGAAGATAATTTCTGCGCGGGCCGCCCTGAATGGGAAAATGTCGGCGCAACCCTGACCGATGATGTCCATTCCTTTGAGCTTATGAAGCTGCGGATTTTGAACGCAGGACACCAAATCATCGCAGCACCCGCCGATCTGATCGGGATTGAAACGATCGCCGGTGCCATGGCCCACACAGGCATTGCCGATCTGTTGGATGCCATCATGCGCCGCGAAGTGACGCCGCTTGTCGCCGATGTGCCGGGAACCAAACCGCTTGATTATCTGGCACTGGTTTGTTCGCGCTTCTCGAACCCCGAAATCCACGACACCACACGCCGTGTGGCCTTTGACGGCTCAAGCCGCCAGCCTGGGTTCGTTTTGCCAACGGCACGCGAAGCTGTGGAAGCAGGCACACCTGTCAGCGGTCTGGCGCTGACCTCCGCCATCTGGGCGCGGTATTGCGCAGGCACACGCGAAAACGGATCAACGATCGACGCAAACGATCCGCAGTGGGCCATTTTGGTCGAAACGGCCAAAGCCGCGCAGCACGCCCCGTCACTTTGGCTGGAACAGCGCAACATCTATGGCGATCTGGCAGACAGTCCCGCCTTTGCCGACGCCTTTGCCCGTTGGCTCAGCGAAATCTATGCCTCGGGTGTTGAAGCGGCAATCTCTCAATACATCGCGCAGGCTTGAGCAGCGCGGCACTCACAAGCTACGAGGCGCTTCTTGAGGCCTTGACCCGTCGGCTTGATGGCCGGCAGATCATTGCGCTGTGCGGCCCTCCTGCCAGCGGCAAAACGACATTGGCCGAACGATTGGCAAACGATCTGGACCAAGCTGTGCTTTTGCCGATGGACGGGTTTCATATGGATAATGACGCGCTGGCCCAACGCGGGCGCCTGCACCGAAAAGGCGCCCCGGACACCTTCGACGTCGATGCGTTGCTGGACGTGTTGAAACGCGTCAAACAAGGTGAACACGTCCAAGCCCCCGGTTTTGATCGTGACATGGATGCGGTCGTTCCCAACACGCATACCATCACCGCCCATGCGAAAACGGTGTTGGTTGAAGGCAATTATCTGCTGTTGGATCAGCCGCCTTGGGACGCTCTGCATCCGCTTTGGGATATGACCGTCCAGATCGATGTGCCCCTCTCCGAACTGTCAGCGCGATTGATGCAGCGTTGGCTGTCTCGCAATCATTCCGCATCGGAGGCGAACGCACGCGTGCAAGGCAATGACCTGCCCAATGCCCAGACGGTTATTGCACAGTCCCGACCAGCCGATCTGATCTATAGGCAGACCCCGTAGACTCGCGAAACGATCTGTCGGAATTGGCGATCCCTGAAGGACTCGAACCCTCAACCTGCTGATTAGAAGTCAGCTGCTCTATCCAGTTGAGCTAAGGGACCGCTTGGACATCATCTATCCAACAGCGCCCCCGCAAGGCAAGACGCAATCAGGCCAAAGTTGGCGCAGCATGTAAACCACTGCGATCCACCAGACGGTCTGTGATCAAACCACCCGCTGCAATCGCAAGGATCGCGCCGATCGCCGCAATACTCAATGTCGGGATACCCGACAGGCCCGCACCCACTGTGCAACCGCCTGCCAGCACACCGCCAACGCCCATCAAGGATGCGCCCAGACCGTAGCGCAGCGTTTGTTCGGGGCTTTCAAAGCTTTGCAGCTTCGCTTCACCGCGGATCACCGCACTCAGGAATGCGCCAAGCAACACGCCACCGATCAGACCCGTGCCAAACCCTGCAGGCACCGCGCTGGAAGCAATGGACCAAAACAAAGTGTCGGCCCAAGGCGATGTGAACGACAGTGACTGCAACGCGATGGGGTCGAACTCATCAAAAAGCAGAACGCCCGTGCCCATCCAGCCCAATGGGGCCAACGCACCAATCGCCACGCCAAATGCAGCGCCGCGCACCGAAGGCCGGTTGCGCCAGACGATCACGGCAATCGCCGCAAGCACAACAAATGTCGCCATCACGGGCAACACGGCACCTGCTTCAACTGGCACAGTGACAGACCCGATCGCGACACGCACAGGGGCCAACACACCTTTCAGCGTTGCGTGGGCCACCACCGCAAAAAGCACCAAAACCGTCACGGCGCGCAAATTGCCACTACCCGCTAATACTGTCAGGCGCGAAACGCATCCGCGCGTCAGCACCATGCCCGCGCCAAACAGCAACCCGCCAATTGCAATGGCCAACCACGGCACATCAGCCGTGGCCAGACGGTGTGCCGAAAAATCCAAATACCCCAGAAAAACAAGCGATTGCGTGCCAATCACGGCCGTCGCGAGGGCCACAAGCCAAAGTCCCAACGCCTGCGACCTGTCTGATCCGCTTCCAACCAGTCCGCGCCGAAAACAAAAGCGCGAAATCTGGGCCAGCCCCCCAAAGACCGCACCAAGTGCGAGGCCAAACAGGACCGAAGCCAAAACAGGCGGGATCGAAAGCAATTCAAGATCATACAGCATAGACGTAATCCTAGCAAAGAGGCAGCATCGCGGACATACGTTCCAAATTACCAACATGCAATGTTATGAATTGGATCAAAAACCTTCCGAAATCCCAATCACAGGAATAATATTCCAATAGGTCAGATTGCGCAGAACAAGAAAAAGGGGCTGCGCACTTGTGGCGAACCCCTGTTCCTATTTCAGCTAAATGGTCGTTTGGTCTAGTGCGTCCAAGCCCCACGGCGATCAACCGCAAAGTTTTCAGCATACCCACGCTCACGCACATTGGCGCGGCGTTTCTTTGGCTCTTGCACCGTGGCTTCAATGCCGTTGTCAGCCGCATAATCCAGCGCGGCTTCTTTGGTATCAAACGTCAGGTGCACTTGGCTTTGCATATCAGATGACGAGGTCCAGCCCATCAGCGGATCAACATCACGCGCTGATGCGGGTGCAAACTCCAGCACCCATTTGCGTGTCTTGGCCGCGCCAGACGACATCGCGGTCTTGGCAGGTTGGTAAATTCGTGCGCGCATCAGGCCCATCCATCTTGTCCAAAGGTGCGGTCTATATCCGAAATATCGCAACCAATTGCAACGGCCCGTGGTGCCGCAGGCTGATCTGCGAAAAAGCGGGGAGAATGACTGTCGGCATGGCTGTTGGGGAGCGAGGGTGCGGTAGGGTAACAACCGATACCGACAGTCAAATCCGCGGCTAGCATACAAAATGCTTATGCTGCTCTTTGAATTTAACCAAAAGACCGCTTATCTCAAAAGCAAATCGACTTTGTTTTAGGCAGACAAGTCCTTGCTTTGCAAAAGTTGCGCCTTAGTGACTGAATATGTTAATTTTTTTCCGCCGCGCAATAAGCTGCGACAAATTGGCAAGCCAGATGTCAGGTGAAGTTGACACTAGGGAAATGGCGGTTGCAAGCCCCGCGAAACGGCCCATCTTTAGGGTAACTTAGAGGAATCAGACATGTCCTATGCCCATAACGATGGTCAGGCGCCACGCCCCGACGCGCCGGTGCTCTCCAATCCCGCGCCAGACGTCAAAGAACGCGAGAAACTGCAAGGCGGCATCCGGTTCCGCATGGACAGCGAATTTGAGCCCGCAGGCGACCAACCAACCGCCATCAAAGAGTTGTCAGCCGGCGTTATCGACGGGGAACGCGATCAGGTGCTGCTTGGCGCCACGGGCACGGGCAAAACCTTTACAATGGCGAAGGTCATCGAAGAAACGCAGCGCCCCGCGATCATCCTTGCGCCTAACAAAACACTGGCCGCGCAGCTATACGGCGAATTCAAAGGGTTCTTTCCTGACAACGCCGTGGAATATTTCGTCAGCTATTATGACTATTACCAGCCCGAAGCCTATGTCGCGCGGTCTGACACCTACATCGAAAAAGAAAGCCAGATCAACGAACAGATCGACCGTATGCGCCACTCGGCCACGCGCGCGCTGCTCGAACGCGACGACGTGATCATCGTGGCCTCCGTGTCGTGTATCTACGGCATCGGCAGCGTCGAAACATACGGCGCGATGACCCAAGACATCCACGTTGGCAAAATGTACGACCAGCGCAAGATCATCGCCGATCTGGTCGCCCAACAATACCGCCGCAACGACCAGGCGTTCCAGCGCGGTGCCTTCCGCGTGCGCGGCGACAGCCTCGAGATTTTCCCCGCCCACCTTGATGACCGCGCATGGCGTCTGTCCTTCTTTGGCGAAGAACTGGAAAGCATCACCGAATTTGACCCGCTCACAGGCGAAAAAACCGACACCTTCGACAAAATCCGCGTCTACGCCAACAGCCACTACGTGACCCCCAAACCCACGATGCAACAGGCCATCCATGGCATCAAAAAAGAGCTGCGCATCAGGCTGGATCAACTGGTGGCCGACGGCAAACTGCTTGAGGCGCAACGCCTTGAACAGCGCACCAACTTTGATCTTGAGATGCTGGAGGCCACAGGCGTGTGCAATGGCATCGAAAACTACAGCCGCTACCTGACGGGCCGCGCCCCGGGAGAGCCGCCCCCCACCCTGTTCGAGTTTATCCCGGACAACGCCATCGTGTTCGCCGATGAATCCCACGTCTCCGTGCCGCAAATCGGCGGCATGTACAAAGGTGACTTCAGACGCAAGATGACACTGGCCGAACACGGCTTCCGCCTGCCATCGTGCATGGACAACCGCCCCCTCAAGTTCGAGGAATGGGACGCCATGCGCCCGCAATCGGTGTTCGTCTCGGCCACCCCCGCCGCATGGGAGATCGAGCAATCAGGCGGCGTGTTCACCGAACAGGTCATCCGCCCCACAGGGCTGCTGGACCCCGAGGTCGAAATCCGCCCCGTTGAAACCCAGGTCGACGATCTGCTGGATGAGATCCGCAAAGTCGCCCAAGACGGCATGCGCGTTCTGGCCACCACGCTGACCAAACGCATGGCCGAGGACCTGACGGAATACCTGCACGAACAAGGCATCCGCGTGCGCTACATGCACTCCGATATCGACACCATCGAACGCATCGAAATCCTGCGCGACCTGCGCCTTGGCGCCTTTGATGTGCTGGTGGGCATCAACCTTCTGCGCGAAGGGCTCGACATCCCCGAATGCGGGCTGGTCGCGATCCTTGACGCCGACAAAGAAGGCTTCCTGCGTTCTGAGACCTCGCTGGTGCAAACCATCGGCCGCGCCGCGCGCAACGCCGAAGGCCGCGTTATCATGTATGCCGACAAGATCACGGGCAGCATGGAACGCGCGATGAACGAGACCAACCGCCGCCGCGCCAAGCAAATCGCCTACAACGAAGAACACGGCATCACGCCCGCGACGGTGAAAAAGAACGTCGAAGATGTGCTTGCGGGGCTCTACAAAGGCGACGTGGACATGAACCGCGTGACCGCGACGATCGACAAGCCGATGGCGGGCGATAACCTCGCTGCGCACCTCGACGGGCTGCGCGATCAAATGCGCAAAGCCGCCGAGAACCTCGAATTCGAAGAAGCCGCCCGCCTGCGCGACGAGGTCAAACGCTTGGAGACCGTGGACCTCGTGGTCTCCGACGACCCCCTGGCCCGCCAGTCCGCCGTCGAAAAAGCCGTAGACGACGCCAGCAAAGCGGCAGGCCGCTCGACGGCTGGTCGTGCAGGTATGCGAGGTGGGAATAAGAGAAGGAAGGGACGGTAGCTAAGTTTGCCAATTTATGATTTCATCGTAATTATATGAATTGGAGATCACTACATTGACCAGTAACACCCCTATTGCGCTCCCTCAGGAGATCGACAAAACCGAACTGTCGGTGATGAACGAGACTGCACTTCCGATTAGAGACATAAGAAAAAAATTGGAGCAAATCGCTCTTTCGGCTGATGCGAAAGCCATATTGGATAAACTCGTCCAAACGACTGTTACTGTTGGATCCGCTGTGATCCAAATCGGTCGGTCTATCGTTTCATTTGTTTTTGATCTGCTGAAAATTGCACCAACAATGCTGTTTGGCGGTTTGCTTGCCTTAGTGGTTACATCATGCATTGCGGCGGTACCGTTGCTTGGGACGGTTTTAGGTAGCGCTCTGGCGCCAATCCTGTCTGCATTCGGCATCGGACTAGGCGGCCTTTCTGATCTCTTATCTGGCAGGGTTGCCAAGCAAATAGACGCATTTGTCGCTAAATATCAGCCACTGGTTGCGTGATGGATAGTGCATTGGCTCAACGGCAATTGACGTCACTCGATGGCATCGAGGCCGTTGTGCGCGAACCGCTGAAATTCAAAGCACAACTTGGGATCGGGTCGGATGCTTACACGTCCATGTGGCTTGGCAAACGCTTGCAGACCATGTGGGATGTCGGCGGGGTAGCAGCAACTGGCGCAGGCTTCGCCCAATCAGCTACAGTTGCCTCAACGTTTTTTGCGCCCACGGGCTGGCTCAGCCTTGTTGGTCTTGGAGGATCCGCGGTCACACCAGTCGGTTGGGTCGCAGGCGCCGCTGTCGTCAGTGCAGGTGCATACTACGGGATCACCCGCTTGCTCAAAGACTACGGGGCAAGCCGAGTTGTCGAAATACCGACGTATATTAACACGCCACTAGACACCCTTGCGATCTCGCTTTTCGACTTCATCGCCACACTCGCACTGAAAGTCAGCTATGCGGATGGGGACTTTTCCGACAATGAAAAGGAAGAGCTCGTTGCCTTCTTCGTTCAGGATTGGGGGATGGATCAAGACTACGTGGAAATAGCGCTAGACATTCTCAGAGCTAATCAGACGACAAAACGCATTGATCAAGCCGCTCATGCTTTGAAAGAATTCAAGGCGAAGAACCCCGATTGTAATGCTGAGCACATACAGAAAACCGTTGTGAAATTTTTATATGATATCGCGTCTGCAGATGGAACAGTCGATGAAACCGAGGAAATGGTAATTGCTCGAATTAGGGCTACGATGAAAGGTAAATCAGGTTTTGAAAAATGGTTGCCGTCCGTGACAACGGTTTTTGCAAGGTCCAACAGGCACTAACCCAATCTTAACCACCTCTGCGCTACCCATAGCGCCATGAGCATTCATTCCTCCCTCCCCGATCACGAGCTTGCCCTTTCACCGTGGCAGGCCAGCACGCTTGATGCGATGGCCAATGTCAGAAGGATGGAAGCGGATATCAAAGCCATCAGGCATAGTTTGTCGCTACGACCGCGCGAGATGACGGGTCCGACGACCCTCAAACTGGCGCAGGCCGAAGACGCGTTGGATGGCTTACGGGCCGAGTTGCTCAAACTGTTTCAGACGATCTGATTACCAGTGGCGGGTGGCCGCGTCGCCCTTCACGATCCCTTGCAAATTGGGCGTCACCCACCCGCCGTAAAAATCACCGGGCTGCGGGGTGACCAGCATCTCGCCTACAAAGCAGCGGTCCACTTTCGTCGCATATACCGCCAGATAATCAGCAATCGGGGCAAACCCCGCGGTCGGATCGGGATAAGACCACGCGGCACGGGCAATCGTGCCCGAAGGCGCTTGAATATCCCAATACTGCGCCACCCCTTTCCATTCGCAATAGGTGCCACCCGAAACGGGGTGCAACGGCACGGCAAATGCATCTGGGGGAAGGTAGTATGTCGGCGCATGGTGGGTCTCTAACACCCGAAAAGCCGCACGCGTTTCGGCCAGCACCACCCCCCCATGCACAATGCGGATCTGTTGCGGCACAGGTTCCAGCGCAGGCGGGCGGGGATAGTCTTGGACGTTTTCAATTGGCAGGTTCATCCCTAACACTTAGCCTTGCCAAAGCCGCCGCCAAGCCCCACCCTTTGCCCATGACAAACCCCATTCGCCCCACAGATGACGAGGCCCGCGCGTTGGCGCGACGGCTGATCCATGACGCGCGGTTTGGTGCGCTTGGCACCTTGTCAGGCGGCGCCCCCATGGTGACCCGCATCGCCGTTGGCACCGCCCCCGATGGCGCGCCCATCAGCTTAATGTCCGACCTCAGCCATCACACCCGCGCCCTGCGCGCCAACCCGCAGGCCAGCCTTCTGGTCGGTGAGCCCGAGGCAAAAGGCGACCCGCTGACCCACCCGCGGTTGACGCTGCAATGCGCTGCACAGATCATTGAACACCACACGCCAGACTATGCCGAAATGCGCGGCCATTATCTGACCACGCATCCCAAATCAAAGCTCTACATCGATTTCACAGACTTCGTTTTCGCCCGTTTCGATGTCACGGAGGCGCATCTGAACGGGGGCTTTGGCAAAGCGTTTCACCTCACCCCCGCCGATCTGCGGCTATAGCGGGTTGTCGCAGCGCACCGCCACGGTGACAGAGCCGCGCACCGCTTGCGGCCAGCGCACGCGCACATCGCGCCCGCCCGCGCCAACACCGACCTGCGTATAGGGAAAACCACCCACATCCGCCCCACCGCTTGTGCGGATCCGGTCCGTGGCCACAACGCTGGACACGGTGCGCGAGCGCGCTCCGAAAGGTAGCAAATCCGCAGTATCGATGGTCCATGTGCTGGCCGCTGTGTTCTGGTCGTGGTCGATCAGCACAGGGTTCTGCGTGACCGATTGAACCGAATTGAAGGTGTTGCCATCGATCACAAGATTGCGGAACCGGTTGTAATCCAGACCCGCGATACTGTCGTCCACCTTTTCCATGCGCAGCACGTTATTGCCGCGGGCTTTGAACACATTGCCCTGAATGACCAGCCCGTGAATGAAATGGCCCACACCATGCGGTTTCACCACGATCCAGGCAAAATCATCTGCCGCGTTCTGCGCGGTAAAGATGTTGCCCGTGATCGTCAGCCCGCCAAAGGAAAACTGGTTGTCGTGGTCGGGAAAGGCCTCATGTTCGTTTGACAGTAGGATGAAATTGTTATCGACATAGTTGCCTGTGATCAGCGTTTTCGAATTCGGGTTGGTCAGGATCAGCCCGGCTTTGCGCTGGCCTTCGGTGGTGCTGTCACCGTGAAACCAGTGGTTGCCCACCAGCAAACCGCCCGCACCCGAAAGCACCGCAAAATGCTCAAACAACACCACACGGTTGTTGCGGATCTTGGGGTCATTGGCATTCACATTCAGCACCGTTGTCGTGCGTTCGGCAACGGTCAGATTTTGTTCGTTCGACATGAACGTGCATTGATCCACCTTCAGCCCCTGACATCCCCGCCCAAGCGAGGTGATGCCACGGTCCTTGGGCTTGTTGATCAGACAGTCCTTCACCTCAAACGCGGTGCCTTGGGGCGCCAGCATTATGGCACTGGCGTTGCCCGCGCATTGAAATTCGATGTTGGACACCAACACACGGCTCAGCGCCTCGAACCCGCTGAAATCCAGAATATATTTGAACCGGCGGAACGTATAATTCTGCGTGCCATTGGCCCCCCACAAAGGGTTGGACAATTTGATCGTGCCAGCCGCCACGTTCACCTCGTGGACATAGACCTCGCGGCCCACGCCAAACCCCTGCACAAGGGATCCCGCCTCAATCGCGCCGATATTGCCTACATTGCGCAGCGTCAGCGGGTCATTGGGCGAATAACTGGCCTGCGACGTCACAGTCACTGTGTTCCAATCCGCACTGGGACGCGCATCAAACTGACCGTTCGAGATAACCGCGCGTTGTTCAAACCGCGTGCGATTGGCCACGGCCGCTTGCATATCAATCGGCTCGGTCAGTTGAATTTGCCGCCCGCCAAGGCTGAATTCCTCGTGATCGGCATTGTTCAAAAGCGCCTGAAACCCTTTCTTGAAACCCTCAACCTCGCTTCCGAAGGCATCCGCATAGGTCGGCAAATCAAAGGAACGACGCAGCACAAGGCGATGTTCGGGCGCCTGCACAACAGTGCCTTCAAAGCGGATTTTGCTGTCGATCGTGGTGTTGCGGCCCAAGAAAAATTGCCCCCCTGTCACCAAAAGCGTGCGCCCCGCTGCAGCGGCGTCAGCGGCTTCAAACGCATCGGCATCATCGGTGGTGCCGTCACCGATCGCGCCGTAGTCGCGCACATCGACCACATCAATCATGTCGCGCAAGAAAACCGATGTTGCGTCTTCGATCTTGATGTCATCAATGCGCACCACACCGCCTGTGGGCCCCGTCAGGTCCAGTCCGACAAAGGCATAGGCGGCATCCATGCCCCAGACCATATCCACCCCCGGACGGTCGCCCTGACCGATGATCGCCTTGATCTCGACCACCTGACCGTAGGTATCAAGCTGCACGGCAGGGCCTGTTTTCAGCACACCGTTGACCGCCGCATTGTTGGTGCGCCGCGGGTTGGCCGCAATGCGCACCTGCGGCAACGCCCCGCTGACCGCTTTGACGCGCACAGTCACCTGCAAATAGCACCCAGGGATCAAAGGGGTTTGCCCCATAAAGCGCAAAGGCTGCGTGCCGCCTTGGGTTTTGACCAGTTCAAGACAGCCGCTAAAATCCGGGTCCGATGGGACCAAAGCCGCGTTGCCCGCATTTGCATATGTATCACTGCCAGCGGTCCCATCGCCCGACGACCATTGATCCAGACCTTGGGTAAAATCCGGCGGTGTCAGCACAAGCCCATCGGTAATTGCCTTATTCATAGCGGTATGTCCCTTTCCAAAACGAAAGAACCGCTGGCCCACGCGGTGGCGCGGGCAGCGGTTCTCATCATGTCATGCCTGCCCGAAAGGGGCAGATCTGCGTTACTTGGAACAGACTAGCGTTACGGGGTTAACAAGGGTTAACCGATGCGTGCGCTCTGCAGGCCAAACGCGCAACGGCTAGGCCCCGACATCAGGCGCATCCAACACACGCACGCCATTGATCTGCCAGCCTTGGGCGGTGGGGATCATTTGATAGTCCAGAAAATAAACCGCGCCCGAACGATCCGTCAGGCGAACCTTCTGCCACACACGGCCATCTTCGGTGCGCAGATCAAGAAAACGCACGTCGGCATTATTCCACACCATCGGATAGCCGCGTTCCACCATGACGCCGAAATTCTGTTCGTCGCGAAACAGCATTTTGATAGTCGGGCTGGCATAAACCCACGCTTTTTCAACGTCTTGGGCCTGAAACGCTTTTAGCTGACCACCAATGACACTTTGGATATCCGCCGTCGGGTCCGACTGCGCCGACGCCATGCTGCCCCAGAACGCGACGAGCAAAACAAGTAAATACCGCATGTTTTTTCTCCCTCTTTCCTGCCAAAACGGTAGCCCGAGAGGGAGAAGCGTCAATTAAACCAGCTTGCCCGCCAGCGCGTCATCAATCAGCGTGATGGTTTCATCCACACCGTAAAGCGCGATAAACCCGCCAAAGCGCGGCCCCTGATCGGCCCCAAGCAGCACCTGATAGAGCGCCTTGAACCAATCGCGCAGCGGGTCAAACCGCTCGCGACCGCAGGCAAAGACAAGGCTTTGCAGCTCTTCGGCATCCAGCCCTTTGTCCCAAGATTTCAAGCCATCACGCAGCTCTGTCAGCGCCTCGCGCTCCAGATCCGTGGGCAGGCGGTAAACTTTGTGGGGCTTCACAAAGTCATTGTAGTAGCGCACGGCAAACCCTGCCGCCTGGTCAAGCTGCGGGTTCGTATCTGCAGACGCCTCAGGCGCATAGCGCTGGATAAAGCCCCACAGCTGGTCTTTTTCTTCTGCATTCGCCACGCCTGCAAGGTTCAAAAGCATCGAAAACGGCACCACCATATCGGAGGCCGGCACATCCGCGCCATGAATATGGAACACGGGGTTGTTGGCCTGCGCCTTGGCGTCTTGGGTCGGATAGGCGCGCAACTGCTGATGGTATTCATCCACCGCCTTGGGGATCACATCGAAATGCATCCGCTTTGCAGTTTTGGGCTTTTGATACATGAAATACGACAGGCTTTCGGTGCTGGCATAGGTTAGCCAGTCGTCAATCGACACGCCGTTGCCACTGGTCTTGGAAATCTTGTGGCCCTGATCGTCAAGAAACAGCTCATAGGTGAAGTGTTCGGGCTTTTTGCCGCCAAGGATCTCGCAAATACGGTCATAGATCGGCGTATTGGTGCTGTGGTCTTTGCCATACATTTCGAAATCGACGCCCAAAGCGGCCCACCGCGCGCCAAAATCAGGCTTCCACTGAAACTTTACGTTGCCGCCTGTCACAGGCACGGTCCATTCGCGGCCCTCTTCATCATCAAAGGTCACCGTGCCCTCGCGGGCATCTACATGTTTGATGGGCACATACAGCACTCGCCCCGTTTCAGGGTGCATGGGCAGAAAAATCGAATAGGTCTGGCGGCGTTCCTCGCGCAGGGATTTCAGCATCACCGCCATGACATCGTCATAGCGTTCGCAGGCGCGCAACAGCACCTCGTCAAAGCGGCCGCTTTCGTAGAAATCCTTGGCGCTGATAAACTCGTATTCAAAGCCGAAGGTGTCCAGAAAGCGGCGCAGCATGGCGTTGTTATGGTGGCCGAAACTTTCATGCGTGCCAAAGGGATCTGGCACTTTTGTCAGCGGCAACTGCAAGTAATCATTCAGTTTTTCCGCGTCAGGCACATTGCCGGGCACCTTGCGCATGCCGTCCAGATCGTCAGAAAAACAGATCAAGCGTGTGGGGATATCGCTGATCACCTCAAAAGCGCGGCGCACCATCGTGGTGCGGCTGACCTCGCCGAAGGTGCCGATATGGGGCAGCCCCGATGGGCCGTATCCCGTCTCGAAAATCACCTCTGATTTGCCCATCCGCTCAACCCGTTTGAGCAGGCGGCGCGCTTCTTCAAAGGGCCATGCTTTCGAGGTCATCGCGGCGTCGCGCAGATCAGTCATCAGGTCTCTCCAAGGATTACATGCCCCGTCCCTATTGCGAGTGCGCGGTGCCGTCAATAAATAGAGCATGAACCCAAAGGAGCCTTCGCCCGTGACCGACCCGCACCCTATGACCGCCCAAGACAGTCTTGCCGCCCTTATGATCGCGGTTTCGGCCAGCGATGAGGATATCCGCACGGCCGAATTGGTCAAAATCACCAATATCGTCAATAACTTGCCCGTCTTTGCGGGGTATGATGCCGAAAAGCTGCCACGCATCAGCCAGACGGTTTTTGATCTGTTTGAGCAAGAAGACGGGCTTGAGGCGCTGTTTGGCTTGATCCGTGAAAGCCTGCCCGAACCTTTGTTCGAAACCGCTTATGCGCTGGCCTGTGACGTGGCTGCCGCCGATGGAACGATCAAGGCAACAGAGCTGCGGATGCTGGAAGAAATCCGTTACGAGCTGGATCTGGACCGCCTTCATGCCGCCGCGATTGAGCGTGGCGCACGCGCACGGCACATGACCCTTTAACCCACCGATTTTCAGGGGCGGCGGATTTTCGAAAATCCGCGTTCAAGGGCTTTGCAAAGCCCTTGCCCCCTCAACGTGGATAGGCCACGCCCCATCGTTGCAACAGCTTTTGTTGCAACGCTTTGGCACCCTTGTTCCAGGACTTCGCCCCGCGCGGGGCCTCGCGCTGCGCCTTGGGGATGGCCGCACGGCGCGACACGTCTGTGACAAACATGGCAAAGGCCAGTTCACGGCCATCGGCTGCCGTCAGATATCCACTCAGGGCACTGACAAAATTCAGCGTTCCGGTCTTGGCCTGCACCTTTACGGGGTGGCCCGCGATCACCTTGTTATTGGCATCGCGCATGCGGATGTCTTTCATGATCTGGGGCAACGGGCCGGTCTTTGCGCCCACCATGACCTTCACCATATCACCTGCGCTCACGCGGCTTGTATCGCCAAGGCCCGAGTGGTCCACCAGCTTGAGCGATGTGCCATATTTGCGATTGGCCCAATCGCTCATCGCGCGGGCAGACGCCCGCAAATCATCGCGGTTTGATGCACGCAGTCCCAAAACCTCGGCGGTGATATTGGTCGAAAACAACAGCATATCGCGGGCCATATCGCGCAGCGGCGGACTGCGGTGTTGCGCCAGAACGCTGCCTTGCGGGATGGATGTCACCTCGCGCGCAGCAGGCAGGCTCACCCCTTGGGCCGCCGCCACGCCGCGCAGCACATCGCCTGCGTAAAGGGCAGGATTGCGCACGGGCAACCACCGCGCCCCGCCACCGCCCAAAGCCGCACGGCTGACGCTCCAGCGGTCCACGCCACCGCGTTTGGAATAGGCGTAGACGGGCAAATCCCGGTTCACGATGTCCATGACCGACGTGCGAATTTGCGGCACATAATTCTTGCCGCGCGCGTCCATCGTCACGCGGTACCCATCGGCCCCGCGCCGCCACTCAAAATGCACGCGGTTGAAATTGGCATTCAGCCCGCCGATCGTGGGATTATAGCCCAGATAATCAGGCTGATCGCGGTCGATATAGGGGATGGCGGGCAAGGCACCGCCATACACGTTCAACCGCCCTGAAATTCCTGTGATGCCCTTGGCCTTCAATGCCGCGGCCATACCTGCCAACTGGTCGGTATCAAGCGTTGGATCCCCACCCCCCACCAGCGTCAAATCCCCCTGCAGGATACCGTTTTGCACCGCACCCGAGCCCAGAAGTAACGTCACAAAGGTGAAATTCTCGCCCAACTGCTCCATCGCATAAAGCGCCGTGACAGCCTTGGCGACACTGGCAGGCGGCACGGCGGCGTTTGCGCGGCGCGTTTCCAGAAGTTTGCCGCTGCGCAGATCAGCCACAGCAAATTGCGTGTCGCCCGATAGGCCTGCGTTGGCGACCAAACGGTCGCTGCCCGCCACCACCACACGTGGCGCATCCGCACCACGCACCGCGGGACGCAACGACCGTTCGGGCGCATTGGCACAGGCCGCCGTGGCTGTAGAGGCCAACAAAGAGGCAATCAGAAATCGTCGGGAATACAAGCGCGTCATATCTCAGACTAAAGCGCAGCACATGGCCCGTGACAACCGTTCAAATGCCCCCTAAAGCAAATGTCATGTTACGCGCCCTGCTTTTGATGTTCGCAGCCCAGATGCTGATCCCCTCGGCCGACAGTGCCGCCAAACTGATGGCGCAGGACTATGGCACCCATCCGATCTATGCCGCATGGACCCGGTTCGCGATTGCCGCACTGTGCATCGCCCCGTTTGCCCCACGCGGAAGTCTGGCGCTGCTCAAAGACTGGCGGATCATCTTTCGCGGGCTTTTGATCACAGGCGGCATCGCCTGCATTCTGACCGCGCTGCGCACCGAAGAGGTGGCAAATGTCTTTGCCGCCTTCTTCATCGGTCCCATCGTCAGCTACACTTTGTCGGTCTTTTTGTTGGGCGAACGTGTCACTTTGATCCAAACGCTTTTGCTGCTTTTGGGCTTTGCGGGCGTGTTGATCGTTGTCCAACCGGGTGCCAATTTCTCGCCCGGGTTGGGGTGGGCCGTGCTGGCGGGATGTTTTCACGGCACCTTCCTGACCACATCGAAATGGCTTGTGGGGTTGGGCAATGCACGCGCCTTGTTGTTCACGCAACTCATCGTGGGCGCGGTTGCGCTGGCGCCTTTCGGATTGATGCATGCCCCCGCCCTCAGCGCGCCTGTCATCGGGCTGACGCTTGCGTCATCATGGGGCAGCATGTTTGGCAATCTGTTGTTGCTAATGGCCTATGCGACCACCGATAGCACGCGACTGGCCCCAATGATCTATTTCCAGCTCATCTCGGCCACAGCCCTTGGGTTTTTCATTTTTGACACCTTTCCGGACACGACCACCCTGATCGGGCTGACGCTTGTGATCGTCTCGGGCGTCAGCGCGGCGGTGTTACGCCAGAAGCCCATTCTCCCCGCGCCCGTATCGCGCTTGAACTGACCGCACGCATCGGCACATTTTGAAACGACCACGCAGGTGCGCCATGCCGCCCCAAAAGCAAACCACGCCGTCCTTTCAGGCGGGCAAAATCATACAGTTTGGCCGCAGGTGACATCCGCGCCGATATCCGATCACCGGGCCGCGCCAACACGCCCACCGGCGTGGTCTCCATGATACCGCGCCAATCCTGCCAGTGATGGAATTGCGCCAGATTATCCGCCCCCATCAGCCACACGAAATGCACATGCGGATAGCGCGCGCGCAACGCATCAAGCGTTTGGGCGGTGTAGCGCGTGCCCAGATGCGCCTCGATATCGGTGACCGCCACACGGGGGTGTTGCATAATCGCGCGTGCGGCTTGCAAGCGATCTGCCAAAGGTGCAGGGCCATGGGGTTTGAGCGGGTTGGCTGGCGATACAAGCCACCACACGCGGTCCAGCCCAAACCGTTTGAGCGCCTCGCGCGTGATATGCACATGCCCTGCGTGCGGCGGATCAAACGACCCTCCAAGCAAGCCAATCACTTGGCCACGTGCGGCATGTGGAAACGATGACGTCATAGAACACGCGTTAGCACCGATTTCGCGCGGCGTGTCAATCGCGCACCTTATGCAAGCCGTCGTCGGCACGGGCGGGCCATTGCGCCATATGGGTGCCCAACACGGGCAAGGCGCGGGGTGGCCTTGTGCCCGTGGTTGACCAAAAGGGACGGAAACAGGGCTGCGATTTCCGCGCGCTGTGCGCTGTGCAACCCGCCAAGCGCCATCGCCCCCGGCCAAAAGGTTTCGCATGGCACATCATTGGCAAAGACAACCTCGTGGCGCGGGGTCATAAAATGGACATAGCGCACATGGGTTTTCCCACGTGCGATGCGCGTCTTGCCCTTTGGCAGGTTGATCAGCTTTTTCGCGGCGACAAAACATTCACCGCCATGCGCCCCTCTGGTCACCACCCGATGTTGCGGCGAGACAAACAGCGGCGAATCATTTCCAAAAGGTCCCCCGCCAATCAACACAACGGGCCGCAATTCGGGACGGCGGGCCAGTTGCCAAGGGTGCAATTCGCGCATGCCCGTCCATAAAATCGGTTGCAGACCATTGTCGGCAGTCTGGATCATATCCCCGATGCGCAAATGCTCGACAGGCACCTGACCGTTGGCCGTCGCAATCAGCGTGCCTTGGGTAAAACACGGCACGCCCGTGTTATCGGCCGTAAAGCTTGCGGCCTGAGCCCCTTGAAACGTCAGACTGTCGCCCGATTGGAACCGGCTGTTGTCGGCATAATCCACCGTGTCAGCGTTGGACTGGTTCAGGACACCGTCGTCCCTTAGATCATCGCGAAGCTCTGACAGGCGGTCATAGAATTGCGACAGGTTGATAAAGTCGTTGTTTGTCGTGTCACCGTCACCCAGCGCACCGGTGTTGCCGAAATTGAAATCTGTAATCACATCTTGGCCATCGCCCGCGGTGTAAACAAACGTGTCATCGCCATCACCGCCTGTCAGCGTGTCGTCGCCAGCATCTCCGGAAAGCGTATCGTCGCCTGTGCCACCGACAACGGTGTCCGATCCCATTCCACCTGACAGCGTGTCGTCGCCAAGACCGCCGTCAACATAATCATTGCCGACGTTGCCTTCGATGCTGTCGTTGTCGGCCTCGCCATAAAGCGTGTCATTGCCACCATTGCCCCTGATGGTGTCCGATCCCAAGCCGCCATAAACGGTATCTCTGCCAGAGCCCGCGGCGATGGAATCGTTTCCACTTTCGCCGAAAATCTGGTCATCGCCGTCATCACCTGTGATGCTATCGGCATCCGCGCCGCCCTTGATCAGGTCATCCCCGCTGCCGCCCGATATCGTGTCTTGCCCGTCCCCACCGTCGATGCTGTCATCGCCGAACTGGCCAAGGATACTGTCGTTGCCAGCGCCGCCTTCAAGCGTATCCGCCAGCCCATCGGCCCCGTAGTCTATCGTCTGATTGCCCCCGATGATCAGGTGTAGCGGGTTGCCGTCCTGATCTGCTAAAAACCAGTTGTGCCCAATCCAAGTGGCCTGCGTGATGGTCTGACCAGGCTGGATCGTTTTGTAGAAAACATCGTTGCCGTTGGAATCAATCCAACGCAATTCGATTGGTGCATCCGTTGAATTTGTAACGGTCAGGGTGGTCGCAGGGCCGCTGAATTCAGAGGCATAGTTCGAGATAGACAGCGTCTCGCGATCACCCCAGATGACATCATTGCCACCGCCGCCATAGATCGTGTCGTTCCCTTCCCCGCCCTCCAGCGTGTCGGCCTCAATTTCGCTGTCCAGCCCGCCTTCAATCCAGTCATCACCGCCGCCGCCCGACAGCGTATCTTGGCCCGATCGTCCGCGCAGGGTGTCATCGCCCGCTTCGCCATAAACCTCGTCATCACCCGCGTTACCGGAAAGCGAGTCGTTACCGCGACCACCGTAGACAACATCATTGCCGCTGTTGGCTTGGATTTTGTCATCACCACTATCACCAAAGACCCGATCATCTCCGGACCCTGTGGCGATAGTGTCGTCACCTTGCAGACCGCTATAGGTTTCGCCACCCGATGCGCCCGAAAAACTGTCATTACCGGCTGTGCCCGTATCGCCGGAAATATCATCTTGGCGAATGACAGTTCCCAACTCGTTGGGCGGAAACCCCGTGGGGTCGTCGGGCACAAACCAATAGTCCGTCCCGCTCCAATAGGCGAACCCGCTGACAGGCCCAAGGGACGGGTAATCAACATAGATAAAGTGGGTGGGCGACACGCTTGCGGTGGGCACAGTTGCTGTCGCCTGCCCGCCCGATACCGCATCGCCCGGCGACAGCAGATCGTCGTCCACAGTATCGAACAGCATGTATCCGGTAACGTTCGTCATAAGCTCTCAAAATCCAGCGCGCCCTGTCTTTCACCATGAAAACAATGAAAAAACGTTAACGCCCGCCGCCCGAAGCGTTTGCCCCCCGCGATTGATCACGCTACACCGCACAAAACAGATTTCCCTTCAGGAGAACGCGACAATGGCGGCCAATCAATTCGTCTACTTCATGGACGGCGTGTCCAAGCAATATCCCGGCGGCAAAAAGGTGTTCGAAAACATCCGCCTGAACTTCCTTCCCGGGGTCAAAATTGGCGTGGTCGGCGTGAACGGCACGGGTAAATCGACCCTCATGCGCATCATGGCAGGGCAAGACACTGAGTTTCAGGGCGAAGCATGGGCCGCCGAAGGCGCGCGCGTGGGCTACCTGCCCCAAGAGCCCGAGTTGGACCCATCGCTGGATGTGCGCGGCAACGTGATGCTTGGCGTGAAGGCCAAAAAGGACATCCTTGATCGCTACAACGAACTGGCGATGAACTACTCGGATGAGACCGCCGATGAAATGGCCAAGCTGCAAGACGAGATCGACGCCCAGAACCTATGGGATCTCGACGCGCAAATCGATGTCAGCATGGAAGCCCTGCGCTGCCCCCCCGATGACGCCGATGTCACAACGCTTTCGGGCGGTGAGAAACGCCGCGTCGCGCTCTGCCAGCTCTTGCTCGATGCCCCCGACATGCTGCTGCTTGATGAACCCACCAACCACCTGGACGCCGAAACCATCGCTTGGCTGCAACAGCACCTCATTGATTACAAAGGGACAATCCTGATCGTCACCCACGACCGCTATTTCCTTGATGCGATCACGGGCTGGATTTTGGAACTCGACCGCGGGTCGGGCATCCCCCACGAGGGCAACTATTCGTCATGGCTGGAAGCCAAAGCCAAACGCATGGAACGCGAAGCCAAAGACGACAAATCCAAGCAGAAAACGCTGGAACGCGAACTGGAATGGATGCGCCAAGGCGCCAAAGCCCGCCAAGCCAAATCCAAGGCACGGATCGCCGCCTATAACGATCTGGCCAACCAGTCAGAACGTGAAAAAGTCGGCCGCGCCCAGATCATCATCCCCAACGGCCCACGTCTGGGGAACAAGGTGATCGAGGTTGAAAACCTGACCAAAGCCTACGGCGACAAACTGCTGATCGAGGACCTGTCCTTTTCGCTGCCGCCCGGTGGCATCGTCGGCGTGATCGGGCCGAACGGCGCGGGTAAATCGACGCTGTTCAAAATGCTGACAGGGCAGGAACAGCCCGATTCAGGCTCGGTCGAATACGGCGATACCGTCGATCTGTCCTACGTGGATCAGTCGCGCGACGCGCTGCCCGCCGACAAAACCGTCTGGGAAGTCATCACCGACGCCCAAGACATCATCATGCTCGGCGACGCCGAAATGAACAGCCGCGCCTATTGCTCGTCGTTCAACTTCAAAGGCGGCGACCAGCAGAAGAAAGTCGGTGTGCTGTCAGGCGGTGAACGCAACCGCGTGCATATGGCCAAACTGCTGCGCGCAGGCGGCAACGTGCTACTGCTCGACGAGCCGACAAACGATCTGGACGTCGAAACCCTGCGCGCCCTAGAGGACGCACTGGTCGACTTCGCAGGCTGCGCCGTCGTCATCAGCCACGACCGCTTCTTTCTGGACCGTATCTGCACGCACATTCTGGCATTTGAGGGCGAGGCCCACATCGAATGGTTTGAAGGCGGGTTCACCGACTACGAAGAAGACAAGAAACGTCGTCTGGGCCCAGATGCGCTTGAGCCTAAGCGCGTTAAATACAAAAAGTTTGCCCGCTAAGCGGACAACACTTTTTGGATTTAACGCAGTGGGAGGCAGCGTTTTTGCTTCAGCAAAAGCGCGTTCCCACACCCCCGAAAACCTAGGCGCTCTCAACGCCCGCTCAAACAACACCACCCTTACCCCCAACACACCACATCAGGGCAGCGCCCGGACCTCGGGGTGGGCGAGAAGCGCCCTCCCCATTGGGGAGGTCCGGGCGCTGCCCGTGCAAGCACGGGCTTGAACCGACTTTCGTTAAGTGCAACCCTAGGGTTAGTTAGCTCAAGAAATACGAGGTTCGGCGTGCGTCGAAAAGAAATAGTTCTTTCCCAAAATATGAATGTCGGTAGTACGGCCGCAGAAAACGATGATTATTTTTTGAAGGAGTGTTTTTTTGATCATCCCGCAAAAACAGAGCTAGAAGACATGAATTCCCCAAAATGCTTTGCTCTGGGTAGTACTGGAATAGGAAAAACGGCCTTACTAAAAAAGATCGCCGACGAAAATGATCAAGCAAACTTCATTGATTTACGCGAAGTTTCGATGACGTTTATCTCTAACAGCGATGTAATTAGATTTATCTATTCAATGGACGTGTCGCTAGATTTGTTTTTCCAAGCTCTATGGAAGCACGTTTTATTAATTGAGTATATTCGACTCGCGTTCCGTGTAGGTTCGGAGGACAAATCCCGAACTATTCTTAGTACCATTAAAGATCAGTTTAGAAGAGACCAAACGCGTCAAGAGGCACTAGCTTATCTTGAAAACTACTCAAACCGCTTCTGGGTCACTTTCGACGAGAGTTTTCGGGAAGTCGAGCAGGCGCTTTCTGAGAAGATAAATGCTGATTTTGGCGGGGAACTCGAAAAATTTCGCTTCAATGCGGGATTTGTTCAGACTTTGGGCAAGATTAAGAAACAACAGTTACAAGCTCGTTTAAAACAAGTTGTGGATGGAGATTTACTATCCGAACTGGCACGGCTCACAGCGACGCTGGCAGAATACAGCAATCAAAAAGGCCTTCCTCCAGTTCGAATTCTTGTGGATGGCCTCGATGATCAATGGGTATCTGAAAAATTAAAGTATCAATTAATCAAGGCACTTATTGAGGCACTAAAAGGACTCAAGAAAATCAGAAACTTGAAGGTTATTGTTTCGTTGCGATCAGACGTGTTGGAAAGGGTGATTCAAGAAACAAGGCACGATGGCTTTCAGACCGAAAAGTATGAGGACTACTTCTTGAGGATAAAATGGTCTTCCTCACAGCTGCAAGAATTGATTAATTCAAGAATTAACTACTTGTTTAGAAGCAAATACGATTCACAAAATATCTTCTTGATTGATCTATTTCCCGACAGAATAAATAAAAAAAGACCATTTGAGTTTATTCTGGAACGGTCTTTATTTAGGCCGCGAGACATCATTTCATTTCTAAATGCATGTTTTCGAACTTCTAATGACAAGTCGAAATTGTCAGTTTCTGAAGTTTTGAAAGCCGAGCGTGTTTATTCCGAGGAACGAAAGTCAGCATTGATCGAAGAATGGTCGTCAGTCTTTCCAGGCCTCGAAGCAATGCTGAAATATTTTTCTGGGAAACAGGGTTCTTTCATTGTAGGCAACTTGCTCACATCAAGACTTTTAGACGACTTGATCGAGGCATTTGCAGAGCAAGAGGAATTTCTCAAAGATCCTGTATATCTATTTGTTGATAGAACGTATTCTAAGCGCGGGGCAAGCGACGATGCTATTTTAGATATCGCAAGAGCGTTACTTCAAAGCATGCATTTGACTGGGATCATTGGTCTAAACACTCATAAGGAAGAGCCTATTCATTGGTTTTTCAAAGAACAGAAACCCGTTCCTGAAACGTCGATAACGCCAGAAGCTAGAGCTAGAGTTCACCCGATGCTTCATTCCGCACTAGCCATACACTAGTTCACCTCCTAACCCAACTCCTCCTTCACTTCCTCCACATCCGGCATCAGATACCCCGCCAGTCGCATATGCACATAATACCGCGGCACAAGGCTCAGCCGCGCTTGATATCGCGGCCTCATCGCCTTGGAGAGCTGTACCGTTGCTTTGCCGACATGCATCGTGACCTTCAGGCTCTCCGTCCACGGCCCCTGCCCCAAACCTTACCAAATCCTTACACCACCGAACGTCTGACGCATTGCCATACCGTGAGCAGACGCTCTGCCATACATCGGGTCAGACGGCGTGTGGCGTGTTGCGCAACACTTTGCCAAATCGTCCTTATTGAATGTTTCCCCTTGCTTTCTGGCGGGCTCTGCCCATATGCAAGGGTGCGAACGTTAAGAACTCGATCCCTGTCTACCTTCACCGGCTACAGTCCTTCGATCACTGACTAAGCCGACGTGCAGCACTTCCGCGGGCACATAATTTAAGGAGATACGGGATGGCTACTGGCACCGTAAAATGGTTCAACACAACTAAAGGCTACGGCTTTATTGCACCCGATGGCGGCAGCAAAGACGTGTTTGTTCACATCTCAGCTGTTGAACGTTCGGGCCTCACAGGTCTGGCTGACAACCAAAAAGTAACTTTCGACATCGAAAACGGCCGTGACGGTCGTGAGAGCGCGATCAACCTCGCTCTGTCGTAAGTGACAAAGGGGCACATAAGCCCCTCATAAGACAAAGAAAAAGGCGCTGCAGCATTTGCCACGGCGCCTTTTTTACGTGCTGTTGTGCGATCAGAAGATGATGGCCCACAAGAACACAATAGGCGTGATCATCGCAAAGGCAATGCAGAACAATTGCGCACTATGGGCCATGCTGCCCAACATGCCTTCGGAAAACATCAACGGCTCTTCTGTTTTCACATCAGACGTCACATAGGTCTTGATCGCGCGGGGGCGCGGGGCCGCGTTCAGCTCGGCCATCGCTCGTTCATAGACCGCTTGCTGACGTTCTTTTTCAGCCATCTGCGCGTCCATATTTTCCATATTCGTCATTGTCAGGGTTCCCTCTTCCTATTTGACAGTTAGATGGGGCAGCGCTTTGGTTTGTCGAGTGTGCGCCCACAAAAAAGCCAGCGATTTTAATGGATGCGGTTTATCAGAGCCAGAACATCCGGGCCAATCTCTTCCACAATCAGCGAAACACCTTTGGCATTAGGATGAATACTGTCGCTTTGCATGACGTCCTGTAAATCCAGCCCGTCAAAAGCGGTGAACAAACCGGGGTGGAAAGCCGTGCCATAGATTTCGGCAACTTGCGGAAAAATCGCGTCAAATGCCGCTTTGTAGTCTGCGCCGTAGTTCAGCGGGGCTTCGATCCCGATCAACAACACCTCAAGGTTGGCCTGTTGCGTCACTTCGACAATACCTTCGATATTCGCGCGACTGACCGCAGGGTCGATGCCGCGCAAAAGGTCATTGCCCCCAAGTGCTACGATCACCGCATCCACTTCTGGCGTCAACGTCCAGGCGATCCGACTCAGCCCGCCTTGCGTGGTATCACCAGACACCCCCGCGTTGATCAGCGCAACGTCTGCCCCTTGCGCGTGCAACCAGCTTTCCAGCTGCGGCACCAGCCCCTCTTGCTGGACCAGCCCGTAGCCTTGAATAAGGCTGTCGCCCAAAACAGCGACGGTTGCGGTCTCTGCACGCACAACACCTGCAAAACATATAAAAACCAATGCAATCAGGTTGCGGTATGCGCCCCGCGCCCCATATCCAAACCAACGCCCCATTGTCAGGACTCCCCTTATGCTCGATCCAGTGCTTACCCTTAAAGATGTTGATCTTTCGCTAAATGGCAATGCGGGGCGGATCGATATTCTGCACAAGATCAGCCTAAAGGTGATGCGCGGAGAAACACTGGCGCTTGTTGGCCCGTCGGGATCAGGTAAATCGAGCCTGCTGATGCTGATGGGTGGGCTGGAATTGGCAACAGGCGGCACCATCACCGCTTTGGGCCGCGATTTGACGGCGCTGAATGAAGATGCGCTTGCGCGCTTCAGGCGCGATCATATGGGCGTTGTCTTTCAAAGTTTTCATCTTATCCCAACGATGACCGCCCTTGAAAACGTCGCTGTCCCGCTGGAGTTGGCGGGCAAACCTGATGCGTTTGATCGCGCCGAAGAAGAGCTTGCCGCAGTAGGACTTGGCGGGCGATTGCATCATTATCCCAACCAGATGTCAGGGGGCGAACAACAGCGCGTAGCCCTGGCCCGCGCCTTGGCCCCCCGCCCCGAAATTTTGCTGGCCGATGAACCCACTGGCAACCTTGATGGGGCCAACGGCGCGGCCATCATGGATTTGCTGTTTGGCCTACGCGACCGCCATGACGCAACATTGGTGATGGTGACACATGCCCCCGATCTTGCCGAAAGATGCGATCGGGTCATAAGCCTGCAAGACGGGCGTTTGGCCCCTGACAGCGCATTGGCCGCGCAATGATGACGGCTTGGCGATTGGCCGCACGAGAATTGCGCGCAGGCTTTGCATCAGGGTTGCGCGGCTTTGGAATATTTCTGGCATGCCTTGCCCTTGGTGTGGCCGCGATTGCCGCTGTGGGCTCTGTGCACACGGCAATCCTGACGGGATTGGACCGCGAAGGCGCGGCCCTTTTGGGCGGCGATGCAGAGCTTGGCTTCACGTACCGGTTTGCCACAGACGAAGAACGCGCATGGATGGACGCCAATGCCATCCAAACCTCTGAAATCACGGACTTTCGGTCTATGGCCGTTGTGGCCCGCGACGGGGTGACAGAACGCGCGCTGACCCAGATCAAGTCTGTGGACACTGCCTATCCGCTTGTTGGTGCCGTCACGCTTGAGCCCGCGCAACCACTCGATCAGGCCTTGGCCGGGGACCGCGCGATTATGCAACGCGTGTTGGCAGACCGATTGGGATTGGCCGTGGGGGATCGCTTCCGCCTTGGGGCCAAGGATTTCACCCTGTCCGCCATCTTGGTGAACGAGCCAGACAGCGCCGCCGGCGGCTTTGCTTTGGGGCCTCGCACGATCCTGCGCACGCAAGCATTAGAAGGCACAGGTCTTCTGGCGCAAGGCACGTTGTTTGACACGAAGTATCGGCTCACGTTGCCCGAAGGCACCGATCTGGCAGCGATTCAGGCCGATGCCGAAGCGCAGTTTGAAAATGCAGGCCTGCGGTGGACCGACGCGCGCAACGGCGCACCGGGCGTGCGGCAATTTGTGGACCGGTTGGGGGCTTTTTTGGTTTTGGTGGGCCTGTCTGGGCTGGCCGTCGGCGGCGTGGGGGTCAGTGCCGCTGTGCGAAGCTATCTTGGGCGCAAGACCAACGTCATTGCGACCCTTAAAACCCTTGGGGCAAGCCGCCGCACGATCTTTCTGACCTACGGATTTCAGATCGGCGTGCTTACCCTTCTTGGGCTTGCGATTGGCCTGCTGATTGGTGCCTTGGCGCCGCTTGCCTTCGCCCCCCTGATCGAGGCCAATCTGCCTGTTCCAGCGGTGTTCACCGTCTATGCGGCCCCCTTGTTCGAAGCCGCGATCTATGGGGTTTTGGCGGCAGCCATTTTCACACTCTGGCCGCTTGCGCAGACCGAAACGATCCGCGCTGCCACGCTCTTTCGGGATGCGTTGAGCAACGATGCACCGCTGCCGCGTGCGCCCTACCTATTGGCGATCTTTGTATTGCTGGCCGCTCTTGTTGGTGTGGCGATCTTCTTTTCCAGCACCGTCATGCTGACCCTATGGACCTTTGGCGGCATCGTGGCGGTCCTTGCTGCACTCTCAATTGCAGCCCGCGGGATCCGCTGGCTTTCAACCCGCCTGACACGCCTGCCTGCCTTGCGCGGACGCACAGGGCTGCGGCTTGCCCTTGGTGCGATTGGCGGACCGAAAGAGCAAGCAACCTCGGTGGTCCTGTCCCTTGGTCTCGGGCTGTCCGTGCTTGCAGCCGTCGGGCAGATTGACGGCAACCTGCGCAGCGCGATCGAACGCGACCTGCCCGATGTTGCGCCAAGTTACTTCTTTGTCGATATCCAGAATGACCAGCTTGAGGGCTTTCGCGCCCGTCTGGATGGTGATGCAGCTGTCAGCCGCGTGGATAGCGCACCAATGTTGCGCGGCATCATCACCCAAATCAACGGGCGTCCCGCCCGCGAGGTTGCGGGCGGTCACTGGGTGTTGGAAGGCGACCGCGGCGTGACCTATACCAACGCCCTGCCAGAAAATACCCGCGTCACAGCGGGCCAATGGTGGCCAGAGGATTATACAGGCCCACCCCAAATCAGCTTTGCCGCTGAAGAGGCCGAAGAAATGGGGCTGAGCCTTGGGGACACAATGACGGTGAACATTCTGGGACGCGATATCACAGGCACGATCACCAGTTTTCGGGAGGTTGATTTCAGCACGGCTGGTATCGGGTTTATCTTGTCGATGAACCCCGCTGCATTGTCAGGCGCGCCGCATACACATATCGCCACGGTCTACGCCGAAGAACAGGCAGAGGCGCAAATTCTGCGTGATCTGGCCAGCGCCTATCCCAATATCACCGCAATTCGCGTGCGCGATGCGATCAACCGTGTTGCCGATCTGCTGACCAGCCTTGCCGCGGCCACGTCCTACGGCGCAGCGGCCACCTTGCTGACCGGGTTTCTGGTGCTGATCGGTGCGGCCGCCGCGGGCGAAGGGGCACGCACCTATGAGGCGGCAGTGCTGAAAACCCTTGGCGCAAGCAGGCGCGCAATCCTGAGCAGTTTTGCGCTACGCTCTCTCATGCTTGGCGGGGCTGCGGGGGCGGTCGCTCTGGTGGCAGGGATCGGCTTTTCCTGGGCGGTCATCACCCAAGTGATGGAGGTCTCCTTTGCCATTGTCTGGCCATCAGCCTTGGGTATCATCGCAGGCGGAATTGTGGCAACCTTGGTTGCGGGTCTGTTATATGCTTGGCGTCCGCTGGCGGCACGACCCGCACAGATCTTGCGTGCCAAAGAATAATGCGCGCGGCTGCAATTTGATAAGGTGACGGTATGTTTCGACGCTTGTTTTTAGGATTAAGCCTTTTGGCCTTGGCGGGGTGTGTCACACCACAAGACACGCCAACCAGCGCGCCTGCTTCATCTACAGGGTCATCCACGGGCACCATCAATGTCACCGCATCTGCCCTATGGGACGACGCCGTGTTTGACCGCGACACCCGCGCCGTTGTGCGCGCTCTGGATCAGGCCAGTGACGCGCGGATTGCACCCACAGTCTTTGCCATTGACGGCAAGGGCGGCAAGCTGGTGAATTTTGAGATCATGGCCGCGCATTATAAATCGCTGCCTGCTGCTGATCTTTATGTCAGCTTCATCACTACCCATGGCCTGCCCCAAGGTCTGGTCGCCGGCAATGACGAAGATTACGCCCTTGTGGACGCACGGGCCTTGAACCAGATTTTCCAACCTTTGAATGGCAAGCCGCATGTGATCATTCTGCAGGCTTGCTATTCGGGCGCCCTTATCCCTGCGCTGCAAAATCCTGACCGTATCATCATGACGGCGGCAGCCTCTAACCGAACGTCATTTGGGTGTTCAAATGACAACACAAACACGTGGTATACCAAAGCACTGCGCGAGGCCTTTGTGCAAGACAGGGCTCTGCGCGACATATACCAGACAACCCGTGCAAACGTCTTGGCGTTTGAAACGGCGCAAGGCATCCCTGTGGCCAAACAATCCAACCCGCAGGCCAACGTGGGGCGCAACATGCGCACTGTTTGGGCCTCTCCTTTGTGACCACGCAAAACGGCCCTCAGTTTTTCGGATACGGTTCGTTGGTGAATACGCGCACCCATGCCTATCCCTATGCACGACCAGCCGAGGTTTCAGGCTGGCGGCGCGCGTGGCGGCACACAGGGCTGCGCGATGTTGCCTTTCTGACCGCCGTGCCCTGCCCTGACACGACCATATCGGGCTTGGTCGCTGCTGTTCCGGATGGCGACTGGATGGCGCTGGATGAACGCGAAGCGGCCTACCGCCGCCACGCGGCAAAAACCAGCTATGGTGATGCCGCCATCTATGCGATTGACCATGATCACCAGCCCCCAAGCCAGCAGCACCCCATATTGCTCAGCTATCTTGATGTGGTCGTTCAGGGATATTTTCAGGTCTTTGGGGTGCAAGGTGTCAGCGACTTTTTCGCCACCACCGATGGATGGGATGCACCGATCCTGAATGACCGTGCCGCACCGCGTTATCCGCGCCACCAGATGCTGAGCCCCACCGAAACGCGGCTGGTTGATGAAAACCTCAGCGCCGTAGGTGCAAAATGGACATAAGCCGCGATTGGCGCTGAAACGGCGCGATCTGGGGCTTTGCGCCATCTGCGATTACCTTGCGTGCCAAAAGATACGCGACGGCTGCAAAAATAACGCCCCCCACGGCTTGCCCGATCAAGACCCCCGCCGCACCGAACCACATCGCAAAGAGCATCACGAAAGGGATTGTGCCAAGCGTATTGCGCCCCCAATTGATCCAAGTTGAATAAAACGGATGGCCCAAATTGTTAAAGGCTGCGTTGCTGACAAAGATCAGCCCGTTGAAGAAATACAAAAGCGCAAGCGGCCCACAAAAAAGATAAACCAACGCAAGGGTCACACCATCCGCCCCGAAAATCGCCCCGATCGGGCCGCGCAGCACAAACAACAGCGCCGAGACGCTCAGAATGACGATGGCGGTAAACTGCAACGCCGCGCGAAACGCGCCTTTGACGCGGTCCAGATCACCCGCACCCGCGTTTTGCCCGATGATTGGCCCGACCGCCCCCGACAGCGCAAAAATGACACCGAAGGCAACGGGCGTAAGCCGTGCGACAATCGCCATGCCGGCAACGGCAGCCTCTCCAAACTCGGCCATGGCCCGCGTGACAAAAGCCTGGCCAACAGGTGTGGCCAGTTGCGTCAGAATAGCCGGACCCGCAATCGCCAGAACGGGTGGCAGATCAAGCCGCAGACACTGGGGCGTCGGACGCATGAACCCTCCGTAGTGGCGCAGGATCGGCAAAAGAGCCGTTGCTGCAATCGTGATACGGGCGCAAACACTGGCAAGGGCCGCGCCTGTCAGTTCAAGGTCCAACCCGAAGATCAAAATAGGATCGAGAACCGCATTCACCCCCGCCCCATAGAGCGTGGCCATCATCGCGCGACGCGCATCGCCGTGCGCCCGCAAGATTGCGCCGCCCATCATACCCACCAACAACAAAGGCAAGGTCGGCACGATGATCGCAAGATAGTGCACTGTAAGCGCCAGCGTTTCGCCGCGCGCCCCCATCAGCCGCGCCAGATGGTCGAGGTTAAGCCAGACCAGCAGCGCAAAGACAGATCCAAACAAGACACCGTAGATCAGCGCATTGGTGGCGCGTTGGCGGGCCAGATCCTGATCGCCTGCACCCAAAGCACGCGCAACCAGGGCGCCTGCCGAAATTGCCATGCCAATCCCGAACGAGGTGGTGAAAAACAAAATCGCCCCTGCGTATCCCACGGCAGCGGCAAGCTCTGCTTTGCCAAGCATCGAAATGAAAATCATATCGACGAAATCAACCAAAAAGACAGCCATCAGCCCAAGCGAGGCTGTCAGCGACATGATTGAAACATGCCTAAACAGATTGCCTGACAGAAACTTGGCTTGCGCGTCTGCCATGGCCACGCCCCTTTATGCTTTGGCGCGGACGGTTTGCAGCAGCGGCATCAGCGCCGACATATCAGGCCCGTGGTCCATACCCGTCAGCGCCTTGCGAAGCGGCATGAAAAGCCCACGCCCCTTGCGGCCCGTTGCCTCTTTCACGGCTGTGGTCCAGGTTTTCCAGCTGTCCGCCTCGAATGGCGCATCAGGCAACATGGCCAGGGCTTGCGCCACAAACTCTGCATCATCGGGGTCAATCACAGGGTCGGCCCCATCACGACACAGCACCCACCACGCAGCAATATCATGGCGTGTGGTGATGTTTTCGCGTGCCACGGTCCAGAACTGGTCTTGCAAATCCGCAGGCACGCCAAGCGCGTCAAGATCCGTTTTCACCTTGGACAGGTCGGTTCCGTGCAGCACAGTTGCCGACAGCGGGAACAAGTCGTCTTTGTCAAACTTGGTAGGCGCCGAGCCGAATTTCGACAGATCAAATCCGTCGATCAGGTCCTGCATCGATCCACGCACCTCAACAGGATCACTGGACCCAAGGCGCGCCATCAACGAAAGCAGCGCCATCGGCTCGACGCCTTGTTCGCGCAGATCGCGCAGCGCCAAAGTGCCAAGACGTTTGGACAGCGCCTCGCCCTGCGGCCCTGTCAAAAGCGAGTGATGCGCAAAGGATGGGACCGTTCCGCCGATGGCTTCGATCATCTGGATTTGTGTCGCCGTATTCGTCACGTGGTCGGATCCGCGCACCACATGGGTGATGCCCATATCCGTGTCATCGACGACCGACGCCAGTGTATAGAGAACTTGCCCGTCACCGCGGATCAGCACAGGGTCACTGACAGAGGCCGCATCAATGCTCAGGTCGCCCAAGATGCCATCGGTCCATTCAATACGCGCGTGATCCAGCAAAAACCGCCAGTGGCCACCACGTTCAGCGCGTAGTTTGGACTTTTCATCGTCTGACAACTCAAGTGCTGCGCGATCATAGACAGGCGGTTTGCCCATATTCAGCTGCTTTTTGCGCTTCAGGTCCAATTCGGTCGGTGTTTCAAACGCCTCGTAAAAGCGGCCCATGCTGCGCAGCTTGTCGGCCTCTTCTGCGTAGCGGTCCAGACGCTCTGACTGGCGCTCAACGCGGTCCCATGTCAGGCCAAGCCATTCGAGGTCTTCCTTGATCGCATCGACATATTCTTCTTTTGAGCGTTCAGGGTCCGTATCATCGATGCGCAAGATGAAGGTGCCGCCTGCCTGACGCGCGATCAGATAGTTGAACAATGCAGTGCGCAAGTTTCCGACATGAATATAGCCAGTGGGCGATGGGGCAAAACGGGTGGTGGTCATGGGTGATCTCCTGTTGAGCGCGGCTTTTCATATCGCGGCGCTTTTGTCCAGTTTTCCAAATACGCTCATCACATGTGCGTATTTGCATGTGACCTGCGCCTGCACGGCCCTACGTCATGGTCACAACACAACAGGAGCTACCCATGAAATTTACCCGTCGCCAAGCGCTTACCAGTGCCGCCGCCCTTCCTGCTGCCGCTCTTGCAGGCACGCCAACCTTTGCTGCGGGCCACAGCGCATCGCTGCCCAAATCGCGTGACTTCATGATCGGGGACTTCAAAGTAACAACGCTGCTGGCAGGGTCAGCCAAGCGCGAAGAACCCCAAGGCATTTTCGGCATGAATGTGGACGCAGAAGAATTCAACGCGGTGAGCGAAGCAAACTTCCTGCCAACCGATTCAGCGCAGTTTTTCTTTACACCCACGGTCGTCAACACAGGCTCGGAGGTGATTTTGTTCGACACTGGTCTGAACGCGGGCGGCATCACAGATGCGCTGGCCGCTGCGGGCTATGCACCATCCGACGTGAACACAGTGGTGCTGACCCATATGCACGGCGACCACATCGGCGGGCTGAGCGATGATAGCGGCGCGGAAACATTCACCAACGCCAACTACGTGACAGGCCGTGCCGAGTATGATCACTGGGCCGCAGCAGGCAACGAACGCTTTGATGGCAAGGTCAAACCACTGGCCGAAAAAATGAGCTTTCTGGAAGACGGCGGCGACGTAACAGGCGGTATCCGGGCCATGGCAGCCTTTGGCCACACGCCCGGGCATATGACCTACATGCTTGATAGCGGTGGCCAACAGATGATGCTGATCGCGGATTTGGCCAACCACTATGTCTGGTCACTGGCCTATCCTGATTGGGAAGTGCGCTTTGATGCCGATAAAGCCGCCGCTGCCGCGTCGCGCCGCAAGGTTCTGGGCATGTTGGCTGCGGAAAAAATGCCGATGATCGGATACCACATGCCGTTCCCCGGTGCGGGATTTGTCGATACGCGCGAGGACGGTTTCCGTTATGTGCCTGTCAGCTATCAGTTGATGTAACCCGCGGCGCAGGTTTGCGCCACAACACGACCCCTGCCAAGGCTGCAAGCACTGGCAGGGTGACCCAAGGCGCGCCTTGGCAGCCTTCTGAATAGGCCAGTGCGGGAATAGATGGCCCGCCCATGATGCCTTCGAGTTGCGCAAACGCGGCAAAGGCCATCAAGATCAGCGTCACAAACCGCGCCAGATGGGACGGACGCACAACACACAGCAGCGTCAAGGCGATGACACCGATGCCCACTGGTGAAAACAGAAAATAGCCCAATTCGCCCAAGGGGGTCACAACCCCGTCCAACCCCGTCCAATTGGGGCGGTAGGTCGAACAGACCTGTGCGACCGCTTGCGACGGCGTGACAAGCACAAAAGCAAGAAGCCCCTTAGCTTTCATCGCGCCACCTGTTGACGATGGGATAGCGCCGATCCAGCCAGAACGCCTTTTGCGACAGCCGCGTACCGGGTGCCGACTGAAAGCGTTTATATTCGCTGATATACAACAAATGCTCGACCTTTTTGACCGTAGCGCGTTCATACCCTGCCGCAACGATCTCGGCTACCGATTGCTCATAGTCGATCAGGCATTCAAGGATTGCATCCAGCACCTCGTAAGGGGGCAAGCTGTCGCTGTCTTTTTGATCAGGGCGCAACTCTGCCGTGGGCGGCTTGTCGATCACACGCGTCGGGATGACCTCGCCTGCAGGGGCCATCATCCACGGACGGTGATGCGCGTTGCGCCAACGGCATGTTTCAAACACCCGCGTTTTATACATGTCTTTGATGGGGTTATAGCCCCCCGACATATCGCCGTAGATCGTGGCATAGCCCACGGCGACCTCGGATTTATTGCCCGTGGTAAGCAGCATTTCCCCGAATTTGTTGGACTGCGCCATAAGCAACACGCCGCGCAGACGGGATTGGATATTTTCTTCGGTCAGCCCTTCGTCGAGCCCTTCAAAGAGCGGCGCAAGGGCTTGGGTGACAGCCGCACGCGGACCGGCGATGCTGACCTCGTCCAGATGGCATCCCAGATTGCGGGCCACCGCGCCTGCATCATCAAGGCTTTCGCGGCTGGTGTATTCACTGGGCAGCATCACACAGCGCACGTTTTCAGGGCCAAGGGCATCCGCAGCAATCGTGGCAACAATCGCGCTGTCGATGCCGCCAGACAAGCCCAGTAACACCTTTTGGAACCCGGTCTTGCGCATGTAGTCGCGCAAGGATTCGACCATTGCGCGGTAGTCCAGTTCTTCGCGCGATGGCACCGTTTCGCGTACGCCGTCCCGTGCGGTCCAGCCATCATCCGTCTTTTCGAAATCCACATGGGCCAGCGCCTCGTCGAACCACGGCATTTGCAACGCTAGGGCGCCGCCACGGTTCAGCACAAACGAGCCGCCATCAAAAACCTGATCGTCCTGTCCGCCAACCATGTTCAGATAGACCAATGGCAGTTCAGTCTCTACGACCCGCGCAACCATTTGGTTCAACCGCACCTCATGCTTGTCACTGAAATACGGGGACCCGTTGGGCACAAAAAGAACCTCTGCCCCGGTCTCGGCCATCGTCTCGGGCACCTGTTCATGCCACGCATCTTCACATATGGGCGAGCCGATCCGAATGGGCCCGATGCTGTAAGGCCCCATGATCGGACCTGCGGTGTAGTGCCGTTTTTCATCAAACACATTGAAATTGGGCAATTCGTGTTTGAGCGTCACAACAGCCAGCGCACCGCCCTTCAATACATGATAGGCATTAAACAGCGCGCCTTCGATCATACGCGGACCGCCAATCGCAAGGGCGGGGCCATCCGCGACCTGCTCCGCCAGCTGCGCCAAAGCCGCTTCACAATCGTGCACAAACTGCGGTTTGAGAACCAGATCCTGCACCTGATAGCCGCTGATAAACATCTCGGGCAGCATCACCAGATCAGCCCCTGCATCGCGGCCTTGCGCCCACGCGTCCAGGGCCTTTTGCGCATTGCCCTTCAGGTCCCCGACGGTGGGGTTCAACTGGGCCATCGTCAGGCGAAAACGGTTGCTCATGTCAGACTTCCATAGATTGCTTGCCCCGCTTTAGCAGATCACCGCCCGAGGGGAAGGGCCAGCCGATAAGGCATTGTCCCTGTCTTATCCCTGATTTAGTCTGCAAACGCAGAGCGACCAATGCGCCGTTTGGTCATTTTATCTTTGGGGGCAACCACCGTGCAGCGACTTTTACCTGTTCTTCTGGCCTGCGTGATCGCGGTTTCACCTGCGAGTGCACAAGACCGACAAACCAAGCAATATGAAAACGGTGGCATCTACGAAGGCACCTTCAAAAACGGCAAGCAGCATGGCGCGGGCCGCTATACACTGCCCAATGGCTACGAATACGACGGCGAATGGGTAGACGGGCAAATCCAAGGCCAAGGCACCGCGCGTTTTCCCAACGGATCGCTTTACACTGGCGCATTTGAACGCGGACAGCCCCATGGCTTCGGCAAAATCACATTTGCAGATGGCGGGACGTATGAAGGGGACTGGTCGGAAGGCGCAATGACAGGCAACGGCCTGATCCTCTATAACGGTGGTGTGGTTTACGAAGGCGGTGTGCTGAACGGCCAGCACCACGGGATCGGCACGATGCAGGACCCTTCGGGCTATGTTTATCAAGGGGAGTGGGTGGACGGACAAAAACAGGGGGCCGCAAAAATTACCTATCCCGACGGATCGGTGTTTGAAGGTGGCATGGTCGCAGGCCAGCGCGTCGGTGATGGAACGCTGACCACAGCAGACGGGTTGATCTTCAAAGGCACGTGGTCCGACAACCAAATGGAAGGCCAAGGCACGCTGACCCAGGTCAATGGCGATATCTATGAGGGAAGCTTTGTTGCAGGCAAACGCCAAGGCACTGGAACAGTGACCTACGCCAACGGAGACATCTATGAAGGCGCGTTCGACAACGACACGCGCCACGGCACCGGCACATTCAAGGGCGCAGATGGCTACACCTATGTCGGCAACTGGACCCGCGGCGAAATTGATGGCCAAGGTCAGGTGACCTACCCGGATGGCAGCGTCTATACAGGCGCGTTTGCAAGCGGCTTGGCCGAAGGCACTGGCAAAATCGTCTATGCTGATGGCAGCACCTATGAAGGCCAATGGGAAGCGGGCGTGATCGAAGGCAAAGGCATCGCCACCTACACAAACGGCCTGGTCTATGAAGGTGAGTTCAAAAGTGCCCGCAACCACGGCTTTGGCGTTATGACCTATGCCGACGGCTACCGCTACGAAGGACAATGGCTGAATGGCCAGCGCCACGGCCAAGGCACCGCGACCTATGCCGATGGCACGGTCTATGTGGGCCTGTTCGAAAACGGACAGCGCCACGGCACAGGACAGATCACAATGGCTGATGGTTTCGTCTATGAAGGCGAATGGACGCGCGGCGAAATCAGTGGCCAAGGGCGTGCAACATACGCCAACGGTGACGTCTACGAGGGCTTGTTTGTGCAAGGCAAACGCCAAGGCGCAGGCACCATGACCTATGCCACAGGCGAAACGGCCTCTGGTGATTGGGAAAACGGTGCGCTACAGGCCGAAGCAAATGCAGAGCCGGCAGAAGACGCGGCCACCGAAACACAGGCAAACTGATATGACACCCGAAACGACGAACCAAATCACCCGCCTAGAGGCGTTCTTTTACGGCGGACTGGCCGTGACAATCCTGTTGGGCCTGTGGATGGCCATCGTTGCCGATGTGGAGGTGTTCCAAACCTACATCACCACAGAAGACGGCGTTCTTGAAAGCTTCACGTCGTTCATGTTGTTTGTGACCTTTGCGCTGTGTGTCACGCGCATGGTCAAACTGCGTGCAAGCCGCAGCGGGTGGTTTCTGGCGACGACGGGGCTGATTGCATTCCTGATGTTTTTTGGCGCGGGCGAAGAGATTTCGTGGGGCCAGCGCGTCTTTGGGTGGGAAACTGGAGAGACATTTCAGCAGATGAACCGCCAAGGTGAAACCAATCTGCATAACCTTGAAATCAATGGCGTGAACATCAACAAAGTGATCTTTGGCCAAGGCCTGACGCTGTTTCTGATCCTGTATTACCTTGTTCTACCGCAGCTTTATATGCGCAAGCCCCGCTTTGCCGCGTTTTTTGACCGGCTCTACGTGCCTGTGCCCAAGGTCCACCACGGCCTGACAACTCTGGCCGCGGGCTTGATTATCACGTCAGTCGCATCCTCCAAACGGGGAGAGCTGAACGAGGTCTGGCTTGGCTGTATGTTCTTCATGACCGTCTATCGCCCGCAAAACTGCCTGAAAATCTACAAACCCTAAGCCGCCAGCCCACGTCCTTTCAGCAAAGCATCCACACCCGGCAGTCGACCGCGGAACGCCTCATACAGCTCTTTGGGATCAACGCTGCCGCCTTTGGACAGGATATGCTGCTCTAGCTTGGCAGCGGTGTCTGCATCAAAGGCATCGCCTGCATCTTCAAATGCTTCAAACGCATCGGCATCCATAACTTCAGACCACATATAGCTGTAGTAGCTCGACGCGTAATACCCGCCCGAAAACACATGCGCGAAATGCGGCGTGGCATGACGCATAGAAATCGCAGCAGGCATCCCGATGCGATCAAGCGTTTCGGCCTGCGCCTGCATCGTATCTGCGGGTGGCGGCCCGTCGTGAAAATCCAGATCTACAAGCGCACTGGCCACATATTCAACGGTTTGAAACCCCATGTTGAAGGTGTTGGCCCCGATCAAACGGTCCAGCATATCACGTGGCATCGGCTTGCCCGTTTCAGCATGGGTGGCAAACTCTCCAAGCACCTCAGGCACGTCCAGCCAGTGTTCATAAAGCTGGCTTGGCAGCTCTACAAAATCACGTGGCACAGATGTCCCGCTGATTGATTCATAGGTCACATCCGACAGCATCTGGTGCAAGGCATGACCAAACTCGTGAAACAGCGTCCGCGCATCATCATAAGACAATAGCGCAGGCTGCCCTGCCGACGGTTTGGCAAAATTACACACATTCAGCACGATCGGTTTAATATCGCCTTCCAGCTTTTGCTGCGAACGCATGGCAGAACACCACGCACCTGACCGCTTTGATCCACGCGCAAAATAGTCACCGATAAAGACGGCAATCTCTTGCCCGTCGCGCGTGACCAACCACGCCCGACAATCAGGGTGGTAAAGATCCAGTTCGATGGGTGCAAACTCCAGCTTGAACAGGCGGCTGGCACAGGCAAAGGACGCCTCGATCATTCGGTCAAGCTGCAGATAGGGCTTCAACTCTGCCTCATCCAGATCATGTTCGGCCTTGCGGCGTTTCTCAGCGTAATAGTGCCAATCCCACGCGCGCAAATCATCCTGAATCCCATCTGCGTGCAGCATGGTTTGCAACACTTGGGCATCCGCGTCGGCCGCTTGTTTCGCAGGTTGCCAGACATCCATCAAAAGACCACGGACCGCATCGGCATTCCCTGCCATTTCAACTTCCAGCTTGTAGGCCGCGAAATCGGCATAGCCCAAAAGCTGCGCCATTTCGTGACGAAGCGTCAGCATTTCGGTGGTCATCGCGCGGTTGTCCGTCTTTCCGCCCAACGCCCCACGCGACACCCAAGCGCCATAGGCCTTTTCGCGCAAATCACGGCGCGGGCTGAATTGCAAAAACGGCGTGATGATCGAACGCGACAGGGTCACCACAGGGCCACCCGCCCCTTTTTCCTCACCAGCCGAACGCATTGCATCAATCACAAACTGCGGCAATCCATCCAAATCGGCCTCCGACAGCGCCATGAACCATTCCCGTTCATCCGCCAAAAGGTTTTGCCCAAACTGTGTGCCAAGCGTTGCAAGCCGCTGGTTGATCTGCGCAAAGCGTTCACGCGAAGCGCCTTCCAACGCAGCGCCTGCACGGATGAAATTGCGATGTTTCAGCGTCAGCACGCGCAACTGCTCGGCCGTCAGCCCAAGCGCATCGCGCCGTGTCCACAGATCATCGATCCGGGAAAACAGATCCGCATTCAGGCTGATCTTGCTGGAATACTCGGCAAGTTTAGGGGAAAACGCGCGGCTCAGTTCTTCGCGCGCATCATTGCTGACAGAGCCGTTCAACGTGTAAAACACCGAAAGGATCTGCCCAAGGTCGTGCCCCGCTTTTTCCAAGGCTTCGACTGTGTTCTCGAAGGTCGGCGCCGCGGTCTGCGTGGCAATGTCATCGACTTCCTTAAGCGCCCGTTCCATAGCATCGGTGAATGCCGCCTCAAACATATCATCGGTAATCTGCGAAAAGGCAGGCGTGTCGTAGGCATTATTCCAGTGGATCAGGGCGTTCATTCAGGCCTCCTTACAGACAGGGCAGTCGGGGTCGCGTTTCAAGGCGATTTTGCGGCTTTCACCGTAGAGCCCATCATAGATAAGCATCTGACCGCGCAGCCCAACCCCTGCTTGGGTTAATTCCTTGATCGCTTCCACCGCCATCATGGCGCCCAAAACACCGGGCAAGGGGCCGACAACACCGGCCTCTGCGCAGCTTGGCACCAGTGACGGGTCAGCCGGCTTAGGGAAAACACATGCATAACAGGGGGCGTCAGGCGGGTGATAAGTGCTGATCTGCCCTTCCCATTGGGTCAACGCAGCGGCGATCAGGGGTTTGCCAAGCGCCACACAGGTGCGATTAACCAATGCACGGGTCGCGTAGTTGTCTGTGCCATCAAGGATTAGGTCATATTCTGCAAACAGATCATGGGCGATCTCGTCGCTCAATTCCCGATGATAGGGGCGCACGCTCACAAACGGGTTCTGCGCCTTTAGCCGTGTCTCGGCCGAAAAAACCTTCGGCGTTCCGATCGCTGCATCATCATGGATAATCTGCCGCTGAAGGTTGGAGTTTTCGACCACATCACCATCGATAATGCCAATCGTTCCAACACCCGCCGCACCCAGATACATCAAGGCAGGCGCTCCAAGCCCACCCGCCCCGATGACCAGCACTTTGGCTTCTTTCAGCGTCTTTTGCCCCACGCCCCCGATTTCACGCAGAACGATCTGGCGGGCGGCGCGTTCTAATTCCACATCGGCAAATAGTTTGTCTGACGGCGGTGGATCAAAACTGACCGGGTTGGTGCGCGCGCGGATCCACATCAATCCCCGCCGATACAGCAGAACAAGCCCCGCAAGGGCTGCCAGCAGCAACCAAAACCGTTCATCCCCGCCAGTGCCTTCGCGCAGCGGATGACCATCGGGCAGTACAATATGGATCGCCAGTACCCCGACGAACAACAGCCCAATCATGATCCAGCGCGCCTGATGGGGTGTTTTGGTCAACATACCAAACCCCCATAAAAAAGCTGCCATCGAAAACACAACCAACATCAGCGGCGCCCTGTTGAGCCATAGCCGCCCGCGCCGCGCGCTGTCTGATCAAGCTCTTCGACATGCGAAAATGCGGCCTGCAGCACAGGCGCCACCACCATCTGCGCGATGCGGTCGCCGTGGCGGATCACAAATTCATCCGGTCCCAAATTCTGCATGATCACCCCAACCTCGCCGCGATAGTCTGCATCTATTGTGCCGGGGCTATTGGGCAAGGTTATTGCGTGTTTTAACGCAAGGCCCGATCGCGGCCTGATCTGCACTTCATACCCGTCCGGAACAGCCATGCGCAGGCCCGTTGGGACCAAAACAATCGCGCCACTGCGTAAAACCATCGTGCCGCGGTCGGCCAGATTGGCCCGCAAATCTGCGCCAGCGGCCTGATCTGTCTCATACCGCGGAAATCCAAGGCTTGTGTCTGCCTGCTCTGTCCAGGCGACCTGAATGACAGGGCGCATCAGCCCACCTTCTTTTGTTTATAAATATCCAAATCCCGAAGGCTCAAAGCAGTGCCTCGGCAATTCGTTTGGCCAGTTTGGCTGCAACGGCGTCTTTGCTCATCCGTGGCCAGTCTTCGGACCCGTTCTGATCGATCAAGGTAACGTCATTTTCAGCGCCCCCCATAATACCCGTGGCAGGCGATACATCGTTGGCAACAATCCAATCACAGCCCTTTCGTTTGCGTTTTGCCGTGGCGTTGGCAATCACGTCATCGGTTTCAGCGGCAAACCCTACAACCAAATTCGGACGGCCTTTTTCCAACTGACTGACCTCCGCCAGAATGTCGGGGTTTTCGGCAAATTCCAGCGCGGGCATCCCGTCTTTGGTTTTTTTGATCTTGCTTTGGCTTTCGCCCACGACGCGCCAATCCGCAACAGCCGCGGCAAAAACGGCTGCATCTGCCGGCAATGCAGCGCGCACAGCGTCTTGCATGTCGCGCGCAGTCTGCACATGGACAACCTGCGCACCCTTGGGTGCAGGTTTATCCGTTGGCCCGGTCACGAAGGTCACGGATGCCCCCAGTGACAGCAGCGCCTGCGCGATCGCAAGGCCTTGCGCCCCGCTCGAGCGATTGGCGATGTAGCGCACGGGATCAATCGGTTCATGCGTTGGGCCAGATGTCACAAGGATATGTTTACCGCGCAGCGGACACCCGCCAAAGGCGGCCGCTGCCGCATCAATGATCTGGGGCACCTCTGACATGCGTCCTGCGCCGAATTCACCGCAGGCCATACCGCCGTCCTCTGGCCCTACCACCAAGATGCCATCCTCTTGCAATGTTGCCAGATTGCGTTGGGTGGCAGGATGCTCCCACATGCGCACGTTCATGGCAGGCGCGATCAACACCTGCTTGTCCGTTGCCATCAGAAGGGTTGAGGCCAGATCATTGGCGTGACCATGCGCCATTTTCGCCATTAAATCAGCGGTCGCGGGGGCAACAACAACCAATTCCGCAGCACGCGACAGCTCTATATGCCCCATCTCGGCTTCTGCTGTCAGATCAAACAAATCTTGATGCACGCCCGTGCCCGCCAGTGCAGAGACCGACAAAGGGGTTACAAACTGGGCGCCTGCTTTTGTCAAAACAGGTGTCACCGCTGCGCCTGCATCCTGCATCCGTCTGATCAGCTCAAGCGATTTATAGGCCGCAATGCCACCACCGATGATCAAAAGGATATGTTTTCCAGCCAGTTGCGCCAAAGCGACCACCATTTTTAAAACCTGTGCCCCAAGGTGTAGGACTTTAGGCACAGATCCTCAAACCAGAAAATGAAAGGCGCCCGAATGCGTTAGCATCCGAGCGCCATACACGGCGTCGTTTCTCAGTGGGACCCTGACATCACACGAGAAAGGCCGCGACCTCCGAAGACTGTGCTTCAAGCGCTTTACGCATCTTGCCAAAGGCCGCAGCCTCCAGTTGGCGCACCCGCTCTTTGGACAGGCTTAACTCATTCCCCAAGCTTTCCAGCGTGCGGGGGTCTTCACGTAGTTTGCGTTCGCGAACGATAAACTGTTCTCGGTCGTTTAGCTGAGACATTGCGTCCATGAGCCAAGTTTTCAGTTGGTCCATGTCATGCTCGTACTCAACACGTTCCGCAGCTTGCGGGCTGTCGTCCTCAAGCGCGTCAATCCACTCGCGTCCTTCATCCTCGGTCGATTGCGTCGCGTTGAGCGAATAGTCAGACCCCGACAGGCGTCCTTCCATCATTTCCACGTCGTGCAACGGCACACCAACTTCCAGCGCAATCATTTCGCGCAATTTGTGCCGCTCAAGCGTTTCGCCCACTTTGGCCGCTTCGCGCTCCAGACGGGCTTGCACGCGGCGCATGTTGAAAAACAGGGATTTTTGACTGCTGGTCGACCCCGTCCGGACCATCGACCAGTTGCGCATCACGTGATCTTGGATCGACGCTTTGATCCACCAGACCGCGTATGTCGAAAACCGCACACCACGATCTGGGTCAAATTTATCAGCGGCCTTCATCAGGCCAAGCGATGCTTCCTGGATCAGGTCATTCATCGGTGCGCCGTAGCGTTTGAACTTGGATGCCATTGAAATGGCCAACCGCATGTAAGCCGTGATCAGGCGGTGCAGTGATTTTTCGCACCGTTCATCGCGCCAAGCGTAGGCCAGACGAAGTTCGGTTTCTGCGTCCAGCAACTCGGCCTTCATAGCGCGCCGAGAAAAAGATTGATCTGCGTATCCGTCAAATGCCATGTCTTACCCCCCGATATGACCGTTTAAGTATTGGGTTGGTTCACGTTCTATGAAGGTGTTACGCGGGGGCTTGGGGTTTGGATCACAGGATCGGTGAAAAAATGTTGCCAAAGCGTGTATTAGTTTTAGGCGGGGCAAGCTCTGGCAAATCGGCCTATGCCGAAAATCTGTGTGTTTCGAGCGGCTTGACGCGCGCCTACATCGCAACTGCGCAAATCTGGGACGATGAAATGAAAACCAAAGTTGATCGCCACAAAGACATGCGCGGCAATGATTGGACAACATTTGAAGCCCACAGCAGCCTTGAAATTCTGCGCGATATGGATCCCGATTGCGTGGTGTTGTTGGATTGTCTGACGATGTGGTTGAACAATCAAATGATGGCCGACCGCGATATCTGGGCCGCGTGGGACAGCGACGCCGATCATATCGCCGCGTGCCCTGCCCGCCTTGTCATGGTCAGCAATGACGTTGGCCAGGGGATTGTGCCAGACAACGCATTGGCACGGCAATTTCGGGATGCGCAGGGAAAGCTGAACCAACGTGTTGCGGCGCAATCTGATCTGGTGGTCAATGTCATCGCGGGGCTGCCGCAGATTTTGAAGGGACAGTTGCCATGACGCTTTGGATGGTCCGTCACGGCCCGACCCATGCCAAAACGATGGTTGGCCACGCCGATATCCCCGCCGACCTGTCAGATACAAATGCGCTTGGGCGCCTGTCGGCTTTCTTGCCAGATGCGCCCGTTGTCTCGTCCGATCTGATCCGCGCCACTGCAACCGCCGACGCCATCCAAGCCCACCGCACCCGCCTGCCCCATCATTCCGATTTGCGGGAAATCGACTTTGGCGACTGGGATCTCAAACGCTTTGACGAAATTCAAGACCAAGCCCACATCCGCAAATACTGGGAGGAGCCCGGCAACATCGCTCCACCCAATGGCGAAAGCTGGAATGCGGTTTACAGGCGCGTCAGCGACACCATCGATGCGCTTCGGGCCGAGCATTCGGAACTGATCATCGTGTGTCACTTCGGTGTGATCCTGACGCAGGTGCAACGGGCGCTTTCCATTCCCGCCTATGACGCTTTCGCCCATAAAATCGATAACCTTTCGGTCACAAAAATCGACGAACACGGCGCGTCCTTCATCAATTACAAACCGTGACGACCCGCCCCACAATTTGCGATTGGACCCGCAAGCTCAGGCGTCCTAGCCTACAAAAATGACTTATACTCTATACATCGGCAATCGCGCCTATTTTAGCTGGTCCATCGCGGCCTATCTCATGTTTGAACGCTTTGGTCTGTCGGATCAGGTTGAAACAACTGTGATCTACCCCAACACCGAAGCAGATGTGCGGCGTCATTTATCAGACGTTGCCCCCGCCCGTACCTTGCCCACAGTGATTACACCCGAAGGCGCAGTGCTCAACGACAGCATGGCCATCGCCGAAGAACTGGCCAGCCGCCACCCCGACATTCCGTTTTGGCCGCGCGATCCGCTTGCCCGTGGCACAGCGCGCGCATTGGCCAACGAAATGCACTCAAGTTTTGGTGGTTTGCGCGGACATTGGCCTGTCAATCTTCACACCACCTACCAGCCTGTCACACCACCAAAAGAAATCGCCTTGGAACTGGATCGCCTTGAACAGCTTTGGTCCCACGCGCGTCAGACAACTTCTGCGGACGGTCCCTGGCTGTGTGGCGCGTATTCCTTGGTCGATGCGATTTTCGCGCCAATGGCCAGCCGTCTGGCGACCTACGGCTTTCACACCCGCCCCACCAGCCGCGCTTATGTCGCGGCGCACCTGAGCGATCCTGCCTACCGCAAATGGCATGATTTGGCGCAAAAAGACCCGGCGATGCCGCGCTTTGTATTGGACCTTCCAATCGCCGCCAAAAGTTAACGGCCTGTAAACCATTACACAGTTAACCTTTGTCAGACGCGGATGAAGGGTTTGATGGGATGGTGGCACGCGCCTACACGGTGGCTTTCGAAGGGGTCGATGCACGATTGGTCGAAGTGCAATGCGCAGTTTCGCCTGGCTTGCCGTCTTTCTCCATCGTTGGATTGCCCGACAAAGCTGTGTCAGAGGCCAAGGACCGTGTGCGCTCGGCGCTGTCATCGCTCTCGATTGCGCTGCCATCCAAGCGGATCACGGTCAATCTGTCGCCCGCCGATCTGCCCAAAGAGGGCTCTCATTTCGATTTGCCTATCGCGCTGGCCTTGCTGGCAGCCATAGACATTCTGCCCGAAGACAGCGTCGAAAGCACCGTTTCCTTGGGAGAACTGTCGCTTGACGGAAATCTGGTGCCCGTCATCGGCGCACTGCCCGCCGCCATGACAGCCGCGCAAGAAGAACGTGACCTGATCTGCCCCTCTCTGTGCGGGGCCGAGGCTGCATGGGTCGACGCCACCCGCGTGATTGCGCCTGCAAATCTGAACGCCGCAATCGGACATATCTCTGGCCGCAGCATCATCGAACCGGCCCGCCCCGGCGAGGTGCACCAAACGGCAGGCAGCCGCGATCTGCGCGATGTCAAAGGCCAGGAAACCGCGAAACGCGCCTTGGAAATCGCTGCCGCAGGACGCCATCACCTTTTGATGGTGGGCACCCCCGGTTCGGGCAAATCCATGCTCGCGGCGCGGCTTGCTTCGATCTTGCCGCCACTTTCCCCGATGGAAGCGCTGGAAACCTCTATGATCCATTCATTATCGGGCTTGATCGACGAAGGCGGCATCTCGCGCGATCGCCCTTTCCGCGAGCCTCACCACACCGCATCTGTGGCGGCCATTGTGGGGGGCGGTCGCGGGGCCAAACCGGGCGAAATTAGCCTGGCCCACAACGGTGTGCTTTTCATGGATGAGTTCCCCGAATACCCCCGCACCGTGCTGGAAACCCTTCGCCAACCACTTGAAACAGGCGAGGTTGTGGTCGCGCGTGCCAATGCACATGTGCGCTATCCTTGCAAATTCATGCTGGTTGCAGCCGCCAACCCCTGCAAATGCGGCTATTTAACTGACGCATCCCGCGCCTGCGCCCGCGTGCCCCTGTGCGGCGAGGACTATTTGGGACGGATTTCGGGGCCCCTTATGGATCGCTTTGATCTGCGGGTTGACCTGCCACCTGTCAGTTTTCTGGACCTCGACCTGCCCGCATCTGGAGACACCTCTGCGCAAGTGGCCGAGCGGGTGGCAGGCGCACGCGCCGTGCAAGCCGCACGCTTCGAGGACACAGAGAACATGACCGTCAATGCCGACGCCGAAGGGCAAATACTTGAAGACATCGCCGCGCCATCCGCTGAAGGCAAAGACCTTCTGGTGAAGGCGGCAGATCGGTTTGGGCTGTCGGCCCGCGGCTATCACCGCGTTTTGCGGGTCTCGCGCACCATTGCCGATCTGGCCGCAAGTCCGACCGTCGAAAAGCCCCATGTCGCCGAAGCGTTGAGCTTCCGGCTTGGCCCGCTTGACACCTAGGCGCGTTTTGCCTCAATCGCTTCCCAGATTTTTTCGGCAATATTGGTGCCGTCAAACCGCTCAAGCTCCTGAATACCCGTGGGCGACGTGACATTGATCTCGGTCAGATAATCGCCGATCACGTCGATCCCGACAAATATCTGGCCCTTTTCTCGCAAAAGCGGGCCAATGCGTTCACAAATTTCCAGGTCTCGCGTGGTCATGCCGACTTTTTCGGGACGTCCGCCCACATGCATGTTGCTGCGCGTCTCGCCAGCGGCAGGAACACGATTGATCGCACCCACGGGCACACCGTCAACCAAGATAATGCGTTTGTCCCCATTGCTGACATCGGGCAGGAATTTTTGCACGATCAGCGGCTCGCGATTGATGCCGGAAAACAATTCATGCAGCGACGTGATGTTGCGATCATCGGGGCCCAGACGGAACACGCCAGCGCCACCATTGCCGTAAAGCGGCTTAAGAATGACGGTGCCGTGCTTGTCCTTAAACGCCTTAAGCGTTTCCAGATCACGCGCGATCGTTGTGGGCGGTGTCAGATCAGGGAAGTCAAGGACAAGCAGTTTTTCAGGGTAGTTTCGCACCCAAAACGGATCGTTCACCACCATCGTATCGGGATGGATACGATCGAGGATATGCGTTGTGGTGATATACCCCATATCGAACGGCGGATCCTGACGCAGCCAGACCACATCGAAATCGGCCAAATCCACCTCTTTTTCTTCACCCAAGGTGAAATGATCACCCTGGACGCGCCGCACAGTCAAAGGCCACCCTTTGGCGGTCACCTTTCCTTCTTGGTAGCTGAGTTTGTCTGGCGTGTAGTAAAACAGCTTATGCCCGCGCAGTTGCGCTTCTTCTGCGATGCGAAAGCTGCTGTCGGCCTCAATATCAATAGGGCCGATCGGGTCCATCTGAATAGCAACGTTCAAGGGCATATCGGTCTCCTTCTGGGGTGACCTGATACATGGAACAGCGGTGGACTTTATTCAATGGCTCAAAAACGGAATGCTATACCAAGCCGCACAAAGCGCTTTCCAGAATGCTCACCTGCCCAAATTGATCGACCAGAGCCGCATCAAATCGCATAGATGTGTCTTGCCCTTTCGGATGATCGGCGACGAACTCAAGAGCGGCTTGCATAATACGGCGTGTCTGGCGCGGCGTTATTCTCGCAGCTGCCTGTTCATGGTTTGCGCTTTTTTTGACCTCAACAAAGATAAACGTATCGCCTTGTCGCAGTATCAGGTCGATCTCTCCGGATCGGCCACGCCAACGGGCTTCTTCAAATACGTATCCCGCCTCCAGATAAGTCTTGGCAACGGCGCTTTCGGCTGCAACGCCGCTGAAATAATTTGTCAGGGCCGTCATATCTGGCGTTCCTCCTTCAGTTTAAGCGCACGCTGATAGGTGTCGCGCTTGGGCAATCCGAACTGGTCGGCCACGTGATTGGCCGCATCTTTCACACGCATTTCGATCAGCGCATCTTGCAAGGCAGCGTCAATATCTTCGGTCCGAGCCACCTTTGGCGCAGGACGATCAATCACAACCACAATTTCGCCTTTCAACGTCCTGTCTTCCAGTTGGGACTGTATTTCAGAAACCGATCCGCGCAAAACCTCTTCGAATTTTTTCGTTAATTCCCGGCACACGGCGATTTGCCGCGCCTGTCCGAAGGTGTCGCATAAATCACCTAACAATCCCTTAATGCGTTTGGGGCTTTCGAACAAAATAACCGTCGATTTGTAGTCTTTCAGGCTTTCCAGAAATGTGCGCCGTGCGCCTTTTGCCTGTGGGGCAAATCCTGCAAATGTGAAGCGATCGTTGGGCAATCCCGCCACCGTCAGAGCCGCCAGTGCCGCCGAGGGGCCAGGCGCCGATGTCACGACATGGCCCGCGTCAATCGCGCCGCGCATCAACCCGTAGCCGGGATCGGCCACCAAAGGTGTGCCCGCATCCGATGCATAGGCCACAGACTGTCCTGCAGCCATGAACCCAAGCAGACGTGGACGCACGCGATCGCCGTTGTGATCGTGATAGGCAATCAGCGGGCGGTCCCCAAGGGGAATGCCGTGAATATCCATCAGCTTGCGGGTGTTTCGCGTGTCTTCGGAGGCGATCACATCGGCGCTGGCCAAAACGTCCAACGCACGCAGCGTGATGTCGCGCGCGCTGCCAATCGGCGTTGCAACGAAATAGAGACCAGCGGCCAGCCGCTCAATTCGAAAGTTCGTGGACTGATTCAGACCTAGACCCGCCTTTTGATATATCTATGATGCGCAATACCGAGGGGCCACAGATGAATGACCCCCTAATGACGCGTAACAGGGAGTTTGTTCTTATCATGGGTGTTCTTGCAAAGGCCAGTCAGGGCCGTATTGGCCGTATCGTCGCATTCCTTTCAATATTGGTTCTAGCCGCTTGTGATGCGCTGCCTGTGCCAACGTCTGGTGACAACACCGGTCAGCGCATTGATCCCAAAGCCCCGGTAACAGTTGCGTTGTTGGTGCCAGGCGGATCGGGGCAAGCAACTGACAATCTGTTGGCCAAGAATTTCGAGAACGCCGCGCGTATGGCGATTGCCGATCAAACGGGCGCCCAGATCAACCTAAAAGTCTACAACACGGCCGGCAATCCAACGACAGCCGCCGCCGTTGCCCGCGCCGCTGTCGAAGACGGTGCCAAGATCATTTTGGGACCGCTCTACGCTGAAGCCGCCAACGCAGTCGGCGTGGCCGTCAGGGACGCAGGCGTTAACGTGCTGGCCTTCTCGAACAATGCATCGATCGCAGGTGGCAACGTCTTCATCTTGGGCGCTACATTCGAGAACACGGCCAACCGGTTGGTCCTTCATTCAAAGAAAACAGGAAAATCCAGCATCATGGTTGCCCACGCCCAAGGGCTTGCCGGTGAAGTCGGTCGCGATGCCATCCTTTCTGCCGCCAACCGCCACGGTATCACGATCGCAGGCGTGGAAAGCTACCCGTTCAGCCAACAAGGGATCGTTGATGCCTCAAGCCGCATTGCCTCACAGGCTAAAGCCAACGGTGCAGACAGCCTCTTTTTGACGGCGGGACCTGAAGCGGATTTGCCATTTCTTGCGACCGCACTGCCAGAAAACGGCCTGAATACATCCGCCACACAGCTTGTCGGTTTGACACGTTGGAGCGCTGTGCCCCAAGCCTTGGCACTACCCGGATTGCAAGGCGGCGTCTTTACCCTGCCCGATCAAAACCTCGAACGTAATTTCTCGGCACGCTACCAAGCGGCCTACACAGATCGTCCACACCCACTTGCAGGTCTGTCATATGACGGCATCGCCGCAATTAGTGCCCTGATTGCCCAAGGTAACGCAAATGCACTCACCAGCCGTGGCCTGACGCGCGGTTCTGGGTTTGTCGGAACCCAAGGCATCTTTCGTTTGCTGTCCAATGGCACTAATGAACGGGGACTGGCCGTGGCCCAAATTCGCAACAATCAGGTGAGCATCATTGACCCTGCCCCCAAAAACTTCAGCGGCGCTGGTTTCTGAAGCCGACACCGACCAACACGAAGGTCCAGACCCGCTTGCAGCACCTGCCCCCGTTTTGTTTGACGCCAACACGGTTCAGGCGGATCTGACCGCCGAATTTGAGACCTGCGCGGATGCAAAAGCCATTCGCGCAGCAACGGTTCAGTATCTCAAAAAGCTCAATATCGAAGCGCGCGCAGAAATCCGCGACGCGTTTCTGGCGGATCCGCTTGAGGCCCGCGCGGCAACATCGGCTTACACATTTGTGACAGACAGTCTGGTGCGCACGGTGCAATGGGTGGCCGAACGGCATCTGCACCGCAACACAAACCCCACCAAGGGCGAACAGCTTACCATCATCGCCGTGGGCGGCTACGGGCGCGGCGAGATGGCCCCGTTTTCAGATGTCGACCTGCTGTTTTTGACCCCGACAAAGATCACGCCTTGGGCTGAAAGCGTGATCGAATCCATGCTCTACATGCTTTGGGATCTCAAACTAAAGGTAGGTCACGCCAGCCGCACCATCGCCGACTGTGTGCGCCTTGGACGTGAAGACTACACCATCCGCACCTCATTGGTGGAACAACGCTACATCGGCGGCGCTTACGATCTGGCCGAAGAATTGCGCAACACCTTGTGGACCGATCTGTTCAAATCCACGGCTGCCGACTTCATTGATGCCAAACTGGAAGAACGCGCCGAGCGTCACCGCAAACAAGGCGGGCAACGCTATATGGTTGAGCCCAATGTGAAGGAGGGCAAGGGTGGTCTGCGCGACCTGCAATCGCTCTTTTGGATCAACAAATATATCCACGGCATTGATGACGCCCGCAATCTGGTGGAAATCGGCGTCTTTACGGAAGACGAATGGCAAACACTGATCGCCGCCGAGGATTTTCTCTGGGCCGTGCGCACGCATCTTCACCTGCTGGCAGGACGCGCCATCGAACAGCTGACCTTTGATATGCAAGTCGAAGTGGCCGCGGCCATGGGCTACCACGATACGGGCGGACGCCGCGGTGTTGAACACTTCATGCAAGACTATTTTCGGCACGCCACATCGGTGGGCGAGCTGACACGCATCTTCCTGACAGCCCTGGAAGAAACCCACATCAAGTCCGAACCCATGCTGATGCGGATGTTCAAACGCAAACCAAAGGTGCGCGCCCCCTTCAGCATCAAACAAAACCGCATCACGGCAGATGACGGCGCGGTTTTTGCGTCCGACCCGCTCAACATCTTGCGTATTTTTGAAGAAGGGTTGCGCACTGGCACCTTGTTGCACCCCGACGCGATGCGCATGTTGGCCGCCAGCCTCACCCTGATCAACGACGATGTGCGCAACACACCCGAAGCACGGCGCATCTTCCTTGATCTGCTGCTCAAACACGACAACCCCGAACGCGCCCTGCGCCGCATGAACGAGCTTGGCATCCTGGCCGCCTTCATCCCGGAATTTGAACCGATCGTCGCAATGATGCAGTTCAATATGTATCACAGCTACACCGTCGACGAGCATACGATCCAAACCATCAGCCACCTGCACCGCATCGAAAAAGGCGCGTTGATCGAAGACCTGCCAGTCGCGTCCGAGATTGTCGAAAAGGGTGTAAACCGCCGCGTCCTCTATATTGCCTTGCTCTTGCACGACATCGGCAAAGGCCGCCCCGAAGATCACTCGATCCTTGGCGCAAAGATCGCGCGCAAGGTATGCCCCCGTTTGGGCCTTTCCAAAGCAGAATGCGAAACGGTCGAATGGCTGGTGCGCTATCATCTGCTGATGTCCGACACCGCCCAAAAACGCGATATCGCCGATCCGCGCACTGTGCGCGATTTTGCCAAGGCCGTGAAATCGGTTGAACGGCTGGATCTGTTGTTGCTGGTCACGGTCTGTGACATCCGCGGCGTTGGGCCTGATACTTGGAACAACTGGAAAGCGTCGCTTTTGCGCGCGCTCTACCGACAGACCAAACGCGGTCTTGAGGACGGTTGGGAGGCACTCAGCCGCGAAGTGCGCGGCACAGAAGCCAAGAAAACACTCCGCGCTGCCCTGTCAGATTGGGATGCCAAGGACCTGCGCCGCGAAACCGCACGCCACTACGACCCTTATTGGCAAGGACTTCATGTCACTGCGCATGTCGAATTTGCGAGTCTTTTGCGCGGGATTGCCGATGATGAAATCCGTATCAAACTGACCATGGACGAGGACCGCGACGCCACGCGCTGTACCTTTGTGATGGCCGATCACCCGGGCATCTTCAGCCGTATCGCCGGCGCATTGGCCCTTGTGGGCGCCAATATCGTGGATGCGCGCACCTATACCAGCAAAGATGGCTATGTCACAGCTGCCTTCTGGTGTCAGGATAACGACGAAAGCCCGTTCGAGGCCAGCCGTCTGCCCCGCCTTGAACAGATGATCCGCAAAACCCTGCACGGAGAGGTGATCACTCGAGACGCACTGGCCCCCAAAGACAAGATCAAGAAGCGTGAAAAAGCCTTCCGCGTGCCCACCACGATCACTTTCGACAACGATGGCTCTGAAATCTACACCATCATCGAAGTCGATACCCGTGACCGTCCGGGTCTTTTGCATGATCTGACCCGCGCGCTGGCCAATGCAAACATCAACATCGGCTCGGCCATTATCGCAACTTACGGCGAACAGGTGGTCGACAGCTTCTACGTCAAGGACATGTTCGGCCTAAAATTCCACTCAGACCCCAAACAAAAGGCACTCGAAGCCAAACTACGCGACGCCATCGAAAAAGGCGTCGAACGGGCGGAAGACGCGTGAAACCGATCAAACTGATTTCAGGTATGCTCACAGTCGGGGTCTGGACGCTGCTCAGCCGCGTTATGGGCTTTGTTCGCGACATCCTGATCGCCGGGTATCTTGGGGCAGGTCCTGTGGCGCAGGCGTTTCTGATCGCCTTTTCCCTGCCCAATATGTTCCGCCGCTTTTTCGCCGAAGGGGCGTTCAACATGGCCTTCGTGCCGATGTTTTCCAAAAAGCTGGAAGGCGGCGATGATCCCGAAACCTTCGCGCAGGATGCTTTTGCCGGCATGGCCTTCCTGCTCACTGGGTTCACCGTTCTGGGCATTATCGCAATGCCGCTTCTTGTGACGGCCATGGCCTCGGGATTTCGCGGCGACGCGCGTTTCGATCTGGCCGTGACCTATGGCAATCTGGCGTTCCCCTATATCCTCTTCATCTCACTTGCGGCCCTGCTATCAGGCGTGCTGAACGCCACGGGCCGCTTTGTGGCTGCCGCGGCTGCACCCGTTTTGCTCAATATCATTTTTGTCGCCGCAATGCTGAGCACCGCAGCGTTGGCGCCCAGATTTTTTGCTCAGACAAGTCAGGAAAACGTGATCGGCCTAACACTGGCTTGGGCGGTGCCCATCGCAGGGCTGGCACAGCTCGCACTGGTGTGGATCGCTGCACGGCGCGCGGGCTTTTCAATGGCCCTTCGCCGCCCGCGCATGACACCCGATCTCAAGAAATTACTGATCATCGCAGGACCAGCCGCCCTTGCTGGTGGTGTGGTGCAGATCAACCTGCTCATCGGCCGGCAGGTCGCCAGCTATTTCGATGGTGCTGTTGCCTGGCTCAACTATGCCGATCGCCTCTATCAATTGCCTCTCGGCGTCGTTGCGATTGCAATCGGCGTTGTGCTCTTGCCTGACCTCAGCCGCAAACTGCAAGCAGGCGACACCGCAGGCGGCCAGGACGCCTTCAACCGCGCAACCGAGCTTAGCCTTGCACTCACAATCCCCGCATCCGTCGCCCTCATCGCCATTCCACTGCCCTTGATCAGTGTGCTGTTCCAACGCGGCGCGTTCACCTTCACCGATGCCCAGGCCACCGCTTGGGCTGTGGCAATCTATGGCGCAGGTCTACCAGCCTTTGTGCTCCAAAAAACACTCCAACCGCTCTATTTCGCGCGCGGCGATACCAAAACACCGTTTTATTTCGCGCTGGCCTCTCTGGCGATCAACACAGTCATCGCCATTGGTCTGGCCCCGCTCATCGGTTTCACCGCCGCGGCTTGGGGAACCACACTTGCAGGGTGGGGCATGGCCGCGCTTTTGTGGTGGGGCACGCGCAACATGGGCATGGCAACCCAGTTCAACGCACAAACCAGAACGCGCCTGCCACGTATCATCACCGCAGCGCTGTTGATGGGCGCCGCACTTTACGGCGGGTCCGTTTTGCTCAATGCAGCCCTTTACGATAGTGCGTGGCGTATTCTTGCCCTCGCAGGGCTGTGTGTCTTTGGCATCCTCAGCTATGGCGGTATCGGCCAAAGCATCGGCGCATTTCGCCTGCAAGACTTCAAAGCGGCACTGCGCCGCTGATCTTCATTGTTGTCCCAAATACCTCGGGGGTGTGGGGGCTGGCCCCCACCCGTTTACATCATGCGCGGCGACGCAGTCGGCGCACGATCTGGCTCCACCCACCGGGGCGAACGATCGAACTCAGCAAGAAACCCGCGACAAACCCTGTCAGATCCGCAACCCATGTGTTGTCGGTTCCAAACATCAGCGCAAAAAGCAGCTGAATGCCCATCAAGAACCCGATCAGTGTAAAGGCCCGCGCGCTGTTTTCCCCCTCAGCGGTCAGTCGGGCGGCCAGAAGGTATGTAAACCCGCCGATCAACGCATAGGCGCCGGGAAATCCTCCGATCAACGGCGCGGTATCATCCAGTATCAGCCCATACGCCAGCGCCCCCATGATCGAGCCGCCAAAGAAAATCACCAAAACAGCCGCTCCGCGCATCTGTTCACCCACAAATTTGCCCATCGCCAGCACAAAGACGGCAGCAAATAGCATCGAGGTGAAAGTATAGTGAATGAACGGATAGCTGACAAAACGGACCATTCGGTCAAAATCAAATCGCCCCAGTCGCAGGGCATCATCCACCACTTGCCCGTAAAAACCATAGTCTTGCACCGCAGTCGCGCGCCATGCGGCACCACGCGGATCACTGGAAAAGCCAGAGGCACCGAACGCGAAATAGGCCTCCGCCAGAACCATCAACAAAACCAGACCGATGACCGCCTTGGGCAGTGGGTTCACAACAGGTGTATTCATCGCGCAGCTTCCCTTGCCTTGACCAGACCGTCCCCCCTAGGTAAGCCCTGCGCGACCCTTAGACCAGATGGTAGTTCCAATGACCGAAGCATCTTTCACGCCGCGCGTATTTTCAGGCATCCAACCTTCGGGCGGCCTGACCCTTGGCAACTACCTTGGTGCCATGAAACGCTTTGTCGATATGCAAGACGCAGGCGCCCATGAAACGGTTTATTGCATGGTCGATTTGCATGCGATCACCGTCTGGCAGGACCCCGCCGATTTGCAGAAAAATACGCGCGAACTGGCAGCGGGGTTTATCGCCAGCGGGATCGATCCTGAAAAGTCGATCCTGTTCAACCAATCGCGTGTGCCGGAACATGCACAACTGGCTTGGGTGTTTAACTGCGTAGCCCGTATGGGCTGGATGGGCCGGATGACCCAGTGGAAAGACAAGGCGGGCAAGAATGCCGAACAGGCCTCTCTTGGTCTGTTCGCCTATCCCGCGCTGATGGCCGCCGACATCCTGATCTACCACGCCACGCATGTGCCTGTGGGCGAAGACCAAAAACAGCACCTTGAATTGACGCGCGATATTGCGGCCAAGTTCAACCATGACTTCGGCGTTGATTTCTTCCCGATCACCGAACCCGTGATCGAAGGGGCCGCCACCCGCGTCATGAGCCTGCGGGACGGAACCAAGAAGATGTCCAAGTCCGATCCATCCGATCTGAGCCGCATCAACATGACCGATGACGCCGACGCCATCGCCAAGAAGATCCGCAAGGCCAAGACCGACCCAGAGCCATTGCCGTCCGAACTAAAAGGCCTCGATGACCGCCCCGACGCGCGTAATCTGGTCAACATCTATGCCGCACTGGCCGAGGTGTCGCCCCAAGCCGTGTTGGATGATCACGCGGGCCAGCAGTTTGGCACCTTCAAGCCAATTCTGGCAGAACTGGCCGTGGAAAAGCTGGCCCCGATTGGCAGCGAGATGTCGCGTCTGATGGCCGATCAACCCGAGATCGACCGCATCTTGGCACGCGGCGCAGAACGCGCCCGCGAGATCACCGAGCCGATCCTTGCCAAGACCTACGACATCGTCGGAATGGTCCGCTAAACAGCAAAACCGTGTCTTTCAGCCCGAACTGTCCCCGCGTGCTGGCGAAAAGCTATTGGTCACAATAGGCGGCGCAATCGGCTTTGCTGCTGCTGCCAGACCAGACCTCGCTTTTTAGACTGGACGCCCCTGCCCGTCTGACCCACATTCCACCGCAGCACAGCAAAACGGGGGAGGGCAAACCGAATGGCAACAGGCAAAAACATCCGCACTTATTACAACGGCACATGGCACGACGAAGATCTGGCGGTGATGCGTGCTGCCGATCATGGCAGTTGGCTTGGCACAACAGTGTTCGATGGCGCACGGTATTTCGATGGGGTCGTCCCCGATCTGGCCGCCCATTGCACGCGGGTGAACCACAGCGCCGAAGCCTTGATGATTACCCCCACCGTCAGCGCCAGTGACATGGTCGCGATCATCCATGACGGTCTGAAGCCCTACGGCTCAGATACGGCTGTCTACATTCGTCCGATGTATTGGGCGCTGGATGGTGGCGATCTGGGGATCGTGCCCAAGGAAGGGGCAACAGGCTTTGCCATCAGCCTCGAAGAAATCCCAATGGCGGCGCCCGAAACATCGACCACCCTGACCACCACCCGCTTTCGCCGCCCCGTGATGGAGGACAATGTGGTGAACGCCAAAGCAGGGTGCCTGTATCCCAACAACGCCCGCATGCTGGCCGAAGCCCGCGCCAAAGGGTTCGGGAATGCGCTTGTGTGCGATGCGATGGGCAATGTGGCTGAAACCGCCACGGCAAATGTCTTTATGGTCAAAGACGGCGTGGTCAAAACCCCCATTCCCAACGGCACGTTTTTGGCGGGTATCACCCGCGCGCGGCATATGGCGAACCTGCGTGCGGACGGTGTTGAGGTGCGCGAAGAGGTGCTGAGTTTTGCCGATTTTCACGACGCCGACGAAGTGTTCCTGTCTGGCAATATGATGAAGGTCACGCCCGTGACCGCCTTTGACGACACACAGTATCAAATCGGTCCCATCACCCGCCGCACCCGTGATCTGTATTGGGATTGGGCCGCATCACAGGCCTAAGCCGCGAATTTCATTGCCAAAGGATATGCCCCGCAGGCATGATCGCGCCAAAGAGACGAAAGGCCAACACATGCGCAAGTTCCTAGTGGTGCTGGATGACAGCCGCGAATGCCTGAACGCCATGCGCTTTGCCGCCATGCGCGCGGCCAATACGGGTGGCGGCGTTGAGGTGCTGTCTGTCATTCCCCCCGACGAGTTCAACCACTGGATCGGCGTGGGTGAGGTGATGCGTGCCGAGGCGCGTGAACGTATCGAGGTGCATTTCGAAGTTTTCGCCAAATGGATGCGCGACAAGCAAGGCGTCGACCCCGAGTTGGTGATCCGCGAAGGCGAGCCTGTGCCCGAGATCATCGCCCAGATCAAAGCCGACCCCGAGATTGGCGTGCTGGTTCTGGGGGCGGGCACCGACAAAAAGGGGCCAGGTCCGCTTGTCACCCAACTGACCAAAAACGCAGGCGGCTTACCTGTGCCGATCACCATTGTGCCGGGTGATCTGAGCAAAGAGCAGTTGATGGCGATCACATAAATCGCAACCTTAGAACCGTTCTAAACCTTGACTATCAAGAGCCTGACACGCATATCCTTAGTCAAAGGAGAATTGCACATGTTCATCCAGACAGAATCCACGCCAAACCCTGCCACGCTCAAGTTTTTGCCGGGTCAGGCCGTCCTTGATATGGGCACCGCCGATTTCCCATCGCCAGATACCGCCGATAAATCGCCCTTGGCCAAGCGCCTGTTCGCTGTTGAGGGTGTAACGGGTGTATTCTTTGGGCTGGATTTCATCACTGTGACCAAAGCCGACGATCAGGAGTGGGACCACCTGAAACCTGCCCTTTTGGGCGGCATCATGGAGCACTACCAGTCGGGCCAGCCTGTTATGGAAGGCGAAAATAGCAATTCGGGCCATGCCGAACACACGGGCGAGGACGGCGAGATCGTGGGCCAGATCAAAGAGCTGCTGGACACGCGCGTGCGCCCTGCCGTGGCGCAAGACGGTGGCGATATCACCTTTCACGGCTTTGATCGCGGCATCGTTTATCTGCATATGCAAGGCGCCTGTGCGGGCTGCCCGTCGTCGACTTTGACGCTAAAGATGGGCATCGAAAACCTGCTGCGCCATTACATCCCCGAAGTGATCGAAGTGCGCCCCGTCGCCGCCTGATCGCATCACCAAACGACCCTTGATCAGGGTGCGGCGTCGGCTGCACCCTTTTCTTTTGGGACCATTCCCGTCAAAAGACCTGCCATGATCCTTGCTTTTGATACCTCTGGTGCGGCCTGCGCCACTTGCCTGATGGACCCTGATGGCGTTGCTGCCTTGTCGGCAATCTATCAGCCCATGGTCAAAGGCCATGTCGAACGGCTGTTCCCGATCCTTGAGGATACCCTGGCCAAAGGCGGCGCAACATGGGCGGACCTGACCCGCATTGGGGTTGGCGTGGGCCCTGGCAATTTCACGGGTATCCGCATCTCTGTGGCCTCTGCCCGCGGTCTGGCGCTATCGCTTGGCGTTCCAGCAATCGGCGTCAGCGCGCTTGAGGCTGCGGCCTTTGGCCAGACCGCGCCCGTCTATAGCACCGTGTCGGCGAACCTATCGCATGTCTACTGGCAAGGGTTTGGCACACCCGACACCGGCATCCATTTCGGGCCACAAGACAATGTGCCAGATGATTTCCCCCGCATCGGGGCCATGGGAAACGAGATCGCCCCATACGGATTTGCCGAAAGCATCGCCCGCATCGCAGCGACCCGCAGTGACACCGCGCCCCCCAAGCCGCTTTACGTGCGTGCGGCAGACGCTGCGCCGCCACGGGATGCCCCGCCCGTCATTCTTGATTGACCCATGCGGACGCCGATTTCCACTCAGCTTGCCGCAACCCATTCAGCCGCATTTGACGTCCCTCGCCCATGGACGGCCAAGGAAATAGATGACCTGTTGGCGCAGTCGGGGATGCATCTTGTGGGCGACGCCACGTGTTTTGCCATTGCGCGCACCGTGGTGGATGAGACCGAGTTGCTGACCATCGCAACCCACCCTGACCACCAAAAACAAGGCCACGCGCGCCGCGTGCTGCACAGGCTTTTTGAACTGGCGCATCGTTCAGGAAGCAGACAAATCTTTTTGGAAGTCGCCTCTACTAACGCGCCTGCTATCGGGCTTTATCACGCCATAGGATTCTCGACGGTGGGGATGCGGCCACGGTATTATCAAACGCCCGAGCGCCAATGGATCGACGCTATCGTAATGACGCGGGCTTTGCCCGTCAAAAGCCGATGAAAAACCATGCGATTCCCGTTTGGCGCTGCGTCAATTTGGCAGAATCCTATTGACCCTCCCGCGTGGCTGCGGCCTACTCGGACGCGTGATCCAAGCAGGATCGCCTGCTTGACTGGGGGGCCAAGCATCTGCTGCGAAACCCCTTTGAACGACATAACAACAAACCTTCGGGAGACATCCATGACCGTGATGACCAAACTGATGAGTGCTGCTACGGGCCTTGCCCTGACCGCAGGTGCTGCGTGGGCCGAGCCTGCAATCATCTTTGACCTTGGTGGCAAGTTCGACAAATCCTTCAACGAAAGCGCGTTCAACGGCGCGACACGTTGGGCCGAGGAAACAGGCGGCACCTTCCGCGAGATCGAATTGCAATCCGATGCGCAGCGCGAACAGGCCCTGCGCCGTTTTGCTGAAGCAGGCGCAAACCCGATTGTGATGGCCGGCTTTGCCTTTGGCTCTGCCCTTGAGGAAGTGGCGGCCGACTATCCTGACACAAAATTCGCCATCATCGATATGGTCGTGGATGCGCCAAACGTCCGTTCGGTTGTGTTTAACGAACACGAAGGCTCGTATCTGGCGGGTATCATGGCTGCTGAAGCCTCTGAGACTGGCACAGTATCGTTCATCGGTGGCATGGACATCCCGCTGATCCGCAAGTTCGCCTGCGGCTACGCCCAAGGGGCCAAAGCCGCAAACCCAGATGTCACAGTGATCGCCAATATGACAGGCACAACGCCCGCCGCTTGGAACGATCCCGTGAAAGGATCGGAGCTGACAAAAGCGCAGATCAGCCAGGGCTCTGACGTGGTCTATGCTGCGGCTGGTGGCACAGGCGTTGGTGTTCTGCAAACTGCCGCTGACGAAGGCATCCTGTCGATCGGTGTGGACGCCAACCAGAACTATCTGCACCCGGGCCAGGTTCTGACCTCCATGCTCAAGCGTGTGGACAACGCGGTTTATGATGCGCTGTCACAGGGCGAAGACCTTGAAACAGGCTTTAACGTGATGGGCCTTGCAAACCGCGGTGTCGGCGTGGCGCTGGACGCCAACAACGAAGGCATCGTCAGCTATGCTATGCTGTCGAAAACCTTCGGGGCGGCTGATCAAATCGTCTCGGGCGAGATCACTGTCCATGACTACATGTCAGACGAATCCTGCCCTGCACTGGACTTCTAAGATCTGATACAAAGGGCCGCGCGACACGGGTTGCGCGGCCCTTCTCTTTTCAAAGGCCGCCCCATGACACATCCCGCGATTGAGCTGAAAGGCATTTCCAAAGCCTTTGGTCCCGTTCAAGCCAACAAAGACATTTCGATCCGCGTGATGCCGGGCACGATCCACGGGATCATCGGTGAAAACGGCGCGGGCAAATCGACCCTGATGAGCATTCTTTACGGGTTCTACAAAGCCGACAAAGGCGAGATTTTTATCAACGGGCGCGAAACGAAAATTCCCGATAGCCAGGCCGCCATTTCGGCAGGCATCGGTATGGTGTTCCAGCACTTCAAACTGGTCGAAAACTTCACTGTGCTTGAAAACGTTGTTCTGGGCGCCGAGGACGGTGGCCTGTTGCGCCCGTCGCTGCGCAAAGCCCGCAAACTGCTGACCGAGTTGGCCAGTGAATATGAGTTGAACGTGGACCCCGATGCCAAGATCGAAGACATCGGCGTGGGCATGCAGCAACGCGTTGAAATCCTCAAGGCGCTCTACCGTCAGGCCGATATCCTGATTTTGGACGAGCCGACGGGCGTGCTGACCCCTGCCGAGGCTGATCAGCTTTTCCGCATCCTTCACCGCCTCAAGGACGAGGGCAAAACGATCATCCTGATCACCCACAAGTTGCGCGAGATCATGGAAGCCACCGACACCGTCAGCGTCATGCGCCGCGGCGAGATGACAGCCACGGTCAAAACATCCGAAACAAACCCCGAGCATCTGGCCGAGTTGATGGTGGGCCGCAAAGTCCTGCTGCGCGTTGACAAAGCGCCCGCCCAACCGGGCGCAGTGGTGCTGGATGTGCAAGACCTGAATGTGACCGACGACAAGGGTGTTCACCGTCTTAAGGGGGTTAACCTTCAGGTCCGCGCTGGCGAAATCCTTGGGATTGCGGGTGTGGCAGGCAATGGGCAGTCGGAGTTACTGGAGGTTCTGGGCGGCATCGAACGCGCCACGGGACGCGTCACACTGAACGGGCAAGAGATTGACCTGACCGGAAAATACAGTGACGGGCAATCGCGCCGCGCGCGCGGCATCGCGCATGTCCCCGAAGACCGCCAACGCGAAGGTCTGATCATGAATTTCGCGGCGTGGGAAAATACCGGCTTCGGATACCACCATGATGCGCGCTACAACCGCAGTCGCCTGATGATGGACAACGCCGCCCTGCGCAGTGACACCGAAGAAAAAATGGGGCGCTTTGACGTGCGCCCCCCCAATCCCAAACTAGAGGCCAAATCGTTCAGCGGCGGAAACCAGCAAAAGATCGTTCTGGCCCGCGAGATCGAACGCAACCCTGACCTGCTGCTCATCGGTCAACCCACACGCGGCGTGGACATTGGCGCGATTGAATTCATTCACCAACAGATCGTCGCCTTGCGCGATCAGGGCAAAGCGATCTTGCTGGTCTCTGTCGAACTGGAAGAAATCCTCGCGCTGTCCGACCGCATCGCAGTGATGTTCGACGGCCAGATGATGGGCGAGCGCGACCCCGCACAAACAGACGAAAAAGAATTGGGATTGATGATGGCAGGCATGACCCGCGAGCCCGAAGGATCAACCGTGCAAGCGATCCAGGACCAACTGGCCTACGCCTCAGGCGACGCCAGCAAGGAGGTGTAAGCGATGGACGTTCTACCACGTTGGGCCGATATTGTGCTGATCCCCCTGATCGGGCTGATCCTTGCGGCGGTGCTGTCTGCATTGATGATTATCGCCAGCGGCCAAGACGCTGGCGAAGCCATCAAGCTGATGGTCCAAGGCGCATTGGGCAGCACGAACGGATGGGGCTACACGCTGTATTACGCCACCAATTTCATGTTCACGGGGCTGGCTGTCGCTGTGGCGTTCCATGCGCGGATGTTCAACATCGGCGGTGAAGGTCAGGCCATGCTTGGCGGTCTTGGGGTGGCGCTATGCTGTCTCTACCTGCCCTTGCCGCACTGGACGATTGCGTTGGTCGTTGCGATCATCGGCGCGGGTTTGTTTGGTGCAATCTGGGCCGCGATCCCTGCCTATTTGCAGGCCAAGCGCGGCAGTCATATCGTCATCACCACCATCATGTTCAACTTTATCGCGGCGGCCTTGCTGAACTACTTGCTGGTCGGTGCGCTGAAACCCGCAGGCGCGATGGACCCTGCAACCGCCCGCTTCCCCGAAGCCGTCCATTTGCCCACGTTTCAGGATATGTTCAGCACAGCCGATAATCCGCTGTTCCGCGGCGCACCTGCAAATGTGACCTTCTTTGTCGCCGTGGCTGCCTGCTTTGCTGTGTGGTTTCTGATCTGGCGCACGCGTCTGGGCTATGAAATCCGCGCATATGGCGAAAGCGAAAGCGCCGCCAAATACGCAGGCATCAGCCCCACGAAAATCATCATGATCGCGATGATCATCAGCGGCGCACTGGCAGGCTGCATGGCCATCAATAACGTCATGGGCGAGGCCGAGCGACTGGTGCTGAATAGTGTAGAAGGCGCAGGGTTCATCGGGATTGCTGTTGCCCTGATGGGCCGCAATCATCCGTTTGGCATTTTCGTGGCCGCCCTTCTGTTCGGGTTTTTGTATCAAGGCGGGGCCGAGCTTGGGCTTTGGACCTCGATCCCGCGTGAGCTGGTCACGGTGATCCAAGCGCTTGTGATCCTCTTCACAGGCGCGCTGGATAATATGATCCGCATGCCGCTGGAAAAACTATTCCTTGCCCTGCGCAAGAAAGGGGCCACGGCATGATTGAGTTTCTGAACCTTTTTTCGCTGCCCGTGCTGGAAAGCTCTCTGCGGCTTGGCACGCCTTTGTTGCTGGCCTGTCTTGCCGGGCTTTTTAGCGAACGCGCCGGCATTTTTGATATCGGGCTTGAGGGCAAGATGCTTGTCGCCGCGTTTTTCTCGGCGGCGATCGCCTATAGCACCGAGTCGGTCTGGCTTGGCCTATTGGCGGGGATTGGCGCCTCGATGGTTTTGGCAGTCATTCACGGGCTGGCATCCATCACATTTCGCGGCAACCAGTTAATCAGCGGTGTGGCTATCAACTTCCTTGCCGCTGGCCTGACCGTTCTTATTGCGCAGACATGGTTCAAACAAGGCGGGCGCACCCCGTCGCTGCCCGAAGAGGCCCGCTTCAACGCATTGGAATTTCCCGGACTGGATACAATCGCCGCGATGCCTGTCGTCGGGCCGGTCTTGGCAAACCTGATCCTTGGCCATGACCTGTTGGTCTATGTGGCCTTTGCAGCCGTGCCGCTGACATGGTGGATCCTCTTTTCAACCCGCTTCGGCCTGCGCCTTCGCGCCGTGGGGGAAAACCCTGCCGCCGTTGATACCGCTGGCATCAATGTTGTGTTCCTGCGCTACATGGCGGTGCTGATCTGCGGTGTGTTGTGCGGGATCGCTGGCACCTATCTGGCCACCGCGCTGCAGGCAGGGTTCGTTAAGGATATGACCGCAGGACGGGGCTATATCGCACTGGCTGCGCTGATCTTTGCCAAATGGCGGCCGTGGTATGCGCTTGGGGCGTGTCTGCTCTTTGGGTATCTGCAGGCAATTGCCCTGCGCCCTGATCTGCTTGAGGCTGCGTTCGGGTTCAAGGTGCAGGTCCAACTGCTGGATGCCCTGCCCTATGTTCTGACCGTTGTCATTCTGGCAGGCTTTGTGGGGAAGGCCATTCCGCCACGCGCAGGCGGCGAGCCCTATGTGAAAGAACGCTAGGGCCAATTCGCTCCGATTTGTCGCGGACTGGACTTATCTGCAGTGCAGAATTGGCCGTTGAAGATCGGCCCATTCCGCGTCAGATAAGGTCATGCAAATTTACCTGCCCATAGCCGAGGTGTCTGTGAACGCCTTTTTGCTTCTGGGTCTTGGCGGTATCGTCGGGATCCTGTCGGGTATGTTCGGCGTGGGTGGCGGTTTTCTGATGACGCCACTGCTGTTTTTCATCGGCATTCCCCCTGCTGTTGCTGTCGCAACCGAAGCCAATCAAATCGTTGCATCCAGCTTCTCGGGCGTGCTGGCGCATCTTCGGCGCAAATCGGTTGATTTGAGGATGGGCACCGTTTTGCTGATCGGCGGCCTTGTGGGTGCGGGCATGGGTGTTGTTTTGTTCAACTACCTCAAATCGCTTGGCCAAGTCGATCTGCTGGTCAAGCTGTGCTACGTTGTTTTCCTAGGCGTCATCGGCAGTTTGATGTTTGTCGAAAGCCTGAACGCAATCCGCCGAACCAAACGCGCGGGCGCCCCGCCCAAGCGCAAAAACCACACATGGATACATGCCCTGCCTTTCAAAATGAAGTTCCGTGTATCGGGGCTTTATATAAGTGTGATCCCCCCACTGATTGTCGGGGTTACCGTGGGGGTTCTGGCGGCGATCATGGGGGTCGGTGGCGGGTTTATCATGGTGCCTGCGATGATCTATTTGCTTGGGATGCCCACCAAAGTGGTTGTTGGCACATCGCTGTTCCAGATCATTTTTGTGACCGCGTTTACCACCATGCTACATGCGGTGACGAACCAAACGGTTGATATGGTTTTGGCGGTTCTGCTTTTGGTGGGCGGTGTGATCGGTGCCCAGATTGGAACGCGCATCGGCGCCAAGATGAAGGCCGAGCAGCTGCGCATTCTGCTGGCCATTATGGTGCTGGCGGTTTGCGGCAAACTGGCGCTTGATCTGCTGATCATGCCCTCCGAGCTTTATAGCATCGGCACGGGAGGCGGGCACTGATGTGGCGATTGATGATCTTGTGCCTCGCGCTCGCTTTGCCTGCCAAAGCGCAGGATCTTGTGCTTGGCCTGTCGGAAAGCGAAGTGGCCATTACAACCACCTTCGATGGGTCAGATATTCTGGTATTTGGTGCTATCAAACACGAAAGTATCGAAGGGGCGCAGGCCGATCTGGATATCATCGTGACGGTCGAAGGGCCCAAACAACCCGTTACCGTTTATCAAAAAGCCCGCCGATTGGGCATCTGGGTGAACGCAGCTGAGGTTGAGGTGGACGAAGCGCCGTCCTTCTATGCGATTTCAACCACGCGTCCCATCTGGGATATCCTCAGCGCCACGGACGACCAGCGCAACCAGATCACGCTGTCCCGTGCCATCAGATCGGTCGGGGCGCCCGAAACCGTGCAAGACCCCGCAGCTTTCACCGCAGCATTGATGCGCATTCGCCAGAACGAAGGACTGTATCAATTGCGCGAAGGCAACGCGACATTGATCGACAACACATTGTTCAACACCGAGGTCTCCCTGCCCGCGAACCTTGTTGAGGGGGCCTACAAAGTCAGCGTCTATCTGACCCAGGACAAGGCCGTGATTTCCTCGTTCAGTTCCAGCATCGATGTGCGCAAAGCGGGGCTGGAACGTCTGCTTTACAACCTTGCCCACGATCAACCCTACCTTTACGGGATCGTTGCCTTGGCGATTGCAATCGCCGCGGGTTGGGGCGCATCTGCCGTGTTCAGATTGTTCCAGTCTTAGGGGCGCCAGATCGTCGTTAGCCGCGCCCGATATGGGGCATCTTGCTTGCCATGATCATCATGCTTTGCACATTCGCCTCGGCCGGCAAGTCGGCCATATGCATCACCGCACGCGCCACATCCTCAACGGCCATGGTGGGCAAAGGCGCAAGGCCTTGGGCCGCGCGCGTTTCTTCCAGCCCTTTCACCAAATCGGTGCGCGCATTGCCAATGTCGATCTGACCGCAGGCAATATCAAACGGGCGGCCATCCAGCGTGATGGTTTTGGTCAGACCGCTGACCCCGTGTTTTGTGGTCGTGTAGCAGGTTGATCCTTCACGCGGAGAATGCGCGCTGATCGAGCCATTGTTGATGATGCGCCCACCCATCGGGGTCTGGTGGCGCATGATGCGGAAGGCTTCGCGCGCGCATAGAAACATGCCCGTCAGATTGACGTTCACCGTCTCTTGCCACCCCGACAAAGGGATTTCATCGATACTGGCTTGGGGACCGAACATGCCTGCATTGTTGAACAGAACGTCTAGGCGGTGGTTTTCGGCAAAGGCGGCAAACGCCTTTTGCACCTGCGCCTCATCGGTGACATCGCAGGGCAAGACAACAGCCGCCAGATTGCGATCTGCCACCTGATGCAACTTGTCCGCGCTGCGTGCAATCAACCCGACGCGCCAGCCTTGCGCCAAAAAATGTTGCGCCGTGACTGCGCCAATGCCGTTGCTTGCACCCGTGATGATGATGGATTTCATGTCTCGGCCTCCAGGCTTAGCGCAGCGGGTTTGGCAGGCAGATCATCTACTTGCAACGGATGGCTTGGCTTGGCCAAGGCGGATCGGACCACCCAATGCAAACGCGTCTCTGCCCGCGTGATGGCAACATATGCCAGACGCTTCCAAAGGGGTTGGCCCGCCTCTGACCTGCCAACCTTTGCCGCTACAAAAATATCAGGTGCAAAGACCTGCACCTCTTCCCACTGCGATCCCTGCGCCTTGTGGATTGTCACCGCCGCCCCGTGTAAAAACGTGGCCCCCATGCGCGCCGCAAAAGGGATGATCGGCTCTTCTTCGTCTGGTTTTTCCAACTTCATGATGGACGCTGCACTGACCTGCGGATCTTCGGCCCCCATCACATGCAAGCGCGAAAACCCAGGTTTGCGACCAAGTCCCAGATAGATCACCTGCGCCCCCTTGATCAGGCCACGCGCTTCCAGATCAAGGCGTTTCTTGCGGTGCTTCAGCGGCAGTTCAATCCCGTCACAAATCAGCGGCTCGCCCTCCAGCAACTCGTCCTCTGGCGCGCCATAAACACTGCGAAACGCATTGATCAGGCGGATGCGTGTCGCGTTGCGCCACACCAGACAGGGGCTGCGTGCCATCAAATCACAATTTACACGTTCGGCCCATTGAACGCGATCATCGCTACGCGCCTTGTCGCGGATCATGTCCTCGAAATCCTGAAATTGCAGGTGCGGGTCCGCAAGCGCATGGGCCAAATCAAGGATCGGGTTGTCTTGGGTTTGACGGTGCACACGGCTCAGCTCGAGCTTACGCTTGCCCTTCAGCCCGTCAAACACCATCCCGCCAGATTGGTTCACAGGAGCCAGCTGCGCAGGGTCGCCAAACAGGACAAGCGTCGGAAAAATCTCTTGCAGGTCTTCATATTGCTTGGCGTCCAGCATCGACGATTCATCGATAAAGCCGATGTCCAGCGGGCTTTCACGGCGCTTCCAACCAGTGATAAAATCCGATCCACGCAGACCGGCCGCGGCCAACGCGCCGGGAATGGATTTATTGGTTTGATAATAGGCATAAGCCCGATCAAGTGCGACTTCGGTAAGCCCTTCTACGTCTTCGGGGCGTGGGCCGTTGCCAGCCAGCCATTCCGCGATCTTTTCGTATTCGGGATCATACATCGGGGTATACAGAATGCGGTGGATCGTGGTGGCAGGCACACCGCGATTGCGCAGGACACTTGCCGCTTTGTTGGTGGGCGCAAGGATGGCCAAGGTGCGTTTGTCGCGCGATTTACGACTTTCATAGTCACCGCTGACAACTTCCACACCTGCGCCTTCCAGCGCCTGATACATCGCCGCCAAAAGAAGTGTTTTGCCCGATCCCGCCTTGCCGACAACCGCCATCACCGTGGATTTGGCATCCTGTGGTGGCAGCAGTGTTTCATTCTCAATATCGACGCCAGCGCCGCGCAACATCTCGGCAATGGCGTCGAAGGCTTCGGCTTGATCGTCAGAAAATTGGATGGCTGGCAGTGTCATGGCGCGACCCTACAGGTGCGCGGCACGAGGGGCCAGATGGCGCGTCAGGTTGTGGCGGGATTTTTGCACGTAAAGTATCGCGGCTGGCTTTGAACCACGCATCCGATTGCGCAGCCGTGATCCCCAGACGCGCAAAGGTTTTGGGCCAGGCATCTTGCTGCATTTCCCACAGGCCCACGGCAATCCGGTCTGCCCCTTCGCCTTGGCAGCCGATCACATCGGGCGTCACACCATAAAGGCGGTATATCCGTTCCATGCGCGGATCAAACACGCCGACATAATGGTTCAGGGAAAACCGTTTCATCACCTCGCCCGCGCCCAGAACAAGGGCGGCCGCCGCACGCCGGTCCGCGTTCGGCGACAGGCAAAAACGGGTGCATTCCCAAATCAGGGGCGACTGGATGGTCGTGCCATCCAGAATATGCCCGAAATGATCATTCACCATAATGGGCCCAGTGCTTGGCAAAAACCGCATAGATCCGCCATGGCGGCCGTCGGGCAATTCCCAGATCACATAGAGCGGGTTGAGCGCATCATATTCATCGCGCTCTTCGCCGTTCGCATCAACGCCGATGTCCCACCCCAAACGATCTACAAATTGCGTGGCGCGGTCGCGAAACATGGAGTGCGACAAGGCGGGAAAATCGGAAAGGTGATCGGCATAAATATAGCGCAGCATGAAGGGCTCCTGAGATTGAAAAGCGCGATGGAAACCGCGCCAAAAAACGTCAGGACAGGTTTTAGGGGGTTTAGGTTAACAATCTGGAACACGACCGCACGCAGGGTGTTGCGTCAGACGACAATCAACCCATTGCTGAGCGCGCGGGCAACCGCATGGGTGGTGTTGATCGCGCCCAGTTTATGGCGCGCCCCTTCAACATAGACCCGCAAAGTATGTTCGGAAATTGACAGGTCTTGCGCTGCTTGGGCGCGGCTGAACCCTTTGGCCAGCAATGCAATCGCGGACAGCTCGCGCGGCGACAGGCTTGGGGCTTGCGCCTCAAAACCCGTATCAAATTCCAACGCTTTGCGGTTGAACTGATGGGCTATCAAGATCAGGTCCTGCTGGTGGTTGGCGATGAAGTGTTCCCAAGCTGGATCGTCGCAGGTTTGATTGCACGTCAAAAGGGCAAACTGACCACTGGGACCACGCACAGGGATGGTTAGGCCCTGGTTGCCCACACCATAGTCGATCGCCTCGCGCAGAAAGGCTTTTGCGGCCTTGCTGGACCAGTCAAGATCCTTCCAGTTGGTGGGGTGAAACCGCGTGATGCAGCCCAGAATAACGGGATCCATCCGCAGGTAGTCTTTTTCAAGGTAGCGGTCGACCCAATCACTGCTGTAGGTGCCCGCGCCGAAGCGTTCACCTACACTGTTAACCCAATGATAGATAAAATGCGCGAGACCGAAATGGTCCCGCAAATGCAGGGTGGCCTGCTGCAGATGCTCAAGCGTTGTTGCCTGCTCGAGCAGATGCAGCTGCTTTTCTAACCCCGATGCCATTTCGCGCGACGTCTCCACCTTGGGACAATTCACTCAACGCGAGGGCCTGTGTCCGCTCTAAATGATCCGCCAGATTGGGAAGCTCATTAGATTGGGCAAAGGCACGCAGGTCAGTCAATACGTCCAAAATCCATTCATTCTTCATGACAGCTTCCTGTAGAAAGGGTTAACGAAAAGTGAATACAACCCTAGCACGATAGTATTTCTGCCCAAATTCCCTCTTTTTTACTCCCCAAAAATAGCGAGGCCGCAAAATCTAAGTCATTTATTCGAAACAAAGGGGGATTGTGGGGTGCATTGCATGCAAAAACGGGCGCTGCGATGTGCAACGCCCGTTTCCACCGAGATGATTCGATCTTTATTTACTGGCTTCCAGCGTGTCCTCGAAGGTCCGCAAACCTGTCTTTGGCGCTTGAACCAGAACCGACATGTTGCCGGGTTTGTGTTCGTTGCGCAGCATCTTCATGTGGGCCTCTGGCAGATCGTCCCAAGTGAAAACCTCGGACATGCATGGGTCCAAACGGCGCTCAAGCATCAGGTTGTTCGCAGCAGAGGCTTGGGCCAGATGTGCAAAGTGTGAGCCCTGCAAACGCTTTTGGTGCATCCACATGTAACGCACGTCAAAGGTACAATTGAAGCCCGTGGTGCCCGCACAAATCACGACCATACCACCTTTTTTGCATACCAGCGTCGAGACAGGGAATGTGCTTTCGCCGGGGTGTTCAAACACCATATCAACATTGTTGCCTTTGCCGGTGATGTCCCAGATCGCCTTGCCAAACTTACGGGCTTCAGTGAACCAGTCTTTGTATTCGGGCGTGTTGACGGTGGGCAGCTGCCCCCAACAGTTGAAGTCTTTGCGATTGATCGCGCCTTTGGCGCCAAGACCCATCACAAAGTCGCGTTTGTCCTCATCCGAGATCACCGCGATCGCATTGGCACCCGCGGTATTGATCAGCTGGATCGCATAGCTGCCCAGACCACCCGACGCCCCCCAGACCAGAACGTTTTGACCGGGCTTAAGATCATGGGGTTCGTGCCCAAAAAGCATCCTGTATGCGGTGGCCAGCGTCAGCGTGTAGCACGCACTTTCTTCCCATGTCAGGTGTTTGGGCCGCGGCATCAGTTGCTGCGACTGGACGCGTGTAAACTGGCCGAACGATCCGTCTGGCGTTTCATAACCCCAGATGCGTTGTGTTGGCGAATACATCGGGTCACCACCGTTGCAGTGTTCGTCGTCCCCGTCATCTTGGTTGCAGTGCACAACAACCTCGTCGCCGACCTTCCAGCGCTTTACCTTGTCACCAACGGCCCAGACGATGCCCGCTGCATCAGAACCAGCGATGTGGTAGGGCTGTTTGTGCCCGTCAAACGGCGAAATCGGTTGGCCAAGCGCAGCCCAGACCCCGTTATAATTCACGCCAGCGGCCATGACGAGGATCAGAACCTCGTTGCTATCAAGCGTTGGCACATCAACAACTTCTTGCTGCATGGCGGTATCGGGATCGCCATGGCGTTCGCGCCGGATCGCCCAAGCATACATCTGCTTTGGGACATGCCCCATCGGGGGCATTTCACCCATTTCATAGAGGTCCTTTTGAGGCGCATCATATGCGATCACATCACCGTTCGTATCCAAAGCCATTAGGGCCTCCTAAATCCCGAGTTATCATCGTGCCGTGCCGCAATGCAGAATCGCGACGCTTGAACCCTTGGATATGAAGGTTTGGGTAACATATCAACCCAAAAAGAGCATTTTGGGTAATTTTATAACTCTGCGAGTGCCGTTTCATCATCAGAATTACGCTGCACATGCGCAATAGAGTTGGCGTAGTAGGCCACTGCGCTGCGCTGACCTTCGGCCACATAGATGCGCCCGTCCCGTTTTTCGAGCATCCCGCGCGACATCATATTGCGCAGCCCGAAGGTGGATGCATAGGCCAGATCACCGCGCGGCAGATGCAGGTGGCCATCCTCTACCCCCTCAAGCAGGGCGCTGACCCGCGCGGCCAGTTCTTCTTCGGTCAGCCCGTCTTTGGCCGCCAGCATCACACGTGCAACGGCAGGAACAGGCAGAACGGGCATGACAGCCTCGATGCGTCGCACGACCTCGGCGGCAAGTGATTTAGTAAGATCCTCAGCGCCACGTGCGTGCCAGTCTTTGAGCGAGACAGGCGCGCCGAAGCTGACACTGGCATAGCCGAATTTGTAAAATCGGCCCGTCAGACGCAGCCAAAGATGCTTGAGCGCAAATCGCGTAACGACACCCATCCGCGCCTTGAACCTGCGTGACCCTGCCTCGTTGGCCGCGATCAAAATGCGGTCTTCCAGCACACGGTCATAGTTAATCGCAACGGGAACGAACACGATATCGCGTGCATCGGGCGCCCAGGCTTCCACCATATACGTCAAAAGCCCCAGTTTTGGCGGCGCAATCTTGCCATCCAGGCTCAGGCCACCTTCGGGAAACACCGCTTGGGTCACGCCCCCTGTCGTCGCCATATGGACGTAACGGCGCAACACCGTGCGATAAAGCTCGCCCCGCGATTTGCGCCGAATGAAGTAAGCACCCATCGCCTTGATCAGCCGCGACAAGGGCCAGACCCGCGCCCACTCTCCCACGGCATAAGACAGGGCAGACGCGCGCGCCGCCAGATAGGTAACCAAAACATAGTCCATATTGCTGCGATGGTTCATCACAAACACAACCGTGGCATCCCCATCGATAGAGGCTTGCTCTACATGCCCAAGTCGCACGCGATACAGCGCATTGCCAAGCCAGCGGGCCGCGCGCGTTCCGATCCCGAAATAGGCCGTGGCGCTGAAGGATGGCACGATCTCTCGCGCGTAGCGGCGTGCGCGTTCCAGCGCGACCTCATCAGGTTCACCGTGTGCGGCTGCGTGTTCTGCAACGGCGCGCAGCACCTCACTGTCATAGGTCAGCCGCTGGATCATATCATAGCGCCGGGCCAGCTTGAACGGCTCGATCGGGCGGCTGAGGCGCTGGTTCACCCGCGCCACCACCCGCTCTGCCCGTTTGCGAAAAAACCAACGCACCGACGGGAACAGCAACCGCTCCCCAATGGAAATCGCCGCGAAAAGGCCGATGAGCAGGAGACCCCAATAAGGAATAGCGACGGTTTCAAACATGACGCGCACCGTGGCAGGGTTCCGCAGATTGGTAAATGCCCTCATGCCGCAGCGCAGCGGATTGACAGCGCCATTTTATTTCCGATACAACAATCTCAAAGCAACATTGTTGCGCATTTTGGATTCGGAGTTCTCGCCATGACACAGCAAAAAGACCGCCCATGGTTGTTTCGGACATATGCGGGCCATTCCACGGCCAAAGCCTCAAACGCGCTTTATCGTGGCAACCTTGCAAAGGGCCAAACAGGGCTGTCCGTTGCCTTCGATCTGCCCACGCAAACGGGTTATGACAGCGATCACGAGCTGTCACGCGGCGAGGTTGGCAAGGTCGGCGTGCCCGTGGCGCACCTTGGTGATATGCGCACACTGTTCAACGACATCCCGCTCGATCAGATGAACACCTCCATGACGATCAACGCGACGGCCCCTTGGCTACTGGCGCTTTATATCGCGGTGGCCGAAGAACAAGGCGCGGACGTCAGCAAGCTGCAAGGCACCGTGCAAAACGATATTATCAAGGAATACCTGTCGCGCGGCACTTATGTCTGCCCGCCCAAACCTTCGATGCGCATGATCACGGATGTGGCGGCCTACACCCGCGAACACCTGCCCAAATGGAACCCGATGAACATCTGTTCGTACCACCTGCAAGAGGCCGGTGCGACGCCCGAACAAGAGCTTGCCTTTGCGCTGGCCACAGCCACCGCCGTGCTGGATGATCTGAAAGGCAAAGTTCCCGCCGAACACTTCCCCGCGATGGTGGGTCGTATTTCATTCTTCGTTAACGCGGGCATTCGTTTCGTGACCGAGATGTGCAAGATGCGTGCCTTCGTCGATCTATGGGACGAAATCTGCCGCGAACGGTATGGCGTTGAGGACGAAAAATTCCGCCGCTTCCGTTACGGTGTTCAGGTCAACTCGCTTGGGCTGACCGAACAACAGCCTGAAAATAACGTCTACCGTATTTTGATCGAGATGCTGGCCGTCACACTGTCCAAGAAAGCGCGTGCCCGCGCGGTGCAACTGCCCGCATGGAACGAAGCCCTTGGCCTGCCCCGCCCGTGGGATCAGCAGTGGTCCCTGCGGATGCAACAGATCATGGCCTTTGAAACAGACCTTTTGGAATACGACGATCTGTTTGATGGCAACCCTGCCGTGGATCGTAAGGTTGAAGCGCTCAAGGATGGTGCGCGTGCAGAGCTTGCCAATATCGACGGTATGGGCGGCGCCGTCGAGGCCATCGAATATATGAAGTCCCGATTGGTTGAGGCCAACGCCGAACGGATCGGCGGCATCGAAGTTGGTGACACAACAGTTGTAGGTGTCAACAAATACACGACGGGCGAGGATAGCCCGCTGACAGCGGGTGATGAGGCGATCATGGTCGCTGACGCCGATGCGGAACGCGACCAGATCGAACGGTTGAACGCGTGGAAAGACAGCCGCGATGACAGCGCGGTTGAAGCCGCGTTGGAAGAGCTACGCGCAGCGGCCCGAAGTGGTGTGAACATCATGCCCGCCTCCATCAAAGCGGCCAAAGCCGGCGCCACAACAGGCGAATGGGGCAATGTGGTGCGCAGCGCCTTTGGCCAATACCGCGGTCCCACAGGGGTGTCGAAGAACCCGTCAAACCGCACCGAAGGGCTGGATGACATCCGCGCACAGGTCGACGCAGTCAGCGATAAACTGGGCCGCCGTCTCAAGTTTTTGGTGGGCAAACCCGGGCTGGACGGGCACTCGAACGGGGCCGAACAAATCGCAGCGCGTGCCCGTGATTGTGGCATGGACATCAGCTATGAGGGCATCCGCCTGACCCCTGACGAAATTGTAGACGCCGCAAAGAATGATGAGGCGCATGTGATCGGCCTGTCCATTCTGTCGGGCTCCCACATCCCCTTGATGGGCGATCTGATGGACAAGCTGCGGGCTGCGGGTTTGGGACATATCCCCGTGGTGGTCGGCGGCATTATCCCCGACGATGACGCCGCGCGGCTAACTGCGATGGGTGTGGCCAAGGTCTATACGCCTAAGGATTTTGAGCTGAACCGCATCATGACCGACCTTGTTGCGCTGGTGGATCCCGCTGACGTGGCGGCTGAATAAGCGTTACCTCACAATGCTTTGCGCCATATTGCAGAGCATTTCGAACATGAGAGACGCCCCAAGATAGGCGGTGTTTCCGCTTGCATCAAAAGGCGGTGACACCTCGACCAGATCAGCGCCTGCGATGTTCACACCTTCCAGCAATCGTGCGACCTGTAGCGCCGTGAAGGAATTCGGGCCGCCCACTTCGGGTGTGCCTGTCCCGGGGGCAAAGGCAGGGTCCACAAAGTCGATATCATAGGACACATAGGTGGGGTGCGTGCCCACAATATCCTTAGCCTGCGCCATGACGTCATCGGCACCACGGGCGTGAAACTCTTCTATCGGGATGATCGTGATGCCCACGGATTTGGCAAAATCACGGTCCTCGAAATCATATGCGGTGCCGCGAATGCCGATCTGGATAACGCGCTTCGGGTCCAAAAGCCCCTCTTCGATCGCGCGGCGAAACGGGGTGCCGTGGGTATACATCGTACCGTCAAAGTAGCTGTGAAAGAGATCTGTGTGGCTGTCAAAATGGATCATCCCAAGCGGGCCGTCCTTGGCCAATGCACGCAAGATGGGCAGGCTGCACAGGTGATCGCCCCCTGCCGTCAAAGGCACGATACCTGCTGTGTAAACCTTTGAATAAAAGGCTGTAATCCGATCCATACTGTCCTGAAGGTCCGCAGGGTTCGGGGCCACATCCCCCAGATCGGCGCAGTTGACCATCTCGAACGGGCGCACACCTGTGGCCCCGTTTTGGGCGCGGATCATCGTCGACATATCGCGCAGCTGACGCGGCCCGTGGCGTGGACCAGGCCTGTTGGTGGTGCCTCCGTCCCACGGGGTGCCGATCAAGCCGATCTGCACCTCGCTTAGTTTTGGGTCATCAAGGGGCACATGCGGCAGGCGCATGAAGGTCGGCACACCTGCAAAACGTGGCAGATCAAAACCAGAGACAGGCGTGAAAAAGGGATCAGACATGGGCAACCTCCGTTGGATTGGGGTCAGCTTGCGGGGATTGCGGGACGCTTTCAAGGTTTTCGGCCCGAACGCGGTGTTCTAGGGTAGTGAAGAGCACAAGAGTAAGGAACCCGCCATGACCCCCCATATTGGAGCCGCAAAAGGTGACATTGCTGAAACCGTTTTGATGCCAGGTGACCCGTTGCGCGCGAAATGGGCGGCCGAGACATTTCTGACGGATGTAAAATGTATCAATGAAATCAGAGGGATGCTTGGGTTTACGGGGATGTGGAAGGGCAACCGCGTGACCATTCATGGGTCAGGCATGGGGATGCCGTCGCTGTCGATTTACGCCAATGAACTGATCACCACATATGGCGCCAGAACACTGATCCGCATCGGATCAACAGGGTCGATGCAGCATCATGTGAAGGTGCGCGATGTGGTGATTGCGATGACCGCGACATCCATTAGCACGCCGTCGCGCGGGATTTTCAAGGAAGTGAACTTTGCACCCTGTGCCGATTACGACCTGCTGGAAGCCGCGGTAACATCGGCGCGGTCAAAAGGGTCTGACGTCCATGTGGGCAACATCTATTCATCCGATGTCTTTTATGACGAGCGCCCCGATTTGACCGAAATGATGACCCGCCACGGTGTTTTGGCCGTGGAGATGGAAGCGGCAGAGCTTTACAATCTGGCGGCGCGACACGGGTGCCGTGCCTTGGCGGTTATGACAGTCTCCGATCATTTGTTAACCAAAGATGCGTTGCCTGCTGAGGAGCGTCAGACGAGTTTTGCGGATATGGTTGAAGTTGCGTTAGAGGCGGCGTTTCCCTAAAACTAACACCGAACTCCTAACATCGCGTTAATCAGCGGCCGTGGCTGCGATTATATCCGTTTTTAGCGGGTTCTTGCCATGGATCGTCGCTTGAAAACACCTCGACCAGAAGTGGAAAACACGGTGTTTTATCCGATGAATGTTCTGATCCACAGTCCCCGCCAGGGCATGCGGACAGCGCACCGAGCAACGGGATTTCTGCAACAAATTCAATGTAGTCGCCCGGTCGCACGGGCGATTGCTTCATAAAATACTGGCCCGTGTCGCGGGTGAAGCCGGTGCACATGAAGACGTTTAGGACGTCGTGGACATATTTTTCGGCGTCTTGGGGCGCAACACCTGCATGATCGGCATAGGCGCGGCTGAGGTTGGAATGACAGCAGTGGTGATACTGATCACCCCCCGATAAAAGCGCGTGGGTGTAGGGGTCGCAACGCGTGCCGATTACGTCATGGACAGAGCCGCCAAAGGGGTCGATGCCATACCAGTTCAACGTGTCCTCAAGCACCGTCGCCATGGGCCGCAAGGTCGGAAAGCTGGACCACATCTGTTGGCCTGTCGTAATATGGGTGCCATGCAAAGCCCTTGTTTTTCCTGAATAAAACCGCTCGGAATGGTCGTGCAGGTTCCACAGGTTCAAATCGCCCACCTGCGGGCCGTCGATGGATGTGATGCGGAAAAAGCCGCCTGCCGGCACCTCAAACGTGCGGCCCTGACGGGGCGGCACGGTGACTTGAGAGACCTTCTGCGCGGCGGCACGGCGCGCGGATCTGAGGGCCATATCGGGGGTGGGCAAGGACTGTGTCGGATAGCAAATGACGGGCGAGACGGCGCGGCGATCTTCGGCATCTGGCGGGTGTTGCGTGGGGTGTTGCATGGGTGTCATCCGATGTATGGCCTAGCGTCTGCTATAGGTATGGCAATGCGTCAGACGTTCGGTCAATTCATAAGTTGTTAACGAATAGCACGCAGACCGCGCATTACACCCCTGACATCATGCCAGCCCCGCCCAACGCAAAGAGCGCAAAAAGCACAATGACCGCAAAGATGCCCGCCTGCTGTGCCGCGCTGCGCAGGGCTTCGGACCACCGCTGTCCTGAAAATCGCCGCAACGCCAGAACGATCACAAAGATGCCCAAGCCCGAGAAGAGCGCAAATGGCACATACACCACCGCAAGATACGCCAGAAACGCCATCATGATCCCGTCCGCCCGTTTGTCACATCTGCTGCGATGATAGGGCCACCCGCAGCCATATAGAACACCAGACCGCCACAGCGCGTTCACATGCTTGCGTTTTTTTCGGAACCTTTGGGCGGCGCGTGTCGTTGGGCAGGCACAACACGAAAGGGATATGAAAATGAAAAAGATTGCTTTGACACTGCCACTTGTTCTGCTGCTGGCCGCCTGTATGGGCAACGGGCAAAACACCGTCACATCGGTTGACGGCGCCGAGGCGACCCTGGACCAAGACCTTGATGGCGACGGCCTTGTCGATACCGCGACAGGCGAACGCTAGGACCCAATTATTTCAAAAGCCCCGCATATCAGCGGGGCTTTTTTCTGTCCGCGCTGATCTTGCCCAGATTGGCCATTTGATCGGCCTTGGCCGCGGCGGGCGTGTAGTATTCATACAATTGGTCGAGGGCCGCACGCGCGGTTTGCGCCTTGGTTTTGCGACAAAAGGGTAGAATCGTTCCGGTCATTTGGGTCACCTGTTGTTTGGTTCCCCTCCCAACCCAAGAGCTAGCAGATATCGCTAACAGATCATCCCTTTGGACCATAAAAAACCCGCTGTGCCACATGACACAGCGGGGTTTTGATGTTTTGCCACAAAATATAGCAAGTTTTAGACGGTCCGTTCGACCATCATCTTCTTGATCGACGCGATTGCCTTGGCGGGGTTCAGACCCTTGGGGCAGGTTTTGGCGCAGTTCATGATGGTGTGGCAGCGGTAGAGTTTGAACGGATCTTCCAGATCATCCAGACGCTCCCCCGTGGCTTCATCGCGGCTGTCGATGATCCAGCGGTAAGCGTGCAGCAAGGCTGCTGGCCCGAGGTATTTGTCGCCGTTCCACCAGTAGCTTGGGCAGGATGTCGAGCAGGACGCGCACATCACACATTCATAAAGGCCATCGAGTTTTTTGCGGTCCTCGATGCTTTGTTTCCATTCCTTGGCGGGGCGATTTGTTTTGGTTTCCAGCCACGGCATGATGGAGGCGTGCTGCGCATAGAAATGCGTCAGATCGGGGATCAGGTCACGGATGACGGGCATATGCGGCAGCGGATAAATCTTGATGTCGCCTTTGACTTCATCGGCGCCATAGATACAGGCCAGCGTGTTGATGCCATCAATGTTCATCGCGCAGGAGCCACAGATGCCTTCGCGGCACGAGCGGCGGAAGGCCAGCGTGGGATCAATCTCGTTCTTGATCTTGATCAGCACATCCAGAACCATCGGACCGCAGGTGTCCATATCAACCCAATAGGTATCAAGGGCGGGGTTTTTGTCATCGTCTGGTGTCCAGCGATAGACCTGAACCTTACGCAGGTTGGTGGCCCCTTCGGGTTTGGGCCATGTTTTGCCAGCGGTCATGCGGCTGTTTTTGGGAAGGCGAAGTTGAACCATGGGGGTTTTCCTTTCTTAGAGGGCCGTTTTGAGGCCCGCCTGCGCGATACATTGGATCGCTTCGGGACGTTTGAGGATGTTTCCAACGAGGATCGTTGTGGATTCGGTGACACCAACGACGGCGGCTTTGCTGAGTTCAAAGATCTCTTTGCTGGATGCCGCGTCGATGACGCAATCGGAATAGGGTGTGATCTGGTCCTTGGGGACAAAGGGGAATTTGGTCACTAGGATTTCGTCAATCGCCGCTTTGGCGGTGGTGCGTGCGGCTTTGTCTGCCGCCTCTGACGCTTCATCGCATGCGGCCAGCGCCAGAAGCGCAACAAGAGGAAGGATGCGGATCATGTGGTGGCTCCGATGGTGATGCCGAAGGTGGGTTTTGGGCCGCGGCCTTCGACACGACGTGCGATGCAATCGGCCAATTCGGCTTCAAGGTTGCGTTTGCGCAGGGCTTTGTCAGTAACCGTGATGGCTGCGCCTGCACGGGTGCCAGATGAGCCGACGCCGATGCCGACGGTGCCCGAGACACCATCATCCGCGATATCGACCAGACACAGATCACGCGCGGCTTGGGGCGACATAGGCTTGGGCGCACAGGCGGTCAGGGCACAACCTGCCAACATATAAAGGCCAACGCGGGTCATGCGGTGCGCCGCATACAGGCGGTGAAGATTTCGGTTTCCTGCGCGTTCATAGGGCTGCGCAATCCGTCGATCGTGTCTGGAACGGGCGGTTTTCCAGCCTCGGCGAGACAACGATTGATCTGCGCGCGGCGTGCATCGGACGGCCCTGAGGTGATGGTTTCGGGCTGCGGGACAGGTTGCGCAGGTGCCTGATTTGACACCGTCGAAACCTGACACGCGGCCAGCCCGAAAACGCCAATGCAGCACAGAAGAACACGTCTCATGACAAGGGCACCTTGATGTCGCCGATACAGCGCCGTGTTTCGGGTTTGTTGGCCGCGCCGTTGACGGCAATGGCCACTGTGCCTGGCGTTTTCGCCGCAACGATATTGCGGATTTCATCAGGGCTGGCATTGGTGATCACGCAGCCCGTCAGCGCATCTAACGCAGCATCGCTGTAGCTGTTGCTGCGCCCAAAGAAAGCGCGCGTCAGCGCCTCGGCGGCCAGCCTTTCGTTGTCTGATACAACTGGGGCCTGCGTCATACAGCCTGATAGCCCAAGGGCCAGAATGGGGAGCCATGCCCGCATTAGTAGACCCGGGCCTTTGGCGCGATCTTCTTAAGATCAATGCCGCCATCGTTGTGGCTGGTCAACGGTTGCAGATGCACGCCGCGGTAGCCAAGGCCCGCTTTCATGCCCTTGAACCACACAAGGCTGTGCTTGCGCCAGTTTTCGTCGTCGCGGTCGGGATAATCCTCGTGGGCGTGGGCCCCGCGGCTTTCCTTGCGCGCCTCTGCGGCAACAACGGTGGCAACAGCGTTTGGCAACAGATTGCCCAGTTCCAGCGTTTCCATGAGGTCAGAGTTCCACACCAGCGATGTGTCCGTGACCTGAACATCCGACATTTTGCCAGCAACGCTGTCCATTTTCTCAACGCCTTCGGCCAGCGTCTTGTCGGTGCGGAACACCGCTGCATCGGCCTGCATGGTTTTTTGCATCTCAAGGCGCAGTTCGGCCGTTGGGACGTGGCCCTTGGCATAGCGCAGACCGTCAAAGCGGCTGATCGCGGCCTCAACCGAACGGCGGTTCGGGGTTGGCACGGCTGTTTTGGGATCAACGACCTCGGCGGCGCGGATTGCGGCTGCACGGCCAAAGACCACCAGATCAATCAGCGAGTTCGAGCCCAGACGGTTGGCCCCATGCACCGATGCACAGCCCGCTTCGCCCACAGCCATCAAACCGGGCGAGACATTGTCGGGGTTGTCTTTGGTGGGTGCCAGCACTTCGCCCCAATAGTTCGTCGGGATACCGCCCATGTTGTAGTGCACGGTTGGCAAAACGGGGATCGGCTCTTTCGTCAGATCGACGCCTGCAAAGACACGCGCACTTTCCGAAATACCGGGCAAGCGCAGGTCAAGCGTTTCCTTGGGCAGGTGGTTGAGGTGCAGATGGATATGATCCCCCTGCTCGCCCACGCCGCGCCCTTCGCGGATTTCCATCGTCATGCAGCGGCTGACCACGTCACGCGATGCAAGATCTTTGTAGGTGGGCGCGTAGCGTTCCATGAAACGCTCGCCTTCGGAGTTGGTCAGATAGCCACCTTCGCCGCGTGCGCCTTCGGTGATTAGACAGCCTGCGCCGTAAATCCCAGTTGGGTGGAATTGCACAAACTCCATATCCTGCAGGGGCAGACCTGCGCGCGCGACCATGCCGCCGCCGTCGCCTGTGCAAGTGTGGGCTGATGTCGCGCTGAAATAAGCGCGGCCATAGCCGCCTGTTGCCAGCACGACCATCTTGGCGCTGAACAGGTGCAGCGTGCCGTCATCCAGTTTCCAGCACAAAACGCCCTGACATACGCCATCGTCGGACATGATCAGATCAATGGCGAAATATTCGATGTAGAATTCCGCATTGTTCTTGAGGCTTTGGCCATAGAGCGTGTGCAAAATGGCGTGGCCTGTGCGGTCGGCGGCGGCACATGTGCGCTGCACGGGGGGGCCTTCGCCGTATTCGGTGGTGTGGCCACCAAAGGGACGTTGGTAAATCTTGCCCTCTTCGGTGCGCGAAAACGGCACGCCGTAGTGCTCCAACTCGTAAACCGCCTTGGGCGCTTCACGGGCAAGATATTCCATCGCATCCGTATCACCCAACCAATCAGAGCCTTTGACCGTGTCATACATGTGCCATTGCCAGCTGTCGGGGCCCATATTGGACAGCGACGCGGCGATGCCACCTTGGGCCGCAACTGTGTGCGACCGCGTTGGAAAGACCTTGGTTACACAAGCGGTGCGCAGCCCCTGTTCGGCCATACCAAGCGTTGCACGCAGACCAGCGCCGCCTGCGCCAACGACGACAACGTCATATTCATGTGTTTCATAATCGTATGCAGCCATTTTACTTGCTCCGATCTTACAGCGCGATGCGCGCGATTGCGAAAAGGGCGGTGCCAGCGGCACCGTAGCTCAGGCAGATCATCGCAATGATCAGCAGTTTTTTGGTGGGGCCATGGACGTAATCTTCGATCAGGGTCTGCACGCCGTTTTTGAAATGCATAAAGCCCACAACCAGCGTCAACGCCGCAATGATCGCAGGGAACGGACGGCTGAAGGTGGCCACCACCTCTTCGTAGCTGCCCCCCAGGGTGGCGCCAAAAGTAAAGACAAACAGCGGAACAAGCAGCAACAGGGCTGCGGACGAAACCATCATCGACCAATGATGTTCTGTGCCTGATTTGGCACTGCCAAGCCCTTGGGCGCGTTTGCGGTCGGTTAAATATGCCATGCGGAACGCTCCTTAAATCACTGCGATGGTGAAAACGGTCAACAAAACCGAGCCGATGATGCAGCCCCATCCCATTTTTTCCGCCGAGTCCAGATCAAGGCCATACCCCATATCCCAGATCAGGTGACGCAAGCCGCCAAGGGTGTGATACCACAGCCCAAGAACAGACAGGCCCAGAACGATGTCACCAAACCATGATGTCAGCACGCCGTTCGCAACAGCAAAATATTCGGGCGATGTGGCTGCGGCCAGAAACCACCAGACGATCATCAAACTGCCGACCAAAAGCGCATTGCCCGTGATCCGCACAAGGATCGAGGAAATGGAGGTCATCTGCGGGCGATAAATCTCCAGATGCGGAGAAAGCGGGCGATTGCCCCTGTTCACGTCGGCCATAGTGGTTCCCTTCGTTGGCTGCCAAAGGCGCAAGGCAAACTGCGCCGCGGGTTGGCTTTGTATATGTTCTAGCGATTTCTGAATGTGAGTCACGGGCCGTGAGCGCTAAAATGCGCGGTGAATTGGCGCGGTTTGTATATTTTTCCCACTTTGTGATCACAGCCATCAAAAGCGTGATCACATTTTTCCATTCATTGTTGTCCAAATACCTCGGGGTTTGGGGCAGCGCCCCAATTGTCCAAAGGATGGGCGGCCTCGGGCCGCACAATTCGGCCCTCAGGTGGGTATCAACACCCAGTAATCCAGATCCAGCAAGACATCGGGCAGGTATTTGCCGTCCTCGCCCCTCAGATCCCCCGCCGCCCCTTTAGTAGCAACCAGACGCAAACGCAATGCGCCCACACCGGGGGCGCTGGTTTCGGCCTTGTCCAACACTTCGGTCCACGCACGCACCGTATCGCCCGCAAAACAGGGGTTCGCATGCGCCCCCGCGTTGATCCCCGCGATCATCTGTGCATTGGCCAAACCGTTGAACGACAGCGCGCGCGCCATCGAAATCACGTGACCACCATAGATCAGCCGCTTTCCGTCGGGGCGGTTGGTGGCATCAAAATGCACCTTGGCTGTATTTTGCCACAGGCGCGTGGCCATCATATGTTCGGCTTCCTCAATGGTGACGCCATCGACGTGGTCGATCACCTCGCCCACGGCGTAATCGCCCCACCGGTGCGGCTCGCCCGCCAGATCGAAATTATAGCTCGTGAAATCAAGACCATCAGGAAGGGCGAGGTCTTCGACGCTCAATGCCTTTTTCAGCTCGGGGATCACCGTCTGGGGCGCGGGCGCGTCCAGATCGCCTTTGCGCACCATCACCCATCGCACATACTCCATCACCGTTTCGTCGCGCTGGTTCAGCCCGCGCGTGCGCACATAGACGACGCCCGATTTGCCGTTGGAGTTCTGTTTGACGCCGATCACCTCGGAGACCGACCGCAGCGTGTCACCTGCATAGACAGGGCGCAAAAACCGCCCTTCGGCATAGCCCAAATTGGCGACCGCGTTCAGCGAAACATCGGGAACCGTTTTGCCGAAAACCACGTGGAAGGCCGCAAGGTCTTCGAGTGGGGACGCGGGCAAACCGCAGGCGCGCGCAAATTCATCCGACGAATAGAGGGCGTGCCGTGCGGGATACATCGCATGATAGAGCGCGCGTTCGCCCCCCGATACGGTGCGCGGCACCGCGTGGGTCAGCGTGTCGCCAACGTGGTAATCTTCAAAAAAGCGGCCTGTGTTTGTCTTGCTCATCTCAGTGTTCGCCCAGTTTTGTGTCGCGTGTATAGGTGCCTTCAACTTCTTTGATGACAGCTTGGCCGCAGCGCATCACGCCGTTGGCGGCGTCCCAGGCCTGGGTCGGCCCGCCATAAAGCTCCCAACCTTTGTTCAGCGCGTCAGTCACCTTGTGGCAAAAATCGGACGTGTCATCTTCGGACAGAAAACGATACAATTTCATGGACTTATCCTCCGAACGGGTAGACGCCTGCCCAAGTGTGGAGCAGCGAGACGATGGTGAAAAGAACAACTGTGATGACCAGCAGGACGATCTCTTTTTTGAACGGCGCTTGATCAGGCACAACCCATGCACCTTCGGCCGCATTGATCAAACGGGCCGATCCGATGGCCCATGCCAGCAAGCCGCCGAACAGGATGAGTGAGGCCAGATCCCCGTTGACCAGCAAATGCGCCACGGCCCAGATGCCAAAGCCCGTCAGCTGCGGGTGGCGCAGCTTTGTGCCCAACCACACCTTTGCGCCTTTCGCGGCAGAGGCGCCGTAGACATAAAACGCCACGACCATAAGCGCGTTGTTGATGGTGCGCAGCCACGGCTGTGGCTCCCAAACAGGATCGAACGGGGCCCAACGGTAGCCAAAGATCATGGCCAGCAGGCTGACGACGATAAGAGCGGTCACCACCCCTTTGCCTTTGTCGCCCATATTGGCCCGCACGTCTGGCATCAGGCGTTTGAAATAATGCGCGGCAATCCACAAAAGGACCCCGATGATCAGAACGATGTAGCCCATTTAACCCTCCAGCTTTGCAATGGCGCCTGCCTTGGCAAGGGTCGCGCGGGCGGTGACGATATGCAAGTTCTCAACGATCTTGCCATCTACAACGGCCACGCCCTGCCCTGCGGCTTCGGCCTCTTCAAAGGCGGCAATCTGGCGGCGCGACAGGTCGATCTCGGCTTCCGTCGGCGCAAAACTGGCGTTGGCAATCTCAAGCTGTGCAGGGTGGATCAGGGTTTTGCCGTCAAAGCCCATGTCGCGGCCTTGCTCGCATTCCACGCGCAGGCCGTCGTCATCCTTGAAGGCGTTATAGACGCCATCCACGATTGTGACGCCATGCGCCTTGGCCGCCAGCAGGCAGAGCCCAAGCGAGGTCAGCAGCGGCGTGCGATCGGCCACAAACCGCGTGTTCAGGTCTTTGGCCAGATCGTTGGTGCCCATCACCATACCGCTCAGGCGCGGGTGGGCCGCAATTTCGGCCGCGTTCAGCATCCCCAAAGGGCTTTCCATCATCGCCCAGATCGGCAGGTCGGTCAGTTGGGCCAGCGCCTCGACATGGGCGGCGCTGTCTACTTTGGGCAACAGCACGGCGTCGGCGTCTTTGACCGACGCGGCATCGGCCTTGCCCCACTCCGTATCGAGCGCGTTGATCCGAACAATGCGCATCCGCCCGCCATAATCGGCGGTGGGAAGGGTTTGGGCCAGCAGGTCGCGGGCCGTTTCTTTTTCGCTGACCGCAACCGCATCTTCGAGATCAAAGATGATCGCATCGCAGGGCAGTGTTTTGGCTTTTTCCAAGGCACGTTCTTTTGAGCCGGGGATGTAAAGGACGGACCGTGTTGGGCGCATGATTCTAGTCTCCGCAATATTCTTGCGTGGAAAACACAATTTTTTACCGATGATTACAAGCACTCTCTGCCGCATCGCAGCAAAAAAGCTGCGCAACGGGCTGCGCACGGTGCGTTAACCAAATCTCCAGAATTTCGCGGCCATTCTATCAGCACAGTTCGAAAGGATAATGCCATGAAGCTTTTCAAGACCGTTCTGATCACCAGCCTTGTCGCGTTTATCATCCCGACTTTGCTGCACGCCGATCCACGCAACTGCGGGCAACGCGCCGCCATTGTGGACCGATTGCAGGATCGTTTCGGCGAAACCCGCAAATCTGTGGGACTGGGTGCCAATAACGCGATGGTGGAGGTCTTTGCCTCTGACACCACAGGATCATGGACCATCACCGTGACCACCCCGGGCGGGCCCACCTGCCTTGTGGCCAGTGGTCAGGCCTTTGAAACCATCGCCGCAAAATTGCCGGACCCAAGCGAAGAAGATGCCTAGCTCAGGGCGTCCCAGATCAATTTGGTGCCTGTGATCGTCAGCAAAATATAGGTGACAGTGAAAAACGCCTTCTCGGGTATCCAAAAATGCGCGCGCACGCCCAACCATGCGCCCAAAATTGCAAAGGGCGCCAAAAGCAGATCGATGAGCAACGTTTGCCATGTGAAAACACCCAAGATGGCGTAAGGCAGGGCCTTGAAGCCGTTGATCGCCCAGAACACCAGCACTGTTGTGGCCTGATAGGTGGTCTTTTGCAGCCCTTGGCTGAGCAAATACACCGCAACGGGCGGCCCACCTGCGTGGCTGACAAAACTGGTAAATCCCGCCGTGACCCCTGCGAACAGCCCAACAGGCGACGAAAACGGGGCCTCACGTTTGGGCAAAAGCCCGCGTTTGCGTGCAATCTCATAGGCGACAAACGCCAGCGATATCCCCCCGATCAAAAGCCGGAACACATCTGCGTCGGCAATCTGGTAGAGCCAGATCGCAAGCCCAACGCCGGGGATGCTGCCAAGGATCAGGCGTTTTGCGTCCCGCCCCGACCATTTGCCCCAATAGGGTTTGAGCGACGAGACATCGATCAGCATGAGCAAGGGCAACATGATGCCCAAGGCCAAGGCAGGTTCTACGACCAAGGCCAGAATCGATGCGGCGGCAAAGGCCGCGCCAGAGCCGAACCCCGCTTTGGAGATGCCCGCAAACATGACAGCAGGGATCGCCAGCGCAAAGAATGTAAGGTCGAACTCCATAAACCTTTCCTAGTGAATAATGCTGCACCTGCAAAGGGTTAGCGCCCAAGTGGCGCATTTGCCGCGCAATACAAGGCGCGTCAAACCTTGCGTGATGGCCTCAGACGGTCTAGGCACCGCGCGAAATTACATCAGTGGAGACTTCCCATGGCCAGACCCAAAATCGCCCTGATCGGCGCGGGACAAATCGGTGGCACCCTTGCCCACCTCGCAGCGCTCAAAGAGCTTGGCGACGTTGTTTTGTTCGACATCGCAGACGGCACACCGCAAGGTAAGGCCCTCGATATTGCCGAGGCTGGCCCCTCGGAAGGCTTTGACGCCACCATGAAAGGCACCACCGATTACGCCGATATCGCAGGCGCCGATGTGTGCATCGTCACCGCGGGTGTGCCACGCAAGCCCGGCATGTCGCGTGATGATCTGTTGGGCATCAACCTGAAAGTCATGAAATCCGTTGGCGAAGGAATCGCGGCCAACGCGCCTGATGCGTTTGTGATCTGCATCACCAACCCGCTGGATGCGATGGTTTGGGCCTTGCGCGAATTTTCCGGCCTGCCGCATGAAAAAGTCTGCGGCATGGCTGGCGTTCTGGATTCCGCACGCTTCCGTCACTTCCTCGCAGATGAATTCAACGTGTCGATGAAAGACGTCACCGCCTTCGTTCTGGGCGGTCACGGCGATACGATGGTGCCGCTTGTGCGCTATTCGACCGTTGCAGGCATCCCGCTGCCAGATCTGGTGGACATGGGCTGGACGACGCAGGAAAAAATGGACGCAATCGTTCAACGCACCCGTGATGGCGGCGCCGAAATCGTTGGCCTGCTTGGCAACGGGTCGGCCTTCTATGCGCCTGCGACATCTGCAATCGAAATGGCCGAAGCCTATCTGAAAGACCAAAAGCGCGTTCTGCCCTGTGCGGCCTACGTCGACAACGGCTACGGTCTGGACGGCTTTTACGTGGGTGTGCCCACAGTGATCGGCGCGGGCGGCATCGAAAAAGTCATCGAAATCAAGATGAACAAAGACGAACAAGCGATGTTCGACAATTCGGTGAACGCGGTCAAAGGCCTCGTAAAAGCCTGTAAAGAGATCGACGAAACACTGGCATAAGCCCGTTTCCTCAATATTATCAAAGGCGCTTTGCACAATTGCAGGGCGCCTTTTTTGTTGTCCAGATTCGTTCAGGCCCGCAAAAACCGACAACAAACAGCATATCCGTTTATTTTGTGATCACACTTTTTCAAACTGTGATCACAAATGTCGCTTTTTCGCCCCCTGCGACGAAAAGACGTTTAATGTTCACAATAACCCGTGTTTTAGCTGACCTAAATCGAAGCCAACGAAGTCACATGGGGACAGTTTTCCAATGAACATCCACGAATATCAGGCCAAGGCCCTTTTGCGCAGCTATGGCGCTCCAGTTAGCGACGGCCGCGCCGTTCTCAAGGCCGAAGACGCCAAAACAGCCGCGGGTGAGTTGGACGGCCCCCTTTGGGTGGTCAAGGCCCAGATCCACGCAGGTGGCCGCGGCAAAGGTAGCTTCAAAGAAGCTGACGCAGGTGACAAAGGGGGCGTGCGCCTGACCAAATCGGTCGAAGAAGCCGCACAAGAAGCCAAAAAGATGTTGGGCCGCACATTGGTCACGCACCAGACAGGTCCGGCAGGCAAGCAAGTCAACCGCATCTATATCGAAGACGGATCGGGCATCGAGACCGAGCTGTACCTGGCCCTTCTGGTCGACCGCGCCACAAGCCGCGTCTCGTTTGTCTGCTCAACAGAAGGCGGCATGGACATCGAAGAGGTTGCCGCCGCGACCCCTGAAAAAATCCTGTCGTTCAGCGTTGATCCTGCCACGGGCTATCAGGGCTTTCACGGTCGCCGCATTGCGTTCTCGCTCGGACTGAAAGGTCCGCAGGTCAAGCAATGTGTTGCACTGATGGCAAACCTTTACAAAGCCTTCATGGAAAAAGACATGGAGATGCTGGAAATCAACCCGCTGATCGTCACCGACAGTGGTGATCTGAAAGTGCTGGACGCCAAAGTGGCGTTTGATGGCAACGCGATCTACCGCCACGCCGATATCGCCGCCCTGCGCGACGAAACCGAAGAAGACCCAAAAGAGCTGGCCGCCTCAAAATTCGATCTGAACTACATCGCGCTGGACGGCGAGATTGGGTGTATGGTCAACGGCGCAGGTCTGGCGATGGCCACCATGGACATCATCAAACTTTACGGCGCAGAGCCTGCCAACTTCTTGGACGTTGGTGGCGGTGCCACCGAAGAAAAAGTGACCGAAGCCTTCAAGATCATCACATCGGATCCAAACGTCAAAGGCATCCTTGTGAACATCTTTGGCGGCATCATGCGCTGTGACGTCATCGCTGAAGGTGTGGTTGCGGCTGTTAAACAGGTTGGCCTGAAAGTGCCGCTGGTTGTGCGCCTTGAAGGCACAAACGTCGAGCAAGGCAAAGCGATCATCAACAACTCGGACGTTGATGTGATTGCGGCTGACGATCTCAAGGACGGCGCCCAGAAAATCGTAAAAGCGGTTAAAGGGTAAGGGAATGAACATTCTCAAATCTCTCTCGGTGCTGGCCGCCGTTGGTGCGCTTGCAGCCTGTGAGCCGGTAAATGGAAATGGCGATTTCGTCATTCCTGCGTCGGCGATGGAAGAGCTTCGCGATGCCACCCCCGCCCAAATGGTGCCACGTCTTTCGGCGTCGCAACTGACCAGTGCGTTCCAGCAGTATTGCGGCAAGAACATTGGCAACCCTGCAGCGACCGAACGGGCCTTGCGGGCAAACGGGTTTATCCTGCTTGGCACAATGTCGGGTGACGGTATCAAGATGTTTGTCACCAAAGACAGCCGTCCGATGATCGGCGTTGGCCGCGAAGCGGGTGGCCCTGCTCTGTGCATGACCATCACCCAAGCGGGTGGCGATTACGGCACCGCGCTTGACCGCTATGTCAAAAGCCGCCACGGCAACAGCGTGCAACGCTTGCAAGATATCAATCTGGGCACGGAAACCGCGGAAAACATCTGGGTGACCGCGGACAACCCCCCTCTCATTTACCTCACAATTCGTGAGCAAGACGCAACACTGGGCGAGCTGTATGGCTTCGCCGTTGGCAAAGAATAAGGAGCCTGAACCATGGCTGTATTGATTGACGAAAACACCAAGGTGATCTGTCAGGGTCTGACAGGCTCGCAAGGCACCTTTCACTCCGAACAAGCGATTGCTTACGGCACCAAGATGGTCGGCGGCGTGACACCGGGCAAGGGCGGAACCACCCACCTTGATCTGCCCGTGTTCAACAGCGTGCACGAAGCCAAGCATGTGACCGAAGCCAACGCATCGGTGATCTATGTGCCGCCCCCCTTTGCCGCGGATTCGATCCTCGAAGCGATTGACGCCGAGATGGAACTGATCGTGTGCATCACCGAAGGCATCCCTGTGCTGGACATGATGAAAGTGCAACGCGCTTTGGAAGGGTCCGCCAGCCGTTTGATCGGCCCGAACTGTCCGGGCGTCATCACGCCTGATGCGTGCAAGATCGGCATCATGCCGGGCCACATCCACCGCCGCGGCAGCGTGGGCGTTGTCTCGCGTTCGGGCACTTTGACATATGAAGCCGTCAAGCAGACGACCGACATGGGTCTTGGCCAGTCGACAGCCGTTGGTATCGGCGGCGACCCCATCAAAGGCACCGAACATATCGACGTTTTGGACATGTTCCTGGACGATGATGAAACCCATTCGATGATCATGATCGGCGAAATCGGCGGCACCGCCGAAGAAGAAGCCGCCGAGTTTCTGGCCGAGCAACGCAAAAAAGGCCGCTGGAAACCCACCGCTGGCTTTATCGCAGGGCGCACGGCCCCTCCCGGCCGCCGTATGGGCCACGCGGGCGCGATTGTTGCAGGCGGCAAAGGCGACGCCGAAAGCAAGATCGAAGCGATGAAATCCGCTGGCATCATCGTCGCAGACAGCCCCGCCACCTTGGGCGAAGCCGTCAAAGAAGCGATCGGTTAACCCCGCAAACACACCGCCAAGCCGCAACAGCACGCGGCTTGGCTTTCCCCGCATTTCTTTCGCTGCAGGTGCTCCCATGACTGACCATCCCAAGAACGACCAATTCCATGCGTCCTCATTCATGCAAGGGCATAACGCGGAATACCTCGAACAGCTTTATGCCCAATACGCCAATGATCCCAATGCGGTTGATCAGGCGTGGCAAAACTTCTTCAACGCCCTTGGCGACGATGAAGTGTCGGTCAAACGCGAAGCCGAAGGCCCCTCGTGGGCACGCACCGATTGGCCGCCTGTGCCAAACGATGATCTGACCCATGCGCTTACGGGCGAATATCCCGCCCCCGCCGAAGCAAAAGACGCAGGCAAGAAAATTGCCGCCAAAGCCAAAGAAACCGGCGCCGAAGTCAGCGATGACGCCATCAAACGCGCTGTGCTGGACAGTATCCGCGCGCTCATGCTGATCCGCGCCTACCGCATCCGTGGGCACCTTGATGCAGACCTTGATCCGCTTGGCCTGACAGAACACACACCGCATCCCGAACTTGACCCAAAATCCTACGGCTTCACCGAAGCCGACATGGACCGCCCGATCTTCATTGATAACGTATTGGGGCTGCAAATTGCCTCCATGCGCCAGATCGTCGAGATCGTGAAACGCACCTACTGCGGCACCTTTGCGCTGCAATACATGCATATTTCAAACCCCGAAGAAGCCAGCTGGCTGAAAGAGCGGATCGAAGGTTACGGCAAAGAGATCGCTTTCACCCGTGAAGGGCGCAAGGCCATCCTAAACAAGCTGGTCGAAGCCGAAGGCTTTGAAAAATTCCTGCACGTCAAATACATGGGCACCAAACGGTTTGGCCTTGATGGCGGCGAAAGCCTGATCCCTGCGATGGAACAGATCATCAAACGCGGCGGACAGCTTGGTCTGGAAGAAATCGTCGTCGGCATGCCCCACCGTGGGCGCCTTTCGGTGCTGGCCAATGTGATGGGCAAACCCTACCGCGCCATTTTCAACGAATTTCAGGGCGGCAGCTTCAAGCCCGAAGATGTCGATGGCTCGGGCGATGTGAAATACCACCTCGGCGCGTCCAGCGACCGCGAATTTGATGGCAACTCGGTCCACCTGTCGCTGACAGCCAACCCTAGCCACCTTGAGGCGGTGAACCCCGTGGTTCTGGGCAAGGTGCGCGCCAAGCAGGACCAAAAGGGCGATGCCGACCGCACCAAGGTCATGGGTATCTTGCTGCATGGTGATGCGGCCTTTGCAGGGCAAGGCGTTGTCGCCGAAGGCTTTGGCCTGTCGGGCCTGCGTGGCCACCGCACGGGCGGCACCATGCACATCGTTGTCAACAACCAGATCGGCTTTACGACCGCACCGCACTTCAGCCGCTCGTCGCCCTATCCCACAGACATCGCGCTGATGGTTGAGGCGCCGATTTTCCACGTGAACGGCGATGATCCCGAAGCCGTGGTGCATGCCGCCAAGGTTGCCACCGAATTCCGCCAGAAATTCCACAAAGACGTCGTGCTGGACATCATCTGCTATCGCCGCTTTGGCCACAATGAAGGGGATGAACCGATGTTCACAAACCCCGTCATGTATAAAAAGATCAAAAAGCAGAAAACCACGCTGACGCTTTACACCGAACGGCTTGTCAAAGACGGCTTGATCCCCGAAGGCGAGATCGAGGATATGAAAGCCGCGTTCCAAGCGCAGCTGAACGAAGAGTTCGAGGCCGGCAAAGACTTCAAACCCAACAAAGCCGATTGGCTAGATGGGCGTTGGAAGCACGTCGAACGCGGCAAATCCGACAAATACGAGCGTGGCAAGACCGCCATCAAACCAGAGACGTTCAAAGAAGTGGCAACCGCGCTGACCACCGTGCCAGAGGGCTTCCCTTTGCACAAAACAGTCGCACGGATGCTGGAAACCAAGAAAAACAACCTTGAATCGGGCAACAACATTGATTGGGCCACGGGCGAGGCTTTGGCTTTTGGCTCGCTTCTGACCGAAGGCTACCCTGTGCGCCTTGCCGGGCAGGATTCCACACGCGGCACCTTCAGCCATCGCCACTCGGGGCTGGTCAATCAGGATACCGAAGAACGCCACTACCCGCTCAACAATATCCGCAAAGGTCAATCGCACTACGAAGTGATCGACTCGATGCTGTCGGAATATGCGGTGCTTGGCTTTGAATATGGCTACAGCCTTGCCGAACCAAACGCGCTGGTCCTTTGGGAAGCGCAATTTGGCGATTTCGCAAACGGCGCACAGATCATGTTCGATCAGTTCATCAGCTCGGGCGAAAGCAAGTGGTTGCGCATGTCGGGCCTTGTGATGCTGCTGCCCCACGGGTTTGAAGGCCAAGGGCCTGAACACTCCTCGGCCCGCCTTGAACGCTTTTTGCAAATGTGCGGTCAGGACAACTGGATCGTGGCAAACTGCACCACGCCTGCCAACTACTTCCACATCCTGCGCCGCCAGCTGCACCGCGATTTCCGCAAACCGCTGGTGATGATGACGCCCAAATCGCTGCTGCGCCACAAACTGGCTATCTCTGCGACCGAAGATTTCACCACAGGCTCCAGCTTCCACCGCGTGCTCTGGGATGACGCCCAAAAAGGCAACTCGGACACCAAACTGGCAGCCGACAAGGACATCAAACGCGTGGTCATGTGTTCGGGCAAAGTCTATTTCGACCTGCTGGAAGAACGCGACGCCCGTGGCATCGATGATGTCTATCTTCTGCGCGTCGAACAGTTCTACCCCTTCCCCGCCATGGCGCTTGTGCGCGAATTGGAACGCTTCCCCAACGCCGAAATGGTCTGGTGTCAGGAAGAGCCCAAGAACCAAGGCGCGTGGACCTTCATCGAACCCAATATCGAATGGGTGCTTGGCCGCATCAAAGCCAAGCACACGCGCCCCAAATATGTGGGTCGCGCCACCTCCGCCTCTCCTGCAACGGGCCTTGCAAGCGCCCACAAAGCCCAACAGGCCGCCCTTGTGGACGAAGCCCTGACCATCGAAGGAAACAAGTAAATGACCGAAGTTCGCGTCCCCACCCTTGGTGAATCCGTCACCGAAGCCACTGTCGCCACATGGTTCAAAAAGCCCGGCGATGCGGTCGCTGTCGATGAAATGCTGTGCGAGCTGGAAACCGACAAAGTCACCGTCGAAGTCCCCTCGCCCGTCGCAGGCACCCTGTCGGAAATCGTCGCCGCCGAAGGAGACACCGTTGGCGTTGATGCGCTTCTGGCGCAAATCAGCGAAGGCGGCGAAGCCACAGCCGCGCCCGCCAAAAAAGAAGCCGCCCCGGCAAAGTCAGACGACAGCGGCGCGTCGGTCGACGTCATGGTCCCCACCTTGGGCGAAAGCGTGACAGAGGCCACCGTTTCCACATGGTTCAAAGCCGTGGGCGACACCGTGGCCCAAGACGAAATGCTGTGCGAGCTTGAGACCGACAAAGTCAGCGTCGAAGTGCCCGCACCCGCCGCAGGCGTGCTGTCGGAAATCACAGCCCCAGAAGGCACAACCGTTGACGCCACCGCCAAGCTGGCTGTCATCGGCGGCTCGGCCAGCGCTGCCGCATCCGCCCCGGCCGCGGCCCCCGCGCCCGCAGCGGCCCCCACAGGCGGCAGAGACGTCGAAGACGCGCCATCAGCCAAGAAACTGATGGCCGAAAAGGGGCTTTCGCCCGATCAGGTCACAGGCACAGGCCGCGATGGCCGCATCATGAAAGAAGACGTGATGAAAGCCGTGGTTCCCGCAGCCCCTGCCGCCGCCGCAGCCCCGCGCGCCCCTGTCAGCAGCGATGACGCCTCGCGCGAAGAACGCGTGAAAATGACCCGCCTGCGCCAGACCATCGCCAAGCGTCTGAAAGACAGCCAGAACACCGCCGCAATGCTGACCACCTACAACGAGGTCGACATGACCGAGGTGATGGCCCTGCGCAACGAATACAAAGACCTGTTCCTGAAAAAGCACGGCGTGAAACTGGGCTTTATGTCCTTCTTCACCAAAGCCTGCTGTCATGCGCTCAAAGAGGTGCCAGAGGTCAACGCAGAGATCGACGGCACAGACATCGTCTACAAGAACTTCGTCCACATGGGCATCGCCGCTGGCACGCCCACGGGCCTTGTGGTGCCGGTGATCCGCGACGCCGACGCGATGAGCTTTCACGCCATTGAACAAGCGATTGCCGAAAAAGGCGCCCGTGCCCGCGACGGCAAGCTGAGCATGGCCGAAATGCAAGGCGGCACCTTCACCATCTCGAACGGTGGCGTCTACGGCTCGCTCATGTCCTCGCCCATCCTGAACCCACCGCAGTCGGGCATCCTCGGCATGCACAAAATCCAAGACCGCCCGATGGCGATCAACGGTCAGGTTGTAATCCGCCCGATGATGTATCTGGCGCTGAGCTATGACCACCGCATCGTCGACGGCAAAGGCGCCGTGACCTTCCTCGTGCGCGTGAAAGAAGCACTGGAAGATCCGCGCCGCCTGCTGATGGATTTGTGAGATGGCACTGCTCGAAGCCAAAGACTATGACAACCTCCCGACCGAACCGATTGAAAAATGGCTTCAGTTAAGAGATACCATAGAGAAGAGGCTTGCTAATTACTACGACCAACAGACTGCAGACTTTGTATTTGACGCAAAAGTTGAATACACAGAAACGCTAAATGCACTTTCTACAGAGCTTGGCTTAGGGGTCATCATTGACAGTTCCTACGGGAATATAGATGAAGATTTTCCGTCCATAAAAGCGCAAGTAGCGGCTACGGCTGCTCGTTGGAATATTAGAGCCCGAAATGCCCCATATAACGGTATTTTGGTAGTTTCGGAGCCCGTCAAAGAACGTATCGAAGTTGAAATCGAACGGTTGAAAAAGGCAATTCGAGACTCTGATCTCGAAGCCGAAAAAAAAGAAATGGCACTCAACAAGCTCGACGAACTGATAGCCGATCTTGCCAAAAAATCCATTGCGTATTCCGATCTCATGAAGACTCTTGCGTTTGTGGCAATGGGACTTGGAGGAACAACAGCATTTCTTGCTGATGCACCAGACGCCATCGCCACAATTATGCAAGTTATCGGTTTACAACAGGAAGCGAGCGAAAAGCACCAATCTTTAATTGAAGGCTTTAACAACCCACCAGTGCCTCAACTTCCAGCACCTCCCAAGCTGCTCGTAGCCCCTACGGAGACATGAAGTGACCCCCGAACTCCACGTCCTCACCCTCGCCGCCCTTCTCCAAGTCGTGCAATTCGTGCTCTACTCGGTCGCGGCCAATCTGCAAGTCGGCTCCAAGGCCGCAATGGGACCACGCGACAAAAAGGTCGAGCTGACGGGTACCGCAGGCCGTTTGCAACGGGCCATGAACAACCATTTTGAAGGGTTGATCCTCTTCACGATCGCCGTGCTGGTCGTCACGCTGAGCGACAAATCCAACACCATCACCCAAGCCGCCGCGCACACCTATCTGATCGCGCGCATCCTCTACATCCCCGCCTATGTCCAAGGCCTCGCCCCGTGGCGCAGCGTCATCTGGATGGTGGGATTTCTTGCCACATTAACCATGCTTATCGCAGCGCTTTTTTGAATACCTGACTCTTTTTGTTGTCATACGCGTAGCAGACGCCCAGCAGACGCTAGGCCATACATCGAATGACAGCCCGAAAAGCGCCAAAATCGACCCGCGTTCGAACCAAGGAGAAACCCATGTCCAGCTATGACGTCATCGTAATCGGCAGCGGCCCAGGCGGCTATGTCTGCGCCATCCGCTGCGCCCAATTGGGCCTGAAAACCGCTGTTGTCGAAGGCCGCGACACCCTCGGTGGCACCTGTCTGAACGTGGGCTGCATCCCGTCCAAAGCCCTGCTGCACGCCAGCCATATGCTGCACGAAGCCGAACATAATTTCGCTGCCATGGGCCTGAAGGGCAAGTCACCGTCCGTCGACTGGAAACAGATGCAAACCTACAAACAGGACACCATTGATGCCAACACCAAAGGCATCGAATTTCTGTTTAAAAAGAACAAGATAGACTGGCTCAAAGGATGGGGCAGCATCCCCTCTGCAGGTCAGGTCAAAGTGGGCGATGACGTGCATGAAGCCAAAAGTATCATCGTCGCATCAGGCTCTGTGCCCACGGCACTGCCGGGCATCGAGGTTGACCAAAAAGTAGTGGTCGACAGCACAGGCGCCCTGGAACTGCCCAAAATCCCCAAGAAACTGGTCGTGATCGGCGCAGGCGTCATCGGGCTTGAGCTTGGCAGCGTCTACGCGCGTCTGGGATCAGAGGTGCATGTGATCGAATTTCTTGATGCGATCACCCCGGGCATGGACGCAGAAGTCCAGCGCACCTTCCAAAAGCTCCTGACAAAACAGGGCATTAACTTCACCCTAGGCGCCGCCGTCCAATCCGTCGACGCTTCTAAAACAAAGGCGAAAGTCACCTATAAACTGCGCAAGGACGACAGCGAACATACCATCGATGCCGACACTGTTCTGGTCGCCACGGGCCGCAAACCCTTCACCGACGGGCTTGGTCTCGAAGCGCTTGGTGTCGCCATGTCGGACCGCGGTCAGATCAAAACCGACGCAGGCTACAAAACCAGCGTAGAGGGCATCTATGCCATCGGTGACGCCATCGACGGTCCGATGCTGGCCCACAAAGCCGAAGACGAAGGCATGGCCTTGGCCGAGCTGATCGCAGGACAGCACCCCCACGTAAATTACAACGTGATCCCGGGCGTCATCTATACGCATCCCGAAGTCGCAAGCGTTGGCGAAACCGAAGAAACTTTGAAAAAACAGGGCCGTGCCTACAAAGCAGGCAAGTTCAGCTTTATGGGCAACGGCCGCGCAAAGGCCAATTTTGCAGCAGACGGTTTTGTCAAAATCCTCGCCGACAAAGACACCGACCGTATCCTTGGCGCACATATCATCGGCCCCATGGCGGGTGATTTGCTGCATGAAATCTGCGTTGCAATGGAGTTCGGCGCTGCCGCCGAAGACCTCGCGCGCACATGCCACGCACACCCGACTTACTCAGAAGCCGTGCGCGAGGCCGCACTTGCCTGCGGGGACGGCCCAATCCATAGCTGATCCCCCTTCATTGTTGGCAAAATACCTCGGGGGTGTGGGGGCAGCGCCCCCACCGTAAGCTGAGCATGTGCTCAGCTTACGAACGGTGATGCAAGATACGACCGATGGTGTTCAGCAGCACCTGTGCGGCCAAAACACTGGTGATGCCAGTCTGATCATGGTCGGGCGAGACCTCAACCAAATCAATCCCCACAATATCGCAGCGTTGCACCAGCGCGTTGATAAACTCCAGCACATCATAATATCCAAAACCACCGTGGCTTGGTGTGCCAGTACCAGGCGCGATACTGGGATCGAACCCGTCAATATCGATTGTCAGATACACCCGCCCTTTGGGTATTCGATCAGCCAGCGCCTGCGCCCCCAAAGCACGGGCCTGCCTGACGCTCAAGATATCAGACCCCATTGCACGGGCCGTCGCATAGCCCTCTTTGGCAGTGCTGGATACATTTCGAATGCCGATTTGCGTTAAGCCAGTGACAAAGGGCTTGTCCGCTGCCCGCCGCATCGGATTGCCATGCCCACGTGTCACCCCGTGGCGTTCATCTACGAAATCAAGATGGGCATCAATCTGCACCAGATGGAAGGGCTCTTGCCCTTCAAAGGCTTCGATACAAGGAATATTGACCGAGTGATCGCCACCGATCACGACCGGCAATGCCCCTGCCGCCAGCATCTTTTCAACGCCATATCGGATGTTGGCATGGCTGGTCACAGTATCTGTATGGACGATGTCTGCATCACCGATATCAACAATGCGCACCTTAGCGGGATCCAGATAGGTCACGTCATCTTCATGGTCATAGGCCCCCGCGTGGCCAAAGGAAAAGAGCGTGGACGCCTCGCGCACACCGCGCGGGCCAAAGCGTGCACCGGCACGCCATTGCGTGCCAAAATCAAAAGGCGCACCCATCACAGCGACATCCGCGTCGATGGCATCCCAGTCTTGCACATAGGGATATTTCCCGAAGGTGGATATGCCCACGAACGGCAAATTCAATCGACCCGTTTCATACTCCCCCATATCTTGCTCTCCTACTGTTTGAGCATCCGCAAACCGCTTGTCACATCAGAGCGGACAGCGAGACGCAAGCCCGGCTCATCCCCTGCCTTGAGCGCTGATAAAATCAGGCGATGATTTCGGGGGCTTTCAGTGCGGCGCAACCGTCCATAAAGTTTGCGCATGGTCGGGCCTAATTGTAGCCAGACGGTTTCCGCCAAGGCCAACATCGCAGGCGCCTGAGCCCTGAGGTAAAGCGTGCGGTGGAATTCCAGATTGGTCCGAATATAGCCCACCGCATCAGACCGCGCGATGACCTGATCTATCTGTTCATTGATGCTTTCCAGCCGTTCAATCAGCGCGATATGGGCCCGCGGCAGCGCACGGCTGCTCAACTCGGGTTCCAGCAAAGCACGGATGGCGGCCAGTTCTTCGATCCGTTCGTTGGACAATTCGGGCGTGCTGACCCGCCCGGACGATGAAAGCGACAAAGCCCCTTCTGCCACCAACCTGCGCATTGCTTCGCGCACAGGTGTCATCGACACATCGTATTCTTTCCCGATGCCCCGAAGCGTCAAGGATTGGCCTGGCAACAGATCACCATGCATGATGCGCAACCGCAGGGTGCGGTAAACACGTTCATGCGCGGCAGACGGGGACGGATCGTTTCGAGATTGGATCAACATGGGCCAAGTGTGATCACAACCGCAATTCGGGTCAATCCTTGAAACGATACTGATGAAGCGAGGCCCCATGCACGCGGAGCCATGTCCGTTCCTCTTCATAGGCGCCAAACAGATCGCGGCAGACGCCCCAAAACCGATCCGAATGGTTCATCTGGGCCAGATGCGCCACTTCGTGGGCCGCGACATAGGACAGCACCTTGGGCGGGGCCATGATCAATCGCCACGAAAAATTCAGATTGCCGCTGCTGGAACATGACCCCCAACGAGATCGCGTGTCGCGCAGTGTTAACTTGCCATAGGGTTTTCCCAGTTTCTGCGAAAACTGATCAGCCTCCCGGTGCAGGATCAGCCGCGCTTGCGCCTTGAGATAGGCCTGCACCTTGGCTCCTGCGTTTGCAGCGCCCCCGACACGAAGCTGCCTATCTTCGATATGAACGCCGCGCTTGGTGGCTTGGACCACTTCGTACATCTGGCCGCCAATCGGGACTTCAACGCCATGATCTACATTGATCATGGGGGCTTGTCGGGCCAGATGTTTGCGCAGCCACATCTCTTTGCTGTGCAGGAAGGCAAGCGCTTCGCGTTCCGATCCGCGTTTGGGCACGGTCAGGCTGACCCGCCCGTCCAAACTGGAAACCCGAAGCGACATCCGCCGCGCCGCCGCAGAGCGACGCATCTGCACCGTCACAGTCGGCTCACCTTGCAGCACAATTTCTGTCACACTCATCTTGTCATGCCCCAAAACGCTCTTAGTTTTCGCAAACCCGCGGAATCACTTTGACAGACCTTGCCAGTTATGGCACCTGCCTTCGATAGCCAAAGGGCTGCGCCTATCGCGCTCTTATGTACTTGTATTTCACCCTCAACCCAGAGGACCCGACATGTCGAAAGAAGAATGGGGCGTCAAACGCCTGTGCCCCACAACTGGCAAGCGTTTTTACGATTTGGGCCGCACACCAATCGTCAGCCCCTACACGGGCGAAGAAGTAACTGTTGACGCCAACAAAAATAGCACAATGGTGGCTGATAAGGCCGATCCAGCGACTGCAAAGGCAGATGGCGATCAGGTTGAAACAGATGAAGACATCGTTTTGGACGATGATGATGTCGATGTGGATCTGGGCGACGACGTTCTGGAAGACGATGACGACGACGATAACGTGTCGCTTGACGAAATTGCGGATGTTGCAGCCGAAGGCGACGACGACACCTAAGAATTAAACGCGGGGGTGTTTTTGCACTTGAACTCCCCTGCGCACGCGGCTAATCAGCCGCTTCAAGGGCCCTTAGCTCAGCTGGGAGAGCGCCTGCATGGCATGCAGGAGGTCAGCGGTTCGATCCCGCTAGGGTCCACCAACATTCTTAAAATTGAAAATTTTAGAATGAGTGCGCGAAAGCGATCCTCAGGATCGCGTGCGGCACCACCCACCTACCTTTTACCTTTTCCTATTCCCCCATCAGACCAGTGACGGAAGCCACAAAACAATCGATGGGAAGCTGACCAACAGCGCGATTGTGATCCCGTCAGCGATGAAAAACGGTGTCACCCCTTTGAAAACATCCTGCACGCTGATGTCATCACGCACCCCTGCCACCACAAAACAGTTCAAACCGATGGGCGGTGTGATCAAACAGAATTCCGCCATTTTCACCACAAGGATGCCGAACCAGATCGCACACATCGGACCTGACATGCCAAAGGCGCTATCTGTGGCCGAGACCGCCTCGCCGCCATTCAGCGCCATCACCGCGGGGTAGACGACGGGTAGGGTCAGCAACAGCATCCCGATCGCATCCATGAACATGCCAAGGACCGCATAGGCCAACAGAATACACACAAGGATCATCATCGGCTCATAGGGCAAAGACGTGATCCAATCGGCAAAAGCGCCTGGCAAATCCGCAAATCCCAGAAAGCGCACATAGATCAGCACCCCCCAAATGATGGTAAAGATCATCACGCTAAGTTTAGCCGTTTCCAGCAAGGCTGATTTCAATTCGGGCCAACGCATTCCGCGGTAAACGGCCATCAAAAAGACGATGAACGCCCCGATTGCGCCGCCTTCGGTTGGGGTGCCCCAAGCGTCACCGCCAAAGGGGTTGTAGACAAACATGATGATGATCACGACGACCGCGACGATGGGCAGTGCGGGCGGCAGGGCGGTGAAGCGTTCTTTCCACGTAAAGCCGCTGACAGGGGGGCCAAATCCTTTGATCGTCAGGGCCATCCCAATGATAAGCGCGGCATAAACAAAGGCGCTGAACACGCCCGGAATAAAGCCCGCCAACAACAGCTTTCCGACATCCTGTTCGACAATAATCGCATAGATCACAAGGATGGCAGATGGCGGAATGAGAGAGGCAAGCGTACCCCCTGCGGCCACCACACCTGCGGCAAAGCGCTTGTCATATCCGATCTTGAGCATCTCCGGGATCGCAATACGCGCAAACACGGCGGCAGTGGCCACCGAAGCCCCTGAAACAGCTGCAAATCCTGCGGTGGCAAAAACGGTGGACACCGCCAACCCACCCGGCACCCATGCGATCCACTTTTTAGCGGCCTCAAACAATGCACGCGTCAGGCCAGCGTAGTAGGCCAGATATCCAATCATGATAAATGTGGGGATCAGTGACAGCGCTTGGGACGAGACTTTGGAATGCGGCACCTGCCCTGCGGTTTTCACGGCGACTGTGAGGGCCCAACCAAACTGCTCGGGGTCCATCCCGCGTTTGGCCCAGAAAATCCAGATCAGTCCAATCATTCCAGCCATGGCTGCTGCAAAGGCAACACGCATGCCAAGCAAAACAACAATCAGCAATCCGCCTGTGACCCAAAGGCCGATTTCGATGGGTTCCATCAGCGGTCCCCTTCCAACGCACGCGCTTCAAGCTGTGCTGCGGTCGCCGCATCAATGGGCAATGGAACAGCGATTGCCACACCCGTCACCACCGCGCGGGCAAACCCCCATGTTTGCAGGGCCAATCGCACCGTCAAAACGCTGAACGCAACAGGGGCGAGCAATTTGGCAGGCCAAATTGGCAGTCCAATATCCATGCTGCTATCACGGCTCCACATCGGGGCGGCAAAATCGAAACTACGTTGGAAATGGGCCCAAGTACCCCACACCAAAAGCACCATAAGTGCCAGAACAAGAAGGGTCGTGATCAATTCGACCAGATAGAGCATTCGCCCTTTCAAGGTGCCAACCAGCATATCCATACGGATATGCCCACCGTCGCGTTGGGTGTATGACACACCCATAAAGGCAATAAGTGGCATCGCCTGCTCGATGTAATCCACATAGCCAGGCAGAGGCGCGGCAAAGAAGTTGCGCCCTGTCACCGAAAAGACCGCCAGCACCATCAAGCCGAACACGGCCAAGCCACTGACCAAACCCAATAGCTTTTCAAGCCGATAAAGCGCGCGGTCAGCCCTGCTTAGGACAGAGTCGTCTTCGTGAATTTGTGCAGCCCCTGCCATTGCAGCCCCTCTCCCGCGCAACACCGCTGCGGGGCAGACCCCCGCAGCGGCAATGCTTTTTAGCTCGCGTCTTGTCCGATCATGCCAGTCACAAAGTCCAGCAGCTCTTGTGCCGGCAAGCCTTTGGCACTGTTTTCCTCGACCCACGATGCAGCAGCAGGACCCGCGACCTTCGCGCGGAAGGCGGCAAGCTCATCATCGGAATAGCTGATCTGTTCGATCCCTTTTTCCTCCAGCAATGGGCCCCAAGCTGTCATCGTGTTGTTGTTATAAAACGAGATGTAGTGATCCAACGCCTCATCAATCGATCCCAAAAGGGCTTCGCGGTGATCATCGGATAGCGCCTCCAAAGCATCGGTATTGGCGACAACAGGGCAGTTCACGGTCCCCGGGTTCAGGTTTGTCGTCCACCATGTGGCCGATTCAACTGTGCCGAAGGACATGTGCGCATGTGGGGCAAAACTAACCGCTTTTACAACGCCACTGTCCATCGCTTGGCGCACTTCGGTGGCCGACATCGAGGTTGGCACGGCATCAACCGCTTCCATGGCTTTACCAATACCGCCCGTTGCACGCACGCTTAGACCCGCAAAATCATCAAGCGTCTTGGGGCCGTCGCCCACGCCAACGATGTTGTATTGCGGCAGCGGCGAGGGCATCAAAAGCGTGGCATTCCAGCGCGCCAAATCCGCCGCAACAGCGGGATGTTCATAGAGCGCTTGGCTGATCTTGCGCTCTTCTTCCAGCGACGACACGCCAAGGAAAGGCAGTTCCAGCACTGTGATCGACGGGTTTTTGTCGGCGTGATAGCCAGCACAAAACTGCGCCATTTCGAATGCGCCAATGCTGATACCGTCAAGGTTTTCGCGGTTTTTCGACAGGCCACCATAGCTGATGTTCATTGTGAATTCGCCGCCCGTTTTTTCCGCGACCAGCTCAGCCAACTTCTCAACGTGTTCGGTAAATGCACGACGCTTGCCCCAAAGCGAGACATTCCATTCCGTTGCCAGTGCTTCAGACGCAAACGCCAGCGACATTGTTGCAAGCACCGTTCCACTCAGTAGTTTTTTCATAAGTGATTCCTCCCATTTTGTCGCAGTAGTGAAGCAGACAAATGCGCAAAGCGCCACAGGGGGAATAATCTAGCGCTGCTCGAATTTGGCAATCCGCTGTTCGGCGGCGCGCATCGCTTTGCGGAAAGCCGGGCCGCCGCGCGTGTTCAGCACCGCTTTGGTGTAGCGGATCACAAGCCGTGGACGATCCATTTGCAAAAGACGGTCCAACATTTCCTTTTGATACCGCGGCACATGCAACCGCGTGCGCATCAGTTTATAAAAAACTTCCGGCGTCAGCGTATCGTCGACACAGCCCATGACGACTTTCTTGAGCACACCCATTTTCAGCCAAAGCGACGCGATCCGGTGCCCCATGAAACGGCACCGTAGCTTGGTAACATTGTCGGCCTGAAACAAGGTGGCGTGCATGGCATCCAACGGCTCGCGTGGATCGTAAAAGAGATAAACAGGGCCTGCGACCTCAACTTCTTCGGGTCCATAGCCATAGCGTCCTGTGAAATCACGGTGCCAAACCTTGCGATAGCGGGTTTCCCAAGGTGCAATGTCACGCGAAAGCGTTGCTTGTGGACTCAGCAAAATAACAGTTGCGCCCGGTGCGGCACTGCAAAAAACCGAAGCAGCGTAGCCCCCCATGGACGCCCCATAGAACACCACCTGATCAAATTGATCAAAAAAGCCGTCATCCCGAAGCCGGTCAAAAAAATCAAAGACCGCCTCGTCGCGATACCATGTCCAGTCATGGGCCATCATCCCAAGCATGGACCAGCCGCGCGAGGTGACAAAGTCATACCCCCATGGCATACGGTCGCCTGCGTTTTCATAGACGTGATCAAGGTTTTCGAAGGTCACGATCAATGTGCCGCCGCCCGTTTGATCGCCCCTTACGAAAAGCGCCGAATGATCCGCGCCGACACGTTCGAAAAAACCGCGCTCGGCCCCGACCTTTTCAAGCTCTGTGGCCCAATCCTGCTGCGAAAGATCGCTCATGCGGCGGCCTTGGCCTGTGCTGCTTTGACCTCTTCATACATCTGCAGATCCGCTTCAAACGCGCGTTCCAGATTGCGCATGTCCTCTTTTGTCATAGAGGCGATCAGATCTTTGCTGGCGGTTTGATGGCCCATGGATGACCGCGTGTCTTGCATCTTGGGGCGCTTGAGTTTGAAGCAGGCGTAAACGATTTCCTTCAAAGCGGGGGTCAGATCATCGGTCGTGCCAATTACGTCGTATTTGATCAAACCGTAGCTGATTTCCTTAACTTGCGGGCGCCAATGGCGATCAACGTCTTGTGCCCCTTCATCTTGGGCCATCACATCCAGAAATTGAGACAGGCTCAGATCGTCCTCCTTGTCGCGGCCCAAGTGGTTCATCAGCTTGCGCTTTTGCTTGTCGCCCCGTGCGATCTTGTCTGCATAGGCCGACACTGTGCGCGCGATAGGGTCGCGCACAGCGGTAAAACGGAACACATCTTTGGACTGCAGCGCGTCCAGAACGCGAGGCATGCCAAGTGCCCGTTTGCCCGCATGGATCACATCGCGCGGTGGTTGGTGGACGTTTTCCATGCTGATATCGCGGTCGTCTTTCATCTCGTGCAGCAGATGGGCCATGAGTGTTGCGATCACAGTCGTACAGGCCGCCTTGTGATTTTTCATGTACACAAAATCACTGCCCTTCGGCTTGAACGCAGGCATGTAAACGGTCTGTAGAAAATGCCGTGGGTGCAAATAGTTACTAAGCAAGTCGTCTTTAAATGCCATGGCTTAGGCCCTCCCCCGAAAGATATCAGGCGCCGCTTTTTCCAGCTTGGCCGCACATTCCTTAATGAACGATTTTTCCACTTTGTATTTACGGCTGATCATATCAATCGACGCGTCTTTGCGCAGTGCTGCTATCGCAATTTCCGCGCAGGTATCAGGGTCTTGGGCTGCTTTTGGTGGCTTGACGATTTTCGCTGGAATCGGTGCGTCTTCGGGTTTGATGCCGTGCTTTTCAATCAGACCTTCCATGAAAGACCCACGGCGCGGCACGCCACCTTCTTTTTCCTCAAGCCGGGGCTTCATCCGACGCGCCCAAAAATGCACGCCGTAAGTGCCATCTGTCAGGCGATCCCCCTCGATATCGAATTTCGACATGATCATATGGTTTCGGTCTGGAAAGCTGATCGGGTAAAAGCCGGTTTCAGGCTGCGCGTGTTCGATCTCGCCAGATTGTTGCAAGAAATATGTCACTGCCGCAGGGCCCGTAAAACCCCAGTTCTGTTCGGTCATGTGGACTGGACGGCCCGCGTCTTTTTCGGCTTGTAATTCGCGTTGTTGCCAAGGCTTCAACCACGGTCCGATCGCATATTCATCTTTGAAAAATTCGAGCATCGCAGCAAGCGCAGGCGAGTCCTTGGGCAGTCCAAGCACAGCATTGCATACCAATCCGGGCTTTTCCCACCCAAAGATATGAGGGGTGTCAAAGGCGAAGGGGCGATAGCAATACATATCTGCATCCACCCAAACTTCACCCGTTTTGGCCAGCATGTTCAAACGCCACAAATCTGCATGGATCGCAGGCGAGCCTGTGCGCGCATGTTTGTACATCGGATCCGCAGGGAAAATATCTTCCGCATTCGCCTCGCGCACGCCATCTGGGACATTTTCAATCGGACTGTAGCTATACAGCGTTGTGTGGTGGCCCGCATCTGCGAAGCTTTTTAGGCACAACTGCTCAAGCCACGACAGTCGCCCACCGATCCAAAGGCTTGCAATCTTTGGAAGATTTGCCATTTCGCTCTTGCCCCTCTTTGGCCTTTTCTTGACCGCGACTATGCGCGTTTCATCAAACTCTTTCAACGGATTAGGCCATTATCGTGAACAGTTTGTTGCCAAAAAGGGGAAATTACGCGGCATTTGATCGGTCTGGTGGTTGTTCGCACCCGCTGCATTTGGCACATTACTGCAAAACGGGCAGGCCGAACAAAAAGGCGATCAATGCACATTCTGGCCATTACATGCGTCAAGAACGAAGGGCCATACCTGCTGGATTGGCTGGCCCATGCCCGCGCGCTTGGCGTGTCCGAATTTCTTGTGTTTTCAAATGACTGCGATGATGGCACCGATATTCTGCTTGACGAGATCGCCAAAGACGGCTGGCTGACCCATGTGCGCCACGTCAGAACGGGCGATAAGACGATCCAATTTCAAGCCCTTAAAGCGGCGCGCAAACAGGCCGCATATGAGCGCGCAGATTGGATCATGTTCATTGATGTTGATGAATACATATGCCTTGCACCGCCCCTGAATGCCTTGCCCGATCTGATTGCGGCTTGCGGCGCGGCCGAGGCGATCACCTTGCCGTGGCGCCTTTTTGGAAATGCCGATCAACATCATGCGTCAGACGCAGCCGTGACGACGCGTTTCACCTGTGCGGCAAGCCGCGCTATTCCCTTGCCACTGGCGCATTTCTTCAAGACGCTTTTCAAACGCACAGCTTTTCGTGAAGCTGGCGTTCATCGCCCCAAGCCGCTCAAAGACCACATTGCGCGGTGGGCTGACGCGGGCGGTGCTCCGTTGCCCGACAGCTTCGCAACACAGGCCAACCGCATCAATCTTTTCGGCCATCTGCCAGAAGAGCCGTTGGTGCAGTTAAATCACTACTCCCTCCGCTCGACCGAGGAATTTGTGCTCAAAACGCAGCGCGGCTTGCCGAACAAAACAGATATCCCCATCGACATCAGCTACTGGGCCGCCAGAAACTGGAATACCGTCGAGGATGATTTGATCACGCGCCACACGCCTGATCGCTCTTGGATCAGCGACGCTATGCTAGCGCGGCATGCCAAGAGCGTTAAACATCATCGCGCCACGTTTGATGCCTTGATGCAACGTCCCGAAATGATACAGTTTTTTTGGCGCCTTCAACTTGCAGGCGGCTCGTATGAGCCGACCCTACCGATGACAAAGGCGCACCTGTCCAGACTACGATCGGCACCCAAATCATGAGCGCACCAGATATTCAGACACGCAGCCTGATTGGTTTGTCGCTTGGCGACACGCATCTATTGGACCACCTGTCATGGCTGGAGGGCGACACAATTGTAACCCGCAGCTATTTTACCAAGGGGACGGATCCTAACGCGATAAAAGCCAGTGACCGCACTGCGCTACGGTATATCCGCAGTGTTGGTGAGGGGCTGTTGGTCGAAACCGAAGGCGGCGCGGACATTCCATTTGGGAATACCCAAGAACATGCCCCGTCGCCCATAGAGACGGACCTTTTTGAGGGTCTGAACACAATGCTTGCTGTGCGCAACGGTGAAAGCCCGGGAATAGTTGCGGACTGGCTGGAGCATCACGTCACCCATCATGGCCTTCAAGCGGCTTTGATTATTGACCGCAGCCCGCCCAAGGACAGCGAAAAATTCGCCCGCAAGCTGACCCAAAAAACAAAGGGCTTAGGTGGGCTTGTCCGTGTCATTGTTTTACATGCGCCAATCGCGCTAGGAGATGCGGGCCTGCCGCCCGAAAACCACCCCTATTGCGCGCCCGCGGCCCCCGGCAAAGACAGAATGGAAGTGCCCAAGCCTGCACCTTGGACCAGCCCATTAGGCGAACTTCTGGTTTTCGAAATTGCAAAAACACGCTTTTTGGCCAGCGCACGTGCCGTTGCGAATATTGAGGTGTGTGACCTGATGGCACCCAACCTCGGACCGAATGTTTTTGACCGAGCAGTCACATCGCAAAGTGGCGCGATTATGCTGGCAGGGCGGCGATGCTATCCTTGGCGGGTGCGCAAAAAAGATACTGCGCATTTCAGCGATCATATCTGCGTGCAGTTTGACAACAAAAAAGCCAAAAAACGGTGGTGCGTTGCGCCGTCCGTTACGGGCGATGATACCGTTTGGCGGTTGATCCGCGTGGTCGGAGCGGATGCCAAGGTTGAAGACACACAGATGTTCTATTCGTTCATGAACTTGCGCCACCGACAAGACAACGTGAGCGCCATTGTGCCCAAAACTTCTTTGATCGAAGACGAGTATCTTTTGGCGATGTCACAAGACATCTGGCGCGGAAATCCCGTGCGCGTGCCTGAAGAGAAGATCAAGAAAAAAGCGGCCGATGACAACTCTGCCGTGATCGTGACCTGTATGAAAAACGAAGGGCCGTTCATTCTTGAATGGCTGGCTTATCACCGCATGATCGGGGTGGAAAACTACATCGTTTATACCAATGATTGCGACGACGGGACCGATACATTCCTCGATCTGTTGCAGGAAAAAGGCTATCTGCAACACCGCGACAACCCGTTCAAAGGCACCAAACTCAAGCCGCAGCACGCCGCATTGGCCGCCGCCGAAAAAGAGGATGTGGTGAAAGACGCCGCGTGGTGCATTTCCATGGACGTCGATGAGTTTATCTGCATCCACACAGGCGACGGCACGTTGGATGCGCTGTTCAAAGCCGTGCCTGATGCCAATATGATCAGCCTGACATGGCGGCTCTTTGGCAACTCGGAAATCCACGAATACCGTGACGAACTGCTGACAGAGAATTATCTGCGCTGCGCCCGTGAGTTTGCCAACAAACCGCACCAAGCGTGGGGGTTCAAGACGCTCTTCCGCCAAAACGGGATTTTCAAAAAGCTCGGCGTGCACCGCCCCAAAGGTCTGCGCCCACAGCTCAAAGACAGCCTGCGTTGGGTCAATGGATCGGGCGAACCGATGCCGCAAAGCACCTTCCGCAATGCATGGCGCTCAACCTCGGATACCTATGGCTATGGTCTTGTCAGCCTCAATCACTATGCGGTGCGCAGTGCAGAAAGTTTCCTTGTCAAACGTGACCGTGGCCGCGTGAACCACGTCGACCGCGACCAAGGGCTGGCCTACTGGTTCCGCATGAACAACAATGAGGAAGAGAACACCTCGATCACCCGCATGGTCCCGCGCCTCAAAGAAGAGATGGCCCGTCTGCTATCGGACCCCGACATCAAAGCGCAGCACGAGGCCTGCGTAGCCGCCCACCGCGCCAAGATCGACGCGCTGCTGAAGACCGAGAACTTCCAGGAATTTTACGCCGAAATCACAGGCGACCGCATGCAACGCCTGTGCCGCATGCACAAACATTTCGGGGCCAATGTGTTCCTAGGTGGCCCGCAAACTGTGCCTGATGAGGTCGTCTTTGAAGATCACGACGACGACTTTTTCTTCACCGTCGAGAAACAGGAAACCGTCCACTAAGCGCAAGCGTTGCGGATCGCGCGGATGTTGTCGCCATAAGGTGCAGGGTTGCTAACGCTGCCGCCTTTGAACACGGCCGATCCCGCCACCAGCACGTCCGCGCCTGCATTGCGGACCAAGGGTGCGGTGTCTGGCGTGACGCCGCCGTCAATCTCGATATGCACATCACGGTCACCGATCATTGCGCGCAACTCGGCCACCTTGGCTGTCATGTCGATAAACTTCTGCCCGCCAAACCCAGGGTTCACTGTCATCACACAGACCAGATCAACCATATCCATCAGCTCAGCCACAGCAGACGCGGGCGTGCCGGGGTTCAGCGCAACACCTGCCTTTGCCCCTGCCCCGCGAATGGCTTGCAACGTGCGGTGGATATGCGGGCCCGCTTCGACATGTGCAGTGATGAAATCCGCGCCTGCCTGCGCAAAGGCTTCGATATAGGGATCAACGGGCGCGATCATCAGATGCACATCCATCACCCCTTTGATATGCGGGCGAATAGCGGCACAGGTCGTCGGACCAAAGGTGATGTTGGGCACAAAATGGCCGTCCATCACATCCACATGCACCCAATCAGCCCCTTGCGCCTCAATCGCCTCACACTCGGCACCGAAGTTGGCAAAATCCGCCGAAAGAATGGACGGGGCGATTTTTAGCGAACGATCAAATGACATAGAGGGGGAATCCTTTTGCAAAGTTGCTTTCCTTTACCGCGCTCATGACGCCAAGGCAAAGCCCCGATTGCCTTGCTCCTCTTTCAACGCTCTGACAAACTGACGCGTATGAATACCACTTTGACCCACCTGCCATCCGTGACCTTGCCCCGCAATGACGGAATGCCCCTTGATCTGGATTGGGTGGCAAGCGTCCAGGCCAATACCTCGGCCATCGAACGGCGTGCCAAAACACTGCCAGGGCGTCGAAGTGTCAAAAAGGACTATCAGGCCGCGTGGCTGTGCAAAGCTGTGTCTTGCATTGATCTGACAACCTTGTCTGGCGACGACACCGCGATGCGCGTGCGCCGCCTGTGCGCGAAGGCCAAACAACCCGTGCGGGCCGACCTTCTGGACCAGCTCGACTTGCCCGAATTAACCACGGGTGCCGTTTGCGTTTACCACGATATGGTCGCAACTGCTGTCGATGGACTTGATGGAACAGGCATCCCTGTCGCGGCCGTGTCCACTGGCTTTCCAGCTGGCCTGTCACCGCTACACCTGCGTCTTGAGGAAATCCGCGAAAGCGTCAAAGCGGGTGCAACTGAGATCGACATCGTGATCTCGCGCCGTCATGCGCTATCAGGCAACTGGCAGGCCCTTTATGACGAAACGCGCGCCATGCGCGACGCATGTGGCCCCGCCCATATGAAGGCCATTCTTGCAACGGGTGAGCTTGGAACCCTACGCAATGTCGCCCGCGCGTCGCTGGTCTGCATGATGGCGGGCAGTGACTTCATCAAAACCTCAACAGGCAAAGAACCCGTCAACGCCACCCTGCCTGTCACGCTGACAATGATCCGCGCCATCCGCGCCTATCACGCGCGCACGGGGCTGATGGTCGGCTACAAACCTGCGGGCGGGATCAGCAAAGCCAAAGACGCGCTGGTCTATCTTTCGATGATCAAGGACGAGCTTGGCGACCGCTGGCTCCAACCCGATCTGTTCCGCTTTGGCGCGTCATCCCTTTTGGGGGATATCGAACGCCAGCTGGAACATCACCTCACCGGCCACTACTCTGCCCAATACCGCCACCCGATTGGATAAGCCCATGACCGTCAAAGAGATTTTTGAAACCATGGACTACGGCCCTGCGCCCGAAGACGCATCAGAGGCACTGGCTTGGATCGTGGATCAGGGCGCAGCTTTTGGCCATTTCATCAATGGTCAGTTTACCGAAGGCCGCGCAGATTTCGAAACCAAGAACCCTGCAAACGGCAATGTGCTGGCGACCGTCACGCAAGCGACCGAAGCCGAGGTCACAGCCGCCGTAAAAGCCGCCCGCGCCGCCCAACCCAAATGGGCCAAAGACGGGCATGCCCGCGCCAAGGTTCTCTATGCAATCGCGCGGCTTTTGCAAAAACACAGCCGCCTGTTTGCGGTCCTCGAAACGCTCGATAACGGCAAACCGATCCGCGAGACCCGTGATATCGATGTGCCCTTGGCGCTGCGCCACTTCTATTACCATGCGGGCATGGCGCAGCTGATGGAAAGCGAACTGCCCGACGCCGCCCCCCTTGGTGTGTGCGGCCAAATCATCCCGTGGAACTTCCCGCTGCTGATGCTTGCATGGAAGATCGCCCCAGCATTGGCGATGGGCAACACGGTGGTGTTAAAGCCCGCCGAATACACGCCGCTGACCGCCCTTCTATTTGCGCAGATCTGCCAAGAAGCTGGTGTGCCCAAGGGGGTCGTTAACATCGTGACAGGCGATGGCGCGGTGGGTGAAATGATTGTGGGATCTGACGTTGATAAAATCGCTTTCACAGGCTCCACATCCGTGGGTCGTATGATCCGCGAAGCCACCGCTGGCAGTGGCAAGGCCCTGACGCTCGAACTGGGCGGCAAATCCCCTTACATCATCTTTGACGACGCCGACATCGACAGCGCCGTCGAAGGGCTGGTCGATGCAATCTGGTTCAATCAGGGTCAGGTGTGCTGCGCAGGCTCGCGCCTTTTGGTGCACGAAGCGATGGCCGAAGACGTCTATGCACGCCTCAAAACCCGCATGCAAAACCTGCGCGTCGGCGACCCGCTGGACAAATGCATCGACGTGGGCGCAATTGTGGACCCTGCACAATTAGCGGCTATCAAAGCGATGGTCGATGCCAACACCGACGGCGACCTTTTCCAGACCACGGCCCCCGACGGCTGCTTTTTCCCGCCAACCCTGATCACCGGATTGCACCCCGCAGACACGCTGATGCAGGAAGAAATCTTTGGCCCTGTTCTGGTCGCTACAACCTTCCGTACCCCATCCGAGGCCGTGCAGATCGCCAACAACACGCGCTACGGATTGGCCGCGTCTGTGTGGACCGAAAACATCAACCTCGCGCTTGATATGGCGCCGCAACTGGCCAGCGGGATCGTCTGGGTCAATGGCACCAACATGATGGACGCCGCCGCAGGCTTTGGCGGCGTGCGCGAAAGCGGCTTTGGGCGCGAAGGCGGATGGGAAGGGCTAAGCGGCTACACCAAACCGCGCAGCACCCCCAAGGCGCTGAAACCAACCGTCGCAATGAAGGGCGACAGCACGCCCACCGATGCAATCGACCGCACCGCAAAACTCTACATCGGCGGCAAACAGACCCGCCCCGATGGCGGCTACAGCACGCCTGTGTTTGCCAAAAATGGCGATCTTCTGGGTCACGTCAGCCTTGCCAACCGCAAAGACCTGCGCAACGCGGTTGAGGCCGCAAACGCCGCAAAAGGATGGTCCAAAACCACGGGGCATCTGCGCGCGCAAATCCTCTATTACCTTGCAGAAAACCTCGCAGCCCGCGCGCCCGAATTCGCCGCCCGACTGGACGCGATGCAGGGCGGCAAATCGGGCAAAGCCGAGGTTGAGGCAAGTCTCAAACGCCTGTTCACTGCCGCTGCATGGGCCGACAAATACGATGGCCAAGTGCACAATGTCCCAATGCGCGGCGTTGCCATGGCGATGAAAGAACCCATAGGCACCATCGGCATTCTGGCTCCTGACGAGGCACCTCTTTTGAGCCTCATCAGCCTGATCGCGCCTGCGCTTGCGATGGGCAACCGCGTGATTGCGCTGGCCTCTTCACCCTTTCCGCTGGCCACGACAGACTTGATCCAGGTGCTCGAAACATCTGACATTCCCGCAGGCACCGTGAACCTTTTGACAGGCCACGCCGCAGATATAGCCAAACCTATGGGCGGGCATATGGATATCGATGCCGTCTGGTCGTTTCGCGACGCCGCAACGGCGACGACAGTCGAACGCGCCAGCGCAAGCAATCTCAAACGCACATGGGTAAACAACGGCATGGCAACAGACTGGACACAGGATCTGACCAAGCAGGTGTTGCTGCACGCCACCGAAGTCAAAAATATCTGGGTGCCCTACGGCGAATAAACGCGCAGTAGGCAGTAAGGTGGATTTCAATCCACCCTATTTTTTTGAAAACCATCCGCCAACGCGGTCGCGCGTGCTATCCAGGCTTTCGTCAATATCTTCGAGCAGCGGATCAATCCGCGCTTCACGGAACCTGCGCAGCCGCACCCATATCGCCCAGACGACGGCAAAGAAAACCGTCAGGAAAATAATGTTGAACCACGGGATCAGCCGCACCTCTGGCCCCTCGACCAGCTTCATCGAAATCGCGTTGGGATAGATCGTCAGGAACTCGCTGCGGATGCCATAGTGTGTGACCGCATACCACTCGTCCCCCTCAGCCGATTGCGCCTCGGCCTGCAGGTTCGAGCTGTCCAACTTGAAATAAAATGGCCAGCCAAAGCCCGTATCCTCGTTGCGGTAAACATAAGGGCGGCCTGCGTCTGTGCGCGTGTTGATCAGGCGCAAATCGCGAACCGTACTGGCCCCTGTGCCACTATCCCCTTGCGCATAGAAAAAACTGTTCCAGCCCGAAAAATCCTGTCGGATGATTTCCGTGCCCTTCACCTGAACGATATCCTTTTGCGGTAGCGCATAATAAAGGACCAGCGCAATGCTGCCCCAAAAGATGGCCCAAAACGTCCATTTCACCACAGCCATCGCATTCGTCCTTCGTTACATGAAATTCTGCACATAAATCATCGCTGCAATGCCCACAATGGGCACGACATAAACGCCAAGGATCAACTTGCGGCGCAGCGACTTGTCATAGGCCTCAAGCCCCTCTTGCACCCACGCATCGCGGTCCCCCACCATCAGGTTCTCGCGCCACTGGGCACGCAACTTTTCACGTCGTGCTGCGCGCGAATAGAGCGATAAACTGACGTAAATAATGGTCAGGACCACCAACAGGATAATCACCAATCGCCACATCTCATTGCCCCTCCCTACGTGCGCGGATCAATAAATAGCACATCAACGCGCCAATCCATATCGCGATACAAAACATGATCGAAAACGCTAAGAACACTTCCATGAACATATCAGAGGCATGGCTGCAGGTATAATCACGCGGCCACCACTGTCCGCACAAATTACCCGTGAGGGCCCAAGCCAAAGCAAACGGCCCCAAAATGACAGCGGCAATCACACCTCTCATCTCATGCGCTCCTTTGCATTGCGCGACAACACACCAATCACCACAAGCGGGGCCCATATGAAGCTGGCAATCATTGCCAAGCGCAGCACAAACAGCGGTGCATCCAGAACACCCCCGTTGGTCACCACCCCCATATAAGCCAAAGCCAAGATAATCTGTGCGGCGGCACACCACGCCAAGGCGATCCCCGAGGCGCGTGCCACGGATCCGACGGAATACGCATCATCGGCCTGACGACGCCACCCCATCCATATCCCGAGCATACCGACAAGCCCCCAATACAGCGTATGAATACTCACCACACGGCCTCTTTCCATTTGGCGGGCAAACCCGCAACCGAGAGTACCATTACGGGCGCCCAGATCAGCGCGGCCAACGCCCCTTTGGACACGATCAACGTCGGCACAACGACCCCACCCGTCAGATACAGTCCTGAAGCGAGCCACAGCAAAGCAGCCGCAACGCCTGCCAACAAAATCAGCCATCGCGCCCCTTCAGGAAAAAAGAGCGCCAGTGCGCGCGGCACAAGCCACGCTGCCGCCATAAGCCCGACCACGGGCATCGCAACGGTCCAAAAAAAGGCTGTCTCACCTGCCATCAAACACCACCTGCATCATCAGACCCCAAGGTCACCCGACACGCCGGATTTGTCCACCAATGATCCCTTCATTGTTGTCTAAATACCTCGGGGGTGCGGGGGCTGGCCCCCGCCCGCTTACAAAAATGCAAGGCGGTTCCAACCGAAGTTTTAGCCGATGATGTTATGTGCCGGACCATACGGGAACCCCGTGATATTCTCGTTTCCATCTTCCGTGATGATCAAAATATCATGTTCACGGTAGCCCCCTGCACCAGCTTCTCCGTCGGCAATGGTCAACATAGGTTCCATGGAAATCACCATGCCGGGTTCCAGCACTGTGTCGATATCTTCGCGCAACTCCAACCCTGCTTCGCGTCCATAGTAGTGACTTAGAACACCAAAAGAATGGCCATATCCAAAGGTGCGATACTGCAACAAGTCCAGCTCTTCGAAATACTGGTTCACAGCATGGGTAACTTGCGCACAACTCACCCCGGGTCTGAGCAAAGACATCCCCAATACATGCGCTCCCACATTGGCCTCCCAGATTTTGCGCGATGCCGCATCGCAGTCCCCCACAAACAAGGTCCGTTCAAGCGCAGTGTAATATCCTGAAATCATCGGGAAGGTGTTCAGGCTCAGGATATCGCCGTGTTCCAGTTTGCGCCCGGTGACAGGATTATGCGCACCATCAGTATTCACACCGGACTGAAACCAAACCCATGTGTCGCGGTATTCGGCCTCGGGAAACCGCTTTGCGATTTCCAGCTCCATGGCGTCGCGACCCGCCATCGCCACGTCAATCTCGCGTGTGCCGACCTTGATCGCGTCGCGGATCGCATAGCCACCGACGTCGGCCACTGCAGCTCCGTGGCGAATAAGCTCAATCTCGGCGGCGGATTTCATCATCCGTTGCTGCATACACGGCACAGCCAGATCAACCATAACCGACGGTTCCATAAACTCTTCCAGCTTGTCGCGCTGCACCAGCGTGAGGTGATCCCCCTCATACCCGATCACCTGCCCTTTGCCCGTGACATGCACGATGGCACGCCAATAATTGTCACGCTGCCAATCGGTGTAGGTGATGCTATCTCCGTGGCTCCACCGCCATGGCTGGCCCGCATCAATCCCCGCCGAGATGGTCACGCTGTCAGTTTCAGTCACGACCAACCCATAGGGCCGACCGAAAGAGCAGTATAGAAAGCCACTGTAATACGCGATGCAGTGCATCGACGTCAGCACCATCGCCTCGACATTTCTGTCGGCCATGATCTGGCGCAGCCGTTTCAGGCGCGCCTCATATTCCTCTGGCGCAAACGGCAGTTTTGCAGGTTGGCCATTGTGATAGCGGTAAAACTCGGGACGATTGGTCATAGCGACCTCCTTAACCAAAAAGAGGTCCCGGCGTTCAGGACAAAAAAGCGCTGAAATTCGGACGACGCCATCGCCCGCGCAATGGTGTCATGTTGCCTATTCTGGCTTATCTGGCAAGATGACGGGATGAAAAACCTTATCACGGATATTGCAGGTTTGCGGGTTGGAAACGCGTCTGATACGGCACTTAAATCAGGCTGTACGGTTGTGACCGCCGATCAGCCATTTACCTGTGGGGTGCACGTGATGGGAGGTGCCCCCGGCACCCGCGAGACAGACTTACTTGCGCCCCATCGCACAGTTCAACAGGTTGATGCGCTGGTGCTTTCAGGTGGCTCGGCCTTCGGGCTGGAGGCCGCATCTGGCGTTGCGGGTGCGCTCGCACGCAAAGGACGCGGGTTTGCAGTTGCGGGCCACACTGTTCCGATTGTGCCTTCTGCGATCCTTTTTGACCTGGCCAACGGCGGCGATAAATCATGGGACGCAAACCCTTATAATGCTCTGGGTCAGCAGGCCTTTGATGCAGCCTCTGTCGATTTCGGGCTTGGAACACATGGTGCAGGATCAGGCTGCACCACTGCAACGCTGAAGGGCGGATTGGGCAGCGCCTCTGACATCGTTGGCGACTACCGCGTTGGTGCGCTGGTGGCTGTAAATGCATTGGGCTCAGCGACCGTGGGGCAACATTTCTGGGCGGCGCCTTTTGAACGTGATCATGAATTCGGGGGACTTGGGGCCGTGCAAACGTATTCGCAAATGCACCCCACTAAACTCGATACACTCAACACAACGCTTGCGGTGATTGCAACGGATGCGCCATTGAACCAAGCCCAATGCACAAGGCTGGCAACGGCGGCGCATGCGGGTCTTGCGCGTGCTATTGTCCCCTCTCACACGCCCTTTGACGGGGATCTGGTCTTTGGCCTTTCAACCGCATCGGGCGCGGTGGACGATGCCGTGCTGATGCGGCTATGCAATGCAGCCGCCACAACGCTAAGTCGCGCAATCGCGCGCGGCGTTTTCCATGCAAGCCCCGACCCAAACGATGAATTGCCCTGTTGGTCAGACCTGCCCGATTAGCGCGCGGATCATAGGGCTTCTTGCGTCTTCCAGCCCTTCGATGACATCGAAATGGTGTTTGTCAGGCTCAACCGTAAGTGTGCAGTCCCACGTATCTTGCAGCCAACCTGCGTGATCCAGAAAAACCGGGCGTTCCGACGCGCCGACCCAGACATGGACCTTCACATCACGCGGACGGCAGAGAATGGGGCTTTCCGCGGCGGCCTCTTCTGCGTCCAGTCCAAGTGGCATTGACGTTTTTGCCAACTCACGCAAATCTGTGAGCGGCGAGATCGGCATGACCCGCTGCAGCCTGTCCGCGCATTGCAATGCGATATCGTCACACGCCATGCGCGCCGCCAGATGCCCGCCTGCCGAATGGCCTGCAATCACCACGGGGCCGTCAAAACGCACGGCGGCCAAATCAATGCCTTTTGCAACCTCCTGTGTCATCTGCGCGATACGTGCCTGTGGTGCCAATGTATAGCCGATCATCGCAACGGCCCATCCACACGATACCGCGCCTGCCGCCAGGTGAGACCAAACATGCGGGTCCGTTTTGTGCCAGTAGCCGCCATGAACAAAAGCCAACAGGCCCTTTGGCCTGTCTGGCACGAACACATCGAACCATTGACGCGCTCCATCGCCGTAGGGAACTTTCAATTCGCCACGATGTTGATCCCTGAACACGGCGGCCTTTTGGCCCCAAATGTCAAAGTAGGCAGCGCCATTCGGAATAAAGCGACCGTTCTCATAGGCTTCATCATAGTCCATTGCACACCCCTTCTCTGGACAATCACATTGGCCCATGCCACCCAAAAGCGAAAGAGGGAGAGATAAGATGCCTGATATGACCACCGATTTGAAATCCTTGCTACAAGACCCAGAGCTTCTTGCGACGCAAAGCTATGTGAATGGAACATGGGTGGACGGGTCAGCAGGCACCTTCGATGTATCAAACCCTGCCCGCGGCGATATCATTGCCCAAGTGGCGGACCTTGATCGTGGTGATATCGCAAAAGCGATTGAACACGCCCGCGTCGCCCAAAAAGACTGGGCCGCCAAAACCGCAGGAGAGCGCAGCACAATCCTGCGTAAATGGTTTGATCTGATGATGGAACATCAAGACGATCTTGCCACGATCCTGACCGCGGAAATGGGCAAGCCACTGGCCGAAGCCAAGGGCGAGATTGCCTATGGCGCATCCTTTGTCGAATTTTTTGCCGAACAAGCCAAACGCATTTATGGCGAAACGATCCCGGGGCACCAACCTGACAAACGTATCACCGTGATCAAACAGCCCATCGGTGTTGCGGCTTCCATCACGCCGTGGAATTTCCCCAACGCCATGATCACCCGCAAAGCCGCGCCAGCATTGGCTGCAGGGTGCGCTTTCATAGCGCGACCTGCAGAATTGACACCGCTGTCAGCGACCGCACTTGGTGTGCTGGCAACCCGTGCCGGCATTCCCGCAGGCGTGTTTCAGGTTGTCACCACGTCGGATGCATCGGCCACGGGCAAGGAATTTTGTGAAAACCCGACCGTGCGCAAATTGACCTTCACAGGCTCCACCCAAGTCGGGCGCATTTTGCTGAAACAGGCGGCTGACCAAGTGATGAAATGCTCGATGGAATTGGGCGGGAACGCGCCCTTTATCGTGTTTGATGATGCCGATCTGGACGCCGCCGTGGAAGGGGCAATTGCCTGCAAGTTCCGCAACAATGGACAGACCTGCGTATGTGCCAACCGTATCTATGTGCAAGCCGGTGTTTACGATGCGTTTGCACAGAAATTTGCGGCCGCCGTCAAAGCGCTCAAGGTCGGTGACGGACTGGAGGGGGCTGACCTTGGTCCGCTGATCTCTCAAAATGCCGTCGAAAAAGTCACCAACCATATTGCCGATGCAACATCCAAAGGGGCGGAAGTGATGATCGGCGGCGCGCCACATGATCTGGGTCCGCTGTATTATCAGCCGACAATCCTGACAGGCGTGACACAAGACATGAAGGTCAGCCAAGAAGAAACCTTTGGTCCGATGGCGCCCTTGTTCAAATTTGACAGCTCAGACGAGGTGATCGAAATGGCAAATGATACGATTTTCGGTCTGGCTGCCTATTTCTACGCCAAGGATTTGAGCCGCGTTTACAAAGTGGCAGAAGCGTTGGAATACGGAATTGTTGGCATCAACACTGGCATCATCAGCACGGCAATGGCCCCTTTCGGTGGCGTGAAGCAATCAGGGCTTGGTCGTGAAGGCAGCCACCACGGGATCGAAGAGTATCTTGAAATGAAATACCTTTGCATGTCGGTTTAGGAACCCCACGCCCCCGCTGCGCGTTGTGTTGGCAAGTGCAACAAAAGCGGGGTGGCCCTTATGTCTTCTTCAAAATCTCATGATGAAATCTGGTCCGAATGGCGTGATCTCGTGAATATGGCGCCCTCGGACCTGGAAGACTGGCTTGAGACAGAAGAAAGCAGATCGGTGGGTGACACTGACGACGGCGAAAGCACGGGCCACAAGTCGGGGCGCAGTATTGTCAAAATTTGCCGCACGAACAAAGATGATCTCGGCGATGATCAATGGGATCACATGGCGACCGTCGTGGGCTACATCAAACGTCACTGCTCCCAAGGTGGTCCGGACAGAGATGTAGAAACGTCAAAATGGCGCTATTCATTGATGAATTGGGGGCATGATCCGCTTGCTCAGGACGGCTGCGCAAATTCATAAAGTTTTTTCCAAGGATTGACCAAGCCCGCGCGTCATAGACTAGTGATGCGCATGATGACTGAAGATAACCACCTGGCAAAGGCTGCAACCCAAGGGGACGCGGCCGCCTTTGGTGTGTTAATCGAACGCCACTACGACAAAATCTTTGGTCTGTGTTTTCGGCTGACGGGCACACAACACGACGCCGAAGACTTAACGCAGGATATCTGCGCAGCATTGCCTGCCAAACTTCAGTCTTTTGGCGGCGAGGCGAAGTTCACCACGTGGCTTTACCGTGTGACCGTAAATGCTGCCCATGACCGCAGACGTCGTGCAACCACCCGCGCCCAAGCCGCAACAGGTTGGGGGGATTGGGAATTGAGCCGACACGCGACCATAAGCGAAGCACAAGATGCCACGGCGTGGCTGACCTCGGCGATGGCGTCCCTGCCCGATACGTTGCGCGACACGCTGGCACTGATCCTTGATGATATGACCCATACCGAGGCGGCAGACGTTCTGGGCGTTTCGGAAGGCACAATTTCTTGGCGCGTGTCCGAGGCAAAAAAGCATCTGCGCGCCTTAAAGGAGCAAGATCAATGACAGATGATCTCGATGATCTGAAAACCGCCATCCATGCCGCAACGCCTGCGCCTGATGCCCAAAAGCGTGCCAAGAACCTGGCGCTGGCCCAGGAAAATTTTGATACCCTCCAAGGATTGGCAGTGCCTACACGTCCCAAGTCTATCTGGACGAAAGGACACACCATGATTGCCAAACTGACAACCCCCGCCGCTTTGACGCTGACAACCGCCTGTGTTGCCGTCGGTTTCCTGACGCTTTCTCCGCAAGGGCAAAACCTGTGGCAGCCCCCGACGATTGTTGAGCCTGCTGTGATGGATGCGACCTCTGCAACACCTGCTATTGAAGCAGAGGTTGCCGCTCCTGCCCCTATGGCTGATCAGTTGGTGACGAACGCACCGATGGCGCAAAAACGCAGCAGTGTTTCCGTGCAAACCATCGCACGGCCCGAACCTGTATTGGCGACACCTGCAAACACCGAACGCTTTGCCAATGCCCCAAGCAATCCTTTGCAAATCACAGCTGAAAATCCTGTGAGTACGTTTTCGATTGATGTGGATACCGCCAGCTATGCGGTTGTGCGTAACGCACTGATGAACGGTCAGCTGCCACCAGCCAATGCTGTTCGGGTCGAGGAAATGATCAATTATTTCCCGTATGAGTACCCAACACCCACAGGCGACGCCCCGTTTCAGCCGACCATCCAAGTCGGGCAGACCCCGTGGAACCCCGATACACAACTGGTCCATATCGCCTTACAAGGGGCCCAGATTACCGAACGGCCACCGCTGAACCTGGTGTTTCTGATCGACACATCTGGCTCCATGAATCAGCCAAATAAGCTGCCACTTTTGATCCAAAGCTTCCGCTTGATGCTTGGCCAATTGCAGCCGAATGATGAAGTGGCGATTGTCACCTACGCTGGAAGCGCGGGGCAGGTTCTGGCCCCCACCAAAGCAAGCGAACGCGAGACGATCGAAGCAGCACTTGCAAACCTTTCAGCGGGCGGCAGCACAGCGGGCCAAGCCGGTCTGACCCAAGCCTACGCGCTGGCCCAAGACATGGCGCAGGACGGAGATGTCAGCCGCGTCATTTTAGCAACCGACGGGGATTTTAATGTCGGGCTTAGCGATCCACTAAGCCTTAAGGATTTCATCGCCGAAAAACGCCAAAGCGGGACATATCTATCGGTTCTGGGCTTTGGACGCGGTAATTTGAATGACGCGACCATGCAGTCGCTCGCCCAGAATGGCAATGGGACGGCTGCCTATATCGACACACTTCCCGAGGCGCAAAAAGTCTTGGTCGATCAATTGTCAGGCGCGCTTTTCACTATCGCAGAAGACGTCAAAGTACAGGTGGAATTCAACCCTGCCCGCGTGGCCGAATACAGGTTGATCGGATATGAGACGCGCGCATTGAACCGTGAAGATTTCAACAATGATCGTGTGGACGCAGGCGAGATTGGCGCAGGCCATTCTGTTACGGCTATCTATGAAATCACCCCTGTTGGCAGTCCTGCTCAACTAAGTGATCCGCTTCGGTATAGCAGTGCAGAAACGCCAAGTTCTGACGAATTAGGATATCTGAAGCTGCGCTACAAAACCCCTGGTGCATCCCAAAGTGCGCTGATCGAAACGCCATTGCCTGAACCGAACGATTTGACAAACGAAGCCAAATTCGCAGTTGCCATTGCCGGGTTTGGACAGATGTTGCGCGGGCATGATCTGGGTGGGTGGAGCTTTGCCCTGGCCTCCCGAATGGCAACTGATGCCAAAGGTGGCGATCCGTTCGGCTACCGTGCGCAAGCTATCCAGATGATGCGCCTTGCCGACAGTCTGAGCAAATAACAAAACGGCGCGCCCACTTTTGGGGCGCGCCTTCTCAATCCTAGACCAAACTAGTTAACGGCTTTCGCCTCAACAACATCGGTTTCAACGGATTTCGCACTTTCAATCGCGATGCGGCGGGGTTTGAGCGCTTCGGGCACTTCACGCATCAAATCAATATGCAGCATTCCGTTTTCATGGGTCGCGCCTGTCACGCGCACATGATCGGCCAGGTGGAAGCGCCGGTCAAACGCACGGGTCGCAATGCCGCGGTGCAAGTACGTACGATCCCCATCTTCTTCGGCCTTCCGCGCGGTGATGTGCAAGGTGTTTTCCTTGACTTCAACGCTTAGGTCATTGTCGGAAAACCCGGCCACCGCGATGGAAATGCGATAAGCATCGTCGCTGGTTTTTTCGATGTTGTATGGGGGGTAGCTTTGCGTGCTGGTATCGTTGGTCAAAACGCGGTCCATAAGATCAGCAATCTGATCAAACCCAACTGTCGCACGGTAAAGCGGTGTCATATCAAAGCTTCGCATCATCAATCCTCCTATGAGCGATATCTGCGGTGCCATCCCGATATGGGCATGGCGATCTCCAGTCTACGAACCCATCATTGGCGTCCGCATAGAGGATGTAGGAACTTCGATTTTACGCTTCAAGGGGTCAGTTGGGCGAGAGGAACTTGGCACCTGTATCCGACCGTTGACCGCTGAGAAGAACCTTGCGGCCGCCTGATGCGGCGCCCTGCCAATACCCTTCGCCTGCTTGCAAACGTGCGCGCAACTCAGCAAGCGGCACTTCAAGTGAGGTCCCTAGAGACACCCGTGTGCCGTCCATTTCAGCCTTGGCCGAAACGACCGATACGATCTTGGGCAGGTCCCCATCCATCATGAAAATCGGTGCGCCAGAACTGCCGAAATCAACATCGCACGAAAGAACCAATGCCCCGCTTTGTCGGCCAAGAACCTTGCAAACCTCTTGAATGGACGGGGCCGCAGAACGGTCATGAGCATAGGACACAACGCCAACTTCGTCGCCTGTCGTTGGGCGCACATCGGTCTCAAATGGCTGGATACGCGTGTCGCGGATAGGCCGCTCCAACTCGAGCAGCGCAATATCAGCGCGGATCCGTTCACTGGTGTCTTCGCTGTCAAACACATAGTCCGAAGGGATCACCGCACGTCGCACATCACGGTAACTTTGCGCACGGCCATTTCGCAGCCCCGCCAGAAAACGCACGGTGCGGTGGTCGATTTGCTGTCCCGTCATTTTGTCATAGAGGCAATGCGCTGCGGTCAGCACGACCTGCGGCGCGATCAGAGCCCCTGTGCAAAAGCCCGACCCGTTGATATCCAACTGCCCCACAGCTTCCCAACCACGGCTGTCGTCACCCGTCTGCATAAGACTGAGACGCGTGTCATCTGCCTGTGCAGAATGGGCAATGCATAACAAAAGGGCGGCAAAAATCCTCATGCAATTCTGCTACGGCCCAACTGGGGCAAAAATGTGGCAACTAGCGTAAGATCGGCACAGCAGGTGCAGTCGCATCACGTTCAAACGCTGGCGGCAGTGGCCCACCCGTCGCCCAATCCAGAAGCTCAACCGTGTGCACAATCGGCACTTTGCTTGCCGATCCGATTTGCATCATACAGCCGATGTTTCCAGCCGCGATCACATCAGGGTTCTTGGCCTCCAAGGTGCGCACCTTGCGGTCTTTGAGCTGTTTGGAGATTTCAGGTTGCATCAGATTATAGGTCCCTGCCGATCCGCAACACAGATGGCTGTCTGCAGGTTCAACCACGGTGAACCCCGCACGTCGCAACAGGTCCTTGGGATAGGTTTTGATCTGTTGACCGTGTTGCAGCGAACACGCCGCATGGTACGCCACGGTGATGTCTTGTGGTCCCAATTCTGGCAATTCCAGTTGCATCAAGACCTCGGACACATCTTTGGCAAGACCTGCAATTTTAGCCGCGTCGTCAGCCAGTTCTGTCCCTTCGAACATATGGCCATAGTCTTTGACCGTTGTGCCGCAGCCACTTGTGTTGATCACAACCGCATCAAGCCCGTCGCTATTTACATGGCTCATCCATGCCCGGATGTTTTTCGCCGCCGCCGCATGGCTTTGGGATGTTTTGCCCATGTGGTGGGTAAGCGCACCACAGCAGCCCGCGCCTTCGGCCACCACGACTTCAGAGCCCAAACGGGTCAAAAGGCGAATGGTGGCGTCATTGATATCGGTGTTCAAAGCCCTTTGCGCACATCCTGTCATCAAGGCTACGCGCATCTTCTTGGGGGCGGTGGGCTGAAACGTTTGTGGATCATCATTGCGGCTGACGGGCGGAATAGTTTTCGGCGCCATCTCAAGCATGGCGCGCAAACGGGCGTCTGGCATCAGCCGCGCGAAAGGACGGCCCAATTTCGCGCCAGCGAGCGCCAGTCGAAAGCGCATAGGATAGGGCAAAATCTTGGACAACACCCACCGCAACGCACGATCATGCCAAGACCGTTTGTAGTTTTGTTCAATGTATTCGCGTGCGTGATCCACAAGATGCATGTAATGCACCCCACTTGGACAGGTGGTCATGCAAGCCAGACACGACAGGCATCGGTCAATATGCTTTACTGTCTTTTCATCTGGCACGCGCTCGTTTTCCAGCATGTCCTTGATCAGATAGATACGCCCGCGGGGGCTATCCAGTTCATCGCCAAGCACCTGATACGTCGGACAAGTTGCGGTGCAAAATCCGCAATGGACACAGGTGCGCAGGATTTTATTGGAACGCGCAGTGGACGGGTCTTGCAACTGGTCTTCGGTGAATTCAGTCCTCATGCCATCAGGCCTCTGTTCAAAATATCGCGGGGGTCGAACTTGCGGCGCAGCTCTGCCCCGATTTTCGCGACCACTGGGGTTTCAGGGTGAAAGGCAGGGATCGCCGCCAGAGTTTCGGCGCTTGCACGCACCAAAGTTGCATGGCCGTTGACGTCCTTGATCTGTGCCCGAAGGTCACGACCTGCTGGCAGCGCGGCCCAAATTAAACCGCCCCCCCAATCCAAAAGCGTTTGCTCGGCTTGGATCATTTCCAAAACCGCGGGCGCGCTCGATGGTTTTACAGACAGCTTCCACACATCGCTTCCGTGCGCCTGAAGTGACTGCACATCGCGGATGGACTGCCATATTTCAGCAGACGCTTCGGGATCATTTGTCTGGCTGATCTGGCCATAGTGCCCGAGCTTTTTGGTAAGCTCAGATAAACGATAACTGACCGAGGCTTCAAAACCCTCAACGCGCAAAAGCACGTCACCGTTGTAAGCCGCGCCAGTGACCTCAAATGGAGAGCCAAGCGCACCCGACATTGCCGCGACAGCATCCAAGGGGCTTAGATCATGGACATGCAAGGTTGCAGAGGTTTCGGGCATTGGCAAAACCTTTAGCGACACTTCGGTCAAAACGCCCAAAGTGCCATGCGCACCCGTTAGAAGTTTGACAAGGTCATAGCCTGTTACGTTTTTCATGACGCGCCCACCGTTTTTCAAGATGGTCCCTGTGCCGTCCACAAAGCGCACCCCAAGCATAAAATCACGGCAGGCCCCAACGGCAATACGGCGCGGGCCGCTGACGTTACCAGCGACGACGCCGCCGATGGTGGGCACCCCTGCCGTTCCCAAAAGATCGCGGTGGTCCATCGGTTCAAAAGCAAGCCGTTGGTTTTCCTTTGCCAAGGTCTCTTCAATCTCGGCAACTGGTGTTCCAGCCTTGGCGACAACCGTCAGGGCCCCCGGCTCGTACAGCGAAATGCCCGAAAGCGCAGCCACCGACAGTGTATCGCTTGCGACTTGCTTGCCGATGGGGCGCGTTCCGCCACCTTCAATCCGCACAGGGCCAGTTGCAGAGGCAATGGCCTCAGCCACATCCGTTTCAGTGGTAGGTGTCATCAGGAATGGCCCTTATTCGGCAGCGATTGCAGGTGCGCGTCGGCTTTGTGATGCAGACAGTGGAAACACCTTGGAGGGGTTAAGAAGCCACTGCGGATCGAACACATCTTTCACGGCCATCTGCGCTTCAAGGTCTTGGGGCGTAAACTGATCAAACATCAGATCGCGTTTTTCGATACCGACACCGTGCTCGCCTGTCAGGCAGCCGCCTGCTTCGACACAAAGCCGCAAAATATCAGCGCCCATCTTTTCACACAGCTCAAGATCCCCATCCTTGTTGGCATCATACAAAATCAGCGGGTGCATATTTCCGTCACCTGCGTGAAATACGTTGCCAACCTTCAGGCCATATTCGTCCGAAAGTTCGCCAATGCGTTTAAGAACCATCGGTAAAGACGAAACGGGAATTGTGCCATCAAGGCACATATAATCACTAATCTGACCGATGGCGCCAAAGGCCGATTTGCGTCCAAGCCAGATGGCGGCACTTTCTTGCGCGCTTTTGCTTTCACGCAGCTCTACCGGATCATGTTTGCGGGCGATGGCGGTGATTTTTGAAAGCTGTTCGTCAATCTCGGCATCCGATCCTTCAACCTCGACGATCAGCAGCGCGTGGCAATCAGGATAGCCTGCTTGTGCATAGGCTTCGGTCGTTTCGATGCAGAGCCGATCCATAAATTCGATCGCCACGGGCAAAACACCCGCCTTGATGATATCGGCCACACAGGCGCCCGCGACCTCGTTGTCATTGAACGCCATCAGCACGGGGCGTGCGCCCTCGGGCTTGTGCAAAATGCGCAGCGTCGCTTCGGTGACAACGCCAAGTTGCCCTTCAGAGCCACATATAAGCCCAAGCAGATCAAGGCCACCCGCATCCAGATGCGCCCCGCCGATTTCAACGATTTCGCCATCCATCATGACCATGGTCACGCCCATAAGGTTGTTGGTGGTCACGCCATATTTAAGGCAATGGGCGCCCCCCGAATTCATGGCGATATTGCCAGCGATGGCGCAAGCAAGTTGGCTTGACGGGTCGGGGGCATAGAAGAAATCATTTTCTTCAACCGCGCCTGTTACGCTTAGGTTTGTGCGACCTGTCTGAACCCGAATGTAGCGATCTGGATAGTTCGTCTCGAGCACGTCATTCATACGCGCAACACCAAGGATCACACAGTCGGCGGTTGGCAGCGCGCCACCCGCCAAAGATGTCCCGGATCCACGGGGCACGACAGGCACACCTTCCTCATGACAAACGCGCAGCACATCTGACACCTCTTGTGTGGTGGATGGCAAAACAGCAACCATGGGCGGGCATTTATAGGCGGTCAGCGCGTCACATTCATAGGCTTTCACCTCGCGATCGTCGGAAATAACGGCATCCGCAGGCAACACGCTGCGCAGACGCGCGACGACACGGGCCTTCTTGGCTAAGACAAATGGATCAGGCGTTGGCATTTCCATGGCGGGGCTTCCCTTTATTCGCTTGATTGGTAAAATAATATAACCAATTTCAAAAGCAAGCAGTTTTTGTCAAATCCCGCTTGCATCGTCTGGGCATTGAAGGGCATCTGAGGCTATGGAATGGGTGAAAATTATACATATTCTTTGCGTGATGGGGTGGATGACCTCTATTTTTGCGGTGCCCCGCGCTCTGATCTATTGGAAGCGTGACTTTGAAAAGACTGGGCAAAATGGCGACCTTGGTGATCTGACCTATCGGCTCTACCGCTTTTCGGCAGGGCTTGCTGTGATTGCTGCCGGCACTGGGCTCTGGTTGGCCTATGACTGGCAATTCCCACTTTGGGTCTGGATAAAACTGGCAACGGTCATCGCACTTGCGGCGCACTACACCTATACGGGGCGGATGGTATCATGGGCCAAAACAGGTCATTTCCCCCACTCTGACCGCTGGTTGCGCGTGTTTAACGAAATCAGCGTCTTTGGCGCCATCGGCATTCTTTGGCTTGTGGTGGTCAAGCCTTTTTGAACGCCGTGGCACGTATCTCGCACTTGTGACAACACATCTGCTCAAACTTCGGTATCATAGGGTTATGCGATTTCTTATGTCCCTTGTTCTTACGCCAACTGTCAGCTTGGCCGATGCACCCATAATCACCAATGTTGAGCTGCAACGCGACAACACCGTTGTGGCTGTAACAATCCAGCATCCCGACACCGGATGGGACCACTACGCCGATGGATTTGAAGTTCTGACAATGGATGGCACATCATTGGGGGTGCGGACGTTGTTTCACCCCCATGTCGAAGAACAGCCCTTTACCCGCTCTCTTACAGGTGTCGTGATCCCCGAAGGGCATAACCAAATTCAGGTTCGTGCAAAATGCAGTGTTGATGGGTGGTCCGAAACAACAACAATCGTTGATCTGGACTAGCTGCGGCGCCCTTCGCGCAGCCACGCCCCAACGGACAGCATCGCCGCGATCAGCAAAAGCAACCATGCAGGCACAAGCGACGTGACGCGCACATCTGCCGTCAGATAGGCATCGCGCGGCGTAAGACCGATCCAGCCACGCCCTGCCGCAACCCGCCCCGCCGATACATTCCGCAAGCTTGGAATGCCATCTTCAATCGGCACAATCCCACCGCGCCATGTAGCAACTGTGGGGCTCAGCACATCTTGGGTTGCGATCGTATTGATAAACTCGCGTGGGGCGGTCGGTCCAAGGGCAATCACGGCCTCCTGGTCACCCTCTGCCAAACGGTATAATCCAATCTCTGGCGCATCATAGACAGCCTCAAATCGCCCTGGCGAAACCTCTTCGAGGGACAAGGTGATTTCGGTGCCATCTGGCCCTGTGACGGTTACCTCACCAATCTCGTCCAGAAGGCTGCGACGGATGATCGTGATTTGTTGACCATCCGCTTGAGCAAACAAGGTCTCTTCTTCCAGTTCTGGCTCTTTCATCATCCAATGCGCAAGGCGGCGCAGTAGCTCTAGTTGCGGTCCACCCCCCTCGAACCCACGGTTCCAGAGCCATGCATGATCCGATGCCAGAAGGGCCACACGGCCTTCCCCAACACGGTCCAGCACCAACAGCGGTTTGCCCTCAATACCTTCCATAACGGTCTGGCCACCTTTCGGCGAAAGCTCGATCTGGCGGAACCACCGGCCCCATTCCGGCCCGTCTGGACCGGCAGGCGCAAAAGTATCCAACCCTTTCGTGACGGGATGTTTGGCGCCCAGTTCAGAGATTGTCGGGCGAAAGCCATCTTCGATGACACGTGCGGTTGGTGAGGCTGGCAAAATATCAGCAAGCGGGGATCGATAGAGACTATCCGCGCTTGCAAAATCCGGCCCCGCAGCAATCAGCACCGCACCACCATTGGTGACGTAGTCACGGATACTGTCGATGTAGATCGATGGCAAAATCCCGCGGCGTTTGTAACGATCAAAAATAATCAGATCGAATTCATCGACTTTTTCCAAAAACAGCTCGCGTGTCGGAAAGGCGATAAGGGACAATTCATCAACCGGAACACCATCTTGCTTGTTTGGGGGGCGTAGAATTGTGAAGTGGACCAGATCAACACTACTGTCTGATTTCAACAGGTTGCGCCACGTGCGTTCACCCGCGTGCGGTTCTCCGCTCACCAGCAACACACGCAGGCGGTCACGCACGCCGTTGATCTGGACGACAGCCACATTATTGCGGTCTGTCAATTCGCCGTCCATGCTTGGTGTCTCAAACTGAATAACGTTCATGCCGCCGTGGGGCAGCGTAATGGGCAGCTCCAGATCTTCCCCAACGGGCACCTCAAAGCGCAGTGGCTCTTCGCCATCCACAGAAATCAAAAGCTCTGCCGTGCCAGCAACAGGGGCCGCGCCTTGATCATCCAGACGCAAGCCAAGCAGAACCTCTTCACCCAAAATTGCAAAGGCGGGAGCATTATTGACCTGCAGCCTGCGATCCCAATCCCCTTCGCGCCCCGTCAACAAAACATGCAAGGGTGCGGGCAAATCGGGGGCAAGGTCGGTGTCATGCACCTGTCCATCCGTGATGGTGATAATGCCAGCCACACGTGCGCGGGGTTCTTCGGACAGCACCTGCGCAACCGTGGTCATCAGAGTTGTCCCTGCATCCCCTTCTGCATCTGTGACCTGCACAACGCGCAAATCCGTGTTTGGCCGTGCAGCAACCGCGGCGCTGATCTGCTCAAAGGCATCCGCCGTTTGATCACTGCGATCCGCAATGCGTTGGCTGGCCGTTTCATCCACCACCACGATCACAATGTCAGACAGGGTTTCGCGGTCCTCTGTTTGCAAAGACGGGTTCAAAAGGGCTGCCAACAGCACCACGGCCGCAAGTCCGCGAAGCCACCATCCCCCCAAACCGCGCCAGAGCGACAGAAGTGTCAGACCCAACGCAAATGCAGCGATGACATATATCAGCGGCAGCGCTATCAGCGGATCAAAAAGAACATCACCCATACCTATTGTCCCAACCGATCCAGAAGCGCAGGCACATGCACCTGATCGGATTTATAGTTCCCCGTCAGCACATGCATAATCAGATTGACGCCGAACCGCTTGGCAATCTCGCGTTGCCGTTCGCCTGCAAAGCCACGTCCAATGGGCACCATAGGCGCGCCAAATCGATCAACGGCCCAAGCGGCAGCCCAATCGTTGCCCCCGATAACCACGGGTGTTACCCCGTCGTTCAGATTGCGAAACGGCATACCTTCGATCTGTTCCGCGTCGGGTGGTGCGGCTTCGACCCAGACATCACGGCTTGCATGACGGCCCGGAAAGTCCTGCAACAGATAAAACGCACGCGTCAGAACATGGTCTGACGGGATCGGCTCAATCGCGGGAATATCCAAAGGGGATGCCAAGGATTGCAACTTGCGCCCGTTTGGGCTTGAGGCACCAAAACGCGCCGTGTCTGCATCCCGTGTATCAAACAAGATCATGCCGCCCGTTCGCAGATAGCGGTTTAGTTTTGCATAGGCTTCGGCAGACGGGGTCGGCTGGTTGGGGGTCACAGGCCAATAGAGGAACGGATAAAACGCCAATTCATCGGTTTCCAAGTTTACAGAAATCGGCTCTGACGGTTCAATCGATGTTCGTTGAAATAATGTATCGGACAACCCGCGCAGGCCCGCATAGGCAAGCTCGTCCACCGTGCTGTCACCGGTGACTACATGCGCCAAGACGGCTTCGGATGTTGCATCGATGGCGCGCATGTCTGCTTCGCTTTGTGCCTGCACCTCGCCCGTCAGGGCCAAGGCCAACCCGACAATCGCAAGACCCGCTGTGGCGCGCGGGCCAAACAACCGGCCCGACAACCAGATAGAGGCAAGAATATCGATCATAAGCATTCCCATCGCAGCACTCAGCAAAAGTCCCTTTAGGGGCTGTTCAGCTGTGACGCCAAGCCCCTCAACCGCCACCCCTTCTGGCCAAGCCGTCCGTTCAAGCACAGTGTCATCATCAACGACATTTACAGCAAGGCGGCGGTCCTCGCCTGCGTAAAGCCCCGCTGGCAATTCGGGGCCGACCTGCCCTTGCGCAATGATCTCGCCAGCCACCCCTGCACGCGTGCCCGCATCCTCCGGCACCCCGAAGGCAGACAGCACAACATCAGGCGCCCAGATGGTTCCAGCAAGATCTTCTGCCTCTGGGCGAGCAGATTGTGTGCTAACGGCAAGGCGTTCAAGCATTTGCACAAACAACCCCGACAATGGCAATGTCGACCATTCGGCATTGGCGGTGACATGAAACAAGACCACCTGCCCTGCGCCCACTTGCTTGCGTGTGACCAGCGGTGTGCCGTCTGCCAGCTCTGCAATCACACGGTCTGACAAGGTCGGGTCTGGTTCGGCCATGACCTGACTGCTCACCGTCACATCACTTGGAACAGGCAGGCCCGCAAAGGGTGTATCAGCAGCAAAGGGCGCAAGTCCCTTGGGTTCGCCCCATGACATCGCACCACCCACACTGCGCCCACCTGCACGCAGGCGCACAGGCATCAAGGGGTCTTCAACGCCGCGGCTGACGTCACTTGCGGCAACCCTTGGACCCGCAAACCGCAACAGCAATCCACCGTCCTCAACCCAGGTTTCCATTTGCTCGGCCTCAAGGCCAGATAGGGTGGCCACATCCGCAAGCACAATTACGTCAGGATTGGCTAGCAAAATGTCTTCCAACGTGCCGTCAATCATGTCAGCGGTTGGGATCAATGCCCGTTCAAGATAATGAAGCGGAGACAAAAGCTCGAGCCCTTCACGGTCTGTGCCGCCTGCAATCAAAGCGATTTCACGCCGCTTCAGTGTATCATCGGTCAGGCTGACGGCGCCTGCCGAACGCTGGCCTGCAATTTCAAAGCGGGTAATGCGGTTACGCAACTCCGCAGGAAGCGACAACGCCGTTTCGGCCTCAGATGCATCCCCGTCAAATTCAAGATCGACCGCAGCCAGAACGCGCTCAATGCCCGCAGGATCCAGACCCACCGCATTCACCGAAATCCCCTGCGCCACATCCGTCCGATTGCGAACGGCGCGCACAACAATGGCACCATCCTCAAACCGCGCTGGCGCCAGCGCCAAAACGGGGGATGGGTTTTCGAAAACAGTGAGCGTGCCAGCCGACTGAAACCGCGCCAGAACCTCGGCGCGGTCCATTCGCGCAATCCCGTCACTCAGCCAATAGGTTTCGTATCGATCTGGCAAATCCTCGATCCAGCCTTGGTCGGCTACGGGGGCCCAAGGCTGCGGGCTCAGGCCAGCAAGGCGTGTAAGCCAAACATCTGCACTCAGAAACTGCGGTTCTACATCAGGGTCCGTCAAAGACACCAAAGCCACTTCGCGACCCTCGCGGGCGGCTTCAGTCAGCAGCGTCTGGATGCGGTCCTCGCGGCGGGTCCAGTCACGCGCACTCGCCCATGATCCATCCGCTACAATCAACAGTGGTCCGTCACCGCCTGTGTCTTGGTTCGGGTTCAAAACAGGACCTGCAAATCCCGTGATCAGCGCAGCCACCGCCAAAGTCCGCAACAGCAACAACCACCATGGCGTTGTGTCGGTTTGCTGCTCGTCATCATTCAACCCCAACAACAGGGCAACGCCAGGAAACATCCGTTTTACGGGCGCTGGTGGAACAGCACGCAAAAGAAGCCACAAGATCGGCAGGGCAACCAAGCCCAACAACAACCAAGGGGCTGCAAAACCTATGCCAAAAAGCGTCATCATACCCGTTGCATCGCTTGATACATCCACATCAATGCAGATTGCGCGGCATCGCCTGTGTGATGCGTTGAAAACTGCCAGCCGCTGGCCCGCGCCATTCCACGCAGCAGATCTTTGCGTTCTGCCAGCCGGTCAAGATAACGCGCCTGCAAATCATTCGCCTTGAGCGTTTCATGACGCAGGCTACCGCCAACACTTTCAAAAACAGTACGGCCTTTGAACGGGAAACTTTCTTCCTGCGGGTCCAGAACCTGTAGCAACACGCCTTTCACCCCACGATCCGCCGCTTTGGTCAAAGCAGCTTCGACAGGGGCCATGTCCCCCATGAAATCACTGACGAACACAGCGCGACTCTGCGGGATCATGCCGCGGGCTTCTGGCTCTCCGTAGTCGGCCGTGTCGCCTTCTGCACTCAGAAGCATCGCAAGCCGCTGGACCTGCGCCTCGCCCGTGCGCGGGGGCGCATCAAAGGCGGTCAGCCCAACGCGTTCGCCGCCCCGCAACAAAAGCACCGCAAGGGCCATACCCAGAAGGCGCGCCCGATCGGATTTGCTATCATAAGTGCCACTGGAAAACCGCATGGACGCAGCACTGTCGATCCACATGATCACCGATTGGGCGTTCTGCCACTCGCGCTCGCGTACAAAGCGCCCCCCCATTGATTTGGCAGAGCGGCGCCAGTCAATCATCCGCAACTCGTCCCCCGTTCGTTCGGGGCGATATTGCCAGAACTCGTCGCCCACACCTGCGCGGCGGCGTCCGTGGATCCCCATCATAACCGTTGCGGCAAGGTGATCGGCGGCGGCCAACAAAGGCGGCAGGCTGGCGGCTTCGACTTCCGCGCGCAACCTCAAGGGGGCGGTGGGTTGGCTCATGCAGCGGCGGCCGACTTGGTCACGCTGGCCGCGACTTCATCGATCAAGGCACCCAGATCGACGCCGCGTGCCCGTGCGCTGAACGACAATGCCATCCTGTGCGTCATCACAGGGCGCGCCATAGCCATGACATCTTCGGGGGACGGCGCAAGGCGACCATCAAGCAAAGCTTGCGCACGCACGGTCAGCATCAGCGCTTGCGCCGCACGCGGCCCGGGGCCCCAAGCGACATTTTCACGGATCAAATCACTTGCCCCATCTTCTTCGGGCCGACACGCACGGACCAGATCAAGGATCATTTCCACAACCGCGTCCCCGACAGGCATACGGCGCACAAGGGTTTGCGCATCCAGCAAGGATTGGGTTGAGAAAACTTCGGTTGATTGCGCCTCTTCCACACCTGTCGTTGACAACAAGATGTCCCGTTCGGTCGCACGATCAGGGTTTTTCACCTCGATCTGAACAAGGAAACGGTCCAACTGGGCCTCGGGCAACGGATAGGTGCCTTCCTGCTCGATCGGGTTTTGCGTGGCCAGAACGTGAAATGGCATGCCCAGAGTGCGATGCTCGCCTGCCACGGTCACTTCCTTTTCCTGCATCGCCTGCAACAGCGCCGACTGCGTGCGCGGGCTGGCGCGGTTAATCTCGTCGGCCATCAGAAGCTGACAGAACACAGGGCCTTCGATGAAGCGAAAAGCGCGCGAACCATCTGCTTTTTCCTCCAAGACTTCGGAGCCCAGAATATCAGCGGGCATCAGGTCGGGGGTAAACTGAATGCGGTTGGAATGAAGGCCCATGACGGTGCCAAGCGTATCCACCAGACGGGTCTTGCCCAAACCAGGCAGACCAATCAGCAAGCCGTGCCCGCCGCACAGCAAGGCGGCCAACGACAAATCAACAACCCGCTCTTGGCCGATAAACCGTTTCGTAATGCTGGCCTTTGCTTCGGCCAAAGTCTCGCCCAACGCATCAATTTGCGCCACAAGTTCGGTATCGGCCATGACAAACTCCCTTAGACAGATATATCGTTAGTGAAACATCTAAGGCGACAACGGCAAAGGGCAAAAGAGTTGAGTGGACAAAACATTGTGACCCCGTCGGCGGAAAGCCTCGCAGCCAGCGCGACAGCCGCCTCAAAAAAAGGCCTTCCGCCCGTTCATTTGTGGGATCCGCCGTTCTGTGGCGACCTTGATATGCAGATCAAACGCGATGGCACGTGGTTTTATCAAGGCACGCCCATTGGCCGTGCGGGTCTGGTGCGATTGTTTTCAACGATCCTCAAGCGCGAAGGCGATGATTATTTTCTGGTCACCCCCGTTGAAAAAGTAGGCATAACGGTAGAGGACGCACCCTTTGTTGCTATTGATTTTGAAGCAACAAACGATGGCCTGCTGTTCACAACAAATGTAGGTGACACCGCACTTGCAGGACCACAGCACCCCATTCGGGTCAGTTACGCCGCAGACGGCGAGCCCTCTCCTTACGTCTTGATCCGAAGCAATCTGGAAGCATTGATAGATCGCAAGTCGTTCTATCGCCTCGTCGATCTGGGCGAGACCCGTTTGCACAATGAAGAGGAGTGGTTCGGTGTGACCTCGGGCAATTCATTCTTTCCGATCATCCGTGCATCTGACCTGCTCTAATGCCAAAATTTGCTGCCAACCTTTCGATGATGTTTGCCGATGAACCGTTTTTGGAACGGTTCGCATCGGCAAGTGCGGCAGGCTTCAACGCCGTTGAGGTTTTGTTTCCCTACGATCACGCCGCGCCGGAAATCAAGAAACTCCTTGTCGCCAATGATCTTGAGCTGGTGCTGATCAACACGCCGCCGCCCAACTACACGGGCGGCGCACGTGGGTTCGCGGCTGTTCCCGAAGCGGCAGAGCGGTTTCGCTACGATTTCAAACGGTGCCTGCGATTTGCGCAGGCTTTGGGTGCGCAGCATATCCACATCATGTCTGGTGTCGCCTCTGGCACTGCCGCAAAAACAACCTTCATCGATAATTTAAAATGGGCCGCCGCCCTTGCGCCCAACCAGTCCCTCACGATTGAGCCGATCAACCCTTATGACATGCCCGACTACTTTCTGAACGATTTTGATCTGGCGGCAGACGTTTTGGACGCGGTGGATGCACCAAACGTTAACCTGCAATTTGATGCCTATCACGCGCACCGCATTACCGGCGATTTGACCGCCACTTGGGAAGCACATGGCGCGCGGGCCGAACATATCCAGGTTGCGGGGTTTCCGGGCCGTCACGAACCATCCGGCCCCAAAGACGGATGTGATATCGACTACCCTGCGTTTTTCGAAATGCTGGATGCGGTGGGCTATCGGGGATGGGTCAGCGGTGAATATACAGCCAAAGGGCGCACGCAAGATGGGCTCGATTGGATCAAACCGGCAAAATAAATTCAGCCTCCCGACACACTACTGACACAACGCTGTCAGCAGGGGGGTGTTAGAGCGTTCTTATCAACTCAGAATAAGGACCCTGACAATGACACAATCAAACCAACAAATGCTGATGTGGAGCGAACTGCCCGTCTCGAACCTTGAAAACGCTGTCGCCTTTTACAACGCGGTGTTCGACTATGGTCTGGAAATCACCATGATGGGACCACAGGAAGTGGCGATTTTTCCAGTAAGTGACGGCGCTGCCTCAACAAATCTTTATCAAAGCGATGCGCCGAATTCGGGTGGTGCGACACTGCATTTCCGCGTCGCAGACAGCGTGGAAGCCGCGATGGAACGTGTCACACAGGCAGGCGGCACCGTTATTCCCATGCCGATCGTCGACATTCCAGAGGGACGGTTTATCAAAGCGCTTGACCTTGATGGCAATTCGATTGCCCTGTTCCAAGCGCCAGCCTAATCTGCTGACATGCGCCGCGCCGATCGCCTCTTCCAGATTGTCCAACACCTTCGGACAAATGCCCAAAGCGGCGGTCGGCTTACCACGGCACAAGACCTTGCAGATACGCTCGAAGTCAGCCCGCGCACCATATACCGTGACATCGCTGATCTGGTCGGGTCAGGCGTTCCGATTGATGGGGAAGCAGGGCTTGGCTACATGATGCGCGACGGTTATGACCTGCCGCCGTTGATGTTCACGACCTCAGAGATCACAGCTCTGGTCGCAGGGGCCCGCATCCTTCAGGCGTTTGGCGGTGCAGATATGGCACGGGCCGCGCAAGACGCGCTCGACAAGATCAACACGGTCCTGCCAGATGACGCCCGCGCGCAGGCGGATGCCACAGTCATCCATTCGATTGCCGCAGGGCCCGCGCAAAACCAACTTGCCGTTAAACTGGACGATCTGGGTGCCGCCACCCAACAAACCCAAAGGTTGCAACTGGACTACCGTGATCAACACGGGGTCATAACACAGCGTATCGTTCGCCCCCTTGGCCTTTGGTTTTGGGGCAATGTCTGGACGCTGGTCACTTGGTGTGAACTGCGACAGGACTTTCGGACATTTCGCTGCGATCGGATACGGTCGTTTGAAAATCTTGGGGCCTATACGCCTATCGCAGGGCAAACACTGTCGGACTTTTATGGCAGAGATGATGGGTATTTTGAACGCAGCAGCCAAGCACCTGTCAGATCAATCTAGGCGGCTTATCTGGGTCCATTCCGGGTGCTTTGGGCGGATCGGGCATGACCAGTTGTGGCAAATCGAACCGCAATCCCTTGTCCTGCAACGTCCCGACAATCGGATCAGCTGAGCGCAAAAATCCCACATCCAAAACGCCCGCATCCAGGCCTGAAAACGTCAGAACCTCGCCCACCGCTTGGGCCAAAGCGCCCTCGGCTCCGGCCGCTGCATCTATGAACGCCAAAAGGCTTCCGCGGCTGTTGTCGTCATACACAACGCTGACCAACAAGGCGTGATTGGCCAGACCCGATGCGGTTGCAAGCTTGGCGTCAAGCGCGGATACAAGATGTTCGGGCAAACCTGTGGGTGGTCGAATTTCCTTAGGCGTTGCTGTCATTTCGGTTGGTCGATTGCCCAAGGTCTGATGCAACCAGTCGACAGCGTCCGACGGGATCAGGACTTCGGAAGGCGCGACAGACAGGTTCACCCCCAAGCCAATCCCCTGTCCTGCCAGCATTTGCGCCAAGACACGGCCCGATACGGCAACGTAAGGCACTGATTTTTCAGCAAAAGCCGTCAGCCGTTCAATTCGGTCAAACACCAGAACAAACTGATTGCCCTCCACCTCAAACACATCGGGCGAGATATCCTCGCCATCTGCTTCTTTTGACAGCAGAAGAAATAACTCTGATGCCGCCAGACACTCGTAAAAGCGCAAGCGTGCGGCATCTGACGCGTCCATATCCGCATGCGCTGCATCCAGTTGTGTTTGCTCAATGCTCATGTCGTAGCACCTTTTGAATTTGATCTTGCAAGGCAGGCAACAGCTCGGCTTCAAACCAAGGGTTTTTGCTGAGCCAAGCGGTATTGCGCCACGACGGGTGCGGCAAGGGAAAGACACGCGGTGCATGGTCGCGCCACGCTTTGACGGTCTGCGTTACATTCATTTTGCCGCCAAGATGCCATCGCTGCGCATAGCCCCCGATCAGCAGTGTCAGTTCGATCCCATCAAGCGCGCTTAAAACAGGGGCGCGCCACGTATCCGCGCAAATACGGGGCGGCGGCAGGTCTGAACCTGCTGCATTGTAGCCAGGGAAACAAAACGCCATGGGCACAATCGCAATGCGCGAACGGTCATAAAACGTCTGATCATCCACGCCCATCCACTGGCGTAGACGATCACCCGATCTGTCCCAGAACGGCGTGTTGGCTTCGTGCACGCGCAATCCGGGCGCTTGGCTGGCAATCAAAATGCGGGCGCCTTTTTGAAACCAAACCACTGGGTTGGGCCTGTGGCGTGTCGCGGTTTGTGCGAAGCGGTCAGCGCAGAGTGAACAGCGCGAAAGATCACAGATCAGGTTTTCCATGTGCAATGTACCTAAGCCAATTCGAGGGGATGAACAGGCACAAGAAAACACCCAATTCATGAATTTGCAGATAATGCACCGTGCGCACCGTTTTCATTTTGGAAACAATTTCGGGGCATTGTGGAACACGTCACATTCAAAAACCCGCGATTTTGGCAGTTTCGCGCCTAAGGTAGAGGCAATCGCGTGCATTGCGGCTTTGCAACTGTTGTTGGATTCAGACATAATAATGTCCAAGTGTCCAAATAAGGACGGTGTTAATAATCCTTCGATAAAGAAGGCAGAGCAGAAACCGCCCCAACCGGGGCAGAGAGCGGAGCACATGCTCGAATTCGAGAATGTCAGCAAGTCGTTTTGGACGGGCACACAACGTAAGGTGATCCTTGATCGGGTCAGCTTTCGTGTTGAGCTTGGCAAATCGCTTGGCATTCTGGCCCCAAATGGCACCGGCAAGACAACGCTAATCAACATGATGGCGGGGCTTGAAAAACCTGACGAGGGCGAAATTCGCCGGTCTTGCCGTATCTCGTTTCCGCTCGGGTTTATGGGCGGCGTCACCAGCAAACACTCTGCGATGGAAAACAGTCGCTATATCGCGCGACTTTACGGGCTGGACCCGGATTACGTTGAGGCGTTTTGCCGTTGGCTGTGCGGGATCGAAGAATATTTCGACATGCCCGTTGGCACCTATAGCCAAGGCATGAAGGCGCGTTTCACATTTGCGCTGATGCTGGCGCTCGATTTCGATATGTATCTGATCGACGAAGGCATGCCCTCTACGACGGACGTTGAATTTAACCGCAAAGCGGGGGAAATTCTTCGAGAGCGGTTCAAGACGACAACTGTTATCATCGTCTCACACCAAGCCGAAACGCTTGAAAAATTTGCAAAGCAGGCAGCCGTTCTTGTGGATGGCCATCTGCACATGTTTGAAACCTTGGAAGAAGCGAAACAGCTCTATGACTACCAAACCCAAGGCCAAGAAGTTTAGGATACGGCGCCCGGGCCTGACACCCGAGGCGTCTGGATCCTCTACCGCCCCGCAACAGCCGCAAGCTGCAGCGCAACAGGCCCCAAGGCCTGCGCCAAAGGCCGTGCCAAAACCCGCACCGCGCAAACCTGCGCCCAATGCGGCCGATATGATCCCCGACCCAGAGGAAGCCGCACGCCGCCTGATCATGGAACAAGCAGGGCACACGCCCGCACCCCAACACGCTGCAAAACCTGCACCAAGCGGCAATGTGCAATCGGCGCGCGAAGGTAATACGGCAACCAGTATCGACGAAATCCGCAAAGAGGGCCTGACCGGCCGTCAGCTGCGCATGGCGCGGCGCGTTGCACAGAAAAACGGTTTGGCGCCGACATCGGATTTCGACGCTGTTCGCCTGTTGCGAGAAAAGGGCATTGACCCGTTCCAACGCTCCAACATGATGGATCTGGTTGTCCAGCAACCCGACCAACAGGCCGCCACGGGCACTGCAGTGGCAAACGCGCCCAATGCGGATCAGGCAAAAGTCCAGTTGCCGCAGACCATTCCCGTGGGCAAAGCGCAGCTGCCCTCGACCGAACTGGCCCCTGCAGAGGAACGCGCCAAGGAAATCCGCCGCATTCAGAAGGACATTGCCAACCGCCGCCGCAAAAAGCTGTTCTTGCTGGCCACGCGCCTGACCGCATTTGTGTTCCTGCCGACATTCATTGCGGCTTGGTATTTCTTTGTGATCGCCACCCCTATGTATGCGACCAAGTCAGAGTTTTTGATCCAGCAGGCCGAAAGTCAGGCTGCCGGCGCAGCCTCTGGCCTTTTTGGTGGCTCGCCCATGGCAACGGCGCAAGACAGCATTGCGGTGCAAGGGTATCTGCAATCGCGCGAAGCGATGTTGCGGCTGGAAGAAGATGTGGGCTTCAAGTCTCATTTTTCGGGTGACGATATTGATACGCTCAAGCGGCTGGATGAAAACAGCACCGATGAAGAAGCCTACAAACTTTACCAACAAAAAGTAAAAATTGGCTATGATCCCACCGAAGGGATCGTGCGGATGGAAGTCATTGCCGCCGACCCGCAGACCAGTGCGGAGTTTGCGCGCGCCCTTGTTGGCTACGCCGAAGAACGCGTCGACAACATCAGCCTTCGCGTGCGTGAAGATGCCATGCGCGGCGCGCGGGGAAGCTTTGAAGAAGCTGAACTTAAACGCGTTGAGGCACTGACCCGCGTGACACAGCTGCAAGAAGAGCTTGGCGTGCTTGATCCCGCAGCCGCGAATGCGCTGTTGCAACAAGAGATGTCATCTTTGCAGACCTTGCTTTTAGAAAAAGAGCTTCAGCTTGCCAGCCTTCTGGACAACCGCCGTCCGAACCAAGCGCGTGTCGATGGCACGCGTGCTGAAATCCGCAGGCTGGAAGAAAAGATCGTCGAAGTGCAAACGCAGATGACGTCGTCAGGCAGCGACGCCAACAACCAAGCACGCAAAAACGCGGAACTGCGCGCCGCGGAAGAGGACTACCAGACCCGTACCGTGTTGCTGCAACAATCACTGCAAGCAATGGAAGCGGCCCGCGTCGAGGCGGAACGCCAAGTGCGCTATCTGTCGCTGTCGGTTGCCCCTGTCCCGCCAGATGAGGCGACCTATCCACGTAAATTCGAAAACACCATGTTGGCCTTTTTGATCTTCGCAGGCATCTATTTGCTTGTATCCCTGACGGCCTCAATCCTACGCGAACAGGTATCAAGTTGATGAAAACCGTAAACGTGCGTGATCTGGCGATCAGCAATGACGCGCCTCTGACCTTGATTGCAGGTCCATGCCAATTGGAAAGCGCAGATCACGCGCAGATGATTGCAGGCACCTTGGCCGAGGCCTGTGCCAAAGCAGGCGTGCAATACATTTTCAAAGGCAGCTACGACAAAGCCAACCGCACATCGCTGAATGCCCCGCCCCCTCTCGGGATGGAAAAAGGGCTGGCGGTTTTGCAAGGTGTGCGCGACGCCATCGGCTGTCCTGTGATTACTGATGTTCACGCCGAAGACCATTGCGCCCCGGTGGCAGAGGTTGTTGACGTGATCCAAATACCTGCGTTTTTGTGTCGTCAGACAGCCTTGCTTTTGGCCGCGGGACGCACGGGTGCTGCAATCAATATCAAGAAAGGCCAGTTTTTGGCCCCTTGGGACATGGCAAACGTGGTCGCAAAGGTTGAAAGCACCGGCAATCACAAGATGTTGCTCACCGAACGGGGGGCATCTTTTGGCTACAACAACCTTGTTGTTGATATGACAGGTCTGCCGGAAATGGCCAAAACGGGATACCCTGTTGTGATGGATGCCACCCACGCGGTTGCCAAGCCTGGCGGACTGGGATCTGCCTCTGGTGGGCAACGGGAATTGGCACCAGTGCTTGCGCGGGCCGCCGTATCGCTTGGGATTGCCGCCGTTTTCGCCGAAACGCATCAAGACCCAGATACCGCACCATGCGACGGCCCGAACATGATTTACCTAAAAGACATGCCCGATCTGATTGCAACATTGGCCCAGTTTGATGCCCTCGCAAAATCAAAGCCGATCAAGCTGTAAAGGCCGCAAACAATGACGCGACAAAAACCCGCCGCAACTGTTACCCAAAACACATGGGGCTTTTTGCGTGATGCGATGATCGCGCCCACGGGCTTTCGTGAATACGATGCCCGCTGGCAGTATCCCGAACAGATCAACCTACCCGGGATGACGGCTTTGGGATTGGGCCTCGGCACCCAAATGCACCGACGCGGAATCGCGCCTGTGATTGCCGTGGGCAACGACTACCGCGAATACGCGCTTTCAATCAAAAATGCGTTGATGCTTGGACTTATCCAAGCCGGTATTCAGGTCAAAGATATCGGCCCCGCGCTTTCGCCGATGGCTTACTTTGCGCAGTTTCATCTGGATGCGCCCGCCGTTGCAATGGTCACGGCCAGCCACAACCCGAATGGTTGGACGGGTGTCAAAATGGGGTTTGAGCGCCCTTTGACCCATGGGCCAGACGAGATGGCAGAACTTCGGGACATCGTGCTGAACGGCGATGGCGAACAGCGCACGGGTGGCTCTTATGAGTTTGTCGAAGGCGTGCGTGAGGCCTATATTGACGATCTTGTTGGCGACTACAAAATGACCCGCCCGCTCAAGGTTGTTTGTGCAACCGGTAACGGCACGGCAAGCGCGTTTGCGCCGGAGGTGTTCAAACGCCTTGGCGTGGAGGTTGTGGAACGTCACAACAGGCTCGATTATTCATTTCCCAACTACAACCCCAACCCCGAAGCAATGGAAATGCTGCACGATATGGCAACCAGTGTGATGGAAAGTGGAGCAGATTTTGCGCTTGGTTTTGACGGCGACGGCGACCGATGCGGTGTTGTGGATGACGAAGGCGAGGAGATTTTTGCAGACAAGGTTGGCGTTATCCTGGCCCGCGATCTGAGTAAACTTCATCCCAATGCGACCTTCGTTGCAGATGTAAAATCCACAGGCCTTTTCGCCTCGGACCCCGAACTGATCAAACGCGGGGTGCGTGTTGATTATTGGAAAACAGGTCACAGCCATATGAAACGCCGCGTCAAAGAAATCGGCGCTTTGGCAGGATTTGAAAAATCAGGCCACTACTTTTTGGCCGAGCCTATTGGGCGCGGCTATGACTGCGGGATGCGGGTGGCCGTCGAGATCTGTAAATTGATGGACCGCAATCCCGATATGAAAATGTCGGATCTGCGCCGCGCGCTACCACAAACCTGGGCGACACCAACGATGTCGCCGTATTGTCCAGATACCCAGAAATACGCGGTTTTGGAACGGCTGGTGGCCAAGCTGGTGGACATGCACAATGCAGGGCACTCTTTTGCAAATCGCAAGATTGCGAAAATCGTCACCGTAAACGGCGCGCGCGTGATCCTTGATAATGGCGCTTGGGGTTTGATCCGAGCATCATCCAATACCCCCAACCTTGTCGTCGTTTGCGAAAGCCCCGAATCCGAGGCGGAAATGCGGGCAATTTTTGCGCAACTGGATCAAATCATCAGATCGGAACCTTCTGTCGGGGATTACGATCAAACCATATAAACTTGGCAAAATATGGCCTTCATTTTTTATGCATTTCCCCCCTTGAACCGATGGGGTCATCGCAGTAGATAACACGCCAGCGTTGGGATGTAGCCAAGTGGTAAGGCAACTGTTTTTGGTACAGTGTACCGTAGGTTCGAATCCTACCATCC
>NZ_JAKFZN010000039.1 GCF_021654165.1 Nereida sp. MMG025 | reverse complement strand
GTGCCTGACACCGATCGGTAATTCCGTCGTCCCGATCCCGTATGCGATCAGTGCGACGCTTACAAATGATGCCAAAGCCTGTCGCTCGGTAAAAATTGAAGGCAAGCAGACCTATAATTTCAAGACGATTGTGACGAAATGCACCGGCGACCAACCGGGCACGAAAACAGGTGTGAAATCAGGCACACTGGGAGATATTTGTGAGCCTAAGAGCCATGCACCCTCGATAAAAATCGAAGGGAGCTATGCCATCCGAAATCGCGAAACCTTCTGGATGAACAAGCGCAACACAATCGGTGAGCTGATTTTGCAACGCAGTTTAGATCGTCACTGGGACTGATGGACGTTTACAATTATACGGATTTCCCAGCTTTAAGTTTTCGCCAGATCCAAGCTGGATCGGGCGCGACTATGGCGTGTGTGACCGTCAAAGCGACTTGCGATCTTGTCGATGGTGGGCCGCTGGTACTTTCGGATCAACAAGAGCCAATCTTGTATGAAGATAC
>NZ_JAKFZN010000038.1 GCF_021654165.1 Nereida sp. MMG025 | reverse complement strand
GAAGAGTTTGCTTATGAACTGGATCTCGCCTCTGACGCCTCGTTGCTTGTGATGGATGTGGCCACGCTTGATGGTTCGGATCGTTTCTATGCCGCTCAGGGTCGCTTTAGCTGATCGCAAGGACCGAAAGCTTTGGCGATAACCGAGGAGCCGCTTCAGAGCCGCGTGATCGCTCTCGATCAGATTGTTCCACCACTTTCTGTCGATGTGCCGGATGCTGTCAAAATGTGGATCATAGCGGTGATTGATTTCACGGATGACGCGTCGATATGCCTGCGCCTTGTCAGTGACGATTGTCACGGGTCGATGTAATCGGACCCGTTCAATCGCCTTGTTGAGGAAGGCCTTCGCGGCTTTCGCATCACGTCTGGCTGTCAAGCGAAAGTCGACCATCTGCCCGTTTGCATCAACAGCCCGCCACAGATAGCGCCACTTGCCGCCAACCCGGATGTACGTTTCATCAACGTGCCAATCGACACTTGCGCGACGCAGATGTTTCTCGGTGCGCTTGGTCAGTTCCGGACCGAACTTCTGCACCCAGCGATA
>NZ_JAKFZN010000037.1 GCF_021654165.1 Nereida sp. MMG025 | reverse complement strand
AAACGGTGCTTGGCCTTCAGGCATACGAACGTGCGTCCAGTCGCGTGCTGACCACGCCGCGCCCTTCGCCCTAGTCCAGATAATCGCCGGGCCAGTCGTAGCTCTCAATGTCGCCGCCTGGGTGGGTGGCATCGCCCAGATGATCCACGTCTTGCGTGGCCAAAAGCGCGTGCAGATCAAGTCCCGCATCAGGCTACAAAGCCTCAACCCGCCACTCGAAATCCGCCGACAGCTCCTCAGTTCCGTCCATGCGCAGCAGTACAAGCATATCCGCACCAAGCGATGTCGTGAGCCGCCCCTGACGGTCCTTCTGGCTGAAATGGGTGTTCATAAAAAGAGACCTGAAAATACAACTAATAAGAGAAAGTTAACGGCTGCGCCTCCGAAAAGGAAGCCATTTTAACTTTGTGTCCAACGCGCCGAAAAAGCAGATCAAAACTACCGTTTTTGACAAGCCGAAGTTTACAAAAGTCTCTGACCCACGATGGTTGGTATTCTTTCTTAGAGGATGCCAGTATGCACATTCACAGCAATGATGATCAACAGCAGCCCGCCTATCCAAGCAAGTCCCTCCCGGAAGCGATGCTTTTTATCGAGTGCGCGCATAGCTCTACTGCCCATAAGTGCGACCACAAGGTCTGATGGCA
>NZ_JAKFZN010000036.1 GCF_021654165.1 Nereida sp. MMG025 | reverse complement strand
GATCCAGCGCATCAACCACACGCACAATCAGCACCAATCAATTCATGCAACAGTCCCTTCAAGAGTACGTTCTGCGATCCGGCGGCGCTCAAAATGGGCGATGGATGCGAAGACGTGGAAGATTAGCTCTCCGGCTGGCGTTGTGGTGTCGATATCCTCGGCCAAGGAGCGAAAGCCGGCACCGTGCTCACGGATCATCTCGACAATCTCCAGAAGGTCTTTCAGAGAACGGGCCAGGCGGTCGTATTTGGTGACGGTCACAACATCGCGGTCACGGAGCTGGTCTAGCATCCTGTCCAGCTCTGGGCGTTCGCGCTTCGATCCACTGATTTTGTCTGCAAATAATTTACCAGCCCCTGCCGCTGTCAGTGCGTCAATTTGAGCATCAAGACTCTGGTCGTCAGTGCTGACGCGGGCATATCCAATAATCATACCTTAGTGTGACAAAAACCTGCCAAAACCGCAAAGGTTTTGCCGTAGGTTTTTGTCCGACCTAAACGGTTGATCTGGCGTGGGGCAAGGCAGGGTGGCAGAAACGACCGTTTTTGACATGCCGATGTGTACAAAAGTCTCTGACCCACAATGGTTAGAATTCTTTCCTAGAAGATGCCAGTATGCACATTCACAGCAATGATGATCAAAAGCAGTCCCCCTATCCACGCCAGCCCTTCGCGAAAGCGGTGCTTTTTATCGAGTGCGCGCGTAGCTCTACTGCCCATAAGTGCGACCACAAGGTCTGATGGCG
>NZ_JAKFZN010000035.1 GCF_021654165.1 Nereida sp. MMG025 | reverse complement strand
TGCTCCGCTCAACGCCACATCGGGTTCTTAATCTCAGCCCAGAACGCTTTTCATTGCCATATTTCGTAGCCGCGAATTACGACACGATGATTGCCCCGTTCCCTCAACTTGTCAGCGACACGCGACCGGCGCGCTACGAACTTTTCCTCGCTGGAGCACATCTGGAGCGGATGCTTGTCAGAGATTTTCCATATTTTAGGGAAATGCAGCGCAGACGGGCAGCGGCAGATGGGGGCGAGAAAAATGGTTCAGTCAACAACCCCTTTGAACACAGGTTTAACACGTAATCGGTTTGAAACATGCCTTCACTTGATACTATTTTGGCCGTTACTTTGGCGGGCCTCGCCCTCAGCGTTACACCAGGTCCCTCTATGCTCTACGTCGCATCCCGCAGCATCGGGCAGAGCCGATCAGCCGGTCTTGCCTCTGCTCTTGGGCTGGCTGCGGTTTTCACACAATTCGAGTGGATGGTCGAAGCCCTCCGCCTGTTAGGATCGGCATATTTGGTGTGGTTGGGCATCGGTATGATCTGGACTGCGCGCGCGGCTTCCCGTCTTTCGCTTGAAGCAAGTCAGATAGATAAAGAACCGTTTCGTCGCATCGTCTGGCAGGGGATCGTCGTTGAAATTCTGAACCCCAAAACAGTTCTGTTTTTCGCCCTTTTTCTGCCGCTCTTCATTGATGGCGGTATCGAACAGGCAGATGCCGCAGATGTTCGCCTTCAATTTCTAGTGCTTGGCGCCCTTGTGCCTCTGACAGCAG
>NZ_JAKFZN010000034.1 GCF_021654165.1 Nereida sp. MMG025 | reverse complement strand
GGCGATCGAGGGGCAGCATGAGGCGATCATCGCAGCGGACCTGTTCCAATACGTGCAACAGCATCTGGCACGCCCAAAGGCCAAACCCCCTGCCGCGAACCACCGCGCCCCCAAATCCCCGCTGGCAGGCAAACTGTTCGACGAGACAGGCGCTACATTGACGCCGAGCCACACCAAGTCGAAGGGCAGACCACTGCGCTATTACATCTTGCGCAGGCTGATCAAAGAGCGGCGCACATCACACCCTACTGCATGGCGGCTGCCTGCGGTGGAACTGGAGCGCTATCTTGTAACGAAGGTCCAAGAATTGCTTCAAGCATCAGCCCGCGTAAACCAGATCTGGCCGTCGGCACATGCGGCACAAATGATTGAGGCGCAGGAGACGCTGCGAAGCAAAGCAGATCCAGTAATATGGCTGCTGCTCATCGATCGCGTCGACATCAAAGCAGGCGAGGCCGATCTGCGTTTGTGCGCAACAGCTCTGGCTGATCTTCTCAACACAGAGCCAAGCGCAATCGATCAGAACCACCTCACAACCACGATCCCCTTCACTTTGCGCAGGCGTGGGGTGGATTTGAAGTTTGTGCAAACCAATGGCACGGCCCATAGCCAACAGCAGGTTGATACGACACTGCTCAAGAACCTTGCGCTGGCGCACACATGCTTGGACGCCATTCTAAGCGGTCAGTCATTTACTAAGGTCGCGGAGCAAACAGGTATCTCGAAACGCCGCATCCAAAGCCTTATCACGCTGGCGATGCTGGCACCTGACCTGCAAGAGGCGGTGCTGAACGGACAACAGCCAACCAACATGACCAGTGACCGTCTCTTGAAGAAGGGCGTGCCACTGCTTTGGGAAGACCAGCGTGCGGCCTTTGCCTGACACCC
>NZ_JAKFZN010000033.1 GCF_021654165.1 Nereida sp. MMG025 | reverse complement strand
CAGCTTTTAGGCGAAGGCCGCACGCTGGTCTTCCCAAAGGAGCGGCACGCCCTTCTTCAGGAGACGGTCACTGGTCATACTGGTCGGCTGTTGTCCATTCAGCACCGCCTCTTGCAGGTCAGGTGCCAGCATCGCCAGCGTGATAAGGCTTTGGATGCGGCGCTTGGATATACCTGTTTGCTCCGCGACCTCAGTAAATGACTGACCGCTCAGGATGGCGTCCAAGCATGTGTGCGCCAGCGCAAGGTTGTTGAGCAGTGTCGTATCAACCTGCTGTTGGCTATGGGCCGTGCCATTGGTTTGCACAAACTTCAACTCCACCCCACGCCTGCGCAAAGTGAAGGGGATCGTTGTTGTGAGGTGGTTCTGATTTATCGCGCCCGGTTCTGTGTTGAGCAGCTCGGCAACCGCTGTTGCGCACAGACGCAGGTCCGCCTCGCCTGCTTTGATGTCGACGCGATCGATGAGCAGCAGCCATGCTGTGTGATCCACTTTGCTTTGCAGCTTCTTTTGCGCCTCGATCAACTGCGCCGCCCGTGCCGCCGGCAACATCTGGTTCAGCCATGCAGGCCGTTGAAGTAGCTCTTGCACCCGTGTTGCAAGATAGCGTTCCAGTTCTACGGCAGGTAGCCGCCATGCCGTAGGGTGCGTGGAGCGCCGCTCTTTGATCAGCCTGCGCGAGATGTAATAGCGCAGTGGTCTGCCCTTTGACTTGGTGTGGCTCGGCGTTAGCGTTGTGCCTGTCTCGTCAAACAGTTTGCCTGCCAGCGGGGATTTGGGCGCGCGGTGGTTCGCGGCAGGGGGTTTGGCCTTTGGGCGTATAAGCAGACGTTGGACCTGTTCAAACACGTCCGCTGCGATGATCGCG
>NZ_JAKFZN010000032.1 GCF_021654165.1 Nereida sp. MMG025 | reverse complement strand
GGAGTTAGTGCTTTTCGCCCTATTTTCAATACCCTACAGAACTGTCCAGTCTTAGGCACATACGCCGATTGTGATCGCTCAAAGGGTTTCCGGCAGTTGCACGTTTGCCTGCGTCCAAAACGCATCGAACGACAGATTAAGCGCCCTCAGAACCACCATCAGCTCAACGATGTCCAAGCGCCGCTCACCCAACTCATACTTGCCAACAAACGACGCGGGCTTCCCAAGCCGGTCGGCCAATGCTGCCTGTGACAGGCCAGCCGCTCCCCGCGCGTCGATCAACACGCCAAGAACCGCTTTGTAAGCCTCTGTGTGAACGGTGCCTGCCACCCTGCCCTGCCTTTATTCCATAGAGAGAAGCAGCTACCCCCATTATAGGTTTACCCCCAAAATGGGGGTGTCTTGATTGGACGCTCCCAACTTTGAGCAAAACCGGCCTTCACCTTCCCAGAAAATATCCGCCCTTAGAAACCAAACCGGGAAAATCAAATGACACCCACTACCTATCAATCGGCACCAATGGCGGCCTACGTTTCACTGAACGCAGAGGGCGATGCGCTGTATCGTTTTGTGCGATTTGGACAGTTGACTGTCGCTGATGCTCGATTGCTCGCCGCCAAAAACTGGCTGGAAGCGGACCCTGTCAGGGTCGCCACACCCGATGGACGCCGCGTTCTGTTCGGGTTCGCTGTGCTGACATCGCTCGGACGACGCATCTGGAACGAGCAACAGATCTGGATGTCCGAGAACACTTTTGAATGGGGCACCACATGGAATGTTCGGGAAGATCTGATGGGCAGACACGCCCCACCGGACGAACCCAAGATGGTTCACTCACGCGGCTTCCTTCGGTTGATAGACGAGACCAACATTGACGGGACTGTTGCATGAATTCATTGGTGCTGATTGTGCGTGTGGTTGATGCGCTGGATCATT
>NZ_JAKFZN010000031.1 GCF_021654165.1 Nereida sp. MMG025 | reverse complement strand
TTATGAAACCCTAGGTTGGGTTGCCCTTGCACTGAAGCTCATTGGGGGTGCGGCGGCACTTGACGGGGTTTCTGCATTTGGCGCGGGCGTTGGCGAAGCTGCGAGCAAGAGGTCGGTGAATGCTGGTATGAGGTGGTGAATGCTGGTATACAGCGGGCGGCACAGTCCCTGATGGGGCAAAGCGGACTGGCGCGTGGTATACTTTCGGCCTTTGGAGCAAACCCATTCTCTCCAATTGGCATCGAACTCGCTGTGGGAGGAGCAGCAGCCTACATGATTATTGTAGATATGATGGAGGATATCCGGGAAGTCGTTGAATATCGCTTTCAGTCAGGCGAGGTAAGTAACGAGATATATGACCGCGTATTTGGTGACTTCAATTTCGAAGCAGCAGAAATTCGAAAGTACGGGCCGTGGGAAGGCATTTAGCATATTGGGCCATTCTGGCTATTTCAGTTGTTTTGGCGGTCTTAGTACTGAGGCAATTTATGTCTCCACGGGACCCGTGGATCTTTCCAGTCGGGCTTGTCCTGGTTTTCGCCATTCGATACGGGCTCGTCGCCATCTGGACCGCTCTGAAAAAAGAACGGTGATATTCGAGGATTTGTCACCGGATCAGGTGAACTTGGAAAAGTATTGGGATTAAAATGCCAGACCGACCGAAAAGCGTTGTATACTGGACTATCCTGATTACTTTTTCTCGTCATTTCAGGCACCATCGGGTATGATTTTGTCTTCAATTTACTGAGGTCTCGCGAGATTTCTTGGGTGGTCATAGGGTTCATGAACGGGTTGGCCGTATTCTTGCTCTATAAAGCGATGTTCGCCCAATCCGACGCGGAATGATGATAAACACTGGTGATCAAAACGTAGTCAACCTGCACCGGGCGACAGGCACTTTATTGGCTGTGATAGTCGTGCCGCTCGCATACTTCATGGGCGCATCCCAAGGGGCTGAAGCGTCAATCGCGACGCTCGCTGCATTGGCG
>NZ_JAKFZN010000030.1 GCF_021654165.1 Nereida sp. MMG025 | reverse complement strand
GATGCGTGGTCAGCTACAGGGAAAAAATCTAGAGCTGATGGCGAACTGCATGCGCGGTGTTGGCTTCAAGAAGCGAAATATCAGATGCCTCTTTCATCCTCACCGCCGGGCACGCCTTATTCCCCTTCTGGAAGGTTATTGGAAAGTACGCTGAAGCAATTCGCTAATTACGGGGCTGTTTGCAATAATCCGAGATCTCCTGCACGCCCGTGCTGGAATATTGGATTAGACGTTGTGTGCAGCCGACGAGGTGGACCTATCGCATTTTATCTTGGATTGTTACGCACCAATAACATCAGGGGCATCGTGCGCTGGCAGCCGATCCCTCAAGAGGCGGCTGCGGAACTTGACCGCGCCATGCGTAATTTCGATGACTAGTTTAGAAAGGAAATCAAATGCAGGATCTATCAGAGGAAGACCGCGCCTATCTGACCAGAATGATGGATTTGCCAGATGGGCTGTTGCTGGCTCCATTTGACGGTACCCCAGAAGACCTCGGCATCTTGAACTACGATGCCGACCAATTTGTAGAAATCATTAATCGCCAACTACCCGTCCTTGCCGTACGGAAGGAAGAAAAAAGCATAGATATCGAAGTTGACGTTGGACCGGAGTCTTCCTCAGGTGATCTAACTCTTTTTTATGACAAGCGCTTAATTTTATCGGAAGGCATCACACCGCGTCAATTTTACCGCATTGTAAGAGCACTGCTCGAAGCGTTCCCCCAACAGCATAGGCTATATGTCGTTTCGGGCGAAATTGGCTATGCATGGCTGCGCACGGACCTGCCCGAAGACGAAGCCGTTTTGCACATGATCACCCACGACGATGGCGTCCGCGCCACGCTTGGATTGCCAGCCTATGATCACAGCCAGTGGTGAATGGAATTTATGGAAGGTAACGGATGGAGCATCAAATAGCCGTTCAGGACTTTGAGAATATTCTTGAAGCGTGGCTCGATGATAATCGCCAGAGAGGCGTGGGCTCGTTTTTGGCTCTGGATGGAAGCTGGCAATCAGATTTGGTAGAACTTGTGCACAGCCAAGATGA
>NZ_JAKFZN010000003.1 GCF_021654165.1 Nereida sp. MMG025 | reverse complement strand
TCCATCAGACCATCATGGCGACCAACCACAGGGTCAGCGGCGGAAAGGCGACCAAGATCACAACCCGGATCAAATCAGACAGCACAAACGGCGCAACGCCGCGGTACGTCGCGCTGATCGGAATGTCGCGCGCCACGCCATTGATAATAAAAAGGTTCATGCCCACGGGCGGCGTGATCAAACCAACTTCCACCACGATAAGGGCCAATATACCGAACCAGATCAGCGTCATCTCTGCCGACATGCCAAAATCGAGCACCTCTATGATCGGCAAAAAGATCGGGATGGTAAGCAAGATCATGGAAAGACTGTCCATGACGCAGCCAAAGATCAGGTAACACAACAGCATCACCGCCAGCACCATGATCGGGGCAAAGCCCTGCGTTGCGACCCAGTCGGCCAACATATCGGGGGCCCGCGTCAGAGCAAGGAAGCCTTTGAATATCTCGGCCCCCAGAAGGATGAAGAAGATCATTGCAGTTGCTTTGGCCGTCTCAATAATCGCTTCCAAAAACAGCGCCCACGTCAGGCTTCGGTTTGCCAGGCCGTAAAGCGCAGTCGCCACGGCCCCAAAAGCCGCCGCCTCATTCGGCGTAAACAGCGCTTGCGTCCCGTCCTTCACCCAATTCCAGTCACCGACAATTCCGCCCATGGTCAGCACGAAAATTGCAATAACGGGCCACGTGCGCGCAAGTGTCTTGAAGCGCGCTGCATAGGGTTTGCGCGGTGCAGTCGTGGCAGCATCTGGGCGCAGACGGACATAAATCGCCACGGTCAGGATATAGCCAATGGCCGCCAATAGCCCCGGAACCAGCGCCGCCATGAACATCTTAACGATATTCTGTTCTGCCATGATTGCGTAGATCACCAAAATAATGGACGGCGGTATCAGGATGCCAAGTGTGCCGCCGGCGGCCAGAACACCTGTCGACAAGCTGTCCGAATAGCCGCGCTTGCGCATCTCAGGCAATGCGACCTGCCCCATGGTCGAGGCCGTGGCAAGTGATGAGCCGCAGACAGCACCAAATCCCGCACAGGCCCCGACCGAAGCCATTGCAATCCCGCCTTTGCGATGACCAAGCCAATCATTCGCCGCATTGAACAGCGCCGCCGACATGCCGGTTTTTGTTGCAAACTGCCCCATCAACAAAAACAACGGAATAATAGAGAGGCTCTGGTTCGAAAACGTCTCATAGGTCAGCGATTTCATCTGCGCCATAGGGGACGCAGGCGTGCCAAGCACATACCAGATGCCAAAAAACCCGGTCAGCCCCATCGCAATCGCAATGGGCACCCGCAAAAAGATACCCAAGAGCATCAAGCCAAACCCGCTCAGGGCAAGCTCCAGACCGCTCATAAGCCCATATGGGGCTCTTGCCCCTCCAGCACCCAGTTCAAGGCACGCCACACACAATAAAGCGCGGTCACCGCAAAGATCGCCGCGCCGATCAACGCCAGCCCATAGGGAATCCAGACGGGAATCTGCAGCTCATACGTGGTTTCGGCAAAATATGGTTTGTATCCCATCCCCAAAGTCTGGCGGACTGTTTCTGAGCCATAGGGAAACTTCTCACCAAATCCGAACCAAAGCTGCCTGAGGATCAAAAGCGATGCGCCTGCGATAAGCACGTCACCAATCAGTCCGAACACAGCCTTGAGGCGGTCAGGCAACCTGTCGACCACAATATCAACACTCACATGTCCGCGTTTGTAATGACACAGGGGCAAAAACGCGAAAACGGCCAACGCGCATCCATTCGCCACAATCTCGTAGTCGCCCCGTATGGGCGCGTTAAACAGCTGACGTGTGGTAATGGACGCCACAGTCACCAAGGCCAGCGCCACCAAAATAAACCCACCAGCATAGGCAAGCCATCGCACCATCGTTTCGATGCGGGCACCAAAAATAGTTTGGGCGCGTTTGGCAATGGGCATAAGCGATCGGTTTCTTGTCAGAGGGCGTTCGTGCCAAAGGTATCGCACTGCCGCAAATCGGCCGTTTCATAGCCTTTGGCAAACCAGCGCTGGCGCTGATCGGATGTGCCGTGGGTAAAGGTATGCGGATTGGGGCGCTTGCCTGCGTTGCGTTGCAACGTGTCATCACCGATTTGCTTGGCAGCATTTAACGCCTCCTGCAAATCCCCACGCTCCAATGTGCCAAGCCGCTCTTGGGCATACCGTGCCCAGATCCCCGAATAACAATCCGCCTGCAACTCCAACCGCACACTTATCAGATTGGCGTCGCGTTCCGAGGCCTGCGCACGGATACGATTGGCCTGACCAAGAATACCCAACTCGTTTTGGACGTGGTGCGCGACCTCATGGGCGATTACATAAGCTGCCGCGAAATCACCGCCCGCGCCAAGGCGCTGCTCCATCGTGACAAAGAAATCTGTATCCAGATAGGCCTTTCGATCCGCGGGGCAGTAAAACGGCCCCGATGCACCATCTGCCCCGCCGCAAGGACTGTTTGTTGCACCTTTGAACAACACCAAAGTGGGCGGCACATAGGCGTCTCCCACCTGCGTGGCGAAAATCTCTGCCCAGATGGTTTCTGTATCTGCCAAAGTGACGGCAGCGAACTCACCCGCGCGCTGGTCGGCTTGGCTGATTTGACCGTTTTGCCCCGATTGCACTTGCTGGCCATCAAGAAGAAAGGACGTATCAACCCCCAGAAAATACCCGATCACAACAATCGCCAGCACACCAAGCCCGCCACCCGCGGCCTTGCCGCCGCCCATTTTGCGACGGTCTTCAATATTGCGGCTGCTGCGTCGGCCCTGCCATTTCATTGCGTCGTTCTCCCGTGAATACCCACGCAGTTTAACGCACCAAACCCTGCACACAACCTTGACGCAGCGCCTTGGGAACGTCATGTGCAGTTTAACCGTCATAAAAAGGCCGAGCAGCCATGATCCGCAGACTCTACGACTGGACCCTTTCAATGGCAGACCATCCCCGCGCGCTGTGGGTTTTGGCCTTTGTTTCCTTTATTGAAAGCTCGGTTTTTCCCATCCCGCCAGATATTTTGATGATCCCGATGATCTTGGCGGCCCCCTCGCGCGCCTTTCTGATTGCAGGCGTTGCATTGGTCAGCTCTGTACTTGGCGGGCTGTTGGGCTATGCAATCGGCGCGCTGGCCTTTGAAACCGTCGGGCAACCTGTTTTGGAAGCGATGGGTAAGGCCGACAGCATGGAAGCCTTCAACGACCGCTTCAACGGCGTGGGCTTCTGGGCGGTTCTGGTCGCAGGTGTCACGCCATTTCCTTACAAGGTCATCACCATCATGTCGGGATGGACCGCAATGCCCTTGGGTACATTCATTGTCACTTCCATCATCGCGCGGGGTCTGCGGTTCTTTATCGTCGCAGCGCTTTTGTGGAAGTTCGGCGCGCCGATCAAAGACTTCATCGAAAAGCGTCTTGGGCTGATGTTCACCCTCTTTGTCATCGTTTTGATCGGTGGCTTTTACGCACTTAAATTCCTGTGATCCGCACCGCACATATCGCGGCCCTTGGCTCGCTCGGCTTGCTTTTGGGCGCATATGCGTTCCAGCACCTTGGCGGCTTGGCGCCTTGCAAAATGTGCCTATGGCAGCGCTGGCCTCATGCGGCTGCAATCCTTATCGGCGCATTGCTCTTTTTTGTCCCCTCAAGATGGCTCCTCTGGCTTGGCGCAGCAGCCGCGCTGACCACCGCAGCCCTTGGCGCCTATCACTCGGGCGTTGAACAAAAATGGTGGCCCGGACCGAGCTCATGTTCAGGCAACGGGCTCGGCGGGCTGTCAGGCGACAGCCTTCTCGATTCAAATGCCGCCAATACAATCATCATGTGCGATGAGATCGCTTGGGCATTCGCGGGCCTCTCCATGCCCACTTGGAACGCCGTAATCAGCTTTGCGCTTGCAGTACTATGGATCAAAGCCGCCCTAAAGGCTGCCTAGACTTCATTGTTGTCCAAATACCTCGGGGAGTTTGAGGGGCAGCGCCCCTCATCCAAACATGGTGGGTGGCCTCAGCCACTCAATTTGAACGCGCGGCCTCTATGGCAGGGCGTATGGTGCTTTCCAGAATACTTTCGGTAATCGGCCCTGCAAACCGAAGCCTTATGACGCCGTCACTGTCAATCACATAGGTTTCGGGAATTCCGTAAACGCCCCACTCTACGGCAGTGTCGCGCCCTGTGATGTCTTGGCCCGCCGCGTCGAACGGATTGCCAAGCTCTTCCAGAAAACCGATCGCATTGTCCATATCGGGTTCTTTATAATTGATACCATAGATCGGCACGCCCTCGGCCTGCAACGCCATCAACTGGTCATGTTCGGCGCGACAAGGGGCGCACCAGCTGGCCCAGAAATTCACCAGCTTCACACCCTCTTCTTTCAACGCGTCACTGTCGAATGTTGGCAGGGCCGCCAGTGGTGTGATGACCACCTCAGGCGCAACCTGCCCCGCGCGGGCAGAGGGCAGACTGTCAGGGTCATCACGGAACATGCCCACACCGACCAAAGCGGCAAAGCCAGCGAACACCAGCGGCGGGATCAGCATCAACGGTTTAGCCATTGCGGCGCGCCTCGATCTCGCTCAGGGCGGCTTTGACTTTGCGCGATTGACGCAAGCTCACAAGGATCAGCCCCACAATCAGCGCAATCGTCACAGCATAGGCCAACATAACGTCGGCCGCGTATTTCCCCAGATCAACCATCACCCCATCCTTTCGCGCGCCTGCAATGCTTGCAGGCGGCGGGCGCGCACCTCGGTGCGTGTGCGCTGCAACACCAGCGCTAAAAACAGCACGCCAAAGCCCACCATGGATATCGCAAGCGGCACAAAGAATACATCTGCCACCGTTCGTTCGCCTGTCGCCACGGGAACGGATGTGCCTTGGTGCAAGCCTTGGTTCCAAAACCGCACAGCATAGCGCGACAACAGCGCAAAGACCGAGCCGACAAGACACAGCACTGCCGTAAGATCGGCGGCGGTATCCTTGTTTTCGATCGCTTCCCAAAGCGCCATGTAGCCCAGGTAAAACAGGAACAATATCAAGAACGATGTCAGACGCGGATCCCACGCCCAGTAGGTGCCCCACATCGGCTTGCCCCAGATGGCACCGGTCGCAAGCGCAATCACTGTCATTATTAACCCGATCGGGGCCGCAGCCTTACTGGCCAGCGCCGACACATGATGGCGACGCACCAACCAGATCAGCGAGGTGATCAGCATCATCACCCAGATGTTGATCGCCATCATCGCCGACGGCACATGGATGTAGATAATCTTGACGGTGCTGCCCATGCGGAAATCATCAGGCGTGAAGAAAAAGCCCCAGACGACGCCCACACAGCACAACACGGCCGCCAGCCCTGTAACCCAAGGCAGGACGGTGCCTGACAGCGCCATGAACTTGCGCGGATTTGCGTATTCCCAAAGTGACATGATGCTTAGATAGGCCCAGTTGCTCTTTTGTTGAGATATGACATGCCGTCGCGGTCGCTCACAATCGCTTTATTGCCCTTTCAGCCCGACGCGGATTGCCGCAGCCGATGCAAAGGGCATCAGGGCCACGCAGCCCATTGTGATGCCAGCGACCATCAAAAGCGGCGTGGTCGTGGGCAGACCTTCGGCACCCCGCCGCACGGTCTCCGCCCCGAAAATCAGCGTCGGCATATAAAGGGGTAACACCAGGAGCGACAACAGCAAGCCCCCGCGTTTCACCCCCACAGTCAGGGCCGCACCGAAGGTGCCGATCACCGACAAAGCGGGCGTGCCCGCCAACAAAGACAGGATCATCCACGGATAGGCCTGAAGCGGCAGGTTCAACAGCAGACCAAGCAACGGGGCAATCACCACCAGCGGCAGTCCGGTTGTCAGCCAATGGGCCAGAGCTTTGATGCTGACTGTGCCCTCCATCGGCAAGGGCGCCGTCGCCAGCAGATCCAGCGACCCATCTTCAAAATCTAGCGCAAAAATACGATCAAGCGACAACAAGCACGCCAGCAGTGATCCAACCCACAAGATGCCGGGTGCGATGCGGGCCAACACTTCGGCATCGGGACCGACCCCGAAAGGCACAAGCGTCACAAGGATCAGAAAGAACGACAGCCCAAGGCCAAAACCACCCCCTGCCCTGATCGCAAGTCTGAGATCGCGGATCAAAAGCGCCTTCACAAAAACGCCTCGTCAAAGGCTTCTTCAGTGGGTGGCACGGCCTTGAACGGGGCAAGATCCAGCTCGCGCGCCTCGGACAGTCCCAAATCAATATGCGTGGCCAACACAGCCGCCCCACCGCTTGCAAGGTGGGTGCGCACACGGTCGGCAAACAGGTTTACCGAAAATTTATCAAGCGACACCGTAGGCTCATCCAGCACCCAGATCGGGCGGCCCGTCACCAACAGTCTGGCCAGCCCAAGGCGGCGCTTTTGTCCTGCTGAAAGCTGCGCTGCCGGACGGCTTTGCAAATCCGCCATATTCATATCGTGCAACGCTTGCTCCACGTCACCGCCACCATAAACGTCCGCCCAGAATTGCAGGTTTTCGCGCACGCTCAGTTGCGCTTTGAGACCGTCCGAATGGGCGCCGTAGGCAACGGCATCTTCATCATGCGCAATCGTTCCAGCCAGCACAGGTTGCAGCCCCGCAATCGCACGCAAAAGCGTTGTTTTGCCAATGCCGTTGGGGCCGCGCAGAACAAGCGCCTGCCCTGCGCCCACGTCAAACGAGACACCTTCCAAAACAGGCAGACCACCACGGGCCACAGTAACATCGGCAAGCGAAAGCATGTGCGCTACACAGGGATCAAGGCCAACGCGATGCGCCGCCCTTCACTGACCAAGACATTGTAGGTGCGGCATGCGGATGGCGATGACATAGGCTCAACCCCAAATCCGGCCGCTTCGAGGGCTTGTTTGAATGCAGCGGGCGGATGGGCGATGTCTTTGCCCGTGCCCACAAAAACCACATCAATGCTTTCTTTCAGTGCGACCAAGGCTTGCAGATCCTCATAGCCGCCCCAAGGGCCCGCACCGTTGGGGTGCACCAGCGTCGGGCCTTCAAACACCTCGCCACCGATACGGAAAAATCCGGGGCCATAGCCGTCCACCGGAATGGCATCATCATAGGTGATTTCGGTCAGTTTCATCAGCGTGCCTTTCCTCTTGCGTCCTGTTTAATCCCAAAGCGGCAGACCCGAAAGGGCAGAAACCGTGATGATGAGATATGCCACACGCGTATAAAGCGTCTCGCGCGTGGGATCAAAAAGGCGCGTTCCGATCAACACCCCCGCCATGTATGGCAAAATCAGGGTGGCGCCGATCAATATGGCCTCACCAGACAGCCGGCCCATCGCCCCGAGAACGGCAATCATCGTGACATCGACCAGCACCAAAAACAGCATTGTGTTGGCCCGGATCACCTTGGGCGGATGCGGGCTGGCCATATAGAGCAAAATGACAGGGGGTCCCGCCAGCCCCGCAACGCCACCCAAAAAGCCCGAAAGTGCGCCCGTAGCGTAAATCATCCAGCGTTTCAAAACACCTGAATACCGCAGCCCAAAGATCAGGCATATCAACAGGCATAGCGAAATACCTGATACGCCGTAGCGAAACACCTGTGGTTGCGTGACAGTCAGAACACTGAGGCCAACAGGAACCATAACGGACATTCCGAGCCACAGGCGCAAAACATCCCGCGGATGCCCTTCCTTGATCGCGCGGGGCACCGCAGGAAGCGGCCCGATGATATCCATGACAATCAAGGTTACGATGGCGGCAAAGGGGTCAAGCACCTGCCCTGCGACGGGCAGGTAGATCATCGCGGTTCCAAACCCTGCAAAGCCGCGCACGAGACCCGCGACAAGCACGGCACCCACAAGCAGCGGCCAGGCGTCCGGCAAAAACGCCATCCTTCAGCGCAACGCGACAAGGCCTTTCGAAAGGCCTTGCCCCGCGATTTTCGAAAATCGCGCGCCCGACGCGGGGCTAGGCGTCCACATCGCCAAACTGGGTGCCACCTTCATCTGTGGGTTTGGACCAGTCGCGCTTGACGCCAAGCCACAGCAACATCGCAGAAGCCACGAAGATCGACGAGTAGGTTCCGACAATCACCCCCCAGATCATCGCAAAGACAAACCCGCGGATCACATCGCCGCCAAGCACATAAAGCGAAATAAGTGCCAGAAGCGTGGTCACCGATGTCATGAACGTCCGCGACAGCGTTTCGTTGATCGACAGGTTCAAAACCTCTTTGAGCGGCTTTTGTTTGTATTTGCGCAGGTTTTCCCGCACGCGGTCAAACACAACCACAGTGTCATTGAGCGAATAGCCCACGATGGTCAGAAGTGCCGCGATGATCGCAAGGTCAAAGCGGATTTGAAGTTCCGAAAATACGCCGATCGTCAGGATCACATCATGCACAAGGGCCGCAACAGCGCCAAGTGCGAACTGCCATTCAAAGCGCAGCCAGATGTAGATCAGGACCGCACCGATTGCCAACACGACCGCAATCGCTGCGGTCTGGATCAGCTCACCCGACACCTTTGGGCCGACACTTTCTACAGACTGCACCGTCAGGGTTGCATCGACAGCCTGCAACGCGGCGGTCACATCCGCAATCATATCGCCCGAGGCCGCCTCTTCGCCCTCTTGTGCCTGAATACGGATCATTGCCACGTTTTCATCATCGGCAAATTGCGGGTCAAACACCTCGGTGATCGAGACATCGCCCAGATCCAAAGGTTCAACCGCTGTGCGGTAAGCTGCAATGTCCACCGGGCTTTCCGCTTGGGTGCGGATTGTGGTGCCGCCCTGAAAGTCGATGCCGTAATTGAGCCCTTGAATGATGAAGCTGACAAACGCCACCACCATCATGAGCCCCGAAATACCAAGCCAAAGGTTGGCGCGTTTGAAGAAATCGAAGCTTGTGTTTTGTTTGACCAGACGCAGACGCATTGGGCTAGACCTCGATTGTTTTGGGGCGACGGTGTTCAAACCAGATCACCACGAACAGGCGTGTGACGTAGATCGCTGTAAAGACGGATGTCAGGATGCCAAGGCCAAGGGTGATCGCAAACCCGCGCACAGGCCCCGAGCCCATGACAAACAGGATCACGGCCGTGATAAACGTGGTGATGTTGGCGTCGATGATCGCCGACAGCGCCTTTTCATAGCCAAGCTCGATGGCGCGGGCGGGTCCTTTGGACGTCTTGAGTTCTTCGCGGATCCGCTCGAACACCAGCACGTTGGCATCCACCGCCATCCCGATGGTCAGCACGATCCCTGCGATACCCGGCAGCGTGAGCGTCGCTCCGATCAGCGACAGCAGGCCGAAGATTAGGCCAACGTTGATGATAAGCGCGATATTGGCAAAAACACCGAAGGTGCCATAGCTGAGGAACATAAAGACCAGCACCGCGATGAATGCGACGATGCAGGCGATGCGCCCTGCCTCGATACTGTCGGCACCCAGTTCGGGGCCGACCGTGCGTTCTTCGACAAACTCAGGCTCAACAGGCAGCGCCCCTGCGCGCAACAGGACCGCAAGCTGCGTGCTTTCCTCAAGGCTGAAGTTGCCTGTGATGATGCCAGAGCCGCCGGGAATGGCTTCGTTGATGCGCGGGGCGCTGATCACTTCTTCGTCGAGGACAATCGCAAACAGCTGTCCGACGTTTTCCGCGGTGTAGCGCCCGAATTTCGCGCCGCCCGCACTGTTGAAGCGGAAGGACACGGCTGGCCCACCGTTTTGATCGAACGAGGGTTGGCTGTCGACAAGGTCTTCGCCCGTGACGACGGGATTTTCTTCGAGGATGTAGAAGATGCCTTCTTCATCAATCGACGGGAACAACACATTGCCGACCCCTGCCCGCACGTTGGCGTCGGCAGAGCGGCCGATCACGGGATGGAACGAAAGTTGCGCGGTGGTGCCGATCAGGTCTTTGAGTTCCTGCGCCGATCCCAGGCCCGGCACTTGAATAAGGATACGATTGGCGCCCTGACGCTGGATGGTGGGTTCGCGGGTGCCGACCTCGTCGATACGGCGCCGGATGATTTCGAGCGATTGCAGCATGGTGCGCTCGTCGGTGGCGGCTTTTTCCTCGTCTGTCAGGCTGACGATGATCACGTCATTTTCGGCACGCACCTGAATATCAGTGGCGTTAAGCGCGGACAATGACGCCACTGGCGTTGCAACACTCTCAACGATTTCAAGGGCTTGCGGCACGTTTGCGGGCTCGGCGATGCGGATGCGGAGTTCACCGTCTTCAATGCCGAGGCGGCGGAAGTTGCCGATCTGGTCGCGGTTGTCGCGCAGCGCATCAAAGACCGATGGCCAGATGCCGACCATGCGCTTTTGATACACGTCCTCAAGCGGAAGCTCGGCCAACAAATGCGCCCCGCCCCGCAAGTCAAGCCCCAGGTTGACCAACCCCGATGGCAACACCGATGGCCAACGTGCGGCCTGATCGATCAGCGTGGGCGATGCCCCGTCCAGTTCCATCGCGGCGACGGCGTCGTTATGCGCTTCGACCCGTGGGTAAAACAGGTTGGGCAGCGCCAATGACAGACCGACAACAATGGTCAGCACAATCATGATCCGTTGCCAAAGGGTGATCTGGAGCATCGAAAAACCCCTTTCAGGTCAGGGGGTTAGCTTGCAGGTTCGGTCTTGTTCAACACTTGGGTGATGGTGTTTTGCACGACCCGCACCTTGACGCCATCGGCCACTTCGACCTCCAGCTCGTTCTCGCCTTCCTTGACCTTCGAGACCTTGCCGATCAGCCCGCCCTGAGTGACCACCTGATCGCCACGACGCAGGGCCGCGACCATCGCCTGATGCTCTTTCATCTTCTTTTGCTGAGGGCGGATCAGCAGGAAATACATGATCGCAAAGATCAGGATAAGCGGGACAAATTGTGCGAAGGCGCTGCCGTCCATGGGAACCTCTTTTGGGTGCTAAAGTTTGGGGGAACCTATGCATGATATGGGGGGTGTGCAAGGTGCGAAAACGCCAAAAACGGGTGTATGGCCTAGCGTCTGCTCACGGTATGGCAATGCGTCAGACGTTCTATGGTTTGCGCCGCGCGCAACAGGGGCGCAAATTGGCGGATGTTACCGCGCCCGCACGCCTGCGATTTGCCACTGGCTGACCCGTTTTTTGCGCGTTAGGGTTGTGGTGTTGGTGACGGAGATTTGATGATGCAGGTGTGGTTGGACGGCGCCTTTACCTTTGGAGATGCCACACGGTTGCAAGTGCTGACCGTGGGGCTATTGGCGTTGTTGTTCGTCGGGGCCATATGGGGCGCAGGGCGCAAACAGCCCGACGACAAAACGGCGGAGAGCCTGCAAAAGCGTCTGGGGATGCAAGAGATGCCCGCCGCGCTGTTTACAGGGCTGTCGGTGATCTGGGCTATTGTGTTTGTCGTTCTGGTGGCAGGATTGGTGTTTTTGATTATCAAGCTGCTGCTAACAGCGGCTCCTATCAATTACGAAGATAAAAGCGACTTTAGGTTTTTGCTGGCGCAGTTTGTCGGGATAACGGCCGTTACAGGTGCGGTGATTGGGCTGCCCCTAACGATGTTGCGGCTGAAATATACGCGGACGCAAACACAAACTGAGATCGAAGGTCTCATTACGGATCGGATCAATAAAGCGGTTGAGGGATTGGGCGCAGAAAAAGTCCTGAAACGCAATCAACGGGACAGTAGCGGAAAGTCATTGGCTTTTGAAGAAACTGGTCCCAATTTAGAAGTAAGAGTTGGTGCGATTTATTCACTGGAAAGGATCGCGAAAGATAGCCCGAGGGACGAAGCTCAGATTGTTGAGACACTGACTGCCTACATACGTGGGAACACAAAGAAAGATCAAAGTAGCACCAGTCCAGTAGAAATCTGGAGAACCGCTTCGAAGGATTTAGAATTTAGCAATTTCGATGGTTTGGATTTTGATCATGAAATCCATCGAAGAACAGGAATTGATCCAAATCATGACTTAGACCCTGATGCTCTAACCCATTGGGCACTAAGATGCTCGCCTCCGAGAATAGACATCCAAACAGCTATTGAGGTAATTGGACGAAGTTTCACAAAGGACTATCGAAACATTACGAAAAAGCAATGGCGCTTGGATCTAAGCGATTGCAACCTTCAAGGAGCGGTTTTTGAGGATGGCTTTTTCGAACTTACAAATTTTGCAGGAAGCCGCTTGGATGGGGCAGACTTTTCATCGGTAAGGCTTAAGGGGTCAGACTTTAGTTATGGCTCACTAATTGGCGTAGACTTTGATCTTGTTAACCTTGAAATGTGTACCTTTAGTGACGTGGACTTACATGGAGCCGAGATCGTTCGCTCAATACTTGAAGAAAGCGACTTTTCTTCGTCTCGGATGATAGGGATAACCATAGGTGAGGCTACCATGGCTCGCTGCGCATTCTACTCAGTTGATTTTACTGGGGCCAAGATCAGAGCCACAATTTTACGAGGTACTAATTTTAGGTCAACCAATTTGAAGGGCGCAAAGCTGGAAAGAAACCAATTAGAAGGGTCTTACTTTTCCGGGACCTTATTCAACGACTTCACCTCGTTCAAACACAGCGATTTGGCCGGTAGCTTAATTGTTAACGTCTATCCCAATGTTCCACAGTTAACCAAACAGCAAATATATTCTATCTTTTCGCTGAAAGCTGAATGGAGGGAAGCAAAATTGGATGCTGAACCACCAGCTCATTGGGCAACTGAAAATACCAAAGCTGATCCTATTTACGACCAATGGCGCGCGTGGCAACGTTCCATCGGCTTTGACCCAGACGACCCCACCTGACCGCTGCCCTACCCATCCTCTCCTGAGCGTTCTATACCGCTGGCAATGATTCACGTTAGCCCGAGGCCCCCGATGCACGACATAAAATTCATCCGTGAGACCCCTGATTTGTTTGATGCCGCGATGGCTCGGCGCGGGTCGGACGTGCGGGCGGCGGATGTGCTGGCCATTGATGCTGCGCGCCGCGCCAAGATCAAGGCGGCCGAGGATGCCAAGGCCGAGCAGAACGCGGCCTCCAAGCAAGTCGGCGCGGCCAAGGCATCGGGTGATGAGGCCGAGTTTGAACGGTTGCGCGCGCTGGTGGGCGACAAGAAGGCCGAGGTCGCGGCGTTGGGCGATGAGGCCAAGGCGCTGGACGCGCAACTGACCGACCTGCTGATGTCGGTGCCCAACCTGCTGGATGCCTCTGTCCCCGATGGCGCGGATGAGGCCGACAACGTCGAGATCAAGCGGTGGGGCACGCCGCGCGAGATGGGGTTTGACGCGGTTGAGCATTTCGAGATTGCAGGCGTGCGCGGCGGCATGGATTTTGAGACGGCGGCCAAACTGTCGGGCTCGCGGTTCATGGTGCTGAAGGGGGCAGTGGCGCGGATCCACCGCGCGCTGGCGCAATTCATGGTGGACACCCATGTGGACCACAACGGGCTGGAAGAAACCTGGGCGCCGGTATTGGTGCGCGAGGAGATGATGTATGGCACGGGCCAGCTGCCCAAGTTTGGCGAGGACAGCTACAAAACGACAAACGGCTGGTGGATGGTGCCCACGGCAGAGGTGCCGCTGACGAATGTGTGGAACGGTGAGGTGGTTGACGCAAGCGCCCTGCCCCGCCGCATGGTGGCCCATACGCAGTGTTTCCGCTCCGAGGCGGGCAGCGCGGGGCGTGATACCGCAGGGATGCTGCGCCAACACCAATTCGAAAAGGTCGAAATGGTCAGCATCACCCACCCTGACGACAGCATGGCCGAGCATGACCGGATGACCGCTTGTGCCGAAGGCATTCTGGAAGCACTCGAGTTGCCCTACCGCACGGTGGTGCTGTGCACGGGCGACATCGGGTTTGGCGCGATCAAGACCCATGACATCGAGGTCTGGCTGCCGGGTCAGGCAAGCTACCGCGAGATTTCTTCTGTGTCGGTGTGCGGTGATTTCCAAGCGCGGCGCATGAACACCCGTTTCAAAGAAGCGGGTGGCAAACCGCAGTTTGTCCATACGCTCAATGGCTCGGGCCTTGCGGTGGGACGTGCGTTGATTGCCGTGCTGGAAAATGGCCAGAATGCAGACGGATCAGTCACACTGCCAGCAGCCCTTCACCCCTATCTGGGCGGCAAAACGCGGCTGACCGCAGAAGGGCTATTGGTATGAAAGCCTGGCTGACCCTGATCGTAACCGCTGCGTTTTTTGTGGCTCCCCTGATCACACCGCCGTTTACGGGCTACACGGACGGGCAACTGCCGATCGCACAACCCAACCCGCCTGTCCAACCCGCAGGCTATGCTTTTGCGCTTTGGGGGGTGATCTATAGCTGGCTGGCCGCCAGTGCGATATTTGGGGTGCTCAAACGCAGCGATGATACAGCATGGGACGCTGCACGCCCTGCCCTGATCGTTAGCATCGCCGTGGGTGCCGCTTGGCTTTGGGTGGCGCTGGCCTCGCCCATCTGGGCCACAATCCTGATCTGGGTCATGCTGGCTGGCGCGCTGGTTGCGCTATTTCACGCGCCGCGCAAAGACATCTGGTGGTTTGCGGCCCCTGTTGGCCTTTATGCAGGCTGGCTGACAGCGGCGGCAAATGTCTCGCTTGGTGTCGCTGGCGCTGGCTACGGGCTGTTTTTTGGCGCCGAGGTCTGGGCCCTGATCTGCATCGCGCTGGCCCTTTTGATCGCCTTGGGCGTCATCTGGACCGCCCCGTTTGTGCTGACCTATGGCGCTGCCGTGGTCTGGGCCCTGATCGGAATCCTTGTCGCCAATGGCCTGGACCTCACTGGCGGGCTTGCTATCGCAGGCTGCCTTGCAGTGGCTGGCGGACTTCTCGCGGCGCTGCGGGGGAAAGCTATTCAAGAATAGCTTTCGGGGCGCCAGATTATTCTGGAATAATCTGGCTGGCGCGGGTCAGCCGCCGTGGGGCGGTTTGTTGAGGTGTTTGCGCAGACGGCTTGGCGTTGATTTCTTCTTGTCCTTGTAAGGGTTGTCCTTGGACTGGCTGCGCATGGTAAAGCGGATGGGCGTGCCGGGCATATCGAAATCATCGCGCAACCCATTGACCAGATAGCGCGTGTAGCTGGTGGGCAGCTTTTCAGGCAAGCTGCACATCGCCACAAACGCCGGCGGGCGCGTTTTCACTTGCGTCATATAGCGAATACGGATGCGACGCCCGCTTGGCGCGGGGGGCGGATGCGCCTCGATCATACCCGTCAGCCAGCGGTTCAGTTGGGCCGTTGGGATACGGGTGTTCCATGTTTCATGGGCGCGCAAAACAGCGTCGCGCAGCCGTTCAAGACCTTTGCCCGTTTTGGCCGACACCGTAATCAACGGCGCGCCGCGCAATTGCGGCAAAAGGCGCGTAAACGCTTCCTTGAGGTCTTTGAGCTTTTGCTGCTTTTCGTCCTCGATGTCCCATTTGTTCACAGCGACAACAACGGCGCGGCCCTCGCGTTCGGCCAGATCGGCGATGCGCAAATCCTGCTGTTCAAAGGGGATTGCCGCATCCAGCAAGACAATCACCACTTCTGCAAATTTCACGGCGCGTAGACCGTCGCCGACCGACAATTTTTCCAGCTTTTCCTGCACTTTGGCTTTTTTGCGCATGCCAGCCGTATCAAAGATGCGCACGGGCGTGTCGCCCCATTTCATCTTCAGGCTAATCGCGTCACGGGTGATCCCCGCTTCTGGACCTGTTAAAAGGCGGTCCTCACCCAGAATTTGGTTGATGAGGGTGGATTTACCCGCGTTGGGACGGCCGACCACCGCGATCTGCAATGGCTTTGCATCGGACGGGGCCTGATAGGCATCAGGGTCTTCATCACCTTCCTCAAGTGACACATCAACATCAGGCTCTATCGACTTGTTTTTACTTTCATATTCATCGCTGAACGGGATCAGTTCGGCCAGCAGATCGCCCATGCCCTCGCCATGTTCGGCAGACAGGCGCAACGGCTCTCCCAACCCCAGTTCATAGGCTTCCATCACACCGTCATCAGCCGCGCGCCCTTCGCCCTTGTTAGCCGCCAGCATCACTTTGGCAGAGCGTTTGCGCAGAATTTCGGCAAACATGCGGTCTGTTGAGGTCACGCCCGTGCGCGCATCAATCATGAACAGGCAGATGTCGGCCATATCAACCGCGCGTTCTGTCAGCCGGCGCATGCGGCCTTGCAAACTGTCGTCGGTTGCCTCTTCCAGACCTGCGGTATCAATGACCGTAAAGCGCAGATCGCCCAAACGGGCCTCGCCTTCGCGCAGATCGCGCGTGACGCCGGGTTGGTCGTCGACAAGGGCCAGACGCTTGCCCACCAGACGATTGAACAGCGTGGATTTACCAACATTCGGGCGGCCAACGATGGCGAGGGTGAAAGACATGATTCAGGGACCTTTGAGGCGTTTAAGCGCCGCACTTACACCAAGGCGCTGCTAACGGAAAGCGTGGAGTTGCCCATTGCCCGACACCACATAGAGCGTGGCCCCTGCCACAGCGGGGTTGCTGGCTGCACCACCGGGGATTGATACGGTCGAGACCAGCGCGCCAGACACAGGATCAAAACTGCGCAGAACCCCGTCGTCGGAGGCCACAATCAAGCGCCCGCCCGCAAGGATGGGGCCGTAGTGGGCAAAAACCGCTTTCTTGCGGCGGTCCCGTTCTTTGTCGAAATAGGGAAGATCGACACCCCAGACACGTTCGCCCGTGCTGGCATCAAGGCGCACAAGTTCGGCCTGATCAGAGACAAGAAACACAGCGTTATCCACGGGCCAGACGGGGGAATAGGCCCCTTCTGTCGCGGTCCAGATGCGATCGCCCGTGTTGACGTCCAGTGCCGCAACGCGGCCCGACTGGTTACCCGCATAAAGGACATTGCCGTCCACGACGGGATCGCTGGTAAGGTCTTTGATAATTGTGTAGGTCCGCCCGCGGCGTTCGCCTGTCACAGACGCGTCCCAACGGCGGATGCCGCCCTCGCGGAACGCGGCAAGCAGATCACCGGTGGCAAAGGGAAAGACCACCAGCTTGTCGGTGACCACGGGCGCAGGGCCGCCCACCAGATCAGAAGCGCTTGGAAGACCGGGCAGTTGCCATTTCACGCGGCCGTTGTCGGCATTGATAGCCCAGGCAACCGAATTGGCACCCACCACATAAACGATATCGCCAGCCACGGTTGGGGCGCCCGTCGCGGGCGCTTCGAGACGTTGGGTCCAAAGTTCGGCCCCTGTCGCGGTTTCCAGTGCGGTCAGATCGCCATAGCCTGTTGTGACAAAGATCGTTTCGCCATCAATCGCCAAGCCGCCGCCAGAGGCGTCACCCCCCTGTTCGGACAGCGGTGTCAAATCACGCGTCCACAGCGGCGCACCAGAGGTCGAGGTTGCGGTCACGGTCGCTTGGGCATCGAGGGTAAAGACCCGTCCATCTGCCACGACCGGATCAGCGGTGATGCGCTGTTTGCGGCTGTTGCCTTGGCCCACATTGGACGACCATGCAAGCGCAAGCGATTGCGACAGTTGCGGGTGTGTAATGCGGTGCAGCGCATTGCCGTAGCGGTGCGTCCATGCCGCGTGGTTGACCTGCGCAGGCAACGCGATGGGTTGCGGACCTTCGGCAGGCTGCGCATCCCCATCCTGACCAGTTTGGCCAGCGGTATCATCCAGCGTGTCACCGCTGATCAGTTCAGACACAGGTGTGCGCAGATCAAGGCGTTCACCTTCAAGGATTTCTTCGCGTTGCGCACAGCCCGATACCAACAGAGTTGTCGCAAGCAACGCGGCCAGAGGCGCGGTTTTGGACTGGAATATCGACATGACCAAGACCTGTTTCCTTTAGTCTGTTCTGCGCGTGTCGCGCCGTATTTTTGGGCCGATTGGCCCGCCCTTGTTACCGGGCAGTCGGCTCTTGCTGTGTGGGCGTCGGCAGCGGTGTCCCGCCCAAAGCCACAATCGCCTGTGTTGCGCGGCGGCGCAAGCCTTGGGTGACTTCCGTGTCTTCCAGCAGCGTTTGCAACATGGTGATCGCACCATCCGTATCGCCGCTTTCAAGGGCGATCAGCGCCAACTGCTCTTGGGCCAAAAGACGGTAGGCGCCGCCCGGTTGGGCTAGGGCCTCAAACGCCATCTTGCGTTCGGCCAAGGGCGTGTCTGTTCCTTGCAGCAAAACCGCCTTGAAGGTGGCCAGATCGCGGTAGACCGCAGGCGCATCGACGTTGGCGGCAATCGCGGTGTAGGTGGCGATGGCTGCATCGGTGTCGCCTTGGGTGGATTGTTCGCCTGCCAGCAAAAACTGGGTCGCCAGTCCTGTGTCTTTTGCCGCGTCCAGTGCTGTCAGGACGTCGGCGGGATCTTCTTTGTTCAATGCGTCCAGAATGGCATCGCCCTTGGCCTGTGCAGCATTTTCGATCTGGGCTTTGCGAAATTCGTTGTAGGATGCGCCCCCCACGATGCCGATCACGGCCAGTGCAACGATCCAACCGTATTTGCGAATGGCGGCCCAAAGCTGGTCACTGCGCAGCTCGTCCGTGACTTCTTCGATGAAACTTTCGTTGTTGGACATGCCCGCTCTCCGCCTGTTGCGCACAATTCGTTAAACGGGGCTTACCGTATGATCGCAGGGTGCACAAATCGTATCCACATAAAGGGTGCGAAAACCGGCTTAATTTTTGTGCACGGACCAAGGCGTCACAAAAAATACACGTGCAAAGCGATTTTTTTTGAACTAATTGGTTTAGTGATACGTATTCTGACATAAATAAAACAAAACCGGCCGATACCTGCGCTGCACACAACAAGAGACGCCTGCTATGAAATTCTTTTCCTTCGTCACCGCCATTTTGGTTTGCGCATTCCTTTATGGGCTGGTGTTTGAGCGTGACACCCTGATGGCGCTGGCCCAGTCAGGTGCGCAAGACACCGGTGACGCCGCGCAAGACGACGGTATTCAGCGCGTGGCCGTGGTGGCCCTGAAATCCCAAGCGCAAGCCATTGACAGTGCCGTGCTGGTGCGCGGGCGCACCGAAGCGGCGCGTCAGGTTGATGTGAAAGCCGAAATTTCGGGCCGTGTGATCTCGGCCCCGCTGCGCAAAGGTGCGTTTGTTGAGGAAGGGGCTGAAATGTGCGTGCTGGACCCCGGAACGTCGCAGGCGCGTTTGGCCGAAGCCGAAGCGCGATTGGCCGAGGCGCGCGCCAATATGCCAACCGCACAGTCCCGCCTGCCCGAAGCCCAATCGCGTTTGCGCGAAGCACAGGCACGGCTGGAAGAAGCACGGATCAACCAAAACGCAGCCACCCGCCTGTCAGAGGGCGGTTTTGCCAGTGACACACGGGTTGCCACGGCCGATGCGAATTATGAAAGCGCCTTGGCGGCGATCCAGTCGGCAGAGGCTGGCATCCAATCGGCCCAAGGGGGCATCGAAAGTGCGCAAGCTGCTGTCCGCTCGGCAGAGGCGGCGGTGGCCAGTGCTACAAAGGATGTTGAGCGCCAGACGATCAAGGCGCCGTTCTCTGGCCTGCTGGAAAGTGACACGGCGGAATTGGGCGCCCTGCTGCAACCGGGCATGTCGTGCGCCACGATCATTCAGCTTGACCCGGTCAAACTGGTGGGGTTCGTGCCTGAAACGCAGGTGGACCGCATTGCTGTTGGCGCCGTTGGCGGCGCACGTCTGACGGGCGGCGAAGAGGTGCAGGGCCGCGTGACGTTCCTGTCGCGCAGTGCCGATCCTGTGACCCGCACCTTCCGCGTGGACATCGAAGTGCCGAATGCGGATTTGCATATTCGTGACGGCCAAACGGTAGAAATGATCATCGCAAGCGACGGTGCGGACGCGCATCTTGTTCCCGGCTCTGCCCTGACGCTGAACGACGAAGGCACTTTGGGTCTGCGCATCGTTGAAGATGGCATCACCCGCTTTGCGCCTGTCAGCGTGATCCGCGATACGGTAGACGGCATTTGGGTAGATGGCCTGCCGCCGCAGGTGGATGTGATCGTGCTTGGGCAGGAATACGTGACCGACGGCGTGCCCGTCGATGTAACCTATAGGGAGGCACAGGGATGACCGGTGTTGTTCAATGGGCCGCCGATCGCGCGCGGATGGTGCTGGCATTTATTGCACTAAGCCTTGCTGTTGGCTGGTTTGCCTACACGGGCCTGCCCAAAGAGGGCGAGCCCGATATTGAGATCCCCGCCCTCGTTATTTCCCTGCCGTTTCCGGGCATTTCGGCCGAGGACAGTGAACGGCTTTTGGTCAAACCGATTGAAACAGAGCTTTCGGATCTCGATGGTCTGAAAACGATCACCGGCACGGCAATTGAAAACTATGCCAATGTGGTGCTGGAATTCGAATTCGGATGGGACAAGACGAAAATTCTGGCCGATGTGCGCGACCGCATGAACACGGTTGAGGCAAATTTCCCCGACGGCGCCGAAAAATATACGCTGGAAGAAATTAACTTTTCCGAATTCCCGATCATCATCGTCAGCCTGACAGGCCCATTGCCCGAGCGTACTCTGGTGCAGGTGGCCAAAGACCTGCAAGACCGCATCGAGGGGCAGGACAGCGTTCTGGAAGCCGCTCTGGCGGGGCAGCGCGATGAAATGGTCGAGGTCATCATCGATCCGCTGAAACTGGAAAGCTACAACGTCACAGCAGGCGAGCTGATCAATGTGGTCAGCAACAACAACCTGCTGGTCGCGGCGGGTAATGTGGATACCGCAAGCAGCTCGATCGGGATCAAGATCCCGTCGTCGTTTGATGAACCGCGCGATATTTATGACCTGCCTGTCAAAACAAATGGCGACAGTGTCATTACGCTTGGCGATTTGGCCGATATCAACCTGACCTTCGAAGACCGCGAGGGCACAGCGCGATTTAACGGCGAAAGCACGGTTGCGCTTCAGGTCGTCAAACGCAAAGGCTTTAACCTGATCGACACCGCTAACATGGTTCGCGAGGAAGTTGCCGCCGAACAAGCGACCTGGCCGCCCGAATTGCAGGCCGCGATTGAGGTGGGCTTTTCAAACGACCAAAGCCGCGTGGTCGATAGTATGGTGCGCCAGCTGGAAGGATCGGTGCTGACCGCGATTGCGCTTGTCATGATTGTGGTTCTTGCAGCCCTTGGGCCGCGCCCTGCCCTATTGGTCGGTTTTGCCATCCCCACATCGTTTCTTTTGTGTTTCATCCTGTTGGGCATCATGGGCATATCGGTGTCCAACATCGTGATGTTCGGGCTGATCCTGGCGGTGGGTATGCTGGTGGACGGCGCGATTGTTGTGGTCGAAAACGCCGACAAACGCATCAGCGAAGGCACTGGCCCCATGCACGCCTATGTCGAAGCGGCGCAACGTATGTTCTGGCCCATCGTATCGTCAACCGCGACAACGCTTTGTGCCTTCCTGCCCATGCTGTTCTGGCCCGGTGTGCCGGGTGAGTTCATGGGGATGCTGCCTGTCACCTTGATTTTTGTTTTGTCCGCCTCACTGGTTGTGGCGCTGATTTACCTGCCTGTCATGGGCGGTGTCACAGGCCGTATGAGCCGCGTCTTTGGCGGTATTTCAGATGCGATGCGCGAAAATATGGCGTGGGCCTTGCGTGTGGCCCTCGTGATCCCATCGGTTCTGATCACGTTCGCGGGCGTCATGTCGTTGCTCAATCCTGCTTATATCCTGCCGATGGGCGGCGCGCTTGGGACGGTTTTTGGCATCGTGCTGTTTGCCATTGGTGCGTTTGCGGTGTCCATCACGGTGGGCTCTGCCACACCCCGAGCAGGGGAAAAACGGATTTCATCGGGGCGCACGCGCACGGCGTTTGGCCAGTTCACACGCGCGATTGCTGCAAACCCCGTGATGCCTTTGGTGTCGATCGGCCTTGTCTTGGGCTTTGTCGTCGCAACCTTCATCACCTTTGGACAAAACAACAACGGTGTCGAATTTTTCGTGGAAAGCGAACCCGAGCAGGCGATTGTCTATGTTCAGGCGCGTGGCAACCTGAGCCTTGAGGAAAAAGACGAAGCTGTGCGCGAGGTTGAAGAGATTGTCATGGCACACCCCGGTGTTGTGAATGTCTTTTCGTTTGCAGGTGTTGGCGGGCTGGCCACAGGCGGGCCCGGCGGTGGGCAAGGCCCGCGCGATACGATCGGCCAGATCCAACTAGAGACAATCCCGTGGGAAGACCGCGCCGACCGTCCCGAACTGGATGGCAACATCGTATTGGAAGAGATTAACGCAGAGCTGGCCAAACTGGCAGGCATCAAGGCTGAAATCACAGAACTGGCCCAAGGCCCCGCGACGGGCAAACCAGTGCATCTGCGCATCAGCGGCGACAGCCTAGAGACTTTGGAAGACGCGGCCTTGCAGGCGCGCGCGCAGTTTGAAGCCACCCCTGGATTGGTTTTGATCGAGGACACCCTGCCCCTGCCCGGCATTGATTGGGAAATCGATGTCGATGTGGAAAAAGCAGGCCGTTTTGGGGCCGATGTGGCCACCGTTGGCGCGATGGTTCAACTGGTCACACGCGGTATTTTGCTGGACACGATGCGGGTGGACACAAGTGACGAAGAAATTGAAATTCGCGTGCGCCTGCCTGAAAAAGACCGTGTGCTCTCGACGTTAGACAGCTTGAAGGTGCGCACCAGCGATGGATTGGTGCCTCTTTCGAACTTCATTTCCCGCAAACCTGTGGCCAAGTTGGGCCAGATTGACCGCGTTGATCAAAAGCGGGTGTATAACGTCAAAGCAGATGTGGAACCGGGCCTGAGCAAGCTGGTTCTGACCGAAGATGACACCACCACAACGCTGGCCGTGATCAAGGCGGCCGAAGACGGTGCGGATGTCACGGGTCCGGTGTTCCGCACGGATGCCGAAACGGCCTTTACCCCGTTTTGGCTGGCCGATGGTGTGACACTTGATCAGGTGCAAACACAGTTCAACGACGGCGATCTGAACATGATCCCCGTAAATGCCAATGAACGCATCGAAGCCCTGACGGAATGGCTTCAGACAGACCCTTTCCCTTCCAGCTTGTCGTGGGAATGGACGGGCGATCAGGAAGAGCAAGCAGAGTCCGGTGCCTTTTTGGTAAGTGCCTTCGCGGGCGCATTGGGCTTGATGTTCATCATCCTGCTGGCACAGTTCAACAGCTTTTATAACGCGGTGCTTGTGCTGCTGGCGGTTATTTTGTCCACCACGGGTGTGTTGATCGGGATGTTGGTTATGGACCAGCCGTTTTCGATCATCATGACGGGCACAGGCATTGTGGCGCTGGCGGGGATCGTGGTGAACAATAACATTGTTCTGATCGACACCTATCAGGAATACAGCCGCTACATGCCGCGCATTGAAGCCATTGTGCGCACGGCCGAGGACCGCATCCGCCCTGTGTTGCTGACGACCATCACAACAATGGCGGGTCTGGCCCCCATGATGTTTGGGCTGAGCCTTGATTTTATCGGCGGCGGTTATTCCATCGACAGCCCCACAGCGCTCTGGTGGAAGCAACTGGCGACGGCTGTCGTCTTTGGTCTGGGCATCGCAACTGTGCTGACACTGGTCTTTACCCCTGCGATGCTGGCCCTGCGCGTTTGGGTCAGCACTTATGCGGTCTGGGGCGGACGGGCGCTTGCAAAAGCCTCGCTTGGCAAGCAAAGCCGCGCGGCGCAGGACTGGGCCTTGGCAAAGGAAGCCAAACGCCTGAAACACCCCGAAATCATCTGGGATGATGCGGATCTGTCTGCCGCCGATACGCCAATGACACCCCTGCGCGCTGCAGAATAGCCGTTTTGGCAACACAGTGTTTCGACCACGCCCCCCGATGTGACACATCGGGGGGTTTTTTAGTAACTCTTAGGGATGATAGCCTGACGGGACATCGAAAGGGTCTATTGGTATGTCATTGTTTTTGCTTCCCCTGCTCGTCTCGCTTGGCCTTGTTGGGCTTGTAAATGTGTTTGATGACGATGAAACCACCCGTGCCGACGAAGAAGAGAACCTGCCCCCTGAACCAACACCGCCATCCGAGCCCCCTGCCGAGCCTGAGCCGACAGCCAAGCCGACCCGCATCATTGGCGATGATGAACCAAACACGGTAATTGATCTGGAAAGCACGCAAGACCTGTATATCAACACCCAAGGTGGCGACGATCGGGTTGATCTGGACGGCCCCAGTAACGACACCATCTTTGCAGGTGACGGCAACGATGAGGTATCGCCGGGTGACGGTGATGACCAAGTGTTTTTGGGCCAAGGCGATGACTATTTTGGCGACGTTGGCGGGCGCAACGATCCCGACTATGGCGGCGATGATCTGGTGCGCGGCGGCGGCGGCGCAGATAGTCTTTACTCGATCTCGGGGGCTGATACGCTTTATGGCGGAACGGGAGGTGATCTCTTGTCCGCGCTTGATATCCTGCCACAGTTCGACGGCGTTGAGGCCCGCCCAGATCAGCTCTTTGGTGGCAAAGGGGCCGACCAGCTTTTCTTTGATGATGGCGATACGGTCAGCGGTGGCGATGGCATCGACAGCTTTAGCTTGTCGGTTGAATCACCCAATGCCACTGCCGTGACAATCACCGACTATAATCCCAAAAACGAGATGTTAGAGCTTCGGTTTGCAGGTGAAAATCCGATCCTTGGCCCGGGCTTTGGCAGCGATCCCGACTTCAACGATCTGCTGTTTGAACAAAGCGCGGATGACACGCACATCAGCCTGAACGGACAGCTTTTGGCGATTGTGCAGGACACCGATGTCGATGACGTCCAGTTCTCGAACATTCAGGTGGTGCGCTAGGCCGCTTCTTCGTCGTTCTGCTGACGGTGCCACATATCTGAAAAACGCCCGCCGCGTTCCAGCAACGCATCAAAGGTGCCGCGTTCGGTGATCACGCCGTTTTCCAGCACGATGATCTGATCCGCGGCTGTGATCGTGGATAGGCGGTGCGCAATCGTAAAGACCGTGCGCCCCTGCCCCAAACCTTGCAGCGCGTCCTGAATATCGCGTTCGGTTTCACTATCCAGCGCCGATGTCGCCTCATCCAGCAACAAGATGGGCGGGTCTTTCAGCAATGTGCGCGCAATGCCCACCCGTTGCTTTTCACCGCCAGACAGCTTGAGGCCCCGTTCGCCCACGGTTGTTTCATAACCCTCAGGCAGCCCCATGATAAAGTCGTGGATCTTGGCGGCTTTGGCAGCGCCTTCAATCTCGGCGCGGCTTGCCTCGGGGCGGCCATAGGCGATGTTGTAAAGGATGGTATCGTTGAACAGAACGGTATCCTGCGGCACGACGCCGATCTGCGCATGCAAACTGTCTTGGGTCACATCGCGCACGTCTTGGCCGTCGATCACAAGGGCACCGTCGCCGACATCGTAAAAGCGGAACAACAGCCGCCCGATGGTCGACTTGCCCGATCCAGACGGGCCGACGATGGCAACAGTTTCGCCTGCTTTGGCGTGTATGCTCACACCTTTAAGGATGGGGCGCGCGGCATCATAGCCGAAGTGAATGTCATCTAGCACAACCTCGCCCCCTTTGACCTGCAAAGGCTTGGCACCTGCTTTGTCTTGCACCTCGGCGGGTTGTTCCAGCAGGTCAAACATATCGCCCATGTCTATCAACGCCTGACGAATTTCGCGGTAGACTGTGCCCAGAAAGTTCAGCGGCATGGTGATCTGGATCATATAGGCGTTGACCATGACAAAATCGCCCACCGTCAGCGCCCCGTTTTGCACGCCCACGGCGGCCATGACCATGACGCCGACAAGACCGCTGGTGATGATCAGGGACTGGCCGAAATTCAGGAACGCAAGTGAATATGATGTCTTGAGCGCCGCCGCCTCATATTGCTGCATCGCGCCATCGTAGCGTTGCGCTTCGCGGGTTTCGGCCCCGAAGTATTTGACGGTCTCGAAATTCAGCAGGCTGTCGATGGCTTTTTGATTGGCGTCTGTATCTTGGTCGTTCATCACTTTACGGATTTTCACGCGCCATTCGGTCACCGCGAATGTGAACCAGACATAAAGCGCAATCGTAACGACCACGACAACCAGATACCAAGGGTCAAACAGGATCGCCAAAACGACGCCGATCATCAGCAATTCAAGGATCAGCGGCCCGATGGAGAACAGCAAAAAGCGCAACAGAAACTCTACGCCTTTGACGCCGCGCTCGATGATGCGGCTCAGGCCGCCTGTCTTGCGGGTGATATGATAGCGCATCGACAGGCGATGAATATGGGTGAAGGTTTCCAGCGCCAACTGGCGCAGCGCGCGCTGGCCCACACGCGCAAAGATGACATCACGCAACTGTTGAAAGCCCACCGTCATCAAGCGCGCCATGCCGTAGGCTACGGTCAGCCCGATGGCGCCGATTGCCAGCATCGTCGCGCCCTCTTCGCCTGTCAGGCTGTCGACCGCGTATTTGTAGAACTGCGGCGTGGCCACAGCGATCACCTTGGCCATAACCAAAACCGCCAGTGCGGCCACCACGCGGCGCTTCACCCAAGGATGTTCGGCAGGCCACATGTAGGGGGCCACACGTTTGATCGTGCGCCAACCACTGATCTGCTCGTCGTTTAGATTGCTAGAGGTTTTGGGAAGACGGCGCATGGATATCCTATCAGCAACAGCCCCCTAACCTAAGCCGCCCACCAAGGAATAAAAACCCCCTGCGCCCAAGCGCCCCCAATTTCTTTTGTTTCTAAATATCCGCGCCGCAGGCAGGCCGAACAGCTGCAAAGGGCACGGCGCTAGTTTGGCACGCGGAACACCTGACCGGGGAAGATTAGATCGGGGTCGCGAATGATATCGCGGTTCGCCTCAAAGACTTTGAGGTAAAACACCCCATTGCCATAGCGTTCTTCGGCGATGGCCCAAAGCGTGGCACCCGGTTGGATGGTGCGGCGCACAAAGGTGTCTTGCGCATCAGCGATCGCGGCCAGAACCTCGGGCGCTTCGCGTTGAAACGGCGTTTCGATGCGCGATGTCACCGTTCCCGCCTCATCTATCTGGTCCACTCTGAGCGTGTAAGTGCCAGGGTCCACCTGCGGCAGATCACTGCCCCACGCGCCATCGGACACCAGTGTTTCGGCCACAACGCGATTGTCGAGATAGACCCGCACGCTGCCCGATTGGGGCGCGCGCCCTGCCAGTTGCACATCGCCAAGGCTATCATAGCCGATGCTATCGAGGATCACCGTCTTGGCCTGTGGGGGTGTATCGGTTGTGGGCGGGGTCACGACGCGGACCGTTTCTGCCTCGGCCACGACAACTGCAGGGGGGCTGGCCGGTGCATCGGCGGTGGCGGGTGCGGCACGCCCGTCGATGATGAAAGGGTCTGATGTCAGCGCGTCATCGCCAAGGGTATGAAGGGTCAACACACGCGCGTTTTCGGACAGGCCGATATCTGCAAAGATGGCGAAATTACCTGCGCTGTCACTTTGACCACGGGTGATCGCCACATCGTCTGCACGCACCTCCACCTCGGCCAAGGCTGGTGCTGTTCCTGCCACCAAAAGCTGCCCTGAGGCATCGACGCGAAACACATCAACTGCGATCTGCGCCTTGGCCTCTGGCGCGGGCTTGGTGGGATTGGACGCTACCGCTGGTTCAGGCGCAGGCACCGCGGCCGCAACCTCTGGCGTTTGGCTGCCTTCGGGTTTGGTGGCAAAGACATATGGGGACAGCGTCAGGGCCAGCACGGCGACACCACCTAAGAAAAGAGCAAGCTGTCGTCCTGTCATCGGCGCTTTAACCTTGTTGATTTCGTCGCTAGGTTTGTCCCAGGCGTTTTGACTTGTCTATCAACCGCAACACCTTGGGTCAAAACATCAAACGCGAAGGATGCGCCCCCATGATCAGCCGCCACTTATCGATCTGCGTCTACTGCGGCGCACGGGACGGCACCGACCCTGCCTATGTCGCTGCGGCGACAGACCTTGGGACTGCGATTGCCGCCAAAGGATGGCGTCTGGTCTATGGGGCGGGCGATGTGGGCTTGATGGGTGCAACCGCGCGCGCGGCCCAAGAGGCGGGCGCAGAAACCTTTGGCGTCATCCCCACCCATTTGATGGATATGGAAGTCGGCAAGCGGGATCTTTCCACGTTTGTAGTGACCGAAACCATGCATGAGCGCAAAAAGGTTATGTTCATGAACGCGGATGTCATCGTGGTTTTGCCGGGTGGCGCAGGCTCTCTGGACGAGTTCTTTGAGGTTCTGACATGGAAACAGCTTGGGTTGCACAACAAACCCATCTTTCTGCTGAGCGTGAAAGACTACTGGAAACCGCTTGAGGATTTGATTGACCACATCATCGCCCAAGGGTTTGCAGGGCCACAAAACCGCGACTTTTTTCAGGTGGTGAAAACCGTTCCCGCCCTTTTGGCAGCTATGGATCACGGTTAGCCTGGCACCGCGGCATCACGCTTGGCTTTTGATGCGGTCCGCAGGGTCGAGACCGAATAGACCGCCAAGGCAACCCAGATCAGCGGAAAGGCAATAGCATGCCAGCGCGTGAAAGGTTCGGCAAAAACCACGACCGCGCAGAAAAATTGCAGTGTCGGATTGAGGTATTGGACCAAGCCAACCGTGGCCATACTTGCACGGCGCGTGGCGTAGCTGAACAACATCAAGGGGCCCGCGGTCATCGGCCCCGAGAGCACCAGAAAAATCAGACTGCGCGGGGTCAGCCATGCATCTGACGCAGGCCATGTATAAGCCAGCCAAAGCAAGGCGACGGGGGCCAGAACCAACACTTCGGCCGCAACCGAAACCACGGGCCCTGTATCAAGTCGCTTTTTCAAGACACCGTAAAATGCAAAGGTCACCGCAAGGATCAATGCAATCCACGGCGCCGCGCCCAAACCGATGGTCAGCACCACGACTGCGCAGCTGGCCAAGCCAACCGCAAGCATCTGTGCGCCTTTCAGTCGTTCGCCGAAAAACACCATCCCGAACAAAACCGCGACCAGCGGGAAGATATAATATCCAAGCGATGTTTCGGTCACCCGACCAACCTGCACCGACCAGATGAACAGCCCCCAATTCACCGCGATCATGGTTGACGCCAGAAGGATAATTCCGAAACGCCGCCCTGTCCCGATAGCACGGGGCAGCGCCGCCAACCGCCGTTGAAATATCAAAATGACAATAAAAAGCAGCAGCGACCAAAGGGTTCGATGTGCAAGGACTTCGCCAGCAGGGACATGCGACAGCTGTGCGTAAAACAGCGGGGACAACCCCCACATCGCACAGGCCACAATCATTGCGGCGATGCCTTTTGCACTTTCGCTCATGACGCAGTCGTGCGCCCAATGCATTGCGCCGTCAAGTCACTGTGTTGACGGGCAATGCATTGCCAAAACGGGCTAGGCCGCCAAGTCGTTTTTTATGATCTCTTCGATTTCGGTCACGGGATGGTTCGTGAGGGTTTTTGGCACCTCGCCGATCACTTTTTCGCTGACCTCTTGATGCATCTGATCACGCAACTCGCCCAGTGTTTTGGGGGGTGCGCAAATGACCAAGTGATCAAACTGGCCCTTGTGCGCCTGCATATACAGAATGTCGGCAAGATCGGCGGCAAATCGGTCCTTGGCCAGTTCGTGCCAATCGGTGTCATCCAAAGCAGAGCGTTGGCCCTGCCCCGTATCAGGCATGCGGCCGGGTCTGTTTGCCGATTGATCAATGTCTTTGGGATTGTCCTGTTCTTCTTCGCGGAACACCTCAAGATGCGGATCCGCGCCATCGGTCAGATTATGAAGAAACAAGGCTTTTTCGCCGTCTGCAATGACAACCCATGTTCCGTTGTGTAGCTTAGTCATCGCGTGTGTCCTCGCCTGCTGAAATCTTGTCGGATTTGCGAACGCGGGTGATTTCGTCTTCGCCCTTTTCAGCACGTTTGAGTGCCGCTTTCGTGCCAACCTGCCTTTGCAAATTACCATCCGAGCGCCCTTGGTGGTTGGGGGTTTCATCGTCCGAAAGATATTTATCGGTATCGCGGGTGCCATCTTGGCTTCGGTGTCGATCTGCCATGCTGTCCTCCATAAGGTTACAAAAGATCAACGGCGCAGTGGCTTGCATGGTTCCCAAATGAAAAAGGGCAGACCCGAAGGCCTGCCCTTTTGAAATTCAAGGTTGCTGCCAATCACATGCGGCTGGCAACGTTTTCCCAATTCACCAGATTGTCCAGAAAGTTGGTCAGATAGGCAGGGCGTTTGTTGCGGAAATCAATGTAGTAGCTGTGCTCCCACACGTCACACCCAAGCAGTGCTGTTTGACCAAAGCACACAGGGTTCACGCCGTTTTCTGTTTTCGTCACTTTCAGGCCGCCGTCAGTGTCCTTGACCAGCCACGCCCATCCAGAGCCGAACTGACCCGCGCCTGCGGCGCTGAACTCTTCTTTGAATTTATCAACCGACCCAAAGCTGTCTTTCAGTGCGGCTTCTAATTCGGACGGCATGGAGGATTTGCCAGGGCCCATCATTTCCCAAAACTGGTTGTGGTTCCAAAGTTGGCTGATGTTGTTGAAGATGCCGTTTTGCGCCACAGCGTTTGCATCGTAGGTGCCCACGATGATCTCTTCCATCGACTTGTTTTCCCACTCGGTGCCCGCAATCAGCTTGTTGCCGTTGTCGACATAGGCTTTGTGGTGCAGGTCGTGGTGATACTCCAGCGTCTCTTTGGACATGCCAGCATCAGCAAGTGCATCATGCGCGTAAGGAAGATCAGGAAGTTCAAAAGCCATGTGTCGGGCCCCTCTTGGTATTTGTGTTTCGCTTCACCTGATGTGAGGCGCATGTGGGGGCGGGTCAAGGGGGCGTTAGAAATAACCTACGTCGCTGGACGGATCAGATGCTGCCTTCAGCAGGTCAAATACATAGTGCGCGACCGAGCGAAAACAGACCACCGTAAAGGCATCATCGGCATCGGCAAAAAATGCCGCCGGCACCTGTGCCAGCCGCGTGCGGCGCATCTCGCCTGCAGGCAGCGCACTGCGACGCATATCAGCGGGTGACAGTTTGGCCAAAACCTCGCGGGCGTTGCCATTCAGCGCAAATACAGCGCGTGCATCACTGACATTCACGGCCATTGCAAATTCACCTGCCAGCGCTTTGTCGATTTGCGCCAGTTTTCCAGTGACATCTGCGTAAGGCACCATCACAAGCAGCTCGTCAGGTGACATCCATGCAATGCCCGATGGGCCGTCTGTGTTCACCATTCTCGGCTTGGGCATTTGTTGGCCTGTTGCGTCCTCAACCGCCTTGGTCAATTTGCGCGATGCCAAATCGCCCCGCACGGTGATCATGCCGCGCAAACCACATTCACTTACCCGTGCAAACCCTTGATATTCTGCACTTTTCAGGGCCGATACCGCCTCAGACATCTTGCTTCACCCCTTCTTTGTCATAAAAAACCGGATCGACAATTCTGGCGTGCACGGCCGTTCCATCCGTCTTGAGGAAGGTCAACTGCTCGCCCATTCGGTCAGGCCCATTCAGCACCAGCCCCATCGCAATACCACGCTTGAGATTGGCGGAATAATAGGTGGATGTGACCCGGCCCTGCACAACCTTTTGGCCATTGGCATTGGTCCCCTCGCCCGTCGCATAGGCGCCATCGGGGATCACGCTGCCATCAACGGTTTCAAGGCCCACCAGTAGCCAGCGGTCCGGGTCGGTCATATGGGTGCGCTGTTGCGCGCGTTTGCCCAGATAATCCGCTTTCTTTTTGGATAGCGCCCAGTGCAGCCCAAGGTCTTGCGGAATGACCGTGCCATCCGTTTCATCACCGATCATGATAAAGCCCTTTTCGGCGCGCAGGATATGCAAGGCTTCGGTGCCATAGGGCATCACACCAAATTGCTGCCCGTTGGCATGCAGCAGTTCCCATAACTCTTGGGCGCGGCCCGCGTCCACGGCAATTTCATACGACAGCTCGCCTGAAAAACTGATGCGGAAGATGCGCACAGGAATGCCACCAAGCGTGCCATCTGCCCACCCCATAAACGATAGCGCCTCTTTGCTGACATCCATACCGCCAAGGCTTTGCAGCACGTCACGCGCCTTGGGGCCAACGACAGCGATCTGGCCATATTGCTCGGTGACATTGGCCACATGGACTTGCCAGTCCCACCATTCGGTTTGCAGCCACTCTTCCATATGCGCGTGGATATGATCGGCCCCGCCGGATGTGGTGTGGCATAAAAACGTATCATCATCGATGCGCGCCACAACGCCGTCATCCATCAAGAAGCCGTTTTCCGAACACATCAGGCCATAACGGCAACGGCCCGGTTTCAAGGTGCTCATCATGTTGGTGTAAAGCATGTCGAGGAACTTGCCCGCGTCAGGCCCTTTCACAATTAGCTTGCCAAGGGTGCTGGCGTCCAAAAGGCCAAGGTTTTCGCGGGTGTTCACCACCTCGCGGTTGACCGCATCCTCATGGCTTTCACCGCTTTGCGGGTAGCAATAGGGCCGACGCCAGTGGCCCACAGGTTCCCAATAGACGCCGTGCGCCTCGTGCCAATCATGCATCGGAGTGCGGCGCAGAGGTTGGAAAATTTCACCCTTCGCCTCGCCCGCAATCGCCCCCATGCTGATGGGTGTATATGGCGGGCGGAACGTGGTGGTGCCCACCTGCGGGATCGGCGCATTTAACTCTTGCGCAAGGATAGCCAAGCCGTTGATATTACTCAGCTTACCTTGGTCCGTGGCCATGCCAAGCGTGGTGTAGCGCTTGGTATGTTCAACGCTTTCATAGCCTTCTTGCGCGGCCAGTTGCACATCGCTGACTTTTACATCGTTTTGATAGTCCAGCCACATTTTCGAGCGCAGCTTGTAGCTTGCCCCCTGCGGCATCATCCATACGGGCAGCAGTGGGGCCTGCGCTGTGTCTTTTGCGGTGGGGGCCGCCCCTTTTGGCGTGGCACCGACGCGCTTGGCGGCTTCTTGTCCCATCGTATAGGCATCCGCCAGCACAGCGCCTTCGTCCATTTCGCCATTGGCAGAGCCCGCGGCGATCACAAAGGGGGTTCCGTCAAAACTCAGGGGCGCACGCGTCGGATCAGGGCGGAAGAACGCGCCTGCCTCGTCCCACGTCAGCTTGCCACCGCAATGCGACCACAGATGCACAACAGGCGACCAGCCCCCTGACATGGCCACCACATCACAGGCGATGTCTTCCAGCACTGCGCCCTCGCCGGCCTGACTGCAGACAGATACCCCCGTGACCCGCTTGCCGCCCTTGACCTTGGCAATCGCCATGCCCTGCATCACCCTGACACCGCGCGATTTCACGCGTTCGATCAACGGGGTATCGGGCGTGGCGCGCACGTCAATCACCGCAGGCACGGACAAGCCTGCATCCAGCATCGCAATCGCGGTGCGATAAGCATCATCATTGTTGGTGACAACCACGGTGCGGTCACCTGCACTGACCCCGTAATTGATGGCATAATCGCGCACCGCACTGGCCAGCATAACGCCGGGGATGTCGTTACCCGCAAAAGACAATGGGCGCTCAATGGCCCCTGTCGCGGTGACCACCTGTTTGGCACGCACCTTCCACAACCTGTGGCGTGGCCCTTCTGACGGGCCAATGTGATCTGTCAAACGCTCGTAGCACAGCACATAGCCGTGGTCATACACACCCGCCCCCATCATCCGGGTGCGCAGCGTGATATTTTTCATACTTTCAAGCTCTTGCAGGGCGTTCTTGATCCACTCTTCAACCGGCATACCGTCGATTTCATCGCCGTCCACAGCAGCCCGCCCGCCCCAATCGGCGGTTTGTTCGCACAAAATGACCTGTGCGCCCGCACGACCCGCAGCAAGCGCGGCGGTCAGGCCAGCGACACCGCCGCCGATGATCAACACATCTGTGTGGGCGTGGAAATATTCATATGTATCGGGATCGCGGGTTTCGGCGTCAGGCGCTTTGCCAAGACCCGCCGATTGGCGAATGAACGGCTCGTAGACATGCTTCCACAGGGGGCGCGGATGGATGAACATCTTGTAGTAAAAGCCTGCAGGCAGAAAGCGCGACAGGTGCTGGTTGATCGCGCCCACGTCAAATTCGAGGCTTGGGAAATGGTTTTGCGATCCTGCTTTGAGCCCGTCGAACACTTCTGTGGTGGTGGCACGTGCGTTCGGCTCAAACCGATGCCCTTCGCCCAGATTTACCAGCGCATTGGGTTCTTCTGCGCCCGAAGCCACAACACCGCGCGGGCGGTGATATTTGAAGGACCGCCCCACAAGCATCTGATCGTTGGCCAGCAAAGCCGATGCCAGTGTATCGCCTTCGTAGGCCTTTAAGCGCTTGCCATTAAAGGAAAAACTGATCTGGCGGTCGCGGTTTACAAGGCGACCTTTGGTTTGCAGACGTGTGCTCATGAGAAGCTTCTCCATGACCAGCCAGGTCGCTTGGCGGTTATTTTATCGGTAATCTCTTTGGGCGGCTCTACCGTTTGGGCGGGATAAGTGCCAAAGACCTCAAGGCTTGCGGTGCAGCGTGCGGCATGGAACCACTTGCCGCAGCCTGACGTGTGGCGCCAGCGCTCAAAATGCACACCGCGCGGGTTTTCACGTTGGAACAAATATTGCTCGAACGCAGCATCATCCGATCCGACTGTTTCGCGCTTGATATGCGCCTCGCCACCAGCGGTCAGTTCGGTTTCGTCGGCCATCACGCCGCAGTTGGGACAGTGCAAAATCAGCATGAAACACCTTCGGAAACGGGGCCAAAACAGGGTATGGCAATACAGTAGGCAGAGCGTCTGACGGGCGTCAGACAGTTTGACTGGTCAGGGTGTCCAGTTTGGTTTACACATGTGTCAACCAATGAGAGGATTTTGCGATGGATCGCACCACTGGAGCCCTTATTTTCGGAGCCGTTGTCATCGGCTTTGTGATTGTGATGTTCATCCGTGAACAACGCGGTATCGCGCGGCGCAAAGAAGCCCGCGGCGGCCGCGAGATCGACGTGAGCGATCTGATCGCCTTTGGCTCGGCGGCGGGCGAGATGAACCGCAAAAAAGACTGAAGCCCCCATCAGTGCGCCACCCCTGCGGCGACGCTTTCGTCGATGAAACGCCCCTCTACGAAACGGTCAAGGCCGAATTCGTCGGTCAAAGGTGAATGGCCTTTGGCGATAAGTTCGGCCATACCCCACCCTGATCCGGGGATCGCCTTGAACCCGCCTGTGCCCCATCCGCAGTTGATGAACACACCGTCCACCGGTGTTTTGGACAGGATCGGTGATCGATCCCCCGTCACATCCACGATCCCGCCCCACTGACGCAGCATTTTAAGACGCGACAGCATCGGGAATGTCTCACACAGCGCGCGCACCGTTTCTTCGATATGATGGAACGAGCCGCGTTGGGTATAGGCGTTGTGACTGTCTGTGCCACCACCGATGACCATTTCGCCTTTGTCGGATTGCGACATATACCCGTGAACCGTGTTGGCCATGACCACAACATCCATGCAGGGTTTGATGGGCTCTGACACCAGCGCTTGCAACGGCACCGATTCAATCGGCAGCCGGAAGCCCGCCATATCCGCCAGCACACCCGAATGGCCGGCCACAACAATGCCGAGTTTGTCGCAGGCAATATCGCCACGTGTGGTGCTCACACCTGTCACCTTGCCGCCCTCTCGCTTGATCGCCGTCACCTCGGTTTGCTGGATGATGTCCATTCCCATATCCGAACACGCCCGCGCATAGCCCCACGCCACCGCATCATGGCGCGCGGTGCCGCCGCGGGCCTGCCACAACCCGCCCAGAACAGGATAGCGCGGCCCTTCGATGTTCATGATCGGCACCAGCTTTTTGACCTGGCTCGGGCTGATCCATTCGGTTTTCACACCTTGCAGTGCATTGGCGTGCGCTGTGCGTTGATAGCCGCGCACCTCGTGATGGGTTTGGGCCAGCATGATCACGCCGCGCGGGCTGAACATGATATTGTAGTTGAGATCCTGAGACAGGTTTTCATACAGGCTACGGGCCTTTTCGTAGATCGCCGCCGACGGATCCTGCAGATAGTTTGAGCGTATGATGGTCGTATTGCGGCCCGTGTTGCCGCCGCCAAGCCAGCCTTTTTCGATCACCGCGACATTTGTGATCCCGAAGTTTTTGCCAAGATAATACGCGGTCGCCAAGCCGTGACCGCCCGCACCCACGATGATGACATCGTATTTTGCTTTGGGCGCCCGTTTGGCCCATGCCCGTTCCCATCCCTGATGGTAGCGGGCGGCCTCACGTGCGATGGCAAAAGCGGAGTATTTCTTCATGTCACGGTTCCCCACGTGTTGGACGCGCGTGAATCGCGTGCGCCCCCGTTGATGTGTTTTATGTCGCATTCTGCGCCTAAAGAAAGCGGCTTTGCGCGGCCCTTTCCATCAAATTTGCGACATTGCGCCCTAGGGGTCTTTCTCATCGGGCGCGGGGCAGCTACATCTGACGCAACTTCGCTAGGAAAGAGCCGCCCACGTGTTCTGGTTTATCACCATCGCCTTAACCCTTGTGGTTACTTTTTGGATTGTCAGCGTGATGATCAAACGCGCCTCTGCCGAGGTGGACGCGCCTGAAGCCTTCGACGTAGAGGTCTACCGCGCCCAACTTGCCGAGGTTGACCGTGATCTGGAACGCGGGATCGTCACCCCGGATGAGGCAGAGGCCATCCGCACCGAAGTCTCGCGTCGCTTGTTGGCCGCAGATGCCAAGGCCCAGAACGCGACGGTTGCGCAAGATGCCCCCAAGGGTCTGACACAAACTACGGCCGTTGTTGGCGCACTCGCGGTGATTGGTGGCGCGATGGGTTTGTATTATTGGCAAGGCGCGCCCGGCTACGGGGATCTGCCGCATAACGTGCGTGTCGAGGCCGCAGATACGCTGCGCCAAGAGCGCCCCTCACAGGCCGAAGCGGTGGCGGAAGTGCAAATGCGCGGCGCATTGCCTGTGGATGTGCCCGAAGGCTTTGAAACCCTTGTCGCCGAGTTGCGTGCAGCGGTGGCAGAGCGTCAGGACGACGCACAGGGGCTTGGGCTTTTGGCGGGCGCCGAGGCGCGATTGGGCAATTACGCAGCGGCCACGGATGCGCAGCGCCGGTTGATCGGCCTTAAAGGCGCGGATGCAACGGCAACCGATCATATCACGCTGGTTGACTTCATGGTTCTGGACGCAGGCGGATATGTCTCGCCCGAGGCCGAACGCGAGATCGGGGTGGCGTTGCAGCTGGATCCGCGAAACGGTCCGGCACGGTATTACATGGGGCGGATGTTTGCCCAAACAGGGCGACCCGATCTGTCTTTTGGCATCTGGCGCGAGCTGCTGGACACCTCACTGCCGGGTGATCCTTGGGTCGCCCCCATCCGTGACGAGATTGAAATGATGGCAGCCCGCGCAGGGGCCTCTTATGAATTGCCGCCCCTGCCCTCTGGCCCGTCGGACGAAGCAATCGCCGCCGCACGTGACATGAGCCCTCAAGAGCGGATGGAGATGATCCAAGGCATGGTTGAAGGGCTGAACGAACGCCTTGCCACCGAAGGCGGCACCCCCGCGGATTGGGCGCGACTGATCGGCGCCTATGGTGTGTTGGGCGAAACGCAGGCCGCAGCCGCGATTTGGGAAAATGCCCAAACCAGCTTTGCCGACGCGCCAGAAGCCCTTTCGGTGATCCGCGAAGCGGCCGTGCGTGCAGGTGTGGCACAGTGAATGAGATCACCATTCACGACGACATTGCAGACTTTGCCGCAGCCCTTCCCCGTTTCCGCGCGATTGCGGGGCTTGATCTTGGCACGGTCACATTAGGCGTTGCTGTCAGCGACAGCCTGCTCAGCGTGGCAACGCCGCTGGAAACCATCAAACGCAAGAAATTCGGCCTCGATGCGGCTGCTTTGGCACAGATCACCCAACACCGCGACATCGGCGGGATCGTATTGGGTCTGCCGCGCAATATGGACGGATCGGAAGGCGCACGCGCCCAGTCAACCCGCGCCTTTGCCCGCAACCTGACCCGATTGCCCGCGTTCCAAGGCATGCCGATCACCTTTTGGGACGAACGGCTCTCCACCGTGGCCGCTGAAAAAGCGCTGCTTGAGGCGGATACGACACGCAAACGTCGCGCAGAGGTGATTGATCACGTCGCGGCCGGATATATCTTGCAAGGTGCGCTGGACCGCCTGCGGCATTTAAGGGGATAACATGAGCGAGCAAATACCAACAAATCTGGTGTGGAAACGCACCGAAATCGAAAGCCCCTGCGTCAAAATCTGCGTGATCCATCCAGAAACACGGCTGTGCACAGGGTGCCTGCGGTCGATCGACGAAATCGGCGCTTGGTCCCAAATGAGCGCCGAAGCCCGCAGCGCGATTATGGCAGAGCTTCCGTCACGCGGGGCCGTCCTCAAACAGCGGCGCGGCGGACGCGCGGCACGGTTGAAACGCTAGGCGCCGGCTGATCTTCTTTTGTTTCTAAATATCCGCGCCGCAGGCCAGAATTTTGCTTCAAAATTCTGACCCTAGCCAATCATGTGCGCTGGTTGTCGGTCGGAAGAATGCGATCTGCCGTCCGTCCTGACACGGTGGTGACGCCCCCCAAGGTGCGGTGCCGTGCAAGGTAAACCTGTGGATCAGCGCGACCTGCCCCACCTTCATTTGCAAGGGGATTTGTTCACAGGTGTCAAACACCTCGCGACGTGCCGCTTGATAGACATCCGTGACATCAACCTGACGGGGGTCTTGGGCGCCAATCGCCCGCACCAAAGCGGTTTGCATCACCGTGTGGCTGTTTTTCCAAACAACGGTCGGCGCGGCATCCACGTTGTTTAGGGGAATGGCGGCAATATAGGCGTGATGCTCTATCGCGAAGCGGCGCTTTTGGGGGCCGTGGGGCAACAGACCATCGACATGCGCCGCGCAGCGATTGCGCCTGAACCGGTGTGCCGCCGCGCTCTCATCCGCGTCGCGCTTGGGGTAGCCTTGGTACATCACCGACACTTGCGCCGGGTGTAAGGGCAGATCCCGAACACGGCTGCGCCACAGCCCGCCAAGCGGTGTGTCCCCAACCCTGCCATTGATTGAATTGGGCAAAGCGTCAACGCCCACAAACCACGTCTGCCCGTGGCGCAGGTTGGCCGCGCGCTTGGCAGGATCAGCCAGACTGGGCTGCACCGCCTGATACGCTGCACGCGCCCAGTCTGCCACGCAGCGTTCGGGCGCAAAGACCTCGAACCCTTGCGCGTTTAACAGATCATCCGCCAAAAGACTTGCGAAGCATATTTGCCGCCACCACCATCAGGAACACCGCAAAGATACGTTTCAACGGTTTGGGGTCAATACGGTGGGCCAGCTTTGCCCCAAGTGGGGCGGTGATCAATGTCATCGAGATGGTTAGTGCAAACGCCGCGATATTGACCGCGCCAAAGGTGAACGGCGGTCGCGATGCGGGGTCTATGGGCACAAACAAAAACGCCACCACCGACGGGATTGCGATCAATGCGCCAAAGCCCGCCGCCGTGGCCACGGCGCGGTGGATCGGCACACCGTAAAGCGTTTGATATGGTACGCCAAAAGACCCGCCCCCGATACCCATCAGGACCGACAAAAACCCCACAACAGGCGCACTGACCCATGTGGCCACCCCCCGCGGCATGGTATCGCCCAAACGCCACGTGGGTTTGCCAAACGCCATATAAAGACCGATGCACAGCCCGATGCAGCCAAAAATCAGTTGCAACGTGACCGAGCGGAGTGCTGTCGCAATCAAAACGCCGATGATGGCACCAAAAGCGATGCCCGGGGCCCAAGCCTTCAGCGTATCCCATTGGACCGCACCTTTGCGGTGGTGGCTTTGCACCGACCGCAAAGAGGTCACAATGATCGTGGCCAATGACGTGGCCAGACAGACCTGCATGATCTGTGGACCGTCATAGCCCATCTGGGTGAAGATATAGAGATACCCCGGCACAAGGATAATACCGCCGCCCACGCCCAACAGCCCTGCAAGCAGACCTGCAAATCCTGCAAGCGCGAGCAGCATGGCCAAAAGGGGCAGAAGAGACATGTCAAAACTCATGCTGCCGTGCTTTGATCCACAAGCGCGAAAGCCTCAAGCAGCGTTTGCGGCCCTGCATCTTCGCGCGGTGCATTTTCTGACAGATACCGCCGCCAGGCGCGTGCGCCGGGCTTGCCCGTGAACATCCCAAGCATGTGACGCGTGATCTGATGCAGCTTTCCGCCCGCAGCGATATGCGCCCCGGCATAGTCTGCCATTGCAGCGATGACCTCGGACGTGTTCGCCACATCGCCCTGCCCCCAGATGCGAAGATCGGCATCCGCCAGAACCGTTAGGGGGTCGTGATACGCCGCCCGCCCGATCATCACACCGTCCAACCCGTGGTCCAACAGGTCCTTTGCCTGATCCAGATTTGCAATGCCGCCGTTGATCGACAGATGCAGATGGGGAAACAGCGCCTTCATCTGATGGACCAGATTATAGTTAAGCGGAGGAATATCGCGGTTTTCCTTGGGGCTGAGCCCTTGTAGCCATGCTTTGCGCGCATGGATGGTAAAGCGCTGGACCCCTGCCGCGCTCACACGGGCCAAAAAATCGGGAAGCACCTGATCGGCGTCCTGATCATCAACACCGATGCGGCATTTGACCGTCACCTCGCGCGGTTGCGCCGCAATCATGGCCGCACAGCAATCGGCCACCAGTGCAGGATTTTCCATCAAGACCGCGCCAAACGCGCCTGATTGCACACGATCCGACGGGCAGCCGCAGTTCAGGTTGATCTCGTCATATCCGTGATCGGCCCCCAGTTTTGCGGCCTGTGCCAGCTCTTTGGGGTCCGAACCACCAAGCTGCAGCGCAACGGGGTGTTCGTTGGCATTGAAGTCCAGCAAATGCACAGCGCCCCCGCGCACCAACGCAGGTGCCGTGACCATTTCGGTGTAAAGAAGCACGTTGCGTGACAGCAGCCTGTGAAAATACCGGCAATGCCTGTCTGTCCAGTCCATCATGGGCGCGACGGACAATCGTGCGTTCTGGTGAAGGTTCATTGGCAGTGCCGCACTTAGCTGGAAAAGGAATTCGTGCCGCCTTTTAGAGGGGCCGATGCGAAATATCCACCACCCAGATTTCCAAAAGTGGTGCAGGGATTGGCACAATGGACTGCCTGGCGATCAGAAAACGGGCAAATTCACTGAAGCGGGGAAAAACGCCTGTCAATCTGGAAAGTCGCTTGCAATCAGGCTTTGAGTTTTGTTTCCTCTGCTCAATAGGTCTGCATAAGACGGGCCGCTGCCAAACGGGGAGCCATTCTTGGCCGATACATTGCGACAAGACACGTTCGTCGAATTTGACCACGTGCAAAAGAGTTATGACGGGGAAACCTTGGTCGTCAAAGACCTGAACCTGTCGATGCCCAAGGGCGAGTTTTTGACAATGTTGGGACCATCGGGGTCAGGCAAAACCACCTGCCTGATGATGCTGGCGGGGTTTGAAACCGCAACCCACGGGGAAATCCGCCTTGATGGGCGCGAGATCAACAATATCCCGCCCCACAAGCGCGGTATTGGCATGGTCTTCCAATCCTACGCTCTTTTCCCGCATATGACCGTCGCCGAAAATCTGGCCTTCCCCTTGGAAGTGCGCGGCATCGGCAAATCGGAGCGTGAGAAACAAGTCAAAGATGCGTTGGACATGGTTCAAATGGGCAGCTTCGGAAGCAGACGCCCCGCGCAGCTTTCAGGTGGCCAGCAACAGCGTATCGCATTGGCCCGTGCCTTGGTGTTTCGTCCCGAACTGGTGCTGATGGACGAACCGCTTGGGGCGTTGGACAAGCAATTGCGCGAACACATGCAATTCGAGATCACACGTCTGGCCCATGAACTGGGGATCACCACTGTCTACGTGACCCATGACCAGACAGAGGCCTTGACCATGTCGGACCGCGTTGCCGTTTTTGATGACGGGCGCATCCAACAACTTGCCCCACCTGATGAGCTTTATGAAGCCCCGCAAAACAGCTTCGTTGCCCAATTCATAGGTGAAAACAATACGTTAGACGGCGTAATTAAAGAAGTGAACGGTGGCCGCGCTTTGGTGCAGCTGGATGACGGCAGCCTTGTGGATGCCAAGCCAGTCAACGTCAGCAAAGTTGGCGAGCGCACCCGCGTATCAATCCGTCCCGAACGGGTCGAATTTGACATGTCGCGCCTCGAAGATGGGGCCCACACGCTCAAGGCCGACGTGTTGGAGTTCATCTACATGGGCGACATATTCCGCACGCGCCTGCGCGTTGCCGGCAATGATGACTTTGTGGTCAAGACCCGCAACGCCCCGGATCAGGTGCGCCTGACACCCGGCACGCAGATCGAGATCGGCTGGAATGCCGATGACTGCCGTGCGTTGGACGCGACCTGACATTTGATATTCCCGCCCCCGCCCACACAGGCGGGATCGCGGGGGAATACCGATACAGCGCGAACCCGTCGCATCTGCATCGGAATAAACTTAAAAACGGGAAACTAGGGAGACGAAAGTCTATGAAAACCAAAACCATTCTTCTGGCAACTGCCCTGACGAGTGCTGCCTTTGCAGCCCAAGCAGCTGAAGTGACTGTTATGTCGTGGGGCGGCGCTTACACGAAAAGCCAAGTCGAAGCCTATCACAAGCCGTTCCAGGAACAGATGGGCATCACTGTCAATTCGGTTGACAGCGACAACCCCGCGACGCCGATCAAAGCGCAAGTTGAAGCCGGCAACGTGACTGTTGATGTCGCTGACGTCGAATTCTCGGATGCTGTGCGTCTGTGCGATGAAGGCCTGCTGATGGAAATCGATCACTCGATGCTGCCTGCGGCCCCCGATGGCACATCAGCGGCTGACGACTTCATCGAAGGCGCGCTGCAAGACTGCGCTGTGGCCAACATCGTATGGTCGACCGTTTTCGCCTACAACACTGAAAACAACCCAACGGCCCCGGACAGCATCGACGATTTCTTCAACACTGCTGACTTCCCGGGCAAACGCGGTTTGCGCAAATCAGCCAAAGCAACGCTTGAAATGGCATTGATGGCCGACGGTGTCCCTGCCGCCGACGTCTATTCAATTCTGGAAACAGAAGAAGGCGTTGATCGCGCATTCGCCAAACTGGACACCATCAAAGACGACATCGTCTGGTGGGAAGCCGGTGCGCAGCCACCCCAACTTTTGGCAGACGGCGAAGTCGCCATGTCGACAGCTTACAACGGCCGTATCTTCAACGCAGCGGTCGCTGAAAACCAACCGCTTGAAGTGGTGTGGGACGGTCAAATCCTTGATTTCGATCTGTTCGTCGTTCCAAAAGGTGCGCCCAACGTGGAAGAAGCAATGAAGTTCATTGCCTTCTCGACAGACACACAGCGTCTGGCCGATCAGGCATCGTGGATTTCCTATGGCCCTGCACGTAAATCATCGGGCGCTTTGGTGGGCAAATTCATGGACGGCGAGACCGACATGGCCCCCCATATGCCAACAGCCGAAGCCAACCTTGGTAACGCTCTGGTCAACAACTTCGAGTTCTGGGTCGACAATGACGCAGAGCTGAACGAGCGTTTCAACGCTTGGTTGGCCCAATAATCGCGACACTGGCAAAACCTTCCCAGAAGGTTTTGCCGCCCCGCGGGCAAGATATTTCCCGAAATATCTTGCCTGCACCTCTCTTTGACTGGACGTCTTGATATGGCCGATGCAACCGCAGACATAATCCAATCTCAGCCGCAAAAGCTGACCACCAAAGACGGCAAACCGTTGAAAGCTGCCCTGGCCGCCTCGCAATCGCGGGCCAAACGCAAGGCGTTTTTCCTCGTTCTGCCCCTTTTGGCTTTCATGGTTCTGACCTTTGTGATGCCGATTGTTCAGATGTTGCACCAATCCGTCTACAATCCGGGCTTCACCATTCATGAGGACGTCATCTCCAAAGAGCAGACCCCGATCATGGTCAACCTGCGCGACTGGTTTGATGAAAACCCGCGCGGCACCGAACCGGATGAAACGGCCTATGCCGCTATCGTTCAAGACCTGATCGTCTTGCGCGAATTGCGTGCCCAAGGTCAGGCTGGCACCCGTATTAACTACGAGCGCTCGGGCTCCCGCTCGCTTTTTACCAAATCTGCTCGCCGCGCGCCGCGGATGGAGGCCCCGTTCAAACAAGCCCTTCTTGAGATAGACGAGGAATGGGGCGACCCCGAACTTTGGGCCGCAATGCGCGATGCATCCAGCGCATATACCCCCAACTTCTATCTCGCCGCTATTGACCTGACACGCACCGACGATGGATCGGTTGAGCGCGTGAATGAAAACCGCGCGCTCTACGTTAACCTATTTCAGCGCACGCTGTTCCTTTCGGTGCTGATCACATTTCTGACCTTTGTGCTGGCCTACCCGATCGCGCATCTGCTGGCGACCCTGCCGCTGCGCTACTCAAATCTACTGATGATTTTCGTTCTTTTGCCCTTCTGGACGTCCCTATTGGTGCGCACGACATCTTGGATGGTCCTGTTGCAATCCCAAGGGGTACTCAACGATGCGATGGTCGGCACAGGCATCCTAGCCGATGAAAACCGCATTCAGATGATGTACAATCAAACAGGCACCATCGTGGCGATGACCCACATCCTGCTGCCATTCATGGTGCTTCCGCTCTATTCAGTTATGCGCCCGATCAACCCGTCTTATGTGCGCGCAGCACGCAGCCTTGGCGCGACCTCCTGGACAGCATTCCGTCGGATCTATTTCCCGCAAACTGTGCCTGGTATTGGCGCGGGCGCCCTGCTCGTGTTCATCCTTGCCGTGGGCTACTACATCACCCCCGCCCTTGTGGGCGGTGCCGATGGGCAGCTTATCTCCAATCTCATTGCCTTTCACATGCAAAAATCGCTGAACTGGTCATTGGCTGCGGCCTTGGCCTCAATCCTGCTGGCAGGCATCCTGATCCTTTACTGGCTCTATGACCGCTTGATCGGCATCGACAATCTGAAACTGGGATAAATCCATGGCGCTTCCAAAACACGCATCTCTGCTGGAACGCATCTGGCACAAAACCTACCTTGTGATCTGCGGGCTGATCTTTCTGTTTCTGATCTCGCCGATCCTGATTGTGATCCCGCTGTCATTCAACGCAGAGCCTTATTTTACCTTCACCGAAAAAATGCTGTCTTTCGATCCAACGGGATTTTCAACCCGCTGGTATGACCTGCTTTTAACGTTCGGGATGACAGAACCCGATGCCCCCCGTGACGGATCGTGGTGGGCCGATGCGTGGGCCAATTCAAACTGGATCGGTGCGGCAAAAAATTCGGTCATCATCGGGTTTTTCTCGACCCTTTTGGCCACGGTGCTTGGCACCCTTGCCGCTCTTGGCCTCTCGCGCCCCGAAATGCCGTTTCGCCGCGCGATCATGGCCATCTTGATCTCTCCAATGATTGTGCCGATCATCATTACCGCGACTGGCCTGTTCTTTTTCTACTCCAAAACAGGTCTGGCAAATTCCTACCTCGGGATCATCATGGCGCACGCCACGTTAGGCATCCCTTTCGTCATCATCACAGTGACGGCAACGCTTGTTGGGTTTGATCATTCGCTCACGCGGGCGGCGGCCAATCTGGGTGCAACGCCAACCAAAACCTTCTTCACCATTATCATGCCGCTGATCCTTCCTGGCGTTATCTCTGGCGCGCTCTTTGCGTTTGTTACCAGCTTTGATGAGGTCGTCGTGGTGCTCTTCGTGGCAGCACATGATCAACAAACCATCCCACGCCAGATGTGGAACGGTATTCGCGAACAAATCAGCCCGGCAATCCTCTCGGTCGCGACAATTCTCGTGATCATCTCCATCGCGCTGCTTACGACCGTGGAAGTGCTTCGCCGCCGCGGTGAACGCTTGCGCGGTATCAGCCCGCAATAGGCTTCATTGTTGTGCAAATACCTCGGGGTGTTTGAGGGGCAGCGCCCCTCATCCAAACTATAAAGTGCGGCGTCAGCCGCTCCGTTTGGTCACAGCACGACAACACGGCCTTCACGGGCGGATTGCTGTGCCGCAAGCCCCATTGCCACGGCTTTCGCCCCATCTTGCAATGTCACCTCGATCTGACCGCGCCCGCAGCAGACGTCAAAAAACTTACGGTGCTGATAAAAGGTCGATCCGTTGTGATCGCCCGCCTGAAGCAACGTGGGATCCACCTCTATCTCAACCACGTGTTCGCCCGCAGGGTCACGCGGGCTGACCACCAGCTGACTGATCGGCGCAGGACCCAAATGATCAGGCCAAAACCGACGTGGTCCTGGGACAAGGCATTCGATTTTGCCATCAGGCCCCACGGCGCTGATCGCTTCTTGAAATTTCGAGCCTTCGGCAAACATACACAGCTCCAGCATCGCGCGGGCACCGCCTGCGAAGTCCACGATGACATAGCCGTTGTCCCAGATGTCAGGCGTCTTGCCATCATAGGTTTCATCAAGGTGGTTCACCGATTGGCCCGCACTGGCCATCACGCGCACAGGCTCGTCGCGCAGGATAAGCCGCATCAGATCAAAGAAGTGACAGCATTTTTCAACCAATGTTCCGCCCGAGTTGGCGTTAAACCGGTTCCAATCCCCGATCTTGGGCAAAAACGGAAACCGATGTTCGCGAATGGTCAGCATTTTGATCCCGCCTGTCACGGCATTAACTTCTTGCAACAACGCAGCCACGGGCGGCATGTAACGGTATTCCATCGCCACCCAGACAGGCGCGGTATAGCTGTCCGCGAACGCTGCCACTCGTGCTGCCTGCGAGGGATCGGTATACAGCGGCTTTTCACACAAGATGGGGCGATGCGGATAGGTCGCGATATGCTCAAGCTGGTCAAGATGCAGATGGTTCGGGCTGACGATGACCAACGCCTCGACATCACTGCGTGCCAGCAAACTATCCAGATCATGCATCACTGTTGCACCACCTGCCAGATCAGCAGCCGCTTGCGCCAGTTCGGTCACAGGGTCAAAGACCGCCACAATCCGCGCGCCTTCAATAAGCGCGATATTGCGGATATGTTCCTGCCCCATCATGCCGCAGCCAATGAGCCCGTAGTTCACTGTTTTCATCATTTCATATCCTGTTGATATAGGCGGCTTTTGTATCGTCAAACCACGTGCGCGAATACTCGACAGGCCGCCCGTCCGCCAGCTTTCCCACGCGTTCGATATATCCCACGCGATGTCCAATCGCAGGCGAAAACGCGTCCACCCGCCAATCAGGCACCTGAGCAACACCAACACGGTCTTCTGCCCGTGCGATGACAATGCCCAAAGCGTCTTTGTAAAAAAGATAAAGCGCATCTTTCAGATCGGCGGCCGCAAAAGGCAAAGCCGCATCGCCATCCAGCCAGATTTCTTCCAGGGCGACAGGATCATCATCCAGCCGCCGCAAGCGGCGGATACGGTGGCCCTGCGCACTTGGCCCGAAAGCAGGCGCGCGGGCGGGCTTTGGCAGGACATCAACGGATAGCACATCCGCTGTCGGCAAACCGCCCCCGCCCCGTTTTTCCAGACGAAGCATTCCATAGACCGAGCGATTTGCACCACTGGCCCGCACATAATTTCCTGACCCTTGGACACGGTCTAAGGCGCCTTGGGTCTCTAACGTATCCAAGGCTTTGCGCAATGTGCCCACGCTGACACCAAGGTTTGCGGCCATTTCGCGCTCTGGCGGTAACGGCAACCCATCGGGCAAATGTCCTGCTGCAATTTCGCGGGTCAGCATTTCAGCCAAGGCAAGGTATTTGGGCAGTCGTGCGCTTTGCATGATGACCTGCCCCTCCCAAAGCAAACCTGATGCACTTAATTGATACAGGATTGATACATATCATGGACAGTGTTACGCAAGGATCAATTCGCATCTTGGGAGGGATTCGAAACATGTCCCATATCGTGCCTGTCACATCAGCCGATCTGAACGGCGCCGAGGTGTCCTGGTTTTCGGCACTATGTTCGGATGACTATCAGTTTCTAGGCGTGCCTGATGGCGATTTGCGATCGTCCTGGGCGCATTGTCGTGACATCGCGCTTGAGGCTGAAAAGCAGGGCTTTCGCAATATTCTGGCCCCCTCGTCCTACCAAGTTGGCCAAGATACCCTGTCCTTTGTCGCGGGCATGGCCCCTTTGACGGGTCGCATGAATTTTCTGGCCGCAATCCGCTGTGGCGAGATGCAACCGATCATGCTGGCGCGCACTGTGGCGACGCTCGATCACATGCTTAAAGGGCGTTTGACGTTGAACGTGATTTCATCGGATTTTCCCGGAGAGGTGGCAGACAGCACCTACCGTTATCGCCGCTCGCGCGAGGTGGTCGAGATTTTGCAGCAGGCGTGGACGCGTGAGGAGATCAATTACGAAGGTGAGATTTACACCTTTCAAAACGTGCCGACCGACCCCGCAAAACCCTATCAGACAGGCGGACCGCTTTTATATTTCGGCGGCTACTCCCCTGCCGCTTTGGACCTGTGCGGGCGGTTTTGTGATGTCTATCTGATGTGGCCAGAGCCAAAAGAGCAACTGGCGCAGCGCATGAAAGATGTGCATGCCGTGGCCTCTGATCATAACCGCACGCTGGATTACGGATTGCGCGTGCATATGATCGTGCGCGACACCGAAGCCGAGGCCCGCGAATACGCCGACTATATCGTGAGCAAGTTGGATGACGACTATGGCAAGCTGATCCGCGACCGCGCCCATGACAGCATCAGCCTTGGGGTGGCACATCAAGCCAAAGCCCGCGAACTGGCCGACAAATTCGGATATGTTGAGCCGAATTTATGGACGGGTGTGGGCCGCGCGCGTTCAGGCTGCGGCGCGGCATTGGTGGGCAGCACCGATCAGGTCATGTCCAAGATCGAGGAATACCAGAAGATGGGCATCCGCGCCTTTATCTTTTCGGGCTATCCACACATTGACGAATGTCGGTCCTTCGGCCAACGTGTGCTTCCGAACCTGAATACCGTTTCGCTGCCAGAGGTTTATGGCCGCGTCCCATCCACCACACCAGCCACGCCTTTGGGCGTAGGAGAGCGCCGCTAATGAACCGTATTGCCCTGTCGGAAACCGTAGACTTCAGCCAGATCGTATATGGGATGTGGCGGCTTGGAGATGACGAAGACACGTCGCAAAGTCATGTCCAAGCCAAGGTCGAGGCCTGCATCGCGCAAGGCATCACCACGATGGATCAGGCTGATATTTATGGCGGCTATGAGGCCGAGGCGCTGTTCGGCGAAACGCTCAAAGCGGCGCCTGCCCTGCGTGACCAGATCGAGATCGTCACAAAATGCGATATCGTGGCGCCGATGGGAAAATACGCCGACGCACGGGTGAAATACTACGACACCTCGGCCGCGCATATCACGGCATCGGTTGAGGCATCGCTGCGCCTGATGAACATCGAGCAGATTGATTGCCTGCTGATCCACCGTCCTGATCCGTTTATGGACCACTATGAGACGGGCGCTGTGCTGGATAAGCTGATCGAGAGTGGAAAGATCAAATTGGCAGGCGTGTCAAACTTCCGCCCGTGGGATTTTTCACTGCTCCAGTCCGCCATGCAAAATGATCTGGTCACCAACCAGATCGAACTGAGCGTTCTGCACCATGACCCTCTGGTCAACGGCGATCTGGCGTTTTTGCAGGAAAACGAGATCCCCGCTATGGCATGGTCGCCGCTTGGCGGGGGCAGCCTGTTTTCCAACAAGTCGGTGATGGACGTTCTGACCCGCATCGCGGGCGAATATACGGTCGATGCAAGTGCGGTTGCGGTGGCGTTTTTGCTGGCCCATCCCGCGGCAATCCTGCCTGTTATGGGAACAAATAATATCAATCGCATCAATGATCTGTCAGACGCTCTTAAAGTGGATATGGACCGTCAAACCTGGTATGAGATTTACACAGCTGCCTTGGGCAGAGAGGTCGCTTGAGCGTGACAGGGTTTACCAGCATATCGCCCCAAGACGACGCCCGTGGCTTTCGCGACGCGCTTGGCCAATATGGCACGGGCGTGTGTGTGATCACCACGCGCACAAGCGAAAACCAGATTGTCGGGATGACCGCCAACAGCTTCGCGAGCGTTTCGCTTGATCCCCCATTGGTGCTTTGGTCGCCTGCAAAGTCATCGCGCCGGTTTGAGGCATTCAGCGAAGCGCCCCACTACGCCATCCACGTGCTTGGCACGGCGCATACCCATGTGGCCGCGGATTTCGTGCGCGAGGCAAATGCCTTCAGCGGGCTGTCGTTTGGCGTAAATGCGCATGGTGTGCCGCTGCTTGAAGACTGCATTGCACGTTTTGAATGCGACACAGATGTCATCCATGATGCAGGCGATCATGCAATCATCGTGGGGCGCGTGACAAATGTTGCCATGGGCGCAGGTGCGCCTTTGATGTTCCAAGGGGGCCGCTACGGAGATTTTGCCGCGCACTAGATGCGCAACAGCCTGACACGCGCACCAAAAGCGCGGCAGGCACCACAGGGAGGAGACCCGCAAGATGGGTGTATTGCTTGGTCTGTTATGGCCAATCGAAAGGTTCAATGATGCCGCCTTGGCGCTTGGCCGTCTTCTGGCGATTGCGGCCTTGGCCCTGATGGTCGTCTTTATCCTGGCTCAGGTCTTTTTTCGATACGTGCTTGGCGACGCGCTGAACTGGTCGGAAGAAGCCGCACGCTTTTTGATGCTTTGGATGACCGGGCTGATTGCACCACTGGCGTATCGCCAAGGCGGATTTGTGGCCATCGATATGCTGGAACGCGCCCTCCCCCGTGTGATGTCGGCGCTGCTGCTTTTGGGCATGCTGATCATGGCGATGATCGTCATTGTGACCTGCGTGCAGCTCGGGTGGGCCAATGTGGACAGCCTGTCGGGGCGCGGGCGCTCGGCCACGCTAAGGATCCCGATGGACTGGCTTGATATGCGCGACATCCGGTTTCGCAATCAATGGGCTTACGCCTCGCTTTTTGTCGGGTTTGTCGGTTTGGCGATTGTGAACATCGAGTTGATCTTGCGCCAGATCATAACCCTTTTGGGCGGTGGTGATCGGATCAAACCGCTTCAAGACGCGGGGCCGATAGATTGATGCAGCATTGTTTCTCGATCATCGCGGGTGGATTGAAATCCACCTTACATGCCGCCCGCGTAAGGTGGGCTTCAGCCCACGCCCCTTGCTGGAGGGCGCTTCAATGCTGATCTGGTTTCTGCCTGTATTCCTTGTGCTGCTGATGATCGGCTTTCCTGTTGTCTTTGGTCTGTTGCTGGCCCCTGGCGCATTGGTGGTTCTGGACGGTCAGGAAAACCAGCTAGGCGTGCTTTATCGCAACCTCTACAATGGGATTGATAGCTTTCCACTGATGGCTCTGCCCTTCTTTATGCTGGCCGGAGAGGTCATGAACCGCGGCGGCATCACCACCCGTCTGGTTGAATTTTCGCAAGCCTTTATGGGGCATCTGCGGGGCGGCTTGGCGCATGTGAATATCTTGTCATCCATCCTGTTTGCGGGCCTGTCCGGATCGGCTGTGGCGGACACCTCTGCGCTTGGGTCGACGCTGATCCCTGCGATGGAAAAGAACGGATATAGCCGCAAATTTGCAGCCGCCATCACCGCTGCATCCTCTGTGATTGGACCGATCATTCCGCCGTCGGGCATTATGATCATTTATGCCTATGTCATGGGCGAAAGCGTTGCGGCGTTGTTTCTGGCAGGCATTGTCCCGGGTATCTTGGTTGGCGTGGGGTTGATGGTGATGGTGCGTCTGATGGCCGATCGCTATGACCTGCCCAAGGCCGAACGTATCGTGCATGTGAACCAGACAATCAGCACCCGTGAATACTGGGTCAGCTTTGCCCTGCTACGCTTGAATTTTGCGGGTCTGATGTATGCGCTGGCGGCATGGATCGCGCCTGATACCGTTCCGGGGTGGGCTATGTTCCTTGTGCTTCTGGTCGCCGCGCATGTCATGTTGATGGGCTACCGCAAGCGGGTCGATCATGACTTTCGCATGGTATGCAAAAAAGCCGTCGCCCCGCTGCAAACGCCGATCATTATCTTGGGCGGTATTCTTGCAGGCGTCATGACGCCAACCGAGGCCTCGGCCATTGCGGTGGCCTATGCGTTGATCGTCAGCTTTTTCGTGCTCAAGGCGATGACCCTTAAGGATCTGTGGCCCGTCATCGCGCGCTCTGCGCTGGCCTCGTCTGCGGTGTTGCTTTTGGTCGGTGCAGCGGTTGCGTTCAAAACGGTTGTGGCGCTGTCTTTTGCCCCCCAAATCCTGACCGAGTTTATCTTGGGGTTGTCCGAGAACCCCTTGGTCTTGCTGTTCTTGATCAACATCCTGCTGTTCATCGTGGGCATGTTTTTGGATGCAGGGCCTGCGATCATCATCCTTGGTCCAATCCTCGGTCCGATCTTTACAGAGCTTGGCGTGCATCCTGTGCATTTCGCGATCATCATGAGCGTGAACCTGACTGTCGGTCTGGCCACCCCGCCGATGGGCCTGGTGCTTTTTGTGGCCTCAACCGTCAGTCGTGAAAAGGTTGAAACCATCTCCAAGGCCATTCTACCGTTTTTGGCAGTCGAAGTTTTTGTGATCTTCCTGATCACCTTTGTGCCTGCCATTTCCATGACGATCCCCCGCTTGACGGGCTTCGTTCAATAACACAGCATCCAATAATCCTAGGGAGGAACCACTATGCTGAAACACCTGACAACCGCCGCCATTGGCGCGGCCATGCTGGCAGGCTCAACGCTTGCCAGCTTTGCCGCGGGCCATGCCGAATACACCATTCGCGCCACAGCGAACTCGAACGAGAACGACGAGGACTATGACGGTCTGGTCGTGTTCAAAAACTATGTCGAAGCGGCCTCCAACGGCAAAATTGCTGTTGAGCTGTTCATCGGCACGCAGCTGTGCAGCAAGGGTGCAGAATGCTTGCAGGGCGTGGCTGATGGCTCAATCGACGTCTATATCTCGACCTCGGGTGGTGCAGCTGGCATCTTCCCGTATGTGCAAGTCCTCGACCTGCCCTATCTAATGGCCGACGACCGCGTGGCAGAGCATGTTTTATCGGGTGATTTCGTGCGCACCATGCGCGAGATGGCTTTGGAAGACAGCGATAACAAAATCCGCCTGATGACCATCGGTAACACTGGCGGCTGGCGCAACTTTGCCAACACCAAACGCCGCCTGGCCGCCCCTGCAGATTTTGACGGTCTGAAAATTCGCACCGTTGTGGCCGATCTGCCCCAAGAGCTGGTCCGTGCCTTGGGCGCATCGCCCACGCCGATCCCGTGGCCAGAGCTGTTCACATCCTTCCAAACAGGTGTTGTGGACGGATCCAAGAACGGCATCACCGACATCATGGGCATGAAGTTCCCCGATGCCGGCCTGCAATACGTCACGCTGGACGGCCACGCTTACATGGGTGCGCTGTGGTGGATGAGCAACGACAAGTTCATGGCGATGCCAGAAGACATGCGCCGTGTTGTGGTCGATGGCTTTTATGCCCTGCAACAAGCGACATTCGCCTCGCCAAAGCGGAAATCAATCGAAGCCTATGCCGCATTTGTCGAAGGTGGCGGTGATCTTTATGTGCTGACACCTGAGGAAAAAGCAACATTTGCAGCAGCAGCCGAGCCTGTTCAGGGTTGGTTCGTTGAAAATGTAGACGGCGGCGAGCGCATCCTTGAGGCGCTCAAAGCCGCTGTTGCGGACGCAGAAGCACAGATCGGCGCCGCCCGCGCAGCGGATCTTCAGTAGACCAGAATTTTCTGATAAAATTCTAAAGAAGGCGGGCAAAAGCCCGCCTTCTTTTTGGATATTTATAAACAAAAGAAGATAGACGATGGGACATTGTGTTTGGCCTGACCCTGTGACCTTGACCGGCACCTATGTGCGCCTGGAACCGCTTGCGCAGAGGCATTGTGCCGATCTGCAACAGGCGGCTGCGGATTTGCAGGGTCTGTGGTATACTTGGGTGCCGTCAGTCGACGGCATGGCCGCCGAAATTGAACGGCGCAATGCCTTGTCAGACATGCGGGCCTTTGCGGTGGTGGATCAGCAGACAGGCCAGGCGATGGGCATGACAACCTATATGAATATCGACGTGGACAATGCCCGCGTTGAGATTGGATCGACGTGGTTGGGCAAAGACATTCAACGCGGGCCGTGGAACACGCAAGCCAAGCTTTTGATGTTGGCCCATGCGTTTGAAGTGCTTGGCTGCATCGCGGTCGAGTTTCGCACCCACCGTTTGAACAGCCAGTCGCGCCGCGCGATTGAACGGCTTGGCGCACAGCTGGATGGCATCTTGCGCAATCACATGAAAACGCAAGGCACAGGGCATCGCGACACGGCCGTATACTCAGTTATCGAGAGCGAATGGCCCGTCGTCAAAACGCATTTGCAGTGGCAGTTGGACAAGCCACGCGCCTAACCTATCTGGCAGGGCATGGATATGATTGCTCTTCTTTTGCTCAGCACAACCTTTGGCGGGATGGTGCTGTTTTCGTTCGGATTTGCCGTGCTGATGTTCAAGCTGTTTGACAAGGCCGAGGCCCGTCGCGCCATTCGGGGCAGTTTTCCCTATTACTACCTTGCAATGATTGTGCTGTCGGCGCTCTGCGGGGCGGTACTGATCGCCGTGAATTGGCAGGCTGCGGTGGTGCTTGGGGCAGTCGCAGTGACGACACTTTATGCACGTCAGAGCCTGATGCATCGCATTAACGCCGCAACCGACGCAGGGCAGACATCTGCGTTCAAACGGCTGCACGGGGTGTCGGTTGTCTTGCAACTTGCACAAATTGCCGCCGTAGGATGGGCGATTGTGGTCGTGGCCTAAAGCGGCTCGATATCGCCTTGGGCGCGGGTGGCGTGGAAATCACGCTCCCATGCGTCAAAAGTGCCGCCCGCAATTGCTGCGCGCATGCCTGCCATGATTTCCTGAAAATAGTGCAGGTTGTGCCATGTCAGCAGCATGCCGGAGATCATCTCTTGGGCGCGGAACACGTGATGCAAGTAAGCCCGTGAGTAGTTTGCGCATGCAGGGCACGTGCAGTTTTCATCCAATGGGCGCGGATCATCGGCGTGGCGCGCGTTCTTGATGTTCACCACCCCGTTGCGCGTAAACACCTGCCCCGTACGCCCTGATCGCGACGGCAAAACGCAATCCATCATGTCGATACCGCGCTTTACGGCACCGACAATGTCATCGGGCTTGCCCACGCCCATCAGGTAGCGCGGCTTGTCCACGGGCAGTTGATCAGGCGCATAGTCAAGACAGCCAAACATCGCCTCTTGGCCTTCGCCCACGGCCAGCCCGCCCACTGCGTACCCCTCGAACCCGATGCTTTGAAGCGCCTCGGCGCTTTCGGCGCGCAGGTCTTCTTCCAAGCCCCCTTGCTGGATCCCAAAGAGTGCATAGCCCGGGCGGTCGCCAAAGGCCGTGCGCGAGCGATCGGCCCACCGCATCGACAGCCGCATGCTTTCGGCGATACGCGTCTTATCCGCAGGCAGAGCAGGACATTCATCGAAACACATAACAATGTCAGAACCGAGCAGCTTTTGGATCTCCATCGAGCGTTCGGGCGACAGCATGTGTTTGGATCCATCGATGTGGGATTTGAACGTCACACCATCTTCGGTCAGCTTGCGCAGGTCAGCAAGGCTCATCACCTGAAACCCGCCGCTGTCGGTCAGGATCGGCTTGTCCCAATTCATAAATTTATGCAGCCCGCCAAGCCGATCAATTCGTTCGGCGGTGGGCCGCAGCATTAAGTGATAGGTGTTGCCAAGCAAGATATCCGCGCCTGTGGCGGCCACGCTTTCGGGCATCATCGCTTTGACCGTGGCAGCGGTGCCCACGGGCATGAACGCAGGCGTGCGAATATCGCCGCGCGGTGTGTGGATGACGCCTGTACGCGCCTTGCCATCGGTATGGTGCAGATCAAATGAAAAGGGAGTGGTCATGGTGAAATCCAGTAATGCCCAATGCCCGCCCCACTTAGGTCAAATTACATGCCTAGCCAAGCGCCATGCGATCTGTTCTTACATTTCTGGCGGCCCTTGCCATTTGGAGCACGCTGCCGTCACCCGGTTTGGGTGCGGCCACTTGTGCGCCCGTCGATGGCTACGAGATCACAGCCAGCGGGGTCAAGCCGACGCGATTGCCAACGCCAAAGGCCGCGCAGTTCTGCCAACCAACCCCGGTGCAGGACGCAAACTCATATCGCACGATGGCAATCGGTGATCTGTCGCCGTCCCTGCTGGATCAGTTACCAGATGCGCCGATCCGCCTGTCCATCGCCAGTGCAATGGCTGCGACATCGCAATTCGTCCACCCCATCAAAAAGGTGATGAAGGCGCTGGACGGACAGGTCCCCGCCATCGACAATTTGCCCGCTGGAATGGCCTGCCTTGAACAAGAAGAGGTCCGCATTTGCCTTCTTGAACAGCAGCCCCCTTTTTCGGCCATCCCGTTGGTGTGTGAAGCCCAAGCATGCCTTGCCGCTTTCACATTCGGGGACAGTCTTGTCGTCCAAGTGAGTTGGCCGCGCCGAAACGATGACGATATGGCCCAATGGCAGGCGCGCGTTTTGGCAACCCAACTCCAGTTGCGCGCCTTGTTTATCGACCCTGAAAGTTAATCCACATTGTGAGCGGCCATCGTGCTTGCTACAGTCCAAAACTTGGAAGCCAAGCAGGTCATAAAAATGAGCGATCAAGACGACATCCGCGTTGGTTGGGAGGAATGGCTGTCCCTGCCCGATCTGGGGCTGCCCGCTTTGCGTGCCAAGGTAGATACGGGCGCCAAGACCAGCGCGCTGCATGCGTTTGACATTGAACCTTTTGGGCGCACCCGCCCGCGTGTTCGGTTCATGGTGCAACCCATTCCGACCCGTCCTGATCTGGTGATCGCATGTTCCGCCGACATCAAAGACCAGCGCGAGGTGACATCGTCCAATGGCGAAAGCGAGATGCGCTATGTGATTGAAACGATGGTGGAAATGGGCGACCGTACATGGCCCATCGAGGTCACGCTGACCAATCGTTCTAACATGAATTACCGGATGCTCTTGGGGCGCCAGGCGCTTGGTGACGGGGTGACCGTGGCGCCCGGTGACCGGTTTTGCCAGCCAGAGCTGAGCCACGATGTCTATCACACCAAACGCGTCCGTGAGACTGCACCAAACCGCGCCCTGCGCATCGCGGTGCTGTCGCGTGAAAACAACTATTCAACCCGCCGACTTGTGGAAGAGGGCGAAAAACGCGGTCACGGTGTCGAGGTGATTGACACCACCCGCTGCTACATGGCGATCAATGCCACCAGCCCCGAGGTGTATTATGATGGCAAACGGCTGCCGCGCTTTGATGCCGTCATTCCACGTGTGGGCGCATCCATCACCAGCTATGGCACTGCCATCGTGCGTCAGTTCGAGACCCTTGGCACCTATTGCGTGAACGGCGCAGATGGGATCACCGCCAGCCGCGACAAACTTTACGCCCACCAGATGTTGGCACGCGCGCGGATCGGCATGCCCACGACCGCCTTTGCCGCCTCGCCCAAAGATACCGCCAATTTGATCAGCCTTGTGGGAACGGCCCCGCTGATCGTGAAACTGCTGGAAAGCACCCAAGGCAAAGGCGTTGTTCTGGCAGAAACGAAAAAGGCCGCAGAATCCGTGATTGATGCCTTTCGCGGCCTGAAAGCCAGCTTTTTGGTGCAGGATTTCGTCAAGGAGGCCGCAGGCGAGGACATCCGTTGTCTGGTGATCGGCGGCAAAGTCGTCGCCGCCATGAAACGCACATCGGCGGGCGATGATTTTCGCAGCAACCTGCACCGTGGCGGCACCGCCAAAGTGGTGCGCATCAGCAAAGAAGAACGCGATGTCGCGTTGCGTGCCAGCCGCACGTTTGGTCTGGGCATGTCAGGGGTGGATCTGTTGCGCTCATCGGATGGACCGAAGGTGTTGGAGGTTAATTCCTCACCGGGACTTGAGGGGATCGAAACAGCGACGGGCAAAAACATTGCCACGCTGGTCTATGATGCGATCGAAAAACGCGTGCGCCCTGCCCCAGTGCGCAAGCGCAAAACCAAATGACACTGACGGTTTTTTGCGTCGTCGTTCTTGCCGCGCTGTTACATGCAACGTGGAACGCGATGGTCAAATCGGGCAGTGATAAGTTTGCGGGCATGGTCGCAATGGGCCTTGGCCAATCTGTCTTTGCAGGGCTTGCTTTGGTGTTTTTTCCAATGCCTGCGCTTGAGGCATGGCCCTATCTTGTGGCCTCAATTGTTTTGCATCTTGGCTATCAGGCCTTTCTTCCGCTGTCGTATCAGCTTGGCGATCTGAGCCAAGTTTATCCTTTGGCGCGTGGGTCTGCACCTTTGATTGTCGCGGCCGTAAGTGTGGTATTTCTGGGCGTCAGTTTGGCGATGGCCGAACTGCTTGGGGTGTTTTTGATCGGCATTGGCATCGTGTCGCTTGGACTGGTGCGCGGCATGGACGGGCTGCGCAATCCTGTTGCCGCAGGCTCGGCATTGATTACGGGCTGTTTTATCGCAGGGTATTCCTTGGTTGACGGATACGGCGCGCGTGCGGCTGGCAGTGCGGTGGGGTTCTTCGCCATGTCGGCCCTTGGGACGGGGTTAACCTATGCGATTGGTGTTGAAATCATGCGCCGTGGTACGTGGCGGGCGGTGCGCAAACAGGGCATCCCGCGCGCCCTTGTGGCAGGGGGTGCATCTTTTGTTGCCTACGCGATGGTGGTATGGGCCTTCACCCAAGCCCCCATCCCACTGGTCACCGCATTGCGCGAAACATCTATCATTTTTGCGCTGTGTATCGGTGTTTTCATCATGAAAGAGCGGATTGATCTGGGTAAAGTCATGGCGGTCGCAATCACCCTGACGGGGGTGGCACTGACCCGTTTTGGCAAAAGCTGATTAAAATGATCAGATACGCCCCTAGACGACAGGGCCGTAAATCCCTATCTATTTGGTCAGGAAAACAGGACATCTGAGCCATGAACGACGCGACGCCAATGGAGGGCACCCCCCTCATCAAACCTTCCAACACAGAGCATCCGCTGTATGACAATATCGTGGATGCCTGCCGCACGGTGTATGACCCCGAAATCCCTGTGAATATCTATGATCTGGGGCTGATCTACACCATCGAAATCAACGACGAGAACGAGGTTCATATCCTGATGTCCCTCACAGCCCCCGGCTGTCCGGTTGCGGGCGAAATGCCCGGTTGGGTCGCTGACGCTGTTGAGCCATTGGCAGGCATCAAGCAGGTTCAGGTTGATCTGGTTTGGGAACCCCAGTGGGGCATGGACATGATGTCTGACGAAGCCCGGCTTGAACTGGGATTTATGTAAGGAGCATTTGAAATGTTCGGAATACCAGGCAAACAAGCGGTCACACTGACCCCTGCTGCATCTGCACAAATCGCCAAGCTGATGGAAAAAGACCAGCACGAAGGTCTGCGCATCGGCGTTAAAAAGGGCGGCTGCGCGGGCATGGAATATACCATGGAATATGTCACGGAAATCAATGCCTTGGACGAGGTTGTTGAAGTGGATGGCGCACGGGTAATGATCGCCCCTATGGCGCAGATGTTCCTGTTCGGGACCGAGATCGACTACGAGGTGTCGTTGTTGGAAAGCGGCTTCAAGTTCCGCAATCCGAATGTCACCGACGCATGTGGTTGCGGCGAAAGCATCAAGTTTGACGAGGCACTTACCGCAGGCCAGTAAGTGGTCCGCGATCTAATGCGTTTGCAGATGGACGTAGGTCTCATTGTAGCGCGCAGATAGATGGTCGCCTGCGCGGATGACTTTGCCCGAACCCAAAGGCGCGACATTTGTGTCGTCATTTGGGTTAAAGAAAAGCGGCACGGAAATGCGTTCAAAGGCACCGCCCACAACACGGTGCGGCGTTGCTTTTACGGCCCCGTTTGTCCACATCTCAAGCATTTCGCCGAAATTGATGATGAACGTCCCTGGCTGTGCTTGCACAGGGATCCAGCCGCCCCCGCGTTTGCGTACTTCCAATCCCGGTTGCCCATCGGTGGCCAAAAACGTCAGGCAACCATAGTCCGTGTGGGTCGCAATTCCGAAATCCTTTGCACCGGCCCATGCGGGACGTTCGGGATAGTAATTGCCCCGTAGCAGCGCCATCGGCGTGTCGAATTTATCATCGAAAAACGCAGCATCTTGGCCAATGGCGCGTGCGATACCAGACAAAACCCGCATGGAGATGCTGCGCGCCTGCACAAAATACGCCTCAATCGTCTCTTGGAACCCTAAGGGCAGATCAGGCCATTGGTTTGGCGCGTAGAACTGCACCTTTGCGCGTGCATCCTCCGCTGGCACCTCGACTCCGCAATCAAACACCTGTTTGTAGTCAGGGTTTGCGTCTGGATCGACCTGTTCTGATCCTGCACCGCCCCACCCCCTATTTGAGCCCGTCTTGGCCATATCGATCCGTGCTTTGGCCGTATCTGGCAGACGAAAAAACATGCGGTATTGATCAATTACTGTATCGACCTGCTGCGCGGACAGGCCCGTGTTGTGCAACGTCATAAATCCAACCGTCTGTGCCGCATCACGCACTTTTGCAAGCGTTGCAGGGTCTTGCTCGAACAGCAATTGCGCGTCGATTTCGGGGATCATCAGCTTGGCCTTTCGTAAGTGGCACATCCCTACCCCAAGCATCTACCTTGACGCAATGACACACAGTTGCGAAGGGTAAAGGGAGGACTTTGAAAGGGCGACCCATGCGACGCAAACTGGCGGCAGGAAACTGGAAAATGAATGGCGGTGGTGCAGAGCTGACCGAAGTGGAGGCACTGCTTGCAACACACACGAACCCCAAAGTCGACGTGCTTTTATGCCCCCCTGCCACCCTTTTGCACCGTATGGGCCAGACCATCGGAAACAGCGCCATCGCGACGGGTGGGCAGGACTGCCATCAAAATGAAAACGGCGCACACACAGGCGATATCAGCGCGGCCATGGTTGCCGATGCAGGCGCACGGTTTGTTCTGACGGGTCATTCGGAACGGCGCACTGACCACGGTGAAAGCGATGCATGTATCCGCGACAAAACCCGTGCCGCATGGGACGCAGGTCTGACTGCAGTGGTCTGCATCGGTGAAACGCTGGCCCAACGCGAGGCGCAAAACACACTCGATATTCTGATTGGGCAGCTGGCGGGGTCTATCCCCGACAATGCCACAGGTGAAAACCTGGTCGTCGCCTATGAACCTGTTTGGGCCATTGGCACAGGCAAAGTCGCCAGCCTCGATCAGATCGGCGAAGTCCATGACTTTATCCGCATGCGGCTGGAACGACGCTTTGGCGAAGGTGTCGGCCGTTCTGTGCGCATCCTTTATGGCGGGTCGGTCAAGCCGGACAACGCAAGCGACATCTTTGATGTATCGAATGTAGATGGCGCTTTGGTGGGGGGCGCAAGCCTTAAGGCGGCGGACTTTGGTGCGATCATTTCAGCTCTCGAAGCCAGCATCTGAAATCAGACACCGTCACGAAAAAGGGGGCCCGCAGGCCCCCTTCTCTAATTCAGGATCAACTCGGGCCCCATAAGCGAATTCGGCAGAACCGTCGAAATCCACGGGATGTAGGTGATCATGATCAGGAACACAAAGAGCACCGCCAAAAACGGCAACGCCGCTTTGACAACGCTCATCATCGGCATTTTCGCCACGCCCGAGGTCACAAAGAGGTTGAGCCCGACAGGCGGTGTGATCATCCCGATCTCCATGTTCACAACCATGATGATACCAAGGTGGATAGGATCAATCCCAAGCTCAATCGCAATGGGGAACACCAATGGCGCCACAATGACCAGCAGGCCCGACGGCTCCATGAATTGCCCGCCGATCAGCAGGATGATGTTGACCATCACAAGGAACATCACAGGACCAAAGCCCGCATCCAACATAGCTGCGGCAATGCTTTGGGGCACTTGCTCGTCGGTCAGCACATGCTTGAGGATCAGCGCGTTGGCGATAACGAACAAAAGCGTCACCGTCAGTTTACCCGCATCAAACAGGGTTTGCTTGGTGTCTGGATGCACGAACGCCGTCAGCACAGCCCACGGTTTGCGTAAAAGCGATGTGTTGGCATCAGGCCCCGTTGTCGCCAAAGGCCCCATATCACGGTAGACAAAGCTGGCGATAAAGAACGAATAGACCGCCGCAACCGCCGCCGCTTCTGTGGGTGTGAAGATACCGCCGTAGATGCCGCCCAGAATGATGACGATCAGGAACAGCCCCCAAAACGCATCAAGGCCAGAGCGTCCAATCTCGCCCCACCCAAGCCATTCGCCTTTGGGAAGGTTGCGCACTTTGGCCAGCACGTAAATCGTGACCATCAGCATCAGGCCCGCCAAAAGCCCCGGCAGAACACCGGCAAGGAACATGCGGCCCACCGAAACCTCAACAGCCGCCGCATAGACCACCATCACGATGGACGGCGGGATCAGGATGCCGAGCGTGCCAGCAACACAGATCACACCTGCCGCGAACTCCTTGGTATAGCCCACCTGCCGCATCCCTGCGATCACGATTGAGCCGATGGCAACAACGGTTGCAGGCGATGACCCGCTTAGCGCGGCAAAGAGCATACAGGCAAAAACACCCGCAATCGCCAATCCGCCCGGAAGGTGCCCGACACAGGCAATGGAGAAACGGATGATCCGCCGCGCCACACCGCCTGTCGTCATAAAGCTGGATGCCAGCACGAAAAACGGGATGGCCAGCAAGGTAAAGTGGCCCTCAAACGCCTCAAACAATGTCCCCGCGATCGACGACAGCGAGGTGTCCGAAAACATCAGCAGAAACAATGTGGATGACAGACCAAGGGCCACGGCAATCGGCACACCGATCATCAGCAGGCCGATGACCATGGTGAATAGAAGAACAACATCCATGGGTTAGACTTTCTCTTCGTCTGCGCGGTTGGCCGCGTCTTCAATATCGTCCTCGTCCAACTCGTGGCTGGCGACCAGACGGTCCTGCGTTCCGTTCAAGATGCGAAAGGCCGCTTGGGTAAAGCGCAGCAGCAGCAGCGCAGCCGACAGCGGCAAAACCAGATACGGCACCACCTTGGGCAGCTTTTCGTATTCATCGCCGTAGTTAATGGCCCCTTCGAGGAACGTCAGGAACGGCAGCATCGGCACGTCATCGACCTCGTAGAAGGATTGGCTACGGGCATCGAAATTGAACCCCGTGGGGAACCAGCGGCCAGAGGTAGGCGGCAAATCCGCAAACACCGCCCAATAATCGTAGCACCCTTTCAAAAGCAGCAGCGAAAACACCAAGCAGGCAGACACGGCCACAAGCCCCATCACCTTGCGTCCCGCCGGTGGCATGATGTTGACCAGCGCATCCACGCCCAGATGTGCGTTTTTCTTTACCGCATAACTGGCCCCAAGCAGAACCAACCAGCCAAACATAAAGACCGTTGCCTCAAGCGCCCAAAGGACGTTGCCGCCCCAGATGTCAAAAAACCGCGCCAGTACATTGGCGAATGTTACCAGTGTCATGGCCCCTAAAAGAGCCGCGATAAGCGTCTCTTCAATCGTGTCTATGAACCCGGTGGGCCCACCTGTCCCGTGCGATGCCATTGCCCCGCCCCCAATTGGATGTGTTGAAATATCAGTGAAACAGCAAAGGGCACCCCGCTGAAACGGGATGCCCTGAATTGGCTTAGAAGCCTGCGTTGATCGCTTGTGCCGCGTCGATGTTTTCCTGACCGACGTCGCCTGCGAATTGCGCCCAAACGGGTTTCATCGCATCGACCCACTGCTGGCGCTGCTCTGGTGTCAGCTGACGGATGGTGCCGCCTGCTTCAACGATCGAGTTCTTCGCCGCTTCGTTGACTTTGAAGCTTTCGCCGTTCCGCGCTTCTGTGACTTCTGACAGGATCGTCAGGAACTGGTCGCGCACATCGGCGTCCAGACCTTCAAGCCAGTCAACCGAGGCCACAACAAGATAGTCGATGATGCCGTGGTTTGTTTCGGTCACGCCGTCCTGGACTTCGAAAAACTTACGTCCAAAGATGTTCGACCATGTGTTTTCCTGACCGTCCACAACACCTTGCTGCAGCGCGCCATAAACTTCCGAAAACGCCATCTTCTGGGGCGAGCCACCGATGGCTTCCATCTGCGCAACCAGAACGTCAGACGATTGCACGCGGAATTTCAGGCCATCTGCATCTGTCGGCAGAACAAGCGGCACATTGGCCGACATCTGCTTCATGCCATTGTGCCAGAACGCCAGACCTTGCAGGCCGCGGCGCTGCATGCTGTCTTTCATCGCCTGACCCGCGTCCGAGGCTTGGAACGCATCAACCGCCTCGATGTTTTTGAACATGAACGGCAGGTCAAAAATGCGGAACTGCTTGGTGAACTTTTCAAACTTCGACAGCGACGGTGCGGCCAGCTGAACATCACCCTGCAACATCGCTTCAAGCACTTTGTCGTCGTTATAAAGTGTCGAGTTGCCAAAGACTTCCATGCAGGCTTTGCCATTCATTTCATCGTTTACGCGTTGCTCCAGCAACGATGCAGCAATCCCCTTGGGGTGCTTGTCGGTGTTGGTTACGTGGCTGAACTTGATAACCACTTCGCCAGCATCACAGGCAGCTTGGCCTGCGGTGGCCGAAAACGTCAGCGCGACAGCAGTCGCAGCAGCGGCAAGATATTTCATTGGGTGTCCTCCCTAGACATCAATTGATAACGGCGCCCCGATAGAACAGGACGATCCGGCGGTAAGAAAACCTTGCGCCAGCGATCCTCACAAGCATGTTATCGCACAAGAGCGTAAACCTCGTATATCTGTTTAATATCAACGTCTTGCCAAACATTCGGATTGGGCGAAAACCATATATGTGCGGGATTTCGCACAGATGTTAGCGCCACTGTGCGGAAAACCGCACAGCCTGATGACCGTTACTCTTTGCGGTAATCCTCGGGCCGAAGCCCGTGTTTGGCCAGTTTGTCATAGAGCGTTTTACGCGGCAGTTTGAGGGCTTTTGCCACATCTGACGCGCGGCCCAGATGACGTTTCAAAGCCTGATCCAGCAAAGACCGTTCAACCTGCACCATCTGATCGGCCAGCCCCATCTCACCGCCTGATGCCAAATCGCTGACCCCAAGCGCATATCGCATCGCCGCCGATTGCAGTGCTCGCGCATTGCCTTCCCAATCATCGGCCATCAGCTGGACAAACACATGCGGCGGAACATCAGGGCGCGCCAAGCCACCGTGTTCACAGGCCTGATCAAGGTAGTGGCTGAACAAAACAGGGATGTCTTCTTTTCTGGATCGCAACGGCGGGATGACAATGGTCAACGGATCAACGCGGTAAAACAATTCACCGTTGAACTGGCCTTCCATCACCAAACCGCGCAAATCGCGCACCGCCGCCAAGATCAACCTGACATCTTCCCGACAATCGGCCAGCACCGATTGCAACGATGGCGGCAGCGCCCAAATCTCGTCCAAAAACAGCGTGCCGCCTTTCGCGGCCTGTATCGCTTCGTGCAACGCCAGTGGGTCCAGCCCGCCGCAGACGCGTTTGACAAACGGGGCACCTGATCCTGCACTCAAAAGATGAACGACCTCGGCCACCTTTGATGTGCCACTGCCCGCCTCGCCCGTGATTAACACGTCACCGCGCGCGGCCGCCACGCGCCGAACCTGATCGCGCATCCGTTCGCTTTGCGCAGAGACACCAAACAACATGCGCGACGCCGCATCGCCTGTCTCTTGTTCAGCCTTGTGGGCGCGTAGCTTCAGGGCCGTGGTGCGGTGTGCTTGGGCCTTTCCCAAAGTCTCGGTCAAAACATCCGCAGGACAGGGTTTTTCAAGAAAGCCAAAGGCCCCCATCTGCATCGCCTGAACGGCCTTGGGCACATCGGCTTCGCCTGTCAGCAAGACAACAGGCAAATCTGCATCAATGGCACGGGTGTATTCCAGCACATGATACCCATCCCGACCGGGCATCCTGATGTCGGTCAACACCACACCTTCGAATGAGCGGGTAATCTTATCTTTGGCGACGACAAAAGAACTGGCCACATGAGGCTCAAAGCCATGCAAGGCAAGTGTTTGTCCGATCGCGTCGCGCACATCGGCGTCATCATCAATGATCAAGACAGGGCGCGTCATGCTGCAAGGCTCGCTTCGGACAAGGGCAGATGGATGGTAAATTCCGCCCCGCCCTGTGGATGGTTGCGGCCCATGATTTGCCCGTCAAAGCTCTGGATCAGCCCATATGATATGGACAGCCCAAGTCCCATCCCGTTGGCCGCCCCGATATCCTTGGTGGTGTAAAACGGCTCAAACAACTTGTCTGGTGCCTCCAGCCCTGTGCCCGTATCGCGCACCTTCAAAACCGCCTGACCATCCCCCCCAGACAGGGTGATCGTCAGCACCCGCCGCTCCTTATCGGCCATCGCGTCGGCGGCGTTGCTGATCAAATTGACAAGCACCTGCTGCATGCGCACCTGGCCTGCGCGGGTGATGACGGGATGATTGGGTGGGGTCCAATCCAGCTTGATGGCTTCGGCGCTCAGACGTGGCTCGGCAATGGCCAGTGCCTCGGATACGACATCCACAAGGTTCACGTCCTCCAAAGGTTCGCTTTCATTGCGTGCAAAGGCGCGCAGGTTTTTGATGATGCGCCCGGCGCGGCGCGACAATTCGGCGATGCGCCCAAGATTGTCACGCGCCGTCGCCGTATCGCCTTTGTCAAGAAACGCGCGTCCGTTTTCGGCAAATGATCCGATAGCCATAAGCGGTTGGTTCAACTCGTGGCTGATGCCTGCCGACATCTGGCCCAAGGCGCTCATCTTGCCAGCTTGCACCAGATCGCTTTGGGCCCGGCGCAAGGCGGCTTCGGCTTCCTGCCGTTCAGCGACCTGAGCGCGCAAGTCCATGTTCAGCTTCTCAAGCTCTTCTGTGCGGCGTGTTACACGCCCTTCCAACTGCGCATTGGCCAAAGCCAGCACGCGACGACGCTCCATCGCCATGACCAGACCCAACCCGAAAACCAGACACAGCGCCGCTGCGAACCCCGCCTGCAATTGCGCCAACCGCATCACCGGCGCGACATCGATCAATGCTTCGCCCTGCATCCCGATCACCGGCAAAGGTTGCACCAAATGCAAAGCGCGCGGTGGGATGTAGGGTCCAAAGTCCATCTCCCAAACCTCGTGGCCCGACATCACCTGCGGTGTCACGGGCGGAAACGGCAAGAGATCGGCATCTGCATATTCAGCTGTCAGGGCTTGGGTCGCCTCGCCTGCACCAAAGCGGCGCATCACCAGTTCTGATCGGTTGGTCACGAAAACCACATCCAGTTCGTCACGGAAAAACACCGCCGCCGTGTCCCCCCGCCAACCGCTTTCGACCCCTTCGATATCCACCGCAATCAACACAGCCCCAATCGCTGGTCCACTGGAGGAAAACACAGGTGCCGCATAAAGAAACAACCGCTCCCCTTGCGCACCAACCAGATGATAGCTGCCCAATGCGCCTGTCATAGCGCGAATGAAATAAGGTTTGTTGCGGTGATCCAGCTGCAATCGGGGCGCGCCTGTATGGGTCACTTCGCGGCCCTGCGCATCCAGAACCGCAATGGCAAAACTTGTTGTCTTATCGGCCGTTTGCCGCAGGAAATTTGATGGCTCCCCATACCCGATTGCAAGCTCTGCGCGCACTTGCGGGTGTTCGGTCAGCAAGACCGCCAGTTGCGCATAGGCCTGCAGCTGCGTTGTCAAACGGTCCGCCGCCAAGCGCAGATCGGCCTGCCCCCGTTTGGAAAGCTGCGACATCCCCTGCGACAGGCTTATGCGATACACTCCTGCCGCAAGCACAGTGGCAAGGGCCAGAACGGCAGCAATCAGCATCCAGCGAGAGGTCATAACGCGTGTCATAGGCGCCAACCTACAAAAAACCCACTTGCCTTGACCAGCCACATTCGCGCAAGCCTGTGATATGCAAAGCATTCGTCAAAACCCTCAAGACCCGCTACTCAACGCGAGCCCCTATGCGTTTTACGAAAGATTGCGTGCAAAAGGCGAATTGGTGTTTTGGGAAGACTATGGCATGCCGATGGCCACATCTCATGCGCTGGTCCAATCCCTTCTCAAAGACCGCCGTTTCGGACGCGAGGCGCCTGCCTTTGATGTGCCTGATCATCTGCGTCCGTTTTACGATATCGAAGCCCACTCCATGCTAGAGCTTGACCCGCCCCGCCACACACGGCTACGCAAATTGGTGCTGCATGCGTTTACATCGCGGCGCATCAAAGAGCTTGAACCGATGATCCGTGCCGAATGTAGACAACGGATTGCCGCCTTCCCCGAGGGGCCTTTTGATCTGCTGGCACAGTATGCAGAGCCGATCCCCGTCACAATCATCGCTCGACTTTTGGGCGTGCCCGATACGATGTGCGACCAGCTTTTGGCGTGGTCCCATGATATGGTTGCGATGTATATGGCGGGCCGCGATCGTAGGGTCGAGGACACCGCAGCCCAAGCCGCAAGCGCGTTCGCCACATTCATCCGTGGTTATATCGACGCAAGGCGCAACACCCCCCGCGATGATCTGATCACCCAACTCATTGCCGCCGAAGAAGACGGCGCACATCTAAGCACCGATGAGATGATCACCACCTGCATCCTTTTGCTTAACGCAGGCCATGAAGCAACCGTGCATACCATTGGCAACGGCGTTTTGGCCTGTTTGAAAAACGATTGTAGGGATGTCACGGAGGGGCTGATCGAAGAGATCCTGCGGTATGACCCGCCCCTTCATATGTTCACCCGTTGGGCGAAAGAGGACGTGGAGGTGATGGGCCATTCCTTCGCCAAAGGCGATCCTGTGGGTTTGCTCCTTGGGGCGGCGAACCATGATCCAAAAGTATATGATCGCCCCGCAACGTTTGACCCGACACGCCGCGTGGTGGCACATACGGCTTTTGGCGGCGGCATTCATTTTTGTGTGGGCGCACCACTTGCGCGGCTCGAACTCAAAATCGCGCTGGAAGAGCTTTTTGCAGCCCGCCCGACCCTTCGGCTCGAGGGGTCACCCGGCTACAAAAACGCATACCATTTCCACGGGCTCGAGCGACTGACCGTTTCATAGCGGCAACGCGCTTGTCGATTTGATCTCCTCCATGCTCAACAAAGCGGTCACATTGAAAACGCGCACTTCTGAAATCAACGCCTGATAGAACGTGTCATAGGCACGCGCGTTTTGTACGCGCACCTTCAAAATATAGTCAATATCGCCCGCCAATCGATGCGCTTCCTGCACCTCTGGCCGTTCTTTGAGCGCTTTCAAAAACGCCGCCTGCCATTCAGCCTCATGCTCTGACGTGCGGATCAGCACAAAAAAGCATGCCTCAAACCCCAAGGCTTCCGCATCCAGCTTGGCCACCTGCGCTCCGATCACCCCTGCCTCTCGCAACTTACGAATCCTGTTCCAGACAGGTGTCTTGGAACTGCCCACCTTCACGGCAATGTCATCAAGGCTCAGGCTTGCATCGACCTGCAACTGCGCAAGGATTTTCCGATCAATCTCATCAAGTTGGACTGGCATTTGCATTTCCCCTCATGCTTGGAACGCTGGTTTGAATCAGCCAACTCAGGCTGAACATACGTTCCTATTACCATAGCCATATGGCGTTTAATAGGAACATTATCCTATATTGCGGGTAAGTTTGAAGCAGGATTTCCGCAATGAAGCACTTTCCCATCTTTGTCGCCGTTGAAGGCCGCCGCATCGTCGTATCGGGCGGCGGTGAAGCGGCATTGGCCAAGCTGCGCCTGTTGCGCAAAACGCAAGCCCATATCACGGTCATCGCCCCGGACGCGGCCCCCGACATCCAGACGTGGGCCAAGCAAGGCACTGTTACCTTGCTGCCCCGCGCGATGGAACCTGGCGATGCAATCTGCGCTGTGCTGTTTTACGCGGCAAACGAAGACGCCGCGGAGGACGCGCGCGTGGCACGTCTGGCACAAGCCGATGGCGCACGCGTTAATATCGTCGACAACCTCGCCGACAGCCAATTCATCACCCCCGCCATCGTAGATCGTGACCCCGTCACAATCGCCATTGGCACGGAAGGCGCCGCCCCTGTTCTCGCACGCAAAATCAAACGCGACCTCGAAGAACAGCTCCCTGCCTCGCTCGGCGTTCTGGCACGCATCGGCAAAGGCTTTCGCTCAGCCGTCGATGCCTTGCCGATGGGTCGCATTCGGCGCGACTTCTGGTCAGACTTCTACTTTTCCAGCGGGCCTGCCGCCCTCTCAAAAGGCGGCGAAGAGGATGTTCACGCGACCCTGTCTTCATTGTTGTCCAAATACCTAAACACCACGCCCGCAAAGGACGGTCACGTGGATCTGGTGGGCGCAGGTCCGGGTGATCCTGACCTTCTTACCCTCAAAGCACGCAAGGCTTTGGATGTTGCCGATGTGGTGATCCATGACCGCCTGGTCAGCGCAGATATTCTGGAACTGGCCCGCCGCGAAGCCATCATGATTGATGCGGGCAAAACGGGCTTCGGCCCCGCGATGGCGCAAGAGGATATCAACGCGCTGATGGTCGATCACGCCGCCCAAGGCCACCATGTCGTGCGTCTGAAATCGGGTGATCCAACGGTATTTGGCCGATTGGATGAAGAGATCAACGCATTGGACGCAGCAGGCATCACATGGGCCATCGTGCCCGGGATCACCGCCGCCTCTGCTGCGGTGGCCAGCATCGGCCAAAGTCTGACAAAACGTAAACGCAACGCGGCCGTAAGGCTGATCACAGGCCATGATATGCACGGATATGCAGATCATGACTGGCGCGCGCTTGCCCGAGAAGGCGAGGTCGCGGCCATCTACATGGGCAAAAAATCGGCCCGCTTTATCCAGGGCCGTCTGCTGATGCACGGCGCTGCCGCCACGACCCCTGTAACCATCGTTGAAAACGTCAGCCGTGTGGAACAGCGCAGTGTGCATTGTGATCTGGCGCAATTGGCCGATGTCTTGGCTGCAACAGAACTGACAGGCCCTGCCCTGATGCTTTACGGTCTTGCCCCCCGCGATGCGGTTTCGGTGGCCCAAACAATTCCACAACAGGAGGCCGCCCAATGAGCCGCCCATTTACCAAAGTGATAACTGCCAACGCATTGCTGGAAGGCGACGTGATTTACTGGACCGAAGAGGCCACATGGACCCGCCACCTGTCCAAAGCAGAAGTGTTCGAGGATGAAGCAATCGCAGATGAGCAATTGATGACGGCGTCAGCGCAAACGGACATCGCGGTTGGGGTCTATTTGGCCGACGTGCATCTTGAAAATGGCCTGCCTCAGCCCACCCATTTTCGGGAAACCTTCCGCACGAAAGGTCCGTCCAACTATGCACACGGCAAGCAAGTGGAGCTGAATTAATGTATAAATATAATGACTTCGACGCTGCCTTTGTCGCTGAACGCAACAAACAGTTCCGCGCGCAGGTGGCACGCCGTATCGACGGATCGCTGACAGAAGACGAATTCAAACCCCTGCGCCTGATGAACGGGCTGTATTTGCAACTGCATGCCTACATGCTGCGTGTCGCTGTGCCCTACGGCACCCTGAACGGTCGTCAAATGCGTCAACTGGCCATGATCGCAGAGCGATGGGACAAAGGGTACGGCCATTTCACAACACGCCAGAACATCCAGTTTAACTGGCCCAAACTGCAAGACGTTCCCGACATTCTGGACGCGCTTGCCGAGGTGGAAATGCATGCTATCCAAACCAGCGGCAACACGATCCGCAATGTCACCGCAGATCATTTTGCAGGTGCCGCCGCAGACGAGGTTGAGGATCCGCGCCCCACAGCCGAGCTGTTGCGCCAGTGGTCGACGGATCATCCCGAATTTCAATTCTTGCCCCGCAAATTCAAATTGGCAGTCACGGGATCAGAAGCCGACAGGGCCGTAATCCGTGCCCATGACATCGGCATTCAGGTGGTTCGGCAGAACGGCGAGGTCGGGTATAAAATCATCGTGGGTGGCGGTTTGGGCCGCACGCCGATGATTGGCAAGGTCTTGCGCGCCTTTTTGCCCAAGCAGGATTTGCTGCCCTATGTAGAGGCCACGGTCAACGTTTGGAACCGCTTGGGCCGCCGCGACAACAAATATAAATCGCGCATCAAGATCACTGTGCATGAGCATGGCATTGAAGATATTGCGCGTCGCGTAGAAGCACGTTTCGAACAAATACGTCCGGCATTCAGCGGTATCGATCAGGTTTTTCTTTCCGAAATAGAACAATCCTTTGCTCCACCGACTTATCGCGCTGATGCGACATCCGCATTCGATGCGGCATATGAAACGGATCCTTTGTTTCGGTCATGGGCCGATACGAACCTGACCGCACATCGCAACCCAGACTATGCCATCGTCTCGATCAGTCTGAAAAAACATGGCGCGACCCCGGGCGATGCCACTGCCGATCAGATGCGGGTGATGGCAGATCTGGCCGAACGGTTCGGCCACGATGAATTGCGTGTCAGCCACGAGCAGAACATCATCCTGCCCCATGTCCACAAATCCGACTTGCCGCAGGTTTATGCGCAACTGCGCGCGGCAGAGCTTGGCACGGCCAATATCGGGTTGATCAGCGACATCATCGCCTGCCCCGGAATGGATTATTGCGCGTTGGCCACGGCCCGCAGCATCCCGATTGCCCAAGACATCGCCGAGCATTTCGACGCGTTGAAACTGGAACATGACATCGGCCCGCTCAAAATCAAAATCAGCGGATGCATCAATGCCTGCGGCCATCACCATGTTGGCCATATCGGTATTCTGGGGCTGGATCGTGCGGGTGTTGAGAATTACCAGATCACGCTTGGCGGTGACGGCACCGAGGACGCAACACTTGGCGAACGTGCCGGCCCGGGGTTTAGTGCAGATGGCCTTTTGCCCGCCATCGAGCGCATTGTGCGCACCTATCTTGAGCTGCGCCAGGACCCGTCCGAAACATTCTTGCAGGCCTATCGTCGTGTTGGAATGGCGCCGTTCAAAGCAGCGCTCTACCCCGAAAGCCAAGCAAATGCCGCTTAACGCCCCTCCCCATATCCGTGCAGCCCATCTGAACAAGCGCTACAAACACCACGGGGCGCTGTCGGTTCTTGAACGTGCGTTTCGCGATGCAGAGGTCGGAAAACTCGCGCTGGTCTCCAGCTTTGGGGCCGAAAGCGTCGTGCTGTTGCACATGATCAGTCGTATCGACGCCGCGACCCCTGTGTTGTTCATCGACACCGAGATGCTGTTTGCTCAAACTCTTCAATATCAGACAGAGGTGGCTGACAAACTCAACCTCAGCAATGTGCAAACGGTGACGGCCAAGCGCGATGATCTGTTCATTCACGACAACGAAGGGCTGCTGCACCTTCACAACCCCGATGCCTGCTGTGCCCTGCGCAAGACCGAGCCGTTGCAACGCGCATTGGCACCATATGATGCGTGGATCACGGGCCGCAAACGGTTTCAGGCGGGCAGCCGCGCCGACCTTGAGTTTTTTGAAGACGACGGCGGACAACGGCTCAAGGTCAATCCCTTGGCACATTGGGCACGTGAGGACGTTGCAGAATATATGACCGAAAATCGCCTGCCGCGCCATCCGCTGGTAGCCCAAGGCTACCCTTCCATCGGCTGCGCCCCGTGCACGAGTCCCGTTGGCGTGGGCGAAGACCCCCGCGCCGGACGCTGGCGCGACCAGACCAAAGAAGAATGCGGCATCCATATCGTGGATGGCAAAGTGATCCGCGGCAGCGCGGCATAAGGAGCAACAGATATGACAATCGTGACAGACACGGGCTTCAAAACAGATGACTGGACAGGCGGCTTTTGCCCCCTGTCTTCCCTGCCCGCAAACAACTGCGCTGGTATCGATCTGGCCAGCTCTGACGATCCAGAGACCCTGCGCGACCGCCTTGGCGAGATTGACATGGTGCGCGTGGACTTCCCGAGTTTTTCGGACGGGCGCGGATTTTCCATCGCCGTTGAACTGCGCCGCATGGGGTATATGGGACGCCTGCGTGCCAAGGGGCATGTGATTGCGGATCAATATGCGATGGCACGCCGCGTGGGGTTTGATGAGGTCGAAATTGATGACACCCTTGCAGCCCGTCAGCCAGAATACCAATGGCGCGCCCGCGCTGATTGGCGCGCACATGACTATCAGTCGCGCCTGCGCGGATAGTCCCCCCTTTTCTTGACCCACATCAATGCCTAGAACGGAGAACGGGGTGTACCCCCCGCCTGACACTTATGAACAAACGAGCTGATATGACCGAAGTCGCCACCAAGGCCATCCCCACCCTGCCCGACGCCCAAACCGTGACGGAGGTGAAACACTACACCGACCGCCTTTTTTCGTTCCGCTGCACGCGTCCGGCGTCCTTGCGGTTTCGTTCGGGCGAATTTGTGATGATCGGGCTTATGGGCGACGCCGACCCAAAGACCGGCAAGCAAAAACCGCTTTTGCGGGCCTATTCGATTGCCTCGCCATCGTGGGACGAGGAGCTTGAGTTCTATTCCATCAAGGTTCAGGACGGCCCCCTGACAAGCAAACTGCAGCATATCAAAGCGGGCGATCAGGTTATCTTGCGCCCCAAACCCGTGGGCACGCTGGTCCATGATGCCTTGTTGCCCGGCAAACGCATCTGGTTTTTTGCAACGGGTACGGGCTTTGCGCCTTTCGCATCGCTGTTGCGCGAGCCACAAACCTATGAAGACTACGACGAGGTGATCATCACACACACCTGCCGTGAAGTTGGAGAGCTCAGCTACGGGCGCGATTTGATCGAAAGCCTCAAGACCGATGAATTGCTCAATGAATTGATCGGCGAAGGCTTTTGGAAAAAGATCAAATATTACCCAACCACAACCCGTGAAGAGAGCCCCAAGATGGGCCGTATCACTGATCTGATGCGCTCTGGAGAGGCCTTTGCGGATTTGGGCGTTCCACCTCTGAACCCCGAAAGTGACCGCGCGATGATTTGCGGCAACCTTGCGTTCAATCTGGAGCTTAAGGAGATGTTTGAGGACTATGGCCTGGTGGAAGGCGCGAACTCGAACCCGCAGCATTATGTCGTTGAAAAGGCATTTCTTGATTGATCCATCAGGTAAGGTGGATTTCAATCCACCTTACGAAAAAGGCCGCCGCAGATATCTGCGGCGGCCTTCTACTGTTTAAGAGACAAAGGGCTTAGAGACCCATCGCACCTTTGATTTGATCAATCACGCCCGGGATCAGGTCAGGGTTTTCACCCGCCTTTTCAATCGCCGCTTTGATCGCTGTTTTCTGAACCATACCCAGTTCCGAACCATCGACCATTTCGATCAGCTTGTCGGCATTGAAGCCATCAGCCGTCAGCAATTCGGCCATGCCAGCCATTGCGCCCGGCGCTTCTTCTGCGGCCTCTGTCGCAGTGTCGGCAGCAGCTTCCGCTTCGTCTGTCGCAGTCTCAACAGCGTCGGCAGCGTCTTCAGCCACATCTGTTGCGGCCTCGGTTGCTTCTGCAGCTGTGTCTGTCGCAGCATCAACGGCACCTTCAGCAGCTTGCGTAGCTGTCTCGGCAGCCTCAGTCGCTGTTTCAGTCGCAGCGTCAGCAGCTTCAGTCGCTGTGTCGGTTGCAGCGTCAGCAGCTTCAGTCGCTGTTTCGGTTGCAGCTTCAGTTGCTTCTGTCGCTGTATCTGCAACGGCGTCAGCAGCCTCGGTCGCGGTCTCTGTTGCGGCGTCAACAGCACCTTCGGCCGTTTCCATCGCACCTTCTGCGGCTTCCATTGTTGCATCTGCTGCGTCGCTTGCAGTGTCCATTGCCGCATCTGCAGCACCTTCAACGGCTTCCATCGCACCTTCAGCGGCCTCAGTCGCGGTATCAACGGCCGCATCTGCAGCTTCTGTTGCGGTCTCTACAGCGCCTTCGGCAGCTTCGGTCACGGCAGTTGCAGCCCCTTCGGCGGCCTCTGTCGCAGCTTCTACGGCACCTTCAGCGGCTTCCGTGACGCTTTCGACAGCACCTTCAACAGCTTCGGTTACAGCACCAGTTGCGCTGTCAGCTGTTTCGGTTGCGGTTTCGGTGACAGCCTCAGCCGCACCTGACACGGTTTCTGTAACTGCACTCGTGGCTTCACCAGCAGCTTCGGTGGCTTGTTCGGCCATCTCCGAAGGCGTCGTGCCCGAATACCAAAAATATCCTACAGCCGCGATTGCGATCGCCGCTACACCAAGCAGAAGTTTCTTCATGCTCTTTATCCCTTTTTTAACAACACACCCCCCGTGGGAGCATCGAACATGCTATGCCATAGTCACCATTTGGATAAAAGAGGAAACGCCGCATCGCAGCATATATGGCAAACTCTGTCGTGTTTTCCCCCAACAGACAGATTGCCTGCCTTTTGCCGCTTGAAGCGCTTGGCGACAAAGGTTAGGTTTCTGCTCTGATAACAGACATAATTCAAGGAACGAACCCATAGCCCGCAGACCTCATAACGCGCCCCCACAGCGCGACACTGGCCCCCGAGTAAACGAAAATATCAAGGCCATCGAAATTCGTCTTATTGGTGCCGATGGCGACAATGTTGGCGTCGTCTCTCCCGCAAAAGCCATGGCAATGGCGGAAGATGCCGGTTTGGATCTGGTAGAGATTTCGCCAAATGCAACGCCGCCCGTTTGCAAGATCATGGATTTCGGCAAGTTCAAATATGAACAACAAAAGCGCGAGTCCGAGGCACGCAAGAAGCAAAAGACTATCGAGATCAAGGAAGTCAAATTCCGTCCGAACACCGATGTGAATGACTACAACGTCAAAATGCGTAACGTGTTCAAATTCCTTGAAAACGGCGACAAAGTGAAAGTGACGCTGCGCTTTCGTGGTCGCGAGATGGCGCACCAAAACCTTGGCCGTGAGCTGCTGGAACGTGTCGCAGAAGACACCAAAGAGATGGGCAAGGTCGAAAACTTCCCCAAGATGGAAGGCCGCCAGATGGTTATGCTTATCGGACCGATCCCGAAGTAAGCCCGAAGTAAGCCTGGCCAGCTTTGTTTCGCAAAGCCGTGTTTTAGACATACAAAACCCCAGAGGTGTCTCTGGGGTTTTGTTTTGTCGATACCTTAGGCTGCGGCTGACACGGCCCGCCCTGTCATCACCTTGACCAGATGCGCACGATAGTCAGCCGAGCCGTGAAGATCGCCGATCATGCCATCTGCGCTTACCGATAGCCCATCAAGCGCCTCCGCGCTGAAATTCGACGTGAGCGCCGCCTCTGCTTCGGTCCAGCGAAACACACCTTCTTCGGAGGCGCCGGTTACAGCGACACGCACACCATCCGCGTATTTGGCAACATACACGCCCACCAATGCAAAGCGGGACGCAGGCTGCACAAACTTCTGGTAGTTTGCTTTCTCTGGCACTGGAAAGCGGACCTCTGTGATGATTTCGCCTTCGTCCAGCGCTGTGGTAAACATGCCTTGAAAGTAGTCATCTGCCGCGATTTCACGCGCGTTGGTGATGATCGTCGCGCCCGATGCCAATGCGGCTGCGGGATAACAGGCCGACGGGTCATTATTGGCAAGGCTGCCCCCGATCGTGCCGCGGTTGCGCACCGCAGGGTCACCGATATGCGATGCAGTTTCTGCCAACGCGGGATAGGCTGTGGCCTCTGCCGCGACGGTAGCATGGGTCGTTCCACCACCGATGCAAACCTCGCCCGCATCAGACATGCAAACCCCTTGCATTTCGCTGATACCCGACAAGGACACAAGTGTTCCGGGATCGGCCAATCGCGCCTTGAGGGTCGGGATCAATGTCTGCCCCCCACCCAATGCTTGCGCCTCGCCCGACAGGGCTTTGGCTGCATCGGCAATGGTTGTGGGCCGTTCAATATCAAAAGCATACATGGGTTACGCTCCTTTGTTCATCGCATCCCACACCTTTGATGGTGTGAGCGGCATATCAAGATGGGGCACGTCATGGCCCGCGGCATTCAAGGCGTCCAGCACGGCATTCACCACCGATGGCGGCGATCCGATGGCCCCTGCCTCGCCACAGCCTTTCACGCCAAGGGGGTTGTGCGTACAGGGCGTCTGGCAGGAATGATCGACGCTGTAGAACGGCACATCGTCCGCGCGCGGCATCGCATAATCCATGTAAGACGCGCTCAGGATTTGGCCGTCCTCGTCATAGGCGCAGTTTTCCAACAGGGCTTGGCCGATCCCCTGGGCCAAGCCGCCATGCACCTGCCCTGACACAATCATCGGATTGATGATGTTGCCAAAGTCATCTGCGGCGGCGAACCGTTCAATCGTGACCTTGCCGGTATCGGGGTCCACCTCAACCTCGCAGGCATACGCACCTGATGGATAAGTGAAATTCGCAGGGTCATAAAACGCCGTTTCTTCCAAACCCGGTTCGATATCTTCAAGCGGGTAGTTATGCGGCACATAGGCCGCCAGCGTGACATCGCCCCAGGCCACGGATTTATCTGTGCCAGCGACAGTGAACTGGCCATCGGCCAATTCGATGTCCTCATCAGAGGCTTCAAGCAGATGGGCTGCGATTTTCTTGGCTTTGTTGATGATCTTTTCGGTGGCCTTGACCATCGCCGATCCACACACCGCAAGCGAGCGTGACCCATAGGTGCCCATGCCGAACGGTGTGCGCGCGGTATCGCCATGCACGATATCAATCTGGCTGGCGTCAATGCCGATCATATCGGCCACCACCTGCGGGAAGGCGGTTTCATGCCCCTGCCCGTGGCTATGGGCGCCGACCATGACGCTGATGCTGCCCGTGGCGTTCACGCGCACTGTGGCCGCATCATAAAGCCCTGCGCGCGCGCCCAACTGTCCAACAAGGTTCGACGGGGCAATCCCGCAGGCCTCGATATAGCAATTCAGGCCCAGACCACGCAGCTTGCCGCGGGCTTCACTTTCTTTGCGCCGCGCCTCAAATCCCGACAGATCAGCGATCTCGGTCAGCTTGTCCATCGTGGCATTGTAGTCGCCCGTGTCATATTCGACTGCAACAGGTGTGGCATAGGGAAACTCGGTGATGAAATTCTGACGGCGCAGGGCGATCGGGTCCACGCCCAACTCGCGTGCGGCTTTGTCCACCACCCGTTCAAGTTGGAACGTTGCCTCGGGCCGGCCCGCGCCGCGGTAGGCATCCACGGGCACTGTATTGGTAAACACCGCCTTAACATTCACATAGATAAGCGGCGTTTTGTAGTTCCCCGCCATCAATGTGCCGTGCAGCCAAGTGGGGACGGATGGTGCGAAAGTTGAAAGATAGGCCCCCATATTTGCGTATGTTTCTGTGCGAAGGGCCGTAAAATTGTTGTCTTTGTCCAAGGCCAGCTCGATTTTCGTGATATGGTCGCGACCATGCGCATCGGACATGAACGCCTCTGAGCGCGAGGCCGTCCACTTAACGGGGCGGTTCAACTCTTTGGCGGCGAAGGTAACAAAGGCTTCCTCGGCATAGTGGAAGATCTTGGTCCCGAAGCCGCCGCCGACGTCGGGGGCGACGACGCGGAGTTTGTGTTCGGGAATGCCCAAAACAAATGCGCCCATCAAAAGACGGATCACATGGGGGTTTTGGGAGGTCGTGTAAAGCGTGTGTTCTTCGTCGCTGCGGTCATAGTCGCCCACGGCCACGCGCGGCTCCATCGGGTTGGCCACAAGACGATTGTTCACCAGCTCAAGCGTCGTGACGTGATGGGCGTTTTTGATCGCCTCGTCCACGGCGGCGCGATTGTCCTCAACAAAGCCCCAATCGTAGCACAGGTTTGACGTCAGTTCGTCATGGACTTTGGGCGCACCGTCTTTGACCGCCTCTTTCATATCGACAACGGCGGGCAGCTCTTCGAGATCAAGATCAATCGCTTCAGCTGCATCGCGTGCGGCCTCGTAAGTCTCTGCAACGATTGCACAAATCGGGTCACCGACGTGGCGCACTTTGCCGTGGGCCAGCACGGGATGGCGCGGCTCCTGCATCGCTTCGCCGTGGCGGTCGGTCACTTGCCAGCCGCACGGGATGGAGCCGACAGCTTCGAAATCAGCGCCCGTAAATACGCGGATCACACCGTCCATTTTTTCGGCTTCAGACGTATCGATCCCGTTGATTTTCGCGTGAGCAATATCAGAGCGCAGGAAGTGGACATAAGCCTGTCCGCGCACGTTGATATCATCTGTGTATTTACCGTTTCCTGTCAGAAAGCGGACGTCTTCGCGGCGCGGTGTGGCGGCGCCGATTCCTCCATCTTTTGGCATTTTATTCCTCCCGTTGAGCCCTGCTGAAAGGGCGAAAAATCAATGTATGGCCTAGCGTCTGCTATGCGTATGGCAATGCGTCAGACGTTCGGCGGATTTCATATTGCGCAACAGCGGCGCAAGTCGGCTTATTCTGCCGCGATCTTGCTGGTATCCTGACCAGCGGCGGCCATGATGGATTTGACGATGTTATGATAGCCTGTGCAGCGACAGATATTGCCTTCGAGGTAGGCGCGAATTTCGGCCTCAGACGGATTGGGGTTTTCGCCCAACAGCGCTGTGGCCGACATCACCATGCCCGGTGTGCAAAAGCCGCACTGCAGGCCGTGATGGTCCTGAAACGCCTGCTGCACCTTGGACAGGGACCCATCGGCATTTGCCATGCCTTCGATCGTTGTCACCTCGGCACCTTCCACTTCGGCCGCAAAAATCGCACAGGATTTGACCGCCTTGCCATTCACATGCACCACGCAGGCCCCGCATTGCGAGGTATCGCAGCCCACATGGGTGCCTGTCAGATTGAGTGTTTCACGCAAGAATTGCACCAACAGCGTGCGCCCTTCGGCATCACCGCTGACGGCTTTTCCATTCACGGTCATGGAGACCTGTGTCATGACGTTCCTCCCTAGGTGTTATGAGTATGCTTGGATGAAAGTTAAGCATGTGTTCTGCCCTAGGGGAAACAAATTCGTCGCTGCGATGCAGCAGGCGGCGGGCTTTGGGCATACGGCAAAGCGGTGCCGCTGGCGCGGCATGTCTTTTATGATGATGAGGGGCGTTGCCCCTCAAACTCCCCAAGGTATTGGAACAACAATGAAAGACAGATTATTCGCGCGGTCGCCCGCGCTGCGGTATATCCTTGAGCAGACCGCCGATGCCCATCGCTGCGATGTCTTTTGCGGTTGGCGGATGGCCGCAGATCACTTGTTCGAGCACCCAATCGGCCCCGTTGAGCGCAGGTGAGCGCGCGCAGCCCGGCAAACCGATGATCGGGGTATCATCAAGGGAGCCCAGGAAAAGCAGATTGCCAGGATCAACAGGCATGCCGTAGCGATCGATCACCCCCCCTGCCTGACGCACAGCTGTGGGGGCGACATCCTGACTGTCGGAAGTGGCGGACGCAGTCAGAATGAGAATGATATCCGCCTGAGTTGCGCCGATGGCGCGGGCGATGGCCTGTGTGGTGTGGGGCACAAGGATGCGTGGCGCCAATGTGACATCCAGACGGGAGAGTCGCGTTTTAATAGCGGTGCGCCCTTTTTCGGATGGCGGCATGTCGAACTGCGTTTCAATCAAAGCGGCGGTTTTGAACCGGGGCCGCGCGATGGTAAGCGCATTGGCCCCAAGGGCCGTGGTCGTGGCGATATCTGCTGCTGCCACGCCGTAGCTGATGATTTTGACGGTCGCGATCATCGTGCCTGCGGCCACGCGGGCATTATGGGGCAATGTGGCAAGTGTGATCATGGGGTTTACCAAGTTCAGTTGCGTGATCGCTGCTGTGTCGAGCCGCAAAAGGCCTGCCGTTTGCGCATAGAGGTTGACGCGCCCCGTGGCGGGCGTGGCGATCCGAATATCCCGAGCGGCCAGCGCATCGGCAAGCTGGCCAGCGGCATCGTTTTCATGCAGGTCCGTTGGGGCAAGATGCGCGGTGATGATGCTGTCAAAGCCCTGCTGGATCAGCCTGTCCAGGTGGTCTTGCGTCAGGGTCGTGCCCTTACGAATGCCGCCTGTGGAATGGGCGAGGATATGGCCAAGCGCCATATGGGTCGGGGTTTCACCGAAGGTCATTGGCGCAGGGTGTGGGTGATTTGCGCCATGATCGATACCGCAATTTCAGCCGGCGATTTGGCACCGATATCAAGGCCCACGGGTGCGTGGATGCGGGCAATCTGGCTGTCGGTGAAGCCTTCGTTTTGCAGGCGCGTGACGCGTTTGGCGTGGGTGCGGGTGGAGCCGAGGCTGCCGATGTAGAACGCATCGGATTTCAGGGCGATGTGCAAGGCGGCATCGTCGAGTTTGGGGTCATGGGTCAGGGTTACGACGGCGGTGCGCGCATCGGGGGCGGCGGCGGTCATGGCGGCATCCGGCCAGTCGTGGACAAGGGTTGTGTCGGGAAAGCGCGCGGGGCTGGCGAAGGCTTCGCGCGGGTCGATCAGCGTGGGGGCGTATCCTGCGGCGCGGGCCATGGGAATGAGCGCTTGGGCGATGTGCACCCCGCCTGTGATGATCATGCGCAGGGGCGGGTTGTGGATGGCGATGAAGTGATCCGCGTCGATGCCGCTTTTGTCCGCGCGAAAACGTGCATCATGGGCGGTGGTGTCAGTAGTCAGGTGACGCGCGGGGCTGGTCAGGTCGTGGATGAGGGCGGCCGGTTGGCGGGCGCCGCGCGCGGTGATCAGCGCCTCGAGGATCTGCGGGTCGAGCACGGGTCCGACGGGATCGACGAGGATGCGGATGGTGCCGCCGCATGCCAGCCCGACGGCGAAGGCATCGTCATCACTGACCCCGTATTCGAGCAGTTTAGGCGTGCCTGTCTCAATAGCCTCAATCGCCTCGACCACGACTGCGCCTTCGACACAGCCGCCCGACACGGAGCCTGCCATCTCGCCGTTTACGTTGATGGCAAGCTGTGAGCCTGTGGGGCGCGGCGCACTGCCCCAAGTGTCGATAACAGTGGCGATGGCGGCTGCGGTGCCTGCGCGGTGCCAGGCCAGCGCGATGGCGGGGATGTCGTCGTATTGGGTCATGACAGGGCCTGCATCATGCGGGGTTTGTCGCCTGCGTCGCCGTTCAGGGCGGCGGCGATACCTTCGAGGCTGGCGATGTTGTGGCCTGCGCGGAAGCTGTCGACATGGGGCAACATGGCGGCGATACCACGGGCTTTGGGGGCGAATTCTTCGAAGCGCATCAAGGGGTTGAGCCATATGACACGTTTGGCCGACAGGTGCAGGCGTTGCATGGCGGCGGCCAGCGCATCGGGGTCGCCGCGGTCCAGGCCATCCGAGATCAGCAGGACGATGGCGCCCTGCCCCATCACGCGGCGCGACCAGTCGCGGTTAAAGGCGGTCAAACAGTCACCGATGCGCGTGCCCCCTTCCCAATCCTGCGCTTGCGCGCCAGCGGCTTTAAGAGCCGCATCAACGTCGCGGGCGCGCATGTGGCGGGTGATGTTGGTGAGTTGTGTGCCAAAGGTGAAGGCATGGACCTTGGCCCAACCCGCCCCTTTTTCGTTGGCCACGGCATGCAGGAAATGCAGCACGGCACGCGAATATTGGGACATGGAGCCAGAGATATCGCAGAGCGCCACAAGGTTGGGATAGCGCGTGCGATGCCGTTTGCGGGCGATGGCGGCGATGTCGCCGCCGTGGCGCATGGCCGCGCGCATGGTGCGGGGCCAGTCGGGTTTGGCCCCCACCACGGCGGCCTGCGTGCGCCGCGATTTCAGCGGTTTGACGGGTAGCGACAGCCGCGCGATCATCCGTTTGGCTGCGGCCATTTCAGCTGTGCTCATCTGTTCAAAATCAAGTGTGCGCAGACGTTCGGTGGCCGACATCGTACGCGAGGCGTCGATTTCGATCGCGGTTTCTTCGCCCTCGTGGTCTGGCGCTTTTTCGGGCGGTTCAACCCCGTCCAGCAAGGCCTCGGCTGCGCGTTTTTCGGCGGGTTTGGCAAGGCGTTCTTCTTGCACACCGCGCACAGCGGGGATCATGTAGGCCATCATATGTTCAAGATAGCGCGGGTCGCGCCAATAGAGGCGAAAGACCTGCGCAAAGACCCATGACTGATCGCGTTTGGTGACAAAACAGGCGTGCAAGGTCCAATAGAAATCGGCTTTTTCGGTGAACCCTGCGGCCTGCACGGCGCGGGTGGCATTGAGCACCGCCGACGGCCCGATAGGCAGCCCCGCCTTGCGTAGAGCACGGGCAAAATGGGTGATATTGCCCAGAAGTTTGGGGTTTTCTGGCAGATCAAGGGCGGCGAGTTCTACCATCAGGCAATCTCGGCGCGGACTTGGTCGAGGAGTTTTTTGGCCTCGGAGCCTTGCAGTTTCTGGATGTCGTCTTGGTATTTCAGGATAGCCCCAAGCGTGTCAGAGATGACCTCGGGCGACAGGTTGATGACGTCGAGCGCCAGCAGGCATTTGGCCCAGTCGATGGTTTCGGCCACGCCCGGTTTTTTGAACAGGTCTTCGGTGCGCAAGGCTTGGACAAAGCCCACAACCTCGCGCGAGAGCGCGGTTGCGGCCTCGGGCGCGCGGGCCTGCAAAATCTCCATCTCGCGGTCGAAGTTGGGATAATCGACCCAATGATAGAGGCAGCGGCGTTTGAGCGCGTCGTGCACCTCGCGGGTCCGATTGGAGGTCAGGATGACGATGGGGGGCTCAGGTGCTGCGATGCGGCCCAATTCGGGGATCGTGACTGCGAAATCGGAAAGTGCTTCGAGCAAAAACGCCTCGAAGGGTTCATCGGTGCGGTCCAATTCGTCGATCAGCAGCACAGGCGCACCTGCGGGATCGGGCCGCATGGCTTGCAACAGGGGCCGTTCGATCAGGTAGTCGTCGGAATAAAGATCGACGTCTTGTTCGCCTTTGATGGCAAGCATTTGCGCGGTGAAGTTCCATTCATAGACGGCTGTGGCCGCATCCAGCCCTTCGTAGCATTGCAGACGGATCAGGCGGCGGCCCAACATGGCGGCGATGGCTTTGGCAATTTCTGTTTTGCCCACCCCTGCCTCGCCCTCAAGAAACAGCGGGCGGCCCAGTTTGAGCGAAAGAAACGCCACAGTCGCGAGGCTGCGATCGCAGACATAGCTTTGGTCGGCAAGTGCGGTGACCATTGCGTCGATGCTTTTGGGTATATCTGTCATGAGTGCTATAGCTGCATTCTGACCCCTTGTCGTCAAGGGTGCAGGCGTTTAGGCATAATCCAAACGGAGGACTTGTTATGAATGCACCCGCAAAAATCACCACGGGCAAAGGCCCCGAATTGAACCGTTTTGAATGGGACGACCCGTTTTTGCTGGAACAGCAACTGACCGAAGACGAGCGGATGTTGCGCGATGCAGCAGAGCAGTTCAGTCAGGATAAGTTGCAGCCTTTGGTGATTGATGCCTACCGCGAAGAAAGCTTTGACAAGGGGCTGTTTGCGCAGATGGGCGATGCGGGTCTGTTGGGTGTGACGATCCCCGAGGAATATGGCGGTCTGGGTGCGGGGTATGTCAGCTACGGTTTGGTGGCCCGCGCGGTGGAGCGTGTGGATTCGGGCTATCGCAGTATGATGTCGGTGCAGTCGTCGTTGGTGATGTATCCCATCCATGCTTACGGCAGTGAAGAGCAACGTCAGAAATATTTGCCGGGTTTGGCGGCGGGCACGCTTGTGGGCTGCTTTGGTTTGACCGAACCTGATGCAGGCAGTGATCCTGCAGGAATGAAAACCATCGCGCGTAAGATCGATGGCGGCTATGTGCTGAACGGCTCCAAGATGTGGATTTCCAACAGCCCCGTGGCCGATGTGTTCGTGGTCTGGGCCAAGTCGGAGGCCCATGGCGGCAAGATCCGCGGGTTTGTGCTGGAGGCTGGCATGGAGGGGCTGAGTGCACCCAAAGTGGGCGGCAAGCTGAGCCTGCGGGCCAGCATTACAGGCGAGATTGTGATGCAGGACGTTGAAGTGGGCGACGATGCGCTCTTGCCGAATGTCGAGGGGCTGAAGGGGCCGTTTGGCTGTCTGAACCGCGCGCGCTACGGCATATCTTGGGGTGTGATGGGTGCCGCCGAGTTCTGCTGGCATGGTGCGCGCCAATACGGGTTGGACCGCAAGCAATTTGGCAAGCCGCTGGCCCAAACGCAGCTGTTCCAGAAGAAGCTGGCTGATATGCAGACCGAGATTGGACTGGGCTTGCAGGGATCGCTGCAGTTGGGACGGATGATGGACAGCGGCACCGCCTCGCCCGAGCTGATCAGCCTGATGAAACGCAACAACTGCGGCAAGGCATTGGATGTGGCGCGGCACGCGCGTGATATGCACGGCGGCAATGGTATTTCCGAAGATTTTCAGGTGATGCGCCATATGGTGAACCTTGAGACGGTGAACACATATGAGGGCACCCATGACGTGCATGCGCTTATCTTGGGACGGGCGCAGACGGGCTTGCAGGCGTTCTTTTAGGCAAGGTGGGTTAAAACCCACCTTACATTTTTAGGTATTTGGGCAACAATGAAGTGCGGGTCGTTTCGCGCTGAATTGGTTTTTCAGTTGATTGAGCCGAATGTGATGTGAATGCCATGTATGCTGGCACGTCGGGCGAACAATCCCTTAAAAAACACATGATCGTTTCGCAATTTCGCCTGAATTGGCGGCTAATTTGCACCAAAGGCAAGCCCGACTTATGTCTGGCGGGTTAGAATTGGAGTGCCCTGATGCAAGACGATGCGAACGTCTTTAAACCGAACCTGAAGGATCTGTCGCTGGACGACTGGACCGCGGCGATGGCCAAACTGGGGCGGCAATATGGGCTGTATGAAAGCCTTGGGGACAAACACTCGGCCCTGTTTATTGACGAAGGCGAGACCCTTTTGGTCACGTTCGAGACGGTCGAGAACATCCGCGAGACCTATGAAACGGGTGAGCCTGTCGGCTTTGAGCTGGTGCGCGCTACGGGGTGGTCACATCTGTGCTTGATGACCCAAGGCGACACCTGGTTTCGCGATGCGGATATGTATGACTTTTTCGACCGCCTTGGCGATGACGGTTTTTTCGACAATTTCGAAAATGTGGTGTTTTACGGATCTGGCATGTGTGGTTACGCGGCCTGCGCCTTTAGCGTGGCCGCCCCTGGTTGCACGGTGGTCGCACTGCAACCCCAAGCCACGCTGGACCCGCGGATTACAGGATGGGACGACCGCTTTGCCAAGCATCGCCGTTTGTCGTTTGATGACCGCTACGGCTATGCGCCTGATATGATTGATGCGGCAGGTCAGGCATTTGTTCTGTTTGATCCGACGCACCGCGATGAGTTTGCCCAAGCCGCCTTGTTCACCAAAGATCATGTGACATTGGTGCGCTGCCCGCATGTGGGCCAGCAGATGGAAGAGGACCTGATCGATATGCAGGTGCTTTACCGTATTCTGGCCCAAGCAGGGACAGGCAAACTGAGCGCCAAGGTCATTCATGCGCTGATGCGCGCGCGCCGCCGTCATTTGCCCAGCTTGCGGCGTCAGCTGGCTTGGATGGACGCGCAGGACAAACCTTATCAGACTGCCAAGCTGTGCCGCGCCATTTTACAAGATGTCAAGATGCCCATGGCCCGCAAGCGCCTGCAACGCCTTATGGACAATGGGGTCGAGTTACCACCTGCCCTGCGCGAACAGGCTTAACGGCTGAACGCGGATCGCACTAACGACAGGCCCGCGGCTGCAAAAGCCGCAGCCGCTGCCCCGTTGCTTCCTTCGCGGCAGATGTATCCCCGCTCGATGTAGCCCGCACAGCCCGCAAGGATTGGACAGTCAGCCACAGCAGGTCGCAGCCGCCAAACACTTTGAGCAAGCCCCGCAGAGACCGTGACAACACCGAATGCGAGCGCGGTGCGAAGTAGTGGAACACCATACCTGTCACGCTAGCAGCCACTGCGCCGCGCTACAAAAGAAAACGCGGCCCCGTGTAAGGGGACCGCGTCTTTGTGGCGTTTATGATTTCACTCTTTAAACGCAGTGGCCCCAAGGGGCCTTAGATATAATACAGATCGCGGAAAACGTGGCGCACGATGTCGTCACGGCGCAGGCCCATCGCGGCCAGTTCTTCGTCAGATTTGGCTTGGAGCGCGGCCATTTTGTCAACGCGCCCTTCCATGTGCAGCGATGCTTCGCGTGCTTTGATCAATGTCGCGCCAACGCCCGCGATATAAGTTGCGATGCTGCCCAAAACGCTTTTGCGGGGGGCGCTGTCGATTGTGTCGGTATAAAAGGCCATGTCGGTCTCTCCTGTTCGCGTGTCTGCCATCCCTTGGGCCTAATATGGCGTAATGCTGCAGGTGCGAGAAGACGCAGTTTGCTCAAAGCCGCCATGCATCTTTTGCAATGCTCGGCGGTAACACGCAGGAAACCATAAAGAATTTGCCAACTCCGCAACGAAAAGGCCCGCCAGTTTGCACCGGCGGGCCTTTGCACAGTCTTTTGGGAGTTCAGGATTTCGTGCCGGAGGTGATGGCCGCGACAAGGCGTTTGCCAAAAAGCCCCAACAAAGCGCCCAAAGCCAACAGAAAGGCCGATGTGGAGATGCCCAGCAGCCCGCAGATCATCGACGCGCCGATCAAAAGCACCAGCAACGCCAGCATGTCCATCTCGTTGGTTTCAAGGGTGATCGACTTGAGGGTCACTGTTTCCATGAACCCTTTGATTGTACCCTCTACGTGAGGGACGGCCAAACCGCAGGCGACGCCGATGAGCAAAGTGATAAGCATGGAACTTCCTTTTTTCGATACCCTGAGCCGAGGGTTTTTGAGCAATACACTTGGTTGGCGCAATATTTCGCGCTTGCAGCATATTGGACGATTCACACAGGGGCGTCCAGCATATGTGGTCGGGCTTTTGTGGGGAAAGCACGCAAGCACGCCTCAATTTTGTCACTAGCAGCGCCGCGCACAATTGGGTAACTGCACAGGCATGACACAAACCCTGACGATCCGCCGCCCCGATGATTGGCACCTGCACCTGCGCGACGGCGCCATGTTGCAAGCCGTTCTGCCCGAAACCACCCGCCATTTTGGGCGCGCGATCGTGATGCCAAACCTTGTGCCGCCTGTTGTAACGGGTGCGGATGCCGCGGCCTACCGCGCACGAATTGATGCGGCGATGCCCGAAGGCGCGCCCTTTGAGCCGCTGATGATGCTCTATCTGACGGAAGAGACGGATGGGGCGGATGTTGTGGCGGCGCATAAGGCGGGGATCATCACGGCGGTCAAGCTCTATCCTGCCGGCGCGACGACGAATTCGGCCAGCGGTGTGCGCGACATGGCCAAGGTGCGCCCTGTGCTTGAGGCGATGGCCGAGGCGGGTGTGCCATTGTGCTGTCACGGCGAGGTTACGGACGCAGAGATCGACATCTTTGACCGGGAAGCCGTTTTTATCGACCGCGTTCTGGAACCGTTGCGCCGCGATGTGCCTGAGCTGAAGGTTATTATGGAGCATGTCACCACCCGCGATGCGGTGGACTATGTGCAAACGGCCGACCGCAATCTGGCCGCGACGATCACAACGCACCATCTGATTATCAACCGCAATCATATCCTCGTGGGCGGGATCAAACCGCACTACTATTGCCTGCCTGTCGCCAAGCGCGAAGAGCACCGCAAGGCGCTGATGGCCGCTGCGACCTCGGGCGACGCACGGTTTTTCCTTGGGACCGACAGTGCGCCGCACACCGACCCCAACAAGGAACAGGCCTGTGGCTGCGCGGGTGTCTTTAGTGCGACCAACACGATGTCCTGTCTGGCCCATGTATTTGAGGACGCGGGCGCGTTGGACAAGCTGGAGGCGTTTACTTCGCTGAATGGGCCTGCCTATTACGGGCTGCCTGTGAACGAGGGCACAATCACCCTGACCAAGGGCGATCCTGTGGCCTACCCTGACAAACTGATGACCGGCGAAGGGCCTGTGACGCTCTTTGATCCGGGCTTTCCCCTTCTTTGGCATGTAGAGGCATAAATGATCCCGTCTTCTTTCCCCGACAGCACTGAAATCGCCCGCCTGACCGCACGGATGCTTCTTGAGATCAAGGCCGTGCATTTCAACGCAGCCGAGCCGTTCAAACTGGCCAGTGGACTGCCCTCGCCCACCTACATCGATTGCCGCAAGCTGATCAGCTATCCGCGTATCCGCAGCACCTTGATGGATTTTCTGGTGGTGGAAACCATGCGCACGGCGGGTTTTGAGGCGTTTGATAACGTGGCTGGTGGCGAAACCGCAGGTATTCCGTTTTCGGCCTTCGTGGCCGAACGCATGGCGCTGCCGATGACCTATGTGCGCAAGAAACCCAAGGGCTACGGACGCAATGCGCGAATCGAGGGCGAGATGAGCGAAGGCCAGCGCGTGCTGCTGGTCGAAGACCTGACCACCGATGGCGGCAGCAAGCTGTCGTTCGTGGATGCGATCCGCGAAACAGGTGCATCGTGCAACTGGACCGCCGTGATCTTTTATTACGGCATTTTCCCCGAGACCGAGAAAACCCTTGGCGATCATGGGGTTGGGCTGATCAGCCTGTGCACATGGTGGGACGTTCTGGCCGAGGCCAAAGCGCAAGGCGCGTTTGATGACACAACCATCACTGAAGTGGAGGCATTCTTGAACGCCCCGCGTGAGTGGCAAGAGCGCAACAAAGATCGCGTTTAGTGCCCAAAAAAAGAATCCAATGATTTCAGAAAAAGCCCGCAGCATATTGCGGGCTTTCTTGCTTTGTGCCCCAGATGTGGTAGCCTTCAGGTTATCCACAAAGATTTGCACATTGCGTCTGTCGCGCCTCTTTGGGTAGAGACTGACAGCACTGGGGACACCGCGAAACAGATCAAAGATCACACGCGGGACGGTGAAATGAGGGGCAGTGATGAACGAGATTTCGACAATCGGACAAGTGGCACCTGTTGAAGGGGACGCAGACGGCACGTTACTGCCCCACTCCATCGAGGCCGAACAACAGCTGTTGGGCGCGATCCTGACCAACAACGATATTTTCGACCGCGTTGCCAGCATCATCGGTGCCGAGCATTTCTATGATCCGGTGCACGCGCGCATTTTCGATGTGGCCAAGGCGCGGATTTCCAAAAACGCGCTGGCCAGCCCCGTGACGCTGAAATCCTTTATGGAGGACGACGAAGGCCTGAAGGAACTGGGCGGTGCGGCGTATCTGGTCAAACTGGGCGGGGCGTCGATTGCCAGCTTCGCGGCGCGTGATTATGCGCAGATGATCTATGATCTGGCGATCCGCCGCGAGTTGATCCAGGTGGGCCGCGATATCGCTGCCAAGGCCCAGAAGGTCGAGGTGGATAGCGAACCAAAGGAACAGATCGTCGAAGCCGAACAAAAGCTGTATAAGCTGGCAGAAGCGGGCCAAGCGGAACAAGGGTTTCAGTCGTTCCTCAAGGCCGTCACCGATGCAGTGAATGTGGCCAATGCTGCCTACCAGCGCGACGGGGGCATGGCGGGTGTCAGCACAGGGCTGACCGATCTGGACAAAAAACTGGGCGGGCTGCACCGCTCTGACCTTCTGATCCTTGCGGGGCGTCCGTCGATGGGTAAGACATCGCTTGCGACCAACGTGGCGTTCAACATCGCCAAGGCCTACAAGAAAGGCACAACCCACGAAGGCGAACAAGGCGCCGTGGATGGCGGTGTTGTTGGCTTTTTCAGCCTTGAAATGAGCGCCGAGCAACTGGCCGCGCGGATCCTGTCCGAAGCCTCCGAGGTGCCAAGCGAACAGATCCGACGCGGCGACATGACCGAAACAGAGTTCCGCCGCTTTGTGGATGCCGCCAAATCGCTGGAATCCTGCCCGCTTTACATCGATGACACGCCTGCCCTGCCAATCAGCCAGTTGGCTGCGCGGGCGCGGCGGCTCAAACGAACACATGGGTTGGACGCTTTGTTTGTGGACTACCTTCAACTGTTGCGCCCTGCGACGGCCAAAGACAGCCGCGTGAACGAGGTGTCCGAGATCACCCAAGGCCTCAAGGCGATTGCCAAGGAACTCGACATCCCCGTGGTCGCGCTGTCGCAGCTCAGCCGTCAGGTGGAGAACCGCGAAGACAAGCGCCCGCAACTCAGCGACCTGCGGGAATCAGGCTCGATCGAGCAGGACGCCGATGTGGTGATGTTTGTGTTCCGCGAGGAATATTACAAAGAACGTGAAAAACCAGGTGACCACGATCTTGAGAAGATGGCCACATGGCAAGAAGAGATGGAACGCCTGCACGGCAAGGCCGAGGTCATCATCGGCAAGCAGCGTCACGGTCCCATCGGCAGCGTTGATCTGTCCTTCGAAGGGCGGTTCACACGCTTTGGCAATCTGGCCAAGGCTTGGCAACAAGACGGTGGCGAACAAGGGTTCTAGGGGGCTTGCGCCTTATTGGTCCTTGACCTTGGCGCAACACCTGCGAAAACGGCGCGTATGGCAACCGGACATCTTACAATATCGCTCGACGCTTTGGTCGAAAACTGGCGCAGCCTTGATGCGCTGTCTGGCAGTGGCACGCAAACCGCGGCTGTGATCAAAGCAAATGGCTATGGGCTTGGGGCCGCGCGTGTGGCGCGGGCCTTGGCCAAGGCAGGGGCGCGCACCTTTTTTGTGGCCATGGCCGAAGAAGGTGCCGAGGTGCGTGGCGCTTTGGGCGAAGGTGTCACCATCAACATTTTCGGCGGCCATATGCGCGGCGATACCGACATGATCAACGATCTGTCGCTGACGCCCATGATCAACAGCATAAACCAGCTGACCCGTCATCTTGAGGCCCTGCCCGATGCGCCATTTGGGATCCAGTTGGACACAGGCATGAACCGCTTGGGCCTTGAAGCCGGCGAATGGGCAGCCGTGCGTGACATCGCGTTGTCGCAAAACCCCACATTGGTGATGAGCCATCTGGCCTGCGCCGATGAGCCTGATCACCCGATGAATGCATTTCAATGCGACAACTTTCTTGAAATGACGGCGGGCGTTCAGGCGCCGCTGTCCTTGTCGGCGACAGGTGGCACATTGCTTGGTCCGAAATACCACTTTGATATGACGCGCCCGGGCATCGGCCTATACGGGGGGATGCCCTTTGCTGACGCGGCACCTGTTGTTGCCCTTTCGCTGCCTGTCGTTCAGGTGCGCGATGTCGTGGAAGGCGAAGCTGTGGGGTATGGCAACAGCTATATCGCCCCGTCCAATCGCCGCATCGCAACGGTGTCTGGCGGTTATGCCGATGGTTTGATCCGTGCGATGGGGCCCAAGGCGCTGATGTATCATGAGGACACCGCCTGCCCTGTTGTCGGCCGTGTTTCGATGGATCTGATCACTGTCGATATCACCGATCTGCGCGACACCCCTGCAACATTGGATGTGCTATGCGCCCACCAAGGCGTGGACGATCTGGCCGAAGCCGCAGGCACCATCGGCTATGAAATCCTGACCTCTCTTGGTGCGCGCTATGCGCGGCGCTACGCGGGATGACGGCTTTTCTTGCCAGCATTGGCCGTGCCACGCTTGCCATCCTTGCAAGCATCGGGGCGGTCACACTGTTTGCGGGCCAAACCGTCGGCCATATGCTGCGCCCCCCATTTTACTGGCGCGAATTTATCAGCGCATGCATGACGATCGGCTATTTCAGCCTGCCTGTTGTCGGCCTGACGGCCCTGTTCACCGGCGGGGCGCTGGCTTTGCAGATTTATGCAGGTGGCGCACGGTTTAACGCCGAAGCGGTGGTTCCCTCTATCGTCGCCATCGGCATGGTGCGCGAGCTTGGCCCGGTCCTTGGCGGTCTGATGGTGGCCGCACGTGTTGCCTCCTCTATCGCGGCAGAGATCGGCACGATGAAAGTGACCGAACAGATTGATGCGCTTGTCACGCTGTCCACCAATCCCATGAAATATCTGACAGTGCCGCGCGTGCTGGCCGCCACCCTGACCGTGCCTGTTTTGGTGCTGGTGGGTGATATCATCGGAATCATGGGCGGCTATCTTGTGGGTGTGTCGCGGCTTGGGTTTAACCCTGCGGCCTATTTGCAGAACACTGTCGATTTTCTTGAATTCTGGGACGTGGCCAGTGGTTTGGTCAAAGGCGCTGTCTTTGGCTTCATTATCGCCCTGATGGGGTGCTATTTCGGCATGCGTTCGGGACGCGGCGCACAAGGTGTGGGACGTGCGACCAAGGCCGCAGTTGTGGCGGCCAGCGTAATGATCCTTGCAGCCAACTACCTGCTGACAGAGTTGTTTTTTAGCGCATGATCCGTCTGAGCAATGTTCATAAAGCCTTTGGCAACAACCACGTGCTGCGCGGCGTGGACCTGCATATCCCCAAAGGGGAAAGCATGGTGATTATCGGCGGATCGGGCACGGGCAAATCTGTCACGCTCAAAGCGATCCTTGGTTTGGTCACACCAGATGTCGGCACGATCACCGTGGCAGACAAAGACATCTCTAAAGGGGACCGCGATGCCCTGTTGTCGCGTTTCGGGATGCTGTTTCAGGGTGGCGCATTGTTCGACAGCTTGACCGTTTGGCAAAACGTCGCCTTCCGCCTGACGCAAACAGGCATGGACAAAGCCCGGGCCCGCGATATTGCAATTGAGAAACTGCGCCGTGTGGGCCTCAAGCCCGATGTGGCCGACAGGTTTCCTGCCGAATTATCAGGTGGCATGCAAAAACGTGTCGGTCTGGCCCGCGCAATCGCTGCAAACCCCGAGATCATCTTTTTTGATGAGCCGACCACAGGCCTGGATCCGATTATGGCCGGCGTAATCAACGATTTGATCCGCGAGATTGTGGTCGAGATGGGCGCGACGGCCATGACCATCACCCATGATATGAGCAGCGTGCGCGCCATCGCGGACCGCGTGGCAATGCTGCATGACGGTGTGATCAAATGGACTGGCACGGTTGTCGAGATGGACAGCACCCAAGACCCGCATGTGGACCAGTTCATCCACGGGCGCAGCACAGGACCGATAGAGGCCGTGCGCTGACCGCCCTACCGCGCAATCGGCAATGATTCGCCGATACGCATCCGCAATTCGTGAAAAATGAGCCGCTGAACCATGGCACATTTGTTGCCCAAACGTCACCAAACCACGACATGGTGATTTGCTGTTTTCTTTTTTCCCCGTTTTTCCCTTTTTATTCGGTGCTTTAGTCAAATTAAGGTAAAAATGTGACTTGGATACTTGGGGGCCGATTTTTATGAATACGACCAATACATCGACTTTGACGTCTTTGCGGATTTTCGCGCAGCGCCTTGCTATTTTTGCGATTGTTCTGGGCACACTGGCGGCAATCTCCTCATGTGTTTTGGCGGCCATCGGTGTTTGGCCGTGGTTGGGGCTGACGGCCACCTTGGGCGATACGGTGGTCCCTGAAGCCGGCATTTACCTGCAAATCGGCTTTGCGATCCTGATGACGTTCCTTTGCTTTTTCCTGCCCTCTGCAGGGCGCATATTGTCATTGGAAACAAGCCATCGCCAATTCAAGATGAGCATGGATGACGTGGCGCGTGCTTACTGGACCGCACATCAAGCGGACCGCGAAGGGAATTTTGTGCTGAACCGCGAATTTGATGCGGTGCGCGAGCGCATGGAAGTTTTGCGCGATCACCCCAACCTTGGCGATCTTGAGCCTGCGTTGCTTGAAGTGGCCAGCCAGATGAGCTTTGAAAGCCGCGAATTGGCCGACGTGTATTCGAATGACAAGGTGGACCGCGCCCGCACCTTCCTGATGCAGCGCAAACAAGAGCTTGAGGAATATCAGGACCGAATTCTCAAAGCCCACCAGACCACGAGCGAAATGCGCGAGTGGATCAAGCAAGTTGAGTTGGATGAAAACGTGATCGAGGCACAAATTCAGCGTCTTGAAAAAGATCTGGCCGAAGTTCTGCCCCAGATCGGCCTGCGCATGGAGCGTGAAGCCGCCGAAATGAAGCCCGTTCCAACCGTCGTTGCGCTCAAGCCCAAAACAAAAGACGAGACATCCAGCACAGCGGCCGAATAACATTCCGCCATGCACGTCTTTTTAAAACTGGCCAACCTTGCGTTGCTGGTCGCTTTTCCCATTGCTTGGTTCGCCCCGCTGATGCGGGCCGGTCTTTTGCCGTTTTTCCAACTGTCCGAGATTTCCGTTATTTCGGGGCTGCAGGCGCTTTGGCAAACGGATATATTTTTGGCGATTGTTGTCACCTTCTTTGCCCTTGTCGCCCCCCTTCTCAAAATCGTCGGGCTTGCTTTGGTGCAGTTCCAGCTTCTGTCTAACCGCGCGTTGCCCGCGCTGACGTTGATGGGCAAACTGGCGATGGCCGATATCTTCCTGATCGCGGTTTACGTGGTTTTGGCCAAAGGTGTCGGCGTGGGCCGCGTTGAAATCGCATGGGGGCTCTATCTCTTTACGGCCTGCATTTTGGCCAGCCTCGCTTTGTCGATTGCAAGCGCGCGGACGATGCGGCAGTAAGAAAGCCCACCTTATAAGGGTCCGACATGGCCAAAGCCCCCTCTTTCAAATGCTCTGCATGCGCAGCCCAGTTCACCAAGTGGTCGGGGCGCTGTGAAAACTGCGGCGAATGGAACACGATTTCCGAAGAAAAGGCACTGTCGTCTGGTCCCGCCAGCAAGTCGCTTGGCGCGCGGCGCGGCAAATCGCTGGTTCTGACCGATCTGGCAACCCAAGAAGAGCCCCCTGCCCGCACGCTTTCGGGCGTGGGAGAATTGGACCGCGTTTTGGGCGGTGGCTTGGTTGAGGCATCGGCGCTCTTGGTCGGCGGCGACCCAGGAATTGGCAAATCCACCTTGCTGCTGCAGGCCGCCGCACGGTTTGCCCGTAACGGGTTGAAGGTGATTTATGTTTCTGGCGAGGAAGCCGCGGGCCAAGTGCGCATGCGCGCCCAACGGCTCGGGCTGACCAAAAGCCCAGTCCATCTGGCTGCAGAAACCAACCTGCGCGATATTCTGACGACGCTGGAAGAAGAAAACCCCGACCTGTGCATCATCGACAGTATCCAAACCATGTGGGCCGATAATGTTGAAGCCGCGCCTGGATCTGTCAGTCAGGTGCGTGCGGCCGCCCATGAGTTGACCAGCTTTGCCAAACGCAAAGGCATCGCCGTGGTGATGGTTGGTCATGTCACCAAAGAAGGCCAGATTGCGGGGCCGCGCGTTGTCGAACATATGGTCGACACGGTGCTTTATTTTGAAGGCGAGCGCGGCCACCCTTTCCGTATCCTGCGCGCCGTGAAAAACCGCTTTGGGCCTGCCGATGAAATCGGCGTTTTCGAGATGACTGGCAAAGGACTGGCCGAGGTCAAAAACCCTTCGGCCCTGTTTTTGTCCGAGCGCGGCAAGCCCACGGCAGGATCAGTGGTTTTTGCGGGCATCGAAGGCTCACGGCCCATGCTGTGCGAATTTCAGGCGCTGGTCGCCCCCTCCCCCCATAGCCAACCGCGCCGTACCGTTGTGGGGTGGGACGGCGGACGTCTGGCAATGATCTTGGCTGTGTTGGAGGCCCGCGCAGGCGTGCCGTTTATAGGCTTGGATGTCTATCTGAACGTTGCAGGCGGCATGCGCGTCTCAGAGCCTGCTGCCGATCTGGCGGTCGCGGCTGCTCTGGTTTCAGCCCGCGAGGACGCCGCTTTGCCCGCCGAGTGTGTTGTTTTTGGCGAGATTAGCCTTTCAGGTGGGCTCAGACCCGCCGCACAGACCGAAAATCGGTTGAAAGAAGCGGAAAAACTTGGTTTCACCCAAGCCATCGCAGCGCAGGCTGCAAAACAACAGGGCAGCACCAGTCTGACCCTTAAACAAATGCCCGATCTGGCCACATTTGTGACGCAGGTCTTTGGCGAAAGATAAGCGCGAAATGCGCTAAAAGAAAAGGACGAGGCACATGGAAGGCTTCACCATCATCGACGGTATCGTAGCTCTGGTTATCGTTGTCTCAGCCCTTTTGGCCTACAGCCGCGGATTTGTCCGCGAAGCGCTCTCGATTGCGGGCTGGATCGCGGCTGCGATTTTGGCGTCTCTTTTTGCGGGCAAGATGGAACCGCTGGTTAAGGAAATTCCCTATATCGGCAGCTTTATCGGTGAAAGCTGTGAGCTTGCAATCATCGCAGCCTTTGCAGCCGTATTCGCCATTGCACTGGTCGTCATGTCGATCATCACGCCGTTGTTTTCATCCCTTGTTCAGCGCTCGGTTCTTGGCGGGCTGGACCAGGGGTTGGGCTTTCTCTTCGGGGTGTTCCGCGGCATCCTTCTGATCGCGGTGGCCTTTTTTGTTTATGAAGTTGTTCTGACCAGCCAAGACCTTGAAATAATTGACAATTCCCGCTCCGCAGTCGTTTTCGGGCGTCTGACAGGGCAAGTGGAAAACCGTGACCCCGAACAAGCCTTGGGATGGATCACCGGGCAATATGAAAACCTGGTGGGTGATTGCGGCGCACAATAGCCGCTATACAGCTTCAAAAAATGGTCCGCGCCATGGCGTTTACCAGAAATTAAGACATTGCAGGTAGTTTGGCACCAATAGTTTTCGATTGGCGACCACATGCATGTTTTAATTCTGGAGGATGACACCGATCTTTGCAGTGTCTGGCGTGACTACATAGAAGACCAAGGGCACTCCACACACCCGGTTGGCACGGTTCACGCCGCCTTTGATGCGCTGCACTTCAACAAATTTGACCTTTTGCTTTTGGATTTGTTGTTAACCGATGGCAATTCGGTTGGCGTATCGCATTACGCAAAAACCATTCAACCTGCTTGCAGGATCATCATGATCACGGGCACGCATCAATTCATGAAGGGCGACCACCTGCAACAGGCGCCTGGGGTGGATTGGCTGCTACACAAACCGGTAAAACTCGACGATCTCGGTGCATTGATCGACTACATTGAACATGAGCCGAAAACAGATGTCGGCTTGGCCGATCTCCAAGTCTACGGCGCATCATGACAAGGCTGCTCTATCCCCTTCCCATGTCACCCTTTTTAGGCCTGATCGCGATGGTACTTCTTGCAGCGACCATTGGGACGTGGGTCATCCTGAATGCGGACCGCGAAGAAAGGATCAACGAGGCCCTGCGCGGCGAAACGAACGCAATCGCAGAAACCCTGCACCATGATTTGATCTTGCGCACACGCGCAACAAAACGCATGGCAGGCCGGCTTCAACGCAGCGCAAACCTGCCCTATGCCGACGGATTTGTTCAGGACGCGGTAAGCTATATTACGGATATGCCCGGGTTTTGGGCGCTAAGCGTGTTTGACGATGATTTTGTTGCCCGCCGCGTGGTGCCAAACACCAACACCTCCGCTTTGGGGCGCAATATCGCAGAAGTAAGCGAAGACAGGCGTCTGGCGTTGGAAGCTGCGCGCGACACACGGCAAACCACGATGACGAACCCCGTAGAACTTGTCGGCGGTGATGGCGTGGGATTCCTCATCTTCACGCCGATTTTCCAACACGATGAATTCAGCGGTATTCTTGCCACTGTCTTTCGGGTCAACACATGGCTGGATCAGTTTATTTCAGACCAAACACCCGTCATCTCCGCGCCAGACTATACGAAAATTACGCTCAACGGCGTGGTCCTTTTTGAAGGTGAATCCTTTGGGAAGGTCACCGCGCCAGCGCTCAAATCCGACCCGAACACAATTTTCGATCAGACGTTCGAGGTTTTTACCAAACGGCACCCCGAATTTGATGCGCTGCACGATACAAAACGCCCCGAAATTATGACCGGCTTTGTTGCGGTCTTATCCCTTTTGATACTCGCATTGGTTGGAAACGGTTTGCGGCTGCAACAGGCCCGCTCAACGGCCAATCAAAACCGCCAAGCCCTACAGCAAGCAAATGCGGCCTTGGTGACCGAGGTGGACGTACGCCAAATGGCCGAAACAAAGGCCAAAAAAGCAGATGAAGCGAAATCGCGTTTTCTGGCGGTGATGAGCCATGAAATCCGCACTCCGCTGAACGCCATCATGGGCATGTTTGAATTGATCGAACGGGCGGATGTCCCGGACCGCCAGAAACGACAAGCCCAAAGCGGCCACCGAGCCGCAAACAGGTTGTTTGGCGAGTTGACGAAAGTGCTTGATGTGTCGCGCTTGGATGCAGGTTCGCTGACAATCCATAAAACCACAGTAGATACGCAGGCGGTCTTTGACGAATGGGTCACACAGCTGACCGCCGCAATCGCATCGAGTGAAAAGCCGATAGAAATTGTCACAACGCTTGACCCCGATGTGCCGCGCAGCTTGGATATCGATTTTGATCGCACCACACAGATCCTCAACAACCTGATCGACAACGCGGTGAAATTTACAGAAACAGGTCAGATCGGGCTGCGGATATGTCTGGGAGATCACGGTGAAACCATCAAGGTTTCCGTATCTGACACAGGATGCGGCATCGCCAGTTGCGATGTCGCGGCCACCTTCACCCGCTTTTACCAGCTGGAAAGTGCAGTCAAGCGGTCGCATCAGGGCAGCGGTCTGGGCCTGTCGATCTGCAAAGATCTGGCTGAGCTTATGGGCGGCACGATCAAAGTGACCTCTGAGGTTGGCAAGTCATCCACATTCACACTGACCTTACCGTTGGGTACGGACGCAACATCGCCACAAGCGCACAGCCAAAACGCGGGCTAGACAAAGCAACCAATAAACAGGGACGCAAAATGGGTGGAAAAATTCTGATCGTCGAAGACGATCCTGAGACGCGTTTCATGATGGCTGAATTTATGGATGCGCTTGGCTATGATTATGAATTGGCACATGACGGCTCGCACTGCATTGCGCAGGTTGTGCGCAATCCGGCTGAATACGCGCTTATTTTGATGGATATCCATATGCCAGAGGTTTCCGGCCTGGAAGCCTCGGCCTGGATCAGAGGTTTGGACGCTGACCCGCCCCGCAGCACACCGATTGTTCTGATGTCCGCCGATACGGCCTATCACTGCGATAAATCGGCCACCGACCTTGGTCTAAGCGGGACATTGCCAAAGCCCGTCGCTCTGAATGACCTTGGCGCAACGATCCAACAGCACGTCATTTAAGCGCCATACCCGCCGCAACGCCGCATGTCGTCACCCTATGCCATTCCCTTGGTGACATCAAAGGCGACAGCGACTAAACACAGTCGCAACTGGAAACGGATTCGGAGCTGCCCGCCGTGTCATCGCCCAAAACACCCGCCGCGCCTGCGCAGGCCCCATGCTCGCTTGCCGATGCACCCGAGTTTTATGCGCATCCCTTCGATGACGATAAACTGAAGGAAGAATGCGGAATTTTTGGTGTTATCGGCCTTAAAGACGCAGCTAATTTTGTGGCGCTTGGCCTGCACGCCTTGCAACATCGCGGTCAGGAAGCGGGCGGTATTGTTGCCCACGATCCCGAACAAGGGTTCAACAATGCGCGTCGCTTTGGCTATGTGCGCGACAACTTTACATCCCACAAGGTCATGGAAACCTTGCCCGGGCCCTTAGCGATTGGCCATGTGCGCTACTCTACCGCCGGCAGCAAAGGGCAGACATCCATCCGTGATGTCCAACCGTTTTTTGGCGAGTTTTCGATGGGCGGCGCTGCGATTGCCCACAACGGCAATATCACAAACGCCGATGCGTTGCGGCGCGAGCTGACAGATCGCGGCAGCATCTTCCAAAGCTCGTCTGATAGCGAATGTATTCTGCATTTGATGGCCCGAAGCCTGCAACGCAACATTCCCGAGCGTATGGAAGATGCATTGCGCCGTGTTGAAGGGGCGTTTTCGGTGGTCGCGATGACGCGCACCAAACTGATCGGTGTGCGTGATCCACTTGGCGTGCGCCCTCTGGTGTTGGGCAAACTGGGCGACGGCTATGCCCTGTCTTCGGAGACATGCGCACTTGATATCGTCGGTGCGGAATTCGTTCGTGAAATCGAGCCCGGAGAAATGGTTGTGATCACCGACAAAGGTGTGGACAGCAGCTCCCCCTTCCGCAAACGTAAATCGCGCTTTTGCATTTTCGAGCATGTGTATTTCAGCCGCCCCGATAGTATTCTTGGCGGTCGCAGTGTCTATGAAACGCGCGAAGCCATTGGCCGCGAATTGGCAAAGGAAAGCCCTGTCGAAGCCGATCTGGTCTGCCCTGTCCCCGACAGCGGCACGCCCGCAGCCATCGGATACAGCCTGCAAAGCGGTATTCCCTATGCGATGGGGATCATCCGCAATCAGTATATGGGCCGCACCTTCATTGAGCCGACCGAACAGATCCGCAATATGGGTGTGCGTTTGAAACTGAACGTGAACCGCGCGTTGATCAAAGACAAACGCGTGATCCTTGTGGATGACAGCGTGGTGCGCGGCACGACCAGCCGCAAAATCAAAGAGATGATCTTGGACGCTGGTGCCAAAGAAGTGCACTTCCGCATCGCCAGTCCGCCAACCGCTTGGCCATGTTTTTACGGTGTGGATACGCCGCAACGCGAAAAGCTGCTGGCAGCCACAATGTCCGAAGATGAGATGCGCGACCACTTGCAGGTCGATAGCCTGAAGTTCATTTCACTAGACGGGCTTTACCGTGCGGTTGGCGAAACCAATGGGCGCGATCCGAAAAGCCCCCAGTATTGCGATGCCTGTTTTAGTGGCGAATACCCCGTTGAGCCTGCGGATATGATTCAAAAGGGCTTTCAAATGAAGACGGCGGCGGAATAGCCCCACTCGATCGTTCATTTCATTGGACAGGGTAAGTCTGACGTCTATCTATATGTCACAAGACATAAAGGGTCGGGCAAATGACAAAGATATTGATTTTGGGCAGCGGTCCGCAAGCGGTGCAGGCCGCCGAATGGGACGTATCCGCATTTGATCACATTGTAGCGATCAACAATGCGTGGCGGGTGCGCCCCGATTGGACCCATTTGATCCACCCAGAAGATTTCCCGCGCGATAAGCGGCCCCAAACGCTATCGCCCACCCAGATCACCGTGACGGCGGCTGACTATGTGCCGCTGCAAAATGCCCAAGGCGGATTTGTTTACGCAGGCGGCACGATGGCATTTACCGCAGGTTACTGGGCGCTTGCTGCGCTCAAACCCTCAGTCATGGCATTTTTTGGGTGTGATATGGTGTATGCCCCGACGGGCAATACACATTTTTACGGCACAGGTGCCGCTGACCCGCTGCGCGAAGACATCACCTTGCGGTCGCTTGAAGCCAAAGCCAGTCGATTGATGCTGCATGGCGCCATCGCGGGATGCCAGATGGTAAACCTGTCAGATGCCGACAGCCGCTTGGTGTTTCCACGCGCCACCCTGTCCACACTCCATCAGACTGCCCCTGTGCTGTATGATCCCGCGAAAATGCAAATGGCGCTGAATCGCGAAGCCGCACTTAACTATACCACCCCCGATGGACGGTATTGGAAAACACCAGACGCCTACGACACAGCAGAAATTGACGCGCTTGATGCGATCTGGCGCGAAGCCAGTTTTACAGCACCCGTCCAACGCGCCGTCGCATAACCCCGCTTGACCTTTTACGCAGCACGACGCATCACGCCCCCATGACAAAAACCGCACTGATCACTGGCGCCTCCCGTGGGCTTGGCGCTGCACTCGCCATGGAATTGGCCGCCACCCATCACATTATTGCCGTGGGCAAAACCGTTGGCGCCTTGGAAGAACTGGATGATCGCATTCAGGCCGCTGGCGGGCAGGCAACCCTTGCGCCGATGGACATCCAAAAAGAGGACGCGATGGCGCAGCTGTGCCGCAGCATTTATGATCGGTGGGGCGCGCTGGATATCTGGGCGCATACGGCTGTTCATGCGGCACCACTGGCCCCTGCCAACGCGATGGGTCCGAAAGACTGGTCCAAAAGCATCGACATCAACGTAAATGCAACCGCTGCACTGATTCCGATGGTTGCACCGCTGATGAAACCCGATGGCCATGTCGTCTTTTTTGATGATGCGCTTGTCGGTCAAAAGTTCAGCGCAGGATACGGCGCATCAAAGGCCGCGCAAATTGCTTTGGCCCGCGCATGGGCGGCAGAGACAGCAAAAACCGGCCCGCATGTGCATATCGTGACGCCAGATCCAATGCCCACCGCAACGCGCGCGCGGTTCTACCCCGGTGAAGACCGCAGCCCACTGGCCGACCCTGCGGCACAGGCGCAACGGATTTTGAAAGAAATCCTTTCGCAGTCTGTTTGAGGCTCTGACACGGCCACGAATGCTTGCCCCGCATGGACCGCACCCCTATCAGGGGTCCATGCGTATTCTTATTACAAACGATGACGGCATCAACGCGCCGGGCCTAGAGGTTCTTACCGCAATCGCGACCGAGATCGCGGGGCCGCAAGGTGAAGTCTGGACCGTTGCCCCCGCCTTTGAACAGTCGGGCGTGGGCCATTGCATCAGCTATACTCACCCGACCATGATCGCAGAACTTGCCAATCGGCGATTTGCCGCCGAAGGATCACCCGCTGATTGCGTGCTGGCGGGGCTCTATCACGTGATGAAAGACACGCCCCCCGATCTGGTTTTGTCAGGTGTGAACCGCGGCAATAACGCCGCTGAAAATACGCTTTATTCAGGCACCATCGGCGCGGTGATCGAAGCGGCGTTGCAAGGGCTGCCCGCGATTGCGATGTCGCAATATTATGGCCCGCAAAACCTGAATATCGACAATTCGTTTGAAGCGGCCGCCGTGCACGGCGCGCATGTGGTTCGCCAGCTTTTGGCACATGGGTTTGATGACACGCCACAAGATGGCTACCGCACATTTTACAACGTCAACTTCCCACCCGTTCCGGCAGCAGATGTCAAAGGCACGCGCATTGTGCGGCAAGGCTTTCGCCATGATACGAACTTCGGGGTTGAGGCCCAAACCTCGCCTGCGGGACGCAAATTTCTGTGGGTCCGCGGCGGGCCGCAAAACGTACCAACGGCCGAAGGCACAGACGCAAACGCCAATCTGGCAGGCTATATCAGCGTCACCCCCATGCGCGCCGACCTGACAGCGCATGACAGGCTGGACGCACTTGCCAAGGTTTTCGACACCAAATGACCGAGGCCGAGCGCAAGATGCAGTTCCTTTTTGCGCTGCGCTCGCGCGGCGTGACAGATGGGCGTGTGCTTGGTGCGATGGAGCAGATCAACCGCGCGGATTTTGTGCAGGACGGTGTTTTCGCCGACAAGGCCTATGAGGATATGCCACTTCCCATTGCCTGTGGGCAGACGATCAGCCAGCCGTCGATTGTTGGCCTGATGACCCAAGCCCTGAACGTGCAACCCCGTGATAAGGTGCTCGAGGTCGGAACGGGATCTGGCTATCAGGCGGCTATTCTGAGTTTGCTGGCGCGGCGGGTCTATACGGTTGATCGCCACAAAGCGCTGGTAAGCAATGCACGGCGCATTTTCGAACAGCTTGAACTGCCCAATGTGACTGTATTCACCGCCGATGGTAGCCACGGGCTACCCGATCAAGCGCCCTTTGATCGGATCCTCGTCACTGCTGCCGCCGAAGACCCACCCGGTCCGCTCTTGGCGCAACTGAAAATTGGCGGTATCATGGTTGTGCCTGTTGGACAGGAAGAAACGGTGCAGACCCTGATCCGCGTGGAACGCACTGAATCGGGACTGGACTACAAAGAGCTGCGCGATGTGCGGTTTGTCCCCTTGCTGGAAGGGATCAGTCGGGACTAACCTGACACCAGGACAAAAAAGAACGAGCCGCAAAAATGGGGCCGTAGATAAGAACGAGTAGGACAGGTTTGGGCGATCAATGATCCAGACCGTGACATGAGGATGACGGCGATGACCGCAACGACGACGCAGGACGTATCAAAAGCTCTGCCAAAAACCCGCGTGATGCGCGGACTTCTTTTGGGCACCGCGATGCTGGCTTTGGCTGCATGCGACGAGATGAAAACGTGGGATCTGGACCTGCGGGGCGTGACAGGCAACCGGGCCGACACCTCAAATGCAGCGCGTCAGGCCACATCCGCCCGCCCTGCCCCTGATGATCGTGGCATCATCAGCTACCCTGGCTATCAGGTCGCCGTCGCGCAGCGTGGCGATACGCTGCAAGCGGTGGCAGACCGCATCGGGTTTAGCGGCGACGAACTGGCGCGTTTTAACGGGATCAAAACCAGTGACACCCTGCGTGCGGGCGAAATCGTGGCGCTTCCGCGTCGCGTGGCAGAGCCATCGCCTGCCACGGGTGCAGCGACCACTGGACCTATCCAGCCGCCAAGCAGCGTCGACGTGACGGCACTGGCAGGCAGTGCCATCGATAGCGCCGAAAGCACAGCAGGCAGCGCAGCCAAGTTGCCGCAAACCGGTGTTGAGCCGATCCGCCACCGTGTCGAACGCGGTGAGACTGCATTCTCTGTGGCACGGCTTTACGGTGTAAATGTCCGTGCGCTTGCCGAATGGAATGGATTGGGCAGCGATCTGGATGTGCGCGAAGGTCAATTCCTGTTGATCCCTGTGGCTGCACCAGATGCGCCAGCAGCAACTGCCGCGGCCGTGGTGCCGGGGGCCGGCACACCGACACCAACGCCGCCCAGTGCGTCCGCACCATTGCCCGCAGAAACGCCACCCGCCGCAAACGTGGCTGTGGCCACACCGCCCGCACCTGATTTGGGCGCAGCAACCAAGCCTGCGACCACATCCAAGGCCCGCATGCTCTATCCTGTCTCGGGCAATATCATTCGGGACTACAAAAAGGGTGTAAATGACGGGATCAACATCGGTGCCGCTGCGGGCACGCCCGTAAAAGCGGCCGACGCGGGCACAGTTGCCGCCATTACGCGCGACACAGATCAGGTGCCGATCCTTGTGCTCCGCCACTCAGGCGGATTGTTGACGGTCTATGCCAACGTCGATGATCTGAAAGTGAAAAAGGGCGACAAGGTTGCGCGCGGCGAGGTTATTGCAGCCGTGCGTGCTTCTGATCCGAGCTTTTTGCATTTCGAGGTGCGCCGCGGTCTGGACAGCACAGACCCGACCCCGTTTTTGAACTAGTGCGACAAAAAGAAGGGGGTGCCCGCAAACGCGGTCACGCCGTGGGGGCGCTGCCCCCACACCCCCGAGGTATTTATCCAACAATGAAGACTAGAGGGATATTCCCTTACGCCCCGCCAAATCGGTAAAATACTGCCACGCCACACGACCTGATCGTCCACCGCGCGTGGCTTGCCATTCGATCGCTTCAGCGCGCAGATCCGCATCGCGGATAGCAACACCGTAAGCGTCACAATAGCCGCGGATCATGGCAAGATATGCATCCTGATCGCACGGGTGGAAGCCAAGCCACAGACCAAACCGATCTGAAAGGCTTACTTTTTCTTCTGTTGCCTCGGACGGGTTGATCGCGCTTCCGCGCTCGTTTTCGATCATGTCACGCGGCATCAGGTGGCGTCTGTTGGACGTGGCATAAAGGACCACGTTATCGGGCCTGCCTTGAACCCCACCATCAAGAACCGCCTTAAGCGATTTGTAGTGTTGGTCATCATGGCTAAAGCTGAGATCGTCGCAAAAGAGAATGAACCGATGCTTGGGCGCGGCACGCAACATATCAAGCAATCGGGCGATTGTTGGTAAATCCTCGCGTTGAATCTCGATGATCTTACAAGGTCTTTGTGCATTCACTGCACCATGTACAGCTTTGACAAGGCTTGATTTTCCCATGCCACGTGCGCCCCATAGCAGCGCATTATTGGCTGGAAGGCCTTTGGCAAACTGGAGTGTGTTGGCCAAAAGGGTTTCTCGGGCGCGATCCACACCGACAAGCAAAGACAGATCAATCCGTTTGATATGTGGAACCGCATCCAGCCTATCGGGGGCCGCATGCCACACAAACCCATCGGCGCTATCGAAATCAGGCGCGTCAACGGGCGGTGGCGCCAGTCTTTCGAGGGCGGCGGCAATACGCTCGAGCGGGTCAGTCATCAGCGTCGTCTGCGCCTTCACCGTAGATGTCTTCGTCCCATAGGCCTTCGTCTTTCATCTTCTGGATACGGCGCTTTTCGACGCCCTGTACCAGCCAGATCGAAATCTCGTAAAGACCATAGACCACCACAAACAGGATCACCTGCGTGACAACATCAGGCGGGGTCACAAGGGCGGCAAGCACTAGGATACCGACAATCGCATATTTGCGCACGGCGCGCAGGCCCACCGCGCTGACCAGCCCTGCCTTGCCCATGAGGGTCAGCAAAACGGGCAGCTGGAAACACAGACCGAAGGCAAAAATGAATTTGAGCGACACATCAAGGCTTTCACGCACAGAACCCAGAAAGACGGTGCTGAGTTCATTATCCGTTGCCGCAATCTCGGCCCCAGTCACCATCGCTGTGATGGAGGGGATGACGTCCGAGAACCCGATGAAGAAGTTCATCGCAAGCGGCGTCACCACATAGTGGGCGAAGGCCGCGCCCATCATAAACAGAACGGGGCTGGCCACGATAAAGGGTAAAAAGGCGTTTTTTTCCGTTTTATACAGACCAGGCGCCACGAACCGCCAAAGCTGGTAGGCGATCACCGGAAAGCTGACCGCAAAGCCTGCAATGACCGATATCCGGATCAGGACAAAGAATTTCTCCTGTGGCGCGGTAAAGATCAGGCGGGGGTCTTCGCCACGGCCGCGCAGGATATCTGCAATCGGCTCAGCCAGAAAATTGAGGATCGGTTCGGCAATCGTAAAACACGCAACCATCGCAACCACAAAGGCCAAGACCGAGCGGATCAGGCGCGTCCGCAGCTCTGTCAGATGTTCGATTAGCGGGGCGGCGCTGTCCTCGATCTCGTCATCACTCACATGGTCGCTCATGCTTTGGGCTCCTCAGGTGCCGACTTTGAGGTATTGGCACGGGCCAATTCGGCTTCTGCATCAGCAAGGGCTTTGCGGGCGTCATCGGCCTTGCGTTCGGCGGCTTTTTTCGCGCTGTAGTCGTGGATTTTCTTGGCGGCTTCGGCACGTTCCGCACTTAGCTTGGCCGTCTCAGAGCCGTCTTTGGCATCTACCTTGGGCTCCCAACTTTCGAACTTCGTGGCGGCTTCTTTGACCTTATCAAGGCCCAGATTGCGTGCATCTGTTGCGTTTTGGATATCGCGGGCGATATCCCGCACGCCTGCGCTATCCGCCGCGTCATTCATGGCGCTGGTGAATTCGCGCGCCATCCCCTTGGCCTTGCCCATAAAGCGGCCCATCGTGCGAAACATCACTGGCAATTCCTTGGGGCCAACGACGATTAGGGCAACAATGCCCACGACGATCATCTCGCCCCAACCCAATCCAAACATGGCGCGCGCCCCTTAGGCTTTGTCTTTTTCCTCAGCCGCGTCAGACGGTGTCACGTCCTTGGCAACGTCGCTGGCTTCTTGTTCAAGCTCTTCGGTGCCATCTTTGACGCCTTTTTTGAAGGCTGTGATGCCCTTACCAACTTCACCCATCAAGGATGAAACCTTGCCGCGGCCAAAAAGGACCAGCACGACAACAGCGATCAGCAGAAAGCCCATAGGGCCGATATTGTTCAACATGAGAGATCTCTCCATTTTCGGGCGCTTGGCCCGTCTGTAAATTCTGAGGCTTAGTTCTACGCCTGTGCCACAGATGCGAAAAGGGAAAACTTACGCTGAAAGGGTCATATTTGCTTGGAATTTACAGCTTTCATGACATTATATTGTCAGGTGACAGAATAATGTCAGGAGTGCAGCTGTACCAGTCGGAATTGAGGCGAATCGAAAGGGGCCAGATGCGCTCGGATAGGCTTTACAAACTCATCACGGAATTGCGCGACGGGCGGTTGCATCGTGCGGCTGATCTGGCGCGCAAAATGAATGTGTCCGAACGCACGATCTACCGCGATATGGAGACGCTTGCCGCCAGTGGCGTGCCTGTGCAGGGCGAACGCGGTGTGGGGTATTGGGTCACGGCTGCGATCACCCTGCCCCCGCTGAACCTGTCGCTGACCGAATTAGAGGCTTTGCACGTAGGCCTTCAGGTTGTCGGGGAAGCCGCAGACGCGGACCTGTCAGACGCCGCAAAGACCCTAAGCCAGAAGATTGACCAGGTCCTGCCCGAAGAACGGACAAGCGCGCCTGCATCATGGGGCTTTGCAATTTACCCGTTTGCAGATGCCGCACGCGGGTTTCAACACCTGCCAACCCTGCGCCAAGCGATCCGCAGCCGCCAGAAACTTGAATTGTCCTATGATGGCACGCAAATGACCGCGCGGCCGCTTCAACTGGATTATTGGGGGCGCGTGTGGACCTGCGTTGTCTGGAACGAAACAGCTGCGGATTTCGCAGAACTGCGTGCCGATTTGATCGACGCGGCCCGCATTTTGCCAAGCCTGTTTGTCGAAGAACAAGGCAAGACGCTTGCGGATTACACCAACCGACGCGTGACGCTCTAGCTTGAACTTTTGGGAAACACGAAGCAGCGGTCGCGGCGCAACATCAGCCACATAGGTGTGTCAGGCTTTGGCAAAAAGACGTTCGGCACGCTGGCCCGCAGGATCGATCCATCGAATTCCATTCGAAACTCTACCAGACTTTCCTTGCCCATGAACCGCGCCCGTTCCACCCGCCCGCGTGCGGGTGCGCCGTTTTCAGGCGTTTCGGACGGGCCATGACCATTGCGATCAAATTCGATTTTGATGTGTTGGGGGCGGATCACGATCTCCACGTCTGCACCGTCCGGAACCCCTGGCGCAAGGAAGCGGCCAAAAGGCGTTTGCGTCAAAGCCCCTTCAACTTTACCCGATATAACATTGATATCACTAAAAAAAGCTGCAGCTTGCTTATCAACGGGGCGGTTGTGGACGTTATAGGGCGCCCCTTGCTGCACGATCTGACCATCGCGCATCAATGCGATTTCATCGGCCATGCGCATGGCTTCTTCAGGCTCGTGCGTGACCAAAAGGACCGCGGCCCCTTCTTCTTTGAGCACTGCAAGGGTTTCGTCGCGGATGTCATCACGCAAACGATTGTCGAGCCCTGAAAACGGCTCGTCCATCAACATAACTTTGGGGCGTGGGGCCAAGGCGCGTGCCAAAGCGACGCGTTGTTGTTCACCGCCCGAAAGCTGGTGGGGGTAGTTGTCCAAATGAGCCAACAAGCCCACACGATCCAGAAGGTGTTTCACGCGTTCGTGCTGCGCCTCTTTCGGGCCGTTCAGACCATAGGCGACGTTTTGGGCCACCGTGAGATGGGGAAACAGAGCGAAGTCCTGAAACATCAGGCCCGTTTCACGCTTTTCAGACGGAATGCGCGTGCGTGTGTCGCAAATCAGTTTTCCATCCACATAGATTTCGCCGCTGTCTTGCATCTCGACGCCGGCAATCATGCGAAGCGTCGTTGATTTTCCGCAGCCCGATGGCCCCAAAAGGCATGTCACCTGCCCTGCCGCCACCTTGAGCGACACGCCGTCCACAACGATGCGCCCTCCAAAGCTGCGCGTCAGATCAAGGATCTCTAGTCGGTATGATGGGGTGGTCATGGTCACGCGGGCGGGGCCTCTGGCTTTGTCATTTCCGACCAAAACAATCGGGTTTTAGCGGACATAACAACTGCCCCGACAACGCGCAAGGTTTCACGCCTTTTCAAGCAAATCAAACCTCTGGCTGGCCCGCACAACGCCGTTCACCATAACATGAACATCATGCTTGCCTGGATAGAGCCGAAAGGTCGTGGCATCGCCCTTGAATCTGTGCCGCTTGACCAGACGCAATGGCTCATTCGGTTGAAGAACGCATTGCTTCACCTTGAAAACCTTTGATTTTTGACGACCATCCGCTTTTCGAAAATCGATTGCGTAGTCCACCAAGACAGGCGTCTTTTGGTCCGCCAGAAGTGTGATCGCAATTTCGGTCACATCGTCGATGATGGCCTCATCGGGCATTTCAATGGTGACATCGACCTCTGCATTTGGTCGATACCCCAACCGTTCCATTGCGCCAGGCTCACCTTGCTTGATAAGCGTGCGCAAGGCGTGGCGCGACATCCAGTCAAGCTCGGGCGCATTCTGATCGCCTTCTGCCCTCCACTTATCTAGCCTGTCATAGACAGCTTTCGCATTGACCTTGGCGACGTCATTCAGGTGATTGCAAACCGACCGGGTCACATATCGGGTGGGGTCTGCATGCAACGCATCCAGCAGCGGCAGCGGGCGCAAAACATCCAGTCCAATACGCGGCGCCCACGGCAAGGTTGGCCGCGTGCCCTCGCTCACCAATCTGCGCACATGGTAGTTGGGATCACGGACCCAATCGGCCATATGGTCAAGGGTTTGATCGGCGTGATCGGTCAAAAAGAAACGGACCGCATACTCCATCGAGAAGCGTTGTGTCACGGCGTGTATCGCACTTAGCGCACGCTCGACATGGCCCGTCCCATGACGCGCAATCAGCACGCCATAAGGCGCATGGATGAAGTGGCCAAAATCATCATCTGTTTTGGCAGGATCCAACGGGGGTGGTAGCGCCGCCTCAATCCAGTCGGCCATAGCTGCGAAGTCCGAAGGGGCTTGGGCCTGCAAGCAATCTGCAAGCCATTCAATACGGGCCTTCAACTCGCGTTCCGCAAACCCCGCAAGCGCATCGGATTGAAAGCGCTTGGCATCAAAATCGGGATGGGCGGATGAAATCTCGTCCGCCAATCCCTTGACTGTTGCCGCGTTGAACAGATGATCTTTGAGCGAAAAGCCCGTCATAATGTGGCGTTTACGGCGCCACCATCCAGCAACAGGTTCTGGCCGATGATAAAGCCTGCGTGCTGACTACACAAAAAGGCACAGGCCGCGCCAAATTCCTGCCGTGTGCCATAGCGCCCTGCCGGAATTGTGGCTTCACGCTGCTTTTGTGCTTCTTGCATCGTGATGCCTTGGGCTTTGGTGACACCTGTATCAAGGGCAATCGCGCGGTCTGTTGCGTGGATACCAGGCAGCAGGTTGTTGATCGTGACACCGTGGCCCGCGACCTGACGGGCGGTGCCTGCAACATAGCCTGTCAGCCCTGCACGCGCAGCATTTGACAGGCCCAAAACGGCGATGGGTGCTTTAACGGATTGCGAGGTAATGTTCACGACACGGCCCCACCCTTTTTCCATCATCTGCGGCAACAGGGCTGTCATCAGGGCAATCGGTGTCAGCATGTTTGCGTCCAGAGCGCCAACAAAATCGTCGCGGTCCCAATCCGACCACATACCCGGGGGCGGCCCACCTGCATTTGTCACAAGGATGTCCACATCAGATGCTGCAGACAGCACCTGTGTTTGGCCTTCGGGTGTTGTCACATCGGCGGCCACGGTGGTGACGCGCACACCGAAACGGTCCCGAATGTCTTGGGCGCTTGCTTCAAGTGCCTCAGACCCACGCGCGTTCATGATCAAATCGACTCCCGCCTCTGCCAAAGCCTCTGCACAGCCAAGCCCCAACCCTTTGGATGAGGCACACACCAGTGCCGTTTTCCCTTTAAGTCCCAAGTCCATTGTTGCGCTCCTTATTGTTTCGATGATCGTTAAATAACGGCGCGCTGCGGAAGAAAAGAGCCAAAGGTCGCTTTGCGGTCAAACACATGCCCGTCAAATGCCGCAATCATCTGCCAAAAAGCATCAGAAAGAATTGCGAAGTTTTACGTTGACCCTTAGGTAAGCGCAAACAACGGAGTGCCGCTGATGAGCGCGACACAAAAATCATATTCGGTGCATCGCGCAACCGATTTACGGGTCAGCCATGGTGTCAACCTTGGCGATCCCATCAGCTTTGCAGATGAGCTGATTATGGAAGATGTGTTCAGCCTGTCGCCCATGGCCGCCCCGACCGTGCTTGCGCTGAATGTTGTGACAGATGATGGCGTTTCAAAATATACGATCGCAGAAGACAGCACGCTTGGCACCCACGGGGCACAGGTTGTTTTGGACAGCACGCTGACATTTATGTGTGCCGATGGCACCACGATCGAAGCGGTCATTATGGTCGAATTGATCGACGGCGGCGTCGAAGATGTATTCGTCCTGCCCATGTCCCGAATAATCAGCAAACAGGATTACACCCTTGTCGGCATTGATCGTGATACGCCCGAGTCGCGCCTTGCCCAACTTGGCAGCATCGCGTTCTTGCGCGGCACCCATATCACCCTTGCGACAGGCGAACAGCGCCGCATCGAAGATCTGAAGGTCGGCGACCGCATTTTAACACGCGACGCGGGCGCCCAGGAATTGCGATGGATCGGAGCCGCAACCGCGCGCGCCACCGGCACGCTGGCGCCGATCAGGATTAAGGCTGGTGTTCTGAACAATATCAATGACTTGAGGGTTACGCCCGATCATCGGCTTTTTGTCTATCAAAGACGCGACACGCTCAAAGCCGGACGCGCAGAGGTGTTGGTCCGCGCGCGATACCTGATCAACGGTGACAGCGTCATCCAGGAGGAAGGTGGCTTTGTCGACTACTTCCAACTACTTTTTGACCGTCACCAAATCATCTTTGCCGAAGGCATCGCAGCAGAGTCGCTGCACCTTGATGAGAAGGTGAAAGGCACGCTTCCCGAAGAGGTGGCGCAATCCATGTCAATGGATGATCACACCGCCAGCGCCAGGGCCCATCTCAGCTTTGAGATTTCCGAAGGTATGCTGACGGGCAACACCGTTGATTTGCTGAAACGGGCCTCACGCAGCTAGGCATGTTTGAGGCTTTCCCCTAACCCCGCACGCAGGTATAGCTGCGCGCATGTTAGACAATGCTCCCACCCTGCCTCCAGAAATCGCCCGCCGCCGGACATTTGCGATCATCTCGCACCCTGACGCTGGCAAAACGACCCTGACAGAAAAGTTCCTGCTATATGGCGGCGCGATCCAGATGGCGGGACAAGTGCGCGCCAAAGGTGAAGCGCGCCGCACCCGTTCGGACTTTATGCAGATGGAAAAGGACCGCGGCATTTCTGTAAGCGCTTCGGCCATGTCTTTTGATTTTTCGGGCTATCGGTTTAATCTTGTCGACACGCCAGGGCACTCGGATTTTTCCGAAGACACCTATCGCACGTTGACCGCGGTAGATGCGGCCGTGATGGTGATCGACGGGGCAAAAGGGGTCGAGAGCCAGACACAGAAATTGTTTGAGGTTTGCCGCCTGCGCGACCTGCCAATCTTGACCTTTTGCAACAAAATGGACCGCGAAAGCCGCGATACATTTGAGATTATTGACGAAATCCAAGAAAACCTTGCCATCGACGTCACGCCCGCCTCTTGGCCGATTGGACGGGGGCGCGACTTTATCGGATGCTACGATCTGCTGCGCGACGAGTTGCAACTGATGGACCGCGCAGATCGCAACACAGTGGCCGAGGCGGTGAAAATCAAGGGGTTGGATGACCCTAAATTGGCAGAGCATGTGCCCGCTGACCTGCTGGAAGTCTTCTTGGAAGAAATCGAAATGGCCCGCGAATTGATGCCACCGCTTGATGCCAAATCCTTGCTGGAAGGCACGATGACGCCGATCTGGTTCGGCTCGGCCATCAACTCTTTCGGGGTTCAGGAACTGATGGAAGGCATCGCGACCTACGGCCCCGAACCGCAGCCCCAACGCGCCACGCCGCGCCAAATCGCGCCGGACGAAAAGAAAGTCAGCGGCTTTGTTTTCAAGGTGCAAGCCAATATGGATCCCAAGCACCGCGACCGTGTCGCCTTTTTGCGCATGGCCAGCGGGCATTTCAAACGCGGCATGAAGCTAACCCATGTGCGGGCAGGCAAGCCCATGGCAATCAGCAACCCTGTTTTGTTTCTGGCCTCAGACCGTGAACTGGCCGAAGAAGCCTGGGCTGGCGATATTATCGGCATCCCCAACCATGGCCAGCTGCGCATCGGCGACACGCTGACCGAGGGCGAGGCTTTGCGCGTCTCAGGCATTCCATCCTTTGCGCCCGAACTTCTGCAGACCTGCCGCGCAGGCGACCCGATGAAGGCAAAACACCTTGAAAAAGCGTTGATGCAATTTGCCGAAGAAGGCGCCGCCAAGATATTCAAACCCACATTCGGCTCAGGATTTATTGTCGGTGTCGTCGGCGCGCTACAATTCGAAGTTTTGGCCAGCCGGATCGAGATGGAATACGGCCTGCCCGTTCGCTTTGAAGCCAGCCAGTTTACCTCTGCCAGATGGGTTCAGGGTGACAAACCAAAGGTTGATGCCTTTGTCGCTGCAAACAAACAGCATATTGCCACCGACAACGATGGTGACACGGTCTTTCTAACGCGTCTGCAGTGGGATATTGACCGTGTGGCGCGGGACTATCCTGATGTTACTTTGACCGCGACCAAGGAAATGATGGTCTGATGCAAAAGCACATGTGGGCAAAAAACTGCCTGCGTGCTGCTATAATGTTGACCGATAACGATGTTTTGCTAGGTTGCGACAAAAGATATTGAGGATTTAAGATGAAATCGACAGCTTCGTTCCTGGCACTGGCCGCTCCATTTGCGGTTTTCGCCACCTCTGCTTTTGCTGATGACGCTTGGGATCTTCTGGCCCAGGTCGAAATCGAAGAAGTGATGACCGAGACAACCTATGAGGTGCGCAAATCGTTCCCGGAAAAGCTGGAAGCAGGCATTTCTGACTTTGCGATCACGGGCTATGTCGTGCCTTTGACCGATGGACCGGAAGCGCGCGAATTCATTCTGGTGTCCGACATGGGCTTTTGCCCGTTCTGTGGCTCACCCGAACACGGCACCTCTTTGCAAGTTGAATTGGCAGATGCAACAGCTGGCCTTGAAGAAGGCACGCGCATCACACTGCAAGGCAACCTTGAAGCGATCACGGATCCAGAGACGTTCCAAAGCGTGATCATGAAAAACGCCAAGCTGGTACAAAGCTAACTGGACTGCGACCTTTCCACCGGCTCATCTGTGTTACCTTGACCTTGGTGCAAACCACGCGTATCGCTCTGCATATCGAATGACAGACAATGCGGTCTGTCAGGCCGCGTGACGATTGCGGCCCTAAGTGCTGCAAACTCCGCGAAAGGTACGATTTGACCAAATTTAGCGATCTGAACCTCGATAAGAAGGTTCTCAAGGCTGTCGAAGAGACAGGTTACGAAACCCCTACTCCCATTCAGGCCGGTGCAATCCCACCCGCTTTGGAAGGCCGCGATGTCCTTGGCATCGCCCAGACAGGCACAGGCAAAACCGCCGGTTTCACCTTGCCGATGATTTCAATGCTCAAACGCGGCCGTGCCCGTGCACGCATGCCGCGCAGCCTTGTTCTGGCCCCCACGCGTGAACTGGCCGCACAAGTTGCTGAAAACTTTGATGCGTATTCCAAACACACCAAGCTGACAAAAGCCCTGCTGATTGGCGGCGTATCGTTCAAGGAACAAGACCAGTTGATCGACAAAGGAGTCGATGTCCTTATCGCCACGCCAGGTCGTCTTCTTGATCATTTTGAACGTGGCAAGCTGATCTTGTCAGATGTGAAGATTATGGTCGTGGACGAAGCCGACCGGATGCTTGATATGGGCTTTATTCCAGATATCGAACGCATCTTCGGCCTGACCCCATTCACACGCCAGACGCTATTTTTCAGCGCAACAATGGCCCCTGAAATCGAGCGCATCACCAATACGTTTCTGTCCAACCCTGCCAAGGTTGAAGTGGCCCGCGCTGCAACGACCAACACAAACATCACGCAGTCGGTCTTTATGTTCAAAGGCTCCCGCCGTGACCGTCAGGACAGCGAAAAACGCAAGCTATTGCGTCAGTTGATCGACAGCGAAGGCGACGCGTGCCGCAACGGCATCATCTTCTGCAATCGCAAGATGGACGTAGATATCGTGGCGAAATCCATGAAGAAATACGGCCTTGATGCAGCCCCCATTCACGGCGATTTGGACCAATCAAAGCGCATGGAAACGCTGGCCGCGTTCCGCGATGGCAGCTTGCGTTTTCTGGTCGCATCGGACGTCGCTGCGCGCGGGCTCGATGTTCCCAACGTCAGCCACGTCTTTAACTATGACGTACCAAGCCATGCAGAAGACTACGTTCACCGTATCGGACGCACAGGGCGTGCGGGCAACACGGGCACTGCAATGATGATCTGCATCCCGCGCGACGAAAAAAATCTCGCCGATATTGAACGCCTCGTCGAAATGGAAATTCCCAAAGGCACCCTGCCCGAAGGATCGCCCACGCAAGACGATGTGCCCACCGAGGCCAAAACCGAAGAAAAACCAAAACGCAGCCGTACGCGGGGCGGACGTGGTCGCAAAAAATCCGACGACACAGACGTCGCCGAACAGACAGAAACAGCCGCCGCCCCGAAACCTGTTGAAAAACCGGCTAACGCCGAAGTCGACGTTGCAAAGGAAAAACCTCAAACCGAACGCCGCGGCCGTGGTGGACGTGGTCGGGGTCGCCAAGATAATGGTCCAAAAGTTGCAGGATTGGGTGATCACACACCAACCTTCATTGCCCTGAGCTTTGATGAACGCCGCGGCCATCCCGTCGACTTGATCACAGAAGCCGCCGAACGTGACGAGGCAGAGACCCTAGAGCCAGAGGTTTCCGACGAAGAGGAGTAATCCCCTTCATTGTTGTCCTAAATACCTCGGGGGTTTGGGGGCAGCGCCCCCATTCCAGATTAAACGGGCGGCCCATTTGGGCCGCTCCTTTTGTTTACGACAAACGACTGATAACGCAGGTCACTTCGACCTTCTTGCCAATTTCTGCCTGCGATGTTTTGCGGGCAATGCGCTTCATCTGCTCTTCCAGCTTGTCATCATCACGAAGCGTCTTTGCATCCGCGCGCATCAGGAATTGACCAAGGTCTTCCTCCAGCACATCCACCAGCGGCGCATTCGAAGCCCCGACCTCGGGCAAACCTTTTAGCTCGCACCATGGCTCGCCAAGCGGGTCGTCATTTTCGTCTATGATCACCGTGATAATCACATGGCCATTCAACGCCATGCGAATACGGTCCCGCACAATACCATCCAGCATACCAACTTGCACCGAGCCATCCAGATACGTCCGACCGGTTTCAACGTAGCCACCGATTTTTGGGGCGTTGCCAGACAAATCCACAATCGTGCCATTCACGGCAATAATGCTGTCAAAGCCCGCCGATTTGCTGACTTTGGCATGTTCGCGCAAATGGCGGTGTTCGCCGTGCATAGGGATCACCACTTGGGCGCCGACCATCTTATGCATCGCTTCCAGATCAGGGCGATTGGCATGGCCCGAGACGTGATAAAGGCCGCCATGATCATCGACCACATCAACACCCATTTCACTGAACTGGTTGATTATCTTGATCACACCGCGCTCATTTCCCGGAATGGTTTTTGAGCTGAAGAGAAACGTGTCCCCCTCTTTCATCTGCAAGCCACGGTATTTCCCGTTGGCCAGTTGCGCAGAGGCCGCTCGCCGTTCACCTTGGCTGCCTGTCACCAACAGCATCAGGTTTTCGCGCGGGATTTGCGTTGCGTCTTCGGGCGAAATAACCGCCGGAAAATCCGCAAGGACACCTGTTTCGGTTCCCGCTTGCACCATGCGGCTCATAGACCGGCCAAGCAAACACACGGAACGGCCCGCCGCCACGCCCGCCTCAGCTAGCGTTTTCACGCGGGCAATATTGCTGGCAAAGGTCGTTGCGGCCACCATACCGTCTTGCGTGCGGATCAGCTCTGCAATCGGGTCTGCCAGCGTGCTTTCCGAACGCCCTTCCGCGTGACTAAAGACATTGGTGCTATCGCAGACCAATGCTTTGACAGCCCCGAACGATGACCATAGCTCTGCGTCAAAGGGCTCGCCTACACCGGGGTTTGTATCAATTTTGAAATCCCCCGTGTGCACAATACGCCCTGCGGGGGTATCAATCACAAGGCCACTGCTTTCTGGGATCGAGTGCGAAATCGGCACAAAGCCCACCTTGAAAGGGCCGGCCTCTACAGTCTCGGGCCACGGGCTTACAGTGGTCAGCACATCCGTATCAATGCCGTGTTCTTCCAACTTGCGCCGACCGATATTCGCAGTGAAGGCACGCGCGTAAATCGGCGCCTTCAAACGATCATAAAGATGGCCAACGGCGCCAACGTGATCTTCGTGGGCGTGGGTGATGAAAATACCGTCAATGCGATCGCGGCGCTCTTGCAACCACGACACGTCTGGCAAAATCAGATCAACACCGGGCGTGCTGTCCATATCAGGAAAGGTCACGCCAAGGTCGACAACGATCAAACGTTCATCATGCTCGGGGCCATAGCCATATACATAACAGTTCATTCCCACCTCGCCGGCGCCGCCGAGGGGAAGATACATCAGCCTATTGCTGCTCATACGGGATTGTTTTCCTTGTTATATTGATAAATCACGGTCAAACCATGCATCGTCAGAAACTCTTCGTAGTGGTCAAATAGGGCATGGCCCTGCTGGAACAACGGGGCCAGCCCCCCTGTTGAGATAACCTTCATCGGGCGTTTGTGTTCCGCCTTGATCTGCGCGCAGATCCCATTGATCAAACCGACATACCCCCAAAACACCCCCGACTGCATGCAACCAACGGTATTGGTGCCAATCACCTTGTCAGGTTTGGTAATATCAATGTTGGGCAGGGCCGCCGCCGCGTTGTGCAAGGCTTCAATTGACAGGTTCACCCCCGGTGCGATTGCACCGCCAATATAGGCGCCGTCACTGTCGACGACATCAAACGTGGTCGCCGTCCCGAAATCCACCACGATCAGATCACCGCCATAAAGGTTGTGACCAGCGACTGTGTTGACCAGCCGGTCAGGCCCGATTTGGGTGCCTTCGTCCACTCGGGGATCTGTTGGCAACAAACAGTCAGGCCGCCCCACCACCAACGGGCGGCACCCGAAATACCGGTCTGCAAAGACACGCAGATTAAAAACGACACGCGGGACCGTTGAGCTGATGATCACATCTGTGACCTCTACATCCAACTTTTGAAAATGCAGAAGCGATGACAACCAGACGTAATATTGATCCGCGGTGCGTTGGTGCATTGTCGACGTGCGCCACGTGGCGACAAAATCCTGCCCGTCCCAAAGGGAAAAGACCGTGTTGGTGTTGCCGCAATCAATCGCAAGAAGCATGGCGCGTTCCTAGAAATACACGTCGGCCGCAGCGATGGTCACTGTGCCTTTGGGGGTCTCTAATACAAGATTGCCCTCGTCGTCTACATCGCGGAACGTGCCTTCAAAACTGTCACGCGACGTTCTGGCGGTAATCACCTCGCCCAGACGTGCCGCCTGTCCCAACCAATCGCGTCGGATACGTGCAAATCCTAGCGCGCTCAGCTTTGATTCCTGGGTGGCAAAGGCGCTGGCAAGATCTCGCAAGAAGTCCTCGGGATCAGGAGCGGTACAAAATTTCGAAAGTGCTACGGGGGGAAACGCCGCGTCGGTCACTTCGGGCGCTTCAGCCAGGTTGACGCCAATCCCGATCGCCAACCAGTCAACCTTGGCGCCGCCAGAGGCTTCCAGCAAAATACCTGCCACTTTACCGCCCGACAGCAAGACATCATTGGGCCATTTCAATGACAGCTTCGACGGATCCACATGCAAGGCCAACGTCTGATACAAGGCGTTGGCCGCCATAAAGCTGCGTTGCGCCGCTTGCAGGGCTGTGGCCTCTGGACGGTACACAAATGTCGCTGAAAAATTGCCAAGCGGATTGGCCCATGCGCGCCCTGCCCGTCCACGCGCTGCGGTTTGCTCGTGGGCCATAATCCAGGTCGCGCGTTTTATATGCGGCGCAATCCGCGCAGCCTCGGCCATTGTACTGTCAACCTTGTCCATAATCACAAGGTCGAAGCCATCGTGTGGATTAGTTGACAAGTGCCGCTGCCGCCTGTGCCGCTGGTGCTTCGATACCGAAGAAATTCAGGACACCAATTACCATGATCGCTGCGGATGCGACCAGCATACCCCACAAAACGGGCGAGGCCTTGTAATCAACAGCATCGCGATCATCGCCAAAATACATGTAGTAGACAATGCGCAGGTAATAGAACGCGCCAATGACCGAGGCAATGACACCGGCGATGGCCAACCAGCTTAGTCCCGCATCAACGGCTGCGATCAGCACACCGTATTTACCAAAGAAGCCAACCATCGGCGGCACGCCTGCAAGGCTGAACATCAGCACAAGCACCGCCAAAGCCTGCAGCGGTTCGCGCTTGGCAAAGGAGTTGAGCGCGGCGATTTCGGTGACAGGTTGACCTTCTTTCTCCATCGAGAGAATGAAAGCAAAGGTCCCGATGTTCATGGTGACATAAATCGCCATGTAGATCAGCATGGCTTGCACACCCAAAGCTGTGCCAGCCGCCAAGCCCATCAAAGCAAACCCCATATGTGCGATTGACGAATAAGCCATCAGACGCTTGATGTTTGTCTGACCAATAGCCGCAATCGCCCCAAGGAACATCGAGATGACGGCAAGGAACGCAACAATCTGCTGCCAGTCACCAACCGAACCGCCAAAGGCATCATGCACCACGCGGGCAAACAGACACATCGCAGCCACTTTGGGCGCCGTTGCGAAGAAAGCCGTCACAGGTGTGGGCGATCCTTCATAAACATCAGGCGTCCACATGTGGAACGGTGCGGCAGACACTTTGAATGCAAGGCCTGCAGACAGGAACACCAGGCCAAAGACCAGACCAAGCGACATAGGCCCGTCCCCACTGGCCGCTTCAATGATCCCGCTAAAGAGTGTCGTGCCCGCATAGCCATACGTCAGCGATGCACCATAGAGCAACAAGCCCGACGACAGCGCCCCAAGCACAAAGTATTTTAGGCCCGCTTCGGTGGATTTCAGGTTATCACGGCGCAACGATGCAACGACGTAGAGCGCCAGTGATTGCAGCTCAAGCCCCATGTAAAGCGCCATCAGATCGCCCGCACTGACCATAACCATCATGCCAACGGCCGCCAATGCAATCAGCAACGGATATTCAAACCGCAGCAGGTCGCGGCGCTCCATATAGTCTTGGCTCATCAGCAAGACAGCCGCAGCCGACAAAAGGATCGTGACCTTCGCAAAGCGTGAGAATGCATCATCCACAAACATACCGTCAAAGGCGATGTTCGTGCCCTGCCCCGACAAGCCGATCCAAGCAGCAAGGCCGATGAACACACCACTTGTCATCCACAACGACAGGCGCGCCATTGCATCTTTGCCCGTGTAGACAATCGCGATCAGTGCCAGCATGGCATAGATGGCCAGCAGGATTTCAGGGGTCAGGATTGCAAGATCGTTGGCCAGCATCGCGGCGGCTCCTTAGTTTTCTGCAACTTGGGTCGAGGCCTCAAAGGCCGCAACCGCGGTATCATATTGACTGACAAGTGCTTCGACCGATGGGCCGATCACATCAAGAACAGGCGCGGGATAAACGCCGAGGAACAGGGTGAAAAAGACAAGCGGCGCAAAGATCGCGCGTTCGCGCTTGGTCATGTCGGTAATGGTCTTCAGGCTTTCTTTGATCAGATCGCCCATCACCACGCGTCGATAGAGCCAGAGCGCATAGCCCGCAGACAAGATCACACCCGTTGCCGCGACCATGGCGACCCATGTGTTCACTTGGAACACACCCATGATCGTCAGGAATTCACCAATAAAGCCCGATGTCCCGGGAAGGCCGACATTTGCCATTGTGAACAGCATGAACACCAGCGCATAGACGGGCATACGGTTTACGAGGCCGCCGTAGGCATCAATGTCACGTGTGTGCATCCGGTCATAGATAACACCCACACACAGGAACAGCGCACCGGAAATAAAGCCGTGGCTGATCATCTGAAAGATCGCACCATCGACACCTTGTTGGTTCGCCGCAAAGATCCCCATGGTGACAAAACCCATGTGTGCAACGGACGAATAGGCAATCAGCTTTTTCATGTCCTCTTGGACCAACGCCACCAGCGATGTGTAAACAATCGCAATCGCCGACATCCACAACACCAGCGGTGCAAGAATATCGGATCCGACGGGGAACATGGGCAAGCTAAAGCGTAAGAAGCCGTAACCGCCCATTTTCAGCAGGATCGCGGCTAGAACAACCGATCCCGCTGTTGGCGCCTGAACGTGGGCGTCCGGCAGCCATGTGTGCACCGGCCACATCGGCATCTTCACTGCAAAGCTGGCAAAGAACGCAAGGAACAAGAGGGTCTGCATCCCGCCCATGATTGTCAGCCCGAATACGGTCATGGTTGAGCTGTCAAAACTATGGTTCAGCAAAGCCGCAATGTCTGTGGTGCCGGCATCAACATACATCGCGACCATCGCCACCAGCATCAGCACCGAGCCAAGGAAGGTGTAGAGGAAGAACTTGAACGATGCGTAAATACGGTTCGCCCCGCCCCAGATGCCGATGATCAGGAACATCGGAATCAGGCCTGCCTCAAAGAACAGGTAGAACAACACCAGATCAAGCGCACAGAACACGCCAAGCATGAGTGTTTCCAGAACCAGCAGCGCAATCATGTACTCCTTGACGCGGTGCTTTACGTCCCAACAAGACGCAATCACCAGTGGCATCAAGAAGGTTGTCAGCATGACGAAAAGCACTGAAATACCGTCAACGCCCATCTTGTAGGTCAGACCCATGATCCAGGTGCGTTCTTCGACAAACTGGAATCCGGTGTTCTGGGCATCAAAGCCCGTCAGGATGAAGATCGAAAACAAGAAGGTCGCAAGCGTTGCCCACATGGCAACCCACTTTGCATTGCGTTGTGCGGCCTCATCATCGCCGCGCAAGAACAGCGCCAAGATGACAGCCCCGAGCAGAGGCAGGAAGGTGACGATGGAAAGAAGGTTGTCCATGGATCAATTCCCAGAAACGAGGGTCATCCACGTGATCAGCACAACAATGCCGATCACCATAGAGAACGCGTAAGTAAAGATGTAGCCAGACTGCGCACGGCCCGCGAGCCGTGTGAAGAACGGGATGATGCCCATTGCCAGACCGTTGATACCACCGTCGATGGTGCCCATGTCGCCACGCTTCCAAAGCAGACGTCCAAGCGCCTTGGCGGGCTGCACGAAGATAGCCTCATAAAGCTCGTCGAAATACCACTTGTTCAGCAAGAACTGATACAGCGGCCATTGGTTTTCAGCCAGCTTTTTGGGCAGGTCAGGACGGCGGATGTACATCTGGAACGCCAGCAGGAAGCCAAGGATCATCGCGATGAACGGGCTGACCTTGACCCATTTGGGCACCAGATGGGCCTCATGGATCATGTGGTTTTCCGGACCGATAAAGATGGCACCTTCGCCCGCTTTTTGATCGCGCTCGTGATGTTCATCGCCATGGTCATCCGTATCCGTGGCTGCATATGCGGGGGCCACCAGTTGGGGCGGCTCGAAATACGCATGTGCTTCGCCCTTTTGACCAATGCCAAAGAACTTATCAACGCTCTCCTGGCTGCCGAAATAAGGCTTGTAAAACACCATACCCGAGAAGATCGCACCGATTGCCAGAACACCAAGCGGGACCAGCATCACAGTGGGGCTTTCGTGCGCGTGCTCATGCGTGTGCTTGTCACCGCGCGGCTTGCCATAGAACGTCAGAAACATCAGACGCCAGCTGTAGAAGCTGGTCATCAGGGCTGCAACGACCAGCATCCAGAAGGCAAAGGTATTGCCGACAAATGCGCTTTCGATAATCGCATCTTTCGACACAAACCCCGCAAACCCCACAGGGAAGCCAACATAAAGCAGCGGAATACCAACACCTGTAATGGCCAGCGTGCCAATCATCATTGCCCAGAATGTCACGGGCAGTTTCTTACGCAGACCGCCATAATTGCGCATGTCTTGCTCGTGGTGCATCCCGTGGATGACCGACCCCGCACCAAGGAACAACATCGCCTTGAAAAACGCGTGCGTCAGCAGGTGGAACATCGCGACCGAATAGACACCCAGACCCGCGGCTACAAACATGTAACCAAGCTGCGAACAGGTCGAATAGGCGATGACGCGTTTGATGTCGTTTTGCACCAAGCCCACGGTCGCCGCAAAGAACGCGGTGAACGCGCCAACATAGACGATGAAAGTCGTCGCGGCGGGCGCATACTCCATGATGGGTGACATGCGGCAGACAAGGAACACCCCCGCCGTCACCATGGTAGCCGCGTGGATCAGCGCAGACACAGGGGTTGGCCCCTCCATCGCGTCAGGCAGCCATGTGTGCAAAAACAGCTGCGCCGATTTCCCCATGGCACCAACAAACAGCAGGAAACCAAGCAAGTTTGCCGCGTTCCAATCGGTCCACAAGAACCGGATCGAGGTTTCAGCAAGCTGTGGCGCAGCGGCAAAGATATCCTCAAACCGCACACTATCGACCAGCAGATACAGCCCTGCAATCCCCAGGATCAACGCAAAGTCGCCCACACGGTTGACAATAAAGGCCTTCATCGCCGCGGCATTCGCGCTTGGCTTACGGAAATAGAAGTTGATCAGAAGATAAGACGCAACACCCACGCCTTCCCACCCGAAGAACAGCTGAACAAGGTTGTCAGCCGTCACAAGCATCAGCATCGCAAAGGTGAAGAACGACAGATAGGCAAAGAAACGCGCCTTGTAATGCTCGCCTTCACGGAAGTTTTCGTCGTGGGCCATGTAGCCAAAGGAATACAGGTGAACCAGCGCCGACACCGTGGTGATCACGATCAGCATAGTGGCGGTCAAACGGTCCATGCGGATCGCCCAATCGGTGCTGAATGTGCCTGATTCAATCCAGCGCACAACCTGAATGTTTTCGGTCACCCCATCGAAGGTCAGGAACACTGTCCATGATAAGGCCGCAGTCAGAAACAACAGCCCCGTCGCAATCCATTGTGCGGCTGTTTCGCCTATAAATTTCCAGCCAAAACCAGCGATCAATGCGCCAATCAGCGGGGAGAAGAGAAGTATCGTTTCCACGGGTCTTAACCTTTCATCACGTTGACGTCTTCAACGTCGATGGTGCCACGGTTACGGAAGAAGCAGACAAGGATCGCCAGACCAATCGCGGCCTCGGCGGCAGCCACTGTCAGCACGAACAGCGTAAAAACCTGCCCGACCAAATCATTCAGGAAAGCGCTGAACGCGACAAGATTGATGTTCACGGCCAGCAGCATCAATTCCACGCTCATCAGCAGAATAATCACATTCTTGCGGTTCAAAAACAGCCCGAAAATGCCAATGACAAACAGTGCGGCTGCAACGGTCAAATAGTGTTCAAGTCCAATCATAGCCTTACAAGCCTTGCCCTGGTTTCACGTCTTTCAATTCCATCGCCTTGGCGGGATCGCGCATCATTTGGGCAACCACGTTCTGGCGCTTCACGTCCGAACGGTGGCGCAGTGTCAGCACAATCGCACCGATCATGGCGACCAACAGGATCAAGCCAGACAGTTGGAAAAGAAGGATATATTTATCATAGATCAGCAGGCCCAAAGCCGCAGTGTTATGCGCCTCACCGGGGGCGGCAGCAACGCGGGCCGCAGCACCGTCGCTGAACTCCCACGCGCCAAAGGCCAGCGCCAGTTGCATGATCAGCACCACCCCGATCAACAGAGCAATCGGCATGTGCCGTGCCATTTCCGCCTTTAACTCGGCGAAGTCCACGTCCAGCATCATGACCACAAACAAGAACAAGACCGCGACGGCGCCAACGTAAACAATGATCAACAACATCGCCACAAACTCGGCGCCTAGGGTCACAAACAGCCCCGCGGACGACAGGAAGGCAAGGATAAGCCACAAAACAGAATGCACAGGGTTGCGGCTGATCACAGTGAACAGCCCCCCTGCAATCGTCGACAGGGCGAAAGCGTAAAAGGCTACGGCGAGAACGGTCATGTCGTGGCGTCCTTTGGAGTTAATGCAGCTTCGGCAAGTTGCATGGCATTGCTCATCGCAGGCACGCCGCCCAGAAGGGACATTGTTGCGATGGTTTCGATGATCTCTTGTTTGGTCGCCCCCGCCTCTGCCGCATTTTTCACGGTCAATGTGATCTGCGGTTCGGCTTGCGCACCTTGGGCAACCAATCCTGCAAGAGTGATCAGCAGGCGGGTCTTTGCGTCCAACCCATCAGGATTGAAGGTTTTGCCCATGGTCGCTTCAAGCATGTCTTTGGACGGGGTGAATAAATCCTCAAACCCTTTCGGCATGAACGATTCCAACGCAGGATTGACGGATTTCACCATCTCCTGCGCCTGACGCATCATCGCTTCATATGGGTTTGGTGTGACGTTCATATTACTACCAATTCACTGCAGGTCTCTCGGAACCCAAAATCTGTTGATATACCTGCGACGCATAGGGATCGGTCATGCCCGAAACATAGTCAATGGCCATTTGCGCGAGGTCATCGGCGTCGGAGGATGCTAGTCTTCCCGCAACAATTTTTAGATCAGCATCTCCAATGTAATTATCCAATGGAAACGTTATTAGGTTTCTACGAACAATCTCGTCGATACAATCATTACCTGGGGTGAGCGATTTACCTTCAACAATTTGCCGCTTAGCTTCGAACAGAGCCGTAAAATAGAAATCTAGCAAACCAGAAACTACTGTTGCTCCGAAGACTTCATTTTTGATTTTCCCAACGTTGTCATAAATTGAAGTTCGAAAGTAATCGCTTACTTTTCGCAGCTGACTTGCAACGCGGGATTCGTCAAAAAGTGATCCCGAGAAATTCCCTTCCATAATCTTATCGTAATTCTCAAGGAATGAGTCGGTAGCTGCAATCTTCAATGCGCGCTGAGCGTGGTCTTTTAGGTATCTCCGAAGTGCTTTCTTATCATCCTTTGCAAGCTTGGTCTCTCGCCGCAAAAATTGCGAACGATCATAACTATCCCGAATTGCATCTTCTGCTATTGATTGCAGAAACACTACCACCTGATCGTGATCTGCAACGTCGGCATTAGCTGCGTCTTCTAAATCCGAAGTGATGTAAGAGATATCATCTGCCGCTTCCACTAGATAGGCTAGCGGATGGCGCACATACTTAAAACTGTAGCCATCTTCTTCGATACACCTAAGACCGGTTCTAGAAAATGCCTCCTTTGCAATACCTTCTGATCCGATTGGGACACTGTACTTTTTCTTGGACGTAATATGATCAACGGACCAAGGATATTTGGAGAATGCAGATAAGACAGCAAAAGTTAATTGCAAACCGCCCTTACGCCGCCAGCCAGAAGTCTGGGTAATCACCCTAAAACCTTGACCATTCCCATCGAAATTACACAGCTCTCTATATTTTCTCTCAGATATTTCAAAGCGTAAGTCATGAGCCGTCTTTTCAATACCAACATTTTTTTGAACCCAATGCTGAATAGCATACTCTCCCGAGTGGCCAAACGGGGGATTTCCAATATCATGCGCCTTACATGCAGCTGAAACTATGTCTTCCATTTGCATTGCTTGAATGGGAGTCACAACTGCGCGATCCACCATTGAGCGTCCGACAATACGAGCGAGTTCCCGACCACAGTCGGCGACTTCATTTGTATGAGTAAGCCTTGATCTAGGATAATCAGTTTTCGGAAATGGCAAAACTTGAGTTTTACGCTGCAGTCTATGGTAAGGTGCAGAATTAGTAATTCGGGAACTGTCGATTTGAAAAACATCCAAAATATCGTCGTTCTTCGGACGCTCATCTACTTCCAAGTCTAAGGGCCAAAAGGAGCGTTCTTCACATAGAAGGCTTTCCCATTTCATTTTTTCGCGGCTCATCGGTACGGCGCATCCAGTTCGAGGTTGCGTGCAATCTCCGCTTCCCAACGATCGCCGTTTTCCAACAATTTTTCCTTGTCGTAATACAGCTCTTCGCGGGTCTCGGTCGAAAATTCGAAATTGGGGCCTTCGACAATAGCATCCACAGGGCAGGCTTCCTGACAGAAGCCACAGTAGATGCATTTGGTCATGTCGATGTCGTAGCGCGTGGTGCGGCGGCTGCCGTCATCGCGTGGCTCGGCATCAATGGTGATCGCTTGGGCGGGGCACACGGCCTCGCACAGCTTACAGGCAATGCAACGTTCTTCGCCATTGGGATAACGGCGCAACGCGTGTTCGCCGCGGAAACGGGGCGACAAAGGCCCCTTTTCATGCGGGTAGTTCAGCGTCGCCTTGGGCGCAAAGAAGTAGCGGAACCCCAGACGGAACCCTTTGAAAAAGTCCATCAGCAGGAAATACTTCGCGCGGCGGGTGTAGTCGATGTTAGCCATATCGTCGTCCTTACCCAATCAAATCCCAACGGGCGTAAATGCCCCAGAACCAGTCAAATTTTGCAGCAAATGCCACGAACACGACCCACGCCAGCGAGAACGGCAGGAACACCTTCCAACCCAAGCGCATCAGTTGGTCATAGCGGTAGCGCGGCACGATCGCCTTCACCATTGCAAACATGAAGAAGAAGAACGCCATCTTTGCGACCATCCACAGCGGCCCATCGGGCAGGAACGGGATGGGTGACAACCAGCCGCCGAAGAACAGCAGCGAAATCAGGGCACACATCAGGAAGATTGCAATGTATTCGCCCGCCATAAACAATAGGAACGGCGTTGATGAATATTCTACCTGATAACCTGCCACCAGTTCGGATTCCGCTTCGGGCAAATCAAACGGCGGGCGGTTTGTTTCCGCCAAACAGCTGATAAAGAACAGGAAAACCATCGGGAAGTGTGGCAGCCAATACCAGTTGAAAAAGCCCAGATCACCTTCTTGGGCCTGCACGATATCGCCAAAGTTCAGCGAACCGGTGGACAGGATCACACCAATGATGATCAGGCCGATGCTGACCTCGTACGAAATCATCTGCGCGGCGGATCGCAACGAACCAAGGAACGGATATTTCGAGTTGGACGCCCATCCGCCCATGATCACCCCGTAAACCTCTAGACTGGACACAGCAAAGACATAGAGGATCGCCACATTGATATCGGCCAGCACCCATGTGTCATTGAACGGGATCACCGCCCAGGCGATCATCGCCAACACAAAGCTGGTCAAAGGTGCCAACATAAAGACCGTTTTATCGGCCCCTGCGGGCACCACGACCTCTTTGACAACGTATTTCAGCGCATCCGCAACCGTCTGAAGCAACCCGAAGGCACCCACAACGTTCGGACCACGCCGCATCTGGACAGCGGCCCAGATTTTACGGTCGCCGTAAACAAGAAACAGGAGCGACACCATGACAAAGCCGATAACGGCCAGACATTGTGCAACGATGATAAGCGCAACACCTGCGCCTGTGGTCAGAAATTCAGCCATTGGTCCTCACACCGTCGGTATTCCCAGTTCCCTGCAGTTCGCAACTGCCACTTCAGCGTCAATCGTCTTGAAACCTTGGGGCAGTGCTGGCGAGATGGTGTAAACAGCATCTCCACGCCATTGGCCACCCACAAGATCGGTCGTTGTGCGCACATGTCGCGCAAATCCATAGCCTCGGATCAAAGCGTATTGTGCCGCAGCGCATTCCGCATAGGATCGCACGTCGCCCGCACCACGCGCGCCACGCATCTTGACTTTGAAATTGACCAGATCGCCATCCAACAAAGCGGTCTCAATCCCTTCATACACGGGGTCAAACGCTCTACCGCTGTCTGGAACCGTTTGCTGGCACGCCGCAAGCGTCCCCAGTGCAAAGATTCCAAAGGCAGCGCCTGCGCGCATCGCCCTCTTCCTTATTCTGCAGCCATTGCGCCAGAGGCGCGGGCCTTCGCATTCGCCGACAATTCGGCCATCAGTTCCGACGCCCGGGCAATCGGGTTGGTCAGGTAGAAATCACTCACCGCATAGCGGAAGGTCGCTTTGCCAAGCTTGCCTTTGGGCAGTGCGACCACGTCGTTTTCAGCGACTTCGTCAACAGCACCCAAATGCGGGTGGGCCGCAACCATCGCCTGACGCAGTTGCGCAAGACTGTCAAAGGGCAGCGCGCTGCCCATTTCGGCGCTCAAAGCACGCAAAATCGCCCAGTTTTCCTTGGCCTCACCGGGTGCAAAGCCCGCGCGCATCGCCAGTTGGGGACGTCCTTCGGTGTTCACAAACAGACCGTTTTCTTCGGTGTAGGCCGCAGCCGGCAGGATGATATCGGCGCGGTGCGCCCCGCGATCCCCGTGGGAACCCTGATAGATGACAAACGGCCCTGCGGCGATTTCTACCTCGTCTGCACCAAGGTTATAAACAACCTCTGCGTCATCGACCGCAGCCATGCCCGCATCATTCACAGCGCCTACATCCATGGCACCCACGCGACCCGCAGCCGTGTGCAGCACCAGCATCTTGCCGCCTGACTTTTCGTTAATCGCCTGAACAGTGGCCAGCACAGCGGCACCATCGGCTTCGCGCAACGCGCCCTGGCCCACGATGACAATGCAGTTTTTGTCCTGCAATTCATCCATGTTCAGGCTCAAAACATGCTCAAGGGCGGCGCGGTCATCACCCATGTGTTCGTAGTCATAGGTCAGATCAACAGCCTCACCGACCACAACAACATCAGCGCCTTGCGTCCACGCCTTGCGGATGCGCGCGTTCAACACTGGCGCTTCCAGCTTGGGGTTTGTGCCGATCAGCAGGATCTTGTCTGCGGTATCAATATCTTCAACCGCAGCCGTGCCCACATAGGCGCCACGGTTACCAGCAGGCAGCTTCGCACCATCGGTGCGACATTCCACAACACCGCCCTGCCCTTCGACCAGCGCCTTGAGCGCATAAGCAGCCTCGGTGCTGGCAAGATCACCGACCAGACCAACCACCTTCTTGCCACCCATCGCAGCGGCAGCGGCACTCAGCGCCTCGGGCCAGCTGGCTTTGCGCAGCTTGCCGTTTTCACGAATATAAGGCGTGTCCAACCGCTGGCGGCGCAGACCATCCCACACAAAACGGGTTTTGTCGGAAATCCATTCCTCGTTCACGCCGTCATGGTTGCGCGGCAAAAAGCGCATCACTTCGCGCCCTTTGGTATCAACACGGATGTTGCTGCCAAGCGCGTCCATCACATCAATCGACTCGGTCTTGGTCAGTTCCCAAGGACGGGCGGTAAAGGCATAGGGCTTGCTCACAAGCGCCCCGACAGGACACAAATCAATGATGTTGCCCTGCATATTGCTATCCAGCGTTTCGCCCAGATAACTGGTGATCTCGCTGTCTTCGCCGCGGCCCGTCTGACCCATCTGGGTGATGCCTGCGACCTCGGTGGTGAAACGCACGCAACGGGTGCACGAAATACAGCGCGTCATGTGGGTTTCGACCAGTGGGCCAAGGTCCAGATCGGTCGCTGCGCGTTTGGGCTCGCGGAAACGGCTGAAATCAACACCATAGGCCATGGCTTGATCCTGCAAATCACATTCGCCACCCTGATCGCAGATCGGGCAATCTAGCGGGTGGTTGATGAGCAGAAATTCCATCACCCCTTCACGGGCTTTTTTGACCATGGGCGAATTGGTTTTCACTTGCGGCGCCTGCCCTTCGGGACCGGGGCGCAAATCCCGCACCTGCATCGCGCAAGAGGCCGCAGGTTTGGGCGGGCCACCAACAACTTCGACCAAACACATCCGGCAGTTGCCCGCGATGGACAGCCGCTCGTGATAGCAAAAACGTGGAATTTCAACGCCAGCTTCTTCGCAGGCCTGGATCAGGGTCATCGCCCCGTCCACTTCAATCTCAACGCCGTCGATGTTGACTTTACGCAGGTCGCTCATGAATGTCGGTTCCCTCTTTCGCCCCCATGGCTAAACGGGGACTGGCAGTCGCGTTTGTTACGTGACGCGCTACCGCAAAGGTATTCCGATGTCCACCCTAGCTGCGCGTCTTTAACCGCCTTTTAACAGGCTTCCGATCAAACTTCCCTTGGCTATCTCGTCGCGGCCTACTTTACAGTAAGACGCTTCATTGCCACGGGTTGCACCGGCCTGTCGCAGATAGGCATCGCGGCGTGATTTCAGCTTGGCCTTTTCCGTGTCCGACTTGGTATAGGCGTCAATCTCGGCGTCTGTATATCCAAGCGCTTCGGCGTGGCCTTTGATCTTGTTGTATTCGGACAGAACACGCCCCCACCGCGCACTGATGCTGCCGCATTCCTTGCGGATCACATCGCCCACAGCTGCCGCAAACAGGCGGTCGTTAATATAGTCGACTTGTGACAAAGGCGATTTGGCAAAAGCACCAGTTGTGCTCAGGCTCAACGCCAAAAGGATTGCTGCGGTTCGGCTCATCATGACATCTCCTGTCGGTTTGTGATGCACAACAAAAGGATGCCTGCGCTGTTATTCAATATCAAAGGGAGAATTCAGCCGAATTCCCCCTTCTCTACCCTGCTTAGAACCAGGCTTTGTTGCCTTGGATATATTGTGCCTCGAAATCGGCATCGGATTTGAACAAATAAATGATCGCCTCAATAAACGCGATCAGGCTGATGATCATGGACGGAATGCCAAGCGCGATAAAACCCAAGAAAAATACGACCAACATGATGATGCCCGCGTTCTTTTTGCCAATGTAGAATTTGTGAATACCAAGCGCGCCCAAAAAGAATGCCAGCAAAGCCGCCACGATCTTGGATTTGTCGCCAGTGGCACCGGCCATCACATGCACACTGCTTGCCGCGCCATTGCCTTCCACAAAATCAACCTTGGCCCCTGCGCGGGCAAGCTGGACACCGTTCTCAACATCCGTGCCGTTGAACGCATAGCGCTGTCCGTCATCTCCACTGATCTGGCCTGTGGCGGTGGCCGCATCAAAACTCAAAATTTCTCCACGCATAAAACAATATCCCTCTTTATGTATTGGCTTGTATGGTCATTGGTTTTCGCAGGCTCTTGACGCTGCGGCAAGCGTTAATTTGGCGGCTGCCCAAAGGCAGCAATGCCGCTCCAGCCAAACGCCTTGGCCGTATCGCCATGCGCGCGCAGATGGGCCAAACGCTCAAGCGCCTCATCTTGGGTCGGACGGTGCCCCGCTGGCACCCACCACATGCAAAAATGCTGTTGTTCATGCACCTCGAACCACTCTTTGGCGCGGTTCATAAAGCGCGCGTGAAGCGTGTCATATGCAAAGGTTTTCAATGCGTGGGCATTTTCCCAAACAGTCAGGTTAAAAACCTGTAGCGGATCGCCCCCAATGGCGTTTTCTGTATTGCCTGTTCCGGGTTCTCCGGACCCTTCCGACATCCACACAAACCCCGGCATCCGTCTGCCAAGCCCGTTGATCCGATCAAGATTATCCATGAATTCCTTCACGCGCGGATCATCCGTAGGGGCCAGCAGGCGACCGATATTGACTTGGGCCAGATGAAAACTCAAGGACGGCGGTCCTTTCTGATATGATCAAGCGCCGCGCCCAATGCTGTTTTAGCGCGGCGTTCCGTTTCAATTATTGCGCAAGATCTGTCCTGCCAGCCTTCGATCTGGGCAAGACGTTGGGCTGCCACTGCATCGCCCGCTGCGCGACCGCGATTGACAGCCGCCTCGCCTGCCGCGGAAACCAGCGCTGTAAACTCTGCCCCGCAGAACGGCGATGCAAGCGGATAGGCGATGCCGCCACGGGCATCGCAGGTTTGCGACAGCACGTTCGCCACAATCTCATTGGCCGTGCAGCGCACAAAGGCATCCACCAAAGCACCATTCGCAAAGGCAGGTGCTGCAGACATGAAAAAGGCCAGCAATGCTGGCCCTGTTCTGATCATTCTGCCGCAACCCGCGTGGGGCTTGGGGATCGTTTATGTCTGATGCGATCTTCGATTTCGTCGCGGAAATTCTTGATCAACCCCTGGATGGGCCACGCAGCCGCATCGCCAAGCGCGCAAATCGTGTGGCCCTCGACCTGCTTGGTTACGTCAAACAGCATGTCGATTTCTTCGACCTCGGCCTCTCCGCGCACAAGACGGTCCATCACGCGCATCATCCAACCAGTGCCTTCGCGGCACGGTGTGCATTGCCCGCAGCTTTCGTGCTTGTAGAACTTAGACAAGCGCCAGATTGCTTTGATGATGTCGGTGCTTTCATCCATCACGATTACAGCAGCCGTGCCAAGGCCGCTGCCCAACTCACCGCGCAGATAATCGAAATCCATGATCGCGTCCTTCATGTGTTCGCCGCGCACACATGGCACGGACGACCCACCCGGAATGACCGCTTTGAGATTGTCCCAACCGCCGCGAATACCGCCGCAGTGTTTTTCGATCAGCTCTTCAAAAGAGATGCTCATCTCTTCTTCAACGACGCACGGGTTGTTCACATGACCTGAAATCGCAAACAGCTTGGTGCCTGCATTGTTCGGGCGACCAAAGCCTGCAAACCATTCAGGACCACGACGCAAAATCGTCGGCACAACGGCAATCGATTCGACGTTGTTCACCGTGGTCGGGCATCCATAAAGACCCGCCCCCGCAGGGAATGGCGGCTTCATGCGCGGCATCCCCTTTTTACCTTCAAGGCTTTCCAGCAAAGCCGTCTCTTCGCCGCAGATATAGGCCCCTGCACCGTGGTGCAGATAGATGTCAAAATCCCACCCTGATTTGGCAGCATTCTTGCCCACCAGACCCGCGTCATAAGCTTCGTCAATCGCCGCCTGCAGCGCTTCTTTTTCACGGATATATTCGCCGCGGATATAGATGTAACAGGCATTGGCCTGCATCGCGAAAGACGCAATCAGACAGCCTTCGATCAGCGTGTGCGGATCATGGCGCATGATTTCGCGGTCTTTGCAGGTGCCGGGTTCAGATTCATCGGCATTCACCACCAGATAGGACGGGCGACCGTCACTTTCCTTGGGCATGAACGACCATTTCAACCCCGTGGGGAAACCCGCCCCGCCGCGACCGCGCAGGCCCGACGATTTCATCTGGTCAATGATCCAGTCACGTCCCTTTTTGATGATTTTATCGGTGCCGTCCCAATGGCCGCGCATCTGCGCGCCCTTCAACGTGCGGTCATGCATACCGTAGATATTTGTGAAAATGCGGTCTTTGTCTTGCAACATTTGGCGCGGTTCCCGTTTGGCTAAACTGGTCTAAAACTATTTACGTCGCTTTTGCCAGATTTGAAAGGTCACCACCAGTGCCCAAAAGAACGCAGCCAAAGAAAACAGATAGAGCAGGATTTCGTGCCGAACCGTCAGCCCAAGGCTTTGGATAATCGCAGGGGCGAGGATGGCCAAAAGCCCCCCGCCCGCCATCACCAACGCGGCAATGCGGCCCTGTCGGGCCAGTTTTGCATCTTCCTCAGGCGTCACTCTTAACCTCTTTTGATGGGGTCTCTGGCATCGCAGACAGTGTCACCTTGGCAGGCTTCAAGCTGCCTTTTGTCTGGTAGGTCTGCGTTTTGTTTGCCGCATCATCGGCTTTCTTGGCCGAACTTTTTGCTTTGGCCGGCGGGCTTGCTGGCTTTGGCGCTTTGGTTTTGCGGGCCGCTTTTGCTTTGGTGTCAGCAGTCTTTGGGGCCGCGGTCTTGGCAACAGGCTTTCGCGCATTGGCTGGCTTTGCCTTTGCGGGTGTGTCTGCCGCTTTCACGACTTTAGCCACAGGTGCCGCATCAGGTTTTGGAACCAGCGCCAGATAGGGGGCCGCCATGGTCATCCGCCACGCGTGCAACTGGGCGGCGCTGGCCGCAACAAAAGGCAGGCTCATCGCCGCGCCCATGCGCAATGTCTGTGAAGGGGTTTGAAAAATAATCGATGGGGTCATGGTTTCGCTCCGTAATAGAAAGCAGATGCTAACCGCAGCACTCTGCCAGAACGCCCGCTCCTCCCATCGGTGCGGTGAATAAGTGACCCCGTGTATACGGGATCACAAAAAGATCGTAAATGCGTCGTTTTGAAAACGCCGCCTCTATTTGCTCTTCTTCGAAAACTCGGTCTCGCCGCCTTTGGCAAGAATCTTGGCTTGCTTGACCCATTCATCGCGGCTGATGCGGCCTTTGAAGCTGATCAGGTTTTCATCGGCCCACTCAACTTCCTTTTTGCGCCAACCTGCAATCTGCTCGAAATGCCACACACCGGCTGTGTTCAACTCGCGTTCCAGCTTGGGCCCGACACCTTTGATCAGTTTCAGGTCATCGCCAGCCCCGCCGCGCGGTTTGCTGAGCAATTCAGGCTTACCATCAGGCGCAACTGGTTTGCGCGCGGCCGTTTTCTTGGCCGCAGGCTTTTTCGCAGCAGGTGCGGCTTTGGTTTCTTTTGCCTTAGATGCTGCTTTTTTGGCAGCAGGCTTTTTCGCCGCTGGCTTCTTAGCCGCTGGTTTCGGAGCAGGTTTTTCTTTTGCGGCTGGCGGTATATCCGCAATCCCCGCAGGTTGCGTGCTTGCCGTTGCAGCGGTTGGTGCTGCCGTCGCTGCTACCGCGGCACCCGCGCCGACTGCAGCCGCACTGGCCGCAGGCGCCGCCTTGTTTACCGCGCTGCCGTCGCCAGCAACTGGGGCCTGCCCTGCACGGCTTGCATCAACATCACCAATCGCAGGGAGCGGGCGGCACATAAGCCAGCTTACCAGGGCACCGCCGACCAAAAACATCACAGCGCCGATAAAGGCGGCTTGCATGAACATCCAGTCCGCTAGGACCAGCAAAAGCGCAAAGGCCAAAAACCCTACCAAAGCGCCAACCAGCCAACTCCCGACTGCACAGGTCAATCCACCTGAATTATTGTCCATCCCTCTAACTCCCGTCGTATTATTGTTACTCAGGGAGTGTCAGTTCAGGACTCCCCCTTCTTTGCACGGGCAGAAAACTCTGTCTCGCCGCCAGATGCAAGGAGTTTGGCCTGATCAACCCAGTTATCGCGGCTGACACGGCCTTTGAACCCCTCAAGATTTTGATCAACCCATGCCACTTCGTCATCGCCCCATTTGGCGATCTGGTCGAAGTGCCAAAAGCCCAGTGTGTTCAAAATCGTTTCCAGCTTTGGGCCGACACCTTTGATCAGCTTCAGATCATCCGCGCCCGCTTTGCGCGGTGCTTTCATGGTGCGGGGCTTTTTGCCGGGTGCCACAGTCGCCTCTCCCACAGGATTGCGTTTGGATGGCGGCTTGGCTTTGCTGCTGGCTTGCGCCTGTGCCTTGGTCACGCCCGTTTTGTCAGCCGTCGCTTTGGCGGAGGGCTTTTGGGCATTCGCAGGCTTTCCGCGCACAGCCGCTTTGGGCGGTGTCTTGCCCGAGTTGGCAGCACCATTGGCCGCTTTATCGATCCAAGGGGTCAACAAAGGCACCTCGGTGCCGTCGATCCGCTTTACGCTATCGCCGATATCTTCAGCCAGTTGCACGCTGGCGTTCAACTTGATCTTGGCATTCACAAACTCTGTCAGGCTGGTGATACCGCCTGCAGGCTCTGCCGCGAACCGCCCATTTTGTGGTCCGGCTTGCGGAACCTTGCCAGCGGCCAGATCACTCAGCAAACCGCGCAATTTATCGGCGGTCAAATCTTCAAAGTAGTCTTTGCCAATTTGTGCCATTGGCGCATTGGCGCAGGCCCCCAGGCATTCGACCTCTTCCCACGAGAAGTTGCCATCCGCGCTGATCTGATGTGCTTTGGGCGCAATGACCTCTTGGCACACAGCCACCAAATCCTCGGCACCGCAAATCATGCATGATGTGGTGCCGCAAATCTGGATATGTGCAATCTTTCCAACAGGTTGCAGCTGGAACATAAAGTAGAAAGACGCAACCTCCAGCACCCGCATATAGGCCATATCCAGCATCTCGGCCACGGCCTCGATCGCGGGGCGTGTCAGCCAGCCTTCTTGCTCTTGGGCGCGCCACAAAAGCGGGATGACCGCGCTGGCCTGACGCCCGTCGGGGTACTTCTTGATCTGTGCTTCGGCCCATGCCCGATTGGCGGCAGTAAAAGCAAAATGATCGGGTTGGTCTGCGTGTAGGCGGCGTTGCATCGTGCTGTCTTTCTTTTCTTTTTTGCCCTAGCGGTCGATCTCACCAAAGACGACATCCATCGTCCCGATGATCGCGGCAACATCAGCTAACTGGTGGCCCTTGGCGACATAATCCATCGATTGCAAATGCGCAAAACCTGGCGCACGCAACTTGGCGCGGTAGGGTTTATTCGTCCCGTCCGCCACAAGATAGACACCGAACTCACCTTTGGGTGCCTCAACAGCGGCATAAACCTCGCCGGCGGGCACGTGGAAGCCTTCGGTATACAGTTTGAAGTGATGGATCAGACTTTCCATGCTGGTTTTCATGTCGCCTCTTGTCGGCGGCGTCATCTTTCCGCGTGCCATCACATCGCCCGTGGCCTCGCGCAATTTCACAATCGCCTGACGGATAATGCTGACCGATTGGCGCATTTCTTCCATGCGCACAAGATAGCGGTCATAGCAGTCGCCATTCTTGCCAACAGGGATCTGGAAATCGAACTCGTCATAACATTCATAGGGCTGTGCACGGCGCAAATCCCATGCAAGGCCACTGCCCCGCACCATCACACCAGAATAGCCCCAGTCCTGAATATCTTTTTCGGTCACCACGCCGATATCGGCGTTACGCTGTTTGAAGATCCGGTTTTCCGTCAACAGCCCGTCGATGTCATCGATCACGCGTGGAAATTCGATGGCCCATTCTTCGATGTCGTCAATCAACGCATCTGGCAAATCCTGATGCACACCGCCCGGGCGGAAATAGGCTGCGTGCAATCGTGCACCACAGGCGCGTTCATAAAACACCATCAGCTTTTCGCGCTCTTCAAACCCCCACAGCGGCGGCGTCAGCGCACCAACGTCCATCGCTTGCGTGGTCACATTCAGGATATGGCTCAGGATGCGGCCGATCTCGGAATAAAGCACGCGGATTAGTTGCGCGCGGCGTGGCACTTCGGTTTCGGTCAGCCGCTCAATGGCCAGACACCACGCATGCTCCTGATTCATCGGAGCCACATAATCCAGCCGGTCAAAATACGGCAGGTTCTGCAAATACGTGCGGCTTTCCATCAACTTCTCGGTGCCGCGGTGCAGCAGGCCGATGTGTGGGTCGCAGCGTTCTACAATCTCGCCATCCAACTCAAGCACAAGCCGCAAAACACCATGCGCAGCAGGGTGTTGCGGGCCGAAGTTAATGTTGAAATTACGGATTTTCTGTTCGCCCGTCAGAGCGTCGTCAAACTTGGAGCCGTCCATGATTCAGGTCCTCATCCAGTTGTCATGCCACGCATCGGGCAATCGCCCCATACGCGCGTTTACACCCGCATATTGCGGGGCCAGTTTCTGTTGCAGCATGCTGCGTTGATCATCTTGCAGGCGCAGCGACGCCCCTTGCAACACGCGCACGTCCAAAGGGGCTTTCATCGGCGCCAGCCCCAAAAACGCCAAAACCCTATCAAAGCCCGTCTGGCTCATCAGGTCTTCGTAAAACATGACCAACACGCTGTTTTGCGGCAAGACGTCCAACCGCTTTAGCGTGCCAACATAATCACCACGGCTCTCGATGCCCTTGGCCGCGCCACGGGAAAACTTTGCCAAAAGCGCATCCGCCGCCTGCCCCAGTTCACGCCCCGATCGTTTCGCCATCATACGGATATGCGACCAGGCCCGCGCAACCGGGTCGCGCATCAGATAGACAAAGCGCGTCACGGGGGCCGCTGCCGCCATGCGTGTCAGGGTTTCGGCAGGCAAGGTGCCATAGACAGGCGTGCTATCGATCAGCACGGATTGCGCACCGCGCCCCTTGGCCAGATATTCAACATAACGGGCCACGTCCCGCGGTTCGTCCATCACATCCGCCAGATCACGCAGGTCATCCAGCCGTGTGCCATCGGCCTTCGTCATTTGCCGTTCAATCACAGCGCGGCGGTCTTCGCCCTCACTGGACCAATAGTGCAGTTCTTTGATCGCACGGGCATGCACCTGCGTGTGTGCGGCCAGCGCGTCATGCAGCCAGCTGGTTCCCGCCTTGGTGGCGCCAATGCCATATATGATCGTCAGATCGCGCATCCCGCTCAGGCTTTGCCCTCTTCATCGCCCTTTTCATCACCCGGCAGCACGTATTTCGCACCTTCCCATGGGCTCATGAAGTCAAACTGACGATATTCCTGCACAAGGCTGACGGGCTCATACACAACGCGTTTTTGCACCTCGTCATAGCGCACTTCGGTATAGCCTGTTGTCGGAAAATCCTTGCGCAGCGGATAGCCGCGAAAGCCGTAATCCGTCAGCAAACGGCGCAAATCAGGATGGCCGCTGAACAGAATGCCGAACATGTCAAACACCTCACGCTCAAACCAGTTGGCGGCAGGATGAATGTCATGGATGGATGGCACCATATCTTCTTCACGCACCTCCGCCTTTAGGCGGATACGGTGGTTCTGATACATGCTTAGAAAATGGTAAACGACGTCAAACCGACGCGCGCGACCCGGATAATCCACAGCCGTGATGTCCACCAGCGTATTGAATTGGCAGGTGCTGTCGGTTTTCAGCCACTCGATCAGACCATGCAGGCTACCAAGCGCCACATTCACCGTCAGCTCGTCGCGCACCACCTCATAGGACAGAACGCAATCAGGGCGTTTGGCACTGATATGCGCGCCCAATTCGTTCATGGCACTGGCGGTCATTGTTTCGACTGTCATCTATTCAGTCTCCAAATCCAAAAAATGTCTTAACGGACGATCGTGCCCGTGCGGCGGATTTTGCGTTGCAACTGCAAGATACCATAAAGCAATGCCTCTGCCGTAGGTGGGCACCCCGGCACATAGACATCCACAGGCACGATGCGGTCACAACCACGCACAACCGAATAGCTGTAATGGTAGTAACCACCACCATTCGCGCAGGATCCCATCGAGATCACATAGCGCGGCTCTGGCATCTGGTCATAGACCTTGCGCAGCGCAGGCGCCATTTTATTGGTCAATGTGCCTGCAACAATCATCAGATCGGACTGACGCGGAGAGGCCCGTGGCGCTGTCCCGAACCGCTCCATATCATAGCGCGGCATGGCGGTGTGCATCATCTCAACCGCACAACACGCCAGACCAAAGGTCATCCAGTGCAGCGATCCTGTGCGCGCCCAATTAATGATGTCCGCCGTGGAGGTCACAAGGAAACCCTTGTCCTGCAACTCGGCGTTCAACTCTTGCGTGGCAACCTCGCGGTCAAGACCCGCAGTATTGGCTCCGGTCATCACTCCCATTCCAACGCTCCTTTTTTCCACTCATAGGCAAACCCGATGGTCAAAACGCCCAAGAACACCATCATCGACCAGAAACCCACCATGCTGATATCCTTGAAGGCGACCGCCCATGGAAACAGGAAAGCCACTTCAAGATCAAAAATGATGAACAGGATCGACACCAGATAAAAGCGCACATCAAATTTCATCCGCGCGTCATCGAATGCGTTGAACCCGCATTCATAAGCACTCACCTTTTCGGGGTCAGGGTTGCGGATAGCGACAATCACCGCAGCAAGGATCAAAACAAGGCCCAGGCCAATGGCGAGGCCCAGAAAAACAAGGATCGGAAGGTACTGCCCGGCAAGAGCAGTCGTCGAAAGGGTATCCACGGTTTGCGTCTCCATGACGAAGGACATGCCTGCGCACGTCTACTTTTGGCTACCGCTCTCCTACTCCTCTCCCCCCAAAGGGTCAACGGCGCGGGCATGTTTTTCGTGGCAGATTTCGCGGGCTATTTGCCGCGCTCAGGACGGTGTCTGCACCCAAGGCGCGGCCTGTTTATCAAAAAACGCGGCAATACCCTGTTGCGCCTCGGGCGATTCCCATTGCGTAACAAGGGCTTGGATACTGTCGTCGATGGCTGCATCTGCAATGCCGTCCAGTCGATGAACCAAGGATTTCGCCGCCGCCACGGCCGATGGCGCACAAGATAAATAAGCCGTGATTTCCGCGTCAATCGCCCCGTCCACATCATCGGTCGCCTGCGCCACCAACCCAAGGCGCACCGCCTCTGGCGCATCAAACAACCGCCCCGACATAAACACCTGTCGCGCAGCCCCCGCGCCAAGGCGGGCCACCACATACGGCCCAATGGTTGCAGGGATCAGGCCCAGTTTCGTCTCGGTCAATGCAAACTTCGCCGATGGCCGCGCGATCACCACATCACAGACCGACATCAGGCCAACCCCGCCCCCAAAGCTGTTGCCCTCAACTGCCCCGATCAAAGGTTTTTGCAATTCGTTCAAGGCTTTAAGCATCATCGCAAGGTTCCGTGCCTCGCGCGCACGCGTGGCGCGGTCCGCCTCCATCTGCGCGCGCATCCAACCAAGATCACCACCCGCGCAAAAGACATCACCGCGCGCGCGCAAGACAACCACCCGCGCACCGCCTGTATTCAAATCTTGCGCGGCTTGCGTGAGCTCCGCGATCATTTGCGCGGACATCGCATTGCGTTTTTCAGGACGCGACAGCCAAAGCGTTGCCACACCGCGCGCGTTTTGCTCAATCTCAATGGTGTCCATCACGCAGTCCCTTTGCCAATTTCGCCGCCTTCATCAGCGCCGTTTCATCCACACCTGTGTCAAACCCCGCGCCGTGCAGATAGCCGACCAGCGTTTCTGTCGCCAAATTGCCCGCCGCACCCGGCGCATAAGGGCATCCGCCCAACCCGCCCACGGCGCTGTCAAAAATTCGCAACCCACGTTCCAGACACACCGCGACATTTTCAATCGCACGCCCGTTGGTATCGTGGAAATGGCCCGCAACTCTGGACGGTTCTGCAACATCCAAAACGGCTGCCACTGCCGCATCCACCCGCTCTGGCGTGCCTTTGCCGATTGTATCTCCAAGGCTCAGGCTATCGCAGCCCGCCCCCATCAACTTGTCAGAGACCTGCGCCACCTGCGATGGCGCAACAGGGCCATCAAAAGGGCAATCTGTGATACAGCTGACATACCCGCGCACATTCAATTTACGATTTTTTACTTGGTCTATGACAGGTAATAATCGCTCAATACTTTCATCTATCGAACAATTCAGGTTCGAACGACTGAATCCTTCACTGGCGGAAACAAAGACGGCAATTTCGCCAACCAAATGATCTTCAATCGCATCAAGACCTGCCATGCCACGCATATTTGGTACCAGAACAGACCATAAAACATCCCGCTTGGGCAATCGGGCCACCACCTCGGCACTATTGGCCATCTGCGGCACCCACTTGGGGCTGACAAATGCCCCAACCTCGATATGGCGCAACCCTGCATCAGCGCAGGCCTCAATAAGGGCCAGCTTTTGCGCAACATCTATGGGGCGCGCCTCGTTTTGAAGCCCGTCGCGTGGCCCCACCTCAACAATTTCGACGCGGTCGTCCATTCACCCCTCCCACGCGGGATAGAAGTCCTGCGCATAAAGACGCGGCTCATCCTCTTGCGGCAGGCTTTTTTGAAACCCCTCTCGGGCGGTGCACCGTGCGTACCAAGCCGCGACAGCAGGCGTGTCCTCAAGCCGTTTGAAATGCCGTGCCATATACACCGCTTGGCCCACACTGATATCTGCAGCCGAAAAACCACCCTCCAGCAAATAGTCACGCGTCCCAAGCACGCTCTCTAACGCCTCATAGCATTTGCCGATACGCGCCGCTTCCAGCTTCATCACGATGGCAGACCGCATGGAATCTTCATATAAAACAACATGTTGCTGCGTAAGTGCCGCGGCATGCTGGCTGATCGTTTCGGCAAAATGCACCCATTGCAGCCACTCTGCCCGTTCGGCATGCCCTGCCCTGCGCCCAAGCCCGTCTGGATCAAAGCGTTCGCAAAGCAGCTCTGTCATGGCGCCCGTTTCAAACATCGCGGCACCGTCCAACTCCAAAGCAGGCACGCGCCCTGCAGGGTTCAACGCCAGAAAATCCGGATCGCGCAGGTTCTTGCCAAAGGGATGACGCACCACCTCAAAAGGCACAGCCAGTTCATGCAATACCCACAAGGTGCGCATCGACCGCGTCTGCGCACAGTGATGCAGGCGGATCATTCCGCAGCCTCTGGCACATCAAGCGCCACAAGCACATCGCCCGCCGCCACCTGCCCGCCGACCGCGGCATTGACCTGCGCCACCACGCCGTCCCGCGGGGCGACCAAGGCCTGCTCCATCTTCATCGCTTCCAACACTGCGACGCGTGCGCCGGCCCTCACAGGGTCGCCCACGGCCACGTCCAGCGCCCGCACCACACCTGGCATAGGCGCCGCCACGCTGTCGCCTGCCGCTACCTGCACCGTGCGGTCCAGCGGATCCACACGCTCGAACACATAATCGTTGCCCCAAAATACACTGACGCGATTTTCCAGTTGCACCACTGTTGCGGGCACAACTTGCCCGTCAATCTCGCGCCCATTCACCAAATGGACGCGCCCGGCCACATCCACCTGCCAGCCTGCAGTGTCGGGGGTCAATCGCACCACATGGTGCGTGCCATTCACCGCAAGCGTCACATCCCATGTCAAAGGCTGCCACAGCGCAAACCCGTCCCCATGTGGTCCTGCCAAAGACACCGCCGCCAAGGCGATAGAGCGCGAACAAGGATCAGGCCTTTGGGTCAAAGCCTCCAAATGCGCCTCAATCAACCCCGTATGGACCTGCCCGCTTTGAAAGCCATCCACCGCAATCAAACGCCGCAAAAACCCTACATTCGTGGTGAGCCCTGCAATCTGCAGACCGTCCAGCGCCTGCGCCATCCGCGCCAAAGCATCCGCGCGATCTGTGCCATGCACCACCAGTTTGGCAATCATCGGATCATAATAGGCGCCCACCGCATCGCCCTGTTCAACGCCTGCGTCCCACCGCGTCTCTTGTGGCACCACCAAATGCTCAAGCCGCCCCGTGGCAGGCAAAAAACCCGCAGGCACATCTTCGGCATAAACGCGCACCTCTATGGCATGGCCGTTCAGGGACAATGCGCTTTGCGTGGCGGGCAAGGGCGCGCCAGAAGCGACACGCAATTGCCAGGCGACCAGATCAACACCGCACACCGCTTCGGTCACAGGGTGTTCGACCTGCAATCGCGTGTTCATCTCCATAAAATAAAAACCATCGTCGCGCAGCGGCCCACTGGCATCGACGATAAACTCAACCGTCCCTGCCCCTTTGTAGCCAATCGCTTGCGCCGCGCGCACCGCCGCCGCCCCCATCGCATCGCGCATCTTTTGCGGCACATCAGGCGCAGGGGCCTCCTCGATCACCTTCTGATGGCGCCTTTGCAAGGAACAATCACGCTCAAACAAATGCACGGCGTCTGTGCCATCGCCAAAGACCTGCACCTCAATGTGGCGCGACTGGCTGAGGTATTTTTCAATCAACACATCCGCGTTGCCAAATGCCGCACGCGCCTCATTGCGTGCGCTGTCCAAAGCGGCCGCAAACGCATCTGCACCCTCAACAATCCGCATCCCCTTGCCGCCGCCGCCAGCCACAGCTTTGATCAAAACGGGATAGCCGATATCAGCCGCCGCACGGGCCAAAGTCGCATCATCCTGATCGGCCCCATGATAGCCCGGCACAACAGGGACGTCAGCCGCCTCCATCAGCGCTTTGGCCGCATCCTTCAGCCCCATTTTGCGGATCGCATCAGCCGATGGGCCCACAAACACCAACCCCGCCGCTTCAACGGCTTCCACAAATTCGGGGTTTTCCGACAAAAATCCGTAGCCGGGATGAATAGCATCGGCGCCCGTTGCCTTGGCCGCCGCAATCACCTTATCGATCACAAGATAGCTTTGGTCCGCAGCCGCCAGCCCCAAACGCACCGCCTCATCGGCCTGCCTGACATGCAGCGCATCCGCGTCCGCATCCGAATAGACAGCAACCGTGGCAATGCCCATCATGCGGGCCGTGCGCATGATCCGCACCGCGATCTCACCCCGATTGGCGATCAGAAGTTTACGCATGACCCTGCCTTCATTATTGTCCAAATACCTAAATCCTCACATCCGAAACACGCCAAACCGCGTGTCTGTGATAGGCGCGTTCAAGGCCGCGCGCAGGCTCAGGGCCAGCACCTTGCGGCTGTCGCGCGGATCAATAATCCCGTCATCCCAAAGCCGCGCCGAGGCATAAAGCGGATGGGCCTGTTCCTCGAATTGCGCCAGCACAGGCGCTTTGATCGCTGCTTCCTCGTCATCGCTCATGGTGCCGCCGGCGCGTTCCACCGCATCGCGTTTGACGGTCGCCAGAACGCCTGCCGCTTGTTCGGCCCCCATGACGCCCGTGCGCGATGTCGGCCACGCCCACATAAACGCGGGGCTATAGGCCCGCCCCGCCATGCCGTAATTGCCCGCGCCGTAACTGCCGCCCACAATCATCGTGATCTTGGGCACGCTTGTGGTCGCGACAGCCGTGACCATCTTGGCCCCTGCTCGTGCGATCCCTTCGTTTTCGTATTTGCGGCCCACCATAAAGCCCGTGATATTTTGCAAAAATACCAAAGGAATTTTGCGCTGGCTGCACAGCTGCACAAAATGCGCGCCCTTTTCGGCGCTTTCACGGAACAGAACCCCGTTGTTGGCGATGATGCCCACCTTGATGCCTTCAATCTCGGCAAAACCTGTCACCAGCGTTTCGCCAAAACGCGCCTTGAATTCGTCAAACTGTGATCCGTCAACCAAAGTCGCGATCAGCTTGCGGATATCATAAGGCTGGCGCAAGTCTGCGGGAACGATATCAAAGATGTCCTCTGCATCCCCTTTTGGCGGCAACACTTTGTTAACGTTTAACTTTTCGTTAACTTTGTCCCCGCGGGGACGAAGCGTGTCCCCGCCCAAATTGCGTACCGCTTCTCGCGCCAGCGCCAGCGCATGGGCGTCATCTTCGGCCAGATAATCGGCCACGCCTGACAGCCGCGTATGCACATCACCGCCGCCCAAATCCTCAGCGCTCACGTCCTCGCCCGTTGCGGCCTTGACCAGTGGTGGACCTGCCAGAAAAATGGTGCCCTGCTCTTTGACGATGATCGACACATCCGACATCGCAGGCACATAAGCGCCCCCCGCCGTGCACGATCCCATCACAACCGCGATCTGCGCAATACCCGCCGCTGACATCTGCGCCTGATTGTAAAAGATGCGGCCAAAGTGGTCGCGGTCGGGAAAGACCTCGTCTTGGTTGGGCAGGTTCGCCCCGCCGCTGTCCACAAGATAAACACACGGCAAATGGCACGCTTGGGCGATTTCCTGCGCGCGCAAATGCTTTTTGACAGTGATCGGATAATACGTGCCGCCCTTCACGGTGGCATCGTTGCACACCACCATCACTTGGCGTCCATGCACCGTGCCGACACCGGCCACCACGCCCCCGCCGGGACAGGCGCCATCATACATGCCATGTGCCGCTGTGGCACCCACTTCCAGAAAATCGCTGCCCACATCCAGCAAACCCGCCACACGGTCACGCGGCAGCATCTTGCCGCGCCCGACATGCCGCGCACGCGATTTTTCACCGCCCCCTGCGGCGGCTTGGGCAACCGCGCTTTGCACCAACGCGATGGCCTCCAAATGTGCGTCACGCGACATCAACCGCCTCCTCTACACCGTAAATCCGGTAAATTTGCAAAGCACCCACCACAAACGCGACAAGCAACAGCATCATGCCCAAACCGTTCAATTCGTTCTGGGCTGACAGGAAAACAGGCACCTGTGCCAATCCAAACGCCACCGCAAACACGCCAACCATCAGCGCAAAGAAAAAGCCGATGGCCGCCAGCAGCCTTGGCGCTGTCTTTTGTTTCAGTCGCAACGCCGTTTGGCACTGATCACAGATCACAAAAAGCCTGTCAGGTGCGTGCACCCCGCGCCAGCGCAACGTCTGGAATATCCCCACGGGGACAAGCGCGCGGCATGACGGGCAGCGCAGCCCTGCTATGCGGCGCAAAAGGCTCACCGCGTCAGCCTCACACCGCGTTCCAGTTCGAACGTTTGGCGCGCCGTTTCCTGCACCAGACAGGCCGCCGATGCAGGTCCGCCGCCCGTGCCGCCGCCCCATTTGGCCCGCTCGAACGCGCAGGTCGCGTCACGAAAGGGGATCCAGGCGCGTTGCATGGCGCGCAAGGGCTCGGCCAGCTTGGGCGGGGTGTAGCCGTAGGTTTTGGCCTCTTCATCGGCGGCCTCCGCCTCTTGCAAGGCCAGTTGATAGGCGGCGTTCAGCCGCGCGTCCCAATAGTCGTATTCCAGCGATATGCAGCGCATCATGCCGGCTGTGCTGGAACCGCCCGGGTTGCCCGACATGCAGTCATTGGCAGAGGCCATAACACAGCTCATCGGATCATCCGCCGTGACGGTGCAGCTGTCGGTGGCCTCGGGCGAAAACTCAAAACCGTTGGCTTGCGCCGCGCCTGCAAAGAGCGCCGCAATGAGCAGCCCCCTGATCACGCCATCGCCCCCATCATCTCGCGGCCTACAAGCATGCGACGGATCTCCGAGGTGCCGGCGCCGATCTCCATCAGCTTGGCGTCGCGGAAAATACGGCTGACGGGATGATCAGACAAAAAGCCAGCGCCGCCAAGGGCTTGCACGGCTTGGTGCGCCTGTTTCATCGCCTCTTCAGAGGCATAAAGACAGCAGGCAGCGGCATCCGCGCGGGTCACGTCGCCGCGGTCGCAGGCCTTGGCGACCTCATAGACATAAGCGCGCGCCGAATTCATCGCCGTATACATATCGGCCAGTTTGCCCTGCATTAATTGGAACGACCCCACGGGGACACCGAATTGTTTGCGCTCGGAGACATAGGGCATCACCTCGTCCAGACAGGCGGCCATGATGCCCGTGCCGATCCCTGCCAGCACCACGCGCTCGTAGTCCAGACCGCTCATCAGAACGGCAACGCCGCGGCCTTCTTCGCCAAGCACGTTCTCGAAAGGGACTTCCACGTCTTCAAAGATCAATTCAGCGGTGTTGGACCCCCGCATCCCCAGTTTGTCGAAATGGGGCGATGTGCTGAAACCCGTCATTTCCTTTTCGATCAGAAAGGCGGTGATCCCTTTGCTGCCTGCATCGGGATCGGTTTTGGCATAGACCACCAAAGTCGACGCATCGGGGCCATTGGTGATCCAGTATTTGTTTCCGTTCAGCCGGTAATGATCGTTGCGCTTTTCGGCGCGCAGTTTCATCGACACCACATCTGACCCCGCCGAGGGTTCAGACATCGCAAGCGCGCCTACATGTTCGCCGCTGATCAGCTTGGGCAGGTATTTCGCCTTTTGCGCGGCCGTGCCGTTCAGCTTGATCTGGTTGACGCACAGGTTGCTATGCGCCCCGTAGGACAGCGAGACCGAGGCAGAGGCGCGGGCGATCTCTTCGATCGCGATGGTGTGGGCCAGATAATTCATGCCGCTGCCGCCGTGTTCTTCGGGAACAGTGATTCCAAGCAACCCAAGTTCGCCCATTTCGGTCCAAAGCTCGGACGGGAAATCATTGGTCTGGTCAATCTGCTGCGCCATCGGTTTGACGCGTTCCTGCGCCCACCTGTGGACCATCTCGCGCAGGGCATTCACATCTTCGCCCAAGTCAAATTGCATGAACCCGTTGAACATCGCGCGTGCCTCCCCGCCTGCGTTTATTGAACACTTGTTCAGTTGTAAGCCGCACACCCCCGCACGTCAATGCCCGAGCGGAACCTTCGCCGCCCGCAGGTCGTTGGGCACGGAAGCGTTAAAATGAAAGGAATGCCCGATGGCCCACGACCTGACCGAGACCTTTTGGGACCGCCTGAGCAATATTCGCGCAGGCATGCTTAGCCCCAATACCGCCGCCCCCCGCCCAATGGCCCATACCGCCAAGAAGGATGACAATGCGATTTGGTTCATCACCGCCGATGGCACCGATGTGGCGGATGCCGCAAAGGTGGGTGATACAGGTCTTTATCAAGTCGCCTGCGCCAAGGGCCAGCTTTATGCCTGGGTCAAAGGCACCCTGAGCCTTGAGACACAGCCCGAAAAACTGGATGAAATCTGGTCGCCGATGGCCGCCGTGTGGTTTGATGACGGGCGCAGCGATGATGATATCCGCTTGGTGCGCTTTACCCCTTCATCGGGTGAAGCATGGACCACCGATGGCAACGGCAAAGCCCTGTTCGAATTTGCGAAATCCCAGATCACGGGCACGCAGCCTGATGTGGGCGATCAGGGCAACCTGATGTTTTAGGCAGCTTGCGCTTGCCACACTGCCGCAACCTCGGCCCGAATGATGCGTGCAATCATGGCGCAATCCTCAAGGTTGAAGGTAAGTGGCAAGCGCATGTCGATCACGCCCTTCAGAATACGGTCGGTCCGTGGCATCGGCTGCGGATTGGCATAGCGCCAGCTGTCATATTTGCTGGTAAAGGCCTGCGGGTCATCGGCGCCGAACCACTTAAGCTCTACCCCGCGGGCCGCACAGCGCGACAGCACATCTGTGATGGCCGCATCAGACCAGTCCAGCAACAAAAACTGAAAGCTGGAGGCGACATAGCTTTCGTGATCGGGGCGCGGGATCAGCGTCAGGCCAGCCGTATCGGCCAACCCGTCCTCAAGCACCTTGTAGCGATCATTCCAACGGCGCGCTTGCGCGTCCAGATTATGCAGCTGTGGGCGCAGGATGGCGGCACGCAAATTATCCATCCGCCCCGATATATTGGGGGTTTCAAGACGCACATCCGCGAATGCCTCTGGCGGCGGGGCCGCGCGGTGGCGACCGTAGAGCATATAAGAGCCTGACAGCATCACAGCCCGCGCCATCAGATCGGGATCATCGCTGACCAGCAAACCGCCCTCGCCCGAATTGACGTGCTTGTAGGTCTGGGTGGAATAACACCCCATAGCACCATGACGCCCCGACCATGTGCCGTTCCATTTGGCGCCCATGGTATGCGCGCAATCCTCAATCACCGTCACCCCTGCGGCATTACACATCGCCATCAGGCGATCCATATCGCAGATATGACCGCGCATGTGAGACAGCAACAGAACGCGGGCCTGATCCAGCTTGTCCGCCAGATCATCCAAATCCAGCGTCAGATCCGCCGTCACTTCCACAAACACAGGCGTGGCCCCCACGCTGGCAATCGCCCCTGGCACGGGGGCAAGGGTGAAGGCGTTGGACAAAACCCTGTCGCCTGGTTTGACACCGCAGGCCCGCAGGGCCGTGGCCATCGCATACCCGCCAGAGGCGCAAGCCAAACAGTATTTGGCCCCCATCTGCGCGGCAAATTCTTCTTCCAGCAAGGCGGCCTCGGCCACCTCATTGCCGTCAGTGTTGTAGCGGTGCAGACGCCCGTGGTGCAGCACAGCCATTGCCGCCTCAATCCCTTCGGCGGGGATGGGTTCTTGTTGCGTGAAAGAGCCTGTAAAGATTTCAGTCATTTGAATATGTGGCCGCAATCAAGCCGAGCCGTCAACCATCCTTAGCCGATAAGTGCCGCAACGACCGATGGCAGATCGCGGTAATCGGCCAAAAGCGCCTCTGGCTGCATGGCCACCACGTCCTCGGACCCTGGACCGAACGTCACCAGCACACTTGGCACGCCAGCGTTGGCAGATGTCGAGCGGTCGGTCTGCGTATCACCGATCAGCACAGATGTTTCCACCTTGCCGCCGGCCTGTTCGACAGCAGCAACAAAGGGCGCGGGATCAGGCTTGCGGGTGGGCAGCGTGTCGGCCCCGATCAGACTGTGGAACGCATCCAGAACCTGCAAACGTGTCAGCAGCGTGCGGGCCAAACCTTCGGGCTTGTTGGTGCAAATGCCGACGCGGTAACCGCTGGTCTTGAGCGTTTCAACGGCATCCATTGCGCCATCATAGAGATAGGTATGCGTGTCGATGTCGCGGGCGTAGTGATCCAGCAGCCGCTGGTATTGGGCATCGACATGCCCCTCATCAAAGCCATCAACCCGGCTGAAGCCCAGTTTCAACATGGCCCGCCCCCCGCGCAGGGCCGTCCCTGCATCGCGCGCAGGATCCAGCAAATCGCCCAAGCCCAGATCGCGGAAACAGGCGTTGGCCGCCCCAATCAAATCGCCGCTGGTGTCGGCCAGCGTGCCATCTAGGTCGAAAATCACGGTTCTGGCCATTCGGCACCTTTCCGCCCCGATTGTGACGAGGCTGTAAAATCATGTGTCCACACGCGCCCTTGCGCCCTGTGCGCTAACGGATAAAACGCATGAAACTGAATTACGAGAGCGAATTGGGACAGATATGGCGGTTGCATTGATCATTTTGGGCGCGGGCAAAGGCACACGCATGCAATCCGAGCTTCCAAAGGTCATGCATGAGATCGCAGGCGCGCCTATGCTGGTACATGCCATGAAGGCGGGCGAAAGTCTTGAGCCGTCGCGCATTGTGGTGGTGGCAGGCCACGGCGCGGATGTGGTTGAGGCAGGTGCGCTGGACTGGAACCCATTGGCGCAAATCGCACTGCAAAACGAACAGCTTGGCACGGCGCATGCCGTGGCACAGGCGCGTGATATTCTGGAAGGGTTTGAGGGCGATGCGATTGTTTTATACGGCGACACACCATTTATTTCAGAGCAAACCCTGCAAGGCATGATCCAGGCCCGCGCCACAAATGACGTGGTCGTTTTGGGGTTCGAGGCCGACGACCCTGCAAAATACGGGCGCCTTGTGACCGATGGTGACAGTCTTGAACGGATTGTCGAGTTCAAGGACGCAACCCCGCAGGAACGCCGCATTGCCCTGTGCAATTCGGGCGTGGTGGCGGCCAAGGCCAGTGTTTTGTTCGACCTGATTGATGCTGTTGGCAACGACAACGCCAGCGGCGAATACTATCTGACCGACATTGTGGGCATCGCGCGCGGCCGCGGGCTGAGCGCAGGTGTGGTGATTTGTGACGAGGCGGAGACCCTTGGCGTCAACTCTCGCGAAGAGCTGGCCCGCGCCGAGACAATTTTCCAACGCTTCAAACGGCTGGAAGCCTTCGAAAACGGCGTGACGATGCAAGCGCCCGAAACGGTGATCTTTGCCCACGACACCTTTGTCGGCCGCGACGCGGTGATTGAACCTAACGTGGTCTTTGCCAATGGTGTGAGCGTGGAAAGCGGCGCACGGATTCGCGCGTTTTCCCATCTTGAGGGGTGCCACGTCAGCCGCGGTGCCGTGGTCGGCCCCTACGCGCGTTTGCGGCCGGGAACAGAACTGGCCGAGGACACAAAGATCGGCAATTTCGTCGAGACAAAGAATGCCGTGATCGCAGAAGGCGCCAAGGTCAATCACCTCAGCTACATCGGCGATGCCGAGGTAGGTAAGGCTGCCAACATCGGCGCAGGCACCATCACCTGCAATTATGACGGTGTGTTCAAACATCAAACGGTGATTGGGGCGGATGCGTTCATCGGCTCCAACACCATGCTGGTGGCCCCCGTCACCGTGGGCGATCATGCGATGACAGCCAGCGGATCGGTGATCACAAGCGATGTGCCAAGCGGTGATCTGGCGATTGCACGGGCCAAACAGGACAACAAAACAGGCTTTGGCAAACGCCTGATGGATAAGCTGCGCGCAAAAAAAGCCAGCAAAAATAAAGGGTAAGTCGATATGTGCGGTATTGTAGGTGTGTTGGGCAACCACGAAGCGGCCCCAATTTTGGTCGATGCGCTGCGGCGTTTGGAATATCGCGGCTACGACAGCGCGGGCATTGCCACGGTCAAAGACGGCGTGCTGGATCGCCGCCGTGCTGTGGGCAAACTGGTCAACCTTGCCGATCTTTTGGTGCATGAACCGCTGGCTGGCAAGTCAGGGATCGGCCACACCCGTTGGGCCACGCACGGCGAGCCTTCGGTCAAGAATGCGCACCCCCATCTGGCAGGCCGTGTTGCGGTCGTTCACAACGGTATCGTCGAGAATTTCAAAGACCTGCGCGCCGAATTGGCCGCCGCTGGCATGGGCTATGAAACAGATACCGACACCGAAACCGTTGCGCTGCTGACAGAACATCACATGGCCCAGGGCATGTCCCCCACCCAAGCGGCAGAGGCCACAATCGGGCGATTGCACGGCGCGTTTGCCTTGTGCTTTTTGTTCCACGGGGAAGAGGATTTGATGATCGCCGCGCGTAAGGGCTCTCCGCTGGCAATCGGCCATGGGGACGGCGAAATGTTTGTGGGCTCGGACGCCATCGCATTGGCCCCCATGACCAACCAGATCACCTATCTTGAAGAGGGCGATTGGGCCGTTTTGACCCGCACATCGCTTGAAATTCGCGATGCCAATGGGGCGTTGGCCAACCGCGCCGTCAAGACCATCCAGATTGACACCGCACAGGTGGAAAAAGGCGGTCACAAACACTTCATGGCCAAGGAAATCGCCGAACAGCCCTCGGTCATTGGCAACGCGCTGAACCACTATTTGCGGGGCGGAAAAATCGACCTGCCAGAAGATCTGGATTTCACCAAAATTGACCGCATCACGATGGTCGCCTGCGGCACGGCCTATCTGGCCTGTCTGACCGCGAAATACTGGTTCGAACAGATTGCCCGCCTGCCCGTCGAAGTGGATGTCGCCTCTGAATTCCGTTACCGCGAACCGCCGATGACCAAAGGCACTGTGGCGCTTTTTGTCAGCCAGTCCGGTGAAACCGCCGATACGCTGGCCGCGCTGCGATACGCCAAAGATCACGCCGATCAGATCGTCAGTGTGGTGAACGTGCCCGAAAGCTCGATCAGCCGCGAGGCCGATGTGTCGCTGCCCATTCTGGCAGGCACCGAAATCAGCGTGGCATCGACCAAGGGCTTCACCTGCCAGTTGACCGTTTTGATGGTCATGGCACTGAAAGCCGCCCATCAACGCGGGCATCTGGACGATGAACATCTGGCGCAAAACCTGATGCATCTGCGCGAAATTCCGGGGCTGATGAACCACGCGCTGGCCGATACGACGCCCGCACAAAAGGTGAGCCGCAAGCTGGCCCAAGCCACCGATATCTTGTTTTTGGGGCGCGGCCCGATGTTTGCACTGGCCCTTGAGGGTGCATTAAAACTCAAGGAAATCAGCTATATACACGCCGAAGGCTATGCATCAGGTGAACTGAAGCACGGCCCCATCGCGCTGGTCGACAAAAAGACGCCTGTGATCGTTTTTGCGCCGCGCGACAGTTTGTTCGAAAAAACCATCAGCAACATGCAAGAGGTCATGGCACGGGGCGGCAAGGTCCTGTTGGTGACCGACGAAAAAGGGGCCGAAGAAGCAGGCAACGGCGTGTGGGAGACGATCATCATGCCCGAGGTGGCCGACGCTTTTGCCCCGATGCTCTATGCGATCCCGGCCCAACTTCTGGCCTATCACACGGCGATTGCCAAAGGCACCGATGTGGACCAGCCGCGCAATCTGGCCAAATCCGTGACGGTGGAATAGATGACCCCCGACGCCGCCATTGCCGCGCTGGAAGGGCACGCTGATCCCGCCAAGGCGATCGGGCTGGAGACCTATCACAAGATCGACCGCCCCTATCTGGGCGTGCCGACCCCCGCGATTGATGCGCTTTGCAAAGACTGGCGCAGCGCCTGTGATCTGGATGGCCGATTGGTCCTCGCCAATGGCCTTTGGGACACCAACATCTTTGAAGCGCGTATCGCGGCGGCCAAGTTGCTGACGCAGGCGCGTATCCGCCCCGATGACACAGGCGCGTGGGATTTGATCTGCGCGTGGGTGCCGCAGTTTGACAGTTGGGCCATCGCCGATGCGGTGTGCGGGGCGGGCGCCAAACGCCTTGTTTGGGATCCGTCGCGGCTGGACACTGTCGACGGCTGGACCAGCTCTGATCATATGTGGTCGCGCCGCGCCACACTTGTGATGACCCTGCCATGGACCAAGCAGAACAACCCCAAACCCCAAGACGAAGCTGTCCGCGACCGTGTGCTTGGGTGGGCCGCGGGTTATGTGGGCGATCCTGACTGGTTCATGCAAAAGGCCGTGGCTTGGTGGCTGCGCGAGCTGAGCAAACACGACAGCGCGCGTGTGCATGCGTTTCTGGCGCAGCATGGCGATCAGATGAAGCCCTTTGCCCGCAAGGAAGCCTCGCGCAAACTGGCCGCGCAGGATTATGCGCGCTTGTTCAGAGGCAAATAGAGCCTAACGGCGGAATACCTGAACCTCTGGCAATCCTGTCAGTGGGGCACCGATCAGGCGCATCGCAGGAAGCGACAGGCGTGACCCTGCCGTGGCAGGCCCGTCGATGGGGCGCAACTCAACCACCACCGATTTGCCCTGATAGGTCACGCGCCCTTCTGCGACTTCGCTGACCAAAGGTGTCGCCAGCCAGAACCCGGGGTCCGTGGGCGACCCCAGAGTGGCGATTGTGCTGCCCAAGGCGCGTTCGGTCGTGTCTTCGGGTGGTTTGGCTGCGGCCTGCACCACCTCTGCGCGTTCCTGTGCTGTTGATGTATCAAACTGCTCAACCGTGCGGGCCGATGTGGGCGGCGGCGGTGGCTTTGGCACGGATGTATTCAGCGCCGCGGGTCGCGCCTGCGGGCGGGTACTATCGCTTTGGGCTGCGTCCTCTACATTGGGTGCGCTGTCGACTGCGGTTTGCGGGGCCAGTTGTGCGCACCCTGCCAAACCCAAACTCATGATCATCACTGCGTATTTCATTGCGCCACGCTACGCGCCCACCTGCGGCGCTGCAATCCCCGATCTGGTGCGAAAGTCTCTTGTGGCGAAACCTCGCAACACATAACCTGAATATATGGAAAGCCCTTTGATTGATCCGTTCGCTCGCGCAATCACCTATCTGCGCCTGTCCGTGACCGACCGTTGCGATTTTCGCTGCGTCTATTGCATGTCGGAAAACATGACGTTCCTTCCCAAAAAAGACCTGCTGACGCTGGAAGAACTGGACCGCCTGTGCACGCGATTTATCGCCATGGGCGTGCGCAAACTGCGCATCACCGGCGGCGAGCCTTTGGTGCGCAAAGGCATCATGACGTTTTTCGAGGCCATGTCGCGCCATCTGGCCAGCGGTGATCTGGACGAACTGACGCTGACCACCAACGGCAGCCAGCTGGAAAAATACGCCCAAGCCCTTGCCGATTGCGGGGTGCGGCGCATCAACGTCAGCCTTGATACGCTGGATGAAGCCAAATTTGCCGAAGTCACCCGTTGGGGCCGCCTGCCCCAAGTGCTGCGCGGTCTGGAGGCTGCGCAAAAAGCGGGGCTGCGGGTCAAGCTGAACGCGGTCGCGCTCAAAGGCTTCAACGAAAGCGAGCTTTTGACGCTGGCCCAATACTGCGCCGAACACGACATGGATATGACGTGGATCGAGGTCATGCCGATGGGCGACATCGGCAATGAAAACCGCATCGGACAGTTCTGGTCGCTCAAGGATCTGCGGGCCGAACTGGCCAAACACTACACGCTGATTGATCTGGCCGAGCGCACAGGCGGCCCTGCCCGCTATGTGCAGCTGCAAGAAACGGGTCAGAAGATCGGGTTCATCACCCCGCTCAGCCATAATTTCTGCGAAAGCTGCAACCGTGTGCGCGTGACCTGCACAGGCGAGATTTACACATGCCTTGGCCAAGACGGCATGTCTGATCTGCGCGCGCCCCTGCGGGCCAGCGACGATGACACGCTGTTGGATGACGCCATTCGCGCCGCCATCGGACTGAAACCCAAGGGCCATGATTTCGACTATTCGCGCCAAACGGTCGAAGGCCAGGTCGCCCGCCACATGAGCCATACAGGTGGCTAGGCTTTTGCGGATTTTGTGGCGCATCGGCGTCGCCGTCTTGCTGACAATCCTGACACAACTGGGCGGCGTGGCTTATGTGATCTCGCTGTTTTTCCGCCGCCGCCTTCTGGCATTTGGGCTTCTATATACCGCCCTGTCGATCACCGCTTTGATCGTGGCCCCGCACTTTGGCCGCACCGCCCTGCCGTGTCTGGGCGATCGTGATCTGAAGGTCGCGAGCCCGCTCTATTGCGCCTTGAACCGTCAATACGTCAGCCCGCCCGTCAAAGACCTGCTGAGCGACCTTGCATCCACGATGACGGACGCCCATCCGAACACCCAAACTCTTGTTCTGGATGCGAATTTCCCGTTCCTCGACGGCTTTCCCCTGTTGCCGCATCTCAGCCATGATGACGGCGACAAGGTCGATCTGGCGTTCTTTTATGCAGATGAAACTGGCTATCTGCGCGGGGCGATGCGCTCTCCAATCGGGTATTTTGCGTTTGAAGACGGCCCCACCGATTGCCCCAAAGTCTGGCCAAGCCTGAGGTGGGATATGGGGGTGGTGCAACCGCTCTGGGCGGATTATGCGCTTGATCTGCCGCGCATGCGCACCGTGATGACCGCGCTGACCCAAGACGCGCGTGTCGGCAAGGTGTTCCTTGAGCCGCATCTGACCGACCAACTTGGCGCCAGCCACCCAAAACTACGGTTTCAAGGATGCCGCGCCGCGCGGCATGACGATCACATCCACTTGCAGCTTTGATGCCCGCCTCTGCCCTGATATAGCCGCTGGCATGAGCCCGCGTATCGACGTCATTACCCCCCATATGAAGCGCCGCCAGACAGGCGTGACCACCAGTTTCAAGGCGGTGGTGCCCCTTGTGGCGCAGCAGGTGGCGCTGGCGAGCTATGGCACCGTCTCGTTTGACGGTATTCCGCATCTGGATCGCCGTGCCCTTGTGTCCTTGCCCAACACGCCGCGTATCTGGCACGCGCGGCGCAACAATGAATTGATCGCAGGGCTGGCCTATAAATGGCTTTTGCGGCGGCGGCTGAACCTTGTGTTCACCTACGCCAAGCAAAGCCCGCCCAGTTGGATCACGCGATTTTTGATGCGCCGCTGTGCAGCTTTGATCGCGGTCTCGCCTGCGGCAGCCGAACGGGCGGGCCTGCCTTGCACTGTCATTCCGCACGGCATTAATGTGGCCACATTCACGCCTGCGTCAGTCTCAGAAAAGCACGACCTGCGGGGGCATCTGGGGTTGCCCCAGGGTGTCACCCTTTTGGGCTGCTTTGGACGGCTGCGCGAAGACAAGGGCACCGGCGATCTGATCGATGCACTGGCGGCTGTTTTGCCAGATCACCCGCAGGCCCATGTGGTGCTGATCGGGGCAGCCTTGGGCAAACACGACGCGTTTGTCCAAGCCAAACTTGAAACCCTCAAAACACGCGGGCTGCTGGCCCGCATTCATCTCATTCCAGAAGTCCCCGCCACGCAAATCGCCGCCTATTACCGTGCGCTTGATCTCTATGTCGCGCCATCGTGGAAAGAAGGGTTCGGTCTGACCGTGGCCGAAGCGATGGCCTGCGCCCTGCCCGTGATCGCCACCAAAACAGGCTACGCCCCCGAATTGATCGCCGCCAGCGGTCAGGGCCAGTTGGTCAATCCGCGCGACGTAGGTGCCCTCGGATCGGCGCTTGCATCGGCCCTATCCAAGCCTGCGGGCGCCGATCAAACAGCGCGCCGCTCTATCGTGGATCAATTATCCATTGAGGCGGAATCCACTGCAATCACAAAGGTTTATAAAGACCTTTTACCCTAGTGGCATCCGTTGCTCGGCCACTTCGGCCCACCACGAACAGCCCGCAGGGATGGCCTCGTCATTAAAGTTGTACTCGGGATGATGCACGGGCGCGCTGTCCCCGTTGCCCATCAAAATATACGCCCCAGGGCGCGCATTGAGCAAAAACGCAAAGTCCTCGCCACCCATGATCAACGGCGCATCCGCGCATTGCCCCGATACCGCGCGCGCCGCCGCCGCTGCGTGATCGGTTTCGGCGTCGTGATTGGCCATCACCGGGTAGTTGCGCAGGTAATCCACCTCGGCGGTGCCCCCAAATGTCGCTGCAACCCCGCGGGCAATGTCGCCCAAACGCGCCTCGGCCAGATCGCGCACGCCCTCATCCAGCGTGCGCACCGTGCCTTTCAGCGTCACAGCCGACGGGATCACATTATGCGCCTTGCTTTCGGTCTCGAAACTGGTCACTGAGACAACCACCTGCTTGGTTGGATCCACATTGCGGCTCGCGATGGTTTGCAACGCGATCACAATATGGCTGGCCATCACAGTGGTATCGACCGTCTCATGCGGTTTGGCGGCATGCCCCCCCGCGCCCTTGACCTCAATTGTCCAGTTGTCAGCGGCTGCAAAAAACGGCCCCGACCGGATCGAAAATGTACCAGCCTCAACACCGGGCCAATTGTGCATGCCGTACACTTCTTGAATGTTCCACCGCTCCATCATGCCATCGTTGACCATCTCGCGCCCGCCGCCGCCGCCTTCTTCGGCCGGCTGAAAGATCACCACAACGGTGCCATCAAAATTGCGGGTCTCGGCCAGATATTTCGCCGCCCCAAGCAGCATGGCCGTATGCCCGTCATGGCCGCACGCGTGCATCTTGCCCTCTGTTTTGCTGGCATAGGCCAACCCCGTCGCTTCCAAAATCGGCAGCGCATCCATATCCGCGCGCAACCCGACGACCCGACCCTTCGTGTCCGCACGCCCCTTGATCACTCCCACAACGCCTGTGCGTCCGATGCCTTCAACCACCTCGTCACAGTCAAAGGCCCGCAGCTTTTCAGCCACAATCCCTGCGGTGCGGTGGGTATCAAACATCAATTCCGGGTTTTCATGCAAATCACGGCGCCAAGCGGTGATCTCTGGCAACATCTCGGAAAAACGGTTTTTTATCGGCATCAGAACGCGCCTCCTCCCTCTCAAGATGAAGCCCCGTTATTTCACGCACAAGCCCCATATTTCTTTTGTTCAAAAATATCCGCGCCGCAGGCCAGATTTTTCCAGAAAAATCTGCCACCCGAAAAGTCTTCCCAGAAGACTTTTCTTCACTCCATCCGCTTGCGAATAGATCGCACCATCCACCAAACCCCGAGGATCACAACAGGCGTGGCAAGGGCCGCCAGCAGAATTTTCGAAACTCCCACCGTCGCGCCCACCGGCCCAAGCACATAAAGCACAAGGTTTACGGCGTAATAGCTGATCGCAACAACCGACAAACCCTCAACGGTTTTTTGCAAGCGCAGCTGCAGATCGGCCCGTTCGTCCATGCTTTCAAGCAAGGACTGGTTCTGTGCGGATCGGTCCACATCGACGCGAGTGCGCAGCAGTTCGGCTGCACGTACCGCGCGCCCCGCCATCGCCTGTAACCGGTTTTCTGTGGATTTGACCGTCCGCATGGCAGGATCAAACCGGCGCATCATGAATTCAGCAAAGGTCTGGCGCCCCTCAAAGCGATCCTCGCGCAGCACATCAATTCGTTGATTCACAATCGCCTCATAAGCCCCTGTCGCGCCAAAGCGGAAGGTCGATTTCGCAATAAGGTTTTCCAATTCGGCCGAGATTGCGAGCAATGAATTCAGCGTATGATCGGGCCGGATCCCTTGCGACGTCATCTCACCCACCAATTTGGACAAATCCGCCTCCAAGGCGCCCATGCGTCCGCTCATGTCACGGACACGCGCCAGGCCAAGCATCGACATGCTTTTGTAGGTCTCGATTTCGCACAGCCGTTGGACAATCCGTCCAATGCGACGCGCCCCGGTGTCGGGGTTCACGAAAGCCGCAAAGCGCATGTGACCCGCAGGATCAATCCGAAAATCCCCCGCAATCACCGCCGTGTCGTCCAGCACCGAACTCACCGCAAGGCTTTCTGCGACAAACCAGTCTTTGATCTTCTCACTGATCCCGTTCTCAGGCTTGCGCAGATCCACCCTGATGAGGGCCGAGGTGATCCGCGCTCCGGGGCTGGACGCCAGCCAATCATTCGGAAAGACGTCGAACCCACTGGGATCAAAGGGTTTATCGCTCAACCCGTCCTCGAAAGCGGTATAGGTCACAAATTCTGTATGCTGCTCCCATTTCAGCGTGTAGCGTCCCAACTTGCCAAAATAATGTGTCGCATCTGGCTGCGGGTGCGGTGCGCCGTAACGGTCCAAAAGGGCAATCAGATGGGCGCGGTCGGCATCACGGTCACGGGCCACGGCATCTTTGGGCTGCTTGACTGCCAGATAAGCCGCCATACATGGCGCTTCGAGCGATGGAAACGGACGCGCGTGCAACTCATTTGCCAGCGGATAGCGTAACGGATGGTCTTCAATCGGGCTCATGACGTGGGTGCCCTCCTTGCCTGCGTATTTGTAACATAGGGCATCCGTTCTCTGGGTAAATCCACAAAATGCAATGTTTCAAGGGGTTTACAGTGTGCCAATGTATGCGCTTCCACCTATCGGCAACCATTTGCACCAAGATAAGGAAACACGCTTGCATATCCTGACAGTTTTTGTCAGATTATAGGTATGGACGAACCTACGTTACACCCTGACCCTGACCCGCAGATCAAACTGATCGACGCGCGCGAGCTGCTTGGAGACGCGACCCGTGTTGGGCTGATGTTGGACGGTATGTTGTATATGCTGCGCCTGACCCGCAACGGCAAACTGATCCTGACAAAGTAGCCATGGCCAAAGTCCCGTCCCCCTGTATTGATGTGTGCAAATACAAACGCCAAGGCCACTGTATCGGCTGCGCCATGACTAAGGCGCAAAAGTCCCTGTTCAAATCGCTCAAAAAAGCAAAACACCAGCAAGCCTTTGTCGACATGCTGGTGCTTCAACAAGAGAGTATGGGCAAATTCAAAGCGTGGCCTCCAGCCTACGCCAAAAAATGCGCCAAAAAAGGCGTGTCTTACCCGTTCAAATAATCAGCGCAGGTGAGCGCGCAGCATCCATGCAAACTTTTCATGGGTCTGCCCCCGCGCAATGGCCAGATCTTCGGTCAGCGTGTCACCATGTTCAGCCGCTAATGCACCCGCAGCCGCCAAAGTGGCGGCAAGCGTTTCCTGCGCCGCCTGCATCGCTGCGACCATGGTTTTGTCATCCGCATGGCCGTCATGCTCACTCACTTTCGAGCGCTTCAGCATCCCCGACAGCATTCCGTCAGCGTGACCGTCCAAGGCCTTAATCCGCTCGGCCAAATCATCCTGCGCCACAAAGTGATCCTCGTAAATCTCTTGGAACAGCGCGTGCAGCGGACCAAACGCCATGCCCGTCACGTTCCAATGGAAATTCTGGGCCAGCATTGTTGTCACGGCTGTTTCTGCGACGGATTGGTTCAGCGCTTCTACAATCGCTTCTCGGGCTGACGGACTGAGGTCGGTTGCAGGTTGTGTCATATCGTAGGTCCTTCAAATCAAAAATTATCAGCTGGCGATGGCTTGCTTAGGGCTTAAACTAAGCTCTCGCAGTGGACTGTCCAGTCGAGAAGCCGCCTGACAGGCCAGAACATGCAATGCGCCCGCTTGCGCGCGGCTCATACGACTGCGCATAGCAAAGGTGTAACGCTCTGCATCCGCTGACATAATTGCGTCAAACAGGTTCAAAAGCCACGTTTCGTCAAACGACCGCTCTCCGTCACAGAGCCGGAAAAAGACCATGCGGCGCCCGATGGCTTGGGGCAAACGCGCCATGAAAACGGCCAGCGGGGACTCGTCATGCCGTACGGGATGCAGACAGAGCTGGCGTCCTAAGGTGCGGATGACAAAAAGGGTTTTTGCTTCATTTTTCATTTCCTGACAAATATAGTCGGAAATAAACAGATCTTCAACGGACAAAACCAAAAAAGGCCGCGCCAGAGTGGCGCGGCCTTAAAGGTAAGGTGGATTTGAATCCACCTTCGTTAATCAATCATCGGCAACAACTTGTCCAAGCTGGCTTTTGCATCGCCATAAAACATCCGTGTGTTCTCTTTAAAGAACAGCGGGTTTTCGATGCCTGAATAGCCTGTGCCTTGACCACGTTTGGACACAAACACCTGCTTGGCTTTCCAGCATTCCAGAACGGGCATACCAGCAATGGGGCTGTTGGGATCGTCCTGCGCCGCAGGGTTCACGATGTCGTTCGACCCGATCACGATGGCCACATCTGTATCAGGGAAATCATCGTTGATCTCATCCATCTCCAGAACGATGTCATAGGGCACCTTGGCCTCCGCCAGCAGCACGTTCATGTGACCGGGCAAACGGCCCGCAACAGGGTGGATCGCAAAGCGCACGGTCTTGCCCTTGGCGCGCAGTTTGCGCACCAGTTCGGCCACGCCCGTTTGCGCCTGCGCCACCGCCATGCCGTAGCCCGGGATGATGACAACGCTGTCCGCGTCGTTCAGCGCCGCGGCCACACCGTCTGCCTCGATGGCGACTTGCTCGCCCTCAACGGCCATCTGCTCACCTGCAGGGCCACCAAAGCCGCCCAAGATGACAGACACGAACGAACGGTTCATCGCTTTACACATGATGTAGGACAAGATCGCCCCCGACGAGCCGACCAGTGCACCCACAACAATCAACAGATCATTGCCAAGCGAGAAGCCGATTGCCGCCGCAGCCCACCCCGAATAGGAGTTCAGCATCGACACAACCACAGGCATGTCCGCGCCGCCGATCCCCATGATCAGGTGATAGCCGATGAACAGACCCGCAATGGTCAACAGGACAAGCGCCCACGACCCAGACCCGCCCAGATAAAGCACCAACAACAGCACCGACAAAGCCGCCGCTGCCGCGTTCAGATAGTGACCACCCGGCAGCTTGTTTGCGCCCGTGTCCACTTTGAACGGCAACATCGACGACCCACCTGCCAGTTTGGCATAAGCGATGACCGAGCCCGTGAAGGTCACAGCACCGATCCAGATGCCAAGCACCAGCTCAACGCGCAGAATACCGATCTCGACGCTCGATTTTTTGGCGATCAACTGCCCGAAGGTGGACAGCTCGGCATAGGCCGCGGCAGGCAAGCTGCCCGCGCCCAACACGCCACCGTTTTCAACAAAGATGTTGCCGATGTAGTTGATCATAATGTCGGCGTTAAAGCCCACAAAGACGGCGGCCAAACCGACCAGACTGTGCATGATGGCCACCAGTTCGGGCATCTGCGTCATCTGCACTTTGGTGGCCAGTTGGTATCCAACAGCCGCACCGCCGCCGATCAGGATCAGGCTCAGCAGCCACATCCCCGATCCCGGACCAAAGAGTGTTGCCAGCACGGCAATCGCCATGCCCGCGATGCCATACCAGACCGCGCGTTTTGCGCTTTCCTGACCCGACAAGCCGCCAAGCGACAGAATGAAAAGAATAGCGGCGACCACATAGGCCGCGATGGTGAATGCGTTTTCCATATCCCCTGCCCCTTACGATTTTTGGAACATGGCGAGCATGCGCCGTGTCACGAGGAAACCACCGAAAATATTGACGGAGGCCATGAAAATACCAAGCGCTGCAAGCAGCGTGATCAGCAGCGATGTCGACCCGATCTGGATCAGCGCACCCAGAATGATGATCGACGAAATCGCGTTGGTGACAGCCATCAGCGGTGTGTGCAGCGAATGGGCCACATTCCAGATCACCTGGAAACCGATGAACACCGACAACACAAACACGATGAAGTGCTGCATAAAGCTGGCAGGCATGCCGGGGATCGACCCGATGCCCAACAGCACAGCCGCGCCAATCGCAATCAGACCCACTTGGGTCTGGGTTTGCTTTTTGAAGGCCGCAACCTCTTCGGCGCGGATCTCTTCTGGTGTTTTCTCTTTGATCGGCTCTTTCTTTTGCACCGCAATCGCAGCCACCTTGGGGGGCGGCGGCGGGAAGGTCACGGCCTTCTCATGGGTGATCGTCGCACCGCGGATCACATCATCTTCCATGTCATGCACGATCACACCGTCCTTTTCAGGGGTCAGATCGGTCAGCATGTGACGGATGTTTGTCGAATAAAGCGTCGAGGATTGCGAGGCCATCTGGCTCGGGAAATCCGTATAACCGATGATGGTCACGCCGTTGTCGGTGACCACTTTCTCGTCCATCTTGGTCAGCTCGCAGTTGCCGCCCTTTTCGGCCGCAAGGTCTACGATAACCGAACCCGGCTTCATCATCTCGACCATGTCTTTGGTCCAAAGGATGGGGGCCGCGCGGTTGGGGATCAGCGCCGTGGTGATCACGATATCCATATCAGGCGCGATCTCGCGGAACTTCTCAAGCTGCTTGGCCTGAAATTCAGGGCTGGAGGGCGGCGCGTAGCCGCCTGTTTCGGCACCATCTGGCAATTCGCTGTCATCGAACTCAAGGAACACAAATTCTGCGCCCATCGATTCAATCTGTTCTGCCACTTCGGGGCGCACGTCAAAGGCGTAAGTGATCGCGCCAAGTGATGTGGATGTGCCGATCGCGGCCAGACCCGCAACGCCAGCCCCCACAACCAAAACCTTCGCAGGCGGAACCTTACCCGCAGCTGTCACCTGACCGGTAAAGAAACGGCCAAAGTTGTTGCCCGCCTCAATAACCGCGCGGTAGCCCGCGATATTGGCCATCGACGACAGCGCGTCCATTTTCTGGGCGCGACTGATGCGCGGCACCATATCCATGGCGATAACGGTGCTGCCCTTCTTGGCGGCAGCCTCCATCAGCTTTTCATTGGCAGCAGGATAGAAGAAGGAAATCAGCGTCTGACCATCGCGCAGCTTTTTGCTTTCCGCGTCCGATGGCGGGCGCACTTTGGCGACAACATCCGCGCCTTTCCAAAGGGCCGCGGCGGTTTTGACAACCTCAACGCCTGCGTCTTTATAGGCAGCATCGGAAAAACCGGCCTCAGCGCCAGCGCCCGTTTCGATCATGCATGTATGACCAAGTTTTTGCAGTTGCAGCGCACTGTCTGGCGTCATCGCCACACGGCGTTCGCCTTCGAATGTCTCTTTAGGTGCCCCAATGATCATGGTGGTCCTGTCCCCTTTTTTGTCCGTCGTCACGCATATAGCGCGCCCAGATACCAGCGCCACTAGCGAGGCAACGGCCCCTGCGCAAGACCTGCGCCAATAGTTGGGGCGCTAACAGGTCAATCCGTCGCCAAAATCACACCCAACGTCGCGTTTTGTCCATATATTGCTGGTATTGCATACCAAAGGATACCAAAAGACGGCGCTCTTCCGGCACGATAAATCGCGTTTCCAAGACCCAAAACAGGATCGGAATCAGCGGCAGCGACAGCACCGCATCCCACCGCAAGATCAGCCCCGTCAGGATCAGCATATCGGCCAGATAAATCGGATTGCGTGATCGGTTGTAAATCCCGCTGGTGATCAGCGCGTTCGCGTCCTGATGCGGAACAACGCTGGTTTTGTGGGTGCGAAATTCCATGAAGGCCAGCAACATCAGTAAAATACCCCCGCCCACCAGCAAGCCACCTGCGAAATCGGCCCACATGCCGCCAAAGCTGGTGCCATAGGTAAAATTGCGCGCTTGCCACCACGCGATGACGCAGGCCAGCAGCAACCAAAGTGGCGGCATGTCAAACATTTGTCGTAGGGTCAGCTTCATGGGGTTCAGTCTTGCCCTGCCGCAGCCCTTGGCACAAGGTATGACTTCTGGGGGAGGACATCGAATGCATCTGACAGGCAAACACGCATTGGTCACAGGCGGCGGCACTGGCATCGGACTGGCCATTGCCAAACGGCTGCAAGCCGATGGCGCCACCGTCACCATCACAGGCCGCCGTCTGCACGTGCTTCAGGACGTTGGCCAAGGCATGAACGCCCTGACCATGGACGTCACCGACGAGGCCGCAACCCGCAGCGCCATCGCGCGGGCCGCCGATCACTTTGGCCCCATCGACATCTGTGTCGCCAACGCAGGCATCGCCGAAGGGCGTGCCTTTGCCAAAGCGGATATGGAACATTGGCGCAAGATCATGGCCACCAACCTCGACGGGGCCTTCACCACCATTCAGGCCAGTATGGAGACCATGCCAGCCAACTGGGGCCGCGTGATTGCCGTGTCGTCCATCGCCGGTGTGCGCGGCCTCAAAGGGGCCATCGCCTATACCGCGTCAAAACACGGGCTGATCGGGCTGATCCGCGGCCTGTCCGAGGAATACATGCGCCCCGCACAGCCCAGTGGCATCACCTTCAACGCGATCTGTCCGGGCTATGTGGACACCGACATCGTGACCCGTAACAGCCGCGCCATCGCAGGCGCCAGCGGGATGACCGAAGATGACGCGCAACAAACGATGGTCCGCGCCAACCGCCACAAACGCCTGATCGACGCCGACGAGGTGGCAGACGTCGCCGCCATGCTCTGTGGCCCCAACTCGGGCTCGATCAACGGGCAGGCGCTGCAAATCGCAGGGGGGCAAGTGTGATGGATTTCGCCGCCACCAAAGCCCTGTTCCACCTGCCAGACGACATCATCTATCTGGATGGCAACTCCCTTGGCCCCCTGCCCAAAACCGCCGCCGCGCGGGTCGCGCAGACAGTCACCGACGAATGGGGGCAGATGCTGATCACCGGCTGGAACAAAGCAGGCTGGATGGACCAACCCACCGCCCTTGGCGACCGCATCGGTCGTCTGATCGGCGCGCCCAAAGGCCATGTGACCACAGGCGACACGCTCTCGATCAAAGTCTATCAGGCGCTCGCCGCCGCCCTTGCCAAAACGGGGCGCAAAGTGGTGCTGTCCGACACAGGCAACTTTCCCTCCGACCTTTACATGGCCGAAGGGCTGCTGCGCACGCTCGGCCCTGACTACCAGCTCAAAACCGTCCCGCCCCAAGACGTGGCCAAGCACCTTACCAAAGACGTCGGCGTGCTCATGCTCACCCAGATCGACTATCGCACAGGGCGCATGCACGACATGGCAGCCATGACCAAAGCCGCCCACGCGCAAGGCATCCTCACCATCTGGGATCTGGCCCATTCCGCGGGCGCCGTCGAGGTCGACCTGAGTGCCGCCGGGGCCGATTTCGCCGTGGGCTGCACCTATAAATACCTCAACGCAGGCCCGGGCGCGCCCGCTTTCATCTATGTGGCCCCGCAGCACGCAGACACCGCCCTGCCCGCGCTTTCGGGCTGGCTTGGCCACGAAGCCCCCTTCGCCTTTGCCCCCGCTTACGCCGCAGGCCACGGCATCGAACGGATGCGCGTGGGCACGCCGCCCGTTCTGCAGATGGCCGCGCTCGATGCCGCGCTTGATATCTGGGACACGGTGGATATGGCAGCCCTGCGCGCAAAATCTGTAACCTTATGCGACCGCTTCATCGCGGGGGTTGAGGCCGCTTGCCCCATGCTCACCCTCGCCTCGCCGCGCGATGCGACGCAGCGTGGCTCTCAGGTCAGCTTCCATTTCGAGAACGGCTACGCCGCCATGCAGGCTTGTATCGCCCGCGGCCTGATCGGGGATTTCCGCGCCCCCGACATCATGCGCTTCGGCTTTACCCCGCTTTACATCGACGAAGGCGATGTGGATGCGGCCATCGCAATCATCGTAGACATTATGACGACACGCGCCTGGGACGCCCCCGAATTTCACAGGCGCAACGCCGTGACATGATCCGCCCCTACCAGCCTTGCGATGCAGCGGCCTGCTACGGGGTCTTTTATCAGGCCGTGCACCAGACCGCCGCCCGCGATTACCCCAAACGGCATTTGCACGCTTGGGCGCCCTCGCCCGATATGCCCACCGATTGGCCCGACACTCTGGGCCAGCAGATGACCCTGACCGCACATGCCCCAAACCTATGTGGCTTTATCACGCTGGCCGATCACGGGTATCTGGATTTTCTCTACACCGCCCCAAGCCACGCCCGCCAAGGCATCGCCACAATGCTCTACCAAGCGGCCTTGCAAGATAACACAGCCCCCCACCTGACCACTGAGGCCAGTCACCTGTCACGCCCGTTTTTTCTCAAACACGGCTGGCACGAGGTTGCGGCCCAAAAGGTCGAACGCCACGGCCAGTGGATCACCAATTTTCAGATGGAATTGCACCGCTAGGCCGAGGCCCGAAGCCCCCGCCGCGCATCCGCAAACGCCCGCACCGCTTGGCCAAAGGCCGTAAACAGCGGCCGCGAGACAGGATCATTGGCGGCATTCCACTCGGGATGCCATTGCACCGACAGGGTAAACCCCTTGGCCCCTTCCACATAAATCGCCTCTGGCGTCCCATCGGGCGCATGGCCGTCGATGACCACACCCGCACCTGCCGTTTTGATGCCTTGGCCGTGCAGCGTGTTCGTCATCACCTCTTCAGCGCCCATCAGCCGCGCAAAGACACCTCCTTTGGTAAAGCGAACCGTGTGGCGCAGCGCAAACTTTTCTTCCAGCGTGCCATCGGGGGGCATGCGGTGATTGTCGCGCCCGGGCAGGTCGCGGATTTCGGGATAAAGCGTGCCGCCCATCGCCACATTCACTTCCTGAAACCCGCGGCACACGCCAAAGACGGGCTGGCCCGCCTCAACACAGGCGCGGATCAGCGGCAAGGCAACGGCGTCGCGTGCGCGATCAAAGACCCCATGGGCTTCCGTTTCGGCCTCGCCATATTCTTCGGGGTGCACATTGGGCCGTCCGCCCGTGAACAGAAAACCGTCACAGGCATCCATCAACTCGGCCACACTCACCAGCCGCGGATCAGACGGGATTAGCAGCGGCAAACACCCCGATACCTGCGCAATCGCTTCAGAGTTCATGGTCCCACCGGCATGAGCGGGGTATTCATCATTGATCAGATATGAATTGCCGATAATACCGACGATCGGTCGTGTCATGCGCTTTGGATCCTGTGTTCCCGTTGATGTTGAATGTATCAGCTTGAAAGGAAAGGGAAAGAGCACCAGGCCTGTGCAAAAACAAACGCTCCGCCCAAAAAATGGGCGAAGCGTTCGAAAATCGCGTCAGACGCGGAGCAGACGCTGCGCATACGCCCAGCAGACGGCGCAGGACAGCCCGTTTTGGCTAGATTTCGCCATCCAGATTGGCCAGCGCCAGCCCTGCCAAAGCGGCCTCAGCGTCATTGTCAGACGTGTCACCCGTGACCCCTACAGCCCCGATAACACTGCCTTTTTTGTCTTTGACCAGCACGCCACCGGGCACGGGGATCACGGCGCCATTATAGGCACCGTTCACAGCCGCCATGAAATAGGCTTGTTGCTCGGCCCGCGCCATCTGCGCCGTCCCCGCCATCCCCAACATCACCGCCCCATACGCCTTGCCGTGCGCAATCGCAAAACGGCCCGGTGCCGCGCCATCTTCACGCTCGAACGCTTTGACGTGACCGCCCGCATCCAGCACAATGACCGACAGGGGTTTGAGGTCCATCTCGCGGCCCTTTGCGAAGGTGCCCTTGATGATCTGACGTGCTTTTCTGATAGATATTTCAGCCATTTATCTCGCTTTCTTAAAGTGATGCTTTCAGTTCCAAACGACGGCGGTGCAACACAGGCTCGGTGTAACCCGACGGCTGGTCGCGCCCTTCAAACACCAGCTCGCAGGCCGCTTTAAACGCCACCCCGTCAAACGACGGCGCCATCGGTTTATAGGCCGCATCGCCCGCGTTCTGACGGTCCACAACCTCGGCCATTTTCTGCATCGCCCCAATGACCTGATCATGACTGACCACCTCGTGATGCAGCCAGTTTGCCAGGGCTTGCGAGCTGATCCGACAGGTCGCGCGGTCCTCCATCAGGCCTACGTCATTGATATCAGGGACTTTCGAGCACCCCACACCCTGATCAATCCAACGCACCACATATCCAAGGATACCTTGTGCGTTGTTTTCCACCTCGCGCATGATCTGATCTTCGCTCCACCGGCGATAGGTGGCCAACGGAATGTCCAAAACAGTTGAAACATAGGCCCTACGCCCTTGTTTTTTCAGCTTTTCCTGAACCGCAAAGACATCAATCTGGTGATAGTGCAGGGCATGAAGCGTGGCCGCTGTGGGGCTTGGCACCCATGCACAATTCGCACCCGATTTGGGGTGTTCGATCTTCTGTTCGATCATCGCCGCCATCATATCGGGCATGGCCCACATGCCTTTGCCGATCTGCGCTTTGCCGCTCAACCCGCATTCAAGCCCGATGTCCACGTTCTGGTTCTCATAGGCCCCGATCCACGCCTTGCGCTTGATAAAGTCTTTGCGGCTGAAAGGCCCCGCCTCCATGCTGGTGTGGATCTCGTCACCTGTGCGATCAAGAAAGCCCGTATTGATAAACGCCACCCGCGATTTCGCCGCGCGAATACATTCCTTGAGGTTCACCGTCGTGCGGCGTTCCTCATCCATAATCCCAATCTTTACAGTGTTTTGCGGCAGACCAAGCACCTTTTCGATATGATCGAAACTGGCCACGGCAAAGGCAACTTCTTCGGGGCCGTGCATCTTGGGTTTCACCACATAAACCGAACCATGGGCGCTGTTGCCCCCCTCGCGTTGCAGGTCATGCATGGCGATCAGCGTGGTGATCATGCCGTCCATCAACCCCTCGAACACCTCGTTGCCGTCACGGTCAAGGATCGCGGGGTTTGTCATCAGATGGCCGACATTGCGCACCCACAACAACGCGCGTCCTTTGAGCGTCTGCGCTGTGCCGTCGGGGGCCGTAAATCCAAGGTCGCCATTCAGCTTACGGGTCATTTCCGCGCCGTTTTTGACGAAAGTTTCGCTCAGTTCACCTTTCATTAACCCAAGCCAGTTAGAGTAGGCGAGAACCTTGTCTTCCGCATCCACACAGGCCACCGAATCTTCGCAGTCCATAATTGCTGATAGCGCGCTTTCCAGACGCACATCGGCCAACAAAGCCTGATCGCGGCTGCCAATGGGATGGGCGCGGTCGAAAATCAACTCTACGTGCAACCCGTTGTTGCGCAGGATAACCGCATCTGGCGCTTTGGGATTGCCGCGATATCCCACAAACTGCGCGGGGTTTTTCAGCGGCATATCGTCGATCAGCAATACGCCCTTGTCCACGTAGTAGCGGCGCACATCCGCGTGGCTGCTGCCTTCAATCGGGAAGGTCGCATCCAAAAAGACCCGCGCCCGCGCAACAACACGCGCACCGTGACCACGATCATAGCCGCCCTTGGGCGGCAGCGCGCCCATGGCATCGGTGCCGTAGAGCCCGTCATAAAGGCTGCCCCACCGCGCATTGGCTGCATTCAGGGCAAAGCGGGCATTGGTGATCGGTACCACAAGCTGCGGGCCTGCAACGCTTGCGATTTCGGGATCGACGTTGGCGGTATCAATCTCGAAATCACCACTCTCCGGCACCATGTAGCCAATCTCGGTCAGGAACCGTTCATAATCGTCACGGTCATGCGGCTGGTTGCGTTTGGCTTTGTGGTAGTCGTCAATCTGTGACTGAAGGGTGCTGCGTTTTTCCAAAAGCGCGCGATTCTTCGGGCCGAATTCATGCAGCAGCTCCGAGAACCCCTTCCAAAAGGCATCACCATCAAGTCCCGTGCCAACCAGCGCCTGTGTGTCGATGAAATCCGCCAGTTGGCTATCAACCTTCAGCCCGTGTTTGTCGATCCGTTGCGCCATCTCGGCCCCCTCATTGTATTCCATGGTATTCTAGGTTGGGTGGATGATTAGGAAAGAAGTTTCCGATAGGCAACAGCGCTGGTCAAAATTTTTGACCAATCACGTTTGAGGCTCTTTCGCTTTTTTCTTGGAAGCCGCCCTGCAGCGGTCGGAACAATAGCGCACCTCGTCCCAAACCTTGGCCCATTTCTTGCGCCATGTGAACGGCAGCCCGCATTGGGCGCAGTCTTTGCTTGGCAGATCGGATTTCTTGCGCATTTTCGGCATGTCAGAGATCAAACTTCAGTTGTTCAGCAGCAGGTTTCTTGATCGGATCGCGTTGAAATCCGCGGTCCTTTTTTCGGCTGGCGTGCTTTTTCACTACTTGTTGGGCTTCGTTCCAAAACGCATCACCCCTGCGCACGGCCCAAACGGCTTCGCGCGCGGCTTTGGCGGCGGCCTTCACATCGACAATCGGCGCAGGATAGCGCAAGCGCGCGGCCCCTTCCCACGCCCATGGTTCTTGCAAAAACCTGTCAGGGACATCCGCCAATTCGGGGCACCAGCGCCGCGTAAAAATGCCGTCTGGGTCCTGATCCTGGCCCTGTTTGACGGGGTTATAAATGCGGATTGTGTTCATCCCCGTGGTGCCCGATTGCATCTGCACCTGCGACCAGTGAATACCTGGTTCATAATCAGTGAACATCCGCGCCAGATGCGGTCCCGTATGCCGCCAATCGAGCCACAGGTGATAGGACGCCACGGCCATCACCATGCTGCGCATACGGAAATTCAGCCAGCCTGTTGCGTGCAAAAACCGCATGCAAGCATCGACGAATGGCAGACCCGTTTCGCCGTTTTCCCAAGCATGCAGGCGGTCCGCGTCAGGCATCTTGGGGCGCAGGTTTTCATAAGCGGTGTGCAGCGCACGGGTTTCGATGCGCGGCTCGTCCTCCAGCTTTTGGATAAAGTGATCGCGCCACGCAAGGCGGCTTTGAAAACTGCGCAGGCTGCCGATCCAGCTGCTGCGGGTGCCTTTCACCTCGGCTGCACGTGCTTGGCCGGCCTGCACGGCCTCGCGGATAGACAACGTACCAAAGGCGAAATGCGGGCTGAGGCGCGAACAAGCCCATTCCCCCGCCAGCGGCGATGACATGGCGCTGCGATAGCTGTGGCCCCGCTCTGTCAGAAATCCGCCAAGCAGCGACAGCGCCTCGGCCCGGCCACCGCGTTGACGGTGCGCACAATCATCCGTCAGCCCCAGATCACGCAGCATCGGCACACCACCAAGATCCAGATCATGCGGGCGCAGGTTGGGCGGCGCAATCTGCGGCTGGCGCATCACCGCGTCGCGGTGCCTGGCCCATCCATCGCGGTTGTCCAACCGCCGCACAACACCAGAGTTTGGCAGCTCAAGCCATTGAATACCCTTGCCTTTTGCCCATGCAGCCACCGCCCTGTCACGGGCGAATGTCCAACGGTTGCCCGTTTCTTCATGACTGATCAGTCGTGTCAGCCCGTGGGTGGCATGCAGCGCATCAAGTACATCAACCGCATCACCCACCCGCACAATCAGCGGCGCCCCAAGTTGGCCCAGATCATCGCGCAAGCCGTTCAACGCCTCAGCCAAAAATGCGTATTGCCGTGCGGATGTGTCAGGCAAGCGCCAGTATTCAGGCTCGATAATATAAAGCGGCACAGCACCTGCCCCTGCCGTTGCAAGGGCTGCGTTGTCTTCAACCCGAAGATCGCGTTTGAACCAGATCACTTCCATGCCAAAGCATATAAACCGTGCTGGACGCCCGCCAAGCACCGCCCTACCCTTTGGCCAACCAAATCGGAGTTCCCATGAAAGACGCAAGCGCCGCGACCGCCCCTGAAACCATCTATCTGGCGGACTACCAGCCCCCTGCATATCTGTTGGAGACGGTTCATCTGACATTCAAACTGTCGCCCTCTGCCACGCGGGTCATCAGCAAAATCGCGTTTCGGCCCAATCCAGAGGCCACAGACAAACGGTTTTTTCTGCATGGCGAAGGGCCTGATTTGAAATGGGCCAAGCTGGACGGCGCCCCCGTAACGCCAGTTGTGACCGACAAAGGCCTAACGCTTGAGGTGCCAGACGCGCCTTTTGTCTTTGAAGCCGAGGTCGAGATTGATCCCGCGGCCAACACCGCGCTGGAAGGGCTTTATCTGTCGAACGGCATGTTCTGCACACAATGCGAGGCCGAAGGCTTTCGCCGCATCACCTATTACCCCGACCGCCCCGATGTGATGGGCGTGTTCACCGTGCGCGTTGAAAGCGATCTGCCCGTGCTTTTGTCCAACGGCAACCCCGTGGCGCAAGGGGACGGTTGGGCGGAATGGCATGACCCCTGGCCCAAACCTGCGTATCTGTTTGCCTTGGTTGCGGGCGATCTGGTCGCGCATTCTGACAGCTTCACTACAATGGACGGCCGCGATGTGGCGCTCAATATCTATGTGCGCGCCGCCGACATCGACAAATGCGCCTTCGGGATGGAAGCGCTTAAGGCGTCAATGACGTGGGACGAGCAGGTTTACGGCCGCGCCTATGACTTGGATATTTTCAACATTGTGGCTGTCGATGACTTCAATATGGGCGCAATGGAAAACAAGGGCTTGAACATTTTCAACTCTTCGGCGGTTCTGGCCAGCCCTGAAACCGCGACCGATGCCAACTTTGAGCGGATCGAGGCCATTATCGCGCATGAGTATTTCCACAACTGGACCGGCAACCGCATCACCTGTCGCGATTGGTTCCAGCTGTGTCTGAAAGAAGGGCTTACGGTGTTTCGCGACCAACAATTCACCGCCGATATGCGCAGCGCGGCAGTGGCGCGGATCAATGATGTGCAGGCCCTGCGCGCGCGGCAGTTCCGCGAGGACGCGGGCCCCTTGGCGCACCCCGTTCGACCCGAAAGCTTTGTCGAGATCAACAATTTCTACACCGCAACCGTCTATGAAAAAGGCGCCGAGGTCATCCGTATGCTCAAGCTTATGGTGGGCGATGACGCCTATGCAAAGTCGCTTGATCTTTATTTCGCGCGCCACGACGGTCAGGCCTGCACCATCGAAGACTGGTTAACGGTATTTGAGGACAGCACGGGCCGCGATCTGGCGCAATTCAAGCTGTGGTATCAATCTGCTGGCACGCCGCATGTCACTGTGCACGACAGCTATGAAGATGGCAGCTACACCTTGCATTTTGACCAACAGACCCCCGCCACACCGGGCGAGGTGGACAAAGCCCCAAGGGTCATCCCCATCGCAGTGGCGCTGCTAGACAGACACGGCAAAACAATCGCGCCCGAACAGATATTCGAGCTGACAAAAACCCAAGACAGCCTGCGGTTTGAAGGCGTAGCCGCCAAGCCAATCCCATCGGTCCTGCGTGGCTTTTCCGCCCCTGTTGTCTTGGACCGCAGCGCGCTGGACGACACGCGCCTTGTGCAAATGGCCCACGACAGCGACCCGTTCAATGCGTGGGAGGCAGCGCGCGAGCTGGCGTTGGAGACCCTATCTGCGATGGCGTTGGACGGCACACCGCCCGCCACCGCCTACCTTGATGCGTGGCGTCAGATGATCCGCAACGAGGACACAGACCCTGCGTTCCGTGCACTGTGTGCGGGGGTGCCAAGCGTGATGGAGCTTGCCGGCCACATCAAAACCCAAGGCCAGACACCTGACCCATCGGCCATTGATGACGCCTGCGAGACATTTGCGCAAATGCTGGCCGAACACTGCCAGGACAGCCTGCCGCGCCTTTATGCCGACCACCAGGTATCAGCCGCCTATCAGCCCGATGCGACCCAAGCAGGCCACCGCGCATTGGCCAACCGCGTGCTTGGATTGATCACGCGGCTGGACAGCGGCGCGCAAGCCCAAGCACAGTTCGACGGGGCCACGAATATGACGCAGCAGCTTGCCGCACTGGGCGCCTTGGTCCGTGCGGGCAAAGGCGACGCGGCGCTGGATGCGTTTTACACACAATGGCAGCACGAACGTCTGGTGATTGATAAATGGTTCGGCCTGCAAGCCAGCCTGTCGCCTGCCGATACGGCCGCACAGGTGACCAGTGATCTGACGCAGCACGCTGATTTCACTGCAAAAAACCCCAACCGTTTCCGCGCGACCTTGGGATCGTTTGCCGCCAACACAGCCGCGTTCCATCACGCGTCAGGCAGCGGCTATGACCTTTTGGCAGACTGGCTGATCACGCTGGATGGCATCAACCCGCAGACAACCGCGCGGATGACCAGCGCCTTTGAGACTTGGCCGATGTGGGATGCAGACCGTCAAGCCAAGATGCAGGCCGCCCTTCGGCGCATATTGGCCAAAGACGGGCTGAGCCGCGATGTCACTGAAATGGTGACGCGGATATTGCCAGACCCGTAGGGCGCGGTTGCGGGCGGGTCGCCGACAGCGGCTTGCAATAGCTTTGACGTTTCAGCCAGCCCTGCATGTCGGCGCGTTTTGCGGGGCTGCGCATCGGTCCCCAATCGGCCGACACGCCACGCCATTTGCGGTCCTTGGCGTGGATCACGCCATCGCGCGGCACGGTGACGGCCATGATCCGCGCCGCACACGACAGATTGCTTGGCCCATGCTTTAGCGCCTCGCCCGTGCGGGCGCGGCAGCCGTATCCACGCGCAGTGGCAGGCAGGATTTGCAGCAAACCATACCATTTGCCCCCGCCCCCGACGGCTGCGGGCTTGTAGGTGCTTTCATGCTTTGACAGCGCCGACATAAACCCAACCCAAAAGGCCGCGCGTTGATCCGCATCCGCAGCCTCATAGGCGGGGCACCAATCGGCATAATCGCGCGGCACCATCGTGATCAGCGGTGCGCCATGCCCCTTGACCGCCTGCAGCGCCGCCATTGTCCACATGGGGCTGTCCGAACGATGCTCCCACCGCATCCTTGGCAGGGTGTCGGCGCGCGCGGCAGGGCGCAAAACGGTTGGGTCAGCTGCGACGGGCGTGTCTTGGGCAAAGGCAGGCCCTGACAGGCAGAGCAGAAGGAACAGGCAACGTATCATCATCGCAGCGTGACAAAGCGGGCCTTGGGTTGCAAGCGCCACTTGCCCCTCTTTCGTCGCAGGGCTAGAAGCGGGCAAACACTCGCGCAAAAGGACGCTGTTATGCTGGATCTGACCTATGACGCCCCCAAGCCCAAAGTCATTGCAGGCGCAAAACACGATTGGGAATTGGTGATCGGCCTTGAGGTGCACGCGCAGGTCGCCACCAAAGCCAAACTGTTTTCAGGCGCCAGCACGCAATTTGGGGCCGAACCCAATAGCAACGTGGCGTTTGTGGATGCCGGCATGCCCGGCATGCTGCCCGTGATCAATGAAGGCTGCGTCGCGCAGGCGGTCAAAACGGGGCTTGGCCTCAAAGCGCAGATCAACCTTTATTCCGCGTTTGACCGTAAAAACTATTTCTACCCTGACCTGCCCCAAGGCTATCAGATTTCGCAGCTATACCACCCCATCGTCGGCGAAGGCGAAGTACTGGTGGAAATGGGCCCGGGCCCCCATGACGGCACTGCCCGCGTGGTGCGTATCGAGCGGATCCACCTTGAACAGGACGCAGGCAAATCGATCCATGACATGGACCCGAATATGTCGTTTGTGGACCTGAACCGCACGGGCGTAGCGCTGATGGAAATCGTCAGCCGCCCCGACATTCGCGGCCCCGAAGAAGCCGCCGCATACGTCAGCAAACTGCGCCAAATCATGCGATATCTGGGCACCTGTGATGGCAACATGCAAAACGGCAACCTGCGCGCAGATGTCAACGTATCGATCTGCCGACCCGGGGCTTACGAAAAATATCAAGAAACCCAGGATTTCAGCCACCTCGGCACGCGTTGCGAGATCAAAAACATGAACTCGCTGCGCTTTATCCAAGCGGCGATCGAGTATGAAGCCCGCCGCCAGATTGCGATTGTCGAAGACGGTGGCGAGGTAGTGCAGGAAACCCGCCTGTATGATCCCGACAAAAACGAGACGCGGTCAATGCGATCGAAGGAAGAAGCGCATGATTACCGCTACTTCCCTGACCCCGATTTGTTGCCGTTGGAAATTGAACAGGCTTGGGTTGATGACATCGCAGCCTCCCTGCCCGAACTGCCCGACGAAAAGAAAGCGCGGTTTATCAAAGACTTCGGCCTGTCAGACTATGACGCATCCGTTCTGACGGCAGATACCGACAACGCCAGTTTCTTCGAGGCCGTGGCCGAGGGACGCGATGGCAAGCTGGCGGCAAACTGGGTGATCAACGAACTTTTTGGCCGTTTGAAAAAAGACGACCGCGAGATTACCGACAGCCCCGTAACGCCGGACCAATTGGGGGGCGTTATCGCGTTGATCTCCAAAGGGGATATCAGTGGCAAAATCGCCAAAGACCTGTTTGAGATCGTCTACACCGAAGGCGGTGATCCTGCTGTGATCGTTGAAGAACGCGGGATGAAACAGGTCACCGATATGGGGGCCATCGAAGCGGCGGTAGACGAGATTATCGCAGCCAACCCCGATCAAGTCGCCAAGGCCAAGGAGAATCCCAAGCTGGCGGGTTGGTTCGTGGGCCAAGTGATGAAAGCGACGGGTGGCAAGGCGAATCCCAAAGCTGTCAACGAACTGATTGCCAAAAAACTGGCGGGCTAACGTCTAAATCTTGCGGCCATGACAAACGGTGACACCACCTACAGGGAAACAATAAATTCTATTGTTTTCTTGGCCTTGCAGCCTGCTCTTGCTACATTCCCACGTGTTGTTGGGGGTGTCTGAATGACAAGTTTTGAATACAAGGTTGTGCCTGCGCCTACGCGCGGCAAACGCGCAAAGGGGGCCAAAGGGCCATCTGGGCGGTTTGCAAACGCGTTGGAAACCATCATGAACCAGATGGGGGCAGACGGTTGGGAATACCTGCGCACCGATACGCTGCCGTCGGAGGAACGCAGCGGGCTAACCAGCCGCGTTACGGTATTTCAAAACATGCTTGTGTTTCGCCGCTCCCGCGAAGAAGCGATGTCACAAGACGCGCCCGTCCCCCCCAAATTACTGGAACGGCCCAAGCACGGTGATGTCGATGACAAAGCCCCCGCGCCAGCGCCAATATCGCCCGCTGTGTCGGCCGATGCAGCACGCCAAGCCAGCCTAACCCAACTGCCCATTTGGAACGAAGACGACATGGCGCTGGACACACCGCAAATCAACAGTGTGTTGCGCTTGCGCGCCAAGCAGGTCAACGGCTCGGCTGACAACACGGACATCGCAGCCGAATAGCACCGCTATCTGATCTCGATGGCCAGCGCGTGGATTTCAGCCATCAAGTCTTTGCCGATGGCTGCATGAATGGCGCGGTGTTTGGCAATCCGTGTGCCCGTTAACGCCGCGCTTTCAATCACGAGACGAAAATGACTTTCGCCCCCCTCTTGAAATCCCGCATGTCCGCGGTGACTTTCGCTTTCGTCCACAATCTCCAGCACTGATGGTGCCAGCGCCTCTGTCAACCGCTCTTCCATACGTTTTTTTCGGGACATTTTAGCGTTCCCCCCTTTTGTCTTGCTCGTAAAACCTTATTCTCATGCCTTCGAGTCGGATACCGCAAAATGCGCGGAAACTGTGGAGGCTGACGAATGACGAAAAATGATCCCTTTGGTTTCGATATGTCGGTGTCATCGGCCAAAAAGAAAAACCCGCGTGGACGACGCGGAATGTCTGGCGCCTCCGAAACATCAACCCGTGTGTGCGACCGCCCCGGCTGCGAAGAGGCCGGCAAATACCGTGCCCCCAAAAGCCCTGATATTCTGGATGACTATTTCTGGTTTTGTCAGGAACACGTGCGCGAATACAACAACAAATGGAACTTTTTCGACGGCACATCCGAAGAGAGCTTTGCCGAGCAAATGGGCAAAGACCGCGTTTGGGAGCGTGAGACAAAACCATTTACCAACGACGAACAACGCGCATGGGCCCGTCTTGGCGTAGACGACCCGCATCAGGTTTTGGGCGCAAACGCCACGCAAAACAAAGGCAAATCAATCACGGGCGGCACCCGTAAACTGCCCCCGACCGAGCGCCGCGCCATCGAAATTCTTGAAGCCAAGGATCACTGGACCAAGGCTGAGGTGCGCAAATCCTACAAAGCCCTGATCAAGATTCTACATCCTGATATGAATGGTGGTGACCGCAGCGACGAAGACAAGCTGCAAGAGGTGGTCTGGGCGTGGGATCAGATCAAAGACAGCCGCAACTTCAAGTAACGCATCGAAATAGCGCCGCGCGCCCCTTTCCCTTTACAGGCGTTGGGATATGTTGCGGCTGAATACGAAAGATAAAGGGACAGACATGGCTGACGGCACTATGGACATCAACGCCAAACCAACCGAGGAGCTTTCGGTGCGCGAGGTTTTTGGCATCGACATTGATATGACCGTCAAAGGCTTTGCCGAAGGCAGCGATCGTGTCCCGGACCTCGATCCGACATACAAGTTCGATCACGATACGACTCTGGCTATCCTTGCGGGCTTTTCGCACAACCGCCGCGTGATGATCCAAGGTTATCACGGCACAGGTAAATCGACCCATATCGAACAGGTGGCCGCGCGCCTGAACTGGCCTGCCGTGCGCGTCAACCTTGATAGTCACATCAGCCGGATCGACCTGATTGGTAAAGATGCCATCAAATTGCGCGACGGCAAGCAAGTGACCGATTTCCAGGAGGGCATCCTGCCATGGGCCTTGCGGAACCCAACCGCGATTGTTTTTGATGAATACGATGCGGGCCGTGCCGATGTGATGTTCGTGATCCAGCGGGTTTTGGAAGTGGACGGCAAACTGACATTGCTGGACCAGAACCAAGTGATCAACCCGCACCCCTATTTCCGTATCTTTGCAACGGCGAATACGGTTGGTTTGGGTGATACCACGGGGCTGTATCACGGCACCCAACAGATCAACCAGGGCCAGATGGACCGCTGGTCGCTGGTCGCCACACTGAACTACCTGTCTGTGGATGCAGAGGCCGCAATCGTTCTGGCGAAAAACCCGCATTACAACACCGCCGAAGGCCGCAAGCAAATTCAGCAAATGGTTCAAGTGGCCGATCTGACGCGCACCGCCTTTATGAACGGTGATCTTTCAACCGTTATGTCGCCGCGCACGGTTATTGCATGGGCCCAAAACGCAGAGATTTTCCGCAACATCGGCTACGCGTTCCGCTTGTCGTTCCTCAACAAATGTGACGAACTTGAACGCCAAACCGTGGCCGAGTTTTACCAACGTTGCTTCGATGAGGAATTGCCCGAAAGTGCCGCCATGGCGAGCCTTGGATGACCTGGAAGTTTCTTCAAGAAGAAACTTCACGCGGAAAACTCTTCTTGAAGAGTTTTCGCGCCTTGGATGAGGTCTAGACCATGTCACAACAAAACGACAACCCTGCTGATCCGTTCAAAAAAGCCCTGGCCGAGGCAACGAAAGTCATGGCCAATGACGCAGAGTTGTCGGTGACCTATTCGGTGGACCCTCCGGGTGCGACGGCCGAGACCATCAGGTTGCCACAGGTCAGCCGCCGCATGACGCGTGAAGAAGTTTTGTTGGCACGCGGCACAGCCGACGCGCTGGCGCTGCGCCACAAGTTTCACGATGCGCCCACCCATGCGCGATACGCGCCTGACGGGCAGATGGCGCGCGACCTCTACGAAGCGATGGAAGTGGCCCGTGTTGAAGCCGTCGGTGCCGAATATATGCCCGGCACTGCCAGCAATATCGACGTGAAAATCGCCAATGAAGCCATGCGCAAAGGCTACGACCAGATCAAGGAACCAACAGAGGCACCGCTTGCCACGGCGGCGGGGTATCTGATCCGTCATCTGGCCACGGGTCGTGCCCTGCCAAAGGGTGCAGACAATGTGATGGAGCTTTGGCGCGGCTTTATCGAGGAACGCGCTGGCGGCACACTCGAAAACCTGACGGATATCCTCAACGATCAGCAGGCCTTTTCGAAATTTGCGCGGCAGGTGATCGATGATCTGGGCTACGGCGACCAGTTGGGCGATGACCCCGATGATATCTTTGACGAAGATGATGACGACAGCGATGGCGCTGCCGAGGAAGAACAAGAGCCAGATAGCACAGGCTCGGACGACAGCGATGATCAGGACGAGGCCGAAGCCACCCCGGAGCAGACGCAAGAAGACCAGCAAGATGCGTCGCAAGCCAGCGTGTCCATGGACGACATGGCCGACAGCGAAATGGGCGAAGAAGCCGAAATGCCCGAGGGCGAAAGCCCGCTTGAGCCGCCCGCGCCCCAACCCATCTCGGATGCCGATCCCAATTATGAAGTTTGGCAGACCGAGCATGATGAAGAAATTCGCGCCGAAGATCTGGCCGAGCCTGCAGAGCTAGAACGCTTGCGTGCGTATCTTGATCAACAGCTCGAACCACTCAAGGGGGCTGTGTCGCGCCTTGCAAACAAGTTGCAACGCCGCCTTCAGGCACAACAAAATCGCAGTTGGGAATTCGACCTTGAGGAAGGGATGCTGGACGCGGGCCGCCTTGCCCGCGTGATCGCCAACCCAACCACGCCGCTGTCGTTCAAAATCGAAAAAGATACCGAATTCCGCGACACATGCGTGACGCTTTTGCTGGACAATTCAGGTTCGATGCGCGGACGCCCGATCAGCATTGCCGCAATTTGCGCGGATGTTCTGGCCCGCACCCTTGAACGGTGCCAGGTGAAAACCGAGATCCTTGGCTTCACCACCCGCGCATGGAAAGGCGGGCTGTGCCGCGAAGAATGGTTGGCCCAAGGTCGTCCGCAACAGCCCGGGCGTCTGAACGATCTGCGCCACATCATCTATAAATCCGCTGACGCACCTTGGCGTCGGGCGCGCCCCAATTTGGGGCTGATGATGAAAGAAGGGTTGCTTAAAGAGAACATTGACGGCGAAGCGCTGGAATGGGCCCACCGCCGCATGGTCGGCCGCCCCGAAAGCCGCAAAATCCTGATGGTGATTTCGGATGGCGCGCCCGTTGATGACAGCACCTTGTCCGTGAACCCTGCAAATTATCTAGAAAAACACCTGCGCGATGTGATCGCCATGGTCGAAAAGCGCAAAGCGGTCGAGCTGATCGCCATTGGCATCGGCCACGATGTGACCCGCTATTACGACCGCGCGGTGACCATCACAGATGTCGAACAGCTTGCCGGGGCCATGACCGAACAACTGGCCAGCCTGTTTGACACCGATCCGCGGGCGCGGGCCAAATTGCTTGGTCTTAAAAAGGCAAGCTGATGTTTCAGAGCTTTGACGCGCCCACCAACCCGGCTGATGGTCCGCCGCGCCTTGACGCGCTCAGACAGGCGATGGCCAGCGCACAGGTTGAAGCGTTTCTTGTGCCACGTGCGGATGCCCATCAGGGCGAATATGTCGCCGATTGCGATGCGCGGTTGGCATGGCTCACCGGGTTCACGGGATCTGCGGGCCAATGCGTTGTTACGGCTGACAAGGCTGCTCTTTTTGTGGATGGTCGCTATCCTTTACAGGCGCGGGCGCAAACGGCTGAAGTCTTTGATGTGGTGTTGTGGTCGGATCAGACAGAGGCCGCATGGCTGGCAGGGGCTTTGCCAAAAGGGGCCAGGGTTGCCTATGATCCTTGGCTGCACACCGCCAACCAGATAGAAACACTTGCGAAAAAACTAAGCGCAGGCGGCATTGAATTGCGCCCTACCCCTAATTTGATTGATCAGGTCTGGACAGACCGTCCCGCACGCCCCGAAGGAAAGGTCATCGCTTATCCAAAGGCGCTTGCGGGCAAGGGTGATATATCCAAACGGCGCGAGATTGCAGAAAACCTGAGAGACGCAGGACACGCCGCATGCGTGCTGACATTGCCAGATAGCATCTGCTGGCTTTTGAACATCCGCGGTGCGGATATCCCGCGCAATCCAATTGTGCAGGCTTTTGCGATTGTCCACGCCAAGGACGGGCGTGTCGATCTTATCTCAACGCCTTCGAAATTCGCTGATTTGGGACCGGATCCAGACATCACCATGCACCACTGGGATGACCTTGAAGAGGTAATCAAAGGGTTAAGCGGTGCCGTGCGGATCGACAAAAACAGTGCGCCGATTGCATTGAAATCGCTTCTTCAGCAGCCCGTGTTTGGCGATGATCCATGTATTTTGCCAAAAGCATGCAAGACAGACGCAGAAATCACAGCCACACGCGCAGCCCATATGCGCGACGCCGCCGCAATGGTCGAATTTCTGGCGTGGTTGGACGCGGCCGATACGGCCAGCCTGACCGAGATTGATGTGGTCAAGGCGCTGGAGGGCTTTCGCCAGGATACAGGGGCCTTGCGCGACATCAGCTTTGATACGATCTGCGGGTCAGGTCCGAACGGCGCGATTGTCCATTACCGCGTGACCGAGCAGACAAACCGCTCATTGGACCGCGACTCGCTATTGCTTGTAGACAGCGGTGGGCAATATTTGGACGGCACCACAGATATAACGCGCACTGTTGCGCTTGGCACTCCCAATGATGACATGAAACGGTGCTTTACGGCGGTGCTGCGCGGGATGATCGCGATCAGCCAAGCGAAGTTCCCCAAAGGATGCGCAGGCCGTGATCTGGATGCCTTGGCCCGTCAACATCTGTGGGCGCAAGGGCTGGATTACGGGCATGGCACAGGCCACGGCGTCGGGGTTTATCTGTGCGTGCACGAAGGCCCGCAACGGATCAGCCGTATGTCCGAACAGCCCCTTAAACCGGGAATGATCCTGTCGAACGAGCCTGGGTATTACCGCGAGGGTGCGTTTGGCATCCGCATCGAAAACCTGATTGTCGTGCGTGAGGCGCGCGACACACAGACACCGATGTATGATTTTGAAACGCTGACTTGGGTGCCGATTGATCCGCGCCTGATTGATGTCGATGCGCTGTCTGCAGACGAACGCGCGTGGATCAATAGCTATCACGCTGAAATTGCTGCAAAACTGGACGGTGCGCTAAGCCCCGGTGCAGCGGCGTGGCTGGCGCGGACTGTCACGCCGCTTTGACATCTGCCCGTCATAGGGTATCTGACACATAACAATAAAAGGACGTTGCCGATGAACAGCCGTATTACCATCCGTAAAACTGAAGGCACGTGGGTTGTGCGCGTCGCAGGGGCCGTCATCGGCGAAAGCCATGCGGCACTGGAACTGAGCGAAAATGGCTATCCGCCCGCGATCTATTTCCCGCGGACCGACTTGGCGATGGCGTTTCTGGAACAGACCGACACCACAACAACCTGCCCTTACAAAGGCGTCGCCACGTATTTCACGATCGAAACGAAATCAGGCCCGATCAAGGATGCGTGCTGGTCCTATGAAGCTCCGATTGCAGATGTCGATCGCATCAAGGATCACATCGCCTTTTACACCGATAAAGTGACTGTTGAATCCGTCTAGCTGTGTTCTTCGGCGGCAGTTGCTGCCAAGGCGCGATTGTAGGCTTTCAAGGCATCGACCTGGAACAAAGCCCCCCAAAGCTCGGGGGGCTCGCCTTCACCTGACAGGGTGACAACGGGAATATACGCCACATTCGCGCTTTCAAACATGGGCATCGCACCTTCCAAGGTGGCGTTGCCATCCACATACACACCCTGTTCGATCAAATCCCAACACACCTCGGTGCTGGCAGCATTTTTGTCGCTGACAGGCCGCATCACGGTGGCCACACGCACCATCGACAAAAGATAGGCCTGCGGCCCTGCCGCCAAGTGGATATTGCGCCGCTCCAGTTGGGTCAGGAAAAAACTACGGTCCACCAAGCGGCTGGACAGCGCCGTGGACAGCGACACCGCAACCATCACCGCCAAACCTGTCTGCCAGTCGCCTGTCAGCTCAAATACAATCAGGGTTGTGGAAATGGGCGCCCCCAAAACAGCCGCGGCCACAGCCCCCATCCCCGCCAATGCGTAAAGCGTCGCCGAGCCTGATACAGCCGGAAGCAACGCAGTCGCAATCAACCCAAAGGTCAGCCCCGTCAACGCGCCCACCATCAGCGAGGGCGAAAAAACACCGCCCCCCATTCGGCCAGCCATTGTGATCGCCACGGCCAGAACCTTGAGTGCAGCAAAAACAAAAGCCTCATGCAACATCAGCTCGCCCGTCAGCGCAAGCGAGGTCGTCTCGTAACCCACCCCGATGATATGGGGATAGAAAATCGCCAAACCGCCCAGAAGTGCGCCAGCGAACATCGGACGCAAATAACGCGGAATTTTGTAACGCGCCTGAACATAGCTGCCCAAATCATCGGCCCAAAAAATTGAACGCATCAGAACGACAGCCACCAGACCGCTGACCAGACCAAGGATCAAAAACGCGGGAAGTTCCTGATAAAAGTTCAACGCGGTCGATGATATAAGCGAAAATTCGGTCACGTCCCCAAACTCAAGCCTGTTGATCACCGTCCCTGCCGCAGAGGCGATCACGATAGGCGCAAAGGCATGAACGGCGAAGTGACGCAAAATCACCTCAAGCGCGAAAAGCGCGCCGGCGATTGGCGCGTTAAAACTGGCAGAAACGGCTGCAGCCACAGCACATCCCAAAAGGTCGCGCCCCGTGATACCATCGGCCTTCATCACATTACTGACCCAACTGGAAATTACGGCCGCAAGGTGCACCACAGGCCCTTCCCGCCCCGAAGAGCCACCCGTGGACAAGGTAATGAGCGAGGCCGCAGCAGAGGCAAGGCCCGCACGTTTTTCGACCCTGCCATCCTGCATCGCCGCCCCTTGGATCACATCCGCAACCGACCGCACCCGCGCGTCAGGGGTGAACCAATGCAGGATCAAACCAACAACCAACCCACCCGCCACAGGCAGCATTAAAAGCCAATACCACGGCAGGTTTTCGGCGTGGCTATGGATATGGGTGATGTCATCTGCGCCGTAGACATAGCTTTGCAGCGCAATAATCCCCTTGCGGAAAAACAAGGCCGCAAACCCCGCCGCAATGCCCACAGCCAATGCGATAAACCAAAACTGGATTTGGCTTGGCCCGCGATGACGGATGACCTTTAGCCCTTCTTTACACGCGCTTACAACCTCAAGCGCCTGCCCTTTGAGCCAGGAGGAGCGAGGGCCTTCAGGCTCCATCAGCTTGCCAAAAGCGCGCGTGCTGCACCGCGTGCCTCATCCGTAATACGGTCCCCCGACAGCATCCGCGCCAACTCGTCAATCCGCGCGCCTGCATCAAGCGGCACCACGGTCGATGTCGTCATCTCGCCTGCATCTGTGGGCACCACCCGTTTTTCGACACGCCAGTGGTGCGCGCCAAGGGCCGCAACTTGCGGGCTGTGGGTTACGACCAATACCTGCCCTTTGCTGGCAACTTCGGCCAAACGGCGGCCCACGGCATCGGCCGTCGCCCCGCCCACGCCGCGGTCAATCTCGTCAAAGATCATCGTCATGCCCTGCGTTTCCCGCGTCAGACACACCTTGAGTGCCAAGAGAAAGCGGCTCAACTCCCCGCCCGAGGCGATTTTGTTAAGCGGTCCTGACGGTGCGCCGGGGTTGGTCGCCACACGGAACGCCACATCATCCACGCCACCGGGGCCTGCATCCGCGCGCGTCACATCGGTGGTAAAGATCGCACGTTCCATTTTGAGTGGCGCAAGTTCTGCCGCCATCGCCGCGTCCAGCTTTTGTGCAGCGGCGGTGCGTTTCGCGCTCACCTTGACGGCCGCGGCATCATAGGCCGCGCGGGTCTTTGCCACATCCGCCTCAAGGGCTGCGATGTTGGCGGTTGATCCATCCAAGGCTTCGATCTTTTGCTGCATTGCGCTGGCAAAAGCCCCCAGATCATCTGGTAAAACATTGTGTTTGCGCGCCAACCCCCGCAACGCGAACAGGCGTTCTTCCACGTCTTCCAGCTCTGCGGGGTTGAAGGCCAAAGCATCCAGACAGCCTTCGATGCCGGCCTGCGCCTCGGCCAATTCGCTAAGGGCACGACCCAAAGAGCCGATGGCGCTGTCCAGCTGTCCTTCGGCCTGCGGGGCCGCGTCATCCAGCCAGCGCATGGCATCATCCATCGCACCTTCCGCACCATCACGGCTAAGCGCTTGGAACGCCTTACCCACATCTTCGCGGATCTTTTCAGCGCCCTGCATCAAACGGCGCTTGGCGTCCAGTTCCGCCTCTTCGCCCGCTTGTGGGGCCAATGCGGACAGTTCTGCATGGGCGTGGCGCAGAAACTCTTCTTCCTCTTTTACCGCGGCCAATGCAGCATGTTCGGCAGCCAGTGCCTTTTGCGCAGCACGTGCCGCACGCCAAAGCTGCGCAAGCTGGTCCAGATCACGGTCCAGCCCTGCAAATTCGTCCAGCAAAGCACGGTGGCCCTTGGGGTTCAGCAAACCGCGATCATCGTGCTGGCCATGCAATTCAACCAGCGTTTCCGACACGGCGCGCAACACCTCACCGCTGGCACGTTTGTCATTGATCCACGCCGTTTTGCGCCCGTCACGTGTGTTCACACGGCGCAAAATAAGCTCGGCGTCGCTGGTGTCCCAACCCGCTTCGGCCAAGACCGCAAAGGCAGGATGGTCAGATGACAGATCAAACCACGCTGTCACCTCGCCCTGATCCGCGCCTTGGCGCACCAATTCGGCACGCCCCCGCCACCCAAGAACAAAGCCCAGACTATCAAGAAGGATGGATTTACCTGCGCCCGTTTCGCCCGTCAGCACATTAAGACCCGGCGCGAAATCCAGTTCGAGCCTGTCGATGATCAGCATGTCGCGTATGTCGAGCCCGCGCAGCATAACCTATTACAACCACTTGCCTTGAAGCACCTGACGGTAAATCGCGCTCAACCAATTATCGCCCGCAGGTTCCAGCGTCAGCCCCTGCCCCGTAAGCAACGCAAAGCTGTCCTGATACCATTCGGTCGATTGGAAATTATAGCCCAAGATCGCGCCCGCGCTTTGGGCCTCGTTCGTCACACCAAGCGATAAGTAGGCTTCGACCAAACGGTGCAAGGCTTCTGCGGTGTGGGACGTGGTCTGAAAATCTTCGACAACCACACGGAAGCGGTTGATCGCCGCCGCGTAATGCCCGCGTTTGAGATAGTAGCGTCCAATCTCCATTTCCTTGGCCGCCAGATGGTCGAAGGCCAAGTCGAATTTGAGGATTGAGGACCGCGCATATTCACTGTCGGGATACCGTTCGATCACAGTACGCAAGGCTTGCAACGCTTGAAATGTCAGCCCTTGGTCGCGGCCCACTTCATCAATCTGGTCATAGTAGCTTAGCGCCAGCAGATATTGCGCATAGGCCGCATCTTCATCGGCGGGGTAGAAATCAATAAACCGCTGCGCCGTGGTGCGCGAATTGTCGTAATCGGTGTCTTTGTGATAGGCAAAAGCCTGCATAATCAGCGCGCGTTTGGCCCAATCCGAGTAGGGATACAAACGCTCTACCTCGCCAAAGAAACGGGCCGCTTCATCGGGCTGGTTTTGCGCCAGTTCAAATTCGGCGCGTTTGTAAATTTCCTCGGCCGTGTAACTTTCCAAAGGCGGAGGCGCCTGAAACGCACCAGGGCCGCAGGCAGTCAAAGTCGCAACACAAGCCACAACCGCAACCGAGCGGGTCAACCTGCCAAAGTTCCATTGCGATGTCATTGCCTGCCGTCCTTTTTGGCCCCGAGCGTTAACAAGGTGTTACCCTCACCCATCCGAATTATCCAGCACAATAGAAGGCGGTGCAACCGCTGGTCTTGAGGAAATGAAAGGAATGTGAACCGCTGTGTTAGCAGGCTTGTGGCAAGTCTTCGTAATGAACGCCGACACCGGGCAGTCCAGACGCCATTTGCGGCGAACAGGTCACCACTTCAAAGGCATCAGGATCGGCAAAAACAGCCCGCAACAACAGGTTCGTCATAGCGTGGCCCGATTTGAAACCTTCGTAACGACCAAGGATGGGATGACCCGCCAAGGCCAGATCACCAAGCGCATCCAGCATCTTGTGGCGAACAGGTTCGTCTGCATGGCGCAGACCACCCGGGCTCAGCACCTTGCCATCGTCGAACACAACCGCGTTTTTGCCCGGGTTGCCACCAAGTGCCAGACCATTGGCCTGCATGGCCTCAACGTCAGATTGCAGGCAGAAGGTGCGGCTGTCACACAGCTCGCGCACAAACACACCGTTGCGCATATCCAGACGTTTCGTCTGACGACCAATCGCGGCATCCGCAAAATCAATGGTGAAATCAATCTCCAACGCGTCAGCTGGCACCATCCGCGCAACAGCATCGCCCTTGCGCACCTCGACAGGCTTCAGGATCCGAATGGCCTGAATGGGCGAGGCCAATCGTTGCAGACCTTTTTTGACAAAGCCACGTGCGAAAACCGCAGAGCTGCCATCAAGGATCGGCACTTCTGGCCCGTCAATTTCAATCAAAGCATTATGGATACCACAGCCAACCAGCGCCGCCATCAAATGCTCAATGGTCGAAACGCTGACGTCATGGTCATTTACGATTTTTGTGCACAGCGGAGAAATCTCAACCACGTCCCACCGTGCGGGCACCATGTTGATCGTTTCATCTTCGATATCCGTGCGACGAAACCAGATGCCATAATTCGCAGACACAGGGTGCACAGTTGCGCGCACGGGACGCCCTGAATGCAGGCCCAAGCCAGTGAAAGTAACAGATGATCGAAGCGTCGTTTGCACGGAATACTGCCTTTGGTTTGTCGTTGATTGGTAGTTAGGCAGGCTATCCTCAACACTCAATTAACAGTTTGTAACCATTTGTAACATGACGCGTAATGGCACGCACAATTCCGCCGACACCCCGCTTAACCCTTGATATCAAACGAAAAAAGGCCGCCCAAAGGCGACCTTTTCTTTGCATCTTGTGATGCGATTTAGTTGGCTTGGCGGCGCAGGAACGCTGGAATTTCAATCCGCTCCTGCTCTGGATCTGCCGCTTGCTCTTCTTCATAACGCTGGTTCTGCACCGGGGGCTGTTCGCGCATCGGTGTTGGCGCAGCACGTTCACCGCCTTCTGCGCCACCCGTCATGCGACCGATCAGCGAGTTGATCCCAAAGCGTGGGCGATCTGCATCCGCTTCCGCAGCTGGTGCTGCGGGCGCAGCCGGCACATCGCGCGTTGGCACTTTTGTAACCGCCGCTTGAAGGCGGGCCAACGCTTCTGGCGAAGGCGCACCGGGCGCAGGGGCTTGGGGTGCTACATATTCTTCGGCCAACGGCTGCTCGATCTCATCCGCCCGTGTTTGCGGCTGATATGCAGGGGGTGGTACGTCACCACCCGCACTTGGCGCGTCAAAGATATTCTCGGCTTGCTCATCCGCCGCAACAGCCTGTGTTTCCATGTCACCAAACAGTGTTGGCTCTGGCGCACGCGCTACAGCAGGCTCCGCAACCGGTGCAGGGGCTGCTTCTGTTTCAGCCGCAAGGGGTGCAGCCACCGCGGCTTGTTTCAAAGGCTCTGCCAACGAACGGCGTGGCAGCGGATTGTCGGCGTGGCTTTCGGACGCTTCGATACCAGTTGCTACAACGCTCACGCGCATTGTGCCTTCCATGCCTGTGTCCAGTGTCGACCCCACGATGATGTTTGCATCTGCATCGACTTCTTCGCGAATGCGGTTGGCCGCTTCGTCCAGTTCGAACAACGTCAGATCATAGCCACCTGTGATGTTGATTAACACGCCATTTGCACCGCGCAGGCTGATCTCGTCCAGCAGTGGGTTGGCAATGGCCTTTTCGGCCGCTTGGATCGCACGATCTTCGCCAGTCGCTTCGCCTGTGCCCATCATCGCCTTGCCCATCTCGTCCATAACGGCGCGAACATCAGCAAAGTCGAGGTTGATCAGACCGGGGCGGACCATCAGATCGGTCACGCCTTTAACCCCTTGATACAGCACGTCATCTGCCATGCTAAAGGCTTCGGTGAATGTGGTTTTTTCGTTGGCCAGACGGAACAGGTTCTGGTTTGGAATGATGATCAGCGTGTCGACCATCTTTTGCAGGGCTTCAACGCCCTCTTCCGCCTGCTTCATGCGCTTGGCGCCTTCGAACTGGAACGGCTTGGTGACAACACCCACCGTCAGAACACCCAGTTCACGGGCCGCTTGCGCGATGATCGGGGCCGCACCTGTGCCGGTGCCGCCGCCCATGCCAGCGGTGATAAAGCACATGTGTGCGCCCGCCAAATGGTCAACGATTTGTTCGATGCTTTCTTCGGCTGCCGCAGCACCAACAGAGGCGCGCGCCCCTGCGCCCAAACCTTCGGTGACTTTTACACCCAGTTGGATTTTTGCCGGTGCGCCAGACTGCTGAAGCGCCTGTGCATCTGTGTTTGCAATTACAAATTCAACGCCATCCAGCGCCTTTTCAATCATGTTGTCGACAGCATTGCCGCCTGCCCCGCCAACACCAAAAACGGTGATGCGTGGTTTCAGGTCTTCCTGTCCGGGCATGGAAAGATTCAATGTCATTTTGGTGTCCGCCTGTGTTTTCAAATCTTGGGTTGCCCTGTTTTTACAGGTGCAGTTCTGCCTTCATTGACAACTAAGTTAACTCAAAGCCCACCATAGGTCACCCGAAAAACCACTACATATGGCAGTTTTTTGACGGTTTTCAGCGGTATTTTGCTGACCAAACCGCATCTAGCTGCAGCCAAAGCAGCGCCTGCCACGGGTGGTATACATTAACTTCGCGCGACAAGTCGTTGATCCGCAATAAAAAACCACGACCCAAAGCCAAATCACCCGCTTTTCAGTCGGAAATTCGGCAATAAAACCAGTGGTCTACCGATTCTTAGCCACAGGTAGACCTACCAGTTGTCTTTGAACCAACGCAGCGCCCGACCGATGGAACGCGCGGGATATTTGTCAGCGGGCACATCGAAATCCCACCATTCATCTTGTGGATGCGCCGCAAATAGCGACAGCCCTACCGATGCCGCAAAAGCAGGCCCCGTGGCCGCCTGCGGCAGACCTTTGACGCGCAATGGACGGCCCAGACGCACATGCTGGCCCAAAATTTTGCTAGCCAGCCCATCCAATCCAGGGATCTGGCTGGCGCCGCCTGTTAGCACGATCTTCTGGCTTGGCAGATGCTCAAAACCAGCGGCATCAAGACGGCCGCGCACCTCTTCCAATATCTCTTCCACGCGCGGGCGCATAATGCCGATAAGCTCGGCGCGGCTTACTTCGCGGCGGTCGTGATCGTAATCACCTGTATCGCCACCCACTTTGATCATGTCGCGGTCATCCATACCCGTGGCATGAACGCCGCCATAAAATGTCTTGATGCGCTCGGCCACTGGCGTCGCGATTTGCAGCCCCATGCTGATGTCACCTGTCACATGATCACCGCCCAGTCGGACTGCATCGGAATAGATCATGTGTTTTTTCATAAAGATCGACAGGCTGGTCGACCCGCCGCCCATATCAATGCAGGCGGCACCCAGTTCCTGTTCGTCCTCAACCAGCGCAGAAATGCCGCTGACATAGGCCGCCGAAGCGATACCTGCCAGTTCAAGGTCACAGCGTTTGATACAGTGCACAATGTTCTGGATCACGGGCGCATCAACGGTCAGAAGATGCAGGTCTGTCATCAGCTCTTGGCCCGCCTGCCCGCGTGGATCACCAAGCCCTGAGCGATAATCAAGCGCAAAGTTCACGGGCTGAGCATGCAGCACCTCGCGGCCCGCGCCAAAATCAGGCACGTCACAGGCCGCCAATACGCGCCCGATGTCATCGTCAGTCACGACGCCTGTGGGCAGATCAACCTTGCCATCCAGCCCGTAAGAGCGGGGGTTGGCCCCCGAGAAGCTGACAATCACATGATCAACGCGTGTGTTGGCCATCTTTTGGCTGGCCTGCACGGCTGTGCGGATGGCGCGTTCTGTTTCGGCCATTGTGTCGATTTCGCCAAAGCGAACGCCGCGGCTGCGCGTTGTGGCCGCCCCGATGACACGAAAGCTTGATTGCCCTGCCATTGCGCCCATCGTCTCGCCTTGGGCAAATTGCGCGGATCCGTCAAATCGCAACACCAGACAGGCCGTCTTGGATGTGCCGATATCCAAGATCGCCACCACCCCGCGCTGCATTGCCGTCTTACGTGCGGCCCGCATGGCCCGTTGCATCGCGTAGAGATCGCTCATTGCGCCACTCCCAATTCAATTGCTTTAATTCGCCGCAGATCACTGTTTGCGGCCTCACCCATGCGCAACGTGGGGCGGGCCCCAAGGCGCATATCCACGACGGTAATGTCGCGGTTCAACATATCTTGCGCACGATCCAGAATGATCACGCGCTCCAACGCGGTCACAGGATCATCCGTGGGCAGCATGATCCGCTGGCCCGTATCCAAAACCACATCCCACCGACGATCCCCCAAACGCACCAACCCCTGCACGCGATTGGCAATGGGGTTTGCGGCCGCGAATAGATCGAGCGCTTGGGTTATTTGATCCGCAGCCCCTTCGCCCGCAATAAGCGGCAGATGCGGGTAGTCGTTTCGGCTGGCAATCTTTTTGACCAACGCGCCTTCGGCGTCACGCAACTCAAGCCCCTCGCGGTGGCGCCAGACGGCCACGGGCACACGTTCGTTCACTTGCACTTGCAAAACATTGCCCGCACGCACCAAAAGGCTGGCCGATTTCACGGCATCCAGCGCCTCAACATCCGCGCGCATCTGCGCAAGGTCCAGATCAAAGCTGGACAGCGGAAATTCAACGGGCAGCACCGTGCGAATTTGTTCAGCCGTATCACCAGACGCACCGTCGATGGCCATAAGCTTGACCATGAATTCGGGGCGCTCTTCAATCATCGCGCGGGCATCGGCGATGGCCAGCTGCACGGTCTCGCGGTTTTGTTTGTCGGCAAAATAGCCGCCCGCCAGCAAAGCAGTAACGCATAGAGGTAACCCGACGCGCATAAACCGGCGATAGCCGGGGCGCAGCTTGAGACGCTGATAGCGATAGGCCCATTTGGACGGCGCAGGGTCACGTTTGATGGTGGTGGGTTTCAGCGATTGCATGAGGCGTCCTTCACCATCCAGTCGCAGAAATCTGCATAGGAAATACCTGCGTGTTCGGCTTGTTCAGGGCTCAGCGATGTCGGCGTCATCCCGGGCTGTGTGTTGGTTTCCAAAAGGATCAAGCCGTCGATGCCGCGGGCCTCATCCCACCGAAAATCCGTGCGTGTCACACCGCGACACCCCAGGGCTGCATGGGCGCGCAGGGCATAATCTTCGCAGGCAGCCGCAATCGTGGCGGGCACATCGGCGGGGATCACATGGCGTGATCCGCCTTCCACATATTTGGCCGTATAGTCATACCAGCCGTCTGTCAGAATATCTGTCACCCCAAGCGCGCGGTCGCCCATAACAGTCGTTGTCAGCTCGCGCCCCTGCGCAAAGGCTTCGACCATGACGACCGGGGGCATCGCGTCGTCCAGTTGGGGCGGGCCACTGGCCGCGTCATCCACCAAATACACGCCCACGCTGGAGCCTTCATTGTTTGGCTTAACCACATAAGGGGGCTGCATCACATGTGCGGCCATCACCTCGGACTTTGGGGCCAACACGCTTTGCACCATCGGCAAGCCTGCCGCGCGGTAGACATCTTTGGTCTTGGTCTTATCCATCGCAAGCGCAGAGGCCAGAACGCCGGAATGGGTATAGGGAATGTGAAGCCATTCAAAAATACCCTGCACACAGCCATCTTCGCCCCACCGCCCGTGCAGCGCATTGAAGATCACATCAGGCCCGATCGCCGCCAGATCACCTGCCAGCGTGGGGCCTGCGTCCAACGCGACCACGTCATAGCCAAGCGATTGCAGCGCGGCGACACACTCGCGCCCCGACGACAAAGAGACCTCACGCTCCGCGCTTGGCCCACCCATCACAACACAGATTTTCAACGGGCTGTTGCCTGCCTTGCCCACTTTTGCCTCTCACCACTGCCTTAAACGACAGCTTTCTTGCGCCCCGCCGAGGGCACGTTTGCTTGTTATTTCAAGGGCCTGCTCGCCCATGGATGCCGTATGGCGCTTAAGCGCTCTGATCTGGGGTCGGTTCACCGACCCTCATAATTTCCCACTCTAGCGTTAGACCGCTGTTATCGTAAACCTTTTTCCGCACGTATTCGCCCAGATTTTCAAGATCAGCGGCTGTGGCACCGCCTGTGTTGATCATGAAGTTGCTGTGCTTGGGCGACATTTGCGCCCCGCCGATGGAAAACCCGCGCAGCCCCGCATCGTCAATCACCTTCCACGCCTTAAGATCGTGGACGTCATCATCGCGCCCCGTGCTGGACCGGCCCGCGGGGTTGCGGAAGGTGCTGCCGGCACTTCTGTCCTTGGTGGGTTGCGTTTCATCGCGCTTTTGCAACTGATGGGCCATGCGCGCATGCAGCTCTTCGGGATCAGCAGTCTCGGCCTCAAAGGTAGCCTCGGTCAGAACCCACCCTTCGGGCAATTCGGTCTGGCGGTAGGCAAATTTCAAATCATCGGCGGTGAGCGTTACGCGCTCGCCCCGCCGTGTGACAGCCTGTGCGCTGACGAAATGATCGGCCACATAGCTGCCGTAACATCCCGCGTTCATGCGCACCGCACCACCAATGGCACCCGGGATCGTGCGCAGAAATGTCAGGTCTAGTCCTGCATCGGCCGCCTTGCGTGCCACATGCGCATCCAACGCAGCCACACCCGCAGAAACGCGGTTGCCCGCAATCTCGATCTGGTTGAACCCGCGCCCCATGCGGATCACGACCGCGCGAAGCCCGCCATCGCGCACAATCAGATTGCTTCCCACGCCCATGGGGAACACGGAAATATCGGACGGCAAACCCTTCAAAAACGCTTGCAAATCGGCCTGATCCGCAGGCTGGAACAGATAATCCGCAGGCCCACCAACACGCAGCCACGTCAGATCGGCCAACGGCCTGTTCGGAGTAAGCGTGCCGCGCACGAGGGGTAGGGTCATGTTAGAAAAACCAAGTCCAGACTTCTTTAATAACACCAGCGATACCACCGCCAGCTTTCATCAGCTTATTGGCATCCTCTGCGCCTTTGACAAGCTCTTCACGCTTGAAGTTGTCGATTTTTATAAGCCTGCTGCCTTCGCGTTTCATGGCATCTGCGCGCTTTTGTTCAGGCTGGCTCTCGTCCAAACCGATATCAAGGTCGGCCTGCATTTCCGCTGCAAGATAAGGACTAAGCTCAGGGTCAATCTGCGCCTGGTGATCGCGTAGTCCTTTTTTGAGCTTATCATCAAGATCCAGCGCGCGGCGATTCACACGGGTGCGGCACACGCGTTTGGTCTCGCTATCCGTTTCACGCAGGTCCAACATGCCTGTCGAGAGCGCGTTGTGCAGACGAAAAAGCATTCTTTCTGCGCGTATATCCTCGGGGGTGAACAGCCGTTCAATCTCGGCATGGCATAAACCAAATTCATCGTGACAGCGCAGCCAGTTGTTTGCATTACCCTCTAACGCTTCTGTCAAATCATCCAAAACCTCGGCCAAAGGTGCCAACATTGCATTACCCGCGTCACCGCAAGCGGGGCGCAGTTTGGCAATCGCATCGACCACTTTGTCTAAAACTGTTTGCAGCGTATCAGCGTGGGCGTAGGGGGCAGGTTCAAGAACGATCTGACCTGCAGTATCGCGGCGGATTTTTTCGCCTATGTCAGCAATATCAGCAGCATAAAGCGCCAGAACGGGGTCAAACTTGGGGTTGATATGCGCAGGGCCTTTGTTCCAGTCGTCTTCCGTCAGCGAGACAAACACATCGTGCATGGCTTGGGCGTGGATGTCCTGGCCTGCCAGCACGCGGTCGTACCATGCGATCCAGAAGGTCCAGACTGCGGCATCAGGGCCGTCAGAGTTCAGGGCTGCCAGCTTTGGCTTTATATCTTGCCACAGCCTTTGCATCTCGGACGGTCCTGCCCAAAGCGGACGGCGCGGGATGTCGCCCGACGCAAGCAAAGCCGCGCAATCCACTTGGATGTATTCGTAGATATCGGGGGCGGCAGCGGCGGCACGGGCGGAGGCATAGGCGGCAAAGACGGCGGCGGCAGCGGCAGCGGCGGCAAAGGCGGCAAAGGCGGCGGCAGCGGCGGCGGCATCGGCGGCATCGGGGGCGGCATCGGCGGCAAAAGCGGCGGCATCGGCGGTACGGGCAATCTCAGGGGTCGGACACACCGAAGCGACCCCTGAGATTGAAGTTACCCGAAACATCAGCACAGGTGTCAATTCGGCAATACGCCCCGACAATGCGGTTTCCATCGCGAATGGCATCACGCGCGCGGCACATCTGCTCGCCAGCCAAACGGCGTGTTGCCGCCCCAGTTCATCGCCGACCCGCGCAATATGCGCGTTCAGCCAAGCCTTAAAGCTGTCCCCATCAACAATATCCGCAATCTCTACCATACAGCCAGCTTGCCCTGCCTGATATGCCAAGCCAAGCGCAAACCCGTCACAGCCCCAAACGGCGGCGCAGCCATTTCACACCGTACCACACAGGCCAGCGCAGGACGGTCATGCCGACGCCAAGGCCGATCACGCCCACCCATGGGCCGCCCAGAAATGTGGCGTAGCCAAGCAGCGGGATACCGACGCCGATCAGCACATAGGCGCGGCGCCAGTGGTTGTCATTGCTCGGGATGGCTTGCATCACTTGGGCCAGCACGATCCAGCCGCAAATCAGGACTATGGCAAGTGTTGTATCGCTCATCGGCTGTGCCAGCGGTCTATTGGGTCAGTTTGGCCGGCAGGTCATTGGCCCATGTGCTGATCGAGCCTGCGCCCAAGCATACGACCATATCGCCTTCGCTGGCCTGTTCGCGCACAAGGCGCACCAGATCATCTTCGCTTGTTACAGCCCGCGCATGGCGGTGGCCGTGGCGGATCAGCCCTGCGACCAGATCATCGCGGGTCGCCCCTTCGATCACGTCTTCGCCTGCGGCAAACACTTCTGCGATGGCCACCACATCAGCGTCGTTAAAGCACGAACAGAACTCATCAAAATGGTGGTGCAGGCGTGTGTAGCGGTGGGGTTGATGCACCGCGATGACGCGGCCTTCGGTGGCTTGGCGCGCGGCTTTCAGAACAGCGGCAATCTCAACGGGGTGGTGTCCGTAGTCGTCGATGATGGTCACGCCGTCGACCTCGCCCACGCGGGTAAAGCGGCGGTTCACACCCCCAAAGCTGGCCAGCGCGTCTTTGATCTCGTCCAGCTTGAGGCCCAGATGCCGTGAGACTGCCACGGCCGAAAGGGCATTACTGACGTTATGGTCACCCGGCATGGGCAGTGCACAGCCTTCGATCACCTTATCTTCGTTCTTCAACTCAATATCGAAATGGGCCACACCTGCTTTGTAAGTGAGGTTCACAGCGCGCACATCGGCTTGGGCGTTAAACCCGAATGTCACAACGCGGCGGTCGGTGATTTTGCCGACAAGCGCCTGCACATCGGGGTCATCGGTGCAGCACACGGCCAGCCCATAAAACGGGATGTTTGAGACGAAATCCTCAAACCCTTTGTGCAGCGCCTCTTCGGTGCCCCAATGTTCCATATGCTCGGGGTCGATGTTGGTGACGATGGCGATGGTGGCGGGCAAGCGGTTGAAGGTGCCGTCGCTTTCGTCGGCCTCCACCACCATCCACTCGCCCTGCCCTGTGCGTGCATTGCTGTCGTAGGCGTGGATGATGCCCCCGTTGATCACTGTCGGGTCGATGCCACCTGCGTCCAGAAGGGCTGCGACCATCGTTGTTGTGGTGGTTTTGCCATGCGTGCCCGCAACAGCGATGTTAGATTTCAGGCGCATCAATTCGGCCAGCATTTCGGCGCGGCGCACGACAGGCAACCCGCGCAGGCGTGCTTCGTCCAGTTCTGCGTTGCCCTTTTTGATCGCCGACGAGATGACGATGACTTCGGCCCCGTCCAAATTTTCTGCCTTCTGGCCGATAAAAACCTTGGCGCCCAGACGTTCCAGGCGCTGTGTGATCTTACTGTCTTTGAGGTCAGAGCCCTGAACGGTGTAGCCGTGGTTCAGCAGAACTTCGGCGATGCCAGACATGCCGATGCCGCCGATGCCCACAAAATGAATGGCCCCAAGTTGGGTGGGGAGTTTTGTTGCTGCAGCCATAATTGTTCCACCGTCCATGTTCTTTGTCCTTATTTTGCGGGCTTTTGGGCTAATTCTTCGACCATGTCCACCAATGCTTGTGTGGCATCGGGCCGCGAAACGCTTACGGCCGCCTGCGCCATGGCGCTGGCCCCGTCCGGGTTGGTCAGGATGCGTTGCACTTCCGTGCGCAAGGTTTCCGCGTCCAGCTGGCGTTCGGGGATCACCGTTGCAGCACCTGCATCTGCAAGTCCCTTTGCATTGGCGGTCTGGTGATCGTCCATCGCGGCGGCATAAGGGACAAGCACCGAAGGGCGGCCAATCACACTGATGTCGGCCACGCTGCTTGCGCCTGCACGGCTGATAATCAACTGCGCTTCGGCAAAGAGTTCGGGGACATTATCAAAGAACGGCTGCACCTGCGCGTTGATACCTTGCTGGAAATAGAATTGGCGCACGCGCTCTTCGTCCTCGCCGCGGGCCTGATGGAAAACACGTATGTTGGCCAGCATCTCGACGGGCAGTTCGGCAATCGCAGGGGGCACTGCATCCGACAGGATGCGCGCCCCTTGGCTGCCACCGATCACGACAATCGACATGGGGTAATCACCGGGTGGGATGTAGCCCGCGCCAGCACGCGCCAGAACCGCCTCGCGGACGGGGTTGCCTGTGTGAGTGCCGCTGACGCCCGCTGGCATTTGCGTGGGCCACGTTCCGCAGGCGACCGCATTTACACGTTTGGCAAATTTCGTATTCACCCGCCCCAGAACACCGTTTTGTTCATGGATCATCCGCGGCTTGCGCAACAGCGTTGCCGCGGCCAAAGCAGGTATGGACGGATAGCCGCCAAAGCCGACAACCACATCAGGCTTTTGACCGATCATTTTGAACGTGGCCCCCAGAATGCCGCCCAAAATACGAAAGGGCACCATCGCTTTGGCCAAAAGACCGCCGCGCGCAAAGGTGGCGCTGCTGATCTGGGTGATTTCGACCGCATCGGGGAACCCGCTGGCATAGCGTGCGCCGCGCGCATCGGTGCTCAGTTTGACACGCCAGCCTTTGGCCAACATCGCTTCGGCCAAGGCCTGTGCGGGGAACATATGCCCGCCCGTGCCACCTGCTGCGATGATCAGCAAAGGCGCCATGTCAGTGGCCCCGCCGCAAGAGGATATCGCCAATTTCACCCTGCGGACGGGTGCGCGTGAAGGCCAGTAGCATGCCCACGGCAATGCCGCCCGCTATAATCGACGAACCACCGTAGCTGACAAATGGCAAGGTCATGCCCTTGGCCGGCAAAAGCCGCACGGCCACGCCCATGTTAACCATGGCCTGAATCCCGAAGGTGCAGGCCAGCCCTGTGCCGGCAAGGCGAATAAACGGATCGCGTTCGCGCGTCAGACGATAAAGAGAGCGGATGACGATGGTCGCATAAAGCCCGATGATCACGAGCACCAGAAACAGCCCATATTCTTCGGCCGCGACCGCAATGATGAAATCGGTATGCGCATCTGGCAGGGATTGTTTGACCTGCCCCTCGCCCACGCCAACGCCGAAGAACCCGCCCTCGCGGATCGCATTTGTGGCGTAACCAAGTTGCGTTGTGGGGTCTACATCGGGCGACAAAAACCCGTCGATACGGCGCGCGAAGTGTTCGGAATTATTGTAGGCCACAGCACCTGCCAGCACGACCACACCCGCCAAACAGATGAGCAACCCCAACGGTGCGCCCGCCACAAACCACATCACACCCCATCCGAAAAGAACCAAGCAGGCTTGGCCAAAGTCAGGTTGCAGCGCCAAAAGAACAACGATGAACGTGCAAAACATGAACGATATGGATTTGCCGGGTGGCCCGTTCAAATCCTGGCTGGCCGCCATCATCCAGGCGGCTGTCACCACGAATGCGGGTTTGAGAAATTCCGACGGCTGAAGCGACGCAAAGCCAAGTGAATACCACCGCACCGCACCTTTTCCGAAGTCGGTACCAAAGAACGGCAGAAGCATAACCGCCACCAGCGAGACACCAAACGCCATCACCGCCAAACGGCGCACCAGCGAAGGCTGCATCATCGACGTGATCAACATGGCAATCATCGCCAGACCACCAAAAAACATCTGGCGCTGCACATAGTGAAAGGGCTCAAACCCGTTTTTCGCGGCCAGCGGTGGGGATGCGGCAAGCCCAAGCAACAGACCGACGCCAAACAGCATCAGAATGCAGGACATCGTCCATTTATCGATTGTGCGCCACCAACGCGGCAACACAGGATCGCCAGATTGCACGGGGACCGTGCCATAGACCATTTCCGTCATGGAATACTACTACCTATGCCTCAAAACCGCCCCTTTACGGGGTCTGTTGATTAACCTTAACGGCACCTATTGGAAAATTCCACGTAAAAATCGGCCGCTCTCGCAGGATAGGCGAAGTTGGTTTCTATTTCCTTAATCGGCAACTTGCCAAAACGCGCCCTATTGCCCATTGAGGCGACTATGCAGGTGAACACTCTTATTATCGGCGCTGGTGCCGCAGGCATGATGTGTGCCGCCCATGCAGGGCGCGATGTGATGATCGTCGATCACGCAAAGGCGGCGGGTGAAAAAATCCGCATCTCGGGCGGCGGGCGCTGCAATTTTACCAATATGTATGCTGCACCTGAAAACTTCTTGTCGCAGAACCCGCATTTCTGCAAATCCGCGCTGGCAAGATACACCCAATGGGACTTTGTTGATCTGGTCGCAAAAGCGGGTATCCCCTACCACGAAAAGACGCTTGGACAGCTTTTCTGCGATACATCTGCCAAGGATATTATCCGCCTTCTCACGTCAGAAATGCGCGGTGCTGATCTGCGGTTGAATACATCCGTTGAACAGATTAACAAAACGCCGCAAGGCTTTGATATCGCTTTGCAATCAGATGGTAAAATACAGTCTGTACACGCCAGAAATCTGGTCATCGCGTCGGGCGGTAAATCCATTCCGAAAATGGGTGCCACAGGGTTTGGCTATCAGGTGGCGCAGCAGTTCGGACTGGCAGTTACACAGACCCGAGCAGGGCTGGTTCCGCTGACGTTTGGCGCAGATGTCATGGAGGCGCTGAAACCCATGGCGGGGCTGTCGGTAAACGCACGGGTCAGCAGCAATGGCACGGGGTTTGAAGAAGGGCTCTTGATCACGCACCGTGGCCTGTCGGGACCAAGCATCTTGCAAGTCAGCAGCTATTGGCAGGAACGCGACGAGATTATGCTGCATTTCGAACCGAGCACCGATATTATCGCAGCGCTGAAAACGCAGCGCAGCAAGGCGGGCCGCATGGCCCTTACCACAGCGCTTGGCGCCCATTTGCCTGCACGCCTGGCCGCCTATCTTACTGAAATTGCAGGCCTTTCAGGAAATCTTGCCGATCAATCCGACATGGATTTATCAAAGCTTGAAATGGTGCTGACGCAGCTAACGCTCAAGCCATCGGGCTCCGAAGGGTACCGCACGGCCGAGGTCACCTTGGGCGGTGTGGATACCAGCGATCTGGATGCCCGCACCCTACAGGCCAAGGGCGTCGATGGCCTGTATTTCATCGGCGAGGTTGTGGACGTCACCGGCTGGCTTGGTGGCTACAATTTCCAGTGGGCGTGGTCGTCGGGATGGGCTGCGGGACAGGCCATCGCAGGGCGCGTCTAGCCTGCCGTTTTTGCCTGCCAACCCGTGTATGGCCTAGCGTCTGCTCACGGTATGGCAATGCGTCAGACGTTTTGCCTGATTTGATGAAAAACCCATGCGCACGCAGCCCCCACGCAATCCAGTGCATTAATGATAGTGAAGGGGGCCTACCCCGACGCGATCAGCGCCTTTACCTTGGCCACAAAATCATCGCCGCGTTTTTCAAAGCTGTCATATTGATCAAAGCTGGCCGCGGCGGGTGCAAGCAAGACCACATCGCCGTCCTGCGCCTCTGAAACAGCCTGTTCAACAGCGCGTTGCATGGTGGTGCAGACGTCTGTTTCACAGTCCAGCTTCATAGCAAATTGATCGGCTTCGCGCCCGATCACATAGGCTTTTTTCACCCTGCCTAGATGCGGGGTCAGCGCGTCCAAGCCACCTTCTTTTTCCAAACCGCCGCAAATCCAGCGGATGTTGTCAAAGGCTTGCAGCGCTTTGGCCGCACTGTCGACATTGGTCGCCTTGCTGTCGTTGACAAAGCGCAGCCCGCGCGCGGTGGCGATGGTCTGGCTGCGGTGGGGCAAGCCGCCAAAGCTGCGCAACCCGCCCTCAATCTGGCGTGGCCCAAGCCCGAGGGCGCGACATGCCGCATAGGCCGCGCAGGCGTTTTGATGGTTATGCGCACCGGGCAGACCCGCGATATCGCGCAGGTCAATCGATCCGATCTGCCGCCCCTTGCGCCATTCACTCAAAAACCCCTTGCGCGCAAAAACGCCCCATCCATTGCCAGATAGTTTGCGATCCACACTCACTTGGATCACCCGGTCCTCTTCGGCGCTGCCAGCCAGTTGGTTGGCAATATATCGCCCTTCTATTTCGTCCACACCAATGACCGCGCGGTCAGGGCCGCCTTCAGCAAACAAACGCCGCTTAGCCGCAAAATAGCCGCCCATACCGGCGTGGCGGTCCAGATGATCAGGGCTCAGGTTTGTCCAGACGGCCACATCAGGCGTCAGCGCGCGGGCCAGATCCGTTTGATACGACGACAGCTCCAACACGATCACCTCGCCGTCATGGGCAGGATCGATGTCCAGCACGCCCCGACCAATGTTGCCTGCCAGTTGCGTAGGGCGGCCCGCTTGCGTCAGAATATGATGGATGAGCGCCGATGTGGTGGATTTGCCGTTCGACCCCGTCACAGCCACCACCCGTGGCGTGGTGTCAAAACCGTCCCATTCGCTTGTGGCGTAACTGCGAAAGAACAGCCCGATATCATTGTCGACAGGCACCCCTGCATCCCAGGCCGCGGCGATCACAGGATTGGGCGCAGGATAAAGATGCGGAATACCCGGAGAGACAACCAGCGCCGCCACCCCGTCGAACGCGCCTTGCGTGGTCAAATCATGAATGATCAGCCCCTGCCCCTCGGCCCGCTCACGGCCCTGCGCGCTGTCGTCCCAACACAGGGCCTGCGCCCCGCCCGCTTCCAACGCATGGGCCGCGGCAAGACCAGAGCGTCCAAGCCCAAGCACCGCAACCTTTTGCCCGTCATATCCGCGCACTGGTATCATCGCGCCTGTCTTTCCTTCATTGTTGTCCAAATACCTCGGGGGTTTGGGGGCAGCGCCCCCAACACGGGCGACCGCGTCAGCGGGCGCAAAACCTGATCTAGCGCACCTTCAACGTCGCGAGCCCGATGATCGCCAGGATCAAAGAGATGATCCAGAAACGGATCACGATCTGCGGCTCGGCCCATCCTTTTTTCTCGTAGTGGTGATGGATCGGCGCCATCAGGAACACGCGTTTGCCCGTGCGCTTGAAATACAACACCTGAATGATCACAGACAGCGCCTCGACCACAAACAGCCCCCCAACAATGCCCAAAACCAATTCGTGTTTGGTGCTGACCGCAATCGCGCCAAGCGCGCCGCCAAGTGCAAGCGATCCTGTATCCCCCATAAACACCGCCGCAGGCGGCGCGTTATACCACAAAAAGCCAAGCCCCCCGCCAAAAAGCGCCGCCGTGAAGATCAGGATTTCGCCCGTGCCGGGCACATAATGCACGTCCAGATATTCGGTGAAATCGACGCGCCCCACCGCATAGGCAATCACGCCCAATGTACCTGCGGCAATCATCACAGGCATGATTGCAAGCCCGTCCAGACCATCTGTCAGGTTTACGGCATTGGCCGCGCCAACGATGACGATCATCGCAAAGGGCACAAACAAAAACCCCAGATTGATCAGCGTGTCCTTGAAAATCGGCAAGGCCAGTTGGTTTGTCAGCTGATCGGGGTGGTAGACACTGGCCCAATAGGCCGCGATGGCCGCGACCAGAAACCCAACACCCAGGCGGATCTTGCCACTGACCCCGTCGGTGTTTTGTTTGGCCACTTTTGCATAGTCGTCGGCAAACCCGATCAGCCCGAAGCTCATGGTGACAAACAGCACGATCCAGACAAAGGGATTGTCCCACCGCGCCCAGATCAGCGTGCTGACCAGAACCGCGCTCAGGATCAGCAAACCGCCCATTGTGGGCGTGCCTGCCTTGGCAAAATGCCCTTCGGGACCATCGTCGCGGATCGGCTGGCCCTTGCCCTGTTTGCGGCGCAACACGTTGATCAGCGTGGGTCCAAAGATAAAACCAAACACCAGTGCGGTCAGAAACGCCCCGCCTGCCCGAAACGTGATGTAGCGAAAGAGGTTGAAGAAATCGCCACCGTCCGACAGCGCGGTTAACCAATAAAGCATGTATTCGTCCCTGTTATTCGTTCTGTCGCGCGCCCAAGGCTCAGCCTTCGGTTACGGGGTGGCCCAATTTGCGGATGGCGTCAACGATTTGCGTGACCTTGCTGCCTAGTGAACCCTTGACCAAGACCACATCGCCTGCGTCCACAAGTTGCCCGATTTGTGTGGCCAGTTCACTGGCTGCATCCACCGCAAGCCCGCGTTGCGGGGCGGGCAGCGCGTCATAAAGCGCGCGCATCCGCGGCCCCACGCAATGCACCTTGGTGATCCGCGCCATGCTTTCCAGCTCTGCGATCGCGGCGTGCATCGCGGCTTCATCATCGCCCAGTTCCAGCATATCGCCAAGTATCGCAATGCGGCGGCCTTTCGAGACGCGGCCAAGGTCATCTTGCGGCTCGGCGGCGGCCAGCACCTCAAGGGCGGCAGCCATCGACGTGGGGTTGGCGTTATAGGCGTCATCAATCAGATCGATGATAAAGGCGTCTTCCACGATATCCAGTTGCAACCGTTCGCGCTTGCCCCGTCCTGCGGGGGGCGACCAGCGGGCCATATCCACAGCCGCGCGGCCTGCATCGCCGCCCAAGGCATCGACCACAGCCAGACTGCCAAGGGCGTTCATCGCGAAATGCCCGCCTGCTGACATGACTTTGAACAAAACAGGCTGGCCCTGCATTTCGGCCTGCACAATGGTGCTGTCGCCCACGATCTTGACCGAGGTCAGGCGGTAATCAGGGGCCATCTGCCCAAAGAGGATGGTTTTCACGCCCCGTTTGGCCGCCCAGTTTCGCAAGATTTCTGACGTGCCGATGTCGGCGTTCAGCACGGCCGTGCCTGTCGTGGACAGACCGTCGATGATGCTGGCCTTTTCACGGGCGATCCCTTCGATGCTTTCAAAGGCCTCAAGATGGGCGGCCGCAACTGTGGTGATCATTGCGACATGGGGCGCGGCCATGCGTGACAGGGGCGCAATTTCGCCCGGTGCATTCATGCCGATCTCGATCACCGCAAAATCGGTGTCGGCAGGCATACGCGCCAATGTCAGCGGCACCCCCCAGTGGTTGTTGTAGCTGGCCACGGATGCGTGTGTTTTGCCCTGTGCCGACAGCACATCGCGCAGCATTTCCTTGGTCGAGGTCTTGCCCACACTGCCCGTCACCCCCACAACACGCGCCTTGGTGCGCGCACGGCCTGCACGGCCCAGATCTTCCAACGCGCGCAGCACGTCTTGCACGATCAAAAGCGGTGCATCTTCGGCCACGCCATCGGGGCGGTGAGTGACAAGGGCGGCCGCCGCGCCTTTTTCCAAAGCCGCTGCAACAAAATCATGGCCGTCCCGCACATCCCTGAGCGCCACAAAAAGATCGCCCTGTTCCAGCGTGCGCGTATCAATCGATACGCCCGTCGCGGCCCATTTTGTGGTGCTTGTCCCGCCCGTAGCGATTGCGGCGTCATGCGAGGTCCAGAGGGTCATTGCAGCGTTCCATCCAAAGCGGCGATGGCAATGCTCGCCTGTTCTACATCATCAAAGGGCAGCACGTCCTTGCCGACGATCTGCCCTGTTTCATGCCCCTTGCCCGCGATCAAAAGGGCGTCGCCCGCCTCTAGCGTGTCAACGGCGCGTAAAATCGCTTCGGCACGGTCTGCGACCTCGATCCCGTCAGGACAGCCGCCGATAACCGCCTGACGGATCAGCGCGGGGTTTTCGGTGCGCGGGTTGTCGTCGGTGACAAAAACCACATCCGCGTGTTTGCCCGCCTCGGCGCCCATCAGGGGACGTTTGGTGGTGTCACGATCGCCGCCTGCCCCGATCACTGCGACCAGTTTGCCCATGACATGCGGGCGCATGGATTTCAGCGCAGAGGCGATGGCATCAGGCGTATGGGCGTAGTCTACAAACACCGCCGCGCCGTTGTCGCGCTTGCCTGCCAGTTCCATCCGCCCGCGCACGGTTTTCAGGTGGGGCAGCGTGTCAAACACCTCTTGCACGTCGGCCCCGCTGGCGATGACAAGCCCTGCCGCCATCAGCGCATTTTCCACTTGGAACGTGCCAATCAGGTTCAGGCGGATTTGGCGCGGCTTGCCCTGCCATTCGATTTGCACCGTCTGACCCGTATCATCGACGCGCACCGATTTGATCTGCAAATCCGCATCTGCACCGCGCCCCACAAGCAAGGTTTTGATCCCGCGCGGGGTGGTCAGTGCCACCACGTCCCATCCTTTGGGATCGTCGATGTTGATCACGGCTGTGCCATCTTCGGCCAGAACGCGGGTAAAAAGGCTGGCTTTGGCGGCGAAATAGGCCTCGAACGTCTTGTGATAATCAAGGTGGTCTTGGGTGAAATTGGTAAAGCCTGCCGCGCACAGCTGACAGCCATCCAGGCGGTATTGATCCAGCCCGTGGCTTGAGGCCTCCATCGCGGCATGGGTGACACCGTTTTCGCGTGCCGCCGCCAAAGCGCGGTGCAAGGTGATCGGATCAGGGGTGGTGTGCTGCAAAGGCGCGGTCCAGCAGCCTTCGACGCCCGTGGTGCCAAGGTTGACCGCTGGCAGACCCATTTCTTCCCAGATCATACGGGTGAAAGTGCTGACAGATGTTTTGCCGTTGGTCCCTGTCACCGCGATCAGCGTGTCGGGTTGGCCACCGAACCAAAGTGCGCAGATGTAGGCAAGGGTCTCGCGTGGTTCATCCACCACGATCAGCACCGCATCCGAGGCGGCCAATTCGGCCTGTGCAATCTGTGCGCCTGTCGCGTCGGTCAGCACTGCAGCAGCGCCTTGGCGCAGGGCGTATTGGATAAATTCGCCCCCGTGCACGGTGCTGCCTGCCACGGCGGCAAACAAAAACCCTTTGCGCACCTCGCGGCTGTCGATGGCAACACCCGTGATGGCCACGTCTTGTGCGACCGTCAGGCCCAGTTCGCTTAGTTTTTTGACCTGCGCATCTGTCTGCGTCATGCCGTCCGCCCCACGTGATTATTGTGAGGTCAGTGTTACACCCGTGAGCGTGGCAGGTTCAACCACTGGTCTAAGCCCCATGAGCGGTGCGATGCGGCTGATCATTTGCGAGGTGACGGGAACAGCTGTCCAACCCGCTGTGCGGCGTTTTTTGCCAAGGCCGATGATTTCGGGTTCGTCCAGCGTGACGATCAGCACATATTTGGGATCACTCGCAGGGAAAACCGTGGCAAAGGTGGCGATCACCTTGTCCTCGTAATAGCCGCCCCGTGGCTTGGGTTTGTCGGCTGTGCCGGTCTTGCCGCCAACCTGATAGCCCGGGACCTCGCCAAAGCTGGCGGTGCCATCTGTGACAACCTTGCGCAACATTTTGACAGCCGCTTGGCTGGTTTGCGGCGACACGATGCGTGGGCCGTTTTGCGGGCCGTCTTGTTTCAGCAAGGTCGGCTCAACCCGTGTGCCACCGTTGAGAAGCGATGCATAACCCGCGGCCAGATGCATAGGCGATGACGACAGCCCGTGACCGTAACTGATTGTAACGGCTGATAAATCCGTCCAGCGCGCAGGCAACAGCGGACGCCCGCCAGAGGCTTCGACCATCTCGATGGGGGTGGGTTGGAAAAAGCCAAGGCTGTCCAAAAACTCTTTTTGACGCTTCACGCCGATTTGCAGGGCCAGACGCCCCGTGCCGCGGTTGGACGACTTGACGATGATATCTTCAACCGACAGGGGCCCGTAGTTTTTGTTCTGGAACTCACCAATGGTGCGCCCCCCAACCTTCATCGGGCCTTTTGTCTCGATCACCGTTGAGGGGTTCACAAGGCGCAGATCAACCGCTTGGGCAGCGGTGAAAATCTTGAAGGTCGACCCAAGCTCGTAAACCCCTTGGATGGCGCGGTTAAACAGCGGGCTGTCGGATTGATCCTTGTCTTTATCGGCCGCCGTCAGGGGGCGCGGGCGATTGTTGGGATCAAAATCAGGCAGGCTGACGACGCTGATGATTTCGCCTGTGTGAATATCCATCAAAACCGATGAAGCACCCTTGGCATTCATGATTTTCATGCCGCCGTGCAGCACTTCTTCTGCGGCGGCTTGCACTGTCAGATCCAGCGAAAGCTGCAACGGTTTGTGGCCGTTGGCAGGGTCGCGCAGATAATCGTCAAAGTGTTTTTCGACGCCTGCCACGCCTATGACCTCGGCGCTGCTGACCCCTTCACGACCAAAGCTGGCCCCGCCCAACACATGCGCAGCAATCGCCCCGTTGGGATACAAACGCATCTCGCGCGGGCCAAAGAGCAAACCCGGCTCGCCAATATCATGGACGGCCTGCTTTTGTTCGGGGCTGAGTTTTTTCTTGATCCACAGGAACTTACGCTTGCCTGTGAAATCCTCAAGCAACGCATCGGCGTCCAGATCGGGGAAAATCTGCGCCAGTTTTTGCGCGGCCCCTTCGGGATCAATCATCGTATGGGGTTGGGCATAAAGCGAATGGGTATCAAGGTTTTTGGCCAAGATACGACCACGGCGATCCACGATATCGGCACGCGTCGACAAGATATCCGCACCAATGACAGAACTGCGCGGCTCTAACGGGTCGGAATTGGCCAGAACGCCCATGCGCCCGCCGACGGCCAGAAACGCCCCAAGGAAAAACACACCCAACACAAACAAACGGCTTTCGGCACGCAGCCGCGCCTGATCGCGCATGTTTTCATGGCGCAGACGCAGGTTTTCGCGCTCAATCGCTTGGGGGTTTTCCCCGCGATCGCGGGCTTTGAGAATACGGGCAAGCGGGCGAAGGGGCGTGCGGATCATTGCGCATCTCCTGTGGTGGCCATCGTATCGACAGCACCCGTTACGGGCGGCAGGCTATTGGCGGGTGGGAAACTGACCTGATCGACCTGCCCGAATTGCGTGGGCTCCATAGGCAACAGCCCCAGAAGATCGAAGTTCACTTCGGCCAGATCGCGCAGACGGTCGGGGCGGTTCAGATAGGCCCATTCGGCGCGCAAGATTTCCAGGCGATTGCGCTCCGCTGCGATCTCGCGCTGCAGCTTGCGCACCTCTTTGAGCGCCTCCTGGGTGCGGTAGTTTTCCTGATACGCCCAGAACGCCAGCCCCATAACGGCCAAACCTGTGGTGATATAAAGAAGCGTTCTCATGTCAGCGATCCTTTGGCTTGTGGCAGGCCGATGTCTTTGGCGGACAGGCTGCCAGCGGGGGCATCTGTGCGAATGGCAACGCGCAGCTTGGCGCTGCGGGCGCGTGGGTTTTGGGCCAGCTCTTCGGCGTCTGGTGCTGTGGCCTTGCGCGATGGCAACGTAAAGGCGGGGGCCTCGGCGTGGGTTTCGGGCGCGTAGCGGTTGGCATTGCCAAGGGTGCCCGCGCGGGTCTGCAAGAAGCGTTTGACCATGCGGTCCTCGGTGGAATGAAAGGTGACAACAGCCAGCTTTCCGCCCGGTTTCAATGCCCGCTCTGCAGCCATAAGCCCTTGATAAAGCGCGTCATATTCGCCATTCACCGCAATGCGGATGGCCTGAAAACTGCGCGTCGCGGGATGGCTTTGCCCAGGCTTGGGGCGCGGCAGTTGCGCGGCGATGATCTCGGCCAGATGTAAGGTCGTGGTGATGGGAGCGACCGCCCGTTCTTTGACAATGGCGCGTGCAATGCGGCGCGATGCGCGTTCCTCGCCATAGACATAAAGGATGTTGGCCAGCGCCTCTTCGGTGGCGTCTGCCACCACATCGGCCGCTGTGGGGCCGCTTTGCGACATCCGCATATCCAGCGGTCCGTCGCGCATAAACGAAAACCCGCGTTCGGCCTGATCCAGCTGCATCGACGATACGCCAAGGTCCAACACAACACCGTCCAGGTGCTGCCCGTAATCATCCATCTGTGCGAAATTGCCTGCGACCAGATCAACACGGTCATCCGCCCAGTCGCGCGCCATATCCAGCGCCAGCGGATCCTGATCCACGCCGATCACCTTATCTGCACCCGCCTCCAGCAAGCCACGGGTGTAGCCGCCTGCGCCAAGCGTGCCGTCCAGCCAAGTGCCCGAAATGGGCGCACAGGCCGCGATCAGTGGACGCAGCAGGACAGGAATATGGGGATCAGCGGGGGATGGCGTGGCAGCGCCCATGACTTAGTCCTCGTCGCCGTCAAGATAGACGGATGGATCAAGGTTGGGGTCGAAATCATCATCTTCGGCCAGGTTCAGATCGTTTTCGGCGTCGAAGGTCTCGGGCTTCCAGATCTCAAACGTGTCGGTGTTGGCGATAAAGAAGGCCTCGCCCTCAAGCCCGATTTTATTGCGCAGCTTGGCGGACAGAACGATGCGGCCCGTATCATCCACGGTCACATCCATCGATTGCCCGCTGTAAAGACGCGACATGGCACGACGCTTGGCCGAACCGCGCGGTTGCTTGGCAATCTTGGCATCCACACGCGCCATTTCCTCGCGAGTGAAACATTCCAGAAAATTGCGCTTTTCGTCACCGTAGACCAAAACGAATTCGGGCAGCTTGCCTGTTTCCCAATTCGGGTCACCAGCCTCCAGAACACGACGAAAGGACGCGGGTATCGAGACCCTGCCCTTTGCATCCACCTTCTGGTGGAATTCGCCTCTGAACGCCTTAACCATCTGGTATCGGCTCCTTAATTGTCGGGCCGCGCTTGCAATCAGGGCCCTGAAAATGAAAAGGCGGATCGATCTGCTGCCACTGATCGATCCGCCGGTCCCTCGCGGGATGTCCGACTGCGCGCGCCACCTGGGGGGATGTCTGCTCGCTCGCGCGCCGGATCTCTTTGTTCGAAAAAAGCGGGTGCCTGTATGAAACCTTTTCGGTTCGCCTATGTGGGGTTCTTATGAATGCCCCTTGTTTTGTGTATGCCCGTTCTTTCGATGAACTATGAATGGCATGGGATATTATGGGACGCAATGGTTTTGTGTGGGCTAATGCGGGAATACCTTGTGTCCTAGAGGGGTCAGATACCACATCTAGACAGGACGCGACCCTATTTTAGCCAACTTATTGTGTGATGACTGCAAGGCTATACAATATGTAGAGGAAGCGCAGCGTTCCCATCCACGCCCAAAAAATCCCATTTATTTTGAGACTTACGCAGGTGTTTTTCTTTTGTTCTCACGCACTTGGCGGAAAACAGATGCAAAAACCGGCAATTTAACGAATCACTTTGGGCAGAAAGCCACCCCCGACCCATGATTTCCCATAGGTCGAAGCCACACCTTGGCGCCCTGCCCTAGGCCATGCCGCCATCAACCAGACGTTTGGCAAGCTGCCCATAGGCCTGCGCCATCGGGCTGTCGCCCGCAGCAATCGGCGTTCCACCGTCGCCCGCAAGGCGCGTGTCCAGATCCAGCGGCAACGATCCAAGGAAAGGTGCGCCGATCCGTTTGGCTTCCACCTCGACTCCGCCGTGCCCAAACAGATGTGCTTCATGGCCACATTCGGGGCAGACATAGGTGCTCATATTCTCAATCAGGCCCAAAACGGGGGTTTTGAGCGTGTTGAACATATCCAGCGCTTTACGTGCATCCAAAAGCGCCACGTCTTGCGGGGTGCTGACAACGATGGCGCCCGTCACGGCTGTGCGTTGACATAAGGTCAGCTGCACATCGCCCGTCCCCGGGGGCAGATCAACGATCAACACATCCAACTTGCCCCATTCAACCTGACCAAGCATTTGCTGCAACGCGCCCATCAACATCGGGCCGCGCCAGACAACGGCCTTTTCAGGCTCCAGCATCAGACCGATGGACATCATCGTAACGCCATGCGCCTGCAGCGGGATGATCTTTTTGCCGTCAGGACTGGCCGGGCGTTTGCTCACCCCCATCATTCGGGGCTGGCTTGGGCCGTAGATATCCGCGTCCAGCAATCCGACCTTGCGCCCCTGTTTAGCCAGCGCAACGGCAAGGTTTGACGATACTGTCGATTTGCCCACACCGCCCTTGCCAGAGCCGATGGCCAAAATGCGGTCCACACCCGACACGGGCGCAGGACCACCCTGCTGCGGCTTGGGGTGCCCGCCGATTTTAAGGCTTGGGGGCGGCGCAGAAGTCGCAGGCGCTTTGGGCGCGGGGCCATGGGCCGTCAGCGCAACGCTGACCTGGCCAACGCCTGCAACCTTGCCAACCACAGCTTCGGCTGCGCGGCGCACCCCTTCCATCTTGGCCGCCGTTTCGGGATCTGGCGCCTCAATGACAAACCGAACCACCCCGTCATTCACCACCAACGCGCGGATCATATCGCGGCTGACCAGATTGCCACCATCGGGAAGTGTCAGGGTTTCAAGGGCTTTGGTTACGTCATCTTTAGTGGCCATGCGCATGCTCCGTTTGTCCATTTGCATGTAGCGGCTGGTGCTGGCACCGCAAGGCAGCAGGTGCTGATTTATTGGGCATTTTGTAAATTTGTGGTTTGCACAAGGCGCATAGCTGCAATGCAGCATTGTCAGTTGTGCAATCGCAGCATGCACCCTAACTTCGGATCAACAGCAGCGAAACACACTGCACTGAGGTAAAAGACATGGCACATACAAATACAAATACACAGGGCTACAGCCCACTGGTCGATTTTCTGCGTGACGCGAAACAAACACTGACAACGCGCTACACAAAGTATCGCCTGTATCGCAACACCCTAAACGAGCTTGGCATGTTGTCGAGTGCGGATCTAGCCGATCTTGGCCTGAACCGCGGCATGATCAAGTCGGTCGCATTCGAAGCGGCCTACGGCAAATAAGTTTTTCAGATCAGAGCCCCTTTTCCTCCTCCCTAGGGTAGTTCTGTTCAACAGCGGCGATGCTTTCCTCCTCCCTAGCATCGCCGCTTTTTTTATGTCCGCCCTATGCCCGCAGATCTTTGGGCGAGCCCATGACCACATATGATGTGATGGCGTTCACTTGCGGCAGAACCCCCAAAACCTCCGTATGAAAATGCTTGTAAGCGGTCAGGTCGCTGGCCTCGACCCGCAACAGATATTCCACCGTGCCTGTGATATTGTGGCATTCGACCACCTCTGGGGCGCGACTGATCGAGCGTTCAAACGCCTCTTGGCTGGCCTTGGTATGGTTTGACAGCCCCACGGCGATATAGGCCACAAACCCCACCCCCATCTGCGCACCGTCCAGAACAGTACGATACCCTTTGATCACTCCGATCCGTTCAAGTTCCTGCACACGGCGCAAACATGCAGAGGGCGAAAGCCCGACTTTTTCAGCCAGATGCAGATTGCTTATCCGCCCATCGGTTAAAAGGGCGCGCAATATCTTGCGGTCAATTTGGTCAAAATCCGTCATTCATTGCGAAAGTAACGTCACTTACCGCATCTTCACAACCCTATTGCGCATATAGCCTTCTAGAGTTGTGCCATGTTTAGTTTTATCCTTCCGCTGGCAGGCTTTGCCGTTGCGTCTTCCATCACACCTGGTCCGAACAACTTGATGTTGCTGGCCAGCGGGGCGAATTTCGGATTTCGCCGCACGCTGCCGCATATGGCAGGTATTTCGCTTGGCCACGCATTCATGGTCAGCCTTGTGGGGCTTGGGTTGTTGCAACTGTTCGAAGCCTTTCCTGTCACCTACACAATTATGAAAGTCGCCTCGGCCGCCTATTTGTTGTTTTTGGCATGGAAAGTGGCCAATGCCGCACCACCCGCGCACAAAGAGGCAACCGCGACACCCTTTACCTTCTTGCAGGCGGCCGCCTTTCAATGGGTCAACCCCAAAGCGTGGTATATGGCCCTGACCGCACAGACCCAATTCGCCCCGCTTGAATGGGGCGCATGGGGCGCCGTCGCTGTGGCCGTTGTTTTTGCGGCGGTGAATTTTCCGTCTGTCAGCGCCTGGGCCTATCTCGGCGTGCAGGTCAAAGCCTGGCTTGGCACCCCCGCCCGCCTGCGTGCGTTTAATATAACGATGGCGCTTTTGCTGGTGGCCACGCTGTATCCGATGTTGACGACAGGGCTGTCTGCCCCGCACTAAAGCTGCATGCTCTGGCCCTTGATCACCTATTCCATCGCAAGCACGGTGACCCCCGGCCCCAATAACGTGATGCTTTTTGCCAGCGGCGCAAACTTCGGTCTGCGCCGCACGGTGCCGCATATTTTGGGCGTCAGCTTTGGACACGCGGTGATGATTCTGGGCTTGGGCGCGGGGCTGATGCAGGTTTTTGCCATCATGCCCGCTGCGCATCTGGTCCTGAAATCGGGAGCGACAGCCTATTTGCTATGGCTGGCCTACCGCGTCGCCACAGCCGCACCGCCTTCGACAGCGCAGACACGCGGGCAGCCCTTCAGCTTTGTGCAGGCTGCAACATTTCAATGGGTGAACCCCAAAGCATGGGCCATGCATCTGAACGCATTGGCCCTGTTTGCCCCGCCTGAAACCGCATGGGGCGGAGTTGTTTTGGTCGCAGTGGTCTTACCGCTGATCAACACACCTTGCGTGACACTCTGGGCCCTCCTTGGGGCGACACTGAAAACGTGGCTCCGGACACCGCGGCTCTTGCAGCTGTTCAACGTGGCAATGGCTGCCCTATTGGTGGCCAGCCTGATCCCGATTTGGCGCACCGCGCTTTAGGCATGGCGCTTCAAAACGGAACGTCATCGGCTTGATCAGCCCCGACCACAAACCGCGCCACCACCTTCTTGGATCCCGCCTTGTCAAATTCGATATCCAGCTTGTCGCCTTCGATGCCCATCACAATGCCATAGCCGAACTTTTGATGAAACACGCGGTCGCCTGCCGTGTGGCTGCTGACCGCATTCATATCAATCGTGATGTTTTTGGCCTCGGCGGGTTGTCCCATGGGGCGCTGGCCTGATCGGGCCTGCAAGCGCCGCCAACCAGGCGAGTTATACACATTCGCTTCCGCCGCCTCTTCGTGCAGCGTAGATGCCACGCCCGCAGGGGCCGCCGCCCCGTAGCCGCCGCCGTAAAGGCCAGGCGGCGTCAGCACATCCACATGCTCTTCTGGCAATTCATCAATAAAGCGGCTCGGCATACTGCTTTGCCATTGCCCATAGACACGGCGGTTCGCAGCAAAAGAAATCGTGCAGACCTCCTCGGCCCGCGTGATGCCCACATAGGCCAGCCGCCGCTCTTCTTCGAGGCCCTTCATCCCGCTTTCATCCATGCTGCGCTGACTGGGGAACAACCCATCTTCCCACCCGGGCAGGAAAACAGCGGGGAATTCCAAACCCTTGGCCGCGTGCAGCGTCATAATGCTGACTTTCTCGCCATCACCGCCCTTGTCATTGTCCATGATCAGGCTGACGTGTTCCAAAAACCCTTGCAGGTTTTCAAAGGCTTCCAGCGCCTTCACCAGTTCCTTGAGGTTCTCTAAACGCCCCGGCGCTTCGGGTGTTTTGTCGTTCTGCCACATCTCGGTATAGCCCGATTCCTCCAGCACCAACTCGGCCACTTCGATATGGCTACGCTTGCCATCTGCAACCCACCCATGCCAGCGGTCCAGCCCGTCTACCAGCTTTGCCAGCTCCACAGCGCCCTTGCCGCCAAGCCCTTTGGCCGCCAGCAATATCCGCGCCCCTTCCAGCAGCGATACACCATTGGTGCGCGCCGCCACCTGAATTTTCTGTTGCGCCTTGTCGCCAAGCCCGCGTTTGGGCGTGTTCACAATCCGCTCAAACGCCAGATCATCCGCAGGGCTGACCGCAAGGCGGAAATACGCCATCGCATCGCGTATCTCGAGGCGTTCATAAAACCGCGGTCCGCCAATTACGCGATAGGGCAAACCGATGGTCAAAAACCGGTCCTCGAATCCGCGCATCTGGTGGGACGCGCGCACCAAAATGGCCATGCTGTCCAGAGACATCGGCGCATTGCCCCGCGTGCCGCGCTGCATAGCCTCGACCTCCTCACCAATCCAGCGGGCTTCCTCGTCGCCGTCCCAATGGCCGATCAAACGCACCTTTTCGCCCTCGTTGCGATCGGTCCAAAGCGTCTTGCCAAGCCGCCCCGTGTTGGCTGCAATCACACCAGAGGCCGCGCCCAAAATATGGTGGGTCGAGCGGTAGTTCTGCTCCAGCTTGACCACATGCGCGCCTTCAAAATCCTTCTCGAACCGCAGAATGTTGCCCACCTCGGCGCCGCGCCAGCCGTAAATCGACTGATCGTCATCGCCAACACAGCAGATGTTCTTGTGTCCCGCCGCCAGCAGCCGCAGCCACATATATTGCGCCACGTTCGTATCTTGGTATTCGTCCACAAGGATATATTTGAACCACCGCTGATACTGGGCCAGCACATCCGCGTTGGTTTGGAAAATCGTGACCATATGCAACAACAGATCACCAAAATCACAGGCGTTCAGCGCCTTGAGCCGGTCTTGATACGCCGCATACAGCGGCACGCCACGCCCATCAAACGCACTGCTGTCGGCCACTGGCACCGCATCGGGCGTCAATGCACGGTTTTTCCAGCCATCAATGATGCTTGCCAAAGCACGCGCAGGCCAGCGTTTTTCATCAAGATTGTCCGCCACAATCAACTGTTTCAGCAGCCTGATTTGATCGTCGGTGTCCAAAATGGTGAAGTTCGACTTCAACCCCGCCAGTTCCGCATGTCGACGCAGCAATTTCACACAGATCGCGTGAAACGTGCCCAACCAAGGCATCCCTTCAGGCTGACCTGTCATGGCCCCCACGCGATCTTTCATCTCGCGCGCGGCCTTATTGGTAAAGGTTACTGCCAGAATTTCATTGGGATTGGCGCGACGGGTATTAAGCAGATGTACAATCCGTGTGGTCAACGCGCGCGTCTTGCCAGTGCCCGCCCCCGCCAGCATCAAGACGGGGCCATCCATCGTTTCGACGGCGGCCCGCTGCGCGGGGTTCAACCCTTCCAAATAGGGCGTTGGCCGCATCCCCATCGCACGCTGGCTTAGCGGGATACTTGCGGCCTCAAAGGCGTCATCTTCTGAAAAACTACTCATACCCCACAACCTAGCGCCAAACACACCCGTTGAAAAGCCGTGTTCGCGCTCTGTTCCAAAGCGGATGAATTTTCCAGAAAATTCATCGCCCCCCAGATTTTTCCAGAAAAATCTGCCTGCTACCGCAGTGTCATACCGCCATCGACCATATATTCACTGCCCGAGACATAGCTGGCATCCTCCGACAGCAAAAATGTGGCCACCGCTGCAACCTCTTGGGCGCGCCCCATCCGCCCCAGTGGCACCGCTTGGGCAATTTGTTCTTTCAGATCGCCGCCGTCTTCGGTGCCAAGATCATCAAAGAAGTTTGTCTCAATGGGGCCCGGCGCAACCGAGTTTACCCGAATGCCACGCCCTGCCAAATCCTTTGCCCACGATCGCGCCATGGCCGCACAACTGGCTTTGGTGGCCGCATAGATGGCACCTTTCGCGCCGCCCAGATAAGGCGCCACCGATGCCGTCAACACCACCGCGCCCCCATCCGAAATCAGTGGTTTGAGATGCGCCATTTGCAGCGCAGGTCCGCGCACATTCACATTCATCATGGCGTCAAAGCCTTCAGCGTCCACCTCTTCCGTTGCCATATTCTGACCAAAGCCCGCATTCAGGAACGCGCCATCGATTTCCCCCATCTGATTCTTGATCTTTTCGGCCAAAATCCTGGCCTCCTTCGGATCACCGGCATCATTGCGCAGCACAAGCGAGCCCGAGGGCAATGTGCGTCCCGCCTCGTCCAGATGGTCTTGCGTAGTGCCTGTGACGGCCACCTCTCCGCCTTCGTCTACAATGCGTTGGGCGGTGGCAAAGCCGATCCCGCTGGTCCCGCCCGTAATCAAAATGCGTTTTCCCTCAAACCGTGACATATCGTGCTCCTGTGGTTGCGTTGCGTTACCCTTCAACGCCGCAGCCCCGCCGATTTGTTCCATGCCCCCGCGACGATGTTACCGCCATCTACCCAGTACTACGTGTTTACGCTTCAAAACCTATGACTTAGAAGGCTCAGGACGGGATGGCCCCGTATACTGAACTTACGTGCGCGTCACTCTGCCCGACGCGGATGCCCCATGACAAAGGACCCTGCCATGGCCGACTTCCAGAAAATCCTCATCGCAAACCGTGGCGAAATCGCCATCCGCATCATGCGCGCCGCCAACGAGCTTGGCAAAAAGACGGTCGCCGTCTACGCCGAGGAGGATAAATTGGGCCTGCACCGCTTCAAGGCCGATGAAGCCTACCGCATCGGCGAAGGCATGGGGCCTGTTGCCGCTTACCTCAGCATCGAGGAAATCATTCGTGTGGCCAAACAATCGGGCGCAGATGCAATCCACCCGGGCTACGGCCTGCTGTCGGAAAACCCCGACTTTGTGGACGCTTGCACAAATGCTGGCATCACCTTTATCGGTCCCAAGGCGGAAACCATGCGCAAACTGGGCGACAAGGCCAGCGCCCGTAAAGTCGCCATTGAAGCAGGCGTGCCTGTCATTCCCGCCACGGAAGTTCTGGGCGATGATATGGCGCTGATCAAGAAACAGGCCGCCGAAGTGGGCTATCCGCTGATGCTCAAAGCCTCATGGGGCGGCGGCGGGCGCGGCATGCGCCCGATCTTCAGCGAGGACGAGCTGGAAGAAAAAGTGCTGGAAGGCCGCCGCGAAGCCGAAGCCGCTTTTGGCAACGGCGAAGGCTATCTGGAAAAGATGATCACACAGGCCCGTCACGTCGAAGTGCAGGTGCTTGGCGACAAAATGGGCGAGATTTACCACCTCTATGAACGCGACTGCTCGGTCCAGCGCCGCAATCAAAAGGTCGTGGAACGCGCCCCTGCCCCTTATCTGTCTGGCACCCAACGTGAACAAATCTGTAATCTGGGCAAGAAAATCTGTGCCCATGTGAATTACGAATGTGCGGGCACGGTCGAATTCCTGATGGATATGAACTCCGGCGAATTTTACTTCATCGAAGTAAACCCGCGCGTCCAAGTGGAGCACACTGTGACAGAAGAGGTCACAGGCATCGACATCGTGCGCGCCCAGATCCTGATTGCCGAAGGCCGCAGCCTTGCGATGGCCACAGGCACCGCCAGCCAATATGACGTCAAACTGGACGGCCACGCGATCCAGTGCCGCGTCACCACCGAAGACCCGCAAAACAACTTTATCCCTGACTACGGCCGCATCACCGCCTACCGCGGCGCCACCGGCATGGGCATCCGTCTGGACGGCGGCACCGCCTATTCGGGCGCGGTCATCACGCGCTATTACGACAGCTTGCTGGAAAAAGTTACCGCATGGGCCCCCACACCCGAAGCCGCGATTGCCCGCATGGACCGCGCGTTGCGCGAATTCCGCATCCGCGGCGTCAGCACCAACATCGCCTTCGTGGAAAACCTGCTCAAGCACCCGACCTTCCTGAACAATGAATATACCACCAAATTCATTGACGAGACACCTGCGCTGTTTGATTTCAAAAAGCGCCGCGACCGCGCTACAAAAATTCTGACCTATATCGCCGACATCACCGTCAACGGGCACCCCGAAACCACCGATCGGCCAAAACCATCGGCCGAGGCCCGCGCGCCCAAGCCGCCTGTGATGCTGGCCGAAACCATCCCGCACGGCACGCGCAACATTCTGGACGATCACGGCCCCCAAGCTGTGGCCGACTGGATGGCAGACCAGAAACACCTGCTGATCACCGACACCACCATGCGCGATGGCCACCAATCGCTTCTGGCCACGCGAATGCGCTCCATCGATATGATCAAAGCCGCGCCCGCCTATGCCGAAAACCTGTCGGGGCTCTTCTCGGTTGAATGTTGGGGTGGTGCCACGTTTGATGTGGCCTATCGTTTCTTGCAGGAATGTCCGTGGCAACGCCTGCGCGACATCCGCGAAAAAATGCCCAACCTGATGACGCAAATGCTGCTGCGCGCCTCCAACGGCGTGGGCTACACAAACTACCCCGACAATGTCGTGGAATATTTCGTCAAACGGGCCGCCACCAGCGGCGTTGACGTGTTCCGCGTGTTCGACAGCCTGAACTGGGTGGAAAACATGCGCGTCGCCATGGACGCCGTGATCGAAAGCAACAAGGTCTGCGAAGGCACCATCTGCTACACGGGCGACCTGCTGAACCCCGAACGCAGCAAATACGACCTGAAGTATTACGTCGATATGGGCAAAGAGCTGAAAGCAGCAGGCGCCCATGTTCTGGGCCTCAAGGACATGGCGGGTCTGATGAAACCCGCCTCGGCCAGCATCCTGATCAAAGCCCTCAAAGAAGAGGTCGGCCTGCCAATCCACTATCACACCCATGACACCGCAGGATCGGCTGTGGCCACCATCCTTGCGGCCTCTGCCGCGGGCGTTGACGCAGTGGATTGCGCGATGGACAGCTTCTCGGGCAATACATCGCAAGCCACCCTTGGCACTGTGGTCGAAGCCCTGAAAAACACAGATCGTGATACAGGGCTGGATATCGCCGCTATCCGCGAAATCAGCGATTACTTCGAGGCCGTCCGCGCCCAATACGCCGCCTTTGAAAGCGGCCTTCAGGCCCCCGCCTCCGAGGTTTATCTGCACGAAATGCCCGGCGGGCAATTCACCAACCTCAAAGCGCAGGCCCGCAGCCTGGGCCTTGAAGACCGCTGGCACGAGGTCGCCCAGACCTACGCCGATGTGAACCAGATGTTCGGCGATATCGTAAAGGTGACGCCAAGCTCCAAAGTTGTCGGCGACATGGCCCTAATGATGGTGTCCCAGGGTCTCAGCCGCGCAGATGTGGAAAACCCCGACAAGGACGTGGCCTTCCCCGACAGCGTGATCGACATGATGCGCGGCAATCTGGGCCAGCCCAAAGGCGGCTTCCCCGATCTGATCGTGGCCAAGGCGCTCAAAGGCGAAAAACCCAACCTTGAACGGCCCGGCAAACACCTGCCCGCCGCTGATCTCGAAGCCGAACGCAAAGCGGCGTCTGAGGCCTGCGGCGGCGTCACCATCGACGACGAAGATCTGGCAGGCTACCTGATGTATCCCAAGGTCTTTACCGATTACGCCAACCGCCACGAACAATACGGCCCCGTGCGCACCCTGCCCACGCCCACGTTCTTCTATGGCATGAAACCCGGCGACGAAATCAGTGCCGAGATCGACCCCGGCAAAACCCTCGAAGTGCGCCTGCAAGCCATCGGCGACACAAACGCTGAAGGCGAAGTCAAAGTGTTCTTCGAGCTTAACGGCCAGCCCCGCAACATCCGCGTGCCAAACCGCGCGATCAAAGCGACCACAGCCGCACGCCCCAAGGCCGAACTTGGCAACGACAACCACGTCGGCGCCCCGATGCCAGGCGTTGTGGCCAGCGTTGGTGTGGCGGCGGGCCAAAAGGTCTGCGAAGGCGACTTGTTGCTGACGATCGAGGCCATGAAAATGGAAACAGGCATCCACGCCGAACATGACGCGGTGGTCAAAGCCGTCCACGTCACCGCAGGCGGGCAGATCGACGCCAAAGACCTGCTGGTCGAGTTTGAGTAATCAGATCGGGGCCTGCACCAAAGCAGGCCCCGCCATTTAACAAAGGCCAAAACGCCACCCCGCCAAAACAAGCGGAAAAAACTTGTCGAAATCAAATTTTTCCTCTTGCAGCCTTTGGCCCAAAACCTTAGATCACCGCTATCCAACGGATGCGGGCGTAGCTCAGGGGTAGAGCATAACCTTGCCAAGGTTAGGGTCGTGAGTTCGAATCTCATCGCCCGCTCCAATTGGACCACAACACCCCTTGTGGACAGATCAACAGGTCGCCTTCGGGCGGCCTTTGTTGTGTATAGGGATCAGAACTTGCGCCACTCTGCGCCGATCTGCCCTTACGTAAATGTGCATCCCCCCGATTGATTATTGTCGCGCCTCAGGGCTAGACAGGCGCAGCACAGCCGGGGGATCCATCATGAGCAACCAACAAGGCGATCCGCGCCACCTTGAAACGCTGGACCGCGATCTTGCGCGCTTTTCCAATCTCGAACGTGCCACCAGCTATGTCAGCCGCCCCCTTGTCGGGCCGGGAATTTCGCTGGTCTTTGTCGCCCTTGCAGGTATCGCGGCAGCCCTCTTTTTCGGGCAGGCCGACAATGCGCTCATTGTGATCATCGCTGCGTGCTTCGGGGCATATATGGCGTTGAACATCGGGGCCAATGACGTGGCCAACAACATGGGGCCAGCCGTTGGCGCCAATGCCCTCAGCATGGGCGGCGCGATTGCCATTGCGGTGGTCTTTGAAAGCGCAGGCGCATTGATTGCAGGCGGTGACGTTGTGTCGACGGTGGCCAAAGGCATCATCGCCCCCGAAACGATGGGCACAGCCGAAATATTCATCTGGGCCATGATGGCTGCCCTTTTGTCTGCGGCGCTTTGGGTCAATCTGGCCACATGGGTCGGCGCACCTGTGTCGACAACCCATTCGGTCGTGGGCGGCGTGATGGGCGCAGGGATCGCCGCGGCTGGCTTTGCCGCCGTAAACTGGCCCACCATGACCAAAATCGCCGCCAGTTGGGTGATCTCGCCCGTCTTGGGCGGTGTTATCGCAGCCCTGTTTTTGTGGGTCATCAAATCGCGCATCATCTACCGCGACGATAAAATCGCAGCCGCACGCAAATGGGTGCCCGTGCTTGTAGGCATCATGGCGGGGACATTCGCCACCTATCTGGCTCTCAAAGGTCTCAAGAAAATCATCTCTATCGATCTGTCCACAGCCGTCATGATCGGTGCCGCCATCGGCCTTTGTGTCTGGGCTGTGATGATCCCCGTGATCCGCCGCCAGTCAGAAGGGCTGGAAAACCGCAACAAATCGCTCAAGTTGCTCTTTGGCATCCCGCTTGTTGTCTCCGCCGCCCTTCTTAGCTTTGCCCATGGCGCCAATGATGTCGCCAACGCCGTCGGCCCGCTTGCGGCCATCGTGCAGGCCTCGCAATCAGGCGATTTCACCGCCGCCGTCAGCATCCCGTTCTGGGTGATGGTCATTGGTGCATTCGGCATTTCCTTTGGTCTCTTTCTCTTTGGTCCGAAACTGATCCGCATGGTCGGCAGTCAAATCACCAAACTGAACCCGATGCGCGCCTATTGCGTCGCCCTGTCGGCCGCGATCACCGTCATTATGGCCAGCTGGCTTGGTCTGCCCGTCAGCTCCACGCATATCGCTGTGGGCGGTGTGTTCGGCGTGGGCTTCTTTCGTGAATGGGACGCCGAACGCCGCATCCGCAAAGCGCGTCTGACCATGCCCGATCGCCCCGTCTATGCCCCCGAAGAACGCCGCCGCCGCAAATTGGTGCGCCGCTCGCACTTCATGACGATCATCGCCGCCTGGCTGATCACAGTGCCTGCCGCCGCTCTTTTGTCGGGCGCGCTTTTCCTGCTGATCACATTCGTCGTGGGCACAGCCTAAAAGGCGCAAATCGGGCAAAACGTCTGACGCATTGCCATACCCGTAGCAGACGCTAGGCCATACGCCCTGTCCGACGCAAATTTGCGCCCCATGGGCCTTCATTGTTGCCCAAATACCTAATCCACCAATGCCACGCCGCGCGCCCCTTGGCCCATCGCGCAAAACACCGTAAACGGGGCCAAACACATCAGCAAAGAGCCAGCCCATGCGCACAGCAACCGTGACCCGCAAGACTGCAGAAACAGACATTTCCGTCGAATTAAATGTTGACGGATCAGGCACTTACGACAATCAAACTGGCGTGGGTTTTTTCGACCACATGCTTGATCAACTGGCCCGTCACGCGCTGATGGATATGACGGTGCGATGCGCTGGCGATCTGCACATTGATGATCACCACACGGTCGAGGATGTGGGCATCGCCATAGGCCAGGCCATCGCGCAAGCTATTGGTGACAAACGCGGAATCCGCCGCTACGCCGATTGCACCCTCGCCATGGACGACGCCCAGATCCGCTGCGCGCTCGATCTGTCGGGGCGCCCCTATCTGATCTGCAATCTCAACATGCCCACCCAGAAAATCGGCACCTTTGACACCGAATTGGTGCGTGAATTTTTTCAGGCCCTGTCCACCCACGGCGGCATCACATTGCACATCGACCAGCTGCACGGTTTCAACAGCCACCACATCGCAGAAGCCGCCTTCAAAGCGGTCGCGCGCGCCTTGCGCGTGGCCTTTGAAGTCGACCCCAGAACGGCTGATGCCATCCCCTCCACAAAGGGCAGCCTGTGACCACGGTTCTGATCGATTACGATAGCGGCAATCTTCATTCTGCTGAAAAAGCCTTTCAACGCATGGCCTTAGAGGTCGGCGCGGGGTCTGTGATTGTCAGCGACAAACCAGAAGACGTCGCAGCGGCCGACCGCATTGTTTTGCCGGGCGATGGCGCTTTTCCGGCCTGCCGTGCCCAACTCTTTGATCGAAGCGGGCTGTTTGAGGCCTTGGACGAAGCTGTGACGCAGAAGGCCCGCCCATTCTTTGGGATTTGTGTGGGCATGCAGCTTATGGCCAAACAAGGGTTTGAATATGAACGCGTCGACGGCTTTGGCTGGATCGACGGCGAAGTTCACAAAATTGCGCCCATCGATGCCAGCCTTAAGATTCCGCACATGGGCTGGAATGATCTGATCATCGACAGCGACCACCCTGTGCTGGACGGGCTAAAAACAGGCGATCACGCCTATTTCGTTCACAGCTATCAAATGCAAGTCGCAAGCCCCGCGCAACGGCTTGCCCATGTCGATTACGGCGGAGACGTTACAGCGATTGTCGGGACCGGCACGAAAATCGGGGCGCAATTTCATCCCGAAAAAAGCCAAGGCGCTGGCCTGCAAATGATTGCCAACTTCCTCAGCTGGAAACCCTGAGACCTAAAAACCGCGTCACTGAACGCGCTGCCAGACCTGACTGTCGCAGACGGGGCCTTTGCATCCGCGCACTCGCAGCGCTTGGCCTTCGAGCTTCATGCTGGCCTTGGCACTTGTATCCAGCATCGGCACCCAGACGCGCCCCGCGCCGTATTCGTTATCGCCAAGCGCTTTGACATCCCAGAATATCTGCCGCCCGACATTGGGTGTGACTGCGGGGTTTCCATTGGCATCAAAGGCCCGCAGCACCTTGCCACAATAGCTGTCGGCACATTTGGAGATTTCGATATGGGCGGTATAATCCTTGCGGTCGGGTTCGGTTTTCCAAATGCCGATGACCGACGTTTCAGCCAAGGCAGGCACGCCAAGCGTGCCATAAAACAAAAAGGCCAAAAGAGTTTTCTTCAGCCGCATTAACCCTCTCCCATCACATCAAACCTTGTCTATAAAATAGAAACGCCCCACGAAATGTCGAATACATCTCGCAGGGCGCATGAATTGCGGTGGAAAGGCGCTTAGTTCACGCGGCTCCATGTTTGCTTTTTGCAAATCGGGCCGACACATCCCGACACCTTCAGGGTATTTCCCGAAAGGCTCATTTTCGAACGATAGGTCTTGTCTGTGGAAGGCTGCCAAATCTTGCCAGAGCTGTAGTTCCCCGACCCATCTGCGACCATGTCCCAGACCAGTTTCTTGCCCTCGTTGTCGCTCTCCCAGGCGCCTTGCGCATTGTAGGCCTGTGCGATCGTGCCACAGATCTTGCTACCGCATTTGCTCATCTTCACGTGGGCGTAATTGCCATCATCGACTTGGGTTTTCCATGTGCCCAAGACAGGATCGGCGCTGGCCATACCCGCAAGGCCCACCAAAGCGGCTGCCAGTGTGAATGTCTTTTTCATTTTGAACTCCTCCCTTTGAAGTTGGCCTACCCTGCCCGAGCGCGCATAAATCGCGCAAGCCTGACGTTGCGTTGCAAGATCGTTGCCCTATAAGGCGCGCAACACGTTTTGAAAGGCCCGACCCGATGATCCTCTATCCTGCGATTGACCTCAAAGATGGCCAGGCGGTGCGCCTTGTGCATGGCGATATGGACCAGACCACCGTGTTCAACGACAACCCCGCCGCGCAGGCGCTTGAGTTTGTCAAAGCAGGCTGCGAATGGCTGCACTTGGTCGACCTGAATGGCGCATTCGAGGGCGAGCCTGTGAACGCTGCCCCCGTCGAGGCGATCTTGAGCCAGACAGATGTGCCCGCCCAATTGGGCGGCGGTATCCGCGATATGGCGACGATTGAACGCTGGCTCGACAAGGGGTTGGCCCGCGTCATCCTTGGGACCGTGGCTGTCGAAAACCCCGATCTTGTGCGACAGGCCGCCCGCGCCTTTCCGGGACAAGTGGCCGTCGGTCTGGATGCGCGCAACGGCTTTATTGCGACCCGCGGGTGGGCCGAAGAAACCGACATCCAAGTCACGGACCTTGCCAAACAATTTGAGGACGCAGGCATCGCGGCAATCATCTATACCGACATCATGCGCGACGGGGCCATGAAGGGGCCGAACATCGCCGCAACCGCAGAGTTGGCGCGCGCGGTTTCCATCCCCGTCATTGCCTCGGGCGGGGTTTCGTCGATGGCCGATCTGACCGCACTGAAAGCCACAGGCGTGATCAGTGGTGCGATCTCTGGGCGTGCGCTTTATGATGGGGCGATTGATTTGAAAGCCGCACTTGCCGCTTTGCGGTAAGGTATTCCCGACCTTTCATCTGGTGCAATGACGCCCCATGTAATTGGTATGGAAAACCCTCGTATCCTTGATGGCCTGCTTTTGGCCAGCGTCCTTTTGATCCCTCTGCTTGTGGTGTGGGCGGTATTCTATTTCGGGGCAGCGCGGGCCTTTAAGGACAGGGGCCAGCGTTTGATCCGCCAATCCGCCAATGTCATCGGTGGGATACTGGGGGTCATATATGTCCTGATCTGTGTCTCGCTGGTGACCTGCACGGGCAATATGCTCTATGGGTATCGCGAGTGCAGCCTGATCCCAAAGCACATTGCTGATCTCTCTTTGCCTTCGTTCCTTTTGGGAACGCCACTTGCACTGATCGCCATGATCGCGGTCGTAGTGGTCGCAGCCCTTATGCAAAGACGTGCGCAGAGCAGCCAGTGATTGCCACCGCCCTGCCCCGCGGCTATAGCTGCGGGCATGTTGAAAATACGCATCATCCCCTGCCTTGATGTCGCCGAAGGGCGCACCGTCAAAGGTGTGAATTTCGTTGATCTGATTGATGCAGGTGATCCTGTTGAACAGGCCAAGGCCTATGACGCCGCAGGCGCCGACGAGCTGTGTTTTCTGGATATCAAAGCCACCCACGAAAACCGCGGCACGCTTTATGATCTGGCGCAACGCACGGCAGAACACTGCTTTATGCCGCTGACCGTGGGCGGCGGTGTGCGCACCCATGAGGATGTGCGCAAACTGCTGCTGGCGGGGGCCGATAAGGTCAGCTTTAATTCAGCGGCCGTTGCGAACCCCGATGTGGTGGCCGAGGCCGCGAACCGTTTTGGCAGCCAGTGCATTGTCGTGGCGATTGACGCTAAAACAGTCAGCCCTGGCAAATGGGAGATTTTCACCCACGGCGGGCGCAAAGCGACAGGCATTGATGCGGTGGAATTTGCAAAGACCGTTGTGGCCAAAGGTGCTGGTGAAATCCTGCTGACCTCAATGGATCGCGATGGTACCAAACAGGGGTTCAATCTGCCCCTGACCCGCGCGATCAGCGACGCCGTGGCCGTCCCTGTTATCGCCTCTGGTGGCGTTGGCACGTTGGATCACCTGGTTGAAGGCGTGACCGAAGGCGGCGCATCGGCTGTGCTGGCGGCATCCATTTTCCATTTTGGCACCTACACAATCGCCGAGGCCAAAGCGCATATGCAGGCCGCAGGCATACCGATGAGGATGACATGAGCATCACCGATCTTGCCGCCACAATTGCCGCGCGCCAAGGCGCTGACCCAAGCGAGAGCTGGACTGCCAAGCTGCTTGCAAACAAGGACAAGGCTGCCGAAAAATTTGGGGAAGAAGCTGTTGAGGCCATTATCGAAGCAACCAAAGGCGATGCTGCACGGCTGACAAGCGAGGCGGCGGATGTGATCTATCACCTGCTTGTCATGTGTGCGGCCAACAACGTGTCACTTGCCGATATTGAAGCCGAGCTGGCCCGCCGCACACACCAGTCCGGTGTTGCCGAAAAGGCCAGCCGATGATCCGTCATATCGCGTTTTTCTCGGCCATTGATCCCAAAGATCTGGACGCCATCGAAGACGGGCTGTGGGTTCTCAAAGACAACCCCCATGCCTTGCAATTTGCGGTTCACCGCAATCTCAAACTGGATGAAATCCCCGGTCCCCACCCTGATTTCATTGTAATGGCTGACATTGCCGATGAAACCGAACTGGCGGCCTACAAAGCCCACCCGCTTTACGCCGAATCCATTCGCCGTGTGCGCCCTTTGCGCGATATTCGCGTGGCCGCCGATATTGTGATCGATGTCTAAGGCAGCTTTGACGATATAACGCCCGTCGCAAAACCGCCCATCCGCAATTCGCCGCGCAAGCGTTGGTATTCGATCTTGGGACAGCGATTTTCAACCACTGTGATCCCATGCGCACGGGCTTTTTCAGCCGCTTGTCCATGCTCAACCCCGATCTGCATCCAGATCACCTTGAGATCGGGAAAGGCACTGATTGCGGCATCCACAATGTCAGGCACAAATTCGGGACGGCGAAAGATATCAACCATGTCCACCTTGCACAAAATGTCGTTTAGCGATCCCACACAGGTTTGACCGAACAGCGTTTTTCCCACCTCGCGCGGGTTCACGGGGATAACGGTATACCCTTTGAGCGCCAGATACCGCGCCACATAGTAACTTGGCCGTACAGGATTGGCCGACACGCCCACAACAGCGATCGTTTTGACGGTGTCAAATATCTGGTTAAAGGCTGCATCCGAATAATCCATGCCCGCAGCAAGAAGAAAAAAGCGCCCCCAGTCAACAGGCAGATGCCAGCGAACCAAGGGCGCAAGTCGCGGAACGAGGGACAGTGAAATGAAACGCAGCAGTTCCGGTGCTGCATCTCTTAAAAGAACATAGGCAAGACGTTCTCTGGTTAAAGAGAATGTAGCAACTTCGTGAACAAGCCGTTAACCCACCGTTCGCTGCTGCGCCTTATCCACATCTTTTTCTAGGCGGATAGAACAGATGGCCAATTCGCATCGCCTTTTTTGACGTTGCCGGGAATATCGCGGCTCCAGATGCCGCGCACCGCGCGGTTGAAATTCAGATACAGCTTGCCATCGTGCACGGTCCACGCGTTGGGGCTGGTTGTCGCGGTATAGCCTTTGGATACGGCATAGGCACAATACCCACCGTATTGCGGCGCAAATTTCGCGGGTTCGGCCAAAAACATGGCTTTGTTGCCTTCACTTGCAAACCGGAAGGTCGCGCCGTCATGGGATGCTGTGATCTGCGCCGATCCTTGGACTGGCATGCTTTGGGTGAAATAGGCCACGGGATCATAGCCGTTAATCGCCACACCGTCGGTGGCAAAGACAGCGGGCTCGGCCGCCATGGCCACCCCTGTGGTCAGGGTCGGGAGAAGCGGTGCTGCGATGGCAGCACCAAGAAGTGCGCGTCGTGTAAACATTGGTCAGGGTCCTTAAAGTGTTGCGTTGGGCCTAATATGCCCCCGAGCCCTGCCCCGTGAAACCCCACACACGCGCTTGTCAAAAGCGTTACAGCTAGTCGAAAATCTCATCCACCACATCTTCAACGGCGTCTTCAATCCTGTCCCATGCCTTTGATAAAAAGCGTTTGAACGTCGATTTCCGCCGCTTGCCCTTTTTCGCTTTGGGCTTTTTGACGTAGCGATCAGGGTCGGTGCGAACAGGGTTCGGACGGATCAATTCCCGTTTTTGTCCCAAATCCGCCTTGGGCAGCATTTTCAGATCATGCAACGGCGCGCCGCAGTTCGAACATGACAGTTCGTGACGGTCTTGGCCTTTCAGGACAAGCGCCGCACGGGTGCCGCAATAACAGCAAGTGGCAATTTTCTGGGCTGGCATAGGCGCTTTCCTTTATGCAGGTCTACTTGCATATAGGGCAACCGCCGCTGCATTTGAGACGTTGAGCGATCCAAAGGCACCCGCAAAGTCGATTTTGACAAGTTGGTCACAGGTTTCTTTTGTCTTGTCACGCAGCCCGGGACCTTCTGCGCCGAAAACAAGCGCAACAGGCCGGTCCCGAATATCAGGCATCACAGCGTCAATGCTTTGGTCTGCCGCCCCATCAAGTCCAAGCACAACAAACCCCATGTTTTGCAGATGCATGATTGTGTCGGCCAGGTTGCGCACCCGAAGATAGGGCTGGCGTTCCAGCGCACCACTGGCGGTTTTGGCAAGCGCACCCGTTTCAGGCGCCGAACCGCGCTGCGTTCCAATCACTGCGCTTGCGCCAAAAACCTCGGCCGAGCGCAGGATCGCACCTACATTATGCGGATCCGTCACGCGGTCCAGCAGCACCAGACGTGGGGTGCCTTCGCCCGTCAGAACCACCTCGTCAAATGCGCCCCAATCCAGCGGCTTCACCTCAAGTGCGGCACCTTGGTGCACAGATTGCGGGTCTAGGGGGGCGGCAAATTTGCGCGGATCACAAATCTCGGGTGTGCCTTCGAAATGACCGACCGCATCGCCTAGACGGTCTGCGGCATTGCGGGTCAACACCAGCCGTTGTTTGACGCGCCGCGGATTCAAAAGTGCATCGCGCACCGCATGCAGGCCGAACAGCCAAACCGTTTCATTGGCGGCGGCGCGTTTGTCTTGCTCTTTTTTGACAACCCACTTTGGCTTTTTCATCGTGATATCTCCGCTTTGCGTGACCCCTATCGGCTTGGCGTGTAAAAAACCAGTCGGGTTCTTTTGAGCAAAAAGAATGAAATTGTGCCATTGGCCCCATAATCCCTCTTTTCGATATTGACGCACCGCGCAACGGGGGGTATCCCGCCCGCCAGTGGGCGACAGGCCGCAAGGTGTGGCAGGGGACTGTAACTCCCTCGCGGAGACGCACGCCTGGTTCGATTCCAGGGTCGCCCACCATCCTTCCTATCATACTGTTTTTTGGCTGTTCTGTGCTATTGAGCACTTTACGCCGCCCATACTCGATAAAAACAGACGTGATTTCGATACAATGACTGATGAAGTGAAGGTTCCCTACCTCAAGATCGAACATTTATGAGAAACACAACCAACCCTAAAGAAACCGCCTAACCCGCCCCATGTAAGCAAGGTAGTCGTCACCATACTGGCTGACCAACCACTTCTCTTCCGAGAATGGGGCCGCGATCAGCACGGTAATTGCTGCACTGCCAACGAGCATGGCACTTGGCGAGGCACAAAGGATGAGCCAGCCCACTACGATCATGATGTCCGACACGTATTGCGGGTTTCGGGAATAGCGATACAGCCCCTGTGTCCGCAGTGAGCCTGGTGCGCCTCCCGTCTGGTCGATGCCGAACTTTGACACCTCAAGCCACACCCCCAGATTGCCCATTACGATCAACGGAACACCAAGCAGAAACCTCACAGCAAAAGGAATGCCAATGGTGCCCCATTCAAGAACGCCCAGGGCGATGATGATGCCGAAGAGGCTGAAAGTTGGAATCCATATGATGAACGGGGTTGCAGCGGTATAGCGTTGAGGAGGCCAGAGGCTTCGTCCTGGCTTGGCGACCGACCAGCCGATGGCAACCAATGTCGTAAACGCGATCAATAGCCCTAACGCGGTCAGCAACGGTATCATCGTGCTTCACCATGGACGTGTGGCTCTGCGCCTTGTCGTTCCTGAAGCGCCTGACGCACGATCTGGTAGGCGGAGGACAAAAACAGTGTTGCCATGATTGCCGCCACAATGAGGTCTGGCCACCCTGTCGATGTTCCCCAAACGCCCAATGCCGCAAACATAACCGCGACGTTCCCGATGGCATCGTTACGTGAGCAGAGCCAAACGGACCTGACATTGGCATCACCGTCCTTGTAGCTGACCAGCAAGAGGACACTTATCAGGTTCGTAGCCAGCGCCAACGCACCCACGACGCCCATGATCTCTGCCTCTGGCACACCAACATAAAACACTCGGTAGAGGGTTGACCCGAAGACCCATAATCCCATCAGCAGCAGACTGACGCCTTTGGCCAGTGCAGCAGTCGTTCGCACCCTTATAGAGGCCCCGATCACAGCCAGCGAGATTCCATAGGTTAATGCATCGCCCAGGAAGTCCAATGCATCCGCTTGTAGGGCCTGAGATTTGGCATAGTGGCCTGCGGTCATCTCGACGATGAACATCGCGGCGTTCAACGCGATGACAATCCAAAGGCGTCGTTTGTAATCAGCAGATACACCCTCGAACTTGGCGTCGTGTCCACAGCATCCAGTCATTACAATGCCTCCTTTTGATCTGGGTGGCAAAGGGTGGCATCTGTGAATGAAGTCTCTGGTATGTCTGGAACGATCCCTTGGCGGATGCGCCTGACGCGGGCATTCATCCAGTGCCTGACGAAGCTGCGATATAATACGCCCTTCAGACCACGCAGTTGCCGATGCACAGCATAGAATGCATCGGGTGACGGGAAGGTCCCAAAGTCCTGATTGATTCCAGTCTTCTGTATGAAGGTGTCCCCGCCTGTCCATTCGGTGGCGTCGGCATGGAGCGCCTCCGTGCCGACGCCATATGCGCAGAGGCTTTGGCTATCAGGGTATGCGGCCTTTAACGCAGACAGGACAGGAGCATCCAGAATGAACCCCTCCAGGGTCAACCACTCATCCTCAACATAGGCTTCGACCCATGAATGCAGGATGTCGTTTGGTGCAAGTGGATAGACAAGCTCTGGGACGATTCCGCGTTGTAATGACTTATGGATCGTGAACCCGTGGAATTGGCATTTGATGTCCAATGCGCGAAACAATGCCATCAACAACGTCGTCTTGGTGTTGCACTGACCGTAGCCATCCAGAAGGACCGCTGACGCTGGCAGGTTATCATCGCGGTTATACCCGAACGTGATTTCATCTTTGACGAATTGATATGCGGCTTGTGCTCGGTCACCAGGTGCCAAGTCTCTCCAGCCGCGTTGGGCTATCAGGGCTTGGATATGGGCATCGGAGTAATCGAGGAGTGCGGTCTCTTTAAGCAGTGGATCACGGGACATACGAATCACCTTTTCTCTGTGTCCCATCCTATCTACAACCTCTAGTCACTAGAGGTTCAAGAGGTTATTCTCATGTATTCAATCGGGCAACTTTCAAAGGCGACTGGCGTCAAGGTTCCGACAATCCGCTACTATGAACAGGTGGGGGTATTGGCGTCGGCAGGGCGAACCGATGGCAATCAACGCCGCTACGACCAGGACGGGGTTGAACGACTTGGCTTTATCAAACATGCCCGTGACCTCGGCTTCTCCATAGAAGCGATCACCGCCCTCATAGACCTTCAACAGCACCCTGATCGGTCTTGTGCGGACGCCAGTGCAATCGCCAAACATCAACTGGCCGATGTCCAAGAAAAGCTACGGAGGCTGTCAGCCCTGGAGGCGGAACTGATCCGTATTTCTGACGGATGTGATGGAGACGGGGTGTCCGGACAGTGCTATGTTTTGGCATCACTAGCCGACCATAAGCACTGCCGCACAGATCACTGAAATTGTCTATTCGCTGAAATCCGTGATGAACAATCCAATCAGTGCGGCGACCGACCTGTTGCAATCATGAAGTGATGTTGCTGGTGATGGGCTCCAATAGTCATCAACCCAAAGAAGCCCAGACCCAAAACCTGATCCAACTCTTGCTCCGATTGGACCTGCACTGTCATTGATGCCCCATCGTCCTCGGGCGTTGCCGACACAGACCACCCTGCCGACTGCGCTAACATCGGGCTGTGAGCTAAGACCATGCGTTGGATCGACCCTGCAACCTCTGCTTCACCAGTGACTATGAAGGTCACGGTTGAGCCATCTTCAATCACTTCTACCGATGCCATGGAGGTTACGTTATCCATATCGACCAGATGATCACGCAAGGCTGCGATATCCACACTGGACCAATCCGTGTCAGGATCGTGACGCAACATGGTCACGATCTCGGCTATCGCTGCGAATTGCGCTTGGCCTGTCTCGGCAGGCGCAGTGGACTGATGCGAATGTTGTGCGATGGCGCTGGTCGCGACCAAGATGAGTGACACTGTGACGAGAATTGGTTTCATGAGATACGCCTTTTTCTAGATCAGGCTACCCCTAGCGCATACTATCACATGTGATTTGAATCATATGTCGAATGATCCGTTTTCCTATCTGCCTGCGAGGGCCCGCTGCATCCAACGGATGATCAAGGGTGATGTGCTCTTTCGTCAGAACGAACCCGCTTCAGGTATATACCGCGTTGTTTCTGGCTGTGTGACGCTGCAACGAACGGGGCCAGACGGAAACGTGATGACCCTCCACAGGGCTATCGCGGGCGGATTGTTCGCCGAAGCGTCTGTCTTTTCGGCGGTGTATCACTGCGATGCGCTTTGCAGTGAAAGTGGCAGCGTCATCAAAATCGCCAAGAGTGATATCTTTGCCGCTATGAAGCCCACTCCAGATTTCTCTGAAGGGTTCACCAGGTTACTGGCCATACAAGTTCAACACTATCGGGCGCATATTGAACTGCTGGCCATTGCATCGGCCAAGGATCGGGTCATGGCGGCTGTGCAAGCTGGATATTTCGATGCAACGGTGACGGAGTTGGCGACCCGCATAACCCTCACCCATGAGGCTTGTTACCGCGCCCTCAGGGCCTTGTGTGATGATGGACGTAGGTCCGAACAGGGCGTGGTCAGTATGCCCTGTCACAGCCACCAGATGAGCCATAAGCCGACACCAACGACGACTTCGTAAATCACACAGGCAGGTACATACCATTTCGGCATCTTCACATTGAACAGTGGGGTGTGATGTAGGAAATCTCAGCCAGCATGGGCAATATAACCCAATGGCAAAAGCAATGGGGCCGTGATCAACGCCCAAGTCGCGAAGGCTGCAAAGAGACAAGCCACGGTCGCCTCGACCACTATGTGTGACATCCGCCCATCATTCGCTGCAAAGCCAATATAGACCCCAACTATGGTGGCCAAAAGAATAGCTGCGACGACATGTGAAACGTCCTGTAGCAGGAAGATGTGCATGGCAAGTGAGCCGAGGCCGATGATGCTGCACACAGGGATCGTGTGTCTGGCCAGGATGTGCTGGTGGGTGTCAGGTAACTGGTTCACGAATAGTCCCACCGAAGTTACTTATGGCACACACATGATCCCGCACCTGATGTCCAAACAGACACCGATGGGCTGGTCCAATTTAGTAAAATTGCAGCGCCTGACATCAGTGCTCTGGGTTGCGACTGGCCTGGACCTCACGTTCGCGGTCGGTCCATGTTGATCTGATGTAGGCGAGGATATCCCATATCTCGTCGTCCGTCAGGGTGTCTTCAAATCCAGGCATACCGCTGTTGAAGTCCGCAATCCCCATGGCCTCCAATGTGACCTCGCCACCATACTTTGTGTAGTCGAACAGCAGTTGGTCATCGTGATGCCAAGTGTGGCCTGAGCCATCATGTGGCGGCGCTGGCAGCACACCGTCGGGCCCTGCGGTTCGCCAATCGGGCTGGCCCTCGAGGTTTGCACCATGACAGGCAGCACACTGATCCGCATATAGAGTCCTGCCCGCATCGATGTCGCGATGATCCCAGTTGTGATCCGAAATCGCAGGCGACGCCGTAATCAGCAAAAAGGGAAGAAAACGTCTCATGCGACCGTCACCCAGGTGCGCATTCCACCAACTGCATGGCTAAGCATGTGACAATGCAACAACCAGCGTCCAGGATTGTCGAAGACGCAGATGATATCGCGGCTCTCACCCGCATTCACGAGTGTCGTGTCACGTATGTCACCCAATGCGCCACTGCCATCTACCTCAAAGAAATGGTGACCGTGTAAGTGAATGCCGTGCGGGAAGGACGTATCGTTGACCATCGTAATCCGCACTGTTTCACCGCGCTGGAAGGACCCAAATGGGTCGGGCTGCAAATCCGAAACGTTGTTGAATGCCCAGATGTTATCACCCCCGTGGCGGCCACCCATGGCCCCGCCCATCATTGTCAGCGTCAGATGTTGAGTTGGCTCACTTGGGGCTGGCAGATCAGGCTGTGACAACGCAGGAATGGGGCTTGCGACCCGATCCGCATTTGTGCCGACGACTGCAAGGTCCGCCAATCGATACGGGCCTTGGCGGGTCATCATGTTAAAGCCAACTGGACCGCTCACGTCTACGATCAGGTCAGCCCGCTGTGCTGGCGCGAGAACGATCTCTTCCATAGATCGCGGCTGCGCCAAGGCCATCCCGTCCAAGGCCACGATTGATCCATTCACGCCGCTGATGGCGATAGGGAAGATGCGGTTCGTGGCCCCATTGATAAGCCGCAACCTAACGCGATCATTCGCTTTCACCTCATTTTGGGATAGGAATGCGCGGGCAAAGTTGCCCATATAGCCACCATGGGCGACGCTATGCATGTCCGTGAACTCGTCCGACAAAGCACCATCTTCTTGCAGTCGCCAGTCTGACATAAGCACCGTGATGTCGCGATCTACATCGGGCGGCAGGTCATCCTCGACGATTAACGGCCCCATCATGCCCCGTGCGACCTGTTCATGTGAAATGTAGTGCGAGTGATACCAGTAAGTGCCAGCGTCGGGCGGAACAAAACTGTAGGTTTTGGTATCCGCAGGATTGATCAAATCTTGGGTTAACATGGGAACCCCATCCATCTGGTTTTCTAATCTGATGCCGTGCCAATGTACCGCCGTGCCTTCTTTAAGACCGTTTTCAACCTCGATACTCACCCGTTCACCGCGCCTCACCCGCAGTTCAGGGCCCGGCATGGACCCGTTGAACCCAAGCATGGATGTTGCTCCGTCTCCTTGGGGAAGGATTTGCTGCGTCACGGCCTCAGCTTTTAGTCGCAACGTATTCTGTGCGGCGAATGAAGGTATCGGCAAAAGTGCAGTAGCCGATGCAGTGGCCAAGAAGTGTCGTCTGTTCATATGAAGCCTCATGATGGCAAAGTCAGGTTGGTCGTGAGAACGGCAGTCACAGCCAGCACGGCTAGGATGATCGCCCATTCCACGGTTATAGAATTGGAAAGATGCCTTGCGGCTGTGGCATCCCCTTGGCGTAAAGCGGGTATGAACTTCAGCTTGTTCGCGACGGCCAAACCCAAAAGGGCTGTGACCGAACCTACAAGTTGGTAACCCATGTAGACGCCAAGGAGGATCAGAACTGGCACAGTGACGCCGGCCACGACACCAAACCGATGTCCCACTTGAGCCGCATATCTATGATCACGAGAGTGCAGCCCCAAGCGTTTCAGCGGGGTCAGCACCCGGTTCCAGAGCGCCACTGCCAATAGGTGCACAGTCAGTGCAGCACTGAGGAGAACGTCCTCACGTGCAGACACATGCCCGACTTGGTTGAGGGACCACAGCGCCATGAGCCCGCCCAAAACAGACGCCCAGAACCCGATGCGTTCCATGAACAGTCCAACTACAATCAGCCCAATTCCCACGAGGCGTAGTAGGAAGGCGGTTCCAACAGGTGTGCTCCACAGCAGTCCCAACATGTCGCGGTCGATCATCCCGCTGATGTCACCCGTAAGGTTGGCCCCGCGCAACGAAAAATCGAGTGTGGCTGCGGCCAGCCCCAAGGCCGCGAAGCCGATTGCAAGGCCACGTGTTCGATCTAGCTGAACCAGGATAGTCGCGAATATTGTGCCAGCAGCGGTCAGCGAACCAAGGTAGAGCGCGAATTTGACTATGGCTGCCGCCAGTCCAAAAGCATCAGGCAAGGCTACTTTACTACAAAACTGAAGGTCCCATTCATGGCATGACCGTCATCACCAAGACCACGCCATTCAATCACGTATTCGCCAGGGCCCATGTCATGCATCGGTAACGTGAACTCCTGGGTAAAAGCGGTCTGCTCACCCAAATCCATGTCCATGCTGTGCGTGTCTGCGTGGATAATCGACACCCGTGCCAAACGGATGTCACCCTTGAAATCCAGCAGAACCTCCGTCGGCATCTGTGTGACCACAGCTTCGTTCGCAGGCGTCGTGCTGTCCAAGGGAGAGTGCGCCAGTGCACTTGTGGCCCAGGACGCGACCAATCCAGCAAGGAGTATACTTTTCATCATTCGTTCAAATCTCTTTCTTGTAAAACTGTGGGTTAGTTGATCCCGTTGGCTTGTTGCAATTCGCGGATGTAGGCGACGATCATAGCGACATCACCGCGTGTCAGCCCCTCAACAGCGGGCATGTTGCCAAACGGCCAGTGATGACCCCGAACCCCCATTGCAACTGCCCGCTGAAAGGCTTCATCACCATGGTGGCTCGGCTCATAGATGATATGCACCAAAGGTGGAGCAACGCCATCTTGACCGACCGCATTGACCCCGTGGCAGGCTGCACACTTGGCCTCATAGGCGGTTTGCCCAATTTGGGCGTTGGCCGAGAGTTCCGCTGGCATGGCAATTTCAACCAGCGCACCACCTTGCCCATCAGCAGATGCAAGGTCATTGGTCGGGTCGCTCTGTTCCGACACCAACACAAAGACCGCGACCGCGACGACCCCCGCCAATCCAACCAAAACCATCCGATCCATCACTGCCTCCTCACATCGTTTTTGTCGGTGTAATCCTTCCAGCAGATGGAGGGTCAACACGGTTTTGCATCACAGCTTCGAGAGCATCCAGATGGCCATCACGATCATCATCAGATTCTCTGTCAGGGATACGAACCCTAATGGCACGTTGCTGTCACCGCCGACGCAGGCACATTTGAGTTCACGTTTGTCGATGTAGACCGCCTTGAACACACTCACCGCACCGATTCCCGCAACGAAAAGCGCCGCAGGTGCCGACAACCACGTCAGAACACCAGCCATCATCAGCAGGCCCGCCCCTGTCTCAACGAAGGGGTAGACGTAGCCATACCGCACCCACCGCTGCGCCCGCAGGTCATAGTTCAAGAACATCGTTGAAAACTTCTCGACATCCTGAAGCTTTTGCAGACCCAGCAGGACCATAGAAATCGCGATGAACCACTCGACCGTGCGCCCTGTGAACACCGTGCCATAGACCAGCCAGGTCAGCGCGATAGCCATCAACGCACCGACCGAGAACAATGCGATCACAGGTTGGTATGTCGTGCCATCTGCATTGGGGTCAGCCTTGCCGAAATACACCTCAAGATCGTCGTAGCCGCCAATCCGTTCATCGCCGACGAAGGTCTGGGGAGTTGTCTGCACCCCATGCTCCTCTTTGAATGCGTCCGTCTGCTCCCTCGTGGTTAGGTGGATGTCATCAACGGTGTAATCCTGCCGTTCCAGCAGGTCCTTGGACTTCAATCCGTATGGGCACGTGTGATTATCCATCACCATTCGGTAAAGGGTGGCGGTTTTTGTATTGGTATCTTTGGGCATAGCGGTCTCCGTTGTCGGTATTACTGTTGTTCAAGGTCAGCGATCAGGGCTGTCATCTCGTCGATCTCACGGCGCTGTGCTTCGATGATCGAAGTCGCCAGTTCCTGCACACGAGGGTCGGAAATTTCCGCCCGCTCACTGGTGAGGATTGCAATGGAATGGTGCGGGATCATCGCCTTCATCCAGCTTACGTCCTGCACGGTTTCCTGTGATCGAACGAGCCAGAGGGCCACCGCGAACACCAACGCTGACCCTGCGTAGATCACAACGTTGACGGTTGTGTTGCGATACATCCCCAACATGAATGTCAACATCACAACGGCCATCACAGCACCCATCACAAACGTCATGTAAAAGCGGGTTTCACGAAAGAATACGTGTCCTAGTGCGTATGTGTTCAGATACATCAGACCGAACATGATTGCGGTTGAGGTGCCCACCATCGCGAAGAAGCGTCCGTAGAATGAGGTGTGTGTATTGGTCTGCATTTTGGGTCTCCATCTAATTGTTCATGAGGAAAACAACCTTCCAGCGCAGGAGGGTTCCAAAAAAATGGACCGTCGCTACCCAAATTCTCATCTCTTGCATCTGACTTAATCTTTCCAGTAACTAGAAGGCCAAGGAGTTTGCATATGAATATTTCAGCCGCATCAAAGGCCGCAGGCTTGCCCGTCAAGACCGTCCGTTACTACGCCGACATCGGGTTGGTCGAAGCACCCTCTCGCACAGAGGTAGGCTACCGAAGTTACGATGACGCTGCCGTTCGCAAATTGGCCTTTGTCCGCCGTTCACGGGCTTTCGGCTTCACAATCGAGGAATGCCGTGAATTGCTGGACCTCTACCAGGACCAGGACCGAAACAGTGCAGAGGTAAAGAAGATCGCGTCGGCAAGGCTAGAGCAGATCGAAGAGAAACAGCGTGAGCTTCAGTCACTGCATGACGAACTGGCCCACCTGGTGAAATCATGCCGAGGCGACCACCGCCCCGATTGCCCGATCATCGACTATCTTGGGTAACGGACAGAGCAATCCAAGGTAATTCTGCACACCGGTAAGATCTGACTGCGTATCACGAACAACTCAAACAACTGATAAATATACATTATTCTCTTACAACAGTTTGCATCAGTCTGGATTCCAGGGTCGCCCACCACTTCACCATGATTGCTATTTTCGCAGCAAAGTTCGCCGGACTAGGTGATCCGTTTTCGTAACAACCACACAAAGAACAGGCCACCGATCAGCCCTGTGACAATCCCGATGGGCATATCATCGGGTGCCATGATGGTGCGGGCAATAATGTCCGCCCAGACCAGAAAAATCGCGCCGCAGAGCGCAGACATAGGGATCAGTCGGCGGTAATCGCCCCCAATCAGCAAACGCACGATATGCGGGATCATCAGGCCCACAAAGCCGATGATGCCCGAAAAGGCGACCATCACCCCCGTGATCAAGGCGCCGATGACGAACACGGTCAGACGGAACCGCGCCACTGGAATACCAAGCGTTGTTGCGGTTTCATCGCCGACGGTCATGGCGTTCAGCATGCCCGATTGAAACCAAAGGTATGCGCCACAAAACACCAGTACAGTTGCGGGGTAAATGAGCTGATCCCATTGTGCTAACCCAAGCCCGCCAAGCATCCAGAACACAACCGTATGCGTGGCGCGCGGATCGCCCAGAAAGATCAGGACATTCGCGGCAGACATAACGATGAACGACACCGCCACCCCCGCCAGAACCAAACGATCTGCGCTGCTGGCAGACGCAAACTGCGACACAGCCAAGACGATCAGAGTCGCGCCGAGCGACCCCAGAAACGCCATCAAGGGCACTGTCAAAAGCCCGATAAAAAGCCCTGTGTGCAACAAAGCAAGAATGGCACCAAACGCGCCACCGGCCGAAATCCCAAGCAGATGAGGGTCGGCCAGTGGGTTACGTGTGACCGCTTGCAGACTTGCACCCACCATGGCCAGCCCTGCCCCTACAAGCGCGGCTAAAATCGCACGGGGCAGACGAATGTCCCAAACGATCGCTTCGCGCCCTGCTGACCAATCAGGCGCGATGGCGTTTGGCGCGGCCTTATTGATCAACACACCCCAAACAGTCTCCATCGGGATATGGATCGCCCCCACACTCACCGCAAATGACATGGACAAAACCAGCCCAACCAAGCCAAGGCTGGCCGTGCGCCAAACGTTTGGTCCTGTCTTTTGCGAAGGTGTCATCCCCCGCCCTTACCTGTCACGCAAAGCAGCGGCGAGCGTTTTTACCGCTTTGATATTGCGCGGACCGGGTGTGGCCTCAACATATTCAAGCACAACAAACCTGTCGTTTTTCACTGCGTCGATCTGGGAAAAAGCGGGATTGTTCATCATGAATGCCCGCTTTTGATCGGCTGTGACCTCCCCGTAGTTCACGATCACGATGACCTCCGGGTTGCGCTCGACCACAGCTTCCCATCCGACGGTGGCCCAACTTTTTTCAAAATCATTCATGATGTTTGTCCCGCCCGCCGCTTCGATCAACGCGTTGGGCATCGCATATCGTCCTGCGGTAAAAGGCACATCTTCGCCGCTGTCATAGACGAAAACACGCGGCGCGGTTTGCAAGGCAGGCTGTTGCGCCAAAAACTCAGACAGCTCGGCCTTGTAGCCATCGATCAGGCGTTCGGCACGCGCGGACACATCAAAAATGGCCCCCAGATTGCGCAGATCGTTATACATATCCTCCATCGATGCCGCAGCCTTTTGGCCGATATGGATACAGCTTTCTGTCAGCTCATAGACCTTGATCCCAAAGGGCGCCAGCGTTTCGGGCGTGACCTCCCCCCCCACTTTCATACCGTAATTCCACCCCGCAAAGAAGAAATCGGCGTCCGCACCGATCAGCACCTCTTTGGACGGGTATTTGGCCGACAGTTCGGGCAGTTGTTCCACGCCCATCGTCATATCTTCGTCCAGCGTTTTCCACCCCGAAATGCCTGTGTAGCCAACCATCCGGTCCGCAAGCCCCAGAACCAGCATCATTTCGGTCAGGTTCACATCATTTGAAACGGCTGATTGGGGCGGGCGTTCAAAAGTCACCTCACGGTCGCAGCTTTGTACCGTGGTTTGGGCAAATGCAGGGCCTGCCATGGCAAGAAAAGAAAGCGTGAAAGCGACGTGTTTCATAGGCGTTGGTCTCGATCCGTTGGAAGATTGAAGGAAAAATGGGATGTGCCACTTGGCGCAAGATGTTCGCGTTGTGCATCGACGCGGAATGTTTTTGACACCAAAGCATCGGTCAATACGGTGTGGGGCGGGCCAAAGCCTTGCGGGTGGCCACCGTCCAGCACCAAGACATCATCGCAGATGCCACTGGCCACATTAAGATCATGAAGCGAGACAACGATTGTCACATCCAGATCGCGGATCAGAGAGATGACCTCAAGCTGATGGCGCACGTCAAGGTGGTTGGTCGGTTCGTCCAACACAAGGATTTTCGGCTCTTGCGCCAAGGCGCGCGCGATCATCACCCGCTGTTTTTCACCGCCCGACAGGGTCGCAAAATCGCGCGCTGCCAGATCTTGCAGGTCCAACTTGCGCAGCACGTCGTCAACAATGCCTTGCCCTGCCCCGCGGGTATTGCCCAAGCCCGCGCGATAAGGCGTTCGGCCCAAGCGGACAATCTCGCGCACAGACAAGCCAAAGGCAGAGGCCTGTTCTTGCAAAACAGCCGCGATCTGGCAGGCAACGGCCCGTGCGGGCATATCCCAGATATCCACGCCATCCACACGGATGGATCCAGATGTCGGTTTTTGGAACCGGTACAGCAAACGAAGCAACGTCGACTTACCCGCACCGTTTGGTCCCACAACGCCCAAAACATGTCCTGCTTCGACCTGAAAAGACGTTGGATGCAAAATCACGTCCTCCGACGTTTTGGCAGCCCAACTTGCGCCTTGGACAGAGAGCGCCGCGGCGGTCATGACGCTTTGACCTTTTTCGATTGGGCGTCAAACAGCAGGGTTGGAATGCGCGCAATCGTCGACGTCCGCAATTTGCCCGGACGATCGACAGAGGCGCACCAGCCATCATCCATAGCCGCGTAATCACCGGCAAAGCGCACCATATCTGGGATGTCTGTCTCGGGGTCCAGATCACCAAACAAATAACTGGCCTTACCCGTCGCATGATAAGCCACTGCACAAGGCCGGTCACAGCCCGCCATGCAGGCAACGGCAGACACCTCAAAAGACTGCACGGCAGGGTCGCCATGCGCACGCAAAGCACTGCGCAACGTGTCGATCAATGCATGACCCGGTCCAATCTGTGTGCCTTTGTGCTTGCACGAGGTGCAAACCGCAATTCGGTGCTTGGTATCGGTGTCCATATCGCCCTCCGCGATACGGGCGGGGCGAAAAGTCAGACATGATGCAGACACAAGGGGCGTGCCTGTCCATCATGGCCTTCCTTCCAGACCCCCCGTCTGGCTAAAGTTAAAACAACGGCAGTTTCATGCCGCGAGATGGCAGGTCTCCTGACTTGCGGATCAAAGTTTGCCCGAACCTTCCCAAACCCGATCGGGTCCAGTGGTATCTATCGGGGTCACTCACCGCTCACAGTTGCGGGGGCAGCTACGGATTTGGCGCGAAGTGGCTCTTCCTCACCGTATTCCCTTTTCATCCCAAACGCATATTCGGCGTGTGGGAACCATCGCAGTTTGTGTGATTGAAAAGGCCGAAGGGGTCAAGTTCGAAGCCGCGGTGCAGATTGTGCATATTGTCCCATGACATTCGCGTGTCAGCGCGTATAACGTAAGGCGCAGCAGCTCGAAAGATCAGGCAAATGGCGCAGGGCAACACAGGCACTACAAACTTCAATATTATGATCGTCGGGCAAAACGGCCGCTTGATGTATGAGGCTGTTTTGTTTGCGGCCTCTTTACGCGCCAATTCACCCGACTGGTCGGGACAACTGTTTGTGGCCGAGCCGCAAAACGGGCCGCTGTGGAACGGCGACCCGCGCATCCCTGACGGTCCCGTGCGCCAAGCTTTGATCGAGCTTGGTGCCCAGATCGTGCCCTTTGAGACCAAACACTTCGGTCAAGCCTACCCATACGGAAACAAGATCGAAGGCCTAAGCGTGCTGCCAGACGGCGAACCCTTTGTCTTTTTTGATACCGATACGTTGGTCACAGGTGATCTGACGCGCGTACCGTTTGATTTTGACGTTCCATCCGCCAGCACGCGTGTCAGTGGGACATGGCCAAAAGAGGAATTGTATTGGCCGGGCTATGCCGCCACATGGAAGTCGCTTTATGACAAGTTCGGGCTGGACTATGAAAGCAGCCTCGATCTGGGACAACCAGAGGAATACTGGAAACGCCACCTCTATTTTAACGCAGGCTTTTTTTACTACAAATGCCCAAAGCAATTCGGCGCACGGTTCTTGGAATATGCGCTTGCGATACGCGATGACCGCCCAGAAGAACTGGTCTTGCAAGAATTAAACCCATGGCTTGACCAAGTTGCATTGCCCCTTGTCATCCATTCGTTTGGCGGCAGGCGCGATGCACTTCCACAAGGCCTTTTGGACGGCGAAATCACCTGTCACTACCGCCTTCTGCCGCTGCTCTATGCGCGCGAAAGCGATGCGGTGGTTGAGGTGCTTGAACGCGTGAGCGAACCAAACAAGATCAAAAAGATCCTCAAACAGTATGATCCGATGAAACGGATGATCTATCAAAAACGCGGCCACAAAGCGCGTGCCCTTTTTGATCAAAACGATTTGCCACGCCGCGAACAAGCCATCCGCAACGCGCTCAAACGCGAAGGGTATTGGATGCGATGAGCGGGCAGCCCGACGCCCCCCGCCTTATCGGGTTCAGCCGAACCTTCGATCTGGCGGCTTTGTTCCTTCTGGTTCTGATTTTCGGCATTGCCACATGGAAAATGGCGGCCTTCTTCCACGATGATGCGTTGATTTCCTTGCGATATGCCCGAAACCTGGCCCTGCACGGCGAATTGGCCTGGAATTTGGGCGAGATGACGGAAGGCTACACCAACCTTTTGCATGTTTTGTTGTCCGCCGCGCTGATCCGTTTCGGGCTGGACCCCATGCTTGCGGCCCAAGTCATCAACTGGATCGCTTTTGCGGTCCTCCTCCCGCTGGCGTGGGCCCTGACAGACGGGTTTCACTTGCGCATGGGCGCACGGATGGCGGCGATGTCATCTGTCGTCTCGGTGCCTGTCATCTGTTGGATTTTCGGCGGGCTAGAGGCCGTGTTGGTGGCCGTTTTTACCGCCGCCGCATATCTTTGCGCCAAACAGATATTGATGGGCCGCGATGCTTTGTGGCTGTCATTTCTGGCATCTGCATTTTTCGCCCTTGGGTATCTGACACGCCCCGACACGCTGATTGCAAATCTGGGCCTGGGGTTTGCAATTCTTGCCTTCGCGCCCGTCTCCCCTGCACGCCGCATCGCCCATTTCGTTGCGATAGGCACGGTATCGGCCTTGGTGTTGATCACCCATGTCATCATCCGCTTGCAAGTCTACGGCGAGCTTTTGCCTTTGACGTTTTACGCGAAAGTCGGTGTGAATACCGCCGAACGGCTTAGCAGCGGGATCACCTATCTTGGCATGTGCCTTGTGGTGCTGCCTGCGCTCTGGCTTTTGGCGATCGGTCTTTTGAACCGCTCGGGGGTGGGCGATCAAAACGCGCGGCGCATCTTCAAGGCGTGCTTGACTGTGGCCGCCTTGGTCCTTGTCTATGTGCTTTGGTCGGGCGGTGATCACATGCCCAACGCGCGGTTTCTGGTGCCTCTGACACCCCTTCTTGTCATGTCAACGGCAGCGGTCCTTGCACAGCTGGCCCCCAACATGCGCGTGGGGTTTGCTGCGGCCCTTTTGATCATTGGCGTGGTTGTTTCGGCCATCCGTCCCGCCGAATACGTCGACCCCGCTGCGGCCCTTGGGGCCATCATGGGCGATCATTTGAACACCACCGAACCTGCCCCAAAACTGATTGCGGTCGCCACAGCAGGCGCCACCCCGTATTTTGCAACGCACCACACCTATATCGACACTCTTGGGCTAAATGACCCGCATATCGCCAAGTCAGATGCCGTCGGTGCCATGAGCGAGGCAATGGCCATCCCCGGCCATGCCAAGGGCGATGCGGCTTATGTATTGTCGCGCGAACCCGACATTATCATCTTCGGCACGGCCACGGGCCTGCCAAGTGAGCTGCCGATCTTCCGCATGGATTATCAACTGAACGAATTGCCAGAATTTGAGGCCTGCTATGCCCTTGAATGGCATGACCGCCCACGCGAGGCACATGCAGGCATGTGGTCCCCTGTGATCGAAAAGCGCCCGATCAAGCTGTTTCTATATCACCGGACCTGCCCGAAAACCTAAGTGGCAAAAACACCGTCCATCTGCGCATACCCCTTCACCTCGATGGGGTTTCCACTGGGGTCGCGGAAAAACATCGTCCATTGCTCCCCGGGCTCGCCCTTAAACCGCACCTGCGGTGACAAGATGAAATCTGTCTGATGCTCTTCCAATCGTCCGGCAAGCGCCGTCCAATCCTCTAAAGGCAACACCAACCCGAAATGCGGCATCGGCACCAGATGCGCACCGACCTTTCCGGTGGCTTGGGTTTTCATAACAGGTCCCAGATGAAAGCTCAGCTGATGCCCGAACATATCAAAATCAACCCAAGTTTCGGTGCTGCGCCCTTCGGTGCACCCCAAAACGCCGCCGTAAAACGCACGGGTCTCATCAAGATCATGAACATTTATCGCCAGATGAAACGGATGTGGCATCGGGTCCTCCACTTGAGCCTAACAGGGTTCTGCCATAAGCGTTGCTCCAACGTAAAGGAGAGACCACGATGACCGATCAAAATGGCCCAACCTATGGCTTTGACACGTTGCAAATTCACGCAGGTGCCCGCCCCGACCCTGCAACAGGTGCGCGCAATACACCGATTTACCAAAGCACCGCTTATGTGTTCCGCGATGCAGACCATGCAGCGGCATTGTTCAACCTGCAAGAAGTCGGCTACATCTATTCGCGACTGACCAATCCCACCGTGGCCGTGTTGCAAGAACGCATCGCGACACTGGAAGGCGGCGCAGGTGCGGTATGCTGTTCATCGGGGCACGCGGCCCAGATCATGGCGCTGTTCCCGCTGATGACGCCGGGCAAGAACGTCGTTGTCTCCACGCGGCTTTACGGCGGCACGGTCACCCAGTTCAGCCAGACGATCAAACGCTTCGGCTGGTCGGCCAAATTCGTGGACTTCGACGATCCGAAGGCCGTGGCAGACGCCATCGACGACGACACCCGCGCGGTGTTCTGCGAAGCCGTGGCCAACCCAGGTGGCCACATCACTGATCTTGATGCCATTTCGGCTGTGTCTGACGCCGCGGGCATCCCGCTGATCGTCGATAACACCACCGCCACCCCCTACCTGTGTCGCCCGATTGAACACGGCGCAACACTGGTCGTTCACTCGACCACGAAATACCTGACCGGCAACGGCTCGGTCACGGGGGGGTGCGTTGTGGACAGCGGTAAGTTCGATTGGGCCGCCAACGACAAATTCCCGTCGCTGTCGCAACCCGAACCCGCCTATCACGGCCTGAAGTTTGCAGAAACCTTTGGCCCGCTTGCCTTTACCTTCCACGGCATCGCCATCGGCCTGCGTGATCTGGGCATGACCATGAACCCACAAGCCGCGCATTACACGTTGATGGGCATCGAAACGCTTTCGCTGCGCATGGACCGTCATGTTGAAAACGCGGTCAAAGTGGCCAACTGGCTGGAGAACGATCCGCGTATCGACTACGTGACCTATGCGGGCCTCAAGTCCTCGCCCTACAACCATTTGGTGGAAAAGATCTGCCCACGCGGTGCGTCATCCTTGTTCACCTTTGCTGTCAAAGGCGGCTATGAGGCATGTGTGAAGCTCGTTGATAATCTTGAGATTTTCAGCCACGTCGCCAACCTCGGCGATGCACGGTCGCTGATCATCCATTCGGCCAGCACCACCCACCGCCAACTGACGGCCGAACAACAAAAAGCAGCAGGCGCCGCCCCCGAGGTCGTGCGCGTCTCCATCGGTCTGGAAGACGCCGATGACATCATCGCCGATCTGGATCAGGCTCTGGCCAAAGCCACTGCATAATTCAGTCCACAATCTCATAGGTCAGGCGAACCCGCGCGGTTTGGCTGACCTGCCCTTCGGCAACTGGCACCGCACTGCGGGCCGCCTCCATCTGCACCATCATTGGCGCCGCTTGGCCGCCACCTTCCGCCAAATTGGTTAATGCCCCAAGGGTCACGCCCGCCGCCTGCGCGTAAAGCTCGGCCTTTGCACGGGCATCGGCGACCGCCAATTTGCGCGCGTCATCTGTTGCAGCGCGCGGCTCTGCCAATGAAAATTGGAGCCCCCAAAACTGGTTGAGCCCGTCGCGCGCGACCGCATCGAGGATCGCGCCTAGATTATCCAGATCACGCACAGTGACAGACAGCCGGTTGCCCGTCTGATATCCAATGATTGTCGGGGCATTCTCGCGCGTTTGCTGTCGGTCAAAAATGGGCGAAAGCGAAAGATCGCTTGTTTGCATGTCCACGCGGGCCACGTCCAATGACGCCAAACTGTCCATCGCGGCCTGCATCTTGGCAGATGCCTGTGCAAGCGCGGCTTCTGCCGTGGGCGCCTGTGTGGTCACCCCAAGCTGGATCACGGCCATATCGGGCACTGCTTGGACAACGCCGACGCCTTCGATTGTCATGAACCGCTGATCGCTTTGCGCCCAAACACCGTTCGCAAGGATAACAAAAATGAAACTAAACGCGCATAGCATCCGCATATGGACCACTCCTTTTTGACACTTTCTACAGGTTATGACGCAAACCGCCGCCCATTCCTTGGCTTTTTCTTTCCCTTGGGCGGCAGACATAGTAAATATTGGAAAAAGCAGCAGTGTGAGCAGGGCAAAATATGAAACCCAACGCGTTAGTCGGTTTATCGGTTGAAGGGATCAGCGTGCACGCCCGAACGGCTGATGCATGGTATACAGCTGGAAAAGTACCCCTTGATAGCGCTGATCTGGGCGCGGCGCTCACCCCATTGATCCAGAGCGTCGAAAAAGCCACTGATGCGCCTTTTCGCGCCAAACTGATCATCCCAAACGATCAAATCAAATATATCACCATTCCTGTGGTTAAGGGGTCCAAAAGCGAACAGCTTGCTGCTGTCAATGCCGCGATGGAAGGCCAAACGCCTTACATGCTCGATGAATTGGCAATAGATTGGGCAAGCACGGCAGACAAAACCTATATCGCGGCGGTTGCGCTTGAAACTCTGGGCGAAGCCGAAGGGTTTGCTGCAGAAAACGGTCTGAACCCCGTCAGCTTTGTCGCAACTCCAGATGACGGGACATTCCTCAACACTGATGGCACAGCCGAGCCGTTTTTTGGCACCGCCGCAGCGGCGGCCTCCCTTTTGGACAAGGGCGAAACCGTGTCGCGGGATGCGCAGATATTGCCTATCGCAGGGCCATTGAACGACTATCTTGCACAGACCGCGCAAGCCGCGTCCGATGAAAGCACAGAAGGCGACGCAGACAGCGCGCAAAATGTAGCCTTTGCCACGAAACGCACGGTTGCGCTGGACGAAAATCTAGAGCCGAAATTGGCCGCTCCCGTGGCCGTACCGATTGCCACGGATCGCGGCGAAACCGCGCAAACCCCAACCTTGGGTGGCGCATCACGAGGCACCCCCCAACCTGTTGCGGCCACACCACCGCTTGGCACGCAAGACCCCCCCGCTGCGACACGCGCAGCACCCGTCACAGGCCTGCCTGACGCCGCAGCGCAAACGCCTGCGCCCACACCCATGGCAACCAAAAAATCCGATGTGCCGCTGGCTGCCAAACCACGCGGTGGGGCATCGCGCTATCTTGCGCTTATTCTGACAGGCGTTTTGCTGGCGTTTTTGTTGATTGTGGCTTTGATCGCAGGCGGTTGGGACAGCGCCAGCTTGAGCCGCCTGTGGACGTCCGACACCGAAATCGCCAGCCAAGAAGGTCTTGATCCAAGTGACCCCGCGTTCGCTGTCCCTAGCAGTGAAGAACTCACTGATGCGGTCAGCGAACCCGGCCTTCCAAGCACGCAGCCCGTTGAAGCAACATTGCAAGCCTTGCCGTTGCGCCCTCAACGGTCCGACCCGCCTGCCCGCGTGCCATCCATGTCTTTGCAAGATGCGCGACAGGCTTATGCCGACACGGGCATTTGGCAGCGTGCGCCATCTCCGCAGCTTATCCCGGGCGCGTCCGAGCTGGATAGCCTATACGTGGCGTCCCTTGATCCAATGGTGGGGATTTCCGATGCAGTTGCCCTACCCTCTGTGCGCCGATTGCTGAGTGATGATCTGCCGGGACGTCTGAGCAATCCGACTGCCGCAGGCCAAGCCTTTGTTCTGGGCGAGGACGGGATGGTGGCCCCCTCGCCCGAAGGCACGCTCAGCCCGGACGGCATCACGGTTTTTGCCGGCAAACCACCCGTTGTCCCGCCCGTCCGCACCGTTCAGCCAGAGGCACCAGAACCCGAAGTTGACCCGGCCTTGGCAGCTTTGCGGCCAAAGGCGCGGCCCGGCAATCTGGTCGATACCAACGAACGGCAGGTCTTGGGCGGCTATTCGCGTTCAGAGCTGGCGGCCTTGCGGCCTCAGCTGCGCCCCAGTGGCCTTGTGCCCGCACCCGCCCCAGACCCTGCGCCCGAACCCACCGTGGCGGCTGTTGCGCCGCCCGCAAACAACCCGTCGCTTGTCCCCATCGATCCAAAGCCCGCAGATGTGCCCGAGACCACGGCACCTGCGCCCAAGCCACAAGGCACAGCCCAAGCGGTTGCGCGTTCGATCACGCCAAAGCCCCGCCCCCGTAATTTTGACCGCCGTGTCGCCCGCCAAAAAGAGCAAGCCGCCCCTGCCGATAGCGGGCGTGCTGTGGCATCTGTTGCCCCTCGCACTGTGCGGCCATCAGGCACAACCCCGTCGTCGGTCGCGCGCAATGCCACGCTGAAAAATGAAATCAACCTGCGGCGCATCAACCTGATTGGCGTGTACGGCAAAACAAGTTCGCGCCGTGCGCTGGTGCGCTTGAAAAACGGACGTTACGTGCGGGTTAAGGTCGGAGACCGCGTGGACGGTGGCCGCGTCGCTGCGATCAACCAGTCAGAATTGCGCTACGTCAAACGCGGCGAAACCATCCGCCTGAAAGTCCCAAGCAGCTAACCTGCCGAAATGCACGCGAAACGTGATTTCGCGGGCAAACAGACCTAGGCACGTCCGCTACCACATGACATACTCACCGCGCTGCCCGCGCCAGTCATAGCACTCATCCCCAAAGGCCCCTAAATGGAAAGTTTCCTCTTTCAAGCCACGATCTATCTTGGGGCGGCGGTCATTGCGGTGCCTCTTGCGGCGCGTCTGGGGCTTGGCTCTGTGCTTGGATATCTTTTGGCGGGTATCGTGATTGGACCCTTGTTCGGCTTGGTCGGCTCGGAGACAGAAGACCTTAAACACTTTGCGGAATTCGGCGTTGTGATGATGCTGTTTCTGATCGGGCTAGAGCTTGAGCCCCGTGCGCTTTGGGACATGCGGGACCGTTTGATTGGTCTGGGCGGCTTGCAAGTGAGCGTGACCACGCTTCTTATCATGGGTGGTGCAATGGCGCTTGGGCAACCGTGGACAATCGCTCTGGCCATTGGGTTGATCTTCGCCCTGTCATCTACTGCGATTGTGCTGCAAACCTTGGCCGAAAAGGGCCTGATGCAGACGGGCGGTGGACGGTCAACCTTCTCGGTCTTGCTGACACAAGACATCGCAGTGATCCCGATGCTGGCCTTTTTGCCCCTATTGGCAATGCCCCTGTTACCACAGCTTAATCCCGATGGATCGATGAACCTTGGCAAAGACGACGATCACGGCCATCACGCCATGTCGCTTGTCGATGGGCTGCCGGGATGGGGCGTGACCCTTGTGACCATCGGTGCGATGGTCGCTGTTGTTCTGGCGGGCATCTATCTGACCCGTCCCGTGTTTCGCTATATCCACCATGCGCGCCTGCGCGAGATGTATACCGCGCTGGCCCTTTTGATGGTCGTGGGCACAGCCGTATTGATGGGGCTGGTCGGACTTTCGCCCGCTTTGGGCACGTTTCTGGCAGGCGTTGTCTTGGCAAACTCGGAATTTCGCCACGAACTCGAAAGTGATCTTGAACCCTTCAAGGGACTGCTTTTGGGGCTTTTCTTTATTACCGTCGGCGCGGGCATCGACTTTGCGACGCTCTTCAAATCTCCTTTGTCCATCATCGGTCTTACCCTTGCCGTGATGCTGATCAAGGGCGCCGTTCTTTATCTCTTGGGACGGCTCTTTCACCTTAAAGGGCGCGATCAATGGCTGTTCACACTTGGGCTGGCGCAGGCTGGCGAATTCGGCTTTGTCCTGATCAGCTTTTCGTTGCAAACAAATGTCTTACCACCCTTTCTTGCGGATCGGCTGCTGCTGATCGTGGCGCTGTCCATGCTGATCACACCGCTGTTGTTTATCGCCTATGATCTGTTGCAACACCGGATGGAAGAGGCCGACACCACACCCCATGACACCATTGACCAAGATGAAGCCGCCCACATCATCATTGCCGGGATCGGGCGATTTGGCCAAGTCATCAACCGCCTGGTTCAGATGGCAGGCTTCAAAACCGTTGTAATAGACAACAACCTCAAAACCGTAGAACTGATGCGCACCTTCGGGTTCAGGGGCTTTTTTGGCGATCCAACCCGCCCCGATATGCTGCATGCTGCGGGGCTATCTTCGGCCCAGGTCTTGGTGGTCGCGCTGGACGACAAAGACGCCGCAATCAAGTTGGTGACATACGCGCGAAAAGAACGCCCTGATCTTCACATCATCGCGCGCGCCCGCGACCGCGTGCAAACCTATGCGCTCTATCAGGCGGGCGCGGATGACATCGTGCGCGAGATGTTCGACAGCTCGCTTCGCGCAGGCCGATACGTTCTGGAAAACATGGGGCTCACCGATTTTGAAGCCGCAGAAACGGAACATACGTTCTTCAAACTTGATCGGCGCGCGATGCGCGAATTGGCGGAACTGTGGGATCCCAACATTCCCATCACCAAAAACAAGGCTTATATTGAACGCGCCCGCGAATTGAACAAGGATTTCGAGACAGCCCTCGTTCAATCACTGGACGCCGATGAAGACGCAGCGATTGCGGGCAAAACTCCTGATACCTAGCCCTCTGCGACCCCTGCTTGCGCAAATGTCGCCATACCCGAATGGCATGCGATTGCGCCTTTTAACACACCTATGGCCAAAGCCGCCCCCGATCCTTCGCCCAAGCGCAGCCCGAGCGACAACAACGGCGATTTACCCAAGGCATCAAGCAAGGCTTCATGTGCACCCTCTGCCGACAGATGCCCTGCCACACAGTGATCCAACGTGCCTTTTTCCGCTGTCTCAAGACACAAGGCCGCAGCGCTACAAATAAAGCCATCCAAGATAACGGGGATCCGTTCGGCGCGTGCGCGCGCGATCGCACCGCACATCCCCGCAAGCTCGCGCCCGCCCAAACAGCGCAGGACCTGCAGTGGATCACGGCTTTCATTGGCAGCCAACCCTTGTGCCACCACACGGGTTTTCAACGCCAGCCCGTCGTCATCCACGCCCGTGCCGCGCCCAGTCCAATCGCCAGGATCTCCGCCCAAAAGGGCCGCGCAAATCGCGGCGGCTGATGTCGTATTGCCGATGCCCATCTCTCCCGTCACCACCAGATCGGACAATGGGTCCACCGCGTCCCATCCCGTTTGAAACGCGGTAACAACCTCTGCCTCACTCATTGCAGGCCCCGTGGTGAAATCTGCGGTCGGGGTATCCAAATCAAGCGGATGAACCGTCATTTGCGCCCCAAATGCCTTGGACAGTTGATTGATCGCCGCACCGCCATGTTCAAAATTTGCAACCATTTGCACCGTGACCTCGGCAGGAAAAGCGGAAACGCCCTGTGCTGTGACCCCGTGATTGCCCGCAAAAATCAAAACCTGCGGTGCCGCCAGAACGGGTGCGGCCTGCCCCCGCCAACTGGCATACCAACACGCCAGATCCTCCAAACGCCCCAAGGCGCCAGGCGGTTTCGTCAACTGTCCGTTACGCGCACGCGCCGCATCAAGCGCCTTCTCATCAGCCATTGGCATCGCCGCCAAGGCTTGGCGAATATCGGAAAGGGAAGAAAACTGCGTCATGGGGACCTCGTTGCTAATCGTTCGACTTCTGTTTACCCATTCGTGACCCAAGAGCAACGCAGCACATGAGCCGCAATGACCAATAAATCCGACATGCCGCTGATTGATCTGCGCGATATCCCCGCAAGTCTGGGATTGCTCAGCCGCTTGCCTGTGCGCGTTGATGCCGATCACGCAATGGCGCGCAGCGCGGCAAGTGCTTGGGCCTACCCTGTTGCAGGAGCGATCATCGGTGCGTTGGCGGGTGGCGTGGCATGGCTATGTCTGTGGCTCGGCCTTCCCGCGATGATCAGCGCGGGGCTCACTCTTGGCGCTGCAATCCTCATCACAGGCGCGCTGCACGAGGACGGATTGGCCGATTGCGCAGATGGGTTTTGGGGCGGATATACCGTGGAACGCCGCCTGGCGATCATGAAAGACAGCCAAATCGGCACATATGGCGTGTTGGCCCTTGTCCTTTCCGTTGGCCTTCGGTGGCTCGCATTGGGCAGTCTCTTGCCCGACGTAAACCCGATCCTCACACTTGCAGCCATCGGCGCAATCAGCCGGGCCACGCTTCCAACCATCATGCATAGCGTGCAAAATGCCCGGTCATCGGGCCTGTCCCATCAGGTCGGCCGCCCCGAACGCAACGCAACACTGGTCGCGCTGGCCATCGGCGCTTTGGCGTCTTTCATGCTAACACCCGTCGCAATTGCAGTGATGGTGATCATCTCACTGGGCTGCATTCTCTTGGCAAAAAACAAAATCAACGGTCAGACAGGTGACACATTGGGCGCCACGCAACAACTGATCGAAGTGGCCCTTTTGATCTTCATTGTTGCTTGAAATACCTCGGGGGTGTGGGGGCTGGCCCCCACCCAAACATGCAAAAAGGCGGGCCTTGGCCCGCCTTTCCGTTTTACAGCGTCATCAATCCTATGCAGCAGCAGGTGCCCGACTGTTCAAAACGGCTTCAATCTTGGAGCCTGCTTCGCCTTCGTCCTCACCGCTCACAGCGGCCACTTCGCGGGTCAGTCGTTCAAGGGCCGCCTCATAAAGCTGCCGTTCAGAGTAGCTTTGCTCGCGCTGGTCGTCGTTGCGGTGCAAATCGCGGACCACCTCTGCAATCGCGATCAGATCGCCGGAATTGATCTTTTGCTCATATTCCTGTGCGCGGCGTGACCACATCGCGCGTTTGACTTTGGCCTTGCCTTTGAGGATTTTCATTGCGTGGCTGATCTCGTCACCTGTGGACAGGCTGCGCATGCCCACATCAACCGCTTTGTTGGTTGGCACCCGCAATGTCATCTTGTCTTTTTCAAACGCAATCACAAAAAGCTCAAGCGTCATGCCTGCAACCTCTTGTTCTTCGACCGAAACGATTTTTCCAACACCATGTGCGGGATAAACAACAAATTCATTCGGGCTGAAATCCAGCTTCTTCGCCTTACTCATCTTCATTCTTTCCTTTCGTGCCGCGCCAAAAAATAACCCCTCGCCGAAACCTGTTTGGCGAAGCGTCATCCCTGTCCAGATGTCCCAAGAAACGGCAGCGTTTCATACCCATCACCTGATGGCGGAACCAAAGCGGGCGGCTCTGATGTGGGATTACCATACCACAAAAAAGGGCCGCCCGAAAGGCGACCGCTTGGAACGATTCGACATAAAAACAAAGGATTTGGCACACTTACCTTAGGTAAGCAGGCGAATCGCTTATCCGCCTTCGCCTGGGGCTTCACTAAAGTATTTCTCCAGTTTGCCTTCTTCACCATCGCGCTCTTCGGCTTCGGGAAGCTGATCTTTTTTGGTGATGATCACAGGCCAGGCTTCGGAATACTTGCGGTTGAACTCAACCCATTTTTCCATGTCAGGCTCTGTATCGGGGCGGATCGCATCAGCGGGGCACTCAGGCTCACAAACACCACAGTCGATGCATTCGTCCGGATGAATGACCAGCATGTTTTCGCCTTCGTAAAAGCAATCAACGGGGCAGACTTCAACACAGTCGGTGTATTTGCAAGCAATGCAGTTGTCAGTGACGATATAGGTCATAAAAGCGGTCCAGGATGTGAAGTTATCGCCTAGCTAAATCAGGGCAGCGGATCATTCAAGACCATCAAAGCGGTCCAATTGTCGCCTTTGCTTTTTTGTCGGCCGCCCACCCCCTTCGTAAACAGGGCGCGGCGCAATTTTCGCAGGGTCTTTGGGCGGTTTGGGCGGCGTCAGATCGGTGTAAAGCGCCTGCGCCTCTGGTGCGGGGCCACGTCTGTCACCAATACCTTCGATGCACACAACACGCACCTCTTTGGCCTGCGTGAACGTCAGGACCATACCGGCTCTAACTGCGCGAGAGGGTTTGGAGACGATGGTCCCGTCCACCCGCACCTTGCCTTCACTGATCACACGACCCGCCAAAGTGCGGGTTTTAAAAAACCGCGCATGCCAGAGCCATTTGTCCAGCCGTTGGCTTTGGATCTGATCGCTCAATCCTTCTTGAGACCCATCAGGGCAGCTGCAAACGGGTTGTCAGGATCAATGGCTTTTTCCTTGCGGGCAGGTTTTGCGCTGAATTTCTGCGCCTTGTTGCCACCTTTGCCTTGCGGTTTACCGCCCTTTTTGCGCGGCTTGTCGCCTTGGGGTCGGGGCTTGCCACTGCCGCGGTTGCCGCCACGGGGCGCCCACGCAAAGGTATAAAACACTTCCATTTCTGGCGCGGCATCTTCTTGGGCATCGGGCACTGCCGTGTCTGTTGGCGCAACAGGGGCTTCTTCGGCCTGTGCCTCGCCCGCATCAGTGGTTGCGTCTTTCGCAGGCTCGGCGGGGGCTTTTACCTTCACACGCTCGCCTTTTTCCGCCTTGTATCCAAGGCCTTGCATCAGATCTGCGAACTGCTCAAGCGTCATGCCCGTGATCGACAGCATATCGGGGTTGGCTTCAAAACCGGCCCGCGTGTCTTGGCCGCGCAGCATATCGGCAAGGCGTTCCAGCATATCAATCCGGATCGCGCGTTCACCCGCAGCGCGGTAGCCCGCCATTGTATGGTAGCCTTGCGGATTGCCTTTGGCAGCAGGCACTGTGACCAGACCAGCGGGGGGGCTTTCTGGAAACTCTTGCAGGTTCTGCGCCAGTGACCACAGCACCAAACGCAAACGCGTCGGCGCAGGTTTCAGCAAAAGCGGCATGAAGATGGTGAACTGGCCAAAACGGATGCCATGTTTGCGCAGCGCACCGCGCGCGTCCTGATCAAGGTCCTTGACCTCGCCCGCTACGTCACCGCGCGGGATCACGCCCATGTTTTCCACCATGCGGAATGCAAAGCCCTTGGCCAGCCCTTGCAACGCATCGTCGTTTTTCAGGTTTTCAAGCGGTTCAAACAGCGTCGTGATTTTGCGATCAATAAAGTGCTGCAACCGGCGTTGGACTTTGGCGGCAACATCGGCGCCTGCTTCTTCGTCCACAAAGGCTTGCACCTGCGGCTTGAGCGCATCACTGCCCGTCACAAGTTTGCCAACCGCAAAAGTACCCCACATCAGGCCACCTTGTTCGGTGAAATCAATCTCGGTGTCGGGCGCATTGTAAAACCGATCGGCCCGCAAATGAAATTCAGGCGCCAGAACCTGCAAAGCCGCCGCACGCAGCGTTTTGGCCTCATCGGGCGTGGCACTTGCGTCTTGCTGAAAGCGGAAGCCTTCGATTTTGCCAATCAGTTGGCCTTCTACGGTGATCTCACCAGCGTCGTTAATCTCAGCCACAAGGGCCTCCTTCTGCTTCAATCGCCGCAACAAAACAGATGTACGGCGATCAACAAATCTTTGGGTCAAACGCTCGTGCAGAGCATCTGACAGGCGGTCTTCTACAGCACGGGTTTCCCCGCGCCAATGGTCCATATCGTCCAGCCAACCGCTGCGCTGCGCGACATATGTCCACGTGCGGATGTAGGCCAGACGTTTCGACAGCGTGTCGATATCGCCCTCCACCCTATCGGTGCGTTTGACCTGCCGCGCCATCCAGTCGGCGGAAATCCGGCCCGATTGGTGTAAAAAGGTGTATATTTGCATCAACAAACTGGCGTGTTCAGCCGCGGATATACCCCTGAAATCGGGGATGCGGCACACATCCCACAAAAGTTTGACCGACGCGCCATTGGACGCACGCGCACGCACTTCGGCATCCTCGGCCAGCGTTTTCAGCGCGATCAGATCATCGCTGTCGCGCACGCGGGTCAACCATTCGTTGCTGGTCTGGTCTTGCAGACTGCGCAACAGGGCATCCACTGTGCCCATCTGTAGCGCCGAATTGCGCCATTGAAGTTTGCGCACCGGGATAAACCGACTGTCGCAAATCGAGGTGACGACTTCTTCATGGATTGGCCCTGCCTCGCCCGTCACCCCAAAGGTGCCGTTGTTCATATGCCGTCCGGCGCGCCCCGCGATCTGGGCCAATTCATTGGGCTGCAAAGGCCGCATGCGACGGCCGTCGAATTTGGTCAGACTGGAAAAGGCAACGTGATTGATATCAAGGTTCAGCCCCATGCCGATGGCATCTGTCGCCACCAGAAAATCGACCTCGCCATTTTGATACATATCCACCTGCGCATTGCGGGTGCGCGGCGACAACGCGCCCATCACCACAGCAGCACCACCCTTTTGACGGCGCAACAGCTCTGCGATGGCATACACATTATCAACCGAAAACCCGACAATCGCCGTGCGTGGCTGCAAACGGCTTATCTTTTTCGAACCTGTATAGGTCAGCGTGCTAAATCGTTCACGTTTGAGAAATTGTGCTTTGGGCACAAGTGCTGCAATCGCGGGGCGCATGGTTTCGGCCCCCAAAAACAGCGTTTCATGCAGCCCGCGCGCATGCAAAAGACGGTCGGTAAACACATGCCCGCGGTCCAGATCGGCGCAAAGCTGGATTTCGTCAATCGCAAGAAAATCGCAGCCCATACCATCGGGCATCGCCTCGACCGTGCATACCCAATAGGCCGCGCGGGGTGGGACAATCCGTTCCTCGCCCGTGACAAGGGCCACAACCGAGGGGCCACGAATGGCAACAATGCGGTCATAGACCTCGCGGGCCAGCAGGCGCAACGGCAGCCCGATCACCCCCGTCTTATGGGCCAGCATCCGTTCAATCGCATAGTGGGTTTTGCCCGTGTTGGTCGGCCCCAAGACCGCAGTTATCGTCACTGCGTTTCCCCTACATCACACCAATGGTCAGAGAGCTTGGCCCGCCACTGCAGGCTCCAACCGCTCTATCGCTGTTGCTACGTCCTCGCGGTGGGGATGTATAGAGGCCGCCTTGCGGTAGGCCTCAAGTGCTGCCCGTTTCTGCCCCGTTTCTTCAAGAATAATGCCAAAGCCGATCATCGCCTGATAGTGGTTGGGATTAAGCACCAGCGCCCGGCGAATGTCATCCAGCGCAGGACCAAAAAGCCCTTTGCGAAAATAGGCCGTGGCCCGCCCGTTGTATCCTTCGGCAAATTCGGGCGCGTGATCTGTCAGTGCGGTGAAATGATCAATCGCTTCTTCAAATGCACCCGTTTCCAAAGCATCGCGGCCACGTTGCAGCAACAAATCCATCGCAGGGCTGCCAGAACGGGACCATTCGTTCATCAGTTCGCGCTCTATCACTGCGTAGGTTTCAGGCGTGCTGTTGCGCAAACGCTCCAACGCGGTGGGCGGCACGGTGTCTTGGGCCAGCGCGGGTAAGGAAATCCCCACTGCCAAAAGACCCCACGTCACAATAGAAAGATGGTTGCGCTTGGTTTGTTTCATCACAAATGTGAGTGTAGCGCGGCTGCGCAGATTTGCGAGAGGCGATTTGATCTGCAGCCATCACATATGAAGGAGCGTGAGAAATATGAGCGACGTTATCGATACAGCAGTGGCAGCCCTGAACGAAAAAATGGGCGATGGCGGGTTTTCTGGCGTGGCCAAATTTGTGGTCGAAGATGAAGGCGCGATCATGATTGATGGCGATGGCGCGCGCGCAGGCGATGAAGATGCAGACGTTACACTGACCGCCAGCACCGACACCTTCAAAGCCATCCTGGACGGTGAAATGAACCCCACCGCCGCATTTATGACAGGCAAACTGTCGGTTGATGGCGACATGGGCAAAGCGATGGCCCTGTCCTCGGTCCTCGGCTAACCCGCATGCAGAACGCCCCTTTCGACAGCGCAGCCGCAGACGGCCCCGATGCAGGGGCCGCCTATTGGATCACGGCTGACGACGGGGTGCGCCTGCGCATTGCGCATTGGCAGAAAGGTGCGCGCGGCACGGTTCTGCTGTTTCCCGGTCGCACTGAATATGTCGAAAAATATGGTCGCGCAGCACGAAGCCTTCTGGCGCGGGGGTATGGCACAATCACAATCGACTGGCGCGGTCAGGGCCTTGCAGACCGTCTGTTGGATGACCGCAACAAAGGTCACGTCGAGAAATTCAGCGACTATCAACGCGATGTTTTGGCAATGGTCGAAGCCGCAACCGATTTGGGCCTGCCCCGCCCCTACTATATGATCGGTCATTCGATGGGCGGCTGTATCGGGCTGCGCGCGCTTATGGAAGAACTGGACGTCAACGCAGCTGCCTTTTCGGCGCCGATGTGGGGCATCCTGATGTCGCCAGCGCTGCGCCCGATTGCATGGGGGCTGACCACAATCGCGCGGCCCTTGCAGTTTGCAGATCTCTACGCCCCGGGCACCAAGCCCGATCCCTACATCATGGTCGCCCCCTTTGAGGACAACACCCTGTCACGCGACAAAGACATGGTGGACTACATGCGCCAACATCTAATCGACCAACCCGATCTGGCCCTTGGCGGGCCAACGATGCATTGGCTGAACGAAGCGCTGATCGAAATGCGCAGCCTTGCGGCCAAGAAATCGCCCGATGTGCCAACGCTGTGCGGCTTGGGCGACAATGAACGCATCGTGGACCCTGCCCGCGTGCATGACCGCATGGCCCGCTGGCCAAATGGTGAACTGAAGGTGTTTACCAATTGCGAACACGAGCTGATGATGGAGGTCGCGACAACGCGCGAAGGTTATCTTTCGGCCTGCGCTGACCTCTTTGATGCGAACGGCTAGACCACAACCTGTCTCTGGCGGCCAAGCCCTTCGACCTCAACCTCGACAATATCGCCTTTGCCCAGATACCGCGGCGGCGTCATGCCCATGCCGACGCCGGGGGGCGTGCCTGTCATGATCACATCCCCGGGGTGTAGCGACATCATCTGGCTAAGATAGCTGATGATCTGGGCAACGGTGAAAATCATATCGCTGGTGTTGCCATCCTGAACGATGTCCCCATTCACCCAGGCGCGCAACGCAAGGTTCTGGGGATCGGCGATCTGGTTGGCAGGCACAAACCACGGTCCGATTGGCGCAAAACTGTCGCAGCTTTTGCCTTTGGTCCATTGGCCACCGCGCTCAATCTGAAACGCGCGTTCTGACACGTCATTGCAGGTGACATATCCCGCAACATGGGCCAGCGCATCAGCCTCATCTACATATTTTGCATGGCTGCCAATCACCACGCCAAGTTCGACCTCCCAATCCGTTTTGGCAGATCCGCGCGGCAACTCCAGCGGGTCATTCGGCCCACATATCGCAGAGGTCGCTTTCATGAACACAATCGGCTCTTCAGGCACAGGCATACCAGCCTCCACTGCGTGGCTGCGATAGTTCAATCCAATGCAAATGATCTTGCCCACGTTCAAAACAGGGCACCCCAGACGCGGCGCATCCGCGACCTTGGCGGCGACTGAGATGTCGGCTGGCTTAACCCTTTTCAGATCGGCGTTTACCTGTGCGTGGCCCGAAATGTCGCGCAGCGCATCATCCGTATCCAAGGCCCCAAACCGTTCCGCGCGTGCGTCTCCGAAGCGAACAAACCTCATGCATCACCCCCGATCTCGTGAACACCCGCAGCATCAGCGCGCGCCCCGTTCAGCATCCACGCGTGTTCTGATCCAATGAAAAACATGCTCATCCCATAGGCCGACCACTCCTGCGCTTTCTGGGCATTCGGCACCCATGACATATAGGCTTTGCCCTGCGCCTTGGCCGCTTGTCCGACATGCGCCAAAGCGGCCGTCAGTTCGTCGCTCGCCTGATGGTCATAGCCATAGCCGACCGATAAATCCGCAGGACCGATGAACAGCCCGTCGATGCCATCAACAGCGGCAATGTCTTGGGCCGCGTCCACACCGGCCGGTTCTTCGATTTGCGCAATCACGATCGTCTGCGCGTCCTGGTCCATCACGCAAGGCATTGATCTGGTTGCAAAACCGGCCCAACGGGTCGATCCCGCATAACCGCGTCCGCCCAACCCGAAGTGCGCCGCGCGTGCCACCTCTTGGGCCTTTTCAACGCTGTCCACATGCGGGCAGACAATGCCAACGGCGCCCATGTCCAAGGCTTGTAACACCGCACGCGGGCTGCTGTCTTCCACACGCACCAACAGCGGAAAATCAAGTGCGCGGCCAATGGCCATACACGCATCCATTCGGGCGCGGTCAAAGGGGGCGTGTTCTGCATCAAGGCAGATAAAATCCAGTCCCGATTTCGCCAGAACCTCGACCACCTCGTGACTGGGCGTTTTCATAAATGTGCCCGCCAGCGGTGCGCCCGACAGCATCCGTTCTTTGAAATCCGCAATGCCCATAATTTGCCCTCTCCCAGTTTTTCTGTGTCTGACCAAATACGCAAATGGCAACCTTCGCAAGGTGCTCTAGGTTAACCAACCATGGCAGATGTCTTAACCTTTACCGATCGCGGCATTTACTGTCCCGCCGGCGATTTTTATATCGACCCCTGGCGGCCTGTTGAACGCGCGCTGATCACCCACGGCCATGCCGATCATGCGCGGTGGGGCCATCAACGCTACCTTGCGACCAAAGCGGCGGCCCCTGTGATGCGCCATCGTCTGGGCGACATTACCCTCGATACAATCGACTACGGCGATACGATGCAAATTGGCGGCGCCAAGGTAAGCTATCACCCTGCGGGTCACGTGCCCGGCTCTGCGCAAATCAGGGTTGAGGTCAAAGGCCAGATTTGGGTCGCATCGGGCGATTACAAAACCACCGACGACGGGTTTTCCGAACCCTTTGAACCTGTGCGCTGCCACGCCTTCATCACCGAAAGCACCTTTGGCCTGCCCGTTTTCAAATGGACGCCACAAGACGCGGTTGCAGATCAGATCAACACGTGGTGGGCCGCCAATGCCGCGGATGGCCGCGCTTCTGTTTTGGGCGCATATGCCTTGGGCAAGGCCCAAAGGCTGCTAACAGCGATTGACCAAACCATCGGCCCCATTTTGACCCACGGCGCCGTTGAAAATACAAACGAAGTGTTGCGCGCCCAAGGTCTCGAACTGCCACAGACAATACGTGTGAATGCTGATCTGAACCCCAAAGACCATCCCGGTGCCTTGATCGTCTGCCCACCTTCGGGCTTTGGCGGATGGTCCAAAAGGTTCGGGCCGCAATCCACCGCCTTCGCCAGCGGATGGATGGCCATGCGCGGGGTCCGCCGCCGCCGTGCAGCAGACCGCGGCTTTGTGCTGTCCGATCATGCTGATTGGCAAGGGCTTAACGATGCAATCCGCGCGACAGGGGCCGAACGGGTCTTTGTCACCCACGGCTACACCAGCCAATTCACAAGATGGCTGCGCGACCAGGGATATGACGCGCATGTGGTCAGCACCGAATATGAAGGCGAAACACTCGACGCCGCATCCGAGGACGGCGCGGCGCAATGAAGGATTTTGTAACGCTTTTCACCGCGATGGACCAAACCACCAAAACAACCGTCAAGACGGCCGCGCTGACAGCGTATTTTCAGACAGCCTCCGATACGGACAAATTGTGGTGCATCGCCTTGTTTTCGGGGCGGCGCCCCAAAAGGTCTGTCACCACAACGCTGCTGCGCGAATGGGCGGCCGAGGTCGCAGGTATTCCCCTTTGGCTTTTCGAGGAATGTTACCCGATCGTGGGCGATCTGGCAGAAACCATAGCCTTGGTTTTGCCGCCTGCCAAATCGCATGAAGATCAAACTCTAACCCATTGGATCGACGTTACTAAATCCCTTCGCAGCATGGAAGAGGGCGAGAAAAAAGAGACCGTTCTTGCCGTGTGGGACAGGCTTTCCACGACGGAACGGTTCTTGTTCAACAAACTGATCACCGGCGGTTTCAGGGTCGGTGTCTCGACCAAGCTGATGACCCGTGCCCTGGCCCGTGCCACCGATCAGGATGAAGCAGCGCTGACCCACAAACTGATGGGGCAATGGACGCCCGAAACAACCAGTTTTGAGGCGCTGATCCTAACGGATGATCCCATGGCCGATCTGTCACGGCCCTATCCGTTTTATCTGGCTTACCAGATGGAAAATTTGGATGAGCTTGGCGCCATAACCCATTGGAATATTGAATATAAGTGGGATGGAATTCGCGGCCAGATGATCCTGCGCGAAGGCCAGTTTCATCTTTGGTCGCGGGGCGAAGACCTGATGACAGACCGGTTCCCCGAACTGCATCGACTTGCCGATTTCATGCCCCAAGGCACCGTCATCGACGGCGAGGTTTTGGCATGGAAAGATGATGCGCCCTTGCCCTTTAACGCCCTGCAGAAACGGCTTGGCCGCAAGACGGTGCCAAAGAAACTCTTGGCCGAGGCTCCGGTCATCCTGCATGCCTATGATCTTTTGGAATTAGACGGCATCGACATTCGGGAAAAAGACTTGAAGTTCAGGCGCGAAGCCCTTGAAACTATTGTGGCTTCCTGTCCTGCCGATGCCCCCATCAAGCTGTCGGAAAACCTCGCGCCTGCGTCGTGGGATCATGCCGCATCGCTGCGTGATGTCTCCCGCGAAAACCATGCCGAGGGGCTGATGCTTAAACGGCTTGATAGCCCCTATCTGGCGGGACGCAAAAAAGGCGATTGGTGGAAATGGAAGGTCGATCCGCTGACCATTGACGCCGTGATGATTTACGCCCAAGCAGGTCACGGGCGGCGTGCAAACCTGTTTACCGACTACACATTTGCGGTGTGGAACGGCAATGATCTGGTGCCCTTTACCAAAGCCTATTCAGGGCTCACCGATGCCGAGTTTCGCAAGATCACAGCTTGGGTCAAAAAGAACACCATTCAGCGATTTGGCCCTGTGCGCCAAGTCTCCCCGGAACATGTCTTTGAAATTGCCTTTGAGGGAATACAAGAAAGTCCGCGTCACAAATCAGGCGTGGCGCTGCGCTTTCCGCGCATGTCGCGCTGGCGTCATGACAAACCCCTGCAAGAGGCCAATACACTGGATGATCTCAAACAGATGCTGGCCCAATACGGCTAGAGCAAAATACTGGCATTCGCCCCTTTCAACCCCCGCATGTCCCCCATAGGTTAAGCCTAACGGATAAAGGAATTCACAATGCTCGACACAGACCTTGGCACCCTGCCCGAATGGGACCTCACCGATCTTTATGCGAGTGAAGACAGCGATAAGCTTAAACAAGATATGGCGTGGCTGGAACAGGCCTGCGCCAGCTTTGCCAGCGACTACGAAGGCAAAATGGCCGATCTAAGCGCCGACCAGATGCTGGAGGCCGTGCAACGCTATGAAGCGATTGATGTGATCGCAGGGCGTATCATGTCGTTTGCGGGGTTGCGATATTATCAAAACACCACCGATTCCGAACGCGCGCAATTCATGTCGAATGCACAAGATGCGATCACCAACTACACCACACCGCTGGTATTTTACGGGCTGGAATTCAATCGTCTGGACGAGGCGCATCTTTCACAGCTTTTGACGCAAAATGCAGATCTGGCCCGCTATAAACCCGTGTTTGACCGCATGCGCGCGATGAAGCCCTATCAGCTGTCTGACGAGCTGGAAAAGTTTCTTCATGATCAATCCACCGTTGGCGCCGCCGCATGGAACCGCCTGTTTGATGAAACCATTGCAGGGCTGGAATTTGAGGTGGACGGCGAAGCGCTCAACATCGAAGGCACGCTCAACCTGCTGACCGACCAGGACCGCAGCAAGCGCGAAGCCGCATCTCACGCACTGGCCGAGGTGTTTGACAAAAACATCCGCACCTTTGCCCGCGTCCACAATACGCTGGCCAAAGAAAAGTCCATCGAAGACAAATGGCGCGGCATGCCCACGCCCCAAACGGGCCGCCACCTCAGCAACCATGTTGAGCCCGAGGTGGTTGAGGCCCTGCGCAACGCAGTTGTCGCCGCCTACCCCAAGCTGAGCCATCGTTACTACGCGCTCAAGGCCAAATGGCTCGGGCTAGACAAGATGCAGACATGGGATCGCAACGCGCCCCTGCCCCAAGACGACCCCAAGCTGGTCCATTGGGACGAAGCACAGCAAACCGTGATGGATGCATATGCCAGCTTTGATCCGCGCATGGCCGATCTGGCCGAGCCGTTTTTTACCAAAGGCTGGATCGACGCCGCCGTCAAACCAGGCAAGGCGCCCGGCGCATTTGCCCACCCCACCGTCACCACGGTCCACCCTTACGTCATGCTGAACTATCTGGGCAAACCGCGCGATGTGATGACACTGGCACACGAGCTTGGCCACGGCGTGCACCAAGTGCTGGCCGCGCAGCAGGGTGAATTGCTGTCCTCAACTCCGCTGACACTGGCCGAAACAGCCTCCGTCTTTGGGGAGATGCTGACTTTCCGCAAATTGCTGGACGGCGCGAAAACCAAAGAAGAGCGTAAAACCATGCTGGCCGGCAAGGTCGAGGATATGATCAACACGGTTGTCCGCCAGATCGCCTTTTACGACTTTGAATGTAAGCTGCACGCCGCCCGCGCCGAGGGCGAATTGACACCCGATGACATCAACGCGCTTTGGATGTCCGTTCAGGCCGAAAGCCTTGGCCCCGTGTTCGAATTTCAAGAGGGCTACGAGACATTCTGGGCCTACATCCCGCACTTCGTGCACTCGCCCTTTTACGTCTACGCCTATGCATTCGGCGATGGTCTCGTAAATGCGCTTTATGCCGTCTACGAAGAAGGCGACGCGGATTTTCAGGAAAAATACTTCGACATGCTGCGCGCAGGTGGCTCAAAACACCACAAGGAATTGCTGGCCCCCTTCGGTCTTGATGCCTCCGATCCTGCCTTTTGGGACAAGGGCCTGTCGATGATCAGCGGTATGATCGACGAGTTGGAAGCGCTGGAAGCCGAATAGCGATCAGGGCTAATCCAACTCTGTCCAGGGCCAGGGCTTCACCTCTGACGCGGCTGTCATATACCGTGCAGCCTTGGCCACCCAAATCCCCAGATCGGTGCCGAAATCCGCAATACGCGGGTTCGGCTCACGGCCATTGACCAACATGATCACAAACTGAACGATCGTAACAAACCCAAGGATCGTTTGGGCAAAGTTGATCATGATCCAGATCACAACCATCCAGATCAGCCGCATGCCCATGTTTTCTTCCACCTTGCCCTCGGCAGGGGTGTTCAGCTCAAATCCGTCATCATCCATCTAATCAATCCTTTCACCGGTCTGCAGAACGGCATCAATCATCTCTTGTGTGCCGCGTGAAAACTCTAGCGGACAGGCAAATGGGGCGTTCGTTAAAACACAACGGTTAAACGCCGCAACCTGCAGATCATACTGCCGCACTGTCGGAAAGCGTTCAATGCGCAGTTCACCCGACGCTGTGGTAATCTCGATTTGCGCTTCTTTATGCACGCCACCGTTGTAAGGCGCCTGCAGGCTGATCACACCTTCAGTGCCATGAAACAATATCCCCTGATCGCGCAACATCCGCGTGCTGACATAAGCCGAATAGGTCGCGTCCCCAAATCGTGCCTGCATATCGGCAAAAGTATCAAACCCGTCCTCTACCCGCAGGCGCGCGCCAATATCTGTCGGCTCCAGCCCTGTTGCAAAACGCGCGGTCCCGATCACATAGACCCCAATATCACGCAAAGCCCCGCCCCCCAAAGCGGCCTGATTGCGAATGTCGCCCTTATCATCGTTAAAAAAGGTAAACCGCGCCTCAATATGCATCAGCTTACCGATCTGACCTTGGGCCAAAAGAGCGTGAACACGCGCCCATTGCGGATGATGCACGGGCATATAGGCTTCCGCGGCAAGCAAACCGCTTTTGTCACGCGCCGCGATCAAACGATCAAAATCAGACGCAGCCATCGCCATGGGCTTTTCACACAACACATGTTTGCCCGCTTCAAGCGCCTTCAAGGTCCACTCAACATGCAGCGCATTGGGCAAAGGAATGTATATCGCATCAACCCTGTCACTTCCGACCAGCGCCTCATAACTGTCAAACAGGTCCAAATGCGGGCTAATCGTCTTGAAGGCTTGGGCCTTTTGTCCACAGCGCGACGCCACCGCAACAAGATCTCCGCCGTCTGCGGCATGAAGCGCGGGCCCCATATCACTAAGCGCGAACCGAGACGCCCCCAAAATCCCCCACCTGACATGATCCATGCGACAGCTCCCTTAACTTTGCATTAAGGTTAACCCGCCCGAATAAGAGAACATACACCAATCTTCTTTTGTTCAAAAAATATCCCCGCCGGAGGCTCCGACGGGGACAAAAAATTCAAAACGACAGATCAGCTTACGCCGTTGCAAGCATGCCCTTCTCAGCAGCCAGCTTGCGCATCTGGTCTTGCAGCTTTTCAAACGCCCGCACCTCGATCTGACGGATACGCTCACGGCTCACATCATACTGTCCGCTCAGCTCTTCCAGGGTAACAGGTTTGTCCGCCAAGCGCCGCTGCGTGAGAATATCTTTCTCACGGTCATTCAAAACGCTCATCGCTGCGGCCAGCATTTCGCGGCGCGCATCCAGCTCGTCTTTTTCGGCGTAGTCCTCGGCCTGCGTTGCGTCTTCATCCTCCAGCCAGTCCTGCCACTGCATCGCGCTGTCGCCATCGCTGCCGACCATCGCGTTCAGGCTGGCGTCACCGCCTGCAAGGCGACGGTTCATATTGATGACCTCTTGCTCGGACACATTCAGGTCCGTTGCAATCCGCTCCACGTGTTCGGGGCGCAAATCGCCGTCTTCCAGCGCACCAATTTTATTCTTCGCCTTGCGCAGGTTGAAAAACAGTTTCTTTTGGGCCGATGTGGTGCCCAGTTTCACAAGGCTCCATGAGCGCAGGATATATTCCTGAATGCTGGCACGGATCCACCACATCGCATAGGTCGCCAGACGGAAACCTTTTTCAGGATCAAAGCGCTTTACGGCTTGCATCAATCCAACATTCGCCTCCGAAATCACCTCGGCTTGCGGCAGACCGTAGCCGCGGTATCCCATGGCGATCTTGGCCGCCAATCGCAGGTGCGATGTCACCATTTTATGGGCCGCACCGGTATCGTCGTGATCCAGATAGCGTTTGGCCAACATGTATTCTTCTTCAGGTTCCAGCATCGGAAACTTGCGAATTTCCTGCATATAGCGGTTCAACCCGCCTTCGGGTGTGGGTGCTGGTAGATTTTTGTAGTTACTCATGTGAGATGCCCCCTTTTTGGAGATGTCTTACGGCTTTATGTAAACCGCGTTAACATAGATATGGGTGTTGAAAAGCCGCCTTACAAGAGCCGCGCCCTTCAATCGTTGAGCTGAAGTTAGGATGCCGATGTGACTTCCGAAAGGTCTATGTCAGTGCGCTCACACACATGCGACCTATGTTTCAATCACAGATCAGATGGCGGCTACCCGCGCAAAGCCTCGATCAAATCCAGCATATCGCGCGGCAAAGGCGCCTCAAAGCGCATCATCTCGCCGCTCACAGGATGCTCAAAGCCCAACACCGCGGCATGAAGCGCCTGCCTGTCAAAGCCCTGAACAGCCGCAATCGCGCCCTCTGACAGCGCCTTGGCGGGCAATTTGCGCTTGCCCCCATAGATCGGATCACCAATCAACCCATGCCCCGCATGGGCCATATGCACCCTGATCTGGTGGGTGCGGCCCGTTTCCAGCCAGCATTCGATCAGCGCGATCACCTCGGGCTGGCCAAACCGCTCGACCAGTCGGGCCCGCGTCACCGCATGGCGCCCGCCGTCAAACAAGACCGCTTGGCGTTGGCGATCATGTTTGTGCCGGGCCAAATGCGTTTGCAGCTTCAGGATATTGCCGGGCTCAAAACTCACGCCCCTGATCCCGCGCAGCCGTGGATCATTGCCGTCAGGCACACCGTAGCACAACGCGCGGTAATAGCGTTCGACCGTATGCGCCTCAAACTGGGCCGCCAGACCGTGATGGGCGGCATCTGTCTTGGCCGCCACCAGCAAACCGCTGGTATCCTTGTCGATGCGGTGCACCACACCGGGGCGTTTCTCGCCCCCCACCCCTGACAGGCTGTCGCCGCAATGGTGCATCAAGGCATTCACAAGCGTGCCCGACGGCGTGCCAGGGGCGGGGTGCACCACCATGCCCACAGGCTTGTTCACCACAATCAGGTCGTCGTCCTCATAGACGACATCCAGCGCGATATCTTCCGCCAACATATGGCTTTCAGAGGCCTCTGGCAGTGTTACGAGCACCACAGCACCCGCCGCCACCTTGGCCTTCTGGTCGGTCACGACCGCCCCATCAATGGCCACAGCACCCGCTTCAATCAACTTGCCAAGCCGCGAGCGCGACAGCGACGCTTGCACTGGCACATCACGCGCCAAAGCCTTATCAAGACGCGCAGGCGGATCTTCCGCAATCTCAAACGTAAGGACCGACATGGACCCCAATCCCCCAGAAATGGCTGAACCCGCAAACCTGCGGTTTCTTCGCGTTCTCGTTACCGTGCTGACCGCGACAATGATAGGGGGTGTGCTGTTGATCGTGGGGCTGATGGTCATGCGGTTGAACCAACCGGCGATGATCTTGCCGGAAACCTTGCGTTTACCGGGTGGCGTGCAGGCGACGGCCTTTACACAAACCGCCGATCACTGGCTGATCGTCACGCAAAACGGGGAAATTCTTGTGTATGACCGCGCAACATCGGCTTTGACGCAAAGCATACCACTGGAATAGATGACCATGAAAATGGTACCGCCTGATGGGTTCGAACCATCGACCTCTGGTACCACAAACCAGCGCTCTAACCAACTGAGCTAAGGCGGCCTAGACCGCGAAATACGAAAGCCCTCTGGCTTTTGCAAGCCCCGATTTGCCCATCGCTTGCGAAAAACACAGACCCACGCTACATCGCGGGACAGACATGGGCGAAGGACGGTCACAAATGGGCATCAACAGCGAAAGCGACATCGAAGCAAACCTGCAAATCGGACCGACCGATCAAGGCATGGTGCGCATTTTTGTAGAAGCCACAGGTATCGAAATCCCGATGGACTTCACGCCCGAAGAAGCTGCCGAAATCGCAGAAGAAATCATGGCCGCCGCCAAAGCCGCCGATCTGCTGAAGTAATCAGCGCCGCTGACCCAACCGCGAAAGCGCCGCATCCCCTTGCGCCAAAAGCCCTTCGGCGACACCTGCACGGTCATCCTCGGACTTGTTCTGGCTGATGTTCCACTTGCCGGCAAGATCATACCCAAGTGCTTCATTGTTGCGCAAATACCTTGCGGGGGTCCGGGGGTGCAAAACCCCCGGGTGGCGCGACCGCTGCCAGCGGGCGTAAATACCGTTATCAATGCGTACCACAATTGGGATCACGTGCCAGCTGTGCACGCCGCGCTGCATGGCGCGCAAATTTCTGGACCATCACCTTTCGCCGCGCCGGTGCCAGCTTGGCCTCAGGCGCCATTCGAACGATCTCCGCATCATAGCGATCGGCGATCATCAGGCCTGTATCGTGCGGCAACAAATCCGTCGGGAACCCGTCATCAACGGCCCAGAAATACCTGTCACACCACTCCAGATAACCTTGCCATTTTGCATCGCCCTGAAAATCCGCGCGGCTGGACTTGCATTCGATGATCCAAATTTCACCCTTGGGGCCAAGCGCCATCACATCAACACGCAAGCCACGCGTTGGCACCAGTTCTTCGACTGTTACAAAATCATGGCTCAGCAGGTGACGACACACGCCGCGCGCCAGAATCTGGCCAGGTTGCAGAGATGGAATAAGATCCTCAGGCATTTTGTCATTGTGAACAAAACGTAAACAAAAAACAAGTCTGTTAGGCGCAGCTGCCGTTAAGCGTTGCGTTTCATCGCACGGTCCAACGGCGTGTCAGACTTGGATCTCACAGGCAGCGCGATCGGGATAAGCGGCCCGCGCCCATCGCGGTCATGATCATCTTCATCCTTGCCCGCCATCAGCATGATGTGAATACCAAACTGCACCCCCGCAAAAACGATACCGTTCATCATGAACAGCATGATCACGGCCAAAACACCGTCGGGCGAGTTCGAAATCAGCGTCCAAAGGCCCTTGACGTCAAACGCCAATAGCAACGCAACGAAAACGGCAGAAATTCCAAACCCGATCAGGCATTGCTGGATATAAACACGGATCAATTGCGGCATGGGGCGACTCACTTTCCTGTTGGGCTTTAGCATAGGCCCAAGCTTTGCATGCCTCCTAGGGCCAATTCACCGCAGCCCGCATCCTTGCGAATTATAGCCCAGTCCAGTGCTCGAACGCGGTCTAATCGCGCAGCCCTAGGGCCGATCAAAAACCGCAAACTGTCTGACGCATTGCCATACGGGTAGCAGACGCTAGGCCATACGCCTGATTTTGGCCAAAACAGGCAGCGCCGCCCCCTTGCCTTATGCCCGTGCCAGCCATACCTATTGGCGTGGCGGGTGCTGCTCTTCTCGTGAACAGGGGCTAGATTCCAGTGGCCTTAAGCAACTCCGAGGGAGTTGGCTCTGTCTGGACCCTGGTCCAGTTACCTGACGCCCACCTGTATATTCAGGTCCTCGGGAACAAAAGCCCCTACGGTCGCTGCGGGCCCGCCACATACCGCCTGCAAAGGACACCAAATGACCGACCACCCCGCAGGCGAGACGCCGATCCAAAATCCCGCTTATGTCGCTGAACTTGAAGGACATCTTGGCTGGCTTGATACCATCACCGGCACCGCTCTGGGCGTCTTGGCCGTGGCCTCGGGCATCTACACCTACCTTGGCGTGTCGTCACTTTTGGACAGCACAGGCGCGCTATCGACCTTTGCCGCCCTGGCCTATTCCATCGCTGTGTCTGTGGGCATTTTTGTGTTCTGGTCCTATCTCATGCGCCTGTTGCCCGCCGTGCGCACAGCGGCTGCACGTACGGGGCTTATCCTTGCTATGCTCTTGGGATCATTGGCAATTGTGGCGATGTCATCCTGGCTGAATGCAGCCGCCCTTGCAGGATCGGCTGCCGTTGAACAGCACCTTGCCCGCACTGTTCAGGACTATCAGACCGCGCTTGAGCGCACCCATGAAAACGCCGTCACCGCGCAGGCGCTGGAACGCGATGTCGCCCGTGTGCGCCAATCCTTTGCCGATTTGTCCGAACAAGAAGCCGCTGGCACTTTGTCAGGCCTTGTCGGGCGCGGCGCTGTGTTTCGCGTGTTGACCCAAAAGGCCGAGGAACTGGCCGCCCTTGAGGCACAGATTGCGGCGCAAACTGCCCCGATTGAAGCCGCCTTTGCCGAAGGCAACGCTATCTTATCGCGCATGCGCGCACTGACCGTCGAACAAGGCCCTGTTGAGGCGCGATCGGTCGAATTTTCCGAAGACGCGGTGCGTCTTGCGGGCCTCATCACCCAGATGCGTCAACTGTCGGTAGCACCGCTTGTGAACCGCGCGGCCCAAGACCTTGCCGACTCTGTGGTCCTGCCAGAACTGGATGGCAGCACCCAAGCAGGCCAAGTCAATCAAGCCCGCACAATCGATTCCGTCCTGCAAGTCGTGGGCCAACGGGCCATCACGCTGCAAGACGCATCCGCCGAAGTCATGGCCCTGCCTTCCGCGCCAGAGGTGGAATACACCCCCATTTCCAGCGCGGATGCCGTGATCCGATATGCGGGCAATTTCGTGCCGTCCTGGGCGGGTGCAATCGCGATTGACCTGCTGCCTGCCGTGCTTGTCCTTATTTTGTCCGTCGTGCACGCCGCATTGCGCGCGGGACGGCGGGGCAAGCGGCTCGACGACACAATGACCGTGGCAGAGCTGCGCATGGCGCTTCGTGTCGCCCATGAGCTCGACGACGTGCCTGCATCCATGCAGCCCCCTAGCCCCGCTCGCCCCAAATGAGTGATGCCAAACCAGACCGTTTTCGCCCCGCACGGGTGCTGCGCGGCCTGTTTGTCGCACAACTTGGCATTGGTGCGCTTTTGGTTGCGGCTGATCTGTCTGTCGGCCTGCCGCAGCTGTTTACGGGCACAACACGCGCACCAGCCCTGACCCAACCTGTCGCACCGGGAGATCAGACCCGGCGCTATCGCCCCTCTGACGTGCCGACCAACCCCTATCAGGGGCCCAACCCTGGGCCTATGCCATCACGGCTGACCTTCGATGTTGTGGATGATACCTTGCGGCTGACGGGTGACATCACGTCGGGCGATGCAGATCGCTTTGCCGAATATCTGGCCGAAAATGGCGATCTTCCCGATCTGATCACACTGCATTCGCCCGGTGGTTCTGTGCGCGATGCCTTGGCCATCGGGCGTATGGTTCGCGGCCGCAGCTTTGATACGCAAATCGTTGAAAACGCTGTTTGTTTTTCGGCCTGCCCTTATATTTTCATGGCGGGCACCACCCGCGTTGTGGATGGCGCGCTTGGTGTGCATCAACACTACTTTGGCGAAGATACCATTTTGCCCGCATGGATGGCCGTCAGTGATATTCAACGCGGTCAGGCCGAGGTCATGGGATATCTGGACGACATGGGGATAGATCCGCTGGTCATGCGGCACGCGCTGGCCACGCCCCCAGATGCCATCTATGTTTTGGTGCCAGAAGAACTGGAACGCTACCGCGTTGTCACAAACTAGCGCCGCCCGCGCGCAGACGATCTGTGCGTGACAGGGACACGCGCCAATTCAGGTGTGCCGCCGCCTCTGCCGCCTTTATCCTCGCGCTCGGTTCCGGCCATCAACATAACATGCACGCCAAATTGCACCGCGCCGAAAAGGGCGCCGTTGAAGAACCACAGAATGAAAACCGCAAGCCACCCATCGCCAGACCGTTGGATCATCGACCAAAGCCCAAGCGTATCCGTGTAAAGCAAGATGGCTACGAAAACGGCAGAAATCGCAAACCCGATCACATTTTGGATGAGATAGATGGTCACTGGGCTACGGTCGGTCATATGTGCGCTCCTTGCAAAGATACCTAGGGCAAAGCACGGCTTTGACCAGCCCCCCCATTGTCTGACGTGTTGGGCAGGCTACCTGCGTATTAACGAACCAAAGGCAAATTCCATGAAATTCATTCTTTCTGTCGCTGTTCTTTCTTTGATCGCCGCACAACCAAGCGCCGCAGATGTGGCTGTGCTCTTTGTCGAAGGCGCACCAAAGGATCGATTTGAAATCAGCACAGATTGTAGTGTGACCAATTCAGACCTTATGATCGATTTGGCAGGCAGTGCCGCGGGTCTGATCTTTGACACCACGAGCACAGGCGTGGGTGTAGAGGTGTTTCAACCGTTGGAATTTGTAAGCGGCCAAAGCGCGTTGTCAAAAGTTCCGCAGGTGCGCGACGGGGACACGCAGATCACGCTTGCGCTGTCTGCGTTGGCGCAGGATGCGGCGCTTTCGTTTACCATTGATGTAGATGATACCTTGGGCAACAGTGATCGCGGCCAGATCATCGTGACAGGTAGCGAGATTGCGGGCGCACGTATCACCATGAATGGCCAATCCGCGATGTTTGATGAAACGGGGCGCGCCGTTTTGCCGATTGCCTGCGCTGCCTAAAACGCGTCGGGCTTGGCCTCGCGTGCCATGTGATCCAGCACGCCATTGACAAAACGCGGCTCTTTTCCGTCTGGAAAGAACGCGCCTGCCACGTCCACAAACTCTTTGATCACCACGCGCGGGGGTGTGTCGGATGCCAAAAGCTCTGCGCCGGCGGCACGAAACAAGGCACGCAGTGTCGGATCGATGCGCGCGATGGGCCATTTTGCCACCAATGCGCGGTCGGTCATCTGGTCGATCGGGTTCTGGCGGCTCACGGCCTCTTCGGTCAAAAGACGAAACAGATCGACATCGCCTTCCTGCATCTCATCGCCTTCATAGACCGCACCAAAGCGGTGGTCTTCGAACTCGCGGGCGACAGCATCCACCGTCAGCGAAGAGTGCTCCATCTGAAACAAAGCCTGCACCGCATAAAGCCGTGCGGCAGATTTCATTTTACGTTTTTGGTTATTCGACAGCGTCATACAGTGTTCGTGCCACCTGCAAGCAGGATGTCCTTGGTAAAGCCGACCCCTTTGTCAGCGCGGCCCCACTTACGAGCGATTGCAATCAGGTGCAAGGCAGCAGCCGCCGCCCCGCCGCCTTTATTTTGATCCGCGACATCGGCACGCACTTCGGCCTGCTTGCGGTTTTCGACCGTCAGGATGCCGTTGCCGATGCAAAGCCCCTGCAAGCCCAAAAGCTGAATCGCGCGAGAGCTGTCGTTACACACGGTCTCGTAATGTGTGGTCTCGCCGCGCACCACGCAGCCAAGGGCAACGTAGCCGTCAAAATTGCTCATGCGTTCGGCGATACCGATGGCCGTCGGGATCTCTAACGCACCGGGCACGTTGATCACCTCATGGGTGCCACCGCATGCCTCGATCTCGGCCCGCGCGCCAGCAACAAGATTGTCCGCAATGTCTTTGTAATATGGCGAAACGACAATCAGGATTTTCGGCGCCTGATCAAACGTCGGACGGTCCATGATGTAATGCGATGCGCCTGCCATTTATCCAATCTCCGAGATTTTCTGAGTACCTGTGATTTCAAGCCCGTAAGCATCAAGGCCGACGACTTTGGGTTTGGGCGAATTGGTCAGCAGCACAATTTTCGACAGCCCGAGCGACGACAGAATTTGTGCGCCCAACCCGTATTGCCGCAGCGTCTGCGGGCTGGCATCTGCGTCTGGCTCCAGCTTCATGGTCAGATCCCGCAACAGCACCAGGGCACCGCGCCCGTGATCGGCAATCAGCTGCATCGCGTCACCAAATTCATTGGTCCGCCCTTTGGGGCCAACCCCCAGAACATCCAGCATCGGATCCATCGCATGCATCCGCACCATCACAGGATCGTTGCCCGAAATATCGCCCTTGATCAGCACGATATGTTCAGCACCTTGGGTTTCATCGGTGTAAATCCGCATTTCCCATTCGCCACCGAATTCGGATGTGATCGTATCGGTCGAGCGGACACGCACCAGATTGTCATGGCGGCGGCGGTATTTGATCAGGTCGCTGATGGTGCCGATTTTCAGCCCATGCAGCTGTGCAAAGGCGACCAGATCAGGCAGGCGCGCCATTTCACCGTCGTCTTTCATGATCTCGCAAATCACGCCAGATGGGTTCAGCCCCGCAAGGCGCGAGACATCCACTGCCGCCTCTGTATGGCCTGCGCGGACCAGCACACCGCCGTCGCGCGCGCGCAGCGGAAACACATGGCCAGGTGTGGCGATGTCTGCGGCTGTGGCGCTGCTGTCGATGGCCACGGCCACCGTGCGTGCGCGGTCAGCGGCGGAAATCCCTGTGGTGACGCCCTCGCGCGCCTCGATACTGACCGTAAAGGCTGTCTCGTGGCGGCTGGAATTTTGCGTGGCCATCAGCGGCAAGCCAAGGGCATCAATACGCTCCGATGGCAATGTCAGACAGATCAGCCCGCGTCCGTGCGTGGCCATAAAGTTGATCGCATCCGGCGTAGCCATCTGGGCAGGGATCACCAGATCGCCTTCGTTTTCGCGGTCCTCGTGGTCTACCAGAATGAACATCCGACCGTTGCGGGCATCATCGATAATCTCTTCGATGGGGCTGATCGCGTCGCTGTAGTCGGCCTCGACGGGACCGGGCGTTTCAAACTGTTTTTCGGCGCTCATCAGCCCCACTCCTGCAATCGGGCCACATAACGCGCCAGTGTATCAATCTCGAGGTTCACCGCGTCGCCCACGGCTGCGTCGCCCCATGTGGTGACAGTTTTGGTGTGCGGGATGAAGTTGATACCAAAGCGGTTGCCATCCACCTCATTGACCGTGAGCGATGTGCCGTTCAGCGAAACCGATCCTTTCGGCGCGATGAACTTGGCCAAGGCATCGGGCGCTTCCAGCGTCACACGGGTGCTGTCGCCTTCATCGTTCATCGCAACAATCTGGGCCACACCGTCCACATGGCCGCTGACAATATGCCCTCCAAGCTCGTCACCTACCTTCAAAGCGCGTTCAAGGTTCAGGCGTTTGCCCTGCACCCATGCGGTCAGGTTGGTTTTGCTGACCGTTTCGGCGCTGACATCTACGTCAAACCAGTCATCCCCTTTGCCGACCACAGTGAGGCAAACGCCATCACATGCGATCGAGGCGCCCATATCAACCCCGTTCATATCATAGCCACATGTGATCCGCGCACGCAGGTCGCCGCGCTGGTCCAGTTCGGACACATGGCCCACATCGGTGATAATGCCTGTAAACATCTGGTTCCCCTTATGTCTTGGACTAACGACCTAACCCGCACCGCACGCCACGGCAAGGGCGAGCGTAAGGGGGAAACGCGACGAAACTATCGCCTTAATTTCGCCAAAGGAATAAAGCATAAGTTAACCAAAGCAGGGTATCCAAGGCCTTGTTGGAAAAAGCAGACTGTCAGATGACACGCATTACAGGCGAAAACCGGCGATTTTTATTTCTGCAAGGGCCGCATGGACCCTTCTTTTGGCGCTTGGGCAAAATGCTGCGCGCAGCAGGGGCCGATGTGTGGCGCGCGGGTTTCAACGCGGGGGATCGCGCGTTCTGGTTCACCTCTCAAAGCTATATCGCGCATCGTGGCAGCCCCGAAGACTGGCCCGATCATTTGCGCAAAATTGTCGCCGACAAAGGCATCACCGATATCGTGCTTTATGGCGATACCCGCCCTGTTCATGCCGAAGCCATCAGTGTTGCCAATGACTTAGGCCTTACAGTTCATGTGTTTGAAGAAGGGTATCTGCGCCCCTATTGGGTCACTTATGAACGTGGCGGATCAAACGGCAATTCGCGGTTGATGAAGATGACGCTCAAGCAGATGGAAAAGGCGCTGGCGGGCGCGGATCTGGAAATGCCAGAAGCCCCATCGCACTGGGGTGATATGCGCCAGCACGTCTTTTACGGCGCGCTTTATCATTGGTTTGTGATGTTTCGAAACGGGCACTACCGCAACATGCGACGCCACCGCGAATTACCTGTCACTAAGGAATTTTACCTCTATCTGCGTCGCCTGATCGGGATGCCGTATTTCTGGGCCGACCGCGTGTGGTCAACCTTCCGCATCAAAAATGGCGGCTACCCCTACCACATCGCGCTGTTGCAGCTTGAACATGATGCCAGTTTTCAAATGCATTCCCCCTTCACCAAGATGGAAGAGTTTTTGCGCATCGTCGTCGAAGGCTTCGCCGCGGGTGCCCCTTCCCATCACCACTTGGTAATCAAGGCCCACCCTCTAGAGAACGGCAAATCGCCTGTGCGCAAAATCATCAAATCCTTGGCCGCTGAACTGTCGGTCGAAGGTCGTGTTCACTATGTGCGCGGCGGCAAGCTGGCACAGCTTTTGGACCACGCCCGGTCGGCAGTGACCGTCAACTCCACGGCCGCGCAACAGGTCTTGTGGCGCGGCATCCCGCTGAAGGTGTTTGGCAAAGCGGTCTATAACAAACCGCAGTTTGTCAGCACGCAACCCCTGCCAGAGTTTTTCAGCCTCCCCACGCGCCCCGACAAACGCGCCTATCGCGACTACCGCCGTTTTCTGCTGGAGACGTCACAAATTCCAGGCGGTTTTTATTCGTCGGGCGGGCGCAAACAGCTGCTTCGGCAGGTGGCAGATATGATGCTTTTTGAGCAAGATCCCTATGACGCGCTCAAGTCAGGGAAAGCGGCACCAAGGCAACAGTTGCGTGTCGTCAACTGACAGACACAAGACCTATGGCTTCCTTTTTGCGTTGGAATCCAGTACTCTATACCAAAATAAGACAAAAAGTCTGAGGCAGTTTCTATAAGGTCGAAAGGACCAGAGCAGTGAAAATCAATGGCTCTCGTTGGGCAAAGGGCGTCGCCCTTTTGACCCTTGTGACATTCGTTGCGTCATGCGGCTTGCCCCGTGTTGGCCCAAACAAACGCGAGATTTTTGCAGGATCGGTGCAACGCGAAGGCGATGCATTTATCGTTGTGGTCAACGACCGCGTGACCCGCGCGGCCAGCGTAACCCCTGCTTTGGGGTTCTCGGACGCCTTTTTGAATGCAGGCATCGTGGGCTCTGACGTGATCCGCCCGGGCGATGTTCTTGGTTTGACGATTTGGGAAAACGTCGATGATGGCCTTCTGGCCGGTCAGGGGCAAAACGCAACCGTGCTGGAAGAAGTGCAGGTTGACGGCAACGGCAACATCTTTGTGCCTTACGCAGGCACGTTGAAGGCCGCGGGCAAAAGCCCCGAGGCCCTGCGCCGCCTGATCACGACACGCCTGAACGACCAGACCCCAGACCCACAGGTGCAAGTGCGCCGCATCGCCGGTGACGGATCAACCGTTTCGATCGTCGGCGCAGTGGGGGCCCAAGGCGTCTATCCGATCGAACGGCCCACGCGCACACTGGCGGCCATGCTCGCGCAGGCGGGTGGTGTTGGACTGGAGGCCGAAGTCGCACAAATCACCGTCATTCGCGGCCAGCATCAGGCAAAAGTCTGGTTCAAGGACCTCTATCGCGATCCACGGTTTGACATCGCATTGCGCGGCGGTGATCGCATTTTGGTCGAACAGGACACGCGGGCCTATACAATTCTGGGCGCCACGGGTGCGCAAAACCGCGTTGAATTTGAATCGCAGTCCATCTCGGCCATCGAAGCGCTTGCGCAGGTGGGCGGTCTGAACACAAATCTGGCCGATCCAACGGGCGTCTTTGTGTTCCGCAACGAACCTGCCGAGATTGCAAACAACGTGCTTGGCCGCACCGATTTGGTAGGCGCACAGCGCGTGGCCTATGTGCTGGATCTGACGGAACCAAACGGGATGTTCTTGGCCCGTGATTTTGCGATCCGTGACCAAGATACGGTATATGTGACCGAAGCGCCCTACGTTCAGTGGAACAAAACCCTGGCCGCGATCACAGGCTCTTTGAACAGCGTGGACACCCTGAACACGCTGGCAGGTAACTAAAGGCAATGAGCGAAAACAAGGCCGCCGATGGGTCCGCCCCACGGCGGCTTTTCGTCTACAATGGCGGGTTTCTGACGCAAAAGCGCATCCGCCGCATCCTTGAACTTTCAGGCTTCGACATCCGCATCGGACTGCCCAAAGATCCATCGGACACGGTGGGCGTTTGGGGGCGCAGTCCAACCAGTCCGCGCGGCGAAAAGGTCGCCGCTCACCAAGATGCGCCCATTGTGCGCATGGAAGATGCGTTTTTACGTTCGGTCCTGCCCGGACGGGACGGAGAGCCCCCGTTGGGTTTGCTGATTGATGACATGGGCGTGCATTTTGACAGCACCACCCCATCGCGGCTTGAACATATTCTTAGACATGACCCCTTGGATGACACTGCCCTGTTGGATCGCGCACGCGACGGGATCAAACGGCTGCGGCGCATGCATTTGTCGAAATACAATGCTTTTGATCCAGACACCCCTGCCCCCGAACCGGGATATGTGCTGGTGATCGACCAGACCAAGGGCGATGCAAGTATCACCTATGGCGGCGCAATTTCCGATAGCTTCCGCGAAATGCTGCTCGACGCGCGATTGGAAAACCCGCGCGCACGCATCTTGATCAAAACCCACCCCGAAACGGTACAAGGCCACCGCGCGGGTCATTTCACAAAGGATGATGCGACAGACACGATCACCTTGGTCGACGATGCCATCAGCCCCCATTCCCTTTTGGAAGGGGCCACCAAAGTCTATGCGGTCTCCAGCCAAATGGGGTTTGAAGCGATTATGGCAGGCCACAAACCCATCCTTTACGGCCAACCCTTTTACGCAGGATGGGGTTTGACCGATGACCGCGCCCCGATCGACCGTCGCCAACGCAACCTGAGCCGCGCACAGCTTTTTGCCGCTGCGATGATTGTTGCGCCCACTTGGTATGATCCATACCGCGACTGTCTGACGAATTTTGAAGGGGCGGTTGGCGCATTAGAGGCGCGGACACGCGCATGGCGCGAAGATCACACGGGATGGAGCGCACAAGGCATGCGCCTTTGGAAGCGCAGCACATTGCAAAAGGTGTTTGGCGCATACCGCAAGATGACCTTCGACAAACCCGCCAGTGATGGACGCAAAGCGATGATCTGGGCCAGCAAGGCAGGGCGCGATACGGATGCTGTCCGAGTTGAGGACGGCTTTTTACGGTCGCGCGGGCTTGGGGCGGAATTGATCCCGCCGATGTCACTGGTCTGTGACGATCTGGGAATTTACTATGATCCCACCCGCGACAGCCGTATGGAATACTGGATCAACCGAAGCATAGACTTGGAAAACGGTGCGCTGCGCCGCGCCGAAGACCTGCGCGGCGCGTTAATCAAAAACCACCTGTCGAAATACAACCTGACGGGCGAAATGCCCGCTTTGCCAAAGGGCCACCGCATCCTTGTGCCCGGGCAGGTTGAGGATGACGCCTCGATCAAGAAAGGCGCCGGCGCCGTGCGCACCAATGCCGATCTATTGCGCGCGGCACGCACAGCCAATCCCAAGGCGGTGATCATTTACAAACCCCACCCCGACGTAGAGGCAGGCCTACGTAGCGGCGATGTCCCCGATGAGGTGCTGGCCTGCGCCGATGTGATTGCACATCATGCAGACGCCCTGACCCTTCTGGATCATGTGCAGGACGTCTGGACGATCACATCGCTTTTGGGGTTTGAGGCGCTTTTGCGCGACGTGCGCGTCACATGTCTTGGTGTGCCGTTCTATGCGGGATGGGGTTTGACCCATGATCTAAGTGAAACACCCGACCGGCGATTTGCCCGCCCGAGCCTTGATCAGCTGACCCACGCGGCACTTATTGATTATCCACGCTACTTTGATCCGCTTACGCAGCAGCCCGCCCCCGTGGAAGTGATTGTTGACCGATTGTCACAAGGCGCCACGGGCAAAGTCGGGCGGCCCTTACGGCTGCTGGCCAAGGCCCAAGGCATTTTTGCCAGCTACGCCCATCTTTGGCGTTAGGATCTGCGCCACCGGTGCATGACATCACCACCAACGACCTGTGTGTCTACCAACGCAAAACGGGGGGCATCTGACAACGCCGCAACCCCCATCGTTGCCAGTGACGGCAGCCCATCGCTTCCGATCACTGCGCCGGCGGTAAATCCTATCAGCTCATCGACCAACCCTTCGGCCAGCAAAGACGCGGCCAAGCTGCCGCCCCCTTCACAAAAGACACGTGTGATGCCTTTTTGGGCCAATACAGCCATAGCCGCCCGCAAATCACCTGTGTAGCGACATGACATGACGCCCGTATCCGCCATCGGCGCGAAATCATCCTGATGCAAAACCCAAGTGGGCGTCTGTCTGGCGGTACGCACCAACTGCGCGTCTGCGGGCACACGGGCCGCCTGTCCCACCACGATCCGTGTGGGCTGCGCCACCGCACCCAAATCGCGCACGGTCAGGCTTGGATCATCCGCACGCACGGTCGCGCCGCCGACCATCACCGCGTCATGGGACAGACGCAGGGCATGCACCGCGCGGCGGGCCTGCGGCCCCGTAATCCATTGGCTGTCCCCTGTCACCGTTGCGATGCGGCCATCAAAACTACTGGCCAGCTTCAGCGTCACAAAGGGGCGCTGTTCATTCAGTCGCAGAAAAAAGCCAGCGTGGTCCTGCGCGGCAGTGTCGGCACACACACCGGTGACCACCTCGATCCCCGCCGCGGCAAGCTGCTGAAACCCTTTGCCATTCACGCGCGGATCATCATCCTGAAGCGCACTGACGACACATGCCACCTGCGCTGCGATCAACGCCTGTGTGCAGGGGGGTGTTTGTCCGTGGTGGACGCAAGGCTCAAGCGTGACATAGGCCGTGGCCCCTTTGGCCCGGTCGCCTGCTTGGGCCAGTGCGACCGTCTCTGCATGGGGTCTGCCCCCCGGCTGCGTCCAGCCGCGCCCGACGATCCGCCCGTCATTTACGATGACGCAACCGACAGCAGGATTTGGCCAGACACGTCCCTGCCCGCGCCGCCCCAAGGACAGCGCGTGGCGCATGAACGTCTCATGAGAGGGGGTGGTCACTCCTCGTCGGGGCCGACGTTAGGGCGCAGCTCGGAGACAAATTTGTCAAAATCGTCCGCCGCTTGGAAGTTTTTGTACACACTGGCAAACCGCACATAGGCAACCGTATCAATCCGCGCGAGTGCTTCCATGACAATTTCACCGATCTGCTTGGAGCCGATATCTGTTTCGCCCATGCTTTCAAGGCGCCGCACAATGCCGCTGATCATTTGATCAATGCGCTCAGGCTCGACAGGGCGTTTCTGCAGGCTGATGCGGACCGAGCGTTCAAGTTTGTCGCGGTCAAAATCCTCGCGCCGGCCGTTCGATTTGATCACGACCAAATCACGCAACTGGACGCGTTCATAAGTGGTAAACCGTCCGCCACAGGCCGGGCAGAACCGACGACGCCGGATTGCCACATGGTCCTCGGCAGGACGTGAATCTTTGACTTGAGTGTCTACATTTCCGCAAAATGGACAGCGCATTGGCCATGCCCCTTTTCTTTTTGATCTGCCTCTTGGGGGTCTTTGCCCCACTTATCCACAGGTATAGAACCATTCGCCAGATTTGGGTAGATGGTTTTTTCACCCTGCTGCATCTAGTGACAATCAAAGCCGTCGTTACGGTCGCGCCGCGGGGGCCAGCCCCCGCACCCCCGAGGTATTTTTCCAACAATGAAGGTCAGATCACTTGGGCGATGATCTTTCGGGTGTGCGGCGCATCACGGTGTTCAAAGAGGTAAATGCCCTGCCAAGTGCCAAGCGCAAGCCGCCCATCAATGATCGGAATGGTCAGGCTGACAGGCAACAGGGCAGCCTTGATGTGGGCAGGCATATCGTCAGGCCCTTCATAGGTGTGGGTCAGATACGCCATGTTTGGGTCCGTCGTGGGCGGCACAAGACGTTTGAAGAAATTGGCGAGATCCGTGCGCACTTCGGGGTCTGCATTTTCCTGAATTAGTAGGCTGGCAGACGTGTGCTGGATGAAAAGTGTCAGCTGGTGCGCATCTGTGCGTTGCGCGAGCCATGTTCTGACCTGATCCGTAAAGTCATACAGACCCTGGCCATGCGTTTTGATCGAAAAGGTTGTGTTCATTTCTGTGGCCACCCAATGCAAGCTGTCATGTCATTGCTGTTCGCGTAGGTTGAAGGCGTCATAATAGACCCCAAGTGCCGAGCCTTTGCCCGCGACCAAGACGACATCTCCGGGTTTGGCGATCTGGCTGAACCCTTCGGGACGGCTACAAAGATAGTCAATAAAGCCTGGCATATCATCGATCTGCGTCCGCCTATAACACCCTCTTGAGCGCCTGGGATCATGACCAATAACAACCTTGATCACATATGTATGGTGCACGTCCTCCGAGACCAATTTGGCATGTGCCATGGGGATTGTCAGGATAACCGTGGCATAGGAGAGCAGAAAGAAGCAGCCGCCGACCAGAACGGCATAAAGCCCTACCTTCGTCGGTGATGCGTCCTTGAGTTTGGGATTTTTAGCGCGTGTGAGGACGAGAGCTACGGCGAAGAGCAGCCCCACGCAGATGCCAAACCAGATGGCGTAAGGAAATGCGGTCTGCCCCCACTGGGGGGATGCAATGAAATGCGCACCGATATCGCGCCCCGCCAACGACAGCAAAACCGCAGTCAACCACGCGAGAAATATCGCCCAAAAGGTCGCCGCCCCAAATGCGGCAATACGCTTTAAGAGCATGTGCCTTTGGCCTATTGGTCAAGGAAACTGCGCAATTTTCGGCTGCGGCTTGGGTGCTTCAACTTACGCAGTGCCTTGGCTTCGATCTGACGGATACGTTCGCGGGTCACGCTGAACTGCTGGCCCACTTCTTCAAGCGTGTGATCGGTGTTCATACCGATGCCAAAGCGCATCCGCAGCACGCGCTCTTCGCGCGGCGTCAGCGATGAGAGCACACGGGTTGTGGTTTCCTTGAGGTTTTCCTGAATGGCGCTGTCCAGTGGCAGGATCGCGTTTTTGTCCTCAATGAAATCACCAAGCTGGCTGTCTTCCTCGTCACCGATGGGTGTTTCAAGGCTGATTGGCTCTTTGGCGATCTTCATCACCTTGCGCACTTTTTCCAGCGGCATTTGCAGCTTTTCAGCCAATTCCTCTGGTGTGGGTTCGCGACCAATCTCATGCAACATCTGGCGACCTGTGCGCACCAGTTTGTTGATCGTCTCGATCATATGCACAGGAATACGGATGGTGCGCGCCTGATCCGCAATCGAGCGGGTTATTGCCTGACGGATCCACCATGTGGCGTAGGTCGAAAACTTATAGCCGCGACGGTATTCGAACTTATCAACCGCCTTCATCAAGCCGATGTTGCCTTCCTGAATAAGATCAAGGAATTGCAGACCACGGTTGGTGTATTTTTTGGCAATCGAGATAACCAGGCGCAGGTTCGCTTCGACCATTTCTTTCTTGGCCTGACGCGCTTCTTTTTCGCCTTTTTGCACCTGTTGGACGATGCGGCGGAATTCCGAGATATCAAGGCCGACATATTGACCGACCTGCGCCATATCTGCGCGCAAGTCCTCGATCTTGCCTGTCGACTTTTCGATCAGCGCTTGCCAACCGCGACCGGGCTTTTCTCCCATATCGGTCAGCCAGTTGGGGTCCAGCTCACGCCCGCGGTAGGCATCAATAAAGTCCCGGCGGTTGATGCGGGCTTGGTCTGCAAGTTTCACCATCGCGGAGTCGATCGACATGATACGGCGGTTGATACCGTAAAGCTGGTCAATCAGGGCTTCGATACGGTTGTTGTGCAAATGAAGCTCATTCACCAATTCAACAATTTCAGAGCGCAGCTTCTGGTATTTCTTTTCATCTTTTTCACTAAACGAACCATCTTCGTTCAATGTCGCAGACATCCGTTGATCCTGCATATCAGAAAGCTTGGTGTAGTCCCGCGCAATGACTTCCAATGTTTCCAGAACGCGTGGCTTGAGTGCAGCTTCCATCGCGGCAAGCGACAGATTGGCCTGTTCATCTTCGTCGTCATCATCATCGACCTGAATTGGATTGCCGTCCGCATCCAATTCCTGCTGTTCTTCTTTTTTGGCCTCTGGTGCGGCCACACCAGCCGCGGGCACAACGGGCTCTTCCTCTTCCTCGGCCATCTGGTCGCCAAAGGTGGTTTCAAGGTCGATCACGTCGCGCAGCAGAATGTCTTCGCCCAGAAGTTCGTCACGCCAAATGGTGATCGCCTGAAAGGTCAGCGGGCTTTCACAAAGGCCCGCAATCATGGTGTTGCGACCCGCCTCAATGCGCTTGGCAATCGCAATTTCACCTTCACGGCTGAGCAATTCAACGCTGCCCATTTCGCGCAGATACATGCGCACTGGATCATCCGTGCGATCCAGTTTTTCGGTTTCCTGACCCGCAACCGCAACCTCGCGGGCGCCCTCTTTGGTCACGATATCTGTGCCGCCTTTGGCCTCTTCTTCTTCGGCCTCATCATCTTCAATGATGTTGATGCCCATTTCTGACAGCATCGACATGACGTCTTCGATTTGTTCGGAACTCACCTGCTCGGGCGGCAACACTTGGTTAAGCTGGTCGTAGGTGATGTAGCCCCGTTCCCGTGCCTCCCCGATCATCTTTTTCACCGCGGCTTGCGACATGTCCAAGCTGTGGGCGTTTTCCTGATCGGCGTTCTTGCGGTCGTCGGTATCTTTGGCCATGGAGGTCTCCTTTGGCGAGAAGGGGTGCGGCGTGGCGTTTCGGGGCGAACCCTGACTGATTCGCATAAATTAAGTACGAATCATCCTATACCTAGAGTGATTCGGCCAGAGCGCCAGAGTGATTCGTTGTATTGAGGGCGAATATGACGCGAGTGCGCCACAGGTCTTAGCCTTGTTCGTCCGAGGCGCCGTCAGGTTTGCCTGTCTTTCCGTAGCTGATCTGGTCAATAAGCTGGTCAAAAGCGCTCCGTTCATCGCGTTTCATTTTGGCACCGTTGGGACCTACGTCATAATCGGCGCTGTCGTCTGTATCCACCGCCGCCGCACCATTCAGACCCTCAGCCGCCTCGCGCAGGCGCCACGTCAGGTTTTCATCCGCACGGTCTGCCATATCCTGCATGACTTCCGTGATTTCGCGGGCGTGACCGCGCCGTGCCGCAAGCTTTGCAAATTCTTCGGCCAAACACAGCGAGGCAAGCTCGCTATCGCCAGGCCTGCGCACTGGCGGGGTGATTGCTACGTGGGGCTGGCCCATCAGCTTTTCAAGCACCGATGCACCGACATCTTGCTCGACGGTTTCAAAAAGCATGTCAGGTGCGGCCTCCATGTGCCGCAACAGCGCCGATTGTAGCGCACGGTGATCAGGATCAAGGCAATCGAGACGTTCCAACCGGTCCTCAAATTCGGGCAAGGCCGTGGGGTTGCGCAGCAGCACCGCCAGAATGACGGCCTCGCGCAGATAGTCCTGGGAGGCGTGTTCTGCACTGACCAAAAAGGACGACTTTGTCGTCGACATTGACCCTTCGGGCGCGTTCCACTTGCGGTTCGCAGAACGCCCCCGCCCCGCATCACTGCCCGCAGGCTTGGCCCGAAACAACTGCCAGCGCAGGTCTTTGATGGCCTGCCCGTAGTGGCTGCGCACGGAAGGGTCTTTGATAAGGGTGATCTTGTCGCGCAACTGTTTGTCCAGCGCGGCCTTGCGTTCGGGGCTATCAAAATTCTGCCCTTCCGTTTCGCGCCGCCACAGCAAATCGACCATCGGCATCGCTTTGTCCAATACAGCCTGCACCGCAGCAGGTCCTTGGGCACGCAGCAAATCGTCGGGGTCCTGACCTTCGGGCATGATCGCAAAGCGCAGCGACTTGCCCGCTTCCAGCAATGGCAAGGTCAGATCAATCAATCGCATTGCCGCGCGCAGACCAGCCGTGTCCCCATCCAACGCAATGATGGGTTCGGGATGGATCCGCCATAGGAGTGCAAGCTGGTTGTCGGTCACAGCAGTGCCAAGCGGCGCGACAGCGGCGGTGAACCCCGCCTCCGACAAGGCGATCACATCCATATAGCCTTCGGCCACGATCAGAGGTTGCCCTTTGCCCGCCGCCTCGCGTGCAGGTTTGTGATTGTAGAGGTTGCGGCCCTTGTCGAACAACTCTGTCTCGGGAGAGTTGAGGTACTTGGCATTGTCATTGGGGTCCATCGCGCGGCCCCCAAAAGCAATCGCACGCCCACGTGCATCGCGGATCGGAAAAATGATGCGTCCGCGAAACGTATCGTAGGGCTTGCCGCCCTTTTGTGATGGCTTGGCCAACCCTGCCGCAAGGATCATATCGGCTGGTACGTTTTTGGCTGTCAGATGGTCCCAAAGCCCCTGCCACGCGTCAGGCGCAAACCCGATCTCCCACCGCTCCAGCGCAGCCTCGCTCAAACCGCGCCCTTGCAAATAGGTGCGGGCCTCGCCTGCAACGGACGTTTTCAGTTGCAGGCGGAAATACTGAACGGCCATTTCCATCACTTCGACCAGCTTGGTCGCACGATCTGCTTTTTCGGCCGCCTTGGGATCGCGCGCGGGCATCTGCATGCCGGCCTCACCCGCAAGAATTTCGACCGCTTCCATGAAACTGACATTCTCTGTCTCGCGTACGAAACTCAGCGCATCCCCTTTGGCGTGGCAGCCAAAACAATAGTAATAACCCTTGCGATCATCCACATGGAAGCTGGCGGTTTTTTCATGGTGGAACGGGCATGGCGCCCACATGTCACCCTTGGCTTGGTTGGATTTGCGCTGATCCCACATGACCTTGCGCCCCACCACATCAGCAATGGACAGGCGGTTGCGCAGTTCATCAAGAAAGTTGGGTGGCAAACTCATGCCAGCTAATATCAAGCCTACCCACCAGAGAGTCGAGAGACGCCAAGAAGAGTTTTCGCGAAAACTCTTCTCGCGCGAAGATTATTCTTGAATAATCTTCTGCCGCGCCGCCAGCCCCGTGGCCGCCATGGTCAGATCATGCACAAGTGTGCGCGCCATCGAACGCATGACAACAAGCTGAAAGCGATCCTCTGCCAGCCGTGTCAGCGACGCGCTCATATGCTGGATCAAACTGCGCGCGGTATCGTTTGTGCGCATCGCCGCAACGTCAACGGGTGTCAGACGCGCCAATATATCAAGGGTGGCCGCGCCGTGCAGCTCAACAATGGCCCAAGCATCGGACTGATCGGTCACAGCACCGAAGGTCGCAAGCCCCGCGTCTGCGCGTGCGCCCAACACCAAAACCTGATCCTGCCCAAACCACATTGCGGTGACATCTTCTTTTGTTGCAACGCGCCCCGGACGCGGCATCGCAACACCGTGATGGGTTTTCAACGCTTCTGACGCGCCGCGCGTTTGACCCGCAAAAGGCGCGTAACTGAAAATCGCCTGTGGGGTGACTTCTGTTAGCGATATATCGCCAAGTGAGATCGGAAGAAGCCCGTGACACGGCGTTTGTGCAACCAGTTTAACCACGCAAGCGCCCTCCTTCAGGATCAAAGAAAACCGGATCGCAAATCTCGCAAATCACCTCGGCTTTGCGCAGATGATCCACCATTTTGACCCGCTCACCGTGACGCGCACGCCCATTTTGGACAAAGCCAAGCCCCAGATAGCTGCCAAGTGTCGGTGAATACCCCACGGATGTGATGTATCCACGATCATTCACGCGCACAGCCTCGTCTGCGACGTCGAACACATGCGCCCCTGCCAATAAGGCTTGCTGTCCGTTCAGCGGTTTCAAGCCCACCAACTGTTCGCGATAATCGCCGTGCAGCCCCTCACGGCCGGACATGGTCTGGCCCACGCAGTCTTTTTTGCGGCTCACCATACGGTCAAACCCAATGTCGAATGCAGTCACGCGCCCGTGGATTTCGGCATGGGTGATAAAGCCCTTTTCAATGCGCAGCACATTCAGCGCTTCCATGCCATAGGGGCCGCCATCCATCGCCTCGGCTTGCGCGCACAGCAGGCGGAACAGGCTGTCACCGTATCGCGCAGGCACCGCCACCTCATAGGCGTGTTCGCCTGAAAACGAGATGCGGAACAGCCGCCCCCCCACGCCCGCGACCTGCACATCCGCACAGGACATATAGGGCATCGTTTCGTCATCAATGGCCGCGTCCAGCACAAGGTTTAGCAGATCACGCGCCTTTGGCCCCGCCACAGCAAACTGCGCCCATTGCTCGGTGACCGAGATAAAGCGCACATCCATCTCTGGTTTCAGGCATTGGGCCACAAACTCAAGATGCTTCATCACCTGCCCTGCCGCAGCTGTGGTCGTTGTCATCACATAGTGATTTTCGCCCATCCGCGCAGTGGTGCCGTCGTCCATGACATGGCCATCCTCGCGCAGCATCAACCCATAACGCACCTTGCCGATTTTCAGTGTGCTGAACGTGTTGGCATAGACAAAATCAAGAAACGCGGCGGCGTCTGGCCCCTGAATGTCGATCTTGCCAAGCGTGCTGACGTCGCAGACGCCCACAGTGCTGCGCACCATATTCACTTCGCGGTCACAGCTTTCGCGCCACGTGGTCTCGCCCGCTTGCGGGAAATACGAAGGGCGATACCACAGGCCCGCCTCGATCATCGGGGCGCGGCGCTGAAGCGTGGCCAGATGCGATGTCGTGAACCGTTCGGGCGCAAAGCCTTTGCCCTGACTGCCCGCCCCCATCGATGCAATGGACACAGGGGCATAGGGCGGACGGAATGTGGTTGTGCCGGTCTCGGGGATCGTGCGCCCCGTGGCATCGGCCAAAATCGCCAAAGCCGCCACATTGGAATTCTTGCCCTGATCGGTCGCCATCCCTTGGGTGGTGTAGCGCTTCATATGCTCAACGCTTTTGAAATTCTCCTGCGCGGCCAGCTTGATATCCTTGGTTGTCACATCATTCTGGAAATCCAGCCACGCACGGTGTTTGGCCTTGCCACCCAAATCTACCATCCAAAGCGGTGAAATGACGTAGGCATCATCTTCAGCCTGCGGAATATCCGGCATCTGCGCGTCAAGACCTATCGCGCCAAGTGCCTCGATCGCCGCCTGCGCCCCGCTGCGTAAGCACCCGCCTGTGTCCATCACACCTTTGGCCGAGCCCGCCGCAACCATACCCGGGATCATCCCGTCCACAGGCACAAACGACTGGATCGCCTCATCCCATTTGGGTCGCCCGTTCATGTGGCACATCAAATGCACCGACGGATTCCAGCCGCCCGACATGGCAAGGCAATCCGCGCTGACCATAAGGTCGGTCGTCCCTTTGCGCACAGTGATGTTCTCAAGGCCCAAACGTCCTTCGGTCCCTGTAACCTGACACCCCGCATAGACAGGGAAGTCGCCGTCCAGCGCGACACCCTCACGGCTGTCGATATAGGCGCTGATCTCAACGCCCGAAGCGGCCAGATCGCGCGCCGTGCGATGCGCATCGTCATTGTTGCCAAAGATCGCCACCTTCTTGCCAGCAGCCACACCATATCGGTTCAGATAGGTGCGCACGGCACCTGCCGTCATAATGCCGGGGCGGTCGTTCATCGGGAAGGCAATTGGCCGCTCCAAAGCGCCCGAACACATCACCGCGCGTTTTGCCGTGATCCGCCAGAAACACTCCAGCGGCAGATCATCGTCGCGGTCCGCTATATGATGACCCACTTTCTCAAGCGCACCGAAAGTGCCCTGATCATAGGCGCCTGTCACCGTGGTGCGCGTCATCAGGCGCACATTATCCATCCCCTGCAATTCGGCCACCATATCAGCGGCCCAGGCATGACATGCCTTGCCACCGACCTCGTGGGTTTCGGCCAAAAGCCGCCCGCCCATCTGCGGTGTCTCATCCGCCAGAATGACCAAAGCGCCCGCGCGCGCCGCCGTCAGCGCCGCCATCAAACCCGCAGGCCCCGCGCCAATCACCAGCACGTCGCAATGGGCAAAGGCTTTCTCGTAACGGTCAGGGTTTGTCTGGCCGCTTAGCGCCCCAAGCCCCGCGGCATTGCGTATGATCGGCTCATAGAGGCCTTCCCAGAATTTGCGCGGCCACATGAAGGTTTTGTAATAGAACCCCGCACTCAGGAACGGCGCAAACCAGTCGTTGATCCCCATCGCGTCAAAGGCCAGCGAAGGCCACGCATTCTGCGGTTTGGCCACCAGCCCGTCGTAAATCTCCTGCACAGTGGCCCGCATATTCGGCTCTGCCTGCGCGCCCTGCCCGATGGTCACCAACGCGTTGGGCTCCTCAGACCCGGCCGTCAATATCCCGCGCGGGCGGTGGTATTTGAACGACCGCGCCACAAGCCGCACATCATTGGCCAGCAACGCAGAGGCCAGCGTGTCGCCTTCAAAGCCCTGATAGGTCTTGCCATCAAAGCTGAATGATACCGCCTTGGCGCGGTTCACAAAGCCTTTGCCATCGACCCTCATCGCTTCACCTTCCGCGCCAGTGTTGCACCGAACACTTCGTGGGTCGCGGTATCGCGTTCGACCACGATCCACGCCGAACACCCCGCCTCATGCATCCACAGATCGCGGGTGCGTCCGCAAGGATTGTCGCGCAGATGAAGATAGTCGTCCCACGCGTCCTCTCCCGCATCAGGTGCCGGGCGGTGCAATGCCACCGCGTCACCCATATAATAAAACTCGCGGCGGTCGCGGTCTCCACAGATGGGGCAAGGTAATCTCATCGCAGCGTCCTTAGTGTAAGTTGTGCTGAGAGCCTGTGCCCTCTTCATCCATCAAACCGCGCCCTGTGCGGAAACGGTCAAGGCGGAACTTTGCGGCAGGTTCGTGGTGCTGGTCGGTGGCCATCAAATGCGCAAAGGAATAGCCCGACCCGGGCACAGCCTTGAACCCGCCGTAACACCACCCGCAATCAATATAGAGCCCATCGATATGCGTCTTGTCGATGATGGGCGATCCATCGGGGGTCATATCCATAATCCCGCCCCATGATCGCAGCACCCGCGCCTTGCCGATCATCGGCATCAGCGTCATGGCCGCATCCATCACATGCTCTTTCATCGGCAGGTTGCCGCGACTGGCGTAGCTGGCATAAAAATCCAGATCGCCCCCAAAAACAAGGCCGCCTTTGTCAGACTGGCTGATGTAAAAATGGCCCATCCCGAAGCTGACCACATGATCAATGCACGGCTTCAGCCCCTCTGACACAAAGGCCTGCAACACATGGCTTTCAATCGGCAAACGCATGCCCGCCATGGCCGCCACCTGCCCTGACCTGCCTGCAACAACCACACCCACTTTCTTGGCCTTGATCGCCCCGCGTGTGGTCTGCACGCCTTTGACTATACCGCCCTCAATATCAATGCCCGTGACCTCGCAATTCTGGATCAGATCGACGCCGCGCTGATCGGCCCCGCGTGCATAGCCCCAAGCCACCGCATCGTGGCGCGCCGTGCCACCACGGCGATGCAGCAAGCCGCCATAAACGGGGAAGCGCAGATTGTCGAAATCCAGATATGGCAGATGCCTGCGCACGCCTTCGCGGTCCAAAAGCTCCGCATCATCGCCTTGGTTGATCATCGCATTGCCGCGCCGCGCAAAGGCGTCACGCTGCCCATCGGAATGAAACAGATTGATCAAGCCGCGCTGACTGTGCATCGCGTTGTAGTTCAGATCCTGCTCCATCGTTTCCCACAGCTTGAGCGAATGGGAATAGAACTCCGAATTGCCCGGCAAGAAATAATTGGCACGCACAATGGTGGTATTGCGCCCCACATTGCCGCCCCCGATATAGCCCTTTTCCAGAACGGCGATATTGGTCATCCCATGGTTTTTCGCCAGATAATACGCCGTCGACAACCCATGGCCGCCCCCGCCAATAATGACGATGTCATATTCATCTTTGGGCGCAGGATCACGCCAATGGGGCGTCCAGCCTTTGTTGCCAGTCAGCCCTTGGGCAAGGACCTTTAATCCTGAAAATCGCATGCAAATCCCCTGAGTGCTCCCCTCACCTTAGACAGGCACTGGCACCAGCAAAAGACGCTTTTCGACACACAACCGTCAACCCGCGACACAGATCATGCTAACTTCATTGTTGCCGCAAATACCTCGGGGGTGTGGGGGCAGCGCCCCCACCCGAAATACCAAGGGCGGGCCTGCCCGCACAGTTTGGTCAAAGCCCCTTGGCCTGATAGCTCTTGGCCACCTTATCAATACTCACCAGATAGGCGGCCGTGCGCAAATCCTCTACATCATCACGGCCGTGCCAAACATCGCGCATCGCCTGATAGGCGATGCGCATCGTGTCATCGAGCCCCGATCGCACCAATTCCAACTCATCCGCGCCGCGCAGATACTTCTGCTTGAAGTCAGGCGTCATCGACCACTGATCGCCCAGGTGCTTACTCAACCGCTCCAACTCATCCACAATCAGCTGGTGGCGCGCCTCTTCCTGACGGCGCTGCATGCGGCCAAAGCGGATATGGCTCAGGTTTTTGACCCATTCGAAATATGATACCGTCACCCCGCCGGCATTGGCATACATATCGGGAATAATGACCGTGCCTTTCGCACGCAAAATATCGTCGGCCCCTGCGGTAATCGGCCCGTTTGCTGCTTCAATAATCAGCGGCGCTTTGATGCGCGGGGCGTTTTCCATATGGATCACGCCCTCCAGCGCCGCAGGGATCAAGATATCGCAATCGGCCTCAAGCACCGCGCTGCCATCGGCATGATGGGCCGCTTTGGGATAGCCCGCAACGCCGCCATGCCCAACAATCCAATGGCGCACCGCATCCACATCCAGACCGTTCTCGTCAAAAAGCGCCCCATCATGTTCGATGATCCCGATGATCTTGGCACCGTCCTCTTGGGCCAGAAACTTGGCCGCATGATAGCCCACATTGCCCAGACCCTGCACAACCACCCGCTTGCCATCCAAAGACCCCGTGACGCCTGCCTTTTGCATGTCACGCGCATCGCGGAAAAACTCGCGCAGCGCATATTGCACGCCGCGCCCCGTGGCCTCGACGCGGCCCGAAATACCGCCCGCATTCAAAGGTTTGCCCGTCACACAGGCCCGCGCGTTGATGTCGGTGGTGTTCATGCGCGCATACTGATCGGCGATCCACGCCATCTCACGCTCGCCTGTGCCCATGTCAGGGGCAGGCACGTTTTGCGACGGATGGATCAGGTCGCGCTTGATCAGCTCATAGGCAAATCGGCGGGTGATCTGCTCCATCTCGTGGGCGTCATACTCGCGCGGGTCCACGCACAGCCCGCCTTTTGATCCGCCGAAAGGCGCCTCTACCAAAGCGCATTTATAGGTCATGAGCGCGGCCAGCGCCTCCACCTCATCTTGGTTAACGCCCAAAGAGAAACGGATACCGCCCTTCACAGGCTCCATATGTTCGGAATGTACGCTGCGATACCCTGTGAAGGTCTGGATCTGACCGCGCAACCGCACGCCGAAACGCACGGTATAGGTTGCGTTGCACACCCTGATCTTTTCTTCCAAGCCCGGTGGCAAATCCATCAAGGCCACGGCGCGGTTGAACATCAAATCAACGCTTTCGCGAAAGCTCGGCTCTTTGGATCGTGCCATCATGGATCTCCCTGTCTTGTCTATTCGTGCGGGACGCTCAGGCGCCCGCTCGGGATCAGCCTGCGCAGAAATTGCTTAATTTTCCACTTCTATTTGCGCCGATAGGCCAATCACATCTTTCGCCTGAAACGATTTGCCGAAACGGGCGAAAGCCCCGCTTTTGTCGCCGGAATTGAAACAATTAATCATTTGTTAAGCATGGATACCGTGACATGCGAACAATCCACCACACAAATGCCCAAGTTCCAGCCCCATTCCCGTCGCATTCTTCAATCACAAACGACCTCGGAGACCCACGTCCTTTGTCAGGATCAGCAGGGGTATAGGAATATGATGTTTTTTGAAACGCGCATTGCACAGATGAACCAAAGATGGCGCGAGGCCACACGCCGCTTCCGCCGCGAGGAAGATGGTGCTCTCATTATCTTCAGTCTTTATGCTGTTGCCGTGATGATTATGATCGGCGGTATCGCTGTGGATGTTATCATCACCGAAGAAAAACGCACCCGACTGCAATACACCATTGACGGCGCTGTTTTGGCCGCCGCCGACCTGGAACAAGGTCTTGATGCCGCTGTGATCATGGAAGGCCACTTCAAAGCCGCCGGTTTTGAATCCGTCCGCGTGAATTACACCAAAAACGATGTGGTCCAGCCCGCTCTTGGACCAGACGACGCCGAAGTGATCGTGAGCCTGAACACAAAACAAGGTCTGAACTTCCGTAATGTGCGCGCTTCTGCAAATGTTGCGGTTGATACATTGTTCATGCACTGGCTTGGGATCGGCTACCTGACGGCCCCTGCAACAGGTGCAGCCGAAGAACGTATCACCGATATTGAAATCTCTCTGGTGCTCGACGTGTCGGGATCTATGGGCGACCCGTCACAATCGGGTAACTCGAAAATGTACGAGCTTAAGAAAGCCGCACGCGAATTCATTGACGAAGTCGTTGTCAATGAACCGGGTGCCATCGGTCTGACCTCGCTCTCGATCGTGCCGTATTATCAAACAGTCCACGCAGGTGCTGACCTTCTGGACCAATTGAACGCCGACGGTGGCGTGAAAATGCTGACGCAAGAAACAAACCCGCCCGGCCTTAGTCAGGTGAACACGGAACACGACTTGGCAACCTGTATCGATTTCAAGGATAGCGACTTCCTGACAACAGCAATCCAGGCAAAGACAGCCACATCGGCGGGAACACCCCTTGCACGCAAGCCGCACTATGCGCCAAGCGACAACAATTTCTCGCGCCCCGATGATTGGGACCGCGAATGCGAGGAAGGCTATCGCACCGAAATCCTGTTGCACCAAACAGACCCACAGGTGCTCAAGACACATCTTAACGGGATGATCGCGCGCGGAAACACGGCAATCGACGTCGGTATGAAATGGGGGGTTGCAGCACTCGACCCTGCTTTTGAACCTGCCATCACCGCCTTGTCGAAAACGCCTGCTTTGCCCTCGGCGGTTGCAGGGCGTCCCGCAGACTACTGGGACCCGATCACCAGCACGGATCCACAAGACGAAACCCTTAAAGTTATCGTGTTGATGACCGACGGGCGCAACACATCGCAGCGCTCTTTGCCAGAGCCCGACCAATACCCCTACATCGATTTCACAAACGACAAAACCGATGTCTGGGAATTTTCTGACGCTGAATGGGCCGTGCGCTTTGATACCTACGACAGCGATATTGGTCGCAAACTGAGATGGTATGACCGGTATCTGGTCAAAATCCCCGAGAACGATGAAGATTATCGTTGGTTCCGTCCCGGCAGCCCTTGGACCAATAATGACGACCGTTGGTATCATGAAGATGCGGGCAGTGGTGTTGTTATGAAACAGCTGGACTGGATCACCCTGCTGGATCGTTTTTCCCTTTACGACGCGGCACATTTCTTTTGGGATGATGCGCTGACAAACAACGGCAACTGGCGTTCAGGTGACTCCCCTTACGAATGGATGTTGTGGGACCACGACAGCGGTGGAAGCGGTGCGCAGATTACGTCTGTCAATTCCACGCGCGCCGACACACGCTTGTCCAATATCTGCGAAGAGGCCCGCAAAAAGCATGTGGTGATCTACGCCATCGGTTTTGAAGCTGAAAGCGACGGCGAAAAGGCGATGAAAGACTGCGCCACATCGGATGGCTACTACTTCGATGTAAACGGTGAGGAAATCGGCACCGCTTTTCAGGCGATTGCCAATCAAATCAATCAGTTGAGGCTGACACAATGATCACGGCTGTTGCCAAAATCACAAGCTCGGTCAAGCGCTTCTGGCGCCGTGAGGACGGTGTGTCCTCGATCGAGTTCGTGATTTTGTACCCCATCTTTTACTTCCTGTTTTTTGCGGGAATTGAATCAGGGCTTATGCAAGCACGACAGGCCATGCTGGAACGCGCGCTTGATCTATCAGTGCGTCAAATCCGGCTCAACACCTTTTCGCCGCCCACATATTCGCAGCTTAAAACGATGATCTGCGATGGCGCGGGCATGCTGCACAAATGCGAAGATTCCCTCAAACTGCAAATGGTAATCCGCGATCCGCGCCAAAAGCTGGAGCTTGGGGAACCCCAATGCCACGACGAACCCAAACCGCTTAATCCGCAGGGGGATTTCTTCCCGGGGGGCGAAAACCAGTTGATGTTCTTGCGCGTTTGCGTGTTGCAGCCGCCGATCCTGCCAAACCTTGCGCTGGCCCCCTATCTGCCGCGCACGCAAACAGGTGAATACAAGCTTTACACCATCACATCCTACGTTACGGAGCCGTTCTAATGCCACGCATAACACTTCCGTCCCTTTCAAGGCTAAAAGACCGCGCCAAGCGTTTTTCGGACGACACGGGCGGCACGCTGTCCGTTGAAACCGTCTTTGCGGCACCGCTGCTGTTTTGGTGCATCATGGCGATGTTTGTATATTTTGAAGCGTTCCGCACCCAAGCGCAGAACACCAAAGCGGCTTATGTGGTCGCCGATATCCTGAGCCGCGAACAAAGCACGCTGACAACGGAATACATCAATTCGCTTCACCAGACGCAAAAATACATGACGCCCAATGGGGCGGACCATAAACTCAACGTGACGCAGATTTTCTATCGCAAAAACAAAGACGACTATCGTCGCAACTGGTCTGTCGCACGCGGGGGGGCTGGCCGTCACAGCAATAACTCGGTCAACAAAATCCCCAACCTGCCGCCGATCAAACCAGGCGACAAGATGATCATGGTTGAGGCCACGGTGGGCTATAAGCCGCTGTTTAACGCAGGCATCACCAACAACATCTGGCTGCGCACCCGTGCGTTCACACGCTCACGCATCGCCGCGGACAAAGGGGTTGGCTGTAAATGGAAAGCGGGCTGCCGCTAGCGGTTTGCGCGACACACCATCATGTCTGATTGTCCCGTTGCGCCAGCAAAAAGGCCAAGGCTTCGGCCATAAATTTACCCTCGCCCGATGGTGTAACACCGCCAACGCCAATCATCTTGCCAGCCCGCCACCACAAACCCGGGCGCCATCCGCGCGGGGCGCTGTCTTTCAGACGCACCAAAAACCCGTTTGACGGCTTGAAGGCAAAGACCCCACGCTCGACCTTGTTGATGTTATCCAGAGGCGCCAGAACAACGCCCGTGCTGTCACGCAGCTCATGTTCTGTCAGTTCGATCACGATTTGCGTTGCACGCCACATCACGCTGCCAAGCGTCAAAAACATCACCCCACAGCCCATCAAGAAGATGCGATACCCAAATCCCGTCTCCCCTTGGGTGAAGGCCAGCAAAACCAACAGCATGCCCAAGGCCACAATCGCCCCGCAGCCAAAAATCCGCCGCCCAGGACTGGCTTGGACACGGGCGATCACCCCATCTTCGGGAATATGTTCTAACATCTGAAGGGTCCTTCCTTGGCGCTTCACCATCCCCTATCTTGCAAGGTCGATAAGGTCTAGCAGGTCGCGCCAAGCGGCAGGCAGCATCGCGATACATCTGTGCAAATCTGCACGCAACCCGCGCGAACCGGCCCGTTGTGTGAAGTCACATTGCGGCCTATGTCCATGGCCAACCCCGCAATGAAAGGATAATCCCATGTCTATCCGCCCCGTTCTCGAACAACGCGCCGCGCAACCCCACATGGAAGGCGCAGGCGTCAAACTGCACCGCGCCTTCGGCTTTCAGGACCCAAGCGAGCTTGATCCTTTTCTTCTGTTTGATGATTTCCGCAACGAGCGGCCGGAAGACTTCGAAAAAGGCTTCCCGTGGCACCCCCACCGCGGCATCGAGACCATCACCTATGTGCTCAACGGCACCGTCGATCATGGCGACAGCCTTGGCAACACAGGCACACTTGGCGCAGGCGACGTGCAATGGATGACCGCCGGCAGCGGCATTTTGCATCAGGAAATGCCGCACGGAAACGCGCGCGGCCAGATGCACGGCTTTCAGTTGTGGGGCAATCTGCCCTCAAGCCAAAAGATGACTGCCCCGCGATACCAAGACGTCACAAGCGCCGACATCCCGGAAGTGATCGACGACGATGGCACCCGCGTTAAGGTGATCGTCGGCGAATTCTGGGGCAAGCGTGGTCCCGTTGATGGCATCGCTGCCGACCCGCAATATCTTGATGTGTTCATTCCCGCAGGCGTGCGCAAAACGTTTCGGATAGACACCTATCGCCGCGCTTTTGCCTATGTGTTCGAAGGGGGCGCCGCCTTTGCCGACGCCTCTGCCCCCCAAGGCATCTTGCTGGAAAAAGAGGTGATGGGCGAAGAGGTCAACATCCGCGATCTGTCGGGCGACCGCACCCTGATCCGCTTTGGCACAGGCGACGAGGTCACGGTTCAGGCGGGCGAAGACGGCGTGCGCTTTCTGCTCATTTCAGGCGCACCCATCGAAGAACCCGTCGCGTGGCACGGCCCTATCGTGATGAACACGCAAGAGGAGTTGATGCAGGCCATGCGCGACCTGCGCAATGGGACGTTCATCAAGCCCGCGCATTGATTTGAAAAGTAAGGTGGATCTCGATCCACCTTACGCCCTAGCGTAGCCCCTGCGCACGCTCCAGCGCCTCGCGCCCAAGCACATGAAACTGCGCCAGCTCCTGCTCGACACTGATGCGCCCCTCGTCGGTGTCCATACGCATCCAAATATCCACCAGTTGCGCAATATGCTTATCACGCGGCCCCGCCATCGCCTGCGCAGCAGCCGTGCGCAGCGCATCCGTGGTTGCATAGGCCGCAGTGTCCAGCACGCCTGGGCCAATCATATCCCACCCGACATCGGCGCGGCGAAGCGCCTTCAAGCCAGCAAGGCGTACCCCCTCATCAGGCCACGTTAGAAACGGTACAATCCGCTCGATATCCTTGCCCGAAATGGCACGTGACGCCCCCAGAATGTCGAGCGTTGTCGCGATCAACACAGGATCCGACTGGGTCGACAACATCCGGCCCAGTTCGTCCTTTGCTGTGTCGTTCAGCCACCCAAAAGACCTTGTTATCTTGCGGCGCTTTTCGGCATCTTGTGTTTTTGCCAGTCCAGTAACGATACCTGGCATCAGCGGCGCAATGCGGTCGCCGAACACGCCTGCAGTCCCATAAATCAACCTTTGAGTCTGCCACGCGTGGCTTTGCGCATAGACGTCTTGCATGGCCCGCACCAAAGCGCGCGGAAGCGCACGGTTGGCTGTTTGCTCCGAAAGCATTGGATCAAAGTTAACACGCAGACTTTCACGCAAGAGTACGGTGAAAACAAACCGCTCCTCGGGGGACTGCGCATCGATCAATCCATGTGCAATGGCCACGGTTGCATGGGGCCCAAGTGCCGCCAACGCATTCAAAACCGCTCGATCCGTAAACTGATTGGACTGTGCAAAAGATCTGTGGATTGCGTTGACGATCCGTTCCGCCTTGGGCACGTGAACAAACTGAAAATAGCCAGCGAGCAAAAGGAACAGGCCGCAAAAGATGCTCAAAAAAAGTCGCATGATCTCTTCGAAATCCAAATGGGTGACGACGGTATCGCAAAACGACCGCGAAGATTTTAGGCCAAATCAGGGTATCTTTGTGCCGGTCGCTTGCCTGCGTTCGGTGCGTTCACACAATGTTAACAGGACGTCCCTATTTTCATCTCTGGACGTCCACCCAACCCCGCAGGCCTGACACCCCTGCACAACCCTTTTCAAGCGGGCCCGCTTTTTTGCCAAAGATCACGCATCAGCATCCCCCACATATCATAGGTAAGGTGGCGCTTTAGCCCACCACGCCCACGGATTTACGCACCAGATCCCAATACTGATCCGCAACCTCACTTGCGGGCAGGCGTCCGTCTTTGCGGTACCAACCGCTCACCCCCGTCAGCATCGCAATCAACGCAAGCGTCGCAATCTTGGTGTCGCCCAGAACAAACACGCCCGCGTGCGCACCGCGTTGCAAAATCGTTTCCAACTCGTCCTCATAGGCTTTGCGCAGCCGTTCAATCGCAGCAAAGTTTTCGGGCTCCAGATTGCGCAATTCCATATAGCTGATGAATACCAACTCGGGCCGTTCCAGGTGATACGCAATGTGAAACCGCGTGAATGCCTCAAGCTGCGCAAGCGCATCCCCTGCGATCACCGCCTCCTTGCGCGCCGCCAAAAGCGCCTCCATATGCTCGCGCATCAGGTCAAACAGCAGGCTTTGCTTGTCTGCGGTGTAATTATAAAGCGCGCCCGCCTGCACCCCGACCTCTCCCGCGATCTGGCGCATCGACACAGCCGCATAGCCAAACCGCGCAAACAGCTGCAAAGCGGCTTGGCGCACCTTGGGGCCTGTGATCTCGGAATGGGAACCTTGCTTTCGTGCCATCTGGCCAGCTTAATTGAACAGCCGTTCAGCGCAATCCCGCAAATGACATCTCTTTGCCCTTCTTTGCCCTTGCACGCTGTCGCGATCCCTTCCATCAAAGGCCAATGCGTTTGATCCAGACATTGCCCCTTTGCGCCCTTTTGGCCTGCACCCAGTTTCCCGAGTTGGACAATGTGGTCAGCGCAACGGCGCAGGATGGCGATTTTCCAGCGATTGTCAGCCTTGATGGGTTGCTTGAAACGGCAAACACCAGCTCTGTCACGCCGCAAACCATTCCCAATCTGGACGCACGGCTGGCCCGCCTGAATGCACGCGCTACAGGGCTGCGCGGACCGATCATAGATAGGGCAACACGCGCGCGCATGGCCCGCGGTGTGCAACGCAGCTAATCCGTTAGCGCAATCGCGTACTGCCGCGCGTTGCACGTGCCGCAACGCTAGGGTAACAGGGGCCAAATCCCTTACGGAGCCTGCTGCTTATGTCCTCATCCCCCGCCCCCCTTCGTCTTGGTATCGCTGGTCTGGGGACCGTAGGCATCGGCGTGGTCAAGATCATCCGCAAGCACGCAGCCCTTTTGCAAGCGCGCACAGGCCGCCCGCTGGTCATCACCGCGGTTTCGGCCAGATCAAAAGACAAGGATCGCGGCGTAAACCTGTCTGACTACGCGTGGGAAGATGATCCTGTCGCCCTTGCCAAACGTGACGACATCGACATTTTCGTCGAATTGATGGGCGGCAGCGACGGCCCCGCCAAGGACGCCACCGAAGCCGCGATTGCCAGCGGCAAAGATGTGGTCACCGCCAACAAAGCGATGCTGGCCCTGCACGGCCAACCGCTTGCACTGGCCGCAGAAACCGCAGGGCGCGTCATCCGGTTTGAGGCCGCAGTGGCCGGCGGTATCCCCGTTGTCAAATCCCTGACCGAAGGGCTGGCCGGCAATGAAATCACCCGCGTGATGGGCGTCATGAACGGCACCTGCAACTATATCCTGACCCGCATGGAAGCCACCGGCCAAGGCTATAACGCCTTGTTTGAAGAAGCCGACAAGCTTGGGTATCTGGAAGCCGATCCCAATTTGGACGTGGGCGGTATTGATGCAGGCCACAAGCTGGCCTTGCTGGCGTCAATCGCTTTTGGCACGCAGGTCAATTTCGACGGTGTCGCCCTTGAAGGTATCCAGCGCATCAGCATCGATGATATCCACCGCGCCGCAGACATGGGCTTTCGCATCAAACTTCTTGGTGTGGCCCAGATGACAGGGCGCGGCCTTGAACAACGAATGACGCCCTGCCTTGTGCCTGCCGACTCGCCGCTTGGTCAGCTGGAAGGCGGCACCAATATGGTAGTGCTGGAAGGCGATAGCGTTGATCAGATCGTGCTGCGCGGCCCGGGTGCGGGCGAAGGACCAACCGCCTCTGCCGTCATGTCGGACGTGATCGAAATTGCACGCGGCACGCGGTTGTCAACATTCGGTCAGCCCGCCACCACCCTGCAAGCCGCCCCCCCTGCCCAAGCCGCCACGCCTGCGCCCTACTACCTGCGTCTGCATCTGGCTGACAAACCGGGCGCGCTGGCCAAAATTGCGACGGTTTTGGGCAACGAAGGCATCAGCATTGATCGGATGCGCCAATATGATCACTCCGAAAACAGCGCCCCTGTGCTTATTGTGACCCATAAAACCACACGCACCACGCTGGACGCGGCCATGGCGGCCTTTGACAAAACGGGTGTTCTGGATGGCGCCCCCGTCGCCATTCGCATTGAAAACATTTAACTGAGAAAAGACCCTGATATGACCAAGACCCCTGATTTTTATGACCGTATGCTTTCTCTTGGTCTGGCCCGTGTGTCTGAACAAGCTGCCATCGCAAGTGCCGACTGGATTGGCCGCGGCGATGAAAAAGCCGCCGACCAAGCGGCCGTGAACGCCATGCGCGAAGAGCTGAACAAACTGGATATCGCAGGTGTGGTGGTTATTGGTGAGGGCGAACGCGACGAAGCCCCCATGCTCTACATCGGCGAAGAAGTGGGCAGCGGCAATGGCCCGGGCGTGGACATCGCCCTTGATCCGCTGGAAGGCACAACGCTCACGGCCCTTGATATGCCAAACGCGCTGACCGTCATTGCGATGGGGCCGCGCGGCTCGATGCTGCACGCGCCTGACACCTATATGGACAAGCTGGCCATTGGCCCGGGCTATGCGCAGGACGTGGTCACCATGGAGATGTCCCCGTCCGAACGGGTGCAGGCGCTGGCCAAGGCCAAGGGGGGTGACGCGCGCGACATTACCGTTTGCGTGCTGGCCCGCCCCCGCCACGAACAGATGATCGAAGATATCCGCAGCACAGGGGCCGCCGTGCGCCTGATCACCGACGGTGATGTGGCTGGCGTGATCCACTGTGCCGAGGCCGCAAAAACGGGCATCGACATGTATATGGGCCAAGGCGGTGCGCCCGAAGGTGTGCTGGCCGCATCCGCGTTGAAATGCATGGGCGGGCAAATGTATGGCCGCCTGTTGTTCCGCAACGATGATGAAAAAGGCCGCGCGGCCAAAGCAGGCATCACCGATCTGGATCGCATCTACACCCGCGACGAAATGGTCACTCAGGATGTAATTTTTGCCGCGACAGGTGTGACCGATGGATCGGTCGTGTCGGGCATCCAGCGCGAGGTGGGCTACCTGACAACCGAAACGATCCTGATGCGCTCCAAGACAGGCTCGGTCCGTCGCATGAGCTATCGCAACCCCACCAAGTAATGGCATTTCTGGGGGTCGAACACTCGTTGAACGGGCGCAAATGGGTTGGGCCTGCACCCGAAGCCGAGCGTCTGGCCGCCGCCATGGCCCAACAAACCGATCTGCCCGAGGTGCTGTGCAATGTGCTCGTGCGCCAAGGGGTCACCCCGGACGGGGCTGCTGCCTATCTTGAACCGCAGCTGCGCGACTTGCTGCCCGACCCACGCAGCCTGCGCGATATGGAACAGGCCGCGACACGCTTTTTGCAGGCCGTGTCATCGCGCCAACGCATCGCCATTTTTGGCGATTACGATGTGGATGGAGGGGCCTCGTCTGCGCTGCTGATCCATTGGCTGCGCGCCGTGGGCCTGTCTGCCACACTCTACATTCCAGACCGCATCGACGAAGGCTATGGCCCCAACGCCCCTGCGATGCGCGATCTGGCGACAGGCCATGATCTGATCATCTGTGTGGATTGCGGCACGCTCAGCCATGACGCGCTGGCCGCAGCCAAAGCCGCAGATGTGATCGTGCTGGACCACCACTTGGGCGGCGAAACGCTGCCCCCTGCCCATTCGGTCGTTAATCCAAACCGTCAGGACGAAAGCGGCGATCTTGCCCATCTTTGTGCCGCGGCGGTCGTCTTTTTGATGCTGGTCGAAGCCAACCGCCAGTCCCGTGCCGCAGGCGGGCCGACCCCCGATCTGCTTGGCCTTTTGGACCTTGTTGCGCTGGCAACGGTTGCAGATGTGGCCCCGTTGATCGGGGTAAATCGCGCGCTGGTGCGTCAGGGCCTCAAGGTCATGGGCCAGCGCCGTCGCGCAGGGCTTGTGGCGCTGTCGGATGTGGCCAAACTGGACACCGCACCTGCGTCCTACCATCTGGGGTTTGTACTTGGCCCGCGCGTGAACGCAGGCGGGCGGATCGGGGCGGCGGATCTGGGCGCGCGTCTTTTGGCCACCGATGATCCAAATGAAGCCGCCGCCCTTGCCGAACGGCTAGATGTGCTGAACACAGAACGCCGCGAGGTCGAAGCCGCGGTGCGTGAAGCGGCCACGCAACAAGCCCAAGCGCGTGGCACGGATGCCGCGCTGGTCTGGGCCGCTGGCGAAGGGTGGCACGCAGGCGTCGTGGGCATTGTGGCCAGCCGTCTCAAAGAACAGTTCAACCGCCCTGCCATTGTGATCGGGCTGGACGGGGACGACGGCAAAGGATCAGGGCGCAGCGTGAGCGGCGTGGATTTGGGTGCCTCCATCCAAAAGCTGGCCGCCGAAGGGCTGCTGACCAAAGGCGGCGGCCACAAGATGGCAGCGGGGTTGTCGCTGACACGCGACCAACTTGAACCCGCGATGGCCCGGCTGACCGAATTGCTGGACAAACAGGGGGCGGCCAAACTGGGACCTGCGGATCTGAAGCTGGAAGGCATGTTGATGCCAGGGGCCGCGACACTTGAATTGATTGCCCTGCTGGATGCGGCGGGTCCGTTCGGCGCAGGCGCCCCTGCCCCGCGATTTGCCTTTTGTGATTGCCAGATCGGCTTTGCCAAAAAAGTCGGCGAAAGCCATCTGAAGCTGAGTTTCGGGGACGGTTTGGGCCAGAAAATCGATGCGATCTGCTTTGGTGCGATGGAAACACCGATGGGCCACGCCTTGCTAAACCATGATGGCGCGCGCTTCCATTTGGCAGGTCGCCTTGAGCTAAACACATGGGGCGGGCGGCAGTCTGTGCAGCTGCGTCTAGAGGATGCTGCACCGGCCTGAGGCACAGGCCATAAACTTCCGACGATTTTTCCAAAAACCGCAAAAAAGAGTCTTGCCCTTATGGGGCAGTTTGCCTATCTAGCGGCTCACGACCACGAGTGGCCCGTTCGTCTATCGGTTAGGACGCCAGGTTTTCAACCTGGAAAGAGGGGTTCGATTCCCCTACGGGCTGCCACTTTCCCCCCCCGATTTGAAAATTACATGTCATTGGGTCAATCGCCGTCGCGACGCGTTGGGCGCACTGTGGCGCTGTTTTCCGTCATATCCCCAAGCTCTGCGGTATAAAGCGTGGCTTGCGCACGCCCCCGTCGTTTGGACGCATAGAGCGCGACATCTGCATCATGGCTCATCGTGTCAGGCGCAGGATCCGCATAATCCCCGCTGACCGCGATACCGATACTGGCCGAGATGCGACACATCTGATCACCATAGGGAATGGGCGTCTCGATTTGCGCGATCAGCTTTTTCGCGGTCTGCAACATATGCGAAGGCTTGGTTGCATCCGTCAGGATCACCATAAACTCATCCCCGCCGACGCGTGCGATGTGATCGGCTTCGCGCAGGGTCGCGTTCAAAATCTCGGCCACGCGGATCAAAACATGATCCCCTGCGGCGTGGCCCAAGGTATCATTCACCGATTTGAAAAAATCCAGATCGATGTTCATCACGGCAAAAGGTGCATCATCGGCCGCGGCCTGCGTCAACAGATGGTCCATCGCGCGGCGGTTTTTCAATCCGGTCAGCCCATCGGTAAATGCTCTTTCCTCGGCGGCGATCATCGCCGTCTGCAAGCGCGTGTTCAGCTGGCGTGATTCCTCCATCGCGGCTGATTTTGCTTCAATCAAATAAAGCATTTCGATGGTCAGATCGTTGGGCGCAAAATCGGCCCCCGTCAGATTAAACCGCCTGACCGCATCGACGATTCCAATGCCGAACGACAGGTTTATCGTGATCAGGCCGCGGTTCTGATCGGCGACAGCCACTCCCTTAAAGGCTGTTTTGGCGTCACGGCGTAGGCTCAGATGCAGCTTCATGCCATCGGCCATCATCAGCGGCGCGATCGCCTGGACGTTGGAGGGGCGCAAAACGCGAAAAACCTCAAGAAACCTTTGCCCCACCAGCGAGCCTTCAGGCAAGATCTTTTGCAAGGTCGGACCCGTATGCAAAATATGGCCAGTTGCACAGACCAGCAGATGCATCGGCATCAGACGGTCGAAAACCGCGCGCGTCCAATCGGGGTCTTGCAAACCGGGGTCTGCCTTGGCCTCGCCCCTTTGCTCTACCCGGCGCTGCACCGTCATGGCGCGGCCTGCGACAGATCAAAATCACGCCCACGCGCAAAACGATCTTCAAGAAGTGTAATCGCAATGTCTTCGACCGTCTGGCTGACCGCGCTGGCCTCCAGAAAAACCAAAGCGCCATAGTCATCGGCCATCGCCCGCAAAATCCCCACAAACACAGCGCCCATACTGGCGTGATCCCCACGCACCCTGAGCGAAAACCGGTCCGTTGAGATATCGCGCAGTTCCAGATGCGGCAGTCCAAGATCAGGCACAGCCAGCCGCGCACGATCGGGCAAATCATCCAGAGAATGCAGGAAATCGCGAAAGGTTTCGCCGCCAAATCGCAACAGCCGCCGCAGGGCTTCGACCCGAGGGTGCGCAACCAGATAGGTGCCAAAATCCTCCAGCAAATCAGCCCTGCCGCGCCCCAAAAGACCTGACGCTGCATCCAGCATGTCAAAGGTCAGCGCATCCTCATAGGCCAACATCGCCTCAAACCCCTGAACGGGCAGCGCCGCACGCCGCGCGACATCATCCCACGCGGCCTGCCCATAGGTATCGCGCAAGAAACATTCGATGGATCTGTTGATCAAGCCGTGCATCGGCATCCCCTAAAACCTGTCGGCGACAGTAGCCGCCCAAGTCTTAAGAAAACCCTGATAGTTCTAATTGTTGGGAAAAAACTGCCAACCGTCTACGTCCAGAACCGAGCCGCGCGCAGGGCCGACGCGGAATGTGCCTTGCGCGATCGGGGCCCAGTCCAAGGCCAGGGTCGCCGCATTCTGGCGTGAAAGCTGCTGAGTTCTGATGCGTTGCCAACCTCCGTCAGAGCGTGTGAACGCACTGATAAACCGCGCGTTATCACCGTAGCGCAGGAACATAAATACCACCTGCCCCGCTTGCTCTGTTTGCGCAACGATCACGGCACATCCTTCTGTGGCCAACGGGATGCAGCCCTTGGCAAATTGCTCCAGACGCCGATCATTCATCGACGCCAAAAACCCATCGGGCAACGCGCCCTCCAGGCCATGCACAATGGCGTTTTCCATAATCACACCTTCATATTCCGCGCGCTGCGTCGTGGTGACAGCTGCTTTGGCCTGGAACCGCGTTTGCGCCTGACGTGCCAAGGCGATCCGCTCGATCACCGCAGCATCACCGCTGGCTTCCAGCCGCGCCAAGCCGCGCACACCAGGCTTACCCCATCGTTGCGCCATCTCGAAAAACGGCATCTCGGTTATCTCGGTCTTACCGGCGTCAAACCGTGCGATCTGGCTCTTTGTGCTGATGTTTTGCGGGTTCAAAACAGGGGTAAACCACAATGCCGTGACCCCAAGAACCACCAACGCCATTGTCACATTGCCCTGCCGCACCCCCGCGCGCCAGCCCGTTCCGCGCAGCAAAGCGGCGGCATAGACAAGCCCATAACCCAAAAGCAACGCCGCAATGGTGATCGCCACCAGCCTGTCAGGCGTCCAGCCGAAGGCGCCCACGCGCACCGTCACGCCGTAAAAGGCAACCCCTGCCAGCACAGGCAGGATCAGCGCCATGGCACGGGCCATCCACAGCATTCCCATGCCCTGCACACCGCGTTCGTCCTTGGTATCAATCGCCGTTGTCACCAAGGACGCGGCGACAAAGCCAAGCATCATCAAAACGGCCGAAGGCGACAGCGCCCCGAACAGCCCCCTCAGCGGCCCGTTCATCTGCGCCACAACCCCGAACAGGAAAAGCACAGCCACCACCAAAACAGGCGGCAGCATGACCCGCAGCAATCGCAACACCAGCGCAGGGCGGATGGTGTCACGCAATTCGTAAAGAATAGCTGCACCTAGGCCCAAAACCCCACCCGACAGCGTAAAGCCAAAGGCATCCTGGCGCATCAGCCTTTTGAGTATCTCGATACCGACAATCTCAAGCACCGCACTCGACAACAGCATCAAAAGCCAGACCGCGCCCAAAAACGCAAAGGCCACAATGGCACGCACGACCAATTGCCACGCATGCGTGAAAAGCGCGTCATAGTCGGTCCACACCTCGTCCTCGCGCAGCGTGGTAATCACAAACGGCAAAGCGATCAGCGTGATGCCAAAAATTGCAAAGAACGGATGCGCGTCGCGCAAGAAGCCATCGATGCCTTCAAACCGCAATGCGCCCGCACTCATCAAAGCGGCCACAGCAAGTCCAAGCGCAGCCCCCCCGAAAAGCCCCTGACGGCGGCCAAGCGGGCCTGCAAGCAACAAAACAGATGCAGCCCCGACCAACACAAATGTAAACAGTGCCAGCCACACCCGCCCGGGATCAACTCTATCGGCCAATTCGCCCAACCCCCAAAGCGCAGCGCCCGAGGTTGCTCCAAAAACAGAAAGGAAAATCCGTGTGCTTGTCTGATTATCGGCCATGGCCCCACCCTTTAAATCGCTACGCATAGCTGACAGGTAAACATGGTTGGGGACAAGCCAAAGGTCAGGAATACCCCCAGTTTGTGAAGGCGATACCCTGATCTTCTTTTGTTTCTAAATATCCGCGCCGCAGGCCCAGATTTTTCCTGAAAAATCTGGCACCGCTCAGAAATCGGTCGGCGCGCCCCCTTCGGATTTGCGGCGCTCCACAAAGCTTTGCAATTCTTCGCGGATAGCAGGGTCGAGCGGCGGAGCTTCGAATTCATGGATGATCTGCTTGAACATCTTATGGGCGCGTTCTGCCGTCCATGTGCCGCCTTTCAACTCCCATCCCTCGTAATTTGTCCAATCAGACAGGAACGGAGAATAAAAGGCCGTTTCATACCGTTTTTGTGTATGCTCAATTCCAAAGAAATGGCCGTTCGGCCCCACGTCCCGCACAGCTTCAACCGCAATGCTTTCGGGGCTGGTGTCTGTGATCACAGGCTCAAGATATCGCTGGATATGCTGCAAAACCTCGCAATCCATAATGAATTTTTCGGGGCTCGCGATCAGCCCGCCTTCCAGCCAGCCCGCCGCGTGATAGACCATGCTGGCCTTGGCCTGCACCGCCGACCACAAGCTATTGGAAGTTTCCCACATCGCTTGACCGTCAGGCACATTGGCCGCGCACACGCCGCTGGCACGCATAGGCAATTTGTAAAACCGCGCAAGCTGGCCTGTCATCTGGGTGGCACGCATATATTCTGGCGTGCCAAAGGCAGGCGCGCCGGTTTTCATATCGACATTGCTGGTAAATGTGCCAATCGCACAGGCCACGCCGGGGTTAATGTATTGCGCCAGCGCAATGGCGCTTAACCCTTCTGCCAAAGACTGCGCCACCGCCCCTGCCATCGTCACGGGTGCCATGGCGCCTGCAAGTGTAAAGGGCGTGACCACAAGGCCCTGGCCGCGCCGCGCAAGCCGCATCCAGCCGTCCAGCATCGGGATGTCGTGTTTCAGCGGCGAGGTTGAGTTAATGTTGGTATACATCCGCGGGGTCGCGTCAAATTCGCCGTGGGTCAGGCCCGCGGCGATGCGCACCATCTCCATGACATCCTCAACCCGTTCGGCCCCAAGCGAATAGGCATGGGGCGCTTTGTCGGTCAGGGTCAGCTTGTCAAAAAGCACATCCAGATGGCGCACCGAGGCATGGCTGTCTTGCGGCTCGACGGGGTAGCCGCCCGCAAAGTGGATACAGTTGAAATATTGCGTCAGCTTGAGCAGGTTTGCGCATTGTTCGCGCGTGCCAGTCACCTTTTTGCCAATTTCCATATCCCAGTAACTGGGCGGCGACGACACATTGCCGAACGCCATGAAGTTGCCGCCAATGGTGATTTTGCGGTCAGGATTGCGCGGCGTAATCGTCCAGCTTTCGGGCGCTTTGCCAACCATCTCCATCACCCAGTCGCGGCCCATGCGCACGTTCTCGCCATCGATTATGCAGCCAGCTTGGCGGTAGATCTCAAGCGCCTCGGCATTCAGGATTTCGATCCCGATCTCCTCAAGGATGGTCATTGCACCATTGTGGATCGCCTCGATCCCCTCTTGGCCCAATGGCTCAACGGCGGGATCGCTGATGTAGGGTTGTTTGAACGGCATCTGATCGATCAAAGCCCCACCGCGCCGCGCTGCATTTCCTGCGCGCCCGCCACCGCGTTTTCTGCGTGGAGTTCCGTCAGCCATCTCTTTGCCCTTTCCTGATGCGTCATCCCTATGAAACGCGGGCCGCGCAGGCTGCGATTGCCGATATCCGACATTTGATGTCGCTTTAGCCAAACGCACCGCATGGGGCAGAGCGTTGACAGGACGCCACCGCACGCACACGCTCGCCCCATCACACCAAACGCACGGACACCGCACCATTGGACATCAACCTGCCTCTTATCTTGCTGGCCGCCTTTGTCGCATCTGTCAGCCCCGGGCCCGCCACATTGGCGCTTGCTGGCACATCGATGACCAACGGACGCCGCGCGGGAGTGGCTTTGGCCTCGGGCATCACAACAGGGTCGTTGATCTGGTCGGTCTCGGCGGCTTTAGGTTTGGGGGCGGTGATGCTGGCAAACGCGTGGCTGTTTGAATTCCTGCGGTATTGCAGGGCGGCCTATCTGATGTGGCTGGCGTTCAAACCGGCGCGGTCCGCCCTGCACCCCAAAACCATCGCGCCAAAATCGGTCTCGGGCAAACCACGCACCCTTTTTGCAAAAGGGTTGGCGCTGCATCTGACAAACCCCAAGGCGATCCTCTTTTTCGGCGCGCTGTATTCAATCGGCATGCCATCTGACACAAGCCCTGCCACGCTGGTGATTGTGATTGGTGCTGTGGCCGTGCAAAGTCTGATTGTGTTTCACGCCTATGCCATTGTCTTTTCATCCGCCCCGATGACGCGCATTTACCTGCGCTTGCGCTGCTGGTTTGAAGGGGCGTTTGCACTGGGCTTCGGTGCGGCGGGCCTCAAGATTCTGACCGCGAGGATCGCAGCGTCTTAACCGTCCAGAGCGCCCGGCAAAACCGCGATACTGTCCAAGACCAAATCCGCCATCGGGGCCAGCACATCCCGTGCGGCCAATCCTGTCAGCACACCGCATGTCGTCATCCCCGCGCTGCGCCCTGCGGCCAGATCATGGGTGCTGTCGCCCACCATCAAACAATCCTCCGGCGCAAGCCCAACCGCTTTGCAAAAGGCCTGCAACTGCCCTGCGTCGGGCTTGGCCCCATAGCCGCTGTCACTGCCTGCCACGAAATCGAAGGCCGACAGGATACGCGCTTTGTCCAGATGGGCCCGCGCGGGGCGGTCGCCATCGTTGGTCGCAACCCCCAGTTTCAACCCACGCCCTTTAAGCCCCGTCAAAAACGGGATCAGCGGTGTGACCTCGGCTTGGGGTGCATTGGCCGCGGCGGTGTTCATCCGCGTGGCCAGATCCGCCACGCTCAGCCCGCCCATATGCGGCGCGAGGGCACGGGCAATCTGTGTGGGCGTGCCAGCGATGGCGACACTGGCCGCATCAAACGCACCTGACGCCATATCAAAGCCAATCGCTTGGCCCAAGGCCGCCGCCTGCGCCCGATCGCCCTGTGCGAGGTCCACCAAAAAGGTCTGCGCCCACGTGGCCCATGTTGCGTTGAAGTCAAACAATGTGCCGTCTTTGTCAAAGACGATGCCTTTGATGTGGCTCAGGTCCAATGCACTTGCTCCCCACCCGGTAGGGCCATGCGTGCCTGCATCACCAACTCGGGCTTGATCGCTGCCTCTTCGGCAAATCGAATGACCCAGGCATCATCCATCAAGATAAATTCAAGAACCGAACCCAGAAACTGCGGATCACCTGCATTAGCACGCAGGTCATCGGCACTGACACCGCTGGCCCCCATAAAAACGGGCAACAGCTCTTCGTCGCCAATCACCCATGCAAGGGCCTTGATTCCAAGGGTTTCGGCAGCATCAGCAGAGATCATCGGCGGAAAGCCTCCTATGGGATCGGTTATGGTAAAGGTTTCTTAACCAATAGCAGCGCAAGATGTCCTTAACGAAACGCTAAAAGGACTCTGTCTGGCATGAGTGGCCGCATTCTGATCATTGATCAAGTTGCAACCAATCGGATTGTGATGAAAGTGCGCCTTTCGGCGGCGCATTTTCATGTTGATCTGGCAAGCTGTGCGCAAGATGCCGTGCAAAAGCTCAAAACCACGCGGCCTGATATGATCCTGATGTCGCTTGGCGTGGGCGAAGATTCAGCGCCCGATCTGTGCGTGCAGTTGCGCCAGCGCCAAGACACGCAAGACACCCCCATTCTTGTGCTTGGCGACACGATCACAGAGGCCGAACGCATGGCCTGCCTGCATGCGGGTGCCCAAGATGTGCTGTCGCGCGGCCTGCCCGAACATCAGCTTTTGGCCCATGTCAGACGCACCCTGCGCGCCAGTGCCAGCGATTTTGAATTGCGCCTGCGCGAGACGACCAACCGCGCCCTTGGCTTTGCCGAAGACACCGCAGGCTTTGTCAGCCGTCCAAACATCTGGGTGGTGATGGAAGGCAGCACATCAACCGATGACTGGTGCGCATCACTGCGCAGCTCCAAATCCCTTGCGGTGCAGTGCCATGATTTTCACGCAGCGGACTGGACCGATCTGATCAAATCGGACGCCGATGTCTTTGTCGTGCCCATCCAACGGGGCGGCGCGGCCACCGACCTGTCGATCATCACCGAATTGCGCAGCGCACGGTCCACACGCCACATCCCGATTGTTGCCATGCTGGACCGTGACAACACCGCGCAAATCAGCATGGCGCTTGATCTGGGGGCAGATGAGCTTGTCTATCACGACACCTCGCCGCGCGAATTGACCCTGCGCATCACAAGGCAGGCCGAACGCAAACATGTGGCCGAACGCCTGCGCAGCCGCGTGCGCGACGGGTTGCAAGCCGCAGTCACCGACCCTTTGACAGGACTGTTCAACCGCCGCTATGCGATGCCCCATCTGGATCAGATGTCGGCCGCCGCCCAAAAAAGCGGACGGGCCTATGCGGTGATGATGATCGATCTGGACCGCTTCAAACTGGTGAATGACACCTATGGACACCCCGCAGGTGATGCGGTGTTGGTTGAAGTGGCCAAACGGCTGCAAGATAATCTGCGCGGTGTCGATCTGATTGCACGGATGGGGGGCGAAGAATTTTTGATTGCGATGCCTGCCACCAGTTTGCATCAAGCCAAGGCGGCCGCCCAACGGTTGCGCAAAGTGGTGTGGAACACACCGATCCGCGTGCCATCCCCCACCCCGCACGAGCCTGATTTGCGCATCAACGTCAGCATCAGCCTGGGGCTGGCCATGGGGGGTGGTGCGCAAAGCGCGGTGGATGACATCAGCCATGTGTTGCAGCTGGCCGATAATGCCTTGATCCGCGCCAAGGCCGATGGCCGCAATCAGGTCATGGTGTCGCGCGATGCGGCATGAGGGCCATTAGCGGCTCCGGTCTTTCAACCGATCTGCCACAGCCTGACGCGCCTCTGGCGGCATTTGGGCGATGTAGTCCAGCGCCACATCTTGTGCGCGCGCGCGACGGGTTTGTGCCGCGGCCACCTGATCAGAGGCAAGACCACGCGCCGTTTCCAGATCAAAGACATCGGCCTCTAACAGGCCAACCCATGCTGCAATCTGCGCGTCGCGTCTGGCGCGGGTCTGCGGGTCGCGGGTGTCTTGCTGGCGCAAGCTTCGCAGCTGTTGACCGATGGCACGGCGGTCTTGTTTGGGCAAAGCGCGGGTGATCGCCATGAACCCGCTTGGCGCCTCTGTGCGGCGATCGGCACGCGGGTCATCGCCTTTGCGGCCTGCGATGGCCCCACCGGCGATCACGCCGACAACCAACAGGTTCAACGCCAAAGAGACGACCAGCACCACCTTGAGCCAGCTTTTGCCGCGTGCGTCGGGAATGGGATCAAGCGCCATATCAGTTCTCCTCAAACAAGGCGGTCAGCCCCATTTCATATTCTAAATCAATGGTTTGCGCATCGAAGGCCATCAAATCCGAAGCCGACAGACCTGCCGCCAAATCGGGGCTGGTGATCCCGATCATCACGCCCGTGACAGCGGCGGCTGCAAGACCCGACAGCGCACCCAAGCCCCCCATCGGGGCGGCCAAACGCTGCCACCACTTTGGCGGCGCGACATCCGCGGCACCCAATGTGGGCTGCATCGCTTGGGCCTGCGCCAGCACGTTTTGCAAAAAGGCGGCTTCATCGGCCAGATCAATCTGCGGGCTGCGCTTGGCGGCGTCGAAGAACGGATCAAGCGGATCGTGTTGTGATGTTTCTGGCTTAGTCATTTTCAAATCCTAACGCATCTTTGCGGTCCAATAACCGACTTGCAAGCGCACGTTTTCCCCGTGCCACAAGGCTTTCTACGGCTTCCACGCCGACCTGCATGATATCCGCGATCTGCGGATTGCTCAGCCCTTCCAGATGGCGCAGGCTGACGGCAAGGCGTTGGCGTTCAGGCAATTCTGCCAAGGCCGCACGCAGCGCGGCGGCGCGGGCGCTGGCCTGCATCTGGTCTGGCACACTTGCCGATGGATCAAGCGGTTCGGCGATCTCGTCCAATGCCACGCCGCCCCCGCGCTTGCGCAAACGGTCGGTGCACAGATTGGCCACCACGCGGTAAAGCCATGTGCCCACCTTTGCCTCGCCCCTCCGCCAATCGGGGGCCTGACGAAACAACCGCATCATCGCGTCCTGGGCCACATCCTGGGCCTCGGATGCATCGCCCAACAGCCGGGTTGCTTGGCCCAAGGCTTTGGGTGCAAAGCGCATCGTCAACACCTGTGCCGCACGCGCATCCCCCGCGCTGTAAAGCGCCAGCACATCGTCGTCGGTCATATCTGACAAAGCATCAAGGGGCATGTGGGTCATCTTAGGCCAAAGGGCTAGAGTGCGGTGGAGACAGACGCAAGCCCGCCCCCACCCCGTGGTGCTTTATTGTGCGTCGCGGTTTTTGCCGCGCTTGCCCATTTTGCCCTTGGCATCCTCAAACTCGGCCTTCGAGATTTGCCCGTCGTCATTTGCGTCCAAGCGCATCATTCCGCCGCGGCGCGGTTCGAATGCGGCCATTTCTTCGGCACTCACGGCGCCGTCATCATTGCTGTCCAGACGGTCGATCATCCGTTCGGCGCGTTTGGCCTGACGATCATCGGCGGCTTTCACGATCTCTTCGACCGTCAGTTGCCCGTCGCCGTTTGTATCACGTTCGGCGAAGGCCGCTGCGCGGTGGGCTGTCAGTTCAGCTTGGGTAATCTGGCCGTTGCCATCGGCATCCAGTGTTTCAAAACTGGCGCGCGGTCCGCGGTCGGGGCCGCCCTTTGCGTCTGCTACAGTTACCGAGAAACCAACAGCAATCACGCCTGCGGTCAGGATCATCATAGGGGTCTTTATCATTTTCATTCTCCAACTTTCTTTGGTGACGGGCGGCGTTTGCTCTCGTGCCTCTGCGGCCCGTTCATATCTTCAAACGCGAGGCGCTGCGGTTTCCGTCGCGATTGGGGCAAAAAAGGTTGAATTCCCTTTTTTGTATGTGTTTTCACGCCGCGACATCGCGCCGCGTGACCCGATGGGCAATGGGATATCAAGCGTTTTCCCCCTAGGGTGGACGCAGGGAAGCGAAGGACAAAACCATGAAAGATACGCTCGACGTTGTCGAAGAGCGCGCGATGAAACCTGCGTTAAAGCGAGGATGGCGCTGCCGCTGTCCACGCTGTGGCACAGGGCGTTTGTTTGCGAGTTTTTTGAAAGTGGAACCCAACTGCATGAATTGCGGTCAGGATCTGTCGGGGCATCGTGCCGATGACGGGCCGGCCTATCTGACCATTTTGATCGTGGGGCACCTGATGGCACCGCTGCTGCATGTGGCCTTTGTCCATTGGCGGCCTGATCCGCTGGTTCTGGCAACCACGTTTTCGATAGGATGCGTGGCCCTGTCGCTCTATCTTTTGCCGCGCTTGAAAGGCGTTGTCATCGCGGTACAATGGGCCAAATACATGCATGGTTTCAAACAGGCCTGATCAACGCATATGTCCCAAGACGTTCCCATCCGCGATGCGGCAACTGTGATCCTTGTGCGCGATGTGGACACCACACCGCGTATCTTGATGGGGCAAAGGGGCGCGAAAGCAGCCTTTATGCCTTCGAAATTTGTGTTTCCCGGCGGCGCGGTCGATGCAGAGGATGCACGTATTCCGCTGGCCCGCCCGATTGATACGCTCACGCACAACCGTTTGATGGATCAAAGTGCGCTTGACCCAAACGCGCTTGCGGCCGCCGCGATCCGTGAGCTTTGGGAAGAAACCGGCCTGATCTTGGGCCAGCGCGGTCATTGGGCCGATGCGCCAAAGGATTGGGCGGGCTTTGCCGAACGCGGCTGCGTTCCCGACGCCAGCCCCCTAAGTTATGTGTTTCGGGCCATCACGCCGCCCGGTCGTCCGCGGCGGTTTGATGCGCGGTTCTTTTTGGTAAACGCGCAGGCTGTGGTCGGTGATCTTGATGATTTCTCGGCCGCCTGCGATGAGCTTTCGCACCTTCACTGGGTTGCCCTGCCCGAGGCCCGTGCGTTGGATTTGCCCTTTATCACCGAAGTCGTGCTGGCCGAAGTTGCGGCCAATATCGGATCCTTTGCGCCGCCCGCCTCCGTGCCGTTTTTCAAAAACAACGACGAAGAAAGCCTGTTTCTACGGTTGGGCGGCACCGCGCCATCGGCGTAGTGGCGCCGCCACAGCGGATGCGCCACAGGGTCTTTGATGCGCCAGAAAAATGATTTGAAAACGCAAACGTAGCTGGCAAACCAATAGCCTTCATTGCAGGCAAGGTAGTGATCTTTTCTGGCGCGAAAGACCGCTGGCAGATGATACCACGGCACATTGGGGTGCATGTGGTGAACAACATGGTAATTGTTGTTGAGAAACAAAAGCGCCAAGGGGCCGCGATCTTCGATGATGACGGTGCGGGCGCGTGATTTTTCATGCGCTTGATGTTCCAAAAAGGTGCGAATACGTAAAATCGCCATGGCGGTGTAAATGGCACAAAAATAGGCCCAAAGCGGCATTGGTGACAGCATCACGGCCCCAAGCACAAGCGACGCGGAGACCAGATGTATCCGCCACGCACGTTGCACAGGCCGGGCGCTGCGCAGCCCCCAGTCTGCCCTCAGAAATGCGGCCGTTCCAAGGATTGGCCCAAGCACCATGCGCCCTGCAAGCGTGTTGTTCAGCCGCAAGATCATCTGATGCAGAGGGCCAAGACGCGCCCAATCGCCGGGGTCCAGATAGTTGCTTTCGGGGTCGTCAAAGGGGTCTGTCAGATTTGCGTCAAGGTGGTGCGCCAGATGCGTGTCACGAAAACGCCCATATGGCACCAAGAGAATAAGGGACGGCAAAACAAGAGCTTCGTTCAGGGTTTGGCAGGAAGTTGGATGGCCGTGAATAACCTCATGCTGCAAGGACGCGTGTTGAACAATCGCCAAGGCCACAAGCGCGACTGCAAGCCAAAGGCTGCTGGAGGCAAGAGACAGGCCAGTAAGCCAAACTGCGTAAGTGGCACAGAGCAAAAGGGCGGTGGGCCATTCGACGGTGATTTTGGTGAAGTGTCTGGTTTGCACGGGTGCTGCCTGCCTGAGAGGGTCAGCGCGATTATCGAATAAAGACGGCCTGTTGAGAATTTTGGAAATAGTTCACAAATTTCTACAGGCGTGATATTTGTCACTATATGCAGGATATTTACGACAAGCGGGATCGTGCGCAGCTGCTTCGGGATCGTCTGGCCGCGGCAATGCAGCTGGCAGGCGCCACACAAAGCGGATTGGCCCGCACCATTGGGGTGGATCGTTCGACCATTTCGCAGCTGCTGCGCGATGACGGTCCACGCATGCCGAACGCCCATGTGGTGGCCGAATGTGCCAATGCGCTTGGCGTGTCTGCCGATTGGTTGCTTGGGTTGTCGGACCGCCCCGAACGGGCTGCGGATTTGCTATCAGCCGCCACGCAGATAACGGCAGCACCACGCACTTTGGTCGATGAACAGATATTCGCATGGCATCAGGAAGCCGCGGGCTACAAAATCCGCCATGTGCCTGCGGGCCTGCCCGATATGTTAAAGACCGAGGCGCTTTTGGAATGGGAATACAAAGCATCGCTTGGCCGCTCGCCCAAACAGGCCATCGGTGCGTCCAAGGATAGGTTGAACTGGATGCGCAGCGCGAAATCCGACTACGAAATAGCTTTGCCCATCCATGATATAAGGGCGTTCGCGCAGGCCGAGGGCTATTACCGTGATGTGCCCGTTGCGTTGCGCCGTGCGCAGTTGGAGCACCTGCTTGCGCTGCATGACCAGCTTTATCCTGCGCTGCGGGTTTATCTGTTTGATGCGCGAAAACTCTATTCAGCGCCGATCACGATCTTCGGCCCGCTGTTGGCGGTGATCTATCTGGGGTCCAACTATCTGGCGTTTCGGGACACCGACCGCGTGAGTGCGATTACCACGCATTTTGACGGGTTGATCCGCAGGGCTGAATTTTCAAGCCACGACTTTCCCGCGCTGATCACCCAGTTACGATCGCCGCTTTAACGCAGGCCGATGGCAGCGCCTGCCCCTTCGGGGCGCGGCAGCGGCCCATGCGCATGCACAAGGCGGGCCAAGGCATCGGCAATCTGCGGTGCGGGATCACTGGCGCGGCGTGTTTCAAGACTGACGTGGATCAACATATGCTCTGCGGTGGCCAGCACGCGGGTGCCGTCAAACATGCGGTGAAACAGGTGCATCTTTTTGCCCGCACCTGCCAGAACCTGCGTTTCGATATGGATTTGCGTGCCGGCGTGCACCTCGTTGAGATGACGGATGTGGGTCTCGGCGGTGAAGTAGCTGCCGCCTGCGCGGATATAGTCGGGCGTACAGCCGATGATCAGCATCAGACGGTCCGTCGCATCGCCAAAAGCCTGCAAATACCGCGCTTCGTTCATATGGCCGTTGTAATCGGTCCAATCCAGCGGGACCGCGCGGCGCAGCGTTTTCACAGGGCGCGCAAGATCGGCTATCCCCTTCATATCGCTTGGGATTTCGCCTTCGTCCAAGTGGTTATCATGCCTGTTCAAGACCGCACCAGCGCCCCAATCATTGGCTTTGAGGACACGTAGGATGCCCACAAGATTGTCGTCACGGATGCGTTCCAATGCGCGAATGGAATGGGTGCCCGATTGCGCATCTGACTGGCTGGCGATGCGCGCAACAAGCGCATCTGTCAGCTCTGGCACATCCATCAATTTGGTCCAGGGCCATTCCAAAGCGGGGCCGAATTGCGCCAGAAAATGCACCATCCCCGCTTCACCCCCTGCGATGCGGTAGGTTTCAAACAGGCCCATTTGCGCCCAACGCAGACCAAAGCCAAGGCGGATCGCCTCGTCTATATCTTGTGTTGTGGCGATGCCGTCATTGACCAGCCAAAGCGCCTCGCGCCAGACCGCTTCCAGCAAGCGATCGGCGATATGGGCGTCAATCTCGCGGCGGATAAAGAGCGGGCGCATCCCCAACTGGCGCAGGATGGCGTCAATACGCGGCTCTAGCGCATCTGCCTGCCCCATCACCACCTCGACCAAGGGCAAAAGATAGACGGGATTGAAGGGATGACAGACCACAATCTGTTCGGGGCGCGTGGCGCAGCCTTGTAAATCGCTTGGTTTGAACCCGCTGGTCGAGGAACCGATGATTGCATCTGCCGCGCAATGGTGTTGCAGCGTTTGATAGACCTTGCGTTTGAGATCCAACCGTTCGGGGACGCTTTCCTGAATCCAGATCGCGCCGTCAACCGCATCAGACATGGTGCTATGAAAGCTCAACCGCCCTTCGGCTGGCAGCGCCGTATCGGACAGCCCCGGCAAGCTGCGGCGGGCGTTTTCAAGCACCTCGCCAATCTTGCGTTGGGCGTCCGGATCGGGATCGAACACACGAACATGCCAGCCCGCCAGTAAGAACCGCGCAGCCCATCCGCCACCGATCACACCGCCCCCGATAATCGCCGCTGTTTGTTGCATTATACACCTTTCAAGCGGCTGGTATCATACCCATACCATTGCAGGATCTCGCGCGCCGCCCTAGTGCGGTCGGCAGAGGCTGCACCGCGTTCCATGATCCAGCCGAAATCGCCATCGGGCGATCCGATTACGGCCGTGCGGCTGTCGATGTCCATCCAGTGGACCCACAGGCTGAATGCTTCGCCCTCGAACCGCCCTTCGCCCAGATAGCGCAGCGGAATGCGCGTGCCATCCACTGCGATGCCGTTCGCGTCAAAAATCACGGTTTGCAAGCCTTGCGATAGCCCACCGTCAAAGCGTTGAGTGACGCGCCATGTCCCCGTCAGACGGTCCAGCGTCACATCGGACTGACTGGCGATCTGGGCGGTTGGGTTGCGAAATGGCACATCCACTGGGTCAAAGGGGCGTTGTGGCGGCGGTGTGCAGGCCTGCGCAAACATCCCCACGGCCAGCGCGAGGGTCCATCCTTTGAAGCTTGTCAATGCCGCCACCTGCTCACCCCTGCTTTGTCAGTCGCAATTTGCGTCGCACCTCGTCGGGGCCAATGACGCGAGCGCCCATATTCTCGATAATACCCACCGCACGTTCCACGAGCTGCGCGTTGGTCGCAAGTTCCCCTTTGCCAAGCCAAAGATTGTCTTCCAACCCGACGCGCACATTGCCGCCTGCCAGCACGGCAGCGGCCACATAGGCCATCTGATTGCGTCCCAGACTGAACGCCGAAAACGTCCATTCGGACGGCACATTGTTGACCATCGCCATAAACGTATTGAGATCGTCAGGCGCGCCCCACGGCACCCCCATGCACAGCTGAACAAGCGCGTCAGCTTCCAAAATACCATCCGACACCAGTTGTTTGGCATACCAAAGATGGCCTGTGTCAAAGGCCTCGATCTCGGGCTTCACCCCAAGTTCGGTGATGCGCTTGCCCATGGCTTGCAGCATGCCGGGGGTGTTGGTCATGACGTAGTCGGCTTCGGCAAAATTCATCGTGCCGCAATCCAGCGTGCAAATCTCGGGCAGGCAAGCGGCGATATGTTCGACCCGTTCTGCCGCCCCGATCATATCGGTGCCACCGACCATCGGTAGCGGTTGGTCAGGCCCGCCAAAGACAATATCGCCGCCCATGCCTGCGGTCAGGTTCAAGACCACATCGACATCGGCGGCACGGATCAGATCTGTGACCTGTTTGTAATACTCCAGCTTACGGCTTGGCGCGCCTGTTTCGGGATCACGCACATGGCAATGCACCACCGCCGCACCTGCCTTTGCGGCGGCAATGGCGCTATCGGCAATCTGGCGAGGAGAGCGCGGCACATGGGGGCTGCGGTCTTGGGTGGCGCCCGAGCCGGTGACGGCGCAGGTGATAAACACCTCGCGGTTCATCTGCAGTGGCATCGCGGTCCTCCCAAATCACAACGATTGAAGGGGAACGCGATTTTGCTCAGTGGTGCAAGCGTTTAGTATGGCATCGGATGCGCATGGTGGGCGGCATCGATCGCGTCCAGCACCTCTTGGTCCAGCACCAGATCAGCGCATTTGAGCAGATGCGCAAGCTGTTCGACCGTGGTGGCCCCGAAGATCGAAGAGGCGACAAACGGGCGCTGCACCGACCATGCCAATGCCATATGGGCCAGATCCAGCCCGTGGTCCTGTGCGACCTTTTGATAGGCCGCGACGGCTTGGAAGGCGCGGTCGGTCTTGCGTCCGCCCAAGGTGCCATTGATGTCCATGCGGCTGCCCTTGGGGATTGCCCCGTTTTGGTATTTGCCCGTCAAAAGCCCCGCCGCCAGCGGTGAAAACGGAATAAGTGCGACGACTTCATTCACCGAAACCTCTGCCAGATCGGTATCATAGAGACGACAGAGCAAGGAGTATTCGTTCTGGATTGACACAACGCGCGGCCCGCCGACGCCCGTGGCCACATCGCACCATTTGGTGGTGCCCCACGCGCTTTCATTGGACAGGCCAAAGTGGCGGATCGTACCGCGATCAACCTCGGCCTGAAGCGCGCCAAGGGTGTCGGCCATATGCTGCAAGGTGGCCTGCTTGTCTTGGTGTGACGGGTCATAGGTCCAGTTTTGGCGGAACATATAGCTTCCGCGATTGGGCCAATGCAGCTGGTAAAGATCAATATAGTCCGTGCCCAACCGTTTGAGTGATCCTTCGACGGCAGACCGCACGCTGGCGCTGGAAATATCGGCCCCGTCACGGACATGGGACACGCCGTTGCCCGAGTGTTTGGTGGCCAAGATCACATCGCGGCGCTTGCCCGAACGTTTGAACCACGCACCTACGATGCGTTCGCTGTCTCCTTGGGTTTCCGGCGTGATCGGATTGACGGGATACATCTCGGCGGTGTCAAAAAAGTTGATACCCGCGGCAACGGCCATGTCCATTTGCGCAAAGGCATCGTCTTGCGGTGTCTGCACCCCATATGTCATTGTTCCCAAACATAAAGTGCTGACGGAAAGCCCCGAGGAGCCGAGCGTTTTGAATTGCATGATCGTCTGTCCTGTTGTGTCTTTTGCCCCTTTTACGACAGGCTTTGTCGGAAAACCACAAGCGGTCGTGTCATTGGGCCAACATGGCTGAGCTATGCGGATGATGATCTCCTTTGCGGCGCTTTTTCTGTCAGTTGTCCTGTTGCAGCTGTCATCGGGCGGGGTTGGCCCGCTGGATGCCTTGGTGGGGTTGGAAAGCGGCTTTACCCGCGGCCAGGTGGGCCTGCTTGGATCGGCCCATTTCATCGGGTTTTTCATCGGCTGCTGGTGGGCGCCACGCCTGATGGGCAATGTGGGACACAGCCGTGCGTTTGCCTGTTTTACGGCACTGGGGGCGATTGGGCTGATCGGGCATACGTTGATCCAGACGCCTTACGCTTGGGCGATGTTGCGGGTTGGGTCGGGCATTTGCGTGGCCGGATGCTACACGGTGATCGAGGCATGGCTACAAGCAAAAGTCAGCAATGAAACACGGGGCCGTGCGATGGGAACCTACCGCATGGCCGACATCAGCGCCTCGCTTGCCGCGCAATTTATGATCGGGGCGCTGGCCAGCGTCGAGGTTTACGTCGCCTACAATATCCTGACGCTGCTGTGTTGCGCATCCTTGCTTCCGTTAACACTGACCAAATCAAGCCCGCCGAAAACGCCATCTGCCCCGCGCCTGCGCCCAATTTTGGCGGCGCGGAAATCCCCTTTGGCCGCCGCAGGGGTGATTGTGGCGGCCCTGTCTGCCGCGTCGTTTCGGATGGTGGGCCCGATCTACGGGATCGAGGTTGGACTATCGGCCGCGCAAATCGGAACCTTTCTGGCCGCTTTCGTTTTGGGGGGCGCCATTTCGCAGCTGCCCGCAGGCTGGCTGGCCGATAAATTTGACCGCCGTTGGGTGTTGATCTGGTTTTCACTGGCGGCCATGGCCAGTTGCGGGGTGACCGTTTTGATCGCAGGGGGCGGCACGCAGGCTGTGATGGCCAGCGCGGTTTTATTCGGGTTTACCAGCTTTCCGATCTATTCGATTTCAGCCGCCCACGCCCATGACTTTGCAACCTCTGACGAACGCGTGGAACTGTCTGCTGCGCTGATGTTCTTTTACGCCTGCGGGGCAATTGCCGCACCACTTCTTACGGCCAATCTGATCGAAATCTTTGGCCCGCCTGCCATGTTTGCGTTTATCGCGGGCGGGCATCTTTTGCTGATTATCTACGGGCTGAGCCGCATGCGCGCGCGCCCCACGATGGAGGACCGCACACCTTATGTTTATGCGCCGCGCACATCCTTCATCATCGGTCGTTTGCTTCGCAAAGACCGCGACAGACGCCAGAAATGACTTGGCCCGACCGCCCAATAAGGTCACAGTCAGGCATGATATTAAAATTCCGCTTCCCCCGTCGTGCCTTTGCAGCCGTTGCGCTTTTTGCCCTTCTGTCGGCCTGCGCGCCGCAACCGCAATCTGTGCCGACCCAGTCGCTTGAGGCTGATCTGACCGCCTGGATGGCGCGGTCGGGCATCAAACAAGCCACGCTTGGCATGGTGAAAGACGGCCGCACCCTGCGCCAAATCGACAAGGGACGATCCGCCACGCGGGCCTACCCCACCGCCAGTCTGTCCAAGGCCGTTACAGCCATGTGCCTGAACAGCACCTTGGCCAATAGCCCCTTTAGCTGGAACAGCACGCTTGGGTCGATGTCGGCCCCGTTGGCGCGGCGAAACCTGTCGCCGACGCCGAACACAAAAGCCCTGACCCTTGCGGATTTCGCAACGCATCAAACGGGCCTCAAAACCAAGATGGATCAGGGCAACGGAAGCGTGGTATCGCTGGACCAATTCACCCAGAAACGGCTTGCAAAGGCCGCGCTTGAGCGTGCGGACAACCAAACCAAGCGCCGCGGGTTTGTGTACTCCAACGCCAATTACGCCGTTTTGGGCGAGGTGATTGAAGGCATCGCCAACAAGCCCTATGCCAATCACTGCGGCGCAACCATTTTGCGGCCAGCCGGTGTGACAGGCGCATCTGTGTCGGGCACTTTCGCCGCCACCCAAAGCTTTGGCGGATGGTCGATGTCGGTGATTGACTATGCCAAATTCGCCTCTCATTGGTTCGGGCCCAACCGCCCATGGGTCAAAAACCCAAACGCCTACCCGTTTGAGAAGCGCACAGGCTACGGCTTGGGCGTCTTTAGTGGTGTTGGCCCTCAGGCTGGCTGGATTTCGCATGGCGGTGAATGGAACCATCCAGATCCCGCTTTGCGCCATGGATCGGTCTTTGTGGTTGCGCCGTCAGGGGCCGCCGTGGCCGTGACGTGGCAGGGCAATGTGCCCGTGCGCACCGTTCTTGATTTGATACAAGTGTTGCAGGCCCATTTGCGCTGATTGAACAAACGCCAGACTGGCGTTAAACGGGGCCAAACTGCCTATTGCATTGCTTTCCAAGGAACCCTTCCCATGGCGCGTCACCTTATCACTTCGGCCATCCCTTATATCAACGGGATCAAACACTTGGGCAACCTTGTGGGCAGTCAGCTTCCCGCCGATCTGTTTGCGCGGTTCCAGCGTGCGCGCGGCCACGAGGTGCTGTTTTTATGTGCCACGGACGAACATGGCACCCCGGCCGAGTTGGCCGCGGCCAAAGCGGGCAAGCCCGTCGACGAATATTGCGCCGAGATGTGGGCCATCCAGAACGAAATCGCCAAAGGATTTGGCCTGTCATTTGATCATTTCGGGCGGTCCTCCTCCGAGCAAAACCGAAAACTGACACAGCATTTTGCGGGGCGTTTGGCCGATGAAGGGCTGATTGACGAGGTGGTGACCGAACAGATCTATTCGCAAGCGGACGGGCGGTTTTTGCCTGATCGCTATGTTGAGGGCACCTGCCCCAACTGCGGCTACGAAGATGCCCGCGGTGATCAATGTGACAACTGCACGATCCAGCTGGACCCCACAGAACTGATCAACCCACGGTCTACGATTTCCGGCAGCACCGATCTGGAAGTACGCGAAACACGGCATCTTTTTCTTAAACAAAGCCAGATGCGCGACCGTTTGGACGACTGGATTCAATCGAAATCCGACTGGCCGATCCTGACCACCTCGATCGCCAAGAAGTGGCTGCATGATGGCGACGGGCTGCAAGACCGTGGCATCACACGTGATCTGGATTGGGGCGTGCCCGTCAAACGCGGCGATGCGGACTGGCCCGGATTTGAGGGCAAGGTTTTCTATGTCTGGTTCGATGCACCCATCGAATATATCGCTTGTGCGGGCGAATGGGTTGACGCGGGCAAAGGCGACGATTGGGAACGCTGGTGGCGCATGGACAAAGGCGCAGATGATGTGCGCTACACCCAGTTCATGGGCAAAGACAACGTGCCCTTCCACACCCTGTCTTTCCCTGCGACAATCATGGGATCAAACGAGCCGTGGAAGCTGGTCGATTACATCAAATCCTTCAACTACCTCAATTATGACGGCGGCCAGTTCAGCACCTCGCGCGGGCGCGGTGTGTTCATGGACCAGGCCCTTGAAATCCTGCCGGCCGATTATTGGCGCTGGTGGCTTTTGTCCAACTGCCCCGAAAGCAGTGACGCCGAATTCACGTGGGACGGATTTCAGGCAGGCGTGAACAAAGACCTTGCCGATGTGCTTGGCAATTTCATCAGCCGTGTGACGAAATTCTGTAACTCCAAGTTCAGCCCCGACATCCCCAAGGGCGGCACATGGGGCGCGTCTGAGGACGCGTTGATCGCCGAATTGCAAACGCGTCTTGAGGCCTATAACGCCCATATGGAGGCGATGGAGGTGCGCAAATCCGCCGCCGAGCTGCGCGCGATCTGGGCGGCGGGCAACGAGTATTTGCAGACAGTCGCACCTTGGTCGACCTTCAAGACCGACCCCGATCAGGCGGCTGCCCAAATCCGTTTGGCCCTGAACCTGATCCGCATTTACGCGGTCTTGTCTGCCCCGTTCATCCCCACGGCCTCTGCGCGGATCTTGTCGGATATGAACACGCTGGACACACAATGGCCCACCGACATCCGCACAGCCCTTACGGCCCTGCCCGAAGGTCACGGCTTTAACGTGCCAGAGGTGCTGTTTGCCAAGATCACAGATGACCAAGTTGCCGAATGGTCCGAACGGTTCGCAGGAACACGCGACTGACGCCCCAACACTTTGGCCCGAAATCGCAGCCAAGCGCGGCGACGCGCCCATTTTTGATGGCTGCGCACAAGCCGCTCAAAGTGGTCCGCCTCGGTTTGGGGTAGCTGTTTGGTGCGGGGAAGTGCCATGGGTGTAATGTGATACATGTTTTCAATCCTGAAAGCTGTTTGCGGAACACCCCATGAAATAAAGGATTGATTTCGCGGCCATCAGCCATGATCCTTGCAACATGACTTTCAAAAATGAAATCAGCCTTGATGATCTGTCACTTTTTCTGGCCGTTGCAGAAACGGGCAGCCTGACACGCGGGGCAACGCGGGCCGGCAGCCCTGTGCCGACGGTGTCACGCCGCATGCGACAGTTGGAAAGCCGGTTGCAACGCGCATTATTCGTCAGGGGTGCCCAAGGCATGACCCTGACCGAAGAGGGCCGCGCCCTTGAACACGAATTGCGCGGCCTGCAGGATATCCGCCACCGCGTTTTACAGTGGTGCGCCAACACGCAACGCACGCCCGTCGTGCGTATAACGGCAGGCGATTGGACCGCAGCACATCTGGCACGATCTCTGCCACCCTCGGACGCGTGGCACCCCGCGTTCGTGCCAACCACGGCATCGCTTGATCTGGCGCGACGCGAAGCGGACATCGGCATTCGCGCAGCCTCGCCAGAACACCCGTGGCTGGCGCGTCAAAAAATGGGGACGGTGCGCTATGCAATCTATGGACGCGATGCCCAGGTGGCAGGGTTTATCGGCCCATCTGATCCCGACACCGCGGGTCCGTCACAACGTTGGCTTCACAAAACACATGGTGCGGAGATAACCTGCACCACAAGCGATGCGCGTCTTTGTGTTGATCTGGCCCAGGCTGGCAAAGGGCGGGTGGTCTTGCCTATGTTTATCGGCGACGCCACCGCCGGCCTTCTGCGGCTATCGGATCCCATTCAGGCGCTGACCCATGTGCAATGGCTGGTCAGCCACCGCGACACACGCCACGACCCGCCCATTCGCGCCGCACTCACGCAAATTGCAGATGTGCTGCGCGCATAAACGAGTGTTGCTAGGTCAACCCGTCCAGATCTGCCTGAAGCGGCGACAGGGTTTGGGGCGCATAAGCAGGGCCCGCAAGGCGCGTGGCCACCCACCTTGCGCGGGCCGCCTCTGACACATCCTTAAGGGCGGGTGGTAAGGTGACACGCAGCTCATTGCCCTCATCGTCGCGGCGGTTGGCGATGATTTCCATTTCGCGGTCTTTCGAAGATCGGCGCATCAGACGCGTCAAAAACCCCACTTTTGCGTTATCCAACGGCGCCATCGGGTCTTGGTGTGCCACCAGATCGGCCAGCACGCCTTCCATAAACGCAAGGCCTTGGGCAATCGCGCCATCGGCCACCCATTCCAAAGTGATGTTGGACAGTCGCTTTTCCGGCCCGCCGCCACCAACCGCACCATGCACGCCCGGAAACCAGATTTGCTGGTAGGGGCGGTTGTCAGCCGCCCCCTCGAACGAGACCTCGTCGTTCATCAGATCAAGGTTGTCCCAAAGGCTTGGCGGATAGGCTTTTCGCCGCTCGTCAATCGCCACCGCATGACGGGCCGACGCGATCATCGACGACAACTCCATATCGTGGAAACCGTATTTATTGTTAAACAGGTTCGAGATTGCGCCATAATGCGATGGCAGGCCAAGCGCCCCGACCGTATCCCAAACCCCCAGATAGTCGATCTTGAGCAAATGGCCTTCGGCAAATCCGTTTTTGCGACGCCATTCGTTTTCTTCCCGCCCCGTCACAACGTGTTCGGAAAAATCAGCGCGAAAGGCGCGGCTGGCGTCGGATTTGGGATGCCCGCGTCCCGTGCGATCACGGTAAAACGCCATCGCCTTGTCGATGTCGCGCAATTTTGCCCCCGACGGTATGCCGACAGAACGGATCAGACCGGCAAGGGAGCGGGCGGTATAGGCCCCGCGTGAAAAGCCGAAAATGTAAATCTGATCACCGGGTTCATAAATCAGGGCCAGCTGCGAAAAAGCCGATTTCAGGTTGTTTTCCAGCCCCCAACCAAATGCCCCGCCCCCCAGTTTATCCAGCGCCTGCGCAAATCCAGTTGAGCCGCGGCCCGTCCCGACGCCTTCAACATAAAGCGGTATCTGCTTGATCCCATCGGGCGCTGTGCGCGCGACCGATTGGCTGAGAAGCACAACATTCGTGACCTCGTCGCGGCTGGTTGAATTCCATGTGCCATCGCAAAAAATAGCGATGCGTTTATGTGATGTCTGTTTGGTCATAAAAATTCCTGAAATACAAAAAACGGTCTCTGGCCGAAATATGCCAGTGACCCACAGTAAACGCGGTGTTTGATGGATTCGCCAAGTCTTTTGGCGTCTATAAGGGGGATTGTTTGATGGTACCTGCGGCCGGACTCGAACCGGCACGGCCTATTAAGCCTAGGGATTTTAAGTCCCCTGTGTCTACCATTCCACCACGCAGGCTCGCGCACAATTCGTGCGGTGCGCGCACCATAGCCAGCGCGGCGGCGAGGTAAAGCTAAAGTTCGGTGCCCAGTGGTTCGGTCAAAAGGGCGCGTTCAGACAGCCACGGATTAAGCCGAAGGGCCTGTCGCAAAACGACCTGTGCTTCGTCGTTACGCCCCAGATGGATCAGCGCCAGCACTTTGCCCGTCATCGCGCCCAAATGTTCGGGCGTGATGGCCAAAGCGCGGTCAATATCTGCGACGCTGCCATCGAAGTTTTGCCGCAAGAACCGCACAAAAGCGCGTTGGTTCCACCCTTCGGAGTAGGCGGGGCAATAGGCCACCAGATCATCCAGAACATCTTCGGCCTGGGCGTAGTCGAAACTTTCGCGGCGGGCCATCGCACGGTCCAACAGGCTTTGGGCCTTGGCATCTGGCGCTTTGAGCCATTGTTCCCACAACTGATTGCTCAACGCGCGGGCGCGGCCTTCATCAGGGGCCAGACGCAACTGCGCCATAAGCGACGCCCGCACATCGGATGTGTCAGGTGCAGGTGGACAGGTTTCGGCAATTACGGGTGTCGCCAACAGGCAAAGCGATAGGGCAAGATGTTTCATGCCCTTTGAAGGTGTTTGCGATCCCCCAAAGGTCAAGCGTTACGACCTATAAAACCGTGTTCACGCCATCATCCTTGATCGACTGCATCGCCACATAGGTTGAGGTATGGGCCACATTCGGCAAGGGCGAAATCTGTTCGGCCAGCACGCGGCGGTAGGCATTCATATCTCCTGTGCGCACCTTAAGAAGATAGTCGAACGACCCCGCAATCAGGTGACATTCCTCAATCTCGGGCACGTCACGAACCGCTGCGTTAAACGCCTCCAGCGCCCCCTCTCGGGTGTCGGATAATTTGACCTCGACGAAGGCCACATGATCAAGGCCCAACCTGATGGGATCAATCAAAGCGCGGTAGCCTGTGATGTAGCCCTGCTCTTCCAGTCGCTTCAAACGGGTCTGGGTGGGCGATTTGGACAGGCCAATCCGGTCCGCCAGATCCGTGACCGAGATTCGCCCCATCATGCTGACCGTTTTTAGAATTTTCTGATCAAAACCATCCAAATCATCATAACGCATTTTAGCCTCCGACACGCCGCATTACGCGACATTTGACTGCTATATCAATAATTGCAAGACGTTTTCCCTGCATGCGCGATCTATACTGGGCAAAGAGGAGACCGCGCCATGACCCAACATCTGCCCCCGATCCCATCTGCAAGCGAGATGCCCCAAGAGGCACATATGGTTGAAACCCTGCGCCATGCAGCACAGCTGACCCAAGACGACAGACGCATTATTGCGGCTAAGGGTGCCGCCTTGGTGCAAAGCATCCGCGACGGGGACGAGCCGGGATTGATGGAGGTTTTTCTGGCCGAATACGGCCTTTCAACCGACGAAGGCGTGGCCCTGATGTGCCTGGCAGAAGCCCTGCTGCGGGTGCCTGACGATGCCACGATTGATGCGTTGATCGCTGACAAGATTGCCCCGTCCGATTGGGGGGCGCATTTGGGGCAATCGGCCTCGTCTTTGGTGAATGCGTCGACGTGGGGGCTTATGCTGACGGGCCGTGTGCTGGATGATCGCGGCGGCGTTGCGATCACCCTGCGTCGTATGGTCAAACGCTTGGGCGAACCTGTCATTCGCACCGCTGTGGCCCGCGCAATGCGCGAGATGGGCCAGCAGTTTGTCTTGGGCCAAGACATCAAAGCGGCCATGAAACGCGCCCAAAAGCGCGAGGCCCAAGGATATACCTGTTCCTATGATATGCTTGGCGAAGCGGCGATGACGCAGGCGGATGCGGATACGTATTTCCGCGCCTACCGCGATGCCATTCAGGCGATTGCAGCCGCCGCCAAACATGGTGACATGCGCGACAACCCTGGCATTTCGATCAAACTCAGCGCGCTGCACCCACGCTATGAAGAAACCCAACGCACCCGCGTTCTGGCAGAACTGCCAGCGCGCGTGTTGGAGCTGGCGCAAGCCGCCAAAGCCGCAGGGATCGGGCTGAATATCGATGCCGAAGAGCAAGACCGCCTTGCCTTGTCATTGGATGTGATTGCAGCCGTTCTGCCCGATCAAAGCCTTGCGGGATGGGATGGCTTTGGCGTGGTTGTGCAGGCCTATGGCCCACGTGCTGGCCATGTGATCGACTGGCTTTATGCACTGGCCGAGGCGCAGGATCGCCGCATTATGGTGCGGCTGGTCAAAGGCGCCTATTGGGACACCGAAGTGAAGCTGGCCCAAGCCGAAGGGCTTGATCACTTCCCTGTCTTTACAGCCAAAACAGCGACCGACATCAGCTATATCGCCAACGCCCGCAAACTTCTGGCGATGACCGATCGCATCTATCCGCAGTTTGCCACCCATAACGCCCATACGGTCGCGGCGATTTTGCATCTGGCGGCTGATCCCGCGCTTTACGAATTTCAAAGGCTTCATGGCATGGGCGAGGCGCTGCATGACCGCGTGCTTCAGGCCAACGGGACGCGCTGCCGCATCTACGCCCCTGTCGGCACCCACCGCGATTTGCTGGCATATCTGGTGCGACGTTTGCTGGAAAACGGCGCAAATTCCAGCTTTGTAAACCAGATCGTTGATGAGGATGTGCCCGCAGACGTGGTGGCCGCCGACCCGTTTGAGGCGCACGCACCGCTGGATCTGACCAAAGGGCCTGATCTGTTCCAGCCTGAACGCGTGAACTCCAAAGGGTTTTCGCTGATGGACCGCGCGATGTTCAAAACGCTTGATGCAGCACGCACCGCGCATCGCACAACGCCCCTGCCGCCCGTGTCCGACGCGGATGAACAACAGCTCAATGCCGCCGTCTCGCGCGCCGCGCCATGGCACGCGACAAACCGTGCGCAGGTGTTGAACAAGGCGGCTGATCTTTACGAAGATCACTACGGCGAGATTTTTGCCCTTTTGACCAAAGAGGCCAAAAAGACACCACTCGACGCGATTGCAGAATTACGTGAAGCCGTTGATTTCTTGCGGTATTACGCTGCAAATATCCCCCAAGAGGCCCCCCTTGGCACGTTTGCCTGTATCTCGCCGTGGAACTTTCCGCTGGCTATTTTTTCGGGCCAGATCGCGGCGGCCTTGGCCTGTGGTAACGCCGTCATCGCCAAACCCGCCCCCCAGACGCCGCGTATTGCGCAGCTTGCCGTCAGCTTGATGCACCGCGCAGGCGTGCCCGACGATGCGTTGCAACTGGTCATCGGTGGTGGCACGGTCGGGGCTGCGTTGACACGCCATGCAGGTATCGACGGGGTGTGTTTTACAGGCTCCACCGCCACAGCCCAAAGTATCAACCGCGCGATGGCCAATCATATGACGCCCGGCGCGCCGTTGATTGCAGAAACAGGCGGGCTGAACGCGATGATCGTGGACAGCACCGCCCTGCCCGAACAAGCCATCCGCGATATTGTGCAATCTGCTTTCCAATCCGCAGGCCAGCGATGTTCGGCCCTTAGGTGCCTTTATGTGCAAGAAGACGTCTATGACCGGTTCCTGACGATGCTGAAAGGCGCGATGGATGCACTGGTTGTGGGCGATCCATGGGATGCGGCCACAGATGTGGGCCCCGTGATTGATCGCGACGCCCAAAGCAGCATTCAGGCCTATATCAACGCCGCTGGCAATGATGGCAAAATCCTGCACCAGACACCTGCACCGCTGGAGGATACCTTCGTCGCCCCTACCCTGATCGAGGTGGCAGGCATTGCCGAGATGACACGCGAAATCTTTGGCCCTGTTTTGCATATCGCCAAATTCAAATCCCGCGAGCTCAACAGGGTGGTCGATGCCATCAATGCGACAGGCTACGGGCTGACGTTCGGGTTGCACACCCGCATCGACACCCGCGTGCAAGAGGTGTCGGACCGCATCAAGGCTGGCAATATCTACGTGAACCGCAATCAGATCGGCGCGATTGTCGGCAGCCAGCCGTTTGGCGGTCACGGGCTGTCTGGCACGGGCCCCAAAGCAGGCGGGCCGCATTACCTGAGCCGTTTTCATTACCGCGCGCCTGTGCGGTTTGACGCGCAATGGGACAGCCCGATGCACGCTGACGAACTTGCCGCGGCCATCACCAGTGCCGCCGCCAAACCCGCGCACCCGATGTCGCGCAGCTTTGGCTTGCCCGGCCCCACAGGTGAAAGCAATCAGATCAGCCTTGCACCCAAAGCGCCCCTTTTGTGCCTTGGCCCATCCGCCGAAGTGACCACGCGGCAGGTCAACGCGGTTGCGGCCCTTGGCGGCACAGCCGTGGCCGCAACGGGCACAATCGCCCCGGCAACCCTCAGTGCACTGACAGGCATTTCCGGTGTGATCTTTTGGGGCGATGCGGCGCAGGCCCGCAGCTATGCCAAGGCACTGGCCGCGCGTGACGGTGCGATCATTCCGCTCATCACCACCGCCCCCGACCTGATGCGCGTGATGTGGGAAACCCATATCTGTGTGGACACAACCGCATCAGGCGGCAATGCGGCCTTGCTTGCCGAAGTGGGCCAAGCAGCAATCGCCGCCGAATAACGCCGCTTGACGGCACCGCATGGGGGCGCAACAGTCGCCCCCATGTTTCCTATTCGTGACCATAACCCCTCGGGGCGCATTCCTTATGTGACCTATACGCTGATCGCCCTGAACATCGGGGTGTTCATCATGTACTGGCCGTTGCTGTCGGATGCGCGCGCGATCTCGTCCTTTTTTGGCGACTGGGCGATGATCCCGGGTCGTGTCAGCGCAGGCGAGCAAAGCTATACCCTTGTCACCTCGATGTTTCTGCACGGCGGGATCATGCATCTGGCAGGCAACATGCTGTTTTTATGGATATTTGGCGACAATATGGAAGACGAATTCGGCCATCTGGGATTTACCATCTTCTATCTGGCCAGCGGGTTGGCTGCGGGGGCGGCCCATCTGATCTCAGACCCAAGCAGCGGGGTGCCCACCGTGGGGGCTTCGGGCGCGATTGCGGGTGTCATGGGCGGATATCTTTTGCTGTTTCCCAAGGCGCGCGTGGACATTCTGCTGATCCTTGTCGTGATTTTCAAAATTTTCCCGATCCCCGCCTGGATCATGTTGGGTCTTTGGTTTGGCATGCAGCTTTTGGGCGGGTTTTCCACGCCCACCACAGGAGGCGGCGTGGCCTATTGGGCCCACGCGGGCGGCTTTGTGATCGGGCTGATCTTCACCATCCCCCACTTCTTGCGCCGTGGCGGCATCGCTTTTTGGCAGCGGACCGATATGCACCCCCCCCACCCCGAAGCAACATACCGCTTTGCCCGCACCAATGTGCCAACGGTGCGCCGTAAATGAGTATCACATCCCAAGTTCTGAAAGATCATACGCTGACCTGCCATTGCGGCGCTGTCGCCTTGCGTGTCACCCTGACAACACCACTCAGCGATGCACGCCGCTGCGATTGTTCTTTTTGCAGGCGGCGCGGGGCGATGGTGGCATCGGTCCTTTTGGCAGATCTTGAGGTCGTAAAAGGGCGCGACAACCTGAGCTGCTACAGCTTCAACACCCAGACCGCGAAACACTATTTTTGCAAGACTTGCGGAATTTACATGCACCACCAACGCCGCTCGAACCCCCACGAATACGGCGTCAACGTCGGCGCGCTTGAAGGGGTAAACCCGCGAGAGATTGACCCCGTGCCGTGGCACGATGGCGTCAATCACCCGTCAGATCGCTGACACCGTCAAAGGTCTGCGCTAGCCGCGCACAACCTTGGCGAATTGATCAAAGATGTCAGAGTTTGCAGCAATCACTTCGCCGTCGGTCAGCACATCACCATCTTTGACAATCGGTTCGATCATGCCACCTGCTTCGCGCACGATGATCAGGCCCGCAGCCATATCCCACGCATTCAAACGGCGTTCCCAGAACCCGTCATAACGGCCCGCCGCCACATAAGCCAAATCCAACGCAGCAGCCCCGAAGCGACGCACACCCGCACATGCAGGCAGCAGACGCGCAAGGTCTTGAAGTGTTTCAGGCAGATCAGAGCGGCCCGCAAATGGCAGCCCCGTCGCAAAGATGCTTTCGATCATCCGGTTGCGCCCCGACACGCGCAAACGGCTTTCATTGACCCATGCCCCTTGGCCTTTCTCGGCAAAGAAACATTCGTCCTTGGACGGGTCATAGACCACACCCGCAACAATCTCGCCCTTGTGTTCCAGCGCAATCGACACCGCCCAATGGGGCAAGCCGTGCAGAAAATTGGTGGTGCCATCCAGCGGATCAACAATCCAGCGGCGCGTCGGGTCTTTGCCTTCGATCTCCTGACCCTCTTCGCCAAGAAACCCATAGGTGGGACGCGCGTCCAGCAATTCTTCGCGGATCACCTCTTCGGCCCGCAGATCCGCGCGGCTGACAAAATCGCCCGCACCTTTGGTGGACACCTGCAGGTTTTCGACCTCTCCAAAGTCCTTGAGCAGACCACGTCCCGCTTTGCGGGCGGTTTTGATCATGACGTTCAGATTTGCACTGCCCTGCATGGCGCGACTCCTATAGGATGTTCAAGGCGCGGCTATAGAACGCCGCGCGCCATCACGCAAGGAGGCAGACAGGTGAGCAGCGAAGGTCATCGTATGGACCCCGAAGATTGGGATGCATTTCGCGCATCCCTGCACGCAACGTTGGACCGCTGCATTGATCATGTGCAAGACGCGCGCAGCCGCCCCTGGCAGCCTGTGCCAGATGATTTCGACCGTGCAATCGCGATCACCGATAGCCCGCGCGACGTGCTAACGGATTTGACCGATACGATCCTGCCAACCTCCACAGGCAACACGCACCCTGCGTTTTTTGGATGGGTGCACGGCACAGGACAGGCCACGGGGCTGGCCGCTGAACTGGTCGCCGCCGCGATGAACAGCAATTGCGGCGGGCGCGATCACGGCGCCATCCGCATCGAACAAGAGGTCATCCGCTGGCTTTGCGCCACCGCAGGTCTGCCACAGGACGCAAGCGGCGTTCTGACCACAGGCACATCGCAGGCCACCATCTATGCGCTGAGTGCTGCGCGCGTTGCGGCCTTTGGGGCGGGCATCCGTGAAACGGGCATCGCAGGGCTGCCCCCCTTGCGCGTATACGTGGCCCAAGGCGCCCATAGCTGCATGCGCCAAGCCATGCAGGTACTGGGCCACGGCAGCGATAGCGTGCAAACCGTCGCCCTGACAAACGGGGCGATGGACACCCAAGCCCTCGCCGCCCAAATAGACCGCGACATCGCAGCCGGCATCCACCCACTGGCCATTGTCGGCACCGCCGGCAGCGTCAACACAGGCACCTATGACGACTTCCGCGCCCTTGCGGATCTGGCACAAACCCACGGCACATGGCTGCACATCGATGCCGCCTTCGGGTATTGGAGCCGCCTTGCCGAGGCCCCGTGGCGGCACCTGTCGGACGGGATGGAACTGGCCAATTCCATCGCCCTTGATGCGCATAAATGGCTTGGCGTGCAGTATGATTGCGGGGCCTGTCTGATGCGATCAAGCGCCGTGCACCGCGCAACATTTGCCGACCGCGCCGAATATCTGACCCAACAACGCGAAGGGCTCGCCGCAGGCACATGGTGGCCCACCGACTACGGCACAGAGCTCAGCCGCGGATTTCGTGCGCTCAAACTCTGGACCGCCTTGCAAACCCACGGCTCTGCCAAAATCGGTCAGGTCATCACCGACAACTGCAAGCAAGCGGCCCTTATGGGGGCGTTGGTCGACGCCTCGCCCCATCTGACATTGGCCGCCCCCGTGGTCTCAAACCTATGCGTGTTCACGCCCAAAAAAGGGGACGCCGCCCAGATCGCGGCCGCTTTGCAGATATCGGGCGAGGTGGTGTTTTCAACCACCACGCTGGACGGGCAAACCTGCCTGCGCGCGGCCATCGTCAATCACCGCACCACATCAGACACCATTCACGCGGCGATTGCGGCCGTTGAACGGCTTATTGACGCTGAAGTTTAACCGCTTCGATCCCCGCCAACTTCAGCAAATGCGCCATATATGGCTTGGTCGTCTCGTCACTGCGCGTGGCGGCATAAAGGCGGCGCGTGATCCCACCGGACGTCAGCGGACGTGTGATATAATCCGAGGAATATTTCACCTCGCGCACCACCCAGTCAGGCAACACCGCCACACCGCGGTTGGACGCGACCAGCAACAAGATCACCGCCGTCAATTCCACCTGCCTGATTTGGGCAGGCTCGACCTTGGCAGGGATCAAAAGCTGACTGAACACATCCAGCCGCGTGCGCTCTACGGGATAGGTAATCAGGGTCTCACCCCGAAAATCAGCCGCCTCGATATAGGGGTTTTGCGCCAAGGGGTGCTGGCTGGACGCCACAAACACCGCGTCATAATCAAACAGCGGCGTGAAATCGACGCCCGCCATCTCTTCGGGATCACTTGAGACGACCAGATCCACCTTCTCCTTTTGCAAGGCGGGCATGGCATCAAAGGCAAGCCCCGGCAAAATATCAACGTCCACATCAGGCCAGGCCTTGCGAAACTGCTCTAGGACGGGAAACAACCACTCGAAACAGGCGTGGCATTCGATCGCGATGTGAAGCCGCCCCGCGCGGCCCTGTTCGATCCCTGTAAACTCGGCCTCCAAAGCCGCCACTTGCGGCAAAACCTGTTCGGCCAGCGCCAACAGTTTCATCCCCGCCGCAGACAGTTTCAACGGTTTGGACCGGCGCACAAACAATTCGACCTGCGCCTGATCCTCCAGCCCTTTGATCTGATGGGACAGCGCGGATTGGGTGATGTTCAGCCGATCCGCAGCCGCCGATAGCCCCCCTGCCTCGTGGATGGCTTTGATGGTGCGCAGGTGGCGAAACTCAATATGCATGCAATCCTCATAATGAAGGTGAGATTTATGAATTTGCCTCACACACCTGCAGATGCCACATCTAACGTTGAAAAATCAAGGACCAGATCATGACCAGCCCGACCGTAAGTTTTGAATTCTTTCCGCCAAAGACCGTGAACGCGTCCTTTCGGCTCTGGGACTGCGTCACAACCCTTGCCCCGCTTGAGCCGCGGTTTGTCTCTGTCACCTATGGTGCGGGCGGTACAACCCGCACCCTGACCCACGAGGCGGTAACGGCCATCGGCGATCAAACAGGGCTGCGCGTGGCCGCGCATCTGACCTGCGTGGAACAAAGCCGCGCCGAAACACTCGATATTGCCGCCCGTTACAAAGACGCCGGTGTGCGCGATATCGTGGCGCTGCGCGGCGACGCGCCAAAAGGGGCGGACGGCTTTGTCCCCCACCCTGATGGGTTTCAAAACAGTTGCGAGCTGATCACCGCCCTTAAATCCGCAGGCGGTTTCACCATCCGCGTGGGCGCCTACCCCGATACCCACCCCGAAGCCCGGAGTGCGCAAGCGGATATGGATTGGCTCAAGGCCAAGATCGATGCAGGCGCGGACGAGGCGATCACCCAGTTTTTCTTTGAAGCCGACACCTTCTTGCGCTTCCGTGACCGCGCCGCAGCCGCTGGCATCACTGCGAAAATCATTCCGGGCATCCTGCCGATTGAAAACTGGACAGGTGTGACGAAATTTGCCCAAAGCTGCGGCACCCCCATTCCTGCTTGGATGAACGATGCCTTTGGCACGGCCGCGCGGGACGGCCGCGAGGATTTGCTGGCCACGGCACTGTGCGCCGAAATGTGCGATACGCTGACCAGCGAAGGTGTTGAAGATTTGCACTTCTACACGCTCAACAAACCCGAGCTGACACGCGATGTCTGCCGCGCCCTGGGCCTCAGCCAGAAATCCGCACTTGAGAAGGTCGCCTGAGCCGCCTACCGTCGCGGCCATGATTGCAAAAAGCCCTTCTGACCTGCCCAGTTTCGATGACATGCTGTCCATGTCGGGGCTTGAATTTATGCAAGCCATCCGAGACGGGCGCATCAGCCAGCCGCCCATTGGCGGTGTCCTGAACTATGCCGTCACGGAGGTCGCGGACGGGCGTGTGGTGTTCCACGGAACCCCCGAATTCGCCCATACCAACCCGATGGGCACCGTCCACGGTGGTTGGTATGGCACGCTTCTGGACAGCTGTATGGCCTGTGCCGTCATGACCCGCGTGCCAAAGGGATCAAGCTATACGACCTTGGAATATAAGGTAAATATTACCCGCGGCATCCCCCTTGGCACGCCCATTCAGGCCATCGGCACCGTCAGCCATTCAGGGCGTTCCACAGGCGTGGCTACGGGCGAAATACGGGGGCTAAAGGACGGCAAACTCTATGCCACAGGCTCAACCACCTGCATCATCATGGCCCACCGTTAACGCGCGCAGGCCCCGCCGCGATACTGCCAGCGTCCATATTTCCTGCCATCCAACGCGCGCAACTGGCGGCTCTGCACCAGCCTGTCGATCGCAAAGCCAAGCTGCATCTTTTCGCGCGTGTCGTAATACCGCTCAAGCCTGTTATTGCTAAACCCGATGACGGGCCGGAAAAACGCGGGCGTGAACACATTGGCATGACCGTCACCTGCGACCTGCACACCCAGATCCTTGATGTGCAACCGACAGCCCGCCGCCTCGAACTTGGCCGCCACATAAGCCGCCGCCGCCGCTTCGCTGGCAAAGGGCTTGGCCCCCGCGGGCCCCTTGTAGCAGCCCCCCGATTGATAGATCAGCGTGCGATTGGCAGGATGCCCCCCCGCCGCTTTACCAAACAGCAGCGAGCCGCGGTCGTTCAGAATACGTATCGCATCGGCCAGATAGCCCCCGTTGGGCGTACTGTGCTGCGCGCCCTGCCCCCAAAAATTATCCCAAGCATTCGCCCCACCCGGCAAACGGCTGGCCCGCCCAAGCTGCAAAAACGACATGCGGCAGCCGCCGTTTTCCATCACCTGTCCGATGAAATCCATCGCCTGTTGCGGGTTTTGCGGCACCTTGCGCTGGTCTACGGGGGGCAAAGGCGTTGTGGCGGTTGTGCCCACCTGACACGCCGCCAAGCCGCAAACCATCGCCACCGAAATCAAAAACCTGCGCATAACACACCCTTTCACCAGAAACCTACTGGCCCCTAGTTTACGGTAGTGATTTTGCCCCCCGCAAGGGGAATGATCGCGCCGCCAAAACCTTCGCCGAGGGATGGACCTGCTCTGACGGATCACGACCCACCACGCGTTTGCGGCGGATCAGAAAAAACGCGCCCATCCCCCACCAGTTACCAGTTGATCGCGCCTCAACGTCTTGCGGAAAACGCCCTTGCCAGTGTTCAGGCAAGCGGATCCCACACATCTCAATGTTTTCAAGCATCCACACCAGCGGGATATTCGCCAATCCACGCGCATTGATATAGCCCGCCAACTGCCCGCCCACATCGCCATGCGTGCCGCGAAACCACATCTGCTTCATCTCGATCCCCCGCCAATCGGGGCGCGTTTCCCACATGATGGGTTTGTAAACCGCACGCGTTTCGTTCAGCGCCAGAGCATGATAGCCGTGTCGCACGGTCTGGCCCAAACGGTGGTGGTGAAACGCATGGCGCACATCGGCCCACCGCCAAACGATAGGCAGGCGCAGCCCAAGGGCTTTCACCGTATCCCAAATGCCGATCATCTCGATGGGCACCTCACCGTGGCAATGGGCAGCGCGAAAGGCGGCAACCGTCTCGCCCGCGCCCCCAGAGACATAATGCCGATAAGCCGTGCGAATATTGCGCACGGTGGCGCAGTCCGCCCGCAAAAGCCCCACTCGGTCAATTACCCCCGCCAACGACCGCACCGCATAGGCCCCGCGCGAATAGCCAATCAGAAATATGCGATCACCGGGCCGATACCGCGTGGCAAGCCAGCCATACGCCCGCCTGATCTGGCGGTTGATCCCGCGTCCCGTCATCACATCAAAACTGGATCGCAGGTCGCGCCATTGCAGCCCGGCCTCGTAATACAAATCAACCTGCGGACCGTGATCGACGTCTTTAAGAAGTTTATAGGTCAGCCCTGCGTTGGTCTCGCGGCCGACCGACAGCGACGACATCGTTCCATCCAGAATGATCACGTGATCCACCGGACCACGCCGCACAGCCTCGTCTGACTGTTCGCGTTGCGGCCTGATCCTCAGGCTGTCCAGAATGCGATCAAAAATACCCATGGGTCTATCTTGTCGCGTCCATGCGTGACATGCCAGACAATCCGACGTGACAGGCCTGAAACAATCGGTTTACGCGCCCAACATCCGCCACATCCGTTCTGGCGTAAACGGCATGTCAACGCGCTGAATTCCACGCGCAGCCACAGCATCTTGAACCGCATTTGCAACCGCCGCCAATGCGCCAACCGTGCCCGCCTCGCCGCAGCCCTTCATGCCCATGGGGTTATATTTTGATGGGGTGCAATGGGTAGAAAACGCCATGAACGGCACATCATCGGCCCGCGGCATCCCATAGTCCATGAACGTCGCGGTCAAAAGCTGGCCATCTTCGTCATAGACAACCCGTTCGCTGACCGCCTGCCCGATGCCTTGGGCCACGCCGCCGTGGATCTGCCCTTCAACAAGCATCGGGTTGATCAGATTGCCAAAGTCATCCGTCACCGTATAGCGCACAACCTCCAGCACACCCGTATCAGGGTCAATCTCCACCTCGGCCACATGGGCGCCGTTGGGAAAGCTGCGTTGATCCAAGGTGATGGTCTGGGCATGGCTCAGCAAATCCTCGCGCCCATCGGCCCTGGCCGCGTCCGCCACCTCCAGCATGGTCAGTGCCATGTTCGATCCTTCAACACGGAAGCGATCATCTTCAAACCGCACCTGCGCACCTTCCTTGTCGCGCAGATAGGCGCTGAAATCGGTGATGATCTGTTCAACGGTGGCAAGGGTGGCCGTATTTTGCACCGTGACAGAGCGTGATCCGCCGGTCCCGCCCCCCACAGGGATCAAGTCACTGTCGCCTTGCACAATCTCGATCGCCGAAACGGGAATGCCCGTCTGATCGCTCAAAAACTGACGATAGACGCTTTCGTGTCCCTGCCCGTTGCTTTGTGTCCCCACATACATCACCGCGCGCCCGTCCACGAAATCAACGCGCGTCGTCTCGCTTGGATCGCCCAGAATGCTTTCGATGTAATAGCACAGCCCCATCCCGCGCAGACGCCCGGCACGGGCCGAGGTGGCTCGACGCGCCTCAAACCCCGCTTTGTCACAAGCGGCCTCAACCTTGGCCAGAACCGCGTGGAAATCACCAACGTCATAAGGCTGCTCTGTCGCGCTGACATAGGGAAACTGATCGGCACGAATGAAATTGCGGCGACGCAGCTCCCAAGGATCAACGCCCAAATCCCGTGCGGCATAATCCATCGCACGTTCTAGTACGTAGATCGCCTCTGGCCGTCCTGCACCGCGATAGGCGTCCACTTGGGTGGTGTTGGTGAACACGCCTTTGACGCCCATAAAGGCATCCTGGCAGTCATAGACCCCCATCAAAACCTTGCTGAACAGCTCGGTCTGGATGTTTTGCGCAAATTGCGAATTGTAGGCGCCCATATTGGCCACCGTCTGCACGTCATAGGCCACCAGCTTGTGGCCCGCATCAAACCCCATGCGCACCGTGCTGACCAGATCGCGGCCGGCATTGTCGCTTAGCATCGCTTCGGTGCGTTCCGACATCCACCGCACAGGGCGGTTCAACACCCGCGCGGCATGTGCCACCAGATAATTCTCGGGATAGGTCATCGCCTTCATCCCGAACCCGCCGCCCACATCGGGGTTGGTGACGCGCACATCATCGGCTTCCATGCCAAGTGCTTTGGAAATACGCGCCTTAAAGCCCCAGACGCCCTGCCCGTTCACACTGAAATGCAAGCGCCCCGCCTCCATCTGCGCCCAACAGCCCCGCGGCTCCATCGAATTGCAGATGATCCGATTGTCCTCGACCACCACCTCCACGGTATGCGCGGCCCCGTCCAACGCCGCCTCGACCCGCGCGCGGTCGCCCTTGGCATAATCAAACGCCAGATTGTCAGGCGCCTCTTCATGGATCGCAGGACCACCCACCGCCACATCCACCTTCACAGGCAGTTCGTCGTAATCCACCTCGATCAACTCGGCCGCATCGCGTGCCTGATCCAGCGTGTGGGCAAAGATCATCGCAATCGGCTCGCCTACAAAGCGCACATGGGTCTGGGCCAGAATGGGCCGCGCAGGGGCCGCACCCTTGCTACCATCGGCATTGCGCACAATCGACGCGGGGATATCATTGACGATCCCCGCATCCGCCAAATCCTGCGCGGTCAACACCAGTGCCACACCATCCGCGCGGCGCGCCTCGGCCACATCTACCGCAATCCGCGCATGGGCCACCGCCGACCGCAGAACAAACCCGTGCAACGCCCCCTGGGGCGCGATGTCCTCGACATACCGGCCCGCGCCCGTCAGAAACTTCACATCTTCCACGCGCGCCACCGGCTGCGCCTTGCCGAATTTTTCCACCTGTTTGTTCATGGCACGCGCCCTCCTGTTGTCTCACTGCAACCTAGCGGCAACCATGCCCCTGTCGAGAGCACAATTCAAACGCCCCCTTCCCCTTGCCAGCCACCCGCGTTATCTGATCCTCCAAACCAGCTAGGAACAAGACCAATGGCGATGGAAAAGACCTTCAACGCGGCGGAAGCCGAAGACCGCATCTACAAGGCATGGGAAGACGCAGGTGCCTTCAAAGCAGGTGCCAACGCCAGCCGCCCCGAAACCTTCTCTATCGTGATCCCGCCGCCCAATGTGACAGGCTCGCTGCACATGGGGCACGCGTTCAATAACACGCTTCAGGATATCCTTGTGCGCTGGAAACGCATGCAGGGCTACGACACGCTGTGGCAACCAGGCACCGATCACGCAGGCATTGCCACGCAAATGGTCACCGAACGTGACATGGCCGCCAAAGGCGAGCCAACCCGCGCCGAAATGGGCCGTGATGCATTTATCAACCGCGTCTGGCAGCAAAAAGTCGAAAGCCGCGGCACGATCATCGGCCAGCTTAAACGCCTTGGCGCGTCCTGCGATTGGTCGCGCGAGGCCTTTACGATGGGCGGCGCTGCGGGCGATCCTGACAAAGGCACCCCGAACGCAGGCCCCAATTTCCACGATGCCGTCATCAAAGTCTTTGTCGAAATGTATAACAAAGGCCTCATCTATCGCGGCAAACGTCTGGTTAACTGGGACCCCCACTTTGAAACCGCGATTTCCGATCTGGAAGTCGAAAACATCGAAACGCCGGGTCATATGTGGCACTTCAAATACCCGCTCGCGGGTGGCGCGACCTACACCTACGTCGAAAAGGACGAGGACGGGAATATCACGCTTGAAGAAGAACGCGACTACATCTCGATTGCCACAACACGCCCCGAAACCATGCTTGGCGATGGCGCCGTGGCCGTCCATCCCGATGATGAACGCTACGCGCCCATCGTCGGCCAGCTGTGCGAAATCCCCGTCGGCCCCAAAGAACACCGCCGCCTCATCCCGATCATCACCGATGAATACCCCGATCCCGATTTCGGCTCGGGCGCGGTCAAGATCACGGGCGCGCATGACTTTAACGATTACGGCGTCGCAAAACGCGCAAACATCCCCTGTTACCGCCTGATGAACAGGCGCGGCGCGATGCGCAGCGATGGGTTTAGTTACGAAATGTCAGCGATATTTGCTTCGGAAATTTTGGAAAAAGGACTATCGATTGGTGTTAGGATTGACGACATCAACCTTGTTCCTGACGCCTACCGCGGCATGGACCGTTTCGAGGCCCGCAAAGCCGTTGTCGCCGATATCACCGCCGAAGGTCTGGCGGTCATGGAATTGGTCGATGATCCCGATTTTGACGGCGACGAAAACGCCGAAACGTCTGACGCCCGTCAGACGCAAAACCATACGGAAAGCAGACACCATTGTCCGACGGGTAAAATGTGGGTTCCGATGGTCGAAAACAAACTGATCATGCAGCCCTTCGGCGACCGCTCGAAGGTGGTGATTGAGCCGATGTTGACCGACCAATGGTTCGTGGACGCTGCCAAAATTGTCGGCCCCGCACTCGATGTTGTGCGCGACGGAAAAGTTAAGATTTTGCCTGACTCGGGCGAAAAAGTGTATTTCAACTGGCTCGAAAATATCGAACCCTGGTGCATCTCGCGCCAGCTGTGGTGGGGCCATCAGATCCCCGTTTGGTATGGCTCGCACATCGAGGAGGATTACTACAGAGGCTTGGTAGATATTACAAACTCCGAGACCGGTTTCGAGGACCAGATCGGTGATGCGGTTGTTTTTTGTCTAGAAAACGAAACCGATGTAGTAGAGGCGGCGAGAGCTTATTACGCTTCCATCATTGGGGAAGACGTTATCGTAAAATTATTAACGTTCGAAGAGGCATATATCGAAAACCATCTCTATGGAAATTTCTATCCTGGTAGAGGGACGGCTCTTTCGACCGATCCAGAAACAAACAAAAAAATTGTTACCCTTTACAGGGATATCGACGTCCTAGACACTTGGTTCTCGTCGGGCCTCTGGCCCATCGGCACATTAGGTTGGCCCGATAACACCCCAGAATTGCAGCGTTATTTTCCAACCAGCACATTGGTCACGGGCCAGGACATTATCTTCTTTTGGGTTGCGCGCATGATGATGATGCAGCTTGCCGTGGTGGATGAAATTCCCTTCGACACGATCTATCTGCACGGTCTGGTGCGCGATGCCAAAGGTCAGAAGATGTCGAAATCCATTGGCAACGTGATCGATCCGCTGGACATTATCGACGAATTTGGTGCCGATGCTTTGCGCTTTACCAACGCGGCCATGGCCTCTCTTGGCGGCGCGTTGAAACTCGATAAACAACGCATTGCGGGCTATCGCAATTTCAGCACGAAACTCTGGAACGCCTGCCGTTTTGCCGAAATGAACGACGCCTTTGGTGTTGCGCACAAACAGCCCGCACCGTCCGCAGCCGTTAACCGTTGGATCATGGGCGAAACCGCCATAACGCTGGCCGATGTGAACGCATCGCTGGAAAACTACCGTTTCAACGACGCCGCCGACGCGCTCTATAAATTCGTCTGGGGCAAGGTCTGTGACTGGTATGTGGAACTGTCCAAACCTTTGTTACAAGGGGATAATTTGGAATTGAAGGTCGAAACCCAAGCCACAATGTCATGGGTCCTTGATCAGTGCTTGATCCTGCTACACCCCATGATGCCCTTCATCACCGAAGACCTATGGAACACGTCAGGCCAGCGCGAAACAATGCTGATCCATGCCGACTGGCCAAGCTATAGCACTGATTTGGTTGATGAAAATGCTGATGCCGAACTGAACTGGGTGATCACGTTTATCGAGGCTGTCCGCTCTGCACGGGCGCAAATGAACGTGCCTGCCGGCCTCTATATCCCTGTGGTTTCTGTCAATGTGGACGCCCATGCCCAAGCCGCACTGGACGCCAATGAAGCGCTTATCAAACGTCTGGCGCGGATCGATAGCATCACTGCAATGGACGACGCCCCCAAAGGCGCAATCGCCGTGAATGCGGGGACCTCCAGCTTTGCTTTGCCGCTTAAAGACGTCATCGATGTGGACAAGGAAAAGGGCCGCCTTGAAAAAAACCTGAGCAAATTGGAAAAGGAAATCAAAGGCTTGGAAGGACGGGTGAACAATCCCAAGTTTGCCGCATCCGCCCCGCCTGAGGTCGTAGACGAAGCCAAAGCCAACCTGGCCGACCGTTTGGGCGAAGCCGACGTGGTGCGTACCGCTTTGGCGCGATTGGCCGAAATATAAAAAACGTTCGGGGCTATCTTACGATGCGTTCAACCGCGCGCATCGCCCCGAGCGATTTGTCATAAACCAGTTTAAGAACAACACGCGCTTTTGGGGCGCGTTGCACCACAGGCACGGCGCGCACAGCGACGGCTCCAGCACTTGCTGCAAGAAAAGAACGCCGGGTCAGGGGCATTGGGACCTCCCAGTTTTTGCGAATGGTTCTCATTTATGTCTTGAAGCATGAATTACAACCCGTCAGACAGGTGGCATGACCCAATACCGCTTTACAGATATCGCCGCGACCTTGCCCTCAAGCGTTCCGTTTGTCGGCCCCGAAACGCAGGAACGCCAGCTTGGCCGCCGCTTTGACGCGCGTCTCGGCGCCAACGAATCCACCTTTGGTCCCTCGCCCAAGGCCATTGCGGCGATGGTCCAAACCGCAGCCGACATCTGGCAATATGCGGATCCTGAAAACCACGATTTGCGTCATGCTCTGGCCGCTCACCACGATGTGAATGCCGCCAATGTCGTGGTCGGCGAAGGGATCGACGGGCTGCTTGGATATCTTGTGCGCTTGTTCGTCGGCGCAGGGGATGCAGTGGTCACAAGCCTTGGGGCCTATCCGACGTTCAACTATCATGTGAACGGTTATGGCGGCACGCTGCATTCTGTGCCTTACCGTGATGATTATGAGGATATCGACGCACTTTGGGCCAAGGCAGAGGCGGTAGGTGCCAAGCTGATTTACCTTGCCAACCCCGACAACCCAATGGGCAGCCATCATAGCGCGGCCACCATCGAAAATGCGATTTCCCGCCTGCCCAAAGGTGTTCTTCTGGTCCTCGATGAAGCCTACGCAGACACCTGCGCGGACCTGCCCTCTATCGCGATTGATACACCAAATGTGATAAGAATGCGCACCTTTTCAAAAGCTTACGGCATGGCAGGCGCGCGCGTTGGCTATGCGCTTGGCCCTGTAGACCTGATCAACGCGTTTCATAAGGTGCGCAACCATTTTGGCATGAACAGAGCCGCCCAAGCGGGTGCGCTGGCCGCATTGCAAGACCAGCCCTACCTGCACAAGACATTGGAGCAGATCGCAGCCAGCAAGGCGCGCATTGCTGAGATAAGCGAGGCTTGGGGCTGGCGTGCACTAAGCTCGGCCACCAATTTCGTCGCAGTTGATTGTGGGCGAGACGGGGCTTACGCCAAACGCATGCTGGAGGCATTGATCCAGGAAGGTGTCTTTGTGCGCATGCCATTCGCCGCACCGCAGAACCGCTGCATCCGCATATCTTGCGGCACGGATGCACAGATGGATCTCCTTGAGGCCGCCCTGCAACGCATAAAGAAATAGGGCTTGCGCGACCCCAAAGCCGCGCTAACATTTTCTGTATCCCGATTTAAGGAGCCGATATGTCAGAGCGCCCGTCAGCCCCGAATTTCACCAATGCCTTCATCTGCATGGCAGGTGTTTTGTTGTTTTGCGCATTGGTCACCGTGTTTGTGTTTTACGGCATTTTGGGCGCGGCGGCATTTGCCTATCTGACAGATCGGTTGGTCATCCAGAAAGTGCCTGAAAAGATCCGAAAACGCGCCTAGCGTCCCGCGATGATCTTGGCCGCTGCATCCAATGCGCCATCCCCGAATGGAATATCAATCGCTGCCAAACCTGCTTGGATCGTTCCCAAAACGCCCATAATCATCTGGCCGCTTACATGCCCCATATGGCCGATACGGAAGGTGCCATCGGAATTGGGGTCGTCCTGCGTGGCCATGCCAAGTCCGATCCCAAGGGTCAGCCCCGCCTGATCACTGACCCAATTACGCAGGGCCGTGCCATGTGGCTTGCCCAGATGCAGCGTTGTCACCGCATGAGAGCGCAAAGACGGGTCGGTGATATTGGGTCGAAGCGGACCGCCCTGCCCCCACGCATCGCAAGCCGCCCAAACAGCCCGCGCCAGAATAGCATGGCGGGCCAGTGTATTTTCAAACCCTTCTTCCAAAATCATGTCCAAAGCCGCGCGTAGACCATAGATATGATGGGTGGGCGCAGTGCCGCACCAGCGCTTGTAAAACAGCTCTGGTTCGGTGCGCGGACGCCAGTCCCAGTAGGATGAGGCACAGCCATTGGTTTCGCGCACAGCATCCGCGCGGTCGCTGTAAAACACAAAGCACATGCCAGGCGGGACCATGAGGCCCTTTTGACACCCCGCAACCATCACATCGACGCCCCAAGCATCCATCTGGAAGTCGTCACATCCAAAGCAGGCAATGCAGTCGACCATAAAGAGCGCCGAATGCCCAACCGCGTCGATCGTGCGGCGCACAGCGGCCACATCATTTTTGACAGAGGTCGAGGTATCCGTCTGCACCATCAAAACAGCTTTGATCTTGGCATTGTCCCGAAGGGTTTGCCCCACCAAGTCAAGGTCAATGCTCGCAGCACGTCCGAAATCCAGAATGTGACAGGTGACCCCCATCGCCTTTGCCATATCGCTCCAGCCGATGCCGAACAGCCCCGTGGCAAGCACCAGAACCTCATCACCCGCGCTGAGGGTGTTGAAAAGTGCAGCCTCCCACGCGGCGTGACCGTTGCCGATATACATGGCGACGTTGTGCTGTGTTTTGGCCAATGCACGCAGGTCGGGCGTCAGCGAGGCCGTGATCTCCAACAGCTCGCCTGTGTAGATATTCGGGGCGGCGCGGTGCATCGCCTGCAACACACGGTCAGGCATGACAGATGGGCCCGGGATCGCAAGGTAGTGTCGGCCGTGGGATAGGTTGGTCATGCGCTGCGCTCCTGCTGTCACAAGCCCAGAGGTAGACCGCAGCGCCTAAAGCGTCAATTCACGGTTGGTGATGCTTTGCATCAATGCGCGCCTGCGCTTGAACCGCCCCGCGCTGCACCGTAAGTAAGTGACATGCCTTGCTAAAGGAGCCAACCGCGCGTGGCTGAAAACACCCCATCTGATCCGGCCGTTCAAGCCACCCCTGTGCGCACCCAGTCTGATGGCAAACTATTCGGCTGGCTGTGGGGGCGTTTTCTGCGTCAGCATCGCGGCAAGCTGATTATTGCTTTTATCCTTATGGCGATCGAAGGCTCTATGCTTGGGCTGTTAAGCTATATGCTGCAACCTATGTTCGATACGGTCTTTGTCGGCGGTGATAGACAGGCCGCCTATTGGGTTGGCGGCGTGATTTTCGGGATTTTCGCCGTGCGCGCGGTGACCACCGTGGGGCAACGCGCTTTGCTGACCCAGATTGCACAGAAAACCGAGGGGCAGATCAAATCCGATCTGGCGCAACATCTGATGCGCCTTGATATGGGGTTTCATCAAAAGAACCCACCCGGGTATCTGATCGAACGTGTGCAAGGTGATGTTTTGGGCGTTAACCAAGTCTGGATGGCATTGGTGACAGGGGCTGGCCGCGACGCGGTGGCCTTGATTGCCCTTTTGGCTGTCGTTCTGTCCATCGACTGGGTCTGGACACTTGTGGCGCTCATCGGGTTGCCGTTGATGATTGTCCCAAGCCAGTTGATGCAAAAGTTCGTGCGCCGCAAATCCACGAACGCGCGGGAAGTGGCCGCCTCTATGTCAACACGACTGGACGAGATTTTTCACGGGATTGCCCCGATCAAATTGAACCGATTAGAGGACTATCAGGACCAACGCTATCGCGGTTTGATCACCACCCGCGTGCGGGTAGAGGTCGAAGCCGCGATTGGCCGTGCAATGATGTCCGGACTGGCCGATCTGATCGCGGGCATCGGTTTTTTTGCCGTTCTGATCTACGGCGCGAATGATATCATTTCAGGCGAAAAAACCATCGGTCAGTTCATGTCGTTTTTTACTGCGATGGGTTTCGCATTTGAGCCGTTGCGCCGCCTTGCAGGGCTTGCTGGTATTTGGCAGACGGCCGCCGCCGGGATCGAGCGGTTGCAGGATTTGTTTGAGACGGACGCAAGCCAGATCAGTCGCGCGGACGCCATTACCGATTTGCCAGATGCCATCGGCAACATCACCCTCAGCGATGTTGATCTGCTTTATGGTGATGCGCCTGTGCTCAATGGGCTTTCCTTTACGGCGGAGGCTGGAAAAACCACTGCACTGGTGGGGGCTTCGGGTGCGGGTAAATCGACGGTCTTTAATCTTTTGACGCGCTTGAACGACCCGGTGAAAGGGGCTGTGACCATCGGTGGAACAGATATCACCTCGGTCGATCTTGGCACTTTGCGAAGCCTGTATTCGGTGGTGACACAGGATGCGATGCTCTTTGACGAAACCATCCGCGAGAACATTCTGTTGGGGCGCAAAGACATCAGCGAAGAGGCGCTTCAGGCCGCGCTGGAAGCCGCGTTTGTCACCGACTTTTTACCAAGTTTGGAACGCGGGCTTGATACGCAGGCAGGCCCACGCGGCTCTGCCCTGTCCGGGGGCCAAAGACAGCGGGTTGCCATCGCCCGCGCACTGCTGCGCGACACACCTATCCTACTGCTGGATGAAGCCACATCGGCCCTTGATACACGGTCCGAGCAGATGGTGCAGGCGGCGCTTGATAAGCTATCGACGGGACGCACCACGCTGGTCATCGCACACCGCCTGTCGACCATCCAGCAAGCCGATAAAATCATCGTCATGGATGCAGGCCGGGTTGTCGAAGAAGGCAGCCATACCGATCTATTGGCCAAAGGCGGCGCTTATGCCGCGCTGCATGCCGCCCAATTCAGCGAGGACACCGCATGACCAATCGCACTGTGATTGCCCTGACGGGCGCTGACAAACATAGCCTTCTGGACGGGTTGATCACCAATCAATTCACACCCGACAGCCCCCTGACCTATGCCGCGCTGCTGACACCACAGGGCAAGTATGTGGCTGATTTTTTCCTCAGCAACCAAGGCGACGAAATCCTGATTGATGTGGCCGAGAGCCATGCAGCCGTTCTGGCGCAACGGCTTGGCATGTATAAGTTGCGCGCGGACGTGCAGATTGCCGAAAGCCCGCTGCATGTGCATCTGGGTCAGGGCGGCGATGCAGACCCGCGCCACCCCGCCCTTCCCGCGCGCAGCTATCTTGAGCAGCCGCAAGACGCTAAGCCCGATCTGACCGCCCTGCGCGTTGAAAACATGATCCCTGAAACAGGTCAGGAACTGACGAACGACAGCTATATCCTGGAACTGGGGTTTGAACGGCTGAACGGCGTTGATTTCAAAAAGGGCTGCTTTGTTGGCCAAGAAATCGTCGCACGGATGAAACACAAAACCGAGTTGAAAAAAGGACTGGTGCAAGTCGCCCATGATGGCAGCGCGGCACCCGACACCCCCATCACCAACAACGGCAAGCCCGCAGGCCATTTGCACACGGTGCATGGCGATAAGGGGCTGGCCTACCTGCGGTTTGATCGCGCGGATGGCATGGACGCAGACGGTGTTGCGCTCACGCTCATCCAGAAAGGGATCTAGGCGCGTTCTGCGTATTCCATCGTTTCTGTGTTCACCACGATGTCTTCATCTTGGCCGACGAAAGGTGGCACCATCACTTTGACGCCATTGTCCAGCACCGCAGGCTTAAAGGAATTGGCCGCAGTTTGGCCTTTAACAACAGGTTCTGTCTCAACGACTTTGCAGATCACCTTTTGAGGCAGTGTCGCGCTCAAGGCTTCGGCTTCATGGTATTCGATCACGATTGTCATGCCATCTTGTAAAAACGGGCGGCGGTCGCCCAGAATATCGGCTGGCAACTCGATCTGTTCGTAGGTGTCGGTATCCATAAACGTCAGCATTCCATCGCTCTCAAACAGGAATTGCTGGTCTTTTTGTTCAAGACGCACACGCTCGACCTTGTCGGCACTGCGGAACCGTTCGTTCAGCTTTGACCCGTTGCGCAGGTTTTTCATTTCCACTTGCGCGAAAGCACCGCCCTTACCGGGCTTTACATGGTCGACTTTTACAGCCGCCCACAAACCACCGTTGTGTTCAAGCACGTTTCCGGGGCGAATTTCGTTTCCGTTGATTTTGGGCATGGCAAAACCTTGTCAAAAGGTTGAAGAAAATGTGTTCGCCCCTATATCTGGTAGTGGAATGCATGGCAAGCAGAGCAAACTGGGGGGTTTCCGAAAAAGCTATGTGAATTTTACATAGCAGCTATGCAGAAATCGCTTCCCCGAATCGGATGGTTTAGGTCATAACCAGCCCTACGCCAAAAGAGAACAAAATCAAGGAGACGAGATGCGAGATTTCGTTGATGGCACAGCGTTTAACAACGAACAAGGCAACCGCGCGCGCAAACTATTTGCCGCTGTTGTACTTGCCGCGTTGGATGACGCAATTGCTGACGATAAAAAATATGGCAATGGTCCGGAACAGATTGCACGTTGGGCACGCTCGCGCGACGGTCGTGAAGTCCTCAGCTGTGCGGGGATCGACCCGAACGAGCGTGTTGTTTCTGGATTGATGGAATTTGTTGGAAAAGGTGTTCGCACATCGGTCGCGCTGAGCCGCGAAGAAAGCGAACGTCGCAACGCAGCCCAAGCAGAAGCTGCGTAGTCACCCAACCAAAAGCACTTCAAAACGCAGTCCTTCGGGGCTGCGTTTTTTTATGCCACCACCCCATCAGGCCCGATCAAAGATGAACGTCCACATGATAACCGGCGCCAGTTGCAAGGCGACGAGTGTGACAATCAACACCTTCGCCCAGGTCACGCCCGAATAGCGCCGCCACACCCACACACCGGCGATGAAACACAAGGCGGCCTCAATCGGTGCGATGATCCCTGCGTGATGGGCGCGGTCCCAATAGCTAAATGGGCTTTGGTAAATCCAGTCGGTGATCGGCCAGAAATGCGCGCGCCCGTCGTCATGATGCAGCGGAAAGTCCAGCGCAAGATGCAACAAAGCTGCGCCACATAAAGCAATGCCCCAGGCGCTGCGCCGCCAGAGTGCAAGCGCCAGGCCAAGCCCCCAAAGCACGAAGCTGTTGTCGATCTTGAAGACCAACTGCCACGCATCGGAAAAATACAGCTCGTCAAACACCACACGTGGATCAATCTGCAAGATGAACAGCGACACACCGGCCATCACGTATAGGGACAAATCTGGCAATAAGGCTCCTGCCAATGCAGCAAGGGTTACGGCACGCGAAGCCGGTTTTCCAAAGGCGGCCATGCCAAAAATCAGATGTGCAGGTGTGTTCATTCTGGTGTCCCTTTGGGTTCGCTTATAGGAAAGGCAAAACGGCGGGGGCTGCAATGGCGAAATCCATCATGATCCAAGGGGCAGGCTCAAATGTGGGCAAGTCTATGATTGTCGCGGGCTTGGCGCGGGCCTGCGTGCGGCGCGGAATGAGCGTGCGGCCCTTCAAACCACAAAACATGTCTAACAACGCGGCCGTCACACAAAACGGCGGAGAGATCGGACGCGCACAAGCGCTCCAGGCGCTTGCCTGCGGTGTGCCGCCCCATACGGATATGAACCCAGTTTTGCTCAAGCCCGAAACAGACATCGGGGCGCAGGTCATTGTGCAGGGCAAACGCACGGCAACGCTCAAGGCGCGGGACTACGCCAAAGCCAAGCCGAAACTTCTTGGGGCGGTTATGGACAGTTTCCAAAGGCTGTCTGAAGGCACTGATTTGGTTGTCGTCGAAGGCGCAGGCAGCCCTGCCGAAATCAACTTGCGGGCGGGTGACATTGCCAACATGGGCTTTGCCGAGGCCGCGAAAGTGCCTGTCGTCCTGATCGGCGATATCGATCGCGGTGGGGTTATTGCACAGATGGTGGGCACACATGCAATTTTGCCTAGCGCCGATCGCGCCCATATCACGGGCTTTGCGATTAACAAATTTCGCGGCGATGTGAGCCTGTTTGACGATGGGATGACAGCCATTGCTGACCATACAGGCTGGATGCCTTTGGGGGTCATCCCGTGGTTTGCCGATGCGTGGCGCCTGCCTGCCGAGGATGTGATGGATATCGCAAGTAAAAAGGGTGGCGCCTTCAAGGTTGCGGTGCCGCGGCTTGCCCGCATTGCCAACTTTGATGACCTTGATCCGCTGTCCAGCGAACCTGATGTAAGTGTTGAGATTATCGAAGCAGGGCGCCCCCTGCCCGCTGATGCGGACCTCATTCTGATCCCCGGAAGCAAATCAACGATCAGCGATCTGGCCCACTTCAAAGCACAGGGATGGGACATCGACCTTCAGGCCCACGTCAGACGCGGCGGGGCTGTTCTTGGGATCTGCGGTGGCTATCAGATGCTCGGTGCAACCATCAGCGATCCTGACGGCATCGAAGGGCCACCCCGCTCGGTCGAGGGTCTGGGCTTGCTGGATGTGGAAACAGTCATGACCCCGCATAAACGCCTTGCCCTGTCCAACGCAGTGCATACGGACAGCGGTGCGGCGGTGGAAGGCTATGAAATCCATCTGGGATCAACCACAGGGCCAGATTGCGACAGGGCATGGCTGGACCTTGATGGCCGTCCCGAAGGCGCACAGAGCCATGATGGACGTATCAAAGGGTGTTATCTGCACGGCCTGTTCAGCGCAGACAGCTTTCGGGCTGCCTACCTGAAGGAGCTTGGGGGCGAGAGCCGTCAAACCAACTATGCCGCAGATGTTGAGGCCACATTGGATGCTTTGGCAGATCATTTGGAAACGCATCTGGACATCGACGCGCTCTTGACCTTGGCCAAATAGGTGTAGCGTTATTCGAGGTCTTTACTGACCAAGGCGCGCTGGATTTCGCGGCGAACAAGTTTGCGCACGTTGCGGGTGATCCGCTCTCCCAAAGCGCCTTGCAGCTCTTCTCGGACAATCTGGCTGACCACCTGGCGCAGCGCGTCTTCGTCCAGAACCGCCTCTTCAAAAAGGCTGTCGTCTTCAAAATCCGCGTCGCTGTCATCATCCGCGTCAAACGCATTCTCGGCGTCTTCTTCAAGATCGGCTTCAATCTCGTCCTGTACCTGACTTTCTTCGATCAACACATCCGACACCGATGGTTTTTCGGATGCAGCCTGCGCATCTACTGCGACTTCAGCATCTTCTTCGTAGTCAGTGTCTTGCGCAGGGGCTTGCGCCTCAGCTGCGACGGTTGGTGAATTGGCAAAGAAGGCCACTACATTGTCGTCTTCGGTGATGTCTGACCATTCCATGATTTGATCTTTGTCAGGATCAATCTCAAAGCTGTCCCCTTCGGGCGCTTCATATGGTTCGTCACTGCCGTCCGTTTGTTCCGCCATCGTATCGACCATATCAGAGCGATCGTCTGCAACGCCCGTATCGCCATCATCGTTGGCAGCACTCAGTTCGGTTGGCTGGTCGGTGGTCTGTTCAAGATCCACCCGCAGCGCAGGCGTCAGAAGGAGCCGCGCCCCTTCTGGATCAGGCGCAATTTCCTCGGGCTGTGATCCTTCGGCGGACGCAGCCGTATCCTCGTGTTCGTCAGGCGCGGTCTCGCGATGTTCATCTGACACAAGCCGACGGATCGACGACAAGACATCTTCGATGTCAACATTGCTTACGGGATCGGACATATCTGGGCTACCTGCTCTGGCCTTCTTATTCGACACGTTAACGCAGCCGAACGATTCCGACAACAGATAGGCCAAATTCTAACAAAACGGTTTAGTCGCGGCTCAGCGATCGCAGAACGCGGTCCAATTGCTGGCCCTGCTTGGATCCGGCTGTCGGGCCATCTTTGACCAGATTGTAATAGGCGGTCGGATCATATGTCCGAATGCCCAGTTTCAGATGCGAGGCGGTCAACAACCCCATCGCCTGCAACACGCCGTAGGAGGCTTCACGCTCGGCAATCAGTGCGGTGATCCGTTGGTTGCGCGCATCAAAAAGCTCTTGTTCTGCATCCAGCACATCAAGGGTCGTCCGTGCGCCCAATGTCGCTTCTTCCCTGACGCCGTTGAACGCGGTTTGGGCCGCACGCACCTGCCTGTCGGTCGCTTCGATCTGGGCACGCGCAATCGCAAGCTGCGCATAGGCATTGCCGACACCTTCGCGCACGTTATGCAGGGTGACATGCACATTGGCCGCCGCTGCATCACGGTTTGCTTTGGCCTGGCGGATCAGCGACGACAGCTGACCGCCTGAATAGATCGGCTGGTTCAGCGACAGGCTAAGTGACGTGGTCGTGTCCTGGTCATCGTCGGTCCCAAGTGACCCACGCAGCGTCCCCGTCAAGCCAAGGGCCGCCTCTGCACGTGCGATGCCAAGCTGTTGAACCGTAACGTTGCGCTGTGCTTCACGCACCAGCGGGTTTTCACGTTCTGCAATGCGCACGGCCGCTGACTTGCTTTTTGGCAAACCTTTTACGGCGGCGACAGGTGCCAAGTTACCGGGCCTGCGACCAACCGCATTTGCATAGGCTTCTTTCGCAATCTGCAGCTGACCTTGTGCTGCGGCCAACTGGCCGCGTGCGCTGGCCAGTCGCGCTTCGGCCAAAGCCACATCTGTGCGGGTCACCTCGCCTACATCAAACCGGTCTTGGGCGGCACGCAACTCCTGACCAATCAGACGAAGATTGGCCTGGCGCAGCCCGACCAACTGGGTCTGTGTCCGCACATCCAGATAGGCTGCGATCGCATTGCCCAGAACCTGCTGTTCTGCACGCAACAAAGCCTCGCGTGCGGCCAAAACCTGTTCCTTGGCTTGCTCTTGTGCGATTTTGGAACGCCCGTTGTCGTAGACTGTGATCTCACCGTTCAGCGTAAACGTGCGGCCCCAGTTGAACGAGCCAGAGGCATCACTGGCCGTAACCTGCGCCGTGTAGCTGAACACAGGACGCAACAACGCCATTGACTGCGCCACGCCTTCATCAGCGGCCCGCAAAACGGCGCGCTGTTGATCCAGCAGACCTGAATGCTTATAGGCCGCGACAAGCGCATCGCGCAGAGTTTCAGCCTGCGCGGCAGGCGCAACAAAAAGCGTTGCCGCCAGCACTGCGGATGCAAAATGGCGGTTCAAACGTTGCGCAATCATTCCTTGCACCCTTTTCGAAAAATATAAGAGAACGCAGAAAGCGCGCCCGTTTCTGAACTAGACTATCTAGTATAGTTTTTAGCGAGTCAAAGCTGAAACGCAGCCGCCCGCTCAAAGCCGGCAATAACCGGCGCTGTCGCATTAAACGCAAACCGCCAGTTGATGGCTCCGTCAATCTTATGACCGACCATCGCACGCCCCAACGCACCTTCCATCATGATGCAAGCGACACGACCACCTTCTTTCAGCTGATCGGTCAGGGACTGCGGGAAAACCTCAACCGCGCCATTGATGAAAATAACATCAAACGGGCCTTGCTGTGCAGCGCCATCCACCAGCGGACCATCAACGACCGCAGCATTGTCCACACCGTTTTCCGAAAGGTTCGACTGTGCGGCCTCGGCCGCATCGCTACTTTGCTCAATGCCCACGACGACAGCTGCCATATGCGCCAGCACAGCGGTCGAGTACCCCAACCCGCAACCGACATCCAAAACAACATCATCCGCATCAATCACGACCGCATCGAGAAGTTTGGCAAAGCTGCGCGCCTCAAGCAGCACCCGCCCGTCGCCAAGATCAATATTTCCGTCCATGTAAGCCGCTTCGCGTTTGGCGGCTGGCACATAGTCTTCCCGCGGCACTGATAACATTGCATCAATGATGGGGAATTTTGTCACATCAGATGGGCGCACTTGAGTGTCGACCATCATACGGCGGCGGGTGGCATAATCGCTCATAAGTGTGGTTCCGTATCCTGGCGAGGGAATTTGGCTCTATGTGCCATAGCCCATAGGTATGAGCAATGCTTGGAACACACGAAGATCGCAAACGCGACCATCCGCCCTCGATAACCGCAAATCAGGTGTTTGATGCGGTGATTTCAAGACTTGCAGCCATTTTGCACATCGGCTACTCCGTTCGAACCACAAGGCGGCGAGTTGGCGGAGTGGTGACGCAGCGGATTGCAAATCCGTGTACACCGGTTCGATTCCGGTACTCGCCTCCAAAAACCCTCTTCCAATATTCACGCGGCGCGGCCAAGGTTTTGCGCTAACTCTGATACCGCGTTGATCCACGGCGGTTGGCGTCTAGTGGCAACCTTACGTGCAGTGGCTCGTAGGCGCGTTGGCTGCAATCCCGTCTTGGGCAGATATGACAGTTGATCCCAATTTTTGCGATATCGGTCAGATCATCCAGATTGAAAGGCGCGGCATAACCGATGCGGCGGACGTGTTCGCGTGCGCAGCCCAGTGTCACCACCAGACGCCTTGCTTGGGAATGGCGCGACACCACGGGGCGATTGGTGGTGCGGCTGACCGTAAAGAACTGGCCATTGTCCGGCATTTCAACAAATTGCGGGACAATGACATCGGGGTTGGCAAAGGCGCTGTGAATGGCCCACACAGGACAGGCGCCCCCCTGTTCTGCCAATGCAAACGATGTGGCATTGAACCGTTTCGTCACATTCCCCGCCGTATCAATGCGCAAAAAGAAAAACGGCACACCCTTGGCGCCTTTACGTTGCAGCGTTGTCAGGCGGTGGCTGACCTGCTCAAACGAAACCCCGAAATGCGTGGCGATACGGTCGATATCATATCGGGTGGTTTCGGCCATTTGATAGATGGCGTCATATGGCATCAAAAAGGCGGCCGCAAAATAATTGGCCAACTCGACGCGGCACCGCTCGCGGCCCTGATCGGTGGTAATCTTGGCGCCCTCAACCAGATCATTAAGAGCTTCACCGCTGCTGACAAACGCCAGCACATGCGCAAGTTGAAAGTTTCGGTTCACCGGATCAAGCGCCTCGGACAGCATCACCCGCCCCTGTAGCCGATCAAACTCGCGCAAGGTCTGATCCATCACGTCAACATCTGCGACCACCACATCGATGCCGAACGCGTGCTTGAGATATCGTTTTAGGCTGAAAAAAAGATCTTCGGGCGGCCCGCCAACCGCAGCGCGCGCCGCTTCAGCCGCATCCTCAAGGACGGGAAAATGATTGCTGTGGTCTCGAAAGAAGTTGTGAATTGCGGATTCGGGGCGCAGGTCCTGCACGTCTTCGGGCACATCGCCCGCACTGAATTTCCGGATCGTTTCCAAAACGCTGTGGTGGTTTTCGTGCAGCTGCAGAAAAAAACTGACCAGTTTGGGCGTATGATCAAGGGCGGCGCGTAGTTCGACCAAATCAGGTTCGTCACCTGAAAAAATCGGATCGCGCACCCGCGCGCGCAATTCGGACAGTTGCGATGCGGGGCTGTCTTTCACAAGGTCTCGGGCATCAATTCCATAGGCCTCACTCAGCGCCATCAGCACCTTAACCGACACACTTCGCTGATTATTTTCCAACAAATTCACATAGGCAGAGCTGACGCCAAGTTTGCGCGCCATGTCTGACTGGGTTTGATTGTGCGCTTGGCGCAGGCTGCGCAGCTGCGGACCGATCAGGGTTTTTGCCATTTACTTACAACTTTACAATTATTCGAATTGTTAAGGTAATAAATAACACCTTCACACGAAAAAAATAGAATTTTATTACGCACTGCTACCTTGTTAATCGCATCAGGTGCAAAAACTGCCAAAGTTAGAAGCGGTATCGCATCTCAACATCTCTAAGGGAGAGCGAATATGACTAACATCTTTACACGACGGATTGCGATGGCAGCCGCTGCCTCACTCGCATTGACAGCGGCCCTGCCCGCCGCTGCAGAAAACTGGAAGCCACAAAAACCTGTGGAAATGGTGATTATGGCCGGCCAAGGTGGCGGTGCTGACAGACTCGCACGTTTGTTCCAGTCGATCATTCAAAAGGAAAACCTGTCGTCCATGCCAATCCTGCCCGTCAACAAGGGCGGCGGATCGGGTGCCGAGGCGCTGCGCTACCTCAAAGACAAACAAGGCGACAACCATACCATTATGGCGACCTTGAACAGCTACTACACAACACCACTTCGCACCGATATCGGCGTGAATATCGAAGAATTTACGCCCGTGGCACGCATGGCGCTGGACACATTCGTTCTTTGGGTGAACGCCGACAGCGATATTCAAACCCTTGATGACTACGTTGCAGCCGTCAAAGCCTCTGGTGGGTCGTGGAAGATGGGCGGCACGGGCACAGGGCAGGAAGACAGCCTTGTGACGGCGATGCTGCAGGACGAATTTGACATCGACGTGACATATGTGCCGTTCAAAGGGGGCGGTGATGTCGCCAAAAACCTTGTGGGCGGACATATTGACAGTTCAGTCAACAACCCGTCCGAAGCGCTTGGGTTCTATCAGGCTGGCAAGCTGCGCCCGATCGCGGCCTTCACACCTGACCGCATCGAGGTCTTTCCCGATACACCCACAATGACCGAATTGGGCCACGAGCTGGTTTACTCGATGCAACGGTCGTTTGTCGCCCCTGCCGGCATGGCACCCGAAGCCGTGGCATACTACACCGAAATGTTCGAAAAACTGAACGCCTCGGAAGAATGGCAGACCTACACACAAGAAAAGGCGCTGATGCCTGACTTCCTGACAGGGGACGACCTGCAAAGCTACTTCCTTGATGAGCGCGCAAAGCACGCGGATCTGCTCAAGACAGCGGACGGCGAAAGCTCCTGATCTTAAGGCATCTTAAAGGGGCGCGCGGCACCACCGTGCGCCCCATTTTCGACTCATTAACCTTTTTAGACAAAGATTGTGCCTATGCTGACCGCCGACCGTATCATCGCTGCGAGCCTCATGGCTCTTTCCGCATATTTTATGTGGCATGCCACCGCTTTGCCAATCGGGTGGAACGGAATGACAGGCGGGCCAGGCGGCGGGGCTTTCCCGTTCTGGCTATCGGCGATTATGTTTGTGATGGCGGGCGCGATTATTCTGCGCTCTTTCGGGCAAGCACGCCGCGACACGGGCGAGCCGTTTTTTGATCAAGACACACTCAGGTCTGTTGTTTTGGTGGTCATCGCATTGGTGGTCACCGTGGCTTTGATGCCTTGGGCCGGTGCCTATATCGCCCTGCCGCTTTTTCTTTTTTGGTATCTCAAGGTGTTCGGCAACCACGGCTGGACCCTCACAATGATCCTGACAATCGCAACGCCGACATTTTTGTTTTTCTTCTTTGAAGTCACGCTGAAAATCCTGTTGCCCAAGGGGTTTACCGAACCCTATTTCATCCCGCTCTACGCGCGGTTTTTCTAAAAGGATCGCGTTATGGAATTGCTCGGACATCTTGCAGACGGTTTTGCAACGTCACTTTCCCCGCTAAATCTGTTCATCGTTTTGATCGGCGTTACGGCGGGCCTGTTCATCGGCGCGATGCCGGGCCTTGGCTCGGTCAACGGTGTGGCCATTGTCTTGCCTATCACCTTCATCGTGCCGCCCTCATCTGCGATCATCCTTCTGGCGGCCATCTACTATGGCGCGATGTATGGCGGCGCGGTCAGTTCTATCCTGCTTGGCATTCCGGGCGCGTCCACCGCGGTGGCCACCACCTTTGACGGACGCCCGATGGCCCAACAGGGCAAGGCGGGGCTTGCCCTGATCGCTGCGGCCTGTGCCTCTTTTGTAGGGGGGACAATCTCGGTCATTTTGTTTACACTTTTTGCCGCCCCACTTGCAGATGTCGCCCTTGCTTTCGGCCCGGCCGAAGAGTTCGCGCTGGTGCTTTTGGCCTTTACCACCTTCGTCGGTCTGGGTGGGGATGACGTATTGAAAACCATCATCATGATCTGCCTTGGTCTGGCGCTTTCAACCGTCGGGTTGGACCTGATTTCGGGCCAACCGCGCCTGATCTTTTTTGATCAACCCGGGTTTTATTCAGGCATCAGCTTTCTTGTCCTTGCCATCGGCATCTACGGGATCGGTGAAATCCTCTACACGATCGAAACCCAAAAAACCGCCCCCCAAGTCACCCCTGCAAAGCTGACCTTCACTGATCTGTGGTATGGCATCAAAGAGATTAACAAGCTTTGGAAAACCATGAGCTTTGGATCCATCATGGGCTTTTTCGTGGGGATGTTGCCTGCGGCGGGTGCCACGCCCGCGGCACTCATGGCCTACGGGATCGCCAAGCTGACCTCGAAGAAATCCGACCAGTTCGGCAAAGGCGCCATCGAAGGCGTGGCTGCCCCCGAAACCGCCAATAACGCGGCCTCGACAGGCTCGCTTTTGCCAATGCTGACACTGGGTATCCCCGGATCACCCACAACGGCGCTGCTGCTTGGCGGCATGGTTATGTGGGGGTTGGTGCCAGGGCCGATGCTCTTCATTGAACAGCCCGATTTCGTCTGGGGTCTCATCTCATCTCTTTACACGGCAAACTTGGCAGCCGTATTGGTGAACCTCGCGCTGATCCCCTTGTTTGTCTGGGCGTTGCGCATGCCGTTCACTGTGCTGTGTTCAATCGTGTTTATCCTGTGCATCGTCGGCGGGTTCGCCCCAAGCCAAAAGATGCATGATGTCTGGCTCATCGTCGGCTTCGGGGTCTTTGGCTACATCCTGCGCAAAGCAGATTACCCGATGGCGCCCCTTGTTCTGGCCCTCGTTCTGGGACCATTGATGGAAAAAAGCTTCCGCCAGACACTCATCTCCGAACAAGGCAACGTCATGGCCTTTGTTGAGCGGCCGTTGTCGGGGGCATTCATCGCGATAAGTGTGGTGTTCTTCCTGCTGCCCATGCTCAAACACTTCAAACGCTGGTTCGGTCGCGGAACAGCTGCCACAAATTAAACAAGACCAAGAAGATAAAAGGGACAAGACCTATGGAAACCACGCTAAAAACGCTGATCGCTGCGCATGACGGACAGCTTCCCGCCATCGGCGCCCCGGGCCGAGACTGGCTCAGCTATGACGGGTTGCGCGGACTGGCCAGCGAAGTTGCCACCAGCCTGAATGGCATGGGGATCGACGCATCGCACCGCGTGGCCATCGTTTTGCCCAACGGTCCCGAAATGGCCACAGCCTTTGTCACCGTGGCCCAAGCTGCCACCACCGCCCCCCTGAACCCCGCCTACCGCGAGGAAGAATACGCCTTCTACCTTGAGGACCTGAAGGCCAAGGCGCTGCTGGTCGAAGACGGATATGACGGCCCTGCCCTTGCCGCAGCCCAGAAACTTGGCATGGGCATCATTCGTCTGACTGTGCCTGAGGGCGCGGCTGCGGGGTATTTCAACCTCCGCTCTGATATTTCCGCGGCGCCCGCCGAACGCATGCCATCGGCAGACGACGTGGCGTTGATCCTGCACACCTCTGGAACCACCTCGCGCCCCAAAATCGTGCCATTGTTGCAGTCCAATGTTGCGGCGTCGGCACAACACATCCGCACCTCGCTTGAGCTGACCAGCGATGACCGCTGCATGAATGTCATGCCACTTTTTCACATTCACGGGCTGATCGCGGCTGTTGCGGCCTCTCTTTCGGCGGGTGGTTCAATCTGGTGCGCACCGGGATTTGACGCGCTGAAGTTCTTTAGCTGGATGAAAGAAGCGCAGCCCACGTGGTTTACCGCTGTGCCCACCATGCACCAAGCAATCCTCAGCCGTGCGTCGCGCAATGCCGATGTGATTGAAGCCGCAAATCTGCGCTTCCTGCGGTCGTCCTCGGCCTCTCTGCCTGCGCAAGTGATGGTGCAATTGCAAGAGACCTTCGGCGCCCCCGTTGTCGAGGCCTATGGCATGACCGAAGCCGCCCACCAGATGGCCTGCAACCCGCTTGGCGTGGGCACACAGAAACCCGGTGCTGTCGGCGTGCCCGCAGGCCCCGCAATGCGCATCGCTCATGAGACCGAAAACCACCTGATCGACGGCACTGGCGAGGTTGTGATCAGCGGCCCCAATGTCACCCCGGGCTATGAAGGCAACCCTGATGCCAACGCCAAGAACTTCTTTGAAGCCGAAGGCGCGCGCTGGTTCCGCACGGGCGATCAAGGTGCGTTTGATGATGACGGCTATTTGCACCTGACAGGTCGCCTGAAAGAAATCATCAACCGCGGCGGCGAAAAGATCAGCCCGCTCGAAGTTGATGGCGTGCTGCTTGATCACCCTGAAATCGCGCAGGTCGTCACCTTTGCCCTGCCCCACCCTAAACTGGGCGAAGAAGTGGCCGCCGCGGTTGTGCTGACCGAAGGCGCAAGCGCATCCGAACAGGACATCCGCAGCTTCGCCACCGCGCGCATGGCAGATTTCAAAGTGCCGCGCAAAGTGATCATCATGGACGAGATCCCCAAAGGGGCGACAGGCAAAATGCAACGCATCGGTCTGGCCGAAAAGCTTGGGCTGGTTGAAGGGGTCTGAACCATGAAAATTTGTGTGTTTGGCGCTGGCGCGATCGGCGGCTACATGGGCGTGAAACTTGCCCAGGCAGGCGCGGACGTCAGCCTTGTCGCGCGCGGGCCGCATCTGGCCGCGATGCAGGAAAGGGGCCTGACCCTGATTGAAGAGGATGGCGCACCACAGACGGTCAAAGTCACAGCCAGCGACAACCCTGCCGATCTGGGACCGCAGGATTATGTGATTGTCACACTCAAAGCCCATTCGGTGCCAGCTGTCGTGCCCAAAATGCAGCCGCTGATTGGCGACACCACAACGATTGTCAGTGGTGTGAACGGTGTGCCGTGGTGGTATTTCCACAAAATCGGGACTGATCTGGAAGGCACACGCCTTGAAACCGTTGATCCGGGCAATGCCCAGTGGGACGGCTTTGGCCCGGACCGCGTGCTTGGCTGCGTGGTCTATCCCGCAGCAGAGGTGCCAGAACCCGGCGTGATCAAACACATCGAGGGCAACCGCTTTAGTCTGGGGGAGCCCGGTGGTTCCAAATCCGAACGCGCGATGGCCCTGTCAAAGGCCCTTTCTGCGGCAGGGTTAAAGGCCCCCGTGCGGCCACGGCTGCGCGATGAAATCTGGGTAAAACTTTGGGGAAACCTGTCGTTCAACCCGATCTCGGCGCTCACACATGCGACCTTGGACGTTCTATGCACCGACGAAGGCACCCGTCCTGTGGCGCGCGCGATGATGGTCGAAGCACAGCAAATCGCAGAAAAGCTTGGCGTAAAGTTCCCTATCGATGTCGACCGGCGCATTGACGGGGGGGCGGCTGTTGGGGCGCACCGCACCTCTATGCTGCAAGACCTTGATCAAGGTCGCCCGATGGAAATTGATGCGCTGGTGGGATCTGTGCAGGAACTGGGCCGCGTGACCAACACCCCCACCCCCACGATCGACACGGTGCTGGCGCTGATCAAACTGCGCGGGCGCAGCGCGGGGCTATACGGATGAGCATTAAAAACATCCTTGTCGCCTATAACGGTCTGCCAGGTTCGGAAGCTGCCTTGTCTGGTGCTGTTTTGATGCAGCAGTATTTCGGCGCACACCTGACGGGGCTTTTTGCCCACGGAAATCCGTTTCTGTCGCGCCAGATAAACCGCGCGTGGATGCCCAAAAAAGTCCAACAGGCCATCACAGAAGCCGCCGAAAGCCCCACCGCGGATGTGCAGGCAAAATTTCGTAAGGCGTGCGCAGCCGTGCCTGATGACAAGCTGCATTGGATTGATAGCGGCGGATCGGTGCAGCGCACGGTTGCGCGGTATGCCCGACTGTTTGATATCACCGTTTTGGGCATGCATGAAGCCGCAGATCAACATCAACTGACCCATCTTGAAATCCACCCCGACCGTGTGGCGTTTGACAGCGGGCGGCCTGTGATGACTTTTCCTGCCAATTACGAAGGCAGTGTCTTTGATGGCCGCGCGGTCGTGGCATGGGACGGCGGACGCGCAGCCGCACGCGCTTTGGCAGATGCCATGCAAATTCTGGAAACCGAAGCCGAGGTTGAGATCGTATCTGTTGGCCGTTCACCGCTGGCCGACAGCATGCCTGGCATTGATGTGGGTATGGTTCTGGACCGTCACGAGGTGAATGTCACGCTGACCGAACTGCCCAAAACCCGCCAACCGATTGCCGATACGTTGGTGGATCATTGCGAAAAAACAGGCGCGAGCCTTTTGGTGATGGGCGCATATGAACATTCCCCCATCCGCGAAGGTCTGATTGGGGGGGTCACCCATGACATCGCGCTTCGGGCCAAGCTGCCTGTGTTGATGAGTCACTAACCCCTTGTGAGCGCGGCTTTTGCCGCCTAAGCCAGAGGGATGACGCTCTACCGAATTCTGATCAGCCTTGCCGCGCCGTTTATTCTTGGGCTTGCCATTTTGCGTATGGGCGGGCTGACGGCGCGACTAGGTCTGGTTGGCCCTGCCCAACGCGGCCCGCGCATTTGGTTGCATGCCGCAAGTAACGGCGAGCTTACATCCGCGCGCCCCGTGATCGACGCGATACAGCAGGCCTGCCCGACGGCACGCTTTTTGATCACCACCAATTCGATAACGGGCCGCGACATGGCGCGGGACTGGAATGATCCGAAAATAGAGGCGCAACTTGCCCCCATTGATTTGCGGTGGGTGATCAAGCGACTGGTCAAAACGTGGCAGTTGCAATCTTTGGTGATCGTGGAAAATGAGCTGTGGCCCAACAGGATTACGACAGCCGCAGAATTGCATTTACCGATCGCGGTTGTCGGCGCACGCATGTCCGAAAACTCTGCCCGAACATGGGAACGCCTGCCAAAATTTGCGTTAGAGATCATGAGCAACATCACATGGCTGAGCGCGCAGGACAGCGCAAGCGAGGCACGTTTTGTCAGCTTGGGGGTTCCTGCCGCGTCTGTCAGGCGGGTGTTTAACCTCAAAACGCTTTATACCCCGCCGTCTCCGCCCACCGATCTTGCGGCCTTGCGCCCGCTTTATGATCGGGGGCAGACCATTCTGGCCGCCTCAACCCACATTGGTGAAGACCAGATTATCCTTGATGCCTTTGCGCAGGCCGCTGCGCAAAACCCCCACCTTCATCTGATCCTTGCCCCCCGTCATCCGCGCCGGCGTGACGAGATTATCAACATGCTCACAGGGCGGTTTTCGTTTGTGCAACATTCAAAACGCCAACAGCGCAGCGCAGATACGCAAGTTACTCTGGCCGATACAATGGGCGACATGGCGATGTGGTATCAGCTTGCATCCGCGACCGTCGTGTGCGGCAGTTTCGTGAAAAAGGGGGGCCACACACCGTTTGAGCCTGCGCATTTCGGCAGTGCTATCCTGCATGGGCCGCATGTGGAAAACTTTACCGCCTCTTATGCGGCCCTTGCCAAGGAACATGCCGCGATCGAGGTGCGCACTGCCGATGACTTGGCAGATGCTTTGGCGCATACATCTGCCGCGCAATTCTCAAAAATGGCTGATCTGGCGCGCGTGATCCTAGCTCATATGGCCCAGGGTGATGATGTGTTCGACAGCCTGATCGAGGTTGTCAGACCACCGCTTTAAGCCGCGCCGACAGAGTGGTCAGGCCTGCGCGGGTCATCTCATGCAATGGGGCCTCATGCGGTTGATCACGCAGGGTCGTTTCCCAATGGACCGGGCGATTGCGGGCGCGGCGGTGCCCATCCCATTTCAGCGCATTTAGTACGGCTTGGCCCTCTGGCGGCAAGCCCACTGGCGGCTCTATTCCGTTCAAAATCCCCCAGACACCTGTCCAAAGACGTCCCACAGACCACGGGTTATAGCCCCCGCCACCCAGAACCAAAAGGCGCGGCGCAAGCCCCATCAAAGCGCTGACGACACCGAAATGCGCGTTGTTGGACATGGCCAGGCCTGATTGCGGATCTTCTTCCACTGCATCAGCACCACATTGCAAAACAATCGCATCCGCGCGGAACTGCGTCACAGCTGGCAAAACGAGCTCTTGCAGCGCCGCGTGCATATCCGTGTCGCTGGCCGAGCGCGGCAACGGCAGGTTGAACACATTGCCCAGGCCCCTGTCATCGATGCCTCCTGTGCGCGGCCAGCGGTTCACCTCGTGGGTGGAGACAAGCAAAACATCACGATCATTGGCAAACGCATGTTCGACACCGTCAGGGTGGTGCGCGTCTATGTCCACGTAAGCGATGCGTCCGGCCCCATTGCGCTTCAATGACAATATCGCCAGCACCGGATCATTGAGATAGCAAAACCCGTTGGCCCGCGATGGCAACCCGTGATGGGTGCCGCCTGCGGGCGAATAGATCACACCGCCATCTTTCAGCAATTCACCCGCCAAAAGTGATGCGCCCGCGGCTGTCGCAGGGCGTCTGTAGACTTCTGGGTATACAGGGTTCGAGGGCGTGCCCAAATGGTATTTGCGCCGCGTCTCATCGCTGACCTGTTGGTCCTGTTCGGCTTTGACAAGGGCTGCAACATAGTCGGGCCGATGCCAGATATGCAGGGCTTGGGGCTTGGCACGCGGGCTGGTGATGTATTGATCGCGCGGCAACCATCCAAGCGCGCGCGACAGATCCATCACGGTGGACACGCGCGGCACCCTAAGCGGATGCCACGCCCCGTAACTTGAGCCGCGATAAATCTCTGAGCCCAGAAAAAGCGGGGCAGACAAGGTCACGCAGGCAACATCGCCTCGATTTTTTTGGTGATTTCGCCCGAGAGTGGGCGCACGCGGGACCGCCACGTGGCTGCGACTGCGCCATCGGGATCAATCAAGACCTTGTTGAAATTCCACTCCGGCACAAAGCCCGTTTCCTGCCGCACCCAAGCGTAAAACGGATGCGCCTGTGGCCCTTTGACGGATGTGATTTCCGTCATGGGCATATCGAGATTGAAGTTCAGCTCACAAAACTCTTTGACCGCAGCGTTATCGCCCAATTCTTGGCGAAAATCCTGAGATGGCACCGCCAGCACAACCAGACCGCGGGCGCGGTATCTGTCATAGAGCGCTTGGAGCGCATCATATTGCTTGGTGAACGCGCAACGCGACGCCGTATTGACCACCAGCACGGGCCGACCCTGCCATGCGTCAAAATCAATCTGGCCGCCATCAATGGATGAAAACTGAAGGCGCGGCGCTGCAAAAGACAGGCTTGGAACCACCATGCACAGCCCTGCCAAGAAACTTCGTCTTTCCATATCTTCGCGCTCCCGTCTGAGGCCAAACACCTGAAAAACATTGAATTTCAAAGTGTAGACAGCTATTTAGTTCTTATAAACATATAAAATAGTACAAAGCGGACGCCCGCCAATAGCAGGCTAAAACGCAATGGTCATTGAGCAATGAAACAACTTCCCCTGAAGGTGCCCGTTAAGCACAAAACCGATGTGAGAACGCAGTTTGCGGCACTTCCGTTCCGTGTGTCGCACGACAAATTGCAGGTTTTGCTGATCACATCGCGACGCACCAAACGGTGGATCGTGCCCAAAGGCTGGCCGATGGAAGGTGTGAGCCCCATGGATGCCGCCGCGACAGAGGCTTTTGAGGAAGCAGGCGTGGAAGGCAAAGCCTATCCGCAATGCGTGGGGCTGTTTTCCTACCAAAAGGACCGCGGCGATCTGGAGGATTTGCCCTGTGTCGCCATGGTCTATCCAATCAAGGTGACGCGGTTGCTGTCCGACTATCCCGAAAAAAACGAACGGCGGCGCAAATGGTTCAGCATCAAAAAGGCCGTAACCAAGGTGCATGAGCCTGAATTGCGCGCAATTCTGAAGGCGTTTGATCCCAAAAACCTGCATGGATAGGCTTGCCGTTATCCCTTGGCCGCCCCATCTGTGGTCCGTTGAAAAATGAACGTTCCAACCCCATTGAGGCAGAAATGATCAAATACGCCTTGCAATGTGATCAAGACCACAGCTTTGAAAGCTGGTTTGCAGATGCGGCCAGTTTTGAAAAGCTGCAACAGGCAGGCCATTTGGCCTGTGCTGTTTGCGGATCATCCAAAGTGCGCAAGTCACTTATGGCGCCAGGTGTGGCGGCGGGGCGCGACAAACCGGCGGCAGGCCCCCTGTCACAACCCAGATCAGCCGCTGAACAAGCCGTTGCAGAGATGCGAAAACAGGTTGAAGAAAACGCGGACTACGTCGGCCCGCGGTTTGCCGAAGAAGCCCGAAAGATGCATGACGGGGAAACAAGCGATCGTGCAATCTATGGCGAAGCCAAGCTGGAAGACGCCAAAAAACTGATCGACGATGGTATTCCTGTGGCCCCCCTTCCCTTTTTACCAAAGACTAAAACGAATTAGGCGTGACTGTGTTGCTTGCAGCAGACGCGCGTATCGCATAACAGGCCATCAACGCAAAAAGAGGCCTGATCATGCCCACCTTGGTGATGAAATTCGGCGGCACCTCTGTCGCTAATCTGGACCGTATCAAACGCGCTGCGAAACGTGTCGGTGTCGAAGTGGCCAAAGGCTACGACGTCATTGTGATCGTGAGCGCAATGTCGGGCAAAACCAATGAATTGGTTGGATGGGTCAACGAAACCTCGCCCCTTTATGACGCACGCGAATATGATGCCGTTGTAGCATCGGGCGAGTTGGTAACAGCGGGCCTTATGGCGTTGACGTTGCAGGAAATGGACGTGCCTGCACGCAGCTGGCAAGGCTGGCAAGTGCCAGTGCTTACCACATCTGCGCATTCGTCGGCCCGCATCGAAGATATCCCGACCGAGAACATCAACGCCAAATTTGGTGAAGGTATGAAGGTTGCGGTTGTGGCGGGTTTCCAAGGCGTCAGCCCCGAAGGACGCGTCACGACCCTTGGGCGCGGCGGATCAGACACCACAGCCGTGGCCTTTGCCGCCGCTTTTGACGCCGAACGCTGCGATATCTACACCGATGTCGATGGCGTCTACACCACCGACCCGCGCGTCAGCGACAAGGCCCGCAAGCTCGACAAGATCGCGTTTGAGGAAATGCTGGAATTGGCGTCATTAGGCGCAAAAGTGTTGCAAACGCGCTCGGTTGAACTGGCGATGCGCTACAAGGTTAAACTACGCGTCCTATCCAGCTTTGAAGAACAATCAGATGACGCAGGCACGCTTGTTTGCGATGAGGAGGAACTCATGGAATCCAATGCCGTTTCGGGCGTGGCCTTCAGCCGCGATGAAGCCAAAATGACCCTGATCAGCGTTGCTGACCGCCCAGGGATCGCCGCTGCCATCTTCGGCCCACTGGCCGATGCCGGCGTGAATGTCGATATGATCGTCCAGAACATATCGGAAGAAGGACGCACTGACATGACCTTCTCGTGCCCCGTGGATCAGGTGGCGCGTGCCGAAAAAGCGATGGAAGAGGCCAAAACCAGCGGAGAGATCAACTACCATGATCTTGTGGCTGATACGGATGTGGCGAAGGTCAGTGTTGTCGGGATCGGCATGCGCAGCCACGCAGGTGTGGCGGCAAAGATGTTCGCGTCCTTGCGTGAAGAAGGCATCAACATCAAGGTGATCACCACATCTGAGATCAAGATCAGCGTATTGATCGACCGCAAATATATGGAATTGGCCGTTCAGGCGCTTCACGACGCATTTGAGCTTGATAAAGCCGCATGAGCCAAATCACCGTTCGCGCGATTGAACAGGGCGACAAGGCAGAATGGTCGGCGCTTTATGCCGCCTATGCCCGTTTTTACGAAGTCGATCAGACCGAGAAGATGCGCGAGACTGTGTGGTCTTGGCTGAATGACCCTGATCATGAGGTCAGTGGCCTGTGTGCGATCATGGATGGTGCGCTGGTTGGTATCGCCCATGTGAGACCTTTCGCCCGTCCGCTGGCGGCGTCCAAAGGTCTTTATCTTGATGACCTTTTTGTAAGTGAAGCGGCACGTGGCACAGGGGCTGCCGCGGCTTTGATCGAGGCGCTTAAACCTGTTGCAAAAGACTGCGGTGCCACGGTTATTCGTTGGATTACGGCACAAGACAACGCCCGTGCACGCGCATTTTATGACCATCGTGCAGACGCAACCGAATGGGTCACCTACGATATAGACCTCTAGACGCTGGCGCCGCGCGTCAAAATCTCGCCGACCGTTAACCTTAACGGGCTTTCCCTTAGGGTATGCTTGGCACTATAGCTGGTGCCAGAGGAGACTGGTGACCGTGCCCGAGAAAAGAGAATCTGAAAGCCGCAAACTGCTTGGACGCCTGCGCGACACCATGGCCAGCGACAGCGCGGGCCAAGCACGGCTGGACGAAATCACCCATCTGATCGCTCAAAGCATGCAAACAGAGGTGTGTTCGATCTATCTTTTCCGTGATGCCGATACGCTTGAGCTGTGTGCCACCGAAGGGTTGAACGACGATGCGGTCCATCAGACACGCCTGCGCCGCGGCGAGGGGCTGGTTGGGCGCGTGGCCAAGACCACGCAGATCGTTAACACCCCTGACGCCCCGCAAACCAAAGGCTTTCGCTATATGCCCGAAACGGGTGAGGAGGTTTTTTCCAGCTTCCTCGGCGTGCCTATTCAGCGATTGGGCGAGGCGATGGGCGTTTTGGTCGTCCAATCCAAAGATGCCCGCAAATTCACCGCGGATGAGGTTTATGCACTCGAAGTTGTTGCGATGGTTCTGGCCGAAATGACCGAATTGGGGGCCTTTGTCAGTGATGAAGCGGGGCTAAGTGCGCTGCACCAACAACCCAAAATGTTTCGCGGCACCAGCGCCCAGGAGGGGGCAGCCGAAGGCAATGTGTACCTGCACGAACCCCGCGTGGTCGTCAGCAATCCTGTCGCCGATGATCCAGAGATCGAATTGCAGCGGCTTGAAGAGGCCGTCGAAACACTTCGCGTATCGGTGGATGAAATGCTGTCAGGTGCCCGCACGGCAGACAAAGAACAAATGCAGGTGTTGGAAGCCTACCGTATGTTCGCCAATTCCAAGGGCTGGCTACGCCGCATGGAAGAAGACATCAGCCGCGGCCTGTCCGCAGAAGCTGCTGTAGAAAAGGAACAATCGGTTGCACGCGCACGCATCGGTCAGGCAAATGACGCCTATCTGCGTGAACGCCTTCATGATCTGGATGATCTGTCGAACCGTCTTTTGCGTATTCTGACAGGCCAAGGCCAGGATACCGGCGCCGAGGTGCCAGAGCGCGCAGTATTGGTGGCGCGCAATATCGGACCGGGCGAATTACTCGAATACGGCCGCAACCTCAAAGCGATTGTGCTGGAAGACGGCAGCGTGGGTAGCCACGCAGGCATTGTCGCCCGCGCTTTGGCCATCCCGCTGGTTATTCAGGCCAAAGGCATCACAACTGACGCGCTCAATGGCGATCCGATTTTGGTGGACGGCGAACAAGGCATTGTGCATCTGCGACCCGAAGACACGGTGATGACCGCCTTCAAAGACAAGATCGCGATGCTGGCCAAGGCCCAGGACCGCTATACCGATATCCGCGACAAACCCGCAACCGCGCGGTGCGGAACCACAGTTGCGCTTCAGATGAATGCGGGTTTGATGGCCGATCTGCCATCGCTTGAAAGCTCGGGCGCCGAAGGCGTGGGACTGTTTCGAACCGAACTTCAATTTCTGATCCGAAACCAGGTCCCAAAACGGTCCGAGCTTGCAGCCCTTTACGCACGGGTTCTGGATGCCGCCTTGGGCAAGCGTGTGGTCTTTCGCACGCTGGACATCGGGTCTGACAAGGTTCTGCCCTATATGAAACCCCAAGACGAGCCAAACCCTGCGTTGGGCTGGCGGGCCATCCGCGTGGGGCTGGACAAGCCTGGCGTTCTGACCATGCAGTTGCAGGCACTGTTGCGTGCGGCCAACGGGCGGCCATTGACGGTGATGTTTCCATTTGTTGCGCAATATGAAGAATATAAAGGCGCAAAGGCGGCACTTGATAAGGCCGTAAAACGCGAGGAAAAACTGGGGCATTTGCTGCCTGCGACTTTGGAGGTCGGCGCAATGCTGGAAACCCCGTCGCTTGCTTTTGCCCCCGAGGCCTTCTTTGAGGAGGTCGAGTTTCTGTCCATTGGCGGCAACGATCTTAAACAGTTTTTCTTTGCAGCCGACCGCGAGAATGAGCGCGTGCGCAAGCGCTATGACACACTGAATGTCAGCTTCCTTAGCTTTATCGAAATGATCGTTTTGCGCTGCAATGCCACCAAAACCAGCCTGTCGTTTTGTGGCGAAGATGCCGGCCGCCCCATTGAGGCGGCGTGCCTTGCGGCAATGGGTTTGCGCACACTTTCGATGCGCCCTGCCTCAATCGGCCCCGTAAAATCCATGCTCATGCGTGTCAATCTGGATGATCTGCGCGCTGTGATCGAAGCGGCCCGCGACGCGGGCAAACAATCGGTGCGCGAAGATGTGACAGCCTATATTCGAAGCTTGGGCAGCTAGGATCGTGTTTCGATCTTTAGGCGCAAACGCCCCATCAAATCGGCCCCATCCTGTCCGGTTTCCAAAGCCAGTCGCTTGAGGCCGAAATGGACCTGCGCCATCGTCTGATAATAGCTGGTAAAGGTATAGTTAACCGCAGCCCCCGCCACAGCCCCCAGAACGGGCACCGCTTGGGCCGCCAGTTTTTGGCCCAATACAGCGCCCAGTCGAGGCGCGACCTTGGCAATAATGCCCTGAACAGTCGAACCGGACAGGGCCATTCGCGCCGCAAAGAAGCTGGTGTCTGTGCCGTCATCGGCCTCCAGCGGACCTGCGCTGGAAAAGACGATCAGACAGTCGCGCTGAATATCGGGATCAGCAGGATCAAAGCCGTAATCCGCAGCTGCGCCCTGAATGGCACGCAGCAACACAGTGGTGGTCACAGGCAATTCAGCCATGGCCGACGGCAGGCCGCCCACACCACCCGCTGCGCCAAGCGCGGTATTCACAGCCGTGTTCATCCAAGCGGGTTGGTCACTGACCACACCGCGACTTGTCTGCGCTGCACGCAGGGCCGCTTCCAGTGCTGATTTGGTTGCGCCATCCAACTGATTGCGCACAGGTGCGGGCAGCCTGTCCAACAGCCCTTCCGCTTTGCCCCCCACCATCTGGACAACTTGCATCCCGACGCCGCGGGCTTCGTTGTGCTTGCGCGCAAGTTGATCCAATATCTCGTCAGGATTTGGCGGCGTGCGGCTTTGGATGGTGTTCAGTTTGGACATAGGCCTATGTTTGGGCCGCACGGCATTGTTTCAAGTGCCTACTTTGCAAACATCGCCTGCAACCGCGTCCCATGCGCCGTCGATCAACGCCAGACCAAGCACGCGGTCGGGGTTCGTGGGCGGCGGCATGCGTACATCGTCCAGCTTGGTAAATCCGAATTTGCCGTAGTACGGCGCATCGCCAACCAACAGCACCCGCGCCACCCCCTGCGCCCGCGCAGCATCAAGGCTGGTGCGCATCAGATACCCACCAAGCCCTTCGCCCTGCCGCGTCGGATGCACTGCAATCGGTCCAAGCAAAAGCGCTTGGGCCCCGCCAATTTGCACAGGCCAGAACCGCACCGCACCGCCCAGAATACCATCGGCATCACGCGCCACCATCGACAGCCCCGCCACAGGGGGCACACCATCGCGCAAACGATAGGATGACAGCGCCTCGCGCCCCGGTGCAAAACACAGATCATAAAGGGCTTCGACCTCCCACCGATCTTGAGGTGTTTCCGCGCGTAACTGCAACCCAACTGTCCACTTGCAATATTGATCTGGTTTTCGCCGACACCATGGCGCTATATCACAGGCAAAGACAACCACTTGAAAGCATGTGATGTTTTATATTCCCAAGGACGAGGTCGGCGCAGGAAGCGGTCTTCCGTTCAATCCGTTTAACGCGATTGTCGCGCCCCGCCCGATTGCATGGATCTCGACGCGGGGCGCTGATGGCTCTGAAAACCTTGCACCCTATAGCTTCTTTAATGCGGTGGCCTATACACCGCCGCAGGTCATGTTTGCCTCAACCAGCGCCAAAGCGGACCGCGATGGCACAAAGGACACTGTGGCCAACGCGCGTGAAACGGGCGTCTTTTGCATCAATATCGTTGAATATGCAGCACGTGACGCGATGAATGACACCAGCGGGCCTTGGGATGCCACCACTGATGAGTTCACGCACGCAGGGCTGGATCGGGTGGCTTGCCAAACAATCGCCTGCAGCCGTGTGGCCGATGCGCCCGCGGCCTTGGAATGTCAGGTAACCCAGATTGTTCAGCTGGCTGGCGAGGCCAATTTCACGGTTTTTGGCGAAGTAACAGGCGTGCATATGCGCGACGCCTGTATCAAGGACGGCCGTTTTGACATCACGACATTCACACCTTTGGCGCGGATGGGGTATCAAGACTACACCCAGGTGACCTCGGTCTTTGCGCTCAAACGACCTGGGGAATAAGGCGGAACGTGCGGACTTGTCCAGATGCGGCAACGCGGCGCTGGAAGGGCTAGAATGAAGCGTGCAACACTTGGCTGACTAAGACGGACGGAATGAATGACCCAACGCACCCTTGGAATAATCGGCGGCTCCGGTCTCTATGATCTCGACGGGCTGGAAGCCCCTGAGTGGGTCGCGGTTGAAACCCCGTGGGGGCCGCCGTCCGACGCCGTATTGCGCGGCAGAATTGGTGGGCTGCCCTTTGTCTTTTTGCCGCGTCATGGACGCGGGCATGTGCATTCCCCGTCGACCGTTCCCTACCGCGCCAATATCGATGCGATGAAACAGATGGGCGTGACCGATCTGGTGAGTGTCAGTGCGTGCGGCTCGTTTCGTGACGCGCTTGCGCCGGGTGATTTCGTAATCGTCGACCAGTTTATAGATCGCACAAAAGGCCGCGAAAGCAGCTTTTTCGGGACGGGCTGCGTTGCCCATGTGTCTTTGGCGCATCCAACCTGTGGTGACCTGCGCGACATTGCCGGCCAAGCGGCGCAACAGGCGGGTGCCACGACCCATATGGGCGGCACATATCTGGCTATGGAAGGGCCGCAGTTTTCAACGCTTGCCGAAAGCAAGCTCTACCGCGATGTCTGGGGCTGCGACGTCATCGGGATGACCAATATGCCAGAGGCCAAATTGGCCCGAGAAGCCGAGATTTGCTATGCGTCTGTGGCCATGATTACCGACTACGACAGCTGGCATCCCGATCACGGCGAAGTGGATGTGACCCAAATTATCGAAACCCTACATGGCAATTCCGCTAAGGCCAAAGCGATGGTTGGTCACCTTGCGCAGGCTTTGAACGCCAAACCATCGCCGTGCAAAGAGGGCTGCGCAACCGCCCTGACCCACGCTATAATGACCGCCCCCGATGCACGCGATCCCGATCTTCTGGCCAAGCTGCGCACTGTTGCTGGCCGCGTTCTTTAACTTTCGTTACCAAGGAGGCCCTTTATGGCCGAACCCCGCAAAACCGTCCGCGACTACATCCGCACCATCCCCGATTTCCCCCATGAGGGGATCATGTTCCGCGATGTGACCACCCTGTTTGCGGACCCACGTGGTTTTCGCATCGCGATTGACCAACTTCTTGATCCATACGCCGGGCGCGACATTGACAGGATTGTGGGGCTTGAAGCGCGTGGGTTTATCTTGGGCGGTGCGATTGCCCATCAGTTGTCCAAGGGCTTTGTGCCGATCCGCAAGAAAGGCAAATTGCCGGGCAAAACGATCGAACAAGCCTATACGCTGGAATACGGCGAAGCTGTTATGGAAATTCATGATGACGCGATCCAACCGGGTGAAAAGGTTCTGGTCGTCGATGATTTGCTTGCCACAGGCGGCACGGCCGAAGCAGGCATCAAGCTGTTGGAACGCATGGGCGCCGAAATCATCGGCTGCGCCTTTGTGATAGATTTGCCCGATCTGGGGGGGCGGGCATTGTTGGAAAAGATGGGCGTGGAAATCCATGCACTTTGCGCTTTCGAGGGCGATTGATAACCGTTTGGTAACGGGAATCGCGTTATCCACCTTACAAGCTGATTGGGAGATCGGCTGCTTGCACCCCCATGGGCATCGCTCATGACATTTCAACGCCCTGCGATCCCCCCTCGCAGGGCGTTATTTTTATCGCAGCGGGCGGATGACAGCGCCGGGGTTAAGGATCCCCTTGGGATCCAGCGCATCCTTGATACTACGCATCATGGCAAGTTTGGCAGGGTCGCTATACCGCTCCATATCATCAACCTTTAACCGCCCGATCCCGTGTTCGGCACTGACCGATCCGCCCATGTCATGCACAAGGTCATGGACCGTTTTCTTGATCATATCGCGATCTTGCATGTGGTCAGCACGGGTTTTTCCAGGCACGGGAAAGACATTGTAATGCAAGTTTCCATCGCCCACATGCCCGAAGCAATTGATCCGAAAATCACCCAAAGACGCAATCGCCGCGTTTGCGCGCTCTATAAATTCGGGAATGGCCGACAGCGGCACACTGATATCGTGGCTGCTGACCGACCCGATCCGCCTGTTGGCTTCGGGGATATGTTCGCGCACCGACCAAAAGGCCTGCCGCTGTGCAAGCGATGATGCGATGACCCCATCGTCGGCCAGACCTGCATCAACCGCTTGGCGGAACAATCCTTCAAGGGCCCCATCAGGTGCCATGCCCGCTGGCAAACCCACCTCAGTCAGAACACACCATTCGGGCGTCTGCGCGAACGGGTGGCGAATGTCGGGCAAGGTCTCGGTCAGAAAATCAAAACTTTGGCGATGAATAATCTCAAACGCAGAAACACCGCCGCCCATGTGCGATTGGGCCAAGGCAAGTAGATCAAGTGCCGCTTTGGGGTTTTTGACGGTCATAAAGGCGGTGCCTTCGCTGGCAGGAACCGGATGCAGCTTGAGCGCAGCCGCCGTGATGATCCCCAAAGTGCCCTCTGCCCCGATCATCAGATGACGCAGGTCATAGCCCGTGTTGTTTTTGCGCAAGCGCGTCAACCCGTTCCAAATTGTGCCATCGGCCAAGACGACCTCTAGCCCCAGACAAAGATCACGCGCATTGCCATAGCGCAACACATTGACGCCGCCTGCATTGGTAGACAAAACCCCGCCGATGCGTGCCGATCCTTCGGAGGCAAGCGACAGCGGAAAGATCCGGTCATAAGCCGCGGCGTTGCTTTGGACATCGGCAAGGATCATGCCCGCCTCGACAACCATCGCGTTTTCGCTTGGGTAAACCGCACGCAAGGCTGTCATACGCTCAAGCGACAGGATCAACGGGGCGGGTCCATCTTCGGCCACTTGTCCACCCACCAATCCCGTGCCACCGCCATAGGGGATCACGGCAACCCCGTGATCATGGGCCAGTTTAACCAGTTTGCTAACCTCTTCGGTTGTTCTTGGTTTGGCCAATAGCCCCGCAGATCCCGCATAGCGGCCACGTGGCTCTTCAAGGTATTGGGCTCCAACCTCCGCAAACGTGTCGGGCGGCAGAATTGCGCGCGCGGTTGCTTCAAAATCGGCACTGGCAGGGGCAAGATATGTCATCTGCCCGTGATGCCACGGCCAGCGCGAAAGGCCAAGTTAGTCTGCCGTTTCATCGCGCAGCATCTGTGGGCGAAGCACCATGACCGTCGGGCGATCAGGCAGGCTGCGCAAGCTGACTTCGATAGACGGCCCTTGGGTATCAATAACATCAAATTCATCCGTCATACCATTGATAAACCTTTGCAAATTGCTTTCACCCCACCAATGCATGGGGATCACCACCGACGATTTCAGGCGTTTCAAGATGCGGATCATCGTGGGCAAATCAACGGTCATCCCGCCATCCACAGCCGCCATAACAACGTCCAATCGCCCCAAGGCCGCATATTGCTGCGCTGTGGGTTCGTGATGCAAATGGCCCAGATGACCGATGCACAGACCTTCGGCCTCAAACACGAAGATGGAGTTTCCATTGCGTTCAACGCCCGCATCAAACCGCGAGCGGATGTCGGTCGGCACATTGCGGATCAGCATCTCTCCCAGATCAAGGTGATGGTCGTTGCCGCCATCGGCCGTAGCCCACCCGCGCAAGACATGCGGGATTGCAGGGTCAGGAAACTGTGTGAAATGGGTTTCATGCGCGTGGTTCATGGTCACGACATCGGGGATCAATTCGGTGCGGCCCAAAAACCCCGTGAAATCTGTGGCTACGTCAATGCCGCCACGTGTCTGGATCAAAAAGCTGGCGTGGTGGATATAGTGAATTCGGACAGAAAACTCTGGCACGGGTTGGCCAAAACTTGCTTTATGCAAATATGTTGCACCGCTTGCGTCAGCCAATGCGATACAATGGGATGGACGACGATCTTGGGCAGCGGCTGGCAGGGCCAGGACCAAGGCGATTAGAGCTGAAAAAATCTGTCTCATGATGGATGAGATATTTCACCGCCTGGCAAGGTCAACTGCACCGCACCGCAGCCTTGGGAACCCACATGAAGGACACACGAATGATACGCGCCCTGCGACCTCAGGATGATGCTGGCGTTCAAACGCTCTACGCCTTCGCATTTCCTGACGAAGATCTGACGCAGTTGGTACGCGATGTAGCAGCCACGGTGGACACAGCGCACTTTGTTGCAGAGCAACAGGGGCAGATCATCGGACACATTTGTTTTTCGCCTTGCCATGTGGGGCCGAACCCCATCGCGCTTCTCGGACCACTTGCCATTCACCCCGACCACCAAAAGGCAGGGCATGGCAGTGCCTTGATCAAAACGGGCCTGAGCGCCATGAAAGACCGCGCCGTTCAGGGCGTTATGGTGTTGGGTGATCCCGCCTAATACGGGCGCTTTGGGTTTCATGCCAACCATGCGGTCGGCGCCCACCCTGCTATGCCATCCGAATGGCAGATGGCGTGGCAAGGGCTGGCGCTGAACGCCACAGATCTGCCAAACGGTGCGATTGTGCTGCCCGACGTTTGGGACAACGCGATCTACTGGTCATAGCGCCCCTTGGCGCGGGTTATCCAACGTCGGTTTTGCCGCGCCGGTCGCTGCGCAAATTTGCGTATAGCACATGATTGCGCCAGCGCCCGTTGATCTGAAGATAGCTTTGCGCAACACCTTCATATTTGAAACCGCAGCTTTCAAGAACCCCGCGCGACGCCGCATTCTCTGGCAGGCACGCGGCCTCCAAACGGGACAAATCAAGCTGGTGAAATCCGTAGTGCGTGACCGCCTGGATCGCCTCACGCATATAGCCCTGACGCGCGAAATTCTGGCCGATCCAATAGCCAAGCGTGCCAGCCTGTGCAGGGCCGCGGCGGATATTGTCGAGCGTGATCGCCCCCATGAGCGCCTGATCCTCGCGGCGGATCAAAAACAATGGCATCGCAGAACCTTGGTTGATTGAGCGTTGCGCCCAGTAAACCCGATTGGTGAAGGCTTTGCGCGTCAGGTGATCTTCGGCCCAGGACGGCTCCCAAGGCATAAGGAAGTCACGACTGTCGCGGCGTTGTGCCGTCCAAAAGCGATAATCGGCGTGGGTCGGCGGACGCAATGTCATCCGCTCGGTTTCGATTATCACTTTGCGACGGGTTCGGAGCATATCAGGCGGCCAGTCTCGCCTTTAAATCATCCAAGTGGGGTGCTGCCGAGACAGGACCATAAAGGGCCAACGCACTGCCTGCAGAGGTTGCAAGATTGGCTGCGTAGTCTTTGACATCGCCTGTGGTCACAGCGTCAATACGCTCAACCGCCTCGTTCAAATCGGGCACGCGGTCCCAGATCGAGATCATACGCGCCAACCGTTCACACCGCGCCGATGGGCTTTCAAGCCCCATCAGCATGCCTGCTTTCATCTGCGCGCGGGCGCGGGCAACCTCTTCGGGCGACATATCACAGGCCGCGCGTTTTAACTCGTCCATCGTGATATGGGCCAATTCACCGATCTGATCAGCGCTGGTGCCTGCATAAATAGTCGTAAGACCCGTATCAGCATAGGCCCCCGCTTGCGCAAAAATCGTGTAGCATAGCCCGCGCTTTTCACGCACCTCCTGAAAAAGGCGGCTGGACATCCCACCACCAAAGGCCGTGGCAAAGATCTGCGCGGTGTAAATCATCGGGTCGCGGTAGTTCGGGCCTTCAAGGGCCAGCGCGAAATGCACCTGTTCAAGGTCTTTGACCTCGCGCCGTTCACCGCCTTGAAACGCCGCAGGTTCAATCACGCTGGCAGGTTGTGCGGGCAAATGACCAAACATTGCTTCGGCCGCGGCCACAAGCGCATCATGATCCACCGCCCCCGCAGCGGCCAGGATCATCTGCCCCGGTGCGTAATGCTGGCCAACGAACCCGGACAGATCATCGCGGGTAAAACTGCTGACACGTTCGGACGGCCCAAGAATGGTGCGGCCAATGGGTTGGTCTGGATAGGCCTGCTCTTGCAACCAATCAAATACGATATCGTCAGGCGTATCGAGGGTTTGGCCAATCTCTTGCAAGATCACGCCACGCTCAACTTCAATCTCTGCCTCATCAAACACAGGATTAAGGACAATGTCACCGATCACATCCAGCGCAAGCGGCACGTCGTTTTCCAGCACACGGGCGTAATACGCTGTCATCTCGCGCGACGTGTAGGCGTTGATATAGCCGCCCACATCTTCAATCGCTTCGGCGATTTGCAGCGCACTGCGTTTGGCCGTCCCTTTGAATGCCATATGCTCCAAAAAGTGGGCAATGCCGTTTTGGGCAAGCGTCTCGTGGCGCCCGCCTGCCTGAACCCAAATCCCGATAGATGCCGATTTCAGGCCATCCATATGTTCGGTCACGATGCGAAAGCCGTTTGGCAGGCGGTGGGTTTGAACGGTCACTTAGATGCGTTCCTTAATGATGGTTTGAATGGCGGCCAGATCACCCGCAACGCGGGTGATACGTTCGGGTCGGTCATAAAGGTCCGCCATGCGCTTGGGAAGGGGCGGATGAATGCCAGTCGCCGCCTGCATGGCATCGGGGAATTTGGCAGGATGCGCGGTGGCCAGTGTGATCATCGGTGTGGTGCCCAGATGGCTTTCGGCAACATGGGTGCCAACGGCTGAATGGGGACACAGCAATTCGCCATGCTGCTCGACATACCGTGTGATTGCTGCCGATGTTTCGGCCTCGGACGCGCGGCCAGAGGCGAAAAGATCACGCAGATGGCTGATCGCACCTTGGCTGATCGTGAATTCACCGGTGGTCTTAAGGTCGTTCATCTGTTGCGCAACCGCGCTGCCATCGCTGTCATAAGCGTAATAAAGCGCACGTTCGAAATTTGAACTGACCTGAATATCCATCGATGGGCTGATCGATGGCTGAACATCTTCGGTCTTGTAAACACCCGTTTCAAGCGTGCGGTGCAGGATGTCGTTCTGGTTGGTGGCAACCACTAGCTTTTCAATCGGCAGGCCCATCTGTTTGGCGATATGGCCTGCGAAGATGTCCCCGAAATTGCCTGTGGGCACGGTGAAACTGACCGGGCGGTGCGGCGCGCCGAGGCTGACGGCGCTGGAAAAATAATACACCACCTGCGCCAGAACCCGCGCCCAGTTGATGCTGTTCACCCCCGCCAGCTTCACGCTTTCGCGGAAGTCGAAATCGTTGAACATATCTTTGACCGCACCCTGACAGGTGTCGAAATCCCCATCAACGGCCAAGGCATGCACATTTGCCTCAGACGGGGTGGTCATTTGGCGGCGCTGCACTTCGGACACGCGGCCATGGGGGTAGAGAATAAAGAGATCTACTGCTTCAAGCCCCCGAAACGCCTCCATCGCGGCAGAGCCTGTGTCGCCCGATGTGGCCCCCACGATCGTCACCCGTTCGCCATTGCGTTTCAGCGCAAATTCGAACATCTGCCCGATCAGTTGCATGGCAAAGTCTTTGAACGCCAGCGTAGGGCCATGGAACAATTCGAGCAAAAAGTGATTGGGCGCCAGCTGGACCAGCGGCGCACGGGCGGCATGACCAAAGCCCGCATAGGCTTTGGCGATCAGATCTGCGAATTCTTCGTCGGTAAACGTATCGCCCGTGAAAGGGCGCATGATGCGAAACGCGATCTCTTCATAGCTCAATCCCGCCATCGCAGCGATATCAGCATGGCTGAGGGTGGGAATGGTTTCGGGCAAATAAAGCCCGCCGTCACGGGCCAGCCCCGTCAGCATGGCTTGTTCAAATGTCAGAACAGGGGCTGCGCCGCGGGTCGAATGGTAGTGCATGTTAGGTCGCCTTTTGCGTCTGTTCCCGCCTGATACGCCATGCCAGAAACGCTGTCATCCCCAACCATACAATCGCGAGCGAAAACCATGTGATTGCGTAGTTCAGGTGATCGTTCGGAATCCCTTCGGTCGACACAGGCAATGGCGCGATGGCTGCATCAGCGGGGGTGGCCGCACGCGCGATCAGCAAAACAGGCTCGGTATTCAGTGCATCGGCCATCGCGGGCACATCACGTGCAAACCACAGGTTCTGCGCCAAATCAGGCGCGGGTGTGTAGCTGTCCACCTCTTCTGGCCAATGCAAATTGCCCACATAGGCAACCTGCCCCTGCGCTGCGGGCGTGTCATCTGATTGCACGGGCATAAATCCACGGTCGACCAGAATGCGGCGGCCTTCGGTCTCGAACGCCGAAATAATGCGATAGCCCGCACCGACGCGCTTCTGACTGACCAGCACGCGCAAATACTCGCCCGTCAGCTCGCCTTGTGCTGCCACCGGAAGAAAGCGATCACCCTCTGGATCAGGCTGCACCGGAACGGCCACTGGCGCATCATTTATACGCGCTTGGATTTCGGCCAGAACGCCTTGCTTCCATTCAAGGCGCTGCATTTGCCAGACGCCAAGCGATATCAGGATCGCAGCCCCTGCTGCGCCAAAGATCAGTGGTGCAATCAGTTTGCCCATATCACCCTCTACAAGCCAAAAGGCGCGAGATCATCCCGCGCCTTACAGGTAGGTTTTTAAAAAGCAAGGTGGATTGAAATCCACCTTACCGGCGGGGTTATTGGCCCCAGACGTAGATTGCTGCGAACAAGAACAGCCACACCACATCGACAAAGTGCCAGTACCATGCCGCGGCCTCAAAACCCACATGCTTTTCTTGCGTGAAGTGGCCACGCTGCAAGCGGATCAGGCACACAAGCAGGAAAATTGTTCCGATGACGACGTGCGCGCCGTGGAAACCTGTGGCCATAAAGAAGTTCGCGCCGTAAATGTTGCCCGCAAACCCAAAGGCCGCGTGGGTGTATTCATAGGCCTGGAACCCTGTGAAGATGACGCCAAGACCGATGGCAAGGATCAGGCCCCATTTCATATCTTCGCGGTTGTTTTCATGGACCAGTGCGTGGTGCGCCCATGTGGCCGCGGCCCCCGAACACAAAAGGATCAGCGTGTTGATCAACGGCAGGTGCCACGGGTCAAAGGTTTCGATGCCAACGGGTGGCCAGACGCCATCAACGGCAGGCGATTGTGGGCCCATCGGGTACATCGCGTGTTTGAAAAAGCTCCAGAACCACGCAACAAAAAACATCACTTCGGACATGATAAAGAAGATGAACCCATAGCGCAGACCGATTTGCACAACAGGTGTGTGATCGCCTGCGTGGCTTTCGGCAACTGTGTCAGCCCACCAAGCAAACATGGTGTAAAGCACGCCGGCCAACCCTATCAGGAACATCCACGGGCCGCTGTCGTGCATCCACAAAACAGCGCCAAAAAGCATGACGAAACCCGCGACCGCGCCGATAAACGGCCAGACGCTTGGGGGAAGAATATGATAGTCGTGGTTCTTTACGTGGGCCATTGTCAGGTTCCCCTTTGGTCTTATTGATAGTTGGCTGTTGGCTTGGGCTCTGCGGTCAGGGCCGCTTGTGCGTTCGGGTCGGGTTGCTCGTCCATCATGTGGAAGGTGTAGGACAGCGTAATGGTGTGAACGAACCGCGCTTCGCGGTCGTTTACGATGTCGGGATCGACATAGAAGTTTACGGGCATCTGCATCCGTTCACCCGGTTGCAGGATTTGTTCTTCAAAGCAAAAGCACTGGACTTTGCTGAAATATGCGCCTGCCGAATAGGGTGTCACGTTGTAGCTTGCAGTGCCTGCAATCGGGCGGTCGGTGGGGTTGTAGGCCTCAAAGAAGGCCAGACCGTCTTGACCGATCTTCAATTCCATCTGGCGCACTTCGGGCTTGAAGTCCCACGGCATATCGCGCGCAAGGCTGGCATCAAACCGCACCTTGATGGTCTGGTCCAGCACACCGTCGGTATTGCCTGCGCTGGCGTTTGTCGTGCCGCCATAGCCTGTCACGCGGCAGAACAGATCATACAGAGGGACCGACGCCCATGCGAGGCCACCCATAAACACAACAACGCCGACCAGCTTCACAACGGTTTTGTGAAGCGGCTCTTTGGGTGTCATTTCAGGGGTGTCACTCACTGGGTGTCCTCCGTGATAAGCGCGGGGCGCACTGTGTGGTCAAACCCTTCGAGGCTGCCGCCGCTGGTGATTTTCACATATGTCAGGCCAAAGACGATCACGATCAGCCCGATCAGCACAGCCGCCACGCCAAGGTTGCGGCCTTTGCGGCGGTCGTGCAATTCGTGGTCGGCGCGAAAATATCCCATTCTACCAGCCTCCCAGACCGTAGGGGCGCAACACCGCCTCGACCAGCAGCGCACCGAAGTGCAGGAAGAGGTAGAGCAGCGAGACTTTGAATACCGACTTTTCGACCTTGTAGTTGTCGGCTTCGGCCTGTGTTTCATCGCGGCGCCAGATGTCATAGGCCCCTTTCAGGAACCACACGTTCAAGACCACGGCAGTGACCAGATAGATCGGCCCACCGATCGAGGTAAACGCCGTGCCAATCGCAAGCGGGAACAAAAGCAAAGTATAGGCAAGGATATGGCGGCGCGTGGATTTGCGCCCATGGGTCACGGTCAGCATCGGCACGCCAGCATCGTCATAATCTGATTTCATGAACAGCGCCAAAGCCCAGAAATGAGGCGGCGTCCACATGAAGATCAACATGAACATCAAAACGGCTTCTACACTGATCGAGCCTGTGGCCACGACCCAACCGATCATGGGCGGGAACGCCCCTGCCGCACCACCGATCACGATGTTCTGCGGTGTCGAGCGTTTGAGCCACATGGAATAGACAACGGCATAAAAAAAGATGGTGAACGCCAGCAGGAAGGCCGCCAAAGCGTTTGTCGCCAACCACAGCAACACAACCGAAAAGCCCGAAAGCGCCAGACCGATTCCCAAAGCTTCGTCAGGCGTCACCTTGCCTGCGGGGATCGGGCGTTTGGCTGTGCGCTTCATCACAACGTCGATATCGGCGTCCCACCACATGTTCAGCGAGCCCGATGCCCCTGCCCCGACAGCGATGAACAAAATGGCGCAAAACCCGACAAAGGGATGCACGCCCACAGGGGCAACCAGCAAACCCACAAGGGCCGTGAACACAACCAGCGACATCACCCGCGGTTTAAGAAGCGCAAAATAATCGCCAAACTGGGCTTCGCCTGTTTGGCCTGCTGATTTTGCCGTCTGATAGCTTACGTCTGTCATCTATTGTCCCCTGATGGGGTAAGGCGGGTTTGAACCCGCCCTACAAGATTACTTCGATGCAACTTGATAAGATTGGTCCGCTGGCAAAATGCCTGCGTATTCAGCTTTCGCCTCTGCCAGCCAAGCGTCGTATTCCTCTTGGCTTACAACGTTCACCGTGATCGGCATATAGGCGTGGTCCTTGCCGCAAAGCTCGGAGCACTGGCCAAAATAGAGACCTTCACGTTCTGCGTTGAACCAAAGCTGCGCCAGACGACCGGGCACTGCGTCCTGTTTTACGCCGAACGACGGGATGGTCCACGAATGGATCACGTCGGCGGCTGTCACCGTCATCACAACGGTTTTGCCAACAGGAACGACAACTTGCGTGTCAGTGGCCAGCAACCATTCGTTGCGGCTGTAGCCATATTCACCAAGCATCTCTTCCATTGCGGCATCCAGAATATACGGCTGCGCACCATTTTCGTCAGCGGCATCTGTCATCGTCGCAGGATGGCCGACCATGTAGCTGTCAAAGGCAAAGCCTTCGTCCACATACTCATAGCCCCAATACCACTGGTAGCCTGTCACTTTGATATTGATGTCGGCCTCTGGGATCACCTGTTGTTTGAACAGTACTGGCAGCGAAAACGCCCCGATGAACACCAGAATGACAATCGGGATGATCGTCCATGCCACCTCAATCGGTGAATTATGTGTGAATGTTGCGGGCTTGGGGTTCGAGCGGCGGTTATACCGCACCATGATATAAACCAGCAAACCGGTCACAAACAGGGTGATGGCGAAGATGATGTAATTGATCATACCATCAAGCCATTGCAGGTCGCGTGCAAGTTCAGTCGCAGCAGGTTGGAAACCTGTGCCGCGATCAACAGGCACACCCACCACCTCTTGGGCATATGCTGCAGTTGTTGCCATAGCGCCCAAAAGGGCGGCCGAAAGGGTCCATTTACGCATCTATTGCTTCCCGTATGTCTTGCGGCAAAACCGTGCCGCTTATCCACGTCCATCTGGCAAGCTATCGCCAAACGGAATCCATTTGTATTCAGACGCGTTAAAACCATATCCTTAAGAACACCTCAAGATTACGCGTTGCGGCAGACTGACGCTTTTCTTTGATCCAGATCAAATTTCGCATTTTTTTTCGAGGCACATGATGACCGACACCCCTTTTCGCCCCTTTGACACGCTCCTCGATCAGGAATCAGCCCTGTCGCAGCTGCGCAGCGCCACCGCAGGCGCGGATGACGGAGAGCTGTTTTTGGAACGCAGCCGCATGGAAGCGATCGTGTTTGACGATGGGCGCGTCAAAACCGCCAGCTACAATGCCTCCGAAGGGTTTGGATTGCGGGCTGTGCGCGGCGATGTGGCGGGCTATGCACATTCCTCGGAAATTTCGGAAGCCGCTATTGGCCGTGCCGTTGATACCGCCCGTCTGGCCGTAGGCGATGGGGGCGGCACGCTGGCCGATGCGCCACGCGCAACCAACACAACACTTTATACGGATCAAAACCCCATGTCGGGCGTAGAGTTCGGCGTCAAGATTGACACATTGCGCGAAATTGATGCCTTCGTGCGCGGATTGGACAAACGCGTCATCCAGGTCAGCGCCACATTTTCTGCCTCCTTCCAAGAGGTCGAGATCTTGCGCCCCGAAGGCCACCTGACCCGCGATGCACGTCCCATGGCGCGGCTGAACATCAGCGTGATCGTCGAAGAAAACGGACGCCGCGAAAGCGGCGGCGCGGGCGGCGGCGGACGCTATTTGATGAACGGCTTGATGGATCCCGCCCATTGGCAATCGGTGGCGCAAGAGGCTTTACGCATCGCCCTTGTCAATCTGGACGCCATCCCTGCGCCCGCTGGCGTGATGGACGTCGTGCTTGGCCCGGGCTGGCCGGGAATTTTGCTGCATGAAGCCATCGGGCACGGGCTGGAAGGCGACTTCAACCGCAAAGGCAGCAGCGCATTCGCAGGGCTCATGGGGCAGCAAATCGCAGCCAAGGGTGTCACAGTGCTGGACGACGGCACCATTCCTGACCGCCGTGGCAGCATCACCATCGACGACGAAGGCACCCCGTCAGGCAAAAACACCCTGATCGAAGATGGGATCCTTGTGGGCTACATGCAGGACCGCCAGAACGCGCGCCTGATGGGCGTTGAACCCACGGGCAACGGTCGACGCCAAAGCTACGCCCATATCCCCATGCCGCGCATGACAAACACCTACATGCTTGGGGGCGATACAGCCCCAGAGGCAATCCTTGCTGATCTCAAAGACGGCATCTACGCGGTGGGCTTTGGCGGCGGGCAAGTGGATATCACCAACGGAAAATTCGTATTTTCCTGCACCGAAGCCTATCAGGTGAAAAACGGACAGGTCGGCGCGCCCGTCAAAGGTGCCACACTGATCGGCGACGGGGCCACGGCCCTCAAACATATCCGCGCCATCGGCAATGACATGGCGCTGGACCCCGGCATGGGCAACTGCGGCAAGCAAGGCCAATGGGTCCCCGTCGGCGTCGGCCAACCCACATTGATGATCGGTGGTCTGACGGTCGGGGGCTCTGCTGCGTGATCCGCACGGCCACCAGTGATGACATCCCGGGACTGGCCCCCATCTGGCACGAGGCCTGGATGGCAGGGCACGCAGGCAAAGTGCCCGCCCCGTTAGAGGCGATGCGCACACTGCAAAGCTTCCAAGACCGCCTTGGCCCACGCATTGCACGCGGCGACGTCTTGGTTTGGCACAATGGCGGCCCCCTTGGTTTTGTGGCGCTCAATGGCGCAGAGCTGGAACAGCTTCATCTGGCAACCCGCGCCCACGGCAGCGGTGCGGCCAGCCAATTGATCCGCGCCGCAGAGGCCACTTTGCACCAGCGCGGCATAATCACAGCGCATCTGATTTGCATCCCAGACAACGCCCGCGCCCTTGCCTTTTACGCCAAGCACGGCTGGCGCGAGGTTGCACGCGGCCCTGAAACCGTGGAAACACTTGCAGGGCCGTTTGATCTTCTGTGTTGTCGTTTGGAAAAACCCCTTGCCCCTGCCCCCCGCCCTTAAAACCCCGCCCGAGCACCGCTACGCCATGCGGCCCATTTATTACCTGTCCGCAATGCTGATCACCTGGCTTGGCGTGCCTATCGTGGCGCTGGCTGTGTTTTATGCCTGTATGTTCGTGCTCGACTTTCTGGGGCTTGACGCGGTTATACCCGATATGCTGGAAGCCGCGATATCCGTGCTGCTCACACCGCTGATCTTAATCGGCTTTTCGTTTGTGGTGTCTTGGGCGCCTGTTTTGCTTGGCAGCGTGGCGATGGTGTTTGCGCTCAAAAACGGAACAGCGGGATGGGCGGTTGCATTGGGCTTCGGCTGTATCATGGGCGCAATCGTCTTTATCCTCATGGATGGTCAAAACCCTGTAACGCCCGAAAACCTGATGGCATTCGCCGCGATCACGGCAATCGGCGGCGTGATGGGTTTGGTCTATTGGATCACCTGCTACCGCCTCGCGCCTGCTGCGTTCAAAAAGTCCTGATGCCTCCCGTTTTGCGCACCGATCCCGCCGCACGATCCGCGCTCAGCTGGCGTATCTTGTGGCATGCCGCGTTGCGCAGTTGGACCATCCCGTCGTTTTTCGGCTTTGCCATCCTTTTGGCCACCGTGGGTGCCTCGGCTGTCACATCGCTGGAAGACAGCCCGCGCTTTGGGGGTGCGTTCACATTGGTCGGCACCGTGGCATATGTCTTGGCGTTTGGCATTTTTGTGGTGTGGTTGCCCCTCGGTGTGGCGGTGTTTGCCGCACGCCTTGCCGCCCTTTGGGGCGTGGCAGGATGGGGCTACGCCGTTGTGCTTGGGGCGGGCTTTGGGCTGGCGGCGGCCCTCTGGATGGATCAGGGCAACCTCGGGACAAACGCCTTTGGCTGGATCATTCTGCCGATCCTGGGCGCGGGATACGGCGGTTTTTTCTGGCGCGAATGCTACCGCACTGCCCCCCGCGCCTTTGCCCCTCCCCCAAAATAGCGAGGCGGATCGTAACGCCCTGTTAACCACCCATACGGTATTCCTGATTCTGCAAGCTGACGGAGCCACGGATGACCGAAGAGACCCCCACTCTTTCTTCCTTTCACCCCCCACTCCCACCCACCACGGAAGAACAACAGGTCTCGTGGCTCCGTCTTTTGCGCTCTCGCCGCGTCGGCATTTCCACATTTTATCGCCTCCTCACGGAACACGGCAGCGCCGACGCGGCACTTGCCGCCCTACCGCAGATCGCGCAATCGGCAGGTGTCAAAGGCTATCAAATCTGTCCCGAAGGCGTTGTGCGCGCCGAATTGGCCAACGCGCGGCGCATCGGCGCAAAAATGCTGTGTCGCGGTGCGCCTGACTATCCCGCAGCCCTTACCGATCTTGATGACGCCCCGCCCATCTTGTGGGCGATGGGGGATGTCTCACTTCTCAAACGGCCAATGGTGGCGATGGTTGGTGCGCGCAACGCCTCCAGCCTTGGCACCCGAATGGCCAGCACGATGGCCCGCGAACTGGGCGCGGCTGACATCGTTGTGGTCTCGGGGCTTGCACGCGGCATAGATACCGCCGCACATATCGCGGCGTTGAAAACCGGCACAATCGCCGTCCAAGCTGGCGGGGTGGACCAGATCTATCCAGCCGAAAACACGCAGTTGCACCATGACATCGCCAAAACCGGCTTGCGCCTGTCAGAACAACCCATGGGCATGACACCCACAGCGCGGCATTTTCCCCGCCGCAACCGCATCATCAGCGGGTTGTCCCGCGCCACCGTGGTGATCGAAGCGGCGGCCAAATCCGGCAGCCTGATCACCGCGCGCAATGCGCTGGACCAAGGCCGCGATGTTCTGGCAGTGCCCGGCCATCCGTTTGACGCCCGCGCCTCTGGCTGCAACATGCTGTTGCGCGACGGGGCCACGCTGGTGCGAGGCGCCGCCGACATCCTTGAGGTCATCGGCACAGCCCCCGCCCCCGAATTGCCCTTCCCGCCACCACAGGATCCACCCTCAGGGCAACCACGCTCATTACGGCAAACAGCGGCACTTCACACGCAGATCCTAGACCGATTGGGCCCAACGCCGGTGCCACAGGACCAGCTGTGCCGCGATCTGAAAACCACCGCCGATGCCGTCACGCCTGTATTGCTCGAATTGGAAATGGACGGGAAATTGGTGCGCCACGCAGGCGGGCTTTTGGCGCGCGCCAGCTAGGCAAAGGTCAATTCCGCTCACAAGCCGCATTGACAAAGCGCCTGCGCCAACCACATCTTGCGCGACCAGTCCCCATGCCATGAATCGGAAGAGTATATGCCCGTTGTCGTCGTTGAATCCCCTGCAAAAGCAAAAACCATCGAGGGGTATTTAGGCAAAGGTTTCAAGGTTTTGGCAAGTTTCGGGCACGTGCGCGACCTGCCGCCCAAAGACGGCTCGGTCGACCCTGATAACCAGTTCGAAATGCTCTGGGAAGTCGCCAGTGACAGCAAAAAACACGTCAAAGCCATTGCCGATGCCTTGAAAGACGACCCCGAATTGGTGCTGGCCACCGACCCCGACCGCGAAGGCGAAGCGATCTCGTGGCACCTTGAAGAGGCGTTGCGCAAACGCAAAGCCATCAAAAAAGACACCCCCGTCAGCCGCGTGGTGTTCAACGCGATCACCAAAACAGCTGTGACCGAAGCCATGCAAAACCCACGGCAGGTCGACATGGAGCTGGTCGAGGCCTATCTGGCCCGCCGCGCGCTGGACTATCTTGTGGGCTTCAAACTGTCGCCCGTCTTGTGGCGCCGCCTGCCTGGTGCCAAATCGGCGGGCCGCGTGCAATCGGTCTGCCTGCGCCTGATCGTCGAACGCGAGATGGAAATCGAGGCCTTCAAGAACCGCGAATACTGGTCCGTAAAAGCGATGCTCGAAACACCACGCGGCAAACCGCTCGAAGCACGCCTGACCGTTCTGGCAGGCAAAAAGCTCGACAAATTCGATATTGAAAACGCGACACAGGCGGAACTGGCCCAACAGGCCATCGAAAGCCGCGATCTGGTGGTCAAATCCGTTGAGGCCAAACCCGCCAACCGCAACCCATCCGCCCCCTTTATGACCTCGACCCTGCAACAAGAGGCCAGCCGCAAATTTGGCATGGGTGCGCGCCAAACCATGAACGCCGCTCAACGGCTTTATGAAGCAGGTCTGATCACCTATATGCGGACCGATGGCATCGACATGGCCCCCGAGGCCGTGCACGCCGCCCGCGACGCCATCGGCACCAAGTTTGGCAAAGACTACGTGCCCAAAGAACCGCGCATGTATAAAAACAAGGCCAAAAACGCTCAAGAAGCGCACGAATGTATCCGCCCTACCGATATGATGCGCAGCGCCGATGACATCAAAGTGTCCGAAGGCGACCAGCGCAAGCTTTATGATCTGATCTACAAACGCACCATCGCCAGCCAGATGGCCGCCGCCCGGATGGAGCGCACAACGGTCGATATTGGCAGTGCGGATGGGCAGGTCGAATTGCGCGCCACGGGTCAGGTTGTGCTCTTTGACGGCTTTTTGAAGGTGTACGAAGAAGGCCGCGATGACGACGCCGTGGTGGACGATGACGACAAGCGCCTGCCACAAGTGAACCAGGGCGAGGCGATGAAGAAATCTTCGGTCACACCCGAGCAACATTTCACCCAACCGCCCCCCCGCTACACCGAAGCCACGCTGGTCAAGCGCATGGAAGAATTGGGCATCGGGCGCCCGTCCACCTACGCCAGCATCGTGACCACGATCCAAGACCGCGAATACGTCCGCAAGGAAAAGAACCGCCTCTTTCCCGAAGACAAAGGGCGGCTGGTGACAGCTTTCCTGACCAATTATTTCCGCAAATATGTGGGCTATGACTACACCGCCTCACTGGAAGAAGAGCTGGACCACGTCAGCGCAGGCGAGGCCGATTACAAAGAACTTCTGGACGGCTTCTGGCGCGATTTCAAAAAGACGATCGACGAGGCGATGGACAACTCCATCACCGATGTCCTTGAAAAGATTAACGATGTTCTGGCACCCCATATCTTTCCAGATATGGGCGACGGCAAAGACCCGCGTCTTTGCCCCAACTGCGAACAGGGCCGTTTGTCGATGCGCACAGCCCGCGCGGGCGGTGCGTTCATCGGGTGCTCGCGCTACCCCGAGTGCAAATACACCCGTCCCTTTGGCCCTCCCAACCCGGAGGCCGAAGCCAGTGCGATCCCGCCCGAAGGCAAACTGCTTGGCACCGACGACGGCGACAATATCTGGATCCACAAAGGCCGCTTTGGCCCCTACGCCCAACGCGGCGAGGTCACAGATGACAACAAAAAGCCCAATCGCCAATCGATCCCCAAAGAATGGGCGCCCGAAGATGTGGATCTGGAAACAGCCGTCAAACTGCTGTCACTGCCACGTTTCATCGGGCTGCACCCCGAAGATGGCGTCAACGTCTGGGCCAACATCGGACGGTATGGCCCTTATCTGAAACATGCCGAAAGCACATCGGACCGCGGGGGCACCAACGCCAACCTCGAAGGGCTGGACGAGGTTTGGACCGTCGGCATGAACCGCGCGGTGCAACTGCTGGCCGAAAAAGTGGCCAGCCGCGGTGGGCGCGGTGCCGCTGCAAAACCCGTGCGTGAGCTTGGCGAACACCCCGAAGCGGGCGGCCCCGTGGCGATCTACAAAGGCAAATACGGGCCTTATGTGAAGTGGGAAAAGATCAATGCGACCATCCCCGACACTGTCGAGATTGATGATCTGACAATGGCGCAAGCCGTTGATCTTATTGACGAACGGGCTGCAAAAGCGGGCAAGAAAAAGCCGGCAAAGAAGAAACCCGCAGCCAAAAAGAAAACCACCGCCAAGAAGAAATAGCGAACAGGGCACGCGACCACCGCCTGCAAAGCGATTTTTCGAAAAATCGCGCCCCTGAAAATTCGAATTTTCAGCCCCGCTCAGGATTATAGCGGGGCTTCACACGGGTTCACCCCATGCGCCAGCGCCGCGCCTATACCTGCGTTCTGCTATCATGTGGAACGTCGCGCACCTCTGTATCAATGCAGCGGGTTTTCTGGATCCTCTCAATAGGCCGCATCACGCAATACTGACCCAAAAGCCAAACATTTCTGACCCAGAACTGACCTTCATCGTTGGCTACTCCAAGGATAAAGTTGCGGGATAAAGCAGCCTTTCGCTGCGTCTGCACCGATGCCGACTTTCACGTCAGCCCATTCAACAAACTGTGATTTCGATCTGCTTTTTTAGCCTTCTAGAAACAAAGTTGGAATAGCTTCCCTTTCGGAGGCAAGGTCAATAATTTTCTCTTATTAGTTGTATTTTCAGGTCTCTTTTTATGAACAGTCATTTCAGCCAGCAGGATCGTCAGGGGCGGCTCACGACGACGCTCGGCGCAAGCACTTTGGTGCTGCTGCGGATGGACGGAACTGAGGAGCTGTCGGCGGATTTCGAGTGGCGGGTTGAGGCTTTGTAGCCTGATGCGGGACTTGATCTGCACGCGCTTTTGGCCACGCAAGACGTGGATCATCTGGGCGATGCCACCCACCCAGGCGGCGACATTGAGAGCTACGACTGGCCCGGCGATTATCTGGACTAGGGCGAAGGGCGCGGCGTGGTCAGCACGCGACTGGACGCACGTTCGTATGCCTGAAGGCCAAGCACCGTTTTCGCGCGCAAGGATTTGGCTCAGGCGACGCGGGCGGCGATGAGACGCCCTACGACGGCGCATATGTGCTGATCCCCGACGACACGCCGCTTCGGCCCGAACGGCGCGCCGTTGGACCACGGGTGCTAGGCCCCGAGACGGCCGTGGTCGTGGGCGACGGAGAGATCGACTGCGACGAACACGGCCGCATCCTGGTAAAGTTCCATTGGGACGATGTCGCCGCCCACACCATGCGCGTACGCGTCAGCCAGAACTGGGCGTCCAAAGGATGGGGCGGCATGGTCATCCCGCGCATCGGTATGGAGGTCATCGTAGAACACCTGCGCGGTGATCCCGACAAACCCATCGTCACGGGCTGCGTATACAACGGCGCGAACAAGCCGCCTTACCCGCTGCCGGAGCACAAGACGCGCTCAACGTTCAAGACAGATACCCATCAGGGAACGGGGTTCAATGAGCTGAGGTTTGAGGACGCGAATGGTGAAGAGGAAATTCGTGTTCACGCAGAAAGAGACATGAACACGATTGTAAAGAACGACAGGTCAGCAATTGTTAAGGGGTCTGGGATCGACACCGTTACTGGTATTCGTCTGACCGAAACGCTTGGAGCGAGTTACACGACGGCCTTTGGTGGCATCAATATCTTATCTGGACCTTCAGCTCTTGGCATTTCTGCAATGCGTGGAATAGGAAACTTTGCAGGAAAAGTATCCCAAAGCGCGAACCTTCTACCGCTCGTTAACTTAGCAAATATACGCCCCGGAGATGTTAACATATCCGGTGACCAAAACGTAACTCAAAGCGCCGGCAAAAACCTATTGCTATCCTCGGGGGGCAATTCCATGCGTGGATCTGGTCGTGATACAAATGAGAACGTGGGTCGCAATCTTCATGTGGATGTCAGCGGATCACGCCGCGCTCACGTGCACCGCAATGATTCTTTAACTGTTCAAGGTTTGCGAACTGAACGGGTCGAGCAGTTTTACGATTTGGCCGTTGGTCAGGCGTTAACGATACGGGTCGGCGCAAGCCGGATTAAGCTAGAATCCGACGGCACGCTTGAAATTAATGGAACAAATGTTTCCATTACGGCGACAAATGAATTGAACCTCAAAGCCAAGAAAATAAACTTAAACTGATGCAAGATTTTACTCCCCCTGATATCGTTCCTGACAACCAAAATGGTTTGGTTTTTCTGCGCCAACTGTGTCTCCTTTTTGATATGAACTATGACGATATTCCTGAGAATTTGCGGGGTGAAGCATTGCAGGTATTTGCTGGGCTGTATGTCTATCCTGCGATTGAAAACACTGCAGATAGGCACGAGGCTGACAGAGAGCTGCGGCAACTTGTTGATGAATACTTTCCGGTAGAAGACCTACGTTTCATGGATGGCGTTTGGATGGCCCTGAACATGGATTATGGCACCTCAAATACCAATGTGAGAACAGCGTGGGGCGCAACTCGGACAGAAATGATGTTCTATCGCGCGAAATGGACCCGGCTGACCATAGGTGACCCCGACGATCTGATTCAAGGTTACAGATGGCGTCGGATTGTTACTGGAGTGATCGAGTCCGTGGTACTACTTGTTACTGCGGGTGGGGCTTATGGTACAATTGAGACCAGCATTGCCCGAGGAATAGAAGGTGGCATAACTGGCGGAAGAACGGCCGCTTGGAGTTCTTTTTTGGCACGACTACGATCCGGAGGTAGTGGAATTGTGCAGGCTGCAACTGAGGGAAGAGGTGTTACATCTCTTGCAAGCCGTGGGGGTGTGCTTGGTTTGCTCGGAAGTTATGTTATCGGAACAACTTACCTTGGACTAAAGGACGACGAGGAAGAAATTCGCGCAGCAATAGCACTCAGGGTGTTAAATGGGGAAATTTCGGAAGATTACTTAGACGATATTAATGGTCCAATTGATGTAATTAGAGATATGGCTAGAGAACGATGGTATGAATAATAGGTTCCCTGTCTTGCTGTTTAAGTTCCTCTGGATAAATACCTATGTTTCGGGCGGTGTCGTCACGCTTGTTCTTGCTAGCGTGATTGAGGGAAGCCTAGGAATATTCATCGCAATTGCCCTAGGTGGATGGTGTCTGATAGGCGGTATCCATTGGCGTCGGCTCTATCGCATAGGCAGTGAGAAAGGCTCTGATTTTCTATGGGTCACAGATCATAGTCAGAATGACGAGTCTAAAGGCACTCATATCGAAATAGAGTGAACCTGCATTGTAGAAGGTTCGGGGGCGGCAACGAATTTAATGACCATAGGGAGCTTATTCAAAAGAGGAGTTCAAATGCCCAAAGCGACTCGCCTCGGAGACATTGGTTCAGGCCATGCCTGCCACTTTCCGCCAACAGCATCGATTGCGGCCTCGCCGGATGTGGACATCGACGGGATTCCAGCTGTACGACAAGGTGATGCCTACGCCCCGCATGGATGTGGGACTTGCCCCGCCCCTGCTCATGCGCGAAGCCTGTCAGGAGGCTCGGGAAGTGTTTTCATAAATGGCAAGCCGGCGGGCAGAATAGGTGACCCAATCTCGTGCGGCGGCAACGCTGATGCCGGGTCCGGCACAGTTTTCATCGGAGATTGAACCTCAGTTCGGCAATATAGCGGCATGCCTTAAAACGCCCGATATCGGTGAAAAACTCGGGTCATCAGATGTTGATTTCTTGTCATTGAATGTGCTTGATTGGCAGCTATCCACCTGATTCAATTGATATATTGATGCGGGGGGGGACAGTGCGATGATGGGCCAAGTCAAACACCAAGAACAGCTTTTCTATCGGCTTCGGCTGGAAGATTACGTTCCTGAGGATCATTTGCTGCGCCACGTCGATCGGTTTGTGGACTTTTCAGCCCTTCGCGGTGAACTGGCCGCGCTTTACAGCCACACGGGTGGGAGCCCCGTTTTGGCCAACCGAACCTGCCACGCGATGAGGCGCACGCCAGATCCCCTCTCGTCATCGACATTACCCAAAGACCAGAGCTTTTGCGGCCTTGGCTAGATGACGGATTTGTTCGTCGATTGGGAGTCGTGATCTATTCAGAGTATGCGCTTGAACGTATGCGCTCGCGGCTTAAGCGGTTTCAGACTGTTATGGTCCCCGATCACGCGGAACCCGCGTTTTTTCGGTTCTATGACGGCCGCACTCTGAGCTGTTTTTTTGCCAGTGGATTTGTGGAACTGTGGGCAGATTTTATGGACGGGATTGATACAATTGCTGCGCCATCGGACCTATCGCCGGGCTGGACGTTGTTTAGAATGGAACAGGATAAACTGAAGCGCGGGATCGAAGGCGCATTTGGCGAAAACGATGCCTGGGAAGATGTTGCGCCAAATGTTGCGGACCAGACCTATCAGGCAGGCTATCCCTTTCGTCCCATTGCTCACCCGCAATACAAGGCCATGACAACCTGCGTAGAACACGGTTTCTATAAGGAAATTGCGATGTTCATCAAAAGCGCCTTTCCGGAGCGAACAGTTAACGAAAGACGCGATCAGATACTTGAAAAGGTCAAGGCGGCAGCAGATATCTCGCGCTCCCAAGGGGCGTCAGAAGAAAGCGAGATCTACTACTGGGCCATTTTGAGTTACCTAGTTGGGCCGGCGTTCTATGAGGAACCACGTGTCCAAGTCTTTTTGGCACAGGCCCATCTCGACATGGCAGGAAAACTTGAGATGTTGTTGGAGGAGCTGAACAAAATTGATATGTCCGCCACTAACCACATCAAACTTCAGGCTAAAAAGGTGGATATCAACTGATGATTGCAGATCATCCAGTCCTTCCATTCCTAATTTCCTAGGCATTCTGCTGCGCCGTCTTGCTTCTTGGAAGTGTTGTGTCGGAAACAATCGCTTATTCTGGTTTACCCGATGGTACGGATATCTTGGTCATTTCATTGATTTTTCTCGGGGAAATGACACGCTACATATTCGTCATATTAGTGTCGGGCTTATTCATAACCTCGGGGCGCGCATTTTGGCCGGGAATTATTGTACTATTTACCGCTCAGTTCTTGGTTACCGAATATCGTTACAGCGGTGTGGAAGGCCTTGGCCTCTACGGGATCAGAATAGTTTCAGATGGTAGCGTTACCCTTTAGGGACATCTGCTAAAGGGTGTATTCCCTGTAGTGGCACTGCTTATCGCTTTTGCGCTGGTCAACGCGAAACCGCAAAGCGGCGCTGAGGAATAAGACATTGGCTGTGAGTTTTCCGCTTTCTATTACTCCGTCAGGTCGAGCTACTGTAACCTTTGCAGATGGCGTAGCATTTTTATAAATACGGGTATTTCAGCGGCCTCAATAGGAAAACGTTCAGTTGGCTGGCACGATTACAACGTGGATCGCGCCGTGCCAACAGTGCTGTTGACCTGCCCCCCGAAACTTCCCTCAGTTTAATGTAGAGTTTGCTCAACCTTTAGAAGGAGCAAACAAATGCGACAGAGCCGATTTACCGAAGCTCAAATAATCGGGTTGATTAAAGAACAAGAGGCTGGGATGCCAAATGCAGAGGTGTGTCGCAGACATGGCCTCCGTCCCGCGTCATTTTACAAGTTCAAAGCCAAGTATGGCGGCATGAACGTCTGTTCGGCGTGAAGGTCTGCCCGACAATCCAGAAGTTCGCGAAGGGATGAAGGCGATTGCCAACAAGCGGCGTCGCTTCGGTAACCGCCGTATCGGCGTGCTGTTGGAACGCAAAGGAATGATCATGAAGCACAAGAAGCTGTATCAGTTTTATACTTAGGAAAGGCTCGGCGTGAAGCAACGAAGGGGCCGCAAACGAGCGCGTGGATCGCGAACACCGATGCCAGTGGCGCTGCGTCCAGGCAAGCGTTGGTCACTCGACTTTGTGTCCGACACGTTCGGCGCATCACGCAAGTTCCGCATGCTGGCTGTGTATGATGATTGTTGCCGTGAGAACCTGTGTTTGATGGCTGACACCAGTATCTCTGGTGCAAGGGTGGCACGGGAACTGGATGCGCTTTTGCGCGTTTATGGAAAGCCTGCCTGTATCGTCAGCGATAACGGCACAGAATTCACCAGTCGTGCGATCCTGAAGTGGGCTGGCGACAACGATATTGATTGGCATTATATCGATCCGGGCAAACCGCAGCAGAATGGCTTCATCGAAAGCTTCAATGGGAGCCTGAGAGACGAGCTGCTGAATGAGGAGATCTTCGAAACTTTGGATGAGCCTCGCCGCAAACTGGCCCTTTGGCGCTACGACTACAACAACGTCAGACCGCACTCATCACTGGCAAACCAAACACCCGCAGAAGCGCGTCGAGCGCTTGAGCAATTTGAGGACTCCGCGCACGACGCGCTTGCCTAAAATAACGATGAGGAATATGTAATCCAATCCCGCAAACTCTCGTTATAAATGAGGGAGCCTCGGGGGGCAGATCAGTCGGTCGGAAAGAACCTTCATTTCGAGGTGGGAAATGAAATAAAACTCCGCTGCGGTGCCTCGACTATCCGCGCCAACCGAGATGGCAGCATTGAGGTACTGGGTAGCCACATTATCATAATCGGGCTGCTAATTGCCTTGGTGGCGATGCTGTATTGGCAATTGATCCTGCGTGCGCATGATGTTGCGGTGGATAAGCCGCAGGTGCATATCATTTTGCCAGACAAATACTGCGGGGAGTTTGTCGTATTTTGGGGGGAGAATTCGGCACCCGTGGAAGAGCCGCCCGAATTTCTGAGCTACAATATCCTGCCAGACATGCCGAACGCGGTTTTGATTAACCTGCCATCACCCTACACGCGGGCAGATTTGCGGTTTGTTCATCTGCCGAATGGCGAAACGCTTCGGCGCAACCCCTTGTTTCGGCTCACGGGGGTTATAGCGGTCCGGTTGAATAGCGGTGTGGAAACACTTGAAAATGGTGACACGCGGTCATTGCCAGGTATCGAAACTGGCGTTCAAGCAGATATTTTCACGATCGGGCCTGATTGTGACAGCGATGCGCCCTTGGGAGGGAACGACATTTCGGCCCTCTATTTGTCTATCTCAAGGACATCGGGAGAATAAGCGAACATACAGTACACGCCCGCGCGTTTCATCCAGATGGCCGATTTGGTATGGGCGGGATGTACTTCAAAGGTGACAGCCGAGGTTTTGAGACCAAACTGGATGTCACGTCCCGCATTCGGGCCGAATGGACGCTGGATTTCATGACAGGCACCACTACGAACGCGCGACCGATATCCGATCCCAGCACAGCACCTTGGGGCGTTGAACAGAATTATGAAGATGAACGCACGCCGCCAGAGGAAAACGGTGTTCTGAACGCCAGCCCCTATAACCCCGAAGGGATGCAGACGGGCAATTTTCAATGGCATTTTCGCGGGATCAATCACGCCTTTACGGCTTGGCCTTCGGTAAACGATATCATCGTCCCGTGGCTCGATTTGAGCGGCACGGTGGTGTTTTAAATTGATCGTACCCGGAGGTGCAAACTGTCAGGTTCACATCTACGCTGCGGGCTGACGGCTTCCCTAATTCCGAAGTGTTTGTTGTTGATTCAAATAATACGGCGCTCATGCTTAATACCCACCACAGGATGGGCTACGCCGCAGGCCAGCTAGCCTATAACGCCCAACACCTTTTGGGCGGCACTGTCGTCACCGTGTGAGTGAACGCAGATGGTAATTTTGTCGGCCCCGTCCGGGCGACGCGCTGTGTTGATTTCATGCCAGAGGCCCGTGATCTGCTGATCGATGTGGATGGCTGGATCAGCGATACATACCGCACGGAATTCAGTTTGACGGAATGGAACAAACATCACACCGGGCGTGAGGCAACGGAATCAAACTTTCTCGGTTTTGATTTCGATGACCGGTTGCCAATCCCCCGGTTCAATCCGTTCGGGGGGGAACGACCAAGTGGTCAGAACTGGAATGACTGGGGAGATCCCTTCACAAGTCCGGGACCGGAATATCTACCAGATTGGGACCGCCCATGAGTGATGTTGATCCAAACAAAGGTGCGCTGAAAGCCAATGGTGCAACCCTGCCGGAAATCTGGGTAAAGCTGCACCGCTTGGCGCGTGGCTGGTCAGACCTTTGGCAATCGGATGATCTGGAATACGAGCGCTCCAACCTTGACAGAACGTCCTTATCTTTGTTGCAGGATATGAAGGATATCGAAGCTGAGTCCTGGATTAATCTGTGTGCCGCAGCAGGGTGGACGGCCTATGGGGCAATTGCAGTTTCTTGGTGCAAGAACGGCACGCTAGAGCAGGTTTGGGCAAGCTGGGGAGCGTCGGGATTTCCGATTAAGCGCACCGAGGGGTTTGAGCGGCCTGCACATTTAATTAACTCTTCCCTGTTGCCCAAGACAAACAGTCTAAGCAAAATCATGGTGATGTGTCAGCATCGCACGCTGCCACTTTGCATCACCCAGTCGGCCCGCAAGGGTGCGCCGCTTACATTTGACATTCCAGTGCAAACGCTCTCGAAAATGCCCGCGCAAGCGGCGGCATTTTTGCTGCCGCTCCTCGAGACACAAAACGGTCTGGACGCTGACGAACGCCATCTTGCGGATTTCTGGAGCGCTTCTGGTGACGCCAGGGCCTTCATCGGCTAAATTGACGTTCAATATACGATCACAACGAAACAAGGCGAGGATTTGATATCGAAGAAACCCGCCGCAGGGGCAGTGTTGTCAGGGATCAGCCAAGTCAGTGATAAGGAATGCAATCATGACGCTGGCACGAATGCACCCTAAGTCATGGATCAGGTGCAAACTTTTTTGTTGATCAATCCGGATGCCAAAGAACGGCAGGATTTATGCGTGTCACACCCAAATGACTGGGGTCCAGTGCAGGCGGATCAGGCCGTCAGTATCAAGCAAATTATCATCGCTCAGGACGGGTCGTTGTGGATATCCAATGCCCATGCGCCGAATGCCCCAGCGCTAGCAATCGCGCTATGCGCCGGAAAATCTGGATGGTCGCGACATTGCTTGCGGTCGGTCTCATGTGCGTCAAAGCCAAATGCCAGCGCGCGCGATTGAGAATAACATTGAACGCTACAACGCGCGTTATGGCACAGAGACACCGCTGGTGTGCAATGCCGGGGCTCGCATCCAACGAACGGTTTTGTCATATCTTACATAGATGCCTGCGGGAATTACGACCGAGGGGTCTGCAAGGCGCGCTTTGTCGGACCTGAACCTGACTCGGCGCTTTGGTCCTGGGGCATCGAAATGCTTCGGGACCGGTTAAGACCAACGATTGTATTGCCTTATACAGATTTCGATTTGTTGCTGCCGCTTTTTCAAGGCGATTTGGATGCTATTCAAGGGAAGCGCACTTCTGCGCTGCGCAGCGTTTTCACTCTGGCAGCCGACCAGTTGATATTCATTCCAATCTAGGCATTTGGGACTGTCGCATTGATCAGACGAGTTGGTCAATTTTGGACTTTTGAGGTCGAACTTGCCTCGTAAGCCTTCATTCAGTCCACCGTTTCCCCCTGTGACATCATCATATGTGCGGTAGTAAACGCGTGGATCAATCCCGGCCAGGGCGCGGGCTCGCTTCCGGGGGTATCACTTCTCTTTCAAGGCTCGAGCCGCAGAGCTGCGTGGCAATCCGAGCCTCAAAAGTTTTTCTCAGCATTTCTCTCAGCGTCGGTACATCCATCATCTGCTCAGCTAATGGCTTCTTCAGTTTGGTTTTTTCGGCTTCAAGCGCCTTCGGTTTCCTGGCATCAGTAGCCTCCATACCGCCATACTTAGACCGCCGTTTGTAGAAGGTCGCATCGCTGACACCATGCTTGCGGCACAGATCAAATGCGGTCGCACCGGCGTGATGCTCTTTCCATATCCCAAGAAACTGTTCTTCGCTTAAAAGGGCTTCTCTTCGTCGTGTGCCTCCTCAGTTGGGGAACAGGCTAACTCAAAACACCGAAAGCCAAAGTCATCTGACGTTCCACATATCAGATCGGCGCGGCCCGCCAAACGCATTCACGCCCCTGAATACCTGCGCCGCAGCGCAGCAACCTATTTGACTTCTGCCCCCCGTTCCCCCCTAATCGCCCCAGATTTGGGGAGCTAAACGAGGGCCAGTCCACATGAAGAAAATATATCCCGACGCGAAATCCGCGCTCGATGGGTTGCTAAAAGATGACATGCTGATCGCCGCAGGGGGCTTTGGCCTTTGTGGCATCCCCGAACTCCTGATCGACGCGATTGTTGAAAGCGGCATCAAAGGCTTGACCATTGCCTCCAACAACTGCGGCGTGGACGGGTTCGGTCTGGGCAAATTGCTCGACACCCATCAGATCAAAAAGATGATGTCGTCCTATGTGGGCGAAAATGACGAGTTTATGCGCCAGTATCTGTCGGGCGAGCTGGAGATCGAATTCAACCCCCAAGGCACGCTGGCCGAACGCATGCGCGCTGGCGGCTGCGGCATCCCCGGCTTTTACACCAAAACAGGTGTCGGCACTGTGATCGCTGAAGGCAAAGAGCATAAGGATTTCAACGGCGAAACCTACATCATGGAAGAAGGCATCTTTGCTGACCTCTCCATCGTAAAGGCGTGGAAAGCCGATGAAACAGGCAATCTGGTGTTTCGCAAAACCGCCCGCAACTTCAACCCGCCCGCAGCGATGTGCGGCAAGATCTGCGTGGTTGAGGTCGAAGAGATTGTCCCCACTGGCAGCCTTGATCCCGACATGATCCACCTGGCCGGCATCTATGTGCATCGCCTTATCCAGGGCGAACACGAAAAACGCATCGAACAACGCACCGTCCGTCAAAAGGAAACTGCATAATGGCTTGGGACCGCAATCAAATGGCCGAACGCGCGGCCGCTGAACTGGAAGACGGCATGTATGTGAACCTCGGCATCGGCATCCCGACGCTGGTGGCCAACTATGTGGGCGACAAAGACATCACGCTGCAATCCGAAAACGGCATGCTTGGCATGGGTCCCTTCCCTTTTGAGGGCGACGAGGACCCCGACCTGATCAACGCAGGCAAGCAAACCATCACCGAGTTGAACCGCACCGCCTATTTCGACAGTGCACAGAGCTTCGGGATGATCCGCGGTGGCAAAATCGCAGCAGCCATCCTTGGTGCGATGGAGGTCGATGAAAAAGGCGATCTGGCCAACTGGATGATCCCAGGCAAGCTGGTCAAAGGCATGGGCGGCGCGATGGATCTGGTCGCAGGCGTCGGCCGCGTGATCGTCGTGATGGACCACACCAACAAACACGGTGCGTCCAAGCTGCTGAAAGAATGCACCCTGCCGCTCACAGGCAAGGGCGTTGTCGACCGCATCATCACCAACCTTGGCGTGCTGGATGTGGTCGAAGGCGGCCTCCAAATCGTCGAGACCGCCGATGGCGTCACCGAAGACGAATTGCGCGCCGCGACTGAAGCCACTATCGTCTAAAGCCTTCCCTGCGTCCGCAACCGCGCGGGCGCAGACCCTTCCGAAAGGTGCCGCGATGTCTGATATCACTCTCACGATCGACGGCTCAAAAGGCCGCTACGCCACACGCATTGATGGCCATGAAGCGGATCTGACCTTCTCTATCGCCTCCCCCAAACTGCGCATCGCCGATCACACGGGCGTGCCAGAGGCGCTGCGCGGCACAGGCACGGGCCTGCAACTTGTGGAACGGCTGGTGGCCGATGCCCGCGCCGAAGGCTTCAAAATCCTGCCGCTCTGCCCTTTTGTGAACGCCATGCGCCGCAAGCACCCCGACTGGGCCGACGTGTTTCAGGCCTGATCCACCCCAACCGCCATAACACGCATTACAAGTCCCGTTTCGCGCCGTTCAGCGCAGGCAGCCAGCTTTCGCGCCTGTCGCTAAACCCTTCATATGTCGGGACAAATTGGCTTGGCGCGTCCATCGCACCCAGATGCACTTCAACCGCGCCCCCCGTCACGGCAAAGACCAATCCACCACAAACCCCACAAAAATGCCGCCCCTCATACGCGCGTGCATCGCCCGTGATCTCAACCGCAGACCGGTCGTAAATCGCCGCCGCATAAAACACCGCACCGTGATGCTTGCGGCAGTCCATGCAATGACACACGCCGACCCGCTTGGGCGCACCCCGCGCCACCAGCCGTATCGCGCCGCATGCGCATCCCGCCTTTACGCTGTCCATTCCAATGCCTCCACCTCTACAAACCTGCGCATGCGGTCCACCTCGGCCTCCAACTTGCGCTGCCGTGCGACCGTCCACTGCACCCCCGCCTCGGGCCACAGCCGTGTAACGCGCAACACCCCCGCCTTGCGGTCGGCCTTGGCCTCCATGCGCCCGACAAAGCGGTCGCCCTCCAGCAGCGGAAACACGTAATACCCCCATTTGCGTTTGGCCGCAGGCACAAACATCTCCACGCGGTAATCAAAGCCGAACAGCCGCTCCAGCCGCACACGATCACGGATCGCGGGATCAAACGGGTTCATAATCCGCAGCCTTGATGTGGGCGGTGTGACCTGCGCCAGCCTTGCGGCAATACCGGGCAGCGCCACGGCGTCGGTCCAACTGCCATCGGCGCCTTGCACCTGCACAGGCACCAGATCGGCACCTTGCGCCCATGCGCGTGCCTCTGCCGCGCTCATCGCCTCCCAAAAGCGCTGCACCTCGCCGACCGATCCAACGCCAATCCGCTCCAACGCGGCGCGGCACAGCCAATCCACCTGCTCTGCATCCGTGGTCTGCTGCCCCCACAACTGGCTCGGAAACACGCGCTCGGCCAGATCGTAAAATTTGGTAAACTTCTCGCGGTGACAGGTCGCCAACTCGCCCGCATACCAAAGATAATCCAACGCCTTTTTGTGCGGCGGACGCGCCCAAACCTCCTTGGGGCCGTCTATCTTGGTGTCAAACGCATGGGTCGACAGCGGCCCCTCGTCGGCAATGCGCGCTTTCACATCGCGCAGCAATCCCGCATCAGGGGCTCCTTTTGCATCCCACACCGCGCGCTTGCGGGCAAACTGGCGCTGCCACATGGGCAGAAATTCCATCGGCAGGATACTGGCATCATGGGTGAAATGTTCGAACACCGTGCGATCCCGCGCCAAAAGCGGGTCGAACATCCGCTCGCGGTAGCTGTTCATGCGGCTCCACAGGATATGATGATGCGCCCGCGCAACCACCTGAATGGTATCCAGCTGCACCATGCCCAAAGCGCGGATAATCCCCATCACATCAGACGCGCCTGTCGGGGCGGCAGACAAGCCGTTTACGTCCAGCCAAAGGGCGCGGGCCGTGCGATTGTCGATCCTCAAAGCGCCTGTCATCGGCAATACCTGACTCTTTTTGTTGTCATACGCATTGCCATACCGTGAGCAGACGCTAAGCCATACATCGAATGACAGCCAGTTTTGCCTGTTTTAAGCGGCGTGTCACGCATGTGAAAAAACACGCAAAATTGTTCGCATTTGCGCGACAGTTCCACAAATTTGCCCTATTCTGTCGCTAGGTCCAACGGCAATGACAATGAGCAGCACACATCAAATAGATCCCTCCCTATCGTCCGCGAAACCCGCGCGACGCTGGCGCGACATCGCAATCCTTGGCGGTCTCTTCGGGCTTATGCTTGTGGGGTTGATCGGTCTTGCCGCGGCAACTGGATGGGAAGAAACATGGGCCCAGCTCATGTCGCTGTCCATGACACAAGTCCTTGTTTTGCTTTGCCTTTCTATGGTGAATTATCTCTTCCGCGGCGCACGCTGGCATATGTTTGCCAACCGCCTTGGCCTGCCCACGACACTGGGCCAGGACCTGCGCCACTTCCTTGGCGGCTTTGCAATGACAGTCACCCCGGGCCGTGTGGGAGAGTTGATCCGCATGCGCTGGCTGCGCCGTGAAACGGGCTGGAGTTTTGAACGCACGGCCCCGCTGGTTCTTGTGGACCGCGCAGCCGATCTGGCGGCGATGGCCGTGATCCTCGGGGTTGCAATTTCATTCTCGACAGCAGGCATCAAAGGCGCAATTCCCGTCACTTTACTTGCGTTTTCAGCCGCTTACGTCGCCACCCGCCCCACCCTTCTGGCGTGGTGTGTGACCCGTGTTTACAGGGCCACAGGCCTGTTTCCGCGGCTGTTTGCCAAGGTGCGTCGCGCCGCCGACAGCCTGCGCAGTTTTACCAATCCACAGATCCTCATCTTTGCAGCCCTGCTTGGCGTTATCGGCTGGATCGCCGAAGGCTACGCCTTTCATCTCCTGCTGGTCTGGATGGGCGCTGACATCGGCTTTTGGACCGCTGTCGCAATCTTTGTGTTCTCAACCCTCGCCGGTGGTCTGACAGGGGCACCCGGCGGTGTCGGAGGCGCCGAGGCCGCTATGGTTGCCCTGCTGTCCCTGCAAGGCATCCCGCTAGAGGTTTCTGTGCCTGCCACCCTCATTATCCGAGTGACCACGCTTTGGTTTGCTATTGCAATCGGTCTTGTGGTCTTTCCAATCGCTGAACGTAAATCGCTACGAGCCGAGTAAATTATGCCAACAAAAACAGAGACTTTGACAGGTTGGGGCCGCGCCCTGACAGCCACATCCGAAATCGCCAGACCCGAGCGGATAGCCCATGTGCGTGCCGATGCACCCGCGATGGGCATGCGCCGCAGCTACGGTGATGCGCCCCTCAACGACGGCGGCGTGATCACCGACATGAGCCGTCTTGATCGCATCTTGGGCTTTGACGAGACCACAGGCATTCTGGAGGTCGAAGCCGGGATGCGACTTGGCGAACTGGCCGCGATTTTTGCACCGCGTGGCTGGCTTCCATCGGTCATGCCAGGCACAGGGTTTGCCACCGTGGGCGGCGCCATCGCAATGGATGTGCATGGCAAAAACCATCACGGTTTGGGCAGCTTTGGCCAGCATGTGCTTGAAATCACTCTCAAACAAGGCGAGACGACCAAACGCGTCAAACCCAACTCTGCCCTTTTCAAAGCCACGGTTGGCGGGCTTGGACAGACAGGCGTGATCCTGTCGGCCAAGCTGCAAATGCTGGCCTGCAAAGGCGATGTGATGATGGTGACCGAGCGCCGTATGGACGGGTGGGATGAGTTTCTTGCCGCGCTCGATGCGTCAACTGCCACCTATACGGTCGGCTGGATCGATGCGACAGCCAAAGGTGACAATCTGGGTCGCGGCATTCTTGAGGAAGGCGAAACAGGCGCAGGTCTGGTCCCCAAGCCATCCAAATCGAAAAAAATCCCGTTTAATGCACCGCATTGGGCACTGTCGAAACCAATCGTTAAGCTTTTTAATGCAGCATACTATCGTCGCGTGCCTGATATGGGGCGCACTTCGGTTAAACCTATTGAGGAGTTTTTCTTCCCTCTCGACAAAATTCATGACTGGAACAAGCTTTATGGCAAACGGGGCTTTCACCAGTTTCAATGCGTCGTGCCAATCGCGCAGGCGCCTGCGCTGCGCGATATGCTGCAATTGATTGCATCAAGTGGTCTGGCCTCCCCTCTGGCGGTGCTCAAACGCATGGGGCCAGGTCGATCTGGCTATCTGTCTTTCCCGATGGAAGGATATACGCTGGCCGTTGATTTCCCCAACCGCGCCGCAGCCGTAAAACTGATCGAGCGGTTGGAAGATATGACCCAGGCCGCGGATGGGCGGCTCTATCTGGCCAAAGACGCTTTGGCCACGGGCGCACAAATCAAGAAGATGTATCCCGACCACGCCAAATGGCTCAAGGAGGTCCAAAAGGCCGATCCCGATGGCCATTTGGAAACCGATATGACCCGCCGCCTCAAGCTAAGGAGCGCTTAAAATGAACGAGACTTGGATTATTCTGGGCGCGACCTCCAGCATGGCGCGTGCGATGGCGCGTCGTTTGGCCGATGATGGCAAGGGGCTGATCCTTGCAGCGCGCGATATGAAAGATGTGCAAGCCACCGCTGCCGATTGTGCGGCACGTGGCGCGGCATTGGCCGAGGCCGTGGCTTTTGATGCACGCGACCCCAAAAGTTTTGAAGCCATTATCGACCGCGCCGCGCGTGAGGACGGAATGGTGTCTTGTGCGGTCTTTGTCGGCTCTATGCCTGATCAGGCCGACATCAGCGCCGATCCGTCGCTTGTGGATGGCACCGTCATGGACAGCTTTACGGGCCCTGCCCGTTTCCTCGAACGCCTCGCCCCCTTGATGGAAGAGCGCGGCGGCGGCACGGTTGTCGGTGTTGGCAGTGTCGCAGGCGACCGCGGGCGCGTGGGCAACTATGTGTACGGCGCCGCCAAAGCGGGCTTTCACACCTATATGTCTGGCCTGCGCAATCGCCTGACCCGTGCAGGCGCGCATGCGGTCACTGTCAAACCAGGCTTTGTGGACACGGCAATGACTTGGGGGCTTGAAGGCATGTTCCTTGTCGCCTCGCCCGACGATGTAGCCCGCGATATCTTGCGCGGCGTCGAAAAGAAGAAAAACGTCGTCTATACGCCGTTCTTCTGGCGCTACATCATGCGGATTATCAAATCCGTGCCCGAGCCGATTTTCAAAAAGCTGTCGATCTAACTGCGGGTCAGAAACCGAACCACTGTTGGAACAATCCAGCGGCGTAAAACATCATTCCGATGACAATCAGGATGATGCCAACGCCCATTTTGTCACGCAGGGCAAAGACAATCGGGTCGTAGTCCATCGCGCCAAGCCAGCCTGTTTTGATCATGCGGTAAAGCCAGATTGCGATCGGAACAAGCGCCAACCACAACAGCCACTGCGACGGGTAGAGTGCGAGAGCTTGTTCGGAGAAGCTATAGAGGAAAAAGATCAGTAGCGCGCCCACCATCCCGATTGCGGAGACATTGAGCAAATCGCCGCGATCGGGTTTGCCATATCCACGCCCAGGCAGGCGATCATCATTTTCGGCCTTGGCCAGTTCAGTCATGCGTTTAACGCAGCCAAGTGTGATAAACACAGGGAAGATGAACACCAGCATATACCCCGATGCATCCACCCCACTGGCCGCGGCCCCCGCGACTACACGCAATGTGTAAAGCGTGGCCAGCACGGCTACATCAATCCAACGCATCCGTTTCAAACGGAGCGAATAGGCAAGTGACAGCGTCATATAGATAACGATGACACCGAAAAACGCGGGGCTCAGCAGCGCGCCAAGCCCCAAGGCAATCACCCCAAGAAGCAGGCAAAGCATCATGCCGATCTTTATCGGCACCGCCCCGCTTGCAAAAGGACGCTTGTGTTTTGTTTTGTGCAGGCGGTCCGCCTCCAGATCCAGCAGATCATTCACGATGTAAATGCAGCTGGCGGCAGCCGAAAACGCAGCCATACCAAGCAGGGTCAGCAAAATCGCCATCCATCCAAAATCATGCGCGGCAATCATCGGCAGGAACAAAAGCACGTTTTTGACCCACTGATGCGGGCGCATCGCGCGGATCGCATCACGTATCGACCAGCCATCGCCGTAACGCGAGACCGTCTTGCCGGATTGCGCCACCGTTTGCGCCAGCGCATCAGACCCATCGACCATCAACGCATTTTCCGACACCTGCCAGATCGGGATGTCTGTGGCTTCATTGCCCGCATAGTCAAAACCGTTTTCACCGTAGGCTTCGACCAGTGCATCTGCCTTGCGCACACCTTTAAGGTTGGTCGCCCCATCGCTTGCAAAAACCCGTTCGCTCAGCCCGTGGGCCTTGGCCAGGGCGCGTACCTGCGTTTCATGCGATGCTGAGGCAAGGACGACCTCGCGCCCCGCGGCAAGACTTTCCTGCGCAAGCGCCTTGATCTCGGGCTGGACTGGCAACAGATCGGCGCGGATCTCGGCGATCTTGGCCAGTTCGGCTTTCAAAACAGCCGGATGGCGAAAATTCTGCGCCGAAGTCTTTAGGACCGCAATGGGATCACGGCCCAGGCCCGCCCAAAAACACTCAAACAACATATCCGTTTTCAAAAATGTCCCGTCCACATCAAGGACCAACGGTTTCAAATCACTCACGGGGCTATCTCCCTTGGACTGTAAAGACGCAGCCATCACTCGCCAATTCTGGTGGGGTTTTGCACAAACCACGGGCCACCGTCCAAGCGGCAAGCACCTTGGGCACATAGGCCCGTGTCTCGGCAAAAGGCGGCACGCCGCCATGTTTTTTCACCGCGTTTTCGCCTGCATTATAGCTGGCAAGCGCCATCAGCGGGTCGCTGTCAAATTCGCCCATTAACCAATCGAGGTATTTCACACCCCCTGCAATGTTTTGTCTGGCGTCGGTGCGGTCTGTCACGCCAAAACGTTCTGCCGTGGCGGGCATCAATTGCATCAGCCCTTGCGCACCAGCTGAGCTGACAACATCCGTTTTACCCGAGGATTCAACACTGATCACAGCCAAAACAAGCGCGGGCGACACTTTGGTGCCGATGGTCGCGGTCAGAATGTCGGTGCCGTGCACAGCGGCGATATCTTGCAACGTCTGCAAGCGCGGCGCCCGAATTCCCTGGCCCGAGGGTGCATTGGACAGATGTTGCACCGCGCCTGCCAATCGCCCGGGGCCAGCATCAGCAAGCTTTGGAGAGATACTGCCCCAATACCACCCCACCATGTCCTTGGGGGCCACAGGGGTAACCGCAGCGGGACGCGCGGGGCTTTCGACCTGTGGCGCCGTCTTGGGCGCAATTTGCACCGTGATACGGTTTTTCGAAGATTTAGACGGTGGTTTGACCCGCTTGAAGGTAAAATCGGGAAAGGGCTTGGGCGCATCCGCCAAAGCTGCACTGGCCACCAAAGCCAGCATCATTGTGCTGATTATCAAATTCCGCTTCATGCGGGTGCTGCTCTGCCCTTGGGACGTGATTTGTTTTTGTTGTGCAAACTATCGCAAATCAGCGGCAAGCTGACCAGAAAAACCTGCGCAAAACGGTCAGATTCGGCCGTATCCGCATGCTTGACGCTAAGTTAACCGCTGGCTGAATTGCTTTTTATTCATATTTTTCCACCAACAAAAACAAGGGCTTACGTATTTTTCTGCAGGTAAAATCGGTATTCTTAAAAAAGGACAAATGGTGCCCAATTCTCGCCCCAAACCGATGGCTATATCTGCTCATCCAAAGCGGAACAGGCACATGGAGATGGCCATAACGTCCCGCCGAGGTAGAAAATAAACCTATGTGATCCTTTGGAGGGACCTACTATGAAATTCGTAAACATGATCAAAAACTTCCGCAAAGACGAAGACGGCGCAGTAACAGTTGACTGGGTTGTTCTGACAGCTGCCATCGTAGGCCTGGGCCTGGCCATCATGTTCTCGGTCGGTAACGGCACAGAAGCACTGGCAAACAAAATCAGCTCGAAGCTGTCGACACAGACTCTGGGCTACAAATAATAGCCAGGTCCGTTTCGGACTTAAGGGGTCGCACATCCGTGCGGCCCTTTTTCGTTTGGTGATGATCAAATGAAATTGGCAGGAAATAGACTATGTTTGGTACGAATTTTGACGCATTCCCCCGATAACGATGGTCCCAACGCGTCATGTGTACGCGACACGAGAGGACAGGAGAGCAGCATGCCCACTCAATTCAAAAAATTCTTCCGCTCAGAAGACGGCGCAATCACAATTGATTGGGTCGTGATCACGGCGGCAATTGCAGGAATGGCCATCGGTATTCTATTGGTCATGGGAAGCAGCACAGAAAAGCTTGCCAGTGACGTTTCGGCAGAGATGCAGACACGCCCACTGGGTATGTTTGACAAGTAAACAATGGTCGCAAAACGGCACCGGCGTTTACCAATCGAACCAATTTCTTTGTTACGTCAGGTTTGCGCCGCGGTTTTGCCGTATTTGTCTGGCACCTTGTCACCAACGGTCGGTGCAGGCGCACCCCATTAATTGAAGGATAGAAACGATGCGTATGGTATTTGCACTTGTCTTGCTTCTCGGGCTTGGACTGGCAGGTTTTGCCGTCCACGTTGCCCAAGGGTATGTTTCGCAGCAACGCGCCGAGTTGGAAGCACAGCGCGAAGCCGCATCGAAAATTGTGCCAACCGATGTTGTGTTCATCACAACACGCGCCGTCCGCTACGGCGAGCCTTTGCAAAAAGATGATATGAAGCCGATCCTTTGGCCTGTTGAAGCCATCCCAGAAGGCGCCTTTACCGATCAGGACGTGTTGTTCCCGAAAGGATTTGACGTGCCGCGCGTTGCGCTACGTGCAATGGAAAAGGGCGAGGCCGTTTTGGAGGTCAAAGTGACGGATGCAGGCGCTGATGCAGGCATCACCTCGCGCCTCAGCCCAGGCATGCGCGCCTTTGCCATCAATGTGAATGCGCAATCGGGCGTATCTGGTTTCTTGCGTCCCAATGACCGTGTCGATGTTTATTGGTCAGGGAACGTCCAAGGCGCCACCAACAGCCGAAACGAACCCCGCGACGGGCGGATCACGAAGCTCATTCAAACCGGATTGAAGCTGATCGCGATTGACCAATCGGCTGACATGGACCGCACTGGCGCACAAATTGCAGGCACCGTCACAGTTGAAGCAACCCCCCAACAGGTCGCGCTTTTGACCCAGGCCCAAGCCACCGGGGATCTGTCCCTCTCACTTGTCGGCTCGAACGATGATACCGAGGTTGCGGCTTTTGAGGTTAACCAGAACGAATTGTTGGGCATTACGCCCCAGGAAATTCAGGAAGTGCAAAAAGACCGCGTCTGCACGATCAGAACACGTAAAGGCGCCGAAGTGATCGAAATCCCGATCCCATGCACAAACTAGCTGAGGCATAGGTCAAAAAACGGAAACGCGCGTCCCGGTTGGGCGCGCGATTTTCGTGTAAAAGCTACGCCACCCCACCCTATGTTGCACCGCAACCACATCAGGAAGTCGCCACAACACATTGATTCTTGCAAAAAAATCAAAACTGGCGCATGTTTTAAAAAAAGGGGCAAAGACCCCACGAGCAGTCGTGACATCATATGAGGCAGTCACAATGAAAAAGACCCCTTTCTTGAAGGCGGCCCTTGTTGGGTTCGCATTGACGTTTTCGGCTATGCCAGATGTATCGGCTGCCGAAACCCTGCGTGTTATGCGCGGTGCGCCATCGACAGCATTGAATGTGCCGATGAACCGCGCTGTTGTCGTCGAAAGCGACGTCCCTTTCGCAGAATTGAGCATCGCCAACCCGGGCATTGCCGATATCTCGACCCTTTCGGATCGCACCATTTATGTGTTGGGCAAAGAGCCCGGACGCACCACGCTGACCCTTCTGGGGCCAGATGGCCGTTTGATCACCAACGTTGAGGTGCGTGTCGCACCCGATATCGCAGAATTCAAAGAGCGCCTGCGCCAGATCCTTCCAAATGAAAAGATCGAAGTGCGCACGGCAAATGACGGCATCGTTCTGAGTGGGACAGTTTCGTCGATCGGGCGGCTGGACCGCGCGTTGGAGCTGGCAGAACGCTACGCGCCCGACCGTGTCTCTAACCTGATGAGCGTTGGTGGCACACAGCAAGTCATGCTGAAGGTCCGCTTTGCAGAGATGCAGCGCACCGTGCGCAAATCGCTCAGCTCGTCCATCGGTATTTCGGGCAGCCTGTTTGGCGATGAACTTGGTGTCCGCTCGGGCACAGGCGCAAACGTCACAAATGGCGCGATCACCAATTCCCTGGGCGGTGCCCTGCCCGCCTCTAACGGCAATACGGGCGCGACCCTCTTTGGGTTCAACGCGGGCGGGCTGGAAGTGGCGTGGTTGCTGGAAGCCCTTGAATCAAAAGGCGTTGTGCGCACTTTGGCAGAACCCAACCTGACAGCACTGTCAGGTCAGGAAGCGAAATTCCTGGCCGGTGGTGAATACCCTGTTCCCGTTGCACAGGGCGAAGATTCCATCACCGTCGAATTCAAACCATTCGGTATTGAGCTGAACTTTATCCCGCGCGTTCTGGATGATGATGTCATCAACCTGCAACTTAGCGCGGCCGTCAGCTCGATTGACCCTTCCAACGGCTTTAGCCAAGGTGGTTTCACCATTGATGCCTTCCAGCGCCGCGAAACATCAACAACCGTGGAAATGCGGGACGGCGAAAGCTTTGCAATTGCAGGTCTTTTGCAAGACGACTTTTCGGATTTGAACGGACAGGTGCCATGGCTTGGCGATATCCCTGTACTTGGTGCGCTGTTCCGCAGCGCGGAATATGAGCGCGCGCAATCAGAGCTTGTGATCATCGTGACCCCACATTTGGTGACCCCCACACGCGGCGAAGCCTTGGCCTTGCCGACAGATCGTGTCACCTTGCCAACAGAACGTGATTTGTTCTTGCGTGGCAAAGTAACGGGTGGCGCGTCGCAAGGTGCCGCGGCAGAGGTTGCCAAGCAGGATTTCAACGGGTCATATGGCTACGTATTGGATTGATAAGATGAAACGCACACCCCTCAAAAGCATGATTGCCCTTTCGGCTTTCGCAGTTGTGGCAGGTTGCGGGTCTGACAATCCTGGAACGGTTGCATGGAACGTGGAAGCCGGTGCGCTGGTGGACGAAGGGTATTTTGGCAACGCCACGATGAACAATACCCTTATTCACAACGGCGAGCGCAGTTATTTGGTCAATATGTCCGAACGCTTTGCCCGCGAAGTGCCAACAACAATTACGTTCGCGTTTAACTCTGCAGCTTTGGACAGCGCGGCCAAGCAGGTCTTGCGCCAACAGGCAGACTTTATCCGCCAGTTCCCCGAAGTGCGCTTTAGCGTCTATGGTCACGCCGATGCGGTTGGATCAGACCGCTACAACCGTGCCTTGGGCAAACGCCGCGCGAATGCAGTTGTGCACTACCTGTCGTCTCTTGGCATTAGTCGCAACCGCCTTGAAGCGCTTGTCTCTTACGGTGAAACGCAGCCATTGGTTGTCAGCCAGGGCAAGGAACGCCGGAACCGCCGCACCGTAACGGAAGTTTCGGGCTTTGTTGGCGCGCATCCAACGGTGATGGACGGCAAATATGCCCAGATCGTCTATCGTGATTACGTCGGTGGCGCGAATGCGACAACCGAACTTTCAGGCGTCGAGGCCGAAGGCCAATAACCACCCATCACGGGTAAAGCGGCGCTGTCGCTTTACCCTTTTGCATCAGAACCAATCATCGCAATTCGCTCTGATCGTTGACCAAATTCACATAAACGTATCAATTTGGTCCCAATCCTGCCCCAATCCCCCGTCAAAACAGTTTCAAAGGGTGAAGTGTGTCTGCAATCAGACGTCTTGGCCCGCAATCAAAAGACCCCTTTGAGGGTCGGATCTTTGGATCTGTGAAGAGGACGAGAGAGCAATGGGTACCCCCGCACTTCAGACAGAGCTTGCACCGCTTACCGCCTGCACGATCTCGCGAGATGTCCAGAATTTCGATCTTCTGATCGAAGACATGGAAACCGCGCTTGGTGAAAACTGGGGCGATTTGGGTTTTGATGATGCGCTAGCATTCTTCAAACAACCCGACGCGGAAACGCTTGAATTTGTAGCCGTCGCCGTGGACGAAGATGACGAGGAAAACCTGTCTCAGGTCGCTGAAATCATCACGGCCGCGCGCGATGCCAATATCAAGGTGATCCTGATCGCCGAGGATTTGACACCCGTCGCCCTGCACCAATTGCTGCGCTTGGGTGCCAACGACTTTGTGCCCTACCCGCTTCCCGAAGGCGAATTGGCCGCGGCGATTGAGCGGTTGAATGCGCCTGAACCTGAAGCGCCTGTGCCTGCGGAACTGCAGCCAACGCTGACCGCCTCTTCCAACAGCCGCAATGGACTGATCTTGCCTGTTCACGGTTTGGCGGGCGGCACTGGCGCATCGACATTCGCGGTCAACCTGGCGTGGGAACTCGCGCTGATCGACAAGGAAAACGCACCACGTGTGTGTCTGCTCGACCTTGACCTGCAGTTTGGTGCAACCTCAACCTACCTGGACCTGCCGCGCCGTGAAGCCGTGTTTGAACTTCTGTCCGACACGGAAAACATGGACAGCGACAGCTTTATGCAGGCCTTGCTGAGCTTTAACGAAAAGCTTCATGTTCTGACGGCCCCGACGGACATCATCCCGCTTGATTTGATCCAGCCCGAAGATGTCGCGCGTATTCTTGATGTGGCCAAGGCAAACTTTGACTACGTGGTCGTTGATATGCCTTCGACCTTGGTATCGTGGACAGAGACTGTGTTGAACGCATCGGCGGTCTATTTCTGCCCCATCGAAATGGAAATGCGATCGGCGCAAAATGTCTTGCGGATGATCAAGGCCCTCAAGGCAGAGGACCTGCCCCATGACAAATTACGCTTTGCCGTAAACCGTTCGCCTAAATTTACCGACTTGCAGGGCAAATCACGGGTGAAACGGATGGCTGAAAGCCTTGATGTATCGCTGGAATTGCTTTTGCCGGATGGCGGCAAACCCGTCAGTCAGGCTGGTGATCACGGGCTTCCTTTGGCCGAAACCGCCGCCAAAAACCCGCTTCGCAAAGAGATCATGAAATTGGCCGCCTCGCTTCATGAAATGGCGCAGGGCACAAAATCGCAAGCGGCAAAAGGATAATAGCGCATGTTTTCACGTTATAAAAAACCCACCGCTGACGCAGCACCCGCTGCGGTCGCAGCAGCACCCGCTGCACAGGTTGTCGAAGCCGCACCCGCTGCGGCCCCTGCACCAAAGCCCGCGCCAGCTGCGGCTCCGCCCAAAAAGGCGGCACAAGTTGTCCCCATGGACAAAGAGAAAAAGCGCAAGGAAAAACTGGGTGAAGTGAAGCTTCAAATCCACCGTGAGCTGTTGGACAACCTCAATCTTGCGGCCCTTGAACACGCCTCGGAATCTGAGCTGAAGTCGGAGATCAGCGCGATCTCTGGCGAAACGCTCAATGAGCTTGGCATGGTTTTGAACCGCGAGGACCGCTCACATCTGATCCAGGATCTTTATGATGAAGTCACAGGTCTGGGCCCGCTCGAGACGCTTTTGAAAGACGAAAGCGTCAACGATATTCTGGTCAACGGACCGCAACAAATCTTCGTCGAACGTGCGGGTAAACTGCAACTGAGCGATATCACCTTCAAAGATGAACGGCATCTTTTGCGCATCATCGACAAAATCGTATCGGCCGTTGGCCGCCGTGTGGATGAATCAAACCCGTATGTCGACGCCCGCTTGGCCGATGGCTCGCGTTTCAACGCGATGGTGCCGCCGATTGCGGTGGATGGCAGCCTTGTGTCCATTCGTAAGTTCAAAAAGGACAAGCTCGGGATTAGCGATTTGGTCGATTTCGGAGCCTTTTCCGAAGAGATGGCTGCCTATCTGCAAGCCGCCGTATCGACACGTCTGAACGTCATTGTTTCAGGCGGGACAGGCTCCGGTAAAACCACGACGCTTAACGCGCTGTCATCGTTCATCGACAATGATGAACGTATCCTGACGATCGAGGATACGGCAGAACTTCAACTGCAACAGACCCACGTTGGCCGGATGGAAAGCCGGCCGCCCAATGTGGAAGGCCGCGGCGGCGTCAGCCAGCGTGACTGTCTGAAAAACGCCCTTCGGATGCGTCCGGACCGGATCATCGTGGGGGAAACACGTGGCGAAGAAGTCATCGACATGTTGCAGGCGATGAACACGGGCCACGATGGATCGATGACCACAATTCACGCCAACTCTGCACGGGACGGGATCAGCCGTTTGGAAAATATGATCGCGATGGCGGGCATCGAAATGCCAATCAAAGCGGTGCGCAGCCAGATTGCTTCGGCTGTGAACCTGATCGTACAGGCCAGCCGTTTGCAAGACGGGTCGCGCCGCATGGTCTCGATCACGGAAATCACTGGCATGGAAGGCGATGTCATCTCGATGCAAGAGGTGTTCCGCTATCAACGTGTCGGGCTGTCGCCTGACAACAAAATTCTGGGCCACTTCACCGCCACTGGCGTGCGCTCGCACTTCTCGGAACGGTTCAAGATGTGGGGCTTCGATCTGCCACCATCGATCTATGAACCTGTAAAGATGGAATAATCACTGATGTCTTTTGATCCAGCACTTCTTATCTATGGTCTGATCTTCGTCGCCGTTGTGGTGATTGTCGAAGGGATCTATCTGGTTGCCTTCGGTAAATCGATCAGCCTGAACAGTAAGGTCAACCGCCGCCTCGACATGCTCGAAAAAGGGCAAGGCCGCGAGGAGGTTCTTGAACAACTGCGCAAGGAGATGAGCCAGCATCTGCGCTCCTCCTCCATCCCGCTTTACTCTATCTTGGCCAGCAAGGCCCAAAAGGGCGGCATCGCGTTCACCCCTGGGCAGCTTGTTCTTCTGATGGGCGTTTTGTCGATCGTATCCTTTGTGGGTTTGACTGTCGGCACAGGGGCGGAACCTGCCGTACGCATGGTTGTTGCGGTCGCGATGGGCATCGGAGGCGTCTACTTTTGGATCAATAAAAAGGCCAAAACCCGAATGGCCATGATCCAGGAACAACTGCCAGATGCCGTTGAATTGATGGTGCGCAGCTTGCGCGTGGGACACCCGTTTGCAAGCGCGTTGCAGATCGTGGCCAAAGAAGTTCCCGATCCGTTGGGCACCGAAATGGGCATTATTGCAGACGAAAGCACCTATGGCCGCAACACGGGCGATGCGCTCAAAGATATGGCCGAACGTCTTGATTTGCAGGATTTGCGCTTTTTGGCCGTCGCGGTGACGATCCAGCAAACATCCGGTGGTAACTTGGCCGAGGTTCTGTACGGGCTGGCACAGGTGATCCGCGCACGGTTCAAACTGTTTCGCCGTGTGAAAGCCATTACGGCGGAGGCGAAATGGTCGGGCATGTTCTTGTCCATCTTCCCGCTTGGCGCACTTATCATGATCAACCTGATTCAACCCGACTACTACGACGAGGTGAAAGAGACATCGGTCTTTATCCCCGCCTGTCTGGTCGTGGCTGGCTTTTTGATCACCAACATGGTCGTCATGCGCGCCCTTGTGAACATCAAGGTGTAAAGGATCTAGGACATGGCAATTCTCGACACGATCGATAGTAAATTGACAGACATGTTTGGCCCCTTCGGGATGCTGATCATTGTGGGCATCCTTGGACTGTTCATGGTCCTTCTGGCCCTTCCCGTCTTGCTGAAGAAAGAAAAAGACCCGCTGGACAAATTGCGTGCGCAGGCCCGCAGTTCAGACACAGGTGAGAAGGCCGCCGAACTGCGCCGCAAGGAAATCGGGGGCGATGCCCTTAACAAATATGCCGATTTCCTTGAGCCGCAGGATGAAGAGGAATACTCGGCCATCCGCCTGAAATTGATGCAGGCGGGCTATTACGGCAAGAACGCCGTGCGCACGTTCCACTTCATGCAGTTTGCGCTTGGCCTTGGGTTTTTGGCTCTTGGCGCGGTCTATGCGTTGTTCCGCACAACGGTTGCCGAACCAACCACCCCACAGACCATCATGATGGTTTTGATCCCAGGTGTTGTGGGATACATGCTACCAAAATACTGGGTGACCAAGCGACAACAGACCCGTCAGGAAGAAATTACCAACGGCTTTCCAGATGCTCTGGACCTTATGCTGGTCTGCGTCGAAGCAGGCCAATCGCTGGACCAATCCATTAACCGCGTCTCAACCGAGATGCGCGCCGGCGCCCCTGCCCTGGCCCAAGAGTTTGAAACCGTGGCCCACGAGATGAAAGCCGGTAAGGACAAGATCAATGTTCTCAAAGATATGTCCGAACGGTGCGGCGTGCCTGATGTGGCCAGCTTTGTGACCGTGTTGATCCAATCTGCCAGTTTTGGTACCTCGATCGCCGAAGCCTTGCGTGTCTTTTCCGCCGAAATGCGTGACAAACGCGTGATGCGGGCGGAAGAAAAGGCAAACACCTTGCCCACCAAGATGACACTTGCCACAATGATGCTGACGGTTCCGCCGCTGCTGATCATTATGATCGGGCCATCGGTCTACGGTATCGTCGAGTTGTTGAGCAACGCACAGTTCTAACGGGCAGATCACGTGCCCAACCATGGGGGCAATCATGAGGCTAAGACACGCAGGCGCCGTTTTGCTGGCATGTCTTGGCCTTTTGGCATGTGCCCCGCAGGCCGACCCGTCCAACCCTTTTGCGCCAGGCATCGCTGGTGAAAGCGACATTGACGGTTTGCTAATCGGTCACCGCCTGATGGCCGCGGGCGAATACGAGCTCGCACTGAAGGCGTACACCCGCGAGGCTGGCAAACAAGGACTTACGGTTGATGTTTTATCAGCGGTTGGGTCCGCGAATATGCGATTGGGGCGTTTGGGGCAGGCCGAACGCTACTTGCGTCAAGCGATTGAAAAGGACGAAACCTTTGTCCCCGCGTGGAACAATCTTGGCGTTATTTTGGTCGAACGCGGCGAAATCGGGGAAGCCGCACAGGTTTTCCGTCGCGCCTTTGCTCTTGATAGTGGCGAAAGTGCCGAAATTCGTGACAACTTGCGGTTAACACTCGCAAAACTCGAAAATCCAAGCTACACTGAACAGAATGAACCATTACAATTGGTGCGTCGGGGTACGGGTGACTACCTGATCCTTTCGACACCATAGGTCGATACGAGCAGTAAAAAGGACGCAGGCAACATGCGCCATACCGTGATTTTGAGCCTCTGCCTTTCGGCAGGTTTAATTGTTTCTGGATGCCAAAAGTCATCCGAGGCAGAGGTGACCCGCGCGATCAAAGACGTGAATGTGATCGATGATAGCAACCTCAATGACATCATGCTTTCGGTTGCCGACCCCAATGAGGGCGTTAACTACTTCCAAAAAGCACTCAAGCAAGAGCCAAAACGGCTTGAGTTTCAGCGCGGTCTGGCCAAATCATTGATCCGTGCAAAGCGTGCCGATGAAGGTGTCGGCGCTTGGACAAAAGTCGCCAGCCACCCGGACGCCACAAATGATGACCGCGTTGATCTTGCCGACGCCCTGATCCGCACAGGCCAGTGGAAAAAAGCAGAAAAAGTTCTTGATGACGTGCCGCCCACTTTCGAAACATTCAAGCGCTATCGCCTTGAAGCCATGGTGGCCGACAGCAATCAGGAATGGGACCGCGCCGACAGCTTTTACGGCACAGCAATTGGGCTGACCACCCGCCCGGCAGGTGTGCTGAACAACTGGGGCTATTCCAAACTGACACGCGGTGATTTTGGCGAAGCGGAACGCTTGTTCATGCAATCCATCCGCAACGATCCAAAACTTTTTACCGCCAAGAATAACCTGATCCTCGCACGTGGTGCGCAGCGCAAATACGATATGCCTGTGATCTCAATGAGTCAGGTCGAGCGTGCACAGTTGCTCCACACGCTTGGTTTGTCGGCCGTGAAACAGGGTGATTTGGCGACAGGCAAAGGGTTGCTGAAAGAAGCAATCGACACCCATCCGCAGCACTTTGAGGCAGCCGTCCGCTCGCTTCGTGCGCTGGAAAGCAACATCACAAACTAAGTCATTCGTGACGTCGGGAGCCTGATAAGATGCAAATGGCCGCCACCGCCAATTCGGCGCTTGTCTTTTTGATCCTATCGACCCCCATCGCGCTTTGGGCGGCTTGGTCTGATCTGTCGCGGATGCGCATCCCAAACAAATCCGTGCTGGCATTGATGGCTATCTTTGCGATTGCAGGTTTGATCATGCTGCCGATGGATGAATACCTGCGCCGTTGGTTGCAATTTGCAATCGTTTTGGCCGTAGGATTTGGCGCAAATGCAATGGGCGGCGTGGGCGCAGGTGATGCGAAATTTGCAGCAGCCGCGGCCCCGATGATTGCGTTGCCCGACGTGCCATTTCTTTTGATGCTCTTTTGCGCCAACCTGTTGGGCACTTGGCTGACACATCGGTTGGTCAAACATACGCCGCTTCGGAATCTGGCGCCCAACTGGAAAAGCTGGACGACAGGGTGGGACTATCCGATGGGCTTTGCGCTGAGCTCTACCCTGATAATGTATCTGGCGGCGGCGGCGCGTTTCGGGTCCTAGCCGTTGGTTTTCTCGACGAGGATATAGTTCGGGGTCCGTTCGACTTCGCGGAAGGTCAAGCCCTCCTTCTCAACCGTTTCAAGAATTTGATGGCGCACGGATTGCACCCCCGGGCAGAGCGGGATCAACATGTAATCGGCCGTCTTTAACCCAGGCAGCCCCCCGTAATACCAAGGCGCACCCTGCAACAGCGGTTTGAAATCGCCAAACAACCAAAAGCTCGAGAACAGATCAGCCGAAAAAATCCGCGTGCCCGCATAGCCACGTGCGGTCAGATCATCGGCGATTGTCTGAAACCATGCGGTCATGCCCAGTTCCAAGGTGCAATACGGCAGCACCTCTCCGTTCCATTCCGTGATCCCCTCGCGGTCTTCATACGCAGGCAGGCCGTTTTGGGCGTTGTCCAGTTGAATACGAGCGTCCAGCTGCTCAACCCGTACTTGCGGCGACAGGAAATCATCATGCACCGCGCTTTGTGGTAAAACAGCCGTGAACTCCGATCCGTCCACATTAAGATGACGAAAGGGGCTGTAAAGAAGATTGAACACAGATGGCAGGCCAAAGCAAATTGCGGCAACAGCAGTCATTGTCACCGCTTGGCGCATGTCCCATCCAAACCCGTTCACCACACCATTAGCGGGGCGCAAGGCAAACAAGATAACGGCAAGAAGCGGCAGCCACTGCGGATCATTGCCAAAGTTTTGATAGGTCACATACCAAAAACCCGGTGCAAGGATCAGCAGCAACAGCCCGCCTTCCATCCGCTTGGATTGACGCAAGAAGATAACGCCAAGCAACAAGGCCAAGGAGGCGCCAAGATAGGCAGGCGCGGCCATCACGGCGGCAAAGGCATCGCCTGGGGCAGAACGCACCTCTGATACAGAGACGGACAGAAGGTCCGTGACATAGGCGGCCCAGAAGTCAAAACCGAGCAACAGGGTAAAGGCAGCGGCCACAAACACACCAGTGACCACCGCAAGACCAAGCGCTTTGGCCTGTTTGTATTGCAAAAAACCGATGATCACCGCAGGAGCGAAGGCAATAAAATAGGTCGCCTTGATCATCACAAGAGCGGCCATCATCAGGCCAACGACGATCCCATCAATCGCCGGGTTGCTGCGCTTTGCAGGCAGCACCGCAACGAGCACGGCAACAAAGGCCGCGACCCAAGCCCAACGGTTATAGTGCATGCTGAAAGAAACACTGCGCTCGGCCTCGCCGTGCACCAACGCAAGGATCAGCGCCATACACAAGGCCACAAAGCCGTAAGCAACAAGCCCCGTCAAACGGCTGCGCGCCGCCCACCATACGGCAGGTGCCAAAATACAAGCGACAAGGATCTGACTGGCCATCAACGACATCCCGATGCCCCAACCCGCATTCAGAAATGGCAGGATCGGCCAGAATGCCAATGCTCCGATGGGGGTCATAAAGTCTTCGTGGGGGATCTGCCCTTGGGCCATCCGCAAAGTGATCTCAAGCAGGTGCATCATATCACCTTCGTGCTTGCCCACATAGAGCCCGCCCTTGGCCAACGCCGCGCCCCCCATAGCGATAATCATCACACCAATGATGATCGCCAGCCTTCGGCCAAAGCCAAGCGGAATGGAAACAATTCGATCTACGTGCTGCGCTGATTGCTCTGTCATGTCACTGCTCTGCCTTAATTTGACCCTAAACGCGGGATAGTTCGTTTCTTGATTGGCGACAGGTATAGGCCGCAAATGTGGCGCAACCAAAGCCAAAGCTGGAATTTGGTGTGAAAAGATATCCAGCTTTTATGAACGAAACATGACCCGCCCGTTCGTGGGCTTTGAGCAGAAGGGAAATGACATGAATATGATCGCCGGCGATGTTCTCGCCCCGCCATCGCCCAAAACACTTGCGGATATGCGTCTGTCGATTGTGATGATGCGCGATATCCTGATCAAAACCATGTTCCGCGCCAATGTTGAACAGACCCGCGAGATTGCACAAGCGATCTGCCTGCCTGTGCGGGTGACGCAGGAATTGATTGATATGGGCCGCGATCAAAACCTGATTGAGGCCACTGGCACGCTGCACGCCACCTCAGGCTCGGAAATGGGCTATCAACTGACAGATTCTGGCAAAGCACGGGCCTTGGATGCCTTGGCACAGTCAGAATACTATGGCGCCTGCCCTGTCCCGCTTGAGGTCTACAGCGAGCAGGTCAAACGCCAATCTATCCGCAACATCAATCTGACCCGTGATCAGCTGATGGGCGCGATGGGGCATCTGATCTTGCCGCCTACGTTGATCGGCGAGCTTGGGCCAGCCGTCGGCGCAGGGCGTTCGATTTTGATGTATGGCCCGCCCGGTAACGGTAAATCGTCAATCTCGAACGGTATCCGCGATGCACTGGGCGACAAGATCTATATCCCGCGCGCAATCGAATATTCCGGCCAGATTATCACTGTGTTTGACCCGATTGTGCACACCGCTGCCGAAGAAGAACGCGACGACCCTAATTCGCTACGCACCAATTTGAACCGCTATGATCGCCGTTACGTGCATTGCGAACGACCCACCGTTGTCACGGGCGGGGAGCTTTCGCTGGACATGCTTGACCTGGTCTACAACAAAACGGCACGGACCTATCAGGCGCCGCTCCAGTTGAAATCCACCGGCGGCGTATTCATCGTGGATGACCTTGGCCGCCAAGCAGAACCGCCGCAAAAACTGGTAAACCGCTGGATTGTCCCACTTGAAGAAAGCCGCGATATTCTTGCGTTCCAGTCAGGCGAAAAGTTTGAGGTGCCCTTTGATACGTTGGTTATTTTCTCGACCAACTTCCATCCAAACGAGATTTTCGACAAAGCGGCGCTGCGTCGTATCTTCTTTAAAATCAAGATTGATGGCCCAAATCAGCAGGACTTCCTGAAGATCTTTGCACTGGTGGCAAAGAAGCGGAAAATGCCGCTGAACGAGGAAGCCCTGGTCTATTTGCTCAAGAAGAAATATCCGACGATCAACAATGTCTATGCAAACTATCAGCCGATATTCTTGATCGATCAGATGATTTCAATCTGCGAATTTGAAGGTATTCCATACCAGATGACGCCTGATTTGATTGATCGCGCCTGGGCCAATATGTTCGTGAAAGAGGAACACATCGAACACTAGGATCAAAGTATGAAAATTGGGATGGCAGGGTGCGGACGAATGGGGGAACCCATGTTGGACGCCCTGCTGGCGGGTGGTTTTGATGCCTGCGGCTTTGATGTTCGGGGTATTGATCACCCAAAAATATCAAATGATTTCCGTAGCTTTTGCCAAGGTCTTGAAGTTTGCTTTGTTGTGGTTCGGGACGCTGCGCAGTGCGATGATCTGCTGTTTGGCGCACAAAACATAGCCAAACATGCAAGTGATTTGAACACGGTCGTTATCTGCTCGACCCTGTCACCTAAATACCTGATGGGCTTACAAAGCCGCCTGCCGGGTTACGTCGCACTGATCGACGCACCCATGTCAGGCGCGCAAATCGCGGCCCAAGAAAAGCGGCTTAGCTTTATGACAGGCGGCGACATCACCCAGATTCAACCCATGCTCGAAACCATGGGTGGCAGTATTCACCCCATGGGTGCGGTGGGTGCAGGGATGCAGGCTAAAGTCCTGAACAATCTGCTGGCGGCTACATCCACAGCGATGACGCGCAAGGTTGTGGACTGGGCCAACGCTGCAGGCTTGGACGAAGCGGACTTCCTTAACCTCGTCAACGCCTCGTCGGGGCAAAACTGGTTGGTCAGCGGCTGGAACACCATCGAATTTGCCAAAGACGGATGGTCGCTCGACAACTCCATCGGCATTCTGACGAAAGACATCGACGCCGCATTAGACGCCCTTCCTGACGGGGCGGACACCACATTGCCAAAAGAAGTGCAAAAGGTGATCCGCGCGTTGAAACCCCATTGATATGCCACACCTTAGCGGCATGGCCCTGCCCAACACGATAATCGACTGGTTCGCCGCCAAAGGCTGGCAGCCGCATCCGCATCAGCTGGAGATGCTGGCGCGCGCGGATGACCCCGCCACCTTGTTGATTGCCCCCACTGGTGGCGGCAAAACAATGGCCGGGTTTTTGCCGACCCTCGCCGATTTGGCCAGCGGCGAACACGATGGGCTGCATACGCTTTATGTCAGTCCGCTCAAGGCCTTGGCCGCCGATATTAAACGCAATCTACGCACGCCCGTGGATGAAATCGGCCTGCCAATCCGAATTGAAGATCGCACTGGCGACACATCGCAAACCAAGAAAAAGCGGCAACGTGCGGACCCGCCACATATCTTGCTGACCACGCCAGAAAGCCTTGCGCTGCTGATCAGCTACGAAGACAGCCCGCGCATGTTCAAAGGGCTGAAGCGGATCATCATTGATGAAATCCACGCCCTATCGGAAAGCAAAAGAGGGGATCAGCTGTTTCTTGCGCTGTCACGGTTGCAGGCGCTGTGCCCCGATCTGCGGCGCGTCGGCCTATCGGCAACGGTCGAAGACCCCGATGCTATTGCCCATTTGATGGCCAAGCACCCCGACACCTGCAATATCGTCACAGCCGATGCTGGACCGCCCCCCGATATCGCAATGTTGCAGATCGATGAGGCCCCCCCTTGGGCGGGTTCAGGCGGCAAATACGCAATTCCTGCCGTCTTGCAGCAGGTCGCACGCCACAAAACAACACTGATCTTTCACAACACCCGTGCACAGGCAGAATTGTTTTTTCACAACCTGTGGCTGGCCAATGAAGATCAGCTTCCCATCGGCATCCACCATGGCAGTCTGGCCCGTGTGCAGCGCGAAAAGGTCGAACAGGCCATGGTCGATGGCGCGCTTAAGGCGGTGGTCTGCACAGGCAGTCTTGATCTGGGCATCGACTGGGGGGATGTGGATCTGGTGATCCAGATCGGCGCCCCCAAGAATGTCAAACGACTGGTTCAGCGGATTGGTCGGGCCAACCACCGCTATAATGCACCGTCCAAAGCACGCCTTGTGCCTGCCAACCGCTTTGAAGTCGTCGAATGTATGGCGGCACTGGAGGCCGTGAAAGCCCATGATCTGGACGGTGAACCGCGCGGCGCGGGTCCACGCGATGTGCTCTGCCAGCATATCCTGATTGCTGCATGTGCAGGCCCCATTGATGCCGATGCCCTTTATCATGAGGTTATCACCTGCGGCGCCTACAGCGCCCTGACACGCGCCGAATTTGATGACTGTTTGGATTTTTGTGCCACAGGTGGCTATGCCCTTCGGGCCTATGACCGCTGGCAACGCCTGATGCAAAACCCCGATGGCACATGGAAGCTGCGCGATCCGCGCGCGGCCCAACGCATACGGATGAACATCGGCACCATTCAGGACACCGATACCCTGAAGGTTCGCCTGAAAAACCGCATGGGTGGCAAACCGTTGGGCGAGGTCGAAGAGGGGTTCGCCGCGACGCTGACCCAAGGGGATACGTTTCTGATTGGCGGCCAGATCGTGCGCTACGAAGGGCTGCGCGAAATGACAGTTGAGGTCACGCGACGTGCCAGTGACAAACCCAAGATCGCAACCTTCCTTGGGACAAAATTTGCCACATCTACGCAGCTGAGCGAGCGCATCTTGCGCATGTTCCAACACGATGATTGGCCAGAGCTACCCCCCGCCACACGCGAATGGCTGCACCTGCAGCGCAAGGTCAGCGAGTTGCCGAAACCGGACCGTTTGCTCATCGAAAGTTTTCCACATGACGGGCGTGCCCAGACGGTTGTCTACGGGTTTGCAGGGCGCAACGCGCAACAGACGCTTGGCTTGCTGCTGACCAACAGGATGGAGGCTGAAGGTCTTGGGCCCATGGGTTTTGTGGCGACGGATTATGCAACACTTATCTGGTCTTTGGATGCCGTCACCGACCCTGCCCCGTGGTTTGAGCCTGCAACCTTACGCGACGGGTTCGAAACATGGCTTGCCAGCAATGCCGTCATGAAGCGCACCTTCAAGGCCAGCGCGACGATTGCAGGACTGATTGAGCGAAACCTGCCAAGCCAGCGCAAATCGGGGCGGCAGGCCACTTTTTCGTCCGATATCCTTTACGACACGCTTCACAAATACGACCCCGATCATGTGATCATGCAAATCACACGCGAAGAAGCGATGCGCGGTCTGGTGGATTTTGGACGTATCGAGGACATGCTGGCCCGTGTGGAAGGACGCATTGATCTGCGCGTCCAGCCAAAGGTGACCCCCCTGTCCGCGCCGCTATTTTTGGAAGCAGGCCGCGTCCCCGTGAAAGGTTTGGCGGATGAACGCCTGATGGCAGAAGAGGCCGAACGACTTTTGCAAACCGCTGGTGTCGAAACCAATGAACCCAAACGATGGGCTGTGCCCTTCTAGGCTCTTGCGGGCAGATCCATTTGCGGGCAAGAACAGAGCATGAACGAGCGGGTTATCCATTTGAACGGTGCGGAATTGCACGCGCGCGGCGATGGTGCGTTGTTTTGGCCTGCGCAGTCAGTGGTGGTTGTCTCTGATCTGCATCTGGGCAAATCGGAACGCATCGCGCGGCGGTCCGGCCAGATGGTGCCACCATATGAAACCGAAGAGACCTTGGGAAAACTTGATGCCGCGATTGAAGCCGTTGACCCGAAAACGGTCATCTGTCTGGGCGATAGTTTCGATGATCTGATCGCCGCCCAAAGCCTGTCAGAGGCGCACCGCCTTTGGATCGCGCGGATGCAAGCAGGGCGCGAATGGATTTGGATCGAAGGCAACCATGACGCAGGCCCAACCGATTTTGGCGGAACCCATTTGGCCGACCTGACACTTGGCGCGCTCCATTTTACCCATATCACAAGCGGACAGGTCGGAGAGATCAGCGGCCATTACCATCCCAAAGCCACGATGCATCTGCGCGGACGGGCGATCAGCCGACCGTGCTTTTTATATGATACCGCAAAGCTGATCATGCCCGCTTTTGGGGCCTATACAGGCGGTCTGCGAACGACCGATGCAGCCTTGGTGCGACTTATGGATGACGACGCACGCGCGGTTTTGACAGGCCAGACCCCTTGCACGATCCCGATGCCCCGCTAGGCTGCGATACATGGATCAAGCCGTTATACAAAACATCCGCGACAGCTTTGACAAACAAGCACTAATGGCCACGTTTCAGGCCCGAATGACGCGCATCGAAGAGGGCGAAGTCGAGATTTGCGCCCCGATCCTGCCTTTGGCGACACAACAACATGGCTTTGCCCATGCTGGCATGACATTTGCAATCGGCGACAGCGCGGCAGGGTATGCCGCGCTTACGATGATGCCCAAAGGCCAAGACGTTCTGACAACCGAAATGAAGATCAACCTGATGCGCCCCGCGGGTGGCGACATGCTGCGCGCGGTTGGCACCGTATTGAAGGCAGGTCGCCTTCTGACTGTTGTAGAAGCGAAGGTATATGCGGATGGAAAACTCTGCGCCGCCTTACAAGGCACCATGATCGGCGCCCCAAAAGGTTAAGCCGTCAACCCTTCCGGTTCTGCCAGATTATTCGCACGACAACAGGCGGTGACGGTGTTGGCCAAAAGACATGCGATGGTCATTGGCCCCACACCCCCTGGAACGGGCGTGATTGCACCAGCAACCGCTGCACAACTTTCGTAATGGACATCGCCAACCAATCGGGTTTTGCCTTCGCCTTTTTCGGGCGCGTCAATGCGGTTGATGCCCACGTCGATCACGGTGGCGCCGTCTTTGATCCAATCCCCTGGCACCATTTCAGGCCGCCCCACAGCCGCGACAACGATATCTGCGCCGCGCACCACGTCGGGCAGGTCTTTCGTGCGCGAATGCGCAATCGTCACAGTGCAGCTATCGTTCAATAAAAGTTGCGCCATCGGCTTGCCCACGATGTTCGAGCGCCCAATCACCACCGCATTCATCCCAGACAGCGCACCGTGGTGATCACGCAGCATCATCAGGCAGCCAAGTGGCGTGCAAGGCACCATCGATTTTTGCCCCGTGCCAAGCAGCCCGACATTGCTGATGTGAAACCCGTCCACGTCCTTGGCGGGATCAATCGCATTGATCACAAGGTCTTCGTCCAGATGTTTGGGCAACGGCAGTTGCACCAAGATACCGTGCACCGCCGGATCGGCGTTCAGCTTGGCGATCAGTGCGAGCAAAACATCCTCAGGTGTGTCGATGTCCAGCTTGTGCTCATACGAGTTCATGCCAACCTCAACGGTCATTTTTCCTTTTGAGCGCACGTACACCTGACTTGCAGGGTCTTCGCCAACCAGTACGACTGCCAAGCCGGGTGTAATGCCATGCTCTTCTTTCAGGCGCGCCACGTGAATGGCCACTTTTTCCCGAACGGTTGCGGCAAAGGCTTTGCCGTCGATTACTGTCGCACTCATTTCTGTTTTCCTTCGATCTTACGTAGCGCGGGGGCCGATTGGCCCCCACTCTCTTTAGAACAAACCTTCGATCTGACCATCATCGTTCAGGTAAATGTTTTCAGCCGATGGCACCCGCGGCAGACCGGGCATTGTCATGATTTCGCCGCAGACAACGACCACAAAGCCAGCGCCGGCACTCAGCCGCACTTCTCGCACAGGCACCGAATGGTTTTCAGGTGCGCCGCGCAGGGTTGGATCTGTGCTGAATGAATACTGCGTTTTCGCCATGCAGACTGGCAGGTGGCCATAACCTTGCTCTTCCCACAGGCGCAGTTGATCGCGGATTTTCTGATCGGCCAGCACCTCATCGGCGTGATAGATCGACTTTGCAATGCGTTCGATTTTCTCAAAAAGCGGCATGTCGTCGGGGTAAATCGGGGCAAACTGGCTTTGCCCACTATCGGCAATTTCTGCCACGCGGCTTGCCAGCGCCTCTGACCCTTTTGAGCCATGTTCCCAGTGCTGCGAAAGGATCGCCTCTGATCCCTGACCTGCCACGTAGTCTTTAACGGCTTGCACCTCTGCATCGGTGTCGGTCACAAAATGGTTGATTGCCACAACTACGGGAACCCCGAATGATTTCAGGTTGCGGATGTGACGCCCAAGATTGGCGCAGCCTTTGTTAACCGCATCGACATTCTCGGCCCCCAAATCCGCTTTTGCCACCCCGCCGTTCATCTTCATGGCGCGGACCGTGGCAACTAAGACAACACAGTCGGGTGCCAGACCTGCTTTGCGGCATTTGATGTTCATGAACTTTTCAGCACCCAGATCCGCGCCAAAACCCGCTTCGGTCACAACGTAATCCGCAATTTTAAGGGCCGTCGTTGTCGCAATAACCGAATTACAGCCGTGCGCAATATTGGCAAACGGGCCGCCGTGCACAAAAGCAGGGTTGTTTTCGAGCGTTTGGACAAGGTTGGGCTGCATCGCATCTTTCAGCAGGACCGTCATCGCGCCGTCCGCTTTGATATCGCGGCAGAAAACCGGCGTGCGGTCGCGGCGGTAGGCAACAATCATATCGCCCAGACGTTTTTGCAGGTCTTTGAGGTCAAGCGCGAGGCACAGGATTGCCATGACCTCGGACGCCACAGTAATGTCGAAACCCGCCTCGCGCGGGAACCCGTTGGCCACGCCACCAAGAGACGCTGTAATCTGACGCAATGCGCGATCGTTCATATCGACAACGCGTTTCCACTGCACGCGGCGGATGTCGATCTCACATTCGTTGCCCCAGTAAATATGGTTGTCGATCATCGCCGACAAAAGCGAGTGGGCCGAGGTGATAGCATGGAAATCGCCTGTAAAATGCAGGTTCATATCTTCCATCGGCACCACCTGAGCGTAGCCGCCCCCTGCCGCACCGCCCTTCATCCCGAAGTTTGGACCAAGCGAGGCTTCACGAATACAAACAGCCGCCTTTTTACCGATGGCGTTCAACCCGTCACCCAGACCAACCGTTGTCGTGGTTTTGCCTTCGCCCGCAGGTGTCGGATTGATGGCTGTCACAAGGATCAACTTGCCGTTTTTGTTGCCCTGAACCGAATTGATGAACGACTGGCTTACCTTTGCCTTGTCATGACCGTAGGGCAAAAGATCATCACTCCCGATGCCAAGTTTCGCGCCAATCTCTTGGATGGGTTGCTTTGTCGCTTCGCGCGCGATTTCGATGTCTGTTTTGTAAGCCATTGGTCTGGCCCTCCCCTATGGTGCAGTCGCGGGTGCATACTGATGTATGAAAACACCTAGGCATTTTTTCACTAGCCCTTCACAGCATTTCCGACATTTTCCGCGCTCTGAACGTCACGCGTCGGAATAGAAGTTTCCGATGGGTAACACGAAGGCTAAGTCAGGCCACGCGCACGGTCCAAGTGGGACCAGACGGGTTGATCAGGTATATTCAGGGTCAAGGTATCTCCCACAGCCAGCGGTCCTTCGCGCTCCACCCAAGCGGTGATGCCGCGCTTGTGCTTGGCCGCTGCCTTGAGTTTCTTTGCCGCAGCTGTGTCCTCCATCTCCAGACCAGGCAAATGGCAGGGGCGGTTTTCCATATCCACGACCAAAGTTGTCCCGGCCGCGTTCTGCAAACGTGACGACGGTGGCACATGCGTGAAATCGGGCAGGCCTTCCACCACGATGGATGCCCCCATCCATTCAGGCGGCAAATGATCAAGGTCAGCGGCAGCCGCGATCTGCGCCAGCTCTTCTACACTCATCACACAAAACTGGCGCACATTGCGGATCTGTGTGCCACGCGGGTGCTGCGATTTCACCCGCGAACACGACGCCCGCATCGCGCCGCCATGTGCCTCGCCCTCAAACCCCGCAAAGGTGGCCTGCGCCTCACTAACCGCGACAGACCGCAAACTCGCGTCTCGGTCAGGCACAAACCCCATCCAAGTAATGTTACAGGTTAGCGCGGTTTTCAGCAGTGCAGGCATTGGGCTCTCCTTGTTTGATCGCAAGATGACCACTTGTTCAGCCCGCGCCAACCCGAAACTTGCGCAAAGAAAAACCCCGCCACTGGGGCGGGGTTCACTTTGCTAGGTTGGCTCTGGTTCCATCCCGCTGTCATCTGCGGGCGGCTTGCGCCGTTTCGCTTTTGGAATGGCTGTCAAAGATGGGGCTGACCCGTCGTCCTTGTCATCCTCATCATCAGCATTGCCAAGATGAGGTGGCTCGCCGCGCATCACGCGTTTGATCTCCTCACCTGTCAGCGTTTCGTATTCCAGCAGACCTTGGGCCAAACGCTCAAACTCAACCGATTTTTCGCGGATGATTTTGGCCGCCAGCTCGTATCCGTCCTGAATGAACTTGCGAACTTCGCCTTCGACCATCTCCTTGGTGTTGGCCGAAACCGAGAAACCAGCGGTGTTGCCCTGATAGCCCTCATGCGCTTCGGCGTAGTCAATGTTGCCGACCTTGTCGGACATCCCCCACCGCAGCACCATGGCGCGCGCCAGTTGGCTGGCCTGCTGGATATCGCCCGCAGGACCGTTGCTGACCTGATCTTCACCGTATTTGTAAATCTCGGCCGCTTTACCTGCCATGGTCATGGCCAAACGCTGGTGGCATTCATCCTTGAACATGTTCAGGCGGTCCATTTCAGGCAGGCTCATCACCATGCCCAAGGCACCGCCACGCGGGATGATCGTGGCCTTGTAAACGGGGTCACATTTTGGCAGTTCGATGCCGACAATCGCGTGACCCGCTTCGTGATAGGCTGTCATCTCTTTTTGCTCAGCCGTCATGACCATGCTGCGACGCTCGGCGCCCATCATGACCTTGTCTTTGGCCTGCTCAAAATCTTCCATCGTGACAAAGCGGCGGCCAACACGGGCGGCCATCAACGCGGCTTCGTTCACAAGGTTTGCCAGATCAGCACCCGAAAAACCCGGTGTGCCGCGCGCGATGATGCGCAGATCAACGTCAGGGCCAAGCGGCGTCTTGCGTGCGTGCACACCCAAAATCTTTTCGCGGCCTTTGATATCTGGGTTGGGCACTGTGACCTGACGGTCAAAACGGCCCGGACGCAGCAAGGCAGGGTCCAGAACATCACGGCGGTTGGTTGCCGCCACGATGATCACGCCTTCATTGGCCTCAAACCCGTCCATTTCGACAAGCAACTGGTTAAGCGTTTGCTCACGCTCGTCGTTGCCACCGCCATAGCCCGAGCCACGGGCGCGGCCCACGGCGTCAATCTCGTCGATGAACACGATACATGGCGCGTTCTTTTTGGCATCCGCGAACATATCGCGCACACGGCTGGCACCTACACCCACGAACATCTCGACAAAGTCAGAGCCTGAAATGGTGAAGAACGGCACACCAGCTTCGCCCGCAATCGCGCGTGCGAGCAATGTTTTACCCGTACCGGGAGGGCCGACAAGCAGCGCACCTTTCGGGATCTTACCGCCCAAGCGGCTGAACTTCTGTGGGTTGCGCAGGAATTCAACGATCTCGCCAAGCTCTTCCTTGGCCTCATCAATCCCTGCCACATCATCAAATGTGACGCGGCCGTGTTTTTCAGTGAGCAATTTGGCCTTGGATTTGCCAAAGCCCATCGCGCCGCCGCGCCCGCCACCTTGCATGCGTTGCATGAAGAAGATCCACACACCGATCAGCAATAGGATCGGCAGCAGGTTGAACAACAGGGCCTGGAAGCCGCTGGTTTCCTGGCTGCGTGCCTCAAACGGGATGTCGTTTTCTAAAAGCAACGTCGACACTTCGGCGTCGCGCGGCATGATCGTTGTATAATCGCGCCCGTCTGTGCCCCGATAGGTGACGCGCTCGCCATCCACTCTGGCGTTGGCCACCTCATTGCCTTCAACCGAGTTCACAAACTCGGAATAGCTCACTTCGCTGGTGTTTACTGCCGCCTGACGGCCACCAACCAGTTGAAACAGGGCCAGAACCAGCAAGCCCAGAACAATCCAAAAGGCGAAATTTCTCGCGTTACCCAAGGGAGGTCTCCTCAAAATGGGAAAATCGGGGTCAAAGCGTGACCCCCTTCGTTACATCTTAAAATAGAGGCTAAGCTGCCAACTTCAATGCGATAAAAGCGAACCGAGGAAAGAAGTGATGCATTTCGCCTGCCATTGATCGTTAAATCCTGCAACAGGTGCCGCCACCAGCTCGCCACCGTGCCAGATCGCGGGGCTGGTCAGTAATGTGCGGCGTGGCAGGCCAGCCGTGCGCCAATCGTCCAGCAATGACAGCCCCGTGTCGCCCAATGCACGCACCTCAACGCCCCGCATTTCGGGCCCCGAGATATGCCAGCGCCCGTCCCAAAGCTCAGACAATCGCGCGACCGTATCCCAAACCGCATTGGCCTCGCGCCCGACCCTGACTGAATTGGCATTGACCGTTATATGACACCCGTGAAGGGTGCGGTCTTGCCCCATACCAATCGCTTCGGTCAAATCACGCAAAGCATCCGAGCGCGGCCCATAGCGCGCAGATGACACCCACCGCAAAGCGCCATTCAACACACGCCGCTGAAGCGTTGGATCCGCAAGCAACAAGCGTTTTTTGTCCAGAACAACATCGCCGCCTTCTTCCGCGCTGATCCGATCAGCCACTTCATAGGCGGCGTATTCAAGCGCCTGACGTTCCGCGCGCAGATTGCCCGCAACATCGGCCAGAACATCCACATTCAGCCCCAAATCGGACAAAGCTGTTAAGGCCTTGCGCATTTTCACACGGTCAAACGACGGATCATCATTGGACGGATCCTCAACCCATTTGATGGATTTTTCTGTCAGATAAGCCCGCAAATCACTGCGGCGCACGTCTAGAAAGGGTCTGTCAAACCGTATGTCATGGCGGATCATGCGCGACTGCATCGCCGCCAATCCATCAACGCCAGAGCGCCGCCCCAATCGCATCAGGAATGTCTCGGCCACATCGTCGCGTTGGTGGCCAAGCGCGACAAGGTTCGCTTTGCGTTTGCGTCCCCATTTCGCCAGCAAGAGGTACCGCGCTTGCAATGCCTGATCCTGCAGATTGCCGCGTCCGTCCCAAGACGACCAGCGCAAGGTATCATGCGGAATATCCAGTGATGCACAGATACGCGCGACATAGGCGGCTTCTTCTGCCGCTTCCTTGCGCAACCCGTGATCGACCGTGGCCACGCATAGTTCAGACCTGCCCCATTCATGCAAAAGGTACAGCAATGCCAGACTGTCACTGCCCCCAGACACAGCCACGCCAATGCGTTCAGGCGGCTCCCACCCGAATTGACGATCAAGGATATCAATCAGGCGTGCCTTGGAAATCGAGGGTGGGGTCGCGGGGTCAGCCACCGATCAGCTGCACCCCAGATTGCGGCGCGCCGATTGCGCCTCAAGCGCCTGTTCAGCCGTTGGAAAGCGGTTTGCCACTTCACCAAGGGTCACGCAGGCCTCGGACGTCTGGCCCAAGTCGGCCAAGGCTTTGCCAAGTTTGAACAGCGATTGCGGCGCGTCGGGGCCCTCTGGGTTTGCGCTGAACGCTTCAAGATAGGCGCGTGCGGCGGGTGCCATATCACCAAGTCCGGCCAGCGCATCGCCGCGCAGCAGATTGGCTTGGGCGGCTAACGGTCCGCCGGGGTAGGTCTGGCTAAAGGTCGCAAACTGGTCTGCGGCGGCACGAAAGTCACCTGATGCGAGCGCCTCCGACGCCCGCTGAAAATCGGCTTGTTCACCGATGGCAAGCGATGGTGCTTGGCTTGGCGTGGGTTGTGCAATGGGGGCAGGTGCTGCAGACGTCTCGCCCCCCAAAGGTGCCGTTTCACCGATGCTGCCAATGTCGCAGGCGGGATCAAGATCGCAGATACGGAACTCAAGATCGCCGATCCGATTGGTCCCGTCGCTCACGACCCGCCCAAGACGGATTTCCAAGTCCTCGGTTTTGGCCGTCAGACGCGTCAGGCTTTGCTCCATCGTCTGGATGCGGTCCAGCGTCGGTGCATCCCCTGCCAGTGGATCAGTGCTGCCTGTTGCCGTAAGCTCTGCTTTCAGCGATGCAATCTCGGCACGCAGGGCGCCAAGATCATTGCGCACATCTGCAAGCGTTTCGGCACTGGCCCCAAAAGGCGTCAGCACCAAAGCGATTGCGATACCAAACCGACGCAGCGCCATTTAGCTCAGCCCACCTGCTGAAATGATCGTTACCGCACGGCGGTTCTGGGCATAGCATGCCTCGGTCGAACAGGCCGCCAAGGGGCGTTCCTTGCCGTAGGTCAAGGTGCGCATACGGCTGCCCGCGATGCCCTGGCTGACCAGATATTCGCGCACAGCATTGGACCGACGCGCCCCAAGGGCAAGGTTGTATTCCCGCGTGCCCTGTTCATCCGCGTGCCCTTCGATGACCGCAATATAGCTCGGGTTGGCCTGCAACCATGCCGCTTGGCCCGCAAGCGTTTGACGGCCTTCAGCGGTCAACGTGCTTTGGTCCACAGCAAAAAGGACTTTGTTGCCAACGGTTTGGTTGAAATACTCGGGGCTGGATGGGTCAAGCGCGCCCACACCGACAGCATTCGGATCGACGCCCGTGTTCGCGCCCGCGCCGTTTAGGTTGGTGCCATCTGTGCCATCGCCAAAGCGATCCGCGTTAGTGCAAGCCGCCAGCGCAAGCGCGCCGATCAGCAAGGTTGCTTTGGTCAAGGTTTTCATAGCTGGAATATCCTGTATCTCGTTTGCTCGTTTATTGATTGTTGCCAGCCTAGCATATCAGCGCTGCAATGGCGACCATGATGGGTCAGATGCGGCCGTATCGGTGCGCACCTTTTTAAGATTGCGTCCCGAAATATCGACCGAGTACAGCGCAGGAGCGCCGTTTTCGCCTTGGGTTTCGCGGGTGAACATGATCACGCGACCGTTGGGCGACCATGTCGGGCCTTCATCCAGAAACGATGCAGTCAACAACCGCTCTTCACTGCCATCGGTGCGCATCACACCAATATGAAAGCGGCCGTTGTTTTGTTTGGTAAAGGCGATCAGATCGCCCTTCGGCGACCACACAGGTGTGCCGTAGCGCCCTGCCCCGTTCGACAAACGACGCGCCTCGCCACCGCCGGCAGGCATCACGTAAATCTGCGGGCTGCCCGATCGGTCGCTTTCAAAAACGATCTGGCTGCCATCAGGCGAATAGCTTGGTGCGGTTTCAATCGCGGGGGTTGATGTCAAACGCGTGCGCTGGCCGCTGTTGATATCCAGTGTGTAGAGGTCCGTATTGCCGCCTGTGGTCAGCGAAAACACGACCGTCTGACCGTTGGGCGCAAAGCGCGGGGCAAAGCTCATGGTGCCATCAGGGACGTCCAAGGCGCGGCGGTTCACGCTGCCGATGTTCAAAACATAGATGCGCGGAAAGCCCGTCTCATAGCTTGTATAAAGGACGCGGTCGCCGTTTGGCGAAAAGCGGGGGGCCAGCACAATCGCGCTACTATCGGTCAAATACTGCGTGTTGGCGCCGTCGTAGTCCATGATCCCGAGGCGCTTGCGGCGGTCATTCTTTGGGCCCGTTTCGCCCACAAAGACAATGCGGCTATCAAAATACGGGCCTTCGCCTGTGATCCGTTCATACACCACATCGGCAACCTTATGCGCGATGCGTCGCCAGCCTTGGGTCGTGCCGACAAATTGCAAACCCTGGCCCAATTCATTGCCGCTAAACACGTCATACAGACGGAATTTCACCACGACCTGCCCGCTACCATCCACACTGACCGCCCCCGTGATCAGCGCCTGCGCATTGATCGCGCGCCAATCGGGAAATTGCACCGGTGCCGAAAACGCACTCACGTTTGAGATAAACGCATCCGATCCAATCTGGCGAAACAGCCCCGTGCCTGTCAGATCCTGGGCCACCAAGGCGCTGATCTGGTTGGCCATTTCGCCCGCATTCGGGGTTTCGGCCTGAAAGGTAGGCAAGGCAAAGGGCAGCGGCTCAATGATCCCGTCATTGATTTCCAGCCGCAGCGGCCCCTGTTGGGCCTGCGCCATCACAGGCGCACATAACATCGCCACACAAAGTATTGCCAGAAACTGCCGAACCATTGCCAATCGTCCCTTCTTTGGGGTCACATTACGCATCACTTTAACCTCATTCCCGATGGATTGAAGGTAATTTCAACTTCTTTCCATTGATCGAATTTGTCATCAGGCAAATCAAAACCGGACGCCCCTGCGCGGAAAATCGCACTGCGTGCCGCGCGATAGGCAATCTGGTTTAGCTCTGCGCTGCCATTGCCACTGATCAGTCGCTCGGTGCCAGAGATCGGCTTTCGGTCGCGGCCAATCTCAAAGGTGACAACGATGCTGATCTGATCGCTGACCACACGTGGTGGCACGGCCCATTTGCCTTGGATTTGCCCAACAAGGCTTTGCTTTTCACCCGCCGACATGGGCGGGCCACCAGCGGCTGGTGCCTCGCTGGCCTCTTGCCCGTCACCTGACAGGGCTTCGGCCAGCGCATCGGCCACGGCATCATCGGCCACGGCAGGTGCGGGCCGATTGGGCCGTGTGCGCGGACGCATCGAGGCCGTTGGGGCGCCGCCTGGTTCTTCGGCTTCGGTCACAACTTCCGTCGTCGCTTCTTCGGGGGCCGTGGCCTCTTGCGGCTCAGCTAGCGTTTCGCCGCCATCGGTATCGGTCACGGCCTCCTGGGTCTGATCGGCAAGCTGCGCATCTTCTGGCGGGGCGGCCACGGGCTCTGGCGCAATACGCGGCGCAGGCCGCGCCTTGGGGCGTTTGCTGGCGTCAATCACAACGGTCACCTGCTCATCCTGCACAGCAGGTGGCGCAGGAGTTGGCGGCGGCGTATCGGTCACTTCTGTTTGCGGCAAAGGCGCAATCTCGGTCACGTCAGGCGCTTCATCGGGCACATCAGGCGCAGGCGCAGGGGCCACATCAGGTGTCTCGACAGGCGTTTCTGGCGGTGCAGGTGGCGGCGCATCTGGTGCTTCGGGCACGTCAGGTGCAGGGGGGGCGACCACCTCGGATGGTGCTTGGCTTGGCGCCATCAGGGCTGCGAATTCCTCGCCCGAAATCACGCTGACCTCGACATCCTCGAATGGCAAAGGCTCAGCCGTAAAAATTGGTCCGACCAGCAGAAAGCCGATCAAACTCGCGTGTCCAACACCCGAAACGATATAGCCCAAACGTGCCATCTGTGTTGCCTACTGGCCTTCCACCGCTGCGCCATCCAACGTTGGCCCGCCGATATCCGTGACCAAGCCGATGTTCGAAAAGCCACCCGCATTCAGCGCGCCCATCACCTGCACCACACGCTCATAGGCGATGGCACCATCAGCGCGCAGGAAAATCTTGTCGTCCTCGCGCTCGGCGGCAATGGCGCGCAACTTGGGGATCAGATCAGCGTCCGCGGTCTCGGTTGTCTGGATCATCAAAAGCCCATCAGCGGTGACCGTCACGGTCAGCGGCTCTTCCTGATCCGTGCTCAGCGCGTTGGCCGCAGTCTTGGGCAGCTCAACAGGCACGCCCACCACGGACAAAGGGGCCGCAACCATAAAGATAATCAACAACACCAACATCACATCAACAAATGGCGTGACGTTGATTTCCGACATCTGCGTCGCACGGCGGCGTCTGCGGCGGCGTCCCCCGCCCCCGTCCGAGCCTGATGGCATTACTCCCGCGCCCATATCAGCTATCCAACTGACGGCTGAGGATGGTGGCAAATTCATCCGAAAACGCCTCGTAACCGCTCACGATGCGGTCACTGTCCGAGGACAGTTTGTTGTAGAAAATCACCGCAGGGATCGCCGCCAACAGACCCAGGCCCGTTGCCAGCAAGGCCTCTGCGATACCGGGAGCGACCACAGCAAGGTTGGTATTTTGCTGTTCGGCAATCTCGATAAAACTGTTCATGATGCCCCAAACCGTGCCGAACAGCCCAACAAACGGAGTGGTCGACCCTACGGTGGCCAGCACGGGCAGCCCTTTTTGCAACTCATCGGCCTCGCGGGCGATGGCGACATCCATCGCGCGGTCAATACGGCTGGTGGCCCCTGCAATCAAACCGCCATCCGTGCGGTGCGAACGACGCCATTCCATCATACCAGCGGCGAAAATCTTTTCGGACGCGCCATCGGGCGTCATGCCAATTTGGTCAAACAACCCGTCCAAAGGCTCGCCCGACCAGAATGCCTGATCGAATTTGGCCGCCTCGGCGCGGGCTTTGCGATACTGAATGATCTTTTGAACAATGATCGCCCACGCCCAGAAACTGGACGCGATGAGCATGATCATCACAAGTTTTACGGTAATCGTGGCGCGCGCAAAAAGCGCCCACATTGAGAAATCTGCTGCGTGTTCCATAACTGCCTACATCTGCCACGGGGCTCTTTGCGGCCTCCATTAAACCCATGTTTAGCCGATGTGGATGGCAAATGCTATGACAAGCGTGTGATGGCCCGCGCTAATGTAGCTTTCGGCGAATATTCGCTGGAAGCCGCGCAGGACCGCCCGCATCATTGAGCGCAACAATCGTGACCAAGGCGCTGAACAAAAGATCTTTGCCGCGCCGCACGTCCTGTTTGAAGATCATGCGCACGCCCGTCATCTGCTCAACGGATGTTTCAACCACCAGATCATCATCAAACTTGGCAGGCATCAGATAGTCAGCTTCAACACGGTGCACCGCAAAGACGATCCCTTCGTCGCGTTTCAGCGCTACCTGATCTACCCCCATCTCGCGCACATATTCCGTGCGCCCCCGTTCGATGAACTTCAGATAATTGGCGTAATACACGATCCCCGCCAAATCGGTGTCTTCATAATAAACATGCACGTCCAGCTTATGCGTCATGGCGCTGTCCCATCCTTGCAAATATCCGCAGAGCGTGACTGGCGTCATTGGCAACCACAGGCAAAACGGGGTCATAGGCCGCGCGGATCACATCCCCCACTTGCGGCTTGAGGATCACACCACCGTCAGGCACCACCGCCAAGGGCGAGCTGCCTAAAAACGCCTCGTCCGACCACAAGACAATCATCTGGGCCATCTGGCTCAGGGCGATTGTCTCTGCAGGTGTGTCGGCCAAAACCTCATCAAGCCGCAAAAAGACGAAACACGCTTTGATCCCACCCGCCTCATCGAACCGGAAGATACGGTATTGGTTGGCATCCGCCCCCTTCAAGCGTGCCACAAGCGGCACAAGGTCGGGCACCAATCGGTCCAGATGCGGCACCTCGGTCAGTTCACCCCAGTCTTTGCAGAAAAACACCATCAGATTGGTGCCAAGCTCGGGGTCCACATCGGTCATCTTGTGGCCCGCCAGCGTGACCACCGCCTCACACGCGCCCTTGAACACCTCAAGCGTCGCTTCGTTCACACCAAATACCACCGGCGCAATCGCACGACCCCATCGCGCAAACACATACTGCCCGTCCGAACGGGTAAAAAGCCGCTCAACCGCCTTGGCATCATAGGTTTCCAGATCGCTCATCCGCCTATCCCCATCTTATCCAAACAGATCGCCCGTATCTTTGCCCGTGCCTTTCGGGGCCGCCATCCCAAGGTGGTCCCACGCCTTTTGCGCCAGCATCCGCCCGCGCGGCGTGCGCTGGATCAACCCTTGTTGCAGCAGATACGGCTCAATCACCTCTTCCAGCGCATCGCGGCTTTCCGACAGGGCCGCCGACATCGTCTCGACCCCCACAGGCCCACCCTGATAATTTTCTGCGATCAAGCTCAAATACCGCCTGTCGGCCCCGTCCAACCCCAGATGGTCCACACCCAGACGCGTCAGCGCCCCATCGGCCAGCGCCTTGGTGATCACGCCGTCACCGTCCACCAGCGCAAAATCCACGACCCGCCGCAACAGCCGCCCCGCAATCCGCGGGGTGCCGCGTGCGCGTTTGGCAATCTCGCGCAGCCCGTCATCTTCGGCCTTCACACCAAGCAACCGTGCACCGCGGCGCACGATCTCGTGCAATTCATCGGTGGTGTAAAACTGCAGCCGCGTCGGTATGCCAAAGCGGTCGCGCAGCGGCGTCGTCAAAAGCCCCAAACGCGTCGTCGCGCCCACCAGCGTAAAGGGCTGCAATTCGATCCGCACGGTGCGGGCCGCAGGGCCTTCGCCAATCACCAGATCCAGTTCAAAATCCTCAAGCGCGGGATAGAGCACTTCTTCGACCACAGGGTTCAAGCGGTGAATTTCGTCAATGAACAGCACATCACGCGCTTCCAGATTGGTCAGGATCGCCGCCAGATCCCCCGCCTTGGCCAGCACAGGCCCGCTGGTCATCCGAAAATTCACACCCAATTCACGCGCCATGATCTGCGCCAACGTCGTTTTGCCAAGACCGGGCGGACCATGAAACAACGTATGGTCCATCGCCTGCTCGCGCCGCCGCGCGCTTTCTATAAAGACCTTCAGGTTCGCGCGCGCCTCGGCCTGGCCGATGAATTCGTCCAGACCCTGCGGACGCAACGCGCGGTCAGTGTCCTCGGCCATCCGTTCGGGGCGCAATGCGGGATCGCTGTCCATCGCCTACCCTTTCGGTGCCAGCAGCTTGAGCGCCGCTTTGATCAGCGCGCCCGTACCGTCTGCGCCCTCGCCCGCCGCCTGCGCAACCGCGCGCGCGGCATCCTGCGGGGCGTAGCCCAGATTGCCAAGCGCCGACAACGCCTCGGACTGCGCCGAAGGGCCAACAGGAACAACCGCTGGCTCAATCACCTGCGCCTCATCTTCTGGCACTTGCGCCAAATCCTGCGCTAGATCACCGCCCATGGCCATCACCGCAGGCGCCTTGTCCTTCAGGTCAATCACAACTTTCTGCGCTGTTTTCGGCCCCACACCTTTGGCCGCCTTTACACTGGCCCAATCACCCATCGCAATCGCGCGGCTCAAACCATCAGGCCCCAAAGCGCCCAAAATCGCCATGGACGCTTTTGCACCGATCCCTTGAACACCCATCAACAACCGATGCCATTCCTTTTCCATCGGTGTTGTGAACCCGAACAGTTGCAACAGGTCCTCGCGCACCAGCAAATCGGTGTAAAGCGCCACAGGCCCACCAACCGCAGGCAGCGCCGCCAGTGTCCGCTCGGAACAAAACACAAGATACCCCACGCCGCCGACCATGATCATCACATGATCCGGGCCGCGATAATCCAACCTGCCCTGTAGCTTTCCAATCATACCGCTTTGCGCAAAGCGCGCTCCAAATGGCTGTCCATTCCGCGATGGTGCGCATGACAAATCGCAATGGCAAGCGCATCTGCCGCATCAGGCCCTGCAATCTGCACACCGGGCAATTGCATCTTCACCATATGCGCAACTTGGCCCTTATCGGCATGGCCCACACCCACAACGGTCTTTTTGACAGCGTTGGGCGCATATTCCCCGATCACCAGCCCTGCCTGCGCAGGCACCAGCATCGCAATACCGCGCGCTTGGCCCAATTTCAGCGTGCCAGCCCCGTCTTTATTCACGAATGTTTGCTCGACAGCCGCAGATGTCGGGGCAAATTCCGCCACTACAGCCGTCAGCGCCATGTGCAAAGACAAGAGCCGCGCGCCCAAATCGTCGCCCCACGACTTACAAACACCATTGCCAACATGACGCAAACGTGGGCCATCCACATCGATGATGCCCCACCCCATGTTATTCAACCCAGGGTCAATTCCGATGATGCGCACTGCCGCCCTCAAACATTTTTATTGCTTGGCCAAGTAAGTAGCACGAAAGGCGAACACTTGCCAAATGGAAACGCGCCAGGTGGCTGCTGTGGCGCAGGCGCATCACTTTGCGCATATCCAACAAATTAGGCTAAATTTTACGCGCGTGATGCCTTTGGCGGTGATCAGGCAAAATCGTCATTTTTCGTTCCGTTTTCGACACTTATCGTAGCATCCTATTCTGAATACGACATCCGAATTGTCCGTTTTCGACCTATGCAAAAAACGCATGGGACCCATGCAAAAAAAGCCGCTAGTCAGCTTTTGCAGGGCTTCCTATTTGCGGCTCAGACGACATCAAATTTTGACAAAAGGACACGGACTCATGGCCGTAATTGACACCACCCGCCTCGCGCCAGCCCAAGGGTTCGGTCGCATCATGAAAACAGCAATCGCGTCCGTCGCCACCCTCAAGGACTGGAACGACAAACGCATCACACGCAATGCGCTGACAAAACTCACATTGCGTGAGCTTGGTGACATCGGCCTGTCGCGCGGTGATATCGAAAACTTTTAATGGCGACAGCCATTTAAATCAAAAGGGCCGCTCAGTCATCCGAGCGGCCCTTTTCATGTGTGCATGCGTTTAGACAAAACGCGCAAGATGTTCGGCAATATACATCGTCAGGACGTCCGCCTGCATCACGAAGGCACCAATTTTGCCAACCGTTGATCCGTTTTCCAACTCCGCCACGCGCTCAAGATACGTGATCGGTCCTTCGGCTGCCAAAAGATACCCTTTGAACAAAAAGAAGGCCGCCACGGTCAGCAAAATCCCCTTCAAAGGGAAATCGCCACTCGCGCGTTTGGGACGGGCAATAATCAAACCGTCGTGATTTACAGACGTAACCGCCCCACGCGCCAACCGCCGGTGCTTAAGGGACAACCGTTTCATTTTTTTATCAAATTGAAGCTGTTGTGACATGACAGCCTCTCCGTTTGTTGAGGCCCCCACCTCGACTTCAAGCAATTTCAAGGCGAAATGTGGCAAAATTGGGGCGATTACCTTTTGGTAACCTTAATTCGCCTTATTTGCGCAAAACCAGCGTCGACCACTCACCAATCTCTTCGCGACGCCAAAGACTGTAGCCAAATCCGCAATAATGATCACACACCTCATCGGCCTGCTCGTTCAAAATTCCCGATAGAATCACATAGCCCCCATCGCTCGTCGCGCCCCACATATCCTGCGCCAGCATCAGCAGCGGCCCCTTTAATATATTGGCAAAGACCAGATCAAATGGCGCACGCTTGGCAATCTGAGGCGCATCAAATCCAGCGGCCTCCACGCAAATCAGCCGCCCGTCCAGATCATTGGCAACCGCATTGGCGCGCGCCACATCAACGGCCACCTCATCAATGTCACTGGCCAGCACCGTTTGCGGCCAAATCTTGGCAGCCGCCATCGCCAATACAGCTGTCCCGCACCCAATGTCGGCCACATTCTGGCCTTCAAACCCGTCGTCCACCAATGCATCCAACGCGCGCAGGCACCCCAAGGTCGTCCCGTGATGCCCCGTCCCAAAGGCCATCGCCGCCTCGATCAACAAACCGATCTTTCCTTCAGGCAGCGCATCGGCATCATGACTGCCATAAACAACAAACCGTCCCGCCTCCACAGGGGCCAACTCACGCTTCACATGGGCCACCCAATCGGTTTCAGGCAACTCGGACACCGTAAAATCCTTGGCGCCGTGCAAGGCCGCCAGCAAAGCAAGCCCTGCCTGATCAGGGCTTTGAATAAAATACCCCCCGACCTCCCAAAGCCCCGATCCATCCTCGACCTCAAACACCCCCACGCCCGTCGGCTCGGGGTTCAACGCCTCAAGCGCCTCGCCCAAGGCCTCAGCCTGCGATTTACCCGTCAAAGTGGTCAGTGCGGTCCAAGTGGTCATGGCAGTCTCCTTTGAACGCTCGCTTACCTGCGACGCCCCAACCAATCAACTTCATTGTTGTTCAAATACCTCGGGGGTTTGGGGGCAGCGCCCCCAACCAAACCTGTCGCGCGGGGGCCACGCCCCCGCCCCTGTCGGTCAGGCGCCCACACCGACAGGGCAGCTCACGCCCGTCCCGCCAATCCCGCAATACCCCGCGGGGTTTTTGGCCAGATACTGCTGATGATACTCTTCTGCAAAATAGAACTCCGGCGCTTGCAGAACTTCCGTGGTGATTGCGCCATAGCCTGCCGCCTGAAGCCGCTCTTGAAACGCTTGCTTTGTGTCCAGCGCCAGCGCCTGCTGAGCATCTGAATACCAATAGATGCCGCTGCGGTATTGCGTGCCCATGTCATTGCCCTGCCGCATGCCTTGGGTCGGATCATGCCCTTCCCAAAACACCTTCAGCAAATCCGCATACCCGATCACCTGCGGATCATAGACCACCCGCACCACCTCGTTATGGCCCGTCTGACCGCCACATACCTCATCATAGGTCGCATTGGGGGTGTAGCCGCCCGCATAGCCGACCATCGTCAGATAAACACCCTCAAGGCCCCAGAACATCCGCTCCACGCCCCAAAAGCAGCCCATCCCGAACATGGCCTCTTCCATGCCCTCGGGCACATCCATGTTCAACGGACGCCCGTTCACAAAATGCGTCTCGGCCGTGGGGATCGCAAAATCGCGCCCCGGCAGCGCTGCATCCGCGGCCACCATCTGCATCTTCTTTTTTTGGAAAAACATCATCGCGCAAATCTCCTTTGCTCTATGATATAGGATCACTCGGCTGGTGTTGCCACATAGCGCGAGAACACAGTCTCGTTGCCCGCCTCTGGATGGCGCGGAATAAGCAGCGACAACATCAGCGACACCGCCGCCATACCAGCGGCCAGAAAAAAGACCATCCCCGGCGAAGTCAGCCAGACATATCCCAAAAGCGCGGGCAAAAAGACCGCTGCAATATGGTTAATGGTAAAGGCCACAGCCGCCGTGGGCGCAATGTCCTGCGGGTCCGCGATCTTTTGGAAATAGGTCTTGATCGCCAACGCAAGGCTAAAGAAAATGTGGTTCACAACATAGAGCGTGGCCGCCAGAACAACGCCCCAATCCAGATAATACAGCCCCGAATAGCATACAAAAACCACGAACAGCCCTGTGTATTCAAAGACCAACGCGCGCCGTTCGCCGAACACCCCAACAACCTTCCCGATCACAGGGGCAAAGACCATATTGGCGATCAGCGTGATCATCATCAGCAAGGTGATCTCATCCACCGCATAGCCGAATTTTTCCACCATCATAAAGGCAGCAAAGACCACGAAAATCTGTCGCCGCGCACCCGACATGAACTGCAGCGCATAATACAGCCAATAGCGTTTGCGCAGCACCATCTGTTTGCGCTGCGGGTTGGGGCTTTCAAATTGCGGATAGGCAAAAAACGCGAACACAGCCAGCATCGCCGTGATAAGCCCGCCGGTCATATACGCCCCTGTATAACTCAGGCTCAGCGCCTCCCAAAGCTGCCACAGCGCCACATAAACCAGCAGGGTCGCAAAGGATCCCGCGCTGATCAGCCAGCCAAGCGTTTGCGGCGCGCGCGCCTTGTCAATCCACTGCAACTGAAGCGACTGGTTGACCGTCTCGTAATAGTGAAATCCGATCGACGACAGCATGGTCAGCACCAAAATCCCCCCCATCGTGGGGAAATACGCCGTCAACGCCGTGGCCACGCCAAGCAGGATCAACGAAACCAACCCCAAGACCTGCTCGCGCATGAACAAAAGGATCGCAATGACACCGATGGCCAGAAATCCCGGTATCTCGCGCACCGTGTGCAGCCACCCAATGTCGCCTCCGTCAAACTGCGCCACCTCGATCACAAAGTTGTTCAACAGCGCAGACCACGTTGAAAACGCAATGGGCATCGAAGCCGCCATCAAAAACAGCAACGCCACAGGCTGCCGCCAGAATGGCAAGGTCTGCGCATCAGAGAGTTTTACAAATCGCATGGCCAAGGCTTTACGCCCAAGCCACCGCCCTGCCAAGAAGCTTCTAACCAAGCCGCTAGAACTGGTATGAATTACGGGGCCAAATGCAGGGTGTTGCCCGATCTGGCGATGTCAGAACGTCTGACGCATTGCCATACCGTGAGCAGACGCTAGGCCATACATGCGATTTTCGCCCTCAATAAAAGCTTTGCGGATCAATATCGACGGTCAGCCTAAGCGTGTTGGGCGGTTTGAACTGCGCCACCCATTTTGCGATAGCCCCTTGTAAAGGCGCGGTTTTTTCGGCCTTCACCAGCAATCTGACACGGTGGCGCCCGCGGATCCGCGCGATAGGTGCCGGTGCAGGCCCGAAAACCTGCGCCCCAATCGCGCGCAACGGCCCATCCCCCCGCACCATCGCCGCCCCCAAATCAAAGACCTCCTGGACATTGGGCGAGGACAGAATAATCCCTGCCATGCGGCCGAAAGGCGGCACGCCCGCAGCTTCACGCTCGCGGGCTTCCGCCGCCCAAAACCCATCTTCATCACCCGATAAAATAGCTTTAATTACAGGGTGTTCAGGCTGATAGGTCTGCAACATCGCCTCGCCTGCAACCTCGGCGCGCCCTGCCCGCCCCGCGACCTGGCGCATCAGTTGAAACGTGCGTTCAGCCGCCCGCAAATCAGACCCCTGAAGCCCCAAATCCGCATCAATGACCCCCACCAAAGTCAGCTTGGGAAAGTTATGCCCTTTGGCCACCAGTTGCGTGCCGATGATCACATCCGCATCCCCTGCCGCAATTGCCTCGATTTGCTCTTTCATGGCCCGCGCAGAACCGAACAAATCCGAACTGAGTGTGACAACTTTTGCATTTGGAAACAACGCAGTAGCTTCTTCCGTCAGGCGCTCTACACCTGGACCGACAGGGGCCAAACGGTCCTCGGCCTCGCACGATGGACAGACCGTGGGCATCGGTTTTGTCTCGCCGCATTGGTGGCAGACCAACCGCTTGAGAAACCGATGTTCAACCATGCGCGCATCACAATCGTCACACCCGATCTGATGACCACACGCACGGCACAACGTGATCGGCGCATAGCCACGACGGTTGATAAACAGCAGAGATTGCTCACCTTTTTCGATCCGTGCCTGAACGGATTGCGCAAGCGCCGGACTGATCCATTTGTCCGATGGCAAAACCTCGTCACGCATATCGACGGCACGCATTTTCGGCATAACGGCAGGACCGTAACGACTTGTTAACTCCAGTTTGGCATATTTGCCCTGTTCGGCATTCACATAGCTTTCAAGGGAGGGCGTCGCACTGGCCAAAACAACCTGTGCTCCAACAATAGAGGCACGCAAAACCGCCATATCACGGGCGTTGTACAACACGCCGTCTTCTTGCTTGTATGACGTGTCATGCTCTTCATCGACAATGATCAGCCCAAGGTTCTGATAGGGCAAAAACAACGCTGACCGTGCCCCCACAACCAATTGCGCCGCGCCCACGCCAACCATCTTCCACGCGCGTCTGCGTTCGGTCATCGTCACACCGCTGTGCCATTCCGCAGGACGCGCACCAAACCGCGCCTCAACCCGCGTCAGGAATTCAGAGGTCAGGGCAATTTCGGGCAGTAGAACAAGGGCTTGGCGCCCCTTGCGCAAACATTCTGCAACCGCCTCAAGGTAGACTTCTGTCTTGCCAGAGCCGGTTACCCCCTTCAGCAGCGTTGTGCCGTAGCGATCAGACTGAATGGCTTGGCGTAAAAAATCCGCCCCCTTTGCCTGATCGGCTGAAAGGTCTTTTCCGCCAAAGTCCGCATCAAGGTGCAAGAACGGCGTATCGCGCGGCGCATCCTCTTCGGCCACAGCGCCTTGTTTGACCAACCCTTTTACGACCGACGATGTCACGCCTGCCATCTCGGCCAGCTCTTTGAGCGTAAACGAGAGCCCACCGTAGTCGCGCAGAACCTCCAGCACCTTGCGGCGCGCATCTGTCATGCGGTCAGGCTCACTTGGCCCTAACCGATAGACTTTGCGCATCGATGGCGGATCCCCCAGACCCGGCGCGCGGGTCGCCAGACGCAACATGGCTGTCATCGGGGTTAATGTGTAATCAGCCGCACGGCGTAAGAAATCACGCATCTCTGCCCGCATGGGTGCTGCATCCATGACCCTGATAACACTGCGAATTTTGATGTGGTCATAATCGCCACGCCCGGCGCCCCAAACCACACCAATCACCTTGCGCGGACCAAGCGGCACTTCGACAAAGGCCCCCAATTGGCATCCGCCTTCGGGTGCTTTGTAGTCCAGCAAACGGTCAAGCGGTTGGGTCGTCAGAACCCCGACCAAATCACCCTCATGGAAAAACCCGTCGCTCACTGTTCGCGCCTTTCAAAACCCGTATCTTTGGGGTAAAGCCTGCCGCGACAAAGGCCAACCCAAAGGGACGCAGCACATGAAATTTTTCGTAGACACTGCCGAAATCGACGCGATCAAGGAACTCAACGACACAGGTATGGTAGACGGCGTGACGACAAACCCGTCGCTGATCAAGAAATCAGGCCGCGATATCCTAGAAGTCACCCGCGAGATTTGTTCAATCGTCGATGGCCCCGTAAGCGCCGAAGTGGTCGCATTGAACGCCGATGACATGATTGCGGAAGGCCGCGAACTGGCCAAGATCGCAGAAAACATCGCCGTCAAATTGCCTCTGACATGGGATGGTTTGAAAGCCTGCAAGGTGCTCAGCTCGGAAGGCAAAATGGTAAATGTAACCTTATGTTTTTCCGCCAATCAGGCGCTTTTGGCCGCCAAAGCAGGGGCGACGTTCATCAGCCCCTTTATCGGTCGTCTGGACGACATCAATCTCGACGGGATGGAATTGATCGAAGATATCCGCACCATCTATGACAACTTCGGGTTCAAAACCGAAATCCTTGCGGCCTCCATTCGGAGTGTGAACCACGTTCTGGACAGCGCACGCATCGGTGCAGATGTGATTACAGCCCCGCCAGAGGTCATCAAGAAACTGGCCAGCCATCCGCTGACCGACGCAGGTCTGGCAACCTTCATGAAAGACGCCGAAGCCGCAGGCATCAAGATCGTCTGATCACGCCGCCTGTTGCAAGATCTGGCGCACCGCACGGGGTGGCAACGGGAAAATCGGCTTCGGGGCCTGGCTTTGAACAGTTTGTGTCATGCCAAAACCATAGCGAAGAAAACAGGACGCGCGTCAGGGGAAACCCGGGCGCGCTTTCTCCTTTTGCGCAGATGCCACACCCGATGGATCACGCATAAAAAAGGCGCGACACACCGCCCGCGGGCATGATAAGACCTGAAAAAACAAAACTTGAGCAGGCCCATGACAAGCACCCCAGAGCGCGATCAAAAGATCGACGAGACGCTGCGCGATACCATCATTTCAGCGCCCGAACTTATCCTTGAAGACGCCGATCTGATGCGTGCGCTGGTCGCCGCCAATGACCGCGAACAAGGCAGCAATGTCGTTGATCTGCGCGGCGCTGCGATGGAACGTCTTGAAGCACGGCTGGACCGTCTTGAGGATACACACCGCAGCGTGATCGCGGCGGCCTATGAAAATCTTGCTGGCACCAATCAGGTGCACCGCGCCATTCTGCGCATGTTGGACCCTACCGAATTTGAAGAATTTCTGCGCAATCTGGGCGGCGAAGTCGCTGATATCTTGCGCGTTGATTGCGTACGGTTGGTTCTGGAAAGCGTGCAATCCGAAGATGATCCGGCCGTTAAACGCTTGGGCGATGTTCTGACCGTCGCCAAGCCGGGCTTTGCCCATGACTATATCACGTCGGGCCGCGGCGGGCAGTCCCGGCCTGTCACCTTGCGTCAGGTGCAGCCCAACTCGGACCTGATCTACGGCGAGGCTCATGACTGGATCCGATCGGAGGCGTGTATCCAGCTGGATCTGGGCCAAGGCCGTTTGCCGGGCATGCTGGTGTTGGGCTGCGAAGACCCGCATATGTTCAAGCCACAACAAGGCACGGATCTGCTTGCCTTCTTTGGTGGCGTGTTTGAGCGGTCCATGCGCCGCTGGTTGTCTTGATCGGGGTTTCGCCCGCTGCCACGGACGCTCTGAACAAATTTCTGACGCATCAAAAGGCGCTTAACGGAGCCTCGGAAAACACGATCACGGCTTACCATACAGATGTCTTGGGCTTTCTTGCGTTCATCACCTTACACAAAGGCGAGCCGCAAGGATTGCGAGCGCTTGAACGTATAGACGTCCGCGACATGCGCGCTTGGATGGCGAGCGAGCGCGGGCGCGGCGTGGGGGCGCGGTCCTTGGCGCGCGCCCTGTCGGCCGTTAAATCCTTCTATCGCTGGTTAGCCGAACGCGAAGGGTTCGAGCCAACGGCTGTGCTGTCCACCCGCAGTCCGAAATTCCAAAAGAAACTCCCCCGCCCCTTGGCCGAAGATGCCGCTGTGAAGATGATTGAAACGGTTGAATTGCAATCAGCTGACAGTTGGGTCGCCGCCCGTGACATGGCGGTGGTCACTCTGCTTTATGGGTGCGGCTTGCGGATTTCGGAGGCATTGAACCTGACGGGCCGCGACGCCCCGCTGCCCGCCGTGCTGCGCATTACGGGCAAGGGCAATAAGGAACGGATCGTGCCTGTCATCGATGCGGCACGTGACGCGGTAGACACCTATCTACAGCTTTCGCCCCATCCGCTTGAATCCGATGCCCCACTGTTTCGCGGGGTGCGCGGCGGCAAGCTGAACCCCCGCCTGATCCAAAAGGTGATGGAAAAAGCCCGCCTGCAACTTGGCCTGCCCGCCACCGCCACGCCCCATGCCATGCGCCACAGCTTTGCCACGCATCTTTTGTCTGCAGGTGGTGATTTGCGCGCTATCCAGGAACTGCTTGGCCACGCCAGCCTGTCGACCACCCAAGCCTATACCGCCGTTGATACCGCCCGCCTGATGGAGGTTTATGACAAGGCCCACCCCCGTGCATGAACGCCTGACGACCCTATTGGGCTATGGTCTGGTGGCACTAATCCTGATCTGGATGGTTCTGCGCTACACAACCCTTGCGTCCGGTATTCCCTATCCCAAATCCATGCGCATTGTGGGTCTGCAAGATCCGTTTTTACAGTGCTTTACACAGCACAGTTTTCTGGCGCAGACCGATGGCGTCACATTTAACCGCGGGTTTGTTGCGCAGCCCAGAGGCGGGTTCAAAATGACCCAATCGCGCGGCATGGTCAGGCTTGTCGAGGCCCGCGCCCTTTTTGTCGTCGACACTCAAGGCGGCGAGTTGAAAGTGATTGACGCGTTTTATCGCACCAAACAGCCTAACAAGCTGCGCCCCATCCGCAAACTGGACTGGCTGATCGTGCGCATGTGTGCCGATGGCACCTTGTAGCGCGGCAGGTGCTTAAACCGTTGCCCCCACAGACATTCGCTGGCAGGAAGTGCGCATGAAAACAAAAGCTCTCGCCGTTCATCTTTTCACCGCCACTGGGGCCGTCTTTGCCATGCTCGCCATGCTGGAGGCTGTCAAAGGCGACTGGCCAATGATGTTTGTCTGGCTCGTGGTCGCTTTTGCCGTCGACGGCGTCGATGGACCGTTGGCCCGCAAATATGACGTCAAAACCAACGCGCCCGAATTTGACGGCGTGCTGCTGGATCTGATCATCGATTATCTGACCTATGTGTTCATCCCCGCCTTTGCGCTGTTTTCATCAGGGCTGTTGGAAGGCTGGACAGGCTGGTTTGCAATTATTGTCATTACCTTCACATCTGCGATGTATTTTGCCGACACGCGTATGAAAACAAAAGATAACTCCTTTTCGGGCTTTCCCGGCTGCTGGAATATGCTGATCATTGTGCTCTTCGCGCTGGAACCCGGGCACTGGACAATTCTCGCACTCGTCAGCGTGTTGGCCGCCGCACAGTTTCTACCCATCAAATTCGTCCACCCCGTGCGCACCGCACGCTGGCGCGCGGTATCCCTGCCCATGGCGCTGGCATGGACGGGATTTGCAGGTTGGGCCGCATGGGTGCAATTTGATCCCGCCAGTTGGGCGCATTGGGGTCTTGTGTTAACAAGCTGTTACCTTTGTGTGGCAGGCGCATTGCAGCAACTCTTTCCCGCAAAGGTCTGATCTCATGAGCATTACCATCTACCACAATCCCAAATGCGGCACCTCGCGCAATGTGCTTGCCATCATCCGCGCCAGCGGGGGCGAGCCGACAATCGTGGAATACCTCAAAACAGGTTGGACGCGTCCGCAACTCAAAGAGCTGTTCGCTGCTGCGGGCATTTCCCCGCATGACGCGCTGCGCACGTTCAAAACAAATGCTGCTGAATTGGGACTGACCGATCCCGAGGCAACCGATGATACGCTGCTTCAGGCGATGGTGGCAGACCCCGTTTTGGTCAACCGCCCCATCGTTGTAAGCGCCAAAGGCACCGCGCTGTGCCGCCCCGCAGACAAGGTTATCGCCTTGCTTGATAAGGCCCCGACAGCGCCCGTTCTGAAACCCGATGGCAGCGTGATCTGGGCCTCTAACCCCTAGCCCACATAAAAACGGCGATCCCAAGGGGACCGCCGTTCGTGTTTGCAAGTAAGGTGGATTTCAATCCACCCCCCTGTTTAGTTCATTGTGAAGAATTTGAACTTCGGATCATCTTCTGGCGACACATCTGTGCCAACGGCATCTGTCATACCCCAGTTCAGCACTTGGTGGTGGATCGGGATATACAGTTGCTCGTCCTGCACCACTTTCCAGATATCCGCGATGGTCTGATCGCGCACCGCCAGATCGGTCTCGGAAGCAAGCGAGACAATCTGCGCATCCATCTCGGCGTTCGAGAAGCCCGTGTTGTTCCATGACCCACGATCACCGCTGCGCGTATGCGTCAGGAAGTTAAAGACATATTCACTGTCATAGGTCGGCACACCCCACCCAAGCATGTAGAAATCTGTCTCGCCGTTCTGGATCAGCGGGAAGTGCTGCGCCTTTGGCTTGGCATCCAGGTTCACCGTCACGCCGATTTGCGCCAGCATGCCGACGGCTGCCTGACAAATGCCTTCGTCATTGACATAGCGATCGTTCGGGCAATCCAGCTGGATCGAGAATCCGTCGCCGTAACCCGCTTCTTCCATCAGCGCTTTGGCGGCATCCACATCTGTCATAGACGCAGCGTCCATTTCGGCAGTCCAGCCATTCACGAAGGGCGGCGCAATCATGCCCGCAGGCGCTGACTGGCCACGCATCACGACCTGTTTGATCGCATCACGGTTGATCGCCATCGACATCGCCTTGCGCACACGCACATCGGCCAGCGGGTTTGCCCCCTCAACATTGTCGTTCTCAATGTCATCCGCACCCATGTTCATCCCGAAAAAGATCACACGGTTTTGCGGCGCGGTTTTCACGGTCAGACCGTCCGAGCCGTTGACCCGCTCAAGGTCTTGCACAGGCACGTCTTGGATAAAGTCCACCTCACCCGACAAAATTGCGGCCACGCGGGTCGCTGCGTTCTGAATGGGTGTGTATTCGATCTTTGTGATTTCCAGCGGGAACTGGCCAATACCCCAATAGTTCGGGTTGGCATCCAGCACCGTGCGCACGTCAGGCTCGCGGCTTGTCAGCGTATAAGGCCCTGTGCCCATCGCGTTTGTGGCGGCAAATGTTGTCTCGCCATTGGCGATGTCTTGCACGGCAACCACGCCATTTGCTTCGGTCCAGCCTTTGTCCATGATGAACAGGTTGGTGAAGTTGTTGGGCAGGATCGGGTTTGGACCATCTGTCACAAACTCAACGGTCATATCGTCAACCGCACGCACTTCGGTGATCGAAGTCAGCAGTTCTTTCATCGCCGATGTTTCGGATTTCGCACGCTCAAAACTGAACACCACGTCCTCGGCAGTGAAGTCGCTGCCATCGTGGAATTTCACACCCTCGCGCAGTTTAAACACCCAAACCGAAGGGTCATCTGCCTTTGGCGCCCATTCTGTGGCCAGTGCAGGCTGGAACGCCCCCGAATGGTCACGAATGATCAGCGGCTCGTAAATCTGGTGGGCCAGCGTATGTGTCGGGCCCTCGTTTTGCGCATGCGGGTCAAGCGTCAGGCTGTCGCCGGCACGCGCCCATCGCAGGGTCTCGGCGCTGGCCAGCGATGTCGACGCCAGCAAAGCGGCCGCAAGAAAAGCAGTCGTATGTTTCATCAGGTATCTCCCAAATACATGCGGCGGTTCTCGTTGACCGCCGTTCATGCGTCTCATGAAAGAACCTAATTTCAGGAATGGCAAGAGGGACCACACGGGTTTGCGCGGCGTAAACGTGCAAAAACATTCGCAAACAGACTGGACGCTTTGCCGATTGCACGCTTTTCTGGCATTATGAAGACGCCCCTGATCGACAACCTTCAGTACTGCAACTGGTCGCGCGAAATCTTTGAACAGATGCGCGCGGGCGGCGTGGACGCGGTGCATGTCACCATCGTTTATCACGAATCCTTTCGTGAAATGGTTTTGCAGCTTGAGGCATGGAACCGCTGGTTTGAAACCTGCGGCGACCTGATCCTGCGCGGCACCACCGCCGCTGATGTCGAGCGCGCGATGGCCGAAGGTAAAACCGCGATCTTCTTTGGGTTTCAGAACCCCTCCCCCATCGAAGACGACATCGGCCTGATCGAGATTTGTCACCAACTTGGCGTGCGCTTCATGCAGCTGACGTACAACAACCAGTCCCTTCTGGCGACGGGCTGTTATGAGGACGACGACACAGGGCTCACCCGTTTTGGCAAACAGGTCGTGGCCGAGATGAACCGCGTTGGCATGGTCGTCGACATGAGCCATTCGGCGGATCGTTCAACGCTTGAGGCGATCGACCAGTCCACCCGCCCCATCGCCATCACCCACGCCAACCCCGCGTGGTGGCACAAAGCCCTGCGCAACAAATCCGACGAGGTTTTGCAGGCGCTGACACAGGCAGGCGGCATGCTCGGGTTTTCGGTCTATCCCCATCACCTTGCAGGCGGCCCCGACTGCACGCTCGCCAGTTTTTGCGATATGGTGGCCGAGGCCGCACGCCGCTACGGCGCCCAGTCTCTCGGGATCGGCACGGACCTGTGCCAAAACCAACCCGACAGCGTGGTTGAATGGATGCGCGTGGGCCGCTGGTCCAAAGTGATCGACTACGGCGAAGGCTCGGCCAGCAACGCAGGCTTCCCGCCCATGCCACATTGGTTCCGCGACAACCGCGATTTCGGCAACATCCGTGCAGGTCTGATCACCGCAGGCTTGAGCGAATCCGAGGTTGCAGGCATCATGGGTGGCAACTGGTATCGCTTTTATTCGGAGAATTTCGGACCCGATGCTTGATATTGCAACGCCCCCCCAAACGACCCTGCGCGCACCATCCGATGTGATGCGCCTGCGCCGCATGGGCGCCAGCTTCCCCACGCGCCTGTCGTTTTTGCGCAGCCTGATGCGGCGGCTATCGGCCGAAAATGCCCAGATCACACGCCCCGTCTGGCAAATGTGCGCAGACGGGTTTGGCCACGCGGTCTATAGCCTGACCTTGGGTGGCCACAGCTATTCCCTCGTTGCTGTCAGCACCGATCTGCCCGAAGATATGCGCACCGACCGCGTGATTGCCACCGCTTGGGACACCGCCTATGTGCTCTTCGACGGCATCCCTGACGCGGACGACATCGCGCGGATCTTCGCCAACGCCCCCCTCCAGGAAGCAGGCCGCTTTACCGAACGCGATCTGGTGCTCAGCCGCGCCAACAAGTCCGTGCGGCTCTGGGCGCATGTGGTGGACGCCCTGCGTGCAGGCCACCAGCCCGACGCAGACCTGATCCGCGACACGGGCTATCTGATGCGCACCACCGCCGTCTACGGCAACGGCAAATTCGGCATCGCCGACCGCGCCCTGATCGATGACCGCCCCGCGCTGCAAGGCCCCTTTGCTGCCGAGATGCTCACTGTCTGGCTGATCCGCCATTTCACGCATGATCTGGTGGAACATGTCGGCGGCGCCCCCCTCGATCGGGCGCTCAAGCGCCACCTTGGCATCGGCAATTCAACCGGTCTGGGAATGGCCCCCTTTCTGGTCAGCCACCCCGTGCTTTTGAACAACTGGATGATGGTGCGCGAAACGGCCTTGGCGCGTGTGCGTGCCATCGATGCCTTGCGCCATGACCAGATTGAACGCCTTTACACCCTCGCTATGCGCGCCGCCCAACACCTCGCCGAATGGTCCGTCCCCGACGCAATCGCCATGGACCGGATCGAAACCCTGCGCACCGAATGGCCACAGGTCTGCGACCTGATGACCCCCGAGGCGATGACCGCCACCCAACCGCTCGACGCGTTGATGACGGCGGCCGAGCGCTTCAGCCCCGACACCCAAGAGCTGCTGGCCGCCATGCTTTTAGAACCCTTTGGCGATTTGATCGACGGGCTGACGGATTGCATGGCCGACCCCTTCGGCCCGCCCCGCCTGCGCCCCTGCAGCATCACCGATATGCAGCAAATGATCGCTGCGGATTGGGACTGGGCCGTCAAGATCGACTATGACGCCCCCGCGGACTGCGCCCAATTCTGGTATGTCTCCGAAGAAAAACTGGAACCGCGCCTTGGCAACCGCCACACCGAAGACGGCGCGGATCTCGAAAGCCCCCTCGATATCGCCCGCCGCGTCAAAGCCCTTGCCTTGGCCTTTGCCCAGACACAGCATACACGTCTCAGCGCCTTTCTGGCCGCCCACCCCGAACATCGCTTTGCGGCGATCCGCGTGCAAACCTGCGCCGCGCACCCCTATTCGGAAATCCGCGACAATCTGATTGGGCAGGATTGCCTGCCGATCGATATGCTGCGCTGCAAACTGGCGTTTTTCGGCGCGGCCAAATTTGATCCCAAGTCAGACCGCTGGACCCGCATCACCTTGTGCCAGGGTGCCCCCCTCGCGGATGAGCTGGACCACGCCGATGACTGGTGGCTCCCCACCTTCGCGGCATGAAATCGGCAAATGAGGTCATGGGGCTTGGCATCAAAGCCGCACGCGGTGCGGGGTTTGACATAGGTCAGGCGGCCGATTTCGGAGCAGCGCTCGTGATCCACCTGTGCGAAGGGCGCAACACGGCCGAAATCACAGCCGCCCTTGCTGACCCGGATGGCCCCATTACTGGCATGCCCGCGCGCATTGACGCACTCTATGACCCAAATGAAAGCGGCCAAGATCTCTTCACAGGGCTGGCACTCAGCTACTTTCAGGCCTCCCAGGGCGCGCGACCAAAACCGCGCCTGCTTTTGCCCAAATCGCTTGAAGCAGAACTGACGACCCTTGCCGCAAAAACCTATGTCCCCGCGTCGGATGGATCACGCCTTGCAGGCGCAGGAGCGAGCCTTTTGGACAACGACTAGCCCCGTTCGACCGCATTAACCTTAACGCGCCGCCCCCTCTTCATTGTTGCGATAAATACCTCGGGGGGGCCTTGCCGTCAGGCAAGGACGGGGGCTGGCCCCCACTGCGCACTATGCATTGTCTCCAAACGGATCATCATCATAGCTGACCCCCGCAAGATATAGTCCATGCGGCGCGCACACAGGCCCGCAGGCCTGCCTGTCGCGCGCCTCAAGCGCTATGCGCACATCATCCGCCGTCATCTGCCCCGCGCCAACGCGTTCCAAGGTGCCCACAAAACTGCGCACCTGATTGTGCAAAAACGACCGCGCGCGCAGATGAAACTGGTACTCGACCCCATGCGCAAAGGGCACCGCGATAATCTCAAGCGCATCAAGGGTTTTAACAGGCGATTTCGCCTGACAGATCGTCGATCGAAACGTGGTAAAGTCATGATGCCCGATCAAATGGGCCGCGCCTGCGCGCATTGCATCGATATCAAGCGGCTGTTTGACTTGCCAAACCAAGCCCGCCTCATGCGTGATCGGTGCGCGACGTGACACCAAGCGAAACAGGTAGCGCCGCTCGCGGGCCGAAAACCGTGCGTGCCAATCGCCATCCACCTGCGCACAAGCGACAACCGCCACAGGCGCGGGCTTGAGGTGATAATTCACCGCCTCCATGAGGCGAAACGGGTCCCACGCCTTGGCCATATCGCAATGGGCCACCTGCGCGGTGGCGTGCACGCCCGTGTCGGTGCGCCCTGCCGCTGCAATCTCATGGCTGCCCTTTTCCACGCGGTCCAACGCCGCCTCGATCGCCCCTTGCACCGTTGGCAGATCCACCTGTCGCTGCCAGCCGCGATAGGGCGCGCCGTTATATTCGATTTTCAAAGCATATCTGGGCATGACCCGCGATCTAGCGCGGCACGCCGCCCGTTGCAATCATGCCCGCACTCCCCCATGTTTCTGTTAACCCAAAAATACAAAGGCCTCGTTTCTCGTTTTGATCGTCAATGATATCGCCGATGGCCTGCTGCGCGGTGCCCAAACCCTGACCGACACGGTCACAGCCCCGTTCCAGCCATCTTCTATTCGTCTGGGTGTGACAGGGCTGTCACGGGCGGGCAAAACGGTGTTCATCACGTCGCTTGTGGCAAACCTTTTGGATCGTGGCCGCATGCCGGGGCTGCTTGCAGCCTCTCAGGGGCACATCCAGTCGGCGTATCTGCAACCCCAACCCGATGACACGGTGCCGCGCTTTGATTACGAAGCCCACCTTGGCGATCTGACCGCCCGCGCCCCCCAATGGCCAGATAGCACCCGCGCCATCAGCCAGTTGCGCCTGTCGCTCAAGGTTCAGCCACAAGGTTTGCTTGGCGGTGTCACGGGCCCGCGCATCGTTCATCTCGATATCGTCGACTACCCTGGCGAATGGCTGCTGGATCTGGCCTTGCTCGACAAAGACTACGCCACATGGTCAGCCGAGGTTTTGGCACGCATGCAAACCCGCAGCTTTGCCGCTGCGTATCTGGGCGTGGCCAGCGCGACCAACGGCACCGACCGTCTTGAGGAACCTATCGCTCAGTCCCTTGCCAAATCCTTTACAGATTACCTGCACGCCGCCCGCGCCGATGGGTTTTACGATGTCACGCCGGGGCGGTTTATCTTGCCGGGCGATTTGGCAGGCAGCCCCGTTTTGACCTTCGCGCCCCTGCCCCCGTCAGACGCCCCTCGCCGTTCGCTTTACCGCGAAATGCAAAGGCGCTTTGACGCCTATAAATCCCAAGTGGTCAAACCATTCTTTCGCGATCATTTTTCCAAAATTGACCGACAGGTGGTTTTGGTCGATGTGCTTGGCGCCATCAATTCAGGCCCGAAAGCCGTTGAAGACATGCGCGGCGGGCTGGCGGATATTCTGGGAGCCTTCAAACCGGGCCGCAACGCGTTTTTGTCCGAGATTTTTCTGGGCAAACGGGTCGAAAAAATTCTCTTTGCCGCGACCAAAGCCGATCACTTGCACCACAGCCAACACCCCCAACTGACCGCGATCATCAAGGCGCTGACCCGCGACGCCCGTGATCGTGCGCAGTTTGCAGGTGCGCAAACCGATGCGCTGTCACTGGCCGCCCTGCGCGCCACCGTGGAAGAAACGATTGATCACAATGGCACGCCGCTCGATTGTGTGCGCGGCACGCTGCTGGACACCGGCAAACAGGCCGCATTCTACGCAGGCGACCTGCCTGACGATCCCAATCACCTGCTTGGCCCCGCCAAAGCAGGCAGCGATACATGGCTTGATGCAGACTACCAGATCATGCGGTTCGCCCCGCAACCTTTGACCCTGTCCCAAGGCGAAGGCCCCCCGCACATCCGTCTTGACCGCGCCGCCGAATTCCTGATCGGAGACAAACTGCGATGAGCAAATCCCCCAAGCGCGGCCCCGTCCTGATTGATCTGGAGGCCGCCGACACCAAAAAGCGCCAAAAGGCCAAGCAGACACCCGCCACCGCCCCGCCTGTGCCAGACCTCGACACCCCTGCCCCCACAGGTCAGGCCATGCAAACGGTCGCGGCCCTCTCTGCGCGCCGCCCCTCGCGACTGGGCCGTTGGTTCTGGGGGCTTTTGCTCGCCATCACGGGCTTTTTCGCCTCACTCGCCGCATGGAACGCGATCACTGCCTTGCTGGCGCAAAACCCGCTTCTCGGGCTGGTGGCCAGCACATTGATCGGGCTCTTTGCCGCTGTTTTGCTGATTATCGCGCTGCGCGAGCTGGCCGCGTTTTCGCGCCTCAGACGGTTGGATCGCATTCAGGACGACGCAGCCAAGGCCCTTGCCCACAGCGATCTGAAAGCCGCCCGCGCCGTGACGCGCCAGCTGACCAACCTTTATAAATCACGCGACGATACCAAATGGGGGCGCGAAAAACTGGCAGAGCGTCAGGGCGATGTCCTGGATGCGGCCACCCTGCTTGGTGCTGCCGAGGCCGATCTTCTGGCCCCTTTGGATGCAGCCGCCAGCCTTGAGGTGCAGGCCGCCGCCCGCCAAGTGGCCACCGTCACCGCCATCGTGCCACTGGCCTTTGCCGATGTGATCGCAGCCCTGACATCCAACATCCGCATGATCCGCCGCATCGCCGAAATTTATGGCGGACGCGCTGGCACCATCGGGTCATGGCGTCTGACGCGGACCGTCATGCTGCACCTTGTGGCCACAGGTGCAGTGGCTGTTGGCGATGATCTGATCGGCACCATCGCAGGGGGCGGCGTTTTGTCAAAAGTCAGCCGGCGCTTTGGCGAAGGCATCGTCAATGGTGCGCTCACAGCCCGCGTCGGCGTGGCCGCAATGGAGGTCTGCCGCCCCCTTCCCTTCACAACCACAAAACGCCCCTCTGTGACATCGCTGGTGAAAAACGCGCTCACAGGGTTATTTGGCAGTCAAAGTTAAGGATTTCAGACATGGAAACGATGGCCGCCGATCTGGCGACAATGATACGCACCCCCCTGCATGACAGCCATGTGGCCGAGCTGCACCGCTTGGGCGAGGTGATTGATGTGCGCGGTGGCGACTATATTCAGGACCTGGGCAAACCCTTCACCCATTTTCACTACCTGCTGGAGGGCGAGCTTGAAGCCGTCGATCCGCGCACGGGCGACCGCTACGGCGCGGCCACACTCGGGCCGACCCAGTTTTTTGGTGATATCAGCTTTTTGTCAGGGGCCAAAGCCACCATCGGCGCGCGCGCGGTCACGGACAGTCGCTGCATCCGCGTTGAACGCGCCACTATGCTGGAGGCCATGTCCCGTATCCCCGAGATGTCGGATATCATCATCACCGTCTTTGCGGCGCGCCGCCGCCGCCAGCTAGAGGCGGGTGACGCCCCTCTCACACTGATCGGGGCAGAAGTCGACCGAACCATCCGACAGATCGCCAGTTTTGCAGGACGCAACCGTATCCCCGTGCGCAGCCTGACGATTGATGAACACGAAGCCGAACGCGTGGCCCATGAATGTTCTATCGGTGATCCGAAACCGGCTGTGATTCTTGGCAAACATGAGGTGCTGGACAACCCTACGCCCAAATCCATCGCCCAACGCCTTGGACTGGACCAAGCCATCAATACCGACCATGTCTTTGACACGCTCATCGTGGGTGGCGGGCCGGCAGGTGTGGCCGCCGCCGTCTATGCAGGGGCCGAAGGGCTGAACGCTTTGGTGACCGAAGATCTGGCCATCGGCGGTCAGGCTGGCACATCAAGCCGCATCGAAAACTACATGGGCTTTCCCACGGGCATTTCGGGCGCTGATCTGTGTTGGCGCGGCGAATTGCAGGCGATGAAATTCGGAACGCGCTTTGCTGTGCCGCGCCGCGCCGAAGGCGTGCATCAGGCCGATGACGGCGTGTTTCACGTGCGCTTTGATGATGAAAGCATGGCCTGCGCCAAATCGCTGGTGGTGGCCACAGGAGTGCAGTACCGCCGCCTGCCGCTGGATCGGTTGGAAGACCTTGAGGGCGCAGGCGTCTATTACGCGGCCACAGATGTCGAGGCGCGGTGGTGCCGCGGCGCCGATGCGGTCGTGATTGGCGGCGGCAATTCGGCGGGTCAGGCAGCGATGTTCCTGTCGCGCACGGCGCGCCATGTCCATGTGCTTGTGCGCGGCCCGTCGCTGGCGGCATCCATGTCAGACTACCTGCTGTCGCGGCTTGAAGCGGACCCAAGCATCACGATTCACTACAACACATCCGTCACCACGCTGCACGGCGATGATGCGCTGGAAGCGGTGACCATGTATGACAAAACAAGCGGTCAGGATTGGCGGCTGTCCACCTCTGCGGTATTTATCATGGTAGGTGCTGCGCCCAACACGGCATGGCTCAGCGGGTTGGTGGCACTGGACCCGCAGGGATTTGTCAAAACGGGCGTCACAAATGGCGGGCGGTCTCCTTATGAAACGTCCCACCACGGGATATTTGCCGTGGGTGATGTGCGCTCGACCTCGACCAAGCGGGTCGCCTCTGCCGTGGGCGAAGGCAGTGTGGTGATCAGTGCGGTTTGGGGGCACGTCAACGACTGAACCAGTGGTTAACAAATGCACGCTCAAGTGGTCAAAAACCCCAAAGTGTCTGACGCATTGCCATACGCATAGCAGACGCTAGGCCATACCCCATCTGACACGGTTTACACGGGCAAAAACGCTACCTATAACGCTGATCAAGATGACCTGTTTTGCGATCATTATCCGAATTATAAACCCGGCGCTCTGAGACATGGGACGCCGGGCAAAGGCGCTGGACGCGACCGCGCTGACCCTTCCTAACACCCTGAATATACTGACGAAAAAGGACGCCCCCGATGTGCGCCGAAACACCTAACTATAAAGATACCCTGAACCTGCCACGCACCGATTTTCCGATGCGCGCAGGCCTTCCCAAACGCGAACCCGAATGGCTGGCGCGTTGGGAGAAGATGAATGTTTACGGCCAATTACGCGCCAAAACGGGCCGCAAACCCTTCACCCTCCACGACGGCCCGCCCTATGCAAACGGGCATTTGCATATCGGTCACGCGCTGAACAAAATCCTCAAGGATATGGTCGTGCGCAGCCAACAAATGATGGGCTTTGATGCGCGCTACATCCCAGGTTGGGACTGCCACGGCCTGCCCATCGAATGGAAGATCGAAGAAAAATACCGCGCCAAAGGCCGCGATAAAGACGCCGTTGACGTGGTCGAATTTCGCCGTGAATGCCGTGAATTCGCCAGCGGATGGGTTGATATCCAGCGCGAGGAATTCAAACGCCTTGGCATCACAGGCAACTGGGAAAACCCTTACCTGACAATGGATTACCACGCCGAACGCGTGATCGCGGAAGAATTTCAGACCTTCTTGATGAACGGCTCTCTCTATCAGGGGTCCAAGCCTGTGATGTGGTCGCCTGTCGAAAAAACCGCGCTGGCCGAAGCCGAGGTTGAATACCACGACCGCCAGACCGATGCGATCTGGGTGCCGTTTGCTGTGCAAGGCCAAGCCGATACCTTTGTCGTCATCTGGACAACGACCCCCTGGACCATCCCGCAGAACCGCGCGGTCTGTTTTAACGAAACGGTAAGTTATGGCGCGTATAAAGTCGTTGATACGCCAGACGAATGTTGGGCTGTGAAAGGTGCAACGTATCTTTTTGCAGATGATTTGGCCGCCGATGCATTCGCGGCCGCCCGTCTGCAAGACGGCATGTTCGAGCGCGTCGGCGATGTCGCTGCGGATGAACTGTCGACGCTTGTTCTGAACCACCCGCTGCACGGCGCGAAAGGTGCTGACGGCGAATGGGATTTTGATGTGCCGATGCTGCCCGGCGATCACGTGACCGCTGATGCAGGCACAGGTTTTGTCCACACTGCGCCAAGCCACGGTGACGATGACTATCAGATCGGCCTGAAACATGGCTTGCCGATGACGTTCAATATCCTTGATGACAGCAGCTACCGCGCCGATCTGCCGTTTTTCGCGGGCGAAGCCATCCTGCGACCCAATGGAAAACCAGGCAAAGCCAACCAGAAGGTCATCGAAAAGCTGGTTGAAGTGGGCGGCCTTCTGGCGCGCAAGCGCATCACGATCAGCGATGCACACAGCTGGCGGTCCAAAGCGCCCGTGATCCGTCTGAACCGACCACAATGGTTCACCGCGATCGACAAACCGCTGAACGATGGCATGGACGACTACGGCAAAACCATCCGCGAACGCGCGCTGACCAGCATTGATGAATTGGTAACGTGGACGCCCCAAACGGGCCGCAACCGCTTGTATTCGATGATCGAAGCGCGCCCTGACTGGGTGCTGTCGCGCCAACGCGCTTGGGGCGTTCCGCTGACGTGTTTCACCAAAAAAGGCGCCAAACCGACTGATGATGATTTCCTGCTGCGCGATGAAAACGTGAACGCGCGTATCCTTGCAGCCTTTGAAGCCGAGGGCGCAGACGCATGGTATGCCGAGGGCGCGAAAGAACGATTCCTTGGCAATGATTACAGCGCCGATGACTACGAACAAGTCATGGATATTCTTGACGTCTGGTTTGATTCAGGATCGACCCATGCCTTCACCTTGCGTGACCGTGAGGACGGGTCAGAAGATGGTCTGGCGGATCTGTATCTTGAAGGCACCGATCAGCACCGTGGCTGGTTCCATTCGTCGATGCTGCAAGCCTGTGGCACCAAGGGCCGTGCGCCCTATCGCGGCGTGCTGACCCACGGGTTTACGCTGGATGAAAAGGGCATGAAAATGTCCAAATCCATCGGCAACACCATCGCCCCCGAAGAGGTGATCAAGCAATACGGCGCGGATATTTTGCGCTTGTGGGTCGCGCAATCGGACTATACCGCCGATCTGCGCATCGGGCCTGAAATCCTGAAAAACGTCGCCGACAGCTATCGCCGCTTGCGCAATACAATGCGGTTTATGCTTGGCAGCCTTGCTGATTTTGAGCCTGAAAAAGCCGTTGATCCGAAAGACATGCCAGAGCTGGAACGGCTGATCCTGCATAAATTGGCCGTGCTGGACGGGACCGTCCGCGAGGGCTATGCCAAGTATGATTTCCAAGGTGTGTTCCGCGCGATCTTTGATTTCGCCACGCTTGATCTGTCGTCGTTCTACTTTGATATCCGGAAAGACGCGCTTTATTGCGACGGCAAGACCACCCGCCGCCATGCTGCTTTGACCGTCCTGAATATCTTGCATGAACGGCTGACCACATGGCTGGCCCCGATCCTGACCTTCACGATGGAGGAAGTCTGGCTGGAACGAAACGGTGCCGACACGTCGGTGCATCTGGTCGATTTCCCCGAAACGCCCGCGGAGTGGCGCGATGATGCGCTGGCAGCAAGAGCCGAAAAGATCCGTGCAGTGCGCCGTGTGGTGACAGGTGCACTGGAAGAACAGCGTACGGCAAAGATCATCGGCTCGTCTCTCGAAGCAGCACCCACGGTGTATGTGTCTCAAGAGTATGCAGACATCATAACCGATGCTGAACTTTTCGCGGATCTGTGCATCACCAGCCAGCTTACCCTGTCACGGGACGCCGCACCCGAGGACGCCTTTGTCCTGGCAGACGTCGAAGATGTGGCCGTCAGTTTTGCAAAGGCTGAAGGCAGCAAATGCGACCGCTGCTGGAAGGTATTGCCTGACGTTGGCACCCACGCGCATACAGGGGTTTGCAGCCGATGCGACACAGCCTTGTCCTCGCACTAATGTTCTGCGCCACCCAAGCGGTGGCGCAGGACTATGACCCGCAGGTCATGCAAGTTGCGCGCGACACACTGGCCAAGTTGCAGGCCAATTCCTTTGCGGCCAATCGGGAATATTGTGGACTGATCGGACGCGACGATGCAGGCAATCTGATTGTGACCCGCGCACGCAAGGGCCGCAAATCATCATGTCGTCCACGCAGCCTGCCCCACACGGTCGAACCGATTGCCAGCTACCACACCCACGGGCGTTACACGCCGCGCGACGACACCGAAGTGCCGTCCTATCAGGATATCGAAGGAGATATGGCCGATGGTGTAAACGGCTATATCGCAACACCTGGTGGCCGGTTTTGGTTTGTCGACGGTCAGATGGGTCTGGCCTATTTGCTGTGCGATATCGGCTGTTTGCCAAGTGACCCACGCTTCCGGCGCGAAACAGACCCCGATTTCTTTGTCGCAGATCGCTATACGATTGATGCTTTGAAAGCCCGACAAGACTAGGGTTTCCACAGGTCACCTCTTGACGCTTGGGGGCGATTGCCGCAACTGTCGGCTTATGCTTGCTTATGCCCTCCGACGTGTTCTGCAATCCTTTCTCGTCCTGCTTGTCGTAGGGCTTGTGGCGTTTTCCATGTTCCGTTTTGTGGGCGATCCCGTCGACAACCTTCTGGGGCAAGAACGCACGCAAGAAGATATTGAACGTGTGCGCGCCGATCTGGGCTTGGATGACCCGTTTTTGGTGCAGTATTGGACCTTCCTGAAAAAGGCCGCCACAGGTGATTTTGGTCTGTCCTACAGACAAGCCCGACCCGTCGGTGACATTATCGCAGAACGCGCGCCCGCAACGCTTGAACTGGCGTTGGTCAGTGGCACAATGGCGATTTTCTTTGGTGTGGTCTTGGGTATTTTCACCGCCATCAGGCGCGATGGATGGGTGGCCAACGTCATCATGTCGACATCCCTGATCGGGGTGAGCCTTCCCACGTTTCTTATTGGCATCCTGTTGATTTACCTGTTTTCCGTCGAGCTTGGCTGGCTGCCCAGTTTTGGCCGCGGAGAGGTCGTGGACCTTGGCTGGTGGACCACCGGGTTCCTGACAGCCAGCGGCCTCAAAGCCCTGATCTTGCCATCAATCACACTTGGCCTGTATCAAATGACGTTGATCATGCGTCTGGTCCGCTCGGAAATGCTGGAGGTACTGCGCGCGGATTACATCCGCTTTGCCCGCGCACGCGGCTTGCGTGAAAAATCGGTTAACTTCCGTCATGCGCTCAAGAACACGCTGGTGCCTGTGATCACGGTGACGGGTTTGCAACTGGGCAGTATCATCGCCTTCGCAATTATCACCGAAACCGTATTTCAATGGCCCGGTGTCGGCTTGCTGTTTATCAACGCAATCCAATTCGTCGATATTCCTGTCATGGCCGCCTATCTGATGCTGATTTCTGTCATGTTCGTGGGCATTAATCTGGTGGTGGACTTGCTTTATTTCGCCATTGATCCCCGCCTTCGGGCGGATCGCACAAAGGCCCATTGAAATGACTGATTTGCCCCAAATCCCCCCACAGGTCCGCGCCAAAGCACCAAGCCGGTTCACCCGCGCCTGGGACAGTGATTTCGCCTATCAGTTTCGCCGCAGCCCCGTGGCCATCATCTCGTTTACAGTTGTGTTGGTGTTGGTCTTGGCGGCAATCTTTGCGCCACTTATCGCGCCCTACGACCCTTTTGATCCCGCGTCGCTGAACCTGATGAACGGCTTTTCCAAACCGATGGAGCCGAATGCGTTTACGGGCGATGTATTTTGGCTCGGGACCGATGATCAGGGCCGCGATGTGTTTTCTACCATTCTCTACGGTTTGCGCATTTCGCTGTTTGTGGGGGCGGCTGCCGTTGCCTTTGCGATGGTTCTGGGCATCACGCTTGGCCTTTTGGCGGGCTATGTTGGCGGTTGGGTCGAAACGATCATCATGCGCGTGGCAGATGTGCAGTTGACCTTTCCTGCGATCCTTGTCGCGATGCTGATCTTCGGGATCGCAAAAGGCATCACCCCTGTCGAATATCGTGATCAAATGGCCATTTGGGTGCTGATTGTGGCGATTGGCCTGTCCGACTGGGTGCAATTCGCACGCGTTGTGCGCGGGGCCACATTGGTCGAAAAGAACAAGGAATACGTGCAGGCCGCCCGTCTGATCGGGCGCGGGTCAGGCGCGATTATGCTGCGTCATATCCTACCGAATGTGCTGAGCCCTGTGCTGGTCATCGCCACCATATCGCTCGCACTTGCCATCATCGCAGAAGCCACCCTGTCCTTTCTGGGCGTGGGCGCGCCGCCAACGCAACCCTCGCTCGGCACGTTGATCCGCATTGGGCAAGGCTTCCTGTTTTCGGGCGAATGGTGGATCCTGCTGTTTCCCGCCGCCACACTTCTGGCTTTGGCACTGGCCGTAAATCTGCTTGGGGACTGGCTGCGCGACGCGCTGAACCCCAAGCTAAGATGACCTGCCTGACCCCCGCATGAAACACGAGTTCATTTCAACAAGGACCCCCCAATGTCTGACCCCGTCCTGTCCATCCGCGATCTGACTGTTGAAATCCCCACACGCGGCGGGCTTTTACGTCCTGTCGACCAGGTCAGCTACGATATCGCCAAAGGTGAAATCCTTGGGGTTGTCGGGGAATCGGGGGCGGGTAAATCCATGGCAGGCAATGCCGTCATTGGCCTTTTGAACCGTCCCGCCAAAATCACCGGCGGTGAAATCTGGTTGAACGGGACCCGCATTGATAAGTTGCAGGGCGAAAACATGCGGCGGCTGCGCGGCAAGGACATTGGCATGGTGTTCCAAGACCCGCTGACCTCTCTGAACCCGTTGCTGACCATCGGTGATCAGTTGACAGAAACCATGCTACAGCACCTGTCGATCACGCAAACCGAGGCGCGCAAACGCGCCATTGCAGCCCTTGAAGAGGTTGGAATTCCCGCAGCGTCAGAGCGACTGGACAGCTACCCGCATGAATTTTCAGGCGGTATGCGCCAGCGCGTTGTGATTGCTTTGGCCCTATGCGCCGAACCATCGCTTATCATCGCCGATGAGCCGACGACAGCGCTTGATGTTTCAGTTCAGGCGCAGATCATCGCGCTTTTGAAACGCCTGTGCCGTGACCGTGGCACGGCCGTTATGTTGATCACCCACGACATGGGTGTGATTGCCGAAACCGCCGATCGCGTCGCCGTTATGTATGCAGGCCGTTTGGCAGAGCTTGGCCCCGTCCGCGAGGTGATCACAGCGCCCGAACACCCCTATACCGACGGGTTGATGGGCTCGACCCCGCTGGCCAGCAAGGGGTTGAAACGCTTGCGCCAAATCCCGGGCTCGATGCCGCGATTGACAGCAATGCCAACGGGGTGCGCCTTTCATCCGCGTTGCCCCAAGGCCCAAGATATCTGCCGCCATGATCCCCGCCCCCGCCGCGACGGTGGCCGCGCCGCCTGCCATTTCCCGATCACCCATAGCGCCGAGGAGACTGCCTGATGGCGATGATCGAAGTCACGCATCTGACCCGTATTTTCGATGTGTCCAAACCGTGGTTGAACCGGGTTCTGGAACGGCTGCCCAAAGCGCTTTTGACGGCCGTGTCAGATGTATCGTTCAAGGTCGAGGAACGCACCGTCTATGCGCTTGTGGGTGAAAGCGGCTCTGGCAAATCGACCATCGGGAAGATGGCTGTTGGATTACTCTCACCCTCGGAAGGCAGTGTGACAATCAACGGGATCGATCTGACCCGCGAAACCGATGCGGCCAAGATGGACAAGGCCCGCAGCGATATCCAGATGATCTTTCAAGACCCCTACGCCAGTCTGAATCCGCGCTGGAAGGTCCGCGATATCATCAATGAGCCTGTCACGGCGCGCGGTGGCAGTGGTGTGGGTTTGGCCGAAAAGCTGTTGGAGCAAGTGGGCCTGTCAGCGCTGGACGCCGATAAATTCCCCCATGAATTTTCTGGCGGGCAGCGCCAGCGCATTTGTATCGCCCGCGCTTTGGCGTCCGAACCGAAATTGATCGTATGTGATGAACCGACAAGCGCGCTGGATGTATCTGTGCAAGCGCAGGTTCTTAACCTGATGACCAATCTGCAAGAAGACCTTGGCCTGACCTACCTGTTTATCAGCCACGATCTGACGGTTGTGCAGCACATCAGCGACAAGATCGGCGTGCTATATCTGGGGCGTCTGGTTGAGGAAGGAACACCTGACCAACTGTTCGACGATCCAAAACACCCCTACACCCAGATGCTGCTGGCTGCCGCCCCCAAGATGGATGGGTTCGGTCGTGAGATTGATCCACCGCAGGGTGAAATCCCGGATCCGATCAACCCGCCCACAGGCTGTGCCTTTCATCCCCGCTGCCCCCTTGCCACGCGCCAATGCAGCGCCGAACGTCCCGTGATGCGCGAACTGCGTGGCGCACGTGTGGCATGCCACGAGGCGACATAAATGGCGGGTGCATTGGACGGTCTGGTTGTTTTGGACCTGAGCCGCATTCTTGCGGGACCCACCGCAACGCAGATGCTTGGTGATCTGGGTGCCAAGGTCATCAAAATCGAAAACCCGAAAACCAAAGGCGACGACACGCGCACATGGGGGCCCCCTTTTGTGGAGGGCAAGCCTGATCTGTCCACATATTTTCTGTCGGCCAACCGCAACAAACTTAGCGTTGCCATCGACATCACCACCCCAGAAGGCCAAGCCCAGCTAAAGGCCTTGGCGGCGCAAGCGGATATTTTGGTCGAAAATTACAAGGTAGGTGGGCTTGCGAAATACGGGCTGGATCACGCAAGCCTATGCGCTGCGCACCCTGCGCTTATTTACTGTTCGATCACAGGGTTTGGTCAGACAGGACCAAACGCGAACAAGCCGGGCTATGATCTTATGGCCCAAGGGTTTGGTGGCATCATGTCGATCACCGGTGCAGAGGGCGGAGAGCCCATGAAAGTAGGCGTAGCCGTTGCAGATGTGGTCTGTGGCCTCTATGCCAGTGTCGGTATTTTGGCCGCGCTGCATCACCGCACAGAAACAGGGCAAGGCCAGCATATCGACGTGGGCTTGGTGGACACGCAAATGGCGTGGCTGATCAATCAGGCGACGGGCTATTTGCAGACGCAAAATGTGCCTGTCCGCAAAGGAAATGCGCACCCCAATATTGTCCCCTATCAGGTCTTTGAAGCGCGTGATGGCTACGTGATTTTGGCCGTGGGCAACGACAGCCAGTTCCGCCGTTGCGTGGCATGGCTTGGCGCGCAAGGGCTGGCCGATAGTCCCGATTACGCAACCAACTCAGCCCGCCTTGCCAATCGTGATACTTTGGTTACGACCCTTTCGGCCCTGTTCAAAACCCACACCGTTGGGGCGATCATCACGGGGTTGGAAGGTGTTGGGGTGCCTGTTGGTCCTGTGAACACGCTGGAAGATGCGCTTACATCAGATCAAGCCAAGGCCCGCGAGATGGTGATTGATATGGACGGTCTGAAGCTTTTGGGCAATCCGCTCAAACTGTCGCGCACGCCTGTCAGTTACCGTAGTCCCCCGCCACGTTTTGGTCAGGATACAGACGAGGTTTTAGACGGGCTTGATCCCATCTGAAAAACAGCGCCCCCTGCTGCTTGGGCATCGGCCGCATCATGTGTCACCATCAAAACAGGCAGGCCACGTTGGCGTGCCGTGTCAAAAACCAGATTGCGAATTTGTTCGCGCAGGCCTGTGTCCAGACGGCTGAATGCTTCGTCCAGCAACAGCGCATAAGGGTTCGATAGCAACATCCGCATCAGCCCCACGCGCGCCTTTTGACCACCAGACAGTGTTGCCGGGTCACGATCAAAGAAATCCGCCAAGCCGATGTCTTGCAACGCTTGTTCGACCGCAGCCCGCCGTGCAGCGCGCCCCTTTGTTTCATGGCTTAGCCCAAAGGCCAGGTTTTCGCCCACGCTGAGATGCGGGAACAGTAAATCATCTTGAAACAGGATTCCGATGCGCCTTGAGTGGGCGGGCAATCCAGTAATGGTTTGTCCGTCTAACAGCACCTCGCCAGTCGCCTCAAAGGCCGGTTCCAACGTCCCGATGATGTAACTGAGAAGCGTGGATTTCCCCGATCCCGAAGGCCCCATGACACTCAGAATATCGCCCGGGGCAATCGTGTGATCAATCTCGATCAATACGCAACCGCGGTGTCGGATCACCACATTTTCAAGTTGCAAACCTTTAGGCATTCTGAAGCCCCTTTCGATTGCGCCACACAACCATTGGCAAGATAATCGCAAGCGCGAATGGCACCACCGCCGCGGCCGTTTGCACCAAGGCGTAGACGCCAATGGCACGTCTGTCACCACCTGCGGCCAGGGCAACAGCCTCTGTGGTCAGGGTAGACACGCGCCCGCCCCCGACCAGCAAGGTCGGAAGATATTGTCCGACTGACACTGCAAATCCGACCGCAAAGGCCGTCAACAAAGGTGCCGCGAGCATCGGCAGGCGAACCGCCCACAAAACACGGTCTGGACCCGCGCCCAACGCATGGGCAACCGATCCGAACCGTGGATCCCAAGCGCGAAACGGATCGGATAACGACAAAAAGACATATGGCAACACAAATACCAAATGCGCAAAAATAACGGGAAGCAGACCGTTTTGCAGCCCACCTGCCAACATCAAGGTCTGCAACCCCGGTAGGAATGCGGTCTGCGGCACCATTAGGGGAAGATAGAGAAGCAACATCCCCTTCCCCGACATTCGCAATCCGTATCTATGTTCGGCCTCAAGGCATCCGATGGTCAGAACAAGTGCCAGAGCCGTCGACACACTCGCGATAATTGCGGTCTGCACCCCTGCATCCCACAGGCCAGCTTCATGACGCATCCAGCTTCGCGTGGTGAACGCATCTGGCAAAAGGTTGGGAAAGGTCCAAAGCGCCGCAAATGACCAAACCGCAAGGCCAAGCAACCCCAGAAGGATCGCCGCCGCAACCAACATGCCTGCGATCAGTCCGGCACCCCGCAAGACCGCCTCTCCGCGCCCGCGCGCGCCGACCATAACCCATCGGCACCCAAGGCGTCGCACGATGCCTTCGCCCCACCGCCAGAGCCCCAGGGCAATCACAACAAGTGCAAATTGCAGCAGGGCTGCCGCCGCCGCCTCCAGACGCAGCATCAGATCGGGGTTGCCCATCCATTTGACGATCTGCACCGACAGCGTGCTTGGCGTGTTCGGTCCCAAAATGATCGCCACGTCGACGACGGACATCGAATAGGCCAACACCACGTAAACGGGCAGCCGGATTTGTCTGTAGACCAACGGAAACACGGTCTTGAGCCAGCCAGACACACGTCCATACCCTAGTGAGGCCGAGATGACCGCGCTGCGTTTGTGATCAATCTGGCTGAGCGCTGCGAGGGTCATCAACAACAAGAATGGCACCTCTTTGGCAACCAGTCCTGCCGTCATTGTCAGCCCCCAGTGATCTTGCAGGATTAACACATCAGGCGGGCGTTCCCACCCAGTGAGCCAGGGGGAAAACAGACGCGCAATCCAGCCAGATGGCGCGATCAAAAAGGCCAAACCGAACGCAGCTGCTGCGTGGGGGACGGACAATAAGGGCGACAGCAGACGTTGTATCCAGCGGAACGCAGGTGTGCCGTGCCAACCTGCTGTGATGAGCGCGACAATGAGCAACGACGCAGCGGTTGCGCCGAACCCAGACGTCAAGCTGAGCATGACAGCATGCGGCAACCCCTCCCACGTGATCAGGTCACGGAAGGGATCAAGTGTCCAAGTGCTTTGGCCTGCGGCAGGCAAATACCCGAAGGCAGGTGCAACCGTTCCAAGCAGACCCGCCGCAACGGGGCCCAACATCGCGGCCACCGTCAAAAGCGGAAGCCATGCAATTACGCGAGGCTGCAACGGGCTATCAGTTCAATTTACTGCGCAACGCCGTAACGCTCGATCCAGTCGGCTTCGATGCGCGTCATCCAGCTTGGGTGCGGTTCTGGCAGGGCTGTGCCAAGTTGGGCAGGCGAAAGCGTGGCAACACCCAGTTCCAGCGCATCAAATGCAGCGCGGTCGCTTTGGGGCAAGGCATCCATATTGAGGACCGTGCCGTATCCCAAAATATTTGGGTCTTGGGCGCGCACCTGCGCCTCTGCCGACATCAGGAAATTGGCGACGACCATCGCGCCTTCCTTGCTGCCCGAATTGTAAGGGATCGCCACGAAGCTGGCGTTTCCAAGCGTGCCTTTTTCAAGCACGAAGGTGCGCACGGTCTCGGGCAGTTGGAAATTGGCAATCGCGGCCGATGCCTCGCCTGGCGAGAAGCTGATCGCCAGATCAACCTCGCCGTCGGCAATAAGCTGCATCTGGCGTGGTCCGGTTTGCGGATAGGCACGGCCCTGACGCCACAGCGTTGGTGTAAGCGCTTCCATGAACGCCCACAGCGGCGCGGTCACGGCATCGTAGTTATCGCCTGCTGGCGCTTGTAACGCAGAGGCATCATCAGACAGATCAATCAGCGCTTGTTTCAAAAACGTGGTGCCCAAAAAATCGGGGGGCTGCGGAAATGTGAAACGCCCCGGATTGGCCTGTGACCATTCGAGGATGGCTTGCATGCTGGTAAGCGGTGCACTGATATCGGCGGTGTCATACATGAATACCACTTGCGCCATTGCCCAAGGCGCTTCAAACCCTTCGACTGGCACTGTGAAATCGGTTTGTACGGTTTTGCCCTCTACATCGACAATTGACCAATTCGGCAGATCTTCGGCAAAAGGACCAAAAAGCAGATTTGCCTGCTTCATAGAGGCGAAGTTCGCGCCGTTGATCCAGATCATATCGATGGCGCCGTCGTCATCCTGACCTGCTGCTTTTTCCGCCAGAACGCGGCTGACGGCATCCGCCGTATCCGACAGTTTTACGTGTTCAAGCGTGATGCCATAGTCTTGTGCGACCCGCGAACCGACCCATGCAATAAAATCGTTGGTCTGTGTGGATCCGCCCCAAGCATTCCAATAGACCGTCTGGCCCTTCGCCGCCGCCGTGACAGAGGCCCAATCGGTCGGATCGGTATCGGCCCATGCGGGCAAGGCAGCAGCGACAACTGCCGCACTCAGAATGACTGGTTTCATGTGATCAGGGTCCTTACGTGGTCGAAATGTTGGAATAGATGCGGTGTGCCGCGATGATGCGTAACGTGGCGGTTAGGCCGCACAAGATGCCAAAGCCCCATGCCAGATAGGCAAAGGCAGTCGGAAAAAGGCACAGCAGAACGAAAAAGATGATCGTTTCGGTGCCTTCTAGCAGACCGTTTGAATAATACAGGCTCTTTTGTCCTTGGGCTTGTGTCTGATGTCCATGCTTTTCGGCCAGAATAGCGTAGCCCAGAAAGCTGGTGCCGTTGAAGTAAAACGCAGCAAGCAAAAACGCCCCCGCCACCGCGTTGTCGTTCGGCGCGGCAAACACAAAGGCCAGCGGGATCGCGCCGTAGAACAAAAAATCACACGCGATATCAAGATAGCCGCCGAAGTCTGTTCTTTGCGTGGCACGGGCCACTGCACCGTCCAGCCCGTCTGCAAGCCGAGAGGCCAAAAGCAAAACCAACCCCAGAAAAAACGCACCATTGGCAATCGAGGCGGCAGCCAAAAGCCCAAGCCCCAAGCCAACAATCGTTACCGTATTGGCCGTGAAACCACGCTGCGCCAAAGACTGGCCAAGCGCGTTCAACGGCGGGTCAATGAGTTTTCGAACGGACGCATCAAGCATCGGCAGCAGTCGCTTTCAGTCAGGTTGGTTAGGCTTAAGGCCCAAATGCGCCGTTTTGCAACATGTCTGAACCGCATATGACAAAAACGTGTGCCAAGCCCCGGTCAGTAATCTTTCTCAAAAAAGATCCCGAGCGATGTGTTCCCTTCAGACGTCACCTTACCCCGCGCCGTTAGATTAGAGGTGATATCGACATTGATGGTCACTTCCGTCGTTTGCCCGACTTCCACATCCGTATAGACATTTTCGCTGATGTATTTTCCCGCGCGCACAGCGGCATTGCCTTCATCATCAACGCGGATATCCAGATCATCAAGGTCGAACCCGCGGCGGAGCTTTGCCACCACACCTTCGCCCCCTTTACCCTGAAGTTGTCGCACGGCATTCGCCAGCTCCAGCGCCTGAAAGGCAGACAGCTGCGCGGCATCCCGACCAAAGAAGATCTGTGCCAGCACCTCGTCTTCGGGCGCGTCGGGTGTGGCTTCAAAGGTGACTTCAGGCGCACTTGCGCGTCCTGTCACAACGACGCTCGCAGTGCCTGTATCTGTTTGGGTGGTGGCAACGAAACGAATGAACGGGTCCAGATCGCCAGACAGTTGGATCGATCCCTCATCCAGCGCAAATCGTTTGGTCAGCAAATCAAGACGGCCACGGATCAACTCGAACCGCCCTGAGGATACGATTGCATCTGTGGTTCCGCCGATTTGGATGCGCCCGCCCAATTCTGCATCCAACCCGCGCCCGCGTACGAAAATGCGGTTGGGGGCCTCAACTGTGACGTCCAGGCCTATGCGGAACGCAGTTGACGCAGCGCTGCCCGAAGCGCCCTCTTGCGCGGTTTGGCCGATGCCCGCTTTGCGTTGGGTCGCTGTCACGGCATTTGACGCGCCGACATGTGCGATTTCCGGCACAATGGAGAACCCACCCAATCCTGTAGACGGAACCTTGATGCGTGTTTCATCTAAAGTAACCAGACCGCTGATTTGCGGCGCTGTTCTTGCGGGACCCGTGATTTGCAGACGCCCCGTCACCGCCGTGCGGTAAAGCGCTGGATCGATCACTGCCAAACGATCCAACGTAATCGTTATATCTGCTGGCAGGTTACCCGACAGCCCTAGTGATCCATCCGCTGTCACCCGTCCCCCCGTATTGGCCTGGGCCTGAAAGCTGATCGTGGCATTTTCGCCAGCCAAATCAATTTGGCCGACACCGCCTTCAAGCGCGATCCGCGCGGTCGGAGCAGAGACGCGAACATCGCTCAGACCGACACGCCCGGACACAGACGACAAATCCAGCGGCCCGTTGACCTGCAGATCAAAGCCCGCTTGCCCTTGTATCCGTTGCGGCGACAAAAATGGGTTCAGCAGCCCCAAGGGAAGTCCACCACGCACGCTCAGGTTTGCACGGCCCGTTGGTGCCACAACGCCGCTCAGGGTCGCATTGGCAGCCGCTGGCCCGGTGATCGCGCTTTCGATTTGCCAGCCATTCGTCCCTTCCGACGCCGTCCCCGATAGTGTGGCGGGGCCAGAAAACCCATCAACCAAACGGCCGATATCAGGTAGTCTTGCATCGAAATTCAAGCGTGGCTGCGCGCCCGTTACAACGCCTTGCACAGCGGCCGAAACGCCAAATGGCCCGCCACCTTCAACGTCGATTTGCCACACATCGCCTTGCGCCATGGCTGTCCCTGCAACGGTCACAGGCCCGTTCGCACCAGGTGCAACCAAAGCTGCATTTGCCAGACGCAAATCGAACGATGCATTGCTTTGCGCGCCTGTTAAAAAGGCATCGCCCGTCAGATCAAGCTGCGGGTTGTTGATTTCAAGGGCGTTTACCCGCAGCCCCTCTTGCGAGCGCACAACCTGCGTTTCAAGCTGTGTGACACCCGCCAGAATGCGGTCGGCCTGCGCTTGTCCGATCCACAAGCGGTTGGTCTGGCCCGACACCTCGACAGAAAAGGCGCCCCCCAAGTCAGCAAAACCGGCAAGGGTCAAATCGGCGCGTCCGCGCAAGGGTTGTCCGATCAACCCTGCAAAACGCGACAACTGCTCAGCCACCAGATCAAGGTCAAAATCGGTTCGCAACGCCTGATCTATCCCTTGGACCTGCGCCGCGCCTTGCAACTGATAATCTGCTCCGCCAAGTGAAATCTGTGAAAACCGAACGGGCGCGCCTGATTGCAAGGCAAGCGTGAATTCACCGCTGACACTGTCACCAATTGCCCTTTGCAGATTCGCATCGGCAAAAGCCATATCTTGGGCGGCGAACGAGACATCCCCGTCCAAACGCCCGATACGCGTTTCATCAGCCACGGGATCAAGCGTGCCACGCGCCGTCAGACGCAAGCTTGGTATTGCAACCTCATCGCGCGTCAGCCCGTCAACGCGTGCAAATCCGCTCCATTGATCCGCGCTGCGCGTGTCGTATTTCAACAAGACATCTGCGCGGTCAATGCGCGTCGCCGCACCAGATATCGGCAGCAAAACCGCACTGCCATCACGCGATGCGATCTGCCCTTCGATGTCGACAAATGTTGGCCAGAACGCAGGTGTCAGCGTGACTGCGCCGCGCAGATCAAGCGCGTCTGTCTCAAGCGCAAGACGGCGCAAAGTGATCGCCCCATCCTCGTCGCGTGCGCCCGTTATATCGAGCGCAATATCATCGCCAAAAAAGGCGCGGTATTCGGGCAGAAACAACGGGGCCACATCCCCGCGCACATCAAGGTCAAAGCCACGTTCGGCACTGTCTGCCGCCTGGCTGGTCACAAAACGCCCTGTCAGGCGATCCTGACCTTCGGTTGCAAGGGCAATGTCAGCCGCGAAGTTGGCCAGCGGACCCGCGCCTTCGATTGTCGCAGAAATGCTTGGATCGCGTGGCAATCCTGCCAATCGCGCAAGAATGCCTGACTGCCCCTCGATCAAGGACAGGTTAATATCAAGGTTTTCTGAGGTTGTCGCATAGGTCGCGTTGCCCTTGAATTGACCGATCTTGCCATCGCTGCGCCTGAGGTCAAAAGCAACAGTGCCATCCCCGTTAGCAAGTGATGCAGCGCCCTGAAACGACAGGGTCACCGCCTCACCGATCAAAGGCGCTCCCAACGAAAGTTCTTGCACCGAAAGCGCGCCGATCTGGATGGACACGGGCAATTCAGGCAGCGAAAAGCCAGAGGCTTCGGCATCTGGCAGCCCCGTGTCGACGGGTTCAGGTGCGCGGGCAACAAGAATGCGCGCGGCACTCATCTGCTCGATATCGATTGCACCTTGCAACAAAGCGCTGCGGTTCCATTCGATGGCCGCGCCATCAATCTCGAGCCAAATGCCCTTTTCATCGGCAACGGTAATTCTGGAAATGGTCGCGCGACTGGAAAATGCGCCAGAAAATCCTTCGATCCGCACCGTACGACCCGGACCACCAAGCTGCTCTTCAAGAAGCTCGGCCAGATATCCACGATCCGTTTCCTGTTGCGCTTGCGCAGGCAGCACAGAGCACCAGCAGGCAAACAAAAGACACAGCAGCCACCGCATCAAAACGACTGCCCGATGCCGATGTAAACCTGAAACGAGGATGCGTCTTGCGGGCGGTCAATGGGCACAGCAACATCAAAGCGGATGGGACCAATGCCTGTGTCGTAACGCACCCCTAAACCTGCCCCGCTGTGCCAATCCCCTGCACTTGTATCGCCAAGCCCTTCCGAACCGATAAAGCCCGTGTCAAAAAACGCCACTACCCCAAGCGTATCGTTCAGCGCATAGCGCGCCTCAACCGACAGGCCCAGAAAGGCGTTCCCGCCAATTTGCGACCCGCCACCCAGATCGATGCCAAGCGATTGATATTCCTGTCCGCGCACCGTTCCACCGCCGCCCGAGAAAAACAGGAAATCGGCAGGGGCATCTTCTACATCAGGTCCAAGGACTGTTCCGATTTGCGTGCGCAAGGCAAGCGTCAGCGCCTGCATTTGGGGTAAGGTGTAATAAGCACGTCCGTCAAACGACAGCACCGCACCATCGGGCGTGCCATCCAGACCAATATAGGGCATCGCACTTGCCAGTGCAAAATAGCCTTCCTTGGGATTGAGCGTATCATCGCGGTAGTCAAACTGGACGGTCGCAGGCGCGGTCAGGATGGTGTAATCCTCTTCGCCCAAGGCATCTGTTGTGCGCGCCCGTTCGTAGCCAATGGCAAATGTGTATTCGCGCCGCGGCGTCGCATAGCGTTTGATGCCCGCCTCTACGCTGAATTTACGAGACGTGAACGACGGCTCATTAAGGCGCTCAAGGTTCGTTTCAATAAAGAAATCCGTGTCTTCGTTGAACGTGGCGGGGCGGCTGAAGCGCGCACCAAGTTCGTAATCTTCGCCGCCAGACTGGCCGCCAATACCGCCCACGTCAGCTTCGATGCGCAATCGTTCAGCCCCGCCGAGGAGATTTCGGTGCAACCAAAACCCCGAAAGCTCCAAACCTTCCTGCGACGAGATTTCGGCACCAAACCCAAACCGCCGCGGCAAGCGATCAGTCGTTTGCAGCTCAATATCTAAAGTGCCGTCTGCGTTCGCGCTGTCGGCTTCTGACAAGGCCACAACATCAAAAGTGCCCGTGCGCCGCAGCCGCGCGGCAACACGGTCCAGTTCATCGGGCGAAAACCGCTGACCGGTCGGAAGGCCTGCAATATCGATCAAACGGTCGGTGCGCACGGCGCTGTCGTTGGTCAAGACAAGCGTGCCAAAACGCAGTTGGGGGCCCGGATCAAGAACGACACGAACGTCCAGTTCCTGTTGGGGATGTCGCGCAGCGATCTGTTGTGACGCCACATCTGCTTTTGCGTGTCCCGCGTCACGCCAGTGGTCAACCTCGGCCCCTACAGCGTCGCGGATAATGGTCAGCTTGGCTGGTTCGCCAGATGAAAACCCTTGGGTAAGGGGATCATCATTCGCGCGCGGGCTAATTTGCGCCTGACCAAAGCTGAAACGGGGGCCTGTGGTGATCGTGATTGTGACGGTCCCCACCTGCGACGGGGGGCTGACGGGGGAAAACGTAGCCGCCTCGCGACCATCAAGCGTGATTGCAATGACAGGTGCGTAGTATCCTTCGTCATAAAGGGCTGCGATCAAACGGGCATAATCGGCCTGTGCGGCGCCCAAAATGTCCTGTGCGTCGGCATCGTCCTGTCGGCTTAATGGACCAAGCAACGCTGCATTTCCGACAGTGCTAAACGCCTCTTCCTCGGCGTCTTTCCAAACCCACTTCAACTCAAACGCACTGGCCTGCGTGGCCAGAATGCCGGCGATCAAAGTGGTTGCCAGAAAGCGGGTCAGGCGCGACACGGGGGGCAAATCATGTCCTTTGGACAAATGGTAATACATTCACGTGTCTAAACATCAAATGGCACAAAGCAAAAGGGGCAAGCAGCCAGCATCCGCAATTTCCTGCTGAACGCCCCACAAAAAAAGGCGCCCTCCGAAGAAGACGCCTTTGTCATCACCTCAAGGCAGTGTCACTTCACGTCGAAGCGGTCCAACTCCATGACCTTGGTCCAAGCTGCAACGAATTTGCCGACAAATTCATTGCCTTCTTGTGCATAGACCTCGGCCACAGCGCGCAGTTGCGAGTTTGAGCCAAAGACCAGATCGACCCGCGTGCCTGTGTATTTTACCTCTCCGGATGCGCGATCGCGCCCTTCAAAGATTTCTCCGTCCTCTGCCGATGGTTTCCATTCGGTCGCCATATCCAACAGGTTGACAAAGAAGTCGTTGGTCAACGTGCCTTTGCGATCTGTGAACACACCGTGATCGGTACCACCGTGGTTGGCGCCAAGGACGCGCAAACCACCGACCAGCGCTGTCATTTCGGGTGCTGTCAGGTTCAGCAACTGCGCGCGATCGACCAACATTTCTTCGGCTGAAAAGCTGAAGGTTTTTTCTTGGTAGTTGCGGAAACCATCTGCTTTTGGCTCAAGCGGTTCGAAACTCTCGGCGTCGGTTTGATCTTGGCTGGCATCCATCCGTCCGGGTGTGAATGGCACCTCAACATCATGACCAGCGGCCTTGGCCGCGGCTTCCACCGCAGCAGACCCACCCAACACAATCAAATCAGCAAGCGAGATTTTCTTGTCACCGTTCGCGCCGTTAAAATCGCCTTGGATGTTTTCCAAAGCCGCCAGCACTTTGGCCAGCTTTTCAGGCTCATTGGCGGCCCAGTCTTTTTGTGGCTCCAAACGAATGCGTGCCCCGTTTGCCCCACCACGCAGGTCGGACCCACGGAAGCTCGATGCCGAGCACCACGCGACCGAGATCAGATCTTCGGATGGAATACCTGCCGCTAAAATCGTTTCTTTCAGCGACGCGATATCGCCTGCATCAACCAGTTTATGATCAACTGCAGGGATCGGGTCCATCCAGATCAGTTCCTCACTGGGAACTTCTGGCCCCTGGTAAAGCGACTTGGGCCCCATATCGCGGTGGCACAGTTTGAACCATGCACGCGCAAAGGCATCGGCAAATTCATCTGGGTTGGCATGGAACCTGCGCGAGATCTTTTCATATGACGGGTCCATCCGCATCGCCATGTCTGCGGTGGTCATCATCAAAGGCACTGTGCCGTTGCCGTCAACCTGCGGCGCTTGGGCGGCGCCTTCGGTTTTGGGCGTCCACTGATTGGCACCTGCGGGCGACTTTGTCAGTTCCCACTCATAGCCAAACAACACGTCAAAATAGCTCATGTCCCAAGTTGTCGGCGTTGGCGTCCACGGCCCTTCGATACCGCTTGTGATCGTATCTACACCTTTGCCTGATTTATGCGTGCTGAGCCAACCGAGGCCTTGCGCTTCGATTGCACCGCCTTCGGGCTCTACGCCAACAAGGGCGGCATCACCTGCGCCGTGGGCTTTGCCGAACGTATGACCACCGGCCACCAAAGCGACGGTTTCTTCGTCGTTCATCGCCATGCGGGCAAAGGTTTCGCGAATGTCACGGCCCGATGCGAGCGGGTCAGGGTTTCCGTCGGGACCTTCAGGGTTCACATAGATCAAGCCCATCTGCACGGCAGCAAGCGGATTTTCCAACTCGCGGTCGCCCTCGTAGCGGCTGTTTGGCCCACCTGATTCTTCAAGCCATTCGGTTTCGCGGCCCCAGTAGATATCTTCTTCTGGCTCCCAAACATCGGCGCGACCACCACCGAAACCAAAGGTTTTGAAACCCATCGATTCAAGTGCCACGTTGCCCGCAAGGATCATCAGGTCGGCCCATGAAATGGCGCGACCGTATTTCTGCTTGATCGGCCACAACAGGCGGCGCGCTTTATCAAGGTTGCCATTATCGGGCCAGCTGTTGAGCGGCGCAAACCGCTGCGTGCCGGACCGCGCGCCCCCGCGGCCGTCTGCGGTGCGATAAGTGCCTGCCGAGTGCCACGCCATACGAATGAAAAACGGGCCGTAGTGACCGTAATCTGCGGGCCACCATTCCTGGCTGTCGGTCATCAACGCAGTCAGATCAGACTTGAGCGCCTTATAATCAATCGCATTAAAGGCTTCAGCGTAGTCGAATTCTTCGCCCATAGGGTCGAGTGCGGGTGCATTTTGATGAAGGATTTTGAGGTTCAACTGGTTCGGCCACCAGTCCTTGTTCGACCGCACGCCAAAAGTGGTGTGCAACGATGCGCCGTGCATGATTGGGCACTTACCGCCGCTGCTGTCGCTTCCGTCCATCATGATGCTTTCTCCTGTTATCCATAAAATCTGTCTTAGGATCGGATGTAGCGTATCGTGCAGGTGTAACCACCCCGAATAGCGCGTCCCCTACCCAAGTTAGAATCTTTCTAACATGCGCGATCAATAACGAAAAGTTGCATTTAGCTATAAAACCGATATGAAATTATTATGGCAAATGTTACACTGAAACAATTACGATATTTTGAGGCGCTTGCCCGTCACGGCCATTTCGGTCAGGCCGCAGACGCAAGTTCGGTCAGCCAGCCTGCCCTATCGGTGCAAATCAAAGAGCTTGAAGACAATCTTGGCGCATTACTTTTTGAACGCACGCCACGACAGGTCAGGCTGACCCCGCTCGGTGAACGTATCGCGCCACGCATCAGTGACATTTTGCAGTCTGTGGACGAGTTGTCTGATATGGCGCGCGCCGCGCAAACGACGATGGCGGGTCGCCTACGCATCGGGATCATCCCGACGATCGCGCCCTACCTATTGCCAAAACTTATTCCAGCGATGGGGACCGCGTTTCCGGATCTTGATTTACACGTCCGCGAAACCGTCACACCCCGTCTTTTGGAAGAGTTGGGCAATGGCGTTTTGGACACAGCTATTCTTGCCTTGCCCTCGGACCAAGCGAACCTGACCGAGGTGTCTTTGTTTGACGAAAATCTGGTTTTGGTGCGGCCAGACAGCCTTCGGGATGCACCAATGCCAAGCCGCTCTGAGCTGATGGACATGCGATTGTTGTTGTTGGAAGAGGGCCATTGCTTCCGCGATCAAACCCTATCGTTTTGCAATATGGGCAGCGCCCTGCCCCGCAACGGTCTTGACGGAAGTTCGCTTTCCACATTGGTGCAAATGGTCGGTGCGGGGGTGGGCGTTACCCTTATCCCTGAAATGGCTGTGCCGGTTGAGACAAAATCAGCGGCCGTCTGCATCGGGCATTTTGCGGATCCACAACCAAAGCGCACCGTCGGGATGGTCTGGCGCAAGACCAACCCGATGCATGATCACCTGATGCGCATTGGTGATCTTATCCGCTATACGGCGGTGTGATCGACCACGTGCAGGTGTTGCGCCAGCTTTCCGACCTCGGAAAGCCACGCATCAACCAACGCGGGGTCTGAGGGCGCGGCACTGACCCCTGCACCGATCTGCCCCGCCAACACAGCATCAACTGCAAGCGAGACAGGCACCGACACCAGACGCGCCATCGCATTGCCGCGTGCGTCGCCCCAAGCGTCCATCACATAGGTCTTGTGATAAACCGCCGCCCCGTCGCGCTTGGCCAGAAGCTCCACACAAAGAACAACGCGGTCAGGCTCGCCTTCGTCATAGGCATGCGCGGCCCAAAATCCGTCGGACATTTCCTTGAGCCGCGCATCGCCTTTAGCACCTTCAAGCGTTTCGATTTCTTTGAAAATATCTCCCCATGCCTCGGCCCATCCATTGAGCCGCATAGTGCCGCGCACAAATGTTTCGACACGCCAAGAGGGGTCAAACTGATAGTCCCTGATAAACGGCAGGCTGTCGCGGTTGGGGTAGACCTCAAAACTCTCGGGCACGGGCAGCGGGGCTTCATAGCTCGACAGGCTGTCCCATGGACGGGCCACATCATGCTCTTTGAAATCCTTGATGGACTTGGACGGCGAACGCAGCGCCTTGAGCACACCAAGCGGCGACCAGCTGAATTTGTAGCGGAAAGCGTTTGGAATTTTAGGAATGCCGCCGCAATAGCTGCGAAAACTCAGCGCGTTGTCCGCATCAAATGCTTGGGACGCGCGATAGTCCGCCACAAGCCAATGCGCCATCAGATGATCAATACCGGGATCCAGCCCCACTTCGTTCACACAGGCCAGACCCTTTTGCGCAAAGGCGGTGTGCAACGCGCGCATTTCAGGGGCGATGTATGACGATGATACGAAATGCGCATCCGACTGAAGGCATGCTTTTGCAATCGGCACGTGCCAGTCACCGGGCAGCATTGAAATGGCAACATCCCCCGCTTGCAGCCGCCCTGCCAGAGCGTCCAAATCAAAGGCGCAAATCTCGACCGAAAGTCCTGCAAGCGCCTCTTGCGCTTTTTCGATTGTGCGGTTCCAGACAACAACATCGCGCCCCTGTTCGATCAGGCGACGCAATCCGGGAATTGAGGAAAGGCCAGTTCCGACCCAATGAATGGTTGGCATGACAGTCTCTCCTTACAATCGGTTCAAATGGGTTTGGAATGTCTCATACGCGCGGCCCCAGACACCTTGATCCATGTGATCAAGCTGCAGCAGAACAGGTAGCAATTGCGCTGCATAGTCGGCGCTGCTTTCCACGGGCAGCATGGATGGCAGGTTATCAATCGCCATAACGTCCAGCGGGGGATTGTCGGCCACATGGACCAAAGGCTGCTCGAAGGTGGTGGAATGGGTATAGATCGGCACGGGGTTGTAGCTGCTGTTGGGATCGCACGAGACGTCCGCCACAACACGCAGCGCGCGCGGTGCATCCACAGATGACTTTGGCACAAAGACAGGCACATCAGGGCCTGCAAGGATACAGTTCACAAACATCGTATGCTGCATGATCTGCGGGAACGGCCCGCCATGTTTGGTTTCCTCGATGTCCCATTTGGTCACGGGAATACCCACTGCGTCACACAGATCACTGGCGCCTGTGCCAACCCGCCCTTTTGCCCCAATCACAATCGCACGCGGTGTATCGGGCACGTCCGTCATACGCCCCCTTAGATCATCCAGAAGAGCGTCCTTGCCATCAAAGACACCAACGGACCCAAGGTCGTGGCCATTGTGTTGTGCAGCAAGCGCCATGAGCCCCGCGGCAGCGCCGGCAAAGCCTGCCCAATAGCCAAACGCAGCGACGCGGCGACCTGCGTCATCGACCAAATACTCCAGATCATAGAGCGCCCCACCACCCCGTTTGAAACGGTTCAAAAGGTCTGGCCCATCCGCCTGCCCTTTGAAAGCATGGCCAAACATGATGTGGCGGTGGCGCAAATCTGGGCCATCGGGGTCCAGTTCTTTCAAACCAAATACGATCACGTCATCAGGGGCATTCATCCAATCACCCGCTTGGGCAATGGTGCAACCTGTCGCCTTGAACCCCTGTATCGGAATGGCACGCGCATCGCTGGTTTCGACGGTGACGTCAAAACCAGCGTCCATCAACGCGGCCACCCCTTCGGGCGTAACTCCGACGCGCTGTTCAAACGGGCGTTGTTCGGCACGCACCCAGATATGTGTCATGATAAAAGCCCCCCGATTGCACTGGGCAAAGGGCTATCCAAGGTTTTTGCGTTTTGCAATCGCTGGCGTCTATTCAGCCGCCGTCTTATTGGCGCTACACCCGCAGTCATCGCCGTAATTACGCGCACGGGATGTTTTGCCAATTCCCGGGTTGAACGAGTTTGTGGGGTCCAACGTCTTGTAGTGATCGACCAACGCAGGCTTGGCTTTATAAAGATGACCCACGTTGTGTTCTGCGGGATATTCTGCGCCGCGCGTGTCCAACAGCTCTAGCATACGGTCTTTAAGCGCTTTGGCGTCCACACCTTTTTTGACGATGTAATCTTGGTGGAACACATGACAGAAAAAATGGCCGTAATACATCTTGGCCTCGATCTGGTCATCAATTTCCTTTGGCAGAACCTCGACCCAGTCTTCATCATTGCGGCGAAGCGCGATGTCCAAAGCCAAAATATCTTCGACCGTGTTGGGGTTCACGTTTTGATACCGCACCGCGGCCCCCGCTGCGGCAAAGCGGTGAAGCATCGCTTTCTTGGTTTCTTTCGCGTCGCATGCAAACCAGCCATCTTTGCCAACGGTTTCGTTCAGGAGTGTTTCGGTCACCGCCGCTGTTTCGCCAGAGACTTTCAGAATCAAATGATGTTCAAACCGCGCGCGAAATTGCATCATGCGTTTGGGCAAGGCGTTGGGCACCATGCGCGAGGCCAGTTGCATCACGCGGTCCACAAGGTTCTTGGGCAGCAGCGGCAATTTGTTGAGCCGCGCATCTATCGCGCCTTTCATGGCAAAAAACATCGGCAATTTGTCCGTGCCGAACCAGTCGATCATCAGCAACGTGTCTTTGCCGTAGACCTGTGCGATGTCGAAACACGCGCGGTGAAGATATTCCGCACTAATCGGCAACGGGTTCACTTCGGTCAGGGCACGACGGCGCAAGGCGGTAAGGTCGGCGGCGTCATTTGTGCCGATGTAATACACCTTTTCGCCTTCTTCGATGGGGAAGGTGTCAAGGCGCACGGCAAAAACGGCCAGCTTGCCTGCACAACCTGAAGCTTCGTGCAATGTCCGCGGATCGGCGTTAAACCGCGCGGGGCTTGGCGCATCGACGTCACGCACACGTGTTTCATACCCGTCATCGGACGCGCGTCCTGCATCCATCACATCCTGGGGTGTAAAGCGTCCTTCATCCAACGCGCCAAGGATCTCCTCGGGCGAATTGCCCAACTGCACCCCCAGGTGGTTAACCAGTTCCAACGTCCCATCTGCCGTGATCTGCGCGTAAAGCGACAGTTCGGTAAACGACGGACCGCGTCGCACAAGCGAGCCGCCAGAGTTGTTGCACACGCCCCCCATCACCGAGGCTCCGATGCAGCTTGAGCCAATGACCGAATGGGGCTGACGCCCGTAAGGTTTAAGCAGTTTTTCCAAGCCAAACAGCGTGCCACCCGGATGGCTGATGATCTGTTTGCCGTCATCCAGTACATGCAATTTATCAAGGCGCAGCGTGTTAACGATCACCACGTCACGGTCATAGCTGCCCTTTGGCGTCGAGCCTTCGGTCAGGCCTGTATTGGCGGCCTGCATGATCATGATCTTGTCGGCCTCAACGCAGGCTTTGACCACATGCCATTGCTCAACCAAAGATCCGGGCGAAACCACAGCAATCGCCTCGCCTTCGCCCGACCGAAACCCTTTGCGAAAGCGTTCCGTCTGGCGTGGGTCGGTCAGCACATGCTTGGGGCCAACCGCCTTTTGCAAACGTTTAATCAGCGCGTCATTGGTCATCGATTGGTCCTTTCCCAGAAGGCGACGGATGGCAGCCATGTGGCAAGTGTTAGGATCAACAATACCAGAACAAGGCACAACACTTGCAACAGGACAAATGGAACCACACCGTTTTAGATGTCTATCGGCTTGATATCGGGCGGGCAGACGCCTTTGAGATAGAACAACGAAAAGCCAACCCGTGGTGTCAAAAGGCTGGTTTGCAGGGTGACTGCGATAAGGATCAATCCAAGTGGGTGCATATGGATTTCGTTGAACGCTCGTTTCGCACGGGCGCTGATCTGGCACGCCGCGAAGCACTTTCGCGCAAACGAGCCGCACAAAACAGCACCGAAAACGAGTTCGCCCTAACGTTACAATCGACAGCCCGTTTTTACATGCTATCCTTCTTCTCAATAAATGTTGGGAGGCATTTTCATGACATCGCAGACCCGTCCCTGGACGGCCTTCTATGGGCCGGACGTTCGCGCGGATATTCCAAGCGCGTCTTATCGCACCATCGGCGATCTGGTGCGCAGCGTTGCTGACACGCACCGCGATGCCCCTGCATTTACCAACTGCCTACCCAATGGCATGAACGGCACCCTGACCTTTGATCAGGTCGATGAAATGTCTGATGCATTCGCGGTTTATCTGCGCGAAGTGGCCGGGCTGACCCAAGGCGACCGTGTCGCCCTGCAAATGCCCAACTGCCTGTCTTTTCCGATCGCAGCTTTCGGCGTGCTGAAAGCCGGCTGCGTGTTGGTGAACGTCAATCCGCTTTACACCGCCGAGGAAATGGCGCGTCAGTTCAATGATGCCGAACCCCACGCGCTGGTGATCGTGGATATGTTTGCCGACAAAATCCCTGCGGCCACAAAGGGGCATCCCATCCCAAACATCATTGTCACCCGCGTGGCCGAGTTTTTACCCGCCCTGCCCCGCGGCATTGTCGGTCTGGTTCAAAAACACTGGGACAAATCCGTAAGCCGCATTGAAATTCCGCATATTCGATTGCCCGACGCACTTAGCGCGGGCCGCAAACACCGTGATGGCGAAAAGATCGAAGTGGATGCCTACCACCAGGCCGTCAGCCCCGATGACATCGCCTGCCTGCAATATACGGGCGGCACAACGGGTGTGTCGAAGGGCGCGATGCTGACCCACGCCAATCTGATCATGAATATGGAACAGACGATGGAGCTGATCTCGGGCGTGGAAAAAGGCAAGGAAGTCGCCCTGACAGCGCTGCCGATGTATCACATCTTTGCTTTTACGGTGAACCTTCTTGGGTTTTACTGGCTTGGTGCACACAATGTTCTGATCCCCAACCCGCGCCCGCTGACAAACCTCAAGCGCGCGTTCGAGAATTACCAAATCACATGGATGAGCGGCGTGAACACTCTGTTCAACGGGCTGACAAACGAGATCTGGTTCACCGACACACCGCCAAAACATCTGAAATTCGCCTCGGCGGGCGGTATGGCATTGCAGGCCTCGGTCGCGCGGACATGGCAAGACATCACCGGCAAGCCCGTTTTGCAAGGATACGGTCTGACCGAAACATCCCCCGTCCTGACCTTTGAGCCGCTTGGCAAAACCCGCGAAGGCAGCATCGGCATCCCCCTCCCCTCGACCACGCTGGCCTGCCTTGATGAAAACGGCGTCGAGGTGGCCCAAGGCGAACGCGGCGAGATTGCCGCCAAAGGCCCCCAAATCATGGCGGGCTATTGGCGCAAAGACGATGAGACTGCCAAGGTCATGCACGACGATTGGTTCCTAACAGGCGACATCGGCGTGATGGACGCCGACGGATATTTCCACATCGTGGATCGCAAGAAGGACATGGTCGTCGTATCAGGCTTCAACGTTTATCCCAACGAAATTGAAGACTGCCTTGCCTCCCACCCCGGCATTCTGGAATCGGCCGTAATCGGTGTGCCTGATGCTGCCACAGGCGAAAGCGTTAAGGCGTTCATCGTAAGACGCGACGACAGCCTGACAGCAGCCGATCTCAAAGCGCACTGCAAGGCGCACCTAACAGCTTATAAGGTGCCCAAGCAATTTGAGTTCCGCGATGATCTTCCAAAGTCAAATGTCGGAAAAATCCTTAGAAAAGATCTGCGCGCCCAAGAGCTTACGCAGCACGCAGCGGAGTAAGCACCATGGTCGGAGCCTTTGAACAAGCCATCCTTGCGTTGATGATTTTTGTGATCATGCTTGGCATGGGGGCGTCTCTTACGCCACGCGACTTCTACCTCGCATTGCGCAGGCCTTATGGGCTGGCGATTGGCGTCATCTCGCAATACGGGTTCATGCCGCTCATCGGCTTTATTCTGGCGCTTAGCCTGACACTGCCCGAGGCCATCGCAGTGGGACTTCTGATCATGTCATGCATGCCCGGCGGAACAACGTCCAACATCTTCACCTATTTTTCAAAGGGTAATCTTGCGCTGTCGGTTTTGATGACAGTGACCTCAACCGTCGCTGGCGTCATCTTGATCCCTATCATATTGGTTGTTTATTCCAACGCACTCGATCTCGAAATTCCGCGCGAAAACATCATTGCCACGCTTGTGCTACTGCTCGTGCCCGTTGGGATTGGTATGGTCTTGCGTAAATTCAGCGCGAACGTTGGTGCCGTGACCGAATTCTTCGGCTCCGTCCTCGCTTTGTTTTTTATTGTGTTTTTGATTGTCTCTTGGGTGCCGCGCAACTGGCAATTTTTGCTAGAAACAACGTCAGGAACCTATATTGCCTCGATCTGCTTGGGCTTATTTGGCATCACCATCGGCTATCTTTTCGCGCGGGCACTTCGGTTGCATCCGCGTAATGCCCGGACCGTGGCGCTGGAGACAGGCATCCAAAACGGCCCCCTTGCAATCGCAATCATCGCCTTCACCTTCAGCGGTACCGAGGCACAATCCTACATGGCCGTGCCAGTCCTCTATTCGCTTTTCATCGTAATTGTATCAACCTGCGTGACGCTCGTCTTCCGTCGCGCCAACGTTGCCGCCGAACAAAAGCTACCCGATAGTCTTTTGTGATCAACAGGTTATGGCGGAGACGAAGGGATTCGAACCCTCGAGACGGTTTCCCGCCTACTCCCTTAGCAGGGGAGCGCCTTCGACCACTCGGCCACGTCTCCGTGGACCGCTTTATATAAGGCTTGGACGGGGGGCAAGTGGGAATTTGGGCCCGCTATACAACGCCTTAGTCAAAAAATAGCGTCGGACAACGGCGTCTGCTATGCGTATGGCCTAGCGTCTGACCAGCGTCAGACGTTTTCGTTAATTTTTGTTAAGAGTTAGAAGGCAATTATGGCTCGCATCACCCCTCCCTCACCTGAAATTACCCTCTACAAAGATGGGTTCGAAGGCCACGACAAGCTTGGCCGCGAGAAAACAGGGGACCGTCTGTCTGATCTGGTTGAACGCATTGAGGAACCCATGGTCATCGCGCTGGATGGGGGATGGGGTACGGGCAAGAGTCACTTTTTGAAGTGTTGGGTCGGCCACCATTTGCAGCGCGAGGGCAACACAAGCCAGACGGTTTACTTTGATGCTTTTGCAAATGACTTTATGGATGAGCCGTTGGTTTCATTGCTGGCGTGTATGGCGGATGTTTTCGAGGAACATCTTGAGGCAGTTGAACAAAACAAAATGGATCGGGTGAAAAAAGTCGTTTGGAGACTTGGACCTGCCGCCCTGCGTATCGGCGCGAGCATTGCGACGTTTGGGGTGACCAATCATTTGGGCGACCTAGGCGATGTCGTCGCAGAGGGTATCGGCGCGGAGGTGGCCAATTCAGCCGAAGGGTTCTGGAAACAGGCACAGGAGCGCCAGTCAGTTATGCATGAGTTTCATAACGCACTGGAAAGCCTGACGGTCGACAAGGAAGGACAATCGCGCAAACTGATCATTGTGGTCGATGAACTGGACCGATGCCGCCCTGACTATGGCCTCGCGCTATTGGAAATCATCAAGCACTTCTTTGAAGTCCCGAATGTGCATTTCATTCTTGGCACAAATGTGCGCGAGTTAGAGAACAGTGTCCGGGCGAGATATGGCAGTGGGATAAATGCAGGGCTGTATTTGCAAAAGTTTGTGACGGTCACAATGGGATTACCTTCAAAAGTTGACCAAAATACTCCGACCTCCGATCGTTATTTCGAGCATGTTGCACCTGAAATGGGCATTCACAAAGACCGCGTCAGTTTAGTAGTGGGTGCGTTAGAATGCTATAAAAGCCGATCTGAGATTGGGCTACGAGATATTGAGCGTATCACAAGTATAATAGCGTTGTGGCCTACCAGCCTTGGAGCCAGTACAAATTACCACGTTGCTTCAACCTGTACGATCTTCAAAATTCGGCATCCCGATTTTTATGATAAAATACGACATGGTCAGGCGACATTGGACGATATTGGTGCGTACTTTTTGCTCCAGCCAGATCAAAACAATACGACCACCCCTCATTCCGCATACGTGCTTTGGCGTGCATGGGCGAATTATCTGGCGCCAACAGCGCTAAATGACGGGTCCATGAATGGCTTTGATTTATATCATTATAGACAAAACACGAAGATCCTCGCGGAATTTCTTGAAGAAACTCTCGAAACAATAAGTATCGAGGGGTTGGCTTAATCGCTACAACCCTTTCTGTGTTTTGGGCCGTTCCGACAAAAAACTCTTACCCAGTGCTGCGACCTGCTGTCGGGCTAAAGGCCCCGTTACTCTGCATGAGTTTGGTTTTTTGCGTAACGTCGCAATTTTGCTTTTTCACATGGACCAAAGGCAAGCAGAAGGCACTGTCACAACACTCCAGTGCTTCCGCTGATGTTTGCGCAGGGCGCGATTTTCGAAAATCGCGGCCGGCAGGTTTTTCCAAAAACCTGCCCCCTCTCGCCCCTCACGTATTAAACAAAAAGTGCAGCACGTCGCCGTCTTTGACGGTGTAGGCTTTGCCCTCTGCGCGCATTTTGCCCGCTTCCTTGGCGGGCTGTTCGCCGCCCAAGGTTACGAAATCGTCGTAGGCGATGGTCTCGGCACGGATGAAGCCTTTTTCGAAATCACCGTGGATCACGCCCGCGGCTTTTGGGGCGGATGTGCCTGCTTTGATCGTCCATGCCCGGGCCTCTTTGGGGCCGACGGTGAAGTAGGTTTCCAAGTGCAGCAATTCGTAGCCTGCGCGGATCAGGCGGTCGAGGCCTGCTTCCGTGAGGCCCATTTCGTCGAGGAACATCGCGGCCTCATCGGCCTCAAGCTGGCTGATTTCTTCTTCGATCTGGGCGGAGATGATCACGTGGCTGTTGCCTTGGGCGGCAGCCATCTCGGCCACAGCGGCGGAGTGGGCATTGCCTTCGGCGCTTTCGGCCTCGCCCACGTTGCAGACGTAGAGCACGGGTTTGGTTGTCAGCAGTTGCAGCAGTTTCCAGGCTTTGGCGTCGTCTTCGTCCACCTCGGCCAGGCGGGCGGGCTTGCCAGCCTCCAGCGTTTCCATCGCCAGTTTGAGAAGCCGTTCTTGCTGCACTGCTTCTTTGTCGCCGCCGCGCACTTTGCGCACGATGTTTTGCATGCGTTTTTCGATGCTTTCCATATCGGCCAGCATCAATTCTGTCTCGATCGTTTCGGCGTCGGCCACCGGATCGACGCGCCCTTCCACGTGGGTCACATCGCCGTCTTCAAAGCAGCGCAGCACGTGGGCAATGGCGTCGACCTCGCGGATGTTGGCCAGAAACTGGTTGCCAAGCCCCTCGCCTTTGGAGGCCCCTTTGACCAGCCCTGCGATGTCCACAAAGGTCATGCGTGTGGGAATGATTTCCTTGGACTGGGCGATGGCGGCCAGTTTGTCGAGGCGTGCGTCCGGCACGGCCACTTCGCCCACGTTTGGCTCGATCGTGCAAAAGGGGAAGTTGGCGGCCTGTGCGGCGGCTGTGCGGGTGAGCGCATTGAACAGCGTGGATTTGCCGACGTTGGGAAGGCCGACGATGCCCATCTTGAAACCCATGGTGATCCCCTTTGATCCAGTGTTTGGCGCGGCTTACTGCGAAGGGGGGGCAAGATCAAGCGTGACGCCATGTGCCAGGTGGAAGGTCGTTTAGCGTCCAGTCGCCCACAGAGCGGCGGATGAGGCGCAGGCACGGCAGGCCCACATGGGCGCACATTCGGCGCACCTGACGGTTGCGTCCTTCAGTGATGGTCAGTTCGATCCATGCGTCGGGGATGGATTTGCGCACGCGGATGGGTGGGTCGCGGGGCGGCACATCGGGGGTGATCAGGCGGGCTTTGGCGGGGCGCGTGGGGCCGTCCTTAAGGGTGACGCCGTTTTGCAGGGCGGTCAGCTGGTCCGGCGTGGGCGTGCCTTCGACTTGGGCCCAGTAGGTTTTGGGCGTTTTGCTGCGGGGCTGTGTGAGGCGCGCTTGCAGGCGGCCGTCATCGGTGAGCACCAGCAGTCCTTCGCTGTCGCGGTCCAGACGGCCTGCGGGATAGACCGATGGCATGTCGATATAGGCCGACAGCGTGGGGCGTTCGGTGGGGCTGCGGGCATCGGTGAATTGGGACAGCACGCCGAAGGGTTTGTGAAACAGGATCGTTGTCATGGCCTGCGTGATGCACGGCGCGGCGCGGGCAATCAAGCCTCTTGCGTTTGGGCTGCAATTTCGGCACATCGGTTTGAGTTTCAAAAGGACCGCCGACATGACCCGTATCGATGCAAAATTCGCCGAACTGAAAGCGCAAAACCGCAAGGCGTTTGTGTCTTATGTGATGGCGGGTGATCCTGATTTTGACGCCTCGCTTGAACTGGTCAAAGGGCTGCCTGCGGCGGGCGTGGACATCATCGAGTTGGGTCTACCGTTCACAGACCCGATGGCCGATGGCCCTGCGATCCAACTGGCCGGTCAACGCGCGCTTGAAGGCGGCATGACGCTGGACCGCACGCTGGAACTGGCCACGGAATTTCGAAAGACCGATGACACCACCCCGATTGTGATGATGGGCTATTACAACCCGATCTACAGCCGCGGCGTTGATCTGTTTTTGACCCAAGCCAAGGCAGCAGGCATCGACGGTCTGATCATCGTGGACCTGCCCCCCGAGGAAGACGACGAACTGTGCATCCCCGCCCAAGCCGCGGGGCTGAACTTCATCCGCTTGGCCACGCCAACGACAGACGTCAAACGCCTGCCCAAAGTGCTGCAAAACACCAGCGGCTTTGTCTATTACGTGTCGATCACAGGGATCACAGGCGCGGCCGAGGCCCAAGGCGCCGACGTGGCCCCCGAAGTGGCGCGCATGAAACAAAGCACCGACCTGCCGATCATCGTGGGCTTCGGCGTCAAAACGCCCGAGAAGTCACGCGAGATCGCAGGCATCGCCGACGGCACCGTTGTGGGCAGCGCAATTGTGCAAAAGATCGCAGAAGGCAAACCCACCGACGAAATTCTGGCCTTTGTGAAGAGCCTCGCGGACGGCGCGCACGCGGCTTGAGGAAGTGACGTGAGAAGTGGGGTCCGATTTAAGAGATGCGGCACGTTACGACAATAAATCTACGGGACAAGCCGCTGTAGGCGGGCCACGCGACACATATTTTCAAGATGAATTTCGGCGATTTTGCTATCATCCGACAAAACTATTTTGATTTTTGAACTATCCAGGGGTCATAAATGCAAACATGAATACATGGGTTGGGAAGAGAGCATGCATCTTCAAGGGAAAGAACTCGTTTCTCTATCTACACAGCGGTCAGCGAGAGCATTGACAGTCACTGCACTGGTCGTCGTTTTGGCAAAACACTATTCTGTCCTTCCCGCTGATCTTGAACTCATCGGTGTGACCATAAGTCAAACTGCTGTATCAGGCGCGATTTTCTGGGTTATCGGATTTCAAGTGATCAATCATGTTGTCCATTGGTGGGGCGATTTCAGTTCCATATGGTCTTGGAACTCAGAAGAAAAAGTAAATGGAGTTGCTCGTATAAGTGCGGGATCTCACATCTTAACAAAGCTTGAAAAAACTATAGAAAGAATTGAGGTTTTTCTAGAGGAACGACGCTCCAACCCAGGGTTTGAAGAAAACTACCCCGATAAAATTGCCACGCAACTGTGCTCAATGCACAAAGAACTCTCAGAGCTTAAACCCTCGATAGAATCCTATCGTAGCTTTGGTGCTTTCTATTTTTTTGGATGGTTTTTGGTATTTCCCATTGTACTTGCGTTTGTCGCGCTTTTTTGGGCACAGCTTACGAACGTGGCATTTTTGGCTGAGTCGGCGCCCCACAACTGAATCAGTTAAAGCCTTTTGTCATTGATCAATCCTTTCGACTTATGTCGGCTTGGCTTTTAGCAAGGTCGCTGCGCCCCAAGAAACCGAAGGCGGCTTCCCGCAAAGCGCCTCCCCTCACCCCCGTTTGGCGTCCATGATCGTGCGCAGGGCTTCGAGTTGGGGCAGCATCGCTTGCACGCGCTCGAGCGGGAAGTCTTGGGCCAGTTCAGCCACATCGGGGCCGAGGGCTGTGACCGCGCCCGCGGCGAGTGTGCGCCCCTCTGAGGTGATGAACACGCATTTGCTGCGCTTGTCGGCGGGGTTGGGCTGCACGGTGACAAAGCCCGCTTTTTCCAAGCCACCCACCGTGTGTGTCATCGAGGTTTTGGGCACCTGAAAGGCCGAGGCCAGTTCCATCAACGTGCGCCCGTCGCGCACGCGGATCAGGTGGTTGAGCACCGAAAAATGCGGCAGGATGATGCCCTTGGGCAGACGCGCCTCAAGAAGTGTGCGGCTGAGTTGGGCGATGATCCCAATCTCGTTGAACAGGCGGAAATAGGCAGCCCCTACTTCCGCCTGTGATGTGGTGTCAGGTTGCGTCACGCAGGCGGGTCTCCAGTTTCCAACGCGGTGTTCGCGCTGGTGTCGGACCGTAGCCCAGAAGCCCGAGCATTTGAACCGTCTCGTTGGGGGCCGCAAATTCGGTGTGCATCGCCGTGTAGTACGGCGCGACCGCGTCGTATTCCTGCAAGGCTTGGCTGACGGGGCGCACGGCCAGCCCTGCCCCTGTGGCGGCAAGGTTGAGGCGCAGCCAGCGGCGGCCAGCGTCGATCTGATCGGCGCGGGTGTTGCCTTGGGTTTTCGTTAGAACATAGGCCGGCGCGCCCAGAATGGCGGCGTTGGTCGAGTTGATTGCGTCCTGCGAGCCGGGGTTTTGCGGATCGCGGGCGGCCTCATGGGTAAAAAGCCCTGCAACGGCCAGTGCTTCGAGCATCGGGCCGCCTGCGTCGATGCCATCGGGGTTGGCGATGATCTCGGCCTTGCCGATGCGCAACAGATCGATGGATTCCATATAGGCGTCGGTGGTGGACATTTCGGTCAGCCAAGCGCCAGAGGCCAGCTCGCGCAGGCGGGCGACTTGGGTGGCATCTGTCACGATCTGCGAATGGGCGCGCAGCGGGTCGGCGGCCGCGCCTACGGGGGTGGGGTCAAACGCATCCTTGTGGCTGCGGCGCTGCATGACATGGGCAAACAGCGGATCGGCTGCCCCGCCCTCGCGGAATGTGCATAGGGCGACGGGGCCGTCTTCGCCTTGCGGGTAGAGCGTTGTATCAACGGCGAAACCTGCCTGCGCGGCGGCCATATCCATCAGTTCCAGAAAACAGCCCATGCCGATGGTCAACTGGCGCGCAAAAGGGTCGGTGACGGGCAGGTTGCGAGCAGGGTCGCGCCAGATGGCCACTTGATCGATGCCGCGCATTTCGGCTTCCCACGGTTGGCGGTTGTGGGGGTTGGGGGCCAGCAAAGCATAGCTGAGCGCATTCATGCGCGGGTCGGCATATCCGCCTGCCATATCCCAAGGTTGAAGGGCGGCGTGCGGTGTGCGCGTGCCAACGAATGCAGCAGTGCTGGCCGTGGCCGCAAAGATCGTGCCGCCGCCGATAAGGCCGAGCATCTTGCGGCGGGACATTTTGGATGTGTGTTGGGTCATAGCCCGTCTCCTATATAATACGATATTGGACTATATAATTCGATATCGGACCAAACAAGTGCAATATTGCACTTTTTATAAAGATAAGCAGAAGCGTGCCGATCATCGTGGGTTTCAGGGCGAAAACCCCCGGGCCGTCCCGCGAAATTGCAGGCATCGCGGATGGCACAGTGGTGGGCAGCGCGGTTGTGCAGAAGATCGCGGACGCCAAAACTCACCGACAAAATTCTTGCTTTTGTGAAGTGCCGCGCGAACCGTGCGCACGCGGCTTGGGGGGGTGGGGGTAATACGCAGCGAATTGCGGGTTTGGGCCCAATCCGACCAATGCTGCAAAATGAACAGAGGTCCGCTTTTGCGGCAACTGGTCTAATCCTACAGACGGCAAACACCCTTGCCGCACCCTTCAGGCCGCCGCCTGATGCTTCAGATCAGAGAATGGAATTGGGTAGGCGGCACCTCCTTGGGAACGAAGGTCAGACCTCCTCAGGATTGGCGCTGCCGGAACAAGTGATAGGTCTCGCGGCGCGTTTGGCGGAAGAATGGTGTCTGCTTGCGCTCCAATCAGCAGTGTCTCGACCGCGAACCCGTTCGCATCCACAATGCTGTGCTCGTCCAAAAGGAGATGCAGATAGACGGCCCGTTTCAATCCAATTCGTTGGCACGAATGCGGCATCAACCGCACCGGAAGTAGGCCAGAAGTGCGACCTGCTAGATCCACAAACACGCGATGCTGTGGCGATAGATCTACATGGCGTCCGTCTGCAGCTCTGATCCGCCATGGTTTGTCACGAGCGTCATGGGAAGAAAAATCAATCGCTCTGCGAGCAATCCAACGGATCGCTTTAGGGCCAGTGTTGGTGCAAACAAAGTCGCCCTTTCGCAATTGTTCGACCCGTCGCCAGCCATCAGGCACACGGATCCGCGTGCCCCTCAGAAAGCACGGCGGTGGGGCGCTGCCGGGGTTTGGGCTGGACTGCGTGTAATAAGTCTGACCTCCATCGTCCGATTGCATCGACTGGGATCCGGTGTGCGTTCCGACATCATCGGATGTCTCGCCGCTGGCCGGACCGTTGATTGCGTTGATCGTCTGGCCCGAGGAGACAAACTGAAACACCTCGCCGGTGTTGCGATCATACAGCGCAAACGCCCGGGCAGAGTTGATCGGCCCCGATGAGATCACGTAGACGTCGCCTGTGGCACCACCGCCATCGATCGCGCCCAGATTGACGGCCTGCATCCGTTCACCGCCGTTATTGTAGTACGCGATGCGCAGGTCCGATACGTCATAGCCTTCGTCGACCCGCACCTCGACAAAGTTGCCGTTATCACCAGTTGTCTGAAATTCGGATATGAAGGGATCTGCCATGGAACCGCACTTGTTTTGCTATGCATGACATTCCGAAGTTAAAAAATTACGAAGTTCTGCCGGTTTGATGTGGAGCATTTTAGCTAAGCTAAACGGTCTAAGTCAGCGTCAAGTATGTCCAAAGCGTCCGCTACTGCCTCAAATTAGCTTCCGTTTCACTGCATCAAATTCAAATCCAGCTAGGTGATCATACTGTGCACGAGAAAGTTCGGGCTTAGTCCAAAAGCAGACGTTGGCCCAACCCGCAGCGAACGTTAACCTGGTCCCGCAAAGCAGACCGTCCCCCTACCCCGCCGCTTGGATACTGTCCTCCAAAACATCCGTGAAGTGATCAATCTCGTCGTCGCTCACAATCAAAGGCGGTGACATCGCGATTGTGTCGCCAATGATGCGGAAGAACACCCCACGTTTTTCGGTCTCGGCCCCGACCATTGCGCCTGTGAGCCCCGATGCGGGGTCCAGTTCCACGGCAGCAATCAGCCCTTTGGACCGCACGTTGCCCACAGAATTCATCGTCTTGAACCGCTCAAGCCGCGTGGCCAGATGGGCGCCGCGCGCCTGCACGGTGGCTTCCACGTCCATACGCTCGTAAATCTCGATCGCTTTGAGCGCGACTGCGCAGCTGACAGGGTGGCCCTCGTAGGTCAGCCCGTGCCCGAATGTGTCCGCTATTCGCGCGCGTCCTAAACCATTTCAGCTCCAAAAAGCCGCGCCTGTCACAGCGCGGCTTTTGGCATTCACCAGGCTGAAACGCCTATCACCACGGGATGCAACGCCGCGAGTGTCACAAAACCCACGATCCCGGCAAGCACGCGCAACACTGCTCCGCTCCATGACGACGGCAAATGCAGCAAAGGCGCGTCCCTAACTGCCGTGTCCAGCGCCTCCCACACCTCTGCACCCATGTTGTGCCGTTTGCGGCGATTTATCAGCGCGCGGCCCGCAATGGCAAAACTGCCCAGCACGCCAAATAACA
>NZ_JAKFZN010000029.1 GCF_021654165.1 Nereida sp. MMG025 | reverse complement strand
GATGCATGGTCAGCTACAGGGAAAAAATCTAGAGCGGATGGAGAAATGCATGCGCGGTGTTGGCTTCAAGAAGCCAAATACCAGATGCCCCTTAAATCCTCACCGCCAGGAACGCCTTATGTTCCATCCCCCAAGCAGCTCAAATCTACATTAGCTCAATTTGTACGCTATGGAGTTGTCTGTAATAACCCAGCACCTCCCGCACGCCCTTGTTGGAACATAGGGTTAGAGGTCGTTTGCAGCCGTCGTGGCGGACCCATCGCGTTTTATTTAGGATTACTTCAAACAAACAATATCAGGGGTATCGTACGCTGGCAGCCCATTCCACAAGAGGCGGCTGCGGAACTTGACCGCGCCATGCGTAATTTCGATGACTAGTTTAGAAAGGAAATCAAATGCAGGACCTATCCGAAGAAGACCGCGCCTATCTGACCAGAATGATGGATTTGCCACATGGCCTTGCTCTTGCGGCACACGACGGGACTCCTAAAGACCTCGGCGTATTGAGCTATGGCACTGACAAGCTTTTAGAAATAATTGATCGCCAACTCCCGATTACTGCAACGCACAGAGATCCAGGCAACATCAATATCTCGGTTGATGTCGGGCCAGAATATTCGGACGGGGAATTTACGCTTTTCGACGAGAAGGATCTGTTTCTTTCCGAAGGCATCACGCCGCGCCAGTTCTACCGGATCGTGTTGGCAATGCTCGAAACGTTCCCGCAACAACACCGACTATACGTGATATTCGGCAATATCGGTTTCGCATGGCTGCGCACGGACCTGCCCGAAGACGAAGCCGTTTTGCACATGATCACCCACGACGACGGTGTCCGTGCCACGCTCGGGCTGCCAGCCTATGATCACAGTCAGTGGTGAATGGAATTTATGGAAGGTAACGGATGGAACATCAAATAGCCGTACAGGACTTTGAGAATATTCTTGAAGCGTGGCTCGATGATAATCGCCAGAGAGGCGTGGGCTCGTTTTTGGCTCTGGATAGAAGCTGGCAATCAGATTTGGTAGAACTTGTGCGCAGCCAAGATGC
>NZ_JAKFZN010000028.1 GCF_021654165.1 Nereida sp. MMG025 | reverse complement strand
TAAGTCTGATATGGCATGGGAGCGAGTGCTATGGCGACATCTGACAACAACTCTTCGATCAGTCCCCAAGAAATTGCGCGGCGGCGTAAGGCCATGGCCGAGGCGGTGTGGAGCGCCCGTATGGAAGGCCTCGGGACGCCCGATGCAGAGAGTGAAGCTTTGTCCGAGCTCTGGATCACAGGACAAATCACTCACGAAGAAATGGAAACCCGGCGCATGGCGCTGGTGATAGACTATGTGCGTGACCATGGACAGTGACCCTTTTCTCCAGGCCGATGGCGTCACCATGAAAAACCGCCTTGGGATCAAAACTCCCGAGGTTCTGCGTTTTGCGGAACGGGAACTTTCCAACGACAGAAGTGCGACTGTAGGCGCGGTCGAAGGAGATTTCGACGAGCAACACCTGCGCGACATCCACCGTCACCTCTTTGAGAGGATCTACGAGTGGGCCGGGACCATGCGTCACGACACCATCGCGCTGGAAGGTGAGACAATTCGCGTTTCAGAAGTTGCGGGTGTTCTCAGTAAAGGCAGCACGAGTTTTTTACCTGCAAACTATCTTGATCGCGGTCTGGCCCTGGTGTCCGATCTGGCTAATAGAGAAAACGCAAAGTCATCCGACCAAGATATCTTTGCAAGTGCGGCGACCCAAATTCTCTCAGAGTTGAATCATGTCCATCCGTTCAGGGACGGCAATGGCCGAACCCAGAGGGCCTTCGTGCAGCAATTAGCTGTTCGTGCGGGGCATGAGGTGAGTTTCAGGGGCGTCACCACCGAACGAAACGTCGCGGCGAGTATCGACGCCCACCACGGTGACACCACGGCGATGGGCCGCATCATCGTTGAAAATCTGGGCGCAGACTGTGTTGAACTGCGCATGAAGGCCGTGGATGATCTGGATCGAGCTGATTATCCGGTTGACGAATTTTGGGTGGAAACCGCCCAGGACGGCGATCATGTTTTTGGAACGGTTATCACCGTCGAGAATGGCTATGTCAGCTTGGCCGATGACAATAATCGGTTCATCATTGTGCAAGGTCATGAGTTGGCTGTTGAGGCCACAGTCGGGCAGAC
>NZ_JAKFZN010000027.1 GCF_021654165.1 Nereida sp. MMG025 | reverse complement strand
TCATGCTGCCCCTCGAACACTCGGGCCTTATGGCGGATCTGGCCTGCGTAGATCGGGTTGGTCAGGATGTAGTGCAAGTGACTACGGTCGAACGGCTTGCCACCTTTGGTCGTTCCACTCTTGGCATCCGCTCTGATGCGGGTGACCAGCGCTTCGGCGTCGCAGGCCTGCTTTACCAACCCCACACTTTGGTGTGCGCGATAGAGCTCGAATATGCGCTTGATCACCTGTGCTTCCTTTGGCTCGACTTCAAGCGTGCGCCCACTTGCGCGGTAGCCCATGGGCACATTGCCTCCCATCCATAGGCCGCGCTTTTTAGACGCTGCGATCTTGTCGCGGATCCGCTCTGCCGTCACTTCGCGCTCGAACTGTGCAAAGCTTAGCAGCACGTTTAGCGTAAGCCGCCCCATACTGGTCGCTGTGTTGAAGTTCTGCGTGACCGAGACGAAGGACGCTTCATTGGCTTCCAGCCGCTCCACCAGTTTACCAAAGTCCGCCAGTGACCGTGTCAGGCGGTCGATCTTGTAAACTACGATCTGATCGACCTGCCGCGCTTCAACAGCCGCCATCAGCCTTTGCAGCCCTGCGCGGTCCAGATGTCCGCCCGAGATACCTCCGTCGTCAAAGCGCTCGGGCATGATCTCCCAGCCCTCATGCTTTTGGCTCAGCACATAGGCCTCACACGCCTCTCTTTGCGCATCCAGAGAGTTGAAGTTCTGCTCCAACCCATCCTCGGAGCTTTTGCGCGTGTAGATCGCGCAGCGCACCCGCCGCATCACGCCACACCAAAGAAGCGCGGGCCAGACCAATGCGCCCCAGTGATATGTTTGACCAGCGCGGTCAGGGAGCGCCACGGTTTGCCGTCCATAACGTAGCCGCTGGTTGTGACCTCAACGCGGTAGGTGCGTCCGTTCCACTCACGCACCAGCACATCGCCCGGCTGCGTCTTAGACGCTTTGGACGTCGCCTTGCCGTTCGCAGCCGCAGCGATCTTGCGCTTCGTTGATTTGGGCACCAGGCCAAAGACCGAGCCTTGCGCCTCCCACAAAAGCACCCGCTGCATGAACGCCACCGACAAGTGTTTGCACGGCGGCGCGCCAAACCGC
>NZ_JAKFZN010000026.1 GCF_021654165.1 Nereida sp. MMG025 | reverse complement strand
AAACGGTGCTTGGCCTTCAGGCATACGAACGTGCGCCCCGTTGCATCCGCCACATCGTCGCCCGCCAGCGTCACGCGCCAACCCGCGCCCAAGCTGACCACATCGCCCATCGCACGGTGGCGGGGCGCTTGGCCGCGTTCTGCGTCCAGTCGCGTGCTGACCACGCCGCGCCCTTCGCCCTGGTCCAGATAATCGCCGGGCCAGTCGTAGCTCTCAATATCGCCGCTTGGATGGCTGGCATCGCCAAGTTGATCCACTTCTTGCGTGGCCGTTGGTGTCTTGAAGTTATACTCCGTCAGCCGCACAGCGCCTGTGGTGATGCGCTGCGCAGACGACCAGGTGTTGAAGTGTTCCTCATCCGCGCGGTGATAGCCGTCCACGCCGAAGTATGGCCGCGACGCACCCGGCACTTCGGGCAGGCTGCTGGCGGTGTCGACCAGCACCATCGTGTGCGATCCCGCCTCGTGGCGCCATCCCCAGGTGATACCGTGGCGCTCCAGCTGACGGCGCACGAAGTCCGCGTCGCTCTCGCCGTATTGCACGGTGTATTCCAGCACGGGATAGTCGCCCGTGAGCTGTATATCCAGATGCGGCGCCCCGAGACCCGCGTAGGACGCAAAGACGTCCTGCGCGATGTCTATAACGGTTTTGTTGTGAAATATCCGCATGTTACGGCGCAGGCCAGCCACATGAAGCCAGGGCCGCAGCACCAGATCATAGCGCCAACCGTTCTCGAACGCGCCGCGCGCTTCGGCCTCCACCACGATGCCGTCGAACGCGCGGGAGCCTGTTGCGTGGTCAATCTCAACAGTCGCGTGCGTGCCCAAAAGCGCGTGCAGATCAAGCCCCGCATCAGGCGACAAAGCCTCAACCCGCCACTCAAAATCCCCCGACAGCTCCTCTGTGCCGTCCATGCGCAACAGCACCAGCGTGTCCGCACCCAGCGAGGTCGTGAGGCGACCCTGACGGTCCTGCTGGCTGAAATGGGTGTTCATAAAAAGAGACCTAAAAATACAATTTATAAGAGAAACTTAACGGCTTCCCTTCCGAAAAGGAAGCTATTTCAACTTTGTTGCCATCGTGCTGAAAAAGCAGACCAAAACCACCGTTTGTTGAATGGCCTAGCGCGAAAGCCGAGGGTGGCGCAGACGCAGCGAAAGGCTGCAAACCCCGCTTTTGACGGTTCAATCAAGCCGCAATGAGTGGCCAGTTTGGTTGCCACCTGATTATGCTCGATCCAATGGCCGGTTTGGCAAGAAGCTCTTTGCATTCGAAAAGATCCTGCAACAAGCGCGAAGAAATGCTGCGTCAGAACAGCCGGAAAATGAAGTTCGGAAAAGCCCCCTTACCGGACATCCATCGCAGAGCTTTCAAAAGTCTGCTATGCGGACGGAGCTGCCGTTCGATTGCTCAAAAATGACGCAGCATATGAGTAAGCCGATCTCGCAACTGCGTTTGTTGCACTATGTTCGCCATCAGGAAATGGTCAATCACCAGTCTGTCAATATGGGGGCACACACCGATTATGAATGTCTGACGCTACTCCATACTCGCAACGAAGGATTGCAGGTTATGACCCAGAACAATCAATGGATCGACGTTCCTGTCGATCCTGCCGTGCTCGTCGTGAATATAGGCGACATGTTAGAGGCTTGGAGTAATGGTT
>NZ_JAKFZN010000025.1 GCF_021654165.1 Nereida sp. MMG025 | reverse complement strand
GCAGGGCCCCGAAACGGCCGTGGTCGTGGGCGACGGAGAGATCGACTGCGACGAACACGGCCGCATCCTGGTAAAGTTCCATTGGGACGATGTCGCCGCCCACACCATGCGCGTGCGGGTGTCGCAAAACTGGGCGTCCAAAGGATGGGGCGGCATGGTCATCCCCCGCATCGGCATGGAAGTGATCGTCGAACACCTGCGCGGCGATCCCGACAAGCCGATTGTCACGGGCTGTGTGTATAATGGGAAAAATACCACGCCGAATGCTTTGCCCGAATTTAAAACAAGATCTCTGTTCAAGACCGACAGCCACCAGGGTGAAGGTTACAATGAAATACGCTTTGAAGATCAAGCGGGACAAGAAGAAGTCTGGCTTCAAGCCCAAAAATATCTGAATGCCTACGTTAAGGACAACGAGACTTGGCGGACAGAAGGCAGTCAAGACTTTCATGTATCGGGATCATCCTCACAGAAGATAGAGGGTGAAAAAGACATGCAAGTTTTAGGTAATCATCGAGAGATGGTTTCTGGATCACGTCACATAACTATTGGTGGCTCGAGAGTTACAGAAACAGCAATATCTGAGTTCAAAGCAGTTGGTGGTGATCGTGCAACTGCTATTGCCTCTACCGACGATCTGCATATTGGTGAGAGTCTGAGGGTAGAAACGGGCGGCGCACAATTTCATAAAGTCGGAACAAGTTATTATCTCGACGCAGGAAGTGATCTTGTATTGCAAGCTGGAGCCACAATTTCCCTTAATGTGGGCGGAAACTTCATAAAAATTGATGGATCAGGCGTAACGATCAACGGCACTTTGACAAAAATCAACAGCGGTGGAAGTGCCAAAAAGGGAAAGAAAATCGGGCGTTCCAAACCGACAAAACCCAAGAAGTATGCTGGCCCACACGCTGTTCGCTATGGTCGTTCATTTAAGGAGTAATATCTATGTCGGGAAAACCCGCAGCACGCTTAGGTGATATCGGCTCAGGTCACGGGTGTCATTTTCCGCCCTCCCCCGCGATACAAGGTTCTCCAGATACGCTGGTAAACGGACGCCCTGCCGTGCGCCAGGGCGATGCCTATGCACCGCACCCCTGTCCAGCGTGCCCACAACCGCCGCACCCACGAAACCTATCGTCGGGATCTCCTACGGTATTGATCAACAACAAACAGGCAGGCCGCATTGGTGATCCAATCAATTGCGGGGGCGCCAATTCCACGGGGTCTGGTAATGTATTGATTGGCGGCAATGCACCGCCTGGTCTTACGCGGGCTCCATTTGCGGAGAGCTGTGAAGACGCAGCGAGCAAAGAGACCTAAACAATGGCAGGGCCTGCAGCAGCACCAGTTTGGTGGTTATTGCGCGCTGCGGCACAGAGACTCCTGCCAAGGCGTGTCCCAATACCTGCACCGGGTCCAGTGCCCGCCCCAAGGCCTTTCCCTGCGCCGCGACCAATTCCAGCACCGCGCCCAGTACCGCCTGGTCCAGTGCCAGTTCCGCCTGGGACGTTACCCGCTCCTCCTGGCACGGCGCCAATGCCTCCTGGTACGGCGCCCGCTCCCGGCACAATTCCTGATGTACCGCCCCAAACAATGCCAGGATATGAAGCCCCGACTTGGACTGGTGATCAAAGTACTATGGGTGATTTGACTCGCGCTGAAAACAGAATTCGCAGACAAGACA
>NZ_JAKFZN010000024.1 GCF_021654165.1 Nereida sp. MMG025 | reverse complement strand
TCAGGCACACATCGGGTGAAATTGACACGACTTTCGCACCGACAACCCGAGCCAGTTCGCGAGGGGACCATCCCGATGCGTGCTGTTGTCCAGGATGGCGTGGATAGTCGGACAGCTCATAGCCGTCTTCGTCCGTGTGGGGTTTGGGAATATCAGCCATTAAACCTGCCTTTCCTAAATATCATCGGGTAGGGAATAAAATTCACGGGATAAGACAGCTTTGGTTTCAAGCCATTCCCACATATCGATCCATGCGCCACCTTCCTCAGTCAGTCCAACTGTTCGATTTTGGATGTCGCTGGCAATCCAAGGAGTTTCAGGTTGGCACAAGCGCATCAGATTGTTCAGTTTTTGCAGTGCGATGTCTGCGCTTGAAATTTCGCGCCACTCTGGCTGATCGAAAAAATAAACAAAGCCCATGTAGGTTTGCGTTCCGTCTTCCAGTGACTCTTTTTGTTCAAGAGACGCGGCAAACTTTGGGTGCGCAAGGCCGATTGCATGTGGACGATTATTTTCGACGCCCAACTCTCCCGATAGCGCACTTGGTAAGGCTAAGTAGCTCGATCGTCGTTGCGCATGAACAATCAATCTGTGTCGATCAAAACTGGCAAATCCCAGGTGATTTTTGTGTCCCCGCGACTGAAGCCATTGCACTGCCCAATCAAGGAGTTGATCGTGTATAAAGTCATCCGGTTCTTCTAGCTGCGATCGGCCGAGAACCGTAAATGCAGCTTGAATGAACATGTCTAAATCTTGAGAAACATGAACGTCGTTCCCGGTCGGCGCGCTCATGACTAAACGCAGATAGGTTTCGTCCTCAATTACATACACATGCACAGCTGATTGAAGAAACAGAGACATCTCGCGGGCAACCAGAAGTTCATCTTCGAGCCTATCGGCCTGTAGTAAAAAGCGACCCGGATCGGGTTGTGCTGATATTTCAACTCGTTGGTCTACGACAACATTTTTTACGATAATTCTTGCACGGGGATTATCCGCATCAGTCTGCTGGTTCAGCCAATCGACAAAATAGTCGAGCGAAAGACCGTCAGCGGTTACAAAAATCATAGCTCTGTCCTTTGCATATGATCATCACGGAGCCCATGTCTCACCCGTTCCATACGCGGACCGCACGACTATCCCGTTTGGGGTTAGAATTGAACGAAAATACTCAACCATAAATGGCCGCTCAACAATGATAAGATACTTGGTAAACGGAACAATATCGCTTTCAATACAACACGCACGTTCATATTCCATCATCTGGGCAATTTGATTAAATCGAACCGCACGATGCGCACTATCGGTTTCATCTCTTTCATCAGCAAAAGGAGATGAATCGTCATCCGGTGTATCTTCAATGATTTGCGGATCGTTCGACTGGGCGGACAATTGATCTGTCAACTCACCATTCTCTCCCATTAGTACCTGCAATGTGTCGAGAACTGTGTCAGCACTATCTACAAGCATACGACGTGGGTTCGGCCGACGTGGCGCGGGGCGCGGCCGTCGACGGACCCAATCCCAGAAGCCAAAATCATTGTCGCGAACGCCATAAAGAGAATTCCGCTCGGAAGCCTTAGAGGACTTTGCATCCAAAATTAAACACGCGTGTGCCCCCGTTGACGTATTAAGTATCACCTTGGAAGGGTTGATACCATCCGCCAACGGAGCCTTTGACCTAGATTTGTCTTCATGCACTGAGCACTCATGGTTACCACACTTTTCCACTTGGTAAGTTGCCCAGCGTGCGTCAACCGTAAGCTCCTGAGGTTGGCCATCAGGTCCATCAATTGTGATGCGATACTGACGAACCGTAAATGGACGCTTTAAGTCGTTAAATCAACTCTGCGCATCACCGGGGGGACTGTTGCATTAACCGAGGACTTTGGCCACGGTTGTGCTTTTGAGGTCGATCATGCCGCGTAAGTCACCGTTCAAGCATCATCGTTTCCATGTGATATCATCCTTTGTGCCGTGCGGTGGTATCTGCGCTATCCGCTGTCCTATCAGGACGTAGTGGATCTTCTTGCAGAGCGCGAGATCATCATTGATCGGTCGACCGTA
>NZ_JAKFZN010000023.1 GCF_021654165.1 Nereida sp. MMG025 | reverse complement strand
CATACCCAAAATGCTGCGGAGAAACCTCTAAAAGGGCAGCAAGTTATCGTGGCAACAAACGCGACCGAAGAACTACCATCGTCACTCTTCTACAATTTGTACGGTGCAAGGGTCGTTGAGGAGTACGCCAAAGCGGCTGAGGCATTAGGCGCACACGTTGAGATATGTACGCTGGAGCAAACTCTCTCGCGTTTAACCAATTTTGATGAACCAGTCGGCTTTGTTATCAATGTCTGCGCGGCGTTTCATTCTTTGGAGGGCGAAGGCTTAGTGCAGGCTGTTGCGGCTTTGAGCGGTACACCTTGCTTCCCGTGCCGCGGCGATGTTGCGATCATTGCCGAAGAAAAAATCATTTCGAAGCACATTGCTGCTGAGTGCGGGTTCCGAACACTCCCTAGCTTGCGAAACCTCAACCAGCTCGGAAGGCACAAATCCGTCGTCCGAAAGCCAATAAGCGGTGGCGACAGCAAAGGAGTTGTTCTGGAACGAATGCCATTGGCAGCTGCCGAGCTTGGGCATCACGAGTTCGCTGAACCGTTTGTTGCGGGTACCGACTTAGAAGTCTTTTGCGTCGTGAATCCTACCACGGGTCAACATCATATCCTAAACGCTAAAGTGCGATTGCCAATCGATGGACTTGAGTACGATTTAGTACATGCGACTTCTGCGAAGTTCAGTTCAGACGACTATGATCCCGACGCGAAAGTAGCGATTTCTTGGAAGAGTGTTTGCGTAGCAGATTGTGTTGGCAAAGCGGTGCAGGAGCTTGGACAGGCTTTTCACAAAACCTTCCTGTTTCGTATTGATGGTCGAACCCAGTATAGACCTGACAATCCAGAGCCGCTTGAACTCAACGACTTTGTGTTCCTCGAACTAAACGTAATGCCCACCATTCCTGGCGATGCAGGGTGGCTGTCACCAGCATTGTTCAAATGGGCAAAAACCGATCCAGCAGCTGCGGATCCGACAAACCAACTTTCAGATGGCCAGTTGGCATTGCGGTTGTTGTTGGCCATCTGGCGGCAAGGTTACGTCCAGTCGAAGTCCGTTGACGGGAACACTCCCTGATTTTGAAAAAAAGCTCCTACTTGCCCCGTCAACCGCCCGTTTTTGGTGTGTGACGCAAAGTCTCTTTCGACGATCATTTTTAGGTATGCTTCGGCATTTTCTCCAGCCAAATCGCCAAAGTAACTACTGCTTCGGACGAGAGCCCACATTTGCTCTGCAACTGCGCCGTGCCTGTCTATCTGGATCAGGTTCAAAGCGAACCTAAGGATATGATATTGCCAGACAGGGCTTACTTCCGCCGATTGAATGTCTGAAGCAAAGGACTGGATCTCATCTTGATCCACCTCTCCATAGTAAAGGTGATGGGAAATCAGTCGGTTACACAAAACACTCCAGCGATCAAACTGATCCGCATTCTTAGTTACAAGCTCATCGTACAACCGGACGGCCTCGCGTGTTTTGCCGGTGGTCAGGTAGCCTAGAGCTGCAGCGTTACCCAGCATTGCCAAATTCGTAAAGAAAGGAGCTTCAGAGTCCGCGAAACTATAGCTCTCGTGGGCTTTGGCAGGGTCGCTAGGTTGACTCTGGTAAAGCTCCGTTACGTGTTTGTTTTGCAGCAAGCCCAGGTGGCTAGGCAGGTACATATCGTATGAGAAAGAATTGACTGGGAGACCTTCAAACCGTCGAGCACCGTCATCGAGATAAGCCAGTGCGTCAGGCGAGGTTCCAAAAACCTGATTAGTAAAGCGCAGGACATGAGCAGCAAGGCCTTGCTCCTCAATCATCTTAAGCATTCCCATTGCCGATTGTATCTCGAGCTTTGCTGACTCCTGTATATAGGCTTGCTCAACAAGCGAGTGTATCCATGCGGATGCCCAGAATTCACGGTTATCATCGTTGGCTAGAACCAATTTCCTGTTCGCTTGATCGCTGAGAGCCTTAAGTTCAGGTAGAAGATGTGACGGGTCGAGCGTCGCCTTTTTCGACTTCAAGCGCATCAGACGGTTGATGAAGTCAACTCTTGCATCATCCGTGTCGGGCAGAACCGCAATCGCAGCGGACCGATGGTTGTCGTACCTTGTAAAGTATAGCCGCTCGAAGTCATTTGCCGCGGTATCTGGGAGATCCGTCCTTCTAATGCCACTATGCGAGGGAATGAAGACGTCGCTTGCCGAGTTCAACTTGGAGAAAGTTGAGTACGCCTTGTCACGGTCCTCTACGACAAAGACAATTTTGGGACGTCGGTTGTTATTCGTCGTTCGAAACTGCGATTGAAGATTGGCGAGCGTAGAAGATGTGACCTTGTTTTGCGTAATTTCGATATAGTTCTCGGAAATTTGGGTGTGCGGCCCTCCTGAGCGCGAAAAGTAGGGAAACACAGGCACATGCTCACCTGTTGGCATCAATTGATTATGAATGAGAGCGTGGGTCACAACGTCCATGGTCGCTGCGGCTTTGTGACTGCGGTTGGCGCGTCGCAGAACTCCCACTAGTTCGACAAGATCTTGCTCACGGGTGATTTTGATTGGCTTGACTGCTACTGAGGACCGCAATTGCTCGGCTTGCGTCTCATTGGCGAGCAGTACGGACGTCTTTTCACCTATCGGGCTCTGCTGGAAAAATTCGTCTAAAGCAAAGCCACTGTTAAT
>NZ_JAKFZN010000022.1 GCF_021654165.1 Nereida sp. MMG025 | reverse complement strand
ACGCAGATACCACCGCACCGCGCAAAGAATGATGTCACGTGGGAAACGATGATGCTTGAACGGTGACTTACGCGGCATGATCGACCTCAAAAGCACAACCGTGGCCAAAGTCCTCGGTTAATGCAACAGTCCCCGTGGTCGCGATAGGCCTTTCGTTGCGTGCTTTTTTGGCCCATGCCGCGCTATCATACCGCGTCATTGAAGCGCCTCAGGAAACAAATCGCCCAGATAAATTTGCGTTGCCTCTGTCACGTTCCCCGGCCCCACAGCCCAGCGATCTGGGTTCTCAAATTCAAAAAGCACCTTGAGTTCGCGATCAACGGCACGAACGCCCACTTTGATGGCCACAGGGTTGTTCTCATCGTCGTCCGTCGCAACTTGCCACAGCCTCGGAAAAATCGTTCTAACTTCGGTTTTGAAAGCCCGATCTTCCAAAAAATCACGCCCCAAGTTCGGACCAAACAGGAAGTTTTGGCGTGACGCATTACGCCCGTCCGTTGAGCGATACACATAGCCCGCATAGGACCAATCAGAAGATGTCTCGTTTGCCACGCGCAAGATCAGTTGCCCGATTTGTAAAACAATCTCGTCCCGTACCATCCTAGCTTCCTTCTATTGTCCCGTCGTCTCTGAATCGCACACGTTCAAAAGTTTGACCAGCCTCGTTCTGGAACTCGTGTTCGTTCATATGAATGCGTGTCCGCGTTCCATCCGGCGCAACTTCATAGACGCTATATTCGACGAACATCTGGTCCGGCCGCCGCATAGCCAGGGCGGCCTCGGCCCCGTGAGTTCTGCGGCAAAAAAGCTTGATCAGTCCGGCCCAGGGCGCTGTACGAGGTCGCTCAAAACGTGCCCAAAGCAGACATCGCGACCGGCTTCAGTGAGCCTAAGCACGACTACCTCGCCCGACTCTTCGCTCACTAAAAATCCCACTCCTTCCAGAGCACGGTATTCAGTGACAAGCCGATCCCGCGTCACGGTCAGCGCCAAATTATCGAGCCAGTCAAGAAGCACATCAATGCTCAACCGATAGCCAGGCGACTGCTCAAGCTGCTGCAAGATCGCCAGCGCCCGATGCCGCTTCTTGATCTCGTCCATCGGGTTCGGGGCGTTCTTCATGGCGGTGCGATCCTTCGCTGTCAGCGGTGTATTCGAGAGAAGTGAGTATGTGTATCCCCGCCTCTCTTGGTGGGCGAATGATAATTTGCTTGCGCAACGCGGAGACAAATTGTCTAGTGAGTTACACATACTCACTTCTCTTACCCGAGGTTACCCATGTCAGTTCAGCAGTTCAAGGTGTTTGATGAAGGTTGGTCCGAGATCAAGGGCAGTCGGTTTGGCCTCAGTGATGGTGGAAAATCTTACGCCATCCTGCGCGTGGCAAAGGTCAAAGCGATGGGCAATATGGCGGCCAGTTTGCAGCACACATTTCGGGAACGTGAGACTCCCAACGCTGACAGTGACCGGTTCCAAGACAACACCGTTTTGCTCGGAGCGGACAACAGTGCAGGTGTGATCGAGGCTTGGCGGGATCGTGCGCCAGAAAAAGTCCGCTCCAACGCTGTGCATGGGTTGGAGTACTTTGTCGGTGGCTCCCCTGCCCGTATGAACGCCATGAGCCGCGAAGAACAGGATGCGTATTTTGGCGATGCACTGGACTGGATCAAGCAAGAGCGCGGTGCCGAGAATGTGCTGTCGGCTGTTATCCACCGCGACGAAACAACGCCGCATATGTCCGTTATGACGATCCCGCTGGATGACAAAGAGCGCCTGAACGCCCGCGCCATTGTCGGCAACCGGGGCAAGCTCTCCCAGATGCAGACAGACTTCGCCACGCAGGTCAGTGAGCGACATGGGCTGGCACGCGGCGTGAAGGGCTCCACAGCGCGTCACGAGCGCGTCAAGCGGGTGTACGGGCAACATTTGCAGCTCGATAAGCCTGTGGCCCTCCCAGAGCGTGAGAAAGCCTCTCTGGGGCGCATCAGGGGCGAGAGCGATGAAGATTGGCACCTGAGAGCGACTTTGGTAGCTACAGACGCTGTGCAGGCCTCTACGCTGGCGCAGAAAGACGCTCTGAAAGATGCTGAAAGCAAGCTTGGAATGGCGCTAGATATGATCGCGCACCTCAAGGAGCTGGCCGTTACTGCCAAAACGCGGGCAGACGAAATGGCCCGCGAGTTGACGCGCCTCAAAAACGGCCTTGAGATTGTAGGTGGCGGTAAGGTTGGAAACCATGCTGTGGCACAGTTCGACACCATGGAAGCACGGATCAAGGATGGTGATCTGACCTTGGTCAAGGAAGCGGCAGATAATCCAAAGATGTTGCGGACCGTGAGAGACGTTTATGAAGCGACTACGCCGGATGGAACGCTTCTGAATGATGATCAGCGTCGGTTTGATAGTGCGTTGACCTCAACAGTGGACGCTATGGCTGCCGCCGGAAAATACCCAACGGATGATCTGGAACGGATCGCGGTTGGAAAACCCGCCCTGCCCTATTGCGAGAAAGCCCTTGAGCATGTTCGCGACGGTGGTCTGGGATCGCCGTTCACCAACAAGAGCGACGTATTGGTCTTTCGTGCTGAAGTTGAAGCCACACTCTCAGCAGATGCCCTTGATGCTCTTTGGAACGGTGAAGTGGATGGCGTCTCAGTCTTGTTTGATGAACCTGTGACAAACCTTGAAGCTATACGTTTCGCTCTCACCTATCTCGATGATGCCGGTATTCATTCTCAGCATTCCGTCCGTCTCGACTTGATCGAACGTATGGAAGATGTGCGGACCGATAAGCAGAATGAGCGGTTGGTCGATCAGGAACCGGGGGTTAGGCACTGATGGTTTTTACCAACTATGGGTTTTGATCGGACATCTGAGAGAGTTAAATAGTGTTAGAA
>NZ_JAKFZN010000021.1 GCF_021654165.1 Nereida sp. MMG025 | reverse complement strand
CTACGGAGTAGTGTTACGGGCCAAAAAATTGGCCTCAACCATATGATCTAAAAGTAAGAAACCATCCACAGGGTTCCGAAAGGGTCAAACTTAGGTTCCGAAAGGGTCAAACTTGGGTTCCGAAAGGGTCAAACGAAAAATCCGCTGGGACGGTTCCTGAAAGGTCAAACTTGGACTCCCGAAATAACGAACCGGCGGCGGGTTCCTGATGGGTCAAACTTTTGGTTCCTGAAGGGTCAAATTTCTTGTAGCATCAAAGTATGCCCTTGCTGCCTGATAGACACCCTCAGAAAGACTTCTTCATCCTCGACATTTCGGACGTGGTTCCGAAAGACGACACCGCGTCCATGGAGCACCCGTTGTTCTCACTGGCGACCAAGCCAGACATGCGGCACCTGGTTTATCAAAACGGTGAGAACAAGCTGGAGATTGCCCCTTCCATCCTTGGGCTGCCCACAATCAAAGACAAAGACATTCTGATCTTCTGTATCAGTCAGCTGATGCACCGGAAAAACCGAGGCGAGAAGATCGGCAAGCGCGTCCGCTTCTCTGCACGTGAGCTCTCAATCGCCACAAACCGACCTATTGGTGGAAATCACTACAAGCGACTGGCACAGGCTTTCAAGCGGCTGCAAGGTACACAGTTCACCTCCTCGATCCGCACCGGAAATAAACGAGAAATGCGCATCTTCAGCCTCGTGGATCAGGCTGGTTTCGTGATGCAGGAAGAAGGCGAATGGCGGCTCGACTATTGTGAGGTTGTTCTATCCGACTGGTTCATGCGCGCGATCGAAGCCAACGAGGTTGTAACAATCTCAAACGACTATTTCCGCCTGCGCCGCCCGCTTGAGCGGCGTATCTATGAAATCGCCCGCAAGCACTGCGGTGAGCAGAAGAAATGGCAGATCGGCCTGGCTAACCTACAAAACAAAACCGGCAGCAACGCGCCCCTCAAGAAGTTCCGCCTCAACATCCGCCAGATCATCGCTGACGATCATATGCCGTTTTACCGTATGGAGCTGACAGCAGATGATCTGGTGATCTTCCGCCCCCGCAAAGCCAAGACCACGCTCGCGCCTGCCATCACTCTACCGGACTGGGCAGAGGAAAAGGCCCGCGGGATCGCACGGGAAAAGGGCTGGGACTACCACGCTCTCCGCGCGAACTGGATGGAGTTCGCCCGGGACGAGTCTGGCAAGGGCAATCCCCCGCAGAACGCAGGGGCGGCCTTTGTGGCCTACTGCAAGAAGCAAGACAGCTTGCGATAGCTAAAGGCGGCCCTCCAGTATGATTGCCAATCCCCGCGCAACTTCTTCATTTGGGATTGGCCCGTAGTAGAAAAACACACCCTTGACGGTGATCTCTAGCGTATCATCAGACACGCGACGAAACCTTGCGCTGTGGCCAACAGAGTTAGTTCCGTACGCCGGAAAATCCCCAACTTCGACGATGGCTCTATCACGATCTACTCTCGTGACATTTCCTTGCCAAAACGGGATTGAGCAAACCGGCAAGCTTTCATCCAAACGCGGCGTCCCTCGACATTCGGACAAACCTTCTTCGGAGAGAACGGCCAACAAACGGTCTGTGAAGTCGGGATTTGACATTTCTGGCTCTACCGTTGCGGTCGCCCTGTGTGCCGGGGTTGGCAAGAACAACCCACATCCAGTGAGACCGGTTAGAAGGCCGATGACCAAAAGAGGTTTTATGTGGGAAAGCACTCTCATCTCCCTACCAATCGCGCCCAAAAGCCCTTCTTCCGGGCACTCTGATCCTCAATCAAAGCCGTGATCTTCTGTGCCTGATCTTTCCAGCTGTCCCGATCAGCGCGAGTTTCCTCCAACATCTCGCGCAACAGCTCAACTTCACGCTCTAACGCACTGGTTTCATGGGGGGTTACTCGATCTAACATTTTCGCAGTAACGTCACTATCGATAGAAACAGCCGGCCAAACTCTGAAAAGCTCTGATGCCTCTATAATCCACCCTCCTCCATCACGCGGAACTGCTGATATTTTCCCTTTTTTTATGGCTCTTGTTATTGTTGGAATACTTTTTCCAACTCTTTTTGCTGCCTGTGATGCGGATAGCTCCATGCCGTAAACCAGCCCTTTTCATGCTATAACTAATATAATCTTTGAAAGGGTAACTCACTTACATCAGGCTATAAAGCCTTTGCTTAAGAAAGCTGGTAACCAACTTCTTTTTGATGACGCACGGCAACGACCAGCGCCACGTCCTTCTCCAAGCGGTATAGCGCGACATAGCCACTGGCACCGAAGCTGATCGGCCATTCCCGAAACTCTGGGTCCATATCATCGACAGGACGGCCAACATCCGGGTGATCCGCAACGATCTGCATCCCGTCACGGATCGCGCTGGCCGCACGTCTGGCAGCATCAGGGTTCTTCTCAGCAAGAAAACGGTAGAGGCGCTGCACATCTGCCAGCGCTTCGGGCGACCAGATCAGTTGTGGCACTCAGGCGGTTCCTGATCGTCACCAGCGGCGAGCTGGGCAAGCCAAGCATCCGCCTCGGCATGTGTCACGTGCAGCCCGGTTTCCTGATAGGCGTTCCAGGCACGGATACCGTCTTGGCGGAACGCTTCGCGCTTTTCTTCACGCTCGACATATTGGGCAATCGCCTCGCGCATCACCCAATGCGGGGACCTGTCCCGCGCTTCGGCGAGAACTTTCACGCGGCTATGGACGTCTTCGTCCAGCTTGACGGCAACGGGTGTCGGCATGGCTTTTCCTCCATAGGTATCACTTTATAATACCTATGGAGGAAAAGTATTACCAGAGCTTATCTGGGTAGGTGTTACACACCGCGTTCGGCCATGCGCTTTAACTCATCAGAAATCTTCAGCTCCAAAGCGGCCCTGCGGCCTCTGGCCATAAGGTCAGCCTCATCCGCGAAATCCAGAATAAACCCCGCAAGATGCCGCATTTCCATCAGGTCCTCCTCTGCGAACGGCAGGGGCTGTCCTTGGTTTTTGGCATCGTTCATGCGCTTAGCGATCTGAGTCACGTTGTTGCCAACCTTGTTCAGCGCCCCCTTCATGGACAGCAACGCCTCGGCCAACTCCGCATCCGGCATCGCCATACCGCCCGTGTTCCGGATCACGTTGCGCAGCGCCTCACTGCGATTGCGAATGCCAGCTTCTTTCAGCTTGGCGTCGAGCTGGGCGAGGTCAGCAGGTGAGACGCGGCACACGATCACTTCGGTCCTACTGCCCCTCTCGATCTGAATGTCCCGCATAAGCTGCGCGCAGCGATAAACCGTGCGCACAGTGACGCCATATTCGCGGGCAAGCACCTGCGGACGAACGCCCTCCCTGACTTTTTTAGCAATGGATTGGCGGGTTGTGTGATCTAATCTACGGGTCATTTGTCACAAATGTCATACGTTGCTATTTCCTGCCACCCTCACACAACCAAAATCAAGCTTACTAAGGCCAACCCTACCCAAGAGACCTAAAGCCGCCTGACGGCGCTGTGAGCGGCTCTCAGAGCCTCTGAGGGGGCATAGGGCGGATCTAAGCGAGTTGTTAAATTCTCTTGGTTAAGAGGCGGCCATGGAGACGATTATTCGAAAATCATTTTTGCAGACTTTTCTCATAGTGCTGGCCGTGCACGTAACCGCTTTCGTGCTCTTTCACCTGCACGCCGATCTGCTCTTCGACATCCGGTTTGTTCATCTGAGACTTGAACACAGATGGCTAGGAACGATCGTCGCAACCATGAACTTTCTCGCCTTGTATGCACCGATTGGTATTTTCGCCTGGATGGCCTTCACCAAGCGATACAACATTCCACTTCTGCTCCTGATGGCTGTTGTCACGATGTACTACTCAGACCGCAGGCTCTATCCGGTTATGACTGCGTTTCTTGTTGAGATTGGTCAGTTTGAGACCCAAGGCGAGTTCATCATGGGCAACATACCCGGCCTGGACCAGTATCCAGAATTTCAGTCGATGGAGATGTCGATGGAATAGTCCCGAAAGAGGGACTGAAAAGAACGCGATACGCCGATGGCAAATTCGATTTCGCCAGTTGTCCGAGCGGTAAAATCCCAGCTTCCAGATGACCGGAAGCTACCGCGATATGACCCATGTCCATCGTAAGACCGGATGTCGATACCATAGGCACCGTCACCGGGATCGTCATTTGCAGACCACGAAATCGTGTAACGATACCCTTCCTCGACAAAGACAGAAACGGTTTCGTAATTGTAGTCTGCATAGTCAGTGTCAATTGTCGCGCTCGACTTGCGACGAAGCTTTTCTGGCTGTCTCGCGAGGCTTTTGCGAACGGCACCGCTAAGGGTTTTAGCTCTGAACTCGTATTTCATCTTGGTACCTTTGAAGCGGCTTAACAGGGGCGCAAAATATTCAGAAGCCGTTAACTTTCCCTGAGACCACCGTACGGTCATCCATTGCAGGAAATGGTATGAATTCGAAACACTGGCCAGACGGGCTAACCTATTTGGAGAACTACATCTCAGAGGATGAAGCGGGCAGGCTCGTCCAAGAGATCGACGCGGCCACCTGGCGCAACGATTTGAAACGGCGTGTCCAGCATTACGGGTATTGCTACGACTACAAGGAGCGACAGGCCCGCAGGAAAGATTATCTTGGGCCGCTGCCAGAGCTATTCCGCCAGCTGGCGGAACGGTTGACCTCTGAAGGTCATTTCCACGCCATACCAGATCAAGTCATCGTCAACGAATATCAGCCTGGACAGGGCATCTCTGCCCATATCGACTGCCAACCCTGCTTTGGTGAGACAATCGCATCCCTGAGCCTTCTCTCGGCCTGTGTGATGCGGTTTGCCACCCAGACTCATTCTCAGCAAACAGAGCTACACCTCCAACCCGCGAGTCTGTTGGTTTTGAAAGGTGACGCTCGCCACATGTGGACCCACGCCATCCCATCGAGGAAAACCGATGTCATAGCGGGTCAGAAATATGTCCGTTTTCGGCGTATCTCACTGACGTTCCGAACGATGAAGTTTGAAAACCTCTAGTGTTAATAGTGTTACCTACGGAG
>NZ_JAKFZN010000020.1 GCF_021654165.1 Nereida sp. MMG025 | reverse complement strand
TGAAAACCAGTATCATAGCTGGTGATACTGGGTAGTATCATAGCTGGTGATACCCCCCCCCCTGTTAAGATACTGAAATTATAAATAAAAATTTTCGGCTCTTCTTATGATCTATAAGACCCTAAAAAATGCACAGTCGAGTGAGGGAACGCGCTTTCAAATAGCGCTGTAGTGACCGATCGAAGTGCTGTGTAATTTTTGGGGGCCGCAGGCGACGTAGGAGCCTGCTCATCCGACAGTACAAAACTCGACCGTTGTGAGGTGATGACAGCGCTTCCCACAAGCGCAACGCTGACTGGATGGGGTGGATCAGGCAAGGAGGGGAAGGTTCGCAGTCTTCAGAGACTGTGACCACGGCCTGTATCACGGTCTAGTTCTTCCCGATCATCGTCGCGCTCGTGGGCAACGCGGTCATGCTGAGAAATGATTTCAGGAGCCGTCAGCCCCAGATTGCGTTCATGGCGCTCGACTTCCTGCGGTGCTTCATTCGGCCAACACTCTTTCGGTGACATTTGGTAACCATCTGGATTGAAGCGGTTCTTAACCGCAGCTTCAATCCGGGCACAGAACGCACCACAATGCGCAACCACTGCCGAGAGATGCATCCTGTCAGCCAAAGACGGGAACGCATCTTTCCCGTTTTCGTAGAGGTCATTTGCATTTTCTTTCAAGCTCACCCCAAACCGGTGTGACGCCTCAATCACGCGCTCCGCCCCAGAGCGTATGGCCTCGATGTAGGGCCACGCATCGTTCTGCGGGGTGGGTGGGAGCCGCTTAAGCGTCATATCGCCCTCAGGAGGCCTGTAGTCGCGTCCCATGGTCTTGTGGCGGCTGATCTCCCCCTTGAGCAGGAGATAGTCCCTGAGGCGCTCTGTGGCCTCGTGTGAGAGGTCTACGGCCCGTAAGGCATCCATGAACCTCTCAGGCGGCTCTGAGAGGCTCTCACGGGCCTTGTCCATGACCGCGCCATAGGTTTCCGGCGACATATGCTCACGGGCCGTAATTTCCTTCCGAGTGCCGCGCACAATGTCCCGATCGAGATGTTGCTGGCACCAGTCAGCCCAAGAGGTCTGCAACGCGGCATATTCGTTCCGCTCACCTGCAATGCCCTTCAGCTCGGTCAGGGCCTTCTGAGTGGAGATCACAGGCTTGCCCCGACTTTCCCGAACTGGCGAGATCATCAGGTCCACCACAGCGCCGCCTTTCTCATCGAGATCGAGGCGGGCGCCGAAAACGGCTCCATCGCCAGCCCAGCTTTCCGCCCAGGCTTTCGCTTGGTCGAAAAGCTGCTGGTTGTGTGGGTTGTCCGCGTCATGCAGATCGCCGGCCTTTTCCACCCACTCAGGGGAGACCACACAAAGAGCCTGCATGCAGAGCGGCGCGTTCTTGCGTTCACCTGCACCCATCTCGGCTTTGTGCGCTTTGAAGGCGGCGAGGTAGTCGCGGTCATTGTCAGCCTTGGACCATGCCAGAGCGTGACCGGGTTCGGCATCTTCGCGCACCCGTGCCTTGCCTGTCTCGTCATGGCGTTCGGCATGGAGTGTTGCCCCGCGCAACTGGGCGATGGACTTGATCTTGTTGACGCGGATTGCAGCCTTGAACATGAGACCAGCATAGAGGGCAGAGAGAGAATTGTCATTTTAAATGACAACCCACTAGGCAATTGTCTGCGAACCGCTCCGCTAATTGCCATGGGCCAGAGGTGCTGCGCCCTCTTGGATCACCTGCTAATCGTCCGCTGCACGGACGACAAATCCTTGCCTTCCCCTGCCTACTGGCGGGCGATGTCAGGCAAGGATTTGGGTCTCGCTATCACGCATCTGAATCCGGTTTCCCAAACCGTTCCGCAAAGTCCGGCGGTAGCAAATACCGCCGCTTTGGGGGTGTCCAGTCCCAGAGTTCGCGGTCCGTTTTGGGACCTTCAACTACGGTGTAGTTGCCGCAGTCAAACCGTGCGAAGTCATCCTTGGGCGCGTCGTTCTGAGGATCGTTATCCATCATTACTGCACCGCAGATTTCCGCAGCACTTCATTGATGCGGCTTTGCCAGCCCGGTCCAGTTGCCTTAAACTTGGCAACCACGTCCTGATCTAGCCGGATCGACACTGGCACCTTCGGAGAAGCCGACTTTGGCCGTCCTCCGACATTCTTGCGCATCTTCTGGGCAATCTCTGGGAAAGCTTCGGCGAAGGGCTTGGCTGAGGCGATCTGCGCGTCCGTCAGCTCAGGGCTGTCTGGATCAGACGCGATCAGCTTCTGAATACGCGCCTCCTCAGCGTCGGAAATATCGGTGTGCTTCTTGGCAGTCATAGCAAACTCCTTTCCTTGCGGCTCGCGGGACGCATGGAGATCACCGACACGCCTTCCGTTCCCAGAACAGCGAAGACAACGGCGATGGTCCCATCATTCAAACGCCCAATGGCCATATGACGGTTTTCCTTTGCGGGGACCGTCACGGCTTCAAGGAAGAACCATTCGTCCAGATCAGCAAAATCCAACCCGTGCCGAGACAGGTTGATCTGCCGTTTCGGCGCGTCCCAGACTATTGTTATCATAGTTTTTGTATATGCAAAAACCTAAGGGAAAAATCAAGTGTGGATTGCATGCAGCCTTAGGCGCAGAGCGCTGCTAATGGCAGCGAAAGATGCTGCGTTCGCTTATTTACTGCCGGGAGATGTCAGGCAAAGATTCAAAGTTCCGTCGTCTGATGTATGAGTGTGCCTTGTGCAACCCGGAAACGGTGTACTGTCTTATGTTCTCCTTCTACGAAGAAAGTCAGCTCTGATCTAAAGAAGCCGATGAGTTCTTCTTGTGTACATGTGGGTAGCCACGTTTGAAGGACATTGGGGTCGTAAAATCGAAATAAGATTGCCCGCTTCCGCCCCTCAATAGATACTTCAGTGAAGCGCCTAAAATGCTTGCGAAGTGTGAGTAGCGCCCTTCCCTTTTCTGCATCTTCAAGACCGTTTGAGCCTATAAAATGGCCATGCGCTCGTAGGGCGATGAGGTGCTGAAAATCAGCGAACTGGTCAGGTTGGCATGCTGTCAGATAGATACCCCATCCCTTGCCCCAACCTTCTTGCCAGAGCCATTGTGTGATCTCGTGATTACGTTGAAGCTCTATCAGGTAGGGTGCATCATGCAGGTGTGCAGCAGCTGTTGCGCCTTGATACAGGTTGCACCAGTTCAAGCCGCTTTGAACAAGTTTGCCATAAAGTTCAGGGCAGTGCTGGCCATCGATTAGGGCGTAGAGTGTGGTCTTGCTGCTCATATGCCCCCAAAGAAGTGCGCCAATGGTGTTGGCTTTTTTAGAGGAGGCATGTTGTTCAGCCATTGCTTGGCTTTGCATCACACACCTCTTGGAATGGCGCGCGCGTTGCCGTTGATGCCGCACCACTGCCGCTTTTGTCGCCGATGTAGACATCCCCCGATCCAGTTGCAGCCGACCCGCCACAGTCGATGCTGTCACCGATGCGCCCTGCGGCTTGGCCATTGATGAACACAGTCCCTGATCCGGTCGAGAGCGCACGTGCGTGTGGTGGCGCAGGACACGTTCCGCAAGCATGAGGCGCAAAATTGTCCCCTACCCGCATCGCAGCCTTCCCATTTACATAGACATCTGGGCTTCCGCCGGTCGCAGATGATGGTGGAAAGTGGCACCCATGACCGGACCCAATGTCGCCCTTACGATGTGCTGGTGGCATGATATTTCCTTTCTTTTTACTCGCGGCGGGGTGATGAGACGCCCCAATCGCCGCGTTCCAGTTCGACTGCCGAGGGCAGGACGCCAAGTAGGTTGAGACGGATTTCGACCTCTTGCGCGCGTTCGATGGCCTCTTTCGAGTAAAGCGGATGATGTTCGAAGCACTGCCAGAAGTCCATTTGCGTTGCAATCAGCGTGCCGCCGTTCATCTGCTGCACCAAGGCAGCCTCCGGCACGTCAGAGGCGTTGAGAGCGAATGGCACCCAGCCGATCCAGCGAATGCCACGCCGGGCCCGGTCAAGTGGGTGGTGCAGGTGGAAGTAATCGGACGGGCCAAACTCCAGATGCTGCGGGCGTTTCCAGCGGGTGATCGCTTCGACTAAGGCGATCATGTCATTGGCCGTAAAACTGTAGTCAGGGTGAAAACGTCGGAAGTCTGCAGACAGACTAGTCGCATAAAGACCCCATTCGTATTTCAGAATATAGTAAGTCCAATCACGACTAGAACGTGTCTCGCCATCATCCAAGATGGATACTGATCCATCTTCTTCGTAGTATTCGCTTTGCTGCATTCTCTCTTTTTCAGACTGGACAAAGGCCTCTTCATCTTCCCACATACGTAATCCAAGGCTATTCCAACCAAGACCAAAAATAGAAAGACGGTCTACCGTTCGCAGTAAAGCTAAGAAATCACGCGCGCCATCCTCGAAATTTTGATATTTTTCGCCATAACGATGAGGGGTGAGATGCGCCCTCAAATCCAGATCAATAGGCTTTCCATCAGCAAGCCATTTTTCTAGCCACTCGTCCATCGGCGGACCTCCGTATCGTGATACCAGCCACCAACTCCATCAAGTAGAAGACGACCAACATAAAGCTGTGTGATTGAGTGGCTAAAAACCCATGTGAGATAGACTTCTCCGAAATGCGGAACGACAGCCCTATTCTGACGCCTGCCCTGTCTGACCATGTCATCAAACACTGTCACCTTTGCTTTTTCAGCCCAGGGCCTTAACTGAGGTCCTCCTTGAGCGGACCAGTCACGCTGCTCTAAGAAACCATCATATCCGTGCTTCGCCTCAAAGAGATGACATTCCATCGGATGTAGACCGTCGAATTTGACATTGGAGAATTGCCAGCCCCCGATCTGGTTCGCGGCGGGAATATAAAGGTGCCAAGGACAGACAAAATGCTGATAGGCGGCGGCTCGTAGCTTGGTCGCTCTCGACCGTGCAGCTTCATTGGGCCCATGAATTTCTTCAATGACAGGTCCCCCCATATCTCTTGCTGCGCATTCTGGGCAGGTCTCACATTGCGGATCATCTTCGAGCTTGGTTGCGCCTTCGGTTTCCGTTTGCCCGTCGGGCGCTGTTTCTGGTTCTGTCCGTGTTTCCGGCTGAGTTTCGGTTTCACCACCTCGGGGTGGCGGAACAGGCCGTGGGGGACTTGGCTGTGGATCACGCGGCGGCGTCGGGTTTGGACGCGGTTGCGATGGCGCCGGAACTGGACGCGGCGGTGCTGGCGCGGGCTTTGGTACTGGAACCGGACCTCTGAAGGCGCGGCCAATCGCCTCGACTAATTCCTGAATTGCTTTTCCGCGTCCGCTCATGACCACCAGACCCCCATTGGTTTATCGGCACGGTCTGCGGAAATGCGGAACATAGCGCACACATCGCCGAAACGTATATCTGGCGTTCCTGTTGAGGCGTTTAGAATCCCCGCTATCGTAGGATCCATCCAGAAGCGTGGTAGCCTGTATACCCCCAACATGATAAACCTCATTCGGAGGTTTTGGTTTTGGATGCCACAGGCGAAAGCTGCTTCTCGTGCCTCATGAATTGCAGCATGAAGCTGTTCATCCGATAGATGTGCAACCTCTTCCTTATTGCGTTCTCGGAACATCATGGCGATGTCGTTATCATTCTGTGCCACAACCATATTACGCATTTTATTCCAAGTGGAAGATGTCAATCTCATGGTCATAATCTCTGCCACCATCGGCGTTTAGGGCGCTGGTCACTCAATAACGCCGTGACCCGCCCCTCTGACTGATCGAGGCGTTTGCGAAGATCGTCTACTGTTTCTGATAGATGATGCATTTGACCTTCGAGGCCGTTCTTGCGTTCTTCGGCAACAGCCAGTTCCTTTTCCAGTTCAGCTATGCGCCGCAATGTACTGTTATCAGCCACATTTTTAGTCGTTACATTGGTGTTGCGTGTTGTTGCATTTGGGTGTTGCGCAACGCGTTGCGCCGTTGCGTCGAAGACGCGGTGCAATTCGGCAGGGTCAATTTCGTAAGCGCCTGATGTGTTCTTTGAGGCGGTGATCTTGCCGCTTTTTATGGCTCTCTGAATTGTAGCCTTGTTCTTACCCGTAGCCTCAGCAGCTTGTGAAAGTGTGTACTTCATGCCGTTATATTGGTGTTGCGTGTTGTTGCATTTGGGTGTTGCGCAACGCGTTGCGCCGTTGCGTTTTGGGTTTCGCTATTCATCGCTTTCAACCTGCCTTGCTGCCGGTAAGTCAGCCTCCATTCCCGGCAACGCTGGCTCGGATGGGGGAGGGAGGCCCGGCCCAGTGGGGAGCTGATGCTCACCTTGGCGCAAGGCAGGAATGTCGCGGAGAGGTTCTTGTTTTCCAAGCTCCATACGATCTGGCTGTTCATCGTCTGACACAAGCACATTGGCGCTGAACAGCCCGTAGCGGATACCATCCCGCGATCCATGCCATGCGACGCGATTATTGATGATGTAAGCATTGGTTGTTCCGCTCCCGCCGATCTGACGGACCTCAATCCAGCGATCGTCCCGAAGGACCTTGAGCGCCCGTAGGACAGTTGGCCGGGAGCAATCCATAAGGCGTGTCAGATTGGGAACGCTAACTACGACGGCGTTGTGGTCTCCAACTCTGGCTGTGAGCAGGTGCATCAACTTTGCTGCCTTAGGCGACTTGTCAATGAGTTTACCCCATGCCTCATGAGCAGCGCGTTCGGTTTGTAACCACGTCCCGCGAGCGTTCTTTTCTGGCAATGTCTGCATGATACTACCCAGTGTCATCTGTGTTCAAATTTTGAAAGCAGGCTATGAAATTCTGAAAAAAAAGACAATTCAAAAAATGAAAATCTTTGTTCAAAATT
>NZ_JAKFZN010000002.1:115000-628545 GCF_021654165.1 Nereida sp. MMG025 | reverse complement strand
TTTTTTTTTTTTTTTTTTTTTTATTTTTTTTTTTTTTTTTTTTTTTTTTTTTTTTTTTTTTTTTTTTTTTTTTTGGGGGGGGGGGGGGGGGGGGGGGGGGCCCCCCCCCCCCCCCCCCAACGGGGCAGCAGGCTGGCGTGAATATTCAGGCAGCCGTGCGTCGGTGCATCGAGGATCGGTTGGGGCAGGATCAGACCGTATGCCACGACGACAGCGATGTCGGCGTTCAAGGCGTCGAAGTCGGCTTGTGCCTCTTGGGTGCGCAGCGATTTCGGGTGACGCACGTCCAACCCCAACGCATCCGCGGCCTGGTGCACTGGCGTGGGGCGGTCTTTCTTGCCGCGGCCTGCGGGGCGGGGCGGCTGGCAGTAAACGGCTGCAATCTCGTGCCCCGCCTCTTTCAGCGCATGCAGCACGGGAACGGAAAAATCGGGCGTGCCCATAAAAACGATCCGCATGATCTAGCCCCGCGCTTTCAGCGACTTTTTGATAAGCATATCGCGTTTCACCTTGGACAGATGCGTGATGTAGAGCTTACCGTTCAAGTGGTCGATCTGGTGCTGAACCGACGTGGCCCAGATATCGACAAAGTCGCGTTCCTCTGGCGCGCCATCGCGGTTCAGGAAGGCCACTGTCACCGCACGGGGGCGGTCAATCGCAGCACTGACATGGGGCAGATTGGGACTGGCTTCTTCGTGGGTGCGCAATTTGGCGCTGGCGTGCAGGATACGCGGGTTGGCCATGCAGATCGCCTGACCCCGCGCGTCGGAACAATCCACAACGGCAAGGCGTTGCATCACACCGATTTGCGGCGCGGCCAGGCCGACACCGGGCATCGCGTCCATCGTTTCGATCATATCATCCCATATCGTGCGGGTCTCATCGGTGACTTGCGGCAAATCTTCGACCACAGTGCGAAGCCGCGTGTCAGGCCACATCACAAAGGGCCGCACATTTGCCATCAGGCGCGCGCCCGTTCGCGTTTGAGCTTTTGCATTTTGCGCGTGATCATCTGGCGTTTGAGCGGGCCGATGTAGTCGATGAACAGCTTGCCATCCAGATGGTCGATCTCGTGCTGCACGCAGGTGGCCCAAAGCCCGTCGAATTCTTCTTCCTGCATCGCCCCATCAAGGTCCATCCAACGCACGGTGACCACGGCGGGGCGTTTCACCTCGGCGTATTGTTCGGGGATCGACAAACAGCCCTCTTCGTAGGTGCCAAGCTCTTCGCTGGCCGCAATCACTTCGGGGTTCAAAAGGACCATCGGGCGCGGATCCTCGCCTTCTTCCTTCACGCAATCCATGACCAAAATGCGTTGCAACACGCCCACTTGGTTCGCGGCCAACCCGATGCCCGGCGCGTCATACATGGTTTCCAGCATGTCGTCTGCCAATGTGCGCAGCTTGTCGGTGACCTCGGTCACAGGCTCGGCCATTTTTTTCAGCCGTGGGTCGGGGTGGATCAGGATCGGTAAAATGCTCATGCCGTCCACATAATCGCTTCGCCGCTCCCTTGCAATCACAAGGCCATGGGGTAACGTCGGGCCAACAAACAGGAGAGACCCCATGAGCTTTGATAAAGTGATTGATCGCCGCGGCACGCATTGTGTGAAATGGGACGCGATGGAAACGCTCTATGGGGTGTCACCTGATGAAGGCATTGCGATGTGGGTCGCGGATATGGAGTTCCAGCCACCCGCCTGTGTCCAAGACGCCGTACAGGCGATGCATGACCATGGGATCTATGGCTATTTCGGCGATGACAGCAAATATCTGGGCGCGATCCAATGGTGGATGGACAATCGCCATGGCTGGAAAATTGATCCGTCATGGGTGTTCACGACACATGGGTTGGTGAATGGCACGGCGATGTGTCTGGATGCGTTCACCCAAGAAGGCGACGGGATCGTGCTGTTCACCCCTGTCTATCATGCCTTTGCCAAGGTGATTAACGCCAGCAATCGCCATGTTGTCTCAATGGAGATGGTAAACAATGCAGGCCGCTATGAACTTGATTTCGACGCCTATGATGCGGCGATGACGGGATCCGAGACAATGGTCATCCTGTGTTCGCCGCACAACCCCGGCGGGCGCGTCTGGACCCATGAAGAACTGGTCGGCGTGGCAGAGTTTGCCAAACGGCACGACCTGACCTTGGTGAGCGACGAGATTCACCATGACCTGACGCTGAACGGCGCGAAACACATCCCGATGAGCCATATCGCCCATGAGACCGACACGGTGGACCGTTTGGTGATGATGACGGCCACGACAAAGACCTTCAACATCGCGGGGTCCCATTCGGGCAACGTGATTATCGAGGACCCTGATCTGCGCAAACGCTTTGGTGCGCGCATGATGGCCTTGGGGCTGTCGCCCAATTCGTTCGGGTTGTTCATGGCCACGGCCGCCTATTCGCCTGACGGTGCGGCGTGGGTCGATCAACTGACCGAGTATCTGGGGGAAAACGCGCGGGTGTTTGACGAAGGGATCAACGCGATCCCCGGGCTGGCCAGTATGAAGTTGGAAAGCACCTATCTGGCGTGGGTCGATTTTTCGGGAACGGGCATGGCGATGGAGGACTTCACCCGCCGCACCCAAGAGGACGCGAAGATCGCCGTGAACCACGGGCCGACATTTGGGGTGGGCGGCGATGATTTCTTGCGGTTCAACATCGCGGCACCGCGCTCGGTTGTTGAGGACGCCGTGGCGCGGATGCAAGCGGCGTTCGGGGATTTGCAGTAGCAAAAAAGGGCCGCCAGATGGCGACCCTTTGGTCAATTCAAAGCTGCTGGATTAGTTCCAGAATCCTTCGTCCACGCTGTCCATTTCCTCCAGCTGTTCTTCGCTGAAGTATGTGACATAGGCGTAGGTTTCATCGTCGACGGGGACCAGTTTCACGTCATCGAGTGAAATCAGCACATGTTTGTCACCGATGTCCAGAAAGCCACCGACCTCGGCGACGATACCTGTCATCTGGCCATCTTTGGACAACACGATGTCCTCAATCTCGCCAATCTCGTTCCATTCGGGGTTAAATTCGGCGATGTCGTCACCGTCAAACCACGCATCGGGCTGCACCACTTCCATGGCGTAAATACTGCCACCTGTGATGTCGCGTGTGCGGATCAGTGCATCGGGATCAACGCTCATCTGGGCAGAGTTTTCCCCTGTCAGGCTCATATTGCTTGGCGTGTCAGCGATAGCTGCCGTTGCGGTCAGGCCCAGTGCGATTGCGGTTGTTGTCAGAAATTTCATATTAACCTCCTGTTTTTCATGTGTCTGATGAATCAACACAAAAACGAGGCGATAGTTCCTGATTTAATCTACGAAAGTTTTGGGCCGCAGCACATGGGGCATCGCGGGGTCGTAGAGCGCGCTGTCCTTAAAGTCTTTCACCTCGCCCAGGACAGGGCCGACCATGATTAGCGCGGTGCGGGTGATCTTGGCATCGCGCACCTTGGCGCGGATGTCTGACAGCGTGCCACGGATGAACAACTGGTCAGGCCAACTGGCGCGGTAGGCCACGACCACGGGGCAATCTTCACCGTAGTGCGGGATCAGCACGCGTTCGATCTCGCGCAGGTTGCGGATGGCCAGATGGATGGCCAGCGTGGTGCCCGTGCGGGCAAAGTTTTCTAGGGTTTCACCTGCGGGCATCGAGGTCGATTTCATCGACATACGCGTCAGCACGATGGACTGGCCGATCTCGGGCACCGTCAGTTCCTGACCCAAGGCGGCCGCAGCGGCGGCATAGGCAGGCACACCCGGGATGATCTCATACTCAATCCCGTCGCGACGCAGCAGGCGGATTTGTTCGGCGATGGCACCATAAAGCGACGGATCGCCCGAATGAACGCGGGCCACGTCTTGCCCCTTGTCATGGGCCGCCAGTATTTCGGCGTGGGTGTCCTCCAGCGTCATAGGGGCCGTGTCCATCACGCGCGCATCTGCGGGGGCGCAGCCCACCACTTCGGCCGGCACCAACGAACCTGCATAGAGGCAGACAGGGCAACGCCCAATGGTCTTTTGCGCCTTGAGCGTCAACAGCTCTGGGTCGCCCGGACCTGCACCGATGAAATAGACTGTCATGCGAGATCTCCGTCAATTTTGCGGGCATATCCGCGGGGGGTATACATGCGCGGGCCTGTCCCGAGCTGCGCCAATTTGGAATGGCTGGAGCCGACCAGAACAACCGTCAGCATATCCACTTCGTCAACTTCGAGATCAGCGAGATTGCGATAGCGAATGTGCTCTTCAGGCCGCCCCAAAGAAGAGGCCAGCATCACAGGTGTATCGGCGGGGCGATGCTGCAACAGGATGTCGCGCGCTTCGGCCAACAACGTGCGGCGGCGCATCGACACGGGGTTGTAAAACGCGATCACAAAGTCCCCCTGCGCAGCGGCTTGCAGGCGTTTGACGATGTCTTCACGCGGGGTCAGCAAATCCGACAGGCTGATGGCGCAGAAATCATGCCCAAGCGGGGCACCAGCGCGCGCAGCAGCCCCTTGCAACGCCGACACGCCGGGCGAGCACACAACATCCACGCGGCGCGCAGCATCACTCACACCCATCTGATCAGGGCCGCGATCCAGCAATTCAAACACCAGCGCGCCCATCGCGTAGATGCCCGCATCGCCTGAACAAACCAGTGCGACGTTCTTGCCTTTTCCTGCCTGTTCAAGGGCATAGCGGCAGCGGTCTTCTTCGCCCCCCAAGGGGAAATCAGAGCGTTCCTTGCCAACCGCAAGTGGGCCAAGCAGATCGATGTAGAGGCCATAGCCCACAAGCTCTTGGGCTTCTGACACCAGCTTGCTGACCTCGGGCGTGCGCCATGTGGCTTGGCCGGGACCGATGCCAACAATCGAAAGACGGCCACGGCTGCGACCACGCAATTCGATGAGCGGCGCAGGCGCTGTCGCAATCGCGCAGGTGGCGTTCGCGGTTTTGCGTTTGGCCACATGCAGGCTTGCTGCATCACCCGCCTGCGCAAGGGCTGCGGCCTCGGACACGCCGTGAGTGCCCACTTCGGCAAAGACCACGTCTGACGGGGTTTGCAAACGGGGGGTTTCGGCCTCCAAAACCTGCGCATCAAACACGCGCATGGGCACGCCAAAGGTGTTGGCCAAGGCAATGATCGCGGGTTCGTCGGCCTTTAACGTCAGGGTGTTCACCGACGCGATGGCGTGCGGAATGATACGGGCCTCGGCCATGCTGTTTGCGACCAGTTCCGACAGTTCATCTGCAGGACAGTTGCGCGCGCAACCCACGCCAAGGGCAAAGCGTTGCGGCGCAAATTGCAGATGATCTGGCCCAAGATCAGACTGCGGCGCGGCGGAACAGGTAATGCGCAGCCCGTCGCCTTGGGGCAACCCCTGCAGCCATGTCGCATCATGCGCATCCGCGCCCAGAAACGTTGCGCCCGCGCCTGACAGCAAAATGGCCATCGCTTCTTTCGCATCATGGGGGTTCACCAAACGCCACCCTTCGGGTGGCTCATCCAGCGCGACGCCTAATGATACATCACCCGCGGTTGTGATTGCCGCGGTTGCATCAAGCGCGTTCGAAATTTGCGCGGCCAGCCGGTTTGCCCCGCGGTGCCCCCCCAAAAGCGGCACCACGACAGACCCGTCGTCAGACACCGAAATCACGGGCGGCTCGGTCGTTTTGTCGGCCAATAGGGGGGCGACCCCACGAATAAGGATTCCGCTGGCGCAAACGCCCACAATCGGGCGGCCTGCCGCAAAAAGATCACGCGCGTGATCCAGCGCATTTGCAAAGAAGGCATCGGCCTTTTGCACGCGATTTTCGCGGCCATGCACATGCGCGCCGATAACGGCGGCGATACGGTGCGCGGTGGCTTCGCCAGACGCCGACAGCGCCAGAACAACGGGGGTCAGAGCCATGGATCGGCTCCTTTCGTGATAAGGATCATAGAGAAATAGGGTGCTTTTTCAGGGGCTTGCGCCAGTGGCATGGTCACTTGGGCAGCAAGCGTGGCGCGTTCGATATAGATGGCTTGGTCCAACAAACCGAGCCGCGTGATGACGTCTCGCAGTTTGGACAGATGGCGCCCGACCTTCATGATACACAGGCTATCAGCATCCTTCATCCGCGCCTCCAGCGCGTCTTCGGCAAGCGGCCCGGGGATGATGGTCAGCACTTCGTTGCGGGCAGCGAGCGGCGTTCCTGTGACAGCGGCAGAGGCGGTCATCGAGGTCACGCCCGGCACAATCTGGCAGTCGTAGTCTGCCGACAAACGCGCAAACAAATACATGAATGAGCCATAGAAAAACGGATCGCCTTCACACAGGCACACCACGTTTTCGCCCGCATCGAGGGCGGCGCGAATTTCTGCGGCCCCTGCGTCGTAAGCGTCTTGGGCGGGCTGACGGGCGACTGTCATGGGCACGTCCATCACAATCTCGCGGGCATCATCCGGAATGGCCTGCGCCGCGATAGAGCGGGCGAAACTTTCGGCCCCTGCCAGCGTCGGATATGCAATCACTTTGGTTGTGCGGATCAACCGATCAGCCTTGAGCGTCATCAATTCGGGGTCGCCCGGGCCAAGGCCCACGCCATAGAGGATGCCTTTCATCTTTTGATCAGGCTCCATTGCGTGACGGGCATGGCGGGGCGCCAGCCTTTGTAGGGTCCAATCGGTTCTGCGCGGTGGACCTGTAGTTTTACAAGCTGGCCGCCGTGTTTTTCGTGCAGGTGGATCAGCAAGGCTTCGCTGTCGAGCGTGACCGCATTGGCAACCAAACGCCCCAAGGGACGCAGGGCGGACCATGCCGCATCAAAGGTTTCCTCTGACAGACCGCCACCGATGAACACCGCGTCAGGGGCCTCTAAGCCGTTCAAAGCATTGGGTGTTTCGCCCTCGATCAGCTCCAGTTTCGGCGCGCCCAAGGCCAGCGCATTCGCGGCGGCGAGGGCGCGGCGGTCGGCGCGGGGCTCGATGCCGATGGCGCGGGTGTAGCGGGCGGCGCGCATCCATTCGACGGCGACAGAGCCGCAGCCCGTGCCGATATCCCACAGCAAAGCGCCGCGCATGGGCATCAATTTGGCCACTGTGACGGCGCGGATCTCTTGCTTGGTCATGGTACCATCGTGCTGAAACAGGTCGTCCGACAGCCCCGGAACACGCGGCAAAAGCGCAGCATCTGGGGCCGCGATACATTCAACACACAAGGTATTGAAGGCAGGCACCTGATGGGACCAGGTGGCGGCGGTGCCGTCGAAGCGCTCTTCGCGGTCACCGCCCATGGCGGCGAGGACGGTCATTTTGGACGCGCCGAAACCGCGATCGGCAAGAAATTTGGCGATCTGGGCAGGCGTTTCGGCCCCTGTGGTCAACACGATAAGCCGTTGATCTGGCTGAATAAAAGCGACCATTTGTTCGACAGGGCGACCGTGAACGGTGAGCGTTTCAACGTCTGCAAGCGACCAGCCCATACGGGCCGCTGCAAGTTGGAACGCCGAGAGCTGAGGGTGATATACAATCTGGCTGGAATCTATCGCGCGACCGATCCGCGCGCCCACCGAAAACCAGAGCGGATCGCCCGTCGCAAGCACCACAACCCTTTGATTTTTATAGCTTTCCAGCGTTTCAATCAGGGCATCAAAGGGCGATGGCCATGATACGCGTTGCGCAGAAATATTGGGCGCGAGCGTGTGGTGACGGTCGCCACCGATGATGATTTCGGCGGCTTCTACCACGGCGCGGGTGGCAGGTGTTAACCCATCAAAACCGTCTTCGCCGAATCCTACAATATGTAGCCATGGTGCGTTCATCTTGTGGTTCCTGCTGCGGCATACACATGTATGGCAGAGCGTATGCTCACGGTATGGCTTTGCGTCAGACGTTCTGACACCGGGGATTTGCGCAACACCCGAGCGATAGAGGCGCGATTTTGCATCATGTCGCGCGGTCCTCTGGCAGGCCCGCGGCAAGGGCGTTGACCGCTGCCGACGCGATGGCCGAGCCGCCACGCCGCCCGCGCAAAGCGACGAAATCGCAGCCGCGCGGATTGGCGGCAAGTTCGGCCTTGGATTCTGCCGCGCCGACAAAGCCCACGGGGAAGCCGAGTATCACGGCAGGTTTTGGCGCACCGTCATCAAGCTGTTCGAGAAGGCGGAACAAAGCTGTCGGCGCGTTGCCGATGGCGACAACTGCGCCAGATAGGTGTGGCAACCAACTATCGACAGCCGCCGCCGAGCGCGTGTTACCAATGGCCTGAGCGTGATCGGGGGTGCCCGCATTGTTGAGGGTGCAGATCACCTTGTTTTCAGCGGGCAAGTAGCGGCGGATGATGCCAGCCGCGACCATCTCGCAATCGCACAGGATTGGCGCACCGCCCTGCAGGGCAGTTGCGCCTGCACTGTAGGCATCGGGTGAAAACGCAAGGCGGTCTGCAATCTCGACCATGCCGCAGGCGTGGATCAGGCGGATGGCCAGCGCATTAAGCCCCTTTGGAAAGCGATCCAGCCGCGCTTCGGCCCGCACTATGGCAAAGGACTGGGCATAGATTGTCATAGGGTCTTTTTCGTATGGGCGCATGTCGCGTTACCTTTCGCCAGAAAGGGAACGACGGTGGGATAGAGCGGGTTTTGTCAGCAAAACCTGCGGAATCCCACACCCCCGAAATCCTGCGCAACGCAGAAGGGCCGCGACCGACCCTGGGTGGGCGTCAGACAGGCGTTTCGTGAACGATGGCAGTGCCAAAAACTGCCGTGTGATTTGAATGAAACGCTGCAATGCGCCCTCCCGTGGGGAGGGTCGGGCGCGGCCCTTCGGGCCAAGAGAAACAAACATCACGTCTTGGCCTTACGTGCCGATTCAGGCCCGTGCGGGTGTTTGGCGTGGGGGTATTCGGGGTGGTGGTGATCATGATCGTGATGGTGATGGTGATGATCGTGATCATGCCCGTGGTGGTGATGGTGATGATGGTCCTGCATCACCAGACGGCACATGCCTGTGCAGAAGGTGTCGCAATGGGTGCAATCTTCGACGTTGGACCCCGGCGCAGAGGCGCCCTGCCCTTCGACATGGTGGTGATGGGATTCCTGCACCGAGCCGACCTCGGATTCAAAGCCCAGAACAGCCGTGCGGTATTTGCACAGCACGCATGTGGGCGGCGGCACATCGGCAAAGGCGGGATGGCCTGCGCGGTCTTCGGCGGCGATGCAGATGGGTTTGCCATCTTTTTCCAGCGCCAAAACCTGGGTGCGATAGGCGCAGGTGCCGCAGTTGGGCGGCGGGTTCGCGCCCATTTGTTCGCGCACGCGTTCTGCAAAGGTTTCGAGCACTTTAGGATGGTCGCCCAGATAGCCTGCTTTGAGAAATTCGATATCCGGGTGTGCGGCGGCGACCTGATCGGTGAAGCCGTAGATACGGTCGATCAGGATGCCTGAAAAGAGGAAATAGGGGAACACGACGATGCGTTTGTAGCCAAGTTTGGCCGCGTGTTGCAGGCAGGGTTCGACCAGCGGGAAGGTCACGCCCGAATAGCCAACCTCGAGCCAGCCAAAGCCCATGCCTTCTTGGAGCATGCGGGCGATTTTGGCGACATTGCCGTTGGCGTCGGGGTCGGAGGCGCCGCGCCCGATGACGACAAGGCAGGTTTCTTCCAGCGGCACATCGGGGGCGGTTTCCAGTGCTTCGCGGATGCGGCCAGCGGCGGCGGCGATCATCTTGGGATCCACGCCCAGTTCGCGGCCATAGCTGACATCGATGTCGTGTTTTGTGGCATAGGTGTTGAGCACCGTGGGGATGTCGTTTTTGGCGTGCATCGCGGCAAAGAGCATGCCGGGCACCGCCAGAATTTTGTCGCAGCCCTTTTCGCGCAGCACATCAAGGCCATCGCGGATCACGGGGTTTGCAAATTCCAGATAGCCGTATTCGGTTTCCCAGTCGGGCGGGAAATAAGCGGGCAGTTTATCGGCCAAGGTTGCGAATTCGTCGACGGCCGATTGAGAGCGCGAGCCGTGCCCGCAGATCATGACGCCGACTTTTTGAGGGGTGGCGCTCATGCGGTTTCCTCTTCCAGTTCGGGGTCATCTTCGGTTGCTTCTTCGTCGTCTTTTTTACCTTTGAGCCAGCCCCAAAGTGCTGCGGCGGCGGCGGCCCCCAGGGCACCTGCTGCGATCCAGTGGTCGTGGCCTGCCAGTTCGCCCCAATGGCCCGGGTGGGCAGAGGCGGCTGTTGTGGAAAGCAGAAGTAAGGCAAGGGCAAGGCGCATCGGTCAGATCCATTCGTTTGGTCAGCCGTTTGGGAGTGGACGATGTCTGCCGTGTGGTCCCCTGTCTGGGTCGACCTGCGACAGACCCTCGGTCTGGCCCCCATCGGGCGTCGTCTGGCCATTGGTATAGGCGGGGGCGTGCAGGCGTGCAAACCGATTCAGCGGCGCGCAAGGGCATGTTTGCGACGGTGCGACACTGTGGAGGTGCCTGTGCGCGAACGGCAGTCGGCGCGGCGTGCGGGCTCTGATAGGACAGGTGCAAACAAAAGGAGTGAACAGATGGGACAGCTTGTTGACGGTGTGTGGCGTGATGAATGGTATGACACCAAATCCACGGGCGGGGCGTTTGAGCGTGATACCTCGCGGTTTCGCAACTGGATTACGGCCGATGGGGCGGCGGGTCCAAGCGGTGAGGGCGGGTTCAAAGCGCGCAGCGGGCGCTATCATCTGTATGTCTCGCTGGCGTGTCCATGGGCGCATCGCACGCTGATTTTTCGCAAGCTGAAAGGGTTGGAGCCGCATATCGATGTGTCCGTGGTGCATCCCGACATGATGGGCGATGGCTGGACGTTTGAGACAGATGACAACGGGGCAACGGGCGACAGGTTGTTCGGGCTGCCATTTGCGCGTGACATCTACATCAAGGCGGATCCGAAGGTATCGGGGCGTGTGACGGTGCCGATCCTGTGGGACAAAGAGCGCGGCACGATTGTGAGCAACGAAAGCGCGGACATCATCCGCATGTTCAATTCGGACTTTGACGCGATCACGGGCAATACCGATGACTACTGGCCCGAGGAGATGCGGGAGGCCATCGAAGAGGTGAACGAGCGGATTTATCACACCGTGAACAACGGCGTTTACAAAAGCGGGTTTGCCACCACACAAGCGGCCTATGACGCCGCTGTGGGGCCGTTGTTTGACAGTCTGGATTGGCTGGAAGAGCGTCTGGCCACGCGCCGCTATCTGATGGGCGAGCAGATCACAGAAGCGGATTGGCGTTTGTTCACAACGCTTGTGCGCTTTGATCCCGTCTATCACCTGCATTTCAAATGCAACAAAAAGCGGATTGTCGATTACCCGAACTTATGGGGCTACACCCGCGAGCTGTATCAAGTGCAGGGCGTGGCAGAGACTGTGGGAATGGCGCATATCGTGCGGCATTATCATTACAGTCACGAAACGGTTAACCCGCATCGCATCATCCCGATTAACCCCGATCTGGATTTCATGGCACCGCATGGGCGCGATTGACAGGTGGTCAGTGGCGCGTTGATGCGTGGTGGTGGACAACCGCGGCCAGATCATCGGGGCGCGAGTTGGACCCCATAAATCCGCAGGCGTTTGGGACATGCTGAAAGATGGAGCCGTCCGAGAAGAAGGTGGTTTTTGTCACAAAGAGGATTTTGCTGTCTGGCTGGCGGTAACTGGCCAGATCCGCAAATGCGAGGGCGCTGCCTTCTTCCAGATCAAGATCGAGGATAATCACTTGAAACTTATCTGTTAACGTCGCCTTTGCAGCGGCATCTTCAGACCCAACGAGGGTGACACGGCAACCTTGTCGCGCGATATGATCAGACCAAATCTGACCCAAATCGCGATCGCTTTCTACGATCAAAACATTCATAAAAACTCCATCACCCGTGCGTCACATACGGATTGTGCCACCATTCATATAGTGATTCCGCCCCAAAGATGAGTAGTTTCTTGAAAATGAGTTAATTCCCGCCCAAACGGTCAGGATGCTTGCGCCTTTGGCGGTTTTGGGGTTGGGTCCCGATCCTGAGCGCATTACGCAAGAATACCTGACTGAGGAGGCAAGACAGTGACCACGTGGATTACGATCTGTGACACCTGCAAGTGCGACAATTGGGATCAAGGTGATATGGCCCTGACCGATGGCGAACGTCTTGCCGCTTTGATCGAAGCCGAAGATCTGGGCGACGTCAAAACACGCCGCACATCGTGCCTGATGGGGTGCAAAGGGGCGTGTAATGTTGCGGTGCAGGCTGACGGGAAGCTGGCCTATACGCTTGGGCAGTTCACGCCAGACAAAGAGGCCGCAGAGGCGATTGTGGGCTATGCCAAGCTGCATGCCGAAAGCGAAAGCGGACAGGTGCCCTATCGCACGTGGCCCCAAGGGGTGAAGGGGCATTTCGTGACCCGCCATCCGCCAGTGCCCAAAGACGGCTGAGATGGCGGACAAGCGCGATCACGGGGGCGGGCTGGATGCGGCTGTGGCGCAATATGGCGGCACGCGTGAGGGGTGGCTTGACCTGAGCACAGGGATAAATCCTGTGCCCTATCCCGTCGGTCAGATCAGCGCCGATGCATGGGGCGCCTTGCCCGATCACGGCGCGATGGCACGGTTGATTGAGGCCGCGCGCCGTTTTTGGAATGTGCCAGAGGATGCGGTGATCGTGCCTGCCAACGGGGCGTCGGCGCTGATTGCGCGTTTGCCTGCCCTGCCTGTGATGGGGGCGGCGCGGGATGTGCAGATTGCGACGCGCACGTATAATGAACATGCCGCGGCCTTTGCGTCGGCGGGTTGGACCGTGGGCCAGGATGCGGCGGATGTGCGGGTGGTGGTGCATCCCAACAATCCCGATGGCGCATTGATGGGCGGCAGCTTGGCCGCCGTTACGGTGATTGACGAAAGTTTTTGCGATGTTTGCCCCGACGAAAGCCAGATGCGCCACGCGGATCGCGATGGGGTGATTGTGCTGAAGAGTTTCGGGAAGTTCTGGGGATTGGCAGGGGTGCGGCTTGGGTTTGCGATGGGCACACCGCGCACGGTTGGCCCGCTGGTCGATATGCTTGGGCCGTGGGCTGTTGCGGGGCCTGCGCTTGAAATCGGGGCGCGTGCCTTGCGCGATGAGGCGTGGGCTGCGCGGACGCGCGAACGCCTGGCGACAGATGCCGCGCGGTTGGACGCGATGATGACAGATGCTGGCGCACAGGTAATTGGCGGGACGGATCTGTTTCGCCTTTATGACGTGATGGATGCGGCGGCGTGGCAGGACCGTTTGGCGCGAGGCCATGTGTGGTCGCGCGTGTTTCCTTATGATGGCCGCTGGTTGCGCCTTGGCCTGCCCGCCCTGGACAGGTGGGACCAGTTGGAGGCCGCTTTGTGAGCCTTGTTCTGGGGATGCTTTTGGATGCGCTGTTGGGCGAGCCGAAGTGGCTGTGGAACCGACTGCCGCACCCTGCGGTTCTGATGGGCCGCGTGATCGGGTGGGCCGATACGCGGTTTAACACAGGCCGGTTTCGCAAGGTAAAGGGCGTGGCAGTGGTGGCCGGTTTGGTGGGGGCCGCTGCGCTGTTGGGCGTGGTGCTTTCATGGGGCGGCACGGTGGTTGAGGTGGTGGTGGTAGCGGTTCTTTTGGCGCAACGCTCGCTTGTGGACCATGTGCGTGCGGTGGCCGCGGGCTTGCGCCGCAGCTTGCCCGAGGGGCGACGCAATGTGGCGATGATTGTGGGGCGCGAGACTGCAAGCATGGACGACAGTGCGGTCAGCCGCGCGGCGATTGAGAGCGCGGCAGAGAACCTGAGCGACGGGGTCATTGCCCCTGCCCTTTGGTTCGCTGTGGCGGGGTTGCCCGGGCTGCTGGTGTATAAGATCGTAAATACGGCGGATAGTATGATTGGCTATCGCACGCCGCGCCATGCAGCCTTCGGGTGGGCAGCCGCGCGATTGGATGATGTGCTGAACCTTGTGCCTGCGCGTATCACTGCGGTGTTGATCGCGCCTTTGGCAGTCTGGCAGTTGCGCCGCGATGCGCGGCTGCACCGGTCGCCCAATGCAGGCTGGCCAGAGGCGGCGATGGCGCGGCGGCTGGACATCGCACTGAGCGGACCACGGGCCTATGACGGCAAGATGCAGGATTTCGCGTGGGTCAACGCGGGCGCACGGCACAGTGGAGGGCCGCGCGATATTGAGGCGGCCTGCGGTGTTCTATGGCAAGCGTGGGGCGGATTTTTGGGTGTCGCACTGCTGGCTTGGTTGCTTTAAGCAACCATTGCCTCGGCCTTTTTCAGATCGACGCTGACCAACTGGCTGACGCCCTGTTCGGCCATTGTGACCCCGAACAACCGATCCATACGCGCCATTGTGACGGCGTGGTGGGTGATGGTCAAAAAGCGCGTATCGGTGCGGCGTGTCATCTCGTCGAGCATATCGCAGAACCGCGTGACGTTTGCATCATCAAGGGGGGCGTCGACCTCGTCGAGCACACAGATGGGGGCGGGGTTGGCGAGGAACACCGCAAAGATCAGGGCAAGTGCAGTCAGCGTCTGTTCACCACCAGACAGCAGCGACAGGGTGCTCAGCTTTTTGCCAGGCGGTTGGCACATGATTTCAAGGCCGGCTTCGAGGGGATCATCGCTTTCGACCAGAACCAGACGCGCTTCGCCACCGCCAAAAAGGTGCGTAAAGAGCATCCCGAAGTTTTCATTCACCTGTTCGAAAGCGGTCAGCAACCGTTCGCGGCCTTCTTTGTTGAGCGATGCGATCCCTGTGCGCAGGGCTTTGATCGCTTCTTCAAGATCATGCTTTTCATTTACCAATGCGTCGTGTTCGACCTGCACTTCTTTGGCGTCTTCTTCGGCCCGCAGGTTTACGGCACCCAAAGAATCGCGTTGGCGTTTGAGGCGGTTCACATCGTTTTCAATCGCTTCGGCGGCGGGCATTTTGTTGGGGTCCGCGGCAAGCCCTTCGAGCAGCTTTTGCGGGCTGACGTCCATCTCTTCGCGGATGCGGTCCTCGGCCAGTTGGACGGTTTCACGCGCGGCATCGGCGCGGGCCTCTGAGCGTGCGCGGGCTTCGCGGGCCTCGGAAGCGGCGCGTTCTGCGTCGCGTTCGGCCTGCACGGCGTTACGCGCGGCGGTTTCGGCCTCGGCCAGTGCATCGGCGGCTGTGCGGCGGCGGGCTTCGGCCTCTTCGATCGCGGAGGCGATTTCATCACGCTTGGCGGCCAGTTCTTCTGGTGCGGCTTGGGCTTCTTTCAATTCGGCTTCCGAAGTTTCCTTGCGTTCAATCAATTCGCCGATACGCTTTTCGGCGGTATCCAGACGGTGGCGCCAGCCGCTGATTTCTTTGGTGATTTCCTGACTGCGGCGCACGCGGGCTTCGCCTTCGCGGCGCAATTCTTCGTGGGCCGAGCGTTTGGCCATCATCGTCATACGTGCGGCTTCGACCGTCATTTTGACGTCTTCGACGGCGGCGCGGGCGGCATCGAGATCCCCAAGATCCTGCAGGCCGCGTTCCGCCTCAACCAGTCGACCACGGGCGGCGGTGGCTTCGTCTTCGAACCGTTTGACGGCCAGCCCAAGGCTTTCAAGTTTGCCTGCCGCGATGGATTGATCGGCTTCAGCGCGCGACAGTTTGCGGTTGGCTTCGGTCACGGCGCGGTCGGCGTTGCGACGCGCTTCGCGGGCGGTGCGGTCGGCCTCGGACAGGTCGCGCAGGCGGGTTTGCAGCGTGGTATGTGCAGCGCGCGCGCCATCGGCGCGGGCTTCGGCTTCGTTCATCTCGCGCTTGAGCTCTTCGAGGCGGTTGAGCTGTTGCAGGCGCAGGGCGGCGGCGGAGGGCGCATCTTCGGCCGCGGCGCGAAAGCCATCCCACCGCCACAAATCGCCATCGGTGCTGACAAGGCGCTGACCCGGTTTCAGGAGCGGTTGCAAAAGCGCGCCGCGGTCCGCATCCACAAGACCCACCTGACTGATGCGGCGGCCAAGCGCGTCTGGCACCTGCACGTGATCGGCCAATGGCGTGGCCCCATCGGGCAAGCGTTGGGCCTGATCATAAGCGGGCAAAACGGCCCACCCCGAGGGATCATCATTGCCGACCATGGGTGCTTTGAGATCATCGGCCAACGCTGCGCCGATGGCTTTTTCAAAGCCTGACGCAACGGTCAGCGCATCCATGATTTGTCCGCTTTCGGCGGTGTCGCGGCCCAGAAGTTTGCCCAAGGCGTTCACTTCGGCGCGCAGGGCACTGACCTCGCCATCAGCTTCGGACAGAGCAGCGCGGGCATCGGATTCAAGCGCTTGGGTTTCGGTGCGGGCGGCTTCGGTTTCTGCCAAAACCTCTTCCGCTTTGGCGGCGGTCTTGGTGGCCGTTTCGGCTTCGGCTTCGGCGATGGTAAAATCGGTTTTCGCACGGGTCAGCGCGGCATCGGCGGCTTGCATCGCCTCTTGTGATTTGGCGGTCTCGGCTTCGTTTTTCTCGAGGGTTTTGCGGCTGTCATCCAACAGGCGGTGGGCGGATTGGTGACGCGCCGACAGGCGGGCGACGTCTTCTGTCATTTGGGTCAGCGCGGCTTCGCGGTCTTGCAGGATTTGGGCCGCATCGCCAGAGGCATCGGCGGCGGCGGCCAGACGGCCGTCATGGCCATCGGCGGCCTTTGCGATTTCGGCCGCTTCCCAGTCAAGGCGTTCAATGGTTTGGGTGGCGTCTTTGTTCAAGCCGCTTTCGCGGTCAATGTCGCGCGCCAGTTGGGCGATGCGATTGGTCAGTGTTTCGATACGTTCGGCGGCGCGGTTTTCCTGATCCTTCAGCGTGTCACGCTGGACTTGCAGGCGTTGCAGGATGGCGGCGGCAACGGCTTCTTCCTCGCGCTTGGGCGGCAGGGCTTCATCGGCTGTGAGGCGCAGTTTGGCCGCTTGGCGTGCGGCCGTTTCAGAGGCGGCAGCGGCTTTGGTGCGTTCTGTCAATTCATTGGCGGTGGTGGCGCGGGCGTCTTCGGCTTCGCGCCAGCGACGGTAGAGAAGCAGCCCTTCGGCAGCACGCAGCGAGGCACCGATTTCGCGGTAGCGCGCGGCCTGACGTGCTTGGCGTGCAAGTTGCGCCAGCTGTGCCGCAAGCTGTTCGATCACATCATCGACGCGGGCCAGATTGGTTTCCGCACCTTTCAGTTTCAACTCGGCTTCATGGCGGCGCTGATAGAGGCCGCTGATGCCAGCGGCTTCTTCGAGAACACGGCGGCGGGCCTTGGGTTTGGCGTTGATCAACTCGCTGATCTGGCCCTGACGCACGAGCGCGGGAGAGTGCGCGCCAGTAGAGGCATCGGCAAAGAGCATCTGGATGTCGCGGGCGCGCACGTCCTTGGTGTTGGCTTTGTAGGCGCTGCCCACGTCGCGGGTGATGCGGCGGATGATTTCCAACTGGTCGTTGTCATTAAAACCAGAGGGCGCAAGCCGTTCGGCATTGTCGATGATCAGGCTGACTTCGGCAAAGTTACGGGCGGGGCGCGTGGCGGCGCCTGCAAAGATCACGTCTTCCATGCCGCCGCCGCGCATGGCGGTGGGGCGGTTTTCACCCATGACCCACCGCAGGGCCTCAAGCAGGTTGGATTTACCGCAGCCGTTTGGCCCCACAACGCCTGTCAGCCCATCCGCGATCACAAGATCGGTGGGGTCCACGAAGCTTTTGAAGCCATTCAGACGGAGGCGGGAAAAACGCAAAGGCGGCTCCTGACGCGGTTGATTCCTATTTGGCAGCTAGTGGACCGCAGCAATATGGCGCGAGTCAACGGTTTGGCACCGCATCTGGCAAAATCGGCGCAGTTATCCACAATATATTGGGGCATCGCAGCCTTTGGATTGGCTTTGACAGGGGTCTGGGCCGCGGTTTGGCTTTGTGATGTCGGATTCAGCCTTGCCAGATGCGGCCCGTGCAGCCACAACAAACAGGCATGGTGCCCCGACGAAACGCAAAGCGTAGGGGCTCAAATGGGAATGTGGGATGGGACGACCCAATCGGGGCCCGCAACCACAGCCGCCCCCGCGACTGTAAGCGGATCGCATGCGCCAGATGCCACTGGACCCGTCGGGTTTGGGAAGGCGGCGCAGGCTATGATCCGCAAGCCAGGAGACCAGCCGTGCATCACTACCAACCCACCTGTCGGGTGTGACAGGTTAAGGAGAAAAGACATATGCATATCGAACCTGGCGTCGTGAATGGCGCAAAAATGGCCCTGAGTGTGGCAACGGCTGCGGGTGCAGGCGCCTACGCTTTGAAAATGACGTGGGACGCGCTTGTGCAGCGCGGGGCGCTGTCGCTGGTCGCACGCAGCCTGATGGCGACAATCGCCGTTTTTATCTTCTTTGAGGTGTTGCCCCATTTCGCTGTCGGCATCTCGGAAGTGCACTTTATCTTGGGCACGACAATCTTGCTGATCCTTGGCATTGCGCCCGCGGCGATCGGGCTGGCATTGGGCCTTTTGCTGCAAGGCATGGTTTTTGCACCAACGGACCTGCCCATGTTCACGGTGAACATTACCACCCTGCTTGTTCCGCTGTTCGGCATTTACGTTCTGGCCAAAAAGATCATCGCGGATGGCACGGCCTATGTTGATCTGACCTATGCCCAAGCGCTGATACTGTCGGCAACTTACCAAGGCGGCGTTGTGGCGTGGGTTGCGTTTTGGGCGATCTATGGTCAGGGCTTTGGTGTCGAGACCCTTGCGGCTGTTGCGTCCTTCGGGGCGGCTTACATGACGGTGTTGCTGATTGAACCGATTGCTGATCTGGCCATTCTGGCCGCTGCAAAGCGTGTGAAAGGTTTGGACGGATCGGGTCTGGTCAACCAACGCCTTTACGGCGCCGCGTAAAAACAACGCATTTCATTCGTCAAAAGCACCGGCGGCCTGAAACGGCCGCCGGCGTTTCCTTGAGAACAAGAGGTATTCAATATGGCCGCAAAAATTCCTGCCACGGTTGTCACCGGCTTTCTGGGCGCTGGCAAAACAACGCTGATCCGACACATGCTGCAAAACGCGCAAGGCAAGCGCATAGCGCTGATCATCAACGAATTTGGCGATTTGGGCGTCGATGGTGACATCCTGAAGGGGTGCGGTGACGAAACCTGCACCGAAGATGATATCATGGAGCTGTCCAACGGTTGCATCTGTTGCACCGTCGCCGATGATTTTGTGCCTACGATGGAAAAACTGTTGGCGCGTGAAAATGCGCCCGACCACATCGTGATTGAAACAAGCGGTCTGGCCCTGCCACAACCGCTCGTGCGTGCGTTCAACTGGCCCGAAATTGCCACGCGCGTCACCGTGGATGGTGTGGTCACTGTCGTCGACGGCAAAGCCGTGACAGAGGGACGGTTCGCCCATTCGGTTGAGGCCGTGGACGCGCAGCGCAAGCTGGATGAAAACCTTGATCACGAAACACCACTGTCGGAGTTGTTCGAGGATCAGGTCGCCTGCGCGGATATGATTGTTGTGAACAAATCCGACTTATTGGACGCCCAAGAGGCAGACGCGCTGACCGCCAAATTGAAAAGCGACAGCCGTGACGGCGTGCAGGTGATCAAGGCCAGCATGGGCGCGCTGCCTGTGGATGTATTGTTGGGTCAGGGCATTGGGGCCGAAGGGGATTTGGACGCCCGCCATGAGGTGCATCATCACCACCATCACGATGATCACCACCACTATGATGATCACGACGACCATGACCACCATCATGATCATGCGCATGAACATGGCCATGACGAATTTGAAAGTTTCGTGGTGACACGCGGTGAAATCGCCGATCCGAAAGCCTTTGCCGAACAAGTTGCCGATGTGATCCGCGCCCATGATATCCTACGTCTGAAGGGGTTTGCCGCGGTGCAAGGCAAGCCAATGCGCCTGACGCTTCAGGCGGTTGGGCCGCGGGTGGACAGCTATTTCGATCAACCGATCAGCGAACCACGCGAAACACGTCTTGTCGTTATTGGGCAGGCGGGGCTGGATCAGGCAGCGATTACGGCTGCGCTGAGTGCATGATCATCATAGAGCGGGGCGACCCGCGCCACCCTGCGGCCACGGCGCTTTTGAAGCAAAGCCATGCGTTGATGGAAAGTCTTTTTCCGCCCGAGGATAACGCATATCTGGATATTGAGGAGCTCTGTGCGCCGCATATCCATTTCTTTATTGCACGGCGCGGCGAGGTGATCCGCGGCACGGGTGCGCTGGCCGACAAAGGCAGCTACGGCGAGGTGAAATCCATGTTTGTGGACCCTGAAGCGCGGGGCCAAGGCATTGCTGATGCCATTTTGAGGGCCTTGGAAGATGAGGCGCGGGGCATGGGCAAAGCGAAACTTATGCTAGAGACGGGAAACACGCTGCACGCGGCACATAAATTATATGAGCGGCATGGGTTTGAGTATCGCGCGCCATTTGGCGATTATGTCGCCAACAGCTCTAGCTGGTTCATGGAAAAGGTGCTGTGAGGTTATTTGGGATTTTCAGGCTGGCGTTCCTTTGCGCGGTCGCCAAAGCCCGGTTTGTGGCCATGTTTGTCGATGTTTTCCCAACCGCGCATGGTTTTGCCCATTTCGTCATCGGCCATGCGGTCTTGGGCGCGCGCGGGTTGATCGAGATCTCTGCGTTTTTTCTTGGTCATGAAACCCTCCGTCCGACTAACGCCATAGGGCAAGGATAAGTTCAAAAATGCATCTTCTGGCAGCAACACCGGGCGCGATTGATGATGGCTCAGAACCCTTTGATCTGGGCCAGACCCCTGCGGATGTGGTTTTCATTTCCGCGGCCGATACAGAGCTTGCGGCGCTGTCTGCCGCGCGGGCCGAACTGAGCGATCAGCCCACGTTGCGTCTGGCCAACCTGACCCATTTGAACCACCCGATGTCGGTGGATTTGCACATTGATCAATGCGCGTCCAAATCGCGGCTGGTGATTGCACGGGTGCTTGGCGGCACGGGCTATTGGAAATACGGCGCCGAACAATACGCGGCCCATTTGCATAACGCGGGCGTGCCTTTGGCGCTTTTGCCCGGAGATGACAAACCCGATCCAGAGTTGCGGCGCCTGTCCACCGTGTCGGACGCGGATTATGACGCGCTTTGGGCCTATATGACCGAAGGGGGCCCCGCGAATGCAGTTGGGTTTTTGTCATACGCCAAAGCAATGCTGGATCATGGTGAAAAACCTGCCGCGGCCGCCCCTTTGCTACGGGCAGGGCTTTATTGGCCCGCCGAAACAGCGCCAAGCCTTGCCACCTTGCAAGAGGCGTGGACGGATGACGCGCCGATCGTGCCTTTGGTCTTTTACCGCGCACTTGTGCAGGGCGCAGGGCTCAACCCGATCAACCGGTTGACCAAATCGCTTTTACGGGCGGGGCTGAACCCCATGCCGGTATTCGTGGCGTCGCTCAAGGATCCGGTCAGCCAAGCAACGCTTGAACAGCTTTTTACGGCAGCGCCTCCATCGGTGATCCTGAATTGCACCTCCTTTGCCGTTGGAAACCCGCATGGGGATGACGCGCCTGCCAATCCGCTGACCGCGCCTTTTGCAAACGCAGCGCCCGTGTTTCAGGTTGTCCTGTCCTCAAGTTCTGAAGCGGCTTGGGACGATGGGCTAACGGGGCTGTCTGCACGTGACATCGCCATGAATGTGGCCCTGCCCGAAGTGGATGGGCGGGTTTTGACCCGGGCTGTCAGCTTCAAGGGCGAGGCATATTTTGACGAGGCCACGGAATGTGCGATTGCGACATATCAGGCGCGTGGGGGTCGCATTGATTTTGTCACAGCCCTGGCAGCGGCTTGGGCGCGGCTGCGCCACAGCCCTGTTGCACAGCGCAAGGTGGCATTGGTGTTGGCGAACTATCCCAACAAAGACGGGCGATTGGCCAATGGTGTGGGGCTGGACACGCCTGCGGCCACCGTTGACGCGCTACGTGCTTTGGCAAATGCGGGATATGACTGCAGCACGCCAGACGACAGCAAAGCCCTCATGGATCAGATCATGGCGGGCCCGACAAACTGGCTGACAGATCGCACCACCACCAAGGGCGGAGAGGTGCTTGCACTGGATGCATACCGCACCCATTACGACGCCCTGCCCTATGCGCTCAAACAGCAAATCACCGATCAATGGGGGCCGCCCGAGGCAGACCCCTTTGTAACAGATGCAGGATTCAAACTGTCGATTTACCGTTTTGGGAATGCTGTTGTCGGGGTGCAGCCTGCGCGTGGCTATAACATCGATCCAACAGAGACATACCATTCCCCTGATTTGGTTCCTCCGCACAACTATCTGGCATTCTATTTCTGGCTGCGTCACCATTGGGCCACAGACGCGATCGTGCATATGGGCAAACATGGCAATCTTGAATGGTTGCCCGGCAAAGCCATCGCCTTGTCAGAAACCTGCTGGCCCGAAGCGGTCTTTGGTCCGACACCGCATCTCTACCCCTTTATCGTCAATGATCCGGGCGAGGGCACGCAGGCCAAGCGGCGCGCGCAGGCGGTTATTCTGGATCACCTTACCCCACCGCTGACGCGGGCGGAAACCTATGGCCCGCTAAAGGATCTCGAAGCATTGGTGGATGAATATTACGAGGCTGCAGGCGTTGATCCGCGGCGCATCACCCATCTGAGGCGCGAAATTCTGTCGCTGACATCCGCCACAGGGCTGGACCGCGATGTCGGGATGGATGGTGCGGATGAAGATACGGATCTGGCCAAGCTGGACGCCTATCTATGCGAGTTGAAAGAGGCGCAAATCCGCGACGGTCTGCACATCTTTGGCACCTCGCCAGAGGGCGCACAGGCCCGTGATCTGACCATCGCCTTGACGCGCGTGCCGCGCGGGGACGGCACCGGGCCGGATGCATCTTTGATCGGTGCGCTGGCGGATGATCTGGACCTTGGGTTTAACCCGCTGGACGCAGATATGGCCGCCCCTTGGACAGGACGGCGCCCAGAGGTGCTTGGGGATGGCACATGGCGCACTGCGGGCGATACGATTGAGCGGCTTGAAGAATTGGCCATCCGCATTCTTGACGGCGCGGCCGATCCCATCGGCGCCAAAAGCCGCGCAGTCTGTGATCACATCACCCGCACTGTGCGCCCCATGGTCGAAAAGTGCGGCCCTGCCGAAATGGGCGCTTTGCTGCGCGGCTTGGACGGCTTGGCCATCCCCTCTGGTCCTTCGGGGGCGCCCACCCGCGGGCGGTTGGATGTGTTGCCCACGGGTCGGAATTTTTACAGCGTCGACAGCCGCGCGCTGCCCACCCAAACCGCATGGGCCCTGGGTTGGAAATCGGCCAATCTACTGATTGAAAAACACCTGCAAGATCACGGGGATTGGCCGCGTGCGTTATTGCTGACGGCATGGGGCACCGCCAATATGCGCACAGGCGGCGATGATATTGCGCAAGCACTTGCGTTGATGGGCGTCAAACCGCAATGGGATGCCGCCAGCCGCCGCGTTACAGGGTTTGAGGTTATCCCCGCAACGGCGCTTGGGCGTCCGCGCGTCGATGTCACGCTGCGGGTCAGCGGTTTTTTCCGCGATGCCTTCCCACAGCAAATTGCGCTTGTCGATAGTGCAGCGCGTGCCATTCAAACCTTGGATGAAACGGATAACGCCGCTGCACAAACACCCGGGCCAAGGGTCTATGGCAGCAAACCGGGGGCTTATGGCGCGGGGCTTCAGGCGCTGATTGACGAACGCATATGGAACGACAAAGCCGATTTTGCCGAGGCCTATCTGGAATGGGGCGGCTATGCGTATGGCAAGGATCAAGACGGCATCCGCGACCGCGAAGGGCTGGAGGCGCGTTTGAAAACAGTCGATGCGGTGGTGCAAAACCAAGACAACCGCGAACATGACGTGTTGGACAGCGATGATTACTATCAGTTTGAAGGCGGTGCCGCTGCCGCCATCAGCACGCTGCAAGGCGTGGATCGCCCGATTTATCACAACGACCATTCGCGCCCAGAACGCCCCCTGATCCGCACGCTGGACGATGAAATCGGGCGCGTCGTGCGCAGCCGTGTGGTGAACCCCAAGTGGATAGATGGGGTCAAGCGGCATGGCTACAAAGGCGCGTTCGAAATCGCGGCAACAGTTGATTATCTGTTCGCTTTTGCAGCCACGACAGGGGCGGTCAAACACCATCATTTCGACATGGTAGAAGAGGCGTTTCTGGCCGATGACGAAACGCGGACCTTTATTGAGGACAATAACGCACCCGCACTGGCCGATATTGCCGACCGACTGCAAGAGGCGATTGATCGGGGGCTATGGGTGCCGCGGTCCAATTCGGCACGCGCGCGCATTGATCAGTTCAAAAGATCTTAAAACCCTGCCGCCATTGCGGCTGTGCCCAGATATCCAAGCAAAAGAAAAACTGCGAAAAACCTCATGAACCCTGCCCCGTGTTACCTTGGCATGGCTCATAGCGGGGTGGTGTTTTTGTTGTCTACTGCAAAACGCGGCGTTACATGTATTTCAGATCAAACGTGGTGCAGAAGACTCACCTACAGGTCAGCTCTATTTCCGCGCCATCGGTTGTCACCGTCTCAAGCGTGTTACCTTGGCAGCGCAGTGGCGGGCGGCGCGTGATCTGATAAGGGGCATCGCCGCTGCACTTCAAACGTGCGCGGCGCACGGCCTGATCGCCCTCAAGCGTTCCATCGCGCACTGTGCAACCTGTGGTCACCTCAATCGCGATTTTCATCTTATCGGCCACGGCACCGCGGTCGGGGGCCCATTCCATATTTGTGCGGATCACCTCGGCGCGGTCATCGCGCTGGCGCACGGTAAAAGCGCTGCCGCCGACCTCAACATACATCGGCTCGGCCCCCAAAAAGGCGGGGCCCGCCATATCGCAGGCAGCCAGCGCCAGAATTGGCAAGGCAAATTGAAATCGACGCATCAGGCGCACTCCTTCTCCCCCACCTTTCAAAAGCATGAACCTTAACAAATCGTTGACGCCTCTGGCTTGGCAAGAGACGGTACCCCCATGATTTACCACCTTGCCCTACTGCTGATCTGTCAGCTTGTCGGCGAAGTCACGTCCCGTAGCTTCGCCCTCCCCATTCCCGGCCCCGTGCTTGGCATGACGCTTTTGTTGATCCTTTTGTTGATCCGCCCCGCTGTTGCCAAGGCGACAACCCCGACGGCCACGGGTCTGCTCTCACATCTGTCACTATTGTTTGTCCCCGCTGGCGTTGGCGTTGTGGGCCACTTTGACAAACTTGGCGAAAACGGTCTGGCCATTCTTGCAACACTTGTGATCAGCACCGTAATCGCGCTGGCGGTTGGCGCATTAACCTTCGTCAAACTGGTGCGCACATGACCGATGTTTCAGATATCTGGATCTACCTGAGCCAAGAACCGCTGTTGTGGCTGACCGCAACCCTGGTTTGCTATCTGGCCGGCGACACCGTTTCGCGGCTGTGCAAGCGCCACCCCATTGCAAATCCCGTGCTCATTGCGGTGGCCCTTCTGGCGGCAATCCTGTGGGCAACGGGCACGCCGTATGCGACCTATTTCGAAGGCGCGCAATTCGTGCACTTCATGCTCGGTCCCGCAACAGTGGCCTTGGCCATTCCTCTCTATAACAACCTTCACCACCTCAAGGCCACTGCCCTGCCTTTGATTGCAGCCCTCGTGGCAGGCTCGACAACAGCTCTTTTGACGGCTGTGGGGATCGGGATGGCCTTTGGACTGCCGCTCGATATCCTTTTGTCGCTGGCCCCAAAATCCACCACCGCCCCCGTGGCCATCGGCATCGCAAACGAGATTGGGGGCTCTGCAACGCTCACGGCTGTTCTGGTCATCCTGACGGGCGTCATTGGTGCGATCACCGTCACCACCTTGATGAACGCGCTGCGCATCACCGATTACCGCGCACGCGGGCTGGCAGCGGGCGTCGCGGCCCACGGCATCGGCACCGCCAGGGCCTTTCAGGTGAACGAAACCGCAGGCGCCTTTGCAGGTGTCGGTATGGGGCTAAATGCCTTGCTAACCGCCTTGATTGCGCCTTACATCATGGGGCTACTTTTCTAATCCAGGGAGGCACCGATGGACGACGAACGCCACGCCATGAAGATGGCCAAAAAGAAGGCCGCGCGCGATAAAATCATGGCCACCAAAACTGATGAAAAGGGGCTGGTCATCGTTCATACGGGCAAAGGCAAAGGCAAATCCAGCGCCGCCTTCGGGATGATCTTCAGGTGCATTGCCCACGACATGAAATGCGGCGTGGTGCAATTCATCAAGGGCGGGATGTCGACAGGCGAACGCGATCTGATTTTGGCAAAATTCAGTGACACCTGTAGCTTTCACACAATGGGCGAAGGCTTCACTTGGGAAACCCAAGACAAATCGCGCGATACCGAAATGGCCCAAGCGGCGTGGGCCAAAGCCAAGGAATTGATCCTTGATGACAGCCACAAAATGGTGCTGCTGGACGAGATCAACATCGCGCTGCGCTATGACTATCTGGATGTAAACGAGGTTGTGGCGTTCCTGCGCGATCACAAACCCCACATGACACACGTGGTTCTGACAGGCCGCAATGCCAAGGAAGAGCTGATGGAACACGCCGATCTGGTCACTGAAATGGAGCTGGTCAAACACCCGTTCCGGTCGGGGATCAAAGCGCAAATCGGGGTGGAGTTCTAGGCGCCTATGCTGCTGAACGACGCCCACCGCGCAGCCCTTTTGGATGTGCTGACATGGCGCCGCGATGTGCGGCACTTCAAAACCGATCCTGTCGACCAAGAGGTGCTGGATCGCCTGCGGGCCACAATGGATCTCGCCCCCTCGGTCGGCAATGCGCGGCCTTGGCGCGTCCTACAGGTCAAGGACGCGGACAAACGGGCCGCCATCACCGCAGATTTCGAGACCGAAAACGCCAAAGCCGCAGCGCTTTATTCCGATGACGCACGCCGCGACTATAACGCGCTCAAACTCAGCGGCATGCATGACGCGCCTGTGCATCTGGCAATCTTCACCGAAACCGCCCCGCGCGAAGGGCGCGGCCTGGGACGGCAAACCATGCCAGAGACCTTGGCCTATTCCACCGTGGGCGCGATCTATACGCTCTGGCTTGCCGCACGCGCAGAAAACATCGGCCTTGGGTGGGTCAGCATCATCAACCCCGAACGCATCAAGCAGATCCTTCAGACGCCGGACACATGGCACCTGACAGGCTATCTTTGCCTTGGCCACGCGGAGTTTCAGGATGATACACCGCTGCTTCATAAAACGGGGTGGCAGGAAAATGTTCAAACGCATTGGAAGACGGTATGACAACCAGATTGCTAACCGAATTCGGCATGGGCACATCCTTGCGGCGGGGCGATTATACCGCCGCGGCCCGCAAAGCCCTGCAAGACGCACTTTGGCACAACTCCATCAATCTCGTGGACCTCTTCGACGCCCCAAAAGACGCCATGCAGATCGATGTTGAAATCGCTTGCCAGAACCCTAGCGCGATTGACCCTGACGAGCTGACAGATATTTTTCCCTATGGTCAGATCAGGGTCACCACGCACCACGGCGGCCTAGACGTGCCCCGCCCGCGTGATGATAGTCCTGATACGATCATCGCCCATGCCACCATCCATGTCTCCCTCGATCTCAAGGCGCAGCCATGACGGATCATCGCTTTATCATCGAAATGGGCATGGGCAACGATCTTTACGGCGAAGACATGACCAAAGCCGCCGCCCGCGCCATTCAAGACGCCATCCGCCACTCGTCCATCCCGATGTTCGATGTGTTGGGGATCTCCCACGATCACATGCGTGTTCAGGTCACCGTGGGCGTGCCTGACCCCCAATCGGTCGACACAGCCGCCTTGGCCAAGACCCTGCCCCGTGGCAATGTCGCCGTAACCGCCACCAAAGGCGGCCACAGAAGTCACAATCCGCAAACGGGCCAAACCATCACAATCGCAACCGCTGCGGTTGAGGCCTTCTTGCCAACGCCCCTGTATTCATTGTTGTCCTAAATACCTCGGGGGTTTGGGGGCTGGCCCCCAACCAGATATGACGGGCGGCGCTAGCCGCGCATTTTACCCACCGCGGCCGCGCGTGTTGCACTCAACGTTGCACCAGTGCTCAGGACATCACCGTCCAGAACCACCTCAATCACCGCGGGCAAACCGCTTGCAGCGGCGCGCGCAAACGCTGGCGCAAACTCGGCCTGTCTGCGCACCGTTTCCCCGTGCCCACCGTAGGCGCGTGCAAAAGCGGCAAAGTCGGGCGCGGCCATATCCGTGCCGCTGACCCGCTCGGGATAGCTTTTCTCCTGATGCATGCGGATCGTCCCATAGCGCCCGTTGTTCATCACAATCGTCACCACCGCAGCACCATGCTGCACCGCCGTCGACATTTCATTGCAGGTCATCTGGAAACACCCGTCGCCAGCCAGACAGACGGCCATCCGGTCAGGGTATGCCAATTTGGTGGCTACAGCTGCAGGAAACCCGTAACCCATGCTGCCGCTTGTTGGCGCAGCCTGCGTGCCATGGCGCTTGTAGACAAAATAGCGGTGCAACCACGCCGCATAATTTCCTGCACCATTTGTGACAATCGCGTCCTCGGGCAAGTGATCTGATAGCCACGCGATGACCTCTTCTTGCCGCACATCACCAGGGCTGGTGACGGGTGTTGTCCATGTGCCATATGCCGCGCGACATTGATCCATCCACGCCCGGTCGCGGGGCACGATGGGCAAATCACACAGTGCTGTGACCATGTCGTCTGCGCGCGCCACAACCCCTAGGTCAGTCGGCCATACGCGGCCAATCTCTTCACTGCCCGCATGCACATGGACCAGCGGTTTACCTGCGGCCATCAACGTGTAGCCCTTTGTCTCGATGTCGCCCAAACGCGAGCCCAAAGCGACGATCAGATCCGCCTCCCCAAACCGCTCTGCCAGCGCAGGATTCATCCCGACATTCAAATCCCCCGCATAGGCTTGGCTGCGATTGTCGATGTAGTCCTGACGCCGAAAGCCCACCGCCACGGGTAGGGCCTGCGCCTCGGCCCAGTCCTGCAAATCACGCGCGGCTGCATCCGACCAATGCGGCCCGCCCACCACAACCAAAGGCCGCGCGGCCTGCCCGATCCGCGCCATCACTTCGGTGGCAGCACCGCGCAAATCCACGGCCGCCGCGTGCGGCAATCCCTTCGGTGCAGGGGCATCTGCAACATCCGCACTCAGCATATCCTCGGGCAGCGCCAGCACGACAGGACCCGGGCGACCCGCCTGCGCAATCGCAAAGGCGCGGCGCACATACTCGCCCAACCGTTCTGTCTGATCGACCTCTTCAACCCATTTGGCCAGCCCGCCAAACATCTGACGGTAATCAACTTCCTGAAAGGCCTCGCGCCCCCGATGGTCGCGCGCAATCTGGCCCACAAACAGCACCATCGCCGTGCTGTCCTGACGCGCGATGTGCACGCCCGCACTTGCGTTGCAGGCCCCAGGCCCGCGCGTGACAAAACACACACCCACGTCGCCTGTCAGCTTGGCGTGGGCCTCTGCCATCATCGCAGCGCCGCCTTCCTGACGGCAGGTGACGACGTCAATGTCGTGGTCCAATAAACCGTCCAACGCCGCCAGAAAACTTTCGCCAGGCACCTGAAAAATACGCGCAACACCAAGGTGGGCCAACTGCTCTGCCAATATTTTTCCACCATGGGGCATGAAACTCTCCTTGCGGTCTATGCGTTCAGGTCTACCTCACATGGCAATCAACAAAAGGACAACCCCATGCATCTTCTCGGTATTTCAGGCAGCCTGCGCAAAGAGGCAACCAACCGCAAACTTATCCGCGAAGCCGCCCGCATCGCGCAGGCCTCTCCCTTCATCGAAGCCGACCTGCACATGCCGCTTTATGACGGTGATCTTGAAGAATCGCATGGGATCCCAGACCCCGTCCGCGCGTTGTCCGAACAAATTGCCGCTGCCGATGCCGTGGTGATTTCGACGCCCGAATACAACAAAGGTGTTTCGGGCGTTCTGAAAAACGCGCTGGATTGGGTCAGCCGCACCAAGCCAAATCCATGGGACGGCAAGCCCGTCGCCATTTTATCGGCCACCGCAGGACGCGCAGGCGGCGAACGCGCCCAGTTTGATCTGCGCCTCAAAATGAACCCCTTCAATCCCCGCGTCATCGCAGGCCCAGAGGTGCTGATCGCCAGCAGCTCAAACGCATTTGATGAAAACGGACACCTCAAGGATGAAGGCTCACAAGAGCTGTTGGGCAAATTGATGGATGCGCTGAAAGCCGAAATTGCACGCGGCTAGGACGTTCCAATCAGGTTGCTGATCTCGATCAGATTGCCATCGGGATCACGCAGATAAATCGACAGGATCGGCCCCGCAGCACCTGTGCGCTGCACGGGGCCGTCCTCTATCGCTATGCCCTTTTTGCCAAGCGCATCTGCCCAATCATCCACAGCCGTCTCGCTGAGAAAACAAAGGTCTGCCGACCCTGCAACGGGGGTTTGCGCCTTTGGCTCGTATTCGCGCCCTTTGGGATGCAGGTTGATCTTCTGCACGCCGAATTTCAGCGCCGTGCGTGTGGTGCCATCGGCGGGGTAAAAAACCTCGCTCTGCATGCCCAAAACGCCTTCATAAAACGCAACCGTGGCGTCAATATCGGCCACCGTCAGCACCAAGTGATCCAACTGGTGCACCTTCATAGCGATGCCTCCACCTCAAAACCGTCGGGGATTGTGTTGACCCCGTCCAACACCAGATCGGCCATCACCTCGCCCAATTTGGGGGCCATGCCGAACCCGATCTTGAACCCCCCGTTCATGACAAAATGCCCTTCTTTCAAAGGGTGTTTGCCAAGCATGGGCGCACGCGATTTTGCACGCGGCCTGATGCCCGCCCATCGTTCAATGATCTTTGCAGACCGCAGAACAGGAAAGGCCGCGCGTGCGCGATCAATCACATCTTCCAACTGGTCATCCACCTTTTCATGGCTGAACAACCGTTCGGAGGTTGACCCAATCGCGACCGTGCCATCTGCATGGGGCACAATGTGCAATCCGTCCGCAAAAAGCTGCGGCTTGTCACGTGCATCAAACGCCAAAAGCGCCGCCTGCCCTTTGACGCCGTTGCCCACGGCGCGTTTCAGTTCGCTTGACAGATCCAGCAACCCTTTTGCGCCCGTGGCCCAGATCACCGCGCCCTCATCTGCCGCTTCATCCACCACCTCGGCCCCAAGGGCTGTCACCGCTTTGGCCAACGCCGCCGTCGCCTTGCGCGGGTGAATACGCGCGGTCAACGTATCGTGCACCAGTAAACCGGTCGGCGACAACGGCACCCAATCGCCCTGCGCGTCGACCACGCGCCAGTCAAACTGGTCGCCCCAAAACTGCGCCGCCCCTGCCGCCCGAGCACGCGCCAAGTCCACCGCACGGTCGTCGGCCAATGGCTGCAAACGGCCCGTGCGTGCATAACCCACATCTTGCCCGGCCAGCATCGCAACGCGGCTCCAATACTGATCTGCCGTTGACAGCACACTGAATTGAAACGCTTTCTTGGGGTTCCAGTTTTCGGGCACATGGGGCGCCAACGCCCCCACCAACCCGCCGCTGGATCCCGCGCCAACGCCGAACGGATCCACCACGCGCACCTTCGCGCCGCGCTGCACACAGGCCAACGCAGCTGTCAGCCCGAAAACCCCCGCACCGCGTATCGTGACATCGACGATTGCCAAGCGCCTCTCCTTTCGACAAACCTAGGCGCAGACCTACCCCAGGACCCTGCGATGAACCAGCCACATGCGCATCTGATTTGGACCGACGACGAAACGCCCATCGCGCGTGCTTTTGACGATCCTTACTATTCGCTGGCCAACGGTCTAGCTGAAACGCGATATGTCTTTCTGGATGGCAATGATCTGCCTGCGCGGTTCTTTCCTGCGTTCGAGATTGCAGAGCTTGGCTTTGGCACAGGCCTGTCGTTTCTGACCGCATGGCAGGCGTGGGACCGTTCGGGCCACGCAGGCACCTTGCATTTCACCAGTTTCGAAGCCTTCCCCATGTCACCTGCAGATACCGCCCGCGCATTGGCCCCCTTTGCCGAATTGCGCAGCTATGCAGACACGCTGGTCAACTGGCTGCAAGATCCGTTCATGCCGATTGCGCCCAATGTCAGCCTGACCATCTGTCAGGGCGATGCACGTAGGACCGTGCCTGCATGGGACGGACAAGCCGACGCATGGTTTCTCGATGGCTTTTCCCCCGCCAAAAACCCAGAGCTTTGGGAGGCCGATCTGATGAAAGCCGTTGGCACAAAAACCGCCCCCGCAGGCACCTTCGCCACCTATACCGCCGCAGGGCACGTGCGCCAAAAGCTGGCCGATGCAGGCTTTGACGTGCAGCGCATCAAAGGGTTCGGGCGCAAGCGCCACATGAGCATAGGCACCAAACCATGAGCCAGACAAACACCCGCCTCGGTATTTTCCTTATGATCGCCGCTGTGTTCGTCTTTGCCATGCAAGACGGCATCTCGCGGCATCTGGCCAGTGAATACAACGTGCTGATGGTCGTGATGATCCGCTATTGGTTCTTTGCCGCCTTCGTGATGGTCATCGCCGCACGCGCCGAAGGGCTGCGCGCCGCCACCCGCACGGACCAGCCAATGCTGCAAATCTTTCGCGGCCTGCTGCTGGCCGCTGAAATCTGCGTGATGGTTGCCGCCTTCACCTATCTGGGCCTCATCGCCTCGCTGGCGGTGTTCACCTGCTATCCGCTGCTTGTTGCCGCCCTGTCTGGCCCTGTTCTTGGCGAATACGTCGGCTGGCGCAGATGGGCCGCCATCGGCATCGGGTTTGTGGGTGTTCTGATCATTCTTGAGCCGGGCTACGGCGTTTTCAGCCCCCTTGCGCTGATCCCTCTGGCCTCTGCCTTCATGTTCGCGCTTTACGGCCTGATCACGCGCTATGCTGCGCGGCGCGACACCACCGCCACCAGCTTTTTCTACACAGGCGTGGTGGGCGCAGTGGCGATGACGGCTGTGGGCATCTGGTTTTGGGAACCGATGAAGCGCCCTGATTGGGCGTGGATGGCGCTTTTATGTGTCACAGGCGCGCTTGGTCACTGGCTTTTGATCAAATGCTACGAGGTGGCAGAGGCCAGCGCCGTGCAGCCCTTTGCCTTTTTGCAGCTGGTGTTCGGCACGTTCATCGGGATTTTCGTGTTCAACGAGGTGCTAGCGATCAATGTCGTGATCGGCGCCGCCTTGGTTGTCGGCGCAGGTCTCTTCACTCTCCTTCGCGCACAGCAGGCAGCGCCGCATCCTGCACCGTCTCTGGCAGCGGCACCAGATCGGAAGGACGCACACGCGGACGAATGATCGGCTTTTCGCCAATCAACATCTGCGTAAATTCCAACGGCGCGGTGCCGGCCTGCCCAAGACGCGCGCGATAGACCATAATGCTTTCCGTCACCCGCATGACATAGTTGCGCGTCTCTCGAAACGGGATGAATTCGATCCAGTCGATCACATCGACCTCGCCCAAACGTGGATCACCGTAGGCATCCATCCAGCGCAGCGGGCGGCTCGGCCCTGCATTATATCCGGCCGCAATCTGCACGACAGATGGGCCAAATATCTCTTCCAGATCCTCCAGATAGGCCGTGCCAAGCGTCACATTAAAGCGTTCGTTGCGCAGCTGGCTTTGGCGGTATGACAGGTTCAACTGCCCCGCAACCTGCCGCGCTGTGGCTGGCATCAACTGCATCAATCCAATGGCCCCCGCACTCGATTGCACCACAGGGTCAAATTCGCTCTCGCGCCGCGCAATCGCCAAGGCCAGCGCCATCTCCACAGGCACCTCGCGCGTCATCATCGGGTGCAGCGGGAAATAAGCGGTAGGCACCACAATCCCGCGTGCGGCGGCCTGCTTGCCAAAGCGCACCGCCAAATGCGGGGCGCCCGCATCCTCGGCCCAAGTGGCCAGCTGCGTCAGCGCAGCCGCGTCCAGATCACGCGCCAGTTTGGTGATAAACCATTCCGCCAAATCCCGCGCACCCGCTTCATGCAAGATGACACCGGCCTGAAACAGCGTTGTGGTTGTGAAATCCGCCCCCCGCCATTCGGCGCGGGTGCCTGCCAGCGACGGGTCCAGCGGCAGCCCTAGTTTTTCAGCACTCAGCAATCCGTAAAAGCTGGTTTGATGTTTCGCCCCCTCGCGGTAAGCCACCGTCGCATCGCCGCCCATCGCTTCTTCGGCGCGGCCAATCCAATACCACGCGCGCCCCAGTGAAATCGGCGTGCGCACCCCGTCGCGCAACCGCTCGAAATGTTGCTTGGCCTTTTCAGGCTCAAACAACAGCCGCAGCGCAATAAAGCCCGCCAGAAACTCAAGATCGGCCCATGCGCCCCCACCTTCCAGATGATGGGTCGCAGCCACATAATAGGCCATCCGCGCCTCGCCCGCCCGCATCTGGGCCCGCGCAATCTGGCGGCGCGCATTGGCCCAGGCACTGGGCCGCCCCAACCCCTGCGCGTTGATGGATGCCCCCAACAGCGTGCCCAACGCCTCCTCATCACGGTCCGCCCGCCGCAGGGCCGCAAACTGTTCATAGGCAATGCCACCTGTGCGCATGGTGGCCGCACGATCCAAAGACCGTTCAATCGCGCCGTCCTCATCGCGTGCCAAAGCGATCCGCAGTTCGGCCTCAAGCCTGTCACGCTCACCCAACAACGGCAGCAGCGCCTGCGCATCATTCAGCCGCCCGCGCCACAACAGCATGTCCACCCGTGCTGCATGATCGCCCGCCACCTGCGCGTCATAGGTCTCAAGGATTTCCTCGGTCTGCGCCTGGGTCAGCGCAAAATTGCGCCACGCGTCACGCACGACATCCCCGTCACCCAATCGCAAAACACCCGTGCCCGTCTGTGGCGAATGCCGTGCAAAAAAGGCAGCCACCTGCGCAGGATCGGCATCGCTTGGGATACTGCGCTCGGCCCGCAGATAAATCCGCTCCATCAAGGGCCACTCGGGGTTGCGCGCGGCAAACGCATCCACCTCTTGCCAGTCAGCGCCGGCCAAAAGGCCCCGCCACGTGGAAATATCCTCGTCAACCGTCGCGGCCACTGCCGCCCCGCCCCACAGGAAAACCAAACTCAAAAACATCCATCTCATGGCCCAAGCGTAAACCGCAGCCCCTAGACATCAACTCACTTCCTTGGCATGGACAGAACCAACTTCAAAACTGGCGGACCCCCGCCGATCAACCATAAGGAGCGTGTCATGTTCAAAGGGTCCCTTCCCGCACTCATCACGCCGTTTGCGAACGGCCAGGTGGATTTTGACGCGCTCAAGAAACTTGTTGATTGGCATGTGGACCAAGGCAGCCATGGGCTGGTGCCAGTCGGCACCACGGGCGAATCCCCCACGCTGACCCACGCAGAACACGACCAAGTCGTCGAAGCCGTCGTCACCCATGCCGCTGGCCGCATCCCCGTGATTGCAGGCGCAGGCAGCAACAATACCGCCGAAACCGTGCGCCTTGTCAAAGCCGCCAAAGCCGCTGGCGCCGATGCAGCACTTGTGGTCACACCCTATTACAACAAGCCCACCCAAGACGGCCTCAAGGCGCATTTCACCGCCGCCGCCGATTGCGGCCTGCCGATCATCATCTACAACATTCCGGGTCGGTCTGTTGTGGATATGACACCTGAAACCATGGGCCAACTGAACGCCCATGACATGATCATCGGTGTCAAAGACGCCACCGGCGATCTGAGCCGCGTGCCGCAGCAGCGCATGACATGCGGCAAGGACTTCATCCAACTGTCTGGCGAAGACGCAACGGCCCTGGGCTTTAACGCCCATGGCGGCGTGGGCTGCATTTCGGTCACCGCCAACATCGCCGCAAAACTCTGCGCCGAGTTTCAGGAAAGCACCCTGCGCGGCGATTACGCCACCGCGTTGGAACAGCTTGACCGCCTCATGCCACTGCACAAGGCGGTCTTTACCGAACCGGGGGTCTGCGGCGCAAAATACGGACTGTCCCTTCTGGGTCTGTGCCGCGACGAGGTGCGCTCGCCGCTGACACCTTTGTCAGATGGCACCAAGCTGATGATCAAAGACGCGATGATCCACGCAGGGCTGATCAACTGATCTTTCGGCGCGCTACCACCCACGGTAGCGCGTCAAATACATCTGATCTTGTAGCCGCTTTTCTTCGGCTTTCCTGATCCGGCGATCTTTGTGCGTCTCATAACTATCACTTTTGCTTTGGTCCTCTGAGCGGGCCGCCACGCGAAACGCGTTTGCAAAAATTCCAATCATCTTATCTCTCCTGATCTATGTTTAACTGCTTCCTTCCTAGCAGCAGCGCCCCATTGACCGAAGTTGCGAAAAATGCTGTAACATAAGCTCAACTTATGGAAGTCCATATGGACTGGCGTCATATCCCCTCTCTGGCCGCCCTTCGCGCGTTTGAGGCCGCCAGCCGGCACAGCAGCCTCACGGCCGCCGCCGCTGCGCTGAATGTGACCCAAGCGGCCGTGTCTCAACATATCCGCACGCTTGAGAGCGATTTGGGCTGCACCCTCATGATCCGCCAGGGCCGCAAGATGGATCTGACCGCCGAAGGCAAACAGCTTGCCGCAACCCTGACCCAAGGGTTTTCGACCATCGCAACAGGCGTTGCCGATTTGCGCGGTCAACTTGGGGGCAAACCCGTTACCGTCAGCCTTACCCCCTCGTTTGCCGAAAACTGGTTGATGCCGCGTTTGGGCAGCTTTTGGGCGGCGCATCCCGACATTGATCTGTCGATCCAACCCTCGCATCGTCTGGTCGATCTGGCCGTTGACGGCATAGACGTGGCCATTCGCTACGGGCGCGGGCCCTTCCCCGACCACAGCGCAGATATGCTAACATCCGCCACGCTTTGCGCTGTGTGTGCGCCGCAGGTCGCAGCACAACAGCGATCAGCCACATGGTTCTTTGAAACCTACCGCACCGAATACCGCGTCTGGGCGCACAGCCACGGGCTGATCACCGATGCCACACCAACAACGGCGATGGACACAAACACCCTTGCGCTGTCAGCCGCGCGCGCGGGCCTTGGCATCTGCGTGCAACTCAAAGACGTGGTGGCTCGTGATCTGGACGCTGGCACATTGGTCTCGATCTTTGAAACCGATGAAACCACCCTTGGCTATCACGTCCTCACACGTCCCCATCCCCCCTCAAAACAGCTCGCCACCTTTTTGAAATGGCTGCACGCCGCGGCCTAAATCAAAATTTATTTTGGGGGTGTTGCGTGATTTGCGATTGGCAGAACGTCTGACGCATTGCCATACCGCCAGCAGACGCTAGGCCATACATGCGTTTTTGGCAAAATCGGCGCTCTGGACAGTTGGCTTGACAGACCTTACCTGAGGTGCATGGCCAAACCAAAACCCGATCCAAACTACAAAGTTATCGCTGAAAACCGCCGCGCCCGTTTCGACTATGCCATCGAAATGGACCTTGAGGTTGGCATCATGCTTATGGGCTCCGAAGTGAAGTCCCTACGGGATGGGAAAGCCAATATCGCCGAAAGCTATGTCGCGGTCGAGGACGGGGAATTATGGTTAGTTAACAGCTACATAGGCCTATACGCGCAAGCCAAAACATGGGGCCACGAAGAACGCCGCCGCCGCAAGCTGCTCGCCTCCAAACGCGAGATTGCAAACCTGTGGAAAGGCGTGTCGCGCGAAGGCATGACCATCGTGCCCTTGGTGATCTACTTTAACCACAAGGGTTTGGTGAAAATGAAGGTCGGTCTGGCCAAGGGCAAGAAGAACCACGACAAACGCGACACCTCAGCCAAACGCGATTGGGGCCGCCAAAAACAACGCCTTCTCAAACAAGGTAGCTAACCGCATCCCCTTGCTTTCAAAGGGCAATCCCGTTAGGTGGAACGCGCAAAATAAGGGTATGACCTATGGCCGATGATCCCAAATCGCTCGTGTCCACTGACTGGCTGGCCGCGCACCTCAAAGACCCCGATCTTCGTATTCTTGACGCCTCGTGGTACCTGCCCGACGCAGGCCGCGACGCCCGCGCGGAATATGACAACGCCCATATTCCAAACGCGCGATTCTTTGACATCGACGAAGTGTCCGATCATCGCTCGGATCTGCCCCACACCGTGCCACCAGTTGAGAAATTCATGTCCCGCATGCGCGCCATGGGCATCGGCGACGGCCATCAGGTGGTGGTCTATGACGGCGCGGGCCTGTTCAGCGCCCCGCGCGTTTGGTGGACCTTTAAACTCATGGGAAAACAAGACGTTGCAGTGCTTGACGGCGGCCTGCCCAAATGGGTGTCCGAAGGCCGCGACGTCGAAGACCTGCCCCCCGTGGTCCGCGACCGCCACATGACCGTAAGCCGCCAGAATCAGATGGTGCGCGACGTAACCCATGTGGCCCGCGCCAGCAAATTAGGTGATCACAGCATCATCGATGCCCGCCCCGCAGACAGGTTCAAGGGCGAAGCCCCCGAACCCCGCGAAGGCATGCGCGCAGGCCACATCCCGGGGTCTTTGAACGTGCCGTTTGGCGATCTGTTGAACGACGACAAAACAATGAAATCTCCACCCCAGCTGCGCGCCGTGTTCGAAGCCGCAGGCGTTGATCTATCCAAACCAGCCATAACCACATGCGGCTCGGGCGTCACCGCCGCGGTCCTGTTTTTGGCGCTCGAACGGATCGGCAAAACAGACGTCTCGCTTTACGACGGCAGCTGGTCGGAATGGGGCATGTTCCCCGATCTGCCAATTGAAACCGGTTAACATCTTTTTAGGAAAGCTCCGCTATGCTCGGAAACCTCAAGACCCAACCCGCTGACAAAATTCTCGCTTTGATGGCGCAATACCGCGCCGACCCACGCGACACAAAAATCGATCTTGGCGTCGGAGTGTATAAAAACGCCCAAGGTGTTACCCCCGTCATGCGCGCCGTAAAAGCGGCGGAACACAAGGTTTGGGAAACACAAGACAGCAAAGCCTATGTGGGCCTTGCCGGCGACCCCGCATTTTCGGACGCGATGATCGATCTGGTCCTCGCAGACAGTATCGCGTGGGATAATATTGCAGCCGCTGCCACGCCCGGTGGCACAGGTGCCATTCGTCAGGGGTTTGAACTGATCAAGATGGCCAGCCCCGATGCAACTGTGTGGCTGTCCAATCCGACATGGCCAAACCACCCCAGCATCCTGAAATACCTCGGCATGCCCATGGCCGAATACCGCTACTTCGACGAAGCAACCCGCGGCGTCGATTTCGACGGTATGATGACAGATCTCGCCAAGGTCAAAGCAGGCGACGTCGTCTTGCTACATGGCTGCTGCCACAATCCAACAGGCGCCAATCTCAACCTCGCTCAGGTCCAACAGGTCATCGATGTGATGCAGGGCAAAGGCGCCATCCCCTTCATCGACATCGCTTATCAAGGCTTTGGCGACGGTCTCGAAGAAGACGCCGCCGCAACACGCCTGATCGTCAGCCAAATGCCCGAAAGCCTTCTGGCGGCAAGCTGCTCGAAGAACTTCGGCATCTACCGTGAACGCACAGGCGTGCTAATGGCGATCGCCCAAGACACCCGACTGCAAACTCTCAACCAGCAAACTCTGGCATTTCTAAACCGCCAGAACTTCAGCTTTCCACCGGATCACGGCGCACGTCTGGTCAGCACGATCCTCACCGATGACACCCTGCGCGCAGACTGGAAAGACGAGTTGGAACAAACCCGCCTCAGCATGCTTGATCTGCGCACCCAACTGGCAACCGAGCTGCAACGCCTCTCAGGCTCGGATCGCTTCGGCTTTCTGGCCCAACATCGCGGCATGTTCAGCCGCCTTGGCACAACCCCTGATCTTGTCGAAAAAATGCGTGCCGATCACGGCATCTACATGGTCGGCGACAGCCGTATGAACATCGCAGGGCTCAACCCAACAAGCGTTCCAATACTGGCAAACGCGATTATCGCAGCGGGTGTCTAGGCTTCTTTTGTTACAAAATATCCCGGGGTTTGGGGCAGCGCCCCAACGAAACATGATGGGCGGCCTTGGCCGCTCATTTTTCAAACGGCTCACTCAGCGGCCAGCGGAAGCCCCTGTTGCCCAATCTCGACCAAATCCGCCAGAACACCCGTGATAAGCCGCCTGAAGGCATGAAAATCGGCTCTGGGGCGGATTGCGGCCTCATCCATATAAAGCGCGCGGTCAATCTCGATTTGCACCGCATGATATCCCTGCATCGGCCGACCATAGGCTTGCGTGATGTAGGCGCCCGCAAAGGGTGTATTGCGCGCAACAGCAAAGCCCGCATTTGCAAAGGCAGCTTCCACGCGCTCCACAATTTCCGTGCTGGCTGATGCGCCAAACCGATCCCCGATCACAATATCGGGACGCTTTTTATCTGCCGATGTATTTGCCGCAATCGCCTCATGGGGCATGGAATGGCAATCCAATAGAATGGACTCTCCGAAGCGGCTTTTGTTTTCGCGCATCAAGCGTTGCAGCGTTTTGTGGTAGGGACGCCAAAATCCATCAATGCGCGCATCCGCCTCGGCACGGCTCAGCTTACCTGCATAAATGGCACGGCCATTGGCCACCACACGCGGGATCACGCCAAGCCCCGAAGCCACACGCGGATTGTGGGCCACGCGGCGCACCCCTTCGATCAAGGCTGGATCCAGCTCATCACAGCTGCGGTTCAGATCAAGAAACGCACGCGGCGCGCCCGCTCTGAGAAACACAGCCCCCAGATCAGGGGCCTTTTCAAACAAGCGATCGACAAATGCGTCCTCGCTTGAGCGAATCGCAACAGGGTCCAAAACCGTTTTCGACATGAACGCGCTGGTATAGTCGCGCCCGCTATGCGGACTGGCGACCACAACCGAGGTCGTACGCGCGTCTGGCAAGTCCAGAAAGTAGGCGGCCTTTGGCATTCACTGCTCCTTTGACACCATACTTAGACTGTTTTGCCCAAGTTCCAAAACCCCTCTTGATCTTTTTGCTTGGGCCTTTTAATCACCCCTCACCTGACGCGGCGCGACCCGCGTCCTATTTGTTTGGACGTGTCGCACGAAGAACGGTATCATGGGCGCTTAGCTCAGCGGTAGAGCACTTCGTTGACATCGAAGGGGTCACTGGTTCGATCCCAGTAGTGCCCACCATGATTTGATAACTGGCGTGAAAGCGTCGAACTGAAACAACCCAAGGCGTGATCTCGCGCCGGAAAAACAGGAGACAGACTTATGAAAGTCAAGAACTCGCTCCGGTCGCTGAAGAACCGTCACCGCGACTGCCGTGTCGTGCGCCGTAAAGGCCGCGTTTACGTGATCAACAAAACTCAGCGCCGGTTCAAAGCGCGTCAGGGTTAAGTCTCTGATACACCTGATTGAAGGGCCGCTCTTTCCGGGCGGCCTTTTCATTTGCGGCAGATCAATGCACGACAGATGTCCCCACACTAAACGAATATGATGATTGATCTTTATTGCGAGCGCACCGCCAGCGGCTTGATGAATGAACCGCTCAACACCCTAAGCAATATCATGTTTCTAGTCGCCGCCCTCATCGCATGGCGGGCGGTTCAGGCGCGTGGTGGGCGTGATACGCTGGAAACGGTGCTGATCACGCTGGCTGCAAGCATCGGCATCGGTTCGACCCTGTTTCACATGTTCGCCAATCACGCGACAGAACTGGCGGATGTGATCCCGATCTGGAGCTTTGTAGCCCTTTATATCGCCACCGTGATTTACCGCATGACAGGCCAGAACAAGGCCCGTACCGCCCGCATCGTGGCAATCGCGGCCGTTATCACAGGCACCGTTTTCTACTTCACCTCGGGTGATGTCAGCACCGATCACACCCATGCGCACACCGCGTTCAATGGATCCTTGCAATACGCTCCTGCGCTGGCCGCGTTAGTCTTTTTCAGCCTATTGACCGTTGCCAAGAAACACCCCTCACGCGGATACATTGTGGGGGCGACCGCGATGTTTATCGCAGCACTTGGCTTTCGTACCGTTGATCTGGATATGTGCGGCGCCCGTGAAATCGGCACGCATTTTCTGTGGCACATCTTCAACGGCGGGATGGTCGCGCTTTTGCTGCTTGCCCTGATCCGCACGCTGCCGCCTTTGGGTTATGCACCTTTGGCGCGTTGAACCATCCCGAACAAGTCACGCGGATCATCAGGGTCGGCCAGCATATCCAGCTGCACATAAGCGCCCACACGGTCCAACTGATCGCGCACGTATCGCAGCGCGCTGAAATCCTCGGTCGCAAACCCCACGCTATCAAACAGGGTGATCTGGCGCGCGTCACGGCGCCCCTGCGCTTTGCCCGTGATCACTTCCCAAAGCTCGGTCACAGGATGATCGGCCTCTAATGCCTGTATCTCACCCTCAATGCGGGTTTGCGGCGGGTATTCCACAAAGATGTCAGATCGTAGCAGGATATCGCGGTGCAATTCCGTCTTACCAGGGCAATCCCCACCAATCGCGTTGATGTGGACGCCACTGCCCACCATGTTATCCGTCAGGATCGTTGCGTACTGTTTGTCTGCGGTGCAGGTGGTGATGATCTGCGCGCCAGAAATCGCCTCCTCGCCAGTCTTGCAGGGCACAACCCGCAGCCCTGTATTTTCCAGATTGCGCGCTGCTTTTGCAGTTGCCGCGGGGTCGATATCGTAAAGGCGCACCTCTTCGATCCCCAGAACCTTGTGAAACGCCAAGGCCTGAAACTCGCACTGCGCCCCGTTGCCGATCATCGCCATGACCTTTGCATCTTTGGGCGCAAGATGACGCGCGGCAACCACGCTTGTCGCCGCCGTGCGCAGCGCCGTCAGGATCGTCATTTCCGACAGCAATACAGGATAGCCGTTGTCCACCCGCGCCAGCACACCAAAGGCGGTGACGGTCTGAAACCCGCGCGCCATATTCGCGGGATGGCCGTTGACGTATTTGAAGCCATAGGTTTCCCCGTCGCTGGTGGGCATCAACTCAATGACCCCTTCTTCTGAATGGGCAGCCACACGCGGGGTTTTATCGAATAACTCCCACCGTTTGAAATCGGCCTCGATATAGTCCGCAATCTCGGCGATCATCTGTGCCGCGCCAATGTGGTTCACGATTTTCATCATGTCGTCCACCGACACGAAAGGCACATAGGCCAGCTTGCTTGGTGTCAAATCCATCTCAAAAACTCCGTGTTGGTCGGTCAAGAACCTTGCGGCCCATCAAACTGGCAGTCAGGTCGACCATCAGCCGCGCGGTCTGGCCGCGCACATCAAGAAAGGGGTTCAGCTCCACCAGATCCAGCGATGTCACCAGATCGCTATCGCACAGCATTTCCATCACCAGATGCGCCTCGCGGAAGGTGGCACCGCCTGGCACAGTCGTGCCAACCGCAGGCGCAATCGCAGGATCTAGAAAGTCGACATCAAGGCTGACATGCAGCCGTCCGTTGGCATCGCGCACACGCTCAAGAAAGGCGCGAAGGGGCGTGGCAATCCCATGTTCATCAATGGCGCGCATGTCATGCACATCCACACCTGCATCATTCAAAGCTGCGTTTTCGGCAGGATCGACGCTACGGATGCCAAGCATACACAGGTTTTCAGGCGCAACAGTGGCAGGCAAGTCGGGATAAGCCTCGAACCCCGCTTGCCCGGTAAAATACGCCGCTGGTGTGCCATGCAGATTGCCGCTCGTTGTGCTCTCAAGCGTGTGGAAATCGGGATGGGCATCAAGCCACAACACAAATTGTGGCTGCGATTGATCTGCCGCATGTTTGGCAACCCCTGCCACAGTGCCGATCGACAAAGAATGATCGCCGCCCAGAAAAATTGGCATGTCCGATTGCGCAGCTGCGTCATAGGCTGCCTGCGTCAACGCCGCGGCCCATCCTGCTGTTTCGGACAGATGATGAATGGCCGCATTGCCATGCGTAACCTGAACCTGTCGCGGCGCAACATTGCCACGATCCTCAACCTGATGACCCAAAGAGCCAAGCATCTCCGCCAGCCCCGCCGTGCGATAGGCGTCTGGCCCCATGATGCAGCCGGGCCGCCCTGCGCCTGATTGCACAGGCGCCCCAATTAACATGCAGTTTTTCACGATCTTACCGAATTGCTTACGTTATCGGCAGAATACGCATTCAATTCTCTTTCAATCAGATCGAAAACAGCGCAATCATGTGAAATACTGCGCATTTTGGACATAGTGATTGAGCGTTATGCAAATAGATCAGACAGACACCCGCCTTCTGACCGCCCTAAAGCAAGATGCCCGCGCCTCTGTGACCACCCTTGCCGCGACATTAAATCTGACGCGCACCACAGTGCAAAAGCGGATGGAGCGGCTTGAACGGGACGGGATCATCGCGCGTTATACGATCGAAGTGGGTGAAGGATCAGGGCCGCCGCCAGTGCGGGCTGTCATGCTCATTGCGCTTCAAGGCGCGATGGGCCGGAAAATCATCCGCCGCCTTCATGATATCCCCGCCATCACGTCGGTCTATTCGACCAACGGGAAATGGGATCTGGTTGCAAATATCGAAGCCGAAAGCCTGCCCGCCTTCGACCGTATTCTGCGCGACGTGCGCGAGATCGAAGGCGTGACAAATTCGGAAACCTGCCTGCTGTTGGACGAGGCTTAGCTGGTCGCAGCACTCAACCCCGTGTCCATCAGCTCTTTGATCTGGGCCACGGACGTCCCTGCCACGATGCGCCCCAATTCCTGATCGCCCTTCAATACGATCAGGGTTGAACGACGCGGGATATCGCGGAATGTCGTCACGGCCGCATTTTTGTAGGTGTCCCAATCGACCTTGATGAAAACAAGGTTTTCATCATAGGCGGCATTTTCTTCGCGCAACTGGGTGATCACCCGCCCCTGACGTGCACAGGTGCTACACCATGTGGCCGAATAATCCACGAATACCGTTTTACCCTCGGCCAAGGCCGCTTCAATGGCGCCATCGGTATAATCGGTAAAGGCCCACGCAAGTGTCGGCAGCAAAGCCGCCGCAGCGGTGGTTGTCAAAAAGGCACGACGGTTCATAGGAAATCTCCTTTGGGGTTAGAACATGACAGACAGGTCTTGGAACCAGTAGGGCAGCACTTGGATCGCCCAAGCGTCAAACAAATGGTGCACGCGCAAAAGCAACATGGCCCCGACAGCCATAAACACCGCCCCCATAATCGGTTTTGAGCGTTGGGCCAAACCGCGCAAGGCCTGTGCACGACGTCCAATCGCCTCGCGCGCGCCAAAGCCAAGCCCAAGGATTAACGTGGACACACCCGCGGCAAAGGCAACCATGATCGCTGTGGCCCATCCAAGCGACTGGCCCTGACTGGCAAGGGCAATAGCACCGCCCAAAGTGGGACCGATGCAAGGCGACCAAACGGCCCCCAACAAAAGCCCGCCCATGAACTGACCGCGCAGCCCATCACCTGTGTGCTCCATCCCTGCATCTGCACGCGCACCGATACCGGCCGTGGCCATTTCAAACCGCGCGCTGAATTGCGGGATCACCAGCACCAAGCCAAAGCCAATCATCATGACTGCGCCGATATCGGCCAAAAGCTCTTGCGTCAGGCCAATCTGGCGACCAAACGCCGTGACCAACACGCCAAAAGCCACAAACGAAAGACTCATCCCCGCAGCCAAGGCGATTGGCCCGCGTTTGTCCGCATTGAGTGCAGATACCAACACAATCGGCAAAACGGGCAGCACGCAGGGATTAATCAGCGTCAAAAGCCCCGCAAGATATGCGAAAAACAATTCCATAACGGCGATGTTTCACACTCCAGCCCAAAACGCCAAAACACATTTGCGTCAGCTAGATTACTGCGTCGGTCATACCAAAACGCGTTTCACGATGATGTTTGAGATATGCAGGATGTGGCCAGTCACTCCTTTTATCCGGCAGATGCAACTTACGATCCGAAGATATCAAACGGCGTGAAATATCTGGAGAAACCTTATTATCAGATACCAAAATTTCGTGATTATCACCCACGGCAATCAAACCGCGATCAAACATCCAATGGAGCGTTCCCGAAAGAGCAAGTCCATTCTGGACAATATCTGGGCCACCATCTTCGACTGCTTTTATATGCGCCGCTTGAACCTCGGCGCGGCCTCCACCATTTCGTAAATCCATGCCACTTATTGCGCAACGGCCCTGATAGGCGCGTAAGATCCGCCCCCGAAAGGCCCGGTCACGGATTTTACGGTTTGTAAGGACACTCTCTCTTACAATTTCTTCTTTTGGAATGAATGGCTGCTGCGCATCTTCAAATACCCCTTCTCGCGGCAACGCATAAGCATCAGTTCGCTCCTCAAGCCCTGAATTAACAATACTGGCAAACTCGCTTTCGGTTAGTCGGCGTACGGCTGAAACTGAAATGCCGCCTGAAATGGGCACGCCCGTTTCAAAGTGCCTTAACGAAACCTCATGAGCAATCCCGTTGGCATCGCCGCGCGGAACCACATCCTCGAATTGCAACGCACTTGCGGTGTCATACCATGCGAAAAAATGATCCGCTTTCACTGGATCCGCGGTAACACTAAGAACTTTCTGCACGCCCACATATCCAAACGCACCACCAGACTTTTTACTCTCATAAAGTACAACCCAGTCGCCGATGGTCTCTCGAACCATACCTAAATAGCGTTTGGGGAAATGATACGCTTCTCCTGGTCGATCATCATAGATCGATACCGGATTCTGTATAAAAACCGCTTTGGCCAACGACTACTCGTAGGTCCGCTGATCCTCGATCAGCACACCATCTTTTGGCAGGCTACCCGGCGCGACAACCTCCACCACACCGCGCAGTTTCAGGGTTTCCTGCACCAGCCCGCTGTAGTCTGCGCCACCGTCAGAACTCTCAATCCGCACTGTCATCACATCCGCCGTGCCCTCACGCGTGGCAATCACCCGCGCGCGCGAGATCGCGGCATCCTTGGCCACCAAGGCGGCCACCTGTTCGGGGCGCACAAACATACCTTTGATCTTTGTCGTCTGATCGGCACGGCCCATCCAGCCCTTGATGCGCGGTCCTGTGCGTCCACAAGGCGACACGCCCGTCATAAACGCGCTCATGTCGCCTGTTGCAAAGCGGATCAACGGATAGTCAGGGTTCAAGGCGGTCACGACGACCTCGCCGACGTCACCCATTGGCACGGCATCGCCCGTGCCGGGCGTCACGATCTCAACGATCACGCCTTCGTCCAGAACCATCCCCTCCATCGCGGGGGTCTCATAGGCGATGTGGCCCAGATCCGCGGTGGCGTAGCATTGCAAACAGGCGATGCCGCGATCGGCATAGGACTGACGCATCGCGGGAAACAACGCGCCGCCCGAAACCGCAGCCTTGGTAAACCCGAGCGTTACACCCATCTCATCCGCTTTATCCAAAATGACCTGCAAATAGTCAGGCGTGCCTGCATAGGCCGTACTGCCCAGATGTGCCGCCGCTTGCACCTGAAGCTCTGTCTGTCCTGTGCCCGCGGGCAACACGGTAGCACCCACAGCGCGCGCACCGTTTTCAAACATCATGCCAGCGGGGGTCAGGTGATAGCCGAAACAGTTGTGCACCACATCTTCTACACCAACACCCGCCGCATGCAAAAAGCGGCCAAAACGCCACCAATCAGCCCCCGTGCGGCCAGGCTCATAAAGCGGCCCGGGCGACTGAAACACATGCTCCACCTTGCCTTTCACCAATCCACCAAATGGCGGCGTGGCCTTCTGCAAATCTCCAAGCTCCGACTTTCGCAAAACGGGTTGATCGGCCAGTGCGCCGTCGATCAAGCCAGCCAACGCCTTGGACTGATCTGCCTCGCGCTGATCTTGGGATCGCGTTTCCAGCGCGTCGAAAAAACTCACGAGAGCCACCTTTTGCGGCGGCGATAACTGCGCACGTCACGGAAGGATTTGCGGCCTTCCTCGGATACACCCAGATAAAATTCCTTCACATCAGGGTTTTCGCGCAGCTCGGCGGCGGGGCCATCCATCACCACGCGACCACTTTCCAAAATGTAGCCGTAATGCGCAAAACGCAGGGCGACGTTGGTGTTCTGTTCGGCCAGCAGGAACGACACGCCTTCGTTTTCATTCAGCGATTTCACGATGCCAAAAATCTCTTCCACCAGTTGCGGGGCCAGACCCATCGACGGCTCATCCAGTAGAATGGTTTCAGGGCGGCTCATCAGGGCGCGACCAATGGCACACATCTGTTGCTCCCCACCCGAGGTATAGCCCGCCTGACTTTTGCGGCGCTCTTTGAGGCGCGGGAAGTAGTTATAGACCAGTTCCAGATCATCGGCGATTTTCTTGCCCCCGTCGCGGCGCGTATACGCCCCCGTCAGCAGGTTTTCCTCGATGGTCAGGTGTTCAAAACAATGGCGCCCTTCCATGACCTGAATGACACCGCGGTTCACCAGATCGGCAGGCGACATATCCTGCACACGCTCGCCACGATAGGCGATCGACCCTTTCGTGACTTCACCACGTTCGGAATGGAGCAGGTTTGAAATCGCTTTCAGCGTCGTGGTTTTGCCAGCGCCATTGCCCCCCAAAAGCGCGGTGATCCCGCCTTTCGGCACCTTCAGCGATACGCCTTTCAGCACGAGGATCACATGATTGTAGATCACCTCGATATTGTTCACTTCCAAAAGTGTATCGACATCCACTTGGGCCTGATCATCCAGCATCTTCAATCCCCGTTAAGGTTACCGTGCGCGCCCGAAAATACGGGCAGGTAAGTTTGGTAAATGGTCAAACAAATATGCGGCCCACCCATTTCAGGGCGGGCCGCAAAGCTCACTTAGCCACCACAGGACATGGCAACGTTGTTTTCTTCGGCATAGGCCATCGAATCCGCCATAACGAGCGGCTGGATGACCTCTTGGTCCGATGCAATCCAGTCAGTGATCGTGTTCCACTGACCTGCAGCTGCGTCCCACTGCTGCACCTTGCCCTCGCCCGAACCACCGTGGTTTTCACATGACACGCTGAAAGCTGGCCCAAAATTCGCCATGCCCAAGGACGCCATGCGCTCTTCGGTCATGCTCAAAGCTTCCATGCCGTCGCGCATCATCGCAGGTGTGATGTCCATCACGCCGTGGATCGCTTGCGCTTCTTTCACAGCTTCGGCTGCCAGCATCGCGGCATAGAACCCACGGTTATACAGCACTGTGCCCACCTGATCACCGTTGCCAGCCGCTTTGCCAGCGTCGATCACATGCTCTTGCAGGTCTGCAAAGATCGGGAAATCTGTGCCCACGTTGTGCATCGCCAAGGCCTTATAACCGTTGGCCGCATCACCCGCTGGCATCACGTCGTTTTCCGAACCGGCCCACCAGTTGCCGATGAAGTTTTCCATCGGGAAACGGATGTTCGCGGCTTCTTGGATTGCCACTTGGTTCATCACGCCCCAACCCCACATCACAACGTAATCCGGACGCTCGCGGCGGATTTGCAGCCACTGCGATTTCTGCTCCTGACCGGGGTGGTCCACAGCAATCGTCGTCAGCTCGAACCCGTGCTTGCCCGACAGCTCTTCGAGCGTGCGGATCGGCTCTTTGCCGTAGGCAGAGTTGTGATAGACCAGCGCGATTTTCTTGCCGCTGATGTCGCCACCGTTTTCATCCAGCAGGTGGTTCACAGCAATCGACGCCCCATCCCAGTAGTTCGCAGGATAGTTAAAGACGTTGTTAAAGACCTTGCCGTTCGCAGCCGACGTGCGGCCATAGCCCATGGTGTGAAGCGGGATGCCATCTGCCGCGGTTTTCGGGATCAGCTGATAGGTGATGCCCGTCGACAGCGGTTGATACACCAGCGAGCCTTCGCCCTTGGTCGACTCGTAGCATTCCACACCCTTCTCGGTGTTATAGCCGGTTTCACATTCGATCACGCGGGTCATCACGCCACCAATGCCGCCATCACGCTCGTTCAGCAGTGTGAAATAATCGGCGTAGCCATCGGCAAACGGGATACCACCCGCCGCATAAGGCCCCGTGCGATACGACAGCGATGGGAACACAAGGTCCGCCATCACAGGGCTTGCAGCCATTACCGCTGCCACGGCCATTGTTGCTAGTTTTTTCATTGTTTACTCCTCCCAGAGTGTTGAAGTTGATGCCGGGGTTTGCCCCGATCATTCGTGAGGCGCCCCTAGTAAGGGAACGGCCACAATCTCAGTTTTTCTTTTGCCAGACGCCAAAGCTGCGCCAGACCATGCGGTTCCTTGATCAAGAAGAAGATGATCAAAGCCCCCACAATCACAAGGTTGAAATGCGCCACCAGATCAGTGGGCCACCCAAGCCAATCCGCGCCGACGATCTTGAGCACAACAGGCAGGATCACCAAAAAGGCGGCCCCTGCAAAACTGCCAAAGATACTGCCAAGCCCGCCGATGATGATCATGAACAGCACCAGAAACGACTTCTGGATGCCAAAGGCCTCGCCCACTTCCACAGCACCAAGATAAACGGCAAAGAACAAAGCCCCCGAAATCCCGATAAAGAATGACGAGACGGCAAAGGCGCTCAGCTTGGCGCGCAGCGGGTTCACCCCGATGATCTCTGCGGCAATATCCATATCACGGATCGCCATCCATTTGCGCCCTTGGGTGCCGCGCGTCAGGTTGCGCGCAACCACCGCACAAGCCACGACAAAGACCAGACAGATCATATATTGTGCCCAGGCTGCGGTGTTGGGTCCTGTCACCAGCACGCCAAACACCTCGCGCTCGGGCGCGTTGATCTGGCCCGAGGCCGAGTAGTTATAAAACCACCCCACACGGTTAAACAGCCAGATCAGAAAGAACTGCGCAGCCAGAGTCGCCACGGCCAGATAGAACCCTTTGATCCTGAGCGACGGCAAGCCGAACATCACCCCGACAGCCGCCGTAACGCCTCCTGCCAGAATGATGTGAATGACAATGCTGATATCAGGAAAGGCCGTCATCAGCTTGTAACAGGCATAAGCGCCCACAGCCATGAAACCGCCCGTGCCAAGGCTCACCTGTCCGCAATAGCCCGTCAGGATGTTCAGCCCGATCGCGGCAATCGCATAGATCAGGAATGGCACCACAACCGCATTGGCCCAGTAATCATTGATGATGAACGGCACGACCAGAAAGGCAAAGGCCAGCACCACATAATACCGCCAACGGTCAAACGCGATGGGAAAGGTCTGGCTGTCGTCCACATAGGACGTCTTGAAGTCACCTGCTTCACGGTAAAACATTAGCTGGCTTCCTCTTCCAAATGAACTTTACGCACGCGATTGCGCGGTTTGGCATAGCCTGTCGCCTCGGTGAAGCGGATCAGCTTGAAGTAGGCCCAAAGCCCGATGCCCCCGCCTGCCGCGGCCAGAATAACCGCCGTGGTAACATGGGCGCTATCGGCGGCGTCGGCAGTCAAAGCCAGATAACCAAAGGCCCAAAACCCCGACCACGCAACCACATTCAAAATCGCAATCAGCTTATGCATGCTCACACCCTCTCGATGATCTTTTCGCCAAACAGCCCTTGCGGACGAAAGACGAGGAACAGCAACGCCAACATGTAGGCAAACCAGTTTTCGGTCGCGCCCCCGATGGCCGCACCAACGGTGAATTCGAAAATCTTTTCGCCCACCCCGATGATCAGCCCACCGACAATCGCGCCGGGGATGGAGGTGAAGCCACCAAGCATCAGCACAGGCAAGGCCTTCAGCGCAATCAGCGACAGCGAAAACTGCACGCCCGATTTCGCGCCCCACATGATACCCGCAACCAGCGCCACAAACCCCGCAAGCGACCAGACCAGCACCCAGATGTAGTTCAGGGAAATACCAACGCTCAGGGCGGCTTGGTGGTCATCGGCCACAGCACGCATCGCGCGGCCCTGCTTGGTGTATTGCGCAAAAACAACCAGCCCGACCACAAGGATCGCCGCGATGACGGTGGCCACCATGTCCAGCTTGTCGATGAAGAATCCGAAGAAATTGTCAGACCCAAGACCCGCTGTCATGTCCTCGATCCAGAAGCTGCCGCCTTGGGGCAGCCCCACATCCAGCGTCTTGATCTCGGAGCCCCACATCAGATCGCCAACGCCTTCCAGGAAATAGGCCAGCCCGATGGTCGCCATGAACAGGATGATCGGCTCTTGGTTCACAAGGTGGCGCATCACAAAATGGTTCACCGCCCAGGCAAAGAACACCATGATCATCATCGTCAACAAGATCGCCAGAATGGCCGGCACCTCCCAACCGAAGTGGTGGATTTTCGTGCCAAAGATCGCGTTGATCAGATGCGAAAACGGCACCTGCCCTTCCATAATGCCCACCAAGGTCAGCGCGGCAAACAGCGCCATGACACCTTGGGCATAGTTAAAGATGCCCGACGCTTTGAAGATCAGCACGAAGCCCAAGGCGACCAGCGCATAAAGCACCCCCGCCATCAGCCCGTTGATCATCACCTCTATGGCGAAAAGAAACTGGTCACCCATTGTTCATATCTCCCCAAAGTGTCTGACGCATTGCCATACCGGCAGCAGACGCCAGGCCATACATCGGATGGCGGCCAAAATCAGTCATGACTCACCCCCAGATAGGCATCAATCACCGCTTGGTTGTTGCGCACCTCATCGGGCGTGCCGTCCCCAATTTTCTTGCCGTAATCCATCACGACAACGCGGTCGGACAGGTCCATCACAACGCCCATATCATGTTCAATCAGCGCGATTGTGGTGCCAAATTCGTCGTTCACGTCCAGAATAAAGCGGCTCATGTCCTCTTTCTCTTCAACGTTCATCCCCGCCATCGGCTCATCCAAAAGCAGCAGCTTCGGTTCCGCCGCCAAGGCGCGGGCCAGCTCAACACGCTTTTTCAAACCATACGGCAACCGCCCCACTGGGGTCTTGCGAATATGCTGGATTTCCAGAAAATCAATAACCTTTTCAACGGCTTCACGGTTAACCGTTTCTTCTTTCTGGGCCGAACCATACCACCACGCCTGACTGAAAAGCCCTGTTTTCATATGACCCAAGCGGCCCGTCATGATGTTGTCCAGAACGCTCATACCCTCAAACAAGGCAATGTTCTGGAAGGTCCGTGCAATCCCTTGGCGGGCGACTTGGTATGGCTTCATCGGAGGGCGCTTGGTGCCGCGGAACCAGACCTCGCCTTCTTGCGGCACATAAAAACCGCTGACCACATTAAGCATTGATGACTTGCCAGCCCCATTTGGCCCGATGATGGCGCGGATTTCCCCTTCGCGAATGTCAAAACTGATGTTCTTGATGGCTTCGACCCCACCAAACCGCAGCGTGATATTTCGCATATCCATCAAACACCTACCGATGGTGCGCCCATCGTCGGTCACATATGGCTCGTACATATCCTTCATTCCGCAGCCATCCTTTTTTGATCGGCAACCACGGCCGCATCACGCAGATCGAGCGTCGCTTTGATGCTGCCTTTGCGCCCGTCCTCATAGGTCACTTCCGTTTCGGTGCTGACCTCTGGCGCGCCCGAGTAGAGCGCGTCGATAATGTCTGCAAACTTCTCCTCCACGATGCGGCGGCGCACCTTGCGCGTGCGCGTCATCTCGCCATCATCTGCATCAAGTTCCTTGTGCAAAACGCAGAACCGATGAATTTGACATCCAGACAACATTTCATCCGCAGCCACCGATGCATTCACCTCTTCGACATGGGCCTGGATCGTCTCAAGAACACGCGGGTGTTGGGACAATTCCTGATAGCTGGCATAAGCGATGTTGTTGCGCTCGGCCCAGTTACCCACGGCGGTCAGGTCAATATTGATAAACGCCGTGCAACGGTCGCGGGCATTGCCAAACACAACGGCTTCCAGAATGTTCGGGAAGAATTTGAGTTTGTTTTCAACGTACTTAGGCGCAAACATCCGACCATCGGCCATTTTGCCAACGTCCTTGGCACGGTCGATGATCCGCAGATGACCTGTGTCCGGCTCAATGAACCCTGCGTCGCCCGTTGCGACCCATCCTTCGGCATCTTTTGTGCTGGCGGTGCTTTCATCGTTCTTGAAGTATTTCACGAAAACGCCAGGGCTGCGGTAATACACCTCGCCATCATCTGCGATGCGCAATTCAACGCCCGGCGTGGGCGTGCCAACCGTATCGGCACGAACCTCATCATCCTTTTGTTGGGTGATAAAGACACTTGCCTCGGTCTGGCCATAGAGCTGCTTGAGGTTGATGCCAAGGGAGCGGTAGAAATCAAAGATCTCGGGGCCAATCGCCTCGCCCGCCGTGTAGCCCACACGCACCTTGGACATACCCAAAGTGTTTAAAAGCGGTCCATAAACCAGCAAACGCCCAAGCCCGTATTTAAGCTTGTCCATCCCGCCCACAGATTTGCCATCAAGGATTTGCGGCCCAACGCGTTTCGCCACCCCCATGAATGTATGGAACAACCATTTCTTGAAACGACCGGCATCTTCCATACGGATCATCACATTGGTCAGTTGCGTCTCAAAAATACGGGGCGGCGCAAAGTAGTAAGACGGACCGATCTCGCGCAGATCCGTCATCATTGTGTCCGCACTTTCGGGGCAATTCACACAGAAACCCGTCCAATAGGCTTGGCCGATCGAAAAGATGAAATCGCCAACCCATGCCATCGGCAAATAGGCCAGCACCTCATCACCCGCGCGCAGCCCATCGAAATCGGCCGAGTTTTTCGAGGTTTCGATGATGTTGCGATTGCTTAAAACAACACCCTTAGGCCGCCCTGTCGTGCCAGAGGTATAGAGCATCACACAGGTGTCATCATACGTCAGGGATTGCCAGCGGTCCGCCAACTCGCGATCAAACCGTTCATGCGCCGCGCGGCCCGTCGCCTTGATGTCTTCCATCGAATTCATCGCGCTATGGTCGTATTTGCGCATCCCGCGCTTATCGACATAGATGATATGCTCGATCCCGCTGACGGTCTCTTGCACTTCGATGACCTTATCAACCTGCTCTTGATCACCCGCAATCACATAGCGCGCGCCACAGTGTTCAAGCACATAAGCCATCTCTTCTGCGACAGCATCCTGATAGAGCGGCACAGGCACAGCACCCACCATCTGGGCAGCGACCATCGACCAATAAAGCTGCGGGCGGTTGCGCCCGATGATCGCGATAAAGTCACCGCGCGCCACACCAAGCTCCAGTAGACCAAGCGCCATGCTTTCGATCTCGTGCTGCGCTTGCGACCATGTCCAGCTTTGCCAGATGCCGAACTCTTTTTCACGGTAAGCTGCCTTGCCACCGTATTCCGCTGCATTGCGGGCCAAAAGATGTGGGACCGATACCAAGGCCCCCGCCGAGGCGGTTGCTGTGGACATATTCAGATTTCCTCCCAAATGCCGATCTATTGCCGACTCCGCACCCGTTTACGGACGCTGTTGGGGTATGATGTGCGACCAAATGGCCAAACGTCAAATGGTTTTTTTGAACAAGCGTTCAGATAATCCGATTATTCCGCAGCGATAGCGCTATCAGCCGCTTCGACCTTCACAGCAGAAAACTTGAACTCAGGAATTTTGCCATAAGGGTCCACGGCAGGGTTGGTCAGAATATTCGCCGCCGCCTCAACATAGGCAAATGGCAAGAACACCATATCAGGTGCCACCGCACGGTCAGACCGCGCCATGATTGTAATGCTCCCCCGCTTTGTCGTCAGCCGCACGTGTTCGCCGGGTTCGACCCCCAGTTTGCGCAGGGTCGATGGGTGCAACGAACAATTCGCTTCAGGCTCTACCGCGTCCAGCACAGATGACCGCCGCGTCATGGACCCTGTGTGCCAATGCTCCAGCTGGCGTCCCGTGGTCAGAATCATCGGATAGTCCGCGTCAGGCGTATCATCAGGCGCAATCACATTGGCAGGGGTGAACCGCGCACGCCCGTCTGGACGCGGGAACCCGTCACCAAAGACAATCGGCTGGCCGGGGTCAGTGGGCGACAGCGATGGATAGGTGACGGCATTTTCGTCTTCCAAACGCGCCCACGTGATGTTGCTGAGCGATTTCATGTTCAGCTTCATCTCTGCAAAGATTTCGGACGGATGCGAATAGGTCCATCCAAGCCCAAGGCGCTTGGCCAGCTCAACCTCGATCCACCAGTCTTCCTTGGCTTCACCGGGCGGGGTGACAGCAGGGCGCCCCATTTGCACCTGTCGGTTCGTATTGGTTACGGTCCCCGCCTTTTCGGCAAAGGCCGAAGCAGGCAGGATCACATCCGCGTAGTTCGCAGTTTCGGTAATAAAAATGTCCTGCACAACCAAATGATCCAGCTTGGCCAGTGCGGCACGCGCATGTTCGACGTCCGGGTCGGACATCGCGGGGTTTTCGCCCAGAACATACATCGCCTTGATGTCACCATCATGCACCGCGTCCATAATTTCGGTCACGGTCAGTCCTTTTTCACCACTGAAATCCTCGGTTCCCCAAACCTCGTTAAACGCGGTGCGCACGCCATCATCTGTGACGGGCTGGTAATCAGGCAGGAACATCGGGATCAGCCCTGCATCAGATGCACCTTGCACATTGTTCTGGCCGCGCAACGGATGCAGGCCAGCACCAGGCCGTCCCACTTGCCCCGTCATCAGCGCCAGAGAGATCAGGCAGCGTGAATTATCGGTGCCGTGGATATGTTGGCTGACGCCCATGCCCCAGAAAATCATCGCCGCCTTCGCGCCCGCAAAGGTGCGCGCCACATCGCGCAGCACCTCAGGTTCAATGCCGCAAATCTCGCTCATCTTTTCGGGGGTGAAGTCCTTCAGATGCGCTTTTTCGGCCTCCCAGTTTTCGGTGTAGGCATCGATATATTGCTGATCATAAAGCCGCTCTTCGACGATCACATGCATGATCGCGTTCAGCATGGACACATCCGCACCGGGACGGAATTGCAGCATGTGGCTGGCAAAGCGTTTGAGCGCCTGACCGCGCGGATCCATTACAATCAGCTTGCCGCCGCGTTTGGTAAACTGCTTGAAGTAGGTGGCCGCAACAGGGTGGTTTTCAATCGGGTTGGCCCCGATCACGATCGCCACGTCTGCGTTTTCAATCTCGTTAAACGTGGCCGTCACAGCCCCCGATCCCACGTTCTCCATTAAGGCTGCAACGCTTGAGGCATGGCAAAGTCGCGTGCAGTGATCGACATTGTTGTGACCAAAGCCCTGACGGATCAGCTTTTGAAACAGGTATGCCTCCTCATTGGTGCATTTCGCCGAGCCAAACCCCGCAACCTCGCGGCCCCGTCCCTTCAGGCCATTCGCGGCAAAATCCAATGCCTCGTCCCATGTCGCCTCGCGGAACACCTCGCCCCAGTTGGCAGGGTCCACATTCAGCCCCTTTGCAGGCGCGTCATCGCGGCGGATCAGCGGTTTGGTCAGGCGGTGGTCGTGATGGATATAGTCGAACCCGAAACGCCCCTTCACACACAAACGCCCTTCGTTTGCTGGCCCATTGATGCCTTCAACAAATTTCACCGTGTTGTCTTTGACCTTCAGGCTCACCTGACACCCCACACCGCAGAAGGGACACACGCTTTTGACCTCTTCATCGTAATCGGCGCTGTCTCCCACCTGATTGTCATCCACCACGGTTGACGGCATCAACGCGCCAGTGGGGCACGCCTGCACGCACTCTCCGCAGGCCACGCAGGTGCTGTCGCCCATCGGGTCAGCCATATCAAACGTGGGGTAACTGTCGTGCCCGCGCCCTGCCATGCCGATCACATCGTTCACCTGCACCTCGCGGCACGCGCGCACGCACAGACCACATTGGATGCAGGCATCAAGGTTCACGCTCATCGCGACATGAGAGTTGTCCAAAAGCGGGATGCGCTCTTGCTCCAGCTTTGGCAGGCGGCTCTCGCTTATCCCGTTCAGGTCCGCCATATCCCAAAGGTGGCTGGATTTGTCATGGGCCACATCGCGCTCGGGCTGATCGGTCAGCAACATCTCAACGACCATCTTGCGGGCGTTTTCAGCCCGGGCTGAGTTGGTTGTCACCACCATCCCATCTTGCGGTTCGCGAATACACGACGCCGCCAGCGTCCGCTCCCCCTCGATCTCGACCATACACGCCCGACAGTTGCCGTCAGGACGATAGCCCGGCGCGGGTTTGTGGCACAGATGCGGGATCACCAGACCACGGCCGTGCGCGATCTCCCAAATGGTCATACCTGCATCGGCCTCAACAGTTTGGCCATCCAAAGTGAAAGTGATCTTGTCGGTCATATCGCGCGCGTCCCTATGGCTTGGGGCCACATTAGGGCCGATTCAAACAAAATCCGAGACACTCCGCGACGCGTCCCCTTCCATTTGCGCCATCACGACGCTACGGATTGCGCCAATCGGAAACAGGTGAATGCAATGGGCGAAGTTACAATCACACGACACGGGCAAGCCAATTCTGGCGCCCGTAATGAAGAAGAGTATGATCGCCTGTCTGATCTGGGCCATCAACAGGCCGCATGGTTGGGCGAATATCTGTCACAAACCCAAACCTATGATCGGGTGATTTCGGGCGGCCTACGGCGGCAGATCGAAACGGCACAAGGGCTCAATACCTTCGGCGCCCCTCATCAGATCGACGAACGACTGAACGAACTGAACTACTTTGCGCTCTCCGATAGCCTGAGTGATATGCACGGCGTGCCCTTCCCGGACAGTCCAGCCACCTTCGCCGCACATGTTCCGCAAATCCTGTCCCACTGGGCGGCCGAAGAAACACCACCACATATCGAAAGCTATACAGACTTCCGCACACGTATTTTCAGCGCAATCGAAGATGCCTGCGCGATGGAAGGGCGCACCCTTTTGGTCAGCTCCACGGGCGTGATCGCATCGCTTACGGCCATCGCGCTTGGGCTGGAAATCAACAACAAAGCCAAAATGTTTCTTTTCGTGCCCCACACATCCCTGCACAGATTTGCGTTTCACGATGTTGCCGGCACGCCCGAGCTTCACCTGACACAATACGGCGCGACACCGCATCTGGACCTGCCAGAGCGGTCCCATGCGAAAACCATGGTCTGACAGAGCCAGAAGATTATTCTCGAATAATCTTCGGCCCGCATCTTTTTCTAGAAAAAGATGCTTACATCAGATCGTTTTCGACATCCGAAACATCTACGCCAAGGGCGTCTAACCCGTTTTCCAGATGTTCGGCCAAATGCGGCACCCCTGTCAGATAGTCGACGGTGGGTGTGGTCTTTTCGGCAAAGGCTTTCGCCACGGCCTTGTCATAGTCTTCTACATCATAGGCTTCGCGCCCGATCCACATGATCGCTGTAAGATGGGCCTGCTCGTCCTCGTTCATGGCTTCGATGAAGTCATAAAGCTCATCTTCGCCTCGGCTTCCCTCTCGCGACAGAAGGATCACTTGGGCCACTTTGTCAGAACTGATTTCCATATCGCACTCCTCTTATCTCGGGGTCAGCATGACACACAGTTGCATAGAAGCGATTTGATTCAGCGCAAATCAGCTGATCAAACGGTAATACATCCAATCAGGCATAAACTGGCTGGCCCGGAAGAACAGGCTAAACAGTCGTGGAAAGCTCTTTTTGAAGCTGTCATCATTCATGTGTTCCCAGAAATCCTGGGCCGCCTCTTCCGGTTCCTGGATAAACGGCATCTTGAAATCGTTTTTGTCGGTCAGCCGTGTTTTGATGAAGCCGGGGTTGGCGACCTGGACCGTCACACCCGTTTTGCGCAGATCAGCGTGCAGGCTTTCGGCCAGATACATGACACCCGCTTTAGAAGCGCCGTATCCTACCGCGCCGGGCAATCCGCGGAAGCCTGATAGCGAGCCGGTGATCACCACATGCCCCGCATCGCGGGCAACAAAATCGGGCAAGACAGAACCGACGACCCGCATGGTGCCTGTAAAGTTGATGTCTACCATTTGTTCGACCTTTTCGGCGTCGACTTCGGCCGCTTTCATCGGCCAGTAGACACCCGCCAACATGACAACCCCGTCGATCTGACCAACCTGTTGATACGCGTCTTGCACGCTTTGCAGATCACTGACATCGCAGGTCACATAAGAAGATGGACCGGGCAGTTTTTCGGACAGGGCTTTGAGTTTGTCTTCTGACCTTGCAGACAGGATGACCTCGACACCAGCGCGGCTCATCACCTCGGCAAGGGCCGCCCCCAGACCTTCAGATGCACCAACCAGCCAATACCGTTTTCCTGCCCACTCTTTCATAACCTAAGCCGCTTCCTTTTTTTCCTGTTCGACCGTCATAGGCCGCATAGTGGCAACCAACTCGGCCACTTTGATCCCGAACTTACGAAACTGCGAACGGTTCATGATTGTTCCGTTCTCCATCAAATACATCCAATCCGTGACGTTGAGCGCATGCCCCCCCGCCTCTTGCGTCAGTTTGATGGTGTAATTCAACTTCAGCGTCGGCCCTGCCTGACGGCCATCGCCCACACCAACCAGATCGTCGGCCTCTGCCACAACCTGCCCATCATCCGACAGGGTCAGCCGCCATTCGCGATCTTGTGTGCTGCCACTGTCGTACCGGAAATGCTCGCGCATGACGCCTGTGTTGCCATCCCATTGGGCAAAAAACTCGGCCACAAAGCGCGATGTGACCCGCCCCGTCGGACCATAAATCACGCCCTCACAAGCAATAGGCCCGTTCAGATGTTCGCGAATATCCATGATGGGGCCAATGCCTTCGTATTCTTCGGGCTTTTGGGCCTGAAACGTCCAAAGTCTGCTCCAGACAGTCAGCACACCAATGACCACGGCTGCCCCAAGTGCGATGTAGAGAAACTCATCCACTGTTCTCGTCCTCCGAAAGATCGGTGGCCCATAACATCCCCAGGGCCACGCATTTCAGCGCACAGGGAACAACCGCATACAGGATAGTCAGCGTTTGTAGTGCGCTGTCGGGCTGCATCGGGTTGGCGACACCAGACACAAACCCATTGGCTTCTAATAGCGGAAGTAGGCTGACTGCCGCGAAAGCAAGGGTGAATTTAGAGACAAATGACCATAATCCGAACGCCTGACCCGCATTTGGCGCAATTCGCGCCATGCGCCGCGCAAAAATAGCAGGCAGAAGCGTCAGATCCGCGCCAAGGGCAGCGCCGCTTGCAACACAGATGATCGCAAATGCCGTTGTATCGCCCGCGCCAAGGCTCACCGCAAAAGCGAAGGTCACAATCGCAAGCACCATGCCAGACAGCAACGCCTGTTTTGCGCCAATGCGTTCAGCGATCTTCCCCCAGACAGGAGCGGACACTGCGGCAGCCAGAAAGAAAAGCAAAAGCAAAGGCCCTTCCCATCCAACCGCCTGCAAGCGGCTTTCGACGAAAAACAAAAAGAGGGTCGATGTCACGGCCACAGGCGTTGCGTTGACCAAGGCCAAAAGGAGCAAACGGCGGCTGGTGGCATCCCCAAGGATGACCCCAAAGCCCGTGTCTTGCGGGGTCGATCCGCGCACCCATTCGTTGCGCATTGCAACCATTGCCAACATGCACACCACCGCAAAAGCAATCGCAAACGCGGCGAAGGGCCGATCCGTCATCCCCATCAAAACCGTTGGGGCAATGGCGGCCAGGCACACGCCCAACAACGCTCCCGTTTCGCGCCATGTGGCCAGCCGCACATGGCCCGCGCCCATCGTTTCGGCCTTGATCACGCCTTGCGCATAGAAACTGATCGTCAGGAAACTGAAGGCCGAAAACAAACCCGTCAGCGACAGCGCGAACCACCAGATCGGGGCAATCGGCGGCTCAATCGCAAACAGCGCATACATGCTGGCCGCGATCAGACCGACGGCCCCCGATACCATGGTGCGCCGAAAATGACGCGTGCGCTCGGACAGCCACCCCAACAGCGGGTCTTGCACAAAATCCAGCAAACGCAACAAAAACAAGACAGTCCCAAGCGCCGTTAGCGTCAGCCCATAGCTGTCCACGTAAAACTTTGGCGCATGGATATAAATCGGCAGGCCCGCCGCCGCCAACATCGCGGCAAACAACGCATAAGAGGGCAAACGCAAACGCGCTTGCCCTGCGTTGACCGCGGCTTGGCTCATCTTGTGACCTCAGCCTTTGGCGGTTCGGGACGCGCGCGATAGCCCGCACCTTTCCACCACAGCTTAAACGCCTGCCAATGGATCAACCCAAGCACACGGCGCGACCCCAACGGTCGGCGCACCAACATGCCCATGATTGACGCATTCGTCAGCGGCTCGCGCTTGCCGGCAAGTGTGGCAATCACACCGCCATTGCCCGCGGTGAAATCAATCCGCACACCGATGTGGTCGCCCGTGAAATCAAACTTGAACGCATAACCGCCCTTGACGGGCTGGAAGGGCGAAACATGGAAAATCTTGGACGCATGAAGCGTATCTTGCGGTGTGATCGGCTCCAGATCATCGCGGTGACACAAATAGGAATGACGGTCCCCAAAGGTGTTCGTCACTTCTGCAATCACCACGCGCAGGTTGTCGTCGGTGTCATGGCATAGCCAGAAAGACACAGGATTAAACACATGGCCCAACACGCGCGGCTGCGCCAAAAGCTCGATCCGCCCGTCGCAGGGCAACTTGTTCGACGCGATCACGTCACGCACCCATTTCGCGCCACGCCCCTTTTTGGGGTCGCCCCCGTGATCTGCATCATGCAGGGCCGTAACGCCGCGTCCGTTGCGCGAAAACAGCAGCGGTGTTTTCACCTCTGCTTCTGGATCAATGGCCACATAATCGACAGAATAGCGGAACGCATTGCGCTGCTCTCCCTTGCGACCATGATAGGTCTTGCCCTTGATATGTTGAACCTGCGCCATCACTCGGCGGCCACAGCTGCGGGTTGCGCGCGCATGGCTTCAACCACCTCCACGGCGGATTTCAAACCATCCTCATGAAAGCCGTTGGCCATCCAGGCGCCACAGAACCACGTGTTGTTTTGCCCGTTCATCGCACGTACGGTATCCTGCGCGGCCAAGGCCGGCCCATCAAACACAGGATGGCGCAGCGTGGCGCGATCCCAAACCAGATCATCCCGAATGGGCCGCGTGCTGTTCAGCGTGACAAAGAAGTTATCATTGCTGGCAATCGGTTGCAGCTTGTTCATCCAATAGGTCAGATCAATCGCATCCAGTGATTTATCGGCCGCTTCGGTATAATTCCACGATGACCAGACCTGCTTTTTATGCGGCATGATCGACGGATCGGAATGCAGCACAATGTCATTCGGCTGGTATTTCACGGCACCAAGGGCCGCAATTTCCAGCCCATTCGCATCGGCCAACATCGCAAGACTGTCGTCGCTGTGGGTTGCAAAAATCACCTCGTCGAAATTTTCTGCCTCCGCGCCTTGCGCTTTGACATGCACCCCATGGGGTGTGCGGGTGACAGCATCAATCGGCGCGCCCAAACGAATGTCGACACCTTTTGACATCATCGACGCTTCCAGCCGCGAAACATACTGGATCGACCCACCTTTCACAGTGAACCACTGATGCTGACCCGTGTGGTGCAGCAATGCGTGGTTTTCGAAAAACTGGATCATGGCCTTGGCCGGGAAATCCATGATCTTTTCAACAGGTGTGGACCAGATCGCACCCGACAAGGGCAGCAGATACATATCGCGGAACCATGCGCTTGTGCCCAAGGCATCCAGCAAATCACCCGTGCTCATTCCCGGTTTCGCAGTTTCCAGCGCCTTGGCGTTAAACTTAAAGATATCGCGCACCATCCGCAGGAACTTGGGGTTTACCGCATTGCGCCGCTGCGCAAACACGGCATCCAGACTGGCCAGACCGTATTCAATACGCCCGCCATCAATGGAGGCTCCAAAGCTCATATTGCTTTCTGTAACCGGCACATCCAGCTCTTCGAACAAAGCCGCCAGATGCGGGTAGTTGGCATAATTGAACACGATAAAGCCAGTGTCCACAGCCACATCGCCCTTGGGCCCTGCCATCCGTGTGCGCGCGTGGCCGCCCAAACGGGGCTCTGCCTCAAACAGCACAACATCATGGGTGTCGGCCAACATATGCGCCGCCCCCATTCCTGAAATTCCAGCACCAATCACTGCGACGCGTTTGCGCTCGCTACCTGTCTCAAATGGCATCTATACCAAAGTCCTTCGCATCATCATTTTCGCGCGTTCACTGAGGTATACGCCGCATATGCTTCATTGGATCATCTGCGTATTTTTCTGCATCGGCAGTGATCCAAACCAATAGCTGCACCGTAGACAGGGTATGATGGACGGGCAAGCGCGCTTTCAGGAAACGGGTGCATCACTCCGCAGCATGGGCTACGGTTTGGGCAATTCAACGCGAATCTGGAAACACAAAGGCCCGACCTTGGAAACGACAACACTCGCACGCAAAGAGTGGGTTGCGGAAATGGACCGCATTAAATCCCACCGCGACCAGTCTGCTTTTGCAGAGCTGTTTGCGCATTTTGCGCCGCGCGTGAAAGCGTTTTTGATGAAGGGCGGCACGTCAGAGGCTTTGGCCGAAGAGGTGACGCAAGAGGTCATGGCGACCTTGTGGACAAAGGCAGAGATGTTTGATCCCGCCCGCGCAAGCGTGGCCACATGGATCTTCACCATCGCGCGGAACCGCAAGATCGACGTGATCCGCAAACAAAGACGGCCCGAACCCGAGGAACTGACTTGGGGACCAGAGGCCGAACCAGATCAGGCTGACGTGCTCAGCCAGCAGGAGGAACAAGAACAGCTTGCCCGGGCCTTGGACAAGCTGCCGGAAAAACAGCGTGACCTTGTGATGCGCGCCTACTACGGGGACCTGAGCCATAGCGAAATCGCGGCTCAAACAGGGCTTCCCCTTGGCACCATCAAGTCGCGCATTAGATTGGCGCTTGAACGATTGCGCCATGCAATGGACACCCCCTGACGCAAGCTGCGTCAGATCTTGATACGGACGATGAACGATGGACATTAAACATCACCTCACAGACGACGTTCTGGTCGAATATTCGGCAGGCACCCTGCCCGAAGCCTTCAGCCTTGTTGTCGCCACGCATATCTCAATGTGCCCCACATGCCGCGCCCGAATGGAAGAATTCGACGCGCTTGGCGGCACTGTCGTAGAAGAAATGGACGCGATGCCCATGTCCGATGGCAGCTTTGAAGCCACCATGAAGCGCATCGCAAACCAACCCAAAGACGCCATCAAAATGGACGCTCCCACCAAACGCGGCCTATTCCCAAAACCGCTTCAGGACTATGTCGGCGGTGATCTGGACGCCGTGAAATGGCGCCCTGTTGGCATGGGGGTCAAACAGGCAATCCTGAAAACCTCCAAAGACGCCTCCGTGCGCCTTCTGTATATCCCCACCGGCTCGGCCATGCCCGATCACAGCCACAACGGCATGGAAATGACGCTGGTGTTGCAAGGCGCCTTCGAGGATGAAGCCGATCACTTCGGCGCAGGCGATGTAGAGCTTGCCGATGAAGATCTGAACCACACACCCGTGGCCGTTGGCCCGCTGGATTGCATCTGCTTGGCCGCATCTGACGCGCCGCTGAAGTTCAACAGCCTGCTGCCAAAAGTCATGCAGCCGTTCTTCCGCATCTAGCCCCGCTGCGCATGTAAATATGCGTCAGCCCACCTGACGCATCCACCACGTGATCGCATTGCGGTAGCCTGCGCGCTCAAGCATCGCACGTTTGGACAGCCAACCGTCAGGACACATCACCACACAGGCGGCCATCCCCCGCTGCGCCAGCGCCGCCTCTGCCGCGCCAAAAACCTGCGCCGCACCATCCGTTGGCGCATCTGCATTAGACCAGTCTGCCAAATCCACATGGTGAAAATCATCTACAATGCCTGTGCCCGCAATCGCATGGGCCGTCGGAAAATGCAGCGGCGTCGCCGGCTGCGAAACGGCGTAACCTGCAAAGGCTCCATCCTGACGGGCCACAAAAAGCCCCGCCCAATCGCCGCCCTCAGCGCCTGAGGCCAGCAGATATCTGGCGCCTGCATCTATTAAATCCGCCTCGGCTGCTGCAAACAGTGCGTGCTGCAGGGTATCGTCACAGCCATCCGCAACCGTGCTGTCTTGCATAACAAGGCCGGGTGGGCCAAAGCGCCCTGCGTAGATCGGCGGCACAGGCAGCAAGATGCTATGCACCACACCGAGGATTACATCGTTGTGGTGCGCAACCATCCACGCGTGTCGGATCGGGCCGCCCTCTTGCATCATCGCGCGGGTCAACTCTGCGGCAACGGCATCGGCGGCATCCGCGCGCACGGCCCAAAGCACATCACCGGAGGCGGCACGCCTTTGCGCATCCGCGACCATCAAGGCGGCCAATGCAGGAATATCTGCGATCTCGGCCGATCTTATGGGCATTTTTATCTCCTGATGAGGGCTGCGTTAACGAATGTCTTAATCAAACCTTACACCACCGAACGTCTGACGCGCTGCCATACGCATAGCAGACGCCCTGCCATACGTTGCGTGGCACCCGATTCGACGGCTTTTAGGTCTTGGTTAATGGCACGACCGTTGCGTCAGGATCAGATTCCACTTGCTCAAAATCAAAGGCATCCAAACGGCGGGCGCGGCGGCCCGCTTTTTCGCTGCTGATCTTGATCTCTGCAATGTCTTTTGCCGCTTGGCCAAAGTGACGGTCAAGGTTTTCCACCCGCGTTCCAAGCCGGTCAACATCTTGATACAAAAGGGCTAATTCCTTGCGAATGGCACCTGCCTGTTCGCGCATCCGCGCGTCTTTCAGGATCGCCCGCATGGTGTTCAACGTGGCCATGCACGTAGTGGGCGACACGATCCAGACACGCGCGGCGAACCCTTCGCGCACGACTTCGGGAAAATTGGCGTGCAATTCTGCGTAAACCGCCTCTGACGGCAGGAACATCAATGCGCCATCTGCGGTCTCGCCTTCGATTAAGTATTTGTCAGATATGGCTTTTATATGCGCACGCACGCTTTGACGCATCAGCTTGGCCGCCTCATTGACCTCCCAATCCGTGCTGGCGTTGCGCAGTTTTTCATAGGCCTCCAACGGGAACTTGGCATCCACCACAATGGGCCCGGGCGGATTTGGCAGGTGGATCAAGCAATCCGCACGTTTACCATTCGATAACGTTACTTGTGTAGAATACGAATCTCGCGGCAGGGCTTTGCTCACGATATCCATTAACTGGATCTCACCGAATGCGCCGCGGGTCTGTTTGTTGCTCAGAATATCCTGAAGCGATAACACATCGCCGCTCAGTTTCGTGATGTTTTCCTGGGCCTTGTCAATCGTTTGAAGGCGCTGCTGTAACTCGCCGAGCGATTGCGCTGTGCGCCGCGACGTGCCTGCCAGCCCTTCGTTCATCTGAACGCTCACCGCCTGCAACCGTTGCTCCATCAGAGCCAGCATATTGGCCTGTGCCGCCGCCTGCGCCTCGCTCACATGGCTCAACCCGCCCGCAAGCTGTTGTTGCCCGTCCGACAACATCTGCACCCGCTGCCCCAGGCCGTTCATCTGTGCGGCCAGCGGCGCGGCAACCCGCGCCGATCGCCCTGCAGCACGCACTGCAAACACCAATAAAACAAGGATAAGAAGCACAATACCCGCACCAACCAGACCCACTAAAACAAGCGGATCATCCCATGCGTAGCTTTGTCCATTTACCGTGATCATGTGCGTCCGAAAAGCCGCTCGATATCGGTCATTTTCAGCTCGACATAGGTGGGACGTCCGTGATTGCACTGGCCCGAATGCGGCGTGGCTTCCATCTCGCGCAGCAGCGCGTTCATCTCCTCGCCGTTCAAACGGCGGCCTGTCCTGACCGATCCGTGGCAGGCCACTCGGCTCAAAATCGCCTCTACTTTTTCCTGAACCAGATCGCTGCTGCCCAAGTCGTCCAGCTCATCCAGAACATCGCGCAACATGTTTTTCGCATTACATTCGCCCAAAAGCGCAGGGGTTTCGCGCACCGCAATCGCACCTGCACCAAACGGCTCAATCGTCAGGCCAAACCGCCCAAGCGTTGCGGCATGGGCAAGTAGTTTTGCAGCATCCCCTTCCGAAAGCTCGACAATTTCGGGGATCAGAAGCGCCTGCGCCGCCACACCATTTTCCGCCATCTGGCGCTTGAGGCGCTCATACACCAGTCGCTCGTGGGCAGCATGCGCATCTACCAAAATGATCCCATCGGCTGTTTGTGACACGATATAATTCTCGTGCAGATGCGCCCGTGCCGCGCCCAACGGATGGTCAGCTGCGGGCGTCTCAACCACCTCTTCGACGCGGCCAAACACGTGTTGCGTCTCGGCAAATCCCGGGGCTTGGGCCTCATAGGCGGCCTGCCGCGCGCCAAGCGATGGGCGGTCCATCTGATAAATCGGGGCCGCAGGACGTTCAGGCTGCATCGCACCAAGGGTTGCATCGGCCACTGTGCTGGACGCACGATGCCCTGCATTGGCCAGCGCGTGCCGAAGCGCACTGACAATCAGACCACGCGCAATCCCCGGCTCACGAAACCGCACTTCGGATTTGGCAGGATGCACATTGACGTCCACCATCGTCGGATCGCAATCAAGAAACAGACACACCGCAGGGTGCCTGTCGCGCGACAGAAAATCAGCATAGGCCCCACGCAAAGCGCCGATCAGAAGCTTGTCCCGCACGGGGCGTCCATTCACGAACAGAAATTGTGCCACCGCAGCACCGCGCGAATACGTCGGAAGCGCGGCATAGCCCGTCAGGTGAAACCCCTCGCGCTCTGCATCAATGGGGACGGAATTGTCCGTAAATTCGCGGCCCATGACTTCGGACAATCGGCCGCGCAGCGCATCAAACATGTCACCCGTCTGGGCATCTGCACGGAACGTCACGCGCCCTTCTGCACCGTTTGAGACATCACGAAGGGTGAAGCTGATAAAGGGTTCGGCCATCGCCAAACGCTTGATCACATCGCCAATGGCTTGTGTCTCGGCGCGGTCGGAGCGCATGAATTTCAGCCGTGCTGGCGTGGCGAAAAACAGATCCTGAAGGGACACAACCGTGCCCCGCCGCAAAGCGGCCGGACGCACCTGCCCCATATCGCCGCCCGACACGGTGATTTCGGCGGCGTCATGGCCATCGGCCCGACTGGTGATCGAAAGCCGCCCCACCGCCCCCAAAGACGGCAGCGCCTCGCCGCGAAAACCAAAGGTGTGGATATTCAGCAGATCGGTGCCATCGATTTTTGATGTGGCATGCCGCGACAAAGCCAATGGCAAATCGGAAGGCGCGATACCGCACCCATCATCGGTGACACGGATCAGGGATTTGCCACCGCCAGAGATTGCCACATCAATGCGCCGCGCACCTGCATCAATCGCATTCTCGACCAGTTCTTTGACGGCTGATGCGGGACGCTCAACAACTTCACCCGCGGCGATACGGTTTATCGCCGAGCTATCAAGCTGGCGAATAACTGGCTGTATGTTGGGGCGATCGTCGGGCATGCCACAAGGGATAGCATGCCCGACGGGATTCGACCAAGGGGGTGTGCAGAGTTATCCCCTAGTTTGTTGTTTCAAGTCCCACAGGCTGGCCCACCACCACGAAATGCAGATCATCAGGGCGCAGCAATTCGCGTGCGACGCGGTTTACGTCATCCAGCGTGACTGCGTTGATCTGGTCGTTGCGCGTGGGGATGTAGTCGATCGGCAGGTCAGACAGTTGCATGCCCACCATGATATTGGCGATGGTCCCATTGCCGTCAAAGCGCAAGGGGTAAGACCCTGTCAGATATGTCTTGGCGCGGGTCAACTCATCTTCCGTCACCCCGTTTTCGGCCAGCTTTGCCCATTCTGATTTTGTAACCTCAATGGCCTCTGCGATGCGGTCATTTGCCGAAGCGACCTGCCCCAGATAGAGAGGGATGTGATCTTTCGGGACAAGGAAAGACCCGATCCCATAAGTCAGCCCACGCTTTTCGCGCACTTCGCTCATCAAGCGACTTTGAAAGCCATTGGCGCCAAGCACGGTGTTCAGCAAGAAAGCTGCGAAGAAATCCTCATCATCCTGTTCGATGCCTCGGTGCCCGAACAATGCAACCGACTGCGGCACATCAAAGGGCACCACGGTGACACCGCCGCTCAGGTTAAACGGTGCCGCGTCTGGCATTGGAGCACCTTCGGCTGGCAAATCGCCAAGCAGTTCATCCAAAAGCGGGCGCAATTCGTCTGCGCTGATATCCCCCGCGACGCCCACGAACACCCGATCACGCGCCATTGCCCGCGCCTTGGCCTCAAGCAGATCATCGCGGGTCAAGGCCGTCACGGTTTCGGCTGTGCCATCCGATGATGTCGCGTAAGGGTGATCACCATGCGCCAACGCGCTGAACGTATTGCCTGCGATGCTATTTGGGTCTTGTGCCTCCGATGCGATGGATGACAGCACTTGTTTACGCACGCGGTCAATTGCAGCTTGGTCAAAGCGTGGCTGCGTCAGGGCCGTCTTGAGAAGGGCCAGCGCCTCGTCTCGATTTTCCGTCAGGAACCGCGAAGACACCTGCAGACTATCATCCGACACATCAAATCGTATCGTCGCCGCAAGGCTGTCACGCGCGGCAGCAAAGGCGCGCGCGTCCATATCAGCGGCACCCTCTTCCAATAGCGCAGTCATCAGATTGATCGCCCCGCGCTTTTCCGGAACGTCGAGCGATGCGCCGCCCTGAAACCAGATCTCAAGCGCGACAAAGGGGATCGAATTTTCCTGCACAAGCCATGCCGTGATGCCCCCTTCCGAGGTTACCTCTTGGATTTTGACTTCGGCAGATGATGCTGTCGCGGATAACGAAAGGACTAAGGCGACAAAAAAGGAGAATATACGGTTCATTGCACAACCTCCGCCTGCTCAGGCTCTGGCTTGGTAAGATATCCGGTGACCGCTTTGTTGCGATCAGAGAATAGACTGCGGGCGGCTGCCATAATGTCGTCTTCGGTTACGGCATCCAGAATTGCGGGCCAGTCCTGAACATCCTGGATCGTCAAACCGCTGGTCAGCGCCTGACCGTATGTATTGGCCAAGCCATTCACGTCATCACGGGCATAGATTTCCGACGCCCGAATTTGGGTTTTGATCCGGTCAAGCACATCGCTATCAACACCGTCTTGCAGAAATCCGTGGATAGCCGCATCCAATTTTTCCTCTGCGTCGGGCAGGCTGATACCGGGCGCGGGGACCATGACGACGCCAAAGGTCGTATCATCAAGCGATGTGCCAGAATAGAAGGCCCCTGTATAAACGGCATCAGAGTTTTCGAACTGAAGTTTGCGCCCCAGATAGGACGACGCCCCATCCCCGCCCAGAACTTCGGACAGAATGCGCAAGGCCGCCGCGTCCTCCTGTGCCCCTGCGTCCCGTTCTGGCGCAAGGTAGGTGCGGATCACGTAGGGCTGCGCGACGCGAGGGTCTTCTAGAACCAAACGGCGCTCTGACAACTGTGGCGGCTCTGCGGGGCGCGCACGCTCGGGCAGGTTTTCCGTCGGTTCCAGAACGCCGTAGTATGTTTGCGCCAGCGTTTTAACGGCCTCAGGCTCAACATCACCAGCGACCACCAAAACGGCATTATTTGGCGCATAGAACCGACGATAGAACGCCATGGCATCGTCCATGTTCAGTTGTTCAATTTCATGCATCCACCCAATGATCGGCACGGCATAGGGGTGGTTGAGGTATTGCGCCGCGCGACGTTGTTCACTGAACAGGGCGCCTGGGTCGTTTTCGGTGCGCTGGTTCCGCTCTTCGATAACAACGTTGCGTTCGGTCAGCACGTCTTCTTGTGTCAGTTGCAGATCGCGCATCCGATCGCTTTCCATTTTCATCATCAACTCAAGACGATCAGAAGCGACACGCTGGAAATAAGCCGTGTAGTCCCAACTGGTGAATGCATTGTCCGATCCGCCGTTGGCTGCCACGACCTGCGAAAATTCGCCCGCGGCCATATCGTCGGTTCCTTTGAACAACAGATGTTCCAGAAAATGCGCGATACCGGATTTACCGGGCGGTTCATCGGCAGCGCCTGCGCGATACCACAGCATGTGGACCACAACAGGGGCGCGTGTATCTTGGATGACCACCACCTCAAGACCATTGTCCAATTCGAATGAGGTGACGTTGTCTTTGATCAACGTATCGGCGTTCAGCGACACTACAGAACACACAACGGCGATAGCGGCCAGGATCAAGCGCATATTTCACTCCTTAAAAGCTGTGACAAAGGTACGCCTGAACCTGCCGGCTTCAAGTGCGCTGGCAGTTTTGTGAACGATCTAGTCGTCCGTGGGTTTGGGCGGCGCAGATGGGGTGCGAACACCCAAACGGCGCAGACGCTCAAGTTCTGCATGTTTGTCCAGCGACTGTTGGCGGTAAGCTTCAAAATAGACGTTTACGTTGGCCAACCGTTCCAGCAATCGGCCGCGATTGCTTTTGCGGAACTCCAGATCACTGGCTGCAAGGTTTTCGCGGATATCTGCATCGCGGCCAAATCGCGAGGCATGCGCCACCAAAGCACCGTCAGACACCTGCCCATCGCGCACCAGCCGAGAGGGCGATCCGCCCAATACCGCCACAGCATCGCTTTGCGGGGTTACATCCACACGGTTGCTTGCGCCCGGTGTGGGCGTTGGCAATGCGCTGAGGTCTTCAGGGGTCTGAAGTGGTTTGTTGGGAAGGATCGCAAATTCATCCGGCCCCGATTGGGACTGGCGGATATTCAACAGTTTGGGATCACCGCGATCACCGCACGCGGCAAGCAGGCCAAAACTGGCAATCAAAAATCCCAAAGCAATCGCGCGCCGCATGTTGCACCTATCGTTTATTCAAACCCAAGCTTACCGCATCGCGTGGGCGGGGTCAGGTCTTTTTCTTTTTGTCATTATTTGACGGCGAGAGAAAGACCAACCCGAGCGCACCTGCGAAAATGGAAATATCGGCCACGTTGAACGCAAATGGGTTTTCAATCCCGCAGCATGACATGTTCAAGAAATCCGCGACCGCCCCATAGACAACGCGGTCCACCACATTGCCAAGCGCCCCCCCGATCAAAAGCCCGGCACTGATTTGCGCCCATTTGCCCATCGGTTCTTTCCAGACCCACCAGATCACCGCACAGGTGATCACAAGAGCAACGCCCACAAGAATCCAACGCGCATCAAGCCCCGCGCCCAGACCAAAGTTGACCCCACGGTTCCACGCCATCCGTAGGTTCAAAAACGGGTCGATCAGATTGATCGCGCCCACTGTCTTAAGATCCATCACCTGCACCACCAGATATTTGATGATCTGATCGAGCACAAAAATGACAAAGGCGACTGTGAGAGCGCGTTTCATCGAAATTCCTTAATGGCGGAAGTGGCGCATGCCAGTGAATACCATGGCAAGGCCCGCTTCGTCGGCCGCGGCAATCACCTCGTCGTCGCGCATCGAACCACCTGGCTGGATAAGGGCCGTGGCCCCTGCTTGGGCAGCCGTGATCAAACCATCGGCAAAAGGGAAGAACGCGTCAGACGCCAAGACAGACCCTTGGGTCAGCGGCGCATCCAACCCCATAGCCTCGGCCATATCCTGCGCCTTGCGCGCTGCGATACGTGTGCTGTCAACGCGGCTCATCTGGCCTGCGCCCACGCCCACGGTCGCCCCGTTTTTGACGTAGATAATGGCGTTGGATTTGACGTGCTTTGCAACCGTCCACGCAAACATAAGATCGTCCAATTCGGCGTCAGATGGCGCGCGTTTGGTCACAACTTTCAGATCATCGCGGCTCACGACCCCTGTGTCTTTGTCTTGCACAAGATAGCCCCCGCTGACCTGACGGATGGTTTGCGCCACTGTGCGCGGATCGGCCAGACCACCTGTCGTCAGAAGGCGCAGGTTTTTCTTGGTGGCAAAGACGTTTCTGGCCGCTTCATCTGCATCAGGGGCAATGACCACTTCCGTGAAGATGCTTGTGATCTCTTCGGCAGTTTCTGCGTCAAGCGGCTGGTTCAGCGCGATTATCCCGCCAAATGCACTGGTTTGGTCACATTGAAACGCACGTTTGTAGGCCTCTTTTAAGGTCGCGCCCCGGGCAACGCCACAGGGGTTTGCGTGTTTGATAATGGCACAAGCGGGGCCTGTGTCGGCTGCAAATTCGCTGACCAGTTCAAATGCAGCGTCTGTGTCATTGATGTTGTTGTAAGACAGCGCCTTGCCTTGGTGCTGTTGGGCTGTCGCCACGCCTTTGCGATCACTGCCATCCACATAAAACGATGCGCCCTGATGCGGATTTTCGCCGTAGCGCATGGTGCTTGCAAGGGTGCCGCTGACCGAAATGCGGCGCGGCGTGCCACCCACCTGAGCGGCCATCCAAGTGCTGACGGCTGTGTCATATGCGGCTGTGCGGGCGTAGGCCGTTTGCGCAAGTCGCTGACGGAACGCATAGCTGGTCTGGCCGCCATGTGCCTCAAGCTCGGCAATCAGATCCGCGTAGTCCTCGACATCCACCACTACGTTGACAAAGCCGTGGTTTTTGGCGGCGGACCGGATCATCGCGGGGCCACCAATGTCGATATTTTCGATTGTGGTGTCATAGTCCGCACCTTTGGCGACGGTTTCCTCGAACGGATAGAGGTTCACCACCACCAGATCTATTGGGCCAATGCCATGCTCATTCATGCTGGCTTTGTGGTCTGCGTTGTCGCGCAACGCCAAAAGCCCGCCATGCACCACGGGGTGAAGTGTTTTGACCCGACCATCCATCATTTCGGGAAACCCCGTGACTTCGGACACATCTTTAACGCTCAGGCCAGCGTCGCGCAGCGCTTTGGCGGTCCCCCCCGTCGACAACAGCTCGACGCCACGCGCCGCGAGGGCCTGGCCCAGATCAACAAGTCCCGTTTTATCGGACACAGAAAGAAGGGCGCGGGTGAGCGGGGCAAGATCGGGCATAGCGGCAGCAGTCCTTTAGTCGGTTTTCAGATCGTCTAGGTCTTTGGCGCGCTCAATATCCCGAACGGCGATCGGGGTTTCTTGCGCTTTGGCCAGTGACCAACGAATGCGGCTCGCGTATGCCATAGCTTTGGCAGATAACACAATCTGCATTGTCGCACGCGGGCTAACACGTCCTCTTTCCAGATAGACCGATGGCTCCAGAGAAAGCTGCGCTGTCCCGTCATGACGGAAAACCCAGATTTCGCCGGACCGTAAAACCATCGATACAGCAGCCCCCGCCATATCCAGACTGGCTTCGACATCGGGATGCAGATGAAAGCGAATTGTATATGCGATGCCCTGCAAAGCGGTGGCATCGAGGGCTTTGTCAAACCGTTGTTTTTCCTCGTTTGACAGGGTGGTCAGCGTATCGCTTCCCGAAAGGCTGCGCCCGTCCGTTGAAAGCTCAAGTGCGCGGATATGGGTCAGGCCGTTGATGCGGGTCCAGCCGTCATGCGCGGCTTCAAGCACATGCGCCTTATCGGTGCGGCGGCGCTCCATCTGGACATCGCGTGGACCGCCCACCAACACATCGCCAGTGGTTGGCAACTGCGCAGATGACAGCCCCTCAAGGCAAAGCACCGAATGAGAGGGTGTCGCGCGGCCTGCCCGCGCCCACCTATCCCCGAAAGAAGCCCCCGCCCCGCAATTCACGATCAAAGGTCGCCGCCCTGATGTCAGCTCAAACGCCAGCGTGCTGGCATGCGCCCGCTTTGCCGCCACGCCAGATGGCGGCGGCGCTGCATCTATGATCACACTGGTGCGACCTGCGCTTAGACGTGCAAAGCCCATCGCGGTCGGGCCCTCCGACATCTCTTTGTGCCCTGTCGCGGCAAGAGCCGTGTCCAGTTTACCATCAGGGCCGCGCCCGCCCCCGTGAAAGCGGGCCAGACCACCGTCGGCGTGGCGCAAAGCGCGCAACGTCGGGCCGATGCGTTGAACCGCTGCGCGCACCTGTGGTACGGGGTCTTGGCCTGCATCTTCTGCGCTTTGAGTGACCCACGTCAAAAGTGTCAGGATATCCAACAGCTCTTCTGGATTGCGCGTCTCTATTGCGCCGCCCGCATCAATCAGGTGTTCGCAATCAGCCGCAAGTGCAGCCATCGCGGGCGCCACGTGATGGCGCATCCCTTCCAATGCCAAACCCGCATAGATCATGCCGACCAGCGCCTCGAAACGCGGCAGGCCCGGGGCAAGAATATTCCACCGCCGCGCAAGGTATTCTGTTTGAACAGAGAGCGATTTGTAAAACTCATCGGACAACGCCTTGTCCTGTCCGCGCAGAACAAAAATAGCATTGTTGATCCAGCGTATCAGACGGCGCCCCGTCAGATTGGGCGACCACGCAGGCTGTGCGGCAGGTGGAAAACGCGCAATCCACGCATGGACCCACTGCGCCGCGATATCGCCTGCTTTGGCCTCTCCAACCGCCGCCAAATCATCAAGCCACGTGAACCCGTGCGCTTCCGCCTCGAAGGTCGCGGTTGGCATAGCCACATCCCACAAGGCGGTGTTTGGCGCTTCGACCAATTCACCAGCGAACAAAAGGTTGCCCGCAAGGATCTGACGCCCTCTTGCCACGGTCCCGATTGTGCGCGGCTCTGGTGTGCTGACAAACCCTGTGGCCGCTGGCGTTTTTGCAACGCGCCACGCGTGATAACGGTTGGCCCACCGCACACGGCGGCTGCCATTTTCATTACTGTTTTTCACCGAAACTGCCCGTCTCGTTTGTTATTATGTCGACAGTCTATCCTATTCGGGTGATGCCTGTCATCCGCGCAATTTATGACAGCGGGGTTTAGGCGGCGCGACGCAGACAGGCGATGTAAAAGCCATCCATTCCGCCCGTGTCGGCCCAGTAGTCAGGGCGCAGACGTAAACCACCTTCACTTGTCAGCCAATGGTCTTGGACCCCCGCAAGGCGGCACGCATCGGCGTCAATATGCCAGTCGCTTGGCAACTCCAGCTCGTCGATGTGCACCTCGCCCTCGTCAGGCAGAAGAGAGCAGGTGCAAAACACCAACCTGCCACCGGGTTTGACCAGTGTCATCGCATGACGCAGCATTTTCGCCTGAAGCTGAATAAGGGCGCCAAAATCTGATCCGTCTTTTGCATGTGGCAAATCGGGATGACGGCGCATCGTTCCCGTGGCCGAACATGGCGCGTCCAAAAGCACCGCATCAAACTGGCCTTCGAAGGTCAACGCGTCCTGCACGACGGTTTTTGCCTTCAAGCCCGTTCGCAACAGGTTTTCTGTCACGCGCTGCATGCGGTTTGCGTTGTCATCTACCGCCGTGACTTTGGCGCCTGCAGCGGCCAGTTGCAGCGTCTTGCCGCCAGGGGCTGCACACAGATCCAGCACATCTTCGCCCGATTGCGGTGCAAGCACCTGCACGGGCAAGGCGGCCGCCGCATCCTGCACCCACCATGCGCCACTTGCGTAGCCATCCAGCTTGGTGACCTGGCTGTATTGCGCCAAGCGGTAAGAGCCTGTTGGCAAGGCGACAGCACCTTCTGGTGGCGCGCCTTTTGCCGTGATGTCCAACGGCGGCGTTTGGGCCGCAACCGCTTCCATTGTTTCGACCGCCTTACGGCCCCATGCCTGCATCAATGGACCGCGCAGCCAGTTGGGAATGCGCGACGCGGGCGCTTTGGCCCAAGCACCCGGACCTTCTGCCGCGACTTTGCGCAGGACTGCATTAACCATGCCCTTCATGTGCCCGACGCGCGGAAGCTTGCTGGCAAGTGTCACGCCGGAGTTCACAACTCCATGCGCAGCGGCCCCGTCCTCGCAGAGCTCTACCACGCCCAAACGCAGGATATTCATAACCAAATCAGGCGGCGTTTTCTTCAGATAGGGTTTCAGAACACGGTCGCATTTATCAAGATGGCGCAAAGTCTGAAGCGCCAGACGCTGTGCGCGGGCGCGGTCAGGGGCACTCAGATGATCCAGGCCGCCGATCATTTCGGGGATCAAGCGCCCCTCCGAGCAGACACCTTCAATCAGTTTTAACGCAGCGCGCCTTGCGGGAAGTCCTGTGTCGGCCACGGGCAGGCCTCCTTGATTGTGCACAGGCCGCGGCGTATATCAGCCGTATGAGTGATGCAACAAAAACACCCGATTTGCCCGAAGCTGCCAAACGCGCCCTTGCCGAGGCAGAACAGCGCCGCAAGGCGGCCAAGGACGCTGAATTGCCGCCAGAACTTGGCGGGCGCGATGGTCCCGAGCCTGTGCGCTATGGTGATTGGGAAAAGAAGGGCATAGCGATCGATTTCTGATCGCGGTTTGCGCTTATTTGAGGGTTAGGTCAGCGTAGCGGCCAGTGCCTTTGTCTGAGGTAAAACGCAGCTTGTCACCGCTGACCCGCACCTCTTGGCAATTATACCCGATCTCGCGGGTGCCCCAAAAAATTTCGCGGCAGAAGTAACCTGATTGCCACGACCATCCGCCTGTCACCTCCCGTCCAAGCGCACGGCCAACGATCTTGCCATCGGGGGTCACGTTCAAACGGATGCCTGGATAATGCAGCTGTTTGTTCTGTACCAGGCTGACAAATCGGTTCTTGTCAGCCACTTTCGCAAAGCCGTCGGCAAGCGCCGCAGCTGGCAGTGAAAGTGCAAAGATAAGTGCGATCAATCGTGTCATGGGTCCGCGTTTCCAGTGGTTTTACAAAGGAGATACGACCCAGTTATACAATCAGATCACTTAACAAGGTCTTCACAAACCTGTCAGAGGCCCAGAACATCCATCATATCATACTGGCCGGGCGATTTATTTTGCCCCCAAAGGGCAGCTTTCAGGGCACCGCGCGCAAAGATAGCGCGGTCCGTCGCAAGATGCCGCAAAACGATCCGTTCCCCCGCAGCTGCGAACAGCACATCATGTTCGCCCACAATGTCGCCGCCCCGAATGGCCGCAAAACCGATATCACCGCGTTTGCGGGCCCCTGTGATGCCATCGCGTCCACTGTCGCGCACATCGTTCAAGTCCACACCACGTCCCGCCGCCGCCGCTTCCCCAAGCATGAGGGCTGTTCCACTGGGCGCATCCACCTTGTGATGGTGGTGTGCTTCGATCACTTCAATATCAAAGTCTTCGTCCAAAGCAGCCGCCACTTTTTCGGTCAGTTTTACCAAAAGGTTCACACCCAAAGACATGTTGCCCGCCCGCACCTGCACCGCGTGGCGTGAGGCGGGCTCCAGTTTTTCGATCTGGCTGTCGGTAAAGCCCGTGGTTCCGATGACGTGCACCGCACGGGCCTGCGCAGCCCATGCCGCAAATTCAAGTGTCGCCTCGGGTGCCGTGAAATCAATCACGGCTTGGGCCTTAGCAAATGCCGCCAAAGCATCATCCGTTACTGTCACGCCAAGGTCTGCGCCGCCCATTGCCGCACCGATGTCACGCCCGATCCAGTCATGGCCCGCACGTTCCACAACGCCGACAAGCCGCGCACGATCGCTTTGCGCGATGGTCTGACAGAGCATCTGGCCCATGCGACCGCTTGCACCTGTGACGACGATACCTGGTAAATCCGACATGATGACCCTCCGTAATTCCGCCGATCCTTACGACACACGCGCTTGGCAAGGAAGAGGTTTCGTCATACATGCCCCATATGGCTAAGAACCGATTTGATACTGGCGGCGGACCGTCGCAACGGCAACTTCGTGTGGGGGAACTGATCCGCCGCACGCTTTCTGACGTGCTGAACCGCGGGGATATCCATGACCCCGACCTTAATCGCATGTCCATCACTGTTGGCGAAGTGACAACATCCCCTGATCTGAAAATCGCCACCGCCTATGTCTTGCCCCTTGGCGGGCAGGGCAAAGAAGAGGCGATCGATGCGCTCAAACGCAACAAGGGCGAATTGCGCCGCGCAATCGGCAAACAGCTGACGCTGAAATTTAGCCCCGATCTGCGCTTTCGTATTGATGATACGTTTGACCGGATGGACGACACCCGCCGCATGTTTGCCGATGATCACGTCCGCCAAGACCTTACACCGGATCAGGACGATTAAGATGCGCGTTCTTGCGGCCCTATTTTTCTTTGCGCCCGCATCGGCAGAGGCAGTGACCTGCACAGATCTGACCTATGAGGGGCTCAGCTATACCCATTGCGAGGTCAGCGACCCTTCGAAGATCGATCTGCATTTGCGTGATCCAGAAGGCGACATTATCGGGACATTTCGGCGCCTTGAAACGCTGCAAGGCAGCACCGCGTTTGCGATGAACGCAGGCATGTATCACGCAGATCGCGACCCGGTTGGCCATTATGTTGAGAATGGCAAAGAAGAGATGCGCGTGATCCCTAACGCGGGGCCAGGTAACTTCGGGCTTCTGCCCAACGGTATTTTTTGCGTCATGGAAGACAGCGCGCACGTCATTGAAACGCTGGCCTATCAGGCCGCGCGTCCCGCGTGTGTCCATGCCACCCAATCGGGCCCAATGCTGGTGATTGACGGCGCACTACACCCACGGTTCTTGCCCGACAGCACATTTCGCAACGTCCGCAACGGCGTTGGCACATCGGCCGATGGGAAAACCGTGCATTTTGTTATCTCCAATGACAGCGTCACGTTCCATGAAATGGCCACGTTCTTTCGTGATCACCTCAAGACACCCAATGCCCTTTATTTCGACGGACGTGTGTCAAAACTACATGCGCCTGCGCTTGGCCGGTCTGACATCGGACAAACCATGGGTCCAATCCTGTCTGTAAAGGAATAAGCCATGGGGCGCCGTAAGAAAGGCCGTGACATCAACGGCTGGATCATCATCGACAAGCCTGCCGGGCCGACATCTACCGCTGTTGTCAACAAAGTGCGTTGGGCTTTTGACGCCAAAAAAGCGGGGCACGCGGGCACGCTTGATCCCGACGCCACGGGCCTTCTGGCGATTGCCCTTGGCGAGGCGACAAAGACCATCCCTTATGTGACCGATGCGATGAAGGCCTACGCATTCGAAGTGCGTTTCGGGCAGGCGACAAACACCGACGATGCCGAGGGCGAAGTGATCCAGACATCCGATGCACGCCCGACGGACACGCAGATCAAGGATGCGCTACAGAAATTCGTCGGCGATATTGAACAGGTTCCGCCCCAATTCTCTGCGGTGAAAATTGATGGAGAGCGTGCTTATAAACGTGCACGCGACGGCGAGGAGATGGACATCGCCGCGCGCCCACTTTTTGTCGAAGAGCTGGTATTGACCGATCGCGCAGATGCCGATCATGCCACACTTGAGATGACCTGCGGCAAAGGCGGATACGTCCGTTCAATCGCGCGGGATTTGGGCCAGACGCTTGGGTGCTACGGGCACGTGAAATGGTTGCGTCGCCTGTGGTCAGGGCCCTTTGATGTGGAAGATGGCATTGCGTTGGCGTTGGTTGAAGAACACGCCAAGACAGATCACCTGATGCCGTTTCTTCTGCCCATCGACGTGGGCCTGAGCGAGATAACACAGCTGACCTGCACAGCCGAAGCCGCTGCAAAGCTGCGCAATGGCAACCCTGCTTTGGCGATTGGCATGGCGCAGTACGGCGACGAATGTTGGGTCAGCCACCAAGGCCAACCCGTCGCTGTGGGGCGGTTCAAATCAGGTGAGCTTCATCCCTCGCGCGTGTTCAATCTGCCGCCAGCATAAGCGCTGCATCTGCCGCTTCGCGCCCTTTTTCGATGAAGTGATCTTTGTAAATGCCGATGTGGTGCGGCGTGGGTTGGAAATGATGCGGCGTCAATGACACCGACAGCACAGGCACCCCTTCGTCGAGGCCGACGCGCATCAGCCCGTCGACCACCGCACTGGCCACAAAATCATGACGGTAGATGCCGCCGTCCACCACCAACGCCGCCGCTGCGATTGCGCGATACGTGCCACTGCGTGCCAGCTTTTGGGCAAGAAGCGGCATCTCGAACGCACCTGGAACGTCGAATACATCAACCTGCTCTGTCGGAATTTTTTGCGTAAAACCTACAAGCGCCTGGTCAACGATGTCGCTGTGCCATGCCGCTTTGATGAACGCATATCGGGTGTGTGTCATGTAATTTCTCCTTTGCGTAACAGACACGTCACCCAAGGCGATCCCGAAGGCCCGCATGACCCAATGGCCTACGGTCCCTTCGCTCTCTTTCATCCAGACTATCACTGTCGGCTCAGGCCTCTCACCTGATCTGCTAGACCCTTTGCATGGCAAAGGCGCTCGCGGGCTCGTTGCTGCCAACATACCGCCGGTGGGGAATTGCGCCCCGCCCTGAGAACACGGCCACTTAGCCCGTGTATGTTGCACGACACAAGGCCATTTTCATTGTGGCGTGGGGCGCGTATCACTCGGCCCATGATTACGCGCACGCATACCAAGGGCGACGCCCCATCAACAGCTGTCTACTCGGATTGTGAGGCATACCGCTACAGCCTGACACGCGTTTGGGACAGCGGTGGCACGCGTGCATTGTTTGTCATGCTGAACCCCTCAACCGCGACCGAAGTGCAAAACGACCCAACCGTCGAGAGGTGCGAGCGCCGCGCCCGCACCCTGGGCTTTGGCAGTTTTTGCGTGACCAACATATTCGCGTGGCGCGACACCGACCCGTTCAAAATGCGCAAAGCGGCCGATCCCGTTGGCCCTGCGAACGACGAAACAATTCTGACCGAAGCAAACCGCGCGGACACGATCATTTGCGCATGGGGCACGCACGGCGAACACATGGGACGTGGCCCGCGGATGGAGGAGATTTTGCGCAGCCAGCCAAAACCGCTGTTTCACTTGGGTCTGTCAAAAGCGGGTCATCCCAAACATCCGCTTTACATCAGCTACACACAACAACCGATGGAATGGGCATGATCAGCGGCTTCACACAAAGCGATGTCAAAACAAACGGGATCCGCCTGTCGGTCCATCAGGCAGGCGAAGGCGAACCGCTGATTTTGCTCCATGGATATCCCCAGAACCACCACTGTTGGGAAAAAGTTGCGCCAGCTTTGGCCGCGCATTTCCATGTGATCATTCCCGACCTGCGCGGGTATGGCCACAGCGATGCCCCACCCGGTGATTGCCCACAGCACAGCACCTATTCCAAACGCACAATGGCCCAAGATATCCTTGGTATGATGGATGCCCTACAAATTGAACGCGCCCATATCCTCGGCCATGACCGCGGTGGGCGCGTGGCCTACCGCTTTGCGTTGGATCACCCGACCCGTTTGAGAAAGCTTGGCATCATCGAGATCGTCCCGACAGGGGATTTTTGGGCCTCTTGGAATGCTGATCTGGCCATGAAAGCCTATCATTGGACCTTCCTCGCGCAGCCTGCCCCGATGCCCGAAACATTGATTGGGGCTGATCCAAGGGGCTACATCCTGCACACACTTGAAAGCTGGACGCTTGGAAAATCATCTGCCGCGTTTTCCGATGCCGCGCTTGAAAGCTATCTGGCGCAGGCCGAAGACCCCGCACGCATTCATGCGATGTGCGCTGACTACCGCGCAGGCGCAACCTTTGACAAAACCCTGGATGAAGCCGATCGCAAGCAAGGCCACAAGATCGCGGCGCCGCTTCGGTTTCTCTGGGCAGAAGGTGGATTTCCTGCGCAGACTGGCAAGCCCCGCGCCTTGTGGGAGGCTTGGGCAACGGATCTGACCGACGCGTCCTGTGTCAGCGGACACTTCGCCATGGAAGAAGCCCCTCAAGATGTGCTGGCGACATTCCTGCCATTTTTTGCAGACAGTGACTGAGTCGTTTTGATGGGCGCCACCCAAGGTCTCTAAAATTCGAGGCTAAAATTAGGGAAATGCCCTGATGTTTCCTTGGTTTTCAGCGCCACAGGGGCGGGTCTGCCCTTGGTCTGCCATCATCGTTACATCGATTAACCACAACCCTAGGAAGTTCTGGATTTTTGCGTCCACCAGCGGCTCAAACGTCATGGGGGCGTCCATTTGTTTGGACGCGAATGACAAAAAAGGGGGCCGCTATGTTGGGGCTGTTATCACTTGTAGGAATTGCCTTTCTGGCGTCAGCGCTGGATTTTTCCACCGACGAGGACACCACATCCGAGGATATGGAAGCCGAAGACCAAGACGCGCCAATGCTTGGCTCGCCCAATGCGGACATCCTGATCGGGGACAATGCGGACAATGACATCATTGGCTATGAAGGCGATGACGTGCTTAGCGGTGGGGACGGGGATGACCTGCTCAGCGGCAACAGTGGTGACGACACCCTTACAGGGGGTAATGGTCATGACACGGTTCTTGGCGGTCAGAACGATGATGCGTTGAACGGCGACGCAGGTAACGACCTGATGAACGGTGGAGATGGCGATGACCACCTGAATGGTGGCCTTGGCGATGATGATATCGGCGGCGGGGACGGTAATGATATTCTGGCAGGTGATGAAGGGGCAGATACGCTCTACGGCCATGCAGGAAATGATGTTTTGTCAGGCGGTGACGAGAGTGATCTTCTCAAAGGTGGTGATGGCGCGGACATGCTCAGCGGCGGTTCGGGTGATGACGCGCTTTATGGCGATGACGATTTTCAGAGCGACACAACCGATGTCCTGAACGGCGGCGCGGGGGACGATGTCATATTCGGCGGCGCCAACGACATGCTTACAGGTGGATCAGGGGCAGACACATTTGTGTTAGGCGATTGGTTGGCCAGCGGCGACGCATTGATTACCGACTTTAATCCCGATGAGGACACATTGGTGATTGTTTTTGACGACACCAACGACGCTGCAGAACCAGACGTGAGGGTCGTTTTGAACGACGCTGGCCAGACCGAGGTGCAACTGAACGGCGAGACGATCTCGACCCTCGACAATACAGTGATCACAGATCCTTCGCAGATATCGCTCATGGGGCTAAGTGATGCGTATGGCACTGTGTTGGCACCGATGGGCTAAGAAACTTCTTTCCTTCACGCAGGAATCTTTCTATACGCCCGCATCTGGCTGACGTGGTCAGACACTCCATGGGCCTTGCTGGACGACATCCCGGCTCGCGCCATCACTCTAACCTCAAAGGAGACCCCGATGTCGATTACTGCTGAAAACAAAGCGCAAATCATGAAGGATTTTGCAACCAAAGACGGCGACACTGGTTCGCCCGAAGTTCAGGTTGCAATCTTGTCGTCGCGCATCGCGACTTTGACAGAGCACTTCAAAACACACAAAAAAGACAACCACGGTCGTCGCGGTCTGTTGAAGATGGTGGCACAGCGCCGCAAGCTTCTGGACTACGTGCGTGGCAAGGATGAGGCCCGTTATCAGGACCTGATCAAACGTCTGGGCCTGCGTCGCTAATCCGACCCTGACCTACACAGATCAAACCGCCCCTACCAAACCGGAGGGGCGGTTTTTTTTATGTCAAAAGCCAATCGCCCAATCTGCCAGCGCCATGAACAGCGGGATCGACAGAATGGCCACCGGTGTTCCCAGTCCCGTGGACGCCCCGACATAGGCGGAAGGGTTCGCCTCTGGGAGGGCAGCACGCATTGTGGGCGGGCCCGAGATATCCGAACTGGACGCGGACATAATTGACAAAAGCACCACACCACCAGCGGAAAACCCGGTAAAATAATGCGCCCCCAGTCCAACCCCAAAGCCGATCATCCCGTGCAAAATCGGTCCTGCGATCCCATAGAAAATATAGACGTGCGCGACCTTGCGCAGTTCTGACAACCTGGCCCATGCTTCCATTCCCATGACCAGCATCAGCACCGACAAAAGGCCCCGAAACAGTGGTTCGTAAAAACTGGCGTATACGCTTTCCGGCCGCCCCAAAATGCCTATGGCAATCCCCAAAACCAACGCGGAAATGGCAGGGCTCCGAAATGTGTCGAGCATGATGCCTTGGACCAGACCTTTTTCGACAGCGCCGGCACTGCGGCGGGCGCCACCACCCATGGTCATGGTGCCACCGCCTGCGTTTTGGGTGGCCTGTGCACGCTGTGCCTGAACCCTCGCCAGAACAATGGCCGTCACCAAAGCCGCCACATCCATAAAGGGGTAAAGTGCGCCGATGAACCCTTCGTAAGCGATCTGTTCTGCGTCCAGCATCGCCATGCCCGCCGCAAGCGTTGAGGCGGATACGGCCCCGAACACACCTGCTGTGGCCATCCCGTCCATCGCAGACACGCCTTTACGTTTGGCCAATGTTTGCCCGCCTACCACCACAATCGCGACACCGATCAACGCCGCCCCGGCGGCAGGCACGGCAAGGGCAATCAGATCCGCTTCGCGCACGGAAATGCCCGCGCCAAGACCGATTTTCAGCAACAAAACCATCACGATGAATTTGTAAACCGCATCCGGCACCTGCAGCTTGCTTCCCATCGCAGCCAGCAGCATCCCCCCCATCAAAAAAGCCAATGTCGGCTTTTGCAACTGCGCGACAATCGTTGCCAGTATCTCCGCTATCATGTCCATCACGTGGCCCCCTTTTTCCTGAAGGACGAGATATGACGCAGCAGCAAAGAAGAAAAATATATCTTTTGCTGATTTTTGTTCTATTATTTAGAACATGGAGCAACTGAACTATCATCATCTGCGATATTTCAGGCAGGTCGCCCACGAAGGGAACCTGACCCGCGCGGCAGAACGTCTGAACCTGTCGCAATCTGCGCTCTCCACCCAAATCAAAACGCTCGAAGCGCGCATCGGCCACCCGTTGTTTGCGCGCGTGGGACGCGCCCTTGAACTGACCGAAGAAGGCCGCATCGCGCTGGACTATGCAGACCGGATTTTTGAAACAGGGGACGAGCTTCTTGCAACGCTCAGTCAAACCAACACGGCAATGCCCCCTTTGCGGGTCGGTGCCTTGTCGACCCTTTCGCGCAATTTTCAGATGCAGTTTCTCGCGCCCGTTCTGGAACGGTCTGATGTCGAAATCGTGCTGCGATCAGGCAGCGAAGATGATCTGCTTGCGGATCTGGACAGTCTCAATCTGGATGTCATGCTGACCACCGCTGCGCCGCGCCGCGCAATTGGCCCTGACATCACGGCGCATCGCTTGGCTGACCAGCCCGTCGCGATCCACGGGCGCCCTGATTTGATCGACTACGAAAGTCTCAAAGCGATGTTCGCCGCGGCATCCTTCATCCTACCGACCGAGCCGACCTTGCGCAGTGGTTTCTTTGGTCTGGCCGATCAACTGGATGTGCAGCCGCGCATTGTGGCGGATGTCGATGATATGGCGATGGTGCGCCTGCTGGCGCGCGCTGGCGCGGGCCTGGCCGTGGCGCCCTCGGTTGTGGTGGCGGACGAATTGGCCAACGGACGGCTGGTGACATCGACACTTCCCCTTCATATCCACGAAAGCTTTTTTGCGGTTACGCGCAGCAGACGGTTCCCCCACCCCCTGCTGGCCCATCTGCTGGACGCTGCGCGCGAGGCTACAAAGCGCAGGTGAAACATGCGAAGCGCAGCAGCTAAAGGTCGCAGATCACAAGGCTTTCCTTTCAACGCCAATTCCGCTAAACGCCCCGCATCTGAGACGTAACGCTACAGACCCCGGCGTTGTGCAAAAGGATTGGGGTCGGCGGCAATGGGGCCGCCAATGACAAAAGGGCACTCGGAACGCCGAGACAGGCCCGACACAGGAAACGCTAGATGTTTAATGTTACTAAAAAATCGATCCAGTGGGGCGAAGAAACGCTGACACTGGAAACGGGCAAGGTTGCCCGTCAGGCTGACGGTTCGGTCATCGCCACATATGGTGAAACCTCCGTCATGGCGAACGTCACGTTCGCAAAAGAACAAAAGCCGGGTCAAGACTTCTTCCCGCTGACTGTTCACTACAACGAGAAATACTACGCGGCTGGTAAAGTGCCTGGTGGCTTTTTCAAACGCGAAGCCCGCCCCACGGAAAAAGAGACGCTGACATCGCGTCTGATCGACCGCCCCATTCGCCCCTTGTTCGTGCCTGGCTTCAAAAACGAAGTTCTGGTGATCTGCACCGTCCTGTCGCACGACGGCGTCAACGACCCAGACATGATCGCGATGATCGCGGCGTCGGCTGCCCTGACAATCTCGGGCGCGCCGTTCATGGGCCCGATCGGTGCCTGCCGTGTGGGGTATGAGGATGGCGACTACATCCTGAACCCTGAAATGGACGACATGCACGACCTGAAAAACAACCCTGATCAACGCCTTGATCTGGTTGTTGCCGGCACAAAAGACGCCGTGATGATGGTTGAATCAGAAGCCTACGAGCTGACCGAAGAAGAAATGCTTGGCGCAGTGAAATTCGCCCACGAGCAAATCCAGCCTGCTATCGACCTGATCATTGATCTGGCCGAAGACTGCGCGAAAGAGCCGTTTGACTTCCAAGCGCCTGACTACAGCGACCTGTTTGCTGCGGTTCAGAAAGCGGGCGAAGACAAAATGCGCGCCGCTTACGCAATCACCGACAAGCAAGAGCGCACATCGGCCGTTGCCGCTGCCAAAGACGAAATCAAAGCGTCCTTGAGCGAAGAGCAACTGGAAGATGCAAACCTTGGTTCGGCGCTCAAAAAGCTGGAAAGCTCGGTTCTGCGCGGCGACGTTGTGAAAAACGGCAAGCGCATCGACGGTCGTAAGACTGACGAAATCCGTGACATCGTTTCCGAAACAGGCTTCTTGCCACGCACACACGGCTCGGCCCTGTTCACACGCGGCGAAACCCAAGGTCTGGTTGTGACCACATTGGGCACAGGCGACGACGAGCAGATGATCGACAGCCTGCAAGGCATGTATAAGTCGAACTTCCTGCTGCACTATAACTTCCCCCCCTATTCGGTTGGTGAAGTGGGTCGCTTTGGCCCTCCCGGTCGCCGTGAAATTGGTCACGGTAAACTGGCATGGCGCGCGCTTCAGGCCGTTCTGCCTGCCGCGACAGACTTCCCCTACACAATTCGCGTTGTGTCCGAGATCACTGAATCGAACGGCTCGTCCTCGATGGCGTCGGTCTGTGGTGGGTCGCTGTCCATGATGGACGCTGGCGTGCCGCTGAAATCGGCTGTGGCTGGTGTGGCCATGGGTCTGATCCTTGAGGACGACGGCTCCTACGCGATCCTGTCGGACATCTTGGGCGACGAAGATCACCTCGGCGACATGGACTTCAAAGTGGCTGGCACCGAAAACGGTATCACCTCGCTACAGATGGACATCAAGGTTGCAGGCATCACGCCAGAAATCATGGAAAAAGCCTTGGCCCAAGCCAAGGACGGCCGCATGCACATTCTGGGCGAGATGAACAAGGCCATCTCAGGCGCCGGTGAATTCAGTGCACACGCACCACGCATCGAAACTATGCAGATCCCAACGGACAAAATCCGCGAAGTGATCGGTTCGGGCGGTAAAGTGATCCGTGAAATCGTCGAAGTGTCGGGCGCGAAAGTCGACATCAACGACGAAGGCACAATCAAGATCGCAAGCCCCAACGCCGAAGCCATCCAGAAGGCCTATGACATGATCCACTCGATCGTGGCAGAGCCTGAAGAAGGTCAGATCTATAACGGCAAAGTCGTCAAAATCGTCGACTTCGGCGCTTTCGTGAACTTCTTTGGCAAACGCGATGGTCTGGTGCATGTATCCCAGATCGAAAACCGCCGCTTGAACCATCCTTCGGATGTTCTGAAAGAAGGCCAGGACGTGAAAGTCAAACTGCTTGGCTTTGACGATCGCGGCAAAGTGCGCCTGTCGATGAAAGTCGTTGATCAGGAAACTGGCGAAGAAATCAAAGACGAGCCTAAAAAGAAAAAAGGCGACGAAGAGGAATAAACCCCCTTTGACCGCTAAGACAGGAAAGGCCCTGCTGGAAACAGCGGGGCTTTTTGGGTACAACAACAAAAGGGCTGCAAAAAAGCCGCCCGGACCAACCTTTTGGATGTTAAACTCGTAATGTTCACCACAGACTGAGTGAGAAATTGGCAAAATTAGCAAGCTTCTGGTACGGCGATACACTTGGTGAAATCGAACAAGCATCCATCGCCTCGTTCATGAATACTGGCGATCAAATTACGATCTATTCCACTGAGCCCATAAAAAATTTACCCAATGGAGCTGTTAACGAAGACGCTTCTTTAATTTTTCCGTCGGATCCAATTGTTCTACACAAAAAAACGAAAAGTCCTGCACTTCATTCGGATCTCTTTCGATACGCACTTTTGAGTCAAACGGATGAAATATGGGTAGACTTGGACATTCTCGCCCTGCGCAGCTTCGATAATGCACCAGACTATTTTATAGGTTGGGAGGACAAGCACACTCTTAATGGTGCCGTGCTACGACTGCCAAAGACCTCATCAGCATTGCAGGCTTTATCGCGTTATGGCCCGACATCGCATGGTGTACCACCGATTCCTAACCTCAGGGGTTTTAGGAAAATTAAGTATTCGATGCGCGCGCGCTTCACGAGATACACTGTTGATCAATGGACTTGGGGAGCACTTGGACCTTTAGGCCTTACATATCACATGCAGGAAACAGAAGAGGACAAATTTGCCTTGCCGATCTCTGCTTTCTATCACGTACCTCTCCATCAGACACATCTGTTTGCGCTTGATGACGCTATCAAGATTTCTGAAATTCCTGACAATGCTTGGGCACTGCACTTATGGGGATCGAGACTCCGAAAAATCCTGTTGGAAGATTATGATGGAAGGCTTCCATCTAAGTGCTTTGTTAATAAATTCGCCTATGAAAACATCTTGGAACCGCCCGCCTAGCCTCCTTAACAGATGTTAAATTAGAAAGAACCGTTTTGAATTCCAGTCTAATTTGAGAGATACGGAAATGCCTCCAATTTATATCATCAGCCTTCATGACGCCTATGAAAGGAGACGGGCTATTTCCGCTCAAATGTCGGCGCTTGGACTTGACTATAGGTTCGTTGACGCATTCGATGGACGAGAGCTTGTTGTTGAAGAACATGCAAATTATGATCCTGACATCACAGACACGTTTTTGGGTCGTCATCTGTCGGGCGGGGAAATCGGCTGTTATGAAAGCCATGTTTCCGTGGCAAAAGAACTAGCGACGTCCAGCTATGAGATGGCCTTGGTGCTAGAAGATGACGCTATAATGACTAAAGACGCGGCACACACCCTCGTCCGCATAGCCGAACGACTGCGTCAGTCGAAGCAGGCTTGGGACATCGTCAATCTTGCACCTGCTGCTCTTAAATATAGCTCGGTCATAGCAAAATTTGGTGCTTACCATTTGTATAGAGCTCACTATTTCCCAACCTTAACGACAGCGCTTCTTTGGTCGAAGAGCGGCGCGACAGCATTTCTGAATGATCATTCGGCCATTGGCCTCCCTATTGACGAGTACTTTCGAATTCGGTTCACACAAAACAACAGAGGGCTTGCAGTCTTGCCGCCACTATTCCCCCCCTCAGGTGCTGAAAGTGATATTGACTTAGGTGCTTCATTCGGCAGACGGCAAAAGCTATCCTTTTGGCGCAAGCAAGTATCGCGCACCCCTCTGCGCATCCGCGCCATACGTTCTAAAATCAATGGGGTTTTCGACAACTTCGCGTTGTGAAATCGCGTCAAATAAGTTCGAGGGATTTGCGACGAAGAGGAATAAATCCCTCTGACCGCCAAAACAGGAAAGGCCCCGCTCAACAAAGCGGGGCCTTTTTTTCGCCGTTGTTATGGGGTCTGTTGTGCTCAAATGATTCAAACACAAGCGATGTGACCGCTATGATTGCCAATTTTACAAGACGCGCGTTCCTTGCGACAGCGTCCAGTGCGCTCGCCACTCCCATGCTTGCCGCCTCCAATCCTGCGTTGCCCGCGGCGTTGCACCCAAAAAAGGTCGGACTTCAGGTCGACGTCGAGCCCTACCAAATCCACGTCGAAACGGGTCTCTTTCGCCTGTATTGGACCCTGCCCGACAACGAAGCGATCCGCTTTCCTGTCGGTGTGGCCTATTCCGCGCGGCATGTGACAGGCACGTTCAAAATTCGCCGCAAAGCCAAATGGCCAAGTTGGACACCCACCCGCAATATGATCCGCCGCGAGCCAGAGCTTTATGCAAAATACGCAAGCGGCATCAAAGGGGGCGATCCGCTGAACCCCCTTGGGTCACGCGCGCTCTATCTCTACCGTGGCAACCGTGACAGCCTGCTGCGCATCCATGGAACCAACCGCCCCGAAGACGTGGGCAAACGGGTATCCAACGGCTGCATCCGAATGGTGAACAGCCATGTGGCCTACCTGTATGAACAAGTTAAAAACGGCACCGAGGTTTTCATTTACTAAGATGGCCAATCCCTGCCCAATTTTTCTGATCAACCTTGCTGACTCTACGGATCGTCTTGAGGCCGCACGCACGGCCCTTGGTCAACTTGGCGTGTCGTTCACACGCATCGACGCCTTTGATGGTCGCCAGACCGTTGCGGCCGATCATCCGGACTTTGATACGCAAAAGGCCCGCAAGACAATGGGCCGTGATATGTCTGGGGGCGAGCTTGGCTGTTGTTTCAGTCAAATCCGCGCCGTCGAGGCCTTTCTGGAAACGGGCGCCGATTTTGGCCTCACGCTCGAAGATGATATGGTGCCACATGCCCACGCCATCAAAGTGGTCGAGCGTATCATCGAAAAAGAACGTGGTTTGAAACGTCAAACGCCTTGGTATGTGTGCAACCTCGGAGATGAACCTGCCAAAATCAACCGCAGTGCGTACACCATGAACACCGATAATCAGGATTGGCACATGCTGCGTGCTTTTTACTTCCCCATGGGCGGCACTGCACTGCTCTGGACCCGCGATGGCGCCAAGGAATTCGTGCGTATCGCCAAACCAATCTACGAACCCTTCGACAATTTCCTGCGCAACTGGCTTTTGACCAACGCGCAAGGCATGGCAGTGACGCCAGCTGTTTTTGCCCCCGCAGGCACCGACAGTGATATCGACAAATCGCATACGGCCACCCGCCGGGTCGAAGTGGGCCGCGACTGGACTTATGGCCTCAAAAAAGCACGGCGCACATATGGTGGACGGGTCCGGGCATTGGTCAAAAAACTGACCTTCCGTGCCTAGCACCCGTTAAAAACCGCGACCCACAAAAATTTTATTTGGGCAGCCCCCTACATTTGGTATGGTCCCGAACAAACGAACACAGCTATTTGAGCATCTCACCCAATGAACCGTCGCGCCCTTCTTTCGTCAGCGCCCGCCTTGATCTTGGCGGCCTCGCCTGCCTCCGCCTTTTTGCGGAAGAAAAAACCGACCATCGGCAACGAATATTATGAGCTGGAAGAGCACTTCAAACCACAAATGGTCGAGGTGCCACAAAGCTGGCAGGTTGGGTCAATCCGCGTGATCTCGGACTATTTCATGCTCTATCACGTGCGTGCGCGCGGGCAGGCATGGCGCGTTGGCGTTTCACTGGGTGAGGACGGCATGAAATTTCGGGGGCGCGCCACCATCACGCGCAAAGCGCTTAAACCGCGCTGGAGCCCTACCCCCAACATGCTGCGACGCCGCCCCGATCTCTATGGCCCGTATCGCAACGGGCTTCCGGGGGGGCATCCAAAGAACCCGATGGGATCTGCCGCCCTCTATATGTCTGTGAACGGTCGCCCCACCTATTACCGCATTCACGGCACAAACATCCCGTGGTCTATCGGGCTGGCCTATGAGACAGGCTGCATCAAACTGCGCAACGATCATATGGAAATGTTGTATCCACATGTGGCCGTAGGCACGCGGATGCTTGTGACCTAATGGAAACCAATTCTTAGTCAGAATCAGCCACCTTTGGGGCGTAGCCACCAAAGGAGACATTATATGCATCTGTCCCGCCGCAGGGCCATCACGGGCGCCGCCGCAAGCATCGCCATTGGCACCCCTCTCATCGCATCTGCCAGCAATTTACCACCTTTGCCGCAGCAATTCCGCCCCCGATTGGTGAAGGTGCGCGACACCCTGCGCGTCGGTGACATCCACGTGGTGAATGATGCCCATTTTCTGTATCATGTGACGGCCAAGGGGCAGGCCGTGCGCTACGGTGTGGCGCTTGGTGAATTGGGTCGCCGGTTTCGCGGCCCCGGCCTTGTGACGCATAAAAAGAAATGGCCAAGCTGGCGACCAACGCCCAATATGATCCGCTTGGAACCTGCGCTTTACGGTCCTTACCGCGATGGTCTGCCGGGTGGCCATCCCAAAAACCCGATGGGATCAGCGGCGCTCTACCTTTCGGTCAACGGTCGGGCCACTTATTTCCGCATCCACGGCACGCATCTGCCCCATACCATCGGCACGTCTTTTTCCAGCGGCTGCATCCGCCTGCGCAACGATCATATGTTGCAGCTCTACGATGCAGTGCCCGCCTCGGGCACACGGGTGATTGTGCACGCATAACAAAAAGGCGCCGTCTTCCCAAAAGACAGCGCCAATTCGACAGGTATCATCTGGCGTTAAGACGGCAGTTTGGTTTTGCGCAAATAGGGCAGAACGGTTTCGAACGCGCCGAACTTCGCCGCAGCATCTTCATTGCTAACAGTCGGCGGGATGATCACATCGTCGCCCATCACCCAGTTGGCAGGGGTCGCAACACCGTTGCCAGTGCTGGTTTGCAACGCATCCAAGGCGCGAAGAACTTCGGCAAAATTGCGGCCCACTGTCATCGGGTAGGTCATCGACAGCTTCAACTGCTTGTCCGGACCGATGATGAACACAGATCGCACCGTCGCACTATCTGCAGGCGTGCGACCGTCAGGCAGATAGGCCTCGCTTGGCAACATATCAAAGGCCTTTGACACAGCCAGATCTTCATCCGCGATAATCGGAAAGCCAGCGGTGGTGCCTGCAACCTGTTCGATATCGCCTTTCCACTTCTTGTGGTCTTCCACCCCGTCTACCGAGACACCAATCACCTTGGTTCCGCGCTTTTCCCATTCCGCAGAAAGCTGCGCGACGGCCCCGAACTCGGTTGTGCAAACGGGGGTGAAATCCTTGGGATGTGAAAACAGAATGGCCCAACTGTCACCAATCCAGTCGTGAAACTGAATTGTGCCCTGATCTGTTTCGGCCGTAAAATCAGGCACGATGTCGTTGATACGTAGCCCCATGTCGGTGCTCCCTTCGTTGAATGACGTTGCGATCTATATAAGCCCTCTTGAAGCCCCCCGTAACCCCATGACAGGGTGCGGCAAATGCGAATGGGAGAGCATCCAATGGACAGCAAGCAATTCTACATCAACGGCGCATGGGTAAACCCTGTTGAGGCCAAGGACTTTGACGTCATCGATCCGTCTACCGAAGAAGTCTGCGACACGATTTCCTTGGGCGGTCAGGCCGATACAGATGCCGCCGTCGCCGCCGCCAAAGCGGCTTTCATCCCGTGGTCCCAAACACCGCGTGCAGAACGCGTGGCCTTGCTGGAAAAACTGCTGGAAATTTACAACGCACGCTCCGAAGACATGGCGCAAGCCATCTCCAAGGAAATGGGCGCGCCGCAGGATCTGGCCCGCGCACAACAGGTGGGCGCAGGCTCGTGGCACTTGCAAGGGTTCCTCAAGGCCTTCGAGACATTTGAATTCGAACAGAAATTCACCGAAACAGAACGCACACTTTACGAACCCATTGGCGTTTGCGCCCTGATCACGCCGTGGAACTGGCCGATGAACCAAATCGTGCTCAAGGCGATCCCCGCTTTGGCGACAGGCTGCACCATGGTGCTCAAACCCTCCGAGATTGCGCCACTGTCGGGCCTTCTTTTTGCGGACTTCATCCATGAAGCAGGCTTCCCCGCAGGGGTCTTCAACATGGTGAACGGCGATGGCGCAGGCGTCGGCAGCCAGCTTTCCACGCATCCAGATGTGGACATGGTCAGCTTCACAGGCTCGACCCGCGCTGGCACGGCCATCACCAAAGCCGCCGCCGATACGCTCAAACGTGTTAGCCTCGAATTGGGCGGCAAAGGGGCCAACATCATCTTTGCCGATGCCGATGCCGATGCGGTCACCCGCGGCGCAGGCCGGTGCTTTCGCAACTCGGGCCAGTCGTGCAACGCGCCAACGCGGATGCTGGTCGAACGCGCGCGATATGACGAGGCCGTTGAACAAGCCGCAGCAGCAGCCGAAGCAACACGCGTCGGCCCCGCGTCCGAGGAAGGCAAGCACATCGGCCCTGTGGTCAGCGAACTTCAGTTCAACAAGATCCAAGACCTCATCAAAGTGGGGATGGAGGAATCCCGCCTTGTCGCCGGTGGCCTTGGCCGCCCCGATGGCCTGAACCGCGGCTACTATGTCAAACCCACAGTCTTTGCAGATGTCACAAATGATATGGTCACAGCCCAGACCGAAATCTTCGGACCTGTTTTGTCGATCATCCCGTTCGACACCGAAGAAGAAGCCGTGGCCATCGCCAATGATACACTCTACGGGCTGACCAACTACGTCCAGTCCAATGACGACGAAAAACGGATCCGCGTGGCCCGTCAGTTGCGCTCAGGCATGGTTGAAACCAACGGCAAGGGCTTTGCCCAAGGCTCGCCCTTTGGCGGCTACAAGCAATCCGGCAATGGCCGCGAAGGTGGCGTTTTTGGCATCCACGAATTCCTAGAGGTCAAAGCCGTCTCGGGATGGCCTGCCGAATAATCGCCCTACCCAAACGCAATCAAGCCCTGCCACCGCGCAGGGCTTTTTTGTTGCGAAAATACGTGCCGGCGATCAACCCGAACGCCAGACACCCCAACGCCAATCCAGTCACCAAATATACGCCCCGCAGCCCCACCAAAGGCACCAAAGGTTGTGACATCAAAGGCGATATGAACTGCCCCCCGAACACGCAAGCCGTAAACGCCCCCGACACCCGTCCGCGCAAATGCGCAGGCGCGGCGGCCACCATGCCCAGTGACAGTGCGGGCCAGATCAACGCGCCGAACAGGCCAAGCCCGACATTGGACAAAACGACAATCCCATACGACGGGGCCAGACCAATCAGACCATAACTCATCCCTAAGCCACCAAAGCCCACCGCAAGGATCATCCCAAGCTGCAACCGCGATGCGACCCGCCCGTAAAATGGCGCGATACAGGCAGTGACCAATGTGCCGACCCCAATCGCAATCCCCGTCAGGCTCGGGCGGTCCAATCCCAATTCTTCGATCATGAAAAACGGCAGCTGTGTGGGCACCGTGTAAAACGTCGCCATGTTGATCAGGGCCAGCAGACAAAACCCCGCCGCCAGCCACAGGTTGCCATCGCCACCGCCCTGCTTGGGCGTGGCACTTCGATCAGGCTCCCAGATATAAGCGGCGGCCAACAGCGCCACGCCCATAGTGCTCACATAAATCCAGTAAGGCGCGCGCCAATCGATCTCGGCCAGAAAGCCACCGCCCGTCACCCAGATCAGCCCCCCGAAAGAGGCCGCCGCGGTTTGCAGCCCCATGAACTTGGCACGCTCTGACCCCTCAAAATAATCACCCACAAGTGCTGTGGCCGAGGTCATCACCAGCGCAACCGCCAGCCCCAGAAACGCGCGGCCCACCAACAGGGCATTCAGGCTGTCCACCCACAGCCCGCTGCCGCCGGCCACCGCATACAGCAGGCACGCGCCAATCAGCACGCCGCGGCGGCCAAAGCGATCAACGATCCATCCGCCAAATGGGGCCACCATCGCAATCACGATGGCAGGCAGCGTCAGCGCCAGCCGCGCCAGCACCTCCACATTTGGCGTATCAATGAAATGATCGCGCAAGGCGGGCAAAGAGGTCGAGATCGTGGCCCCCGCCATAATCGTCAGCGACCCCGCGATCATCAGTGTCAGCTTCAGGCCTAATCCGCGCTCATGCACGTTAACCACCTCAATTAACCTTTCATGTGCGAAAATCGCGTCAGACGCGGAGCAGACGCTGCGCATACGCTCTGCCATACCCTCTGCCAGCCCCTCAAAACGGCGCCTTCGCTTTAAAGGTTAACATCCGTCCGCCATCAGGATGATGCAATTTGAGCACCTCCGAATGCAGCATCATGCGCTCGTAATTCAGCGCCTCACCGCTGGCATAAAACGGGTCTCCAAGGATGGGATGCCCCAGATGCAGGCAATGCACACGCAGCTGATGTGACCGCCCCGTTTGCGGGTTCAGACGCAGGCGCGTTTCGCCGTTGCCGCGCTTGAGAACCTTCCAGTCCGTGACAGCAGGCTTGCCGGTTTCGTAGCAAATTTTTTGCAACGGGCGGTTCGGCCAATCCACGATCAATGGCTGATCAACAGTGCCTTCATCGTCAGAGATTTCCCCCCAAACCCTTGCAATATATGTCTTTTTCGGGCGTCGCTTTTCGAACTGCAACCCGATGTGGCGTTGCGCATGGGGCGTCAGCGCCCAGACCATCACGCCGCTGGTGTCGCGGTCCAGACGGTGCACCGTCAGCGCCGTTGGAAAGGCAGCGCGCACCCGCGCCTCCAGACAATCTGCCAGATGCGGGCCCTTGCCAGGCACGCTCAACAGGCCATGCGGCTTGTTCACGACGACGATTTCATGGTCGTCATGGATCACCTCAAGCGGCGTATCGGGCGGGTTGTAGTCACTACTCATCCCGCTCGTCTAACGCATGATTTGCTAAACCTTAACCCTTTGTGATGTAGGATCATAAAACGGTTTCAAACTGGCCTCCGCTTTCACCCGAACCCCCGCCACATCAATTTCATAGGCGGAGCTTAACAGATCGTTAACGCTTTCGCCTTTGCACGGCACATATCCCATGCCCATCGCCGCCCCCAAATGGTGCCCGTACGTCCCCGACGACAGGTATCCAACCACCTCGCCATCGCGCAAAATCGTTTCATTGTGATACAGCAGCGGCTCGGGATCGCTCAGCTTGAATTGCACCAAACGGGTAGCTAACCCACTGTCTTGCTTGGCTAAAATTGCATCGCGGCCAATATAGTCGGCCTTGTCTTTCTTTACCGCAAAGCCAAGCCCCGCTTCCATCACATGATCTTCGGCGGTGATGTCATGACCGAAGTGTCGGAAACCCTTTTCGATGCGGCAGGTGTCCATCATATGCATGCCGCACAGGGTTAACCCAAAGTCCTGCCCCGCCTCGTGTAAAGTCTCAAACACATGCGCCGCTTGGTCGGCACTAACATAGACCTCCCACCCAAGCTCCCCCACATAAGTCACGCGATGCACCCGCGCCAAACCCATGCCAATCTCGATCTCTTGGGCCGTGCCGAAGGGGTTGGTTTCGTTGGAAAAATCATTGGGCGAGACTGCTTGCAACAGCTCACGTGACCGCGGCCCCATCACCGCCAAAACGCCCTCACCGGCCGTGACATCGGTGATCACCACATTGAAGTCACCCACATGGCGCATCAACCACGTTTGGTCGGCCAACCGCGTCGCCGCAGGGGTCACAACCAGATAGGCCGTTTCCGACAGCCGCGTGATCGTCACATCTGCCTCGATACCCCCGTTTTTATTAAGGAACTGCGAATATACGATCTTGCCCACAGGCACCGAATAGTTGCCACCTGCAACGTAATTCAAAAAGGCTTCGGCGTCGCGGCCTTCGACCCTAATCTTACCGAAGGACGACATATCATACATGCCAACATTGCTGCGCACCGCGCGGTGTTCTTCGGCCACGTTTTCAAAGAAATTCTGACGTTTCCAGCTATAGCGATATTCGCGTTCCTGACTGCCGCGCGCGAACCAGTTGGCGCGCTCCCACCCCGCCAATTCGCCCATCACAGCGCCTTCGTTTAACAAGTGCTGATGGAACGGCGTGCGCCGCACACCGCGGGCCGTCGCCTTTTGCAAATAGGGGAAGTGATCCGCATAAAGCAGACCCAGAGTTTCCTTAGAGCGTTCAAACAAATAGGTTTTATTGCTCTGAAACGGTTGCATCCGACTGATATCAACATCGCCCAGATCGAACGGTTTTTCGCCCGCGTCCATCCATGCCGCCAGCGCCTGACCCGCGCCGCCCGCCGATTGAATCCCGATGGAATTGAAGCCCGCCGCCACCCAGACGTTGTCCATCTCGGGACACAGCCCAAGGTGGTAGGCATCGTCAGGTGTGAAACCTTCGGGACCATTGAAAAACGTGTGAATCCCCGCCTCGGCCAGCATGGGCATCCGATCCACAGCGTTCTCAAGGATTGGCTCAAAGTGGTCGAAATCCTCGGGCAGTTGGTCGAATTCAAAGTCCTTCGGAATACCATCCATTGCCCAGGGTTTTGCGTTTGGCTCAAACGCGCCAAGCAGCATCTTGCCCGCGTCTTCCTTGTAATAGGCACATTCGTCGGGCACCCGTAAAACAGGCATTTGCTTCAGGTTTTCAATGGCTTCGGTCACAATATAAAAATGCTCGCAGGCATGCAGCGGCACATTGGTGTTCAGCATTTTACCAACCTCGCGGCCCCACATGCCGCCGCAGTTGACCACATGTTCACACGCAATCTGCCCGCTTTCGCCGCTTTCGCTTTCCCAGTGGATGCCAGTGATCCGCCGCCCATCGCGCACAACACCCGTGGCCTTGGTCCGTTCAATCACCTTCGCCCCGTTCTGACGCGCGCCCTTTGCCAGCGCCAATGCGATATTGGCCGGATCGCCCTGCCCATCCAGCGGAAGCCAGACCCCCGCTTTGACGCCATCAATGTTCAGATGCTCATATTTCGCCTTCACCTCGTCAGGCGTGATTTCTTCCACCTCGACGCCAAAGGCGCGCGCCATGGCCGCTTGGCGAAAGATCTCGTCGCGGCGCTCATCGGTCAATGCCACTGTGATGGATCCACAACGTTTGAAGCCAGTGGCGACACCCGTTTCGGCCTCCAGGTTGCCGTATAATTCTTGGGAATACTTGGCCAGTTTCGTCATATTGGCCGAGGCACGCAGCTGCGCAATCAGGCCGGCGGCATGCCATGTGGTGCCACTGGTCAGCTGTTTGCGCTCTAGAAGAACGGTGTCTTTCCAGCCTTGTTTTGCTAGGTGATACGCGACCGAGCAGCCAATCACGCCGCCCCCGATAATGACAACACGCGCTGATGATGGAACGCTCATTATGATCCCTCTAGACTATGGTGTGACCGGCGGCGCGCAAACGCTCCGCAATGGCAGAGATATGGGCAGGGCTGACCTCGCAACAGCCGCCAACAATGGTGGCCCCTTGATCCACCCAGGCCATCGCATGATCGGCATAGACAGCAGGGGTGATGTCGTGGCGCACACTCAGCGCATCGACCGTAGGTTTGGTTTTCAGGAACCCATCGCTGATCTTGGTAAACGCGTTGGCGTAGGCCCCGAATGGCAGACCCGCTTGGGCCAGAACGGCCAAAGCGGGCGCTATCGCCTCGGGGACAGAACAGTTGACCAGAACAGCGGCAGCGCCATCCAGAACAGGCAGCACATCGGCGACAGGCTCGCCCGAGCGCAGCTTGATCCCGTCATCATCTTGCACGGTCACGGCCAACCACACGGGAAGGCCCGTTTCTTTTGCGGCGGTCAAAACACTGCGCGCATGATCTACAGAGGCGACCGTTTCGCAAATGATCAAATCCACATGCGGCGCAAGCGCCTGAGCCACATCGCGATAAAGCGGAATGGCCACGTCACCCGCGGGGTGAATATCAGGGCGATACGAGGCAATCAGCGGCCCGATGCTGCCTGCAATCCGCGCTTTGCCGCGCACGCCTTCGGCTTCTGCCACAGCGGTTTTCAGCAGTTGCATCTGCTGACCTGCCATCTCCGTATCGGCCAATCGATCCACGTGGCTGGCATAAGTGTTCAAGGTCGCAACCGTGGCGCCGGCAGCTGTGAAATCGGCATGCACCTGCCCCACAAGGCCGGGTCTGTCGATCATCACCTGCGTCGACCAAAGCGGCGTGGGGCGGTCGCCTGCGCGGTGGATCAGCTCTTGGCCCATGCCGCCGTCCAAAAGGGTAATCTGGCTCATGCGCGTATCCTTTCGTTCGCGGGATCCCATAGCGGCGTATCCCCTTGGACCGTCGCCGCGATACGTTTGCCATAAACCTCAATTTCCACAGGTGTACCAGCCACAGCGATGTCAGGGCGAAGCATGCCCAAAGCCACTGATTGGCCCGTGCGATACCCCATCGCCGCCGATGTGATTTCGCCCACCCGTTCGCCCTTTACAAACACCGGCGCCATATAGGGGGCATCGTGTTCACATTCGGCGACCGTCAGCATGGTGAACGCTTTTTTGCGGCCCTGTTGCTTTTCGATCTGAATGGCGGTTTTGCCAGGGAAATCCTGCGGTTTGTCCAATTTGATGAACCGCTCCAACCCACCTTCGAGAAGTGTATAGTCGGTCGACAGATCCCCCTTCCAAGCGCGATACCCTTTTTCGATCCGCATCGAATTGAGCGCATACATCCCGAAGGGCGTGGCCCCCGCTGCAAGAACGGCGTCATACAGCGCGGGGATGTTTTCCATTTTCGCATGGATTTCCCACCCAAGTTCGCCCGCAAATGAGACCCGCGCCAGCTTGCATGGCGTGCCAGCCACCCTTGCCTCTTGGTGGGTTAGCCAGCCAAGCGACAGGTCTGCGTCTGTGCCCATTGTCTCGAACACTTCACGCGCTTTGGGCCCCGTGACAATCAGGGTCGACATCGCGGTGGTCAAATCCTTGAGCGTCAGCGCAGCAGGTAAGGCTTTGGCCAGAATATCATAGTCGTGCCATTGCGCCGATGCGGCGGTAATCAGGGTGAAATCGTCCTCAGCGTGGCGGATCAGAGACATTTCGGTCAGGATGCGCCCCTTGCTGTCGGGGAAATATCCAAGGTTCATGCGGCCCACTTTGGGCAGGGCGCCAGCGATCAGGCCGCGCAGGTATTCCGCAGCGCCTGCGCCCGACAGATGGAACCGTGAAAAGCCGGGCAGGTCCAGAACACCGACGCCGTCGCGCACCGCTTCCACTTCTTCGCGGATGCGCTGTTCCCACGGGCCGACACGCGACCATGTTTCCGAGCTGTCCGACGACGTGTCATCACCGTCTTTAGCAAACCAGTTGGCCCGCTCCCAACCATTGTAGACGCCCATCACGCCACCCATTTCACGGATTTTGGCATCCACTGGCGACAGCTTCTTGTTGCGGCCCGCGGGCCATTCGTGGTGCGGGAAATGCATGGCGTATTCGTGGCCATAGGTTTCGAGTGCCTTTTGAAGGCAATAGTCGTGGTCGGCGTAATCGGTATAGCGGCGCGGATCGACCGACCACATGTCCTGTTCGGTCTCGCCGTGGATCAACCATTCAGCCATGACCTTGCCAGCCCCGCCGCCCTGCACAATGCCAAAGGTAAAGCTGTGGGCCTCATAAGCGTTGCGCACACCCGGCATCGGGCCAATCATCGGCAAGCCATCAGGGGCATAGGGGATCGGGCCGTTGATGTTGCGGCCCACGCCACCTGTGCCAAGAACAGGGACGCGTTCCATCGCATCCTCGATATACCACTCAAGACGGTCCAGATCGTCGGGATAAAGCTGGAAGCTGAAGTCATGGGGCATTGGATCGTCTTTGCTGATCCAATGCGCCTTACAATTGCGCTCATACGGCCCAAGGTTCAGGCCGTTTTTGTCTTGGCGCAGGTAGTAGCTGCTGTCCACATCACGGATCATGGGGGTCTTACGGCCGTTTTCCTTGGTCCACGCTTTGATCTCGTCAATCTCTTCAGTCAGGAAATACTGGTGCGACATGACCACCAAGGGCACATCGCGTCCGCCGTAGGGCTTGAACCATTCACCGACACGGGCCGCGTAATATCCAGCGGCGTTCACAACCTTCTCGCAGCGAATGTCACCTTTTTCGGTATGGACGACCCAATCATCCCCCTCACGGCTGACACCCGTCGCAGGGCAGAACCGCTCGATGCGCGCGCCCAAGTCGCGTGCGCCTTTGGCCAGAGCTTGGGTCAGTTGTGCGGGATCAATGTCGCCATCCAGCGGGTCCCACAGGATACCTTCCAGATCGTGGCTTTCGACAAAGGGGTTATAGTCCTTCATTTCGGCGGCGGTGATCATCGGCATCTCAAGCCCCATAGATGCCGCGAGGCCCGAGACCTTTTCAAACTCCAACGCCCGCTCTTTGGTGTGACCAAGCCGAAGCGCCCCCGTCACGTGATAGTTCATCGGATAGTCCACCGCGTCAGCCAAACCGCGATACATCTCCAGAGAGTAGCGCTGCATGTTCATCACGGCCCAGTTGGGCGCAAAGTTCGGGCAGTTGCCTGCCGCGTGCCATGTCGATCCTGCCGTCAGCTCGTTCTTTTCCAGCAGCACACAATCGGTCCAGCCTTCCTTGGCCAAGTGATAGAGCGTCGAGACCCCCACGACCCCGCCCCCAATGATCACCACGCGGGCTTGTGTTGGAAAATCAGCCATGTCGTTCTCTCCCCTTTTGTAGCCGTTAGGCTTTGTTTGGTTGGAATGCACTGCCACCAAGCAGAGCCCCGTATATGATAAAGCAAAATGCCATAGCGCGCCGCACCCAAAGGTTCATGACAGCGCCCAAAGCCAGCTTGCCAAGGCCTGCGCCAACCGCGGTATAGCTTGTGTAGCTCAGTGCAGTGATCGTCAGTGCCGTGGGCATAATCACACCCATCTGCGACCAGATCGGCACATCCGGCTGCACAAATTGCGTGAATGCCGCCAGATACCCCGTCACCGATTTCGCGTTGATCGTCGCGATCCCGAGCGCTTGAAGATAGACCCCACCGCGGCCCTCAGGCGTGCGGATCGGTTTGCGCGAGGCGCGCCACCCGCGCAGGCCTAAATAGATCAGGAAGGCCGCGCCAATAACTTTCGCGGCGGCAAAGACTTCGGGGGCGCTGACAAGAAGGGCCGCCACACCTGCCGCTGACAAAAGCATGAACACGGTCGCTTGTGTGAGGATCGCAAGCACGCCCCAAAGCGACGGCAAAAATCCAAGTGTCATTCCGTTCTGGATACAATTCACTGCATTCGGGCCAGGCGTGGTTACAAAGACGACCCAAAAACTAGCGAATATGATCCACGCGTGAAACGACATCAGTAAACAGGGGGCGCGATGACCCAGATGACATCGCATTTTTCAGGATAAGGATTGGCCCAAAGAAACGGCTCGCCCTTGATACGAAAGCTGTCACCCGCACCAAGTTTGAACGACTGCTCCCCGATAGAGAGGTCCAGGCAGCCGCTGATAACGTACCCCACCTCTTGGGTGGGGCGGCACACCGCTGCGCCAAGCTTTGCGCCTGATTTGAACGAGGAATAGACCACCTCGAAATCGTCAGTCAGATCGGGGGAAAGCAGTTCTTCGACAAGTCCGGCATCCCGCGATCCGATGGGCCGGCGATTGCCTGCACGCACCACATAACCCACCTCGGACGCTTCGGCATCCGCCCGAAACAGGCTGGAGACAGACACATCAAGGGCCGCTGCGATCTCGCGCAGATCATTGATTGAAGGATCCGACTTGTCGCGCTCTACCTGGCTAAGCCAACCAACAGACCGGCCAAGTGTTTCGGCAAGATCTGTCAGCGTCAGTCCCCGTGCCTTGCGCAGGGCGCGAAGATCAGCGCCCAAGGTTTTGGAAGGAGAATGATGCAGCACGTCAGAACCCCGTGAAAAAATCATCTATAATTTCACGTAACCGCAATTCTGTGAGTCTGCCAAGCCTTTTTTACACCATGCGCTATCGCGCGAAGGTTGCCTTCAAAAGCGCGGTCATTTCTTGGGCATCTTGCGATGTAAAGGCATCTGGTTGGTCACTGTCGATATCGAAAACACCAAGCAAATCGCCTGATGTGTTCCAAACGGGCAGCACCAATTCGGACCGCGTAGAAGAGGCACATGCGATATGCCCCTCAAACGCATCAACATCTGGCACCAGTTGAACCTGCCCCGTGCGTGCCGCAGCCCCGCACACCCCACGAGAAAAGGGGATCACAAGGCATCCGTGGCCGCCCTGATAGGGCCCGATCTTCAACAAATCTGGCGCCACCACGCGGTAAAACCCCGTCCAGTCAAACCGATCGTCCGAATGATGCACCTCGCACGCAAAGGTCGCCATCAGCGCCACAATGTCATCTTCGCCTTCGGTCAGGGACGCCAACGTTTGACCAAGCGTTGCGTAGTCCACCCTCATAGACGTTCAATGGCGATGGCCGTTCCCTCGCCGCCTCCGATGCAAATGGCAGCCACACCACGTTTGAGACCCCGTTTTTCCAACGCATTCAAAAGCGTCACGATAATCCGCGCACCCGATGCGCCAATCGGATGACCAAGCGCACACGCCCCGCCATTCACGTTGACGATGCTATGTTCCAATCCCATCTCGTGCATGAATGCCATTGGAACGACAGCGAACGCTTCGTTGACCTCCCAAAGATCCACGTCGTCCTTGCTCCATCCGATCTTGGCCAACAGCTTTTGGGCTGCAGGCACAGGTGCAGTGGTAAACAAGTTTGGCGCTTGGGCATGGCTGGCGTGGCCGACGATACGGGCACGCGCATGAGATTTATCCGCGCTCAGCACCAGTGCCGCAGCGCCATCCGAAATTGAACTGCTGTTGGCAGCCGTCACCGTCCCGCCCGCGCGAAAAGCAGGTTTAAGGTGCGGGATTTTGTCGGGACGCGCGTTAGCCGGTTGTTCATCCGCCGCGATCACGCTTTCGCCTGTCCTGCTGCGCACGGTGACAGGGGCAATTTCCCCATCAAAGGCATCCGCGTTTTGCGCATCAAGTGCGCGGGTCAAAGAGGCCAATGCATATTCATCCTGAGCGCTGCGTGTGAATTGAAAGCTCTCGGCGCAGTCTTCGGCAAATGTGCCCATCAAGCGGCCCTTGTCATATGCATCCTCCAGCCCATCAAGAAACATGCTGTCTTGCATGGACTGGTGCCCGATGCGCGCGCCGCTGCGCATTTTGGGAACAATGTAAGGGGCGTTGGTCATGCTTTCCATACCGCCGACAGCCATGGTCTGCGTGTGTCCAAGTGCGATTTGATCGAAGCCGATCATTGCCGCTTTCATGCCAGAGCCGCACATTTTATTAAGCGTGGTCGCAGGCACCTCTTCCGCCAATCCTGCAGCAAACCCTGCTTGGCGTGCAGGTGCCTGACCCTGCCCTGCAGGCAAAACACAGCCCATCAACACTTCATCAACACAAGATTGCCCCGCCTGCACAAGCGCAGCCTTGATTGCCGCGCCACCAAGCTCGGCTGCGCTCAATCCTGCGAACGCCCCTTGAAACCCTGCCATCGGTGTGCGCGACGCGCCTGTGATAAAGACATCTTTCATAAAACTCTCCCTATCCGATTTGCGGTGCTTACCAAATCGTAAGACTTACTCTCTAGCCTGCATGCAAAGCCCAAGTGAGGACCGCCCATGCAGTTGGACCAAAGAACCGTCGGCGATGCAATGATCATCACCGTTAATGAACCACGGATCGACGCGCTATGCGCAATTCAGTTCAAAGAACAAATGCGCATCCTGAGTGCAGACGCGCCCCAACGTGTGCTTCTGGATTTGGGGCAGGTTGATTTTATCGACTCAAGTGGTCTTGGCGCGATTGTAGCCGCCCTAAAACAAATGAATGACGGGCAGTCACTTGAATTGGCGTGTTTGTCCGAAACTGTTCAAAAGGTCTTTCGGCTGACCCGTATGGACAGCGTATTCAAAATTCATGCGGATGTGCCCGACCTGGGCAGTTGTGATGCTTAGCTTGGCGCAGGTTGTAAGCCGTCACTTCCTGCCCGATCCCGTGATGATCCACGAACCTTTCCGCACCCGGTTTGCGGCGGACGAAACAGCCGTCCGCCGCGCCCTTGCCCTCCTTTTGGTCGAGCTTCGCAATCATCCGAATTGCGATCGGGGCGCTTGCGAAATTGTCGTTGCGGAAGTTCTCAACAACATCGTCGAACATGCATGCAATGGTGGTGAGGACGGATGGATCGAATTATGCTTTGCAGCAAACGAGACAGCCACCCTTTTTACCGTTTCAGATAATGGCGTCCCAATGCCCGATCTTCGACTTCCACCATTGAAAAACCCGATCATTGATGGGGCGGTCGGCGATTTGCCAGAAGGCGGTTTTGGTTGGGCATTGATACACACGTTAACCCAAACCCTTACGTATAAACGAACCGCAGGTGTGAATACGCTGACTTTTGAGATCGCGGCATACTCGATGTCTGAATGATACATCCGATGCACATGGACGCGATACGGATTTAGGCTACACTTCAGTCTCTGCTAAATACCGATGGAGCTTTCATATGCGTGACTTTCACTTTCCGGGCCGCTCGCCAGTCTTGGGCCAAGAGGCGATGGTGGCGACGTCACATCCTTTGGCTGCGCAGGCTGCTCTGTCCATCTTGGATAAAGGTGGCAACGCAATGGATGCAGCCATCGCAGGCGCCATTCTTTTAGGATTTTGTGAACCGCAAATGACAGGTCTTGGCGGTGATTGCTTTGCACTGTTTTCACCCGCAGGAACAGATGAGATCAAGGCATTCAACGGATCAGGGCGCGCGCCAGCGGGCCTTTCGGCACAGGCGCTGCGTGATGAAGGCCACACCGTAATCCCGCCCTACTCGGCAGCAGCGGTTACAATTCCAGGGGCCGTTGACGGGTTTTGCACCTTGTCGAAAGACTGGGGCTCATTGCCTTGGGCGGACCTGCTGACCCCGTCGATAAAATACGCCAAAGAGGGTGTCCCCGTCGCAGCGCGCGTCGCGTTTGATTGGCAAAACGATGAAGGCACGCTTCAAGGCGATGCCCGCGATCAATTTATGCCAAGTGGCACGCCACCTAAGGCGGGAGACGTGTTTAAAGATCCCCGCCAAGTGAAACTACTGGAGGTCCTTGCCGCCGATGGACGCGATGGGTTCTACAAAGGCGCAGTCGCGCAAGAGATGGTTGATACACTCAACCAGTTTGGCGGCACCCATACTCTGGACGATTTCGCGCGCGCCAAGGGCGATTACACCACCCCCGTCAGCAGCATCTATGGCGATCTTGAGGTTGTGGAACATCCGCCAAACGGCCACGGTGTGATTTCGAACCTTATGCTGAATATGCTCAAGCGGTTCGAGATCTCCAACATGGATCCCTTTGGCGCAGAACGCGCACATATTGAAGCCGAGGTCGCCAAACTGGCTTATGATGCGCGCAATCGCTTCGTCGCGGATGGCGGCGATGCAGCCGATTACCTGATGGCGCAAAGCACCGCAGACAAACTTTGCGACCTTATCGATCCAAAGCAGGCGATGCCTGATCCCAAAGCGATAAGCGAACAGGTGCATAAAGACACGATCTATATCACCGTTGTGGACAAAAACCGAATGAGCGTGTCGCTGATCTATTCGATTTTTCATGGTTTTGGCTCAGGTATTTCGACACCAAACTACGGGGTGCTTTTCCAAAATCGCGGTGCAGGCTTCACGCTTGAGGCGGGCCACCCCAATGAGGCGGCAGGCGGCAAACGCCCGCTGCACACGATCATTCCAGGCATGATCCGCAAATCGGGCAGGGTTATTATGCCCTTTGGGGTCATGGGCGGGGCGTATCAACCCAATGGCCATGCGCGACTTGTCAGCAATATGGTGGATTTCGGGATGGACCCACAAAGCGCAATAGATGCGCCGCGCAGTTTCTCGGACGCGGGCGCCTTCAAGGTTGAACGCGGATACAGTGAAGCGGTTCGGCGCACTCTTGGTGAGATGGGACATTCCGTCGTTGTCCCCGATACGCCGATTGGCGGCGCACAGGCGATCCTGATCCATGACAACGGTGTTCTGGAAGGGGCATCTGACCCACGCAAGGACGGCTGCGCGATTGGGGCATAAAACAGGACGCCCGCTTTAGTTCATCTGAAACTGAAGCGGGTAACTGCCATCGTGGAATGGACCAAACAAATCATCCAGATCGGGGTGCCCGACAGGTTCGCCAGAGTAATCTGCCACAAGGTTCTGCTCGGACACATAAGCCACATAGTAGCTTTGATCGTTCTCAGCCAGCAAATGGTAGAACGGCTGATCTTTCACAGGGCGGCTGTCTTCGGGGATGGCGTCATACCACTCATCGGTATTCGAAAATTCGGGATCAACATCAAATACCACACCCCGGAAGGGATGCTTGCGATGGCGCACAACTTGGCCAAGGTGATATTTCGCGCGTGTTTTCAACATATGTTGTGTCCCCCACGGGCCGTGAGTAAACGTCGAAAGGGCACGAGTCTAGGGTTTGGCCCGTATTTTGAAGGAAACAGTTTGTGAACCTCGCCCTAACAGTTTTGGAAATTACCGCGCCTGTGTTCTTGTTGGCGTGCATCGGATTTGTTTGGGTCAAGCTTGGGTTTGAGTATCGCGTGGCCTTTGTAACAAGGCTTGCGATGACTATTTCGGTGCCCTGCCTGATCTTTGTGGCGCTGATGGAAACGCAAATTCCACCAGCGGCTTTAACCGCTTTGTCGTTGGCATCTGTGCTCGCCTACGGCGCGGTGACGCTGTTGGTGTGGATACTGGTTGTCGCCCTGAAACTGAACAAACAGACGTTTATGGCGCCATTGATCATGGGCAATACGGGCAATCTGGGACTGCCACTGGCCTTGTTTGCCTTTGGCGATGTCGGACTTGGATATGCGGTTGTCGTGTTTGCAATCATGGCGATTTATTCCTTTACCATCGGGATTTACATGGTTTCGGGCGGCGGATCGCCCGCCAAGATGTTCAAAGAGCCGGTGGTTGCCGCCACGCTTTTGGGCGCGCTTTTTCTTTGGCAAGGCTGGCAAACACCGACCTTTTTGACAAATGCGCTACGCCTTACCGGTGACATGGCGATCCCGATGATGCTGATCACACTGGGTGTTGCCGTTGCACGCCTGACGCCTGCGCGTTTGCCTTTGGCGATAGGGCTGGCGGTGGCCAAGCAGGTCATCTGCATCGGGTCCGCAGCAGGCATCGGCATCTGGCTTCAGCTTGAACCAGTGGCGCTTGCTGTTCTGATCTTGCAAGTCAGCACGCCTGTCGCTGTTACCTCTTACCTTCTCGCCGAAAAATATGGTGCGGATGCGCAATCCGTTGCGGGGCTGGTCGTCGTCTCAACTGTACTGTCGCTCATCACAATTCCGCTCACCTTAGCGTTTTTGGTCTGATTTGCTGTTGCAATGCTTTGCGCAAGCCATCGCGTCGGGTTATACTGCCTGCAACAAAACCCGAAATTGGGATCAGGCAAATGAGCAGACTGACTAAGGCTATCGTACTATGCGTTCTTGTTGCGGCATGTGGCAGCGGGAATTATTCGGCCCCACGCAATTTGGACAACGCATGTAGCATTCTGGCACAGCGCCCAGGTTATCTGAATGCGATGAAGCGGACCGAGCGCAAATGGGGTGTGCCTGTGCATGTTCAGATGGCCACGATTTACCAAGAAAGCAAATTCATAGGCAATGCGCGCACGCCGCTGCGCTACACGCTTGGCGTGATCCCGATGGGGCGTCAAAGCTCTGCTTATGGTTACAGCCAAGCCCTTGATGGCACATGGGAAGAATACCAACGCGATCAACGCGCGTTTCGTGCCAAACGCGATGACATCGACGATGCGACCGATTTCATGGGCTGGTATATGGCACAAAGCCGTGATCGTTTGGGCATCCCGCTAACCGATGCACGCAACCAATACCTCGCGTATCACGAAGGTCGCACGGGCTATGCACGTGGGTCGTATAACGCGAAACCTTGGTTGATCCGCGTTGCTGGTGAAGTTGGGCAACGCTCGATTAACTACCGCAGCCAGCTGGCCAGCTGCGGCAAGGCCTAAGCGATTATCAATTCCAATTTTGGGCTTCTTGCGTGATGTTGAACAGGCGCGCACTTAGGCTGCCGCCCTTTTGCAAATCACCCAAGATGACAGTGGTCTGACTGCCCGTATCGTCGGTAATCACCCATTGGCGTAACTCGGTCGGGTTGGCGGTGAACACCAGCTGGATGTTGCCATACTGCGGGTTTTCGGGGTCTTGCGCTTTGACTGTGGTGGTCGCCCCGTCGCTGGTATGCCCCACAACCATATTGCGTTTGGCCAGATCGACGTTGCGCTCAAGGATCAGGTTAAGCGGTGTGCGCTTTAGTGGGTATTGATCAGGATTGTTCACACCCTTGCCATCGAACACAGCCACCTGACCGCCACCCGCCATCACAAGTGTTTTTTCTGGCGGGTTATATTCAAAGCGGATCCGCCCAGGACGTTTGATATAAATCGTCCCCGTCGAGATTGTGCCATCAGCGTTAATCTGGGTGAATTCACCCTGTGCTGTCTGCATCTTGTTCAGGTAGCTGGACAACGCATTAAGCGAGATTTTTTCGGCCGCCGCTGGCAGAGCCATCGCCACTACAAAAGCAGCACTCAAGATCAATTTCATCGGTTTCATAACTCTCTACCTATGCCTCGTCGTTTCGGTTTGCACCGTTTGATATGGGCATAGGGCATCATTTTGCCGAGTGTTAGGCAATAGCATCGCCTAACACATTGTTTTGATGGTAAGTTTATTGCTGCTCGGGCACAAGGATTTCGCGTTTGCCCACATGATTGGCAGGCGAAACAAGTCCTTGGTCCTCCATCTGTTCCACCAGACGGGCCGCCTTATTGTAGCCAATCGCCAGTTTGCGCTGAATGTAGCTGGTCGAACATTTGCGATCTTTGATCACGATCTGCACCGCGGTGTCATAGAGCGCATCTTCGCCGTCGGTGTTGCCGCCAGTGTTCAGGCCAAGCACCGCATCAATGTCGCTTTCCTTATCACTGTCGGGGCCATCAACCACGCCGCTCATATATTTTGGCGGGCCAAAGGCTTTGAGGTAATTGACGATTTCCTCAACCTCTTCATCCGAACAGAACGGCCCATGCACACGCGTAATTTTCGAGCCGCCCGCCATGTAAAGCATATCACCCATGCCAAGCAGTTGTTCGGCGCCCATCTCGCCTAGAATGGTGCGGCTGTCGATTTTGCTGGTCACCTGGAACGAAATCCGTGTGGGAAAGTTCGCTTTGATCGTGCCAGTAATCACATCAACCGACGGACGCTGCGTCGCCATGATCAGGTGAATCCCCGAGGCCCGCGCCATCTGCGCAAGGCGCTGGATACAGGCTTCGATTTCCTTGCCTGCAACCATCATCAGGTCGGCCATCTCGTCGACGATCACGACGATATAGGGTAGGACTTCGGGCTGGAATTCTTCGGTCTCAAAGATCGGCTCGCCCGTATCATCGTCAAACCCTGTCTGCACCGTGCGGCTGAACAGTTCACCTTTGGCCAGCGTGTCGCGCACACGGCTGTTGTAGCCTTCGATATTGCGCACACCCATCTTCGACATCTTGCGATAGCGTTCTTCCATCTCGCCCACGGTCCACTTGAGCGCGACCACGGCCTTTTTGGGATCGGTCACAACAGGGCTCAGCAGATGGGGGATGCCATCATAGACCGACAGTTCCAGCATCTTGGGGTCAATCATGATCAGGCGGCATTCTTCGGGCGTCAGCTTATACAGCAGCGACAGGATCATCGTGTTGATCGCAACCGATTTACCCGAACCCGTGGTCCCCGCAATTAGCAAGTGGGGCATTTTGGCAAGGTTAGCCACGATGCTGTCACCACCGATGTCTTTGCCAAGGGCAAGCGGCAGCCGCATATTGCTGTCGCCAAAGTCCCGCGCACTCAGGATTTCGCGCAGCACCACCATCTCGCGGTTTTCGTTGGGCAACTCAATCCCGATGACCGAGCGGCCAGGCACAGTCGAAACACGTGCCGACAGCGCCGACATGGACCGTGCAATATCGTCCGACAATCCGATCACGCGGCTTGCCTTCAAACCGGGCGCGGGCTCAAGCTCATACATCGTGACGACGGGGCCGGGGCGCACCGATACGATCTCGCCCTTCACGCCGTAATCATCCAGCACGCTTTCCAGCATGCGCGCGTTTTCTTCCAGTGCCTCATCCGACAGGTGATGACGCTCAACGGTATCGGGCGCGCGCAACAGGTTAAGTGGCGGCAATTCATAGTCGGCAGCGTTTTCCTCAAACTGAAGTGCAGGCTGCGCTTCAGCTTTGGCCCGTGTGGATGGTTGCACAGGTTTTTTGACAGGATGCTGCACAACGCTTTTGGGCGCAGCGACGGGCGCGGGCATTGGTGCCACAGGATCAATGGCGGATTCGGCCATTGGCGGTGCAACGGGTGCAGGTGCCATTTCTGGCATCATGACCACCGGCTCGCTTGGCAAGGCCGTTTCAATTACGGGGGCGGCCATGGGTGCGGTATCCGCGATCAGCGGGTCTGGCCCACGGCGCGTGACCTGCGGCTCAACACGCACAGCGCCTTGGCCTGGTGTCTGACGCACGCGGTTTTTGATGGCATCCGAAATACGGGCCTGCACGCGATCATCGGTTGGCGCAGCGGCCAGATTTACGCTTAGGGCAGGTTCAACCAACTCTGGCTCTGGCATTGGTGCAGGCTTGGGCATCAACCGCGCCAGCAAACCGGCTTTTTGCTCTGGCTCAGGCGCAGGGCGCGGATCAGCCACCAAGGGCGCGGCCGCTTGGGGGATCGGCGCAGGGCGCGGCGTATGCGCAGGGGCAAAGGCTGGATCAGAGCGCACCACATTGGCGACACGTGCCTTTTCATCAGGTGACGGCACAAGCGTTTCAGCATGTGCATAGGCCACTTCTTCGGCCCGCATTGCTGCGCGTTCTTCGCGTTTGGCCGCCTGTGCCTGCGCCATTTTGCGCGCTGCAATCGCCGCGCCAGACGCACCCTTGCCCAACAGTTTGAGCACCTGCGCATACGTCATGATCAGACCAACCAGCAAAAAACGTGTCACAAGGCGCAGCTCTGCCTTGATAAAGCCAAGCACGAAAAGACCCATTGCAAGGCTGCCAGCAGCCAAAACAACGGCCATCAACTTTACCCCAATAGCGGCTGAGAACGGCAGGATATTCAACAAAACAGCAAGCGCCGTTTCACCGAACAAGCCCCCCAGACCGAAAGAATGTGTCCATTCCGAAGGGGGCGTCAAAGTGGCGCCGTACATTGCCGCAACAGCAACAAAAATAGGGAAAAAGATCAGACGTCCAATGGCGCGTTCCTGTCCGCGGTGCAGCATAAACCGCGCGCCCCATGCAAAGAACACCGCCGGCAATGCCCACGCACCTTTGCCCACGATCATAAACAGGGGCCCTGCAATGGATGCGCCGAAGCGGCCCAACCAGTTTTGCACGGGTGCATCTGTGGCAACCATGAATGACGGATCAGTTGGCGCATAGCTCCACAACATGGCCCATGTCAGAACGCCAGCCAAAAGCAGGCCGATGCCTACCAATTCCAGCCCGCGTTTTTCGATGGCGGCTTGCATATTGGTATCCAAAAGGGGGTCGCGTCCGCGTGTTTGAAAAGCCATTCCTGTTCCTCACGTATAGATGCAGTCGCGAAGGGCGATAAGCCCGCGCTGCATGTCTTCTTTTGGGGCCACCATCGCGACCCGAATATATGTCTTGCCTGGGTTGTGGCCGTCCACATCACGGCTCAGATACGCACCTGGTAAAACGCGCACGCCTGTTTTGGTCCACAATTTCAACGCCGCATCCTCGCCATCTGCAACAGGCAACCACAGGAAAAACCCTGCCTCTGGGCTGATGTAGTCAGGCACATCTGCAAAAATACTGTCTGCGATTTCGAACTTTTCGGCGTACATCGCGCGGTTTTCGATCACATGGGTTTCATCCGACCACGCCGCGGCGGCCGCATGCTGCAGCGGCAATGGCAACGGCGCGCCCGCATAGTTGCGAAGCTGTTTGAGACGCGCAATGGATTGTATACCCCCCATCACAAAGCCCGAGCGCAGGCCCGGAAGGTTTGATCGTTTGGACAGTGAGTGAAACGCCAAGACGCGTTCGGGGTCAGCACCCATCGCTGCGGCCACTTCCATCGCGCCCTTGGGTGGTGCGTTGCGATAAATCTCTGAATAGCACTCGTCTGCCAGCACTTTGAAATCATGCTTTTCCGCCAAGCTGATCAGTTCACGCAGATAGCTTTCCGACGCAACGGCCCCCTGCGGATTGGACGGCGAACAAATATAACACAGCGCCACACGGTCCAACACATCTGCAGGCAAGCTGGCGTAGTCGGGCATAAAACCCGTCTCGGCGGTTGCTGCCACGTAGACAGGCTCGGCCCCCACGCTCAGCGCAGCCACAGCATAAACCTGATAAAACGGGTTGGGCGTCAGAACGACTGGGCAATGTCCGTTTTTGGTTTCAGGGCACAGCGCCATTGCAACGTTATAAAGCCCCTCGCGCGTGCCGTTCAGCGCCAAAACCTGCGTGCCCGCGTCCAGCTTAACGGCATAGCGTCGTTCGACCCAAGCCGCGATTGCCGCCAGCAATTCAGGCGCACCGTCGTTGGGCGGATATTTGTTAAAGCCCGCCGCGTGCTGCGCGATAATATCGCTGATAAATGACGGGAATTTATGCTGAGGCTCTCCGATGGTCATCGGCACAGTCGGACCGCCCGCTTCATGCACATCCAAAAGGGCGCGCAAACGCGGGAACGCATAGTCCGGAAGGTCGGTAAACCGCTCGGGATACATCAATACTGCCTCAAAATCGGGATCGTTAATGCCCCGTTAGCGCTCATTAAACCAAATCCAGAGCGCCGCGTCCAGAAAAAGGCTGCATCTTGAGTGTATTATGTGGCTTTTACGCCAAGACGCGTTCGGCGGCAGCGGCCACACGCAGCAGCCGCGCATCATGATTTGCGGCAGCGTTCAGCATAATTCCCGTGCTTGGGACGCCTGTGGGCAGCGTAATTGCACATCCACCCATCAAATTCCCAACGCGCGTGTTGCGCAGTGTCATAAGATTGGCATGTTTGAAATACGCAGTATCACTTTCAAGCCGCGCGAGGTTGGGCGGCATGATCGGGGCCGATGGCATGATCACCGCGTCAAACCCTGCGATCGTTTCGGCCCAAAGGGCGCGCGCCACGTCCAACCGCTGCCACGCGGCAACATAGTCCGAGGCAGCAACGTCCTTACCCTGCTCAAAGCGCGCGCGCACATTGTCGAACATTTTATGCGGTGCCGCTTCGATCATCTGGTGCCAGCGACCATAGGCTTCTGCGGTGTAAAGCGTAACTGCATCCTCAAACGGGCCGCGCAGTTCGGGCGCATCAAAGGCAATGACCTGCACGCCTGCAGCTTCAAGCGTTGCAATGGCCTGCGCATAGGCATTGCGTGGCGCCTCCTCTAAATCGTCCAGCACGATTGTTTGCAAGGCGCCGAACCGCATGCCTTTTAACGAAGCACCGCGCAAATCGACCGTGCTGCCCCCCATCACCGCATAAAGCGCGGCGGCATCTTCTACCGTGCGTGCCAAAGGGCCGACCGTATCGAACCTGGCGCATAGGTCCACAACACCACCAAGCGACACCTGCCCGTGGGTGGTTTTGAAACCGACCAGATCGTTCCAGCAGGCAGGAATGCGCACGGATCCGCCCGTGTCAGAGCCAATCGCCCCTGCCGCCAAGCCAAAAGCCACCGACGCTGCCGCCCCCGAGGAAGAGCCCCCTGCGACCGCTGCCACATCATTCACGCAGGGTGCCGACGCCGTCATCGGGTTGTAGCCAAGCCCTGAAAACGCAAGTTCCGACAGATGCGTCTTGCCCAGACACACCAATCCCATCGCCGTTGCGTGGTGCAGAACCTCTGCGTCCGCCGCTGGCACGCGTCCTTCCAAAAGCCGCGATCCCGCTTCGGTCGCAACACCGGCGCTGTCAAATAGATCCTTCCACGACACAGGCACGCCATCCAGAGGCGACAGCCGACGCCCCTCCTTGGCGCGGCGCTGTGCCGCCGCCGCCTCTGAACGTGCGCGATCGGGCGTCTGCCGCGCGTAAATCCGATCGGCAAATTCATGCGCTTCAATCGCAGCCAAGAACACATCACACAGGGCCATCGGATCGATCTCGCCACGCGCAATCCCCACCCCAAGCTCTACCGCCGTCATCTTTTGCCACTGGTGCATCGTGCCCTCCGTTTGGCTGTCACCCTAGCGGCAGCTTATCGCATGGACAATCACCTGCGCTGCGCCATATCCAAAGCCATGAATACGATCCAAGATATCTGTATTATCGGCGGCGGCCTGAACGGCTGCGCACTTGCACTGACTGCGGCCCAAGCAGGCCTGTCGGTGACATTGATCGACGCACAACCGCTGGCCGATCACACCGATGCGGGGTTCGATGGGCGCTCGTATGCGCTGGCCCTGGCCTCTCAGCGGTTGCTGGCCACAACAGGCCTTTGGGATGATCTAGACGATCATGCGCAACCCATGCTTGAGATCAAGGTCACCGATGGGCGCGCTGGCGAAGGCCCGTCACCCTTCTTTTTGCATTTTGACCACGCCGAAATTGAAGAAGGGCCAATGGGCTTCATGGTCGAGGACCGCCACTTGCGTGCGGCCTTTCTGGCGGCCGTCGCAGAGACAAGCATCACGCATATCACAGGTAAAACCGTCACCGACCAATCCATTCACCCGATGCACGCGACCGCCCTTTTGGATGATGGAACAGGCATCAATGCCCGCGTTCTGATCGGCTGTGACGGTCGGCGCTCTTCCACGGCTGAACGTGCGGGCATCGCGCGCAGTTTCAAAGACTACGGGCAAACCGCACTTGTCTGCGCCATCGAACATGATCTGCCCCATAACGGCATCGCACATCAGTTTTTTATGCCAGCTGGCCCTTTGGCGATCTTGCCGCTTACAGGCAACCGATCCAGCATCGTTTGGTCTGAAACACATGAAACGGCAAAAGAGGTCTCGCAGATGGCCGATGCCGCGTTTATTGACCACCTCAAGCCCCGCTTTGGCAGTTTTCTGGGCGATATCAAACTGGCAGGCGCGCGGTGGTCCTATCCACTGAACCTGACATTGGCAAAATCCTTTGTGGGCGAGCGGCTGGCGCTTGTGGGCGATGCGGCGCATGGCGTGCACCCCATCGCAGGTCAGGGGCTGAATGCAGGGCTGCGCGATGTTGCCGCTTTGGTCGAAGTGCTGGCCGAGGCCAAGCGCCGCGGTGAAGATATTGGATCACCGCTTGTTTTGGGCCGCTATCAACAATGGCGCAGGTTTGATACGGCCACGCTTGCGGCGGCGACTGACGGGTTCAACGCGCTCTTTTCAAACGACAATCCGCTTTTGCGCGGCTTGCGCGATATCGGTATGGGGATGGTGAACAAAGTGCCAGCACTTCGCCGTAGCTTCATCCGGGAAGCCGCAGGGCTAACAGGTGATTTGCCTAAATTGATGAAAGGCCAACAGGTCTAAAGGGCGCGGGCTTCATCTACCAAAAGGATCGGGATACCTGCGCGGATCGGAAAGGCCAGTTTCGCCCGTTTAGAGATAAGCTCTTGCGCCTTAGCATCATAATCCAAGGTCGTCTGCGTGCGCGGACAGACCAGTGCCTCTAGCATCTTGGGGTCAAATTGGGGCGCGTTCGCATGGTCAGGGTGGCTCATTGCAGAATCTCCTCGGCCTGCCCCCCTCGTAGCGCAAATTCGATCAGGGTCACAAGGGTCTCGCGCCGCGTTTGCAATGTTGGGGCTTCCAGCAAAGCCTGTTTATCCTCAGGCTCAAACGGGCACAGCATCGACAGTGAATTGATCAACAGTTCCTCATCGGCTTCCTTCAGACTGTCCCAATCGGTTTTGAGATCCTGGTCCTCAAAAAACCGCGCAAGCAGATCCAAAAACGCAGGCCTGTCAAAGCCCTTGTCAGTCTCCTCGCGGCCCAGGTCGCGATCAAACCCGTCCCATGACACCTCGCAGCGGCGATAGGGGGAAAACCCTGTTACCTCATTGCGCACCCGAAACCGTGACGCCCCTGCAAGGGTCACCATATAGCGGCCATCCTCTGTTTCGGAAAACGCCGTCAGGCGACCGGCACAGCCAATCGCGTGCAAGCCGTTGTCGCCGCGCCCTTCGTAGGGTTGGACCATCCCGATCAACCGCGTGCTGGTCTTCATGCAATCCTCGATCATCTGTAAATACCGCGGCTCAAAAATATGCAGCGGCAATCGCGCACGTGGCAACAACAGCGCACCGGGCAGCGGAAAAACAGGGATCGTGTCGGGCAGGTCAGCAGATTTGATCATAACGCTCAAGTAGCCCGTGATCTGGATCAGACAAATATCATCGACGACAATTTGCGACGCCCGTTCAAAGCGATCGGGTCTTTCGCCTCAAGTGCGTCGAAAATCGTGAACAGCTGCGTTTTGGCCGCGGCATCATTCCAGTCGCGATCACGACGGAACAGGTCCAGCAATTCATCAACGGCGCCTTCCACATCGCCCGCCGCATGCAGCGCAGTAGCAAGATCATACCGTGCTTGATGATCGTCGGGGTTTGCCTCAACCGCGCGGCGCAGATCGTCCAATGGCCCTGCGCTTGCGGCTTGCTTGGCCAGCTCTAATTGCGCGCGTGCGGCTTCCAATTCGGGCGCATCGCTGATTTCAGCAGGCGCGCCATTCAGGATTGCCTCTGCCTGCTCCACGTCATCCAGTGCCAGATGCGCGCGGATCAGCCCACCGTAGGCGGCCGCGTTGTTAGGGTCCTCGCCAAGCACAGCGGCAAAGGTCTGCGCGGCATCCACGGCAGCACCTTCGGCCAGCATTTCTTCTGCCGCCTCCACCGCATCGCCAAGGCCGCCATCGCCTTTACCACCGCCCAATTCGGCGACACGCACCACAAATTGATCCAATTCAGACTGCGGCACAGCGCCTTGAAACCCATCAACAGGTTGGCCCTGCCAGAACGCATAAACCGTCGGGATCGACTGGATACGCAACTGCCCTGCAATCTGCTGGTTCTGATCCACGTCGATCTTCACCATCTTCACCGCGCCCTTTGCCTTTTTGACCGCAGTTTCAAGGGCAGGGCCAAGCGTCTTGCACGGGCCACACCACGGCGCCCAGAAATCCACAATCACCGGCACCGTTTGCGACATCTCGATCACGTCTTGCATGAATGTCGCCTCGGACGTGTCCTTGATCAGATCGGCATCCGCAACGCCACCGCCACCCAGTTCTAACATCTCAAAAGTCCTTCAAATTGCCTTGCCTCACATATGTGCAGCGCCGCGCCATATGTCAAAGATCAAACGTCGCAAAAACGGGGGCATGGTCGGATGGTTTCTCCCACCCGCGCGCATCGCGCACCACGCGGCTGCCATGCGCGGCTGCCTTAATATCGCCCGTCGCCCAGATATGATCCAGCCTCCGGCCCTTGTCCGCCGCGTCCCAATCCTTGGCCCGATAGGACCACCAGCTATACAGACGCCCGTCAGGAATATCGGCACGGGTCACATCATGCCAATCGCCTGCGTCCATCACCTGTCCAAAATGCTCTACCTCGATTGGCGTGTGGCTCACGACCTTCAGCAGCTTCTTGTGGTCCCAAACATCATCCTCGCGCGGGGCGATGTTCAGATCGCCCACAAGGATGCTTTTGCCAGGTTTATCCGCCGCAAAGGCGTCCCGCATATCGGTCAGATAATCCAGCTTTTGCCCGAATTTTTCGTTCACCGCACGGTCCGCCACATCCCCGCCCGCTGGCACATAATGGTTGTGGATGGTGACACCGTTTTCAAGCCGTCCTGCGATGTGACGCGCATGCCCAAGACCTGCGTAATCCTCGGCCCCCGCCTCTACCATCGGCAGTTTCGACAGGATCGCCACGCCGTTATACCCCTTCTGCCCCCGCGCCACCATGTGCGTGTAGCCAAGTGCGGCAAACCCTTCGGTCGGGATTTTCTCGACAGGGCTTTTACACTCCTGCAAACACAGCACATCGGGCGCTTCTTCACGCAGCAGCTTCAGCACAATATCCTCGCGCAGACGCACCGAATTGATGTTCCAAGTGGCAAGTGTGAACGGCATAGGGTTGGCTCCTTCAGCGGGTGTGGAGGCAAGTGCTAAACCACTATGCCCCTAGGTGCCAGTGGATGCAGGTGGATTTAACGTTCAGGCAGACCCTTCACCTGTCTGATCGTGCAACCACTGCGCCATTTACAAAGGGCAGCTTAGAGTCACCTCAAGCCCCCCGCCATCGTTGCTAAGGCCAAGTGTGCCGCCGAACCCTTTGGCCACCGCGGCGGCGATGGGCAGGCCAAGCCCTGATCCTGCACTCGGTCCAATCTGGCTAAAGCGGCCTAACGCGCGGTCAAAATCACACTCGGCAATTCCTTTTCCATCGTCCTTGACGCTGACAACCAATGAATCCCCCGCGTATCTGGCACCAAGGCGGATTTGCGACACATCAGGGCCGCCATGTAACATCGCATTGGTGACAATATTAAGGATCGCCTGCTCAAACATCACCGGGTCGCCCGTCAAATGCGTGGTGCGACCATCCAAGTCGGACACAAAAGCGATCCCCCGTTCGCGGGCCATTGCACTGCTTTTCTCGGCTATCGCCTGCAGACGCTGCATCGGATCAAACTGCGTCATGTTTTGCGCTGTCAGGCCTGCTTGCGCGCGTTCCAGTGTCAGCAAATTATTCGCCAGTTGGCCTGCGTCGCGTGCCGCATCAAGCAGATCAGCCGATCTTTCGCGCATATCGTCCAGCGTTTTGGCATTCGAAACGGATTCCGCAAGGCTGAGCACACCCGCAATCGGATTGCGCAGCTGATGCGCGGCATCTGATATAAACGCGTTCTTTTCATCCAGTGTGCGCGACAGATCATCCAACAATTTGTTAAACCGCCCGACAATTCCACGGACCTCTTGGGGAATACGCCGCTTGATGGGGGACAAATCCGTCGGGGACCGACGCGCAATCGCCTCCTCCAGATCGGTCAATGGGGCCAAACCACGGGCCACCCCGAACCACACAATCACCGCCAAAGCGCCGATCAACGCCGCGATGATCAGGAAAACAGGGCCCGTGCGCGACGCCACAAAACCATCCCGCACCGATGTTTTTTGCCACACGGTAAAGGTGAAGGGGCCGGATATTCCGTCAATTGTCGTGGTTTGGGAAAATCGTAATGCGCGGACGGGATCACGCTGATAATTCGCATCATAGTAGCTTTGGGTGGCGTCAGGCTCGATCGCGGATGGCGGCACCGGCGGTGTGGCATATCCCGTCACAAACACACCGTCAGGCGCGTAGACGTGATAGAACACAGCACCCCCAGAGGTATCGCGCAGCAAATCGCGTGTTTCTTCGCTAAGTGCATCGCCACCTGTCACGGCCGTATCGCGCGAAATAGCTAGCGCCGTGGAAAGCAAAGACCGATCAAACCGTTCCGCGGCATTGGTTTGCGCATCAACATAGGCCCAGGTCCCAATCAATACCGCCACAAGGATCAGCGGCAGCAGAATAATCAGGGTCAATCGCCCGCGCAGCGAAAGGCTCTGCCTCATACCGCCCCCTGAAGCATGTAGCCCAAGCCACGCTTGACGTTGATCGCAACACCGAAGGGCCGCAGCCTTTTGCGCAGTCGTGACACATACACCTCCACAACAGGCTCATCGACATCCGATCCCGTGCCATAAAGGCTGTCCAAAAGGGCCTGTTTGGACACGATACGGCCATTGGCCAGAAGAAGCCGTTCAAACAAAGCGACCTCACGACGCGGAATATCAAGCGGCCCATCGGGGCCAATCACCATGCGGGCCGTCTGATCAAACGTCAGGTTTCCAACGGATCGCACCTGTTTGGGCTTTTCGATCACGCGGCGCGACAAAGCCCTGATGCGCGCGCCGAATTCTTCCATCTCGAAGGGTTTGCTCAGATAATCATCTGCACCCGCATCAAGGCCCGTAATTTTGTCTTCCGTTTCGGCCTGGGCGGTCAGCAGCAAAACCGGCCTTTGATCATCGCGCGTCCGCATGTGGCGTAGAATGGTCAGCCCGTCCATGTCCGGCAGATTGATGTCCAGTACGATTATATCCACGTCCTCGTCGCGCAGCACCATGTCGGCCTCTGCTCCGTTGTGCAGCATATCCACCGCATGGCCTGCATCCCGCAAATAATAGCGGATGCCTTTGGCGACAGAGATGTTGTCTTCGACAAGCAGGATCCGCACAGGCTGCTCCTCAATTAAAATCGGCGATGCAAGGTTCACGCAAGGATGCCACTGCACGGTCGCGGCATCAAGGAGGCGAGGAGGCCTTCTGATTCTGTATTTAGGGGCCAATTTGGTCCTTCTGGGAGGAAAACACATGCTCAAGAAAACTCTGGGCGCGCTCGCGCTCACATCCGCTTTGGTGGCCACACACGCCGCTGCCGAAGGCCATTCGATTGATCTGGCTGGCAAGACTGTGGAATGGATCATCCCGTTCTCGGAAACGGGCGGTTCGGCCAAATGGGCCAACTTCTACGCGCCATTGCTGTCCGAAGCGCTGCCCGGCAACCCAACGGTTGTTGTCACATTCAACCCCGGCGCAGGCTCAACCAAAGGGGCCAACGCGTTTCAGGAAATGGAATACGAGGATGGCACAACCATCTTTGGTTCGTCGGGGTCGACCCAGTTCCCCTACCTGCTAAGCGATCCACGCGTGCGCTATGAATATAGCGATTGGAACGTGGTTCTTGCTTCGGGCACAGGCGGCGTGGCCTATCTTCCACCTGAATTGTCGGCGCAACTGGGCGAAGGTGGTGATGCATCTGCTCTGCGCGACGAAGACTTCATCTATGGTTCCCAAGGGGCGACCCGTCTAGACCTCGTGCCGCTGCTGGCATGGGAAATGCTTGGCCTTCAGGTTGAGCCCGTATTCGGCATCGAAGGGCGCGGTGATGGCCGCTTGATGTTTGAACGCGGTGAAGCCAACATCGATTACCAGACATCGTCCAGCTTCCTGTCGGGCGTGACCCCTCTGGTCGAAGCGGGCACAGCGGCACCTTGGTTCTCGTTCGGGGCACTGGATGCAGAAGGCAACATCGTGCGTGACCCGACGTTCCCTGACATGCCAACCTTCAAAGAAGTCTGCGACGCCACCGAAGGCTGCGAAACTTCGGGCGAGCAGTGGGATGCGTGGAAAGCGTTCTTTGTTGCAGGTTTCCCTGCCCAAAAGATGGTGTTTTTGCCAGCAGGTGCGCCTGACGCGGCAGTCGCCACATTCACCGAGGCCTTCGCAGCCATCCAGCAACGCGAGGATTTCGCAGAAATCAGCAAAGCGCGTCTGGGCGTCTATCCACAGCTGACAGGTGATGCGGCAAAAACCGCAATGGCCAGCGCGACAGACGTGCCACAAGAAGCCAAAGACTTCGTGATCAACTGGCTGAGCGAACGTTACGGCGTCGTTCTTCAGTAACCCACCAATCAACCCCATCCGCGTATCAGCGGGTGGGGTTTCTTCTTTTCCAGCGCATATAATCGGGGGCCGTTATGGAGGTCTTTGCAACAGCATTGCCTGCGTTGAACGACGCATTTGCAATGATCTTACAACCGCATGTGATTGGCTATCTGCTTCTTGGCGTGGTCATGGGGCTTTGCATCGGGGTCTTTCCCGGTTTGGGCGGCATCGCGGGCCTGTCGCTTTTGTTGCCATTCATGTTCGGCATGGAGCCTGTCACTGGACTGGCCCTGATGGTCGGCATGGTGGCCGTTGTCCCCACATCCGATACCTTCGCGTCCGTCCTGATGGGTATTCCGGGATCATCGGCGTCCCAAGCCACCGTTCTGGACGGCTTTCCAATGGCAAAGAAAGGTCAGGCCGCGCGGGCTTTGTCGGCCGCTTTCGCCTCATCGCTTTTTGGTGGTCTGGTTGGCGCTGCCTTCCTGACCGTTTTCATCCTTGCCGCGCGCCCCATTGTTTTGCTGTTTCAAACCCCCGAACTGCTGATGATTACCATCTTCGGTCTGTCGATGGTGGGTATTCTTGCAGGGCGCGTTGCGCTTAAGGGCCTGGTTGCTGCATGCCTTGGCATCCTTGTGGGAACGATTGGCGAAGGGGCCAGCTCGGGCGCGCTGCGCATGTCCACTTACGACATGCCTTATCTGGTTGATGGTCTGAAACTGGTCATCGTGGGTCTTGGCATCTTTGCCATCCCCGAAATCGTAGCGCTGTTGCGTCGTGACAGGGCCATTTCCGATCGCGCGCCCTTGGGTGGCGGTTGGGCAGAGGGCGTCAAAGACTGGTGGGCCAATAAATGGCTGTCTGTGCGTTGCTCGCTGATTGGTGTGGTTGTGGGCGTCATCCCGGGCCTTGGCGGATCCGTCGTGGACTGGATCGCTTACGGCCACGCGGTGCAAACTTCCAAAGACAAATCAGGCTTCGGATCTGGTGACGTGCGTGGCGTGATCGGGCCAGAAAGCTCGAACAACGCCAAAGAAGGTGGCGGGCTGGTGCCAACACTGTTGTTCGGCATTCCCGGCTCGGGCTCTATGGCGATCTTCATTTCGGCAGTGGCTTTGCTTGGAACAGGCTCGATCGAGGTCGGCCCATCGATGCTGAAAAACAACCTTGATTTCACCTATGCCATTGTCTGGCTTTTGGCGCTGGCGAATGTTGCAGGCACGATCATCTGCATCGCAGCCTCTGGCGGCATTGCGAAACTGACCGAAATCCGTTTCGCCCTGCTGGCCCCGTTCCTTTTTATGATTATTGCTTTTGCCGCGTTCCAGTCGCGTCAGGAAATCTGGGACTTGGTCGCACTGTTCGGGATCGGCCTTCTGGGTATCTTGATGCGGCGCTTTGACTGGTCGCGCCCTGCCTTTCTGATCGGCTTTGTTCTGGCGGGCCCTGCTGAACGCTACACCAACCAAGCCTACCAGATCGGCGCATCACGGTTCCGCCGTGGCTTTGAAGAAGGCATCGAATATATCTTCAGCCCCATCGTGATCGTGCTGGTCATTATCACCCTGCTGTCGGTCGTCATCGGCCTGCGCCAGTCCAAGAACATTCAGGCCGAAGGCGCCGTCGCATCAGGCAGCAAACGTGCGCCCATCATCTTCTTGCTGGCGGTCACGGCCTACATCGCACTGGCCTACTGGAACGCGGCGATCATACCGGACTTTGCCCGCATGGACCGTGTGTTCCCTGTGTTTGTGGCCACCGTCGCCCTGATCGGCTGTGCGCTCTTACTTGTGCAGATGATGCGTGCGGATGAAACCTCGGCGATCTTTGCAGATCGAGAGGCCGAAGACGCAGGCGAAAACGTGCATGGGCTTTGGGCCACCTTGGGGTGGTTTGCAAGTCTGCTGATCGCCTCTGCCATCGTCGGTTTCATCCTCGCACTCGCAGGCTTTTTGTTGCTGTTCATCCGCCTGCGGGCGGGCAAAAGCTGGATTTACGCAACCGTCTACACGGGCATTGGTATCGCCTTCATCTGTGCAATGGCGTGGACCCTGAACCGCGATTTCCCGCCGGGGCTGTTGCAAAGCTATTTCGAACTGCCGTGGCCACTGACATGACCCAGACCGCAATTCCCTTCCTGTTCATGCGTGGCGGCACATCGCGTGGCCCATATCTGAACCGCGCTGATCTGCCAGAAGATCGCGAGACTTTGGCGCAGGTGTTGATTGCTATGGTCGGCTCGGGTCATCCGTTAAACATCGACGGGATCGGCGGTGGCAATGCAGTGACGACCAAAGTCGCCATGCTGTCCCAATCGGATGATGACTGGGCCGATATCGACTATTTTTTTGCCCAAGTAAGTGTTGAAGACCAAACAGTCGATTTCAAACCGACCTGCGGCAACATCCTGTCTGGCGTTGGCCCTGCCGCACTCGAAATGGGATTGATGCCCGCGTCGCACGGACAAACGGACGTCAAAATACGCGCCGTCAATACGGGGGCGCGGGTCATTGCAACGGTGCAAACCCCAACAGGCGCCGTCGCATACGAGGGCAGCGCCGCGATTGACGGTGTGCCCGGCACATCTGCGCCCGTTGCGTTGCAATTCATGGATACGATCGGTGGGGCGACAGGTGCCTTTTTGCCTACTGGTCATCTGATCGATACCTTCGCTGGCGTCGATGTCACCTGCATGGATGTCGCCATGCCCATGGTGATCGCAAAGGCCACGGCCTTTGGCCTGTCGGGCTATGAAAGCGCGGACGAGCTGAACAACAACACAGAGTTTTTCGCCGCAATGGAAGCCGTGCGCATCCAAGCAGGCGAGGCGATGGGCATTGCGGATGTAGCGTCCTCTGTCACGCCGAAATTCGGGCTTTTGGCCCCTGCCAAGGATGGCGGGACCATCGCAACCCGCTATTTCATGCCGTGGAAAACCCACCCGACAATGGCCGTGACAGGCGCGCAATGCCTTGCCTCTTGTGTGCTCACACCGGGCACCGTGGCACAGGGTATGGCGCACCGCTCCAATGAACGGCCCGCAAAGGTCACGTTGGAACATGCGTCGGGCCAGATTGATGTGCTTGTCGACTATGACCTGACCGCCGATGGCATTGATCTGCGCTCTGCTGGATTGGTGCGCACGGCACGGCTTCTTGCACGGGGCGAAGTGATGATCCCCGCATCAATTTGGAGCACCACATGAAGGTTCACATCCTCGACGATTGGTTCGACACCCTGCGCGGCTTGCCATGTTTTGAAAAACTGAACGACCACGATGTCACCGTCTGGACCGATCATGAGCCTGACCCCGCAAAGCTGGCCGCCCGCATTCAGGACGCCCAAGCATTGGTTTTGTTTCGCGAACGCACCCAGATCGGAGCAGAGCTGCTTGGCCGCGTGCCAAACCTCAAACTGATCAGCCAGCGCAGCGTCTACCCCCATATCGACGTTGATGCCTGCAGCGCAAACGGCGTTATGCTGTGTTCGAACATGTCAGGCGGTGGCCCGAACTATGCGGCAGCCGAAATGACACTGGCCCTTATGCTGGCCAGTTATCGCCAGATCCCGCAGCAGGTGGCCAGCATCCGCGCAGGCGATTGGCAGATGGGCGTGGGACGCACGCTGCATGGACGCACGCTTGGGCTTTACGGCTACGGGCGGATCGCGCAGGCCGTCGCGGACTACGCCGAAGCGATCGGGATGAATGTGCAATGGTGGGCCTCTGACGAGGGGCGCGTGCGTGCGCAAGCCGATGGGCGCACGCTGGCCAACAGCCGCGCCGCATTTTTTGCAACCTCCGATATTGTCAGCCTGCATGTCCGTCTCAAACCCGCAACGCAGGGCATTATCACCGCGGATGATCTGGCGGCGATGGCGCCGCGCAGTCTGCTGGTGAACACATCCCGCTCTGGCCTAATTGGCGCGGGCGTTCTGGAAGCCGAAATCGCCAAAGGCCGCATACACGCAGCCGTCGATGTCTTTGATAGCGAACCGATGCGCGACACGGGCAACATCCTTCTAACCCACCCCAACGTGCTGCCAACGCCCCACATCGGCTATGTGACAGAGGACGAATTTGATCTGCAGTTCAGTGATATTTTCGACCAGATCAATGCCTATGATGCAGGCGCGCCGATCAATGTTATCAATCCCGAGAGTGCTGGCTGAACAACCGTGCTGCAACAGGCGCTCCCACGATAACGGTCACAATCCGCAAAACATGGTGTGCGATGACAAAAGCCAGATCGGCACCCGCAATCAGTGCAAGCACCGTCATTTCGGCCTGACCACCTGGCGCAAAGGCCAGCAAAGTTTCCATCGGCGGGGCAAGCGCAAACAGGTGGATCACCTCGACAAAGCCCGCCGACAGCACCAGAAGGATCAGGCAAAATCCCAGTGCCGCCGTCACATCGCGGCGCACTTCTGCGGCTGTGACGCCTGCGTATTTTGTGCCCACGGACATGCCAATGAAAAACTGCGCGGCCCAGATCGCCTCGGCAGGTGGGCGATGCTGCAACAGTCCCGCCAAGGCCAAAAGACCCGCAAGGATCATGGGCCCAAGAATAGACGCGCCAAAAAGCCCGACGGCTTTTGCAATTTGCCACCCCGCCAGCCCCGCAACCACCATCAGGGCAAGCTGCGAAAGGGGCAGCGTTGCGGCGGGCACACCGGGGGGATTACTCAGATCAACGCCCCAATAGCCTTTCAGGATAAACGGCAAGGCCACCACAATCACCATCACGCGGGTCGCATGGATCAACGACAGCGCGCGCACGTCGCCGCCCGCTTCTTCGCCAAACAAAAGCATATCCTGCAAGCCGCCGGGCATCGCGGAATAGTAACTGGTCGCGAAATCAAACCCCCAAAGGCGCTGGAAATACGGCACGCCGATCAAGCCAATCAGAAACACCATGAAGGGCACCAGCATCAGCGTTGTCCAATAGCCCGCCATGCTGACCACCAAGGCGGTGGTAAATGTTGCGCCCACGGCCACACCAAGGATCGAACGCATCGCGTTGTTCAAAACGGGAATACTTTTCATCTGCGCACCCAACAACGCGGCAATCAGACAGGCGATGATCGGTCCCAACAACCACGGCAGCGGCAAGCCAGCTACGTGAAACACGGCCACACCAAGCCCTGCGATCAAATGGGTTGTGGCAATCCGCTTCATCCGCGCATGACCCTGAGCCGATAGCGCAGCGAGGTTTGCAAATGTGCCTCTGCCGCAGCACCCGCACCCTCTATGTCGCCTGCACTGATGGCGTCGATAATCTGACTGTGTTGATGGACAACGGTGGCGATCCTATCGGCATCGGCCAAGGTGGTCGGCCCCAACAACAGCAGCGCGTTATTGATGGCACGCGCGGCATCCAGCAAAAACCGGTTCCGCCCCGCCAGATAGACAGCCTGATGGAATTTCTGATTGATGGCCGATGCGCGGGCGGCGTCATCATGGGTCTTGCTGATATCTTCGTTCAACGCTGCAAGCGCGTCGATCTCTGCCTCTACACTATGTTTGGCAGCCATTTCTGCCGCTGTGCGTTCCAACACCAGCCGCATTTCATACAGCTCGACCACTTCGGCCTGACCAAGTTTGCGAATGACCGCGCCGACACGCGGGCGATGTTCCACGATGTTTTCAGCCTCTAGACGGCGCAGGGCTTCGCGGATCGGCGTGCGCGAAAGTGACAATCGTTCGGCAATCTCAACCTCACGCAGCCGATCACCGGGTTGATACAGCCCCGTTTCGATCGCCTGCATCAACTTGGCAAAGGCAACGCCCCCTTGGGACAAATCGGTCGGATCAACCTGCATGAATAAACTCTCTTTTCAAATTGTATCCGCTTGGATACACAGCTTGATAAAGAGAGGAATCGCATATGTCAAAGCAGATCATCGTCGTCGGGTCAGGCAACGCCGCCCTGTGCGCAGGCATCGCCGCATTGGAAGCAGGCGCTCGGGTCTTGATGCTGGAAAAGGCAGACGAGGCACTGGCAGGTGGCAACACAAAATACACCGCAGGCGCGATGCGCTTTGCCTATGACGGCGTCGATGATCTGATGCCCCTGCTGAAAGACACAGATGATCCGCGATTGGCCAAGACCGACTTCGGCGGCTACACAACCGCGAAATTTGCCGATGACCTGCTGATGTTCAATGGCGGGCGTCCATTGTCACCCGAACAAGAGCATCTGATCGAACAGTCGCTGCCCGCCATGCAATGGCTTGGCCATCATGGCGTGAAATTCGAACCCATCTACTCACGCCAGAGTTTCGAGAAGGATGGCCGCCACGTCTTTTGGGGTGGCCTGACGCTTGCCGCCGAAAACGAAGGCGTTGGCCTGTTCGATATGGAACTGGCCGCATTCAAACGTCTGGGCGGCGAAATCCGTTATCAAAGCCCCGTCACCAGCCTGATCACCCACGACGGCCATGTGGTCGGTGTCACGGTCGGCGAAACGCAGATCATGGCCGATGCCGTGATCCTTGCCTGCGGTGGGTTCGAGGCCAGCACCGAGCGGCGCCGCGACTGGATGGGCGGCCATTGGGACAAGGCCAAGGTGCGCGGCACGCCGATGAACACAGGCGATGGGCTGGCCATGGCCCTGCAGGTCGGGGCACAAAACTACGGCCTCATCGATGGCTGCCACGCCACCCCAATGGACCTGCATATGCCCGATTACGCCAACCTTGATCTGCCCGCGGGCGAGCGCAAGAACTATCGCAAAATCTGCTACTTCCTTGGCGTCATGCTCAATGCCAATGGCGCACGTTTCGTCGATGAAGGCGAAAATTTCCGCAACTATACATACGCCCAATTCGGCAAAGCCGTGCTGGAGCAACCGGGTCACTTTGCATGGCAGATCTTTGACGCAAAAGTCGATGACCTGCTTTATGCCGAATACCGCTTCCACGATGCCCATTATGTTCAGGCCGACACGCTTGATTCGCTGTGCGACAAACTGGAAGGCGTTGATGCCGCCGCCGCCCGCGCCACGCTTGAGGCATTCAACCAAGCCGTAAACGAGGACGTGCCATTTGATCCAACATCGCTAGATGGCAAAAACACACCCGGCCTGCCACTGCCCAAATCAAACTGGGCGCAGAAATTTGATACCCCACCGTTCAAGGCCTATCCCGTCACAGGCGGGATCACCTTTACATATGGCGGCCTGAAAGTGTCCCGAAACTGCGAGGTTCTGGACACGAGCGGCACCGCCATCAGCGGGCTGTTCGCCGCAGGCGAAATGGTGGGCGGCGTGTTTTTTGAGGGCTACCCGGGCGGGTCGGGCCTCACATCGGGCGCGGTGTTCGGGCGCTGCGCAGGCCAAGGCGCAGCCGCCTAGCCAGCCCGCTACGACGCCAGACCAACGCTTGCCTGCATCATAAATTGCGCGCCAATAGGGCGTGTTGCGGCACCAATGGCGCGGGCCTTACTGCCGATGCTGCCCCCCTCGATACGGGGCAGGAACAGGCCGCGTGTGTCTTGGGTCACAACATAGCGGCGCACACGGCTGACAAGGTCATCACGGACGCGGGCAGGAAAGGCCCCATCGATCAGGATCGCCTCAAAATCGATGACCGAGCATGTCGACAACGCGGCCTTGGCAAGTTCCTGTGCAGTCTGGCCAAGCCATGGGTCCACATAGCGTGACAGGTTGTGCCAGCTGTCAGGGTCGGACCAAAGCTGCTGCGGATCAAGATCGACTTCTCGCAAACGCAGCTCTAACTGGTGGATCGATGCCATATCGACCAACTGCATACTTTCGCCGTTGGGACCGATGCTGCGCAGCGATCCGAGCGCGCCCGCATTTCCCTGCCGCCCTTCAAAGACCGAATTGTTCAATACGATCCCGCCGCCAATGAACGCGCCAATAAAGAAGTAGGCGTAGTCCCGAAATTCTTTACCCCGACCATATGTGTGTTCGGCCTGACAGGCCGCCGTTGCATCATTCAGAAGCAAGACAGGAAGCTGCGTGCGTAATTGTGCTTCTTCTTTCAGATCGATGCTTTCCCATGGTGCGAAGGCGGCTGATCTGTCCTTGGACGGGTCTGGCCAATTCCACATTTCAAAGGGGGCGGCGATCCCAAGGCCACAAATGCGCGCGGCATGTTCGGGATGCATCCCTGCCACGATACTGCGCACGCCATCTTCCAAAAAATCAAAAATATCGCGGGGAAAGGGGGCTGTGTAGGTCAGGTGCCGTTCTTCGCGCAGCCCCCCATGCAGATCAATAAGCACAAGCTCGGCAGACCTGCGACCGATCTTCAGACCGAAAGAAAACACACCGTCCGACGCCAACCGCATCGGGATAGACGGCTTGCCGACCTTGCCGCGCACCGGGTCTCCACGCTCAAGAATACCCTCCCCTTCAAGGCGGCGCAGGATGGCCGAAACCGTTGGCGGGGACAGTTCTGCCAACTTGGATAAATCACTCCCCGGCATCGGACCATTTCGCTGAAGCAAGGACAGCAACAGCCGTTCATTATGATCCCGAACCCCTTTCTGGCTCAGGCCTGTGCTGATCGATCTGATGAGTCCATCTTCCATGCCTTGCACCATAACAGCCCTCAAATGCAGGTAAATAGATTAATAAAAAAACTTAACTAATTAATTGACAGGTGGTTGGGAATCGGGTCACTTAAGGTCAAGCGACACGCTAACGCTGGTCGCATGAATTGTCAGAGTGGAGGCTCTGACACATAAATTGTCTGGGAGGACACCATGAAAAAGTTGCTTATCGGCACTGCGCTTGCCGCCATTACGTCTGCTGGTTCTGCTATGGCTGACGGCCATTCCGTTTCGGCATGTTTGATCACAAAAACCGACACCAACCCGTTCTTCGTCAAGATGCGTGAAGGCGCAGAAGCTGCGGCTGCCGAGGCGGGTATCACACTGCGCTCTTTCGCAGGTCAGGTGGACGGTGATCACGAAACACAAGTGGCCGCGATTGAAACATGCATTCTTGATGGTGCATCCGGTATTCTGCTGACCGCATCTGACACATCGTCGATTGTTGGCGCTGTGCAGCAGGCGCGTGACGCGGGCCTTCTGGTGATCGCGCTGGACACGCCGCTTGATCCTGTTGACGCAGCAGACGCGACGTTTGCCACAGACAACTTCCTTGCGGGCGAATTGATCGGTCAGTGGGCCGCGGCACAGCTTGGTGACGACGCTGCGAACGCAAAAATCGCAATGCTGGACCTTGCCGTATCCCAACCAACTGTCGGCGTTCTGCGCGATCAGGGCTTCTTGCAGGGCTTCGGCATTGATCTTGGTGATCCCAACAAATGGGGCGACGAAACCGATCCACGGATTGTTGGCAATGACGTGACCGCTGGCAACGAAGAAGGCGGGCGCACCGCGATGGAAAACCTCCTCGCTGTCGATCCTGAAATCAACGTGGTCTATACCATTAATGAGCCTGCCGCTGCGGGCGCATATGAGGCCCTGCGCGCCATTGGTCGTGAAAATGATGTTCTGATCGTCTCTGTCGATGGCGGCTGTCCCGGTGTTCAAAACATCGCCGATGGTGTGATCGGTGCCACATCGCAGCAGTATCCACTGCGTATGGCCGCCCTCGGGATTGAAGCAATTGCAGCGTTTGCAGCCGATGGCACATTGCCTGAAAACACACCGGGCAAGGACTTCTTTGACACGGGCGTTGCCCTGGTCACAGACCAGCCTGCAGAAGGTGTCGAAAGCATTTCCGTTGCCGAAGGCAAGGACCTGTGTTGGGGTTAATCCATACCTGCGGCATCTGACTGCAGATGCAACGCAAGGGGCGGGACAAACCCGCCCCTTTTTAGGATGTAGGACATGCTTCTACACGACATCAATTCCAGTGTGAGGGGATCGAACAATGTCACGCAATTCAGATGATTTTGAAGCGGCCATCAAACCACCAACGGCCGATACCGTCGCCGAATTCGCCGAACGCAAAGGGGCCATTGCAAGGCTGCAACATGCACTCCATGTGAACCCTGCGCTTGTCCCGCTTTTCGTTCTCCTTGTGTCCATTGTCCTATTCACGCTCCTTTTGGGATCGCGGTTCCTGTCGCCCTTTGCGCTGACGCTGATCCTGCAACAGGTGCAGATCGTCGGCATCGTGGCCGCCGCGCAAAGCCTCGTGATCCTGACCGCCGGCATCGACCTCAGCGTTGGCGCGATTGCCGTTCTGTCCAGCGTTATCATGGGGCAGTTTACCTTCCGTTATGGGGTCCCTGTGGAAATCGCAGTCGCAATTGGGCTCGCGTTCGGTACATTGATCGGCTCCATCAATGGCTGGCTTGTGGCCGTAATGAAACTGCCGCCCTTCATCGTCACACTTGGCATGTGGCAAATCGTTCTCGCCGCCAATTTCTTGTATTCGGCAAACGAAACCATCCGCAGTCAGGAGATCGAGGAAAACGCACCGCTTCTTCAATTTCTTGGCTCAACCTTCAAGGTGGGCGCCGACGAAACAGGCCGCGGGGGGGCGACATTCACCTATGGCGTCATCGCGATGGTTCTGATCTTTGCGTTCCTCGCCTATGCGCTCAAACATACCGCGTGGGGCCGCCACATCTATGCCGTGGGCGATGATCCCGATGCGGCACAACTGTCTGGCGTAAACGTCAAATTCACGCTGATTTCTGTCTATGCCGTCACAGGGTTCATCTGTGCCATCGCAGGTTGGGCCCTGATCGGGCGCATCGGATCTGTCAGCCCGACATCGGGGCAACTGCTGAACATCGAAAGCATCACAGCCGTGGTGATTGGCGGCATCTCGCTCTTTGGTGGGCGCGGATCCATCATGGGGCCGCTCTTTGGCGCCCTTATTGTTGGCGTGTTCACCCTTGGCCTTCGCCTTGCAGGGGCCGACGCGCAATGGACATTCCTTCTTATCGGCGCACTCATCATCGGTGCCGTCGCAGTCGATCAATGGATCAGAAAGGTCTCAGCATGACTTTGATGGAAAATATCGCCAACGGGTCGATAGACCCGATCCTCAAGGGCCGTGGTTTGGTCAAGCGGTATGGCAAGGTCACCGCCCTCGACCACTGCGATTTCGATCTCTACCCAGGTGAAATTCTCGCCGTAATCGGCGACAACGGCGCGGGTAAATCGTCCTTGATCAAAGCCATCTCGGGGGCCGTCGTCCCCGACGAAGGCGAAGTGTTTCTGGAAGGCAAGCCCGTCCACTTCACCTCGCCCATTGATGCCCGCAAGGAAGGGATCGAAACGGTCTACCAAACGCTGGCCATGTCGCCCGCGCTATCGATCGCCGACAACATGTTCATGGGCCGCGAAATTCGCAAACCGGGCTTTCGCGGAAAATGGCTGCGCCAACTCGATCGCACCAAGATGGAGCAGGTCGCGCGGGACAAACTGTCAGAGCTTGGATTGATGACGATCCAGAACATCAACCAAGCGGTCGAAACGCTTTCGGGCGGGCAACGTCAGGGTGTGGCTGTGGCCCGTGCGGCCGCCTTCGGCTCCAAAGTCATCATCTTGGACGAACCCACAGCGGCCCTTGGGGTCAAGGAATCCCGCCGTGTGTTGGAACTGATCCTCGATGTCCGCTCACGCGGGATTCCGATCATTCTGATCAGTCACAATATGCCACATGTGTTCGAGGTCGCAGACCGCATTCACGTGCACCGCCTTGGCAAACGCCTCTGTGTGATTGACCCCAAAGACTACACCATGTCGGATGCCGTGGCGTTTATGACAGGCGCCAAGGAAGCGCCGGTCTAACTTTGATCAAACCCGCGTCGCGCTGCGCCAGTGTCTGAATAAAGATATTGGCGCAGGCGCACCACTGGCCCGTTGTCAAACAGCATGGCGGCACGGCGTGTTTTGCACGTGCCGTACGTCTCAAACCGCATGCGCGCACCACGACCAATCCGCGCTTTGACCTGCCCGTCGACATTCGCAGCAGTTGCGCACTCAGCCAGAATAGGGTGAATGCTCTGCCGTCTCCCCTGCCCCCAGATTAACCTTAATATTTGATGAACCAGCCGTGCGAAGCGATTAAAATTCCGTTACACCACCGAACGTCTGACGCTGTGCCATACGCTCAGCAGACGCTCTGCCATACACGGGATGACTGGTTAATTTCGGTTAAGAAAGCTCACTGAAATGTGCAAAAAAAAGACCCCGACCGCGATGGCCGGGGCTAAGTCCAACAGGGAGGTGGTGCTTTAACCCAAGCACCCAGGGAACTCTTGCAACGGTTGTATGCCATGCCATACCGCGTGCGCTTTGACCTAGATCAACCGTTCAAACGGTAGCCGCCGCTTTCTGTTACCAGCAGGCGGGCGTTGCTGGTATCGGGCTCAATTTTCTGGCGCAGACGGTAAATATGGGTCTCCAGCGTGTGGGTCGTGACCCCCGCATTATAGCCCCAAACTTCGTGCAAAAGCACATCGCGGGCCACCACACCCTCGGGTGCGCGGTGCAGAAACTTCAAGATATTCGTTTCCTTTTCCGTCAGGCGGATTTTGCGCTCGTCCTCGGTGATCAGCATCTTTTGCGCAGGCTTGAACGTATATGGCCCCAGCGTAAATACAGCGTCCTCGGATTGCTCATGTGTGCGTAGTTGGGCGCGGATGCGGGCCAAAAGAACAGGGAATTTGAAGGGCTTAGTCACATAATCGTTCGCACCGGCATCCAGCCCCAGAATGGTGTCAGCGTCACTGTCGTGGCCTGTCAGCATCAGGATCGGGCATTTCACGCCTTGCTTGCGCATCAGGCGGCACAGCTCGCGACCATCTGTGTCGGGCAGACCCACATCAAGGATCACAAGGTCATAAAGCTCGTCTTTGGCTCGGTTCATCGCCTCGACGCCGTCACCCGCTTCGAACACGTCGAAGTCCTCGGTCATGATTAACTGTTCAGACAGCGCGTCGCGCAGGTCCTCGTCGTCATCAACCAACAGGATTTTCTTGAGTTGTGCCATGAATGGGCTCCCTTTCGTTCTGCTCACACTTGTGTTGTCTGGCAGGTTTGGGCAAGACTTGTAACACACCGCTCACAGGCTCGTGTCAAAACCCTTGTAAATGTTTCAGTTTCAGGCACATGAACAGGGTAGATTGTAACAAAAGAGCGCCCATGCCTTTCCACCCCACCCTAAAAGACCTCGTCACCCGCTCCCGCGCCGACCTCCGCAGCGGCCTGCCGGTGGTGGTTGTGGGTGAGCAGGCTTGGTTTGTATTCGCGGCAGAGACAATAGACCCGGATCGCCTAAAGACACTATACAGCTTTGCCGAGCAGGCATCTTTGGTGGTCACCGACAAAAGGGCACAGACACTGAAAGCACAGGTCTATGATGGTGACATCGCGCGACTGGTGTTGCCTAAGGAATGTAGCCTGAGGTGGGTGCATGCGGTCGCTGATCCCGCCAGCGATTTGGCAAACCCGATGAAAGGCCCTTTCAAATCACAACGTGGTGGTTCTGTGAGCACCCACCGCGCGGCCATCCGGCTTGTGAAATCTGCACGGCTGCTGCCTGCGGTGGTCATGGCGCCTGTTGATCATCATGACACCAGTGGTCTGACAGTGCTGCCCGCAGAGGCCATGCCAGAGGCTACAAAATCTGCCCATTATAGGGATGTGATCTCTGCCGCGCTTCCAATGGCGGTTTCGTCCAATGGGCGTGTTCATGTGTTTCGGCCTGACGACGGATCGGAAGAACACTACGCCATTGAGATCGGCACACCTGACCCACGCAAACCTGTCCTCACCCGGCTGCATTCGGCCTGTTTTACAGGGGATCTTCTAGGCTCGCTCAAGTGCGATTGTGGACCACAGTTGCGCGGCGCAATGGCACAAATGGGGGCTGAGGGCGCAGGTGTGCTGCTTTACCTTAACCAAGAAGGGCGCGGGATCGGGCTGGCCAATAAAATGCGGGCCTACAGCCTGCAAGATGAAGGTTTCGATACGGTAGAGGCAAACCATCGTCTTGGGTTTGAAGACGACGAGCGGGACTTCCGCATTGGTTCGGCGATCCTCAAGCGACTGGGTATTTCGGATGTCCGCCTGTTAACGAACAACCCTGCCAAAATCGCCCGCATGGAAGAAACTGGGATCAAGGTAAGCGAACGCGTGGCACTCAAACACGGGGAAAACCCCTTTAATGTAGAGTATTTGCGCACCAAAGCCGCAAAATCGGGGCATCTTCTGTGATGCGGCACACAACGCCCGAAGACCTTGTTCTGACGCCCAAAGGGGTGCGATTTTGGAATCGCCACTTCCCCTGCACAATCGGCAAATCAGGTGTAACAGACAACAAACGCGAGGGGGACGGTGCAACGCCGCGCGGCATTCACGGCATTGTAGGGATGCTGTATCGCCCCGACAGGATGGACAAGCCAACCGATTGGGCCGTGCCGATAAAACCGGGTGATCTGTGGTCGGATGATCCGCATCACGAAGACTACAATCTTATGGTGCGTGCGCCTTATCCGCATAGCCATGAACGGTTGCGCCGCGCGGATCCGCTTTATGATCTTGTGGTGCTTACAGATTGGAACTGGCCGCGCGCGGAATATAAAGCAGGGTCTGCGATTTTTATTCACGCATGGCGCAGACAGGGCTATCCGACCGAAGGGTGCGTGGCGTTTCGGCCAGATCATCTGTGGTGGATTGCACAGCGGATCACCTATCGCACACGGCTTGTGGTGCCCTAGCCGTAGTCGCGTTCGCCAAAGATAGCCGACCCTACACGGACGTGGGTTGCACCAAGAGCGATGGCGCTTTCGAAATCACCGCTCATTCCCATCGACAGGCCTGCCAGGCCGTTGCGTTCGGCAATCTTGGCCAAGAGCGCAAAGTGCAATGATGGTTCTTCGTGCGCAGGCGGCAGACACATGAGGCCCTTTACCGGCAGGTCCATCGCGCGGCAGTCGGCGATGAACGCATCGGCGTCAGACGGGATCACACCGGCCTTTTGCGGCTCTTCGCCCGTGTTGACCTGGATGAACAAATCGGGGCAGGCGCCCGTTTCTTGGGCAAGCCGCGCAAGAGTTTTGGCAAGTTTTGGGCGGTCAACGGAATGTATCGCGTCGAACAGCTCGATCGCTTGGCGTGCCTTGTTGGTTTGCAACGGGCCGATCAAATCGACCTTCACATCCTCGAACGCTGCGCGAAAATCGGGCCATTTGCCCGCGGCTTCCTGCACTTTGTTTTCGCCGAAATGACGGTGGCCTTGGCTTAGCACGGCTTGGACGCGTTCATTGGGCTGGACTTTGGACACTGCAATCAAATGCACATCCGCGCGGTCGCGTCCCGCGGCGATGCAGGCTTGGTCTATACGCGCTTCAATCTCAGTCAGGGACATGGATGCCTCTCTTTTCCAATGCGTCTAGCAATGGATTTATAGCGTCGCCGTAGCGTTGCCATGCTTTTTGCGATGATTTGTAAATCGGCTGCCGGACTTGTGCCAAGCTGAGGGTTTTGACCGAGGTTTTCGACTTATGAAAATCGAGGCATCGGTCCTCCCAGTCCAGCCCCGCTGCGGCAATCAAGGCCCGCGATTGGGGTTCTGGGTCTGCGACAAGTGCGTCGTAATCCGCTTCATAAATCGCCTCTGGCATCTTGGTTTTCCAGAACTCTACCATATCGACAAAGCTGGCATATTCATGGGCCAAAGTGTCGAAATCATAGGCATAGCGATGTGTGCCTTGATCAAAGAAATTGCGATAGATCGACAAAAGTGTATCGCGCGGATCGCGGCGCACGATGATGAATTTGGCGTTCGGCATGATCTGTTTCACAACGCCAAGGCATAGATAGGTGCCGATGGATTTATCAACTGTCCGCTGCGCTTTGGGCGCGCGGATGGCGACGTCGGACAGATAGCCCTCGGCAACCACTTTGCGCAGTTTGTCCGAAACATCATTGAGGTGATGGAAGGTTTTGCCATTTTGCAACAGGCGCTGGACGCGGGTGCGCATAAAGCCTGTCTCGCCCAGGCTGGTGACGTTGGAATGGGCTGCGATGATTTGTTCAATGAGGGTCGTGCCAGACCGCGGCATCCCCGTCACGAAAATCGGGGCGTCCTCAACGGCATCGGGCAGGGGCACTGTATAGTCCACATCTGACTGGGCTGCCTGATAGGACTGGATCGAGCGGGTGCGCGCTTGGGGATCATAGGGGTATGCGGTTTTGGCGCGGGCATTGGCCTTCTGGAGGTATTCGAAGGATTTGGCGTATTGACCGATATCTTCGAATGCCTTGGCGAGACCGAATTCAAGTTGTGCGCGCGACAGGTCGTCTTCCAGTGCATCAGGGTTCACGCTTAGCATTTTGGAGAGTTGCTCATCCCCTTCGCTGAACGTGTGTGACATTGACAGGAGGCGGTAAAGGCGGCCATCGTGGGGCCGCTGCTTGAGTGCCTTGCGCAAATAGACCTTGGCCTTTTTGAAGTCCCCAGACCGTTGGTGGGCTTGGATCAAGCAACTGATGGTCGGATAGGAATTGGGGTTGAGGCGTTCGGCCTTGCCCAGTGCCTTCAGCGCCTCTGCATCGCGGTTTTCATTGAGCAGGGCCGCGCCGTATTTTGTCCAGACCACAGGCTCGCGTGGCATCAGCTTTGCTGCCACAGCAAAGTGGTTGAGTGCAGTCAGCCCGTTTTTGCGCGCGTTTTCGATCATTCCCATCTGCAGGTGCGTGGGGCCGTGGGAGGGGGCTGCTTTCAAAACGGCTTGGAAAATAGCGTAGGCTTTATCAACCTGTTTGGCAGCAATGGCGCGCATTCCGTTGTCATAGGCACGCTGCAATTTCATTTGTAGGTCTTTGTCCACGGCGCTGCCCCTTTGCGATTGCCATATTGCAATCGGTATCGCGCAGCGCGGCCCAAAAGAAAAGAGCGCACCCGAAGGTACGCTCTTCCCTGTAAATAGTCGGTAGTGACTTAAGCTTAGAAGCTCAGAGCCAGACCAAGCGACCACTTGTCTTCGTTGCCAGTAGCAGCTGTGTCGTTCGATGCGTAACCGAACTGTGCAACTGCACCGCCACCGAGGTCGTAGTTAGCTACGAGACCAACGCCCGAAACCGAAGTGTTCGAAACTTTGTCGTCGTATTCACCCCAGTTAACACCAACTGTCAGAGCGTCCATTGTGTAGGAAACGCCCAGACCAAGGTGGTCTACGTCAACTGTGCTAGCATCATCTTCAACGTTCGAGTAGTTGAATACTACGCCAACACCGTTTGCCAGTGTTGCAGCAGCCGACAGGCCGATTGCGTCAAAATTTGTACCTGTGCCAGCTACGCCACCAGTTTGGTAGCCAAGGCCCAGATCAACAGTTGTGCCGCCAAGGTCCAGAGCGTATTTCACGCCAAGGCCGATGACTTCGTCAAGGTTAGCCGATGCGTTGGTTGTACCAACTACGCCACCACCGTTGTCGTCCATTTGCATGGCCGAAACAGCAACCGAGAACGCGTCGAATGAATATTCGTAACGCAGGATCTGGCCGTCGTTGTCACCCAGACCGTCGTGGTAACCGTTGCCGTTTGCACCGTCGTGTGATGTATGCTCGTCACCAAGCGAACCACCAACCCAAGTTTCGGTCATGGCCCAGTCCAGAGCGCCGTCTGTGTCGCCCAGAGTTACTGTACCGAAGCCGCCCGAAACGAAGATAGCGATGCCGCCATCGTCAGCGTTGTTTTGTGTGGCTGCGCCAGCTGCTTCGTCCAAGTCCAGAGCTGCACCGAACGACAAACCGCCGTCAGTTTCGCCTGTCATTGTCAGTGTAGCGTCGATGTCTGTGAAGAACTGCACGTCGTTTGTGCCGTCGTCGAACAGACCCATTTCGGCAAAACCAGTTACCGAAACTTCAGCAGCTGCGACGCCTGCAGTGGCGACCAGAGCTGTTGTTGCAAAGAGAATCTTTTTCATCTCGATTTTTCCCTCGTTATAAAAAGGTGCACCTCAACACAGGGGAATCCGTGTTGATGTATGCCGCTGTGTCGCTTGTAAGCCCGATCATTGCAAGAAAGCCGTTTGGGTGCGTGGCGAACTAGCGACAGCGTGGTGCATCTTTGCCACAACACCCCCGATCAAGGCCCGCACGCCCCGCAAACATGGCCAAAATGTGGCAACGCCTGCCCTTTTCAATTTGGCTTGTGGCGCAAGGGCCGCCCCGTTACATAATGTCTAGGACCCAATGACTTGAGGCTAGGCAGATAATGCAGCGCGCAAATATGTTGAAATATAGCCTTTTCGCAGGCGTGGCCTTTGCTTTGTCAGCCTGTGGCACGTTTTCAGACATTCGTGATCCCAATAATGCGGCAGATGAAGATGCCATTCCTGACGGGTTTATTGAAGAGCGCGAAAGCACGATTTGGGACCTGTTCCAGAATAACGACGACCCGAATGTGACCGTTGAGGTCAACAAGTATCTTTGGAATGCGTCGCTGGATGTATTGAACTTCCTGCCCATTCAGGGTGCTGATCCGTTTACCGGCCTGATTGTCACGGGCTTTGGCACCCCCCCGGGTGGCAGCCGCGCCTATCGCGCCACAATTTTCATTCGCGACCCCGCCTTGGATGCGCGCAGCATCAACGTCTCACTGCAAACCCGAAGTGGGCCCGCCGATGTGGATACGGTGCGCGCCATTGAAGATGCGATCATGACACGTGCGCGGCAGCTTCGGATCGCAGACAGTCGCCTCTAGCCAATTTGCCCAACGGGCAGTATCACCACGCCGGGCGCTTATCTGCCCGGCGTTTGTATTTCTAAAGGATCACATCGATGGATCGCTACACCCCGTCCGAGATTGAAGCAAAGTGGCAAAAGGCATGGGCTGATGCGGATGTCTTCAAGGCCACCCGTGACGGCGGCAAGCCCAAGTATTACGTGCTTGAGATGTTTCCCTACCCCTCTGGCAATCTGCACATGGGGCATGTGCGCAACTACACCATGGGCGATGTGATCGCGCGGTATAAGATGTCGACCGGCCACAATGTGCTGCACCCGATGGGGTGGGATGCCTTCGGGATGCCCGCCGAAAATGCGGCGATGGCCTCGGGCGGTCACCCAAAAGACTGGACCTATGGCAACATTGCGCAGATGCGCGAACAGATGAAACCGCTTGGGCTGTCAATCGACTGGAGCCGCGAATTTGCGACCTGCGATCCCGAGTATTACGGCCAGCAACAGGCACTTTTCCTTGATATGCTGGCGTCTGATCTGGTGTATCGCAAAAATGCGGTGGTGAATTGGGACCCCGTCGACATGACCGTGCTGGCCAATGAGCAGGTGATTGACGGCAAGGGCTGGCGCTCTGGCGCAGAGGTGGAACGCCGCGAGCTGACGCAGTGGTTCTTTAAGATCAGCGATATGGCAGGTGAGTTGCGCGACGCGCTAGAAGGTCTGGACAATTGGCCTGCAAAGGTGCGGTTGATGCAGGAAAACTGGATCGGCCAGTCGCGCGGCCTTCAGTTTAGCTTTTCGCTGATCAACGGCCCGGATGGGCATGACGGGGTCGAGGTTTACACAACGCGGCCCGACACTTTGCTTGGTGCATCCTTTGTTGGCATTTCGCCTGATCATCCTCTGGCCAAACAACTTGAGGCCGACAACCCGGATTTGGCTGCTTTCAATGCAGAGTGTCGCAAGGGCGGCACGACGGAAGAGGCGCTAGAGAAGGCCGACAAGAAGGGCTTTGATACAGGCCTGCGTGTGCGCCATCCGTTCGATACCTCTTGGGAATTGCCCGTTTATGTGGCCAACTTCATTCTGATGGACTATGGCACTGGCGCGATTTTCGGCTGCCCTGCGCATGATCAACGCGACTTTGACTTTGCAACGAAATACGATTTGCCCATCACGGCCGTATATCTGGAAGCCGAAGACAGCGCCCCCGATCTGCAAGAGGCCTTTGTTCCGCCAAAATCGGACAAGGTGTTTTATGCCAAAGGGTTCGCGGGCGAGCCTGTGCAAACAGGCGATGAAGCCGTTGAAGCCGCAATCGCTTTTTGTGAAGCGCAGGGCGTCGGCCAAGGCAAAACGCAGTATCGCTTGCGCGACTGGGGGCTAAGCCGTCAACGGTATTGGGGCTGCCCTATCCCTGTGGTGCACTGTGCTGATTGTGGCGTGGTTCCCGAAAAGAAAGAGAACTTGCCGATCACGCTGCCTGATGATGTCAGTTTTGATATCCCCGGCAATCCATTGGACCGCCATCCCACGTGGCGCGACTGCACCTGCCCGTCTTGTGGCAAGCCTGCGCAGCGTGAAACAGACACGATGGACACCTTCGTCGACAGCTCTTGGTATTATGCCCGGTTCACAAGCCCGCAGGCGGACACACCAACGGATCTGGCCGAGGCCGCGTACTGGATGAACGTCGATCAATATATCGGCGGGATCGAGCATGCGATCTTGCACCTTTTGTATTCGCGCTTCTTTGCCCGCGCGATGCACATCACGGGCCACTTGCCTGCGAGCGCCATCGAGCCTTTTGATGCTTTGTTCACACAAGGCATGGTGACCCACGAGATTTACCAGACCAAAGACGCAAAGGGCCGCCCTGTCTATCACCTGCCCGAGGACGTCACGGATGGCAAACTGGTCGATGGGACGGAAGTCGAGATTATTCCTTCGGCCAAAATGTCGAAGTCAAAGAAGAACGTGGTTGATCCCCGCTCGATCGTCGAGGCCTATGGCGCGGATACCGCGCGTTGGTTTGTTCTGTCAGACAGCCCACCCGAACGAGATGTGGAATGGACAGCATCAGGTGCCGAAGCGACATCGAAGTTCTTGGGGCGCGTTTGGCGCCTGACCCAAGAGATTGCCAGCTCTGAAGCCCCACAAAACGACGCAGACCAAGGGCTTTTGCGCGACATGCACAAAGCGATCTTTGAGGTGACGCAGGGCGTCGAAAGCTTTGGCTTTAACGCGGCGATTGCAAAGATCTATGGGTTTGTGAACGCACTGGCCAAGTCAAAGGCAGGCGCCCAAGCCAAACGCGAGGCCGCCAAGACATTGGCCCAACTGATGTCGCCAATGACCCCGCATCTTGCCGAGGATATGTGGGCGACCCTTGGTGGCGAAGGGCTGGTTTTGCATGCCGCTTGGCCTGTCGCAGATGACGCGATGTTGGTTGAGGATACAGTGACCTTGCCGATCCAGATCAACGGCAAGCGGCGTTCTGAAATATCGGTTCCCAAAGACATGCCGAAAGAAGAGGTTGAAAAGCTGGTTCTGGCAGACAAAGCTGTGGTGAAGGCTTTGGACGGTGGCACGCCCAAAAAACTTATCGTGGTGCCGGGACGGATTGTGAATGTCGTTATTTGATCGCAGAGCTGTTTTGACAGGCGCACTCGCTTTGGTGGCGGGATGCGGCTTTCGGCCTGTGCTGGACAGTGAAGTGCCTTTTCGCGGCGCGGTTCGCTTTTTCGATCCCAAGACGCGCACGGATTTCGTTTTGCGCAATGCGCTCGAAGATCGGATCGGCACACCGAACGCGCCGCGATATGCCCTGAGTATTTCGACGGTGATTTCAGAAGATGGCATTGCAATCACATCTGACCAAGTGACAACCCAGTTTAATGTGATTGGCAAAGTCGACTACACCTTACGCGATTTGACGACAGACGCGGTCGTCAGTCAGGGAAGCGTCGACAACTTCACAAGTTATTCCACCACGGGAACAACGGTTGCGACTGAAACCGCTGAGCGCGATGCGATCGATCGGTTGATGGTCATCCTTGCCGATCAGATCACCGCACGCCTTTTGGTCAGCCTGGCATGAAACTGTCGCCCCGCGATGCCGACGGGTTTTTCCGCAGGCCTGATACAAGCAAGGCAGGGGTGCTTATTTATGGCCTCGACCCCATGCGCATCGCCATCAAACGTCAGCAGATTATACCTGCCTTGATTGGTCCAAACGGCGAAGAAGAGATGCGGCTTACGCGCATGTCTGGCGCTGAACTGCGCAAGGACCCTGCGATGCTTTTGGATGCGCTAAAGGCCATCAGTTTTTTCCCGGGCCCGCGCGTGGCTTTTGTGGAAGACGCCAATGATCAAGCGGCGCCTGCCATTCTTGCAGCCCTTGAAGACTGGTCAGAGGGCGACGCACATCTGATTGTGACCGCTGGAAACCTCAAACCGACATCAAAGATTCGCAAAGCGTTTGAGGCACATAAAAATGCCTACGCCGCTGCGATTTATGACAACCCACCCACGCGGGAAGAGATTGAACGGGCTTTGAAGGACGCAGGTCTGACATCACTGGACCGTGACGCGATGGAGCAGTTGACGGGATTGGCACAAGAAATCGAGCCCGGTGATTTTCGTCAGACGCTTGAAAAGCTCACGCTTTACAAACGCGGCGATACCACACCCGTCACGTTTGATGATATCACCGCCTGCGCACCAACTTCGACAGAAGCTGCGTTGGATGATGTTTTGCATATCGTTGCGGAGGCGCGAAGCGACCAGATTGGACCCGTTTTGCGCAAATTGCAGAGCCAAGGTGTGCAGCCGGTGGGCCTGTGCATCGGGGCAACCCGTCATTTTCGGACGCTTCATGCCACGGCTGTGAACCCCAACAGCCTGTGGATCAAAGGCCCCAAAGGCGACCGCCTGCGGCGACAGTCACAGGCGTGGGGCAAAGCCAAGCTAGAGCAGGCGCTTGAGGTTTTGCTGGATACGGATTTGCAGCTTAGATCGGCCGCACAAGCCCCACAAATGGCTTTGATGGAGCGGGCGCTTATTCGGTTGGCAATGTTGGGAAGGCGATAACGATGCGTGAAACAATCAAGGTGGTTGGCACCGTCACCAGCCGCGCATTCCGTGTTCTCTGGGCCTGTGAGGAAATGGGTGTTGAATACGAATGGATTGCGGCAGCTGCGCGATCTGACGAAGCCAAGGCCATAAACCCCACAGGTAAAATTCCTGCGCTTTTGGTGAACGATACCCTTTTGACCGACAGTGTCGCAATCATGACCTATCTGGCCGACAAACACGCCGATTTGACCTACCCTGCCGGCACGCTGGAGCGTGCGCAGCAGGATGCGCATATGAATTTTATACTCGATGAGATGGACGCCGTTCTTTGGATGGCCGCGAAACACAGCTTTATTCTGCCCGAGACGTTGCGGGTCCCAGAGGTCAAAAACAGCCTGCGCGCTGAATTTGCCACAAGCATCGAACGGTTAGAACAACGGATCAAAGGTCCGTTTCTTATGGGTGAAAGGATGACGATCGCGGATATTCTTGCAGTGCATTGCTTGAATTGGGCGATCAGCGCAAAGATGGCCGTCGAAAACCAAACTGTGGATGCCTACGCAAAACGCCTGCGGGCGCGCGATGCATTCAAGCGCGTGCGCGCGCTTGCAAATACCTAAGCGCCCCTTGGGCCGCATGCTGACCTGTCGCAAGGCAGCCCGTAATAAGATAACCGCCTGTTGGGGCATCCCAGTCTAACATCTCGCCTGCGCAAAAGACGCCTGCCCGCGCCTTGAGCATGAGATCGTCTGTTACACCGTCCCAAGAGATGCCGCCGCTGGTTGAAATGGCCTCATCCATCGAGCGCGGCCCACTGTGTTTGATAGGCAAGGCTTTGATCAGCGGGGCCAGATCATCGGGCAAGGGGCGGCCAAACTCCATCAACAGGGCCTGTTTGACAGGGGGCAAACGCAGCGATTTGCGCAGGTGGTTTGTGAGGCTTGCTTTGCCACGTCGGGCCAGCTTTTGACGGATGTGTTCGACACTCTGGTCAGGCAAAAGATCAAGCGTCAGTGGCGCACCATCGCGCATCGGTTTGGACACCAAGTAAATTCCGCCACCTTCAATGCCGCGGGCCGAAATTACAAATTCCGCACGTTCGGTCTGTGAGCCCACGTGCAAGGCAACCCCCTTTACGGGGGTCCCGAAATGACGCTGCATGTGATCGGACCAATCCACGACAAACCCCATGTTCACGGGCTGAAAGGGCACCAGTGGAACGTTCTGCGCCGCAAGGGCACTGGCCCAACTGCCGTCTGATCCAAGCCGCGCCCAACTGGCCCCGCCCAAAGCCAGAATGGTGACATCGGCCTCAATCAGCCTTTCGCCGTCAGGGGTGGCAAAACGCGCCAAAGCACCATCCCACCCGAGCCAACGCCACCCGGTTCGCAGATCAATATCCATCTGGCCAAGCCACGCACGAAGCAAAGGCGACGCCTTCATCACTTTTGGAAACACCCGTTTGGACGAGCCTGTGAATACAGGTTGACCAAGATGACGCGCCCAATGCTGCACATGCTGCGCGTCCATTTTTTGAAGGGGCGCACGCAATCGTGCCGCGCTTGTGTTGAAGCCTTCTAACAGGTCATCAAACGCCACATCCTTGGTCAGGTTCAAACCCGATTTACCCGCCATAAGAAACTTGCGCGCGACTGAGGGTTTGGCTTCGCAAACCCTGACGCTTACCCCCGCTTTGGACAACGTATCTGCTGCCATCAGACCCGCAGGCCCGCCCCCGATGACCAATGCGCGGCTCACGTTTTGGACAAAGCCGGCGGGGTCTCTCCGCGGAATTCAATCACACGGCGCGGATATGGCATTTCGATACCGTTATCCTTCAGCGCGTTCCAGATCAGGAACAACACGTCCGATGTGAATTTGTTGTCACCATCGTCCAAACCGTTCACCCAGAATTCGCAGGCAAAATCCACGCCACTTTCGCCAAAACCACGCAGTTCGCAATCGGGTGGATAGGGTGCATCAAGGATTTTGGGATGTGCGGACACGGCGGCCTCCACAATGGCGGGCACCAGATTGATATCTGTTTCGTAGGTAACCGAGAATGGTGCCTCGTACCGATTGGCAGATCCACTATCCGAGAAATTGATCACCCGCGTGACAATGAAATCTTCGTTCGGCACGACGATCCAGCGACCATCAAAAGTTTCCAAAATGCACGCACGCGCCGTCATCTTGACGATCTGCCCCTGCTCACCCCCGTCCAATTCCACGTAGTCCCCGACGGTTGCCTGTCCTTCAAGCAACAAGATGACGCCAGAAATAAAATTCGACGCGATCTTTTGCAGACCAAACCCCAGACCCACACCAATCGCACCAGTCAGAACCGCCAGAGAGGTCAGCGGAATACCCAGAAGACTCATCAATAAAATGAAGGCCAGTCCGAAGATTAGAAACTCGACCGCTTTGGCGCTCAGTTCGCGGAGCGAGGGGCGCATGTCCTGTTGTTTGATGTAGTCGGACGATTGCTTGTTGGACCAAGAGCCAAGCCAGAACAGCACCGATCCAAAGACGATGGCCCGCAAAATATCGAGGGCCGAGATGCTAAGGGCACCTGCTGAAAACCCCGCGCCGTCCAGCACTCCGATCACCGTATCCAGCAAACCAATCGCATAAAGCGCAGCCATGGGCAGCAGGATATATTTGCCCAAAAGGCGCAAGAAAGGATCCCTCAGAATATCGCGCACAAAAATACGCGCTGCGATAAACAGAAAAATCCGTTTTCCGAATGCAATCACCTCGCCTGATGCAAAGATTGACCGGATGGCCTGTTCGCCCGCTGCTGTAAAAGCGAAGGCGGCAATTGGCAAAAGCAGGGGTGTAAAGGCCAAAACAAAGCGGCGGATGTTGGGGATGTACCCTTCGGCTTCATCCGCAGGGGAAATCAAGCGGTTTAGACGTGGCCGCGCCCATTTGGTGAATGCCATTGCCAAAAGGTAGGAGGCCACAAGCACCGCAAACTGCGACCACGCCGCAGGGCTAAGCGCCCATTCAAGCGCCATATCTTTGCCTATCTCAAGATATCCCAAGACCTGCCCAACAAAGGGGGGGAGCGTTTCAATGTCCATCGTCTTGCCCTTTAGAACTCTTGCCCCACTCTCTTGCAGGCAAGTCGAAAAGGTTTCAAGGAGCGATCTGTGGAGGAGTGGCCCATCTGTCCGTTATGTCTGCGGCCTATCCCCGAAGGTGTGCCGCAAAGCCTGCATCACCTGATCCCCAAGCTGAAAGGCGGCAAAGGTGGACCAGTCGTGTTGCTGCATCACATTTGCCACCGTGAAATTCACGCAACCCTGACCGAAGCGGAATTAGCCCGCCACTACCACACACCGGACGCGTTGCGCGCACATCCGCGGCTTGCGAAATTCGCCAAGTGGGTTGCCAAGCGGCCGCCTGATTTCAGCTCAAAAATTCCCGGCCCCAAGCGCAAACGCTAAGGCGGCACTGCTATTGGCAAAGCGCTTTGATACCCTTTGCGATCTGCGCATCCGCTGCCAAAGTATCGACGCAAATTCCCTGTGCCGCTTCCGCCACAGCGCCGTCGACAAGACGATCAACCAGCCCAAAATCACGGGCCTCTGACGCATCGATTTTTTGGCCGCCCATCAGGATCAGCTTTGTCCGTGCAGGCCCAATTAGCCGGGCCATGCGTGCGGGATCAGACGGTTGCGGCAAAAATCCAAGTTTCATCACAGGATAAAAAAACTTTGCGTTCGGCACGCTGAGACGAATATCGCAGGCCAACACCATCCCGAATGCCCCACCTGCCAAAGTGCCGTTGAGCGCGGCTATGGTCATGCAGGGCAGTGCTGCGACTGCCCCAGACAGACGCTCCCACACAGGATCGGTTGCCAGGCCAGCGCGCGCCTCGTCCAAATCCGCGCCTGCACTAAAGACCTTGCCAGTTCCGGTAAGAATAAGCGCCTTAGCCTCGGTCGCTTGCTCTGCAATCTCGGCCAGTTCGGTAAGCATGTCTTTGGTCAGTGAGTTGGCCTTGTCGGGGCGGTTGATTGTAACGGTCCACAGGCCGTCGTCTTTGCTAAGATCTATCATATCAACCCAACTTTTCGCCGAATAGTTTCATCACGCAACGATATCTCTTGCCCGCAAAAGCGATCTGCATCCGCACTGCACATCCACGCAAGGCATTTGGCTGGCCACTCTGGCGGAATATGATCCGACCATTCAAGCTGACTGACGGGGTTGATGCCGCTTGCCTTGATCTCGCGCTGCATCTGTGTTGCCACGGTGCCTGGCGACAACCCAATGGCGCGAATGCCGTGGCCTGCGTTTTCGGTATGGATGCAGCGGTTAAGCATGTTCACGGCCGCTTTGGATGCACAGTAGTGCGACCAGCCTTCAATCGCATTGTGCGCCGCCCCCGAGCTGATGGTCAGGATGCTTCCGCCACCTGCGCTTTTCATATGCGGCAAAACCGCATGCACACCGTTAAAAACACCCTTTAGGTTTACATCAATCACCTTGGACCACGCATCAGGGTCGATCTGATCAAGCGGTCCAATTGGTTCGATGACCCCTGCGTTATTGATCAGGATGTCGACGCCCCCAAAGGATTGAAGAGTCTCCTCGATGGCTGCGGAAAATTCCGAATACCGCGATACGTCACATGTGATTGCGCGGGCCTGGTCGCCAATGTCTCTCGCCAATGCCGAAATGTCACCTTCGCTTCGCGCCAACAGGACCACATTGGCGCCCGCGGCTGCAAAGACATGCGCAGTCTGCGCCCCAATGCCGCGGCTTGCACCCGTGATAATTGCGGTTTTTCCTTTTAGTGGCAAAACAGACGTCTCCCTGATCTGAACTCGGTGCTTGCAGTCAATCGCAAAGACCCCATCATGGGAAGTGCAGATACGCTAGGAAAGGGCAAAACATGCGGTTCATGAGTGCATCAGGTCTAAGCCTTTTTCTTTGGGCGACGGGGCTGCAAACTGCTGCGGCAGATATTTCACCCTCTCAGGTGTGGGACCGCACCCAAGCCGCGATCGCGCAGATTGGTGGCATCGTAAGCTACAACGGTAGCACACCATCGGATGATCTTTTTGAGCTGATGCAATTGCAAATTACGCTGGATCAGCCCGATGATAATGTGCAGCTTGTTCTTGAAGTTCCGTCGCTTCAAATGCTGTCAAATGGCGATGGGACTGTCTCGCTTTCCGTAAGTGACGAGATCGAAGTCAGGTTCACAGAAACACCGCTTATTGGTGGACAAACGGAAATTTCCGGAACGATCACCACATCCGATCTGCTGATTACGGCCTCGGGCGAACCATCAGTGATGCGGCTCGACTTTGCGGGATCCGCGCTCGAACTCTCTTTGGACGAGCTGAGCGCGATGGATCAGAGCATCCCGTTGGATGCCACTTGGGCGTTTAACAGCTTGGCCGGCCTTGGTTTGTTATCTCAAGAAACAGAGCTTACGACGCGGCTTGAGGTGTCGGTTGCGGATGGCAACTATTCGGTCAGGATGCCCGACCCCGAAGTGCGGTTGGAAGCAGAATTCGACGGTATGACGTCGGTCTATGATGCAACTGGCATGGATGAGGCCGCAGTGTTTGGCCTGCAATTTGGAATAGACCGCGGCGCGGTGACATACGCAATCACCGATGAAGGCGATCTTATTTCAGGTGCGTTCGGCATGCGAAACATGGCTTTTGTGGACCAAGTGCAAGACGGCATTCGGAAAATCGAGGGAAACGCGAGCGACATAGATATCAACCTTGCAGGCCTATGGGATCAGCCGATTGCGGGCAAAATTGCGTCTTACGACATGGTGGTTGAAATGCCGGCTCAGTCTGAGGGACCGTTTCGGTTTGACATGGGCCTTGCCGGTATTGTGCCAAGCCCGTCTTTGCAAGCGCGGATCAATCCCAACCAGTCAACGGATGCGGATGGCGGTAAAATTCAACTATCGCTTGCAGGGCAACTTGCGAAAGCGACCGAGGTTGGCTTTGATCTTGAAGCGCTTTCGACACTTGATATCAATGGCCTGCTGATCGAGCTTTTTGGTGCGCAAATCGAAGGACAGGGCAACCTGAGCTTTACAGATGCACAAGCCCCGAGCCTTTATGGAAGCCCACAACCCGTAGGCAGCATCACCTTGCAAGCCACTGGTGTCATGGCGCTGATCGACACTTTGGTTGCGCAAGATGTTTTGCCATCCGACACGGGACAGGGCGCCAAGATGATGATTGCGTTTTTTGCCAAACCGAATGAAGCCGATGGCACCTTGGAAACACAGGTTACATTCACGGGCGACGGGCAAATTCTGCTAAATGGTCAACGCATTCGCTAGCGGCCACTTGCAGCACCATAGGGATGGGGCTACCTCCCTTAGATATAGCCGAGGAGAGCATATGCACGATCTTCCAAGTCTGAGCCAAGCCCTGTTGGATGCCGCCAAAAAAGCCGGGGCCGATTCCGCCGATACCCTCGCAGTGAACGGCACGTCTGTGTCGATTGATGTGCGCGACGGAAAACTGGAACAGGCCGAACGGTCTGAAGGTATTGATCTGGGTCTGCGCGTCATGGTGGGGCAGCGCCAGGCCTGCGTAGCAGCATCTGACACCAATCCCGACACGCTGACACAAATGGCTGAACGCGCCGTGGCTATGGCGAAAATGGCCCCCGAGGACCCCCACATTGGTTTGGCCACCGCAGATCAACTTTCAGATGTGCGTGATGCGCAGGGGCTTGAATTGTTTGATGCAACCAACGAACCGAGCGCTGCAGAGCTGCAAGAGGATGCACGCCGCACAGAAGCAGCGGCCCTGAGTATTGATGGGATTAGCCAAGTCCAAGCCGCAAGCGCGGGCTATTCGGCGCGGGAAATTCATCTGGCCACATCAAATGGCTTTGCAGGGGGCTACCGCCGAACAGATCGCGCAATCAGTTGCGTTGCGATCACAGGGTCGGGTCTTGAGATGGAGCGCGATTACGACAGCGATGTTCGTATCTTCCAAGCCGATCTGCGCAGTCCCGAGGACGTGGGACACCGTGCCGCCGAACGCACATTAGAGCGCGCAGGCGCACGCAAACCCAAGACAGGCGCCTTTCCTGTTCTGTTTGACGAGCGGATTTCATCTTCGTTGATCGGGCATCTTTTGGCCGCTGTGAACGGATCGGGGATTGCGCGCGGTTCATCTTGGTTGCGTGATGCACTGGATGACACTGTGCTACCCCCGCATTTGTCGGTGATCGAAGACCCGCATCGCCCGCGTATTTCGGGATCCCGCCCCTTTGACGCCGAAGGGCTGCGCACATCCAAGCGCAGCATCATCAACGATGGCGTGCTGACAGGATGGACGCTTGATCTTGCAACGGGGCGTCAGTTGGGGATGGACAGCACGGCCAACGCACAGCGCGGCACCTCGTATCCGCCATCCCCAGGGTTGGGAAACATTACTCTCACACCTGGGGATCAAACGCGTGCCGATCTGATTGCGCAGATGGGCACAGGGCTTTTGGTGACCTCTCTGATTGGCTCTTCAATCAACCCTAACACAGGCGACTATTCCCGTGGCGCATCCGGGTTTTGGGTTGAGAACGGCGAAATCACTTATGCGGTCAATGAATGCACCATCGCGGGCAACTTGCGTGAAATGCTCAGATCAATCGTTCCTGCAAATGACGGGCGCCCGCATCTCAGCCGTGTGATCCCTTCATTGTTGGTAGAGGGGCTCACCCTTGCAGGAGAGTGACCTTGATCTGCTTGTCCGAGCGGCGCATCAGGCAGGCGATATCGCGCGCGGGTTTTTCCGCGCTGATCCAAAGGTATGGGACAAAGCAGACAACGCGGGGCCGGTAACCGAAGCCGATTTGCGCGTGAACGACATGTTGGAAACCATGTTGCCGCAGGCCCGCCCGGGCTATGGATGGTTATCGGAAGAAACCGAGGATGTCAGCGACCGCCACGACGCATCGCGTATTTTTGTGATCGATCCGATAGACGGCACACGTGCGTTCATCGAAGGATCGCGCACCTGGTCCCATTCTCTTGCTATCGTTGAAAACGGAGTGCCTATCGCGGCCGTTGTCTATCTGCCCATGATGGACAAGATGTATACGGCATCACGCGGTGGCGGCGCTTTTCTAAATGAAACCAGCATGCGTGTCGCAACGTCTAAACCCGTGGATGAAAGCACAGTTCTGGCCGCGAAACCGAACTTTGAAAACCATCACTGGAAAGACGGCACGCCTCCGGTCATCCCGCATTTCCGGTCCTCGCTGGCCTATCGCCTGGCTCTTGTCGCGCAGGGCCGGTTTGATGCGATGATCACTCTGCGGCCCACTTGGGAATGGGATGTGGCGGCAGGCGCGTTGCTGGTCGAGGAAGCAGGCGGCACGGTCACTGGACGTTTGGGCGAAGCGCCACTGTTTAACAACACCCATCCGCAATTATCCGGGATGATCGCAGGGCAACCCCAACTGCATGACACGCTGCTTGGCGCTCTGGCCTAAAGGACCCATTTACCCTGTCGGTTCAAGCCCCTATGCTTGGTCCAACCCTAGTTTCCGAAACGGAGAGTTCTATGGCACAACGCCTTCATCTGGTCTTTGGTGGCGAACTTATCGACCCCACGAAAAACGCCTTCAAAGATGTGAACGACATTCATGTTGTCGGAATTTTTCCCGACTATGAAAGCGCCTACAATGCGTGGAAAAGCGAGGCGCAGCGCACCGTGGACAATGCGCATATGCGGTATTTCATTGCGCATCTTCACCGTCTTCGTGACGAAGAAGCAGCGGCCTCTTCGACAGAAGAGCTAGGCTAGACGCTGGTGGTCCGTCCGCTTGGGTTGACGGCCTATTTGGCACTGCATGGCGCACCAAAAACCAACGCCGATGCACATTGGCCATCACGGCCGAGCGGTCCGCTTTTGATGTGTGTTGATATGAGCGGCGGCCACCGAAGTGCGTTTCGCACAATCGGCGCGCGGCTTTTGGAAGAGCGCGGGGACATCACATCAGTCGTCTGTAGTGCAGATGGCGATGTCATGCCGCCGCCGGAAAACACCAGTGCAATCGAAGCCTTCCTGAAGCATTGGAAACCTGATGCCGTGCTGTGGGCCGACGGCCCGCTGCGACCCGCGCTGCTGCATATGATGGCAGATGACGGGATGCCCATGACGTTGATCAACCTGTCGCGCACGACAATTGAAACACGACCAGCCAAATGGCCTCTGGGGTTACGCAAATCGACGATGCGCTTATTCGAAAAAATTCTCTGCGTCGATAAGGCAACCCGAGACGCGGTTGTTCGCCTTGGCACTTCTGCCGACAAGGTGGAAGCAGCTGGTATGTTGTCAAACAGTCCAATGGCAATTCCATGTGATGAAAGCCGGCTGTCAGAGCTGCGCGATGTCGTGGGAAACCGCCCCCTCTGGCTGGCTGTAGATATGACGAGCGAGATGTTTGACGGCATACAACAAGCCCATCGCGCAGCAAGCCGCATTAGCCACCGCCTGACCCTGTTATGCCACCCCCAGAAAACAGACCGCGCTGAAGATTTAGCACATCAGTTTCGGGGTGCAGGCTGGCAGACAGCGCAGCTTTCGAAAAACGACCGGGTTTCATCACAAACCCAGGTGATCATCACAGACCGTCCTGGCGATTTGGGGCTGACGCTTCGGATAAGTCCGCTCACCGTTATGGCCAGCACCTTCGATAACAGCGATGTCACTATTTCACCTCTTGATGCAGCGCTTTTGGGAACTGCCATCCTGCATGGTCCAAACCTTGGGGCGATGCGCGCAGATTACGGACCGCTCATGGCGGGGGATGCGACACAGATGGTCCGCAGTGGCGTTGATCTTCCCGCAGCACTTTCCCAAGCGCTGGCCCCTGATGCATCTGCACGTCTTGCCCATGCCGCTTGGGATATTTCGACCCGTGGGGCACCTGTGATGGAACGGGTGATCGAACTGGCAAACCACCAACTTGATGCAAGAGAGGTCGCCTGATGCGACCACCGTCCTTTTGGTTCACGCGGCCTGATCATCCATCCATAAAATCACGGCTTTTGTCCCCCTTCTCACATATTTACGCTGCCGCAACGGCACGGCGATTGCGCAAGTCCGCGAAATTCAGACCGACTGCCAAGGTCATTTGTGTGGGCAATATAAATGCGGGTGGGACAGGCAAAACACCCACGACCATTGCGCTGGTTCAACGTCTCAAGGAACGCGGGCTTTCGGTGGTCTGTTTGTCGCGTGGCTATGGGGGCGCATTGGATGGTCCGCTTGAAGTAACGGCAAAGCACACCGCCGCCGAAGTTGGGGATGAGCCACTATTGTTGGCGGCCTTCACCCGCACGTTTGTTGCCAAGGATCGCGCCGAAGGTGCGCAGGTGATTGATCGGCTTGGTGTGGACGTCATCGTGATGGATGATGGCTTTCAAAACCCCGATCTACCCAAGGATCTGTCCTTGGTCGTGGTTGATGCGGTCAAAGGGTTCGGGAATGGGCGTGTGATGCCATCGGGGCCTTTGCGCGAAGCGGTCGAAACGGGCCTTAAACGCGCAGATCTTCTGCTGTCGATCGGACCATCGCAGGCACAACGCAACTTTGCCCAAACTTGGAACGCCAAAATCGCGCTGCCGCATTTAACGGGTCAGTTGGTGCCACTGCAGACGGGTATGCAATGGACAGGCCTGCCTGTTTTGGCATTTGCAGGCATCGGCCATCCAGAGAAGTTTTTTGCCACATTGAAGGGGCTTGGCGCGGATGTCCGAAAGGCCCTGCCGCTAGATGACCATCAACCCCTTACAGATGCGCTTTTGGTTCGACTTGAGCAGGACGCCAAGGCGCTGCCTGCGCAACTTGTCACCACAGAAAAAGACGCCGTGCGCCTTCCTGACAGCTTTCGAGCAAAGGTTTTGGCCCTTCCTGTCCGGCTTGAGATCGACAATGCCAGCGCGTTGGATGACGCGCTGGACAGGATCGGCCTTTAGTTCAGTTTCCCATCGATGATCGACTGGAATTCTTCGTAGCTCATGTTCGAGTATTTGCGCCCGTCGATCACAAATGATGGTGTTGAGGTCACGTCATGGCGGGCGGCATTAGCTTCGTACCAAGCAACCAGTTTTTCCGCTTTATCTGCATCTTCCAAACAGGTGTTGATCTCGTCATCGTTCATGCCCGCTGTTCGCCCGATTTGGCGAAGTGCATCGGCGATCTGCACGGGATCATTCAGCCGTGCCCATTCACCTTGCTGCGCATAAATCATGTCGGAGATGCCGAAGAAACGGGTTTGCCCACCGCATCGTGCTACCATGGAAGCCCAGAGACCCGGACGGTCAAAATAGACCTCGCGGTATGTGAATTTCACTTTCCCCGTATCAATGTAATCCGCTTTCATCTGCTTGAACGCGCCTTGGTGGAAGGTCGCGCAATGCGGACAGGTGTAGCTGGCATATTCAATGATTTCGACGGGGGCGTTTGCGTCGCCAATCGTCATTTCGGTAACGCCATCCACCATTTCCGCAGTGGTATCTCCATCTGTCATCGCAACATCCGTGGAATCGGAGTTGCCAAGATACCAAGCAACACCTGCGCCAATCGCTACAACAGCTGCGAGCGCTGCCAATACACCTTTGTTCATCGTTTCTGCTTTCCTACCGTTTGTTTGTCTTGTGCAAAACATTGCTGCCTAATGCTTGCAATGCTTTTCTCAGGCTTTCATCAGCCACGTCTTTTGTGGCTTCTCCCGCCGCAGCGACTACCTCGGGCGCAGGACCACCCTGGGCCTTTTTACGTCGTTGAAACTGGACCTGCCCATCTGCAAATCCAGTGGGCGCCGTTTGTGTTACCCTGATTTTCGAAATGGCGTTGTACCCATAGCAGGCATTCACCTTGTCACGGATTTGCGGCAGCTGCGCTTGCAGGATAGGTGCGTTCGAACCCGTTGTCAGCAGCGTCAGCGTCGCCCCAAGACCGCGGCCGTGGCGGACATCTACAGGCAAGGCAATGCTGGCAACGCTATCGCCCACAATCTCTTCCCAATGGGTCAAAAGCCGTGTTTGCGCAAAACCCCGCGCCTCGGTTCCAGCACGAATACGCCCTTGCACAAGGGCGCCTGTTTGCTTGAAGCCTTTGGTGGTCGAATATCTGCGCTGCATTGCGTTGCAATCCTTTCACTTCCCCATAGTTTATCGCAGCAAGGTCACAGGGTCAGCCCAAAACTGATCGTCGCCGCAAAAGAAGGGATAAACATTGCGTGACACCGCAAAAACAGAGGCGATCTTGACATGGTATGACCGCCATGCCCGTGACATGCCGTGGCGCGTGTCACCCGCTGATAAGAAGGCAGGTGTCAGGCCCGATCCCTATCGCGTCTGGATGTCCGAAATCATGTTGCAGCAAACGACCGTTGCAGCTGTGACCGACTATTTCAACAGGTTTACATCACGCTGGCCGACAGTGCAGCATCTGGCTGAGGCGGAAGATGCTGATGTCATGGCGATGTGGGCAGGTCTTGGGTATTATGCGCGGGCCCGAAACTTGTTGAAATGTGCCCGCGCCGTTGTCGCGCTTGGGGGATTTCCGCAAACCTATGATGCACTTTTAAAGTTACCTGGCATCGGACCTTATACCGCCGCCGCAGTTGCCAGTATCGCCTTTGATGAGGCAGCGCCTGTTATGGATGGAAATGTCGAAAGGGTGATGGCGCGGGTCTATGATGAACACACGCCGTTGCCAGCTGCCAAGCCGGTTCTTTACGACCATACGGCAACCCTGACCCCGCAAGACCGGCCGGGCGATTATGCCCAAGCCGTGATGGATCTTGGTGCCACGATCTGCACGCCGCGCAACCCTGCGTGCGGCATTTGCCCGTGGCGCGATATTTGTCAGGCGCAGATGAATGGCACTGCAGCAGAGCTTCCTAAAAAGACACCGAAAAAGCCCAAACCTACCCGCCATGGCATTGTGTATATCGCGCGACGCGGCGATGGCGCGTTTTTGCTGGAGACCCGTCCTGACAAGGGCTTGCTTGGCGGTATGCTTGGATGGCCCACCTCCGATTGGTCCGACGCGCCAACACCTGCGCCACCGTTTGACGCTGACTGGCAAAAACATCCTGAACAGGCTTTGCATACCTTCACGCATTTCCACCTCAAGCTGGATATTATGGTGGCATGCGTTGGTGACATTGTTCCTGATCGCGGGACATTCCACCCCAAGCACCGCTTTCAACCAGCTGATTTGCCAACAGTAATGCGCAAGGCATTTGATCTATGCCAAGGAACGTGGCGAAACGATTGAGCGATACTGGTTCTGGGCTATAACGTATTCAGGAACCAAAATGTTGGATTTGAAAATGATCTCAAGTGCTCAGGTCGCAAAAGTCAGTAGTGCCATGCCATTCTGGCTTTCTTTCGGGCTTATCCCGCTTGCATGGCTTGGGGCGGTTTATGGGGGGCTTTGGGTCATCGCCTTGCCGATCGCCACGTGGTACCTTTTTTCGATCATCGACGCTTTTATGGGGCTGAACGAAGAAAACCCCGATGTCGCGACCTCCGAAGACGACTTGTTTTGGTATACCACCCTAACCAAAGCATGGGTGCCCATCCAATTTGTCACCCTGTTTGGCGTGATGTGGTATGTGACGGGTTCTGGCCACCTTACGGCGGTCGAACAAATTCTGCTGTTTTTCGGCATTGGCGTGATCACTGGCACGATCGGGATTACGTATAGCCACGAACTTTTGCACCAGAAGCCAAAATCCGAACGCTGGTTGGGCGATATTGCTTTGTCGATGGTTCTCTATTCGCATTTCCGAAGCGAGCATTTGTTGGTTCATCACCGCTATGTCGCCACCCCCAAAGACCCCGTGACAGCGCGCTATAATGAAGGGTTCCACCGCTTTTTCCCTCGGGTTTTGTATCAGTCCCTGACATCGGCTTTTCGAGCTGAAAAAGCGATGCTGGCACGAAAGAACAAACCTTGGCACGATCTGTCCAACCCGTTTTTCCGCTATTGGGCGTTGCAAGGCGCGATGCTGTGTCTGGCGATCTTGATCGGCGGTTGGGCTGGATTGGGGTTGTTCGTGTGGCAAGCATTTATTGCCGTTTGGCAGCTGGAGCTGGTAAATTACGTCGAACACTACGGCCTGACCCGCAAGCATTTGGGCGATGGCAAATATGAACATGTGTTGCCCCGTCACTCATGGAATGCAGCGCACAAGGCCTCGAATTGGTTGCTGATCAATCTGCAGCGCCATTCGGACCATCATTACAAGCCCGACCGTCGCTTTCCACTTTTGCAAAATTATACCGAGGATGAGGCGCCACAATTGCCCTATGGCTATCCGATTATGACAATGGCGGCGATGGTGCCACCGTTGTGGCGGCGCATCATGAACCCGCGTGTGCGGGAGTGGCGCAAAACATACTACCCTGAAATCGAGGATTGGACGCCTTATAAAAACGCAACCAATCCGCTTCCGCGTTAAGCCACCACTGGACGGCGCGACAGCTTAAGCCGCAATGCAGGTTGTTCTATAAATCGATACGATAGGGCTGCGATAAGGATCGTCACCGGAACAACAACCGCAATGCCCCAAGGTGATTTGATCGCCGCAAAGGTGAAGAAAATAACCGGCAAGTGCCAAAGGTATATCCCGTAGGACAGACGCCCCAGACTGCGCAAAACAGGGTGGCCCATCCACATACATTTAGGCAAGCCGATAAGAAGAAGAGCGGCAAACAATTCGGCCGCAAGGATGTAGCCGCTAAATATTTGCCCACCTGATTTTACCCCAAGGACTGCAAGGCCGATCAGTCCTATGAGAGACAGAGGCACGGCACGTGATGATATCTTGATTGGGGTCAGGTCAAATGTCGCCAGCCAAGCCCCCAAGAACAAACCAGTGCTGTGCAACCAAAACCGTGAATACACATAGTTAGGATGCCAATCGGCAAACTCTGCACCCCACCGCGCACAGGTTTGTAAAAGAAAAATTGTAAGCAGAAGGTGGCGCACACGCTGACCCAAAAGGACAACCAAGATCGCGATCACCGCATAGAACTTCAACTCAATGGCCAGTGACCACGCATGACTGAATACGTGAAGCTCTGCGCCCATCATGTTCCACCAATTGCTTTGGAAAAAGAACGTCGGCAATGCGGCCTGCCACAGATCCAGCCCGAACAAAGCAAAGCTGGCAGCCATTACGATTGCCATCATCGCATAGAGCGCGGGCGCCACGCGCACAAAGCGCCGTGACATATACCCCATTACGTCAAGGCGATCTTGCGCCAAAGCAAGGCGGCAAGTCAGATACCCACTCAGGACAAAAAACACGTCTACGCCAATGTAGCCGCCGGGCATCCCGTCGAAAAACGGCATGTGGTAGGCCATAACAAGCGCCACAGCGAAGGCGCGCAGGCCATCATATTGAGGAACATATGTCATCAGGGATACGGCTATCGGCTCAAGATGGCGATCATATGACAAAAAAAGGCCCCTGCCGGTCTTGGGAGACAGCAGGGGCGAGGTATGTGCCCAAGGCGTAGTAAACCTAGGGGCACCGGCGGTAACTGTTAAATCTCTGATAAATCGTCGGGATCAGGCGTTTTTCATTTCGGCCCTGATCTGTTGGCGCAGCACATCGATGGACATCTGCTTGCCCTCTTTTTTGTAGTGCCAATAGGTCCAGCCATTGCAGCTTGGTGCGCCTTCCATTGCCGCGCCGACCTGATGAATGGAGCCTTTGACGTCACTGGCCACAAGTGTGCCATCGGCACGCACCTTGGCAACCGCGCCGCGTGGGGACGTCAGAACTTCTCCGGGACGCAGCATACCACGCTCAACCAGTTGACCAAAGGGGACGCGTGGCTCTGCGCGTTTGGATTGACTGACGACCAGCGCTTCTTTGTCGAACTTGCGGATTTTGGCGATACGCTTTTCAGCCACCTTGCGATACGCCTCTTCGCGTTCAATCCCGATGAATTCGCGGCCCAACATCTTGGCAACCGCACCCGTGGTGCCCGTGCCAAAGAAGGGGTCCAAGACCACATCGCCAGGGTTCGTGGTGGCCAGCAACACGCGGTGCAGCAGGCTTTCAGGTTTTTGGGTCGGATGGGCCTTATCGCCATTTTCGTCTTTTAGACGTTCATGACCTGTGCAAATCGGCAAAACCCAATCGCTGCGCATTTGAATGCCTTCATTCAGCGACTTCAGGGCTTCGTAGTTAAACGTGTATTTGCTGCCCTCTTCCTTGCTGGCCCAGATCAGCGTTTCATGGGCATTTGTCAGGCGCTTGCCACGGAAGTTCGGCATCGGGTTCGATTTGCGCCACACCACATCATTGAGGATCCAGAACCCTTGGTTCTGCAATTCAGCGCCCATGCGGAATACATTGTGATAGCTGCCAATCACCCAGATCGCGCCATTGGGTTTCAGGATGCGGCGCGCGGCCTTTAGCCACGCATGGGTGAAATTATCGTAAACCTTGAAGCTGTCGAATTGATCCCAATCGTTATCAACCGCATCCACTTTGGAATTGTCGGGGCGGTGCAAATCACCCTTCAACTGCAGGTTATAAGGGGGATCTGCAAAGATCAGATCCACACTGCACTCGGGAAGCGCGTTCATCCGCTCGATGCAGTCGCCATCAAGGATCGTGTTCAGGGGCAGCGCGGCCGCGCTGGTCTTTGTTTTTGTCTTCGTCATGTCTGCCTCTTGGTGGCGCATTGTTGCGCTCATCTGTTGGACCCAATCATGAGTCAGAGGCGATTCGCCGTCAATTTCTTTTTTGAATCAATGAGTTAGAAAAATTTGTTGTCACAACATATTGTGGACGGGTTTGAACGAACGTCTATGGTGTGGGGTAACCCCAAGATTTTGAAGCGCGTCACGATGCTGCGCTGTAGGATATCCTTGGTTCTTTTCCCATCCATATCCCGGGTACTGTTGCGCCAAGGACAACATGACAAAATCTCGCCTGATTTTGGCCACAATTGAAGCCGCTGCGATCGACTGCGAAATGCTATCACCCTTCACAACGGTCTGTGACGGCACCATCAATCCCTTGAGCGTCATGTTGCCATCTATCAACACGTAGTCGGGCGGAACACGCAGGCCTGCTACCGCACGTTCCATCGCCAAATGACTGGCCCGCAGGATGTTAAGCGCGTCGATCTCTTCGACTGTCGCTTCGCCAATGGAGACATCGGCTGTGGCCAAGAGGTGGTCATTCAACACCTGCCGTCGCTTTGCGCTGAGTTTTTTGCTGTCGTTCAGGCCTTGCGGAATGTGATCGGGATCAATCCAGACGGCTGCGGCCACCACTGGTCCAGCCAACGGACCACGCCCCACTTCATCCACCCCGACAACGCGAAGGCAGCCCCGTGCGTAGGCTTCAGCCTCCAGATCAAATGTGGGTTCTGTTTTCATAGCTCTCCTAAACCAAAAGAAAGCGCCGCTGACCAGTGGCCAACGACGCTTCCGCCTGACACCCGCTCCTATCGGGGCGGACTGCTCGTTATCTTTTAAGCGCGCGTGAAACCTTCACGGCGCAAACACTGCGCATTGAACGCCGGCCGCCATTGACCTCGCAGTTTGACCTCTGTCTTACAAAACCGCGGCAAACGGTTCACGTGGCGGTAGTTGTTTTGAAGACAGCGGGCCCCATAGACGCGTTGCTTGTAGTTACGACGCTGCACGATCTGAAGGCACTTCGCGGGGAGCACTTTGCTAAACCGTTTCTTGGGCGGTTGAACCCGATGTTTCTTGGTGTCGTCGCGCGCTTCTTTGGCGGCATATGCAAAAAGGGCAAGCAATCCGATCGCAGTTGCGATCTCTCCTGCGCTCGCCTCATTGGCGCGGACAGGTTGGGCACTGATGGTCACGCTTCCCAAAGCAATCGATAAGATCAGGGCACTGGTTGTGAGTAGGTTTTTCATCTGCGACGTCCTTTTTCAATCTGCGCATCGAGCTGACACGCATTGGATGATCCGATATTGGCGTCGCTGCGCCGTGACGCTCAATAACAGCGCGGTGATATCGCCTAACAGGCGCTTGGTTATTGAATGTCAAAGCTGTCTGCCCCTTAATGCCTGCTATGAAACACATCGCTCTCCTTCTCGGCCTGATCACGGCCAGCCCGCTTCAAGCTGCCTGCTTTGCAGATTACAAGGCCAAGCAGGACGACCCCCTACGCCTGCATTACGGCGTCGCGCAAATCGCATCGCAGACCTGTACCATAGAGGTCGCATCCCAAGACCTTGCCCCGCGCCTTGCCGCCCAAGGGTGGACACTGCTTAACGTGGTATCCGTTTTTGATGACGCTCAACTGGACGACAAAAAGGAGAATGCAGGTGAGCACTTCCTCCGTTACTGAAGCACGCGCTTTGGGCAGCCGTGCCGTTGTCTTGGGGATTGGCGCAATTGTGGCGATCCTTCTGGTCGCAGCCGTTTTCCTTTTCCTGACCCTTCCAGATGCAGGCACCTTTAATGCCAGGGTCACGCAGCTGTTTGTCGAAAATGATGACCTGACAAGCAATGCCGAGATCAAACTATTGGAAATTCTAGCAGGATCAGGGACCGCCTTTGCCGAAACGCTCGCAAGTTACCGAATGGTCATTTTTGTACTGCTGGTTTTTGCGACAGCCATGCTGGTTGCCGCATTGGTGTTTCTGGTCATGCTTGTCACGATGAACAGGCGCATGGCACAGATTGAACGTGCCGGGATGGAGGTTAACAGTCTTCTCATCAGCCGCGAAGAGAACACGGTCTATCTCAATAATATGGAATTCAAACTGACCCCTGCGGCGATTGAAACGCTAAGCGTTCTGGCCGAGGCACGTATGGACGGCGACATTTTAAACGGGTCCGAGCTTGAAGGCGTTATCTCGGGCCGACGCGCCGCCGACTGTGATGAAGCGGCGGGTGCGACCCGTATCAAACGTCTGCGCGATGCGTTGGGAAACCAGATGGTAAGCGAACTTTTGGTCAAAAATATCGCCCGCAAAGGCTATATGCTTTCGATCGACAGCGATGTGATCAAAATGGTCTGATCAACGTCCGTACCCTTATATTTGGCGACCCCGGCAGGATTCGAACCTGCAACCTGCCCCTTAGGAGGGGGCTGCTCTATCCAGTTGAGCCACGGGGCCGTGGCTCACACAATTGAACAAAGAACTGCGGCATTCAACCCTTGGACTTCTTAAATGTTAGCGGCTAACAATAGGGAAATTTCAAGTTGAAGGTGTAAGACTTTGGCCACCAAACGACCCCTTACTTTGCGCGATGTATCAGAAGCATCTGGCGTGAGCGAAATGACTGTCAGCCGCGTTCTTCGCGAGCGCGGGGATGTATCGGTCGCAACCCGTGAAAAGGTGCTCACCGCGGCCAAAGAGCTTGGCTATGTCCCCAACAAAATTGCAGGTGCGCTGGCCTCTCAGCGGGTGAACCTGGTCGCGGTCATTATCCCGTCAATGTCCAACATGGTTTTCCCTGAAGTGATGATGGGCATATCCGAAGTGCTTGATGAAACGCCACTGCAACCAGTGGTAGGACTGACCCACTACAAACCCGGGAAAGAAGAACAGGTTCTGTATGAAATGCTGAGCTGGCGACCATCTGGTATCATTATGGCAGGGCTTGAGCATTCGGATGCCTGCCGCACGATGCTGAAAGCCAGCGGCGTGCCTATTGTTGAGATCATGGATGTCGATGGAACCGCCGTTGATAGTATGGTGGGGATCTCACACCGACGCGCAGGACGCATGATGGCGCAAGAAATTGCGGCGCAAGGATACAAACGTATTGGTTTTCTTGGGACAAAAATGCCGATGGACCACCGCGCACGCAAGCGGTTCGAAGGCTTTACTGAGGCACTGGCAAAGAACGGCATCGAGATTGCCGATCAGGAATTTTACGATGGCGGTTCGGCTCTGGCCAAGGGCCGAGAGATGACGGCTGATATTTTACATCGTTCGCCCGATCTCGATTTTCTGTACTATTCAAATGATATGATCGGTGCGGGGGGGCTTCTCTATCTTCTTGAAAAAGGCGTCAAAGTGCCTGAAGACATTGGGCTTGCAGGCTTCAATGGTGTTGAACTTTTGCAGGGTTTGCCCAAGAAACTGACGACGATGGACGCGTGTCGCAAAGATATTGGTCGCAAGGCTGCGCAAATTATCGCAACACGTTGCATGGACGACCAAAACGATGCGCCACAGACAATCGAGCTTGAGCCAATTATCTCTCTTGGCGACACACTGATGCGGTCATAAAAAAAGCGGGCCATTGGCCCGCTTTCTCTATTCAATTGTCAAAAGACTTATTCGGCTTCTGGTGTGCCAGGTGCCGAGCTGCTGGACGAACCGCCGCAAGCAACTGCACACAAAAGCAAACCGCCAACGATCAGTGGCAGTGCACCAACGCCCGAACCACCAGCTGGTGCTACAACGACGTCGGTTTCTTCTTCGGCTCCACCAAGCGAGCCAGCTTGGACTGCGCCTGCGAATGTAAGTGCTGCAGCTGTCGCGGCAACGAAGTGTTTGATACGCATTTTCGCGCTCCCATTTACTAATTAGTGCTTAAAATTGCCACAATTCTTCCACACATTCAATGTTCGTTTTGGATTAGCGCGATAATTCTTCGGCCACCATGTACCCAACGGACGGGCTGATCCACTGTTTTGACGCAACCAACCGACCATCCGATGCAAAATCATATCGGTTCTGGAACTGAATATCAGGGTTTTGGCATGTTTCAGATACCTGACGCACCGGGACAACCTCTTGCAAAATCGTGACGGACGAACGACCCAAAGTTCTGATATTGCAAATAAAACTTCGTCTTTCGATATCGTCCCCGCCATCTAGGTAGTCGTGCACGCGCAATATATTTTGGCCGCTCCCCCGCATAACGGCTGACCTTACGGCATCCAGATCGGCCGCCATCAAGTCCTCTCCATAACCTCGGGTCGCAACCAAAAAGCCTTGCTGAAAAGTCACAGTTACACCGTCGACCGAAAGCCAAGTGCTGTTTGCGCGATTGCGCGCCACTTCCTGCAAAGTCGCTTGAGAAGGAAATTCGGGGATTTCGATATAGATTAGCCGAATCTCGGCTTGGTCTAACGCATCGCGCGTTAGACGGGCACGTGGATCGGGTTGATCGTCCTTAGACCACAGGTCCGAGACACCGCTCCAAACCTGATTTGCTGTTTCCGTTCCGGGCTGGTTTCCACATCCCGACAGAACCATCAGGATCGCTGCAAGTGAAGCCGCTTTCAAAATTGATTGTACCATAATCATTTCCAAAACCTTCCCCATCGCGCCTCTAGGTCGGGACGATGTGTGTCTTTGACTTGCCGGTATAGTCGGTTGGGAACACTCAGCCGCGCACCGCCGTCACGCTGAATGGGGCGGATTTCGCCCCCGACAGTCCGCCTGTTTGGCTGGCCCAATATCCAATCAACAGGCGCTTCCACGATCAGTCCTTTGTCAAAGGAGCCTTCGCCAAAGTCTGCGGAGGAAACGTCGGTGAGGGTTGCGAAGGCACCAATGCGCCATCCGCTATCGAATTCACGCGTCAGGGTCAGGGTCCCGCCCACATCGCCCGCAAGGTAGCGGCCCACGTCAAGCTGCGCGTGATACTCCTCGCCAAATTCGTAGTAGGCTGAAACATGGCCTGTCACGACGTCATAGGCCTGGAAGCCGAATTGCTTATCAAAATCGCGCTGTTTGACGTAATTGACCTCAGCGCCAAGTCCGAGACGGCTGTTGACGGGCTTCCACAACAACTCGGCTGATACGCCACCATACATCGCCTCTAGGTAGCCCGCAGTCACACGCCCATAGAGGTCGTCTGACGGTCGGAACAAATATTCCACCGTTAAATAATCAAGCGATGGGTCCCCTTCGCGCAGATATCTAAAGCCATCTGATCTGACGGGGGGCAATGGGCTGTCGGACGCATCGCGCACCGCATCATCAAAACCACCAACCAGTCGTTTGCGCACCGCGCCCTGAAGTGAAAGCCCTTCGGCAAGGCGCAATGTGCCAGATGCTTCAATGCCCGCACCAATCCGCAAAGGACGGTCAGGATCGAAAAGAGTGAGTTCGGTATAGGGAAGGACACCGAAGCTGAGCTTGGGGTATTGGTTATCTGCGCGTTCAAGCCCTGCTTTTGGCCCTGCTGGTTCAATCTTGGTGCGCGCATACACCTCCCAAGCGCCGTCGGGCGCGTTGTCAAAGCGCTCAAGATCCGAGCGTTTCAGCGTGACAGCCGTGCTTGCAACGTTGCCATTCATAGGCTCGATCACAAAGGTTTCGACCGATGCCGGCAGTGTCGCCGTCAAGCCACGCGCGATCCGACCTACGGCTTGCGATGTGGCACGGTACCTGGTGTTGCGCACACGCACGCGGACTGCGTTCCGCTCAAGCTGCATGCCCACCAACTCAAACCCATCGGCCTCAAGAACAGTCGTGATTTGCTGGCGTATGATTGATTTGCTTTGATCAATATCCCATCCAAGCGCCTGAGCGCCTGCAGGACGCGGCACAATCGGAAGCGCACCGCGATCTAGCCCACCAGCCGCTGGCCTGTCTTTCGGATCAAAATGGAACGTCGCCGACACACCGATGGTCGAGCCATAAAGGTAGTAGGCACCCAGTTCGAGATTTTCGTAACCCGTGTAAACGGCCCCGAAGTTGAGCGAACTATCGCGGTCAAAAACGCCGTTGTTCACTTGGCTTGTATAGCCATCCGTCGAGAATTCGGCCTTAAGCGTCAGATCATCATTGAACTGATAGGTAACGCCACCAAAGATAGCCGCATCTCCGCGAAACCAAAGGCTTGAATCAAAATCGCCACCTTCGCCAAAATCCAGATCAGGGCGCGTTTCAAAACCATCATCAAACACACCGAGCGGGTTGGTAAAACCGTGCTTGGACCCAAGACGCCCCCACCCCATTCCACCCGTTAAGGTCAACCTGTCGCCAAAGGTTTTCGTAGCAACCACATACTCACTTGAGAACAAACCTGTCCCGATGAAGTCCCGCATGCCGATGGCAACCGCAGGGCGACGGTCTGTTTCCGTCAGAATTTGATATTGCAGGTCAAAGCTGCGGTCCCAAGTCCGCGGACTCCCTGGCCCGCTGACTTGGTCAATGGTGCTGTAGCGAAACGCGCCTGTCAGGCGCGGCGCAATCTGAAACACAAGAGACGTCTGACCACCGCCATCGTAAGTACTGATGCTGGTCGAAAACCGGCCGTCAGGCGCGGCATAAGCAGTTGGCATGTCGATAATACCGGGCGTACCAAGCATACCTGTCGTGGGCTCGATTGACTGCGCCAACAAAGGATTGGATGCGCAAAGGGCCGCAACCGCCACACCATGTGCTACTCGCTTCGTCATGTCCCACTCCTCGTTGGCTCAGGGTCGTGTAGTCTTTTTTGAGCCGTGGAAAAACCCCTGCCCGTTGCTGACGTGTGAATCGAGGAACGACCGCAACACTTTCGCTGACACCAATTCAGATTGCGGCAAATTTCGGAACACTTTGCCGCGAAAAGACCTTTGCACCGCTCTTTTTCTGCCTTTTCAGCCGCGCATCGTGATCTCGAAACAATGCGTTCAGAAACAGGAAACGATACAAATGACACATTTCTCCAATGATCCTTCGATCACCGCCCAAGTTGCCAACCTTGTTCTTCAAGAACGCCGTCATTCGCTCAGCCCGCGTGAATGGAAGCACCGTTTGGCAGGCTATGGATATGCCCTGCGCGATACGGCCCACGGTCATGTAGTTACGACCCTGCCACACGGCATTGAGGTTTGCACGATCCCCGCGGCCGCTGAGTGATCTCAGCGCCCCGGGATCACCCCGCGCTTTTCGCCCGCGCCTTCCCACCCGTTGATCGCGTCAACGGCGTCTTGGGCTGTCTCGACAAATACAAAAAGGTCCAGATCATCCGCTGAAATGGTGCCCGCTTCGGACAGCGCATCCCAGTTTATGATGCTGTTCCAGAACGCCCGACCAAACAAAAGGAAAGGCACACGCGCCATCCGCCCGGTCTGGATTAGGGTAAGCGCCTCAAACATCTCGTCCAAGGTGCCAAATCCCCCCGGGAATACTGTGATTGCAGAGGCACGCATTAAGAAATGCATCTTGCGGATCGCAAAGTAGTGAAAGTTAAAGCAAAGCTCGGGGGTCACATATTCATTGGGCGCTTGTTCATGTGGCAGCACGATGTTCAGGCCGATGCTTTTGCCACCTGCATCCAAAGCGCCGCGGTTGCCCGCCTCCATCACACCCGGGCCACCGCCTGTGGCAATGACATTCTCATTGGGGTTCCCCTGTAATGTCATCAGTCGCGCAAACTCGCGCGCTTCGTCATAATACTTGGTTAATTCAGCAAGGGTCTTTGTCCGCGCCTCGCTTTTTTTGGCAGGCTCGGGGATACGCGCCCCGCCAAACATAACCACGGTGCTTTCAATTTCTTGTTCGTCCAGCATCATTTCTGGCTTGAGCAACTCAAGCTGCAAGCGAACAGGCCGTAGCTCGGGCCGGCACATAAAGTCTTCATCAGCAAAGGCCAAAGCATAGGCAGGCGAGCGGGTTTGCGGCGTATCTGGCACCTCGCGTGCCGTGACACGGTCCTGACCGCTGTCGCGGAACGGATGATGGCGGTCGTCTTTCATTGAACTTCCCCTGCACTTGTCATGTGATTGCGCCTTCTATGTCTACGGTCTATAGGCTGCGACAATCTGTTGCCAACCATGAATTGGAGAGCCCCATGTCGAACGCACACCTTGAAACCGCCATCGAAGCTGCATGGGATGCCCGCGATACAATTACCCCGTCCACCACAGGTGAAACGCGCGAGGCGATCGAAGATACCCTTAACGCGCTGGACAGTGGCAAGTTACGCGTGGCCGAACGCCGTGAAAACGGTGACTGGCATGTAAACCAATGGGCCAAAAAGGCTGTGCTCCTGTCCTTTCGTCTGAACGACATGGCGATGATCGAAGGCTCCAACGGCAATGGCAGCTGGTGGGACAAAGTGCCGTCGAAATGGGAAAACTGGGGCGACAACCAATGGCGCGACGCGGGCTTTCGCGCGGTGCCGGGTTCAATCGTGCGCCGCTCGGCCTATATCGCGCCCGGTGTTGTGTTGATGCCGTCTTTTGTAAACCTTGGCGCTTATGTTGACGAAGGCTCGATGGTTGATGGATGGGCAACTGTGGGTAGCTGCGCGCAGATCGGCAAAAACGTGCACCTGTCGGGTGGCGTTGGCATCGGCGGCGTGTTGGAGCCTATGCAAGCAGGCCCCACCATTATCGAAGACAACTGCTTTATCGGTGCGCGTTCCGAGGTGGTCGAAGGGTGCATCGTGCGCGAAGGGTCAGTTCTGGGCATGGGCGTGTTTATCGGCCAATCCACAAAGATCGTGGATCGCGAAACAGGCGAAGTCATGTATGGCGAAGTGCCCCCTTATTCGGTGGTCGTCGCAGGCTCGATGCCCTCCAAGAACGACATCAACCTCTATTGCGCTGTAATCGTAAAACGGGTCGACGCAAAAACACGCTCGAAAACTGGCATCAACGAGCTGCTGCGTGACTGATAAGGTCAAAAAACCCAAGAAACCCCATTTCGTCTACACATTGCTGGTCGAAGTGGGGCGCAAAGACGGTGACGGTCTGCCCAAGGGCGCAACGGGTGCTGCGATCATGTTGTATTCCTCTGGCGTGGACGAAGCCGAAGCCGTGCGCGAAGCCGTTGCGATCCTCAAGCAAGCCGACATGGCCCCGTTGGACGTGTCCGGTTATGGCACTTTGGAAGAGCGTCTTTCTGAAGGGCACGACATCAGCGAAGACGAACGCGCCTTGATGCAACAGGCTTTGGATGAAAACTCGGTCATCGTTGTTCAGATGACACCCTTTTACGACAAAGCCTAACGCGCGGCAGTCCCAAACCACTTGCGGTTCAAATCGTCATACGCGCCGTTTTCACGCAAACGTAAAAGGGCGCGGTTGATCGGCTCTGCCAGCGGACTGTCGGATTGCAATGCAAAGCCGTAATTCTCTCGCAAAAAGACGCTTCCAACCATCTCAGCAAAATCTCTTCCTTGGGTATTGGCGTAATACTGAAGCACAGGTGCATCGAACACCACAACCTCTGCCGCACCAGATTCAAAAGCGGCAAGCAAACTGTCCAGACCTTCATATCCGTCAAATCTGATATCACGTTGATCCATGAAGGTCGAAGCGGTCGATCCTTCAACCGTAGCAACGCGGTAATCATATAAGTCCGCTGGTCCACTGATGTTGGAATTGATCGCATTGACCGTAAGGACCGAAGTGATCTTTGCCACGAAAACAGAAACGATAAACAACGACGAAATCACAAGAAATGTCCCAAGCACGCGGCCCCAGACCGTCCGCGGAACACGTTCCTCAAACCCGCCGTTGACGACAAGGTTCAAGGCCCACCAAAACGCAGGAAACGGCGCATCTTTGGCAGACAGCTCAAAATAGGGTTGCGCGTTACGTTCCAGCCGCCACATCAACATGCCACCGCATAGCAAAAGGGCAAACGCAGCTATAATCGCCAGCAGGACCTCGGCCGAGAACAAGACCCGAAAGACACTTGTGCCGCTCGTATCGCGCTGTGCCATGATCTGTAGGCCACTGGCAAATATCGGGCGGGAAAAATCAAGAATTTCCTCCCGTGCAGATGTGACCGAAATATTCGCCGCCGCAAGGTCGGCCTGACCGTCTGTTACCGCATCCAACATCGCGCCAAAGCTATCGAAACGGATGATTTCGATGGGACGATCAAGCTGTTCGGCAATCTGCGAAATCAGATCAATGCTAAACCCGACGTTTTCGCCATCGTCCATGAAGGAAAACGGCGCCCGCTCAACAGTTGCAACGGTTATCGGTGCGTCTTGCGCACTCAGGGATCCTGTCGACGCCGCGAGACCCGATAGAAAAACGATCAGCGCAATGGTCCGCTGGACAATAGCTCGCATAGGCTACGCCGCCAGATGTTGGGCCAGCAATTGACCCTCGTAGGACTTCAGCATGCGGCGCGCCGCATCACTGTAGCCATCACCTGTTTCAGGGTCTAATTCAGGGAAAATCGTGCAGATTTCCTTGATGATGTCGGCTTCGAACATCGCCGATGTCTGCTTGCCGGGCAGAAAGCTTTCTGTTGCAAGCCCATCCGAGAACACAACCTCATGCGCGTCAAAAAGAAGGTGAATGTACTCCACTTGGCCACCCTCTTTGCGGCGCACTTTTTTATCATTCACAAGGTCTTTCGCAGCCACCAGAACCTCTGGTTCACCAAACAGCAAATCCGCCAGACTGTCGCGGATCAACACACGGTGCTGCGGCGAGACCAATAACTTTGCGTGGCTTCCAAATGTGTTGGCGGCAATTTCAATCGGCGCAAAATTTCCTGCAGCTGGCACCATGCGACGCCCGATCCAGCGCAATGGCTGCAAACCGTTGTCTTTGGTTAACACCAAATCATCAGGCAAGAGTGATTCAACCAACCGCGGCCCACGGTCCGTTTCGATCATTGTGCCACTGGTGAAACACGGGATCTTATCGACATTAACAAGGCCAACATCCGTAATCCCGTTGTCGTCTTCGATGGTGTAGGTGAAGTTGAAATCATCGGCATCATTATCGGCATCAATGGTGAATGTGCCATCTGCATTCAGTGTGATCACGTCGCCCGATGGCAGCGTAACAGACTGCCCCGCAGTCACGGCCTGACCATTGATATGTGTGATCGTCAAAACCGAATTGGAAGCGCTGCTGTCGTTTGCCAGCACATCAAGGATACGGGTGCCGTCTGGATAAATGCTTTCGGTGTCATCCTCAGCGATGAGAACGGTCTGGATACTATCGCCCGCAATCAAAAGGGCCGAGTCGTAGTTGTTGTCAGATGTATCCGCGATACCGATCCGGATGGAATTCACCACACCAGGGTTTACCGCCATTGTAAGGCTCAGGGTGACAGTAAAGCCATCCATTTCTGTGTTGAACTGGTCTTGGGTGTTGTCATTATACAGGTTTGAGTTGTCGACTTGGTTCACATCCCCAACCGCAGCTGACGCAGTCGCACCATTCACCGCAAGCGGCACGACAGAGCCGTTTACCCACACACCGACAACGTCGTTAAACTCAGTATTCGAGTATTCGGGGAATTCCTCGGATGCAAAGACGAACTGGATCGTCATGGTATCGCCTGTCGGAATAAAATCGACATCCAAGAAGGCGGCATCAAATGTATTGGTGCCAGCCAACGCGTTGAAATCCGCGTTATTGTTCGGGCCGCTGCTGCTGCTGCTTGTGCTGCCCGATTGGTTTGTGTTGGTCGCACTGGGGCGTGTGAAGAAATCAAGATCGCCCGTCGACAGAATGACACCCGTATCCCCGGGCGTGACACCCGGCGCAATCGCGTCACCACCTGTATAAATACCGCTACTGTCGTTATCGCCCGTATAGTTCGGGTTGGACGCCCCGTTGGTTGATGCGTTTACAACTTGCACACCGTCGCCAAAGATCGCCTCGGCCATCTGGGTCGCGGTTGCGTTGTCATTGATGTTCAACTCGGTCATCTGCACTGCCCTCACACTTCGAGACATGCAGACACCAGCCAGACCCGTTTTTGCCAAAACGGTTCTCTTTTTGATGTATCGGATACGCCGCTTTGCGGTCTTTATCCTGCTCTACCCTGCCTCGGGTTTGTTTATTAACAATAAGTTACCGCAGAAAGGGCGCTGTGTTAACCCACTTTGAACGTATTGTTGCCCATTTGCATCCGCACCCAACCAACGGTAGCAAGGAAGGGCCAAACCACAAGGTATGCCGCAATGACACCTATCGACCCTGCAAAACTGACCGCTGATCTTGTGCGCTGCGCATCAGTTACCCCTACGGAAGGTGGTGCGCTGGTCCTGTTGCAGGCCTTGCTTGAGGATGCAGGCTTCACTTGCTGGCGCGTGGATCGTGGCAAGGTGGCCAACCTGTATGCGCGTTGGGGCGCCAAAGGCCACAGCCGCACATTCGGCTTCAACGGCCACACAGATGTCGTCCCCATTGGAAACATTGATGACTGGACGCATGATCCGTTTGGTGCCGAAATCGTTGATGGCGTGATGTATGGGCGCGGGACAACCGATATGAAATCGGGCGTTGCAGCTTTTGCGGCGGCGGCGATTGATTTTGTCCGCGAAACACCCCCCGACGGATCGGTCGTCTTGGCCATCACTGGCGATGAAGAAGGCGACGCTGTGGACGGCACCATCGCTTTGCTGGACTGGATGGACACCGAAGGCGAACAGCTGTCTGTCTGCTTGGTCGGAGAGCCCACCTGCCCCAACGAAATGGGTGACATGATGAAGATCGGGCGGCGCGGATCTCTCACCGCGTGGTTTACCGTGACCGGCAAGCAAGGCCACGCAGCTTATCCACATCGCGCAAACAACCCCATTCCCGCCCTGGCCCGCATGATTGACCGCATCGCCAGCCACCAGCTTGACCAAGGCAGCGACCACTTCGATGCCTCCACCATTGCTGTGGTCACACTGGATACAGGCAACCCCGCCACAAACGTCATCCCCGCGCAAACCAAAGCCACCGTTAACATTCGCTTTAATGATCTGCACACAGGCGCAGACGTCAGCGATTGGCTCCGCCAAGAAGCGGCGAAGGCAGCTGAAGAGTTTGGTGTCCAGATCGACACAGAGATCAAAATCAGCGGCGAGAGTTTCATCACACCGCCTGGTGATCTGTCGGCCCTCGTCAGTTCAGCCGTGCAGGCCGAGACAAATCGGGTGCCCGAAATGTCCACATCAGGTGGCACATCTGATGCAAGGTTTGTCAAAAATCACTGCCCTGTCGTCGAATTCGGCCTTGTTGGAAAATCCATGCACCAGGTCGATGAACACGTCGAAGTGGCCCATATCCACCAGCTTAAAAACATCTACAGCCGCATCCTGCGGGACTATTTCGCATGAGCCGCCTTCCCACGCGCGACGAAGTTTTGGTTTGGATCAAAGACAACCCGACCAAAACCAACAAGCGCGATATCGCACGCGCCTTCGGCATCAAAGGTGCAGCCCGCATCGACCTGAAAAAACTGCTCAAGCAACTTGAGGCAGATGGTCATTTGCAAAAGCGCAAACGCACCTACGCCGATCCCGAAAAACTGCCTCCTGTTTCGATCCTCAAGGTTCTGGCGCCAAATGCGGATGGCGATCTTTATGCCCAACCGCTCGAATGGCAGGGCGAAGGAGTTGAGCCACGTGTGCTGCTGAACACCCGCGCCGCTGACCCTGCCCTTGGCGAGGGCGACCGCATCCTTGCGCGCCTGACCGAAGTGATCGACGACGATCACCAATACGAAGCCAAACTGATCCGCCGCATCGGACAAGCCGCCGCAAAAGTTGTTGGCATCTTCAAAAAAACGGCCGAAGGCGGGCGCATCATGCCCATCGACAAAAAGCAAGATCGCGAATGGTCTGTCGCGTCTGATGCAACAGGTGGCGCCAAAGACGGCGAATTGGTGGAAGGCGAAGCCGCTGGCCCCAAGGCGCGCATGGGTTTGCCGCGCGCGCGGATCACCACACGCCTTGGCGATCCCACAGCACCCAAAGCCGTATCGCTCATCGCCATCCACCAACACGGCATCCCCGATGACTTTCCCGCCGATGTGCTGGCCGAGGCCGATGCCCACAAACCCGCCCCCCTTGGAAAACGCACTGATCTGCGCGACCTGCCACTTATCACCATCGACCCGTCAGATGCCCGCGATCACGACGACGCCTGTTTTGCCATGGCCGATCCCGATCCGAAAAATCAGGGCGGCTACATCCTGTGGGTGGCCATTGCGGATGTCGCCCACTACGTCACACCCAACTCTGAACTGGACCGCGAGGCACGCAAACGCGGCAACTCAACCTACTTCCCTGACCGGGTTGTTCCTATGCTTCCCGACCGCTTGTCTGGCGATCTATGCAGCTTGCATGAAGGCGTGCCGCGCGCCTGTATCGCGGTTGAAATGGTGCTGGATGCCAGTGGCGAAAAGATCCGTCATACCTTCCACCGCGCGTTAATGAAATCACACGCCAGCCTGCACTACGAAGAAGTCCAAGCTGCGATGGATGGCCATATCACCGATCGCACAGCGCCGTTTCTTGATGACGTTATCAAACCGCTCTATGCGGTCTATGACGCATTGGTACAGGCGCGCAAACGGCGCGGCCCCCTTGATCTGGACCTGCCTGAACGCCGCATTGAGTTGGCCGAGGACGGCACGGTGCAATCCGTCAACTTCAAAGACCGTCTGGAGGCACATAAGCTGATCGAGGAATGCATGGTGCTGGCCAATGTCGCCGCCGCCGAAGAATTGATCGCCCGCAAGGAACCATTACTTTTCCGCGTGCATGAAGAACCCAAGCCCGAAAAACTGGAGGCTCTGCGAGAGACTGCCCAAGCCAGCGGTTTTAACATGGCTAAAGGGCAGGTCTTGCAAACCCGTCACCTCAACAAATTGCTCAACGATGCGGCAGGCGGTGAATTTGCCGAGCTGATCAACATCTCGACGCTGCGGTCCATGCAGCAGGCCTACTACTTCCCCGAAAACTTTGGTCACTTCGGGCTGGCCCTGCGCAACTACGCGCATTTTACGTCGCCAATTCGGCGCTATTCGGACCTGATTGTGCACCGCGCGCTTATCACCGCCCATGGGTGGGGCCGCGACGGGTTATCCCCTTGGGATATCGAAAATCTCAAAGAGACCGCCGAACAAATCAGCACCACCGAACGCCGTTCCATGCTGGCAGAGCGTGACACGACCGACCGCTATCTTGCCGCTTACATGAGCGAACGTGTGGGCAATGAATTCACGGGGCGCATCAGTGGCGTGGCGCGCTTTGGTCTCTTCATCAAACTGGATGAAACAGGCGCCGATGGCCTTGTGCCTGTGCGCAGTATTGGCCGCGAATACTTTAACTATGACGCCGACAGCCAAACGCTGATGGGCAGCGACAGTGGCCGCGTCTTTGGCCTTGGCCAGCGTGTCACAGTGCGTCTGGCCGAAGCAGTCGCCATGACCGGTGGGATCGAGCTTGAGTTGCTGTCGGTCGAAGGCCAAAGCATTGCGCGCGGCCCCTCCAAAGGCGGGCAAAGACGCGGCAAACCGCCTAAATCCAAAGCACGCAATGCCGCCAAGAAAGCGGCGAAGGCAAAGCGCAAAGTCACGCGCAGCCGCAGACCCTGACGCGCTTTTGCGCTTTTTCACCTATTCGTTTGTTTCGCAATCACGAACAATCACGTATAGACTGGAAAAAACAACGCGATGCGAGCAGGTAAATGCGTAGAACATTAACAATCCTTGTCAGCCTTGGCTGTCTTACGGCGTCATCGGTGTGGGCCAATGCGCCCACCACATCGCTGCGTCCCGAAGGCCGTGCCAGCCAGACACCCCCAACGCAAACGCTTGTAACGCGGGGCACGACCAGCCCCCTACAGTTGCTCAATGGCGCGTCCTTGCGTCCGCAAATGCGTCCGACACGTGTGGCCCAGGTTCAACAGGAGGTTCCAGCCATGACCCAAGCGGATCTTTCGGCCTCAAACGTGCGCTTTCAAAACTGGATTGCAGCGTTCAAACGCGACACGGCACGCAAAGGAATTTCGCAGCGCACATTGGACCGCGCATTTGATGGTGTGACCTATGACGCCCAGATCATCAAGCTGGACCGCAACCAATCAGAATTCACCAAAACAATCTGGGAGTATCTGGACAGCGCTGCTTCGGCCAGCCGTGTCAAAAATGGCAAGGACGCTGTCAGCAAACACGCCCGCAGTCTTAACGCAATCGAAGCGCGATACGGCGTAGACAAAGAAGTCGTCGCCGCCGTTTGGGGGCTGGAAAGCGCCTATGGCAGCTTCAAAGGAAACACGGATACCATCGAGGCCTTGGCAACACTCGCCTTCGACGGGCGGCGTGGCGCCTTTTTCGAAGAACAGCTGATCGCAGCTTTGAAAATCCTTGAAAATGGCGATGTCAGCGCACGTGGTATGAAAGGCTCTTGGGCGGGTGCGATGGGCCACACCCAGTTTATGCCAACGTCCTATTTGGATTATGCAGTGGATTTCACGGGCGATGGCAAGCGCGACATCTGGTCGGACGATCCTACCGATGCGCTGGCCTCTACGGCGGCCTACCTCAATCGGTTTGGATGGGTGAAGGGACAACCGTGGGGTGTTGAGGTCAAACTGCCCCGTGGGTTCGATTACACCCAAGCCAGCCGTAAAATCAAAAAAATGCCATCCGATTGGGCGCGCCTTGGCGTGCGCGATATGAATGGCGAACCTGTGCGTGACTTTGGCAACGCCTCAATTCTCTTGCCCGCGGGTGCGCAGGGTGCGGCGTTTATGATCTTCAAAAACTTCAGCGTGATCGAACGCTATAACGCCGCTGACGCCTATGTGATCGGGGTCGGGCATCTGTCAGACCGCCTGAAGGGTAAACCGAAAATTCAAGCGAACTGGCCCCGTAGCGACCGCGCCTTGAAATTCAGCGAACGCAAAGAACTTCAGCAGCGTTTGACAGCGGCGGGTTTCAGCACCCAAGGCATTGATGGCAAAATCGGCCCCAACACGATCAACGCCGTGCGGGCCTATCAGCGCAGCGTCGGGTTGATACCCGATGGCTATCCTTCGTTGGCCGTGCTGTCCAAGCTGCGTTAGGGCTTCAAAACCGTGATGATGTAGCGGTTGTTATGGCAAAAAACCTCCGCGGTGCGCAGGTTGCCATTCAACCGCAAATCCAGCCGTTTACGCTTGCGCTCGTTCATGACCAAACCGATGACCTTGTCCAAAATCCACCGCGCGCGGGGCTTTTTGGCCTGAAGCTCCGCACCAATGCGGGTCAGGCCAAAGCCCAACACGTTGAACAACTCCTGCTCGATATCGACTGATGGCGCGACGGCCTCGGTGATATCCTCGCGCCCCTCTTCGGTCAGACCCAGTTTTTCGATGATCTGGTCAAAATCCGAAAGAGGGTGTCCGCCCCCCACTTTGGGGTTCAGATCCTCATGCACAAACGCGTCCGACCGGAAACAATCCGCAATCAGGATTTGACCGTTTTGCCCAAGCATAGAGACGCATTTCGGCAGGCTGACGCCCATGTCGATATACTGAAAACTCTCTGAAAACAGGCACAGATCAAATGTGTGGTCGCTTTGAAAATCCTCAAAGCCCATCACATAAACCGTGGCCCCAACTGCATTGGCACGGCACCGTTCGGCCAAAACCTCTGACGGCACGACGATCTCAACCGAATGACCAAGCGCCAACAATTTGCCAGCCGTGACGCCAGCGCCACCACCAATGTCCAGAATGCGCAGCTTGCCTTTGGGCAACCGTTCAAACAACTTATCCGTATAGGCGGTTTGCGCCCGTCCCACATTGCCTGCGTTCACGTCAATGCCCGTCCACAGACCGTAATGCAGGTTTTCCGTTCCCGTCAGCCACTGCATCAGCTTTACGCCAACATCGAGGCCGATGGATCGGGTATCAAGTTTGTTCTTTGTCATGCCTCTGCTTTATCCGAGCTGCTTGAAATTAGAAAGCCGTCTAACGCAAAGCAATGTCGGGGACACATGGCCCGCCACTGTGACAGCTTTTTACCACATCAAGCATGGCGGGCGACGGGTTGGCGAAGGCAAAGCCCCCGCATGGGCTGAGTTTTAGCGCATACCCATCATCTGTCTTTTCAACAAATGCCAGCATTTGCCCTGCGGCAGGTGCGCCCGCGCACCAAGAGCCAAAACACTCGGACGTCACCTGCACAGATCCAGCCCAGTCCTTTACAAAACCTTCACGGCTCAGGAATTTTCCACTGAATTGCGCCGAAACAGTGACTGATTTTGCCTTATTGGGGTCGCGCAACTGTTTGGGCTGCAACGCCTTGCGGTCCATCGCAAAGGTTCCAAGCAAAATCACATATTGATCGGCAGAGGACGCCGCCGCCTGATAACTGCGGGCGACATCCGGGCGCAGGCAACTCAAGGCAAACGCAGGCTCGCTAACCACAAGCGCACACAGAAACGCGACCGCGCGGATCATAAGTGCGGCCCCAACTGACGCAGCACCTCTGCGTAGGCGTCTGCCTTGAACGGCACGATTGCGTCCTGCACTTTATCAACGGGCATCCACGTCCAACGCGAAAACTCCGGCTCTTCGGTTTCGATATTAACGTGATCGTCGTCCCCCAAAAATCGCATCAGATACCATTTTTGTTCTTGGCCGCGGAATTTGCCCTTCCACAACTTGGGGATCAGATCATGGGGCAGTTCATAGGGAATCCAGCCCTCTGTTTCGGCGATGATTTCGACCAGATCAGGCGTGACCCCCGTCTCTTCCTCTAACTCCCGTAAAGCCGCTGCACGGGGGTTTTCGCCTTTGTCGATACCGCCTTGGGGCATTTGCCACGCGTCATAATCGCGGTCCAAACGCTGCGCCATGAAAACCTTGTTGTCACGGTTTACCAACATCACACCCACGTTGGGACGATAGGGCAATTTGGCGATCTGTTCAGCGGTCAGCATATCTGGGCTCTCCAATGCAAAAGGGCGGCGCTGCACATGCAGTCACCGCCCTTTACGTTATTCAATGATCAAGGATCAATCCTGCGGGCCAAGCGCATTCAACCCTTTGAGGATATCAATGGCGTAGGCCAGTTGGTAATCCTCTTCACGCAGATCAGCCGCCGCTTCGGCGCGGGCGCGGTCATCTTCGATCTGTTGGATTTCATCTTCGGTCAGACTGTCGTTGTTCAGACTTCCGCGCAGGTCAGCTTCTGTGCGGGGTGCGCGCTCTTCCTCGTCCTCCTCGGTGGGCGGCGCAGGGCGCGGCTGTTCCACAATGATGTCGGGCGATACGCCAAGCGCCTGAATCGAACGGCCCGATGGTGTGTAATACCGCGCAGTCGTCAGGCGCACCGCCCCGTCCCCACGCATCCGCATCACGGTTTGGACCGATCCTTTACCAAAGCTTTTGGTCCCGATCACAATCGCGCGGCGATGGTCCTGCAGGGCACCTGCAACGATTTCAGACGCAGAGGCCGACCCCCCGTTGATCAACACAACCAAAGGCTTGCCATCAATCAAATCGCCGGGTGTTGCATTGAAACGATCTCCGTCCGCAGGGTTGCGCCCACGGGTCGAAACGATCTCGCCTTCCTCCAAAAACGCATCCGACACGCGGATGGATTGCGTCAAAAGACCGCCAGGGTTGTTGCGCAAATCCAGCACAACACCGTTGATGTTGTCCAATCCACCTGCTTCTTCGATCTGTTCGTCCAGCCCGTCTTTGAGGTTCGGATAGGTCTGATCGTTGAAGGTGCTCACACGCAAGACAACGGTCTCGCCTTCGGTGCGGGCGCGCACGGCTGTCAGTTTGATGGTGTCGCGAATGATCGACACATCAAACGGTTCTTCGGCATCTTCGCGCACAATGGTCACAATGATTTCCGAACCCAAAGGCCCGCGCATCAGATCTACAGCTTCGTCAAGCGTCAGACCCAGAAGGCTTTCGCCGTCCACATGGGTGATAAAGTCACCCGCCAGAACGCCTGCTTGCTCGGCAGGGGTGCCATCCATCGGCGCCACAACTTTAACAAAGCCTTCCTCTTGGGTCACCTCAATGCCCAAACCGCCAAATTCCCCACGGGTCTGCACCTGCATCGCTTGGGCATCCTCAGGTGGTAGATAGCTTGAGTGCGGATCAAGCGAGGTCAACATCCCGTTGATCGCAGCTTCAATCAATTCGCCTTCATCGACCTCTTCAACATATTGGCTGCGGATCCGCTCGAAGATGTCTCCAAACAGATCAAGCTGCTGATACACATTGGTGTTGCGGTTATTCTCTTGCGCCAAAAGCGGGCCTGCCACCTGTGTCGTCAAAATCACGCTCGACAGGGTGCCAACCGCGGCGGCCATCATCAATTTCTTCATTCTCTACCTCTCCTGTCCCCAACGTGGTGGGGCCTTGTCATCTTGCAAACCAGTCGTTCGGATCAACGGGCTCTTCGAACTGTCTTATCTCTATATAAAGCGTTTCTGATCGGGATACGCCACCGACTTGCGTCAGATCATTCAAATTCGCGTCAGTTCCGCCCATCAAACCGACGACATCGCCTTCTTGCAAGATTTGACCAACCGACCCAAACACCTGCCCCATCCCCGCCAACACCAGCAAGGTATCTGCGGCAGGTTCCAGAATAATCACGTTGCCGTAGTCCAAAAACGGCCCCAGATAACGCACCGTGGCCGCGGTGGGCGTCGTCACCTTTGCGCGCGGCTCTGTCGCAATCAGCCATCCCGGACGCACAATGCCAGCCGCATCCGCATCGTTGAAATCACGCAGCAGCGCCCCGCGCACAGGCAACGAAAGCGTGCCTTTCAGCGCCTCGCCCTCTGGCAGCGCCCACTCCTCCCCTTCCTCAATCAGGCCAGAGGCGAAGGCTTCAAGTGTTTCCGCACTATCCAGCAAAATCGCCATGCGCACAGGATCTTCCACAAAGCGGCGTGGCCGATCTGTGCGTTGTGAAATCGCTTGGCTCAGCGCTGTGCGGGCGGCCTGCACCCCTTCCAGCCCCGCCTGCATGCGCGTTGTCGCGTCTTCTTGCAGCACACGCAGATCGCGCAACTCATCAAGCTGCGCACGCAATGCAGCCGCCTGCGCTTGCAAGGCAGGCGATATATCGCCCACCATCATACCCGCACGCGCGGTGCCCAACGCCCCCGACGGATGCAACAGCACCTGCGGACCCTGCGCCGCACCAAGCGTTTGCATCACCGCCAGAAGTGCCGCCAATTCCTCGTTGCGGGCCTCAAGATCCCGCCGGATCGCCTGTTCGCGCAATGCCGCACTGCGCACCCCATTGCGCATCGCAGCCAAACCTGCCTCGAAGGCGTCGATCACCTCGGTCAGCGCCTTTACGCGGTCGCGTGCGCCCTCGGTCTGCTGCAAGGCAACGGTCGCATCAGAAAGCTGTTGGGCCGCAGCAAAGGCCGCCTCTTGCGCGGTTTCACCCGTAACAGGGCCCGCACAGACCAAACAGAGCGCCGCCGCACAGACTGCGTGTTTATACCGCGCCAGCACCTGCTACCCTTTGATCAGGCTATGGCCTGTCATCTCTGGGGGTTGCTCAAGACCCATCAAGGCCAGCAATGTTGGTGCAAGGTCGGCCAAGCGCCCATCGCGCAGCGGCCCATCGGCACCCACCAACGCAACAGGCACGGGGTTCAACGTATGTGCCGTATGCGGCCCATTGGTGGCCGCATCCCACATCACCTCGCAGTTGCCATGATCGGCGGTCACGATCATCGCACCGCCTGCTTTATCCAACGCCTCCAGCACGCGACCAAGCCCTTGGTCTACGGCTTCGCATGCCTTGATTGCCGCCTGCAGATCACCCGTATGCCCCACCATATCAGGGTTGGCATAGTTGGTGACAATCAGATCATACCCCGCGCCAATCGCATCGACAAAGGCATCCGTCACCTCGTCGGCCGACATCTCTGGCTGCAAATCATAGGTCGCCACTTTGGGCGATGGCGCCATATAGCGGTCCTCGCCCTCTTCCGGCACCTCTTGGCCGCCATTCAGGAAAAACGTCACATGCGGGTATTTCTCGGTCTCGGCCAACCGAAACTGCCGCAGCCCGTGTTTGGCAACCCATGCGCCAAGTGTATTGACGATTTTCTGTTTGGGGAATGCCACATCCATATAGGTGTCATGGGTATCCGAATAGCTGACCATCCCAAGAACAGCCCCAAGAGATGGACGCGGCCCCGTGGCGAAACCATCAAAATCAGGCTCTGCAATCGCTGCCATAATTTCGCGTGCGCGGTCTGCGCGGAAGTTCAGGCAGAATATACCATCCCCGTCCTGCACACCTTGGAAGCCCGCCATCACAGTGGCAGGGATAAATTCATCTGTGACACCGTCCGCATAAGACGTTTTGATCGCGTCCAGCGGTGTATCCGCAACCGGGCCTTTGGCGTGGATCATCGCTTCAAACGCGGTGCTGACGCGTTCCCAACGGTTGTCGCGGTCCATCGCATAGTAGCGCCCTGTCAGCGTGGCAAAGACCGCCTGTTTGGGCAAAAGCTGCGCAAGTGTCTCGATAAAACCAGCCGCAGACGATGGCGCAACATCGCGCCCATCCGTGATTGCATGGATAAAACAGGGCACACCTGCCTTTACAATCGCCTCAGCGGCGGCCGCCATATGCCCAAGGTGGCCATGCACGCCGCCGTCACTGACAACCCCCATAAGATGTGCGGCTTTGCCCGTCTCTTTCAGCTTGGAAATAAATGCGTTCAACGGGCCGTTTTCGAAGAAAGAGCCATCCTCGATCGCCAGATCAATCTGGCCCAAGTCCATCGCAACCACGCGGCCCGCGCCAATGTTTGTATGCCCCACCTCAGAATTGCCCATCTGCCCCGATGGCAGCCCCGCATCATTGCCGTGGGTCAAAAGCTGCGCGTGGGGGCCTTGCATAATGCGATCAAAGTTCGGCGTTTTAGCCAGTGCAGGGGCGTTGTGGTCGGTCTCGGCCCTCAGGCCCCATCCGTCCAGAATACATAAAACAACAGGTTTCATATCGCGTCCCTTCAAAACCAATCCCACATCAATCGTGCAGCCAGTGCCAATGACGTAACAACGACCAGCGGTTTGATCAATCGCGCACCTTGTTTCATTGCCATTGCGCTGCCCATGCGCGCCCCCGCAATCTGCGCGGCGCCCATCGCCAATCCCGTGGCCCACCAGACCTCGGCCACCAGTGCAAACATCACCAAACCACCGACATTGCTGGCAAAATTAAGCAGTTTGGTATGCGCCGTGGCCCGCAAAACGCCAAAGCCTGCAAACATCACAAAGGCGATCATGTAAAACGATCCCGCCCCTGGCCCCAGAAGCCCGTCATAGGCCCCGACCGCTGGCACGAAGGTGAAGCCAAAGACGGCAGGGGCAACCTTGGCCACCGTATCCACATCCGTCAGGTTCGGCTTAAAGGCAAAAAACAGCGCGACCGAGATCAGGACAATCGGCAGCATGACCCTGAAGGTCTCTACAGGCAAAACCGTCGCCATCAATGCCCCCGCCAAAGCCGCGCCAAACGCGATGAATGCCCACAGCCACTGGCTGCGCAAATCCACATGACCGCCCCGCGCATAGCTGACCGCCGCCGTGGCCGCGCCGAACGTGCCTTGCAGCTTGTTGGTTGATAGCGCCTCAATCGGGCTGGCCCCCACCAACAGCAGCGTCGGCAATGTGATCAAACCACCACCCCCCGCGATGCTGTCTACCAACCCCGCCACAAAAGCGACCGCCAGCAAAACCGCCAGCAGATCAACCGTGACCTCAAACAAAATCGTCTCGCGAATAGCCCTGCACAAACAGCAGGCTTGTCAGATCGCCGTGGTTGATACGGATGTCCACCTGCGCCGCCACCGCAGGTTTGGCATGCAGCGCCACGCCCATGCCCGCGCGTTTCAACATGCCCAGATCATTTGCGCCGTCGCCCACGGCAATCACATCGCTTTCGGCAATCGCAAGACGCGCTGTAATCTCTTCCAACGCCTGCACCTTTGCCTCGCGTCCCAGGATCGGCATCGCCACCTGCCCGCTCAGCACATCGCCATCTTCCAGCAACGTATTCGCGCGATGCTCATCAAACCCCAGATCCGCCGCGATGCGTTGGGTGAACGCCGTAAAGCCGCCAGAAACCAAAGCCGCATGCGCGCCATGCGCTTTCATCGTCGTCAGCAACTCAACCGCGCCATACATCTTGGTGATCCGCGTCTCCAGCACCTTGCCAATGACCCGCACAGGCAACCCTTTAAGCAGTCCAACACGCTCGATCAACGCCGCTTCAAAATCCAACTCACCGTTCATCGCCCGCGCGGTGATGTCCGCCACATAAGCACCCACACCCGCTTCATCGGCCAACTCATCAATGCATTCTTGCCGGATCATCGTGCTGTCCATATCGGCCAACAGCATCTTCTTGCGCCGCCCCTTGGTGGGCTGCACGACCATATCAACCTTTTGCGTCTGCAAATCGGCCCATACGTCCCACTGGTTGTCTGGCACGCCAGGCACGCCAAACTCGGCCGCCTCGTCGACAGACAGCCATGTCACTTCCGTCCCACCCCACGCATTGCGCAGCGCCTCAACCAAAGCAGGGTCCAGAGGTCGGGCAATCAGGGTCACAACATACATGGCAAATCTCCTTTGCTATGCTTTCACACCACCACGGTACTGCAGGCAACCCCCTGCGACGCTATCGACTTGAAGCTCAAAATTGTTATGATATAACATCGCAAAAAAGATAAAGGTCTCTCATGCCCCGCAATCTTGGCAGCACAACTCTGCGCAGACGACGCCGTCGGGCCGATCCTATGGCCAATTACGATGCGCTCCCAACGCCGCTCCGCCTATGGCTTGCGACAGCCGCGCTTCCATGGTCCCCACAGTCCTGCAAGCGCATCTGGGAAAAATCGCGCAAACAAGGTCTCTCGGTTGAAGAAACCATCGCGCATCTGTCAGCCCTCGAACATAAATCGCTGGCCCGCGACCGAGTAAGCAACGCCCGCCCTTAAGTTTCCAATACACCTCAAAAGTGTCGCAAAATTCTGCACATGGTCGCGGCCGCGTCATTTTCTGCCTTGTGGGACTCAGCACTTCTCCATAAACGCACCCGTGGGACACCCTTCCCCAACGAAGGGCATTTATCTGGAAGGATAGCAGATATGACGACGACACCACCGGCTGCAAAGCCGCGCAATCCCCGTTTTTCCTCGGGCCCTTGCGCAAAACCCCCCACATGGTCACTGGACAAACTAGCCGACGCGCCGCTTGGTCGCTCTCACCGTGCCGCCGTGGGCAAAGACAAATTGAAACTGGCGATTGAGACCACACGCGACATCCTCGGCGTGCCTGCGGATTATAAAATCGGCATCGTGCCGGCTTCTGATACAGGCGCCTATGAAATGGCGATGTGGTCGATGCTTGGCCAACGCCCCGCAGAAATGGTCGCTTGGGAATCCTTTGGCGCGGGTTGGGTCACTGACGCCGTCAAACAGCTGAAAATCGAACACACGGTTCACACCGCCGACTACGGCGAAATCGTCGATATGGCGGCGCTGAACTACGACAACGACGTGTGCTTTACATGGAACGGCACGACCTCGGGTGTGGCAATGCCAAACGGCGATGCGATCCCCGCCGATCGTGCTGGCCTGACCCTGTGCGACGCGACCTCTGCCGCCTTTGCGATGGACCTGCCTTGGGACAAACTGGATGTCACAACATTCAGCTGGCAGAAGGTTCTGGGCGGCGAAGCAGCCCACGGTATCCTGATCCTGTCACCCCGCGCGGTTGAGCGTCTGGAAAGCTACACACCAGCGTGGCCCCTGCCAAAAATCTTCCGCCTGACCAAAGGCGGCAAGCTGATTGATGGTATCTTCTCGGGTGCCACAATCAACACGCCCTCGATGCTCTGCGTCGAAGACTATCTGTTCGCCTTGGACTGGGCGAAATCGATTGGGGGTCTCGACGGTTTAAAAAAACGCGCCGAAGCGAACGCCCAAGCGATCTGGGATTTCTGCGATGCCAACGACTGGATCAAAAATCTGGCCGTTGATCCTGCCACGCGCTCGGTCACGTCCGTTTGCCTGAAGTTCACCGACGACCGCATCACCGATGGCGCAGCATTTGCCAAAGCCGTTGCCAAACGTCTGGAAGCCGAAGGTGTGGCTTTGGACGTCGGCGCCTATCGTGACGCGCCTGCAGGTCTGCGCATCTGGTGTGGTGGCACGATTGAAACGGCGGACATCGAAGCGATGTTGCCGTGGCTGGCCCACGCCTTTGATGCCGAAATCAACGCCTGAAGCAACCTGCTTCAGGCCCCCAATCGTTAACAGAAATTAACCCAAACGTCTGACGCATTGCCATACGCGTAGCATACGCTAGGCCATACGTCGGATGACACCGAAAAAAGGACCAAAATCATGGCCCCCAAAGTTCTCATCTCAGACAAACTTTCCGAAGCCGCCGTGCAGATTTTCCGTGACCGCGGCATCGAGGTGGACTTCAAACCAGACCTTGGAAAAGACAAGGATGCGCTGCTTGCAGCGATCCCCGAATACGATGGTCTGGCCATCCGTTCGGCCTCCAAAGCGACCGCAAAAATCATCGAAGCCGCCGACAATCTCAAGGTCATTGGCCGCGCAGGTATCGGCACCGATAACATCGACAAAGACGCTGCCTCCAAAAAGGGCATCATCGTGATGAACACGCCCTTCGGCAACATGACAACCACCGCTGAACACGCCATCGCGATGATGTTCGCCGTGGCCCGTCAGATCCCCGAAGCCAGTGCATCGACCCATGCAGGCAAATGGGAAAAGTCCAAGTTCATGGGCGTTGAGCTGACAGGTAAAACCCTTGGTGTCATCGGCGCAGGTAACATTGGTGGCATCGTCTGTGACCGCGCAAAAGGCTTGAAAATGAAGGTGTTAGCCTATGATCCCTTCTTGTCGGATGCCAAAGCCGAAAAGATGGGCGTCACAAAAGTTGAGCTGGATGACCTGTTCAAGCAAGCCGATTTCATCACGCTTCACGTCCCGAAAACAGAGCAAACCGCCAACATGATCACCGCTGAAAAAATTGCGATGATGAAAAAAGGTGTGCGCATTGTGAACTGCGCGCGCGGCGGTCTGGTCGACGAAGACGCACTGGCCGAGGCCCTGAAATCAGGCCACGTCGCAGGCGCTGCGTTTGACGTGTTTGCCGTTGAACCGGCCACGGAATCGCCGCTCTTTAACCTTCCCAATGTCGTGGTCACTCCGCACCTTGGCGCGGCCACAACGGAAGCCCAGGAAAATGTTGCCCTTCAGGTCGCAGACCAGATGGCCAACTACCTTCTGACAGGCGCTGTTGAAAACGCTTTGAACACACCAAGCATCACCGCTGAAGAAGCCAAAGTGATGGGCCCATGGGTCAAACTTGCAGGTCACTTGGGCAATTTCACCGGCCAAATGACAGACGAACCCATCAAAGCCATCAACATCCTCTACGACGGCGTCGTCTCGGATATGAACCTTGAGGCGCTGAACTGCGCGGTCATCGCTGGCATTATGAAAAAGGCCAATCCTGATGTGAACGTGGTATCTGCGCCTGTGATCGCCAAGGATAAAGGCATCCAGATCAGCACCACGAACCAAGACAAGACAGGTGCGTTTGACGGCTATATCAAAGTTACAGTCGTCACCGACAAGCGCGAACGCAGCATTGCCGGCACCGTGTTCAGCGACGGCAAACCGCGCTTTATCCAGATCAAAGGCATCAACATCGACGCCGAGATCGGCCGCCACATGCTGTATACAACAAACGAAGATGTTCCTGGCATCATCGGTCTTTTGGGCAACACGATGGGCAAAAACGGCGTGAACATCGCTAACTTTACCCTTGGACGCAACGAAGCAGGTGGCGAGGCGATTGCCCTACTTTATGTCGACACCCCAATCCCTGCGGATGTTCTGGGCGCACTGGACACCACCGGTATGTTCAAGCAGGTCCGCCCGCTTGAGTTTGAAGTCGAAAGCTGAATGAAACGCGGGGGCCTAAGGGTCCCCGCTTTTCCCTTGTTTGAGCAGCATACACGCTGTCCAGATGGCGGTGCCGCCAAAGAATACCGAAGAAATTCCCACCACTTCGATCCACGCAATCCCGCTGACGCCCCGCGCCGTGATTGCGACAACCATAAAAATCAGCCCGAAAATCGAAAACGCCAAGCGAAACCAAAGCTCTTTGCGGGTGGGGCCGTATTTCATCGGGCGTCTTCCTTGTGACCTGACGTTTCGCTGTTGTGCACGTTGATTTAGGGTAGCCTGCAACAAAGTAAAAAACGGGAGAGATCACATGGACGATATTGTCATCCTCGGCGGCGCACGCACAGCGATTGGTACATTTGGCGGCGCACTTGCTGGCACACCCCCATCCGCATTGGGCGCCACTGTGACCCAAGCTGCGATGCAACGCGCAGGTGTCGCCCCTGATCAAATCGGCCATGTTGCGTTTGGCCATGTGATCAATACCGAACCCAGAGACATGTATCTGTCACGCATCGCCGCGATCAATGCAGGCATTCCCGACACGACGCCCGCGATGAACGTGAACCGTCTGTGTGGGTCTGGTGTTCAGGCCATCGTGTCTGTGGTCCAATCACTGATGCTTGGCGATGCGCGATTTGGTGTGGCAGGCGGTGCCGAAAACATGAGCCGCGCACCGTTTATCATTCCCGATCAACGATGGGGCGCCAAGATGGGCGATGTGCGCACATTGGACATGATGCTTGGTGCGTTGAATTGTCCGTTTGGCACAGGCCATATGGGTGTCACGGCAGAGAACGTGAGCCGCGAACATGACGTCAGCCGCGCCGATCAGGACGCTTTCGCGCTGGAGAGTCAGACCCGTGCCGCCAAAGCGATTGAGGCAGGGTATTTTGACGATCAAATCGTCCCTGTCGATGTGCGCGTAAAACGCGATACGGTGGCCTTTGCCAGCGACGAACACCCCAAGGCAACAACGCTTGAAACGCTGTCGGGCCTGCGCCCTGTTTTTGAGAAAGAAGGCTCTGTTACGGCCGGAAACGCCTCTGGCATCAATGATGGGGCGGCTGCGATTATCTTGGCGACAGCCACGGCTGCCAAAGATGCGGGACTTAGCCCCAAGTTCAGGATCATCGGCTATGCCCATGCAGGCGTGCGCCCCGAAGTCATGGGGATAGGTCCTGTGCCCGCAGTGGAAAAACTCTTGGAAAAGACAGGCCTCGGGATCGATGATTTTGACGTGATCGAAAGCAACGAAGCCTTTGCGGCCCAGGCCATTGCAGTCAGCCGCGCTCTGGGGATGGACGCTGCGAAAGTAAACCCCAATGGCGGTGCGATTGCGCTTGGTCATCCTGTGGGGGCCACAGGTGCGATCATCACGGTCAAGGCGATGTATGAACTTGATAGGATCGCGGGCAAACATGCGCTGATCACCATGTGCATCGGTGGTGGTCAGGGGATAGCGCTGGCGATTGAAAAGATCGGCTAGCCTGATCACATAAACCAATTCTTCACCTCGTTGGTCTAACCCCTGTGTGCTGAGACGACGAAGTGGAGACGCGGGATGGATCTGAACCAACGCCTTGCAGAGGAGCGCCGCGCGCGCCTCGCTGCCGAAAGCCTGTTGGAACAGAAAAAAGGTGAACTGCTGGCGGCCAACCGTAAGTTGGGCCAGCACGCCAATGCGCTATCGGCTGAAATCGTCGAAACACGCAAAGAGGTTGCGACCGCCAAGGGCGAAACAACCCGCGTGCGCAGTGATCTGATGATGGCAGAGGAAAAGGCAGGCCAAGCCGAACGCCGCTTGTGGGAAAGCATCGAAACGGTCCGCGATGGATTTGCCCTTTTTGATCCAGACGGGCGGCTTGTTTTGGCCAATCCAGCCTATACGCGCACCTTCGATGATCTGGAGGAGGTGCAACCAGGCATATCTTATGTCCGGCTTTTGCAACTGGCGTGCGAAGAAGGCATCATCAATCCGGGCGAGATGACGGCCGCGCAATGGCGCGATATGATGATTAACAGATGGGACGCCAACGAAATTGACCCCGTCGTGGTGCGGCTATGGAACAATCATTATGTACGCATGTTGGATCGGCGCGGCACAGATGGTGGCATTGTCACGCTGGCGATCGATATCACAGAGACGATCCGCCACCAGGAAGAGATGAAAGAAGCGCAACTGCTTGCAGAGGCCGCAAACCGCGCAAAGTCTGCCTTTCTCGCCAATATGTCCCACGAAATCCGCACGCCGATGAATGGCATCGTCGGCATGGCAGATCTGCTTACTGATACGAAACTGGACGACGAACAGACCCTATTTGCCCAAACCATCAAAAACTCGGGCGAGGCGCTTTTGGTAATCATCAATGATGTCTTGGATTATTCCAAAATCGAAGCGGATAAATTGATCCTACACCCCGAAGTTTTCGATCTGGAGCGCACGTTGCACGAAGTGGTGATGCTGCTACAGCCCGCAGCCACCGAAAAATCTCTCGAGATCGCAATTGATTATGACCTGTTTTTGCCAAGCCAGATCACCGCGGATCCGGGACGCATTCGCCAAATTGTTACGAACCTTTTAGGCAATGCCATCAAATTCACCAAGCAAGGCCATGTCATCATTCGCGTCACAGGGATTGAAAGCCCCGACGGCGATGAAGCCACCATTCATGTCAGCATCGAAGACACTGGTATCGGGATTCCTGCCGATATGGTGGATCATATATTTGGTGAGTTTAATCAGGTCGAAAACGAGCGGAACCGCAAATTCGACGGGACAGGTCTGGGGCTGGCGATCACCAAGCAACTTGTCGAATTGATGGGTGGCCAGATTTGGGTTGAATCAGAAGAGGGCGTTGGATCGGTCTTCGGGTTCAATCTGCCTGCACAGATTGCCGAACCTGCGTTTGACCCCGTCTTGCCCGCTGTGGCGCCGCAAACTGTGGTCATCGTAGACCGCAATCAAACGGATCGTGCCCTGTTACAAAAGCAATGTGCAGTCATGGGGCTGGATGTGGCCGCCTTTGAAACGCTGCAAGCCGCACAGACAACCCTGCCGATGGCACATGCGATTTTCATTGCCAGCACAACCGAAGATCTGGACAGGTGGCTTGCCGAAATTGCTGAGGACCAGCCGCGCCCACGTGTCTTTGTCACCAGTCACAACAGCGGCGACGCTCGGGTGTTTACACCCCATGAAGGCGTTGAAAAATGCCTGATCCATCCGCTTGCCCGTGCGGCCCTTTACGATCTTTTCACCAGCCAAACTCATTGCGTGGAACAGCCTGACACAGATCATCAGATTGCGCACCGCAAAATGAAAATTCTTGCCGCAGAAGACAACAAAACCAATCGCTTGGTTTTTTCTAAAATGCTGCGTGATCTAGATGTTGATCTTGAGTTCGCCGAGAACGGGCGCATCGCGGTTGAGCTTTTCCAAACCTTTGCACCCGACCTGATATTCATGGATATCTCTATGCCTGAAATGGACGGGAAAGAAGCCGCGCGCGCCATTCGCGAACTTGAAACACCTTTGGGACATCGCGTTCCCATTTGCGCACTCACCGCCCATGCGATGGAGGGCGACGACCGCGACATCCTCGCCTCCGGGATCGATCACTATTTGACCAAGCCGCTTCGCAAACAAAGCATCCTTGATCAGATCAAAGATGCGCAGCCACACGGCACATTGCCTTTAACCCAAGACGTGGCGGTCGCCTGATTTTTATTTCGGATAAGGCCGCACAAAAGCGGGGGCATGTTCTTTACTCAGCTCTGGCACGTATTTGTAGCCGCCCGCCTCAAACCGCAAAAGCGCATCCATCGTAGAAACCCGGTTTTCAACAACAAAACGCGCCATGGCCCCCCGCGCACGTTTGGCAAAAAAGCTCACGATCTTTGGCTTGCCATCCTTGTCTTCCAGGAAGGTTGGCGTGACGGTTTTCATCTTCAAAGCGGCTTGATCCACAGCGCCAAAATATTCCTGACTGGCGCAGTTAACCAAAACGCCAGCTCCCGTTTGTGCCGCTTGCGCGTTCAAAGCCTCGGATATTTCGCTGCCCCAGTAATCATAGAGGTTTTTGCCCCGTCGTGTTTTCAGGCGGCTTCCCATCTCAAGACGGTAGGGCTGCATGGCATCCAAGGGGCGCAAAACACCATAAAGCCCCGACAAGATCCGCAGGTGATCTTGCGCATAGGCTTGGGTGTCTTCGTCTAGGGTTTTGAATTCAAGACCCTGATACGTGTCCCCTGCAAAAGCATAAGCGGCCGGGCGTGTCGCCTCTGCGCTTGGATCGTCGGAATAGGCTTTGAAACGGTCGCGGTTCAAACGCGCCAAATCCTCACTGATGCTCATCAATTTGCGAAGCTCGCCCAGGGTCAGCTGGCGCGCTGTTTTGGCAAGGCTTAGCGCGTCTTTGGCAAAGACCGGGTCTGATGTTTCCACCCCTTCGCCCGCGTCCCAATTCAACGATTTCGCAGGTGAAACCACAACCAGCATAGCCTGTCCTCTCTCAAATTCACTTTACGATTTAGCAGGCTGACCTGTGTTCTCAAGAGACAGATCAGGCGTTTCGAATAACGTCCAAAAAGGCCGCACCAAAGCGTTCTGCATGGCGCGCACCCACCACGCGCTCAATCGCAGTGATATCCTTGGGCCTCATGGTGGCAAGTTTGGCCAGATGCCCTGCAGAACAACTCATCGGTTTGTCCATGCCTTCGGGGCCACGCATCAAATCGGTTTGGGCGTTGAGAAGCTGGTCATAAAGGCTCGCTTCACTACGCCCCGCCAGCTTGCGCCGCGACGGATGCATTGGGGCCACGTCGCCGGCGATGACCTCCAGAAAATCACGTCCGTAGCGTTCAAGTTTTTTGGCACCCACCCCCCCAATGCCCGCCATGTCATCAAGGGTTTGGGGCCGCTTCTCTGCCATCTCGACCAAGGTGCGATCATTGAACACGATGTAGGCTGGCACATTTGCCTGTTCCGCCAGAAAGCGCCGCTTCGCTTTGAGCGCAGACAACAGCGGGGCATCTTCTTCGCTGACCAGTGTTTTTACCGCAGGCCCGTTTCTTGTTTTCTGGATCGTATCCTTGCGCAGCGTGATCGTTTCTTCATCACGCAAAATAGGACGCGCCTTATGTGTCATGCGCAGCGCACCGTGGCGTTCGGGGTCAGGGCGGATCAGATCATGTCCCATCATCTGACGGAAAATGACCTGCCATTGGCGTTTGTCATAGTCCTTGCCGACACCGAAGGTGGGCAGGTCTGTATGACCGCGGGCTATGATTTTGTCTGTCTGGTTGCCAAGCAAAATATCAATCAAATGACCCGCGCCAAACCATTCACCCGTGCGCAAGATAGCTGACAGCGCCATTCGCACCGCCGTCGTGCCGTCGAAAACCTCTGGCGGTGTCTGGCACAAATCGCAGTTTCCGCAGGACACCTCTGTCTCGCCAAAGTATTCCAACAATGGAACACGGCGGCAGGTCAGCGCCTCGGCCAATCCCAACACGGCATTCAGCCGCCCATGATCAGCGGCACGCCGCTCAGGCGGGGCCAATCCTTCGTCAATCTGGGTGCGCCGAAAGCGAATATCATCAGGACCATAAAGCGTTAACGTATCCGCAGGCGCCCCGTCGCGCCCGGCGCGCCCGATTTCTTGGTAATAGCTTTCAATGGATTTGGGCAAATCGGCGTGTGCAACCCAACGGATATCTGGTTTGTCGATCCCCATGCCAAAGGCAACCGTGGCAACAACGATCAACCCGTCTTCTTGCTGAAACCTGCGCTCGACTTCGCGTCGGCTCTCGCTTTCCATACCACCGTGATAGAAACAGGCATGATGACCTGCCTCGCGCAACGCTTGCGTCAAAGTCTCGGTCTTGGCACGGGTGCCCGTGTAAACAATGCCGCTCAACCCTTTGCGTGCAGACGCAAACTGAAGGATCTGCGCGCGCGGTCCATTTTTAGCGGCAAACGCCAGATGAATATTTGGACGATCAAACCCGTGTAAAAAGTGGCTTGGGGGCATTCCGCCAAAAAGCTTGTCGATGATTTCCCGCCGCGTTTCGATATCAGCGGTGGCGGTAAATGCAGCCAATGGCACATCAAGCCTTTCGCGCAGTGCACCGATGCGCAAATAGTCCGGCCGAAAATCATGCCCCCACTGGCTCACGCAATGCGCCTCATCAACAGCAATCAATCCAACGCCAGCACGCTGCAACATGTTTTGCGCCCCCGATGAGGCCAGCCGTTCTGGCGCCATATAAAGGAGCTTCAAATGCCCTTCATCAAGCGCGCGATAGATGGCATCCGTCTCCTCCTCGGTGTTGCCTGACGTCAGCGCACCCGCACTGACCCCTGCTTCTTGCAGAGCGCGCACCTGATCCCGCATCAAGGCAATCAGGGGCGAGATGACAACGGTGACCCCATCACGGCACAGGGCTGGTAACTGGAAACAAAGCGACTTGCCGCCGCCTGTCGGCATGATCGCCAAGGCGTTTTCACCCGCAATCACCGCATCAACGATATCTTCTTGGCCCGCGCGAAATTCATCGAAGCCAAAAACCTCACGCAAAATGGATTTAGGGTCTGACATTTGTCTGCTCTGGCGATTTTGCTTTTGTATATCTGCTGATGTGCCACGCATCGAAACTGCGGACAAGCACATCAGCGACAACGAAGCCTCGGCTACGCTGCGCCCTTCAAGCCGCAGTTGCTGAAAAAATAGGCATATATTCGCATTGCCCCGTCGCCTTGCTTGGATTCTGCGAACTGAAATTGTAAGACAGCAACAGCTGCGACACCAAGGGGCACACGTTTTCAGTTCGAAACACGGGCGAATAACGCATATTTTGTATGAGTTTCTATTCTATCATCACATCGCTATCGCGACCAACCAAGCGGCGGATTTTTCTGGCCATCGATGGCCTGCTCATCCCCGCCTGCCTTTTGGCGGCCTTTTTGCTTCGTTACGGCACCCTGACGCCACCTGAAGCGATGCGCGATGCGTTGGCACTTTTTGCGATCGTAACGGTTACAGGTGCCATAACATTGATTGCTTTTGGGGTGCACCGAATAAAGCTTGGGACTTTCGAGGGCCATGCCGCATCCCGCATCGGTCTGGCCTCAATTACGCTGGCGATTTACGCGGTAATTGTGTCTTACAGTCTCCAACTAGGCACTCCGCGCTCGGTGCCGGTTATCTTTGGCGCGCTATTTTTTGTTTCAGCGGTCAGCATCCGGTTAATGATGCTGGTCCTGCTGCGTTACCTGCGTACCAACGCGTCCGATCATACGCCTGTCGCAATCTATGGCGCGGGGCCCGCGGGCATCCAACTTGCCAGTGTTCTGTCGCAGAACGAAGACCGCACGCCTGTTGTCTTCATCGATAATGCAAAGTCGCTTCACGGTCTGATGATTGCGGGTATCCCTGTCAAAGGGGCGTCTGCCTTGCCAAACCTGGTATCCAGTGGACGTATCCGTCAGGTTGTGATCGCACAGCCCGATATTTCAGAATCCAAACGACAACGACTGATCTCTTCGCTTGAAGATTTGAATGTCGATGTGCGGGTGTTGCCTTCGATCGCCGACATTCTTGATCGCAAGTCCACCGATATGATCTCGAAAACCGTCACGCCAGACCAGTTGCTTGGCCGTGATAAGGTTGACCTGCAAATTCCCGAAATTGGGCAAACCTATTCCAATCGGACAGTGATGGTCACAGGAGCGGGCGGCTCTATTGGCTCGGAACTGGCGCGGCAATTGCTGGATTGCGATTGTGCCAAAATCGTTTTGTTCGATCATAGTGAATTTGCTCTCTATTCGATTGAACGTGAGATTTCAGCCCTTACATCGGGGCAGGATTTCGAGATCGTTGCCCGCTTGGGCTCGGTGACGAACGCGCAGCGTGTTCGGTCGGTGATGCAAGAAGAGAACGTTGAAATTGTCCTGCATGCGGCGGCTTACAAGCACGTTCCTCTTGTTGAAGATAACGTGCTAGAGGGGAGTCGAAACAACGTTCTGGGCACTTTGACTGTAGCGGAAGCGGCTGCAAAAGAGGGGCTTGAGCGGTTCATTCTTATCTCGACCGACAAAGCCGTGCGCCCAACCAATATTATGGGCGCCACAAAACGTCTGGCCGAATTGGTTATCCAAGACCTGCAGACGCGCTATCCCACAACGCGATTTACGATGGTGCGCTTCGGGAATGTGTTGGGGTCATCTGGCTCGGTCCTGCCATTGTTTCAACGCCAGATCGCGATGGGAGGGCCAGTCACTGTGACCCATGCCGAAGTGACGCGTTTCTTTATGACGATCCCCGAAGCGGCCCGTTTGGTGCTGCTGGCTGGCGCGTTCGCAAAAGGCAGTGACGTCTTTGTTCTGGATATGGGCAAGCCTATGAAAATCTTGGACATTGCCAAACGGATGATCGAAATGTCAGCCCAGAAAGTCAGTGTGGAACCGGATGATGGCGGCATTGAAATTCAGATTACGGGTCTTCGTCCTGGCGAAAAACTGTATGAAGAACTTCTGATCGACGACAAAAGTCTGGTCGGGACGCCACACCCGAAAATCCTTCGTGCGCAAGAAACGTACCTTCCGGAAATTCAGATTGCTGCGATGCTCAAACGTCTGCGCAAGGCTTTGGAAAACAACGACGCATCCGATGTCCGCGATCTGGTGCGCGACTACGTCGATGGTTATCACCAACAAAGCCGTGACGAAGCCATCTGAGGCCAACAAGCACACCAATCCAAGTTACGGCAACATCTAAACTGTCGAAAGTTCCGTGTGCCGCATAGTCCATCATCACGGACGGCAACGGTAAGCTATTCCAAATTGCAGCATGCTGCATGAATTCAAAGGCACTTGATGCGACCCCCACAAACAAGGCTGCGTGGCGTCTGTTCATCCGGCCCAATGTCGCAAGGGCGAAGGTGAAAAACGCCGCGTGCGCAAATGCGGGAAAGACACCCAACCACACTGGATCGCTTTGCACAGAAATTGCGCGCAGCGGATAGCATAGTGCGCCCGCTAAAAAAACGACACTTGCCCAAACCCAAATTGATGCGCGACACTCAAGAAACATGAAAACGAGGATCATAAAAATACCCTAATCTTGGGCTAACCCACCATCAAACGCGGTGAGAATAATGCGGAGCATTTAAGTCAAATGATGGACAAACGACCTGTATCACTCAAACAGCAGGCCGATAAATTGCATGTCGATGGTGATCTTGATGCCGCACGACCGCTTTACATCAAGTATCTGGCGCTAAACCCACAGGACGCAGGCGCATGGACGAACTATGGCATCCTGCTGCGCAAATCCAAGCTTTATGATGCCGCTGTGCTTGCCCAACGTCGCGCCTATGCTCTGGCCAAAGACGATGGTGTAATGAACAACAATTTCGCCAATGTGCTGAGTGATATCGGGTGCAATGAGGAAGCGATTGCGCTACGTGAAGCCCTGCTTGCCATACAGCCAGACAGTCCCGAACAGATCGCGCTGATTGGGCGCGCCTTGCGCATTGATGGAAAGTTGGATGAGGCCCGCGCACGACTTGAAACCGCGATCACGCAATACCCCGATGATGCAGAACTGCGGATGCAATTGGCCTTCACCGAATTGACGGCGGGCAACTACGCTCGCGGGTTTCGCCTTTATCAAGCACGGTGGGAGCAGTCGGATATCCGCGCGCCAAAAGTGCCCAAGCCACGCTGGAACGGAGATGATTTAACTGGAAAAACCATCCTTGTTTTCAGCGAACAAGGCTTTGGTGATTGCATCTTATTCACGCGCTTCATGCCTTGGCTGCAATCCCTTGGCGCAAAGGTGATCCTGCACGCCAAACCACCAATCGCCAGCCTTGTGTCACAGGCGCACGGCGTCGATCAGATCATAAGTGATTTGTCGGATTTACCGGCATTTGACGTATGGACCAGCATGATGGACGTGCCGATGTTTGCCTTTGAAGCAGGGGCCGACATTCCTGCCCCCACAAAGCTGACCTTGCCAGATCATGCTGTGACACGCGCTAAAATCGCAACGAAAAATCACCAAGACGCCTTCAAAATTGCCGTCGTTTGGTCAGGCTCTGCAACCTACAAAGGCAACGATTTCCGCAAGTTTGATCATCGTGAGATTCTGCGACTTGCCGCGATTGACGGGGTGCAGTGCTTTTCGCTGTACAAAGGACCGTTTCTGGATGATTTCCGCACCGATGGCACAGCGGCGTTCGCGATTGATCTTGGGTCGACGGATCATGACTTTGCAGACAGCGCTGCTGTGATGGCTGAAATGGACCTTGTTATCACAATGGATACGGCCATTGCGCATATCGCTGGTTCATTGGACCTGCCTGTTTGGAACCTGCTGCATTGGGATGGTTTTTGGCTCTATGGTCCCGATGGGGATCGCACGCCTTGGTATCCGTGCATGCGTTTGATCCGCCAGCCCAAGCCCCGCGATTGGGACAGTGTTTTTGACGTGGTCACCCGTGACCTCGCCCCCCTTGTTGCCGCCAAGAAAGGCTAGCCTATGCATGATATCCTCATCCCTGTTTCGCCTGGCGAGTTGTTGGACAAAATAACAATCCTGCGGATTAAAAATACCCGAATGTCCGATGCTGCAAAGCTGGCAAACGTGCGGCGTGAATTGGCGATGCTTGAAGATGTGGTATCGGAAAAGTTACCGACTTCGGCTGAGTTAGACACTCTTGTCGCATCCCTACAGGCGATCAACGAAGCGCTTTGGGATATTGAAGATGATATCCGCATCTGTGAGCGCGATGGTAATTTTGGTCCAAAGTTCATTGAGCTTGCGCGCGCTGTATACGTCACCAACGACAAACGTGCCGCCGTCAAAAAAGACATCAACCTGTTTTTGGGATCCGCCTTAGTCGAGGAAAAATCCTACGAAGAACACGGGGCTGGCTGAATGACGCTCTCTGACCGTCTCGATCAGGCCCAAAGCGAGTTGCGTCGCCTTGAGGCGGACATCCGTCAGGCCCTTGCAGACCGCAAGGACCGCAGCCGTGCGCCGCTAAACCGCCGCTTGCATGAGCTTCGCCGCATGCTGAACCCCAATTATCACTACGCCAGTCAAGCGGGACAGGATGCAATTATCGATCGGTATTTCCAAGGCAAAACAGGCGGAACGTTCATCGATGTGGGTGGCTTTGACGGTGTAACAGGGTCCAATTCTGTGTTTTTCGAGGCCTTCCGCAAATGGACGGGGCTTTTGGTAGAGCCTGTTCCCTCTAACCTTGAAAAAGCGCAATCCGTCCGCCGCTGCCCCTGTCTGCCTTACGCCGTAAGCGACCAAGACGGCGCAGCCACTTTCCTTGAAGTGCAGGAAGGTTACACGCAGATGAGCGGGCTTGTAGACAGTTACGACCCTGATTTGCTGTCTCAAGTGCGCCAAGACAAGCGCCACAAAGAGGCGACCATAACGGTCGAGACCCGCCGCCTCTCCACGATATTGCGCGATCACGACCTGATGCACCCTGATGTGATTTCTCTTGATATCGAAGGGGGTGAACTGGCCTGTTTGCAGGACTTTCCGTTTGGCGACCATGATGTGCAGGTCTGGAGCATCGAAAACAACACCGGCGCGTCAGACATCCCGCAAATCATGCGCGACAACGGCTATGATCTGATCGAATTTGCAGGGCCCGATGATATCTTTGCCAAGCGGCGCTAGCTTATCGCGCGGGTAACGGCCCGTGCGATGACCCGCTCTTCGTCGGTTTCGATAACCAAAACAGGGATATCATCACCGACCCCCATCCAAGCCATGCCTTGGGCGATACGGTCCCGAATAATCGGAGCGTTTTCGCCAACGCCGCCGCAAAAGACGATCGCATCAAGCCCCTTTAGCGCCGCGGCCATCGCCCCGATCTCTAGCTGAATGCGGTGCACATAATAGTCCACGGCTTGCTTTGCTTGAGGGGCATGACTTGCCAGCAGGTCACGCATGTCATGCGTGAGGCCCGACAGGCCTTTCATACCGCTTTCTTTATAAAGCAGGTTGGTCAGTGCTGCGGCGTCCAGTCCGTCATGCTCCATCAGATAGAGCAAAACGCCAGGATCGATGTAACCGCTGCGCGTGCCCATAGGCAGCCCGTCGAGGGCGGAAAACCCCATGCTGGATGCAACCGACCGACCCGCGCGCATTGCACACATAGAGGCCCCATTGCCAAGGTGGCAAACAACGACGCGCCCATCATGAAGGTCGGGGTAGCTACGGGCAATTTCGCTGGCGATGAAACTGTAACTCAGCCCGTGAAACCCATACCGCCTAACGCCTTGGTCATAGTATTTGCGCGGGATCGCAAAGGTATCGTTGACCCAAGAGTGGTCGCGGTGAAACGAGGTGTCAAAGCATCCGATTTGAATGGCTTTTGGAAAGGCCTCAATCGCGGCGCGTGCCGCGGCAAGGTTATGCGGTTGGTGAAGCGGGGCCAAAGGGATCAATTCCCCCAAGGCATCCATCACGGGCCACGTCAATTCGGTCGGTTTGTCGAAATCTATACCACCATGGACAATACGGTGCCCGACACCACCAACCTGACGCTCCCCTAAAACAGGTGAAACAGTGTCTAATATTGCTGAAACCGCAGCTACATGATCGGTGGTGCCAAGCGAAAAGGTTTGCCCGTCGAACAGCAATTGCGCGTTTGCACCAAGGTTTTCAACCTGACCTGAAGCAAGCTCTTGGGGTTCTTGAGCGGCATCAAAGACACCGAATTTCACGGAAGACGAGCCGGCATTCAGGGTTAGGATTGCCTTGGCCATCGGATTAGCCTGCGCTGCCGTGGTGGGCATGCAACGCCGCCAAGACGCAGCTGGCAACACGCGCGTCTTGGTCATCAGCACGGCTGGTCAGCATAATCGGCACCTTTGCACCCACAACAAGCCCGCCCGCTTGCGCGCCCGCCATGAACGTCAGTGTCTTGAGAACCATGTTGCCCGTTTGAATTTCGGGCATCATCAGAATATCCGCCAAACCTGCAACGGGCGATACGATTTTCTTGATCGCAGCCGCTTTTGGGCTGACCGCATTGTCCATCGCGAAAGGCCCATCAACCAGTCCGCCTTTGATCTGACCCCGGTCGGCCATCTTTGCCAGCGCAGCAGCCTCAACGGTGGCGTTGATCTCGGGGTTGATAGTTGCAATCGCAGAGACAACAGCGACCTTCGGATGAGGCAACCCAAGAGAATGACCAAGATCAATCGCGTTCTGCACGATATCGGCTTTGGTTTTCAGATCCGGTGCGATGTTGATCGCTGCATCGGTCACCATAATCAGCCGATCAAACCCTGGGGTGTCCATCACAAACACATGGCTCAAACGGCGGCCTGTGCGCAAACCCCCATCGGATTTCACGACGTGCTTGAGCAGCATGTTTGTATGGATATACCCCTTCATCAGAGCCTTCACGCGCCGTTCGTGCACCAACTGGACAGCGCGTGCTGCGGCATCTGAATGGCTTTTGACGTCGATAATTTCGAACCCTGAAATATCCTTGCCAATTTCGCGCGCCGTCGCCTGTATCAGCAATGCGTCACCAACCAATACCGGGACGATCAGACCTTCTTCAGCACCACGGATCGCACCGCCGAGCGCGTTGGCTTCCTCGGGCGCGACAATGGCTGTCGCAATGGGATCAAGGGGCGCCGCACGTTCCAGAAGCGCCTCATACCGCAGATGACGTGTCAAAAGAACAAAGCCGCGTTGTTTTGCAGAATAATGCGCAGCGCGATCAGACCGATAAAGGCCACCAAAGGCGCCAGATCAAGCGGTCCGGTATCTGGCAAGATACGACGGATCGGCGTGTAAATCGGCTCTAACAGGCGGTTCAGCCCTGTCCAGATTTGCGCAACGATAGGTTGGTGCATGTTCAGCACCTGAAAGCTGAGCAGCCACGACATGATGATATGGGCGATCATGATGAACCAGACCACATCCAGAATGAGCATCAGAATTTGATAGAGCGATTGCATGGTGCACGAACCTTTTCGTTTTGCTTTTCCAACAGGTAAGCACACCGTTGGGCGGCGGCAACTGCTTTCCGCAAGGTTATAGTTGACGTTAACGTAAGGCTGTCTACTTTGGGCCTATGTATCCAATCGCTCGTCTCTGTGTTGAAATGGCGCTGCATCGTGGCGCGCCCGATCTGCCTTTGTTGGCTCAACATGTCAGCCACCACAGGTGCTGGCCTTGGGATATTGATTTGTTCATGGAAATGAACAACGGTCGCGTTCTCACGCTTCTTGATCTCAATCGCACTGTTCTGGCCAAACGCGTTGGGCTTCTCAAGATATTGAAAGAACGTAGATGGGGCCTGACGATGGCAGGGGTGTCCGTGCGCTACCGCCGCCGGATCCGCCCGTTTGAACCATTTACCACCAAAGGGCATGCCATCTGTTGGGATGATAAATTCATCTACCTGCAACAAGCGATGATTAAGCGCAGTGGTGAAATCGCTAACCATGCGCTCTATCGTTCGGCCATCACAGGCAAAAAAGGGATTGTCCCACCCAAAGATGTCTTGTCGGCGATGGGTCATGAAACAGTCTCTCCGCCAACGCCGCAATGGGTGCAAAACTGGATTGATGCCGATGCGACCCGTCCCTGGCCGCCGCAATTTTCCGACGCAAGTATCTAAGCAAACACACTCACCCCTTGCAAAACCCACATGAACCCTTCCTAATCTGGCAAAACCGAAGGGGCGTGTGGTGGCGGATGTATCTTTGAAAAAACGGGTTTGGGGCTGGATGGCGTTTGATTGGGCCACGCAACCTTTTTACACCCTTGCCCTTACGTTTATCTTTGGGCCGTATTTTGCAGCCGTCGCGACCGAATATTTCATGGGCACGGGACTGACCGAGGACCTTGCCGATGCACAAGCGCAATCGCTGTGGTCGTTTGGCCAAACCGCTGCTGGCCTGATGATTGCGATCACCGGCCCTATCCTTGGCGCATATGCAGACAGTTCTGGTCGCCGGATGCCTTGGATGTTTTTATTCTCGGCAATCTATGTGGTCGCCGTTTCAATGATCTGGGTGATGGTACCAGACGGCAGCCAGATTTACTTTGCCCTCGCAATGTTTTGCATTGGGTTTGTCGCCGCTGAATACGCGCTGATTTTCACCAATGCGATGTTGCCAAGCCTTGGACCCGAAGACGAGGTGGGCAAAATCAGCGGTGCTGGCGCTGCATTGGGGTATGCGGGCGGTGTTGTATCGCTGTTTATCATGTTGCTTCTTTTCGCAGAAAACGAAACGGGCAAAACCCTGATCGGGCTGTCGCCTCTTTTCGGTCTTGATCCAGAAGCACGGGAGGGCACCAGGTTTGTTGGACCGTTCTCGGCCATCTGGTTTGTTATCTTCATGATTCCCTTCTTTTTGTGGGTCCGCGAAGACAAAGCCCTGCAAAAGACAACCACCTTTTCCATTGCCTTAGGCGATCTGAAAACCTCTCTCAAAGGTGTTTTGAAGCGCCCCAGTCTTGCGGCCTATCTCGGCTCTTCCATGTTTTACCGCGATGCGCTGAATGCGCTTTACGGGTTTGGAGGGGTTTACGCGACACTGGTTCTGAACTGGTCGATCACGATGATCGGCGTCTTTGGGATCGTCGGCGCAATCACAGCATCAGTGGCAACCTACGTCGGTGGGGTGTTCGACAAGCGGCTTGGTCCCAAACCAGTGATCACGTTCTGCATATGGGTGTTGATAGGTGTGTGTATCGTGATTGTCGGAATGACACGCGATTTCATTTTGGGGATCCCCCTTCCCGAAGGCAGTGCTGTGCCCGACATAGTGATGTATATTTGCGGGGCATGTATCGGCGGCGCAGGTGGCGCGCTTTATGCGGCCTCCCGCTCGATGATGGTGCGCCACACCACACGCGGTCGCCCCACCGAAGCCTTTGGGCTTTTTGCTCTCTCGGGAAAGGCCACCGCATTTTTGGCGCCTGCACTGATTGGCGTGACGACCTATCTGACGTCCTCACCCCGTCTTGGAATATCGCCTGTCATTTTCTTGTTTATTATCGGTTTGATCTTGTTACGGTGGGTCAACAAAGACGGAGATCGCAATACATGGAACGCATCCTAGGCTTTTTGGTTCTGACGTTTGCGCTGGCTACATGCGGCCAGGCTGACCGTGATATTTCAGGTGAAATGATCAAGGCCCCGACGCTGACGGCGCAAGAACGCAACACATTGGCCAAGGTGCAATTCGGTGCCGCACGCACGCCCACCCAAGGCGCCAGCCAAGCCATCGGCGGGTATGCCAAAGGTTGCCTAGCAGGGGCCGAGCAGCTGGCGCAAACAGGTCCAACATGGCAAGCGATGCGACTATCGCGCGGTCGCAACTGGGCGCATCCCGAAACCATCGACTTCGTGAAAAAACTGTCGCGCTTTGCGGCAACCCAAGATGGATGGCAGGGCCTCTATGTCGGTGACATGGCACAACCGCGCGGGGGGCCAATGCTGACAGGCCACCGCAGCCACCAAACGGGACTGGGTGTAGACATCTGGATGCTGCCGCCCAAACGCCTGAACCTAACGGAAAACGAGCGCGAGAATATCTCGTCGATCTCCATGCGCCGCAACGCAGGTGCGTTCACCAATTCCAAGTGGACACAGCAGCATATGAACATTCTTAGGGCTGCGGCCAAAGACCCGCGCACAGCGCGTATCTTTGTGTTTCCGGGCGCAAAGGTTGCAATGTGCAACGCCGAAAAAGGCGATCGCAGCTATCTGCGCAAAATTAGGCCTTGGTGGGGCCATCACTATCATTTCCACGTCCGGCTAGAATGCCCCAAAGGTAGCCCCAACTGCATCAGCCAAGACGCGCCGCCGCGCGGCGACGGCTGTGCAGATGCGCAAGACTGGGTGAACAATATCCTGAACCCGCCACCCCCGGATCCCAACGCGCCACCCCCGCGCAAGCGCCGTGAATTGACGCTGACCGACCTACCGGCGCAATGCACAACAGTGCTGCGGGGCGGCTAAACCCATCCGCAAAATCTGCGACGCGTCATGATTGATCCCAGAAATGCCTTGCCAAAATGTCGCAGGGCGCTTAGGACCGAGCTGTTCACTTCGCCAGTGAGCCGAGTCTCCGCCACCTTGTAAAACGGGAAAAACACATGAAACGCTCACATCTGCCAGGCATTCTGGCCATGGCCACAATCGTGGTCGCCTCAAATATCCTTGTTCAATTTCTTTTGGGCAGTTGGCTGACATGGGGCGCATTTACCTATCCAATAGCGTTTCTTGTCACCGACTTGATGAACCGCCTTTACGGTGCCCGCGCCGCGCGCCAAGTGGTTTTTGTAGGCTTTATCGTCGGGATTTTCTGTTCACTGATCGGAACGATGATCATGGGCGAATTTGGACCGCTGGTCACATTCCGTATTGCGATCGGCTCTGGTCTTGCCTTCCTCACCGCGCAGTTGCTGGACGTTGCGATCTTTGACCGCCTTCGCAATGGCAAGTGGTGGAGTGCGCCACTGACCTCCACACTTATCGGCAGCTCGGTTGATACGGCTATCTTTTTTACAGTCGCCTTTTCAGGAACCCTCAGCTTTCTTGAGCCTGAAAACGACGTGTCCTGGGCCGCAGAGATGCTTCCGCTTCTTGGCATGGGGCCCCAAGCACCACTATGGGTGTCGCTTGCGACCGCCGATTGGATGGTGAAAATGTCGCTTGCCTTGATCGCCCTTGTGCCGTTTCGCGTGCTTGTTTCAAAACTCGATAACGACAGAATGACAAAAACATTTTGAGTTTTGGAAAACCTGTGCTTAGATTCAGATAGTTGAAACAGATAAGCAAAGGAGGTGATCCAGTGATCAGAGAAACATTGGAGCGAGGTGTCGGGACAATTCGGGGGGCCAGCCTGTAGGGCAGACCTTGCGGCGATGCGCCGCCCGAAGTGGGAACCACCGGTAACCTAACCGACCCCACCTCCACGATCTCGAAAAGGCCGCCCAACCTTGGGGCGGCCTTTTTTGTTCAACTGTCTTTCAACGCAGCGACAACGCAGACTTCGATCAGGATCTCGCGCCGGGCCATTTCTGCATTCACACAGGCCCGAACAGGCTTGCCCACGTCAGCTACCCAGTCGTTCCAAACCTCGTTCATCGCGGCAAAGTCCTTCATATCTCGCAAAAAGATCGTGACTTGGAGCATGTGATCACGGCTGCTGCCCGCCTCTTGCAAAAGGGCATCCACCTTAGCCAACGTGTCCCGTGTCTGGTCCTGAATACTTGCAGATACATCATTGGGCACCTGACCAGACAAATAAACGGTACCGTTGTGAATGACGATCTTGCTTGCGCGTTCTGAGGGGTGATGACGTTCGATTGGCATGGGCGCGTTCCTTTTGTGAGATTTTCCCACACGCTAACCAGCTGTCGTTTCACTTCAATGGCAAACTGTGGTTATCTTGGATGGCGTAACCCAAACAGGAGTGCCTGATATGAAATACCTCGTTTTGCCTTTTGCAGTCCTCAGCGTATCGGCTTGCATGCAGACCGCCCCGACAAGCAGCGCAATTCAAGGCACTCAGGACAGTCTTGCCAACCGATTGGCCGTTGGTATGACGCCTGACCAGGTTAGTGCGATTGTAGGTCCATCGGTTACACAAGTCCGTTCAACCATCAACGCGGATCAGATTTGCCAATCCGTTGTGTATGACGAGGTGATTGAGGCGAAATACATTCATGCCGTATACGAAAACGGCGTATTGGTTTCGGCCAGCGATGGGCACGCGTTGCCTTGTGATTTGGACTAACTGTCTGGCGCTATGCCATACGTCTAGCAGACGCTCTGCCATACGGGATGAGATACGTTGAAAATCACCCAAAACATCGAATTGGCCGATTGGGAATTGACCGAAAGTTTCACCCGATCGTCTGGTCCGGGCGGTCAGAACGTGAACAAGGTGTCCACCGCTGTCGAACTTCGGTTTGAAGCGGAACGCTCTCCTCATTTGCCAGCACCCGTTAAAGCACGGCTTAAACGAATTGCGGGGCGCAAATGGACATTGGACGGGGCGCTGATCATTCGGGCGGAAGAAACTCGCAGCCAAGCACGCAACCGCGAAATCGCACGGGACCGTCTCAAGGAAATGATATTGAAAGCATTGGAAAAACCCAAAAGGCGGGTCGCAACACGGCCCACGTTGGGCAGCCAGAAGCGGCGGCTAGCGGCCAAGGCAAACCGCGGACAGATCAAGGCAATGCGTGGGCGGGTAAGGGACGACGAATGACAGACCTTCTTGAGCGCCGCACCCGATTGATGGGGCCACATGTCCCCACGTTTTATGACCGCCCCGTTCATCTGGTGCGGGGCCAAGGCGTCCACCTTTGGGATGCCAGCGGCAAACGGTATCTGGATTGCTACAACAATGTTGCTCATGTGGGCCATTGCCACCCTCGCGTTGTCGCGGCGATTGCCGAACAAAGCGCGACCCTGAACACCCACACCCGCTATCTTCATGACGGCATTCTTGAATATATTGAAGCACTTACAGCCACCCTGAACCATGACCTCAGCCAGATGATCATGGTTTGCACTGGTTCAGAGGCGAATGATATCGCACTTAGAATGGCGCAGGCCGTTACGGGAAAAATAGGGATCATTGCGACCGATAACACCTATCATGGCAACACACTTGCAACGTCACACCTTAGCACCCGCCGCCCGCCGATTGGGGGCTATCCTGACCATGTCGTTTTGGTCCCTGCGCCGTTGTCTGACACAACACCCGAGGCTTTTGGCACCCACGTCAGCCACGCGATACAAACACTTGAAGATCGCGGCCACGGCTTTGGTGGCATGATGCTTTGTCCCATCTTTGCCAACGAAGGGTTTCCACAAGTGTCGAAAGGGTTTTTTGATCCCGCAGCCAAGGCAATCAAAGCGGCGGGCGGTTTGATTTTATGCGACGAGGTTCAGCCAGGCTTTGGACGGATCGGATCACATTTCTGGGGTCACGAGTGGCTTGGAATCGCACCTGATGTGGTCACGGTCGGAAAACCGATGGCAAACGGTTATCCCGTTGCAGGCACCATTGCGCGGCCCGATGTCATGGCCGCTTTTCGCGAAGCCTTTGGATATTTCAATACCTTCGGGGGCAACCCTGTTGCTGCTGCTGCCGCGCTGGAAACACTGCGCGTTATCCAAGACGAAGAACTGCAGGAAAACGCCGCCAAGGTCGGGGCACATGCGCTTGAGAGACTGCAGGGCATCACGCATGCAGGCGCAGTTGAGGCACGTGGCTATGGGCTATTCTTCGGGATTGAATTTCAGCACGATGATGGCACACCAGCGACAGACTATTGTGCAGCTGTGGTTGAGAAGATGGTGCAAGGTGGCGTGTTGATGAACCGCATTGGTCGCCACATGAACACCTTGAAAATGCGGCCCCCCATGCCGTTTGAAAGACAGCATGCAGATCAGGCCATTGACTTGCTTGAGCAGGTTTTGAAGGACACGCCATGGAACGGTTAGCCACGCTTTGGGGGCATGTCGTCACACCGCCACGCTTGATCGTCGAGCGTGAGAACTGCGTCTATGACGTTACCTTATCAAACGGTCGTGCGGCCCTGCGGTTGCACCGTGTAGGCTATCAATCACGCGCGGCGATTGAGGCAGAGTTACTGTGGACCGAAGGCTTGGCAGAGCAGGGATTTCCCTGTCCGCGCCCATTGCGCAGCCGGGCGGGCCATTTGGTTGAGCAATACGCTGATGGCCGCTTGGCTTCCATGGTCACCTGGATGGATGGCACGGCCTTGGCCGACGTTGCGCCAACACCTGACCATTTTTTTGCGCTTGGCAGCCTGCTTGCCGATCTGCATGCGAAAACCGATGCCCTGAACCTGCCCCAGATGGACCGCCCCGCATGGGATGCCGCTGCTTTTACCTGCGATACTCCCCATTGGGGATGTTATTGGGAAAATACGGCTTTATCGGAGGGCGATCGAAAGCTGTTACAAAATGCCCGCGCCTTTTTGGGACAGTATCTTGCACAAGACAAATGGTCAGACCGTGGATTGATCCATGCAGATGTTCTGGGTGAAAACGTGCTTGTCGATGGCAATCAGCTTCGACTTATCGATTTTGACGACGCGGGCTATGGCTATCGGTTGTATGACTTGGGCACGGCCCTCATCCAGTATTCGGACCGCACGGATTTATGCGCGGCGCTTCGTGAGGGCTACGCCAAACGCACCCCTGTAAGCGAAGAAGAGGTGATGATCTTTGTGCTGATGCGGGCGCTGGCGTCTTGCGGTTGGGTTATCAGCCGCGTTCCCAAGGATGACCCGCGATTGGCATTTTACGCAAATCGCGCGGTAAACATGGCGCGGCGGGTGCTTTAAACCTCAACGTCCATGTCGTCTTGCGCGCCGAGTTTGAACACCCGTTTATAGCGCGCAATCTCGTCGGCGGGCCCCATCGCTTTGCGGGGGTTATCTGACAGTTTCACCGTTGGCCTGCCGTTTGCACTGACGGCCTTGCAAACAAGCGAAAACGGCGCAAGGCGGTCCCCTTCGGTCAGACCTTTGAAATCGTTGGTCAGCAATGTGCCCCACCCGAATGAGATACGGCACCTGCCAGCAAACTGGGCCGCGAGTTCAACAATCTTGTTCTCGTTTAATCCATCACTGAAGATGATCAGCTTTTGGGTAGGGTCCTCACCGCGGTCTTTCCACCATTTGATCGCAATCTCGGCCGCTGTCGCGGGATCGCCGCTGTCGACACGAATACCTGTCCACCCTGCAAGCCAATCTGGTGCGCCATCTAGAAAACCCTGTGTTCCATATGTATCGGGCAGGATGATGCGCAAATTGCCTTCGTGCTCATCATGCCAGTCGGATAGAACCTGATAGGGCGCTTGGGCCAGCGCCTCGTCCGTCTCGGCCAGGGCGGAATAGACCATGGGCAATTCATGGGCATTGGTGCCAATCGCCTCAAGATCGCGGTTTTTGGCAATCAGGCAGTTGGATGTGCCAGCAAAACTACTGCCCAATCCTTCGGTCATCGCCTGCACACACCAATCTTGCCACAAAAACGAATGGCGGCGGCGTGTGCCGAAGTCGGCAATCCGCAAGTCGGGAACGGTGCGCAGTTTTTCAATCTTACCCCAGAGCTTTGTCATAGCACGCGCATACAGCACCTGTAGCTCGAACCGTCCCATATCGCCCAGAACAGCGCGGCCGCGCAGCTCCATCAAAACGGACAGGGCGGGTATTTCCCAAAGCATGACCTCGGGCCAGGATCCTTCGAACGTCAGCTCGTATTGGTCCCCGACACGTTCGAGATGATACGCAGGCAGACGCAGGTTTTCGAACCAATCCATAAAGTCGGGGCGAAACATCTGGCGCTTGCCGTAAAATGTGTTGCCTCGCATCCAAGTGCTTTCACCGCGACTGAGCGACAGGCCACGGATGTGATCAAGCTGTTCACGAAGCTCGCCTTCATCAATCAAGTCGGCAAGCGGGACATGCGTGGATCTGTTGATCAAGCTGAATGTCACCTGTGTGTCGGGCTTGTTGCGAAACACTGATTGGCACATCAGAAGTTTGTAAAAATCCGTATCAATCAAGGAACGGACAATGGGATCAATTTTCCATTTGTGGTTCCAGACGCGGGTCGCGATATCAACCATCGATCTGTACTCCTGCGTTTTTCATGTCACCAAGGGCCACCGCGAGCGAGCCATCGAAATCAATCGCGCGGCTGAGGTCGGTAAGCACCGTGACAGCAAAGCCAAGTCGTGCGGCATCCATTGCCGAGTAGTTCACACAGAAATCAGTGGCGAGCCCGACCAAAGTCAGGTCCGTAATACCGCGTGTGCGCAGATAGCCTTCAAGACCTGTGGGGGTGGCTTTGTCATTTTCGAAAAAGGCAGAATAGCTATCAATCTGCGGGTTATACCCTTTGCGAATGATCAGATCGGCACGATCCGTTTTCAGGTCAGGGTGGAAAGCAGCCCCGTGGGTGCCTTGGATACAGTGGTCGGGCCATAGAACCTGTGGGCCATAGGGCATCTCGGTTACGCTCATGGGTGTGGCGTCGTGGGTGCTTGCAAAAGAAGAGTGGCCCGCAGGATGCCAGTCTTGCGTCAGGATTACACTTGGAAATTCATCCATCAGAGCGTTAATTCCTCCGATGATTTGATCGCCGTCCGGCACCGCCAACGCACCGCCGGGACAAAAATCATTTTGCACATCAATCACAAGCAATGCGTGAGAAGCGGGAAACATGGGGTGGCCCTTCCTTGAAAACTTCGCATTTGCGTAAGGCCCACCGTGGCCCGCGTCAATGCTGCGCTTGCGTGGCATCCGATAGGCGCTTAAATCCGCGGCCATGTATACAATTGCCGCTCTTTATCACTTCACCCGCTTTCCCGATCACGCCGCTTTGCGTGAGCCCTTGCAAAAGCTGTGCGCGGACCACGGGATTACTGGCACCCTTTTGTTGGCGGCCGAAGGCATAAACGGGACAGTTGCAGGATCACGCGCAGGCATCGATACATTGCTGGACCACCTGAAATGCCTGCCAGGATGTGCTGATCTTGAATGGAAAGAAAGCCAATCGTCCGAACCACCTTTTGGCCGAATGAAAGTGCGCCTGAAAAAAGAAATCGTCACAATGGGCCAGCCTGATGTCGACCCCAAGGCGCGCGTTGGACACTATGTGGACCCAAAAGACTGGAACGATCTGATCTTGTCCGATGACGTTGCGGTCATTGATACACGAAATGATTATGAGGTTGCCATTGGCACGTTTCGCGGCGCGATAGACCCCGAAACAACGACCTTTGGGGAATTTCCTGAGTGGTGGGAAAATAACAAGGATCGCTTTCACAATAAAAAGATCGCCATGTTTTGCACAGGTGGCATTCGCTGCGAAAAGTCCACAAATTTCCTGATCGGTCAGGGGGTAGAGGATGTTTATCACCTCAAAGGCGGTATCCTGAAATATCTAGAAGACGTGCCGAAAGAGGAGAGCACTTGGGACGGGGCATGCTTTGTTTTCGACAACCGTGTATCAGTTGAACATGGGCTGGAAGTTGGGCCGCACACGTTGTGCCATGCCTGCCGTAAGCCACTTGAACCCCAAGACCTGAACCGCAAGGAATTTGAAACGGGCGTATCCTGTCATCAGTGTATCGATCACACATCTGATGCAGACAAAGCGCGTTTCCGCGAGCGGCAAAAACAGATCAACTTGGCGAAAGAACGTGGGGAAGCGCACATCGGCGCGACTAAGACGGTTTAACGCCCGCCTTCAACAATCCTTCAACGAAGTGCTTTCCGCCATCTGTTTCGAGACCCGGATACCCCGCCTCGCGCAGCGCCTCGATGGTGAAGTCCGGTTCAACCTGACGCAGCCTTTGTAAGTAGGAATGCGCCAATTCGATGCGTCCAAGATGAGCTGAACTCGACACAAGAACTCTGAGGATTGAGTTAAACTCTGGCCGTTCGGTAAGGGCGAATTCACCAGCCTTCAACGCAGTTTCGTGCTGGCCTGAAAAACACGCCGTAATCGCGCGTGTTGTTTCAAAATAATACCGGTTCGGACTTTGCGCCCCAAGGTGACACGCCCAATTTGCCATCGCCAGGGCTTTGCTTGGTTGGCCAGCGTAGGCGTGCAGCATGGAATAAAGATCCCATGCAAGAACCTGCGTCGGGTTTCGGCGCAGCGCCTTTTCAAACAAGCCCGCGGCAAAATCATATTCCCCGAAAAGATAGCTATGCACATGGGCCGTAAGGGTTTGGACCAGCGCATTTTCAGCACTGGTTTTAAGGGCCTGACTTGTGTGGTCCTGCGCACGATCAATCAACGCGGCATCCTCAAATTGAAACCTTTGCCCGATGCGGAAGGTCAGCAAAAAGGCCATGAGCGAATGGATCTGGGCCGTAGGCTTGGTGGCTAAACCATCGGTCAGGATCGTCTCGGCCTTATCAATATCAGGCGCGGACAAACGCATCATCGTGGCCAGCGCGTTGGTGCAAATATTTGCGTCCCGTAACTGGGGAAGTTCAGTCAAAAGGTGGGACTGCGTCGCATCAAGACCTGCCGAAATGAGGCCATGAACCGCCCGCTCTTGATACGAAGATGCGATAGACACAGGCTCGGCTTGAAGTGACCAAATCATGCGCCCTGAAGGGATATGTTGCATTTGCAACGCCATGTGGATCTGGTCAGTGGTTTGGAAACCGCGAAACTGAAACGCGACAGGAACATCGACTGGCAGCACGGCAATCCAGTCCTTGGGCGTGTGTGACCAGTGGTCAGTCTGGGTGCCCTGGGGTTCGATGCAGCGAAAGTCACCAATATCATCAAGACCCTTGCGCAGATACCCGTGGGCCTGTGGCATAAGCCGTTCGGTAAAACGTGTTTCACCCATCAACATAGACGGTAAAATAGCAATTTTGGTCTGTTCGCCCACACCATAGGTCGCAGGCTTGGCAACCAAAGACGTGTCTTTGTCGGCGACCCTTGGCTGTAGCCGAAGGCTGAGAGATGTCGTGTTCAGGCGCGCGGCCCAAACATCACGTTCATTGCGCAGCCAGGCTTCAAACTCTGCATCTGCGATATCCAGATCTTCCAAAAGTTGCTCGGGCGCGTAAACGCTCCGATCAAGATCCCCATCTGCTTTTCGAGCACGCATGTAATCGACATCAATAATCGACAGGTTCAATGCGACTGTATTTTTATCGGCCTGCATGCACCGTTTTTCGACGGGCCCCAAAGCGCGGCGAATTTCAGACAACGACTGACGCAAGCTGTTTGCGGCCTGATCCTCGTTTTTGATGCTCCAAAGCTGATGTCGTAGCCAAACACGCGAGCGTACCCCGCGGGGTGCAAGTGCAAGCATGGCAAGGATCGCACGCGCCTTTTTTGACTTAGGCGTCAGGTCCTGACCATCTTCCCCAATCACAGTCACTGGCCCGAACAGGAACAGCTTGATCAGAGGCGGATCACCCGGAAGCGTATTTTTCAAACCCGCAGTCATGGGCAATGATAACGCGGTGATCGCCGAATGCCAAAGACTTGTCAGGTGTTAGAAGTCGAGATTTTCCACACTCAGCGCATTGGTTTGAATAAATTCGCGCCGCGGTTCGACAACATCGCCCATCAGCTTTGTGAACATATCATCGGCTTCGGCTAAATCCTCGATTTTCACCTGAAGCAAGGTGCGCGCATCGGGGTCCAGCGTCGTTTCCCAAAGCTGATCAGGGTTCATCTCACCCAGGCCTTTGTAGCGTTGCAGCGAAAGCCCCTTTTCACCCTCTTCCAAAATAGCTGCCAAAAGATCAAGCGGCCCAAAGATGGGTTGCTGGCGATCTTTACGGTGCAAGGTTGCGGGACGTGCGTAAGTCTCTTGCAGGCTTTCTGTGAAGCTACCAGTTTTACGCGCTTCGCCACTGCGCAGCATGGGTCCATCCAACGTACGCGCTTCTTCTACACCGCGCAAAATGCGGGTCAGGCGCATACCCTTGTCTTGGGTCGGGCGACCTTTCCAACCGCGCTCGTATTCCAACGCAATCAGATCAAGACGGGTGGCAACCAGATCAGCGGTGCCTTGCAAATCCGCGTCCAGAACACCCGGAACAAAGGCGCCAGCGATGGCGGCCTGCTCCAGAATATGACGTGGGTAATGCGTGGGGAAGGCATCCAGAACGCGCTTCATCTGACGGGCTTCTTCGACGACACGGCGCAGGTCTTGACCCACGATTTCTTCACCCGTTTCAAGCCGCAGGACAGCACCTTCGACACCCTGTTCAATCAAATAGTCATCCATCGCAGCTTGGTCTTTAAGGTAAACTTCGGACTTGCCACGCGCGACTTTGTAAAGAGGCGGCTGCGCGATATAGAGATATCCTTTTTCGATCAATTCCGGCATCTGGCGGAAGAAGAACGTCAGCAGCAGCGTCCGAATATGCGCACCATCCACATCGGCGTCCGTCATAATAACGATCTTGTGGTAGCGCAGCTTGTCGATGTTAAACTCGTCCCGGCCAATCCCGGTGCCAAGCGCCATAACCAGATTGCCAATCTCCTGACTTCCAAGCATGCGGTCGAACCGCGCGCGCTCAACATTCAGAATTTTACCTTTCAGTGGCAAAATGGCTTGGGTTTGACGGTCACGCCCCGTCTGAGCCGATCCACCAGCTGAATCACCCTCCACCAGAAAGACTTCGGTTTTCGAAGGGTCTTTCTCTGAACAATCCTTCAACTTGCCCGCAAGGAAGTTCACATCCATCGCTGTTTTGCGTCGGGTAAGTTCGCGTGCTTTGCGTGCTGCCTCACGTGCCAAAGCCGCCTCAATGATCTTGCCGACCACGATCTTGGCTTCATTGGGGTTTTCTTCAAACCATTCGGACAGCTTTTCACCTACAAGGCTTTCCACGGCAGGGCGCACTTCTGAGCTGACAAGTTTATCTTTGGTCTGGCTGGAAAACTTAGGGTCGGGAACTTTCACCGACAGCACACAGGTCAACCCTTCGCGTGCATCATCGCCTGTGAAATTCACCTTTTCCTTTTTCGCAATGCCGCTGGACTGGGCATAGTTATTGATCGTGCGGGTCAGTGCCGCACGAAAACCCGCCATATGGGTGCCGCCGTCACGTTGCGGAATGTTGTTTGTAAATGGCAGGACATTCTCGTGATAGCTGTCGTTCCACCACATCGCGACCTCAACCCCGATATCGTCTTTTTCGCCTTTGACATAAATCGGCTCAGGCATGACCGACGATTTCGAACGGTCGAGGTATTTGACAAACTCGTTCACACCGCCCTCGTAAAACAGGGTTGTTTCCAGCGTCTCGGCGGGGCGTTCATCTTTCAAAATGATGCGGACACCACTGTTCAGAAAGGCCAGTTCCCGAAGGCGTTTTTCGAGTGTTTCAAAGCTGTATTCAAGGTTGCTGAACGTATCTGTGGACGCCAGAAAGCGGACTTCTGTGCCTGTCTCATCAGACGGGCCAAGGCGTTCAAGATGTTTGACCGTATCGCCGCGTTCAAACCGCGCGATGTGTTCTGATCCGTCGCGCCAAACACGTAATTCCAACCAATCTGACAGCGCGTTGACAACCGAAACACCAACACCGTGCAGACCACCCGAAACCTTGTAGGAATTGCTGTCAAATTTACCGCCTGCGTGCAGTTGGGTCATGATGACTTCAGCGGCCGAGACGCCTTCTTCCTCGTGCATACCAACGGGAATACCGCGCCCGTTGTCTTTGACGGAAATCGAGGAATCCGCATGGATCGTGACGTTCACATAGTCCGCATGACCGGCCAATGCCTCGTCGATACCGTTGTCCACAACCTCATAGACCATATGATGCAAACCAGAGCCGTCATCGGTATCCCCGATGTACATGCCAGGCCGCTTGCGGACAGCCTCTAAGCCTTTGAGAACCTTGATAGAATCCGCGCCATATTCCTCGGGCGTATCGGGTGTGTCTGACATCTGTTCGGGACCTCTTATTTTCACCGATTTATACGAGGTTTAGCGCCCCTTGTCACGCGATTGCCCCATATTTTGCGTTAGGTGAATGGAATGACCAAGCCGACAAGGATCAACAAACAGCCGCTTGAAATATTAAGCCTTCGCACGCCCGCCTTGGAGCTCAAAAACACGCGAATCCGCCCTACAAACACCCCAAGACAAAGGTTGCCCAAAAAAGGGATCACAAAGGAAATCGCGCAGATCAAAATGACATCCCAAATGGTGATTTGGGTCAGGTCAAAAAAGCCGGGGAGGACGCCCATGTAGAACAATATGGCTTTGGGATTGCCGATGATGACGGCCAAGCCAGCAAGAAAACCAGCAAGCATCCCGGGGCGGGTCAGGCGGCTATCGGATCCAAGCGTTTTGTCGGCGTTTTTGATCAGCACGAACCCCATAAACAGAAAGATCACGCAAGCAACGTAGCGCATGATCAGCATCGCATCCTCAAACTGCGCGACCAGATAGCTAACCCCCAAAACAGCTATGATTGGCCAAAGGACATCGCCAATCGCAACCCCAAATGCGAGCGGCCATGCAGAATTGAAACCACCCGACAAAGCACGCGCAATCAGCGCCACCCAAACAGGACCAGGCGTGAGAAACAAAACAGCGATAGCGCCTGCGTAAAGCAACGCCTCATAGGCAGATATCGTCACGCTATTTTTCCATTTTTATCCAATGGCCAGAACGGGTTAAAGGTAATTTCCCAGATGTGGCCATCGGGGTCCGACTATGTGCCCGAGTATCCACCCCAAAAGATCTTTTCGGGGCTTTTGACCGCAGTCGCACCAGCATCAATCGCGGCTTGAAAGGCCTGATCAACCTCATTTTCTGAAGGATAATTCTGGCATAGATTCATTGCGCCGCGGCCCAAATCATCAACCGGTTTCCCCAAATCTTCGGCAAGTTTGTGCAAGTGATAAAGGCCAAATTTTGAGCCCCCGAGATCGTAGAATGCAACGTCATCTGTCGCCTCTTCCAACTGCCATCCAAGGGCTTCGTAGAATGCCCGTGACCGTGCCAGATCGGTGACGCCAAGTGAAATGAGTGTGATGCGATTGGGTGTCATAAGAGGCCTCAAAACAGGTCAAATTAGGGTATGGCAATGCGTCTGCTCACGGTATGGCAATGCGTCAGACACTTTGAACGCCTTCGTCGCCAACATGCAGGTAAATCGCGCGGTCACCAAGACTGTCAAAAAGCTGCGGTTCGGTGCCTGTCATCCATGCCTGCGCACCAAGGGCCGAAATCTCGTCATAAAGGGCGGCGCGGCGTTCGGCGTCCAGATGGGCAGCAACCTCATCCAGCAGCAATATCGGCGGCGCGCCGAAATCAGCGATCAAGGCACGCGCATTGGCAAGGATGAGCGAAATCAAAAGCGCCTTCTGTTCGCCCGTAGAACAGTCTTTGGCAGGCACGTCTTTGGCCGCGTAAACAGCGGCAAGGTCTGATCTATGCGGACCTATCAATGTGCGTCCTGCCCGCAGGTCATTGGGCCGGCTTTCCTGCAAAGCGGTTAACAAATCCTCTTGCGTCTGAAACGAGATATCGTCGGCATCAATCATCGAAAGCGTTGCGGTGGGAAAAGCCGTTTGCGACGCGTGCTGCGCGGCCGCAAGTTCGGCGACCGTTGCCGCGCGATTGCGGATGATTGCCATGCCGTTTTCCGCCATTTGGCGTTCAAGCACCGCATACCAATGCGCATCGCGCACCATATCCTTGAGAAGTCTGTTACGTTCGCGCATGGCCTTTTCATATGCCAACACCGCGTCGGCATGGGACGGCTCGAACGAAAGGGTCATACGGTCAAGAAACCGGCGGCGGCCATCGGCCCCTTCGATCCATAGGCGATCCATCGATGGGATCAGCCACAGAACCCGCGCAATACGTCCGAGCGCAACTTGGCTGGCTGCTTTGCCATCAATTTTAACTTGTCGCGCCGTATGCTCTTTGGACCAGGTTTCAATCTCATGGGTTTGGTGCAGCGATTGCAAAAGCCCTGTGATTTTCCAACCCACCGCTTCGGGCCTGCGGGTCATCGCCTCGGCACTTGCACGGCGCAGCCCGCGCCCGGGTGAAAAAAGGCTTACCGCTTCGATGAGGTTCGTCTTGCCTGCCCCATTGGGCCCATGAATTGCGATGGGTCGATGGTCGCAATCAATCACCGCACGCTTGTGCGAGCGGAAGTGAGACAGGGTCAGGTTTGTGAGGTGTAGCCCACTCACACGCGCATCGGCATGACGACATAGACTGCCGACTGATCGTTGCCTTCACGCATCAACGTGGGATCGCCGGCAGAGTTAAACAGGAACACTGCATTTTCGCGGTCCACCTGGCTGGCAATTTCCAACAGATATTTTGCGTTAAAGCCAATTTCCAAACGCTCATCGCCATAGGCCACAGCCAATTCTTCTTCGGCGGCACCGCTGTCAGGTGCGTTCACTGACAAGACAAGACGGTCTTCATCAAGCTGCAGCTTCACTGCGCGGCTGCGTTCGGACGATACCGTTGCAACGCGGTCTACCGCCTTGGCAAAATCAGCGGCATCCACCTCCATCTTGCGCGTGTTCCCTTGGGGGATCACGCGGGTGTAGTCGGGGAAGGTGCCATCAATGACTTTGGATGTCAGCGTGATGTCTGGCGTGGCAAAGCGGACTTTGGTTTCCGAAACGGAGACTGCGATTTGCACCTCGTCATCATCAAGCAACTTGCGAAGCTCATTCACGGTTTTGCGCGGGACAATCACACCTGGCAGATCAGCCGCGCCCTCGGGCAAATCCGCATCAATACGCGCAAGACGGTGACCATCGGTGGCCACACAGCGCAGCACCTTGCCGCCGTCACTGTCGGAGACATGCATATAGACACCGTTGAGATAGTAACGGGTTTCTTCGGTGCTGATGGCGAATTTGGACTTGTCAAAGAGACGGCGCAACACAGGTGACGGCGCCGAAAAATTCGACTGGTATTCTGATGTCGCCATCACAGGAAAATCTTCTTTGGGCAGTGTGGCCAAATTGAAATTCGACCGGCCTGCTTCCACGGTCAGACGCCCAGACGCAGCATCGTCCGTCAAAGTGACCATCGCCCCATCGGGCAGCTTGCGAACGATCTCGTGCAAGGTCACGGCTGATACGGTGGTTGCGCCTGCGCGCTCCACCATCGCATTGGTTTTATCGACAACTTCGATGTCCAGATCGGTGGCGCGGAAAGATACGCTGTTGCCTTCGGCTTCGATCAGCACATTGGCAAGGATCGGGATCGTATTGCGACGCTCGACAACCGATTGCGCTTGGCTGACTGCTTTGAGCAAAGCTGCCCGTTCAATGCTGAGTTTCATCTTGGTATCCCTCACCGTCCGTTGCCCAAGGTGTATTCCCTTTGGGATGGACAGACTACCCCATATAGGGGCGCGGGCAAGACAAATTCGCGCGTTTCAGGCTTAAGCTTCGAGGGTGCGGCGCAGCAATTCGAGGTCTTCGGATATACCACTGTCCGTTTGCGCCAAGTCTTTGATCGTCTTGACGCCGTGCATGACGGTTGTGTGGTCGCGCCCCCCAAATTTACGACCGATCTCTGGCAGGGATCGGCTGGTCATTTCCTTGGCCAGATACATCGCAATCTGGCGCGGGCGGGCAAGGCTGCGCATGCGGCGCGGGCCGATCAGATCAGAATGGCGAATGTTGAAGTGTTCGCACACAAGGCGCTGGATTTCATCAATGCTGACCTTGCGGTCGCTTTCGCGCAGAATATCGGACAGACAGTCTTGTGCCAGATCCATCGTGATCTCGCGTCCGACAAGATGCGCAAAGGCAAACAGGCGGGTCAGCGCACCTTCCAGAACACGCACGTTTTTGGAAATACGGTGCGCAAGGAATTCCAAGATACCGTCCTGCATCTCGATCCCGGGATAGGTGTCGGCGTGCAACTCTGCTTTGGTCTGCAAAATCCCAAGTCGCAATTCGAAGTTGGTTGGGTGCAAATCAACGATCAGGCCAGATTGCAAACGCGAGCGGATGCGTTCTTCCATATCCTTGATCTCACCTGGGGCGCGATCGCCCGAAATAATGATTTGCTTGTTCGCGCCAATCAGGGCGTTGAACGTGTGAAAGAACTCTTCTTGCGTGCTTTCCTTGCCCGCAATGAATTGCACATCGTCAATCATCAAAATGTCGACATTGCGGAAGGTCGATTTGAAATCCATCGTTTTGCGGCCGCGGATCGCCTGAATAAAGCGATACATAAATTTATCCGCCGACAGATAGAGCACCTTCAGATCGGGCCGTTTGTCTTTCAACTCATGGGCGATGGCGTGCATCAGGTGGGTTTTGCCCAAGCCAACCCCACCATAGAGAAACAGCGGATTAAAGGTGACATGGCCACCCTCGGCCACGCGCCGCGCGGCGGCATGGGCAAGTTCATTTGGTTTGCCGACGACAAAATTATCGAAGGTAAAATCTTTTTGAAGCGGCGATTCCATCATGATGTCGTCGGACACGTCGACGACGGGTTTTGGTGTTGTCGACGGGGCTGGCGCTTGGGACGTATTGGCCACCGACTTGATGGCCGATGCAGCCACAAGTTTGAAATCAAGACGCGCTGCCGGCACACCTTCGGCGTTTATGTAGTGCAAGATGTCGTCCGCAAAATTTTGCGACACATAGTTGCCCATGAAGTTTGTCGGGACATTAAAGACCACAATGCCTGAATCGCAGGAGACAAATTCAAGCGGTTCGATCCACGTCTTGAAATTGTTTTGGCCAATGGCTTTCACCAGTTGCCCCTGCACTTTGCACCATGTGTCGTTCGTCATTGTCCCACCTTTCAACTTAACCATGCAATTACAGTGCCTGCCCCCAAACACCGGCGAAATCACATTAGGATTGGGGACCGAAAGACACAGTTGCGCTGCTCGCGAAATCGAATGATTTCGCGCTCAGGCATTGCGTAAATCGAAGAGCGGAACGTGTGGCGCAGTGGCTGCACCTACGGATATAGACATCCGCTTCACAAGACGTGTTCAACAACCAGATCGAAGTACTCCTCATTGCGAAGTATCGATCGAAACCCTTTTTTCAAAGGACTTCTGGCTGCGTTTTATTCGTCTCCGCTGTCCCCCCAGACATGAATCGCTTGAGTAAATTGCCCCCAAAGACCTGGCCGTTCAACATATCTTAGTGGCTTGACAGTCGGATTCTTGAAAAGAATCTATGAGCCTGATTTTGGGGGGAAATGTCGCGGCAGAAATTATGCTTTGGCATCAACGCAAAACGAAAAAAGCCGCCCCATTTGGACGGCTTTTTGATCGAGATCATAAGCGGCGCAAAATTAGCCGATTGCTTTGACCCGTGCATTCAAACGCGAGATTTTCCGCGATGCTGTGTTTTTATGATACACACCTTTGGTCACGCCGCGCATGAGTTCTGGCTGTGCAACACGCAGTGCTGCTGTCGCGGCTTCCTTGTCGCCCGAAGCAATCGCTTCTTCGACTTTGCGCAGTTGGGTGCGGATACGCGAACGACGGGCTTTGTTAACAGCCAGACGGCGTTCGTTCTGACGGGCGCGTTTTTTAGCCTGTGGTGAGTTTGCCATGAATGAGGTCCTTACTTCGGGTGTCTTATTAAATTGTAAACGTGACACCCAAAGGGTCTAACCGATTTACTCGTCGGTCCTCTTGCCAATAAGCGGGCATCACGCGCATGTCTGACGCGCCTTTTAGGCAAGCCTTGCCCAAAAGGGAAGCGATTCTTTTGGATCTACTTGTCGCGGAACTGTGGCTCGCGTTTCTCCAGAAAAGCGGCCATGCCTTCGGACTGATCTTCGGTGGCAAAAAGCGATTGGAACAAGCGCCGTTCCATCGCAACGCCTGACGACAAATTCATCTCGTCGGCTGCATTTACAGCTTCTTTGACGGCCATTGCGGCAAGTTGGCTTTTCTCAGCGATCTTTGCGGCCGCGCCCATCGCCTCGTCCATCAGTTTTTTGGCAGGCACCACGCGGCTGACGAGCGACGATGATAGCGCTTCTTCGGCGTCCATGAACCGTCCTGTGAGATGCATATCCATCGATTTGGACCGTCCGACCAAACGGGTCAAACGCTGTGTTCCACCGATCCCTGCAACAACGCCCAGATTGATTTCGGGCTGGCCGAATTTGGCGGTATCTGCCGCAATGATGAAATCGCACATCATCGCCAACTCACATCCACCACCTAGGCAATAGCCCGCCACGGCCGCGATCACAGGCTTGCGGACGCGCAGGAATTGGTCGGCCTCATCGGCAAAGAAATTTTGCGTATACATTTCAACAAACGACTTTTCAGCCATCTCGCTAATGTCTGCGCCCGCCGCAAAGGCCTTCTCGGATCCAGTCAGCACGATGCAACGGACCTTGTCATTTTTGTCAGCGTCGCGCACGGCACTGGCCAATTCGGACAACAACTGGCTGTTCAGCGCGTTCAAGGCATCGGGCCTGTTCAATTTGATCAGGGCGATGTGATCTTCGATTTCGACGATGATCGTCTCGTAGGCCATGTGGAAGGCTCGCTTGTTTGTTTGCGTTAGGCGCTAAGGGCTAGCCACAGATTTCACAGCAATCAAGCTATCTTTGGCATTGACCACAGAAGAAAGTGGAGCGGCCAGATTGCACGATGCGCCCGATGGTTCCGCCACATTCAGGGGTGACGCAGGGGTTACCCTCTTGGCCGTATGCACGGAAGGTATGCTGAAAATATCCAAGTTCTCCATCGGCTTGGCGGTAATCGCGCAGTGATGACCCGCCCGCTTCAATCGCCTCGGACAGCACATCACGGATGATCGGAACAAGGCTGGCGATGCGCTTGGACGACAGGTTGGCGGCCTTGCGTTTGGGCGAAATTCCCGCACGGTGTAACACCTCGCACACGTAAATATTGCCCAGGCCAGCGACTATTTTTTGATCAAGAAGGACTGTTTTGATGGGCGATTGGCGATTCTTGATCGCTTCAATCAGGTAAGATTCGCTAAACGCATTGCCAAAAGGTTCAGGCCCGATGGTACGGATCAGCCAATGGTTTTCCAAATCATCTGTCCGCCCCAGATCCATGTGCCCGAAGCGTCGCGCATCATTAAAGGTGACGCGGGCACCACCATCCATATCCAGAACGATGTGATCGTGTTTTTCGGGGGTCGGGTGCGGGTGATGAAACTCTCCCACCTTTTGACCGCTGATCAGCATACGGCCTGACATGCCCAGATGGATGATGAGGCTTTCGCCGCTGTCCAGATCGGCAAGGATGTATTTCGACCGCCGCCGCAAAGCTGTCACGCGCTTACCCGTCAGCCGCGCGCCCATGTTTTCGGGCAGCTTCCAGCGCAGGTCGGGGCGGTTGATCTGCGCTCTTGCGATCACCTGGCCTTCCATTGCGGGAACTAAACCGCGGCGAACCGTCTCTACCTCTGGCAATTCGGGCATTGTGCCTCACCTCTGTGATGGGTCGCAGGCGTTGTCACCACCGCCGCGCAGCCTATAAGAAGAGTGGCCGATCCAAAGAAAGCAAGACCTCATGGCGAACGAGACCCAAAAAACCACCCATTTCGGATTTGATACCGTGCCTGAAGCCGAAAAGGCAGGGAAGGTTCAGGGTGTCTTTACGTCGGTCGCAAGCAAATACGATGTGATGAACGACGTGATGAGCGTCGGCATCCACCGCATCTGGAAAGAAGCGATGATGGATTGGCTTGCCCCGCGTGCTGGCCAAAAACTGTTGGATGTTGCGGGCGGCACAGGCGATATCAGTTTCAAGTTTCTGGGTCGTGCTGGATATGGGCATGCAACCGTCTTGGACATCACCGAAAGCATGCTGGTCGAGGGCCGCAAACGCGCCGAGGCCGACAACATGGCGGATCAGCTGGATTGGATTGTTGGCGATGCCATGGCCCTGCCCTTTGCGGACAACACTTTTGATGTCTACACGATCAGCTTTGGCATACGGAATGTAACCCGCCCGCAAGAGGCGTTGAACGAAGCCTACCGCGTTCTCAAACCCGGCGGGCGCCTTTTGGTGCTGGAGTTTAGCCAGATACCGAATGACCTGATGCAAAAGGCGTATGATCTTTATTCATTCAACGTCATCCCGCGCATGGGCAAATTGATTGCCAATGACAGCGAGAGCTATCAGTACCTTGTTGAGTCCATACGCCAATTCCCCGATCAGGAGACCTTTTTGGGAATGGTGCGGCAGGCTGGTTTTGAAAACGCAAGTTACCGAAACATGACAATGGGTATCGCGGCGATGCACTCTGGCTGGAAAATCTAGGATATGCGTGGACCTCATAACATTATTCGCCTGATCCGTATGGGTGCCACTTTGGAACGCACGGGCGGGATGAAAGTGGTTTTGGACGCCTTTGATGCGCCTGTGCCCCTGCGCATTGTTGCGCGGGTGTTGGGCTGGCCGTTCAAATGGCTTGGCCTGAAAGGCGATCCTTCGATGCCATCAGCGGTGCGCGCGCTTGTTGCCTTGGGGCCTGCCTACATCAAATTCGGTCAGGTTCTTTCTACGCGTCCCGATGTGGTTGGCGACGAATTGGCGATCCAACTGCGCGTGCTGCAAGACAAACTGCCCCCGTTTTCCATTCAAGAAGCGAAAACGATGGTCGAGGAAGAACTCGAGCGCCCGATCGAGACGGTATTCTCTGAATTCTCGGAACCGGTTGCGGCGGCATCGATCGCGCAAGTGCATAAGGCGCGGCTGGCCGAGACGGGCCAGGAGGTTGCTGTGAAAGTGCTGCGCCCGGGCATCGAAAAGCGGTTTGGCAAGGATATTGATGCCTTTTACTTTGCCGCCAACATGGTCGAGATTTTCTCGCCCAATTCGCGCCGCTTGCGGCCCTTGGATGTGATTGAACATTTCGAAGGCGTTGTGAACGGCGAGCTGGATTTCCGCCTTGAAAGCAGTGCGGCTGGCGAATTCGCAAATACCACGAAAGAGGACAAAGGCTTCACCGTCCCCGCAGTGAATTGGGAGCTGTCGGCCAAACGCGTGATGACGCTTGAGTGGGTTGATGGCATCCCTGCAGGCGATGTCACGGCGATTGATGCCGCAGGTCACGACCGTGTTGCTTTGGGCGAACGTGTGCTTGAGTTGTTTTTGCAACATGCTTTGCGAGACGGTTATTTTCACGCAGATATGCACCAAGGCAATCTCAAGATTAACGCCAAGGGCGAAATTGTGGCCTATGATTTCGGGATCATGGGGCGCATTGATGAGTATACGCGCCGTGTCTATGCCGAAATTTTATTCGGGTTTATCCGCAAGGACTATCGCCGCGTCGCGGAGGTGCACTTCGAAGCAGGATACGTGCCCGCCGATCGCGATATTGACGAATTCGCGCGTGCCCTGCGTGCGGTGGGCGAACCGATTTTTGGCATGGATGCGTCGCGTATCTCGATGGGTCGTTTGTTAAGCTACCTGTTCGAAGTGACTGAACGCTTTGGCATGGAAACGCGAACCGAATTGATTTTGCTGCAACGCACAATGGTCGTGGTCGAAGGGGTGGCCCGCACCCTGAACCCCAAGATTAACATTTGGGAAGTCGCGCAGCCTGTCGTGGAAGACTACATCAAGGAAAGCATCGGCCCCAAAGCGCTTGCCAAAGACCTGCTGAAAACAGCCCGCGTTTTAGCACGCTTTGGTCCTCGCCTTCCGCAGATGACAGAAAGCCTTTTGATCGCGCAGGCCAATCGGGGCGCAGAACAAGATCACCAGACGCCGTGGACATTTAAATCTGTCCTGCTTTGGACATTCGTTGGGGCAGGATCTGCGTCAGCGATATTCTGGATTTCTGCGCTGCTGTAATCCACAGGCTCCCGAATGGCAGTGATTGCAGCGCTATCAATTAAGGCGCCGCCTTTGATCACAAGATAGGTGCTGCCCCCTTGGCTGCGGGCCTCGGTGATTGGCACATAAACTTCGGCAGGGATTGTATCCAGAACTTCGCCGTTGTTCTGGCTTTCAATGCTAAAGGCGTAGACCCCGTTTGGCAGGCTATCCCCATCGCTGGACATGCCGTCCCAATTGAAAGGGTCGGCCGAGACGGGGATTTCACGGCGGTCAACCTCTGTGCCCTCTTCATCCCGTACAATCAGAAACGCTTTGTCCGCAATGGCTACCGGATTGGGCGCAATGGTGATGGGCGTGCCGTCAAATTCAACAGGCGCGGCAACCCGCGCTTCCATACCGACCCATCCCGCCAGTTGCCCCATGCCAAGCAAGGCAAATTGGCCGTTCAGCCCTTCAAGCAAGTCATTGGTTTTGGTCTGCTGCTCAACCGCGGAAAATTGCGCCAGCTGTGCGGCATAGTCCTCTGACTTTACCGGGTCGAGCGGATCTTGGTTTTCAACCTGCGTGGTGAGCATTTTCAAAAACATATCAAAGTCGGAGTTGATGACACCCTGATTGGTGGTTCCAGAGCCATATTGCGGGGTGATCGTTTGAACGGGGGTGACTGTCATATCAAATCTCCTAAAGACGAATGTCGATTCCAGATTGGGCAGTTGTGCGTGGCATCTGTTTTTCAGGCGGGCCGTCCAAAACAGGCTCATCTGATACATCTTGGGACGACGCCTGCTCTTGCTCGCCATTGTTTGCGCCGTTTTGGCCAAATGCGAAATTCAGCGTTTCATAGCCTGCGTTTTCGAACTCCTGCATCAAAAGGTCGACGTTACGGCGCAGCATGTCTTGGGTTTCCGGACGCTCCGATTGCAGCATCACGACCATCCCCGCATCGCCACCTGAAAAGGTGATGCGCACGCGGCCAAGCTCTTCTGGATTTAGCGTCAGTTCAGTCATGCCCGTTGCGTTGAGATTGAACGCTTCGGCCAGCTGCTGTGCGACCTGACGGGGCGCGTTGGCGGGCATCGTTGTGACGGGCGCATCCAAAGCCACTGGCGCAGCTGTCATCAGGACCGATCTTTCAGCGGCAAGCGGTAAATGATCCACATCGGTCTGCGGAAATTCGATTGGCGTTTGGGAATGAATGGGCTGTGGAACGTCAAATGGCATGGCATTCTTGTTTGGCGCGGTCATTTTGGGAACGGTCGGGGGCTGCAACGCGACAGCCGCCCCGCCATCCGATTTTCGCAGGGGAACGCTATCTGGATATCGGACTGAAACAGCCTGCAAATCCATTGGCGGCTGCGGCAAGGCAACAGCCCCTTCAAAGGGCGATGGGGCCTGTTTCATTGGGGCCGCCGTTGCCTGTGGGTCTGGCCCTTCGGCTAATTTAGGGATGGCTGGATCATCCGCCGCCGTATGGTTCATATGCGTGTCTGGTTCAGAAGCCGCTTTGTGTGCCTGTGGCGGTGCTGTCATGGGTTGCTCAGGCAAAGCGATCCGTTGCGATCCAACATCGCCAGACGGTATCGGACCCGAAGCAAAAGGCTCAGACGGAACAACTTGGCGTTGAGTATCAATTTTCTCGGATCTGGTTCCGTCGAAATCAGGGTTTGACAGATCCAATAAACGCGGGGGAATGACATCGATTTTCGGTGTCGCCTCGTGACCGACGACGGCACGTGATACAGCTTTCGGCGGTTCGACGATGCGCCCTGGAAACTCAACTTCAGCACTCATCAAGACAGTTTTTTCATTGGGCACGCGAGCCGTGTTGGAGGCTATGATCGACTGGCCAACCACTTCTGTCTTGTCGGCGGAGATGGGAAACCCAAGGGGCAAGTTCGGGCTGGTTTGCCTTCTTGCTTCAGGTTCAACACCTTCGCGGCCCTGCGTGTTCATCACCCTTGCATGCATCACGGAACCGTCGCTTTGCGGCAGGACCACCCGCGCTTGGCTTGCCCCGGCCGTGATATTGTCTGGCGAAAATTCAGCGCTCAGCTGCCCGTTTTGAGGGGTATTTTGCATCAATAGCGGCAACGGTTCAGGCAAAGCCTCTTCCACCATCTGGATGTCACTTCCCTGCAGGTCAACCAAATCCGCAAAGCCCTCGGTTTCAGCATTGATGGCAGGATCAGTCTGCATCTCCAGCGATACATCAACATGTCCAGAAATTTTGAACGGCAGTGTGATCTGCATAAGGCACCTTCGGTTTTCTACCTGTGTGCCCCCGTTTTAACGCCTGACAGTTACCAGATGTTTACCGTTCGCCCTGCATAAAGACCAAAGAGCCTACAATTTGAAGGAAATTGAAAATGGATATTCAACCAACCTCTCCACTTCATTCGAAACCAGCCGCGTCCGAAGGCAAAGCCCTGAAAGATGCCGCAAAAGATTTGGAGGCAAGCTTTCTGGCAGAGATGCTGAAAGGTGCCGGCCTTGGCAAAGCGCGGGATTTTGGCGGCGGCGGCCAGGGCGAGGACCAGTTTCAATCCATGCTGGTACAACAACAAGCGCAGGCCTTGGTGCAAAACGGTGGCATTGGGCTGGCCGAACAACTGTTTGAAAGCCTGAAAGCAACGCAGGAGGCACGCAAATGAACCCTGCATTCGTAACGTGCCGTAACGCTTTAGATCATGAGGCGGATGCCATCAAAACACGTGATTGGGCTGCGATGGAGCGCCTTGTTTCAGAAAAACAGGCGGCGTTTGAACAACTTAGGGCGCATAAACTGTCCAAAGAACATCTTAGCGCCTTAAAGGAGAAATCCGATCGCAACGCCAAGGCGCTGAAAGCCACGCAAGACGGTCTGACCGCCGCACTGCAACGATTGGCACAAATACAATCAAGCCTTGAACATTCTCAGGTCTATGGCCCCGAAGGCACGGTCCTCGATATCGCGGCCAAAGGTGCATCAAAACTGGAAAAGCGTTCGTAAAATTTGAGCTAAATCAGATGGATAGAAAGGTCAGGATTTAGGAAACTCTTAGGGATTGCATGCCAATTTGCACAGGCATTCCGGGTGGAGTGGCGTGTCCCTTTTGTAAGGGCCCACAACTGTCAGAAGGCACCAAACGACGGCGAAAGCCATCGATACTTGCAACGGCGCAAAAGCGCCCTCTGAACAAGAGAGAGTTCTATGTCCAGTATTCTTACCAACAACAGTGCAATGGTCGCGCTGCAAACTTTGAAGTCGATTAATTCGAACCTGCAGCAAACACAGTCCGAAATCTCGACCGGTAAATCTGTGTCATCGGCCAAAGACAACGCAGCCGTCTGGGCGATTTCAAAGGTTATGGAATCCGACGTAAAGGGTTTTGATAATATTTCGGAAAGCCTTGCCTTGGGTGAATCAACCGTTGCGGTCGCAGCCAACGCATCAGAAACCATTACGGACCTGCTGACCGACATCAAAGGCAAAATCGTTGCCGCTCAGGAAAGCAATGTTGACCGAGACAAGATCCAAACAGACATTACTGCGCTGGCAGATCAGATCAAATCGGTCACAAACGCGGCGCAATTTAATGGGCTTAACCTTGTTCGCGGTGGCGAAACGGTTGATGTTTTGTCGTCCTTGGATCGACAGGCCGATGGTCAGGTCGTGTCTTCGAAAATCCAGGTTGATCGGACAGATTTGCGCCAGACGGGCGCGGCCTTGGGCGAAGGCGCGGATATCACCGTTGGCACCATTACGGATGCTGACAATCAAGTGTCGGCTGCCAATAACTCCTCAACAGTCACGATTGATTCATCTGCGGTAACGACCTCACGCAATGTCGAAGTGGTCGTCGCGGGCGTCACCGTGAGTTTTGCAGCAACCGATACTAACACAGACACCGAAATCCGTGATGGGTTGGTCGATGCATTCAATGTGCTTAAAGACGGCGGTCAGGCTGAGTTTGCGAATATTTCTGTCGCTGACAATAGCACCAATGAACTTGTTTTGACCCGCGAAGGCCTTGGTGATGCTGTGACGATCGGTGAAGCAGACGCGGCTGTGTCTGGATCAGACATTGCAGAGTCGGCCGACAAAATCGTTTTTGGTGCAGCCGCCGACCGCGACAGCTTTGAACTGACCATCGGCCAAGACAAGTTCACTTTCACCGCGGACGGCAGCACACCTGCGGCTGATATCGCCACGAACCTTGCTGATCAGATCAATGCAGCCGGTATTGCCGGGATCGTGGCAACCGCCGATAATGGAACGCTGCGCTACGGCGCAACCAACGGCGCTACGCCTGCGACATCATTTGCTCAGAAAGCAGATGGTGATCTTGGCGGCGCGCTACAGGGTTTGGCCTCTCTCAACGTGACCACAAACGAGGGCGCGACCCAGGCGTTGTCCGACATCGAGGATATGATCACATATGCCATTGATGCAGCCGCGTCTTTCGGGTCGGCGCGCGGGCGGATTGAAACCCAGTCTGATTTCATCAGCAAGCTCACCGATAGCCTGACATCGGGCATTGGGGCTTTGGTGGATGCCGACATGGAAGAAACATCTGCCAAGCTTCAGGCGCTACAGGTGCAACAACAGTTGGGCGTTCAGGCGTTGTCGATCGCTAATCAGTCGCCGCAATCGATCCTGTCACTGTTCCGTTAATTACGGCCCAATCCGATCGGGGCGCGAAGGATCGCGCCCCGACACAAACCATCTGTTTAAAAGGCCCCCTTATAAATGAGCTCCACATCCCTCGCTTATCAATCCTATGGCGAAGCGCCTCAGTCTTCTCCGTCGCCCAGATCCGTAGAGGCCATGGCCTTCGCGCGCATCACTCGCATGTTGCAAAATATTCCCAAGGCAGGTCCCGCGCGGTATCCATCTTTGGTGGATGCACTGCATATGAACAAAAAATTGTGGTCGTTGCTGGCATATTCGGTTGCGCAAGATGAAAACCAGCTGCCAGCGCAGCTTAAGGCGCGGATCCTAAGTCTCGCGCTTTTTACCGAACGGCACACAAAAGAGGTTTTGGACAATGAAGCAGACCTCACTGCGCTGATTGAAGTCAACCAGTCTGTGTTGCGAGGATTAAAGATGAAAGGTGCACATCAATGAGTGGTCTTGTCCTGAAACTGTCCCCCAAAGAGCGCGTATTGATCAACGGTGCCGTGATCGAAAACGGCGACCGCCGAAGCCGATTTGCCGTTGTCACACCAAATGCCAATATCCTTCGCCTCAAGGATGCGATTCATCCCCAGACCGCAAAAACCCCCGTGCGCAGGGTGTGTTACATCGCACAACTCGTGCTGTCCGGGGATGCCGATCCCGAGGATGCGACCATGCAACTGCTCCGCGGCATCGAACAGCTGAGCCAAGTGCTGACAGATGAGGACAGCCGACAGATCATAAAGCGGGCCACCGATGCCGTTCTGGCGGGTCATTTCTACCAATGCCTGAAGTCCCTCAGGGCTTTGCTGCCACGCGAAGACCGTTTGCTGCGGGTCAGCTTGAACTGATGTTTCAACCAAGCCTTCCACTGACAGGGTTTGCAGGGTGGACCTTTCTGGAGCGAACGATTGAGCGTCAGACCGAAGCCTTCAACAACACGCCAAACTCAAAACGCCTGACTGCATACTTCCGCGAAAATATCGCGGCTGTGCAAACGCCTGAGCAACTTGTGAATGACAGGCAGCTTTTGGAAGTCGCGTTGAACGCTTATGGGCTAGGTGAGGACATCAACAACAAAGCCTTCATCGAAAAAATATTAACGGACGGAACATCTGAACAATCCGCTTTGGCAAACCGATTGGCAGACAAACGCTATGCGCAATTTGCGGAGGCGTTTCAATTTGACCAAGGCATCCCCAACACGGTTCTGCCCGATTTCGCAGACACAATGTTAGCGCGATATTCAGACCTGTCATTTGAGGTTGCAGTGGGCGATCAGCAGAGTGATCTGCGGCTGGCCCTGAACACAAAACGAAGCCTTGCCGATATCGCAACCGGTTCGGGGAGTGATGATGCAAAATGGTTTAAGATCATGGGGGACCCGCCGCTCAGACAGGTCTTTGAAACGGCATTGAACCTTCCTTCTTCCTTTTCGCAACTGGACCTGGACAAGCAGCTTGAGGTTTTTCAAGACAAGGCGAAACAACGGTTCGGCTCTGCGCAGGTGGACCAGTTTAAGGACCCTGCCAAAGTCGAAAACCTGATCCGCCAGTTTCTTTTGCAATCCGAAGTTCAGCAATTAAACCAAGTGACCTCTCCAGCATCTATCGCACTGGCGTTAATCGGCGGGTAACGAAGTGCTACCTTTTTCACTCACTTTGGCCAGATCATCGAAACAGCCCTGAATGTCCTGCCCATCCGCGCGCCCGATGAAGGCATCCAAATCTGGCCAAACCCGCACTGCTTTATCCAAAAGCGGATCACTTCCCGGACTATAGAGCCCTGCTCTGATCATGACCTCAGAACTCTCATAGTGGCCCAAAAGCCCACGAACATAGTTGAGCATATCCCTTTGCGGCTGGTCCAACACATGCTGAACGCTTCGCGATACAGAGCGTGACAGGTCAATCGCTGGAAAGCGCCCGCGCTCTGCGATTTTTCTTTCCAGAACGATATGCCCGTCCAGCACCCCGCGGGTGATATCGGCGATTGGCCCATCCATATCTGACCCCGCCACAAGAACACTGAAAACCGCAGTAATGTCCCCTTGATACCCCGCACCTGGCCCCGCGCGTTCGCATAGTTGCATAATGTGTCCAGCTGTAGACGGCGGAAATCCATCTGGTCCGGCAGGCTCTCCTGCAGATAGGGCAATCTGTCGATGCGCCTCGGCGAAACGGGTTAGGCTGTCGGCCAAAAAGAGTACGTTGCGCCCTTCATCGCGAAGCATTTCTGCGATGGTCATAGCTGTGTGGGCCGCACGTTTGCGAAGCGCGGCGGACTGATCCGAAGTGGCAACAACAACGATGCTCTTTGCCAATCCGTCGGGACCGAGCACATCAGAGATAAATTCATTCACTTCGCGCCCGCGCTCTCCGATAAGGGCGATCACATTTACATCGGCTTGAACGCCGCAGGCCAAACCCGCAAGCAACGTTGATTTGCCCACGCCAGATCCCGCAAACAGACCAACCCGCTGTCCGCGTGCCAAGGGCAGAAACGTGTTCATCACACAGTAGGGGGTCGAAAGCTGCGCCCCGAAGCTGCGCCGCGCAACCGCTGAAGGCGGTTCGGCCACAATAGAGCGGGCGGTTCCAAGGCTCAAAGCGCCGAGCCCGTCGATAGGTTGGCCGTTGGCATCAACGACCCGACCAATCCAAGACAGGCTCGGCGCAATTTTTCGCGGCCCGATCAACTGGACAAGATCATTCAGGCGAAGCTGCTGTGGGCGATCTTCGGGACAGATCAGAACAGCATCGCGCGTGACATCAAGCACCTCTCCTTCAAGTGTTTTTTTTCCCGACTGGATGCAAACAACATCCCCCAGTTGGGCGATATGTTGCAGTCCCGAAACTTCAATGACGCTATCGGTGATGCGCTGAACGCGCCCGACAATCCGCACAGGAGAGATCGTTCGAATTTTATCGCGCAAAGCTAAAAAGGGATCGGTCATTCAAATTTCACTCAAATTGCTTCGTTGAAACCCTTTCTAAAGGAATCAGGGTTAAGCCTTTGTTGAAGTCGGAAAGGGAGAAGCCCTTATGTTTCAAAATTTGACCGTATTTACCGTGTCACACGACATGGCTAAACATGCAGGCCGTGCACAGGCGCTTGCCGCTCAGAACGTGGCAAATGCCGACACGCCGAATTACCAGCGCAAAACGATTGCTCCGTTCCAAGCAGAGCTCGGGCAAGCTGCGCCTAAAATGCGCGCAACCCGTGCGGGCCACGTGACTGCACACCTCGGCCCGACGTCCGCAGCGGCGCAAACCGCCAGCAATGCGGCACCCAACGGCAATAGCGTCTCCTTACAAGAAGAAATGCTGGCCTCCGTCGATGCCAAGCGACAGCACGACCGCGCGATTGCGATCTATAAATCCTCGCTGACCGTGCTGCGTGCCAGTCTTGGCCGCAGATAGGGGGAACGGATGACTGATTTCACAGACGCACTTTCCCTCTCTTCGGGCGGCCTGAAAGCGCAGTCCCAAAGGCTGCGCCACATTTCGGAAAACATCGCCAATGTTGATACCCCCGGATATCGCCGCAAGACCGTATCATTTGAGAATGTTCTTGATCCTTCGACGGGCAAAGCTTCGGTCCAGACCGGACCAATGCGCCTGTCGCAAGCTGCCCTTGAACAGGTGTTTGACCCAACGCATCCGTTGGCGAACGCGACAGGCTACTACGATGGATCAAACGTGAATCTGGTGATGGAAATAGCTGACGCCAGAGAAGCGCAGCGCAGCTACGAAGCAAATCTGAAACTGTTCGAGCAATCCCGGAAAATGTCATCGGGGCTCATGGATCTTCTTAGAAAGTAGGCACTTGAATGGATATCAAAGCCAATATTGCTGCCACCGGATATGCAGCCACAAAACCCGCAACCGCACCCGACCCAACAGGTGGGTCAGCATTTAGCGACGCCGCCAAAAGTTTCGCTCAAACACTGAATGACGGCGAACAAACCGCAATCGCCGCAATGAGTGGTGGGGCCGACCCGCACGCGCTGGTCCAGGCACTTGCCCAAACAGAGTTGGCAGTCGAAACGGCCGTCACAGTGCGGGACAAAGTCGTTGAGGCGTATCAGGAAATCCTAAGGATGCCGGTCTGATGGACGACCTTGTTTTCTTTGACACGTTGCGCCAGGGGCTTTGGATTTCGGTGGTGATCTCGGCCCCGATGCTGTCTGTCGCGCTTTTGGCGGGTGTGACCGTAGGACTGTTTCAGGCGCTGACATCCATTCAGGAAATGACACTGACGTTTGTTCCCAAAGTCGCCGCAATGCTTGCTGTTTTTTGGGTCACCATGGGCTTCATGACGCAGACACTTGCCACCTATTGGAGCGAGCAACTCGTGCCGCTGATCGCGGGGATTTAGGACCATGAGCAACGCAATCTACACATCCCTCACACGTCAATCTGGTCTCATGCGCGAAATGCAAACAGTGGCAAACAATATCGCCAACATGTCCACAACAGGCTTTCGCAAGGAAGGCGTCATCTTTGCCGAGCACGTCAAATCCACCGACGGCGCGCCATCTTTGTCCATGGCGACCGCGTTGGGACGCGAAACGCTCGATCTGCAAGGAACGCTGAAACAAACAGGCGGGCGGCTGGATATGGCCATTGAAGGCGAGGGCTTTTTTGTTATCGGCACACCTGAAGGTGAGCGACTGACGCGTGCTGGCCACTTTGCAACCAATGCCGCAAGCGAGTTGGTCACCGCCGACGGACACCCCGTTTTGGATGCAGGCGGTGCGCCTATTTTTATCCCGCCAAATGCGGGCACCTTGGGCATCGCTTCTGACGGTACGATCAGTCTGGATGGCCAGCCACTGGGTCAGGTTGCCGTCGTCCGCCCCTTGGACGCCGATGGCATGCAGCGGCAGGACGGTGTTCTGTTTCGCGCTGACGCAGGCTTTGAACCTGCAGAAGGACAAGTCGTGCAAGGGTTTCTCGAAGCGTCAAACGTAAACGCGGTGACGGAAATAAGTCGCATGATCGAAGTTCAGCGCGCCTACGAGTTGGGGCAGGGCTTTTTGGACAAAGAAGACGAACGCATTCGCAGCGCCCTCCAGGCGCTCACCCGCTAATTGAGGAGCCATTAGATGAGAGCCTTACAAATCGCAGCAACCGGGATGACAGCGCAGCAAATGCGCGTTGAAACCATCTCGAACAACCTCGCGAATATGAACACCACAGGCTACAACGCGCGGCGCGCCGAGTTCGCGGATTTGCACTACCAACAAGCCACACGGCCCGGCACGATCAATGCCGCCGATGGAACTGCGGTGCCCACTGGGGTGCAACTTGGCTTGGGCGTTCGGGCCTCTGCTGTTTCTCTGGAGCTTGCCCAAGGCACCGTCTCGCCCACGGGCGGTGATCTGGATATCGCGATTGAAGGGCAGGGTTATTTGGAAGTCACACTGCCCTCGGGCATTTCAGGCTACACCCGCGACGGCGCTTTGAAGCGGTCCGCCGAGGGGCAGATCGTCACCTCAGATGGCAACCCCGTGGTCCCTGATATCACCATCCCCAATGATACGCGGAGTATCTCGATCAACAGCGCGGGCGAAGTCTACGCCTATTTCAATGATCGGGTTGAACCAGAACTTCTTGGGCAACTTACTTTGGCGGGTTTTGCAAACCCAAAAGGGCTGGAGGCCATTGGCAGCAATTTGTTCCTTGAAACCAACGCTTCGGGCGCGCCGTTTGCCGCCGAACCGGGCCGAGACGGATTGGGCAGCCTGCGGCAAGGATATCTGGAAAGCAGCTCGGTCGATGCGGTGCGCGAGATCACAGAACTCATCGAAGCGCAGCGCGGATATGAAATGAACGCCAAGATTATCACCGCCGCCGATCAGATGCTTGGCGCGACGACACAAATCCGATGATCCGTTTCGCAACCATCTTTGCGGTATGCACCGCCCTTCCCGCCCTAGCCGATACGGTGGTCGCCACAGGCACCATTCGGGCTAAAGCCATTCTTGGGCCCGAGGATATTATGGTCAAAGACATCGATGTGGATGGCGCGTTCCGATCGCCGCTTGATGTGATCGGGTTGGAAGCGCGGGTCGTTTTGTACCCCGGCCGACCGATCAAACTGGGTGATCTTGGCGCGCCCGCAATAGTGACCCGAAACCAGATGGTGACACTGGTGTATACCAGCGGCGCTCTGATGATTGCCACGGATGCCCGTGCGTTGGAACGCGGCGGGGTTGGCGATTGGGTGCGCGTGATGAACCAGTCATCCCGCACCACCGTGTCTGGCCAAATTCAAAAGGATGGAACTGTCCATGTCAAACCCTAGCAAAGCCCTGATGTGTGGACTGATTTTGGCCGCGGCAAGCGGATGTGCGCGGCTTGAAAAAGTGGGCAAGCACCCTGAATTTACGCCCACCCTTCCAAACGCTGAAACCCAAGCGATGCTGGCGCCTGTTGTGCCAAGACAAACCCCGTTAAGCCGCTCAAGCGATCAATCATCGCTTTGGTCAGGCGAACGGCAATCCTTGTTGGGCGATCGGAGGGCCGTTGCGCGCGGCGATATCCTGACCGTGGTGATCGAAATTGATGACCGGGCAGAGTTTTCCAACTCTTCCCAACGCAGCCGGAACGGCAGCGAAAGCATGCGTATTCCGAACCTTCTTGGCATCCCACAACGGCTGGATCAAAAATTGCCAGAAGGCGCAACGATGGGCAGCGCTGTTGATCTCAGCGGCTCTAGCAGCGCCTCTGGTGATGGATCGGTCAGCCGAAATGAGCGGCTCACACTTCGGGTTGCCGCCACGATTGTAGAGGTTTTGCCCAACGGCGTTTTAAGCGTGCAAGGCTCGCAAGAGGTGCGTGTGAACTTTGAGCTGCGCGAGCTTTTGGTCAGTGGCTATGTGCGACCCGAGGACGTGAGCCGCCAGAATGAGGTGACTTACGACAAAATGGCCTCGGCCCGTATTTCCTATGGCGGGCGGGGTCAAATCTCGGACATGCAACAACCGCGCTACGGCCAGCAGGCCCTTGACGCCATTTTGCCGTTTTAAGGAGCTGAGATGAAGCCACTTCTCTTACCGATCTTGATCGCGCTTGTTGGCATTGGGGCGGGCGCGGGCGCGGGCATAATGATGAAACCGACACAAGACACATCAGCCGAACACTGCCTTCCCACCACACAAACGGAGACTTTGGCCGAGGTGCCCGAGCCCGACACCAGCCTGGAATTTATCAAGCTGAACAATCAGTTTGTTGTGCCCATCATTTCGGACACGCGCGTCACATCGCTTGTTGTGATGTCGCTCACCATTGAAGCCGCGGAAGGCACCCGCGAAGAGCTTTACCGCCGCGAACCCAAGCTGCGCGATGCGCTTTTGCAAGTCATGTTCGACCATGCAAATATTGGCGGATTTTCGGGTAATTTCACCACGAGCCCGAAGATGGACGCGTTGCGTCACAAGCTGCTGCAAGCCACCCAGGCGATCATGGGCGATGTGGTCACCGACGTATTGGTGACCGATGTCGCACGGCAAGACGGCTAGCGTTCGAGACCTTTCAAGACTTCTTCAAGCGCAAGGGTTTTGCCAAATGCTTTGGCGGCTTGAACGCGGGCGTCTTCCAAGCGAAGCTTATGGCCCAACCGCAATTGGGTCAGCCGCCGCAATTCCTGATCAGTCCAGGTCAGCCATTTTGCGTGGCTTTGCCATGCCATAACGTCTGCGGATGCCTGCTGAAAACCCCTGCCCGATCGCGCCTGCCGCAACTGTGATATGGCGGCCTTAAGCGCGTCGTCTTCGGCTTTCAGGTGTGCAAACCGCGCCTGTGCTTCATTGCTTTTCAACTGTGCAACTTGCAACAAATCTGAATATACGGTCATGCCGAACCCGTCCGCATCTTGGCGCGCAGCTTTTCGGCAAACCGGATGGCAGCGGCCACAGCGCGGTAATGGTCTTGCTCGATCTCATCGCCAATATCGACTTGTGCGTAAAGGGCGCGCGCCGTCTTTGGATCGCTGTGTATCGGCACAGCATTCTCATTTGCGATAGCCCGAATTTTGGCCGCAATCTCATCAACACCCTTGGCCACGCATATCGGTGCTCGCCCGCTTGCGCGATCCCATTTAAGCGCAACCGCATAGTGGGTTGGGTTCACCACAATGACATCCGCTGTCGGCACATCTGCCAGCATCTGGTTCATCGCAATATCATACCCGCGTTGGCGACGTTCGTTTTTCAGATAGGGATCGCCCTCGCTTTCCTTGGTTTCGTCCATCAGCTCTTTGTGAGACATCATGTTCTTGCGCATATGTTCTGCGTATTGCCACGCGTAATCGACGCCACCAATCGACAGGGCAATAAGTGTGACAAGTAGCAAAAACGCGATGACCAGATCGACGAAATAAGCGCTGATCATCATGGGGCTTAGAAGGACCGTATTGACGATCTGTTCAAGATGCGCCGCCACGAACCCCCACAACAGAACCGAAATAATCAACAGTTTGATGGCACTTTTGGCAAATTCAAAAAGACCACTTCGCCCAAATTTTTGCTTTGCGTTCGAAAGCGGCGAGATCTTGGACAGCTTGGGCTTTATTTTATCGGCTGAGACAACAAAGCTGCGGGTCCCGATGACCGCCAAAAAGACAAACAGAATTGGCAAAAGGAAGATTGCGGCGACAGAGGTGGCAAGGCCTGTCAGGGTTTGCTTGATGAGAGCGCCGCCGGCGCCATCCAATGGTCCCGTCTGTACCCAAAGCGGCATCCCGAAAAACAGTTGCAACTGGGTGTTCAAACCCTCCATCATCCACGCGCCCGACATCAGACACGCGATCAAAAACCCTCCGTATACTGCGGCAACATTGATCTCTTGCGAGCGCGGGACCTCGCCTTTCTTGCGTGCATCCTCCAGCTTTTTGGCAGTTGGCTGATGCTGCTTGTCGTCGTTATTCTCATCGCTCATCTGGGCAATCCGAATGGATCATCGGTGAAAGACGCAAGCGCGTGGCCCCAGACTTGTAAAAGAAGCGGCGACAAAATTGCCAAAAGGATCAGCCCGCCTGCCGTAATTGCCGGTGCGCCAACCATCGCAACCATCAACTGCGGCATGGCACGGTTAATCGCGCCAAGTGCCACATTATAAATCAACGAGGCCACAAAAAACGGGGCCGCCAGTGAAAACGCCAGCTCGAAACACCGCGCGATCTGTGCGACGCCCCATTGGGTCGTGTCTGCTGCGGAAGGCCAAATGCCCAATGGAAAAACGCTGTACGATCCCAAAACGATTTCCACCACCTTTACGTGCAGACCCAACATGGTGACCAAGGCCAAACCTGCGACGAAGAGGACATTCCCGATCGCGGCTTGAGGTTCCATGTTTTGGGAACCTCCAAAGATTTGTGAAAGCGATGTGGATTGTGCCGCGATTGTCCCTGCGATCTGCAAGGCGATGACAAACAGACGCAATCCCAACCCCATCAATAAACCGATCACCAACTCACCGGGGATCATCATCACAAGATCCACGCCCACGGAGTCCGGCGCGCGATTGGCCGTCAGACCTGATCCAACCAAAACCGTCAGCACAATCGTTATCCCAAGGCGCACCCGCACAGGCACGGTTCGTTCTCCGAAGGCAGGCAAGAGCGCCATCATTCCACTGACGCGCAGAAACACCAAAAAATAGGTTTCGAACCACAGTTGAACAAGCGCGACAGCAGGCCCCAGATCAAGCGTCATGCGGCGACCAGTCCAACGACAGAGGGGCGCGCCTCCATCCCGATTTCTTCAAAGGACAGCACCGGATTGGACAGGCCCTTGGCCATCATGATTGTGCGAATATAGCGCCGCCTGCGCATCGACGTAACGACTGCTGGAAAATGCCCCGCTTCGCTGGCCGCGGCTATTTTTTCAGCCAACGATGTGGCCAGTTTGTTAAACTGATCTGGCGGAAGTGCGACATCAACACCACCGCGATCATTTTCAATCTGGTGGGAGATAAATTGCTCTTCCCACGACGCGTCCAGCTGGATCAGTGGGATGGTACCATCGTTGCGCTTTAACCCCGCAACCAGCTGGAAGCCCAACCGCTGACGCACGTGCTCTGTAATGCCTTCAGGCGAAATTTGCGCACTGCGGATCTCGGAAATAGCCTCCAAGATGAGCGGAAGGTTTCTGATTGATACCCGCTCATCCAACAAAAGCCGCAACACCGTTAGCAAAAGATCAACTGGCACTTTTTCAGGGATCAACTCATCCAGCATTTTGCGATTGGCCTGGCTGCGTACGGGGTCCGACAGGTTCACCAATTCATCCAGAAGCTTGCGAAGGGCCTTCAGGCTCAGCAGGCGGGAAAAGTTGGATTTGACCGTTTCCAAAAGATGTGTGGCCAACACCTCGGTCGGGGATACGATCGTGGCACCTTCAATCAAAGCCGCCTCTTCAAGGTCGGCCGTGATCCAGCGGGCTGGTGCCTGATAAACAGGCTCTTTGACATCTACACCCCGCGGCAGGTTGTCTGCCCCCTCTATCAGCAGCATGAGGAAATGATCAGGTTTGAGAATATCGCGGGCCTGTTCAACGCCCTGAATTTTGATGACATATGTGCCAAGCGGCAGCGATGCATCATCAGTCAGCCGCATTTCGGGTAAGATCAGACCGAAGTTGGTTGCGATATGCTGGCGCATATTTGCGATCCGCGCGTCCAGTCCGATCGCCGGATCAAGTACCATCTGAATAAGGTCAGGTGCGAATGAAATATGGATGTCTTCCAGATCCAGAATATCGCCAATGGGCGTATCCTTCGGCGCCTCGGCTTCGGGCAGATCGGGTATATCTTCTTGGGGTTTTTTGCGCACATAATAAGCCGCACCAAACAGGCACAGCGCACCGCCAATAAACGGCAGAAACGGAAGGCCTGGCACCAAAGCAAAAAGCACCAACAGCCCGCCAACAGTGGCCATCGCTTGGGGATAGCGACTAAGCTGGCTGAAAAGTGCCAGATCTGTTGCGCCTTTGGCACCCCCACGCGCCAGCAAAAGGGCTGATGCGATAGATATGATCACCGCTGGAATTTGTGACACCAATCCGTCGCCCACCGTCAAAATGGCATAAGTCTCAAACGCAAGTCCCACCGGCATGGCGTGCACAGTTGTCCCGATGATCAGTCCGAAAACAAGATTTAGAAGCGTGATCAAAAGCCCTGCTATGGCGTCCCCTTTGACAAATTTGGATGCCCCATCCAGAGACCCGAAAAAGGTGGTTTCGGCTTGCTCAAGTTCGCGGCGCTGCTTGGCTTCTTCATGATCAATCGCCCCGGCAGACATGTCACTGTCGATGGCAAGTTGTTTGCCGGGCATACCATCCAGCGCAAAGCGTGCGCCGACTTCCGCCATACGCGCGGCACCTTTGGTAATGACGATAAAGTTAACGATCAACAAAACACCAAAGACCACAAGACCCAGAAAAAGGCTGCCACCCATGACGAAATTGGCAAACCCTTCAATCACGTCACCCGCCGCATCCGTGCCCGTGTGCCCCTGGCCGATAATCAATTTGGTTGACGACACATTGAGCGACAAGCGCAACATCAAACACGCAAGCAAGACCGTGGGGAACGAAGAAAAATCCAGCGGGCGTTCAATAAACAAGGTGACGGTGAACATCAAAATGGCAAGCGCAAAGGATACCGCCAAACCGACGTCTAAAACCCACGCAGGCATAGGCAGGATCATCATGACGATGATCGCCATAAGTGCGATTGCCAAAAGAACCGTCGGTTGAAAAAATGCGCGCAAAGAAAGGGTCATTTGAACAAAGACCCTGCTGATTTCACCGACAGTCGCGCGGCTTTGGGATATGACTGAGCGACCCCACCAAGCGGGGGGGCTTGTTTGATCTGACGGTGCTCTTTTTTGTTATCAAGTGCGCTGTGTTTAGGGCGGGCCTGACGGCTTTCGGCCACCCACTTTGAGATACCCTTTCGATGCTTGGCCACAACTTTGCGGTAGCGGGCTGCGTGGTGCTGTGTTCGCGAATGGTAAGCCCCGATTGCATAGTCCCACGACCCACCTTCGGCCTTTAACCGTGATAAAAACGCGGCGGCGTAGCGGGTGTTCGAAATGGGATCAATCATCTGATCAATTGTTTGAAATCTATGGCCGTGCCAGCGGTAGTTTATCTGAAAGCATCCTACATCAAAGTTGCGACGTGATGCATTTTTGAGCGCGACAGCCCGATCGGACAGTGCTGTAGACGTTTGAAAATACTCTCCTTTTCCGGACACATTGATGGCCCAGGGCCAGGGCAAAAAATGGCCATGTTGCGATTTTCCCGTTTCAGTAAGGGCAATAGCAAAGAGGATATCTGCAGGAACATTTGTTTCCCGAGAGATGATCTGTATCGCATCAATGCAGGCGTTTTTCGGCAAGGCGTCAGAGGCGCCAGCCGCCGTGGCGAAGGCAATGGCGAAAACCGCTTTGAGAATGATATTTTGAAAAAACCGCACGCTTGATGCTCCTCTGCAAGACACTGCAAGAGATAGCGAGCCAAGGTTAATTATTGGTAAGGTTAAGCTCTGGTTCGGTCGAAAGAATCTGTCCAATGCCTTCGCGTGCGATGCGAGATGCCTCAAGAAGTTTCTGGGAGTCGGTCAAACTCCGCTTGTCGGCAAGGTCTTGTACCTGCGTCGTGCTTTGTTGAACGCGCACCAAAGGGGCCTCTGCAGGAAGCAAGGAAAGGTCGTCCCAAGCCCCCATCCGGGTCAGAGCTTTTTGCACGGCTTTTTCGTCTTCAATGAGAGCTGCACTTTGCATGGCTTGGACCCGATCTCCTGCTAACAGGTCAGCCTGCAGTCGCAGTTCTTTTGCTTTGGCGACATTGTGCCCCACCAGAACATCGCGTGCCGCACGAGGTTGGTTAAGCGCCAGATAAATCTGGGCCTTCAAAATGTCGTTCACGGCGCTGGAGGGCAGGGTTTCAGCCCATGACATGGCGGCCTTGCCAAAGCCCAAATCCAAAAAACGTTGCGCGATCACCCTCTGGCTCTCTTCATCGCCATCGAATTCAGGACTCTGGTCCTTTGTGCGATCAATGACGGTCAGAAATTCAAGGTCGGTCGCACCTTTTACGGCGCGGGAAATCAGATCTGCGTAAGTGTTTTGCGACAGCCCGTGTTCGCGAATTTTTTCAAGCGCCAGATTGAGTTGAGCGCCGTGAAGATACATTCTGGTTTGCGTTTTGATAAGCGGGACCACCTTGTCTGATCCGCGCATTTGCGTGATGAAGGACGCCAGCAAAGTCTTGTCCGCGTCCCCAATGGGCTGCAGGGCATCGATCTGCGCTTCGATCTTCTGTCGGATCGCTTCGGGATCATTGGCTATGCCGTTAATTCGCCCCTCCGAAGGCGTCTGGAGATCTTGAACATAGACACTGATTTCGGCTGCCAAATCGTTATCTTTGGTATTCTGAACCTGCGACAAAAGCATGGGTAGCAGAAGAAGTTGTACTTCTTTTGGCATACGGGCGATAGTTTCAAATGCCCGACGCAATTCCTGTACCTCCGTGGTGCGTTCTGTCGCGGGCAAACCGATTACGCGCACGGCCGCGGCAAAGGTAGAACACGCATGAAGCGTTTCAGACAGCCACAGCCCAGACCTACCATATTCCAGCGTTTCACCCACTGCCCGTAGCGTGTGGTCTATCGGCTGATCAGATGATGCAAGAAGCTGCATAGCCTCCAACCCGAGGCCGAAGGAAAGATACATCCGCGCCAAGTTACGTTGGTTTTGTACGTCAGTCGGGTCGCCTTGCCATTCCAAGCGATAGCGGCCCAGAGCTTTGTTGAAATCCTGACTATCATTGAGAAACGGCCACGGTTCGGGAAACTCTGTACAGCGTTCAGCTGGGTCAGTGCCACGTGGTTGGGAAGGGGACAAAACCGTATCGATGCTCGTTTGCACATTAAAGCTGTCAATTGTTGGACGAGCGTCGCTGGTTTTTGACGGAGTTTGGTCCGGTCGGTCGGTCGCAGGTTGAAACGCATTTGGATCAATACTGACAAGCCCTTGGGACGCAGCACGGGCAAGTCCTTCGCTAAGGTTTTGCGCCAAAGCGGACGTGTCCACATCCCCGTCAGGCAGGGTAAAGCCAACTTCGCTTTCAGTGTTGCGCGGCGGATTTTCGGAAAACACCAAGGGAAGCGGTTCTGGCGGCTCCTGCTTTGGGTATACGTCCAGAACGATGGATCTTGCATACCGTGTGTCGCGCACGTCGCATGCGCAATTAAGGACAAGTGCAATCTCACCACTTCGAAGCTGCGCACCGCGCACGCGCTCTGTCGTGATTTTTTCAAACAAACGGGAGGTATCCAAGCGGGATACGCGCCTATTTACTTTTACAAAGAAGTCGCCGTTTCTTTGCTCCAGTTCGTATCTCGGCGCACTTGGAAAATCGAGTACAACACGTGTGAATGGGCCGTGCTCGCCACTTCGGACGACAACCGTCTCTGCCGATACAGGGTGCGCAATCAGAAACGCCAGAACCCCTAAAACCCTGATCATGCGGCATCCTGCTTGCTGGCTTGAAGCGCTTCTTCAAGTTCCGAAAAACTGGGCCGGATGTGGGATGGCGTGTTTTGACGGCCGACTTCGATACAAATATTGGTAGAATGGTTGTGCAGATTGGCTACCAGAACCTCTCGGATCAACTGATAGAAATGTGCGTCCTCTTCTGTGACCGTTTTGACCTTGGAGGCGAAAGGACCGACCAAACCATAGGCCAAAAATACGCCCAGAAATGTGCCCACCAAGGCCCCGCCAATGAGTTTGCCCAAAATCTCTGGTGGCTGATCAATAGAGCCCATCGTTTTAATAACGCCAAGAACCGCCGCAACAATTCCCAAAGCTGGCAAGCCATCGGCAACGGTTTGTAACGCATGGCTGGAATGCATCGAATAATGCAAATTGGCATCGATGCGTTTTTCCAGAACTTCTTCGACCTGATGGGGATCATCGTAGTTCATCGATGCCGAGCGTAGCGTGTCACAAATCAGATCGACTGCTTCTCGGGATGCCAAAATACGAGGGTAGTTCTGGAAAATGGACGAGTCGGCTGGCGCTTCAATGTGTTCTTCCAATCCCACAGGGTTCTGACGCGCCAAGCGGATCAGAACAAACAGCAGGCAGAGCAGGTCCTTGTAATCATCAGGCTTCCATTGCGGGCCCTTAAAGACCTTTCCGACATCTTTAACGGTATGTTTGATGGACGACATATCGTTGCTGATGACAAACGCGCCAAGGGCGGCACCCCCGATCATGGTAAATTCGTAGGGCAGCGACTTCAAAATAATCCCGAATTTACCGCCGGCTGCCAAATAGCCGCCAAAAACCATCACAAAGACCAGTACGATCCCGATAATACCAACCATGTGCCTGCCCTTGATGTTTCACCTTTCATGAACAGACCACAAAGGTCTTAACACACGGTTCACATAGGGTCAGTTTTTCGGCACATCACGGTTGCGATTTGCCAGGATAACACTGATTGCATATGCGACATCGGGTTCTAGACCCGACACAATTGCAGCCGCCGCATCAGGGCGCATGCGGGCCAGAAAACCAGCTGCAAATTCCGGTGCCATTTGTTGAAATATCGGCGCTGCGTCCTTTGGCTTCATATTTTCATAGACCGCCGTGAGGCGTGCCAGATCTGCCTCTTCTGCCCCGTCGGCTGTGGCCAGCGTTGCAGCTAATTCTTCTTCTGCTTTCACCAACGCGTCCAGGGTCGCTTCGATATTTTGCTTGGTAAAAGCCAGTTCCTGTTCTCGTATCAAAAGAGCTTCTTCGCGCTCTGAAACACTCTTTTCCCTTATGAGCAGGTCTTGGAGTAGATCATTCAGCTGGTCTGTATCCATAACCCTTTCTTGGTTGGTTTCGGCTTGCAATGGGGCCTCCTCGCTTTGGCCACTTGCCAAAGCATCGCCAAGGCCGGTGGCCAATCGCAAAGCCGCCGATGCCAAAAGGATCGTACAAATCAGAAAGACTGTTCCGCCAAATTTACGTGGTGTTTGCGTCATTTTCAGGCGCCTATGCGTTTTCTCTGTGGCGCACAAACACGGTCGTGTCTGGCGTAACTTGAGGCTTTGGCGTTTTGTTGGCCGATGGCAGATCATGAAGGGATGCCATCTGAAGTTGGAGCGCGCCCACCGCATCCTCGGCCCGGGCAACCAGGGTTTGCAACTCTGACGAAGTTTGCTTGGCGCTGGTTTGCGCCTTTTCCATCGTTTTTGTCAGGTCATCCACTTGCATTGCCAGAACGGCCACTGCCCCGCCAACCCCTTTTTCGAGATCGTTGAATTTTGCAAGGCGACGCGACAAAACCATGCAATAGAACACAGCCGCAAGCGCGCCTGCCCCTAAAAGAAGATCAGAAAGATAGTCCATCAGCACCTCACTCACGTTAGGACAAACTCCATAATAAGAAGATCGTTCACACGGCCTTCACCCGTCACCAATTGGACGCGTCTCAACATTTGCGCACGGATCCGGATGAGGCTTGAAGGGTCTTCCAAATCCTGCACGGAAACAGCGCGCAGGTAGCTGTTAAGAACATCAACCACCCGCGGCAAAACCGTTTCGACATCCGTGACATAGGCGGTGTCGACTTCAAGGTTTGCCCGAAACCGAAGATGGGTATTTCGCGTGCTTTGCGCCAAGTTGATGACCAGCGGTTCAAGCGGGACAAACGATACTTCGCCAAGTGGTTCGATTTGCTTTTCGGGGGCGGTTTCGGCCGTTTCTTCACCCGCATCTGAGCCGCCAGAACTTGTTACATAAAACGCACCGCCGCCGCCGATTAACGCGACAAGCACGCCAATGATCAGTGGCAATTTGGACCGTTTTTGCGGTGCGTCTTCGGTACCTTCTTCTTCCGCCATAACAAGGTCTCCTCATTTTTGTCGAATCTCGTTTTAGCGGCATAGAGCTAACCGATTGTTAATATCGCTCTGGCATATCGGTTTCATCGTGAACGGGCAGAACGCCCCATGAGGGAACTGAAAATGCAGCAGATCACATCTGTTTGGACAACTTTGAGTATGGCAAAACGCGCCGTGATCATCGGCGGCGCAATCGCTGTTTTTCTGGCCGTGGCCAGTATTGGAAAGCTTGCAGCAACACCCACGATGCAAGTCCTGTATTCAGGCCTGGACGCGAAAACATCAGGTGACATCCTTGCAGCCCTAGAGGCGCGAAACGTCGTTTTCGAAGTCCGAGGAAATGCCATTTATGTAGAAGCGGGACGCCGCGACAGCCTTCGTATGGATCTTGCTACCGAAGGGCTGCCACGCAACAGCGCAACGGGTTACGAGCTTTTGGATGGCTTAAGCGGGTTTGGCACCACGTCACAGATGTTTGACGCTGCATATTGGCGCGCAAAAGAAGGCGAGCTGACGCGCACGATTGTGTCCAGCCCGTTTGTGCGCAATGCCAGAGTCCACATCGCCAACCAAAGCAGCTCACCCTTTGCGCGCGCGCGCGATTCTTCCGCTTCGGTGACCCTTTCAACCACGTCAGGCATGCTTCCAGCCAATCAGGCCCGCGCTATCCAGTTCCTTGTCGCTTCGGCAGTGACAGGGCTGAACCCACAAGACGTCGCCGTGATTGATGACCAATTCGGCCTGATTGACACAGATGGAAGTGCCTCAGGCCTTCCCGCATCTCAGGCGGGTGCCTCTGAAGATATGCGCAAGCGGGTTGAACGGCTGTTGGAAGCCCGCGTTGGTCGTGGAAATGTCATGGTTGAAGCCAGCGTAGAACTTGTCACCGATCGCGAGACGATCCGCGAAACCACAATTGATCCAAACAGCCGCGTTGCCATCTCTACAACTGTCGAGGAGCGGACAAACTCCGAAAACGGCAGCACAGGACAAGTGACCGTGGCCTCCAATCTGCCAGATGGCGATGCAGCCTCGGGCGAGAGGCAATCAAACGGATCGCAAACACGCGAACAGACAAATTTTGAAGTTTCAGAGGTGCAGCGCGAGCTGGAACGCAGCCCAGGATCGGTCAAACGCCTGACCGTTGCGGTCTTGATAAATGGAACAAACGAAATCGGCGAAGACGGAGCCACGCAATTTATCCCCCGCAGCGATCAGGAGCTTGAAGATTTGCGTGAACTTGTCGCCTCGGCGGTCGGGTTTTCTCAAGAACGCGGTGACACGATCACGCTGAAATCGCTTGAGTTTCAGCCCCTTCCAACCTTACCCGAGCCTGTTGAGGCCTCCCTCTTCGATCTTTCCAATATTGATGCGATGGCCCTGATCCGTCTGGGTGCTTTGCTGGCTGTTGTCTTGTTCGTCGCGCTCTTCATCGTGCGTCCCGTTTTGAAGCCTGCACGCGCCAATGACGCCGCCGCGCTTCCATCTCCTACGAATGACAATGCTCCAAATCCAAGCGGGAATGAGGCTAACGCGGCGGAAGAACCACTGGCTCTGGATGCGCCCGATCCAGTTGAGCGGTTGCGCCAGATGATTGACGAACGCCATGACGAAACAGTTGAAGTTCTGCGCAAATGGATTGCCGAGCCCGAAGGTCAATCACGATGAGCAAGTCCTTTGTCTTTTCGAACTTCGGGGATATCACGACACAGCCTGTGTCAGCAGATGCGGATATCCAACAGACAGCTGCAACAGCAGATACGTCCTATGAGGACGGGTATAAGGCAGGTTGGGATGACGCCGTAAAAAAGAACCTTGAGGACGCGCAAAACCTGACAACTGCGCTTTCCGAAAACCTTCAGCATATCGCTTTTGATTACCATGCAGCACGGACAGCCGTGTTAGAGGGTCTCAACGGTGCGATGACAGAGGTCTTGCAAAAAGTTTTACCTGCCATCGCACAGAAGTCTCTTGGCCCACAAATACTCGACGCTCTTGGTAAGCTGAGCAACGGGCATGCCGACCTTCCGTTTGAAATTCTCGTAAACCCGAACGACGAAAGCGCTGTAAGCCGTATCCTTCCAGAGGTTGCGGGAATGACTGTGACCCTAAAAACCAATCCCGATCTGGGGCCAGGGCAGGTTCTGTTGGCGACCGGGTCCAGCGAACATCAAATCGATCCGCAAGCTGTTGCCGATGAGATTCTTCAATCCGTGCAAAGCTTTTTCGAGACGCAACATCAGGCACAAACATCACAGGTGAACCATGGCTGACGAAACACAACCAAACCCGTTTTCGGACCTACCCGTCGAAATCACTGTTTCGGTGGGGCACGCTCGTCCGAAAATTAAAGACCTCATGTCGATTCGGCCCGACGATGTTCTACCACTCGATTGTGGCATTGCTGACCCTGTAGAGCTGTTTGTCGGCGGCCGGCTGATCGGGCGGGGAGAATTGGTAGAGCTTGAAGGCGAGGACGGCTCGGGGCTTGCGGTCAAACTTACGGAAATTCCAGATGTTCCGCGCCTTTAACGCGCGGCCGCTCGCATGCGGTGCCATTGTTTTGGCGCTGATGTTCTGGGCCGTACCGATAAGCGCTCAGGATATCTCGATCTCCCTTGGCGATGAAGACTCTCTCGCGGCGCGGTCTATCCAGCTATTTGTTCTGATCACCCTGCTAAGCCTTGTGCCAGGCTTGGCCATTATGATCACCTGTTTTCCATTCATTGTGACCGTGCTGGCCATACTGCGGCAAGCCATTGGACTACAGCAATCCCCACCCAATATGCTGATCGTATCGCTTGCGCTTTTTCTGACTTATTTTGTAATGGAGCCCGTTTTTCTGGACGCTTACGCGTTGGGCATTGAACCACTGATTGCCGAACAGATCGACGTGGAAACAGCGTTCGCCCTGACACTGGACCCCTTTCGTAGCTTCATGGCTGCACGGACAGATCCCGAAACCTTCGTCTCTCTGACCGCTTTGCGTGAAAGAACAGCCATTCCACTTGAAAGCGATGCGCCGCTTTCCTTGCTGATGCCCTCATTTTTGTTGTCCGAGATTGCACGTGCCTTCCAGATCGGTTTTCTGATCTTCATGCCATTCCTGATAATCGATCTGGTCGTCGCAGCGATCCTGATGTCCATGGGAATGATGATGGTTCCGCCCGCTATAGTTTCGCTACCCTTCAAACTTGCCTTCTTTGTGGTGGTCGATGGTTGGACAATGATCGCCACCAGCCTTGTGCAAAGTTACGGTTGACTACTGAACAACAAAGTCAGCGTGCAGCGCACCAGCCGCTTTTACACTTTTGAGGATATCAATCATGTTGCGGGGCGAAACACCCAGCGCGTTCAGACCCTCAATGACCTCAGACAGCGATGTCGCTTCTGGCAATTCGGTAATCTTGCGATCCGGCGCATCGTCAATCTGCGCCTGCGTGCGGGGCAAAACAATCGGCGCACCTTCGGCAAACGGGTTTGGCTGCACGGCCATGGGCGCCTCGGTGACTCGCAAGGTCAGATTTCCTTGTGCCACAGCGACCTGAGAAATTCTGACATCAGCACTTAGCACAATTGTGCCTGACCGTTGATCCACAATGACACGCGCTTTTTGCTGCGGTGCAATCTCGATCCCTTCGATCTGCCCAAGAGCGTGCGCAGGAGAGCGTGCATTTGTCGCCGCCACGTTAAGCTCAACAGTGCCAGAATCCAGCATGCGGGCGACTTGGCGGCCCAGTGTTTGGTTTATGCGGGTTTCGATCCGTGCTGCTGTTGTAAAATCAGGGTCACGCAGGGCCAGACGAATTGTATCCAACTGTGTGAAATCAAAGGCAATCTCACGCTCGACCCGCGCCCCCGAAGGGATTGTGCCAGCGGTTGGCACACCTTGAGTGACCACCTCTGCCTCACCTTCCGCTGTTACACCCCCCGCAATGATCGTGCCTTGAGCAACGGCATAGATCTCTCCGTCTGCAGCGTTCAGGGGCGTCATCACAAGTGTGCCGCCAAGCAGGCTTTTTGCATCGCCAATCGCTGAAACAGTGACATCAATTTGACTGCCCGCGCGCGCGAAAGGGGGCAACTCGGCCGTCACAATGACGGCAGCAACGTTTTTGGGCCGAAATTGTTCGCCGGCGACGTTTACGCCCAACCTTTCAAGAATGTTCGACATAAGCTCTTCGGTGAACGGGGAATTACGTAACCCGTCGCCCGAGCCGTTTAGCCCAACCACCAACCCGTAGCCGATCAGATCGTTACCACGCACCCCATCAAATTCGACGAGGTCCTTGAGCCTGACAGAATTCGCAGCGCTGCTGCCAATCGAAACCGTAAAGACAATAAGGGTAAGCAATAGGCGAAATATCATAGGAAATCCGTGAGATTGAGGCGCGAGAGGCGCGCGGTGATGGCGTAGATTGTTTCGAGTTGGGTTTGTTGGTTTTCCAACGCGGTCGCAGCTTCATAGGGGTCGATCCCGATGAGGGCTTGGCGCGCCAATTGGTAACTTGTGCTTTGCGCGGCATTCGCCAACTGAGCCGTCTCAAGCGTTTCTTGCGTACGGCCAATGTCGGCCCGCATCTCGCTCAATGGCGTTTGCGATTGAAGCAACTGAGAATAAGCAGCGCTGGCCAGATCAGCCCTCTCAGAGATAGCAAACCTTTGCGAGGTGGCATCGGCCACATAAGCAAGTGCCAGACCATGCAGCGTGTCCTTGATTTCAGCGCGATTTGCGCGGGCGTCCAGGGTGACGTTTTGGGTGTCACTAATCTGCATCGGCGCCAGCGCCACATCGCTTCCTTGATACAGCAGCGTGTCAAAACCTGCCGGGTCGGCAAAGAAGTTGGCCAGATCAGTGGTCAAAGCCTGCGCATCCGTTGCGGACGCAACCAAGGAATCCAGATAGCCCAGAAGCGCCTGTGCATCACCAAACGGCTGGCGCCCTGTTTCAACACCAGAAAACAAAGCACCATTTGGCCCCGATATATTAAGCGCCTGGATGCTCGAACGCAGGGCCGCCGCCGCCTCGTTTCCAGAGATATCCAAATTTCCATCGGTGGGGAAATTCACGCTGGTTGTCAGCACTTGCAAGACATCTGCAACCCCCGCTTCTATCCCCTCCAGACTGGTTTGCATCATCTGCGACTGTAGAACGATCTCCTTGGTGCGCAGCTGATATGTGTCGAGCCGTGAAAGCGTTGTCTCAATGCTTGCGATAGGCCGCATGTTGCCGCGCAGATGGTCGGACAAATCAGCGGCAACGCCTGTCGTGACCTCTGTGGACAGCTTTGCGATATCGGCTTTAGCTTCCGCCGTGAGCCGCCGCATCTGATAGCTTTGTGCCATGTCTCCAAAACCGATGAACATGCTTAAATCCTCATCAGTTCATCGATCATCTCGTCGATGGTCTGAATGACTTTGGCGTTCGCAGCATAGGCCTGTTCAATCAACAAAAGCTTTTGCATCTCTTGGTCGGTATCGACACCTTGCTGCCGCTCGAGGCTGCGTAAGGACTCTGCTTTGGTTGATAGAAACGTCATCTCGCTTTCCGATGTAAACCGTTGTCCTGTAACAGATGCCAAAAACTCACTACCGAAAGACGCGAAGGATTGGGCGCGCCCGGAAAGATTACTTTGCACGGGCGCAGACTGGGATCGCAACGCATCAAGATAGGCATTCAGTCGGGTGGCGTCGCCACTTGATCCAGCGCTGGTCGCGCCCAGGCCGTCACGCAATTTGATGACAGATCCACCGTTAAGCGGATCCACCAAGGCATTGAGGCTAAGACGCTGAGACACCCCCGTGATGTCAGACAGATCTATCGGCTGCCCCGCGTCTGTAAACAGGCCTGCCGCACCTGCATTTAATGTTGGATCGATCGTAGGATCTTGGAAGCGGTTAATAAGATCGAGGGCCAAATCATCCAGCTTTCGCTGCTCGTTCGGGCCATCGTGGTCACGAATGGCAAGATGGGCGGAGAGCCGCCCTCCGGCAATTTTTGCATCATCCATGTCAACGGTGCGTCCGTTAACCGTAATCTGGTTCACAGTGCCAGAGCTTACATCCATGTCGGGTGTCAGGATCGGGGTTGGCGTAAACGAGATTTCCGCTGCCGTCCCATCAAGAAGCTGCAGCCCGCCCAGTGTCATCAGCGCGACGGCACCGTTTTCGCGAGCGACTTCCCGTACTGGAATGATCTCTCCAATCTGGTCGATCAGTTGTTGCCGTTGATCCTGCAGCGCAGAAATCGGCTGTTGCGCAACGCTGCTGCGCTGGATTTGAAAATTGAGTTCGGCAACCTGTGCAACGGCCGTATTGAGCGTTTCAACATCTGTTGCGATTGCCGCATCCGCCTCCATCCGCATGGATTGAATATCTTTCGAAATTGCGCTGATCTTTGACACCATTGCGCGCGCCGCATCTGCCACACCTGTCAGTCGTTGAGTGCTGCTTGGATCGCCTGTCGCTTCGATCAACCGGTTTTCGAATTGAACCATCACATCCGTCAGGCTGCCCGGCTCGTTTGGAAGGCCGATGCTTGTTTCAAGCGAACGCATGAAACCGGCCGAACGATCCGCAAAGGCAAATGAGGCCTCTGACAGACGCCGGTCATTGAGAAGGGCCACATCAACCATACGTCGTTGAGAGGCGATTTGCACGCCACCGCCTTTTAGCGGGGTCAGCTCCAGTTCGCGGCGGCCATAACCTTCTGTCATGGCGTTTGCGACGTTGCTGGAGACCAGATTTGCCATACGCGCCGCGACGTTCAGTCCCGACATGGCATTGTTTAGTGATCCAGAGAAGCTCATTTCACAAGCCTCCTATCGTTGCTCTATCGCTTGATATTGGTGGTTTCCTGCAGCATCTCATCTACGGTCTGAATGACTTTGGCATTCGATGAATAGGCCCTTTGGGTTTGGATCAACTGAGTCAATTCACCTGCAACGTCCGTCGTCGATTCCTCGCGGGCAAAGCTGAGGATGTCGCCTGTGGGACCATCACCCGCGTCCCATAAGAAGTATGTGCCACTTTCCGGAGAGACCGCGAATGTCTGGTGATCCATCGGGATCAGACTGTTGGGGTTGGGCATGTCGACCAGTGGGATTTGATAAATCGTCCGCGACAGGCCGATGTCAAAAAATGCATGGACAAAGCCGTTCTCATCAACCTCGACAGACGTCATATTCCCGACGGGGGATCCGTCTTTTGAAATCGAAACAGGTGCGAAATTGTCAGAGAGTTGCGTGATGCCAGAGCTGTCGCCCGGCGTGCCTATTGAGACGTTAATAGGGCCGCCTGCAACATTGATCTCGAAACTTCCCGTGGCGGGGTCGTAAGGACCGCCCGAGATCGTGGTGACGGACCCGATGGTGCCACCGTTTGTTCGATCATCATCGAAGTTCAGTGTGTATTCTCCCACAATGGCATCGCCACTGGCGCTGTCGCGCACGGTCATTGTCCATTCATTGGAAGAGCCAGATGCAGGCACTGTTGGTGAAAACTCAATCGAGATGTTTTCTGACGTGCCAAGATTGTCAAAATATTCAACGGAGAGTTCTTGCACCTCTCCGTCAGAGGTTGAATCGGTGGCGGTTGCTGGCAGGTTTACCCCCAAGGCCATCGTCGTTGTCGGCTTGCCGCCGAATTGGTTTACATTGATCTGGATTGGTTCAAGCGCATCAGCCGTATCACGCGGATAGGTTGGCATGCTGCCGTCGGCATTGGCGGGCCACCCCATCAGCACCAGCCCCGTATCCGTGCGCAGGATGCCGTCTTTGTCGGTACGAAAGGAGCCGGTGGTTGCCAGCAACATTTGCTGATCGCCATTGCCAACATTCACTTCAGCTGCAGTTGTCACAGGCAGCATTCCGCGCCCACGCACTGCTAGGTCCGTTGCGTTGTTGGTCGACACCAGCGGCCCCCGTTCGTCGATCAGGCGCTGCGTCGTTACACGGACACCGCCTGCCGAGTATGTTCCAGATCCTGGCGAGATGACCATGGAATGAAAATCGGCATAGGCACGTTTGTAGCCATAGGTTGAGGAATTCGCGATGTTGTCGGAAATCGTGGCCAGGCGGCTTGCGTTTGCGGCCAGCCCTGCAACACCTGCGTTAAGGGAAGAAGAAATCGTCATGATGCGCCTTTCTGCTGCGTCGACACGTTGTCTCGCCAGCAGGGGTAGCACACCAAGCCTTAACATCCGGCTAATAGATAAAACTCTCCTTATTTTGAAAAATCGCTCCGAAGCAAAATGATCTCAATCCGGTCATTCCGCATGAGCATTGGATTATCCACGGCTGGCTCTTGATCGCCGTGCCCCGTGATGCGTTGGATGCGGTCATCTTTGACCGACAGTTCAACCAATTTTGCCCGCGTTGTTTGCGCGCGCTCCAGCGAGACATTCCAAGTCGGATCGTCATTCAGGACGATAGGATGCGAACGGCTGTGTGCTTCGATGGCCACTGCGTTTTTCACAAGACCAAAAACTTCGGCAACGACCGCGAGAAGTTGTTCCAAAACGGGTTCAGGCGTCACACCATCTGATTGAAAAAGTGGCGTATCCTGCGTTGCAAAAATCTCAACCACCAAACCTTCATCCGTGACTTTGGTAATGATATGGCGCGACAGGTTTTCTGAATACATTACTTCTCCGGACCGCCCCATAAGTTGATCGCCCAAAGTTTCGAGTGCCTCGGTCTCTGCCTCCTGCGCTTGGGTCATATCTGATTGCGATTGGAGATTTTCGAACGCGATGCCCCCAATACCATTCAGCGCCATGGTCTGCTCACTAAAGACGCTGTCGCCTTGAAGCGCACCGTCACCGCCCCCCGATACCCGAGATACGGCTATCGTTGGCGCAAAATAATCCGCCAAACCCTTACGTTGCTTTTCCGTTGTCGCATTCAACAGCCACATCAGCATAAAGAAGGCCATCATGGCCGTCACGAAATCAGCATAGGCAACTTTCCAAGCACCCCCATGATGCCCGCCGCCTGCAATGACCTTTTTACGCTTGATGATGACCGGCGCCTGATTTTGCGCAGCCATTTCACCACCTCTTTTTTCACCCAAGGGCAGGTGTATCAAAGCGAGATTTACAGAGGCTTAACCTTTCAAATTCTAAACAAATTCCTTGGCCGCGAAGCAGACCATAATTTGAATTGCCCAGTTTTCTGTCCGATTTGACAAATTTCAACGGGTGCGTGACAGCCGCCATGGAAAAGCGCAGGGGCGTAAGGCAATGGCCAAACACACGATACTTATCGGAGCTTCGGGTCGTGTCGGACGGCTGGTTTTGGGCAAACGTGATGCAACTGATCTGGTTGCGCAGTTCCGTAGCCACAGCGCCATCGCACAATCGTCTGATCTGTTGTGGAATATCCAAGACGGTCTGGATCCTGTTCTGAATGCGCAGAAAACATCGATCTCAAACCATAAAATGTGGTGCCGCTGATAGGACTCGAACCTACGACCCCATCATTACGAATGACGTGCTCTACCAGCTGAGCTACAGCGGCACTCTCGCCGGATTTATCACCGCAAAATCAGATGCAAAAGCCCTATTTTTTATCGTCAGGCTCAACAATCTCTGCGTCTGTCACCTGCGCCTGCGCAACATCGACAACAGCTGTTTCCGTATCGCTTGTGTTGGGCGTGCCCACCAAAAGCGGTAGCATTTCAGTAGATGCCGGCATCGCCGTTTCACCCGAAGGCGGAACTTTCCAGCTCAATGTGTCAAAGGCACCGCAATTTGTGCAGGTGGGTGTCCACTCGGAATGAATGTTCTGGCAGTTGTCACATACCCATTGTGGCCCACGCGATGCGCTAAGCGCTTTGGTCAACCAGCCACGCACTACCGCATCATCTGAGCCTTCACCGCGTTCAATGGCCGCCATAATCGTCAGACTGCGGGCCGTTGGCTCATCCTCGACCAAAGACCCGATAGCCTTACGCGCTTGCGGAAAATCCTCCGCCGCGATGTTCAGTTCGGCCAACAACATCTTGGTTTCAGGATGGTCAGGCTTGCTGCGGGTCAAAGCAGAGAACCTCTTGATCCGCGCCTGAGCGTCTTCATCAGGTGCAATCTGCGCAAAAGCGGCTGCAAGCTCGGGATGCGGCTGCGCGTCCCACGCTTTTTTCAGAACGCGCGCTGCGTATTTACCCTTGTCTTGTTCAATATAACTGCGCGCTGCCATGACAGCGGCGGGAATAAGGTCTGGGGACAGGCGGTTGGCCTCAATCGCCGTTTCACGCGCTTCAATCGAATTGCCTTCTGCAACGACGTCTTTGGCCTCTGACACCGCCAATACCGCATCACGGCGCTTGTGCACATCACGTGGCAGGCTGCCATGTTTCAGTTTGGCCGATAAGGTTTGACGCGCACCCGACCAGTCCTGCTTTTGGGCCTGCAGGCGCAACAAAACGTCTTGGGTCTCTTCATGCTTTGGTTTGAGCGCAAACGCCTTTTCCGCCAGAGCAAGCGCGGTGTCTGTATCACCGTCAGCCAGCTTTTGCTTCATGATGCCACGCACGCCAACAAAGCGTGTCTGTTCGTTTTGCAGCAGGGCCTTGTAAACTTGATCGGCCTTTTTCTTGTCACCAACCATTTCAGCCGCTTGTGCCGTGATCAGATTGGTCAGTTCGGGCTTGCGCAGGTATTTCTCGGCCTTGCTGGCTTTTGACATCGCCAAACGCCCTTCGCCTGACGCCAACGCCATCAGACCATCGGATAAGGCTTCAAACCCCTTCCGCTCACGATTGCGGACGAAATACCGCGAAATGGCTGTGTCATCGCCGTTGATAAATTTCAGAACGGCAACCAGAAGGCCAAAAATCTTGAGAAGCAGATAAACAGCAACCACCAGAACAACCAGCGCGATCACCGTTTCCAGCGGGCCAAAGGTGCGCTCGACCCCGCCGAATGTGATTTGCACATCGCCATCCAAGCTCAGCAATGTGACCGCGCCAAAAGCAAGCGCCGCCACGATTGCAAAAAACAAAAGAATTTTAATCAATGACCAGAGCATAGCAGGCGACCTCAGTTGGAATTCAGAATATCGGACAGCGCATTTGTTGCAGCAACCGCGTCTACACGCGACTGGGCAAGCGCCAGCCAATCCGCCAGTTCAACACGGGCGGTTTCGGGAAGGGATTCAATTTCAGCAAGCGCATCCGTCAAGGCGCCATCGCGCACTGCCGCTTCGACGCGCGACAGCACTGCGTCGGGATCAGTGCCTTCACGCGGCTCAACCGATCTGGCACCTGTCTGGCGCGCAATAAATGCGGCCAGGCGTCCACCGGTGCCCTCCGCGCCGTCTGCATCAGATGCCCGTGCCGCAGCCAGAGCGGATCGCGCATAAGCGGGAAAGTCTTCGGCCAGCTGTGTGACAGATGGCACGCCGTTGTCGGCAACCGCCACAAGCGCATCTGGTATCTGTGCATCACTTGCCGCCTGCAGATCGTTAAGCGCGCCTGCAAAACCGTCACCTGTTTGTATCGACGCTTGGATACGCCCCAAGGCGGAACGCGCTTCGGCGGCTTTCGCCTCTGCGATCGCTTCGGCTTCAATCTCGGCAACGGTTTGTTCAGTGGCCGTCATTTGCGCCTCGGCTTGCGCGACCATTTCTGTAATCTTTGCGTTTTGCTCTTCGATCATCGCGCGCAGGGCCGATACATCGGGGCTCGCTCCATCCGATGGCGCAACTGCCGCAGTTCCAATCGCATCAATCCGCGCCGAAAGATCTTCGTTCATAGATGTCAGTTCGGATTGCAGGGACGCGACGGTTTCGTTCAATTCGGGCAGAGGTGCGGCGGCATCACGCGCTTGCACGGCCACATCTTCAACAATCGCTTGCAACGCATCGATCCGATCTGTCTGCGCCTGCAGTATCGGAGCAAAATCTGCTTGTTCACTTTGCAGAAAGGCGGGCAAATTCTCTTGCGGGATGAGATCGCCTTTGCCAACCACAAACCCCAAACCAGCGGCAATCAAGCCACCAATCACCATCGAAAAGAAACCGCCTTTGCGCACAACTGTCGTTTCTTTGATAACTTCTGGCGTTGGTACAATCGCCGTGACCTCAGGTTCCGCTTCGGGCTCCTCCTTATCAGAGGTCGCTTCTATTACCTCTTCAGCGTCCTGGACATCATCTTGCACATTCGATGTGTCATCAGGGTGTGCGTCCGCTGTATCACCCGACGCATCAACGATCTCTTCAACCGTTCCGTCTACGATGTCTTTGTCTTCGTTTTTGTCAGTCTTGTCCGACTTACCAGTGTCCGCCACGCCACTTTACCCTTCTCGAATCTTCGGATCCGTCTTTCGTTCTGTGTCACAGTAAGGTTATTTTCAGGGGGTGCCAGCCTCAAGGCGGGGGAAACCCTGTATAAATTTGGCACACCCTGTCGATCAGGGCATCTGCATCAGGCCGTGCAGAAACGCTGATCTCTATCCCCAGGTCGGTTATTTCCCGTGCGATGGCATCGCTTAAACAGACCGCCTGTGTATGGGGCATCGGTTTGTTAATCTGATCTCGCAAATTACGCGCCGTCATAGGTGAGAAAAGCAAAATCAGTGTCTGTTCAGGCCCAAAAACCAATTCCTGCGCCGTTCGGCTCAAGCGTTCTGCCACTTGTTGATACACCACCTCTCGCCTCGCTTTGAGACCTTGGGAAACAAGCCGTTCAACAATGTCACCGCGTGTTTGTGCCCCGCTGAAGTGCACATGTTCGTTCGGGTTGCGGTCCAACAGCACGCGTTCCAGCAGGTTTTCTGCATTTCCTTGCGCCGAAATCGCTGTGTATCCAGCCTGCGTTGCGGCCTTTGCTGTCTCGTCCCCCACGCAATAGGCCAACTGCCCAGAACCTTTCGGACCATAGACTATCCCATTACGCGATGTGAAAATCGCGATGCTGTCTTTCGGCAAGGCACGGCCTTCACCGAAAGGCGCGATACGCAAAAGCGGCGACGTGATTGACGGAGGCAAGACCCTCATTTGCACGCCCAAACGGTCCAAAAAATCCATTGAAGCCGCCTGCGGGCGGGTCATCAACAGGGTTGGCACACTTTGGGAAACAGGGCGGGGCATTGTCGGCATCACCCGCAAATGGTAGCTGGAGCATCACAGCAGAGCAATGGCGCACCGCAATGACAACAGACCTTACCATATTGGGCTTGGAAAGCAGCTGCGACGACACGGCTGCCGCAGTCGTACAAATCAAAAATGGTCGTCCCGATATATTAGCGTCTGTGGTTGAAGGCCAAACCGCGCTTCACGCGGATTTCGGCGGGGTCGTCCCCGAAATCGCAGCGCGCGCCCATGCTGAAAAGCTTGATGGTTGCACGGCAGCTGCCTTGCAAAAAGCGGGTCTAACATTGCCAAACATTGATCTGGTCGCCGTTACATCGGGGCCGGGTCTCATCGGCGGTGTGATGTCGGGCGTCATGTTTGCCAAGGGTCTTGCAGCGGGCTCTGGCATACCTCTCATTGGCGTTAACCATCTTGCGGGTCACGCGCTCACACCGCGCCTGACAGATCAAATGGCTTATCCCTATTTGATGCTTTTGGTATCTGGTGGGCATTGCCAATTTTTGCTGGTCACCGCGCAAGACCAATTTCAACGCTTGGGCGGCACGATCGACGACGCCCCTGGAGAAGCATTTGACAAAAGCGCCAAGCTCTTGGGGTTGGCGCAGCCTGGGGGGCCGGCCGTTGAGGCAGAGGCCAGGACCGGCGATCCCAAACGCTTCAAACTGCCCCGTCCTCTTTTGGACCGTGATGGATGTGACATGTCCTTCTCGGGCCTAAAGACAGCACTTCTGCGCGCAAGAGACGCCGAAATCGCTTCGCATGGCGGGTTGTTCCGCCAAACCCGTTCAGACCTTTGTGCAGGGTTTCAGCGTGCGGTCTGTGATGTCTTGTCCGAAAAGCTGCGACGCGCAGTAAAACAGTCTCTAACACAGCAGAAAATTACCGGAATTGCTGTTGCAGGGGGTGTTGCCGCCAATCGGGACATCCGCTCTGCCCTAGAGGCGGTCGCAAGCGAATTTGACCTCCCTTTTGTTGCTCCACCGCTGTCCCTTTGCACCGATAACGCTGCCATGATCGCTTATGCAGGAGCCGAGCAATTCGTGGCAGGCCGGAGAGACGGACCCGAGTTAATCGCACGCCCCCGATGGCCGCTTGATCAGACCTCTGCGCCAATCTTGGGGTCTGGAAAGAAGGGAGCCAAGGCATGACCATCAATATCCTTGGGGCCGGTGCATTTGGCACGGCACTCGCCATTTCTTATGCGCAACACGAGGATGTGGTTTTGTGGGCACGGTCGCAAGAGGCCGCTGATCAGATCAACTTGGACCGGGAAAATAAGCTTCGGTTGGCGGGGTATAAACTTCCTAAAAACGTCTCTGTTACTGCGCAAATTTACGATCTGTCCGAAGGTGCGCCCTGCCTTTTATCGATCCCGATGCAAAGCCTTGCGCCTTTTTGTGTCTCTAACAAAACCGCTTTGGACAGGTTCGATCTTTTTGCGTGCTGCAAAGGTGTCGACTTGAAAAGCGGGCTTGGGCCTGTCGGCATCTTAAATCAGTATTTTGATAGCGATCGAACTGGTATTCTTAGCGGTCCAAGTTTTGCACGCGACCTTGCGGAGGGCCTTCCAACAGCCCTGACCATTGCCATGTCAGATGCCGCCAAGCTAACGCAGCAACAAGACAGGTTAACGACCCCACATTTGCGTCTGTATGCCACCACCGACATTGAAGGTGTTGAGCTTGGCGGCGCTCTCAAGAACGTCATGGCCATCGCCTGCGGGGTGGTTGAGGGCGCCGGATTGGGCGAAAGTGCGCGTGCCGCGATCTTGACGCGCGGGTTTGCGGAAATGCGAAGTTACGCCGCAAACGTGGGAAATGCGCAGGAACAGACCCTGTTAGGGCTGTCTGGGCTTGGCGATCTGACGCTAACGGCAAGCTCTTCCAAGTCGCGGAATTTCCGCTTTGGCATGGCGATCGGTGCGCGTGAAATCTGGCATAGCGCGGAAACTGTGGAAGGTGCAGCAACCGCTTGCGCCCTTGCCAAAATAGCGCAGGATCGCGACCTTGATCTTCCATTGATCAAGATTGTCGCGCAACTTGTTGACGGAAAGCTAAGTGTCGAAACGGCGCTCGAAATTTTGATGGCGCGCCCTTTGAGGAAGGAAAACTGATGCTTGTCGCTTTGATGGCAAAAGACAAAGAAGGCGCGTTGGAGATACGCAAAGCCAACCGTGAGGCGCATGTTGCTTATTTGAAGGCCTCTGATGCAGTGATGCAGGCAGGACCGTTCTTGGACGACACTGGCAAAATGATTGGTTCACTGATCATCTTGGACGTTGATACCATGCAGGAGGCAAAGGATTGGGCGGCCGGTGATCCCTACAAAAACGCTGATCTGTTTCAATCGGTTGAGCTGATCCAGTGGAACCGCGTGATTGGCGGATGAGATACTGGCTTTTTAAATCCGAACCCTCGGAATGGTCCTGGGCCGATCAAGTTGCAAAGGGCGAGGACGGCGAGGAATGGGACGGTGTGCGCAACTACCAGGCGCGCAATTTCATGCGAGAGATGAAACTGGGTGATCTTGGTTTTTTCTATCATTCGCAGAAAGACAAAGAGATTGTAGGTGTTGTCCGCATCTGTGCTGAGGCGCATCCCGATAGCACAACAGATGATGAGCGGTGGGACTGCGTCGATATCGAAGCGGTTGCGCCAATGCCCAAATCTGTAACTTTGGCAGACATAAAAGCGCATGAAGGATTGCAAGATATGCCCTTGGTCAAAAGCCCGCGGTTATCGGTGCAGCCAGTTACGAAAGAGCAGTGGGATACCATCTGTGAGATGGGCAGATACGGCAAATAAAATGGGGGATCCGACCCCCCGGACCCCCCATCACCCCACGTGCTCCCCTAGCACCACACGTGTCTGAATTTTGAAGGTCCGAACCATTCTTGGCCGTGGTCTATGCTTAGCGTGAAAGCCTTGTATCACGCAAGAAAAGAGCACTTAAAATCCGTTTCAAATACGACAGAGCAAAAAAACCCGCAGGCGACCTACGGGCTTTTTTGTTGTCTATTCAACGTGTTAGGCTTAGCCGTAGACGCTTTCTTTGCCGAAGTGCTTTGTCAGCATGTAGTAGACGACAGCGCGGTATTTGTTGCGCTCTGAACGGCCATATGTGTCGAGGACCGAGTTGATGGCTTCCATCAGTTGGGGGCCGTCAGCGAGGCCGAGTTTTTTGATCAGGAAGTTCTGCTTCACTGTTTCAAGCTCAGAGTCTTGACCAGCTGCAACTGTCGATGCGTCGGCGTTGTAGATTGCTGGACCACATCCGATAGTAACCTTTGTCAAAAGGTCCATGTCGGGGGTCATACCGCATTTATTTTTAAGGTCATCTGCATACTTTGCGATCAGATCATCACGTTTGCCCATAAGGTTTCTCCTACCTATAGAATGCACCCCACCCTGGGCTGCTTGAACCAAACGTTAATAGCTAAATGTGCCAACTCAAAGGAAAAAATTTTCGCCAAAAATCGATGTATGGCCTAGCGTCTGCTGGGCGTATGGCAATGCGTCAGACACTTGGCTGACAGTGCACCGCGCGTTGCGTGTTACAACGCACGGTGCTTGACAGGGTCAGTAGCGGTAGTGTTCGGGCTTGAACGGGCCTTCGGGTTTCACACCAATATACGCAGCCTGCTCAGGATCGAGCGTCGAGAGTTTCACGCCGATCCGTTTGAGGTGCAAGCGCGCAACTTTTTCGTCCAGATGTTTGGGCAGGATGTAGACTTCGTTACCGTATTCATCCCCACGCAGCCACAGTTCCATCTGGGCCAGAACCTGATTGGTAAAGGATGCCGACATCACGAAGGACGGGTGGCCCGTGGCGTTACCAAGGTTCAACAGACGGCCTTCGGACAGAAGGATCAGACGATTGCCGTTTGGCATTTCGATCATGTCGACCTGTTCTTTGATGTTGGTCCATTTGTGGTTTTTCAGGGCGGCGACCTGAATCTCATTATCGAAGTGGCCGATGTTGCCAACGATCGCCATGTCTTTCATCTCGCGCATATGTTCGATGCGGATGACGTCTTTGTTGCCAGTGGTGGTGATAAAGATGTCGGCATCGCCAACCACGTCTTCGAGCAAGACAACTTCGAACCCGTCCATCGCAGCCTGAAGCGCACAGATCGGATCAACTTCGGTCACTTTCACGCGCGCGCCAGCGCCGCGCAAGGACGCGGCCGATCCTTTGCCGACATCGCCGTAGCCCATGACCACGGCAACCTTGCCTGCCATCATGGTATCGGTGGCGCGGCGGATGCCATCGACCAACGATTCCTTGCAGCCATATTTGTTGTCGAACTTCGATTTCGTGACCGAGTCGTTCACATTGATCGCAGGGAAGGGCAGTTGCCCATCGCGGTGCAATTCATAAAGGCGGTGAACACCCGTGGTGGTTTCTTCCGAAACACCTTTGATGGCATCGCGGGTTTTGGTGAACCAACCGGGGCTTTCTTTCATGCGCTTCATGATCTGCTTTTTGATCACTTCTTCTTCTTCGGATTGCGGAACGGGGATAATCTCCTCGCCTGCTTCGGCGCGTGCGCCCAGAAGAACATAAAGCGTCGCATCGCCCCCATCATCAAGGATCAGGTTCGCACCTTCGGGGAACATGAAGGACTTATCAAGGTAGTCCCAGTGTTCTTCGAGCGACTGGCCCTTGATCGCAAAGACGGGCGTGCCACCTTCGGCAATCGCCGCTGCCGCGTGATCTTGGGTGGAAAAGATGTTGCAAGACGCCCAACGCACATCGGCGCCAAGCGCGACCAGCGTTTCGATCAGAACGGCAGTCTGGATTGTCATATGCAACGAACCAACGATGCGCGCGCCCTTGAGCGGTTGTTCTTCGCCGTATTCTTCGCGCAGCGCCATAAGGCCCGGCATCTCTGTTTCTGCGATATCAAGTTCTTTGCGGCCATAGTCAGCCAGCGAAATGTCTTTGACGATATAGTCGTTTGCCATGGTGGCCTCGCTTTTTGGGTAAGTCGTTTGGGTGGGCAGATAGCACCCCTGCCCCGTCTCGACAATGCGGCAGACGCGCCTTAGATTCTGGCGCGATTTGGTAGGGTAAAAAATGATGAAGCAACCACGGGCATGGCAGCGGATGTTATCGGGGCGCAGGTTGGACCTGCTGGACCCAACGCCCGTAGATATCGAGATCGAAGATATTGCCCATGGGCTGGCCTTTGTTGCGCGTTGGAACGGGCAAACAATCGGGGACTATGCCTATTCGGTGGCGGAACATTCGCTGCTGGTTGAGGTATTGTTTGGGCGGATGGTGCCCAAAGCCCCCGCCAAATGGAAGCTGGCCGCATTGCTGCATGATGCGCCTGAATATGTGATCGGCGATATGATCAGTCCTGTGAAGGCGGCCGTTGGTCCGGGCTACGGTGCACTGGACGAGCGGTTGGAAGCAGCGATCCATATTCGGTTCGGCCTGCCTGCCAAGGTGCCTGCCGCGGTAAAAAAGCAGATCAAGAAAGCCGACCGCGTGAGTGCATGGATGGAGGCGGTGCAAATCGCAGGGTTTTCAGAGGCCGAAGCGGATAAGTTTTTCGGGCGGCCTGATATGGCGTTGACCGAAGGGTTGGACATTGTGCTGCGCCCTGCCCCGCTGGTGCGGGCCGATTTCACGGCGCGGCATGCTGAATTGCTGGAGGCGATGGGATGATCCACGTGCGCGAAATCGAGATGGGCGATGCCGCCGCTTGCACAGAGTTGCTGAACCACACCATCGCGCTGGGCGGCACGACCGCTTATGAAGCACCATATACGGTTGAAGCGTTTGCTGCGCATTACATTGGCGAAACGGCCACATGTTTTGTGGCTTTGGATGGCCAGCGCGTTGTCGGGTTTCAGGGGGGCTTTGACGATGGCGAACACCGCATTTCAGTGGGCACATTTGCTGATCAGCGCACCCCCGTCAAAGGTGTGGGACGCGCGTTGATTGCGGCGACGAAAGCGGATGCGAAGGCCAAAGGTTTTACCCATATCGTGGCCAAGATCACTGAAGATAATGTGCCGGGCCTGGCCTATTATTCAGCTGTTGGGTTCACCGATTGGAAGCGCATGAAAAATGACGCAACCCGCAACGGCAAACCGATTGACCGGATTTTCAAACGTCTGACGCTGTAACTAGCGCGGGCTGCGTTTGGCCAGGATGCGCTGCAAGGTGCGACGGTGCATGTTCAGACGGCGTGCGGTTTCCGAAACGTTACGATCACACAGCTCGTAAACGCGTTGGATGTGTTCCCAGCGCACGCGATCGGCCGACATCGGGTTTTCTGGTGGCGGCGGTAGCTCGTCATCTGGCGACAGAAGCGCATTGGTGATGTCGTTGGCGTCAGCGGGTTTCGACAGATAATCCGTTGCGCCAATTTTGACGGCGGCCACGGCTGTGGCAATCGCGCCGTAGCCTGTTAACACGACAATACGCGCATCAGGGCGTTTTTCGCGTAACACTTCGACCACGTCCAAACCGTTGCCGTCCTCAAGACGCAGATCAACCACGGCATAGGCAGGAGGACGTGCTGTTGCGATAGCTTTGCCGCCTGCAACGCTCTCGGATGTCTCCACCTCAAAACCACGCTTTTCCATCGCTTTGGCCAGACGCCGCAGAAACGGTTCGTCGTCATCTACCAAGAGAAGTGATTTATCTTCGCCAATATCGCGTAGTTCAGTATTCGACATGAGTCCCTCCCGACTTGTCGATTATTGTTATTTCATCAGACTAAGGCCAGTTAGTTGTAAAGGTCAAACATTCTCAAGCACACAGGCTAGCTGTTCAGCCATTTGATCTGGGCGCAACTCACGCGAGAACACCTGAACAAAGCCTTCTTCGGGCAAAACCAGATAACTCATGGTGGAGTGGTTCACGAGATAATAGTCAGGATCGCCTTCCTGCTTTTGATAAAAGGTGCGGTATGTTTGAGACGCGGCTGCCACCTGATCTTCGCTGCCGGTCAACCCCACCATCTTGGGGTGCATGTTGCTTGCAAAGTCACCCACCACCTCGGGCGTGTCGCGTCCAGGATCGATTGAGATGAAGACAGGCTGCACCTGCGTGCCCTGTTCGGCCAGAATATCGATCGCCTCAACGTTGCGCGCCACGTCCAGCGGGCAGACGTCGGGGCAGAAGGTATAGCCAAAATACAAAAGACTGGGTTGTGTTATCACATCCGCGTCGGTCACTGTCTGGCCTTGGGCGTTCACCAGTTCAAACGGACCACCGATTTTATCACCTGCAACCGCGGCGATATTGCAAGCCTCAAACCGGTTTTTTGGCGCCATGACAGTTGCCGCCAAGACGCCTGCAATAACCAGCCCTGTCACAGAAACGCCTGCGGCAATCGCAAAACCCTTGGCCATTAAGTCATCTCCTACAATCTTTGGCTTTCTCACCGTTTGATTTAGGCTAAGACTTATACCATGCAAAGCGACTTTGGGTCACAGACCACATCACAATCAGGTGCAGAACAATCCCGCCGTTTTTCGAAGGTCGGGAATTCAAACTGGCTGCGGCTGCGCACGCTGATTTTCCTCAGATGGCTTGCGATTGCAGGGCAGATGACCGCCATTGTCGCGGGGCAACGCTATTTCGATTTGCAGTTGGAGCTGGCCTTTTGCTTTTTTGCGATTGGCGTATCCGTCATGGCAAACCTTTTGGCGGTTTTCATATTTCCCGAAAACAAACGGCTGAATGAAAACGAAGCCTTTTTCATGATCCTGTTCGATCTGGCACAACTGTCGTTTTTGCTGTTCCTGACCGGGGGTTTGAACAATCCGTTTGCCCTGCTGCTGTTGGCGCCTGTGACGATTTCGGCCACCGCATTGGGTGGGCGCGAGACGGTTGTTTTGGGTATGATTGCGTTGATCTTTGTTACGCTATTGGCGTTTTTCCACTTTCCGCTTCGCACCGAAAACGGGTTTATCCACCGGATGCCACAGGTGCTTTTGTTCGGCTTTTGGTCGGCGATGGCCATCGGGATTGTGTTCATCGCGCTCTACGCCCGCCGCGTGACGGAAGAAATGAATGATATGTCAGAAGCATTGGTGGCCACGCAAATGGCGCTTGCCCGTGGGCAAAAGATGACAGATCTGGGCGCGGTTGTTGCCGCCACAGCGCACGAGCTTGGCACACCGTTGGCAACCATCAAGCTGGTCAGTCAGGAATTGATAGACGAACTGGGTGATAACGAGGATCTGCGCGACGATGCCGCCCTTATCCGTGATCAGGCGGATCGCTGCCGCGATATCCTGCGGTCCATGGGGCGTGCGGGAAATGATGATCTGCACCTGCGCACGGCCCCTTTGTCTGCTGTGATGCGCGAAGCCGCCGAACCGCATTTGGACCGCGGCAAGACCATTCATTTCGATTTTCTGTCCAGTTTCGACCCTGACCTTGCCCAACCTACAATTTTCAGGAAGCCAGAAGTTATTCACGGTATGCGCAATCTGATCCAGAACGCCGTCGACTTTTCTGACACGCAAATCTGGATAGAGGGCGACTGGAGCGATCAGAATATCAAAATCCGCATCGTTGATGATGGCGACGGGTTTTCCAGTCAGGTGTTTAACCGTATCGGGGATCCTTTTGTGCGCAGACGGGCTGAAAACACATCTTCTGCGCGCCCGGGTTATGAGGGGATGGGGCTTGGCCTGTTCATCGCCAAAACCCTTCTGGAAACCTCTGGTGCGAAACTGCGGTTTGCCAATGGCACCGACCCGTTCCTGACCTCAAGCGAGGTGCCGGAACAAAGCGGCGCGATTGTCGAGGTGGTCTGGCCCGTGGAAAAAATTGTAAGCCGATTGGGTGGTGCATCGCCTGCGTTGGGTCGGAACCAACCTCTCGAAATCTGACGTTAAGACGGCATTAAGCAATTTGCGCTACCAAAGGGGCATCGAAACCTTTGGTAAGGATTTGGAACGGTGTCGCTTGGTATTTGGGCTGCGGTTGGTGTGATAGGTGCCATGATTGGCGCAGGACTGGCGTATCGCGTCTATTATGCCACGACACCCAAACGCGTCTCGGCACGGTTGATGGTAAGCGAGGCGGCGCAAGAAACGGTCTGGATTGTGGATGGCGACCGGATCCTTGATGCAACGGACAGTGCGGAAGGGTATTTGCGCAACGGCCCGCACCAAACAAACGATTTTGATACGCTGCTTGCGCAGCTGTCACTCATGTTTCCGCAGATTGGTGAAATTTTGGCCTCTCCTCTTGATGCCCAGAACATCACCCTTTCGTCGCCCAGCCATCCAAACAACACCTTGTGTCTTGAGGCTTGGGAGGGGCTTACACGCATCGCCCTTCACCATAATGCAGACCCATCTGCCCCGACGGGTGCGCAAAGCGAGCTGACATTGCTGCGGGCCACAGTTAAAAACGCCCCCTACCTGCTTTGGCAGGAAAGCAGCGATAGCGATGTGATCTGGGCGAATGATGCCTATCTGGGGCGCATTTCAGCGCAGCAGGCTGATTTGCGCACATGGCCATTGCCACCTTTGTTCGCCACCGAAACGATCAAAAATGCCCGCGGTGGCGCGGCGACAAGACGCCTTAAAATCACGGAAGGGCAGGAACAGTGGTTTGATGTGACCTGCGTGCACCACGATGAATCCTATCTGTTTTTTGCCTGCCCCGCCGACGAGATCGTAAAGGCAGAACGATCGCTGCATGACTTTGTCCAGACCCTCACCAAAACCTTCGCAGAATTGCCAACGGGCCTTGCAATTTTCAACCGCGACCGGGAATTGACACTCTTTAACCCCGCGCTGTCTGATCTTTTGAACATGCCCGTCGACATGCTGATCGGACGACCGAAAATGCCCGCGTTCTTTGATAAAATGCGCGAGTTGCGCATGCTTCCCGAACAAAAGGCATATGCGGAATGGCGGGACGGTTTTTTGTCCATCGGCACCCAAGACAGCATCGAACCCATTTGCCAGACATGGGACATTCCAAACGGATCCACCTTTCAGGTCACGGCCAAACCTCATTCAGAAGGGGCGATTACCCTGATGTTTGAAGACGTCACACAGCAGGTGTCATCAACCCGCAAAAACAGAAGCGCGATTGAACAGCATCGCGCAATCCTGGATGCCAGTCCCGAAGCGATTGCCGTGTTTGATCCATCAGGGGCGCTTACCTTCTGTAACGCCGCTTACCGCACGATGTGGAAGGTTGATCCAGATGCAGCCTTCGGCCAAATGACGGTAACGGATTGCACGCGGCATTGGGCGGAGCTGTCTGACCCCACACCGCTTTGGGGTGATATCCGCGATTGCCTGAACGGGGCCGCCAACCGCGAGGCTTGGACCGATCAAATCCAGATGAAGGATGGCACACAAACCGCGCTGCGGATGACGCCACTTGCGGATGGGCGTTTTGTTGTTGGCTTCATGACCAGCGAACTTCCAACAAGGGCCCGCACGATCGAACTTACCCAATAGCAAGACCTTGCGACCCTTGGTGTGACCTATAAAGTCACGCCCATGTCGTCACACCGTATCACGCTTCAAAGCCATTCCCCACAAAACACCGCCGACATAGCCCAGGCGTTAGGGCAGAAACTTCGTGCGGGCGATTGCCTGCTGTTCGAAGGTCCGGTGGGCGCAGGAAAGTCCCTTTTTTGTCGTGCGCTTATTCAATCCCTGCAAGACACGCCCGAAGATGTCCCTAGCCCCACTTTCACATTAATCCAAACCTACGACACCGGAAGTGGCGAGGTTTGGCACTGTGATCTTTACCGTATCAATGACCCGTTCGAGATTGCAGAACTCGGTTTGCTGGACGCATTTGAAACCTCTATTTGTCTGGTCGAATGGCCAGATCGCTTGGGAAACCTTGCGCCGCAGACTGCTTTGCATGTTGCGCTTGCCGACGCGGGAAGTCAGACTCGGGACATCACCATTTCAGGCGATAAACGGGCGTGGGCCGAACGGTTGGCAGGGATATCGCATGCAGCGCAATGATCAGATCAATTCATTTCTAAAGCAGACGGATTGGGCAGATGGGACCCGGTCTCTCTTGGCGGGCGATGCTTCGAACCGTCGGTATGAACGTGTCGTTCAAAACGGGTCGGGGCGCACAGCCGTTTTGATGGATGCGCCACGCGACAAGGGCGAAGAGACGCGCCCGTTTGTCGAGATCGCACGCTATCTGACGGGCGTAGGCCTGCGCGCGCCTCAGGTTTTTGCATGGGATGAACCGTCTGGCCTGGTTTTGCTAGAAGACCTTGGGGATGATCTGTTTGCGCGCGTTCTGGACAAAACGCCCGAAAGCGAAGCAACGCTTTACCGCGCCGCCGTTGACGTGTTGGTCACCCTGCATGAAGCCGCGCCGCCATCGGATCTTTTGCCCTATGATGAAACAACAATGCCCGAGTTGGGTGCCTTGGCGCTGGACTGGTATGCCAAGGGCGCGGATCATGACTTTGGCGCTGATCAAAAATCAGCGCTTATCGCAGAGTTAGAGACACAAATTGCGGATACCCACATCGGTTCATCTGTTTTGGTCCAGCGCGATTATCATGCGGAAAACCTGCTGTGGTTGCCCGACGAAAATGGCGTCTCGCGGGTGGGTTTGCTGGACTTTCAAGATGCCCGCATCGGGAACCCTGCGTATGATCTTGCCTCGCTTTTGGAAGACGCGCGGCGCGATGTAAGCCGCGAAACCCAAGAGGACATGCTTGTCTATTATGCGCAAACACGCGGTTTCGATCTTGAGGCGTTCCGCGCGGCCTTTGCGGTGCAGGCGGCCCAACGAAATCTGCGTATCCTTGGGGTTTTTGCGCGGCTGTCCATGCATTTCGGCAAACCCAATTATGTCGATCTCATCCCCCGCGTCTGGGACCATCTGCAACGCGATCTGGCGCATCCCAAGCTTGCGGTGCTTCGCACGGTCTGCGCCGATACGCTCCCGCCCCCGACTTCTGATGTTCTACAAAGGCTCAAAGACAAATGTGCGACAGTCCCAAATCTGTGATGCTGTTCGCCGCGGGGTTTGGCACGCGGATGAAGGCGTTAACGAAGGATCGTCCCAAACCATTGATCAAGGTTGCTGGAAAACCGCTTTTTGATCATGCGTGGGACCATATCAAGGATGCAGATTTCGACACTATTGTTGCCAATATCCACTATTTTCCAAAGATGATGGCCGCACATTTGGATGCGCGTGGTATCTCTGTTTCTGATGAAACCGACCACATTCTGGAAACCGGTGGCGGCCTGAAAAAGGCACTTAGCCAGCTTGGAAGCGACCCTGTGTTAACAATGAACACCGATGCTGTATGGCGGGGCGCAAATCCGGTTCTGTCCATGCGCGCGGCTTGGAACCCAGATGAGATGGATGCGCTTTTGTTGCTAGTCCATCCTGATCGCTGTTTTGGTCATACGGGCGGGGATTTCGAGATAGACGCCGAAGGGCGGCTGCGCCGCGGCGGGCCATTTGTTTACAGCGGGCTTCAGATCATCAAGACCGATGGCCTTACCGAAATCACAGATTCCAAATTTTCGATCTCGCGGCTTTGGGAGGGGTTTCAGCAAGAACAGAGACTATTTGGCTTGGTGTATGAGGGCGCTTGGTGCGACGTGGGTCATCCCGAAGGCATCCAGATTGCAGAGGATATGTTGCGCAAATGATGTTCGCCCCGCAAAAAGACCCCCGCGTTTTTCAAATGCCGATCGGCATTGATTTTGCGCAAAGCATCGTTGCAGGGCTTGAGGCCCGATTGGCCAACGCGGCGCCGGCCGATTGGGCGCGGGTAACGGTCATCGTGAACACGGCGCGCATGCAAAAACGTGTGATGGCGCTTTTTGATTCCGGGCCGGCCCGCCTGTTGCCGCGCGTCAGATTGCTGACCGATGTGGCCATTACGCCAAACGCGAAACGCGTGCCGCCGCCCACTTCCAAAATCAAGCGACGCTTGGAGCTGGCCCAACTGATCGAAAAACTTTTGGACGTTTCGCCCGACCTTGCGCCACGATCATCGGTTTTTGATTTGGCCGACAGTTTGGCAAAACTGATGGATGAGGCGCATAGCGAAGGCGTTGATCCCGCATCGATCCAGTCAATTGATGTGTCCGAACATTCAGCGCATTGGGCCAGATCAAAGGCGTTCCTGGCGATTGTCGAGGCTTATCTGGCCGCTGAAACACAACCCGATGCGGACGCACGTCAAAACATGATTGCGGATGCTTTGATTGCCGATTGGCAAGAGGCGCCCCCCGAAGATCCCATTATTCTGGCGGGGTCTACAGGATCGCGTGGAACAACATCGAAATTGATGGAAGCCATCGCCACCCTTCCGCAAGGCGCTGTTATATTGCCCGGCTTCGATGATAGGATGCCAGACCATGTTTGGGATGGATTAGAGACTGATACCCGCGCGGTCGAAGATCATCCGCAGTATCGGTTGAAGGCCTATTGTGATCGGTTGGGCCTTGCGCCTCGAACGCTCAAGGCATGGTCTGACACCACGCCATATGCACCATTGCGACACAAGCTGGTGTCCCTATCGCTTCGCCCTGCCCCGACAACGGATCAGTGGATGGTCGAGGGACCAAACCTTGGTGATCTTCGCGCTGCTACAAACGATATTTCTCTTATCGAAGCCCCGTCTATGCGCGGCGAGGCAACAGCCATTGCCGCGTTGATCCGCAGCACCATCCAAGACGGCAAATCCATCGCTTTGATTGCACCGGACCGCAGCATCGCCAGGCAAGTGACTGCCGCGCTGGACCGCTGGCGTATTTTGCCAGACGACAGTGCTGGCGTGGCCTTACCGCTTACTGCGTCTGGACGGTTTTTGATGCAGGTCGCCGATTTGATCGGAGAGAAATTAACCTCCGAGGCGTTGTTGGCTTTGCTCAAGAACCCTTTGACGATGCAAGCCGGCGATCGCGGAAATCATCTTAGGTGGACCCGTGATCTTGAACTTGATGTGCGCCGCAGGGGGATGCCGTTTCCTGTGGGTCAGGATCTGATCGATTGGGCTGCAAAATCAAAGGACAACGGCATTGATACATGGGCCGCCTACCTTGCCGACACACTTGACGCGCTTATGGCGATACAGTCTCTAACCTTGCCTGATATGGTCAAAACGCACCAAGATATTGCACTTCGTCTGGTGGGTGGATCGCAAGAAGATGCCGCCGCAACGCTATGGCGCGGAAATGACGGGCGCAAAGCGCGCCAGGTCATGGCGTTGATTGAGGCAGATGCAGGCTACGGCGGTGACTTTACCGGCTTCGACTATCGCGGGTTTTTACGGCAGGTTTTCATCAATGAAGAGGTGCGTGAGGAGGCCTTGCCCCGTTCTGATGTGATGATCTGGGGCACGCTGGAGGCACGCATTGGTGGCACAGATGTTGTTGTTCTGTCTGGTTTGAACGAGGGAAGTTGGCCTGCATCCCCTGCCCCTGATCCTTGGCTAAATCGGAAAATGCGTGCGGATGTCGGGCTTTTGTCACCAGACCGCAAGATCGGTCTTTCTGCACATGACTATCAAATCGCGATGGGCGCAAAACAGGTTGTGATGACCCGTTCCTTGCGGTCAAGCGATGCGGAAACCGTGCCATCACGGTGGATCAACAGGCTGACAAACCTGATTGGCGGGCTTGAGGATAACCACGGCCTACAAGCCCTTGATGAGATGCGCGCACGCGGTCAGGTCTGGCTTGACTATGCCGCCGATTTTGAGGCGCCGCGTGAGGTGACAAGGCTTGCGCATCGCCCTTCGCCGCGCCCCCCTGTGGCAAGCCGGCCGAGGAAACTATCGGTCACGCGTTTCAAAACGCTGGTGCGCAGCCCCTACGATATTTATGCCAGCGAAATTCTGAAGCTAAAGCCGCTTGATCCGCTAAGGCAATCGCCTGACGCGCCGATGCGCGGGACAATCATGCACACGGTGATGGAACGGTTCATCAAGGAAACGCCCGACGCGGCAGAGGATCAACGCGCATTTCTGATGCGGCTGGCGGAAGAGGAAATCGTCAGCGATGCGCCTTGGCCTGCCATCCAGCGGCTTTGGTTTGCCAAGTTTGAACGGGTGGTTGACGATTTCCTGACCGCAGAAGCCGAACGGCGCAAGCTGGCCTCTCCCCACCCCGCGCGTATCGAGCTGAAAGGCGAGATGTATTTGCCGAAGGTTGACTTCACGATCACTGCCAAAGCGGACCGCATTGATCTGAGCGACGATGGCCAAGCCGTTCTTTATGATTACAAAACGGGAAAGCCGCCCACCGTCGCCCAGCAAGAGGTGTTTGATCGCCAGCTTTTGCTTCAGGTTTTGATGCTTGAAAACGGCGCATTCAAGGACCTGGCGAAGTTGAAGGTGCAAGGCGCGTTTTTCCTTGGCCTTGGGACAGGTTCCCCTGTTGTTGCAGCCCCGCTCGAGTCCGAATGGGGTCAATCAATCGAAGAAGATGTCACAGACCTGATTGCGGCTTATGATCTGCCCGCACAAGGCTACACCGCACGGCGCATGATGGAAAAGGACGGCTATGACAGCCCCTATGACGGGCTGTCGCGTTTTGGTGAATGGGCAGAAACAGACACTGCTGTGCCAGAGGATTTGACATGACCGCACCAAATGAAGCGACTGCGTTGCAAATTCAGGCCGCACGCCCTGCCGTTTCAACCTGGGTCGCCGCCAATGCGGGATCGGGCAAGACACGTGTTTTGACCGACCGTGTGGCGCGACTGCTGCTTAAGGGTGTGGCGCCTGAACGCATCTTGTGCCTGACATATACCAAAGCCGCTGCCTCCGAGATGCAAAACCGTTTGTTCAAACGCTTGGGCGCTTGGGCCATGAAGCCCGATGCAGACCTACAGTCAGAGCTGCGTGATCTGGGCCTTGGGGCTGACGCGGCGGGCATTGATCTTGCACAAGCGCGTCGTTTGTTCGCCCGCGCGATTGAAGCCCCCGGTGGTTTGAAAATTCAGACGATCCACTCTTTCTGCGCCTCTATATTGCGGCGCTTCCCGCTTGAGGCAGGCGTTGCGCCACAGTTCACTGAAATTGAAGATCGCGCTGCCAAACTGCTGCAAGAAGACATCCTGGAAAACATGGCATCTGGCCCGCATCGTGGGCTGGTTGATGGTATCGCAAGCTATCTTTCGGATCAGGATTTCGAGCAAGTGGCAAAGGCCATTATCGGTAAAAAGGCTCTGTTTCAGCCCAATATCGATTTTGATCGTATTCTTGGGCTACCCCAGAATTATGATGAAACCGCCCTGTTGGCTGAGGTTTTTCTGGGTCAGGAAGCAGATATCCTGCGCCGTCTGGCGGCGCATTTGAAAACCGGATCACCTACGGACAACAAAGCCGCCGCCATACTTGGGGCCATTAGCACGTTTGATTTGCAAGCCATCGATCAGCTTGAGTCCGTCTTTTTGTATGGTGGCAGCGCCAGCAATCCATATGGCGCGAAAATTGATCGGTTCCCGACAAAAAACTGTCGAAAGGCGATGCCGCCCGATTTATGGACAGAAACCGAAAACCTGATGCTGCGTGTAGAAGCCGCGCGTAACCGAAGGTTGGCCTTACTGACCAAGAAACGCAGTCAGGCGCTCAATGCCTTTGCCACCGTTTTCCTGCCCGAATACGCCAAGGCCAAGGATCGAAATGGCTGGTTGGATTTTGACGATCAGATCGAAAAAACACGAACGCTTTTGCGTGATCCAAGCATGGCGCAATGGGTGTTGTTCAGGCTTGATGGCGGTATTGACCATATTCTGGTGGATGAAGCGCAAGACACCAGCCCAGAGCAATGGGATGTGATCGAAAGCCTGACGCAAGAGATGACCAGCGGGGAAGGTGCGCGCGATGATGTCGAGCGCACCATTTTTGTGGTGGGCGATCCCAAGCAATCCATCTATTCGTTCCAAGGGGCGGACCCTTCTGGGTTTGGGCGGATGCGATCTGTTTTTGAGGGGCGTCTGACGTCGATCGATAAACCCTTTACGGATATTCAACTCAAACACTCTTTCCGGTCATCACCTGCGATTTTGAATGTTGTGGATGAGGTGTTTGCCACTGGCGCAGAGGCCGCGATGGATGGCGCAGTCCAGCACAAGGCATTCAAAGACAGGCTGCCGGGGCGGGTTGATGTCTTTGAACTGGAAATGAAGCCCGAAGACGCCGAAAAACCCCCTTGGCATACGCCGATTGATCGCACTTCGCCCGCGGATGCAAAGGTGAAGCTGGCCGAACGCATTGCCGCGCGCATCAAATACCTGATCGAGACGGGCGCGACGATCCCCGATGAAAAAGATGGCGCGCAATATATGCGGCCCGTTCATGAAGGCGATTTTCTGATCCTTGTGAGACGCCGCAAGGAGTTGTTTGCCGAAATCAACCGCGCCTGCAAAGAGCAGGGTTTGAAAATTGCAGGCGCCGATCGGCTGAAAATCGGTGGGGAAACGGCCGTGGCCGACCTTACCGCGCTTTTGTCTTTTCTTGTCACACCAGAAGATGATCTTTCCCTTGCTACTGTTCTGAAATCCCCGCTGTTCGGGTGGACCGAACAGATGTTGTTTACCCTGGCCCATCACCGTGGAGATCGCGTCTACCTGTGGCGTGCGCTGCAAGACAACGAGGCGCTTTACGCCGAAACAGTCTCTGTTTTACGTGATTTGCGCGACAAAGCTGATTTCCTGCGGCCCTATGATTTGATCGAACGTGTGCTGACGCGTCATGGGGGGCGCACAAAACTGATCGCGCGGCTTGGGAAACAGGCCGAAGAGGGCATTGATGCGCTTTTGGATCAGGCACAAAGCTATGAGCGCACCGATATTCCCCATTTGACAGGATTTCTGACATGGCTTCAGGTGGAAGAGGTTGAGATCAAGCGCCAGAATGATGGCCCGAAAAATGAAATTCGGGTGATGACGGTACATGGCGCCAAGGGTCTGGAAGCACCGATTGTGATTTTGCCTGAAACTGGCAAACACACAGGGCGCAACACGATGCCTGTGGCGATGAACATCCAAGACAGCGCCGTTTGGCCCCCAAGCAAATCTGGCTCGCCAGAAATTCTGCTGGATGCAAAAGCGCTTCTGGATGCCAAAGACGCCGAGGAAAGCGAACGCCTTTTGTATGTGGCGCTTACACGTGCTGAAAAATGGCTGATGATCGATGCCGTGTCGACCAAACAAGGCGATGAAGCAGGCACATGGTATGACCGCGTCAAACAAGCGGCGGTCACTTTGGGTGGCGCTTCCACCATGATCGGCGCTGAACCGGTCACGCGGTATGAATTCGGCGATTGGGGCGCCAAGGCCAAGACCATTCCCAAACAAACCGTGACCGCCCTGACCGCGCCCGCTGATTTATGGCTGCGCCCCGCTGCCGCGGCGGAGCGGTTGAAAACCGTTGCGCCATCAAAACTGGGTGGGGCGAAAGCCATCGCAAGGGCAGGTGACCCTGTTGACGAAGATAACGCCCTACGCCGTGGTCGGTTGATCCATCTTTTGCTGGAACACCTGCCTTCTGTGCCGCGCGAACATTGGGACAGTCACGCCACGTTTTTGATGACCAGCGGAGAAGATTTTGCAGAAGGCGCGGAGGCGACGATCCTTAAAGATCACGCGTATAAGGTGCTGGAGCATCCTGACCTGGCGTTCCTGTTCACAGATACGGCGCTGGCTGAGGTAGATGTGACCGCATATCTGCCCGAGTTGGATAACATCCGTATTCATGGCGCGATTGATCGGCTGATTGACCGTCCCGATCACGTGTTGGTTGTTGACTTCAAATCAAACGAGGTCGTCCCCGAAAATGTAAGCGATGTTCCACTTGGTCTTTTGCGGCAAATGGGGGCCTATGAAAGTGCGTTGCGCCAAATCTATCCCGATAAGCCTGTTAAAGCGGCGCTGCTTTGGACCAAATCGGCAACGCTGATGGAAATCCCTGACAATATGATGCGGGAGGCGCTGCAGTCAGCCACCTTATCTTGACGATGTGGCTTGCCGTACTTAGGTTCGCCTCAACCGCACTTTTCCTAGGAGACTTCCAATGGCGACTGTCGCTGTAACAGACGAAACATTTGATGCAGAGGTCCGCAACTCGGACGTACCTGTTGTTGTAGATTTTTGGGCCGAATGGTGCGGCCCGTGCAAGCAAATCGGCCCGGCTTTGGAAGAGCTTTCGGCCGAGATGGATGGCAAGGTGAAGATCGTCAAAGTTGACGTCGACTCCAATCCGAATTCTGCAGCGTCGATGGGCGTGCGCGGTATTCCAGCGCTGTTTGTCTTTAAGGACGGCGAAGTTGTGTCTAACCGCAATGGTGCGGCACCAAAAGCCGCGCTGCAAAGCTGGATTGAAGACGCGATCTAAAACATTGCGCCTTGCGAGCAATACCCCAAAGCCCCTGCACATCGCGGGGGCTTTTTCGTTGGGGTTGTGCCATGCAAAGCGCAACGCCATATATATCGCAGCAAAAGAGGGTTTATAATGTCGGATGAATTTCCAGGTTGGCACGGCACCACAATTATTGGCGTGCGTAAAAACGGGCAGGTCGTCATTGCAGGGGACGGGCAGGTCAGCGTTGGCCAAACCGTCATGAAGGGCACAGCGCGCAAAGTGCGCCGCCTTAACCCCGGTGGTTACGATGTTGTCGCGGGCTTTGCGGGATCCACCGCCGATGCCTTTACCCTGCTTGAACGTCTGGAAGCAAAGCTGGAAGCCACACCAGGCCAGCTGGCACGCGCATCTGTTGAGCTGGCAAAGGACTGGCGCACCGATAAATATCTGCAAAAACTGGAAGCAATGTTGATCGTATCTGACGGCAAAGACCTGTTCGTGATCACGGGCGCAGGCGATGTCCTTGAACCCGAATATGATGTCGCGGCCATCGGATCGGGCGGCAATTTCGCCTTGGCCGCTGCACGCGCCCTTGTGGACACCGATGCCAGCGCCGAAGAGATCGCGCGCAAGGCGATGGGCATTGCGGCAGACATTTGCGTTTACACAAACGGCAACCTCACAATCGAGACTATTTCAGCATGACAGACCTGACCCCACGTGAAATCGTATCCGAGCTTGATCGCTTCATCATTGGTCAAAACGATGCAAAACGCGCTGTTGCCGTTGCGCTGCGCAATCGCTGGCGCCGCAAGCAGCTAGCCGATGATCTGCGCGACGAGGTATATCCAAAAAACATTCTTATGATTGGACCTACTGGCGTCGGCAAAACGGAAATCAGCCGCCGCTTGGCGCGACTTGCGAATGCGCCTTTCATTAAGGTCGAGGCAACCAAGTTTACCGAAGTAGGCTATGTGGGCCGCGATGTAGAACAGATCATCCGTGATCTGGTTGATGCTGCCATCGCCCTGACACGCGAAACCATGCGCGAGGACGTCAAAGCCAAAGCGATGAGTGCCGCCGAGGACCGTGTAATCGAAGCGATTGCAGGTTCGGACGCGCGGGACGGCACGCGCGAGATGTTTCGCAAAAAGCTGATCGCAGGTGATTTGGACGACACGATCATCGAGCTTGAGGTGGCTGATGCCGCGCCGCAAATGCCGATGATGGACATTCCCGGGCAGCCTGGCATGGGAAACATGATGAACCTTGGGGATATATTCGGCAAAGCCTTTGGTGGTCGGACGGTGCGCCGCAAGATGACTGTCGCGGAAAGCTATGATGTTCTGATCGGCGAAGAAGCCGACAAGCTTTTGGACGATGAAACGGTGAATAAGGCCGCATTAGAGTCTGTTTCCAGCAGTGGCATCGTCTTTTTGGATGAAATCGACAAGGTGTGCGCCCGCACAGATGCACGGGGTGGTGATGTGAGCCGCGAAGGTGTTCAGCGTGATCTTCTGCCGCTGATCGAAGGCACCACTGTCAGCACCAAATATGGTCCCGTCAAAACGGATCACATCCTGTTCATTGCCTCTGGTGCATTTCATATCGCAAAACCGTCTGACCTGCTGCCCGAACTTCAGGGGCGTTTGCCCATTCGCGTTGAACTTCGCGCGCTGACCGAGGACGATTTTGTACGCATTCTGACCGAAACAGACAACGCGCTGACGCGTCAGTATACGGCGCTGATGCAGACCGAAGAGGTGACAGTCACCTTCACCGAAGAAGGGATCAAGGCGCTGGCCCACATTGCCGCGGAGGTGAATGAAAGCGTCGAAAACATCGGCGCGCGGCGCCTTTATACAGTTTTGGAACGCGTGTTTGAGGAGTTATCGTTCACAGCCCCTGATCGGTCGGGCGAGAGCATCACGGTTGATGCGGCATTCGTCGAAACACATCTGGGAGAGCTGTCACGCTCGACCGATGTAAGCCGGTATGTGCTTTAACGCCGACGCTTGAGATAAACGTAATATGCACCTGAGCCACCGTGCTTCAGGTGCGCTTCCGTGACCTGCAAAACGCATTGCGCAAGCGGTGCCATGCGCAACCACTCAGGCACCTGATGACGCAAAACACCAAAACGCGCGGGCATCGGCCCGCCTTCATCGCGCATCTTTCCTTTGCCGGTAATGATAAGGACCAGCCGTTTACCATCTGCAAAGGCATTCATAACAAAAGATGTCAGGGCAGGGTGCGCCTGTGCCAATGTCATACCATGCAAATCAATGCGTCCCTCAGGGCTTAGTTTGCCCCGTTTCATTGTTTGAAATGACTTGCGGTCCATCATCAAAGGTGCGTTGGCCACATCTGCGCGGACATCGGGCTTCAAATCATGGGGTTTGGGCCGTTGCGGTGCGTGGCTGCCCACCTGAAATTTGGAAATCGCAGGATGCTGCGTGGCGCGCTCTTTGGGTTTTTGCGAAATGATATGTGGCGCTTCAACAGGAGCATTGCGCATAGGAATAGCCGTTTGAGCGACCCGCGCCCAAAGCTCTTTCTCCTGATCCGATAATTGTTTACGTCGCTTTGACATATCCAACGCCCTGTCCGTTGCGATGCATTACATAGCGTCCGGAGCCGAGACATCCAAGCGACACAAAAAGAAACACGCCGCATCTGTGTGACGCCACGCCTTAACCTTAGGATCGAATTACGTTTTTCGTGCTTATTCGCCCGTGGCAACCAGTTGCCAGTTGGGATCATCCGAATTCATCACGCGCGCAAAGGTCCATGTATCTTTCTGGCGCTTGATCTCTTTTTCGCTGCCTTCAACGATTTCACCGCTTGCATCACGAACGGCAGAGGTCAGCTCGCCCACAAAACGCACCGTGATTTCGCCTTCTGTCGTCACATCGTCGAACTGCGCAGATTTGAATGCCGTTTCACGGATGCCAACGAAGGTGGCGCTGACGGTAAGGCCCTGATCTTCGCGCATCTTCACGACATCTGCGAAACTTTCGTAAACTTCATCAGACAGGAAATCCTTAATCTCGTCCAACTCACCACGCTCAAACGCCATGAGGATCATTTCATAGGCGCCGCGCGCGCCGCCCAAAAATTCCGTTACGCTGAAGGATGGGTCAACACCCTTCATCTTGGCCAGCGCCTCGGCATCATCGGACCCTTCGGTTGCATGATCTGTAATGTCGCGATCAGGGCCACCTTCGATCACCTCGAAATCAGGGCGATCTGCCGTGCGTTCCGGTGCAACGGGTGTTGGCGGTTTTTCAAAACCTTCGCGCGTGCCCAGAACGCTTTTCAAGCGCAGGATAAGAAACACCGCAATCCCCGCAAGGACCAGAAGTTGAATTAAGGCTTGGCTCATATTGTCCTCGGTCCCGTGTTGAAACATGGAAATTCGCTTAGTCTCCACTTATGTATGTCAGCGTAGGGGTCAAGTCCACTAAACGGCCCAATCTGCTTTTGAAAAGGACATCAGTTATGTGGTTGTTTGCACTTTTTGTCGCTGTGCCGTTGATCGAAATCGCCTTGTTCATTCAAGTTGGTGGTTGGATTGGGCTTTGGCCGACACTGGCAATTGTGGTTGTCACCGCATTTTTGGGAACATTTCTTGTGCGCCAGCAAGGGGCGTTGGCCATGTCACAGGTGCGCAACAGCTTTTCCCAACTCAATGATCCGACAGAACCGTTGGCGCATGGCGCTATGATTTTGTTTTCTGGCGCACTTTTGCTGACACCTGGCTTCTTCACGGACGCGGTCGGCTTTTCATTGCTGATCCCAGGCGTGCGGACCGCCGTTTACAAATACCTGCGCGCCCGAGTGAATGTTGCCAGTTTTCAAATGGGCGCGCACCCGCAACAACGTGATCCGCAGGATGCCTCAACGATCGAAACCGAATATCACGAGGTTACAACCGACCCGAACACGCCAAAGGGCTCATCTGGTTGGACCAAGCATTGAGCGTTCTTTCACAACCTGATACCACACGCCGAATTTATTAATTGGAGACGCCAAAATGGCCGAAGAAACAGCCGCTCAAGCCCCTGCACCCGTCAAGATGTCTATCTTGGCCCAATTCATTCGCGATATGTCGTTTGAAAATATTCTGGTTCAAAAGGGCACACAGGGCGAGGTGACGCCAGATGTGAAGGTTCAGGTTAATCTGGATGCGAAAAAGCGTCCAACCGATAACCAATACGAAGTGGTGATGAAACTCGAAGTGAACAGCACGTCCAAAGGATCAGATGCGACTTTGTTCGTTCTAGAGCTTGAGTATGGCGGCGTCTTTCAAATCGAAAATGTGCCAGATGACCAGCTTCACCCGTTCTTGCTGATTGAATGTCCACGGATGTTGTTTCCATTCGTGCGTCGCATCGTCAGTGATATCACACGTGACGGGGGCTTCCCGCCGCTGAACCTTGAGACAATCGATTTCATGCAGCTTTATCGCGCCGAAGCTGCGCGTCGTTTGGAACAGCAAGCCGAAGGGCAGCCTGTTTCCTAAGATATCTGCTTCCACATCGCCGCGTCGCCCAGTTTTGATACAAAAGCATCATGGGCGGCGCGTTCTTCATTTGTCAGACGAGACGGCAATGGCGTGGCCCGCCGCATCGGGCGCCATTCACCGTTTTCAGCAAAAACAGTCTCTGATTGAGATGTTCCAAGCGTAAAATCTGGCTGGCGGCCGCCGACAAGCTCCAGATAAACCTCGGCAAGAATCTCACTGTCCAGGAGTGCGCCGTGCAACGTCCGTGATGAGTTATCGATATCAAAACGACGACACAGCGCATCAAGCGATGCGGGCGAGCCCGGAAACCGCTTGCGGGCAATCATCAGCGTATCAATCGCCTGATCATAGGGCAGGGGATTGATTTTGAGCCAACCCAACTCTGCATTGATAAACTTCATATCAAAGGCCGCGTTGTGGATGACCATTTTGGCATCCCCCACGAAGTCCAAAAAGTCTTGCGCGATTTCGGCAAATTTCGGTTTATCCGACAGAAATTCATCGCCCAAACCATGCACTGCAAACGCCTCTGCCGGCATCGCGCGTTCTGGGTTGATGTATTGATGATAGGTCTTGCCAGTCGGCAGGTGGTTCCAAAGCTCTACCGCACCGATTTCAACGATGCGGTCCCCTTCGTTAGGTTCAAACCCCGTTGTTTCCGTATCAAGTACGATTTCGCGCATCGCTCAGACCTGCTTTGATATTGCCCAAGATAGTATCCACCTGCTGTGCGGCATCTTCAAGTGTATAGGTTTCGATCACGTGATCAGATCGCTGCCGTTTTTCAGCATCGGGCACTTGTTTGGCGAGGATCCGATCAAACATCGCTTCGTCCATTGTGCCGCGGTCCAAAACACGTTTTTTTTGAAGTTCTGGTGAAACAGAGACACAAATCACGGTATCTACAGTGTCCTGTGCGCCTGTTTCAAACAGTAGCGGTATGTCGAGCAATATGATGTCGGAGGATGTGGTTTTGATAAAACGCTCCCGATCAGCCCTAACCAGTGGGTGCACGATACTTTCGATCTGTGCCAAAGCGTTCGGATTTTGCTGAATCGCTTCTTTAAGGCGACCGCGATCAACAGAGCCGTCTTTAATGGCCTGCGGAAAAATGCGTTGGATCGGGTCAACGGCATCGCCACCTTTCATGTAAAGGCGATGAACGGCGGTATCGGCATCCCAAACCGGGACACCGCGATCTGCGAACAGTTGCGCGGTCGTGGATTTCCCCATTCCAATAGACCCGGTCAAACCGATGACAAAGCTCACGCCAGAACGGCCTTGCGCAATGCGTCATCCACTTCCGGTTTTTGGCCAAACCACGCAGCAAACCCAGGAACCGCCTGATGAAGCAACATACCTAAACCATCCACGGTCACACAACCCTTTGCCTTGGCTGCCCGAAGCAGGCCCGTTTCCAGTGGATTATAAACGATGTCAGTTACAAGCGTATCTGGCGATAGACCGTCCAAAGGAACACGCAGATCTGATTGACCCGCCATGCCAAGAGATGTCGTATTTACCAAAACATTCGCATCATCAACGATTGCGCCCGCATCAATCCAGTCAATCGGGGTGACGCGGGGGCCAAATTCTTCGGCCAGTGCCTCAGCCCTTTCAAATGTGCGATTGGTCAGCAGGATTTCAGGTGCGCCTTCAGCTAAAAGAGAAACGATGACAGCCCGCGACGCGCCGCCAGCGCCTAAGACGACGGCCTTACCGTTTTTTGCGGACCAGTCTGGCGCACCTGATTTCAGATTTGCCATAAATCCATAACCATCGGTGTTGTCAGCCAGAATTTTCCCGCCTTTTTGAAAAACAAGCGTATTCGCTGCACCAATCAGCTTGGCCCGTTCTGTCACGGTATCAGCATGTTTAAAAACAGCTTCTTTGTGCGGGATCGTGACATTGACGCCAGCAAAGCCGAGCTTTGGCAAAAGCTTGAGTGTTTGCGCAAGATTGCGCGGCAAAACCCGCAAGGGGACGTAATGACCGTTAATGCCGTAGCGCTCTAGCCAATGGCCGTGCAACCGCGGTGAAAGGCTGTGCCCAATCGGATGGCCCAGGACACCTGCGAGAATAGGTCCGTCACTCATCCCTCAATATCTCCGCGTAGCACCAAAAAGGACAAAAGTTCGACCAAGGGTAGGCCAAGCACAGCAAAATAGTCACCCTGAATTTGGGAAAAGAGGCGCGCGCCTTCTGCTTCAAGCTGATAACACCCCACGCAATGGCGGATATCTTCCCAATTTCGGGCGACGTAGCTTTCGATATATGCCGAACTGAGCTGTCGCATCCGCATATCGCAGCGCGACACCTGTCGCCAGACGGGTTTGCCGTCTTCATAAAGAACGGCCGCCGAGTATAGTTGGTGCCGTTTGGCACTGAGACTTTGCAGCTGATCTTTGGCATCTTGTGGTGTTTGTGGTTTAGAAAAAAGCTGGTCCTCAAGCGCGAGAACCTGATCGCATCCCAAAACAAGGCCATCGTGCCCCTTGGTTGCAACCCTTTTTGCTTTTGCTTCGGCCAAGGCATCGGCAATGTCACGGGGCGCAACACCATCAGACAGCAGTGCATCTTTGATCATATCTTCATCAACCGGAGCCGAGAGAATCGATATTGTCAGGCCCGCATTTTCGAGCAATTCCGCCCGTATTTGCGATTTGGACGCCAAGATGAGGTCGTGAGCCATGTGGAAAACCTATGGATGACTAAGGGATTTTATTGGAGAAAAAAGTTTCGATTGGGCAATACATTCGATGTGTGGAGTTTATCGGCGTCTTTCAGCTGTCTTTGGGGGTTTTTTCCAATGTGGACAAGGATAACTCGGGGCCTTTCTGGCTTGGGATAAGTCTCTGCTGATCTAATAGCTGGGAAATTTGGAACTGGTAACGCATTCATAAATATATGTTTTCTAGGTTGAACGTCTGAAAATCTGCATCGCTATATCGGGATAAATATGTGGAGAAAAAATAATCCACAGACTGATCGCTTACCTACATCATCATCATTCTTTCTTTTTAATATATTATATTAAGAAGAGCTTCGTTTGACTCGAACACGACAAGGACGTAAGTGAATGGCGTTCGTCCGAACAATTTTTCCCATAGACGTAAACAGCTTCGCTACCCGCGCGCTGTCAGGATTATAAAATGTCACAAGACCGTTTGACCTTGGCTGAGCTAAAAGCCAAGAGCCCTAAAGATTTGCTTTCCATGGCGGAAGAGCTTGAGATCGAAAACGCTTCGACCATGCGTAAAGGGGACATGATGTTCTCGATCCTCAAGGAACGTGCTGAGGATGGATGGGAAATCAGCGGCGACGGGGTGATGGAAGTGCTGCAGGATGGTTTTGGCTTCTTGCGTTCGCCTGAGGCCAATTATCTTCCAGGTCCTGATGATATCTATGTTTCGCCTGATATGATCCGTCAGTTTTCATTGCGAACAGGGGATACCATCGAGGGTGTGATCCGCGCGCCGGATGACAATGAGCGTTATTTTGCGCTGACCAAGATTGAGAAGATCAACTTCGAAGATCCAGAACGCGCGCGTCATAAGGTGGCTTTTGATAACCTGACGCCTCTTTATCCTGACGAACGCTTGAAGATGGAAGTCGAGGATCCGACGATCAAAGACCGTTCGGCCCGTGTGATTGACCTGGTTGCGCCTATTGGTAAGGGGCAACGTTCGCTCATCGTGGCGCCACCACGTACGGGTAAAACCGTTATTTTGCAGAATATTGCCAACAGCATCGAGAAAAACCATCCTGAATGCTATTTGATTGTGCTGCTGATTGATGAACGACCCGAAGAGGTGACGGACATGCAACGCTCGGTCAAAGGCGAGGTTGTGTCTTCGACCTTCGATGAACCAGCGACACGCCACGTGGCCGTATCAGAGATGGTTATTGAGAAGGCCAAGCGCTTGGTGGAACATAAACGGGATGTTGTGATCTTGTTGGATTCGATCACCCGCTTGGGACGTGCTTTTAATACGGTTGTGCCATCTTCGGGCAAGGTGCTGACAGGTGGTGTGGATGCCAACGCGCTTCAACGGCCCAAGCGGTTCTTTGGTGCGGCACGAAATATCGAAGAGGGCGGATCACTTACGATTATTGCCACTGCGCTGATCGACACTGGATCACGGATGGATGAGGTGATCTTTGAAGAATTCAAAGGCACCGGCAACTCCGAGATTGTTCTGGATCGCAAGGTTGCCGATAAGCGGGTGTTCCCTGCCATGGATATTCTGAAGTCCGGGACGCGTAAGGAAGATTTGTTGGTCGATAAGATTGATTTGCAAAAGACCTATGTGTTGCGGCGGATCCTTAACCCCATGGGGACGACAGATGCGATCGAATTCCTGCTGTCGAAACTCAAGCAAACAAAAACAAACTCCGAGTTCTTTGATTCCATGAACACCTAAATCAGGACTGCCTGCCACGGAGGGCCTGTGATGGATACGATTTTTGCGGTTGCGACGGCATCGGGACGCGCTGGCGTGTCGGTTATTCGTGTGTCGGGTCCTTCGGCGTATGATGGGTTAGCCCCTTACTTGGACGGTCTGGATACAACACGCCGGTCACCACAGCTTCGTGCCCTTCGAAATGGTGACGGTGACTTGATCGATACACCTATGGTTTTGGTCTTTGGGGATGGTAAAAGCTTCACAGGTGAGCCAACGGTAGAGTTGCAGCTGCATGGTAGTCCGGCGATTGTTCGCGCGGCCCTTACGGTTCTTGATTCAATCGCCTCGTTTCGAATGGCGGAACCTGGGGAATTCACGCGACGTGCTTTGATAAATGGCAAAATGACGCTGGATGAAGTTGAAGGTCTTGGTGATCTTATTGAGGCTGAAACAGAAGCGCAGTTGTTACAGGCGCGAAAGCTTCTTGATGGGCATCTGCGGGATAAAACAATCGAGTGGCGCGCTTCTCTGATCCGTGCCTCGGCTTTGATACAGGCGACGATTGATTTTGCGGATGAAGATGTGCCTGTCGATGTGACGCCTGAAGTGAAAGAGATCGTCAGTGATCTGATTGGTATTTTAAATAACGAAATCAGTGGTTTAGATGTATCAGAGCGTATCAGAAGTGGTTTTGAAATTGCCATTTTGGGACGACCGAATGCTGGAAAATCGACACTTCTGAATTACCTTTCAAAAAGGGATGTGGCGATTGTTTCGGATGTCGAAGGTACGACCAGGGATGTGATTGAGGTGCAGATGGACGTGTTTGGGTATCCTGTCACGTTTCTAGATACGGCTGGCATTCGAAAATCTGATGATCTGGTTGAGAAAATCGGCATTGAACGCGCGGCGCAACGTGCTGCCGGAGCGGATCTTAGAATTTGGTTGTCATCAGGCGAGAATGATAATTCGGAAATTGAGATGATGCCGGATGATCTGATCCTGATAGCTCAGGACGATAGTGGGCGGTTTGAAAATGGTATTTCTGGAATATCGGGTTATGGCGTTGAGCAAGCGCTGGTGCGTATTCGGAACGTGTTGGATACTCGAGCGGCGTCGGTCGGTGTTGCAACGAAAGATCGACATGGCGTGGCTCTTCGGGAAGCAGTCGATTTTCTTGAAAAAGCCATTTTTGGTCTAACTGAGGGACTGGACGTTGAGTTGATCGCTGAAGACTTGCGTCTCGCAGGGTATGCGCTGGATACCTTGATTGGTGTTGTTGATGTAGAAGATGTGTTAGACGAAGTCTTTTCTTCCTTCTGTTTGGGTAAGTAGGAGTGTTTCACGTGAAACAATTTGATGTCATCGTTATTGGGGGTGGTCATGCGGGTGCTGAAGCCGCGGCTGCATCATCGCGTTTGGGCGCGCGCACGGCATTGATTACCATGTCAAGAAATGACCTTGGCGCTTTATCCTGCAATCCTGCTATGGGTGGACTGGGTAAGGGCCACCTCGTTCGCGAGATTGATGCGTTGGATGGCATCATTGGCAGGCTGTCGGACCGTGCTGGTATTCAGTTTCGTTTGTTAAATCGTAGTAAAGGGCCAGCTGTCCAAGGCCCCCGTGCGCAAGTTGACCGCGCCATCTATCGGCAAATTATGCAAGATGAGTTGGCTAACACCCCAAATCTTGACATTTTAGAAGGCGAAGTCGCTGCTTTGGCCTATGCGGGCGGGGTGATCAACGGTGTCATTCTAGCGGACGGATCGCATATTGCAGGGCGTGCCGTTGTTGTCACAACGGGCACTTTCCTTAACGGTAAAATACATGTTGGCGATGTGTCCCACTCAGGTGGTCGAATGGGCGAGAATGCGTCCTGCAGGCTTGCTGAGCAATTCAAGGCATTTGGTCTGCCTCTTGGCCGGCTCAAAACAGGGACACCGCCACGCCTCGACCGGCGAACGATAAATTTCGATGATCTTGACGTTCAGCCCGGTGATGATGCGCCGACCTTTTTTTCCTTCCTTTCCAACCAAACCGAGGCCGGACAAGTTTCTTGTGCTATCACGCATACGAATACGCAAACCCATGAAATAATTGAGAAAAATCTGTCTAGATCGGCCATGTATGGCGGCCATATAGATGGTATTGGTCCGCGGTATTGTCCATCGATCGAAGATAAAATTGTTCGATTTGCGGATAAGAACTCCCATCAGATTTTCCTGGAGCCAGAGAGCCTGAGCACAGATTGGATTTATCCAAATGGTATCTCCACGTCTTTGCCGATTGAAGTTCAGGAGGATTACGTCCATTCGATCAAAGGGCTTGAGAAGGCGGTCATTCTTCAGCCGGGCTACGCGATTGAGTATGACTATGTGGATCCAAGGGCGCTTCGGCAAACTCTTGAGTTAAAAGAACAAAGCGGTGTTTTCTTGGCTGGTCAGATCAATGGGACGACGGGATATGAAGAAGCTGCTGCGCAGGGATTGGTTGCGGGTTTGAATGCCGCGCTTCAATCGCAACGGAAAGACGAGGTCTTATTTAGCCGCAGAACGTCTTACATTGGTGTCATGATAGATGATCTGACAACACGGGGTGTGATGGAGCCGTATCGGATGTTTACATCTCGGGCTGAATTTCGGCTATCATTGCGGATTGATAATGCGGATCAACGGCTGACCGCTTTGGGAATCGACCTCGGTTGTGTTTCCGCCAATCGTAAGGAGGCGTTTGAGCAAAAGATGGCGCGGCTGGATGCGGGGCGCAAGCTCTTGCAATCACGCAGCTTTTCACCGCAAGATCTTTCTAAGGTTGGGATCCACCGGAATAAAGATGGCGTAAAGCGCACACCGTTTGAGCTACTCTCCCATCAAAAAATTAGTTTCGCGGATATAGAGCCACTGGTTCCGGATTTGTCCAGTATTGCGATAGATGATCGCATTCAGCTTGAGAAAGAAGCTCTATACGCGAATTATATGGCGCGGCAGACGAAAGATGCCGAGGCTATTGAGCGTGATGAGGCAATGGTCCTTGGGAAAGACTTCGATTATGACGCCTTGCAAGGTGTTTCAAACGAGATGAAGCAGAAGCTGAACGCGTCGAAACCTGAGAATATCGCCAAAGCTGCCCGAATTGATGGCATGACTCCAGCGTGCCTCGCCATTTTGATTGCCGTTTCTAAAACAAAAAAACGGAAGTCTGCTTGATGGATGTTTCACGTGAAACATTGGAAGGCCTCAAAACCTATGAGGCCTTGATCGAGAAATGGAATTCTAAAATCAATCTGGTGTCCAAAGGACAGGATATCTGGACGCGTCACATTCTGGATTCCTATCAGCTGGCCGCTTCTATTCCCGAAGATGCAAGGTCACTTGTTGATTTTGGCAGTGGCGGTGGCCTCCCCGCTATTGTTCTCGCGATTTACGCAAAGGCACATCAGCCCGAGCTTTCATTCACCCTTATCGAAAGCGATCACAGAAAGTCGGCGTTTCTTCGCACATGCATAAGAGAGCTCGGTTTGAACGGGCAGGTTATCACAGAACGTGTTGAATCAGCTAACCCAGTGGCATCAGATGTTATCACTGCCCGGGCAACCGCATCCCTTTCTCAGCTTCTTGAGTGGACATCTATACATGGTCATCGGGGTAGTCGTGCGATCTTTCCCAAAGGCGAAAGATATCAATTCGAAATTGACGAAGCTGAGGAGAAATGGGCATTCCAATGTGAAAAAAGGTCTAGCTCTACCAATACATCTGCTCGCATATTGATTATAACAGACTTAAAAATGAAATCAGAGGCTGACGCAGTTCAATGACCAAAACAATCGCAGTTGCGAACCAAAAAGGTGGCGTTGGGAAAACCACGACCGCGATAAACCTGTCAGCCGGTTTGGCAGAATTGGGCCGCACCGTCCTTTTGATTGACCTGGATCCCCAGGGGAATGCGACGACTGGACTAGGACTAGAGAAATCTGACGATGATTTGACAATATATGACGTATTGCTCAGCGAGGTGCCGCTGCGGGAAGCGACGAAATTAACCAGTTTCGAGGGGATAGAGGTCGTTCCTGCTACAACTGATCTAAGCTCTGCTGACATCGATCTTATCGCCAACGAAAAACGCAGCTTTCTCTTGCGGGATGCCTTGCGCGGTCCTGCTGCCGCGACTTCACAGTATGATTACATCATTATTGATTGCCCTCCATCGCTGAATTTGCTGACCGTAAATGCAATGGTCGCAGCCCATAGCATTCTTGTTCCGCTACAAAGTGAATTTTTCGCGCTCGAAGGTCTATCGCAACTGATGAAAACAATCCGCGAAGTGCGAGAATCGGCAAACCCTGACCTTCGGATCGAGGGGATTGTTATGACCATGCATGATGTGCGCAATAACCTCGCCCAACAGGTTGAAGCAGATGCGCGCAACGTGTTGGGCGAATTGGTCTACAAAACGATCGTCCCCCGAAACGTTCGGGTGAGCGAGGCGCCATCCTTTGCCATGCCCGTTTTGGAATATGACCCCAAGTCCAAAGGCACGCGCGCCTATCGTCAATTGGCAAAAGAATTTCTCGAAAAGCAGGAAAAGGTAACGACTCATGGCTAAGCAACCTCCCAAATCTCGCGGTCTTGGCCGTGGCCTTTCCGCTTTGATGTCTGATGTGCCGTCCCCCGAGACCGATGCAGCGCCCGCAGTGGCCGAGCGGCATATCCCAACGGAGCTTATTGAAGCAAATCCCAATCAACCCAGAAAAACGTTTAATGACAATGAGTTACGTGAACTTTCCGACTCAATCCGCCAAAAGGGGATCATCCAGCCGCTTATCGTGCGGCCTTCGCCAAATGGTGGCAATAAGTTTCAAATCGTTGCAGGTGAGCGGCGCTGGCGTGCTGCTCAAATCGCGAAAATGCACAGCCTTCCCGTCGTCGTGCGGGACCTTTCCGATACCGAAGTTCTAGAGCTGGCGATCATCGAGAACATTCAGCGCGCTGATCTCAATCCCGTTGAAGAAGCATTGGGTTATCGTCAACTGATGGATAGCTTCGGTCACACCCAAGAGCAGATGGCAACCGCTATGGGCAAAAGCCGCAGTCACATTGCAAACATCCTGCGTTTGCTCCAATTGCCCGAACCTGTGCTCAAGTATTTGCGCGAGGGGAAACTTACCGCAGGACATGCACGCGCACTAATACCAGCCGAAGATCCTCTTGGTGTTGCAAAGCAGGTGATAGGGCACGCACTCAATGTCCGTCAGACCGAGGCATTGGTTGCAAAGGAAAAGGCGTCTGGCCAGACATCCAAGTCTAAAGGGAAAGCGCCTGAGAAAGATGCTGATACCAAGGCACTAGAGGGCGATCTCTCTGCGCAACTTAAGATGAAGGTGTCAATTTCCCATGCACCCGGTCATGAGGGCGGGACGCTTTCGATCGGATATAAAGATCTCGATCAATTAGATGATCTGTGCAGGCTTCTGTCTGGCTACTGATCGGCAAGAAGATCGCGTAGGATTGCATTGATAAGTGGGCGCCCTTTTTCAGACACTTGCAAAATGCCGTTTTCGAGACGAACCATGCCCAATTCGCTGAGGTTCTCGATCACTGACGGCGATATTGCACTGCCTGTTAGGTGGCTATAACGATCCAATGAAACGCCTTCCGCCAACCGAAGGCCCATCAATAGAAACTCCGTGCCTTGTTCCTGTTTTGACAAAGAGGAGCGTGCGACCTCTCCTGATCCGTTTTTTTCGACCTTTGTCAGCCACCCCATCGGTGAAAGCTCTGTTTCCGTGGCAAACCGGTGCCCGCCAAGTGTGAGCCGCCCATGGGCGCCCGGCCCAATTCCGGCATAGTCGCCATATCGCCAGTAAATCAGGTTGTGACGGCTTTCTGCACCCTTTTGGGCAAAGTTAGAGACTTCATACGAACAAAGACCGCGATCAGCGCACAATTCCTGAGTTCGAAAATACATATCAGCTTCGGCATCTTCCGACGGTAAACCCTTTAGTTTGCCTGCCTTATATCTGTCTCCAAAGGCTGTATTCGGCTCGATGGTCAGTTGATACATCGACAGATGATCCCCCGCCAAATCCAACGCGACACGTAATTCAGTTTCCCAATCCGCGAGCGTCTGATCTTGCCTGCTATAAATCAGATCAAAGCTGGTTCGCTCAAAGGTCTTTTTCGCAATTTCAAGCGCTGCAAGCCCTTCAGCGACGGAATGAAGGCGCCCCAAACGCTTGAGGTCTGGATCATTCAGCGCCTGTATTCCAAGCGACACACGGTTCACGCCCGCAGCGCGATATCCTTCGAAACGAGACGCCTCCACAGAAGTTGGATTCGCCTCCAACGTGATTTCAATATCGTTGGTGAAGCGCCAGTTCTTTCCGACAGCCTCTAGAATAGCGCCAACTGCATTTTCCGACATCAGGCTCGGTGTCCCGCCGCCGAAAAAAACGGATTTCAGAATGCGATCAGACGTCTGCGATGCAATTCGCTCAATCTCACGGATATAAGCGCGGACCCATCTGTCCTCATCGATGTGATCAGCTACATAGGAATTGAAGTCGCAATAAGGACATTTCGCGCTGCAAAAAGGCCAGTGGATATAAAGACCGAAGCCTGCATTTTGCCAGTCATCCTGCAAGGCTGCCCTCGATCAGTTTTCTGAAGGCAACAGCACGGTGGCTCATTCCATGTTTTTTCTGGGGGTCCATCTCGCCAAAGGTGACGCTTTCACCATTTGGAAGAAAAACAGGATCAAACCCAAACCCCAGTGCACCGCGCATCGGCCACGTGATTTGGCCTTCCACCTGCCCATCGTATATTTCGTCATGTCCATCGGGCCAAGCGATGCATAGGGTACAATGGAAGCGCGCAGTTCTGGGGTAGGGCGCGTCACGCTTTTCCAACATGTTCCAAACCTTGGTCATCGCAAGTTCGAAATCCCGACCTGTCGGTGTTTCGGCCCAATCAGCGGTAAAGACACCTGGTGCGCCACCCAGCCCGTCCACAATGATACCGCTGTCGTCTGACACTGCGGGCAGACCCGATTCTTTGGCAGCGAAATGCGCTTTGATACGGGCATTTCCGTGGAAGGTGTTTTCGGTTTCCTCTGGCTCGGCAAGCCCAAGCGATCCGGCAGACACCACTTCGATGCCAAACGGCTCAAACAAGGGTATCGTCTCGCGCAATTTCCCTGCGTTGTGGCTGGCCAAAACGATTTTGGGTTCAGACAGGCGACGTGTCATTTTCCCACGGCTTTCAATTGCGCCTCTGTCAATTCTGTGCAGCCTTTTTCTGCAAGATCCAGCAGCGCATCCATTTGCGCACGGCTGAACACCGACCCTTCTGCCGACATCTGGATTTCGATCAAGCTGCCATCGCCCGTCATAACAAAATTGCCATCAACACCTGCTTCGCTGTCCTCGGGATAGTCCAAATCCAGAACAGGTTGGCCCGCATATATACCGCAGCTGATTGCCGAAACTGGTGTCACAAGCGGATCCGTTTTGATTTCGCCTGCGGCCATCAGCTTTTGAACAGCCAACGATAGCGCAACCCATCCACCCGTGATGGAGGCGCACCGCGTTCCGCCATCCGCCTGAATGACATCGCAATCCACTGTGATCTGACGTTCGCCCAGTGCCACGCGGTCCACGCCCGCGCGCAGGCTTCGCCCAATCAGGCGTTGAATTTCTTGCGTTCGACCTGATTGGCCGTTTTTGGCTTCGCGGCGCATCCGTGTGTGTGTGGCGCGTGGCAGCATACCGTATTCGGCCGTGACCCACCCAAGGCCTGAGTTTTTCATAAAAGGTGGAACGCGTTCATCCACCGATGCTGTGCAAAGAACATGCGTGTCACCACATTTGATCAAACAGCTTCCCTCTGCATGCCGGGTGACATTGGTTTTAATCTCAATATGACGCAACTGATCGAGGGCTCTGTTTGACGGGCGCATGTGGTATCCTTTTCGCTGATTATCTTTGCAATCTCACGCAGCGTATCTGATAGCAAGCCAATCCCCTTGCAAGCGAGGCGCAATGTCCTCAAATTAAGTCGCATGACAGATCAATCGCCCTCTTTGGATCAAATGAATGAACGCTCTCGCGAGGTCTTTCGACTTGTCGTGGAGGGGTTCTTGGAAAACGGGGATCCCGTTGGGTCGCGGACGTTGACGCGCACCATGTCCGAAAAGGTAAGTGCCGCGACTATTCGGAATGTTATGCAAGACCTCGAATATATGGGACTGCTGGACAGCCCACATATTTCCGCAGGGCGCATTCCCACCCAACTTGGTTTGCGTATGTTTGTGGATGGCCTTCTGGAAGTGCGCGACATGGACAGCACGGACCGCACACATTTGCACGAAACCGTCAGCTCCAATTCCGGCGATGTTGGCACCATGATGGATCGGATTGGTGGGGCACTTTCAGGGCTTACGCAGGGGGCTTCACTTGTTTTGACGCCGAAGCAAGAGGCGCCAATCAAACATATCGAATTCGTCTCACTTGGTCCTGATCGTGCGTTGGTTGTGTTGGTCACGGCCGATGGACATGTTGAAAACCGCGTGTTCACGCCCCCCATGGGCCAAACTCCATCGTCCATGCGCGAGGCCGCAAATTTCCTCAATGCAGTGGCTGAAGGGAAAACAATTTCGGAATTGCAAACCGTCGTCGCCACCGAAATCAAGCGCCGCCGACAGGAAATTGACAGCCTTGCTTCTGATCTTGTTCAAAGTGGCATCGCTATTTGGGAGAACGAAGGCACTGCATCTGAACGTCTGATTGTGCGTGGTCGGTCACATTTGCTTGGTCAGGAGAACGAAGATCCCGAAACGCTTGAACGCATCAGAACGCTTTTTGACGATCTTGAACGTAAGCGCGATATCGCCGAATTCCTTGATCTTGCCGAAACGGGCGAGGGCGTGCGCATTTTTATTGGCTCGGAGAACAAGCTTTTTTCACTTTCGGGTTCATCTCTCGTCGTTTCCCCTTATATGAACGCGGACCGTAAGATTATTGGAGCTGTTGGCGTGATCGGCCCCACCAGACTGAACTATGGGCGCATTGTTCCTATTGTGGACTACACCGCCCAACTGGTAGGGAAGCTGATCTCTGACCGCGGATAGAGGACACATCATGAGCGATAAAGAACCGACAAACTTTTTGGACGATCTGGCCGAAGCAGAAGCCGAAATCGACGCAGAAAACGACGTCGATTTTTCAGATGAAGAGCTTGAGTTGGACGCATTGCGCGCGGAACGTGATGAGCTGCGTGACAAATTCATGCGCGCTTTGGCTGATGCAGAGAATTCGCGAAAACGCTCCGAACGCGACCGTAAAGAAGCAGAGAACTACGGTGGCTCTAAACTCGCTCGCGATCTTTTGCCCGTCTACGACAATATGAAACGCGCGCTTGAAGCTGCCACCGATGAACAGCGCGAGGTATCGGCCGCCTTGCTTGAGGGGGTAGAGCTTACAATGCGCGAGCTTGTGAACACGTTCAAAAAGCACGGAATCGAGCCTATTTCACCGCAAGTCGGGGATAAATTTGATCCGCAAACGCATCAAGCCATGTTTGAAGCACCTGTTCCGGATACCAAAGCGGGTGATATTATTCAGGTCGCTGCTGAAGGGTTCATGCTGCATGATCGCCTTTTGCGCCCCGCGCAGGTCGGCGTTTCATCGACACCTGGCTGATGATTAATTATTCAGTAACGCTTTCAAATCGTAAAGTGCGGCCAACGCATCGCGCGGTGTTAACTCATCGGGCGATATGTCCTTCAGGCGCTCTTCAATTTCGGACGGTCCGATTTCCCTTACGGGTGCGGATGGCACTGCCGAAAATAGTGGTAAATCATCGATCAGGGCTTTTTGACCGATTGCGCCTTCCCGCTCGCCTTTTTCCAAAGCGTCCAAGACCATTTTGGCCCGTTCAATCACTTTCGGCGGCAAACCTGCAAGCTTTGCGACCTGAACACCATAGGACCGGTCGGCCGCACCTTTGCGGACCTCGTGCAGAAAAACGACATCGCCGTCATGTTCTCGGACCGCCACAGTTGCGTTGTCCACGCCATCCAGCTTGTCCGAAAGTTGGGTCATTTCATGATAATGCGTTGCAAAGAGCGCGCGACATTTGTTTTCATCATGCAGGTGTTCCAGCGTTGACCACGCGATCGACAAGCCATCATACGTCGCAGTGCCGCGCCCGATTTCGTCAAGGATAACCAGTGCGTTGCTATCTGCTTGGTTCAGGATTGCTGCTGTCTCGACCATCTCAACCATAAAGGTCGAACGGCCCTTGGCTAAATCATCAGAGGCGCCGACACGACTAAAAAGTTGCGAGACAATCCCGACATGCGCCATATCGGCAGGAACGTAACTTCCTGCCTGTGCCAACAGAGCGATAAGAGCGTTTTGGCGCAAAAAGGTCGATTTACCAGCCATGTTTGGACCCGTGAGAAGCCAAATCGCGGCGGCATCCTTGTTTTTGGAAAGATCACAATCATTGGCCACGAAATGGCTATTGGCGCTTTTAAGGGCGCGTTCCACAACAGGGTGGCGGCCACCAACCACTGCAAATGCGTTTGAGCTATCAACCTTGGGTTGGCACCAGTTCAATTCGATCGCAAGATCAGCGAAGGCGGTGGCTACATCAATCTTTGCCAAGGCCTGCGATGCTGCAAGAACCTGTCCAGATTTTTCAAGACATGCGTCTTTCAGGCTAAAATAGAGACGTTTTTCAATCTCAAGGGCGCGGCCATTCGCGTTCAGGATGCGCGTTTCAAGTTCCGAAAGTTCGACGGTTGTGAAGCGCACTTGATTTGCTGTGGTTTGTCGGTGGATGAACGTGTCCGAAAGGGGTGGGGACAACATCTTTTCGGCATGCGTGGCCGTTGTTTCGATGAAATACCCAAGAACATTGTTGTGTTTGATCTTAAGTGACGACACGCCTGTCATCTCAATAAATTTGGCCTGCATCGCGGCAATCACGCTGCGCCCTTCGTCGCGCAGCTTGCGGACCTCATCCAGTTCCGCATCATAGCCTTGGGCGATGAACCCGCCGTCTCGCGCAAGTAGGGGGGGCTCCGCGATCAATGCATTTTCCAAAAGTGTAATGAGTGCATCATGGCCCGTCAGATCCGCCGCCGATCCTACCAATTCCGCTGGAACAGTCTCTGAAAAAAGTGAATCGATCGTCTTTGCTTGGGCCAAGCCCTGACGAATGGCCGTCAGATCACGGGGGCCTCCACGATCCAGAGACAGCCTTGAAATTGCACGTTCAATATCGGGGCATTTTCGCAGCGCTTGGCGAATGTCCTGACGCAACAACGCATCTTGCGTGAAAAAGGTAACAGCATCCAGCCTGTCTTGGATCAGCGTATGATCGCGCGATGGCGCAGATAGACGTTTTTCCAAAAGACGCCCGCCGCTTGCTGTTACCGTTCGGTCAATGGCGTGCAGAAGACTGCCATCCCGACTGCCGCCCAAGCTTTGGGAAATTTCTAGGTTCCGGCGTGTTGCTGCATCAATCTGCATAAAGCCGCCTTGCTCTTCTCGAACGGGCGGTTGCAACAAAGGCATGTTTCCTTTTTGGGTAATATCAAGATAGTCGATGATGGCACCAAGCGCACCGATCTCAGCGCGGCTGAATTGGCCAAACGCATCCAGAGAATTGATTTTGAATGTGTCTTTTAGACGGTCCTCGCAGCGCCCGCTGTCAAAACTGGCAGCCCCCAAAACGGTAAGTGCGCCTCCCATTTCAGTCACTATTTCAGCGCAATCAGCTTCCAGAGCCTCGGTTAGCAAAATCTCCTTGGGAAGAAGCCTGCCAAGTTCTGGCGACAGCTTGGCGCGCGTGCAAGCCAAGACCCGCATTTCACCCGTAGAGATATCGGCCCACGCAATCGCACCATCGCCGCGCACCTCGTTATACGCACACAGGTAGTTGTTGCGGCGCGCTTCCAAAAGGCTGTCTTCTGTCAATGTGCCGGGGGTAACCAGCCGCACAACATCACGTTTGACGACTGCTTTGTAGCCACGTTTCTTTGCGTCCGCAGGGCTTTCGAGCTGTTCACCGACCGCCACGCGAAATCCTTTGCGGATCAGGGTAAGTAGATATCCTTCCGCAGCATGAACAGGCACGCCGCACATGGGAATGTCTTCGCCCTCGTGCTTGCCGCGTTTGGTCAGCGCGATATCCAAGGCTGCAGCGGCTTGGACGGCATCATCGAAAAACAGTTCGTAAAAATCGCCCATGCGGTAAAACAAAAGCGCGTCTGGGTACCCCGATTTGATATCGAGGTATTGTGCCATCATAGGCGTAACCGTTTGCGATTTGGCAGACACGTGGACCCCCATCCAGAGTTTCGAGCAACCTATCGGGCGACCCGTGAAGGGAAAAGACCAAAACGGCACGTTGTTTGCGAAGGTTTGCGCGGCTATGACTATGAAAGTCCAAATAAGAGAGCGCCCTACATGTCCAATACCAAAGTCACTGCAGAAGAGGCGCTTGCCTTTCACCTGAAACCGACACCTGGCAAATTTGAGATTGCTGCAACCGTTCCGATGACAACGCAACGCGACCTGTCTCTTGCGTATTCACCCGGTGTTGCCGTGCCTGTTGAAGCCATCGCCGAGAACCCCGAAACGGCATATGACTACACCACCAAAGGCAACCTTGTGGCAGTCATCTCTAACGGGTCTGCCATTTTGGGACTTGGAAATCTGGGGGCCTTGGCAAGCAAACCGGTGATGGAAGGCAAGGCCGTGTTGTTCAAGCGGTTCGCTGACGTAAACTCGATCGATATTGAATTGGATACCCAAGACACGGACGCTTTTGTTAATGCCGTCAAACTGATGGGGCCAACCTTTGGTGGCATCAATTTAGAGGACATCAAGGCACCCGAATGCTTTATCATTGAACAGCGTCTGAAAGAGGAAATGGACATTCCTGTTTTTCACGACGACCAGCATGGCACCGCCGTGATTTGTGCGGCAGGTTTGATCAATGCGCTGCATCTTTCAGGGAAAAAGATTGAAGATGTTCGCATTGTTTTGAATGGTGCGGGCGCAGCTGGCATTGCCTGTCTAGAGTTGATCAAGGCGATGGGGGCCCGGCACGATAATTGCATCATGTGTGACACCAAAGGGGTGATCTATCAGGGCCGCACGGAGGGGATGAACCAATGGAAGTCCGCCCATGCCGCCAATACCAAGGCCCGATCGCTAGAGGACGCCATGAAAGGTGCCGATGTGTTCTTGGGTGTTTCTGTCAAAGGTGCTGTCACACCTGACATGGTCGCAAGCATGGCGGACAATCCCGTTATTTTTGCCATGGCAAACCCTGATCCTGAAATTACGCCCGAAGAAGCACATGAGGTCCGTGTGGATGCGATTGTTGCAACGGGTCGCAGTGATTATCCCAATCAGGTGAATAACGTTCTTGGCTTTCCCTATCTGTTCCGCGGTGCGCTGGATATTCACGCCCGTGCCATCAATGATGAAATGAAATTGGCATGCGCGCGCGCCCTGGCTGAACTGGCCCGTGAAGATGTGCCCGATGAGGTTGCGGTTGCTTACGGCCGCAAACTGACGTTCGGGCGCGACTACATCATCCCGACACCTTTTGACCCAAGGCTGATCCACGTTGTGCCGCCCGCTGTTGCACAGGCGGGGATGGATACAGGTGCCGCACGTCGTCCCATCGTGGACATGGAAGGTTACGAACTTAGCCTGAAGTCCCGTATGGATCCAACGGCCTCTATCCTTCGTGGTATTCATGCGCGGGCAAAGCGCGCTCAGGCCCGAATGATTTTTGCCGAAGGCGATGATCCAAGGGTGCTACGCGCTGCTGTGCAATACCAACGCTCTGGCATGGGTAAGGCCATGGTTGTGGGCCGTGAAGATGATGTGAAGGCCAAGCTGGAAAGCGCAGGTTTGCATGATGCGATCCGCGAACTTGATGTGATCAACGCACGCAATACGCCGCATCTGCAAACCTACAAGGATTTCTTGTATAAACGGTTGCAGCGCAAGGGGTTTGACGTGTCTGATATTCACCGCCTTGCCGCGCGGGACCGTCATGTGTTTTCGGCGCTGATGCTTGCGCATGGCCACGGTGACGGGTTGGTGACAGGGGCCACCCGAAAATCTGCACATGTGCTTGGCGCGATCAACCATGTGTTCGATGCAAGCGCCAAGGACGGTGCTGTTGGCATTACCGCTCTTTTGCACAAAGGGCGCATTGTTTTGATTGGCGATACGCTGGTGCATGAATGGCCCGACGAGAATGATCTTGCCACGATTGCTGTCCGGGGCGCCGCAATCGCCCGCGAATTGGGGCTAGAGCCGCGCGTGGCTTTTGTCAGTTTTTCGACCTTCGGGTATCCCGTTTCAGAACGGTCCGAGAAAATGCACATCGCACCCAATATACTTGATCAGATGGGTGTCGATTTTGAGTATGAGGGCGAGATGGCCGTAGATGTTGCCCTGAACGCAGAGGCGCAAAAAAGCTATCCGTTTTCACGCCTCACGGGCCCTGCAAATGTTTTGGTTGTGCCAGCGCGCCACTCTGCCTCGATCAGTACGAAGTTGATGCAGGAAATGGCTGGCGCAACTGTACTTGGTCCGATCCTGACAGGTGTGGACCGGCCCATTCAGATTTGTTCTACGGTGTCATCCGAAACCGATATTCTGAACATGGCAGTGATTGCTGCCTGTAGCATGGACTAGGCAATGGCGATCTGGAATTTGGGCTCTATCAACGCTGATTTCACGTATCGTGTCCCGCATTTACCAACTGCGGGAGAGACTCTCGCCTCAACTGCAATGAGCCGTGGGTTGGGCGGAAAGGGTGCAAATATGTCGGTGGCCGCTGCACGTGCCGCCGCCCATGTGTATCACATTGGGGCGATTGGGTCAGATGGTGTTTGGGCCAAAGACCGGCTTTTGGAATACGGTGTCGACACCCGCTTTATTGCGCAGGTGGAGCACTCCACCGCTCATGCAATTATTGCTGTCGATGAAGGTGGTGAAAACCAGATCATCTTGCATCCAGGGGCCAACCATCATGTGCCTAAAGACCTGATTTTAAGTGCGTTGTCACAAGCCAATGCAGGCGACATTTTTGTGACGCAAAACGAAACTTCGGGTCAAATAGAGGCCATGAGAACAGCAAGATCGATGGGGTTGCGGACTGTGTATGCAGCCGCCCCGTTTGATGTGTCTGCTGTCGCCGCGGTGAAGGATCTGACAGATATTTTGATCCTGAACGAGGTTGAGGCAGAACAACTGTCATCTGCGATGGGCATGCCAGCGACCGATTTGGGCATTGCGCAGGTTGTTATGACCAAAGGGTCAAAAGGCGCGACAGTGTATGAGAACGGCAATCATTTTGACATCGCGGCTATCCCAGTGGAAGCCGTTGATACAACAGGTGCAGGCGATACGTTTGCAGGGTTCTACATTGCGGGGCTAGATCGCGGGATGCCGGCGCAGCAGGCGCTTGATCTGGCAAGCCTTGCAGCTGCAATTATGGTGACGCGTGTCGGCACGGCCGATGTTATCCCTGACCTGAAAGACATCGAGGACAGCAGATTGCGCTAGTTTGTCAGGTATTTTCCGACAAATGGGGCATCATTGCCCCAGACCTGCGCGACCCTCGCGTCGCGGCCACAGCCTTTTCGATAGAGCGTGTATGCCTCTGCCCGCGTTTTGGGGCCAAATCGCGTAAGCGTTATTTTATCCGATTTGTAGTAGTCCTGATGAAACGCCTCTGCAGGATAAAACGGTTTTGCAGGTAGGATACGGGTCGCGAATGGCTGGCCTATTTGTGCTTCGCCTTCGGAGATTACCTGCTCTGCCAGTGCCTTTTCCGCAGGATTAGACACGAAAATTGCCGTCGAATAATGTGCGCCGCGGTCGCAAAACTGGCCATCCGCATCCAGCGGATCAATAGAGCGCACAAAAAGACGTAGCAGACGATCGGCGCTGATAATTTCCGGGTCATAGTTGATCTCAACAGCTTCCAAATGACCTGTTCCGCCCCTTGCGACCTCACGATATTCGGGATTAGGCGTGTCCCCGCCGGTATAGCCAGATGTGACACCCACAACGCCTTCGATAGTTTCAAAATCGGATTCCACGCACCAAAAACAACCGCCCGCGACTGTCAGGGTTTCAAGATCTGCCGCTTGTGCCTTGCAACAATCAATCGTCATGCTGAGCAGAATAGCGGAAATAAGAGTTATGGGTTTCCAAGTTTTATGCGTAATCATACTGCGTCTCCTTGCATGGATACGAAATGACCGTGCACGCAACAAAACCGCAATTCACCAATCTGTGTTGTCACGTGGATGTGAGCGGCTTAGCGTCATCCCAACACAAGAGGTGACGAGATGACCAAACGAATTGCCATGTGGTCGGGCCCCCGAAATCTTTCGACGACCATGATGTATTCTTTTGCAAGCCGTGATGATTGTGTGGTGGTCGATGAGCCGCTCTATGCGGCTTATTTGAATATCACTGGTAAGTCCCATCCGAAGCAAAAGGCAATTCTGGCTGCGCAACCGACAGATGTAGAAACCGTGATTTCCGCATGTTTAGAGCCAAAAGAAGCCCCGATTTTCTACCAAAAGCATATGTCCCATCACATGCTTGAGGGGTTCCCAAAGGGCTGGATCGAAGATTTGACAAATGTGTTTTTGCTGCGCCATCCCGCGCGCGTCATTGCCAGCTATTCGGCCAAGCGTGAACGGCCATTGTTCGAAGACCTTGGGTTTGCACAGCAGCTTGACCTGTTTCAACGTTTCGGCGGTATTGTGATCGACAGTCTTGATATTCGCGCGGCGCCCGAGGCGATGTTGCGGCAACTGTGTGTGTCAATCGGCATTCCGTTTGATCGCAAGATGTTAAAATGGGCAAAAGGACCAAAACCCTACGATGGCGTTTGGGCCAGCCATTGGTATGGCGCAGTTCACGACAGCACCGGATTTGCAGGCCCTGAAGGACCATTGCCGAAGGTGGATATGGAAAACGCGCCCCTGCTAGAGCGCGCTTTGCCGATATATGAAAAACTGCGCAAACATCGACTGATTGCGCAGGAATAGTCTCTATTTCAAGCGCTTGTCGCGGGCAGCCAGAAGTTTCAGACGCAACGCATTGAGCTGGATGAAACCAGCCGCGTCTTTTTGATCATATGCACCTGCGTCGTCTTCAAATGTCACATGCGCTTCGGAATAGAGCGAATGATCCGACCAGCGGCCAACCGTGCGCACAGAGCCTTTGTAGAGTTTCAGGCGAACGGTACCTGTGACGTGTTCCTGGCTTTTGTCGATGGCGGCTTGCAGCATTTCGCGCTCTGGGCTGTACCAAAAGCCGTTGTAGATCAGCTCTGCGTAGCGCGGCATCAGTTCGTCTTTCAGGTGGGCCGCACCGCGATCAAGGGTGATCTGCTCGATACCGCGGTGCGCTTCCAAAAGGATCGTGCCACCTGGCGTTTCATAGATGCCGCGTGACTTCATGCCAACAAAGCGGCCTTCGACCAGATCAAGCCGGCCAATGCCATGCGCACCGCCCAATTCGTTCAGTTTGGTCAAAATGGTCGCTGGCGACATCGCTTCGCCATCAACGCTAACAGCGTCACCGCGTTCGAAACCAACTTCGATAAATTGCGGCGTATCTGGCGCGTCCTCGGGGTTGACGGTGCGCTGATAGACGTAATCGGGTGCATCAACGGCAGGGTCCTCAAGGACCTTACCTTCGGATGATGTGTGCAACAGGTTCGCGTCAACGCTAAAGGGTGCTTCGCCGCGTTTGTCTTTTGCGATCGGAATTTGGTTCTTTTCGGCAAAGTCGATCAGTTTGGTCCGGCTTGACAGGTCCCATTCGCGCCAAGGGGCGATCACTTTGATATCGGGGTTAAGCGCATAGGCGGCCAGTTCAAAGCGCACCTGATCATTGCCCTTGCCGGTTGCCCCGTGTGCCACAGCGTCGGCACCTGTTTCGGCGGCAATTTCGACCAGACGTTTGGAGATCAGCGGCCGCGCGATGGACGTGCCGAGCAAATAAAGCCCTTCGTAAAGTGCGTTGGCACGGAACATCGGAAAGACAAAATCGCGCACAAATTCTTCGCGGATATCTTCGATATAGATTTCTGATGCGCCCATCATTTCCGCTTTGGCGCGTGCGGGTTCAAGCTCTTCACCTTGGCCGAGATCGGCGGTGAAGGTTACCACCTCGCAACCGTATTCGGTTTGCAGCCATTTCAGAATGATCGAGGTATCAAGGCCACCCGAATAGGCCAGAACAACTTTTTTGGGCGCAGACATTGGCGTGCTCCTTCGCAAGACATCGCGGGCGGGGTAGCGGGTTTTGGCGGTCTGGGCAAGGGACGCACTGTCCTAACGCGCTTGACGTGCTAAGACATGAACGAAAGCAAAGGATGCGCAACAGTGACCATACGAATTTTTAACCATGCCCTTCGCATGATTTTTAACAGTTTCAGCGACGCCTTGAAGGTGTCATTGGTTCTAAGTGTGATTGGGCAAATCGCCGTTCTTTATTTCAGCTTTCAGGCCTTTGGCGGCACCCCTCAAGAAATAAACCAAGGCGATATCCCAATGGCAGAGCCTTCGGCGGTTTTTCCTTATCTCCTGGCAGTTCTGGCGCAGTTTTTTCTATCGGGATGGGTTGCTGTTGGATGGCACCGGTTTGTTTTGCTGCAAGAATACCCACAAAGTTACCTTCCGAAATTTCATGGACCGAATATATGGGGGTATCTTGGGCGTCTGCTGATGATCTCCCTTATTTTGGTCGTTGCGCTGATTCCACTGTCTGTTGTTATCGGTCTTTTGGCAGCGGGTGGGGGTGAAGCGTCGCTTGTGATCGGGTTGCCCATTATCGGTGTGGCGCTGGTTTGGCTTTCGCTTCGTCTTAGCCTGGTGTTGCCTGCTATTTCGGTCGGGGCGCGGATGCCAATCAAGGAAAGTTGGGCAAAGACGGCCAACCTTTCAACAAGCATTGCCGGCCTTGCACTGATCCTCATTGCAATTGGCGGGTTTGTTAGCTTTTTGCCGCTTTCAGGCCCCCTTGGTATCGTTTTTTCAATTGTGACAGGCTGGTTCAGCATCTTGCTTGGGGCTAGCATCCTGACCACAATTTACGGGATCACCGTAGAGGGGCGCGACCTGACATGAGTGATTTTGCCAATCGTGCCGTTGCGGCGTCCAAAGAAATGCGCGCTTTGTTCGGGGCGTCTCCGATGCAACAAAATGCGCACCTGAGTGCGATCTATGACGCTGACATCTGGTTGAAGCGCGAAGATCTGACTCCTGTTCGCAGCTATAAAATACGTGGCGCCTTTAATGCCATGCGCAAAGTGCTAAAGCATCATCCCGACCAACAGCTGTTCGTATGTGCCAGTGCGGGAAACCACGCGCAGGGTGTGGCCTTTGTGTGCAAACACTTTGATCGGAAAGGCGTGATTTTCATGCCCGTGACGACGCCGCAACAAAAGATCGACAAAACACGTATCTTTGGCGGCGCGAACATCGAAATTGTTTTGACGGGGGATTACTTTGACCAGACCCTTGCCTCTGCTCAGGCGTATTGCGAGCGTGAAGGGGCGCATTTTCTGTCACCCTTTGACGACCCTGATGTGATCGAAGGACAGGCCTCTGTCGCGGTCGAAATGATCGAACAGATGGGCGCGGTGCCAGATGTTGTTATTTTGCCCGTCGGCGGCGGTGGATTGTCATCGGGTGTCACGGCATATCTGCGCGCAATCAAAGCGCAAACAGAGCTGTTTTTGATTGAGCCTGCGGGTGGTGCAAATCTGGCAGCTGCACTGCAGGCAGGTCAGCCTGTTACACTGGACACCGTTGACACCTTTGTCGACGGGGCGGCCGTTGCCCGCATTGGTGGCGCGACGTTCGAGGTGCTTAAGGATACGCCCCCCGATCACGTGTTGAAGATTGAGGAGGATCGGATCTGCACCACGATGCTTGATATGCTCAACACCGAAGGGGTGGTTCTGGAACCCGCTGGTGCGCTGGCGCTGGATGCGCTCAAAGATCTGAGACAACAGATTAAAGGCAAGCGCGTGGTCTGTATCGCCTCGGGCGGAAATTTTGATTTTGAACGGTTGCCAGAAGTAAAAGAACGCGCGCAACGGTCTGCAGGTCTCAAGAAGTATTTTATCCTTCGGATGCCCCAACGCCCCGGCGCGCTGAAAGAATTCTTGGGCATGCTTGGCCCGGATGACGATATCGCGCGGTTCGAGTATTTGAAGAAATCAGCGCGTAATTTTGGCTCTGTACTTATTGGGATTGAAACAAAAGATGCTGATAATTTCGGCCAACTCACAAAGCTGATGGATGAAGGTGGTTTTGCATTCCGAGATATTACCAACGATAGCGCCCTGTCAGAATTCTTGATCTAGCGCCCATTTAAAAATGCAGCTTTTGAGGTTTCAAAGGCGTCGGTGAGCGAAGCAATGTCATCAAATTTGGCGCCATTTTGTTCAAATCGGCTGGCCAAATGCACAACCTTTGTAAATCCCAGACCAGACGCGACGCCTTTGATGGCGTGCATGGTCTGTGACGTGTCAACTGCTGCATCAAGATCTGACAGCATCCCGGCCATCTCTTCAAGAAACAATGCCAGCACTTCTTCAAAGCCGTCCTGACCCAGATCGGCTTTGAGGATTTTGATTTGGTCCCAGTCTATGAGCGGCAGATTGTCATCCATTCTGCAAGGCTACGGTCAAAGTGTTAAAATACTCTAAGCCGTTAAGTGAAATTTAGAGATTTTCTGGGAAGGTGTGCGGAAACCCAAAGGTCTCTAATGTTTGAATCGCGCCCCATTGAACCGGCTCTTACGGCGTCCCAAAAGTTGCCAGATCGCAAAGCGCTTGTCATTGATGACAGCCGCATGCAGCGCCGTATTCTAAATGTAACCCTTCGTAAGTTGGGGTATCATGTGCGCGAAGCCGCGTCCGGTATCGAAGCTCTCTGCGCTTGCGAAGAAGACCATTTTGACCTGATTTTGAGCGACTGGATGATGCCAGAAATGTCCGGTCCGCAGTTTTGCGAAGCTTTTCGAAAAAAGGATAACGACCGCTACAGCTATATTATTTTGCTGACCTCAAAGGGCGAAAAGGAAGATATCGCCTTTGGCCTTCAAAGCGGGGCAGATGATTTCCTGACAAAACCCGTCAACTCTGGTGAACTGACCGCACGTATCGCAGCGGGTCAGCGCATCGTCGAAATGCAGGCGGAGGTGCATCGAAAGAACCAAGAAGTGAACGCAGCCCTGGATGAAATCCGGCGGCTCTATAATCTGCTTGATAGTGATTTGCTGGAAGCCAAAAAGCTACAGCTGTCTTTGCTACCAGACCGCGCAGTCTGTTACGGGCCCGCGGACGTGTCCTTGCTTTTGCAATCATGTGGTCATGTTGGCGGTGATTTGGTGGGGCATTTCCCGATCACGCCAATGCAATTTGGGTTCTTCTCTCTTGATGTGTCGGGACATGGTATTTCGTCCGCCTTGCTTACCGCGCGATTGGCGGGATATTTTTCGGGCACCGATCCACGTCAAAACGTTGCCATCGCGCTTGATGGGGCGGGTTGCACGCACCCCCATGATCCTGCTCATGTCGTCGAAAGCCTGAATAAGGTGATGCTCAACAGCACAGATACAGACCACTACTTCACGGTTTTATACGGCGTTTTTGACATCACTTCGGGCGTTCTTCGTTTTTGTCAGGCAGGACACCCGCATCCCGTTGCAATGCGCGCGGATGGGTCGCTTGAACAACTGGGCAACGGTGGTCTGCCTGTCGGATTGATCGAACACGCAAGCTACGAGACAACGCAAGTGAAGCTGTCCAAAGGTGACCGGTTTATTACTGTGTCTGATGGCCTGACCGAGGCTATTTTAGAAAACGGTGACCTATTGGGGGAACAGGGCCTTATAAATGCGCTTGCCGATAACAGAGAAAAAACAGGAAAGGATTTTCTTGAAACACTGGTTTGGTCTGTTTCAAGCCAATTAAAAGATGATTTCGATGATGACGTTTCGGCCTTGATGATCAGCGCTCCACTGAATTGATGGCTTTTGAAAGAAACCAGCGGTCGCCATCGTTGCCGACGTTTTCCAAGGCAGGTTCAGGTGCCATCCAAACCGCCGAGTGACCGTACTCGGATGGCGCGTCCACCTGCAAGGAAGGGCGACCAAAATAGATGTGACATAACTTTTCTGCCCAGAGGTCATATTCAGGCATATAGGTGAACCGACGAAACATGCCTAATTTTCGCAAACGGCCAACCTTCCAGCCTGTTTCCTCCAGAATTTCACGATGAAGGGCGGCGATCATTTGTTCGCCGCTTTCTACTCCGCCACCTGGAAGCTGGTATTCAGGCAGGGGCGTTGATTGGTGTGTCAGAAGTACCTGTCCGCCACGCATTAAGACCGCATAGGCGCCGGGGCGCGGCCGATAGCGTTGGCCCGCGATGGGTGGCTTTTCAAACCGTCGGTTCATGTTCTGCCCCTTACAACCGCTCTTTACGCGCCTATATAGCCTCGGTATTGCCAAGCCGCAGAACGCCATCAGGCGCACAGAGGATCAAGACATGATAAACACTAGCCAGATTGAGTGGGATGATACAGTGCTGCCGTTCCAATTGGACGCTGCGGATGTGCGCGGTCGCGTTGCGCGTCTTGATGGCGTGCTGGACCGTGTGCTTGATCAACATGACTATCCCCGAAGCATCGAAGCACTTGTGGCGGAAATGTCTTTGCTGACTGCGCTGATTGGTCAGACTATTTCGCTTCGTTGGAAGCTGTCTTTGCAGGTGCGCGGCGATGGGCCCGCACGGTTGATTGCGACGGACTACTATGGCCCGACGGAAGACGGCGCGCCTGCGCGTATTCGGGCCTATGCAAGCTATGACGCGGAAACGCTGGATCATGGCGCGGATCCTTTTTCACAGATTGGCAAAGGGTATTTTGCCATTCTGATCGACCAAGGCGAAGGCATGGCCCCCTATCAGGGCATTACACCGATTGCAGGGGGCTCGTTGTCATCTTGTGCCGAGACTTACTTCGCGCAATCCGAGCAGCTGCCAACGCGCTTTGCGCTTAGCTTTGGCCGTTCCACCATGGCGGATGAGGCGGAACACTGGCGTGCTGGCGGTGTGATGTTGCAACATATGCCAAAAGCATCGCCACTGATGGCCAAGTCCGATCCTGAGGCCGAGGCCGGCCGTTTGCCGACTGCAAGTGATCTGTTGGATGATGACGCGGCCGAAAACTGGTTGCGTGCAAATACGCTTCTGGACACCGTTGAGGACCTTGAATTGATTGGCCCAACGGTTCCGCCAAAAGAACTGCTCGTGCGTCTTTTCCATGAGGAAAGCCCACGTGTGTTTGAGGCGCAACCCGTTGAGTTTGGTTGCACCTGTTCGGCTGATCGCGTGCGCCAAAGCCTTTCGATCTATTCGGCCAAGGACATTGGACATATGACCACTGACGAAGGTATCGTGACCGCAGACTGTCAGTTTTGTGGTGCGCATTATGAATTCGATCCAAAGTCCGTCGGATTTGAGGCCGAAGAGGCCAAGGATGGCTCAAACTGATTTGCGTAAATTGCTGGCCAATCAATGCGAGGCGATTGGCCAGTCGTCCTCTGACTTTGACCTGAACCCTGATGTGGATCCGCCAAAGATAAAGCTGCGCGAAGCGGCGGTTCTTATAGGTCTGATTGATGGTCCGAACGGACTGGACCTGTTGCTGACCAAACGGTCTTCACGGCTGCGCAACCACCCCGGGCAAATTGCTTTTCCAGGGGGCAAGAAAGACGATAGCGATGCCTCCCTTCAGGACGCGGCTGTGCGCGAAGCGTATGAAGAGGTTGGCCTTCCGCCTGCATCGGTTGACATCATCGGAACATTACCACCCCATCACACCGTGACGGGGTTTTCGGTGTCGCCCGTCGTGGGTTTGATCCGCGCACCGTTTTTGGCGCGCCCAGAAGATAACGAAGTGGAAGAAGTATTTTTCACACCTTGGGATCATGTGATGACGCCGTCAAATTACGTGGTGCAATCGCGTCAATGGCAGGGCGTGCAGCGCCACTATTACGCGGTTCCTTATGGTCCTTATTACATTTGGGGGGCGACTGCGCGTATTCTGCGCGGTTTGGCCGATGTGCACGGCAAATGATCCCTGATTGGTTGGCACGCTCAAACACGCAAGAGGTCTTTCGCGTTCTGAACGAGGCAGGGCACGACACCTTTGCGGTTGGCGGCTGCGTTCGAAACACGCTGATGGGGCTGGCCGCCACGGACATTGATCTTGCAACCTCTTGCCCCCCAAGTGAAGCAACGAAGGTGTTCAAAGCAGCAGGGCATAAGGTAATCCCCACGGGGTTTGACCACGGAACCATCACAGCCGTTGTGGATGGAACAGCATTTGAGATTACGACCTTTCGCGAAGACATAGAAACCGATGGGCGCCACGCCAAGGTCTTGTTTTCCGACGATATCGCTGATGATGCGCGGCGACGCGATTTCACCATGAATGCGCTTTACATGGATGCAGGTGGTCACTTGCATGATCCATTGGGCGGACTCGAGGATCTAAGGGCGCGGCGTGTTCGATTTATCGGCGATGGCCCATCGCGGGTCGCCGAAGATTATCTGCGTATTCTGCGGTTCTTTCGATTTCACGCACAATACGGCGCCCCTGAACATGGCTTGGATGCCGATAGCCTGGCGGCCTGCGCAGGCGGTGTTCACGGGTTAGCGGCAATCGCAAAGGAACGGATCGGCCAAGAGATGCGAAAATTGCTCAGTGCGTCTGATCCCGCGCCGGCAGTTGCCGCGATGCGCGCGTCTGGTGTTTTGAACGCTGTTCTTTTGGGTGCAGATGATCGCGGGCTTGGGCCGTTCATTCATCTCACTGACGGGTGGCCAATAGACCCGATCGCGCGTCTTGCCTCTCTTGGTGGTCAAGACAGTGAAGCGGCGTTGCGCCTCAGCAAGGCTGAGGCCGCACGTCTTTCTATCTATCAAAAAGAGATAAGTGCGATGACATCCGCAGGTGCGCTTGGATACTGGCATGGGGCCGAGATTGGCAAAAACTGTTTGGCTTTGCGCAGTGCACTTTTGGAAACACCAATGACAGGTATTGCTTTGTTAGAGAAAGGTGCGAAAGCCGTTTTCCCGATCAAAGCGGATGATCTTATGCCGCGGTATCACGGGCCTGCCTTGGGCCGCATGCTCAAGGAGTTGGAGCGGCTATGGATTGCGTCTGATTTTACTATGAACCGCCAAGAACTTTTGAAGCAGGCTGGCCAATGACCCAATATAAAATTGAACGATTAAACCATCACGGAAAAGGTGTAGCCGAAGGCCCTGTTTTCGTTCCACGTGTTCTGCCGGGCGAATTAGTAACGGGACGCCTGAATGGAACCGATCTGGAGGACGTGAAGGTGCTGACCCCATCGTCTGATCGGGTTAGGGCACCATGCAGGCATTACAATGCGTGTGGCGGCTGTGCGTTGCAACACGCCTCTGACGCGTTTGTTGAAAACTGGAAAGCGCAGGCTGTTCAAACCGCGCTTGCCGCCAATGGTATCTCGATTGAGATACCAAAGGTGTTTACCAGTAACGCTTCAACCCGCAGGCGCGCAAAGCTGTCTGGACGGCGCACGAAATCAGGTGCGATTGTCGGGTTTCACGCGCGCGGCTCTAACACAGTGGTCGAGATTCCGGACTGCACTGTTTTGGCGCCCGAGATTTTGGCGGCTCTTCCAATGTTGGGCGATGTGACCAAAAAGGTATGTTCGCGCAAAGGAGAGATACAGTTTCAAGTCACTGTTACCGTGAACGGCTTGGACGTTTTGGTTTTGGGCGCGCGCGAGGTGTCGGCAATCGAACAGGCCGAGCTTGCGGCGATTACGCGGTCGTTTGGTATTGCCCGTCTAACATGGGGAAACGACCTATTGGCCGGTGAAAACCCTGCAGCGATCCCGATGGGCGCGGCTTTAGTGACACCGCCACCGGGATCCTTTTTGCAAGCCACACAAGAAGGCGAACGCGCTTTGGTTGAATTTGTGCGCCATCATGCGGGATCGGCCAAACGCGCCGTGGACCTCTTTGCAGGCAGCGGCACCTTTTCGTTCCCGATGGCCGAAACCTGTGATGTCCACGCAGTCGAAGGGGACCGCGCGATGATGGACGCGGTCGATGCGGGATGGCGGCAGTCAAAAGGGCTGCACAAAGTGACCACCGAAACCCGCGATCTGTTTCGCAGACCGCTCATGGCGGATGAGCTTCGGCACTTCGATTGCGCTGTGATCGACCCACCCCGCGCCGGCGCAGAGGCGCAAATCAAACACATTGCTGAAAGTGATTTGGAAACGGTTGTGATGATTTCGTGCAACCCCGTGACATTTTCCCGAGATGCCAAACATTTGGTCGCGGCTGGATTCACGCTCGAAAACCTAAATGTAGTGGATCAATTTCGATGGTCACCACATATTGAAATAGCAGCAAATTTTTCGCGGTGATCATGTAGATTTTTTTCCCCGTATTCCGCTAGGTAAAAAAAATCTAGAAATATGTGCGAATACAAGATATTGTATTTGTGAGTAGATTATAAACGGCACCAAAAATAAGCCGTAACATGAGGCGGAGTAGTAGTTATGTCAGCGATTAATTTCGTTGTCCGTGATGGTGCGGGCAATATCCAACGTGGTATCCTTTCCGGTGACCGCGGATCAGACACCATAGAAGTTGGTTCAAGCCAAGATATTTCCCTAAATTTGCGTCGATCCGATATCGCAAGCTTTGGCCGCGAGGGATCGAACCTGATTGTGACGCTTACAGACGGCACACAAATCACACTGGACGGGTATTTCACCTCAGGTGTAACCGTTGGAAACCAGCTGTTCCTGAGTGATGAGGGTTTCTTGACCGAGGTGCAAATCACCGAAGAAGGTGGCGATAAAATCGCGGCGTACTATCAAGAGGCAGAGGTTTTTGGGAAATGGAGCCCGAACGACGACCTCTTCTTTACGGGTGCAAATGATTATGCGGTTGCGGACGCGGCTGTAACAGAACCAGAAGCGAGCATGTTGGGCACGGCCCTTTTGACCGGCCTTGGCGGTTTGGGCAGCACGGCTGGTCTGGGCGCTGCGGCGTTGGTTGGTGGTGTTGCATTGCTTCCTGATGGCGACGACGGTGCCGATACGACAGCCCCTGACGTTGCTGTGACTGGTGGTACGGAATCAGTAGGGCACGTCGTAAATGCGGACGATTACAGCGATGGTGTTGATATCTCTGGCACAGGTGAACCCGGTGCCTCGATTGTTGTGACTGTCGAAGGTGTAGACGCCGAAACAACCGTCGCCGAAGATGGCACTTGGACTGTCACCTTTGATGATGAAGCGGTTGCAGGCGGCGAATACACAACGCCTGTCACGGTCGTCGCAACAGACGAAGCAGGCAACGCAACAACGATCACTGATACACTTGTCATCGATACAGTTGCGCATGTGACCATGGAAACCGATACGGTTGAAATGGACGGGATCGTCAATGCCGAAGAAGCCAGCGACGGCGTGACAATCACAGGCACTGCAGAAGCCGGTTCCACCGTTGTGGTGCAATTGGGCGACGTAACACATGACGCCACGGTTGCGGCCGATGGCACTTGGACCGTGGATTTTGCAGCAAGCGAAATTCCTGGCGGCGAATATGATGCGACTGTCGTTGCGACAGCGACAGATGCCTATGGCAACAGCGCCTCGACAAGCTCGACCCTGCAAATTGATACGCAAACGTCGATCGAATTCACCTCACTTCAGGTCGCAGGTGACAACATTGTCAACGCGTCCGAACTTCAGTCAGGCGTTACGCTGACAGGGACAAGCCAACCTGGATCAACGGTCTCCGTTGACATCAGCGGCATTACCTATGCAGCCACAGTGGCGGCAGATGGCAGCTGGAGCGTTACATACCCTGCAAGCGACTTTGTAGATGGTGAGTATGAGGTGACTGCAGTTGCAACCACCACAGATGCAGCGGGCAACACCGCCACGGCCAATCACACTTTCCAGATCGATACGATCACGGATGTTTCGGTAAACACGGCAACTGTTGAAGGCGAAGGCGTTGTTAACTTCACAGAACATTCTGACGGCGTCACGCTAACAGGTACTGCCGAACCGGGTGCAAGCGTTGTCGTGACCCTTGGGTCGGTCAGCCATACAGTTATGGCAACCGCTGGCGGAACATGGTCCGCAGACTTTGCCAGCTTTGAAATTCCCCAAGGTGAATACACAGCGCCTGTTCAGGTTGTGGCAACGGATGCCAACGGAAACCAGACAAGCACCACAAGTTCGATCGAAATCGACACTTATGTGAACAACCTGACAACCACAAGCCAAATTGGTGGTGACAACGTCATCAACGCAGCCGAGGCACAATCGGGCGTTTCGCTGACTGGTACGGTTGAAGCGGGGTCGAGCGTCTTGGTTACACTTGCAGGCGTTACACTGCCCGCGACTGTTGCTGCGGATGGCAGCTGGAGTGTCAACTTCGGCGCAGGCCAGATCCCAAGTGGCGAATATACGACTTCGATGACAATCGTGGCCACAGATGCGGCTGGCAATACATCGGAACTGAGCGAACAGGTCACTGTTGATACGGATGCGGGCTACCTGACGCTGAGCAGCGCACCGATTGAAACCGACGATCTGATCAACGCAGTTGAAGCAAGCGACGGTGTTGTGATTACAGGCACCGCGACACCCGGTGCCACTGTTGAGGTGACCTTGGGCGGCGTGACACATACAACCGTGTCAAATGCCGCGGGTCAGTGGACAACGACATATGCACCGGGCGAAGTTGCACCCGGCACATACACATCCGAGATCACAGCATCCACGACAGATGCGGCTGGAAACAGCTTGTCGGTCGCCGATAGCGTGCAGGTTGACACGGTCGTGGATAACCTTGCCATCGGTATCCAGCCTGTTGAAGGCGACAATATCATCAGCGGTGCAGAAGCTGCCGACGGTGTTGTGCTGACAGGCACATCGGAAGTCGGCTCAACCGTTGTGGTTCAACTTGGTATCGCCAGCAAAACCGTGGTGACAGGCCCTGACGGAACATGGAGCGCATCTTTCGCTGCAAGTGAAATCCCGCAGGGTGAAAACCTTGCGACGATGACGGCCACAGCAACTGATCTGGCGGGCAACGTTGATGATGTCACCGGATCGGTTCTGATTGATACAATCGTCTCGAACATGTCTATCTCGGATACACCTGTCACAGGTGATGATCTGGTGGGCGCGGATGATATGGCAGCCGGTGTCACGCTGACTGGGACAACGGAAGTTGGTTCATCGGTTATGGTGACGGTTGATGGCGTTGCGATGAATGCGAGTGTCGATGCCAATGGCAACTGGTCGGTGACCTATCCTGCAGGCTCGATTGCAGAAGGTGAGTATACCGCACAGATGGTTGTCACCGCGACAGATGCAGTGGGCAACACCAAAACGCTGAACGACAGTTTTGTGGTCGATACCACCGCTCCGGATGCACCTGTTATCCGCTCGTTCACACGTGAAGTGGATGGTGTTTGGGAAATCGGGACCGAACTGACGGACGAAACATTCTCGATCACCGAGATCACAGCAGATGGTCAGTCGAACCCGGTGACTTACACAACCAGCGAAAATACAAACCGTGGGCGTCTGGACTTCGAATTCAACGAAGCCGTTCCAGACGGGTCGCAGCTTGTTGTGTCTGCAGCGGATGAGGCTGGCAACCAAAATTCCACACTTCTGGTGCTTGATGATGTGAACACCGATGTCGTGAACCTCAATGCGCCCGGGCTTGATAACTTCGATATCGGAGCGATCAATCTTGCCTTGGCCGAAAACGCTGATCTGACTTTGACAGCGGCTGATCTTGAAGGGCTTTCTGATCACTCGAACGAGGTGCGCATCCACGGTGGTGAAGACGATACCGTCACAATCGCAGGTGCCATCGCAACGGGTGAAACCGAAACGATCAATGGCCAGACCTATGACGTTTACTCGCTTGGTGACGAAGGCGGCAGCCTGATCATCAACGAAGACATCAACGTCATCATCTAAATCCCTTAGGGGCGCAGTATTTTCATGCCTGCGCCCCTTTCGAGGGGGTTTGTAAAGTGTGTTCGGAGGTCAAAGCAGTGAAATCATCTTTCCAATCCTTGAAATACAGCGTCGCAGTTTTGGCGCTTGGAGGTTTGGCTGGATGTATGAATGCTGATCCCCAGGCCACACGCGGCCCGATGGCGCTTTTAAAACCATCTGTTCAGTCTGAAGATGGCACCAAGACCGAAACAGCGGCTGAAAAGCAAGCCCGCGAAAGTGTCATTATTCAGTCTCTAACACAGCGTAAAAGCATACTTCCGTCTGGCAGCAGCTTTGACCGTGTGGCTGGATCTGTCATGGCCGCAAGCTCTCGGACGGCTGAAGCGGAATTGCGCAGTGCCAAACTGCGTGCCGAAGCGCGATCCAAAAACTGGTTGCCAACCCTCGGGCCAACGATCAGCCTCAATTCGCTCGGGTCGCTTGTTGCCGGGATCTTAATCGAACAGGTTCTGTTCGATAACGGAAAGAAAAAAGCAGAACGCGCTTTTGCTGCGGCAGATGTCGAGGTCGCCGCGGTAAACCTTGTTGTTGATACCAATGAGCGCGTCTTGGATGGTCTCGAACTCTATATCGCATCCGAAGAGGCCAAGCGCCGCGCGGCGGTGACCCGTAAAGGCATCGCGCGCATGGAGCGGTTTGAATACATTATGGGCGAACGTGTCCGTGGTGGCGTCTCAAACCGGGCCGACCTTCAAGTCATTCAGCAGAAACTGACCCAAATGCGATCGGATCTGTCAGCGGATCAAGAATTGTCCGCCACAGCGATTGCCGAACTTAATGCAATGGCGGCGGATCCGGTAAACGGGGTATCGGGCCTGACGTCTCTTGGCGGGGTCAATGCATCGGGCGATACACTAGATGTGCTAAAAGCGCGTGCCGAAAAAGACCGCACGATTGCCGAAGCGGTTATTGCACGCGCGGGGCTTTTACCTGGCGTATCGCTTACAGGTTCAGCTGACTCAGATGGGAATTCCAGTGCAGGTCTGACCCTGAAAACAGAAAACGGGATCGGGTTTGGGTTGCGCGACAACCTTGCCGCCGTTGAAGCCCAAAAAGATATGGCTGAACGCCGCGTGAGCCAAACACGCGAAGACAGCAACAGAAGCCTTGCCAAGCTGAAACAGACACTGATTTCAATTGAGCGGAAGCGGTCGCAATCGCAGTCCATTCTGGATCAGGCAGATGCAAACCTTGCGTTGTTCGAAGAACAATATGAAGCGGGCCAACGCCCTGTGATGGACCTGATCGGGGTCTATGAAACCAAAATAAATGCAGAGCGCGATCACATTAGCCATGCCTATGACATCGCGCGCACCAAATTAAAAATTGCCAAGGAACTTGGCCTTCTTGCTGATGGGGAAGAGATTTGACGGGTCCAGTCCTCGCGTTTGATATTAACGCACGTAAGAACGGCAAATTGCAAAAGATCACGCGCCGCGTTGCAGATGCCGTGCGTCCAGCCGAAAAAGCACCCGAGGTTCCTGCGCAAAGCGCGATGGACCGCTATTCGGAAAAAGCCAAAAATCGTGCGCAGCTGGCAACTGTTTATGCGGGCATTTTGGGCCTAGACGCCGTTTCGTCGGACGTTCTGGAAGCCATTATCTCTGATGCAGAGACTGAAAACGATGTTTCGCCCGGTGATATGGCGCGCGGCTTGAAGCAGGCGGGACTGACCACTGAAGTTGCTACCGTCAATTTCTGCACGGCTGACCATTGGCCCGCAATTGCGATGATGACCAGTGGGCAGTTTGTTCTGGTTCTGGATCAAACGGCCGATACCCTGACGCTTTATGACACCACCTGCACGGACAATCGTGCCGAAGTCCCTGTTTCAGAATTCGAGCGCGTGTTCACGGGCATTATCATTCGTGGCGAGGTTCAGGTCAGCCAACTGACAGAACGGCATGTTGCCAAGCGTGAAAGCACACATTGGTTCTGGGGTGAGTTTCCGAAATACAAGCGCCAGCTTCTAGAGGTCGGGGTGGGCTCTTTTGTGGCCAACATTCTTGCTGTGTCTGTCGCGTTGTTTTCATTGCAGGTTTACGACCGCGTGATTCCACACCAATCAACAGCAACCTTGTGGGTCTTGTTTGTGGGCGCTGGCCTGGCGCTTTTGATGGAAGCGTTTTTGAAAGTAGCGCGTGCCCGCCTTCTGGACTCGGCTGGACGCCAGATTGAACTCAGCGTGCAAAACCTGTTGATGGAGCGTGTCCTTGGTATGAAATCGGGCCGGGGCGCATCGCCCTCATCCCTTTACAATGCCATGCGCGAATTCGGCTCTGTGCGTGAGTTTTTCACGGCGTCCACCATCGGCAGTCTGACAGATATTCCGTTTATTTTTGTTTTCCTTGCATTGGTCTATTCCATCGCGGGCAATCTGGTGTGGGTTCTGGTTTTGGGCGGTTTCTTGATGGTTGTGCCCGGCTTCTTTTTCCAAAAACGGATGATCCGCCTGACACAAGAAACCCAAGGTGCCAGCGCCAAGGCAAGCCGCTTGCTGCATGAAGCAATCTACGAAGCAGACACTGTTAAGGCCCAACGCGGCGAAGAGCGTTTTCGCCGTATCTGGACAGAATTGATGACCCTGTCATCGTTGAAGTCATCAGAGCAGCGCAAACTGGCCAGCACTTTGACGTTCTGGAGCCAAGGGGTTCAGCAAGCCACCTATGTCTCTGCCGTCGTTTTTGGCACCTACATGGTTTTCGCGGGTGAATTCACGGTTGGATCGATTATCGCCGTTGGCATCCTGACGAGCCGCACGCTTGCACCGCTCACGCAACTTGCGGGGACGATGGCGCGTTGGACCAATGTAAAAGCCGCACTCGATGGTTTGGAAGATGTTGCGGGAGCCGAGCAGGATATGCAGGACGACCGCACATATCTGCGCCGCGAAACCATGCAGGGCAGTTTCGAGCTGCGAGATGTCAAATTCCAATATGATGAAGAAGGTGCGCCGACTTTGGATGTCGCGCGTTTGCTGATCAATCCCGGCCAGTCTGTTGCTGTTTTGGGCAGCAACGGTTCGGGTAAATCTACGATGCTGAAAATGCTGTCGGGTCTTTATGCACCGACAGAAGGGCGTATCCTGTTGGACGGTGTGGATATGAATCAGGTCCACCCCCGCGATATTCGCCGCAATGTTGGCTACCTCAGTCAGGACGTGCGCCTGTTTACGGGCACCTTGCGCGATAACCTGAACCTCAACATGCTTGAGCGCGATGATGACCGCCTGATGGCGGCTTTGGATTTTGCGGGGCTCGGCCAACATGTGCGAAACCACCCCAAGGGCCTCGACCTGGTCATTCGGGACGGTGGCGAGGGGCTGTCTATTGGTCAACGCCAATCGATCGGTTGGGCGCGTATCTGGCTTCAGGATCCCAAGATCGTTTTGCTTGATGAACCAACGGCCGCTTTGGATCAGGCGCTTGAAGGGACATTGGTCAGCCGTTTGGAAGACTGGCTCAAAAATCGCACAGCGATTATTGCAACGCACCGTGTGCCAATCCTGTCTCTGACAGAACGCACGCTTATCTTGCAAAATGGTCGTATGACTGTGGATGGTCCGCGGGAAGATGTCCTTAATCATATCGCAAAAGTGCGCAATAAGGCGGCAAGCTGATGGCTACGATCGACGCAGAACTTAACGAAAGCATGAGGGGCCCAAGCCTGATCATCTGGCTTGTGGCTGCAACGCTTGGGGTGTTCGTGACCTGGGCCGCGTTTGCATGGATCGACGAGATTGTGCGCGCGGATGGCGAGATCATAAGCTCCTCGCGCCCGCAGATCATTCAAAACCTTGAAGGTGGCATTTTGGCTGAACTGATGGTCAGCCAAGGCGACGAGGTAAGCCCCGGACAAGTGCTGGCAAGACTCTATTCCACCAAGTTTCAGACCCAGGTGGATGATCTTCAGGAACAGATTGACGCCCTTGAAATCCGCCGCCTTCGACTGGAGGCGGAAATGGCAGGTGCGTTTGATTTTGCAGTGCCAGACATTCTGGCCGAACGGCAGCCAGAGATGTTCGCGTCTGAGCGTGCCTTGTTACAAGCACGTCAATCCGATTATGTCAGCCGGACGGATGGCGCGCGCAATGTGATGGGGCAAACCCGTAAGGAAAAGGATCTGCTGGAAGACCTTTACACCCGCAACATCGTTTCGACGATCGAAGTGACCCGCGCACGCAAGACGTTCAGTGACGCGGAAAACAAATACAATGAAGTGGTGACGCAATCCGAATTGGAACGCGCGGGCATGTATTCGGATACGCTGAAAGAGTTGGCCAATCTGCGCCAAAATCTGAAAGTGGCGCAAGACCAACTGGATCGCACAATTATCGTCTCTCCGATGCGCGGTGTTGTGAACAACCTGAGCATTACAACAATCGGCGGCGTCATTCGCCCGGGCGAAGAAATTTTCCAGATTATTCCAATGGATGAAGAGCTTTTTGTCGAAGCACGGGTCCGGCCAGAGGATATCGCCAATATCAAGCGCGGACAGGAAGCAACGGTCAAACTGTCAGCCTATGACTATACAATATACGGCAGCTTGAAAGGCGCGGTTCAGTTCATATCGGCAGACACGTTCAAGGATGAGCGCAAACCCGATGGCGACCCGCATTATAAGGTCACGCTTAATGTTGATTTGAGTAACCTGACAGAACGGCAAAGGTATATCGAAATCCGCCCCGGTATGCAGGCACAGGTTGAACTGCACACAGGCGAAAAGACTGTTTTGCAGTATCTTTTGAAACCTCTCTATAAATCGCGCGAAGCACTACGCGAGCCCTAGGCACGTCTCACCAAACTTTGACTTCACTTCGGGCGCTGCCCAGTGCAAAGCGCAGATAGCGGAACAAGGCAGACACGGATGACACTTACACGACGAACCATGATGGTCTCATTGGCTGCTTTGTTGGCAGGGTGCGGGCAGCCATCAAAATTCAAAAGCTATAATGGTCCCGAAGTGACCAATTTGATCGTTGCCAAAAAACGCAGACGAATGTGGTTGATGCACAACGACACAATATTGCGGCGCTACCGTATCGCGCTTGGGTTTGCGCCCAAGGGTGACAAAACGGTAGAAGGTGACGGAAAAACACCCGAGGGCACATACTTTATTGATCGTCGCAACGCCAACAGTCGTTTTCACCTGTCTCTTGGCATTTCTTATCCGAATGCCCAAGATCGCGCAGAGGCAGCGCGCCTAGGTCAAAAGCCCGGGGGTGATATCTTTATTCATGGACGTGGCCCACGTTTTTCAAAAGCGCGTGGGGATTGGACGTGGGGCTGCATCGCTGTAGACGACGATGAGATTGAAGAAATCTACGCAATGGTCCGAAACGGCACTCGCATTGATATTCTGCCCTAAGGCCGTTTAGCCGCCCAAAATCATCGTCCACCAAATCTTGCCGTTTTCTTCCTGGAACCAGGCGAATCCCATATTCTGCGCATTCGGGTTCAAAACCACCTCACGCGTTCCGGGTTCTTCCATCCATGCGGCAAGGGTTTGGAGTTCTGTCTCATACGTCTCGGAAATCGCCTCGCCCAGGAATGGGCCAGTATACCCCGCGCGTGTCACGCGATCGATGGGCGATGATCCATCTGATCCAAAGTGCCACGGGCGGTTTTGTATGGACATGTCACGCGAATGCGTTGCCGCAGCGGCGGCCAGTTCTGCATTCAGTTGGACGGGCGGTGCGCCAGCCGCTTGGCGCAGGGCGTTGACCGAATCGAGCACCCGAAACTGGATCTTGGCGCTGTCTCGATCGCGGATTTTGTAGAGCTGTGGCAAAGGCTTGCCATCCGATCCCAAAGATGGAGCCGTTGGCGCACATGCCGCCAAGGCGAAAAGAACCAGTGTTAGTGTCGTAATCAAACGTGCCATCTTGGATACCCAACTGCTTTTTCCCACCTGTAGCCCAAGCGCGTTGCGGATCAAACCCACTTGCAAAGATTCATGGCAATCTAACGCTTGTTTGATTTGCGACTGCGACTTTCTCGCCATATCTAAGGGCAGAGTTTGAATTGCCCCAATCGGGAGAGATATGATGACAAAGTGGACGACACCCAAAACAAGCCTGAACCGCCGTGGCTTTCTTGCGGCATCTGCAGGCACCGTAGCGGCGACAGCTGCCATGCCTGCAATGGCCGATGAGACAACAGAAGTAGAACGCGATCTGTCAGAGGTGGTGCGCCGCAACGTATCAAGCTTCCGTTCGCTACAATGGCAACCGTATTTTGATAATCTCAACAATGGTGCCGTATTGGTCGACATCACATCGCGGGCGCTGCACTTTTGGTCGGAAGATGAAAGCGTTTACAAGCTTTACCCAACAAGCGTGCCACTGACGGATGATCTGACGCGTAAAGGGCGGACACGTGTCACCCAAAAGGTTGACGGCCCAAGCTGGCGTCCGACCCCGTCGATGAAAGAGCGCAATCCTGAATGGCCTGATTTTATCGGTCCTGGCCCGGAAAACCCCCTGGGAACACATGCGCTTTACCTCAGCTGGACGTATTACCGGATTCACGGAACGCATGACACACGCAAAATTGGGCGCCGTTCGTCCAATGGCTGCATCGGTCTGTATAACGAACATATCCAAGAGTTGTTCGCTCTCACCAATGTGGGAACACAAGTGTTGCTTATTTGACGTTTTAGGAAACTTGTGGGCGGCGAAATTCCAAAGAAATTTGCAATTTGCCTGCACACCTGATTTTACGATTCGTACGAGGTACAGTCTTGGGGTTCGCTTGTTGCCTCACTAATCGACAAGCGGACAAATTCTGGAGAGAAAAATGAAAAAGATCGCACTTGCCGCTGTTCTGTCAGTTGCCGCTTCCACAGCTTTTGCTGGTGGCCTTTCGGATGCAGTTGTAGAACCTGAAGTCATCATCGAAGACACCGCTGGTTCTTCGAATGGTGGTATCATCGTGCCAGTTCTGGCACTGCTCTTGTTCGCTGCTGCAGCAAGCTAAGACGCAAATTTGATTTGCTCGAAAGACGGCTGGTTTTCCAGCCGTCTTTTTTTTGCCTGAATTTTCGCATGCAATCGCCCTGAAATGACCGAAATCGCCAAAGGCCTCGTTAATCCTGAGGTCATAGCCTCATCCCAAGCAAGATCGTGGGGGCGAGTATGCTGGATTTGGAGTTTAAGGGGCGGGTCCAATTAGGTGTTGATCTGGATGATGATCGCATCGCAAGGCTGGAAACCGTCGATATTGATGGTCAGCCGTATCTGATTGCCTACGGATTTGATGTGTCGGCGCAGTGGGTGTTTTCTATCGACAATGTCGGCGCGCTTGCGCTGGCTGGCATTTCCCCGCCAAACCTCTCACTTTTAACGCTGAATTATGGCAGCGAAGCCCGAACCTTACTTGCGCCGCATGATACCGCCGAACTGTTTACCTCAGACGGCGCTGGCGCCAACGTCCCTGCTCACGCGCTCTCAATGTCTGGCGACGACATGCAATTCATCTATTCGGGCGGGTATGGTCTTGATGGGCTTCACTGTTTTGTAGCTCCAGCAGGTCAAACCGCCGCGATGTCCACTTCGACTGTTCTGACGGGTACCTATCTGAATGACATCTCGGGCCTTGCTAAGATCGAACAAGGTGCTGCGCACTACATCGTCACTGCGTCATTGTCTGGGGGGATTACCTTATTCGAGCAGGGCAGCGACGGCGCCCTTACCCATATGGCTGAAATCGGGGTAGCAAATGGGCTTCCTTTTTCAAATATCACCCAGATCTCATCGGTAAATATCGCCGATGAGCCTTATGTCCTGATCGCGACTGAACATGGCACATTAGGCCTAATTAGGATCGATTCTGACGGTTCATTAATCGTTACAGACATCGCTCAGGATACGGGCGAAAGCCGCCTTGATGTGCCATCTGTGATCAAAACCATCGAGGTCGGTGCACATAGTTTTGCTGTTGTCGGTGGCGGCGATGGAGGATTTAGTCTGCTGGCTCTTCTTCCCAATGGGACATTCCATGTCGTCCAAAATTTTGATGATACGATCACCGCGAATTTGGGTCACATAAGTGATGTGCAGATCCATACCAGCACGGATGGATTTACGATCTACCTCAGTAGTGAACAGACGGGTGGGCTTGCTGAATTTTTTGTCGATACGAGTTCTGTCGGTGTGCAGCGGTCCGCTGGTTCAGACGAACGTGCGCGCGGGACAAACCTGGATGATGTTCTATGGGCCCAAGGCGAGGATACAACGCTTGAAGGGCGGGACGGTGACGATATCCTGATTGATGGGACTGGTAATGATACGCTGCGCGGCGGCGAAGGCGCTGATACATTTATTCTTGGCAAAGACGGGCGAGTGGATCTTATCCGTGATTTCGAGATTGGCCGTGACCGGATTGATATCAGCGCTTGGGGCATGATCTATAGCCTCAGCCAGTTGGAATATGAGACACTAAACAACGGGATTCGGCTCATTTTTGGACAAGAGGTTCTGGTTGTCCGCTCCTTTGATGGTGCCCCCTTGTTGCCTGAGGATCTGGAAGGTGCGCTCAACACCGATCTTCATCGACCAGTTGTAAATTTGATCGATCCCGATGCACCTGCTTTGCCCCCGATTTTTGAGGGGTCACCAACTGGCGATAGATTTGAAGCAAGCCTCGAAGGCAGCAATTTCCTGGGCGGTGATGGCTTTGACTTTGTCGACTATAGCGCTGTGCATGACATTCGGGTGTCTTTGGAAACCCCTGATTTAAACACGGGTGCCGCTGCAGGTGATACCTACCAGTCCATCGAAGGCGTCATTGGCACCAACGGGGATGACTGGATTGAAGGCGATGCAGGATCAAACCAGCTGGAGGGCGGTGCCGGCAATGATACGTTGCTTGGCGGACAAGGCAGCGATCTGTTGCTCGGCGGCGCGGGCGACGATTTTGTGTTCGACAGTCTGGGTGGTGGAAACCTGGTCGGCGGCAGTGGAAATGATGTGCTGTGGAACATTTCGGGTCGCGCCAATCTCGTCGATAATGCGAGTGACGGCGAGGAAGAGACACTGAATGACCGCCTGTTGGGGGGCTACGGTGATGATACGCTCAGTGGCGGGGCAGGCGACGACATACTTGTTGGCGATTTTGGTGCGATCCATTTTGCAGGGGATGATACGCTGATTGGCGGCACAGGAGATGATTTGCTGGAAGGCGGTGATGGGTATGATGTGTTCGTGTTTCGGCCAAATGACGGAAATGACCTGATCGCCGACTTTAGCGAGACGCAAGTGCTGTCAGGTGCCAATCCAACGATCCTGAACGCGGACTTTGATGTGAGGGTCGATACCGTCCGATTGATCGGCTTTGAGGATATCTTGTCAGGGCAAATGGCCTTAAACTACGTTCAATCAAACGAAAACGGATTTGCGGAGTTTACCCATCAGGGGACCACGATCACGTTTTGGGGTGTAACGGTCGATGATCTGAGCGAGGATAATTTTTGGGTCTGAGTTAGCGTTGTATCAACTTTATTGATTTAGAACGCCCGCATGACCTTTTTGGATTTCTTCATGCGCGCGTGCGTTGCCACGCTTTTTTGCGTCACGCTTATTGCAAGTGGCGGCGGCGGTGGTGCCGCCAATGATCCCGTTGTCGTGGCACCGCCCGAACCTCCGACCCCTGATCCTACCCCGGTGCCACCGCCACCGCCCGAAGAGACGTTTATCACCGTGACAGGCATTTCAATTGATAGCGCAACGCTAACAGCCGCATTGCAGGATTTGGACCTGTCCCAAGACGATGGCACCATCCGTATTGAGGATGTTCGATTTGCTATCGATCCGTCCCACCTGACCGCTGGCATGAGCAATATCGGCCACCTCGAAGCTGCCGCAGGCGATGTTAAGCTGGTTGCAAGGCAATCCAGCGCTGTGGATGTTCCGCAATCCGGCACCGCAGAATTCGTAGGATCTGCCGTTGTGCAGGTCAATGACGGTTCGGCAAGCTATGCTCTGACGATGGATGCCACCACGACCATCAACTTTGGAAGTAACGCGTCAATGGATGTGGTCTACGACAATGTTGGCGGTGGCGGACAAATGATCTCGATTGATGGAATCGACGATTACGCTGCCTCTGGCGATGAACTGATTTCGCTGACTGGCTTGCAAATTGATGGCGCTGTTTTTTCGGATGGTGGGGATACTTCGGCAAGCGCGACTGGTTTTGGCGGCGGTGGTGAAATCCTGCTCGGAGACATTGATATTTCGGTGCAGGGCGTTTTCGCGGGCGATGATGCAGATGAAATCGGCGCCACCGCCGGCATTTCTGGCGACAATGGTGAACTACTTATCATTTGGACAGGTAGTGACCCGTGATGCGCAGCGACCCCTAAATCCAACCCTTGAGGTTGTCATCAATGATGTTGCCAAGCGCCTCAATATGCGCCGCATCGTCATTCAGACAGGGAATGTAGAGAAAATCTTCGCCGCCAGCCTCCTCGAAGCTTTCTTTGATCTCCTCATTGATCTCTTCAAGCGTTTCGATGCAGTCGGCCGAAAATGCAGGGGCACAGACGGCAATGTTTGTTCTGCCCTTCTCGGCCAGGCGCGCCACTTCCTCTACAGTGTAGGGCTGCAGCCACTCTTCGGGTCCGAATTTCGACTGGAACGTCGTGATAATCTGGGTGTCGTCCCATCCCAAGCGTTCTTTAAGCAGGCGCGTGGTTTTTTGGCATTGGCAGTGATACGGATCACCCTCCATCAGGTAGCGCTGCGGCACACCGTGGTAGCTGCACACCAAAATCTCGGGCTTCTTTTCGGCATTGGCATAGGCCGTTTCAATCGATTGCGCCAAAGCTTCGATATAATCTGGACGAGCGTAATACGCCTCTACCGTGCGCACGGGCGGCTGCCATTTTTCCTTCATCAAAACGCGGAAAAACTGGTCATTCGCGGTCGCCGAGGTCGCGCCAGCATAATGCGGATAGAGCGGGAAAAAGAGTATTTTCTGGCATCCCGCGTCAATCATTTCGCGAACTTTGGATTTAGTCGATGGATTGCCATAGCGCATACAAAAATCAACGATGACATCGTCGCCATAGGTGGCGTGCATTCGGTCTTTGATTTTTGCGGTCTGCTTTTTTGTAATGGTCATCAACGGGCTTTCGCCTTCGTCTTCGTTCCAGATGGATTTATATGCTTCGCCGCTCGAAAAAGGGCGCTTGGTCAAAATGATCAGCTGCAACAGCGGCTGCCATAGAAAGGGGCTGTAGTCGATGACGCGGCGGTCAGACAAAAATTCGTTCAGATAACGCCGCATTGACCAGTAGTCATAGTTATCGGGCGTTCCCAAATTGGCGAGCAAGATGCCCACCTTGGCTGGTTTGATCTTGGGGTGATCCGACGGAGCATGCGCCGGACAAACGGCGGTTGTGTCCATTGATGTAGAATCCTTCGCATCAAACATAGTCTAATCCAGTTTTTCTGTCGCCCTAGACCGTGCGAGATAACCGCTTTTTGCGTCAGGTCAATCTTTCAACGGTTTGTCGGGCTTAGGAAGTTTCGTTTCGGGCACCTTTAACGCATCGGCCAGACGTGTTTTTGCCGACCCCGGCCGCAAGGGTTTTTGCTGGCTTTCATCGGGGGCCCACCCCGTGAGGAAAACAAATTCGAATGTTGCGGCGATCCGACCGTCTGTTGAATAGCTCGCTTCATACAATCGGGCGGCTTCGTCAAAAAGACGTTTTGGCGAAAATGATTTGCGCCGTTCGGTCATTGCGTTGCCTTCGCCCATGGCGCGCAGGTCATGCATCAAGGCGATCATAGAGCCATAGCTTGTCGCAATAGGAAGCGTATCGGCCACGGGCAGCGCCAATTGTGCACGCTGTAAAAGCGCACCGTAGTCGCGCACTTCACCCATCGGGGCAATCCGCGGCGATAGCCCACCTGTTATCGCAACTTCGGCCTGTGCCAAGCACGCACGCAATTCGTGCAATGTTTGCCCCCCGAACAAAACGCCCAAAAACAGCCCATCTGGCTTGAGCGCATTTCGGCACTGGATGATTTGCCCGATCGGGTCGTTCGCCCAATGCAGCGACATTGCGTGGATCACGAGATCATGGGCGTGCGGCTTTAGATCAAGCGTTTCTTGATCGGCGGTCATGACCGCTTGGGGCATAAGCTCTTGCCACAAATCGGGGTGCCCGGTGACAATTGCTGGCTTTGTAAACGTCCTGTTAACCTCAATGAGTCTTTCTTTAAGCTCATTCATCGCTTCGCGGTGCAAAAACAGCGCGTCGGGATCAACGCGGTTTGCACGGTTTTTCAAAAGACGAGTGCGATCAGTGAGTTTTGGTGGCGTCATGCCCCTTATGTAGAGAGGACGGGAGAAATGCAAAACCCACTAAGGTTGATTTATCCAAGTCATTGCCTGACCTGTGAGGCTTTGACAGAAACGGACTTCGCTCTTTGTGGTGCATGTTGGTCCGAGACAGACTTCCTGACAGGAACGATTTGCGATTGTTGTGGTGCTTCACTCCCCCACGCAGATGACAGCGAAACAGCCCTCAAGTGTGACGACTGCATACGTATCGTGCGGCCGTGGTCACGGGGGCGCAGTGCGATAAGATATTCGGGAAAAGGGCGTAAACTGGTCCTTCAACTCAAGCATGGCGACAGGATTGATTTGGCCAAACCCGCCGCCAAATGGATGGCAGGCGTTGCCAAGCCGCTTGTGGACCGTAGCACCCTGATTGTGCCTATTCCGCTGCATTGGAGCCGCTTTTTCAAACGTAAATATAACCAGTCTGCTGAATTGGCACGTGAATTGGCAAGAGAGTTGGACCTGGCCCACTGCCCCGATGTACTGGTGCGGCACAAAAAGACACCAAGCCTTGATGGTCTTTCGCGCGATGATCGCTTTGCCACCTTGGACGGGGCGATCAGTTTGCATCCCAGACGCGCGCATCGTGTTGCGGGGCGGCGCGTTCTTTTGGTCGATGACGTCATGACATCAGGGGCGACCTTGGCCGCAGCGACCGAGGTCTTGCGCGCCTCACGCGCCCGCGATGTATGTGTCGTGACCCTAGCGCGGGTGATGAAAGACGCCTAAGTATCGCTCAACACGATATGGAGCGACAAAACATGCAACCTGTAGAAATCTATACATCCCCGCTTTGCGGATTTTGCCATGCGGCCAAACGCCTGCTTTCCCAAAAAGGTGTCAGCTTTGCCGAGATTGACGTGCTTGCCAATCCCGCACGCAAACCCGAGATGATCCAACGCGCAAATGGTGGGCGCACAGTGCCGCAAATCTTTATCGGGGATACCCATGTTGGTGGGTGTGATGATCTGTTTGCACTTGATCGGGCGGGCAAACTGGACGCACTTTTGTCGGCGTGAAAGTCTCACTTGTTCAACTGACGTCGGGCGATGATCCGCAGGAGAATCTTTCTCGGACCCTTGCCCTATTGGACTGCGCAATTTCGTCGGGTGCGCAGTTTGTTTTGACGCCTGAGGTCACGAATTGCGTATCCAGCAGCCGCGCACATCAAGACGCGGTTTTGAAGCATCCCGAAGATGACATCACTTTGGCCGCAATCCGTGCCAAGGCGCGACAGGCCGCTGTGTCTGTTTTGATCGGATCACTTGCTGTTAAGACTGATGATCCCGATGGGCGATTTGCGAACCGGAGTTTCATGATTGGTCCCGATGGCAACATCAAGTCGACGTATGACAAAATGCATATGTTCGATGTGCAAGTCTCGGATCATGAAAGCTATCATGAATCCAAAGGCTACCGCCCGGGGGGCCGCGCGGTCATAACAGACGTAGGCGGCGTGAAAACCGGATTAACCATATGCTATGATCTTCGTTTTCCCTATCTGTTTCGTGCCTTGGCGCAATCCGGCGCGCAGATCATCACGGTGCCGTCTGCCTTTTCGCAAGTGACAGGTGCTGCCCATTGGGAGCCGCTGTTGCGAGCGCGCGCCATCGAAACGGGAGCATTCATTCTGGCGCCTGCACAAACGGGCGATCACGGTGGGCGCCAAACATTTGGGCATTCGATGATTATTGATCCATGGGGTCGTATTTTGGCCGATGGGGGGACGCAAACAGGTGTCACCTCAGTTGAAATTAATCTTGAAGACGTATCTAAAGTAAGGGCACGCATCCCCGCGTGGTCCCAGAACACCAGCTTCGAAGGCCCAGAATGAGTACCGCCGCAGACGGCTTTGGCGCCGCACTTTTTACAGAGCTTTTGACTGTCGATCAGATGTTGCGCAACCGTGTGGCCAAAACGCTGCCTGCGGGGATGGAGCTTTCTCATTTCACCGTTTTGAACCATCTGGCCGTCAGCAGCGGCGAGAGAACACCCGCGCAGCTGGCCCAGACGTTCAAAGTGACGCGCGGTGCGATGACGAACACGCTTAATAAGCTTGAATGGATGGGATACGTGCACATTCGCCCCGATTGGGACGATGCGCGGCGCAAACAAGTTGCGCTGAGCCCTTCGGGCCGTGCTGCACGCGACGCCGCATGGCAGGCGCTTCAACCCGTCATCGACACTTTCGTCAACGAAATCGGCAGTGAAAAGCTCAGGACGGTATTGCCCGTCCTGCGCGAGATGCGGATCATGTTAAGTCAGGTGACCTAGTCGGGCTTAATGGATGCGGTAACGTAATTCACGCTGAGGTCGCGATCCGAAATCGACCATGACCACCCAAGTGGATTGAATACAAACCCCTTACGATCCACGGGCGTCATCCCAGACGATTTGAGCAGTTCAAACAACTCGTCTGGGGTAATGAATTTGGACCACTCATGGGTGCCCTTGGGCAGCCAACGCATGATGTGTTCAGCCCCGATGATGGCCATCACATAGCTTTTGGGATTGCGATTAAGCGTGGAGCATACTTGCAGCCCGCCGGGTTTGAGAAGTTGCTGACAGGCCGTAAGGTAAGCAAGAGGGTCGGCGACGTGTTCGACGACTTCCATGTTCAGAACCACATCAAATTGTTCGCCGGCTTCAGCCATCGCTTCGGCTGTTGTGAAACGGTAGTCAATTTCCAACCCTGCCTGTTCGGCATGCACCTGCGCGACGGGAATGTTGCGTTCGGCGGCGTCCGCGCCAACAACAGTAGCCCCTAAACGAGCCATCGGTTCGCACAACAGCCCGCCGCCACAGCCGATATCGAGAATGCGCAGCCCCTCGAACGGACGATCGGTGGACAGATCACGTCCGAATTCGCTGGCAATTTGACGGGTGATATAATCCAGGCGACATGGGTTAAGCATGTGAAGCGGCTTGAATTTGCCATTGGGATCCCACCATTCTGCCGCCATCGCCTCAAACTTGGCAATCTCTGATGGATCAACGGTTGTTTGTGCAGTTTGCGGTGCGGTGGTCATATGCAAGATTCCCAATCTATTTTTTCTGTCAGATCAACGTGGCAGCTTTCGCTTTCGGCTTATATAGGTTGAATATGGATAAATTCTCGTCCCCCCGCCGCGCTTTGTCGCATTTGCACCCGCCGATTGATCCCTTTGATCAGCGGATGCTGGATGTGGGCGATGGGCACAAGGTCTATGTTGAGCAATGCGGCAATCCGCTCGGCCAGCCTGTTGTGGTTTTGCACGGTGGTCCGGGAGGTGGATGTAGCCCCACGATGCGCCGTTACTTCGACCCAGAGGTGTATCGTATCATCCTGTTTGATCAACGCGGGTGTGGTCGCTCGCGACCGCACGCCAGTGTTGAGGCCAACACAACCTGGCATCTGGTGCGTGATATCGAAAAAATCCGTGAGACTTTGGCGATTAATCGGTGGGTCGTCTTTGGCGGCAGTTGGGGGGCGACGCTGGCGTTGATCTATGCCCAATCCCATCCCGACTATGTCCGCCATCTGGTGCTGCGTGGCGTGTTCTTGATGACCAAGGCCGAACTGGACTGGTTTTATAATGGCGGCGCCGCGATGTTTTATCCCGATCTTTGGGACCGGTTCGAGCGTCTGATCCCCGAAGATGAACGCGATGATATGATTGCCGCCTATCACAGGCGCCTGTTTTCGGGCGATATGATCCAAGAGGTGCGCTATGCCCGGGCGTGGGCGTCATGGGAAAACGCGCTGGCCAGCATCCATAATGATGGTCCCGGTGGCGAGGCCCCGGCCGAATATGCGCGGGCGTTCTCACGGCTTGAAAATCATTACTTCATGAACGCGGGCTTTCTGAAAGAAGATGGGCAGATCATGAAGAACATTGAAATTCTGCATGGTATTCCTGCGTCTATCGTTCAGGGTCGCTATGATATGATTTGCCCGCCTGTGTCGGCGTTTAACCTTGCCAAGGCGTGGCCTTCGGCCGAAATCAAACTGGTGGCGCGCGCTGGACATGCATTGTCCGAAACGGGTATCAGTGAAGAGTTGGTGCGCATTATGGATCGCATCGGCACGCAAGACGCTTAGTGCATTAACCCCGCTTTTCCGCGCACGGGGTTTACAAGCGAGTCTCAGCCGTTACCCTTAGGCCAAGGCGAGACGCCAACGGGGAAGTTTTTTGGGAACTGTTACACGGATTATTTTACAGCGTTTGGCGCTTGGCCTTTTGACGCTTTTGGTCGTGTCTGTTGTTATTTTCACTGCGGTCAATCTTTTGCCAGGCGACTTTGCGCAAAGTATTCTGGGCCAAGGTGCGACTCCTGAAGCGGTTGCTGCGATCCGTCAGGACCTAGGACTGGATCAGCACCCTGTTACGCGATATTTCCAATGGCTTGGCGGCGCTGTTCAAGGTGATCTGGGCACCAGTTTTGCATCTGCGAATTTCGCGGCCTTTGCAGGATCGGACGCCAACGCCAATATGGGTACTGTGGCAAGCACGATTGCGCCGCGTTTTGAAAATACGATGTTTTTGGCGGGTGTGACTGCAGCCATCGCTGTTCCGCTTGCTGTATTCCTCGGGGTGTTGGCCGCGCTTTATCGCGAAACAGTGTTTGATCGTGCCGCGAATATTTTCACACTGTCCAGCATCTCCAGCCCCGAGTTTTTCTTGGCCTACATTCTGATCCTGCTGCTGGCGGTTTTGAACCCTATCTTGCCAAGCCTGTCCAACATTTTCGACGGGATGAGCTTTTCAGAGCGGTTAGAGCGCACTCTTTTGCCCGCGCTTACACTGACACTTGTCGTCACAGCCCACATGATGCGGATGACGCGGGCGGCGATTATCAACTTGCTGGCCTCTCCGTATATCGAGATGGCGCGGCTGAAGGGCATCAACCCGTTGCGCGTGATCGTAAAGCACGCCCTGCCAAATGCGCTTGCGCCAATCATCAATGTGATCGCTTTGAACCTTGCTTATCTGATCACAGGGGTGGTCGTGGTCGAGACTGTTTTTGTCTATCCGGGCATTGGCCAGCTGTTTGTCGATAGCGTGAAGCTGCGTGATATCCCCGTCGTGCAGGCCTGCTGTCTTCTGTTTGCCAGTGCCTATATTTTGCTGAACCTGACGGCCGATATAATGTCGATCCTATCCAATCCGCGTCTGAGGCACCCTAAATGAGTCCGATCGTCTCTGTTCTGGTGGCTCTGATTGCGATTGCGGTCGTTGCCTGGCTGTTTCGCTTTTTGGGGCAGGCATCCACGTCAAATGCGCCCTTCTTTCGTGATATGCCTTACGCCAGCGCCTTTGGCTACATTTTGGGCGGCGCGGCTCTTATGGGTGGGCTGTGGCTTTATCTACAGGACGGCGCGGTCTTTTTTCGTTGGGCAGTTCAGGGCTTTGCGGCGTTTGCGGTCGCGGGCTGGCTTTTTCGGATCTTCGGGCGTGTGGTTGGCACACAAGGTTCGCGCAAGTTGTTTCGCTCGATGCCCCTGACCGCGTCATTTGGTATTCTGACGATCCTTGTTTACGCATTTGCGGCGGTCTTTGCAGGGGTCATCGCACCTTATGGCCAAGACGAAATCATCCAAGGCGTAGCGGCCAATATCGTGCCGGGTGGCGATCCTGCCATCGGTGGCAATCCTGACTTCCCGCTAGGCACCGACCAGCTTGGCCGCGACCTTCTGAGCCGTCTGATCTATGGCGCGCAGAACACCGTTGGCATTGCCTTTGCGACAACCTGTCTTGCGTTTTTCATCGGCTGTACCTTTGGGTTCTTGTCTGCGGTTCTTCAGGGATGGTTTGATCAGATTTTCAGCCGTGCAGTTGATGTGCTTATGGCGATCCCGTCGCTTATTTTTGCATTGCTGTTGATGACCATCGCAAGCGTTTGGGCACCCCAGTTGGGCATTCCTTTGACGGCCTTTATGGTTGTGATCATCGCGGTGATTGACAGCACGCGCGTCTACCGTTTGGCGCGTGCGGTTGGTTACAATATCGTTGTGATGGATTACATCGAAGCTGCGAAATTGCGTGGCGAAGGGCTTGGGTATCTGATCTTCAAAGAAATCCTGCCAAACGCGACGGCCCCTTTGCTGGCCGAATTTGGCCTGCGCTTTTGTTTTGTGTTCCTGACGATTGCGTCGCTGTCATTTCTTGGCGTGGGCATTCAGCCGCCGCTGGCGGACTGGGGCACAATGGTGCGTGACTTGGCGCAATTTGTGAACTTTGCCGCATTTGCCCCGCAGGTTGCTGCGGCCCCGTTGCTGGCGGCAGGCGCGATTGCGCTACTGACCGTGGCCGTGAATTTCGTGGTGGACTGGATGCTGCACAGGTCATCGGGATTGAAGTCATGAGCACACTTTTGAAAATCCGGGGCCTCAAGATCGAAGGCCGCAGTGATGAGACCTGGAACCCGATTATCAATGGCGTTGATCTGGATCTGGCCAAAGGCGAAGTTCTTGGCCTGATCGGTGAAAGCGGGGCGGGCAAGTCAACCATGGGCCTTGCCGCGATGGGCTATACGCGGGATGGCTGCCGTATCAGTGAAGGGTCCGTTGAATTTGACGGGATCGATCTGGTCAATGCCTCTGCTGATGTAAAACGCGACTTGCTTGGGAAGCGCATTGCGTATGTTGCGCAATCTGCGGCTGCCAGTTTCAATCCCGCCCATAAGATTATCGACCAGCACACCGAAGCACCCACGCAGCACAACGTTATGTCGAAAGGCGAAAGCGCTGATGATGCGATGGACCTGTACGAACGGTTGCGCCTGCCCAATCCCCAAGAGATCGGTTTTCGTTATCCCCATCAGGTGTCAGGTGGCCAGCTGCAACGTGCGATGACCGCGATGGCGATGTCGTGTCGGCCCGACCTGATTATCTTTGATGAGCCGACAACCGCTTTGGATGTCACAACCCAGATTGAGGTGCTGGCCGCGATCCGCAAAATCGTTGAGGATTTTGACACAGCCGCAATTTACATCACCCATGATCTGGCGGTGGTGGCGCAGATGGCCGACCGTATCAAGGTGTTGCTGCGCGGTGACGAAGTGGAAACCGCGGAAACACGCGAGATGCTGGCCAACCCCCAAGAGGATTATACGAAATCCCTTTGGGCCGTGCGCAGCTTTCAACGCCCCCAAAAGCCAGCCATCAATACAAGTGCCACGCCAGTTGTATCTGTGCGCAACGTGACAGCGGCCTATGGAAAGATCGATGTGTTGCATGATGTCAGCTTTGACATTCACGCAGGGCGCACAGTTGCGGTTGTGGGCGAAAGTGGGTCCGGAAAATCAACAGCCGCGCGGTGCATCACCGGTCTTTTGCCGCCGCGCATCGGCCACATTGAATTCGACGGCCAGACCCTTCCGCTGAGTTATAAACAGCGCAACAAAGATCAGCTGCGTCAGGCGCAGATGATTTATCAAATGGCGGATACGGCATTGAACCCGCGGGTCAGCATCGGTGAAACCATCGGACGCCCTGTTCAGTTTTACATGGGGCTGACGGGCAAGGACAAACGCAAGCGCGTCAATGATCTGCTTGAACAGATCGAGCTTGAGCCGACAGAGTATTTCAACCGCCTGCCATCAGAGCTTTCGGGTGGTCAAAAACAGCGGATCGGCATCGCCCGTGCTTTGGCCGCAGAACCGAAATTCATCATTTGTGACGAGGTGACAAGCGCCCTGGATCAACTGGTGGCCGAGGGTATTTTGCGCCTGCTGGCCAAGCTGCAGGATGAACTGAACCTATCTTACATGTTCATCACCCATGACCTTGCAACGGTAAAATCCATTGCGGATGAAGTGGTGGTGATGAAGGATGGCAAGGTGGTAGAACAAGGGTCCAAGGACCAGATGTTCCAGCCGCCGCATCATCCCTACACGGATCTGTTGCTTTCATCTGTTCCCGAGATGGACCCCGATTGGCTTACCAATCTGCTGGACCAACGAGGAGTTGATAATATCGGCGACGCAGCCGTGAAGAAGATGTGATAACCTAAAATGAATCAGAGCGGGGCCACCCGCCTAAAACCTATGACAACAAGGGAGAACTTAATGTCAGGAATTAGTAGACGCGGTCTTTTGAAAACAGGTGTCGCCGCCGGTGTTTTGAGTGCGACAGGCGTGCCGCTTTATGCAGCACCCAAGCGAGGCGGCACATTGCGCCTTGGTATCGCAGGCGCGAACACCTCGGATAGTTGGGATGGCCGGACGCATTCGGACAGCTTTATGATCATGATGGCCCATGGTGCGGTGTTTGACTGCCTTACCGAAGTTGCCGCCGATGGGCAGCTTAAGGGCGAACTGGCCGAAAGTTGGGAAGCATCCGCTGATGCCAAGACATGGACCTTCAAGCTGCGTCAGGGTGTAACCTTCCACAATGGTAAATCCTTTGGTGCGGATGACGTGATTGAATCGCTGAACCTGCACGTGGCGGAAGGCGCGAAATCAGCGGCGCAGCCGATTGTATCTGCGATCACCAACATGGAAAAAGTGAACGATCACGAGATCATTTTCACTTTGGCTGCCGGCAACGCCGACTTCCCGTTCCTGCTGTCTGACTATCACATTCTGATGTATCCAGCAGGTCAGGTTGAAGAAGCGATTGCCAATGGGATCGGCACAGGCCTCTATAAGGTCGAGAGCTTTGACCCCGGTGTGCGTCTGCTTCTGAGCCGCGTGGATGGCCATTACAAAGACGGAAATTCAGGCTGGTTCGACAGTGTTGAGGCCATTGCCATCAACGATTCCACAGCCCGTATGAATGCCCTGATGACCAATCAGGTTGATGCGGTGAACCGTGTTGATTTCAAAACAGAGCCATTGTTGCGCGCCAACCCGATGATCAACATCTTCGAGGTGACGGGCAACCAGCACTACACCTTCCCGATGTTGACGGATCTTGATCCGTTCTCGAACCTGAAGCTGCGCCAAGCGCTGAAGCATGCGGTCAACCGTCAGGAAATGGTCGACAAGATCCTTCTGGGCCACGGTAAAGTTGCCAACGACCACCCGATTGGTCCTGCAAACCAATACTATGCAGCCGATTTGGAGCAGAATGCCTATGACCCTGACAAGGCAGCATCGCTGATCCGCGAAGCCGGTCTGGAAGGCACGACGATTGATCTGTCGGCGTCCAACGCAGCGTTCTCGGGCGCGATTGATGCGGCGCAGTTGTATCAGGCCTCTGCCAAGGCAGCCGGTATTGATATCAACGTGATCCAGGAACCTGCTGATGGTTATTGGTCGAATGTCTGGCTGAAAAAGGCATGGTGTGCTTGCTACTGGTCGGGCCGTGCGACAGAGGATTGGATGTTCTCGACCGCCTATGAAACAGGCGTGCCGTGGAATGACTCGCAGTGGGATGACAAAGACAGCCCACGTTTCCAAGAGCTTTTGCTGACAGCGCGTGCTGAACTGGACAGCGACAAACGCCGTTCGATGTATGGCGAAATGCAGATGATCCTGTCCAAAGATGGCGGCACGGTTGTTCCGATGTATGCCAACTATGTGGATGCGCATAACACCAAGCTGACCAACTCGGGCACCATTGGTAACGTGTTCCAGATGGATAGCTCGCGTCTGGTTGAACGCTGGTGGTTCGCGTAAATCACGCAGCCTAAACGGTATAGAAACGCCCTGCCGAAAGGTGGGGCGTTTTGTCTTTTTCGGGGCGAAAACGGGTGTATGGCCTAGCGTCTGCTCACGGTATGGCAATGCGTCAGACGTTCGGTGGGTGTTGCGCAAGGTAAAAGGAAAACTTGCATTTCGCTGAGAGACGTTTTCCGAAATAGATTTAGTCCACTAACCCGATGAGACGTTCCAGCTCGCTCCGATTGAATTTTCGATGCACTTCATTGATCGAAGACGTGCAAAAGTTGCAACAAACGAATGATGAATGGTCAAAACCTTTTCCTGAAGGTCTTGGTCGTCTTCGAGTTTCTTTACATTTAACCCGAATTCCAAACACTCAGAGACGGAGAAGTGGCGACCGTGTTCAGTTGTGTTTTTGTATTCGACAAGCTTGTCAAATACCTCTTTTGCTTTGGCATTCGGATTTTTTTCATTTTCGAACATATTTTCCTCTAACCAACGGCTCACCATATTTTTTGTACCCGCAATTGATCTTTCGCAGTTTGAAATGAACGTTGGGGAATATTTTCTAAACACCTCCTGCCAGAACACTTGTTTAATTGGGTCTGCTTCGATTTCTTTGAGTGCTTTTTCAATTTCGTGAATGACCCCCATAGCGGGAACGCCATTAACCTGTGGATCCGTAGGACCAAGGCTTGAATGCTTACCCAATATGATTTCCTTGGCTGCGCATGCAATCATTGTTCCGCAAGACATAGCGAGTTGAGGAACGATAACGCGGATGTCTTTGCCAAACATACTGTAAAGATATTCTACGAGCGCACGGGTTGCTTCAATTTCCCCGCCAGGTGTGTGGAGAATTAGGTCAAGACCCGCATCGCGGCGCATGTTGTGGATCACTGCCATAAAGCCATTAATGTCAAAATCGTTTATCGCTAATGTAGGATGCCCTGGTTTCTGTAGAAATCCCGAGTAATAGGCAATAACGGGGCGTCCGGTGTGAGCGTCCATCTCTTTTAAACAATTGGCTCGGTAGGTGTCGCAGGCCTCCTGAACGGCTTTGCCTTCACTATTAATTAGTCGGTCGATCTCTAAATCGACTTCATTCCATGTCGGCATTTTTGGCCAAGGAGTAGGAGCGCACCGTGATAGGGGTGAACTCCCCATATTTTGAAAAAGACGGGGCTGAGTAATCACTGCTGAGCGAATTGAAGGGTTGCTCAGTTTGTTGATGTTTGTCCACCAGCAAGGACTGCTGTCTTAACTTTTCCTCTAGATCAGAGAATTGCGCCATCGAATCACTCCCGTTTGATGAGACAAATTCCCATGATAGAGTCAAGTTTTCAAGAGCAGAAAGATTTTTTGGGAAACTTTGAGGCTTGCAGACTCACCCTGACCTGCCTATATCCATCCCAACAGCGCGATGTTGGGGTCCAAACCTAACCTCCACCGAAACGACGTAACGGGCCGCGCGCCCGTTTTTTTGTGCCTGAGTGAAAGACCACGATGAACGACCTTGTTGCCAAAGCTGCGATTGATCGCCGTCTTGCCGAGATCATCACCCCTGTCATCGAAGACATGGGGTTTGAGTTGGTGCGCGTGCGCCTGATGAGCGGCAAGCAGACCACTTTGCAGATTATGGCGCAAAAGCCAGATGGCACCATCGAGGTCGATGAATGTGCGCGCATCAGCACCGAAGTGAGTGCAACTTTGGATGTCGAGGACCCGATCCTTGATGCCTATGCGCTGGAAGTCAGCAGCCCCGGCATTGACCGTCCGCTGACACGTTTGAAAGACTTTGATCTGTGGCAGGGCCATGAGGCCAAGATCGAGACGACGGAAATGATTGATGGCCGCCGCCGTTTCAAGGGCGAGCTGGCGGGTGTTGAGGACGAAGAAGTCCTTATCACGATTGAAGAGGGCACCATTGGGTTGAAATTCGACTGGCTGTCGGATGCCAAGCTGGTGCTGACCGATGAATTGATCCGCGAGGTCCTGAAGGGCCGCAAAGACGCGGGACAAATTGACGAGACACAGTTCGATGAGGTGGAAACCATCATCGACGGGCAAGAAGAAGGAAGCGAATAAATGGCGATTACATCCGCAAACCAGCTGGAGCTTTTGCAAACGGCCGAGGCTGTAGCCCGCGAAAAGATGATCGACCCCGGGTTGGTTGTTGAAGCGATGGAAGAGAGCCTGGCCCGTGCCGCCAAGTCGCGTTACGGCAGCGAGATGGACATTCGCGTGTCGATTGATCGCAAGACAGGTCGCGCCACATTTACCCGCGTTCGCACGATTGTGGACGAAGAAGAGCTTGAGAGCTACCAAGCCGAATTCACGCTTGAAACGGCCAAGCCGTATTTCACGGCTGCGGGCCAAGGCCGTCAGGAGCATTGGGAGCGTGATGAGGTGGGTGTGATCGACCCCACAGAAAATCAGCCGATGATTGGCGACCGTTTTGTTGAGGTGGTCCCCCCTGTCGAGATGGGCCGCATCGCGGCACAATCGGCCAAGCAGGTTATCTTACAAAAGGTCCGTGAGGCCGAGCGCGATCGCCAATATGAAGAATTCAAAGACCGCGCTGGGACCATCATCAACGCGCTGGTCAAGCGTGAGGAATACGGCAATGTCATCGTTGACGTGGGCAGTGGTGAAGCTGTGTTGCGCCGTAATGAAAAGATTGGCCGCGAAAGCTATCGCCCGAATGATCGTATCCGTTGCTACATCAAGGATGTGCGCCGCGAACAGCGTGGCCCCCAGATTTTCCTGAGCCGCACCGCGCCCGAGTTCATGGCCGAGTTGTTCAAGATGGAAGTGCCAGAGATTTATGACGGTATTATCGAGATCAAGGCGGTTGCCCGTGACCCCGGTTCGCGCGCCAAGATTGCCGTGATTTCCTATGATGGTTCCATTGATCCTGTGGGCGCCTGTGTGGGTATGCGCGGCAGCCGTGTTCAGGCTGTTGTGAATGAATTGCAGGGTGAAAAGATCGACATCATCCCTTGGAACGAAGATCAGCCGACGTTCCTTGTGAACGCGTTGCAGCCTGCTGAAGTCAGCAAGGTTGTTCTGGATGAAGAAGCCGAGCGCATCGAAGTTGTTGTCCCTGACGAGCAGTTGTCACTGGCGATTGGTCGTCGTGGTCAGAACGTGCGTCTGGCCTCGCAGCTGACCAATCTGGACATTGATATTCTGACAGAGGCGCAAGAATCAGAGCGCCGTCAGGCCGAGTTCGCAGAGCGCACCAAGCTGTTCATGGACACGCTGGATGTGGATGAATTCTTTGCGCAGTTGCTGGTGTCTGAAGGGTTCACCTCGCTGGAAGAGGTGGCTTACGTCGAGGTTGACGAGCTGCTGGTGATCGACGGTGTTGACGAAGCGACCGCGGGCGAATTGCAGGCCCGTGCGCGTGACTTCCTTGAGGCGCAAAACGCCAAGGCCCTGGAAACAGCCCGTGCCTTGGGTGTTGAGGACAGCCTTGTGAATTTCGAAGGTCTGACGCCACAGATGATCGAAGCGCTGGCCAAGGACGACGTGAAAACGCTGGAAGACTTTGCGACCTGCGCTGACTGGGAATTGGCGGGTGGCTGGACATCGGTTGATGGCGAGCGCGTCAAGGATGACGGTGTGCTTGAGGGCTTTGGTGTTACGCTGGAAGAGGCCCAAGACCTGATCATGACCGCCCGTGTGATGCTTGGATGGGTCGACCCCACCGAGTTGGAAGCCGATGCTGACGACGCTGAGACAGAAGAGGAGGCCGAGGTCTGATTTTCAGACCTCGGGGTCTTTGACATGGGTCGCGGTGGCGCAACCAAAGATCGCTTGGACGGTCCGGAACGCAAGTGCATTGCCACAGGTGAGGTGCAGCCAAAAGGCGGCCTGATCCGTTTTGTGGTGGGGCCTGATGCGCAGGTTTTTCCCGATGTTATGGAAAAGCTGCCTGGTCGGGGCATCTGGGTGTCGGCGCAAAAATCTGCGCTTGCGACAGCGATTTCCAAGGGGCTGTTTTCCAAGGCGGCCAAGCAAAAGGTCACCGCTGACCCCGCGCTGATTGGTCAGATTGATGTGCTTTTGGTAAAGCGGTTTAGTGACCTTATGGCATTGTCGCGCAAGGCGGGGCATGCGGTTGCTGGATATGAGAAGGTCAAAGACTGGTTGGTCAAGGACTATGCGGAGGTGCTGCTTCAGGCTTCTGACGGGTCGGAACGTGGTAAATCAAAGCTGAGCACCCCATATATGGGGCGGTTTATCGGTTGCTTGACCGCAAATGAATTGGGTTTGGCATTTGGCCGCGAAAGTGTGATACACGGCGCACTCGCGGCTGGTGGACTCACAAACGGTATTGTAGAGACTGCTTCCAAACTGGAAGCGATACGCGAATGGAACGGCGTGAAGGCACGTCGGAAAGGAAAAACACTCGATGAGTGAAGACGACGGTAAAAAGACACTCGGTATTCGACGCGGCGGCCCTGGCAATGTGAAGCAAAGCTTCAGCCATGGACGCACAAAAAGCGTTGTTGTGGAAACCAAACGCAAGCGCGTGATGGTGCCCAAGCCTGGTGGCGGAACGCAGACGAAAGCAGGATCCGGCGTTGTTGCTGGTGATCCAAGCAAGCGCCCTGCGGGCATTTCTGATGCTGAAATGGAACGCCGCATGAAGGCGTTGCAGCAAGCCAAGGCGCGCGAAGCCGAGGATGCAGCAAAACGCGAGGCCGAAGAGAAGGCCCGTGCGGAAGACCGCCAGAAACGGCGCGAAGAACAAGAAGCCAAAGAGCGCGAAGAACGTGAACGCGAAGAGGCTTTGAAAGCGAAGGCTGATGAGGACGCTCGCAAAAAGCGCGAGGCCGAAGAAGCCGCCAAACGCGCAGCGGCGCCGGCCGCGGCAGCGCCTGCTGCGGCACCAAGTGGCCCACGCGGTGGCGGCAAGGCGACCCCTGCGCCCCGCAAGGAAGATGACCGCGATCAAAAACGCAACAAAGGCCGTGGCGATGACGGCGGCCGCCGCTCTGGCAAGCTGACGCTGAACCAGGCCCTTTCGGGTGGTGAAGGCGGGCGTCAACGCTCTATGGCTGCGATGAAACGCAAACAAGAACGTGCACGCCAGAAGGCGATGGGTGGTTCGGTCGAGCGTGAAAAGGTTGTGCGTGACGTGCAGTTGCCAGAAGCGATCATGGTATCGGAGCTGGCCAACCGTATGTCAGAAAAAGTAGCTGATGTTGTAAAAGCCCTGATGACAAACGGTATCATGGCGACGCAAACGCAGACGATTGATGCTGATACAGCCGAACTGATCATTGAAGACTTCGGTCACAAGGTTGTTCGTGTGTCGGATGCTGACGTCGAGGACGTGATTTCCGAGATTAAAGACGATCCCAAGGATCTGTTGCCGCGTCCCCCTGTCATCACTGTGATGGGGCACGTTGACCACGGTAAAACCTCGCTTCTGGATGCGATCCGCAATGCGCGTGTTGTCGCGGGCGAAGCTGGCGGGATCACGCAGCACATTGGTGCCTATCAGGTAGATCAGGACGGCAAAAAGCTGACATTCCTCGATACACCTGGTCACGCGGCATTTACGTCGATGCGGGCCCGTGGTGCGCAGGTGACGGATATTGTTATCCTTGTGGTGGCTGCGGATGACGCGGTGATGCCACAGACGATTGAGGCGATTAACCACGCGAAAGCGGCAGAAGTGCCGATGATTGTGGCGATCAACAAGATCGACCGTCCCGCGGCCAACCCTGACAAAGTGCGCACCGATCTGTTGCAGCATGAAGTCATCGTCGAAAAGATGTCTGGTGAAGTGCAGGATGTTGAAGTGTCTGCCATCAATGGCACCGGGCTTGATGAATTGCTTGAAGCGATTGCGCTGCAATCCGAATTGCTTGAACTGAAAGCGAACCCTAATCGCGCCGCCCAAGGTGCCGTGATTGAGGCGCAGCTGGACGTTGGCCGCGGTCCTGTTGCAACTGTGTTGGTTGAAACAGGCACGCTGAAGCAAGGTGATATCTTTGTGGTTGGTGAGCAGTGGGGTAAAGTCCGTGCGCTGGTCAATGACCAAGGTGAGCGCGTCAAAGAAGCGGGGCCATCAGTGCCTGTTGAGGTGCTTGGCCTGAACGGGACGCCCGAAGCGGGTGATGTTCTGAACGTGACCGACACCGAAGCGCAGGCCCGCGAGATTGCGGAATACCGCGCGCAGGCCGCCAAGGACAAACGCGCGGCGGCTGGCGCTGCGACGACGTTGGAACAGCTTATGGCGAATGCCAAAGCCGACGAAAACGTCAGCGAACTGCCTATTCTGGTGAAAGCCGATGTGCAGGGGTCTGCAGAAGCGATCGTGCAAGCGATGGAGAAGATCGGCAACGATGAGGTGCGCGTGCGCGTGCTGCATTCGGGCGTTGGCGCCATCACAGAAAGCGACATTGGTCTGGCGGAAGCCAGCGGCGCACCTGTCTTTGGCTTTAACGTGCGTGCCAATGCGACGGCACGTAATGTAGCCAACCAGAAGGGTGTCGAGATCCGCTATTATTCGGTGATCTATGATCTGGTGGATGATGTGAAAGCGGCGGCAAGTGGCCTGCTGTCTGCCGAGATCAAAGAGAACTTCATCGGTTACGCCACGATCAAGGACGTCTTTAAGGTGTCGAATGTTGGTAAGGTGGCAGGGTGTCTGGTGACGGAAGGCGTGGCCCGCCGTTCGGCTGGTGTGCGTTTGCTGCGCGATAACGTTGTGATCCATGAGGGCACTTTGAAAACGCTCAAGCGGTTCAAAGACGAGGTGCCCGAGGTTCAGTCAGGTCAGGAATGCGGTATGGCGTTTGAGAACTACGACGATATCCGCCCTGATGATGTGATCGAAATCTTCGAGCGTGAAGAGGTCGAGCGGTCTTTGGACTAAACCGGTCCATCGCCAAAAAATAGAAAAAGGGCGCTGATGATCAGCGCCCTTTTTTCGTGGTTCGGTAAAAAGGGTGGTTAGACAGGCCGACCTTCAAAGGTCTTATTGCCGACGCGCACGCGCACCATCCCGTTTGAAAGGGTTTTCTCAACGATCCCTTGAACAGATACGCAACTTCCGATGATGATTGTTTTAAGCATTCTGCAGACCTCAGTTGTTACTTAAGAAACAATAGCGGCGTTTTGTGACAAAACCAGTCCTAATTTTGCCACATTTTTGACGCATCCCGCGTCATCTGCACAATATTTAGTTAAAATTTAGTAAACATGCGGAAATATAGAAGCCGCATCCGCCCAATTCTTGACACAATTCGACTCAGAGCCAATCGCGCAGAATCGGTATGAGGGGAATATCGGCCGCGGGCATGGGGTAGTCTTTGATCTGGTTGGCATGCACCCACTTCAACGCCTGGCCTTCGCGCGACTGTGGTGTGCCTTCCCATTTGCGGCAGGCAAAGAGCGGCATCAACAGGTGAAATTTTTCGTAGCTGTGGCTGGCAAACGTCAGCGGGGCCAGACAGCTTTCCCATGTGTCGATCCCAAGTTCTTCTTGTAACTCGCGGATCAAGGCCACTTCGGGTGTCTCGCCATCTTCGACTTTGCCGCCCGGAAATTCCCATAGGCCTGCCATTGATTTGCCCTCGGGGCGTTGCCCCAACAGGACACGACCATCGGGATCAATCAGAGCCACGGCAGAGACGAGAACGGTTTTCATGATCGGTAATCCGCGTTGATGGTGATGTAGCCATGTGTCAGGTCGCAGGTCCAAACCGTGCTTGTCCCTGATCCGATGCCAAGATCAACGCCAATGGTGATTTCGGGTTTTTTCATCACGGCGGCACCATCTGCTTCGGTATAGTTTTCGCTGACCCATCCTTTGTCGGCCACGAGGACATCGCCAAAGGTGATGGACAGCAGATCGCGGTCTGCTTGCACACCTGCTTTGCCCACGGCCATGACCACGCGGCCCCAATTGGGGTCCTCTCCGGCGATGGCTGTTTTCACGAGGGGCGAGTTTGCCACCGCCAGCCCACAGGTTTTGGCCTCTGCGTCATTGGCGGCACCACTGATCTTGATGGTGATGAACTTTGTTGCGCCTTCGCCATCGCGCACCACCTGTTTGGCGAGGTCTTGCATGACATCGTGCAACCCGTCGCGGAACTCTGCACTATCCGTCACGTCAACGCCGCTTGTGCCGGTTGCGGCAACCAGCAGCGTGTCCGAGGTCGAGGTATCGCTATCAACGGTGATGCAGTTGAAGGTGCGTTCGTTCAGATCGCTGACCAGCGTTTGCAGATCAGGTTGCGGAATGGCGGCATCGGTAAAGATATAGACCAGCATTGTAGCCATATCAGGCGCAATCATGCCAGATCCTTTTGCGATGCCCGTAATTTTCACGGTCTGTCCGTTCACCTCTACCTCGGTCCCCGCGCCTTTGGGGAAGGTATCGGTTGTCATGATCGCTTCTGCGGCGCCTTTGATTTTGCCAGGCGACAGACCGTCATGAAGTTCGGCCATCTTTGCGGTGATCCGGTCGTGGGGCAGACGTTCGCCGATGACGCCGGTGGAGGATGTGAAAATGCGGGACGGGTTGATCCCTGTTTGCGCGCTGACAGCCGCGCAAATCGCCTGCACCGATTCTGTGCCAGCCCGCCCTGTAAACGCGTTGGAGTTGCCCGAATTCACAAGAAACGCGGCCGGACCACCTGATGTGCCGCCCAGTTTTTCCTGACAGTCCAGCACTGGGGCCGAACGCGTTGCCGATTTTGTGAATACGCCCGCAATAGAGGTGCCTTCATCAAGCACCGCCAGCATTACATCGGTTCGGTCACGGTATTTCACCCCCGCCTGCGCGGTGGCAAATTTGACCCCGCCGATCATTGGAAGAAGCGGGAAATCAGCGGGGGCGAGGGGTGATTTTGTCATCGGTGCTTACTGGTTCAAGAGGTCGTAGTTTGTCAGAACCGCAGGGTCGATTGCGCCTGTTTCGGCTTTGGTGATTTCGGCGGCGGCTTCCAATTCGTCGATGCGGGCCTGGACGGCGGCTTGTTCAAGCTCTGACTGAAGTTCGGCGCGGACGCTTTCAAAAGCAGGCGCATCTTTCAGGCGTGTTTCGTTCAGCTTTACGATGTGCCAGCCAAATTGTGTCTGGACGGGATCGGACACGGCACCTGCTTCAAGGGCGACAACCGCATCCTCAAAAGGTTTGACCATCATACCTTTGCCAAACCAACCCAGATCACCGCCGTTGGGACCCGATGGTCCTGTAGATTTCTCGCGGGCGAGTTCGGCGAAATCACCACCGTCTTCGATCATCGTTTTGATCTCTGCGGCTTCTTCCTCGGTTTCGACCAGAATATGCGCGGCGCTGTATTCTGTCTCTGGTTCGGCATCTGCAAAGCGGGCGTTATAGGCGTCTTGCAGGGCTTCTTGAGATGCTGCGCCTTCTGTTGCGGCGGTGATGACTTCACCAGCCAGAAGAGAGCGGCGTTCGTTTTCAAGAGTGATGGCCACGCGGTTGGGCACCTCGTCCATGCTTTGCGACAGCAGCGTTTGCTGTGTCAGCTGGTCCAGCAGGCCATCATAGAGGACATTTGGGGGCAGTTGGGCGTATTGCTGCGGCAGACGTGCGCGTGCAGCAATCATATGACCCAGGGTGATGTCAGTGCCATTCACGGTGGCCACAACGGTATTCACATCTGCCTCTTGTGCCGTTGCTGGCAGGGCGAGAGTAAGGCCAAGCGCCACGGCGCCAAGGAAATTAAGTGGTTTTTGCATGAAAATGTCCTTTCGAGGAGCAAGACTATTGGCTGGCAGGGCCACGCCGTTGACACTGTGATAGGCGGCCCTTACATCAAATTCAGCACTGGGCCGACAGGGTCTGGGACGACTGGTTGAACCTATATGTATGGGGCGCAGTCGGGACGGGCAACCACCTGTTCGATGACAAAATTGTATAGGCCGCTTTTAGCGGATGAGGCTTAGGAAAAGACATGCTCGGTTTCGGAACCATTGCCAAAAAAGTGTTTGGCACCCCCAATGATCGCAAAGTCAAAGCGACCCGCGCCACGATCGAGAAAATCAATGCGTTGGAACCCGAGTTTGAGGCGCTTAGCGATGAGGGTCTGATCGAAAAAACCAAGGAGCTGTCTGAACGTGCGATCGGGGGTGAAAGCCTTGATGATCTGTTGCCCGAGGCGTTTGCCAACTGTCGTGAGGCGGGCAAACGTGCATTGGGATTACGGGCGTTTGATACGCAGTTGATGGGCGGGATTTTCCTGCACCAAGGCAACATCGCAGAAATGAAAACAGGCGAGGGCAAGACCCTTGTGGCCACCTTGCCTGCCTATCTGAATGCGCTGACCCGCAAGGGCGTGCATATCGTGACGGTGAACGATTATCTGGCCAAGCGGGATGCCGAGTGGATGGGCAAGGTATATGCGGCCCTTGGGATGACCACAGGGGTGGTTTATCCGCAGCAGCCTGACGGTGAAAAACAAGCGGCTTATGCAGCAGACATCACCTATGCCACCAACAACGAATTGGGCTTTGATTATCTGCGCGACAACATGAAATCAGAGCTGTCGCAAATGGCGCAGCGCCCCCACAACTTTGCCATTGTGGATGAGGTGGACAGTATCTTGATTGATGAGGCGCGGACGCCGTTGATCATTTCAGGCCCTTCCGAAGATCGATCAGAGCTTTATACCATCGTGAACAAGATCATCCCTGATCTGACCGAAGAGCATTACAAGCTGGACGAAAAAACCCGCAACGTGACCTATTCGGAAGAAGGTAACGAGTGGCTGGAAGAGCGTTTGCACCGCGAAGGGCTGCTGGAAGACGGGCAGACCCTTTATGACCCCGAAAGCGTTACGCTGGTCCACCATGTGAACCAAGGACTTTCGGCGCATAAGCTGTTCTTGCGCGATGTGCACTATGTTGTGCGTGACGGTGATGTGATCCTTGTGGATGAACATACAGGTCGCCTGATGCCAGGGCGGCGCATGTCAGATGGTCTGCACCAAGCGATCGAGGCCAAAGAAGGTGTCCAGATCCAGCCCGAAAACGTGACGTTGGCGTCCGTGACATTCCAGAACTACTTCCGCCTGTATGACAAGCTGTCTGGCATGACGGGCACGGCCAAGACCGAAGAGGAAGAATTCGCCGAAATCTATGGTCTTGGTGTGGTTGAAGTGCCGACCAACAAGCCCATTGCGCGTATCGATGAACATGATCAGGTGTTCCGCACGGCTGATGAAAAATATGGTGCTGTCATCAAGGCGCTGACAGAGGCGAATGAAAAGGGCCAACCGGTTTTGGTTGGCACGACCTCGATCGAAAAATCGGAATACATCAGTCAGGTTCTGACCAAAGAAGGCATTGAGCATAACGTGCTGAATGCGCGCCAGCACGAGCAGGAAGCCCAAATCATCGCCAAGGCGGGCCGTTTGGGCGCTGTGACCCTTGCCACCAATATGGCGGGTCGGGGCACGGACATTCAGCTTGGCGGCAATGTCGAGATGCAGGTGATGGAGGCCTTGGCCGCTGACCCCGAAGCTGATCCGGAAGCTGTGCGCACCCGCATTGAAGCCAGCGTCGCGGAAGAAAAGCAAAAGGTCAAAGACGCCGGTGGGCTGTATGTTCTGGCAACGGAACGTCATGAAAGCCGCCGCATTGATAACCAGTTGCGTGGCCGTTCGGGGCGACAGGGCGATCCTGGGCGCTCCAGCTTTTTCCTGAGCCTTGAAGATGATTTGATGCGCATCTTCGGGTCAGAGCGGTTGGACGCGGTCTTGTCCAAGCTTGGCATGAAAGAAGGCGAAGCGATTGTGCATCCTTGGGTCAACAAATCGCTTGAGAAAGCGCAAGCCAAAGTCGAAGGCCGTAACTTCGACATTCGTAAGCAGCTGTTGAAATATGACGATGTCATGAATGAGCAGCGCAAGGTGATCTTCCGTCAACGGATGGAGATCATGCAAAGTAGCGATGTATCCGAAATCACAAAGGATATGCGCGATCAGGTCATCGATGATCTGGTATACGAATTCATGCCGCCTAAAACCTATGCCGATCAATGGCGCACCGAGGAAATGTACGCGGCCACCATCGAGCGGTTGAACCTTGATGTCCCCGTGATTGCATGGGCCGAAGAAGAAGGCGTTGATGACGAAGTCATTATCGAACGTCTTGAAGAAGCGGGTGATAAGCTGATGGCGGAAAAGACCGCCGCTTTCGGCGATGACGTGATGCGCGGGATCGAAAAACAAATCCTGCTGAATACAATTGATGCCAAGTGGCGCGAACATCTTGTCACGCTTGAGCATCTACGCTCGGTCGTTGGGTTCCGCGGATATGCGCAGCGTGATCCTTTGAACGAATACAAGACGGAAAGCTTTCAGCTGTTTGAAGCCTTGCTTGATGGGTTGCGTGAAGATGTGACACAAAAACTGTCGCAAATTCGCCCCATGACCGAAGAAGAGCAAAAGGCGATGATGGCCCAGATTGAGGCGCAGCGCGCCCAGATGGCAGGTGCGGCGGAAGAACAGATGCCGGCGCCCAACGAAAATGCGATCGAAGGGTTTGTCGAAAGCGATCCGACCACATGGGGTAATCCCGGCCGAAACGATCCGTGCCCTTGTGGGTCTGGCAAGAAGTTCAAACACTGCCACGGCAGGTTGGCTTAATGGTCCAAGCTGTCGGAGATAAGGCAAAAATCGGGCAGTCTTGTCCGCAAATGACCTTGATTGCGACACGGCGCTAACCGAATCGACTGTCATACCGTTCCCAGAATTCCATCGGGACGGGAGTCGAACATGGTTGATATTAAACGCTATGCCACTGCGGGCGGCACTATTTTTGTAGCCGCTGCGATTGGGTTTTTTATGCAGAACAGCGATGCGACAGCGTCGCGGATCGGGCAAGATGCATCGAGTGGCGAGGTTAGCTTTGTTGCGACAACACAACCTGTTCAGGCGGGTGTCATTGTGCCGACCCCTGTTGCCCCTGTCACGCCAACCCAAGCGGTTGCGACAGACCAAACGATGATCCAGACACCAGCCCCAACACTTGTTGCTGCGCCAGATGTCCTTGTATCCCCCGACGTCGAAGCAGCACCTTTGGCGGTTGCGGATTGCGGCGTGTCGATGACAGCAACGCCCGCGGCCGCCGCGATGGTTACGCTGGATCTGCACGCGCCATGTTTGGCCAATGAACGGGCAACGATCCATCACGAAGGCATGATGTTCACCATTGCAACGGACACAGATGGCAAGGCGAGGTTTGATGCGCCTGCCCTAAACGAACAAGCGGTGTTTATTGTGGCCTTCCCCAATGAAGAAGGTGCAGTTGCGACCACCACTGTTGATAGCATGGGCATGTATGACCGCGTTGTTTTACAATGGCGCGGCGATGCAGGCGTGGCCATTCACGCGCTTGAGTTCGGTGCCGATTACGGCACGGATGGACACGTGTGGAGTGATGCGCCACGCGATGTCAGTGCGGTTGCCAGCGGATCAGGTGGCTTTTTGACAAAGCTTGGTGTCGCCGATGCTTTGCAGGCCGAAGTTTATACATTTCCGTCGGGATTGCCCCGCACGGAAGGGGACATTGATCTGAGTGTTGAAGCTGAGGTGACAGCACGCAACTGTGGCACACAGGTCGAAGCGCAAAGCCTGCAACGCACAGCAAGCGGTGAGAAAACGGTGCTAGACCTTGTTGTCGAGATGCCAGCCTGTGATGCCGTTGGTGACCTTATTGTTTTGAACGATATGGTGTCCGACATCACGTTGGCACAACGCTAATACTCTGACAGACAGTTTGCTTTAAGGCGCCTTCGGAAACGGGGGCGCCTTTTGCTATAGGTAGCCATCGCTGCGCATGCTGATTTCGCGGGATTTTCCGATCACGAGGTGATCATGCAGGACCAGACCCAAAGCCTGTGCTGCGGTTTCTATGTTCAGGGTCATCTCGATATCCGATTGGGACGGAGTGGGATCGCCAGAGGGATGGTTGTGAACAAGGATGAGGGCGCTTGCGTTAAGCTCAAGACAGCGGCGCATAATCTCGCGCGGGTAGACGGGAACGTGATCAACCGTGCCACGGGCCTGTTCTTCATCCGCGATCAGCACATTTTTGCGGTTAAGATACAAAACGCGGAACACTTCGGTTTGCTGATGCGACATGGCTGTGTGGCAATAGTCGATCAGGGATTGCCAGCTTGACAGGACGGGTCGGTCCATCACCTTGGCGCGGGCCATGCGGTGGGTGGCAGCCTCAATAATTTTGAGATCGGTTGCGACAACATCACCGACACCGCGGACTTCGATCAGGCGTTCTTTGCTGGCAGACAGGACGGCATTCAGATCGCCGAAGGTGTCGATCAGACGGCGCGCGACCGGGGACACATCGCATTTGGGAAGTGAGCGGAACAGAATAAGTTCAAGCAGTTCATAGTCGGGAAGCGATGCAGCGCCGCCACCGCAAAAGCGGTCGCGTAAACGGCGCCGATGATCTTTGATATACGCAGGGTCGGCCCCTTTGGGCCCCGTGATCAAAAGCTCTTGGCCTTCAAAGAGCGGCAGGGGATTTTCACTGAAACGATCTAGGGCGGTCATGGGAACCGACGTTGCGCCGATTCCCTAAATTTTTGGTTAACCCTTCATCGAATCCCAGAACTTCTTAACGCTTGAAAAGAAATTGGACGACTCGGGGTTGTTGTCTTCGGACAGCTTTTCAAATTCGCGCAGCAGCTCTTTTTGCTTGGAGGTCAGGTTCACGGGCGTTTCGACGGCCAGTTCGATAAACATATCACCTGTCCCGCCCCCGCGCAGGGCAGGCATGCCTTTGCCGCGCAACCGCATCTGGCGCCCTGATTGACTACCTGAAGGGATTTTCACGCGGCTCCGACCACCGTCGATGGTTGGCACTTCGATATCACCACCCATTGCGGCAGATGTCATAGAGACTGGAACGCGGCAGAAGAGATTTGTCGATTCGCGCTCAAAAATCTCGTGGTCCGAGACTTCGATGAAGATATACAGATCGCCCGTTGGACCACCGCGCATGCCTGCCTCGCCTTCGCCAGCCAGGCGGATACGTGTGCCCGTTTCGACCCCCGCAGGGATATTGACCGAAAGCGCGCGTTCCTTTTCGGTGCGCCCTGCGCCACCACAGGCGTTGCAGGGGTTCTTGATGATCTGACCCATACCTGAACAGGTGGGGCAGGTGCGTTCTACCGTAAAGAAGCCCTGTTGCGCACGGACTTTGCCCATACCCGAACAGGTTGGGCAGGTGGTTGGTTCTGCGCCGCCTTCCGCACCTGAGCCATTGCAAACATCACAGGCCACAGAGGTCGGGACGTTGATCGTCTTTTGCAGCCCTGCGTAGGCCTCTTCCAAAGAGATGCGCAAATTGTAGCGCAGGTCCGAGCCACGGCTGGCGCGGGTGCGTCCACCGCCGCCGCGCTGGCCGCCCATGAAGTCACCAAAGAGATCGTCGAACACATCCGAAAACGCGCTGGCGAAGTCGCCTTGTTGGCCACCCATGCCACCACCGGGTCGTCCGCCACCCATACCGCCTTCGAACGCAGCATGACCGTAGCGGTCGTAAGCCGCTTTTTTGTCTGCATCCTTCAGGACTTCGTAGGCTTCGTTGGCTTCTTTGAATTGGGCTTCGGCTTCTGGGTTGTCGGCGTTGCGATCGGGGTGAAGCTCTTTTGCTTTTGTCCGATACGCTTTTTTGATTTCGGCAGCATCTGCCCCGCGCGAGATACCGAGCGTTTCGTAATAGTCACGTTTTGCCATGGGTTACTCCCCTTTTGGAACGTGAACGCCAGCCCCGTCCGTTTGACGGGACAAATGGGCTGGCGTCATTGGTTCCAGATGCGCGGGTTAAGCGCGTTTGTCTTCGTCCAGATCTTCGAAGTCAGCGTCGACGATATCGTCGTCTACGCCTGCAGGGCCATCTTCCGGAGCGGGCTGTTCACCAGCGGCTTCTTCTTGTGCCGACTTGTAAATGGCTTCGCCCAGTTTCATGGCCGCTTCGGTGACATTCTGGATGCCGCCTTTGATCTTGCCGGCATCTTCTGTTTCCAGATCGTCTTTCAGCGCGGCGATCGCCAATTCGATGGCTTCGATTGTGGTCGGGTCCACCTTATCGGCATGCTCTTCCATCGACTTTTCAGTCGAATGGATCAGGCTTTCCGCTTGGTTTTTGGCTTCCACCAATTCCTTGCGCTCTTTGTCGGCCTCTGCATTTTCTTCGGCGTCTTTGACCATTTGGTCGATGTCTGCGTCCGACAGGCCACCCGAAGCTTGGATCGTGATCTTCTGCTCCTTGCCAGTGCCTTTGTCAGCCGCGCCAACCGATACGATACCGTTGGCATCAATGTCGAAAGTTACTTCGATCTGAGGCATGCCGCGTGGTGCCGGCGGGATATCTTCAAGGTTGAACTGGCCGAGGATTTTGTTGTCGGCGGCCATTTCGCGTTCACCCTGGAAAACACGGATCGTCACGGCGTTCTGGTTGTCTTCAGCAGTCGAGAAGATTTGCGACTTCTTGGTCGGGATCGTCGTGTTGCGATCGATCAGACGTGTGAACACGCCACCAAGGGTTTCGATGCCAAGCGACAAGGGTGTCACGTCCAGAAGAACCACGTCTTTGACGTCGCCTTGCAGAACGCCTGCTTGGATGGCCGCGCCCATGGCGACAACCTCATCAGGGTTTACACCTTTGTTTGGCTCTTTACCGAAGAACTTTGTCACTTCCTCGATCACTTTGGGCATACGGGTCATACCGCCCACCAGGACGATCTCGTCGATATCCCCAGTGGATAGACCAGCGTCTTTCAACGCGGCTTGGCACGGTTTCATCGACGCTTTGATCAGATCACCCACAAGGCTTTCCAGCTTGGCGCGTGTCAGCTTGACCACAAGGTGCAAAGGCTGACCTGTCGATCCGTCCATCGAGATGAACGGTTGGTTGATCTCTGTCTGGCTGGCGCTGGACAGTTCGATCTTGGCTTTTTCAGCGGCTTCTTTCAGGCGCTGCAGGGCCATTTTGTCTTTGGTCAGATCAACGCCGTTTTCTTTTTTGAACTCGTCCGCAAGGTAGTTGACGATGCGCATATCGAAGTCTTCACCACCAAGGAACGTGTCACCGTTGGTGGATTTCACTTCGAACAGGCCATCGTCGATCTCGAGGATGGTGACGTCGAATGTACCGCCGCCAAGGTCATAAACCGCGATGGTTTGCGTCTCTTTTTTGTCCAGACCATAGGCCAAGGCAGCCGCAGTCGGCTCGTTGATGATGCGCAGCACTTCGAGGCCTGCGATCTTGCCCGCGTCTTTGGTGGCTTGGCGTTGTGCGTCGTTGAAGTATGCAGGCACGGTGATGACGGCTTGTTTGACGTCCTCGCCCAGATACGATTCAGCGGTTTCTTTCATCTTTTGCAGGATGAAGGCCGAGATCTGCGAAGGGCTGTATTTTTCGTCCTTGGCTTCTACCCAAGCATCGCCATTGCCGCCATTGACGACGTTGAATGGCAGGTTCTTTTTATCTTTTTCCAGATCAGCGTCGTCAAACCGACGGCCGATCAGGCGCTTTACGCCGAAAATTGTATTGTCCGGGTTGGTGACAGCCTGCCGTTTGGCCGGCTGGCCAACGAGGCGTTCATCATCTGTAAATGCAACGATCGAAGGGGTCGTGCGCGCACCTTCTGCGTTTTCGATCACGCGGGGTTGCGAGCCATCCATGATAGCCACGCAGGAGTTTGTCGTTCCGAGGTCGATACCAATTACTTTGGCCATGTGTGTGCTCCTTTATCGGCGATGTCGTGGGGCGCGGACCCAATTGCCCGGCATCCAAGCCCCAATCCCATTTGAGCGTCCCCATGAGGGGACAATTCCAGTGTGCGCCGTATATAAGGAGGGGGTAGAGGTGCTGCAAGCGCACGAGTGAGATTCAATTGCCTAAATCGAAGGATTTTTTTCAGGTGCGGCCAAGTTTGAATTTGAGAGGGATGCAGGTCTACAAAGATATGCTGGATCGGGATGCGCAACTGGCGCTGGTAGAGGACGTGCGTACCATTGCCAAACAGGCCCCCTTTGTGACCCCCGTAACACCATCTGGCAAAGCGATGAGTGTTAAGATGACCAGTGCTGGCCGCTTTGGTTGGGTGACCGACGGGCAGGGATACCGCTATGCGCAAAGCCATCCCAACGGCACGCCCTGGCCTGTGATACCGCCGTCTGTTTTGGGCATCTGGACCACGGTTGCGGGTGTCGATCGGCCACCGGAATGTTGTTTGGTCAACTATTACGGTACGGATGCGAAAATGGGGATGCACCAAGACCGTGACGAGGCCAATTTCGAGATGCCGGTGGTTTCTGTGTCGCTTGGGGATGATGCGCTGTTTCGGGTGGGCCATGAGACGCGCGGTGGGAAGACAGAAAGCGTCTGGCTGCAATCTGGTGATGTGGTTGTGATGGGCGGGCAGGCGCGGCTTTTGTATCACGGGATTGATCGGTTGAAGCCGAACAGTTCGACCTTGTTGGCCAAGGGCGGGCGGATAAATCTGACCCTTCGGGTCGTTACCTAAGCGCGCAACATCCCGAATAAAGCTGTTGTTCGCTTTGTTCTGTGCGGGTCAGAATAAGATCAATGGCCAGTCCGTATTTCGCATCGCTCATTCCGTCGTTGCATGATTGCTGTCGCTGAATGACCTGAAGCTGACCAGGGTTACCTTTGCCCAATGTGGTCATCACACGGGTATCATTGGCCGAGCGAATTGTGGGCAGCGGTGTGAACGCCATGTTGTAATCGCCTAAAATCCGCAAGCGATAGGGGCCTTCTGCCGTTTTTGTGAGTGACCAAAACGGCTCGGTCCCGCCGCAGGCAATTTGGGCGGGCTCCCCCTGATTGGGGGTCATATAGCGGCTGGCCACCCATCCCGATTGCTCGCCGCGGTTGATCCGAAACCATTTGCCGTTCTGTTCGACCACTTCGATGCGTTTGGCATCTGCTGCAAGCGCGTCAAAAGCCTCTGCATCAAAGGCAGGGCCGCGGCGCACATTCAATGTATCGCCATCACCCACCCCATCGACATCATAGAGCGCGGGGAAATTCTGGGCATATGCGGGGCAGGCAAGGGCCAGAAGCACCAAAAAGATACGGATCAACGCCGCGCACTCCACGACACCGACGCGTTCTTGCGCGTATAAAACTCTCCCATCAAGCCAACCATGAGAAAGATAATCGCCACGATCATCGCGTATTCCCAATTGCTATAGCGGGGGTTGTAATTGATGAATGTATAGCCGCGCGCCTGATCAATGCAGTGAAACAGGGGGTTCCAGTCGAACATCGCAAGCATGAAACTTGGAAGTGTGTTGGCCACAAACATCTTGCCGGACGCAATCATATTTGCGCGGCTGTAAATCTGGGTAATCATCTGCACCGCGCCGGGCATCCACGGTTTGAGCGCCAACAAAACCATCCCGATCGCCACCCCAGAAAACCAGGATAGCAAAAGCATCGCCATTGCCCCGATAGGGTCTTCGATGTGCACGGGCGTCATGATCACATGATAGAGAAACAAAACGATAAACAGCGACAAAATCTGGATATAGAGTGACCCGAGCGCTGACGAACAAATCGCAATCGCTGTATTCATCGGCGCATGTTTCATCATCGGAGATGCAGGGCCTTCAGAGCCTACGACCGCGCTGAGCGCTTTTGTGTGGGTCAGAAAAAGAAAAATCCCCGTCATGATGTAGAGCAGGAAATCCCCGCGCAGGGCAGAACCGCGAATGCCCAAGATGGAAAACATAAAATAGAACGCTGCAACAAAGATGATGGTTTGCATGACATTCATGAAAAGCCCGATCAGCGCATTGCCGTGGCTTTTGCGCACATCACGAACGATGCCGTAGTAGATCAACTCAAGCATACCGACGGCGCGGCGCCGTCCTGCGGGCTTTGCTTCAAATTGGAACATGGCTTCCTGCTTTCGCTACACTTTGGTCGCATCTGATCACAGCTATCTTGCTGTTTTGTTACCACAGACGCATAACGCTCGTGGATCAAAATACGCGAGATGCGGATTTTTTCAATTGAATATGGGTGACCGGACAGGAGTGCAGGGTTTTGGATTATCAAAAAATGGAAACGGTGTTTCGTGAATTGGCGCTGAAGGCGGGCGACAAGATCATGGAAATTTACGATGCGGATGATTTTGACGTCAAAGTTAAGTCCGATGACAGCCCCGTCACAGCCGCGGATGAAGCGGCCGATGCGATCATTTCCGAAGGACTGCGCGCCGCGTTTCCCGACACGCTTTTGATCACCGAAGAACAGTCTGGCACCCATACGCAAAAGGCCGATACGTTCATCATCGTTGACCCGCTTGATGGCACCAAGGAGTTCATTAACCGCCGTGGCGACTTCACCGTCAACATCGCGTATGTCGAAAACGGCGTTCCCGTGCGCGGCGTTGTATATGCGCCTGCCAAAGATCGTTTGTTCTTTACACAAGCGGATGGAACGACAGTGGAAGAAGCTGCACCTTTTGCCAAAGAAACCATCGGCGAAACCACGCCCATATCAGTGTCTAATCCAGACAATTCTGCGCTTTTGGTCGTCGCGTCGAAATCGCACCGCGACCAAGCGACGGATGATTACATCGGCAAATACAACGTCGCCGATATGAAAAGCGCGGGATCGTCGCTGAAGTTCTGTCTAATCGCCACAGGTGAAGCTGACATCTACCCCCGCGTCGGTCGGACGATGGAATGGGATACGGCGGCGGGTCATGCTGTTTTGAACGGTGCTGGCGGGCACGTGATCCGTTTTGACGATCATACACCCCTGACATACGGAAAGCCTGACTACGCCAATCCGTTTTTTATTGCCTATGCCCCGGGTGTAGAGCTGAAAAAGGCCTGATTAGTGTCTGTTTTGATCCTGATCCCCGCGCGGTTTGCCAGCACGCGCTATCCTGGAAAACCACTTGTCGCCCTGACTGGTGCAACAGGTGAAAAACGAAGCCTGATCGAGAGATCATGGCGCGCGGCGATGGAGGTGCAAGGTGTAGCGCGCGTGGTGGTCGCCACGGATGATGATCGCATCAAGGCAGCGGCTGAGGGTTTTGGCGCGGAGGTCGTCATGACGTCCGAGCAGTGCCAAAACGGCACCGAACGGTGTGCTGAGGCCTATTCGACGTTGGCCGAGCCATATGACATCGTGGTGAATTTGCAGGGCGATGCACCGCTGACCCCTGCATGGTTCATTGAGGATCTGATTGCAGGGCTTGAGGCAAACCCAAGCGCAGAGGTCGCAACGCCGGTTTTGCGCTGTGATGGAGCCATGCACAAAGACCTTATGAATGATCGCAAAGAGGGCCGCGTAGGCGGCACAACCGCGGTGTTTGGGACGGATAAAAACGCGCTTTATTTCAGTAAAGAAGTGATCCCGTTTACCAGTGTCAATTACGCCGATGATATGCCGACGCCTGTTTATCATCATGTGGGGGTCTACGGGTATCGGCCAGATGCGCTGACCGCCTATCCAACGTGGCAAGCCGGAGCGCTGGAAACGCTCGAAGGGTTAGAGCAGCTTCGGTTTCTTGAGCGTGGGCGCCATATGCTATGTGTGGAAGTCCAAGCACGCGGTCGCCAGTTTTGGGAATTGAACAATCCCGAAGACGTTCCGAAGCTGGAAAAAATGATGGCAGAGATGGGTTTGGCTTGACGCGGGGGTCAACAAAAAACGCAACCATCTAGCGACAATCCGCAGGAATATTTCCCCTTTTCGACAGATCAGAAAAAATGCCTTATTGTTGCCTTAATTGTAAACAATCCAAATTGTAGAGAACCGACAGAGTTCTAAAGAGTGTTAGGTGGGATTTGAGATGCGAAAAAAGGTTACAAAGGCGATTTTTCCTGTGGCGGGACTTGGGACGCGGTTTTTACCAGCGACCAAATCGGTGCCGAAAGAAATCATGACATTGGTTGACCGCCCGTTGATCCAATATGCGATCGATGAAGCGCGTGCAGCAGGCATTAAGGAATTCATCTTTGTGACGTCGCGCGGCAAGGGTGCGCTTGAGGATTACTTTGATCACTCGCCAACCCTTGAACAAGAGTTGCGCAAGAAGGGCAAAGACGAACTTCTGGAAACCTTGAAGAACACAAACATGGACAGTGGCGCGATTGCGTATATCCGTCAGCACAAAGCACTTGGTCTGGGCCACGCGGTCTGGTGCGCACGCCGTCTGATTGCCAACGAGCCTTTCGCCGTGATTTTGCCCGATGACGTGATTGCCGCCGACAAACCATGCCTACAACAGATGGTGGAAGCCTACGAAGAAACAGGCGGGTCGATGGTGGCTGCCATGGAAGTGCCCAAGACAGCCATAAGCTCTTACGGCGTTTTGGATATTCAGGAAGACATGGGATCGATGGTGTCCGTAAAAGGCATGGTTGAAAAACCCGAAGCCGAAAAAGCGCCATCGAATTTGGCTGTGATTGGCCGGTATATCCTGTCGCCAAAAGTTTTGCAGAACTTGAACCAGATGAAATCTGGCGCTGGCGGCGAAATTCAGCTGACCGATGCAATCGCGCGTGAGATCGAAAAAGATCGTGGTGTCTACGGCTTCCGTTTTCGTGGGCAGCGCTATGATTGTGGCTCTAAAGCAGGGTTTTTGCAGGCGACAGTCGCCTTTGGGCTGGCCCGTGAAGAGCTGCGCGACGAGTTTTCAGACTATCTTTCGCATGTTGTGGGAACGCAGCGCGCAGCCCAATAAGCAGTGGCCTGAAAGGGTCTTGTGATGGATGTTGACCTGCAAGACCCGTGGCGCGCCTACAAGCTGAGATGGAAACGCCGTCGCCTTCTTTGGCGCGCATTTCAAAAGCGGCGAGAGCTTTCATGCGTCACTGACCGAACCAATGAATTGCCATCAGATGCAATTCTGGCCTTCAGCACAGTCCGAAACGAAATTACACGGCTTCCCTTTTTCCTCGCACACCACAGGCAGCTTGGCGTTGCGCACTTTCTGATTGTCGACAATGGCAGCGACGATGGAACGTCCGAATATTTGGCGCAGCAGGACGATGTTTCGGTTTGGCGGACAGATCACAGCTATAAGGGGTCTCGGTTCGGCATGGATTGGCTGAACTGGCTTTTGCGGTCTCATGGCCACGGGCGTTGGTGTCTGACCTTGGATGTCGATGAATGCCTGATTTATCCCCATTGGGGGGAACGGGGACTCAAGGAACTGACGAAATGGCTGGCCGCAAATAAAGCGGAGTGTTTCGCTGCCGTGATGCTGGACCTCTATCCAAAAGGGCCCATCGGAAGCGTGCCTTACCGCGCGGGCCAGAATCCGACAGAAGCTTTGGCATGGTATGATGCGGACACCTACACCTACGAGCGTCTTGCCAAATTCAGTAATATTTCGGTGCGCGGCGGGCCACGCAAACGTATGTTTTTTGCCGATACGCCAGATCATGCCCCTCATCTCGACAAGACACCGTTGATTTTCTGGCACCGGTCTTATGCTTACCTCAGCTCAATGCACATTGCTCTGCCCCGGCGCTTGAATCGTGGTCTTGATGCCCGTCTTGGCCTTCCGTCAGGTGTATTGCTGCATTCAAAATTTCTACCTGAAGTCATCGAAAAATCATCTAGCGAAAAACATCGCGCAGAACATTTCACCCATAGCGAGAGATATGGTGATTACTATGATCATATCACGCAGCAACCCGATCTGTGGTGCGAAACCTCTGCCCATTACAGGGGGTGGGAGGATATGGTGCAACAGGGTTTGATGTTTGGGGGCAAGTGGCTGCAATAAAACAGCTTTTCGTTTACCAAATTGAAATGACAGACTAGTATCTATGGAAACGGTCTGTTTGCGTTTTGTAAACGATTGGTAAAGGCAGGAATTGGGCTTACTCGAGTCATATCGTTTGCGACTTCAGCGGAAACGTTGGCGTATTCGCGCGCTTCGGAAGCGACGCGAGCTGAAACCTGTTCAAAACCGGACCAAAGCGATTTCATCTGGCGATGTGTTGTTGTTTTCCACGTTGCGCAACGAAAAGCGAAGACTGCCATTTTTCCTGAATTACTACCGCGACAAAGGCATCAGCCATTTTGTGATCGTCGACAACGGCAGCACCGATGGCAGTCGCGAATATCTTGAAACGCAGCCGGATGTCTCGCTTTGGACAACCAACGCCAGCTACAAGCGTGCGCGCTTTGGTGTCGACTGGTTGAACTATCTGCAATCAAAATACGGTTCGGGACATTGGTGCCTGACGGTGGATAGTGATGAATTCTTTATCTATCCGTTCTGCGACACCCGCCCGATCCGCGCATTGACAGACTGGCTGGATGCATCATCAATTCGTTCTTTCAGCACAATGTTGCTTGATATGTATCCCAAAGGGCCGCTGAACCATTCGCGCTATAGCGAGGGGCAAGACCCGATGGAGGTTTTGAACTGGTTTGATGCGGGCAATTACACGATCTCCAAAAACGAGAAATTTGGAAACCTCTGGATTCAGGGTGGTCCCAGGATGCGCATGTTTTTTGCGGACAATCCTAAACGCGCACCTGCTTTGAACAAGACACCGCTGGTCAAATGGCGCAGGCATTACGCCTATGTCAGCTCGACCCATATGCTGCTGCCACGGGGCTTGAACCTGACCTACGACGAAAGGGGCGGTGAAAAGGCAACGGGCATCCTTCTTCACGCGAAGTTTCTGGATAGCTTTGGCGAAAAAGCCGCCGAAGAACTGGAGCGCAAGCAGCACTATGCGGCCAGCCATGAATACAAAGCATATGCCGCACAAATGCAGGACGAGCCTGATTTGTGGTGTAAGTGGTCCGAAAAATACATCAACTGGCGACAGCTTGAGATTTTGGGTCTGATGTCCAAAGGAAACTGGGCATGAGCGTCGGTGTTGTCATGCTTGTGCACACAGCCCTTAATCGGGCCGAGCAAGTTGCGCGCCATTGGGTTCAGGGCGGATGCCCTGTTGTCATCCATGTTGATGCAAGTGTCGCCGCTTCGGACTTTGCGGCTTTCAAAGCAAATCTGGGCGACCTTGATCAAATCTCTTTCAGCAAGCGCAAACGCTGTGAGTGGGGCACTTGGGGTATTGTGCAGGCAACACAGCTTGCCTCACGCCAGCTTTTGGACACGCATCAACAGGTGCGCCACGTCTATCTGGCCTCAGGGTCATGCCTGCCGCTGCGCCCGATTTCCGAACTTGTCAGCTATCTTGAAGACCGCCCAAACACGGACTTCATTGAAAGTGCCACCACCCAAGACGTGCCATGGACGGTGGGGGGGCTGAGCGCTGAACGGTTTACGCTGCGGTTTCCGTTTTCGTGGAAAAACCAAAGATACCTCTTTGATCGTTATGTTTGGGTGCAGCGCAAGCTGCGGCTGAAGCGCCCGATACCCAAGGGATTGATTCCGCATATGGGATCACAGTGGTGGTGTTTGACGCGCCAGACGCTGTCGGCCATTCTCGAAGACCCAGAGCGCGGGACGTATGACAGGTTTTTCAAGCGCGTTTGGATTCCCGACGAAAGCTATTTTCAAACGCTTGCGCGTATCTATTCGCGCAAAATCGAAAGCCGCTCGCTCACCCTTTCGAAGTTCGATTTTCAAGGTAAGCCACATATTTTCTATGATGATCATTTGCAATTGTTGCGCCGCTCCGATTGCTTTGTGGCGCGCAAGATATGGCCGTTTGCCGATAAGCTTTACGAGACATTTCTGAACGCGCCTGAGGACCCGAACCTGCGGGCAGAGCCTGCGCCCGCAAAGATTGATCGTATTTTCGCCAAAGCGGTTGAGCGTCGGACGCGTGGGCGCAAAGGGCTTTATATGCAGGGGCGCTTCCCCTTTGATGGTGCCGACGGGAGCATCACATCCAGCCCCTATTCAGTTTTTTCAGGGTTCACAGAGCTTTTTGAAGATTTCGAAGATTGGCTTCAGCGTGCAACGAATGTCCGCGCACATGGCCATCTTTTTGGCCCGGATCGGGTAGAATTTGCGAACGGGGAAACCGCGTTTACCGGAGCACTTAGCGACAGTGCAATCGTGCGCGATTACGCGCCAAAGGACTTTCTAACGAGTTTGATCTGGAACACGCGTGGCGAACGGCAATGCTTTCAATACGGTCCCGCCGATACCCAGGATCTGAATTGGAAGCTGGCGCTTGATCCGAATGCCCAGATTTCGGTGATCTCGGGCGCGTGGGCCTTACCGCTTTTTGCCTCGAACCGAAATTTCAGTGAAATCCGCAAAGAAGCGGCAGAGTTTCAAAAAATTGAAAGCAAATATCTTGAGGTGTTCAAATGCCAGTGGGCCAAAGCGCGAGTGCGCATTTGGACCTTGGCCGAATTTATCGAAGCACCGATGGAGCCGCTTCAGGCGATCATTGACGAGATGGGGCAGAAACCGTCACGGCGCCTAACCGAAGTGCCGCGCATGGTTGATATGACTGGTTTTGGACAGTTTTTGCAAAACTTGAAGAACCAAGGAATGCACCCCTACTTGATGGGCGATTTTCCTGTGACGGATGTTGAACCACCTTCCAGCGTTAAGTCGCGCAAACCGTACTTGGTGAAATAACTATGACTGGTCGATTTTCGTCGTTTGTCCTTTTTGCAGAGATGCGCACAGGGTCTAACTTTCTCGAAACAAACCTGAATTTGTTCGAGGATATCAGCTGTCACGGCGAAGCGTTCAATCCCCACTTTATCGGGTATCCGAACGAACCGAGCATCCTTGGCGTCAACCAGCGCGAGCGCGAGAAAGATCCCCAAAAGCTTCTTGATGCGGTGCGTGATGCGGAAGGGATCAACGGGTTTCGCTACTTTCACGACCATGATCCACGCATCCTTGAAACGGTGCTAAATGATCCGTCGGTGGCGAAAATCATCCTGACCCGTAATCCGCTCGAAAGCTATGTGTCGTGGAAAATTGCGAAAACGACGGGGCAATGGAAACTCACCAACGTATCGCATCGTCGCAAAGCAAAGGCTGTCTTTGACCGCGCCGAATTTGAAGATCATCTTGAACAGCTTCGGGCCTTTCAATTGCATTTGCAAAACGGCCTTCAGACGACGGGCCAAACCGCGTTCTATATCGCTTATGAGGACATAAATTCTCTTGAGGTGGTCAATGGACTTGGTCGGTTCCTTGGGTCTGACCATCAGCTTGAAGCGTTGTCAAAAGCGCTGAAAAAACAAAACCCCGCGGCGTTGGAGGATAAGGTTGAAAACTATCCCGAAATGCAAGCGGCTTTGTCGCGGGTTGATCACTTCAATCTGGGTCAGACGCCAAATTTTGAGCCACGCCGCCCTGCGGCCATCCCAAGCTATATCGGGTCTTCCAAATCGCCGTTGCTTTATATGCCGATTGCCAGTGGGCCGCATCGGGCCGTCAATCAATGGCTTGCTGATTTGGACGGTGTCACCCGTGGTGATTTATTGCGAGACCTAAGCCAAAAGACCTTGCGCCAATGGAAACGAAATCAAAAAGGACACCGCACATTTACTGTGGTTCGGCATCCCGTTGTGCGTGCACACCGCGCGTTTTGTGATCGCATTATTGGTGCAGGGGATGGCAGTTTTCCCGCCATTCGTGCAACCTTGGAAAAGGTGTTTGATCTGTCGATACCGGACGATCCTGCAAACTATGATTTGGCGCAGCATAAGACCGCTTTTGGTGTTTTTCTGGAGTTCGTCAAAGCCAACCTAAACGGGCAAACAAGTGTTCGTATCGATCCCAACTGGGCATCGCAGATCAATATAATCCAGGGGTTCGCGCAATTTGCACCGCCCGACGCCATTTTGCGTGAAGACAGTCTGGAGGAGGGTTTGGCCGGTCTTGCCGCGCAGACAGGCTGCACGGCGCCGATGCTTCACGACGACCGCGTGGACGCACCATTTTCCCTCGAAGAGGTGTATGACGAAGAGATTGAGCGAAAAGCGCGGGATGCCTATCAGCGCGACTATATGAGCTTTGGCTACGGCCCTTGGGCCAAAACCTAGCTTAGGCAGCTTGGCTGTTCTGGCTGGATGTCAGAATTGCGTGTAGCGTGGACGCATCTGCATTTGCGCGTAGTTTTGCACAAATGGATGGTTCGCGCAGCGTGCGTGACACAAGGGCAAGCGCCTTGAGATGAGATACGCCACTATCTTGTGGCGCAAATAGCGCAAAGACCAGATCGACAGGCTGGCGATCGACCGAACTGAAGTCGATCGGCTTTTCCAATTTCACAAAAACACCCAAAACATCTTCGATGTTATCAAGGCGGGCGTGGGGAAGGGCGACGCCGCCCCCCACACCAGTCGGTCCAAGCGCTTCACGATCTTGTAGGGCATCCACAAGTTTGGATGCCGAAAGGTTATAACAGGACTCTGCGATATCACCCAGATCATGGAACAGGCGTTTCTTGCTGCTAATCGCAGAGACGACCTTAACGGCTTCCGGCTTGAGGATAGTTGAAAGGTCCATCGCGTGTATGCCGACGGAAACCGCCAGCGTCCTTATGTTTTGGGCTCGATCCATCCGATGTTGCCGTCATCCCGGCGATACACCACATTCAGGGCCGCATTCTTTTCGTTTTGAAAAACAACAACTGGCGCACCAGACAGCTCCATCTGCATGACCGCTTCACCAACTGACAAAGACGCAACTTTGGTCTCTGTTTCGGCAATGATCATAGGCTGGAGCGTTTCTGGCTCTGCGTCGTCATTTCCCTCGCTTGCGGCGAGGATATACGAGGAAGCACCGAATTGTTCAACAGGTTCACGACGAGCGTTGTGATGATCTTTCAACCGCCGTTTGTAGCGCCTCAATTGCTTTTCCATCTTTTCGCCGCATCCGTCAAAAGCAGCATAGATTTCCGTCGCATGTGCGCTGGCTTGCGCTGTCAAACCCGTCGACAGATGAACTGTCGCTTCGCAGACAAATTCATGGGCATCTTTTGAAAATACCACATTCGCATCGGTCGGTCGTTCCGCATATTTCTGAACAATTCCATTGAGTTCCTGCTTTACGTGGGTTTGCAAAGCATCACCGATGTCAATTTGTTTGCCTGAGATTTGATAGCGCATATGTCCTCCAAAAATGAGTCGCAGCAGATCGTAAAACGCCCCAAAGGACGTTTGTGTTCAACCTGCTAGGGTGAGGGCGATAGGCAGCGTTGTGTCGCCATCGAATACTGTCGTCTCGTAGTGGTGAGTAACGCTGTCATCGATATCAGTTGGCGTCAGACAAGGGCCAACTGTCAACCCATTTCAACGTCGCGCTACGAAATTCGGAAGTTTTGGCCCAAATAGACGCGGCGCACATTTTCATCATTTACGACGTCTTCGGCTGTCCCGCTCATCAAGATTTTACCGTCATGCATGATGTAGGCACGATCAACGATTTCAAGCGTCTCGCGCACGTTGTGATCGGTGATCAGAACCCCAATGCCGCGTGTTTTGAGGTCAGCAACAAGGCTGCGGATTTCGCCAACTGCGATGGGATCAACGCCTGCAAAAGGTTCGTCCAGCAAAACGTATTTCGGGTCTGCAGCCAGGCACCGTGCAATCTCGGCGCGGCGCCGTTCGCCGCCCGACAGCGCCAATGCAGAGGCGCGGCGTAAGTGCTCGATCGAGAATTCAGACAACAGCTCTTCTAGCCGTTCGCGCCGTTTATGGCGATCTGGTTCGGAAATTTCCAAGATGGCAGAGATATTGTCCTCAACGCTCATACCACGAAAAATTGACATCTCTTGGGGCAGATAGCCTATGCCCAGTTTGGCGCGACGATACATCGGAAGGTTGGTCACCTCGCGTCCGTCAATCATGACCTGGCCACCTTCGGGTGTCACAAGGCCCGCAATGGAATAAAAACAGGTGGATTTGCCACACCCGTTCGGGCCCAGAAGGGCGACAACCTCGCCACGGCCTAATTCCATTGTCAGATCACGGATGACCACCTTTTTACGGTAGCTTTTGCGCAGGTTCTTGATTTGTAGTCCCGCGCTTCCTTCGGTCACTTGTAGATCCAAAGGCATCAATTCTGTCCCGTGTTCAACAGGGTTTTGACGCGCCCATCCATTTGGGCCGTTCCGGTTGCGAGGTTCAGCACCATCGAATCCGACGTCAGTGCATTCTGGCCCTGCGTTACCAAAACATTGCCGCGCAGGGTGATCGAATTGTTTGTAATCGAATAATCCGCGCGGTCCGCTTCGGCTGCTTCTCCGCCGTTGACAAGTGTGACACCGCCCGTTGCTTCCATCCGGTCGATTTTCTGGCTGCCAGCGGCATAGATCACCACGACGCGCCCCGCGCTCAGCCGAAAGGCACCCTGACCAATGATAACGTTGCCTTCAAAAATCGCTGACCCATTGTTTTGGTCAACGCTCAGCTGGTCGGCCGTCACTTCGACAGGTGCGGATGGATCATTTGCAATACCTCCAAACGCGACTTGTTGGGCGAAGGACGGATGCGCGAACAAAAGCGCGGCAGACAAGATGGCAGCAAAACGTTTCAAAACAAAAGAATCCCCAAAACTATGGTTGGTATATCAGGCGAACGCCATCTTGAAAAACCAGAAGATGTGTCCCGTTGGACGCGCGCTCCAGTCGCATTTTTCCTGCGTTCACCGTACCCATCGGGCTGGTCCCCTCGACGGCCCCTTGGGTTTCGACAAAGCCGCTGTCCAATCCCGCGATAAGCGTTAGAGTGGTCAGACGCATGCCGCTGGTTGTCTCGACGATCACGCCACCACCAAACAGCGCAGTATTTTCTGTGCTATTTATCTGGCCTATGGCCGCTTCCATTTCGATAGACGTGCCCCCGATCAAATCGATACGCGCGGTCAGATCGCGTGCGGTCAACGCCCCGTTCATGTTTGTGTCGGGTTTGGCGTCTGCGGCCTCAATACGAATAGAGGTTCCGTCTTCTGCCAGCCCCGCAAAAGACGGAGACGAGATGCGCTGATCCGCAACGATGCTGTCTACATCAACGTCCGTGAATGGCACATTGCTGATCGGCTCAGACGGTTTTGCCAAAAGAAAGAGCAGCGATAGCAGGGCAATCGCGAAAACAGGCAGGATGATTTTCATCCAAGCGACAAGTCTTGAATAGCTATTGTCGTAGGTGGCCACTTTAACCCAGACCCGCCCGCAGACAGTCATGAATGTGCAAGATGCCCATCGGTGTTTTGTCGCGGGCTTCATCCACAACAAACAAACAGGTGATTTTGCGGTCATTCATCTGGCTTACGGCCTCCTCGGCCAGTGCGTCGGGTTCTATTGTTTTGGGCGCTTTGGTCATCACATCCCCTGCCGTTAAATCCAGCAGGCCGTCCATGTGACGGCGCAAATCCCCATCGGTGACAATGCCAACAAGGTAGCCATCCGTATCCGTCACGCCAACCACACCGAACCCCTTTTGGCTGATGGTCAGCAAGGTATCGCTCATCGGGGTATTGAATTCCGTCAACGGGATCGCGTCGCCGTGGTGCATCAAGTCGGATACTTTCGACAATTGTGCGCCCAGTTTCCCGCCAGGGTGGAAATCGCGGAAGTTGGCGGGCGTGAACTGGCGGTGTTTCATCAAGACGATGGCCAGCGCATCGCCAAGCGCCAGGGTCATTGTGGTTGATGTGGTGGGCACAACCCCGGTGCCGCAGGCTTCCCCCAATTTTGGAAGGACCAAAGCCACATCAGATTGTTTGAGCAGTGTGCTATCCGCGCGGCTGGCCACCCCAATCAGGGGGATTTGGAAGCGACGGGTATAGGCAATGACATCAGCCAGTTCTGGCGTTTCGCCCGAGTTGGACAGCAGCAAAACAACATCGCCCTGCGCCATCATACCCAGATCACCGTGGCTGGCTTCGGCGGGATGCACGAATTGCGCGGGCGTGCCCGTGCTTGCAAAGGTCGCGGCGATCTTGCGCGCGATATGCCCCGATTTGCCCATGCCGCATAAAATCACACGACCTTTCGTTTCCAGCAGCAGGTTGACCGCGTCGGCAAAGCTGTCGCCAAGGTGATCTGCCAGCGTGTCCAGCGCATTGGCTTCTTCACGGATCACGTCCTGACCCATCACTTTGAAATCGGTCATTATGTGTCCTTAGGAATGGGCAAAGATGTCGGTATCTGGCCAGCCCGCCAGATCAAGTTTGGCACGTGTGGGCAGGAAATCGAAACAGGCCTGCGCTGTGTCCATGCGGTCTTCGCGCTCCAGCCTGATGTTCAACTCTTCGCGCAGGCGGTGCAGATAAAGAACATCGCTGGCCGCGTAGTCAAGCTGTGCATCGGTCAGCGTAGGCGCGCCCCAATCGCTACTTTGTTGTTGTTTCGAGATATCGACCTGCAGCAATTCCTGCAGCAGGTTTTTCAGGCCGTGGCGATCTGTGTAGGTGCGGATCAAACGGCTGGCGATCTTGGTGCAATAGACAGGGGCCGTCAGCGCGCCAAAGGCGTGATACATCGCAGCAATGTCAAAGCGACCGTAGTGAAAGAGTTTGAGAACGTTGGGGTCTTCCAGCATACGGCACAGGTTGGGGGCCTCGGTCTGGCCTTTTTCCACCTGCACCAGATGGGCGTTGCCATCGCCGCCCGACATCTGGATCACGCAGAGGCGGTCGCGGTGGGGGTTCAGCCCCATGGTCTCACAATCAATGGCCACGATCGGACCAAGATCCAGATCATCGGGCAGGTCGTTTTGGTAAAGCGTATTTGTCACGTGTCAGCCTCTTTGCGGTGTCAAAAAGGGCATAGGCGGTTTGCGCGATTGGGGCAAGTTAGTGAAAGTCGCGGCTTTTGGGGATGACGCGCACGTTGCGAGGGTGACGCCGGCTATCCCCTACGATCGGTTTAACGACCTCATCGGCGCGGGCAAGAGGCACTTGCATCGGATCTTGGCTCAGGCGGTCCAGCGCATCGGTGCGATCCACAAGCTGCGTGGCAACAACGTGGATCACATTATGGTCGCGTTGCACATAACCCGTCACTTGCAGCAGGCGGGCTTGCATCACCACCTTGCGGAATTGCTCGACCATCTTGGGCCAGACCACCACATTGGCTACGCCGAATTCATCCTCAAGCGTGATGAAACATACACCCTTGGCGCTGCCAGGTTTCTGACGGATCAGCACAATCCCTGCCATTTTGAGGTGTGTCCCATTGCGCATATTTTGCAAATCCAGCGTGTTGGAAAATCCCTGTTTGGTCATGCTCTTGCGCATAAATGACAGCGGGTGTGCCTTGAGCGACAGGCGCAGCGTCTGGTAATCAGCCACCACATGCTCGCAGCGTGGCATCACCGGCAGCTGCACAGGTGTATCCTCGCCCTCGTCGCGGGTGTCTTGGAACAGGGGTAGATCAGGCGCGTCCTTGATGGCCTTGGATTGCCAAAGTGCTGCACGCCGATCCAGCCCCATAGAGCGGAACGCATCTGCGGCGGCCAGCTTTTTGATGCTGCCTGCATCCAGACGGGCACGCAGTTTGAGATCCTCCAGATCATGAAACGGCATATCGCGTGCATCCGTCACACGGTGGGCCGCGGCCTCACCCATACCATCAACTTGCCGCAGCCCCAGACGCACAGCGAACGTACCATCGTCGAGCGGTTCAAGCGTGTTGTCCCAGTCCGAGAAATTCACATCCGCAGGCCGCACCGTGACGCCGTGTTCGCGCGCATCGCGCACAATCTGGGCGGGGGCATAAAACCCCATGGGTTGTGAGTTCAGCAAAGCGGCGCAGAACACATCGGGGTAGTGGCATTTGATCCAGCTGGAAATATAGACCAGCAGCGCAAAACTGGCGGCATGGCTTTCGGGAAATCCGTATTCGCCAAAGCCTTCGATCTGGCTGAAACACCGCGCGGCGAATTCGGGCTCATAGCCGCGGCGCACCATACGCTCGACCATCTTTTGTTTATGCTCGCTCACCAACCCCTTGGAGCGAAAGGTCGCCATCGCCTTGCGCAACTTGTTGGCCTCGGCTGGTGAAAACTCGGCGGCGACCATGGCGATTTTCATCGCTTGCTCTTGAAAGATCGGCACGCCAAGGGTGCGGCCCAGAATGTTTTTCAACTCGTCTTGGTCATGTTCGGGGCCAGGAGTCGGATAGACCTCCTCTTCCAGACCTTGCCTGCGTCGCAAAAACGGATGCACCATATCACCCTGAATAGGGCCTGGCCGCACAATGGCGACCTGAATGACCAGATCATAAAACGCCCGCGGACGCAGGCGCGGCAGCATGTTCATCTGCGCGCGGCTTTCGACCTGAAATGTCCCAAGGCTGTCGCCTTTTCGTAGCATCGCATAGGTCTCGGGGTCATCTTGCGGCACGCTGGCCAGATCAAAGCGTTGCCCGTGGTGCCCTTCGATCAGATCAAAGGCTTTGCGGATGCACGTCAACATCCCAAGCGCGAGCACATCCACCTTCAGGATGCGCAGCTCTTCGATATCGTCCTTGTCCCATTCGATGAAGCTGCGGTCTGCCATGGCGCCGTGGCCAATGGGTACCGTTGTGGTCAGCGCGTCTTCGGTCAGGATGAACCCGCCGACATGCTGGCCCAGATGACGGGGCATGCCGATCAGTTGTTCGGCCAGCTTGATGGTGCGCATGAGATGGCGGTCGTTCGTATCCAGTCCAGCCTCACGCGCTTGTTCCAGCCCCATCTCGCGGCCCCATTGCCCCCAGACTGTTTTGGCTAAGGCCGAGGTGATATCCTCGGACAGACCCATCACCTTACCCACCTCACGGATCGCCATGCGCGGGCGGTAATGGATGACGGTTGCGCATAGTCCTGCGCGGTGCCGTCCGTATTTACGGTAGATGTGCTGGATCACTTCTTCACGGCGTTCGTGTTCGAAATCTACGTCGATGTCTGGTGGTTCCTTGCGTTCTTCGCTTATGAACCGTTCAAACAGCAGATCGTTTTTGGAAGGGTCCACGGCCGTGATCCCAAGTACATAGCACACTGCCGAGTTGGCCGCCGATCCGCGCCCTTGGCACAGGATGGGCGGGTTGCACTCCTCACGGGCAAAGCGGATGATGTCATGGATCGTCAGGAAGTACTGGGGCAGGTCCAGCTTTTCGATCAACGCCAGTTCCTTGTTCAGGGTTTGCAGCGTCTTGGGCGGGATCCCGTCGGGATAGTATTTTGCAGCGCCCTCCCACGTCAGTTCACGCAAATAGGCCATTGGGGTTATGCCCTCAGGCACAACCTCGCGCGGGTAGACATATGCCAACTCACGCAGGTCAAAATTGCATGCATCAGCGACCTCGCGGGTGGCGCGGATTGCGTGGGGCCAATCGGCAAAAAGGCGCGCCATCTCTTGCGGAGATTTCAAGTGTCGCTCGGCATTGGCGGCCAGTAGGTAGCCTGCGTTGTCGATGGTGGTTTTGTGTCTGATACAGGTCAAAACGTCCTGAAGCGGGCGACGGTCGGGCGCGTGATACTGCACATCGTTGGTTGCCAAAATGGAGAGGTTATTGGCGTGTGCCATCTGGTCCAGGCGATTGATGCGGGCACGGTCATCGCCGCGGTAGAGGTAGCTGGCCGCAATATGTTTGAGCGTCGGCAGGGCGCGCTTCAAACGCGGTAGATATGCTTCGAAATGATCCAGATTATCCGAAGGGATCGCAATCAGTTGCACCCCTTCTGCATATTGCACCAGATCATCAAGGTTCAGATCACAGGCGCCTTTGTCCTGCCAGCTGCCATCCAGCTTTTGCGTTTTGCCTTTCGACAGTAGCTGACACAGCCGCCCATAGGCCGCGCGGTCACGGGGGTAGGCCAGAAATGCCTCGCCCGTCACAAGGGTGATGCGACACCCAATGATGGGCCGCATGTGTGCCTTGATCGCTTCGGCATGAATGCGCACGACACCTGCCATTGTGTTCAGGTCGGCCACACCTATGGCATGATGCCCCTGATCCCATGCGGTGTGCACCAGATCAACAGCATCGGATGCGCCATGCAGAAACGAAAAGCAGGTCGTCACGCCCAGTTCGACATAATCTGTCTTGGCGTTGGGTGTGAAGCCATCGCCGTCCAAGCGTCGCTTGGGGTGGGTGGGACCAGCGTCAGGCATTGGCCACCCGCGACCAAGACTTTTCGAAAAGTCTTGGTGCGTTTTCTTTCAAGAAAACGTCTCCCTGCCTCATGCGAAAAACCCGTGAATGAACCAACGCGGATCGCCGCCGCGCCCGTCACCGTGCAGCCCTTCGCGGTAAAGCCAGATGCGACGGCCGTCCTGCACTTCAATTCTGAAGTAATCCCTGAGGCGTGCATTCGGGCGGTCGTGCCACCACTCAGGGGCGATGCGCTCTGGTCCTGCATAGCGCGTGATCCGCAATGTTTGCTTGCGCCAGGTGAATTGCACAGGCGGCCCTTCTGGCACGGCATAAAGGACCTTTACCTCTTCCGGCGTGGGCAAAAGGGTAATGGGGCGGGTGTTTCTGATCTTGGCAGACTGCGGCGGTATATCGGCCAAGGCAGCCAGCTGGCCCTGCGCGCGTTCAGGCACGTGGCTTTCAAAGATTTGGGGCCGTGTCACTGCGCGCGGTCCAAGCCGTGCCGTCAGCCTGTCGATCAAACGTGGAAGGGCGAGCGCCTCTTCTGCTGTGCCATCCAGTGTGGTTTGGACCGTATCAATCAGCGTCACGTCTCCCGCTTCCAGCGAAATCAAATCAAACCCGAACCCGGGGTTAATCCGTTCGAGGCGGTCGCCAAACAACTTTTGCAAATGGTCTGCATCACGGTTCGGGGTTGAGGTGCGCACGCTCAGCTGGCTGATTTCGCCATCGGTGCGAAACACGGTCAGGATCAGGCTGCGACACCCATAACCCTGATCGGCCAGCCGTGTGCACATCGCTTGGCATAGATCGGGCAGATAGGGGCTTGGGTCCTGAATCGGCTCAGGCAGGTTTGCTTGCACCTCAAAACGCGGCAAATCAGAGGGGCTGCTCACAGGTTCGGGCAAATGCCCGTTGATTTGATCCAGACGGTGCAGGGGGTTGCCATCAGGTTTGGCGCGCGCAAAACGGCGGGCCAGTGATGTGCGGGGCACCGCAGACAGCGCACCAACCGTTTTCAAGCCCAATCGGCTGAGCAACAGGCATGTTTCACTGTTCAGCCGCAGGCTTTCCACAGGCAATGACGCAAGATCATGGCCAAGCGTTTCGGGCCTGCTGATTTGACGTACGCCCCCGAAGCGGGCAAGCGCCCAAGCCGCCCCCCATGTGTGGGCCAGCGCAAGCTGCGCATCTAGCCCAAGCAGGGCAAGCTTTGCTTCGATATCGCGCAGCATTTCGGTTTCGCCGCCCCAGAGATGATCAGACCCCGTGGTGTCCATGACCAGCCCGTTTTCACCATCAGTGGTTGTCCAAGGACACCAGCGCCGTGCCCAAAGCATCAGTTTTTGCAATGTCACCCGATCGCCCGCGATATCAGCGTATTCAATCTGCAGATTCGGGCAAAGGCTGCGCATGTCGGTGACACGCGCGCCAGGTGCAATACCAGCCAGCCGCGCCGCGCGGTTCACATCATGTATGACAGGTCCGTGCGTGCCTTCTGTGACCAATGCGACAGGGATATCATCTGGCGGCGCGTTGCCTGTGCGCTCCATCACCCGTTGCCATCTGTTGATCGACAGATGCGGCAGACAGATAGACACGATCCGTCGCCCGCTCATGGGTGGCAACCCATTGGGTGGGTTTGCCCCGCCGCGTGCGGAAAAGATCTGCTTGCCAGCGTGCATCGCCGGGGGCGTGGCTGTCGTGTGGATTTGGGGCTGAGGGCAATGAATTCAGCCGCCACCGGTCGCGTGCCGCACTCAGATTTGCGGCAGCAGCGCGGCGCACCAACCAGCATGGCACGCCACTGGCCTCGGCGCGCATCGCCAGACGTTTGGTTGCTGTAAAAGACAAAGCCTTGGGGTCGCCCCAGATTTCGCCGACAACGGCACGCAACGCGGAAGACCGCAGCCCTTCTTCCAAGGCCCATAACGCATCTTGGGCGCGTGAAACGCTGATCTGGATCAGCGTAACATTCGACATCCCGTGTAAATAAGGCACGCCAGATTCCAGCCGCGTCACACGGTCCTGCACCCACAGGATAGGTGCATCCTTTTCGGGAAGTTGTGACAAGACAAATCCCAGGGCACTTGCGTCGGCTGCCGCCCCCGCAAAGACCTCTGACAGGGTGGCGTCCTGCGATAATACCTTCCGTTCGCGGCCGCCGTATGACAGCCGCGTGATGGCAGAGTGCTGTGTTAAACACGTCACCGATAACCCCCAGGTTAGCGAATCTCTTTTTAATGTTCCTATTTTGTTCTAGCGCGTTCATCGGCGTTGAGTCAATTTCGATTAACTCTGATTTTTGTGGTGCGGCTGGTGGCCATCTTGACCTTCTGGGCTGTGATCACCTTATGTCGATTGGGATATATGCAAAGGCTGCCTGCAAATGACTGCTCTGACGTTTGAAATTGATGGACTGAATTGTGCCTCTTGCGTGGGGCGGGCTGAGGCTGCTTTGCAAACCGTAAAAGGCCTTCAAGACATCAACGTTAATCTTGTCACTTCACAAGCGCGGGTTCAGATTACCTCGCCTCAGGATGTAGTGGCCTTACAATCCGCACTCGAAAAAGCGGGCAAGCCTGCGCGCGCGCATCGTTATGCCGTTGCGATTGAAGGCATGTCTTGCGCCTCTTGCGTTGGCCGCGTTGAGGCCGCTTTGCAAGCTGTGCCAGAGGTGATCGATGCACAGGTCAATCTGGCAATGGGGCAGGCACAGATCGCAAGCCTTGCATCGGACCCAAAGACAGTTTTGGATGCCTTGGACAGTATCGGATACACTGCAAGCGTTACCAGCGATACGACCCAAGCTGCCCATGATGACGAAGCGCAAACAGCCAAGCGTGCCGCGATTATTTCCGCTTTGCTGACGGCGCCCGTTTTTATTCTAGAGATGGGGGGGCACGTGTTTCCCGCGTTTCACCATTTCATTCATCAAACCATCGGTATGCAAACCAGTTGGATGATCCAGTGCATTTTGACCACGATCGTATTGGTGTGGCCGGGGCGCATATTTTATCAAAAAGGGGTGCCGTCCCTCATGCGTTTCGCCCCCGATATGAATGCGCTTGTCGTGCTTGGTGCCAGTGCCGCTTACCTTTATTCACTTGTGGCGCTTTTCATACCCGAGGTTCTGCCAACCGCCAGCCGTGTTGTCTATTTTGAGGCGGCGGCCGTTATCGTCACACTCATCCTCGTGGGGCGGTTTTTGGAAGCGCGCGCAAAGGGGCAAACAGGCGCTGCCATTCGTGCACTTGTGGGCCTGCGGCCTGACACAGCATGGGTTGAACGCGACGGAGACGTCATTGAATGCCCTCTGGACGAGGTGGTGTTGGGTGATGTGGTGCAACTGCGCCCCGGTGCCCGTGTGGCTGTCGACGGGCGCGTTGAAAGCGGCGAAAGCTGGCTTGATGAAAGTATGCTGACCGGAGAGCCGTTGCCCGTCTTCAAACATGAAGGCGCCAAGGTCACCGCAGGCACAATCAACGGAACAGGTGCGTTACGCTATCGCGCAACGGCCATCGGCCAGGATACTGTTCTGGCCCGGATCATTACCATGGTCAGCGAAGCCCAAGGTGCGCGTTTGCCTATTCAGGATTTGGTCAATCGCGTGACGGCATGGTTTGTCCCTGCTGTTCTGGTCGTCGCAAGCCTCACGGTTGCGGCATGGTTGATCTGGGGGCCAAGTCCGTCGCTGTCCTATGCGCTTGTGGCAGGGGTATCCGTTTTGATCATCGCATGCCCTTGCGCCATGGGTCTGGCCACACCAACTTCGGTCATGGTCGGCACGGGGCGGGCAGCGCAGAAGGGGGTTTTGTTCCGCAAGGGGGATGCGCTTCAGGCCCTGCAGGGGGTGAACATCGTTGCCTTCGACAAAACGGGTACCCTTACGGAAGGGACACCCAAAGTTACGGATGTTGTCGCTTTGGACACTGTTCCGACTGATGAAGTAGTTGCTTTCGCCGCAGCACTGGAAGGGCAATCCGAACATCCCATCGCGCGTGCCATCGTGGAAAAGGCCAAGGGACAAAAGCTGCCGTCCGTTACGCAGTTTCAATCCATCACAGGTATGGGCATTGAAGGCTATATCGGCCAGGATCGGTTGCTTGTGGGCAATGCCCGCTTAATGCGTGACAAGGGCGTCGACCTCAAAAACGCGCCTGCGCCAAGCGTGCATACGGTCGTCTTGGTGGCGCAAAATGACAGGCTGATCGGCGCAATCACCGTTGCTGACCCAATCCGCGAAAGCGCGCGACAGATGATCAAAGGTCTTAAAGACCAAGGGCTTCAAACGGCATTGATCTCGGGCGATGCGATTGGCGTTGCGCAGGCAGTTGGTGCCGAGTTGGGCATTGATCATGTGGTGGCCGATGTGATGCCCGACGGAAAGGTTGCTGGACTCAAAGATCTGGCTGCAGGTCGTAAAATTGCTTTTGTTGGCGACGGTATTAACGATGCGCCAGCTTTGGCCAGCGCGGATGTGGGCATTGCAATTGGCAGCGGGACAGATGTGGCTATTGAAGCCGCCGATGTGGTGTTGATGTCCCATGACCTAAGCGCTGTGCAAAATGCATTTGCCATTAGCCATGCGACTTTGCGCAACATTCGCCAGAACCTGATCTGGGCTTTCGGATACAACACCTTGTTGATCCCCGTGGCGGCTGGCGTGTTATTCCCGTTTATCGGTGTTCTGCTGTCACCTGCACTAGCCGCAGGGGCAATGGCGCTTTCAAGCGTTTTCGTTGTAACGAATGCGTTGCGCCTGAAGCGCGCCTGACATTTTGGGGATTTGGTGCCCAGGAGAGGACTCGAACCTCCACGTCCATACGGACACTAGCACCTGAAGCTAGCGCGTCTACCATTCCGCCACCTGGGCAGGTGTCGATGGATGGGCATTTAGAAGGACTCCCGCAGCCTGTCAACAGGGGTTTGGCAGCACTACGCATAAATGCGTGACGAAATGCACCTTGTCTGTATGACCCCACCCCGCTACATCCCCATGTAGCCAAGGGAACTTAGGGGTATTCACATGTCAAAGCTCGTCACCATCTATGGCGGTTCTGGGTTTGTTGGGCGCTATATCGCGCGTCGTATGGCCAAGGAAGGCTGGCGCGTCCGAGTCGCGGTGCGCCGCCCCAATGAGGCGATTTTTGTGAAACCTTACGGTGTGGTCGGGCAGGTCGAACCTGTTTTGTGCAACATTCGTGATGATGCGTCCGTTGCGTCGGTGATGCATGGCGCGGATGCTGTCATCAACTGTGTCGGTATTTTGGCCGAAGCGGGCAAAAACAAGTTTGATGCTGTGCAGCACGAAGGTGCAGAACGGGTCGCACGTATCGCAGCAGAGCAAGGTGTTGGGCAGCTGGTCCATATCTCTGCGATTGGTGCGGACGACAGCTCTAAAAGTGACTATGCGCACAGCAAGGCGTTGGGCGAACAAGGTGTCCTTGAGCATTTTGGGACAGCCACGATCCTGCGTCCATCCATTGTGTTTGGGCCAGAGGACCAATTCTTTAACCGTTTTGCCGCGATGTCGCGGCTTGGGCCCATCTTGCCTGTCGTTGGTGCAGACACCAAGTTCCAACCGGTATATGTGGACGATGTCGCCCAAGCAGCGGTCTTGGCGGCAACAGGTCAAGCCAAAGCCGGCGTCTATGAACTGGGTGGGCCAGATGTCAGCGCGTTCCGTGCACTGATGCAGCAGATGCTGCAGGTCATTCGCCGGCGTAAGCTTATTTTGAACATCCCGTTTGGAATGGCGATGGTCATGGGCTTTGGTTTCGATGTGCTGAACAAGATTTCGCTTGGTCTGATCCCTGCGCAGATCACACGCGATCAGGTGCGCAATTTGCGCAATGATAATGTGGTCGGAGCCGATATGATGGGCTTTGATACGTTGGGCATTACACCGACAGCGCTTGAATCAGTTCTGCCCGAATACTTGTGGCGCTTCCGTCCGTCCGGTCAGTATGACGCGATCAAAGAAAGCGCAAAGAACCTGAAGGCCTAGGCATAAGCGTAGACCAGAAGGATCGTGCCAAGCGCTAAACGGTAAATCACGTAAGGTGTAAAGCTAACCGTTTTGAGCAGTCGCATCATCAGCACAAGCGCAAGTAACGCCGCGATACAAGAGAACGCGGCGGCAATCGCACCATCACGCGCCAGCGCAAGATTTGCGTGGCCCGCGACCTCTGCGCCCAAAAGCGTGCCGCTTGCGATGATTGTGGGGATAGACATTAGCATAGCGAGCTTTGCGCCATCTTCGCGGGTGTAGCCCAACATACGGGCGCCGCTGATTGTTGCGCCAGACCGCGACGTGCCTGGCACAAGCGCAAGCGCCTGCCAAAGGCCAAGGATGATTGCGTCCTTCACGCTCCAGTCAGCATCGGTTTTCACTGAAGCGCCACGTTGATCTGTTATGTAAAGCACGACCCCGAAGATGATCATTGTCCATCCGACAAGGGCCACGCCACGCATCATCAAATCAAGCTCAGTGGCATGGAGCACAGCGCCAATCACGATAACGGGAATGGTGGCGATCAACAAAAGAAAGGCCAGTCGCGCGCCTTGGGTGTCGATCTTGCCCACAAGCAACCGTGGGATTCCGCCAAGTGCCAGTTTCACATCGCGCCAGAAATACAAGACAACGGCGACAAGAGTCCCAACATGGACCGCAACATCGATCGTCTGGCCCTGATCCTGCATCCCTGTCAGAGCAGGCAAAAGAATCAGATGACCGCTTGACGAAACGGGCAAAAACTCTGTCACGCCTTGAATGACGGCGACAAGAAAGAGATGGAACAGAGACATGCGACCCCAAGCGATGTTTTTCGCGCGGACCATAACTTATTGGATTCACAAGGTAACGTCCTAATTTATGGCCGATACGGACCTTTAATACTCAATATGTTGCGCCTGCTGTGCGCGGCCCCAATGAACTTTCTGCAAATAGGTCAGTATTTCTGCCTTTTCTTCGACTTCAGCTTGGCATAGACGGGGCGGGTGGGATGAATGGAGTGGTTCCTATGGCCAAGCAGAAGATGTTGAAGTTTACGCAAGTTGAGCGGGACATGCCTGAGAAGCGTCCGCCCAATCTACGCAAAGAAGATTTCAAAGAGATTTATGCAGAGTACGCTGAGGCCAAGGCAGAAGAGCAGGCCAGCCGCTGCAGCCAATGCGGTGTGCCCTATTGCCAATCGCACTGCCCGCTGCACAACAACATCCCCGACTGGCTGCGCCTGACCGCAGAGGGCCGCTTGCAAGAGGCCTATGAGGTCAGCCAAGCCACCAACCAGTTCCCCGAAATCTGTGGCCGCATCTGCCCGCAGGACCGCCTGTGCGAAGGCAACTGCGTGATCGAGCAATCGGGCCACGGCACTGTCACCATCGGATCGGTCGAAAAATACATCACGGATACCGCGTGGGAAGAAGGTTGGGTCAAGCCAATTAAACCTGCCCATGAACGCACTGAGAGCGTAGGCATCATCGGGGCGGGCCCCGGTGGTCTGGCCGCGGCTGATGTGCTGCGCCGCCAAGGTGTGCAAGTGACCATCTATGACCGCTATGACCGCGCAGGCGGCCTGCTGACTTATGGCATCCCCGGCTTCAAGCTGGAGAAGGACGTGGTCATGCGCCGCAACCAACAGCTGGCCGAAGGTGGCGTTGAGTTTGTGCTGAATTGCAAGGTCGGCGAGGACATCAGCTTTGACGCCATTCGCGGCAAGCATGATGCGGTTCTGATCGCCACAGGCGTCTATAAAACAAGGGATTTGCAGGCCCCCGGCGTGGGTGCCGATGGCATTGTGGATGCGATTGACTTTCTGACGGCCAGCAACCGCAAAAGCTTTGGCGATGACGTCGAAGAATTTGACGATGGCACGCTGAATGCCGCTGGAAAGAAGGTGGTTGTCATCGGTGGCGGTGACACCGCAATGGACTGTGTGCGCACGTCTATTCGTCAGGGTGCCGAGAGCGTCAAATGCCTGTATCGCCGCGACCGCGCCAATATGCCCGGATCGCAACGTGAGGTTCAGAACGCCGAAGAAGAAGGCGTTGAATTTGTCTGGCTGAGCGCGCCAAAAGGGTTCAAGGGCGACAAGGTTGAAGGTGTGATGGTCAGCAAGATGCGTCTGGGCGCACCTGATGCTTCGGGCCGTCAGATGCCCGAAGAGATTGAAGGCGCGGATTACGTGGAAGACGCGGATCTGGTCATCAAGGCGCTGGGCTTTAGCCCCGAGGATCTGCCGAAGCTGTGGGATACAGACGGTTTGGAAGTGACCCGTTGGGGCACCATCAAAGCCGATTTCCAGACAGGTGCGACCAGTCTTGAGGGCGTCTATGCAGCGGGTGATATCGTGCGCGGTGCGTCGCTGGTTGTCTGGGCTATCAAGGACGGGCGTGATGCGGCCGAAGCGATGCTAGAATATTTAAATTCCAGCGCAACAGTGGCGGCGGAGTAACCGAAAATCGATGTATGGCCTAGCGTCTGCTGGGCGTATGGCAATGCGTCAGACACGGGCTGGCATGATTGGTCAGCCCTTCTGACCCGAACGGATGAGTAAGGAAGTTTTAACAGATGATCAGAACAGCCATCATCGGCGCGTTTGTGGCGGGGCTTTTGGCCCCTGCTGGCGCTGTTGCGGGGGATTTCACCCCGCCCGAGGGCTGCGAAGGTCAACTGACGGTGCAGTATCGCGGCTGTCTGATGATGAATTTGTGGACCTGTCAGGGTGAGCCTGAAGGTGACAAATGGATGGCCCTGTTTACGGATTTGGGGCTGCTGCGGTTGCGCAAGGTGGACCACGAATTCCAATGGCTTGAGACCCACTATTCGCAAAGCCCTGTGCCAGAGATCATGCTGACGCCAGCGCCTGATCCTGCCAGTGTGACGGACCTGCTGGCCGACAAAATCGACACCTACGAGTTTTCCAAGCAATACGTGGGCCAAGAGCCACGTCGCTACAAAGGCTTTGACCGCCTGACAGGGGCCACCACGGTTGTGAGCGGTGAAACCCTTTTGAACACTGAATATGCCTATCAGAGTTTTGCGCCTGATGGCACATTGCTGGACGAACGCAGCGGGCGGCAGTTTATCCACCCCGAGTTTCGTATCTTTTTGTTTGGTGAAAGTGCGGGGCCTGACGGGTCTGCGCCCTCAAGCCATATGCCTGCTGAAATCTTGCGTGCGGGGGACCAGGGGTTCTTTGCGGACGCACCGAAATATGACTGCGGGGCGATGTTGTCGTCCCTGCCATTAGAGGAGACTTAATCCATGACCAATTTTGATGCTGCTTGGGCGCGTGCCGAGGAAGAAAAGCGCAAATGGATGGACGAGAACAGTCTCTATTCCACCGAAGAAGAGCATTCTTCGTGTGGGGTTGGTCTGGTTGTGTCTGTTGATGGCACTGCGTCGCGTTCGGTTGTTGAGGCGGGGATTACTGCGCTGAAAGCGATCTGGCACCGCGGTGCTGTGGATGCCGATGGCAAGACCGGCGATGGTGCGGGTATTCACGTGCAAATCCCCGTGGCGTTTTTCTATGACCAGATTGAACGCACAGGCCACAAGCCGCGCAAGGATGAATTGGTTGCCGTGGGTCAGGTGTTTTTGCCGCGCACGGATTTCGGTGCGCAAGAGACATGCCGCACGATTGTTGAAACCGAAGTGCTGCGCATGGGCTACTACATTTATGGCTGGCGCCATGTGCCCGTGGATATTTCATGTCTGGGCGAGAAGGCCAATGCGACCCGCCCCGAGATTGAGCAGATCATTCTGTCGAACACCAAGGGCGTGGATGAAGAAACGTTTGAGCGTGAGCTTTATGTGATCCGCCGCCGTATTGAGAAGGCGGCGGCTGCTGCGGGTGTCAAAGAGCTGTATCTGGCGTCGCTGTCGTGTCGTTCGATCATCTACAAGGGCATGATGCTGGCCGAGCAGGTGGCCGAGTTCTATCCCGATTTGCAGGACGAGCGGTTTGAAAGCGCTTTTGCGATTTATCACCAGCGGTATTCGACGAATACCTTCCCGCAGTGGTGGTTGGCGCAGCCGTTCCGAATGTTGGCCCATAACGGCGAGATTAACACGCTGAAGGGCAACCTGAACTGGATGAAGAGCCACGAGATCCGCATGGCATCGGGTGCGTTTGGCGATATGGCGGACGATATCAAGCCGATTGTGCCGGGTGGATCGAGCGACAGTGCGGCGCTGGACGCGGTGTTTGAGGTGCTGGTGCGCTCGGGGCGCTCGGCGCCGATGGCCAAGACGTTGCTGGTGCCTGAAAGCTGGTCCAAGCAGGCGGTGGAATTGCCGCAGGCGTGGCGCGATATGTATTCCTATTGCAACTCGGTGATGGAGCCATGGGATGGTCCTGCTGCGTTGGCGATGACTGATGGCCGTTGGGTCTGCGCGGGTTTGGACCGCAATGGTCTACGTCCGATGCGCTATGTTGTGACGGGTGAGGGCCTGCTGATCGCGGGATCGGAGGCTGGCATGGTGCCTGTCAATGAAGCGACCGTGATCGAAAAGGGCGCTTTGGGACCGGGGCAGATGATTGCCGTTGATATGAAAAACGGCACGCTGTTCCACGATGAAGAGATGAAAGACAAGCTGTCGCGTGCGCTGCCGTTCAGTGACTGGGTGGGCAAGATCAATGATCTGGAACCCAAGATGCAGGGCGTGACGGAAAAGCCGATGTTTGAGGGCGCAGAACTGCGCCAGCGTCAGATTGCGGCGGGTTACACCGTGGAAGAGCTGGAGCAAATTCTTGCGCCAATGGCGGAGGACGGCAAAGAGGCGCTGGCATCAATGGGCGACGACACCCCCAGCGCGGTGTTGTCGGAAAAATACCGCCCGCTGAGCCATTTCTTCCGCCAGAACTTTAGCCAAGTCACCAACCCGCCCATCGACAGTTTGCGCGAATACCGCGTGATGAGCCTGAAAACACGTTTTGGAAACCTCAAGAACGTGTTGGATGAGGACAGCAGCCAGACCGAAATCCTTGTTCTGGACAGCCCGTTTGTGGGCAATGCCCAGTGGGAGGAGCTGAAAAGCAACTTCAACGCCAAGCTGGTCGAGATTGATTGCACCTTTGGCAAGGGCCAGAACGCGCTGCGCGAAGGGTTGGAGCGTATCCGCGCCGAGGCCGAGGATGCCGTGCGCAGTGGTGCGGGCCATATCGTTTTGACCGACCAGCATGTGAGTGCTGACAAGGTTGCGATGCCGATGATCTTGGCAACAAGTGCCATTCATAGCTGGCTGACTCGCAAAGGTCTGCGCACCTTCTGTTCGATCAATGTGCGGTCGGCTGAGTGCATTGATCCGCATTATTTTGCGGTTCTGATCGGCTGTGGTGCCACAACCGTGAACGCCTATCTGGCCGAGGACAGCCTGAATGACCGCATCCAGAAGGGTCTGCTGGACTGCACCCTGACCGAAGCGATTGCGCGGTATCGCAATGCGATTGACCAAGGTCTGTTGAAGATCATGGCGAAGATGGGGATTTCCGTAATCTCAAGCTATCGCGGTGGTCTGAACTTTGAGGCGGTGGGCCTGTCACGTGCGATGTGTGCGGAATACTTCCCCGGCATGCAGTCGCGTATTTCGGGCATTGGCACCATTGGTATCCAGCGCAAGGCCGAGGCCGTGCATGCGCAGGCCTTTGCCAACGAAGGTGTGTTGCCGATTGGTGGATTTTACAAAGCGCGCCGGTCGGGCGAGACCCATGCGTGGGAAGCCCAGTCGATGCATATGATGCAGTCGGCCTGTAACCGTGCCTCGTATGAGATGTGGAAACAGTATTCCAAGAAGATGCAAAGCAACCCGCCAATCCATTTGCGCGACCTGCTGGAAATCAAGCCGATGGGCAAAGCCATTCCGATTGAGGAAGTGGAAAGCATTACAAGCATCCGTAAGCGGTTTGTCACACCCGGTATGTCGCTTGGCGCGTTGAGCCCCGAGGCACATAAGACGCTGAACGTGGCGATGAACCGTATTGGGGCCAAGTCCGACAGCGGCGAAGGCGGGGAAGACCCTGCGCATTTCGTGCCAGAGCCGAATGGCGATAACCCGTCTGCGAAAATCAAGCAGGTGGCGTCTGGCCGCTTTGGTGTGACAGCCGAATACCTGAACCACTGTGAAGAGCTGGAGATCAAGGTCGCCCAAGGTGCGAAACCCGGTGAAGGCGGGCAGTTGCCCGGCATGAAGGTGACAGACCTGATTGCGCGTCTGCGTCATTCGACCAAAGGTGTGACGCTGATTTCGCCACCGCCGCACCACGATATCTATTCGATCGAGGATCTGGCGCAGCTGATCTATGACCTCAAGCAGATCAATCCGCGCTGTAAGGTGACAGTCAAGCTGGTGGCCAGCAGCGGTGTTGGCACGATTGCCGCGGGTGTGGCCAAGGCCAAGGCCGATGTCATTTTGATTTCGGGTCATAATGGTGGCACAGGTGCGTCGCCTGCGACTTCGATCAAATATGCGGGTCTGCCGTGGGAGATGGGTCTGACCGAAGCGCATCAGGTGTTGTCGATGAACAACCTGCGGGATCGTGTGATCCTGCGCACCGATGGCGGTTTGCGCACGGGCAAGGACATTGTGATGGCCGCGATGCTTGGGGCCGAAGAATACGGCATCGGCACGGCGGCTTTGATCGCGATGGGCTGTATCATGGTGCGTCAGTGTCAGAGCAACACATGCCCTGTCGGTGTCTGCACGCAAGACGAAGCGCTGCGCGACAAGTTCACGGGCAATGCCGATAAGGTTGTGAATCTGATTACCTTTTATGCCACCGAAGTGCGTGAATGGCTGGCCAGCATCGGGGCGCGGTCGATGGATGATATCATCGGTCGGGCCGATCTACTGACGCAGGTCAGCCGTGGCTCGGCGCATCTGGATGATCTGGACTTGAACCCGTTGTTGATTACTGTCGATGGCGCGTCCGAGATTGAATACGACCGCACCAAGCCGCGCAACGCGGTGCCTGATACGCTGGACGCGCAGATCGTGAAGGATGCCGCGCGCTTCCTGAACGACGGCGAGAAGATGCAGTTGCAATATGCGGTGCAGAACACGTTGCGCACCATTGGCACACGGACGTCCAGCCATATCGTCAAGAACTTCGGGATGCGCAATGCGTTGCAGCCTGATCATCTGACGGTGAAGCTGAATGGGTCTGCGGGACAATCGCTTGGGGCTTTTGCAGCCCCTGGTCTGAAGATCGAGGTGTCGGGTGATGCCAATGATTACGTGGGCAAGGGTCTGTCGGGCGGCACGATTGTGGTGCGCCCGCCGATGGCCAGCCCGCTGAAGGCGGACGAGAATACGATCATCGGCAACACGGTGCTTTATGGTGCCACAGATGGCTATCTGTTTGCGGCGGGTCGTGCGGGTGAACGCTTTGCCGTGCGCAACTCGGGCGCGAAGGTCGTGATCGAGGGCTGTGGTGCCTGCGGGTGTGAGTATATGACCGGCGGTGTTGCTGTGATCCTTGGCGATATCGGTGCCAACTTCGGGGCGGGGATGACGGGCGGTATGGCCTATCTTTATGACCCTGAGGGCAAGGCGCCTGCGCTGATGAACATGGAGACGCTTGTGACATGCCCTGTGACGGTGCAGCATTGGGAGGACCAGATGAAAGGTCTGATCGAGCGGCATCTGGCGGAAACGGGCAGCCGCAAGGCCGCTGATATCTTGCAGCATTGGGACCTTGAGAAGGGCAACTTCCTGCAGGTGTGTTCGACAGAGATGCTGGCGCATTTGCCTGCGCCTTTGGGCATCGAAGAGACGGCTGTCCCAGCGGAATAAGCGTTTCCCCATGTGAAACAGTGTCCAATCTGGTGCCCTATTTGGCCCGGGTTGGACACAAAAACACCCTTAATCCTGACAAATTGAGGCAAATCCCTGCCACTTTTGGAGCGCACTTTACCCCTACGTAAAGTTTCAAAAGGCGTGGATTATGCCGACAAATTATACAGATCAGTTCCTATTGATTGACCCATTTTCGCCGCCCCCCGTTGGGACGACGATGAATGTGGTGAATTACACCCTGACCGATCAGGACGACGACAACGACATCGGCGCGGCCGGTGGCGATTCTGTCAACGGGTTGGATGTGACGGCATCGTATCCGGGGGACACGGTGACGTTGAATGTGCCTGGTGTGGGCAATGTGACCTACACGGGGATTACCTTTTATCTGGCAGGTGGCGGCCGTGCGTTTACGCCGACAGACGGGCAGGTTTTGCAAACGGGCACGCTGGTGAATGCAAATTGGGAGCCGACCAGCATTCCGCTGGATGTGGGTGATCTGGGGCCGCCGTGTTTTGTGGCTGGCACATTTATCGCAACCCCCCAAGGCGAGCGCAGGATTGAGGACCTTGAAATCGGTGATCTGGTGACGCTGGCCGATGGCACGGCTGCGCCCGTATTGTGGACAGCGCAAAAGCGTGTGGATGCGACGGCGAACTTCGCGCCGATCCGCTTTGCTGCGGATGCGATTGGCAATACAGAGCCTCTTTTGCTGTCGCCCAACCACCGCGTTTTGATCACAGGGTGGCGCGCCGAATTGCTGATGGGCCAGAGCGAGGTTCTGGTGGCTGCGAAACATCTTGTGGATGGTGACCGCATCTGCCGTGTGCCGCAGCGCGATGTGGTCTATCATCATATTCTGTTGCCAGAGCATTCGGTGATTTTTTCAAACGGGGCAAAGACAGAAAGCCTGTTTTTGGGCGATGTGGTGGCCGGTGCAGATGCCGAGACACGCACGGAACTGACAACGCTGTACCCCGAATTGGTCGCGCAGGCCGATGCACGCGGCTGGTGTGCCGCACGCATGGTTGCCAAATCCTATGAGGCAGGCGCATTGCTGGCCGCTTAGCAGTTGCCGCATGGCTGCGGGGCTGGCATTGTCGCCCCATGGCGAAGAAAGCAGTGAAATCAAAATCCAAAGCCAAATCGAAAGACCGCAAACCACCCGTTCTGGTGCGCCCGATCCTGTGGGTGCGCAAATGGGTGCTGCGGGCGGTTTTGGCGGTTGTCGCGCTGACGCTGCTTTGGATTGCCAGCTATGCCGTGATTAACCCGCCCACGACCCCCTATATCGTCAGCGAAGGCGTGCGATTGGGCGATATTGATCGTGAATGGGTGCCGATTGAGGAAATTGCCCCTGTCATGGCACGGTCTGTTGTGGCGGCAGAGGATGCCAATTTCTGCCTTCATTGGGGGCTTGATCTGGATGCGATTGTCGAAGCGGCCGAGGATGGCAACCGCGGTGGATCGACCATCAGCCAGCAGGTCGTGAAAAACGTGTTTTTATGGCATGGTCGCTCTTGGCTGCGCAAAGGGTTGGAGGCGGTTATGACGCCTGTTGTTGAGCTGATCTGGTCCAAGCGGCGCATCGTCGAGGTCTATCTGAATATGGTAGAATTCGATGAGGGCATCTTTGGCGTAGAGGCCGCATCGCAGCATTACTTTGGCGTCGCACCCGATGCGTTGACATCGACGCAGGCGGCGCGGCTTGCGGCTGTTTTGCCAGCGCCCAAGTCGCGCAGCGCCAGCCGCCCTTCTGAATTTGTGCGAAACCGTGCAGCAAGCATCGCAGGCGGGGCTGCAACAATTCAGGCGGATGGCCGCGCGGCCTGTTTCCAGAGTTGATCGCGCGCGGCTCTTGGGGCATGACAGGGGAAACCAAGAAAAGCAGTCTTTGATGAACCGTCTTTACCACGTGCCCCTGTCGCCCTTTTGTCGCAAAGTTCGTTTGAGCCTTGCCGAAAAGAAATTGGAAGTCGAATTGGTGGAAGAGCGCTATTGGGAGGCGAACCCGGAATTTCTGCGTCGCAACCCTGCCGCCAAGATCCCGATCCTGAAGATGGATGGGCGTTTGATGTCGGAAAGCGCTGCGATTTGCGAATATATCGAAGAAAAGCATCCCGAACCTGCGTTGATGCCGCGCAGTGCAGAGGCGCGGTTTGAGGTGCGCCGACTGGTGTCGTGGTTTGACGATAAGTTTCATCATGAGGTGACCTCGAACCTGCTGTATGAGCGTGTGAACAAGAAGGTCCAGAAGGTGGGCTATCCTGATAGCAAGAACATCAAGGCAGGGGCCAAGGCGATCAAATACCATCTCGATTACATGACATGGCTGCTGGATCAGCGGCGCTGGTTGGCCGGTGATGTGATGACCTTGGCCGATTTTGCGGCTGCTGCGCATCTGTCGTCGCTTGATTACATTAGCGATGTTGATTGGAACCGGTCGGCCAATGTCAAAGACTGGTATGCCAAGATCAAATCGCGGCCTGCGTTCCGATCGATTCTGGCTGATCAGGTATCGGGGTTTCCGCAGCCTGCGCATTATGCCGATCTGGATTTCTAATTGAGTTTGAAGGCGGATCTGAGGGCCTTTGCGCTGGAGGCGGGGTTTTCGGAGATGGGGGTGTGTCGGCCTGATGCGGTGCCTCAGCTGCCCGAACGCTTGGCCGCGTTTGTGCAGGCGGGGTATCACGGGCAGATGGGCTGGATGGCCGAACGCATGGCGTGGCGGGGCGATCCGACGGCGCTGTGGCCCGAGTGCAAATCGGTGATCATGCTGGCCGAGGTCTATACACCCGCGCATGATCCGCTGGCCGTTCTGGAGCAGGCGGATCGCGGGGCGATTTCCGTTTATGCGCAGAACCGTGATTATCACGACGTGGCCAAAAAGCGGCTCAAGAAGGTAGGGCGCTGGTTGATCGAGCAGGTGCCTGAGGCAAAGATCAAGGTGTTCGTGGATACAGCACCCGTGATGGAAAAGCCGTTGGCAGCAGCGGCTGGCCTTGGGTGGCAGGGCAAACACACGAACCTTTTAAGCCGTGATTTGGGGAACTGGTTTTTTCTGGGGGCGATTTTTACAACAATTGAATTAGAGACTGATCCAGCCCAAGCCGAGCATTGCGGGTCGTGCCGGGCGTGTCTGGATGCGTGTCCGACAGATGCTTTTCCCGCGCCGTTCCAACTGGATGCGCGGCGGTGTATTTCCTATCTGACGATCGAGCATAAGGGCCCCGTTGATCTGGAATTGCGCGCCAAGATGGGCAACCACATCTATGGGTGCGACGATTGTCTGGCAGCCTGTCCTTGGAACAAATTTGCCGCCGATGCGCGTGAGATGAAATATGCGGCCCGTCCCGATTTGGTTGCGCCAAAGCTGGCCGAGCTTGCTGCGCTGGATGATGCGGGCTTTCGCGCTTTGTTTTCGGGCTCGCCCATCAAGCGGATCGGACGGAACCGGTTTGTGCGCAATGTGCTCTATGCCATCGGGAATTCCGGCGATGCCACGTTGCGGGCCGTTGCGCAGGGGCTTTGCGATGATCGGGATGAAACAGTCGCAGACGCGGCGCGTTGGGCCGTCGGGCGTTTGGGATGAGCGATACCCTAAAGGGCATTTGTCTGAAGGTCGGTGCGGTGAGCCTGTTTACGGCGCTTATGGCGATTATCAAAGCGACGTCGGATGACGTGCCGCCCGGACAGGCGGTTTTCTTCAGATCGGTTTTCGCCCTGCCTGTTTTGTTTGTCTGGCTTTGGTTTCACGGGCAATTGCGCGAGGGGCTAAAGACACAGCGCCCGTTGGGACATGTGATGCGTGGATTGGCGGGCACGGCATCCATGAGTCTGCGGTTTTTCTGCCTTGGGGTCTTGGCGTTTCCTGATGTGACAGCCCTTGGCTTTACCACGCCTTTGGTCCTGACCGTTTTGGCCGCCTTGTTTTTGGGCGAGACCGTGCGCGCCTTTCGGATCAGCATGGTGTGCTTGGGGTTTGCAGGGGTTTTGGTGATCTTGTGGGACCAGATATCTGGTGCGCCGCGCGCAGGTATTGAGGTGCTGGCCACGGGCTTGATGTTGATCAGTGCCGCGCTTGCGGCGTTTGCCCAGATGTTTGTGCGCAAATTGGTGGATACCGAAAACCCTGCGGCCATCGTTTTCTACTTTATGATGACCACATGCGTTTTGTCGTTGTTGACCATTCCGTTTGGCTGGACGCGCCCTGACGGGCAGGTGATTGCCCTTTTGGTTTTGGCCGGTTTGATCGGCGGCGTAGGGCAAATCATGGTCACGCTGGCGTATCGCCATGCGCCTGCCTCTATCATTGCGCCTTTTGACTATTCGGCGATGCTGCTGGCCGTGGCGATTGGGTACGTCTGGTTCAACGAAGTTCCAACATGGTCGGTCGTGGCGGGGGCCACGCTGATCATAGCATCGGGTGTTTTGATCATCTGGCGAGAGCGCAGGTTGGGCATGCAAAACAAACGCGTTTTGACGGGAAGCAGCCGCTAGCGGTTGCGCATGTTTTGTGCCGTGAGTGCCGCCATGATGGCCGAGCTTGCCTGACTGATATTGTAGGGGCCGTAAGCGTTTGCCCCCACTTTGATCACCAATGTTTCGCGGCTGCCTGCCTGACGCGGCGCATGGGCCACATCGATATGATAATCCCGCGCTTCAAACGCGTTGCGAATGACGCCTTCAAGGGCGGCGCGTTTGGTGTCCGTGCGATTGGTATAAAGCGTGACCTGAATGTCGGATGTGCGAAACAGGCCGATGCGCGCGCCGGCCTGTCTGTAAAAATCAAAGGGGCGCGTGGCAGAATCGCTTATAAGATAATGCCCAAGCGACAGCGCCGCAGGTGCAGTGACAAGTGTAAGAATGACAGCGAAGATAACGATGGACTGACGCAAAAAAGGGGCCTCCCGACTGAAACGGTGAGGCCCCTGCTATCTGCTGATCTTTACGATCTGGTTAAGAGCGGACCAGTTTCTCGTAGCTTTCGGAGATATCACGGGTAAGCGCGCCGACTTCGAAATTATAGTCGCCGATGGTGCCAACAGGTGTGACCTCGGCGGCGGTGCCTGTGAGCCAGCATTGCTGGAAGCCTTCAAGCTCTTCCGGCATGATGACACGCTCATGCACGGTGATGCCTTTGTCTTGGAGCATGCCGATGACGGTTTGGCGTGTGATGCCATTGAGGAATGCATCTGCGATAGGCGTGTGCACTTCACCGTCTTTGACAAAGAAGATGTTGGCCCCTGTCGCTTCGGCGACGTAGCCGCGGTAGTCAAACATCATCGCGTCCGAACAGCCTTTGGCCTCGGCGGCGTGCTTTGACATTGTGGCGATCATATAGAGACCCGCTGCTTTGGCTTGACTTGGGGCGGTTTCGGGCGACGGGCGTTTCCATTTGGCGATGTCCAGCTTGGCGCCTTTCATCTTGGCGTCGCCGTAGTAGTTGCCCCATTCCCAGACAGCAACGGCCAGATGCACGGGATTGCGTGCAGATGCGACACCCATGTCCTCGCCCGCGCCGCGCCATGCAAGGGCGCGCACATAAGCGTCTTTCAGACCGTTGGCATCAAGTGCAGCTTGTTTGGCGGCCTCGATTTCATCAACTGTGTAGGGGATGTCGAAGTCGATCAGTTTGCCAGATGTGATCAAGCGTTCGGAGTGTTCGCGTGATTTGAAGATCTTGCCTGAATAGCAGCGTTCGCCCTCAAACACGCTGGAGGCATAGTGCATGGCATGGGTCAGAATGTGGACATTTGCATCACGCCATTCGACCAGCTGGCCGTCCATCCAGATTTTACCGTCGCGATCGTCGTAACCAGCCATATCAGCCTCCTATTTTTCAAATGTTGCGCAAAAAATGACCGAAACGGACATAAAGTTGCGTAAAAACTGTGCTTGGCTAGCAATTGATTCTTGGAATGTCAACAACACTGACGTATTGTGACAGAAAGACGTGAAGGATGATATATGCCCGACAATAGTGGCGCCCCCTCAGGCCAGAGCCTGCTTTTCCTGACAGATGAACAGTTGCGCAAAGGCATTGAGGCGATGTTCTTTGCCTACCGTGGCTTTACCGCTGATCCCGACCGTATTTTGGCAGAACATGGTTACGGGCGTGCCCATCACCGCGCTGTGCATTTCATTCACCGTGCGCCCGGGACAACGGTGAACAACCTTTTGAATATTCTTGGGGTCACAAAGCAATCGCTGAACCGTGTGTTGCGCACACTGATTGATGACGGTCTTGTGGAAAGCAGGGTCGGCGCGCAAGATAAGCGAGAACGGCATCTTTTCCTGACCGAGAAAGGTGGTGCGCTGGAGGCGGCACTGTCAGAGGCACAACGGGGGCGCATGCGTACTGCGTACCGTGCTGCGGGCCCCGAGGCGGTACAAGGCTTTCGGACGGTTCTGGAAGCGATGATGGAAGCGGATATGCGCGGCCACTACGAGAAAATGAAAGAGAAGACCTGATGGAAAATGATGCACACCTGTTGATCGTGGATGATGATGAGCGCATCCGCGGCTTGTTGCAGAAATTCCTGATGAAAAGCGGTTTTTTGGTGAGTGCAGCGCGTGACGCAGCCCATGCGCGGCGCGTTCTGAGTGGTTTGGAATTTGATCTGATCGTGCTGGACATCATGATGCCCGGGGAAGACGGGATCAGCCTGACGCGCGAATTGCGCAAGACGATGGCAACGCCCATTTTGCTGCTGACTGCCAAAGGCGAAACCGATGACAGGATTGCGGGCCTTGAAGCGGGGGCAGATGATTACCTGTCCAAACCGTTCGAGCCCAAGGAACTGTTGCTGCGGATAAATGCAATCTTGCGCCGTATGCCCACGGATGATGCGGCCGATAGCCTGCCAAAGGTGCTTCATTTGGGTGCGTGCCGCTACGATATGGATAAATCTGAGCTGTGGCGGGGCGATCAGCCGGTGCGCCTGACGGCCACAGAAGTTCAGCTTATGCGCATCTTTAGTGCCAAGCCGTCTGAGCCGATCAGCCGTATGCAGTTGGTGGATGATCTGGGCCGCGACAGTGGCAAGGACGGCGGTAAGGCCCAGGAACGTGCCGTAGATGTCCAAATCACGCGCCTGCGCCGCAAGATCGAAGATGATCCCAAACAGCCGCGCTATCTGCAAACAGTGCGCGGCGCAGGCTATATGCTGGCGCCTGATTGACCTTGGTAGAGTGAGGGCCGACATGGCGACTGCTTTGATTTCCCACCCCGACTGTCTGGATCATGTCACGCCCCCTGGCCACCCCGAACAGGTGGCGCGGCTGGATGCTGTTATGGGGGCGCTTGAGGGGATGGATTTAGTCTCTGTTTCAGCCCCATTTGCTGCTGAAGATGATCTTCTGCGCGCCCATCCCAAGGCGCATCTAGAGGCGATCCGTGCGGCAGCGCCCCAAAGCGGCTGGCGCAGCTTGGACGCCGATACGCATATGTCAGTGGGTAGCCTGAGTGCTGCGATGCGCGCTGCGGGTGCCAATGTCAAAGCGGTGGATATGGTGTTGGGCGCAGAGGTCCAAAACGCTTTTGCTGCTGTCAGACCACCTGGCCATCACGCAGAACGGGAAACGCCGATGGGCTTTTGTCTGTTCGGCTCTGTTGCGATTGGGGCGAAACATGCGTTGGACCATCACGGGTTAGACCGTGTCGCCATCGTGGATTTTGATGTCCACCACGGCAACGGCACACAGGATTTGGTCGAAGATGACCCGCGTATTCTGTTTTGTTCGAGCCATCAGATGCCGCTTTATCCCGGAACGGGCCACGCCCACGAGACGGGTGCGCATAACAATGTGCTGAATGTGCCCTTGCCGGGTGGTGCGGGATCACGCGCGTTTCGGGAGGCGATCACAACACAGGTTGTTCCGATGATTGAACGGTTCAAGCCAGAGCTTTTGCTGATATCCGCAGGGTTTGACGCGCATATGAACGATCCTTTGGCTGGCATGATGCTGCGCGAGGATGATTTTGAATGGGTCACGCACCAGCTTTGTGATCTGGCAGATCGTTTTTGTGATGGGCGGGTGGTCTCTAGCCTTGAAGGGGGCTATGACTTGGACGCCCTTGCCGCCAGTACGGCGGCCCATGTGCGCGTGTTAAAGGAGCGTGGCCAATGACCGATAAACCAGTAACCGAGATGAGCTTTGAAGAAGCGATTGCCGAGTTGGAGCGTGTTGTCTCGCAACTTGATAGCGGATCGGTGGAGCTTGATGCTTCAATCAAACTGTATGAACGCGGAACAGAGTTGAAAAAACACTGCGAAGCGAAGTTGAAAGATGCCGAAGAAAAGGTTGCCAAGCTGACGGTGTCAGCTGAGGGCGAGCCAACAGGCACCACACCGCTGGACGCGGGTTAACGATGGATTTGGAGGCAGCGCTTGGCGCGGCGGCGGCTCGATCTGAACGTGTTGTCGCAAGCGCGCTTTCTGGTGTGGGCGGCCCCATTCCCGCACCCATGCTTTACGCCATTTCTGGTGGCAAAGCGTTGCGGGCCTTTTTGACTATTGAAAGCGCCAAACTGTTCAAAATAGACCCTAACGTTGCTGAAAAGAGTGCTGCCGCGATTGAGTGCCTGCATGCCTATTCCTTGGTGCATGATGATTTGCCCTGCATGGATGACGATGATCTGCGCCGCGGCCAGCCCACGGTGCATCGCAAGTGGGATGAGGCGACAGCGGTGCTTGCAGGGGATGCTTTGCAAACCCTTGCGTTCGAATTGGTCGCGCAAACCGATGTGACGGATCAGGCGCGGCTTGATTTGACGATTTCACTGGCGCAGGCCAGTGGTGTGCGTGGCATGGTCGGGGGACAGGCTGCTGATATCGCCGCCGAGACCGCCCGCGTGGCGCTGACGCTTGATCAGATCATAGCGCTTCAAAAGGGCAAGACGGGTGCGCTGATTGAATGGTCTGCAATGGCGGGGGCACGGATGGCGCAGGCCGATACCACACCGCTGCAAACATACGGCGATTGTCTGGGGCTGGCGTTTCAAATCGCCGATGATGTTCTGGATGTAGAAGGTGATGCAGAAACCGTCGGCAAAGCCGTGGGCAAAGATGCCGAGGCGGGCAAAGCCACTTTTGTTTCCCTTTTGGGACTAGACGGGGCGAAACGCCGCGCGGCAGACCTGGTGACACAGGCCTGTGATGCGCTATCTGGCTACAGCGAAGACGCAGAGCTTTTGAAAGACGCAGCGCAATTTGTCGTTGCACGTCGTCACTAAGAAAGGGCCAAGCGATGGCTGACATACCTCACACACCTTTGCTGGATACAGTCACTGTTCCTGCAGATATCAAGGGTTTTTCGGACGCGCAGCTGCGCCAACTGGCCGATGAAGTGCGTCAGGAAACGATCAGTGCAGTGTCTGTCACAGGCGGTCATCTGGGTGCGGGGCTTGGTGTTGTTGAACTGACGGTTGCGTTGCATGCCGTGTTTGATGCGCCCAAGGATAAAATCGTCTGGGACGTGAGCCATCAGACCTATCCACATAAAATTCTGACGGGGCGGCGCGACCGGATCCGCACGCTTCGCCAGAAAGACGGGCTAAGTGGTTTCGCAAAACGCTCTGAAAGCCCCTATGATTGTTTTGGGGCGGGTCACAGCTCTACCTCGATTTCGGCTGCGTTGGGGTTTTCTGTCGCGCGCGATCTGGGCGGAACATGCCCTGAAGGCAATGGCGACGGGATTGCCGTGATCGGCGATGGATCGATGTCGGCGGGCATGGCGTTTGAGGCGATGAATAATGCCGGCCACCTGAAAAAACGACTGATCGTTATTCTGAATGATAACGAGATGTCGATTGCGCCGCCTGTCGGTGCCTTGTCCAGCTACCTCAGCCAGCTTTATGCAGGTGCGCCGTTTCAAGAATTCAAATCAGCCGCAAAAGGGGCCGTAAGCCTGCTGCCAGAGCCGTTTCGTGAAGGGGCCAAGCGCGCAAAAGACATGCTGAAACATATGACCGTTGGCGGCACGATGTTTGAACAACTGGGGTTCAGCTATGTCGGGCCGATTGATGGGCATGACATGGAGCAACTGTTGCCCGTGCTGCGCACTGTCAAAGAGCGTGCGACCGGTCCCATCCTCATTCACTGCATCACAAAAAAAGGCAAAGGCTATGCCCCTGCCGAAACGGCCCGTGACAAAGGGCATGGTGTGTCCAAGTTTGACGTGGTCACAGGCGAGCAGAAAAAAGCCGCTAGCAATGCGCCAAGCTACACCAAGGTTTTTGCGCAAACGTTGACCGCGATGGCAGGGGATGATCCCAAGATTTGCGCGGTGACGGCTGCGATGCCCGACGGCACAGGATTGAACCTTTTTGCAGAGCGTTATCCGAGCCGTTGTTTTGACGTGGGTATCGCGGAACAACATGGTGTCACCTTTACCGCGGGGTTGGCCGCGGGCGGGATGAAGCCGTTTTGCGCGATTTATTCCACCTTCTTGCAACGCGGCTATGATCAGGTGGTGCATGACGTTGCAGTCCAGCGTTTGCCTGTGCGCTTTGCCATTGACCGCGCAGGACTGGTTGGCGCGGACGGTGCGACCCATGCGGGCGCGTTCGATATTGCCTACCTTGCCAATTTGCCAGGGTTTGTTGTGATGGCCGCCGCCGACGAAGCGGAACTGGTTCATATGGTTGCGACAGCTGCGGCCCATAATGATGGTCCGATTGCGTTCCGTTTCCCGCGGGGCGAAGGGGTCGGGGTTGAATTGCCCGAACGGGGTGAGGTTCTGGAGATCGGTAAGGGACGTATCACCCAAGAGGGTGCGCGCGTGGCGATTGTGTCCTTTGGCACACGGTTGTCAGAGGTTGAGACCGCATGCGAGGCGCTTGCCGCAAAAGGCATCAGGCCAACCATTGCAGATGCACGGTTTGCCAAGCCGCTGGACCGCGAGATGATCTTGTCGCTTGCTGCAGATCATGAGGCGTTGATCACGATAGAAGAAGGTGCCGTTGGCGGGTTTGGAAGCCACGTGGCGCAACTTTTGTCTGATGAAGGCGCGTTTGATACCGGGCTTAAATTCCGCTCGATGGTTTTGCCCGATACATTTATCGACCATGCCAATCCGTCAGATATGTATGCCGAAGCAGGTCTGAATGCCGCGGATATCGAAGCGAAGGTCTTGGACGTGCTTGGCGTGGCCAAACTTGACAGCAAACGCGCTTAGCGCTGGTTTAGTCTCTGTTCGATGGCTTTCAGGCGATCTAACACCTCGTCGCGGTAGGCGTCTGTAAGGGCGTTGCTTTCTTCGGAATGTGCGTCTTGCATGGAATTTACGACCAGGCCGACGATCAGGTTTACCACCGCAAATGTTGTCACCATGATGAAGGGCACAAAGAAGGCCCAAGCATAGGGATACACTTCCATCACGGGGCGCACGATACCCATAGACCAGCTTTCAAGAGTCATGATCTGGAACAGGGAATAGAGCGACAGTCCAAGTGTGCCGAACCAATCAGGAAATGCGCTGCCGAACAATTTTGTCGCCATGACGCCCCCGATGTAAAAGATAATCGCCATAAGCAGGAACACGCTGGCCATGCCGGGAAGGGCTGTGACAAAGCCGTCGACCACGCGGCGCAGGCTTGGCGCGACCGTAATGATACGCAACACGCGCAACACACGCATGGCCCGCAGAACACTCAGGCCTTGCGCCGCAGGCACCAGGGCGATGCCGACGATGACAAAGTCGAACCAATTCCATCCTGATTTGAAAAAGGACAAACGATAAACGATTAATTTGGCAACAATTTCGATGACAAAGATGCTCAGGCATATTGTGTCGAGCAGCAGGATAATGGTGCCCCATCGCGCCATGATGGTCCCTGAGGTCTCTAGCCCAAGCAAAATTGCATTGAAGATGATCACACCCATAATGAACCGCGACGTCGCGGGGCGTTCCAAAATGTTGGTGAGGGTCGAGATCATTGTGCTTTACCTGTCTTTAGAACGCATATGGCGCTGGACCCTTTCGAAACAAGGGGTCAATCTATGCGCTCAATACAAAAGGCGCGGGCAAATGGCACGATCAAAAGGGCTCTTTTTCTACCGCTGGTGCGTGTTTTTGCTGGCGGCTTTTTATGCGGTCTGGATGGTCACAACCAGTGACTATTCAGGCGCGGGGGGCCCGTTTCGCTATTTGACCATCTGGGCCTTGTTGTGTTCGTTCTTTTGCGCATCGCGGTTGATTGCACTGATGGAAGGGCGCAGCGATCGTCGATGGGATGGGTTTATTGCGATGACGGCTGTCATCAACGCGATGGTCGTCTTTCTGTATTGGAAGCTGTTTTTCGAAGATCCGTCATCGGTCACGCGCGACGGTGCTTTGGGTGTTTGGTGGAAGGAATACTACCTGCATGCGCTTGGCCCGTTGTTGCAGTGGATCGATGCTTTGTTTTTGCACCGGGCATTTCGGCGGCTGAAACCTGCTATGTTTTGGCTTTTGGGCCTTGTTAGTGTCTATCTGGCATGGGGAGAGCTGTTTGTTGCGCCGATGAACGACAGCCCCATTGGGTCTGTGACATCGGGCCTGCCCTATCCGTTCCTGAATGATCTGGTTCTGGCAGACAGATTGGCGTTTTACGGCGTTAACCTTGGCATCGCGCTGGTGCTATTGTGTGTGTTCACATTGTTCGGGCGGTTGATCATGCGGATTTTTCCGCAGCCAAAAGAGCGTTAAGACCGCTTTTGTAGTCAGGATATTTCAGCGTGACCCCAAGTTCGCTTTTGATACGATCGTTGCGAACCTTTTTGGACTCGGCATAAAAGCTGCGCGCCATAGGGGTCATATCTGCCGTTTCATAGTCTATTGCAGGCGGAATTGGCATATCCAGCAGCTTGGCTGCGTAAGCAATCACATCTTCTGGCGGGGCAGGGTCGTCGTCACATAGGTTATAAATGGCACCAGGATTTGGCCTGTCGATCGAGGCCTTGAGGACTTGCGCGATGTCTTCAACATGAATCCGACTGAACACTTGGCCTTTTTTGATGATCCGCCGCGCTGTCCCATTGCGCACTTTTGAAAAGGGTCCGCGACCCGGGCCATAAATGCCCGCGAGCCTGAAGATATGAAGGGGCAGGTCGGGAATGCTTTGCCAATCTGTCTCTGCTGTCACGCGCAGTTGCCCGCGTTTGGTGGCAGGGCTCAGTGGCGTGTCTTCATCCACCCAACCGCCTTGGTGGTCGCCGTAAACCCCCGTTGTGGACAGATATCCGACCCATTGCAGTGAAGTGGCACGCGCAGCAATGGCATCACGCAGCTCTGCCAGAACGGGATCGCCCGTGTCAGACGGGCCAGCTGACACAAGGATGTGGGTGGCCTGTTCCAATGCATCAGATACATCGGACCCTGGCCATATAACGGGTGTCACCCCTGTTTCTTGCAGGGTTAGAGCCTTTTGTGTCGTTCGCGTTGTGCCATAGATCGTCCATCCCGTCAGAAGAGGCGTAAGCGCACGGGCGGAAAACCCATGACCAAAAGAAAGCAATACAGACACGATACGTCCTTTTCAGAAGGATGAATTAGCAAGGCATTGGGCGCTATCGAGCATAGTTAGAGCCTTCTTCGTCCAAGATCAGCTTCAATTCGTTCAAATGCCGCTCATCTTGTTCTGGGTATCCTTCCAACTCCTGCGCGGTTTTTTCGGCAATATCGTCGGGAAGGATGCGAAGGGGTCGGCCTGTCTGCAAGGCACGAATGTAGGTTTCCGCCGCACGTTCAAAATAATACAGACGGTTGAAGGTTTCGGCGACCGTATCCCCAATGATCATCACCCCGTGGTTGCCCATGATCATGACCTTTTTCTTCGGGTCATCGAAAAGCGTGGCGCATCGTTCTCCTTCCTCTTCGAAGGCAAGCCCGCCGTAGTTTTCATCGATCACATACCGATTGAAAAAGGTGGCGCAGTTTTGGTCAATTGGGGGAAGGCGGCTATCAGCAAGTGATGCAAGAACGGTCGCATGGATGGAATGCACATGCATGGCGCAGCGCGCGTGGGCGCAGTGGCGATGCAAACCCCCATGCAACCCCCAAGCCGTTGGGTCCGGGGCGTTGGGTCCCTGCAACGTATCTGGATCATTTGCATCCACTTCGATCAGATCGCTCGCTTTGATCCTGCTGAAATGCATTTGATTGGGGTTCATCAAAAACCGCGTGCCGTCATCATTGATGGCAAGGCTGAAATGATTGGCCACGGATTCATGCATATTCAGCCGCGCTGTCCATCGAAATGCAGCTGCCAGATCAACCCGTTCCTGCCAGTGATCCATATTCGACTTGATGTGCGTAACGCTCATTTGACCCTCCTGATTTGGTCATAAACCTGTCGTGTCACCCTGTGTTTTGCCAGTCTTTTTTGCGCAACACGATGGAACGTTTGTGGGTTGCGCAGGTTTTGACTTTCGGAAAAGCTGTTTGCCACGGTGCGACGCAAGGGAGGGTTCGACATGTCGGTGATACAAAGTGGGCTTCCTGTGAAATCACCAGATCAGGCCAATCATCAAAGTTTTGATGATCCCGAAGCGGCGGTGACGTATTTATGCGATCTGTTCGCCCAAGCCGCAGATTTTCTGTGTAATGCTTTTTCCGACAGCCTGAACGGGACGCGCCCTGATTGCAGGTATCGCGCATTTTATCCGGAAATCAGGTTGCGGACCTCCAGCTATGCGCAGGTGGACAGCCGCTTGGCTTTTGGCCATGTGGCCGCGCCGGGGGGATATTCCGCCACAATCACGCGCCCTGATCTGTTTCGCAATTATCTTGAGCAGCAAATCGGGCTTTTGATCACAAACCACAAAACCAGTGTTGAGGTCGGTGTGTCACAAACACCGATGCCTGTTCACTTTGCGGTCTCGAACCGTGGGGGGATGACGGTCCCGCACGAAGGTGCGATGGGGTTCATCCTGCGTGACGTGTTTGATGTGCCTGATTTGGCCACCACGAATGATGATATCGTCAATGGGCTTGGTTTTACCTTTCAAGACGGCTCGCGCCCGCTGGCACCCTTTACAGCGCAGCGTGTTGATTACTCTTTGGCCAGACTGTCGCATTACACAGCGACCGAACCCGAGCATTTTCAGAACTACATTCTGTTCACCAATTACCAATTCTATGTCGAGGAATTTGAGGCCTACGCCCGCGCGATGCTGGCAGATAAGACCAGTGGCTATACCGCGTTTGTCGGCCCCGGAAACGATGTGATTACCGATCCAGATCAGCCGATGTCGCCGCCTGCAAAACTGCCACAAATGCCCACCTATCACCTCAAACGCGCGGGCGGGGCGGGGATCACATTGGTCAATATCGGCGTTGGCCCATCGAATGCAAAAACAGCGACCGATCATATTGCCGTGCTGCGCCCCCATGCTTGGCTGATGGTTGGGCATTGTGCAGGTCTGCGCAACAGTCAGGCATTGGGTGATTTCGTTTTGGCCCACGCCTACCTGCGCGAGGATAAAGTGCTGGATGACGACCTGCCTGTTTGGGTGCCCATTCCGCCCCTTGCAGAGATCCAGATTGCGTTGGAAAGCGCGGTGGCAAAGGTGACAGAGCTGGAGGGCTATGACCTCAAGCGCATCATGCGCACGGGCACTGTGGCCAGCCTTGATAACCGAAACTGGGAATTGCGCGATCAAGAAGGCCCCGTGCAGCGTCTGTCGCAAAGCCGTGCCATCGCCCTTGATATGGAAAGCGCAACGATTGCTGCCAACGGTTTCCGCTTTCGCGTGCCTTACGGGACCTTGCTTTGTGTGTCTGACAAACCGCTGCATGGCGAGCTGAAGTTGCCAGGCATGGCGTCAGATTTTTATAAAACGCAAGTGGCTCGTCATCTTATGATTGGTATTCGCGCGATGGAGCATTTGCGTGAAATGCCACTAGAGCGGATACACTCGCGCAAGTTGCGCAGCTTTGAAGAGACCGCTTTTCTGTAAAAACACCGAAAAAAGTGCGTTTTTGCCTATTTTTAAGGCCACAAATAGTTGTGTGGAAACACAATATACCGTTAGATGCAGTCCATGAGGCCCAATTTGTCGGGCGCGAACAAGGAGACCTGAAATGGGCAAACCAATGACCAAGACACAGCTGGTGGCAGCACTGGCAGAAGAAATGGGTACAGACAAGAAAGCAGCAGGCGCTGCACTTGACGCTGTAACATCGCTGATCACGCGCGAAGTGTCAGGCGGCGGCGCGGTCACACTTCCAGGCGTTGGCAAAATTTATTGCCGTGAACGTCCAGAGCGTATGGTGCGTAACCCTGCCACTGGCGAAATGCTGAAAAAAGACGCGGATAAAGTTGTCAAAATGACAATCGCCAAAGCGCTGAAAGACAGCGTGAACGGCTAAGCCGCGATCATGACGGATTAGGAAAGGGTCGCCATGGGCGGCCCTTTTTCGTGGAGGGTTGGATTGGATATTCGCGCGCTTTTGATGGGGCTGACTTTTGCGTTGATGTGGTCATCAGCGTTCACGTCAGCGCGCATCATCGTTGCCGATGCGCCGCCGTTGATGGCGCTTGCCTTGCGGTTCTTCATCTCGGGAGCGGTTGCGGTCATCCTCGCGTGGCTGATGGGCCAGTCGTGGCGGCTGACGCCTGCGCAATGGCGGGCCACGGTCATCTTTGGCGTCTGCCAAAATGCGCTCTATCTGGGTCTGAACTTTGTGGCGATGCAGACCATCGAAGCGTCTCTGGCCGCGATTATTGCATCGACCATGCCACTTCTTGTGGCCTTGGTCGGCTGGCTTGTCTTTAAAGAGCGGCTGAAAGCCACCGCCGTTGCGGGATTGGTCATGGGGATCGGCGGTGTTGCCCTTATTATGGGCTCACGTTTGCAGGCCGGCGTGGATATTTTCGGGCTGGCCTTGTGCGTCTTGGGTGTCCTTTCGCTGACCATCGCAACCCTTTCTGTGCGGGGTGCTACATCTGGCGGGCAGGTCTTGATGATTGTGGGCCTACAGATGCTGATTGGTGCAACCGTTCTTACAGGCCCTGCGCTTGTCTTTGAGACTTTTGATGTGAATTGGAACACCAAGCTGATCTTGGCTTTTGTGTATACCACATTGGTCCCCGGCCTTGCTGCAACATTGATCTGGTTTCTTCTGGTCCGGCGCATCGGGGCTGTGCGTGCTGCGACGTTTCATTTCCTCAATCCCTTTCTGGGTGTGGTGATTGCTGCCCTGTTTTTGGGCGAACGGATCGGGGCGCTTGATATTGTTGGTGTCATCATTATCGCAGTTGGGATTTTTGCTGTTCAAATCTCGAAACAGGCTTCCAAATCCCCTGCGAACTGATTCATATGACGTTGGGGCAACAAGGTGAGTATATGATGCGACGTTTGGGTTTAGGTTTGGCTGCGGCTTTGGTTTGCATGGGGTCCCTTTCATCGGCAGCGGGGCTGGAATATGTGCCCCGTCTGGACCGTGATAAACTGTCCGAAGGCCAGACCGTTTTGTTGAAGTTCCGAACCGATTGGTGTCTGGCCTGCGACCGCCACGCAGAAATACTGGAAAAGCTGACGTCGGAAAACCCTGCCTACGGCGAAGCGATCACAACGATTGTTGTCGATTACGATACCTTTGGAAATTCGCAAATGGCTGACCGTCGCCGTGTCAAACAGAATGCCACCTTGCTTTTGTTGCGCGGACGGCGCGAGTTGGGGCGCATCGAAGGGGCCGTGATGCGAGAAGACGAGGTGCGCAAATTACTGGAACTTGCGCTGCAATAGAGACTGTTTTAACCGATCGCGCCGCGGTTTTCCCCGATCTGGCCACGGTGCAAAAGCATATGGTCCAGCACCACACAGGCCATCATGGCCTCGCCCACAGGAACAGCACGGATACCAACACAAGGGTCATGGCGCCCTTTGGTGATGATCTCGGTCTCGGTGCCTGATTTGGTGATGGTCTTGCGCGGCGTCAAAATGCTGGAGGTTGGCTTTACAGCAAAGCGCACCACAAGGTCTTGGCCAGTCGAAATACCTCCCAAAATACCGCCCGCATGATTGCTTGAGTATTCTGGGCCGTTTGGCCCCATGAAAATCTCGTCTGCGTTATCACGTCCTGTCAGGGCCGCGGCCGCCATGCCTTCGCCAATCTCCACACCTTTTACAGCGTTGATCGACATCATCGCAGCGGCCAGATCAGTGTCTAACTTGCCGTAAACAGGCGCGCCAATGCCTGCTGGCACACCGCGTGCGACCACTTCGATCACTGCGCCCACACTGTTATGATCATCTTTGCGCAGCCAATCAAGATAGCTTTCCCATTCAACTGCCGCATCAGCATCGGGGCACCAGAAATCATTTTGGCCGATTTGGTCCCAATCGAATTTGGTGCGGTCAATTTTCTTTTCGCCCATCTGCACCATATAGCCCGTGATCTGCACATCAGGCGCCATCGCCTTGATCGCTTCACGCGCAATGCCACCCGCCGCAACACGCGATGCGGTTTCACGGGCACTTGAACGTCCGCCGCCGCGGTAATCGCGGATTCCGTATTTCTGCCAATAGGTGATATCGGCGTGGCCGGGCCGGAATTTTTCAACGATATCGCCATAGTCTTTTGATCGTTGGTCGGTATTGCGGATCATCAGCTGAATGGGTGTGCCCGTTGTCTGACCTTCAAATACACCAGATAGAATTTCGACCGCATCGGGTTCCTTGCGCTGTGTCGTGTTCTTATTCTGGCCGGGTTTGCGCTTGTCGAGCCAATGCTGAAGCATCGTTGCATCCACTGGCACTTGTGGCGGGCAACCATCGACGGTTGCGCCCAAGGCCGGCCCATGGCTTTCGCCCCAGGTGGTCACACGAAACAAATGTCCAAAGCTATTCAGGCTCATGCGCAGTCTCCTTCTGGCATGGGCTTAAAGCGCAGGGGCGCGACCCTCAAGACCTTTCGACTTGCCGCAAGGCTTACGCCGACATATCTAAGGGGGACCTCGGGGTGTCCTGACAAGGGCTGAGACGCGATACGCGGACCCGTTGAACCTGAACCGGCTCACACCGGCGGAGGGAAGGTTTATGACGCATCGTCCTAATCCCCCATCCGTCCCGTGGCAAAATGGAGAGATGACGATGAAACTGACTTCCCTTGCTGTTGGACTGACCTTGGCTGCAACACCGCTTGCCGCCCAAGACGTTCTAACCGTTTATGCGCCCGACTATTTCGGAAGTGAATGGGGCCCTGGCCCTGCGATTGAAACCGCGTTTGAGGCCACATGCGATTGCGATCTGCAATTTGTGACAGGTGATCCCCTGCAACGGCTGTTGCTGGAAGGCGAACGCACCAAAGCGGACGCTGTGATTGGTCTGAACACGGATGTCACCAAAAAGGCGCGCGAAACCGATTTGTTTGCGCCACACGGCCAAGACACCAGCGATCTGACCATGCCAATCGCGTGGAACGATGATGTGTTCTTGCCGTTCAACTGGGGGCAGACGGCGTTTATCTATGACAACACCAAACTGGATACGCCGCCCACCAGCTTTGATGCGTTGCTGGCCATGCCAGATGACGTGAAGATCGTTATCCAGGATCCGCGCACGTCGATTTCCGGTCTTGCTTTGATGCTCTGGGTCAAACAGGTCTATGGCGATGATGCGCAAAACGCATGGGAGCAATTGGCCCCCAAAATTCTGACCGTCACAAAAGGCTGGTCTGAAAGCTACGGTCTCTTCACCGATGGAGAGGCGGATATGGTGTTGTCCTATGTCACCTCACCTGCCTATCACATCATCGCCGAAGACGATCTGACCAAATCAGCCGCGATCTTTGAGGAAGGGCACTATTTTATGGTTGAGGTGGCAGGCCAGCTCAAAACCACCGACCAGCCCGAATTGACGCAAGCCTTTATGGACTTCATCCTATCGCCTGCATTCCAGACAATTATCCCAGAGGGCAACTGGTCTTTCCCTGCCAAGCTGGACGACAGCCTCTTGCCTGAAAAATTCAGCCTGCTGAACATCCCCGAAAAGACGCTGTTTTATTCCGAGGACCAGGCAGCGGCAGTGCGCGACAGCGCACTTGAAGAATGGCGCGCGGCCCTGCGCCAATGATGAAATGGGCGGGAGGGGCAGTGCTTGCGCTGCTCCTTTTGTTCATTTTCGGCACGCTTCTTGCCGTTGCGCTGCGGGCCGATGATCTGTCGGGGCTGCCTTCCGATTTCTGGCCAACTGTTTGGTTCACGTTGATGCAAGCCACGCTTAGTGGCGCATTAAGCGTGCTTTTGGCGATACCTGTGGCACGCGCCCTGATGCGTCGATCTTTCAGGGGTAAGGCGCTTTTGATCGCGCTGCTTGGCGCGCCTTTTATCCTGCCTGTGATCGTCGCTGTTCTGGGCCTGTTGTCGGTGTTCGGGCGTGGCGGGCTCCTTAACACCGCCGTTGGCTGGTTTGGTGGTGATCCTGTTTCTGTGTACGGACTCACGGGCATATTGCTGGCGCATGCCTATTTTAACCTGCCCTTGGCCACGCGGCTGCTTTTGCAAGGCTGGCAGGATATCCCCCAAGGGCGGGTTCGGCTGGCGCAAAGCCTTGGGATGCGTGGGATGGCTGCGTTTCGTCACATCGAATGGCCCATGCTCAGGGACCGCGCCCCGGGCATATTTCTTGCGATTTTCACAATCTGTCTGACAAGTTTTTCCGTTATTCTTCTGATAGGCGGGGGGCCACGTGCCACCACCATTGAGCTTGCGATTTACGAAGCCTTCCGCTTCGATTTTGATCTGGGAAAAGCCGCGTTGCTGGCCTTGGTGCAGTTTGCCATTTGCGGTTTTGTTGCAGTGATCGCCTTGCAAACGCGGCTGCCCCAATCGGCAGGCAGCGGGGTTGGGCACACAACACTGCCCGTTTTGTCGAATACAAAAGGGATCGGCGCTTTTGACGGTCTTGCTATCTTTTTGGCCACAGCCTTTTTGCTGATACCTCTGGGGATGATGCTGGCCAAAGGCGTCAGCGCCCTTGGCGATATGCACGGCGCCGTTTGGCCAGCCGCCATTCGGTCGCTTGTCATCGCGGTTGCAAGTGCTTTGGGAAGTGTGGTGATGGCTCTGGCCCTGTGCCTCTTTGCGCTGTCGTTGCGGCGTGGTGCGGCCCTGATTGACGGGCTTGGCTTTTTGATCCTTGCGACCTCGCCGCTTGTCATGGGAACGGGGCTGTTTTTGATCGTCTTTCCATTTGTTAACCCCACATCGGTTGCACTTTGGGTCACAGGGCTGGTGAACGCCACTGTTGCCATGCCGTTCATCCTGCGCTCGATCCTGCCCGCTCTGCAGCAGGCTGAACGTGATCACGGCCGCCTTGCCGACAGTCTGGGGCTGTTGGGATGGGCGCGACTGCGGTGGATGCTTGTGCCGCGGATCCGCCCGGCCTTGGGCTTTGGGGCAGGTCTTGCAGCGGCCCTTTCGATGGGGGATCTTGGGGTGATTACACTGTTTTCAGACCCGCAGCGCGCAACCCTTCCGATGGAAATGTTCCGCCTTATGTCCTCTTATCGCCAAGACAGCGCGATGGCCGCGGCCCTACTTCTGGTTGGGCTAAGCTTTGGGCTCTTCTGGCTGTTTGACAAATGGGGACGCCGCTATGCTTGAGCTTGATGGAGTGGACATTCAACTTGGCACATTTCGATTGCAGGCCGATCTGCGTGTTCCCAAAGGGGCCTGTGTGGCGGTCATGGGCGCATCAGGCTCTGGTAAATCCACGTTGATCAACGCCATCGCCGGTTTTCAGGACCATCTTGGCGCGATCAGACTGGACGGAACCGACCTGAGCGATCTGGCGCCTGACCAACGCCCCTTGAGTATTCTCTTCCAAGACGGAAATCTTTTTCCGCATCTGACCGCGGCGCAAAATGTGGCCCTTGGCCTATCTGCGAACCTGCGACTGTCTCGGGATGATTGGGTGCGGGTGGATCAGGTTCTGCACCGCGTGGGGTTGGGCGGCAAAGAACACAAAAAACCAACTGCGCTGTCGGGCGGGCAACAAAGCCGCGTGGCCATTGCGCGGGTGCTTTTGCGTGGACGTCCCTTACTGCTGCTGGACGAACCGTTTGCTGCCCTTGGGCCGGCCCTTCGCCAAGACATGCTGGCACTGGTTGCAGGTGTCGCCGCACAAGAAGGCACGACTGTTCTGATGATCACGCACGCGCCCGAAGATGCCCGCGCCATCGCCGATCAAACAATCGTGGTCGAAAACGGTCGCGCTGCGGCCCCATGTGATACCCAAGATCTTTTGGACAATCCGCCCGACGGGCTGCGCGCCTATCTGGGAACATAAAAAAACGCCCCAACCGAACGGTGGGGCGTTTTATATTTTGAAGCTTCGGATGCCTTATCCGTTGTCTTTGCCCTTGGCAGCGGCCCAAAGGCGCTTGTTCGTCAGGTACAAAAGAACAGACAGGATCGTCAGGAAGATAACGCCAGTGAAGCCAGCTTGCTTGCGGGCCATCATCTTGGGTTCGGCGGTCCACATCATGAATGCGGCCACGTCCTGAGCGATGTGGTGCAGCTCTGTCGAGTGGCCATCGGCATACTCAACATCGTCACCCCAAAGCGGTGGCGCCATCGAAATCCAGCCGCCTGGGAAGGCAGTGTTTTCGTAAAGGATGGTGCCGGCTTCTTCTTTTTCTTCACCAGTATAACCTGACAGCAAAGATGCGATGTATTCCGCACCACCCATGCCGTTGACCAACTGGCTGATGCCTGTGCCATATGGACCGTGGAAACCAGCACGGGCTTTCGCCATCAGCGACAGGTCAGGTGCGTTTTCCAAGGCCGACTCAGGGAATTTGTCAGCAGGTGTTGCAGGGCGGAAATCGTCGATCGCCGCATCAAAGACTTCGAAGTTTTCGGCATAGGCCCGAACCTGATCTTCTGGCAGCGCGGGGCCACCTTCATCAGACAGGTTACGGAACGATACGAATTTCATGCCGTGACACGCACTGCAGATCTCGGTGTAGACCTGCAGACCGCGCTGAAGCTGCATCTGGTCGAATGTCCCGAATGGGCCTTCGAACGAGAATGCAAAGTCCTCGATATGTGTGTCGTAGCTGCCCGCAGCCATGGCACCAGAGGTGCCAAGGCCAAGCGCAACAACAGCCGAAAGAGCGAGTTTCTTGAACATTATTAGGTCCTTTCTCACTCAGCCGGTGTGGCGACAGCGTCGCCTTTTGCGGCTTTGGGGTAGTGAGCGTTAAAGTCTTCTTCGATGGTCGCTGGTGGTGTCAGCGGCTTCTCGATGATGCCCAGAAGCGGCAGGATCACCAGGAAGTATGCAAACCAGTAGACCGATGCGATCAGCGCGATGTAGGGGTAGATCCCTTCGGCTGGCATTGCGCCAACCCACATCAGAACGATGAAGTCGACAACCAGCAGCGCGAACCACCATTTGAACATGGGGCGGTAACGACCCGAGCGCACCGACGATGTGTCAAGCCATGGGGCCAATGCCATCACCGCAATCGCGCCAAACATGGCCAACACGCCGAAGAACTTGGCGTCGATGATACCAAACGACAGCCACTCAACCGCAATCACCAGCCACACTTCGTTATCGAAGGCGCGCAGGATGGCGTAGAAGGGCAAGAAGTACCATTCGGGCACGATGTGCGATGGTGTCGCCAGCGGGTTCGCCTCGATGTAGTTATCGGGGTGGCCCAGGTAGTTCGGCATAAAGCCAACGATCGCCACGAACACGACCAAGATGATCGCCAGAGCGAACAGATCTTTGATCACGAAATATGGCCAGAACGGAAGCGTGTCACGTGCAGCTTCTTCTTTGCTTGTGCGGCGCACTTCAACACCTGTTGGGTTGTTGTTGCCTGTCGTGTGGAAAGCCCAGATGTGGACGATCACAAGACCCGCAATCACAAACGGCAGCAGATAGTGCAGCGAGAAGAAGCGGTTCAGCGCAGGCTGACCAACAGCCGAGGCACCAAGCAACCATGTTTGCAGCGCGTCACCCACAAACGGGATCGCACCGAAAAGGCCGGTGATAACCGCTGTGCCGTGGAACGACATCTGACCCCAGGGCAGAACATAACCCATAAAGGCTGTGCCCATCATCAGCAGATAGATCAACATGCCGATGATCCATGTAACCTCACGTGGCGCCTTGTAAGAGCCATAGTAAAGACCACGGAAAATGTGGGCATAAACAGCCACAAAGAACAGCGAAGCACCATTCATGTGGAAATAGCGGATCATCGCACCGCCGTTGACGTCGCGCATGATGTGCTCGACCGAGGCGAACGCCAGATCAACATGCGGGGTGTAATGCATCACCAGAACAACGCCAGTGATGATTTGCAGCGCCAGTGTAAATGTCAGAACGATGCCCCAGATCCACATCCAGTTCAGGTTCTTCGGAGTGGGGATCATCAATGTATCATACAAAAGCCCTACGACAGGCAGGCGCTTGTGCAGCCATTTCTCGCCGTTTGACTTTGGTTCGTAGTGGTCGTGCGGAATTCCAGCCATGTGTAGTCTCCCTTAACCGAGTTGAATTGTTGAATCGTCAACGAAAGCTGCCGTTGGCACTGGCAGGTTCCGCGGTGCCGGACCTTTGCGGATACGGCCCGATGTGTCGTAGTGCGACCCGTGGCATGGACAGAACCAGCCGTTGAAATCGCCAGCGCCGTCGCCCAGTGGCACACAGCCAAGGTGCGTACAAACGCCCATCATCACCAACCACTCACCGTTTTCGTCCAGCGCGCGGTTTTCATCGGATGCATCTGCACCGTCAGCAAGGTTCGCGTTGTCGGCCAGTGGGTCAACAAGTTCGCTGACCTCTACGGCGCGGGCTTCAGTGATCTCTGCTTCCGTACGGCGACGGATGAACACTGGCTTACCTTGCCAAAGAACGGTGATTTGAGTGCCCGGTTCAACGGCTGATACATCAACGCGGATCGAAGCCAACGCCAGAACATCGGCGCTTGGGTTCATCTGGTTGACCAGCGGCCAAACAGCGGCACCAGTTACAACGGCACCTGCACCAGCGGTCGCGTAGTAGATAAAGTCGCGACGGGTGCCTTGAGTATTCTCTGCTTGAGACACGGCGTGTGATCTCCTTTTCCCTATGACGAAACCCCTAAGCGTGGGGCCAATAGTTGAAGGGCCACGGGAATCCCACGGCCAATATCATCGCGGTATTTAGTGCGGTGGCGGCGTCAGGTCCAGCGTTCAAACCGACGCAGTGCAAACTGCACCTTATTGTCGCAGTTTATTCATCAAAAACGGTAAACTTCGCGTTAAAATCAGGCTGTTGGGGCCGTTTTCTGCATACTATCGCGCACCGAAAACGCCTCATACCAATCCGCAAGGCCATCAACGCCTGACCGCCATCCACGGCCCTCATGGCGAAAGTCCAAATAGCCAAGCGCGCACCCCATTGCGATATGCGCCGCGTCCATCGGTCCGGCCAAATGGCTCATCCACCGTGTGTTTACCGCGTCCAAAGCACGCTGCACCTTGCCCCATTGCGCCTCAATCCACGCAGGGGATTGCTCGTTTTCAGGACGCACGCGTTTTTCGTAAACCATCAAAACCGCGGCTTCCATGATTGCATCTGCCGTGGCTTCCAATGTCAGCGTGTCCCACTTGCGGGCATCTGGGTACAGATCGGCCTTGGCGCGATCATTCAGAAACTGGCAAATCACGCGGCTGTCGTAAATCGCAGGACGATCAGGGCGGATCAACGCAGGAATTTTCCCCGTCGGATTGGCGGCAATCACTTCTGTCGCCGAATTCACAGGCGTGGTGGATACATCCACCTCTTCGATCTCAGCGGTCTGATCCGTCTCCAGAATGACAACTCTGACCTTGCGAACAAACGGCGAAGCGGGTGAGCCGAGCAATTGCATGATGAAATCCTCCTGCCACCAGTCAGACCATCATTTGCGCTTCAAGGGAAGGGCACCTCTGGCGTCCCGTCCTCCCATTTGGGGTATTTGCGCATAATCCCATCAAACAACGCGCTGTCCAAAAAATGGTCCAGCCATGCACGCAAATGCGGCCAGTCCTGCGCATCAAACCATGCGCGGTCGCTGTTTGCGAATTGGCGGATGAACGGCAAGATCGCGTAATCGGCCAGCTTGGGTGCATCGCCAAACAACCAACCACCTGCCAGACGCGGCTCCAGCGTCATCAGGATCGCCTTGGCCTTTGCGCGTTCCTCCATAGGGTCACAATCGGGATAGCGCGTGCCGTATTTCGTGCGGTCCAATGCGGCCTTAAACGGCCCGTCGTTTTGCGCGATCAAGGCATGCCCCTCATCGGGCATATCCAGCAGGCCATGCGGGTCATTCTGCCCAAGTGCCCACAGCATCACATCAAGGCTTTCGTCGATTACCTGATCGCCTGCGATCAGCACCGGGACGGTCGCTTTGGGGGAAACTTCAATCATATGCGCAGGCTTGTCGCGCAACACAACTTCGCGCAGTCCGACCTGCTGCTCGGCCAAGACCAACGCCAGCCGCGCGCGCATCGCATAAGGACACCGGCGAAAGGAATACAGGATCGCCGTCATGCCACCAGATGCGTGTCTGTTGCGCCTTTGATGGCCGTGCGGATGATCTGCCCCTCTGGCTGATCGCTGTCAAAATGCACTTCGGCAAATTGCGCCGTCCGCCCCATACGCGGGTTTTCCAGCAAAACATCATGGGTCGCGCCGATCTGGGCTGCCAGATGCCGGCCCACCTGATCGGCCCCTGCCTGGCGCAACCGCGCCGCGCGGTCTTTGATCGCGCGCCCGTCCACCGCGGGCATCTTGGCCGCAGGCGTGCCGGGGCGCGGCGAATAGGGAAACACATGCAGCCACGTCAGATCGCAGTCTTCAACCAGCTTCAGCGAATTGGCAAACATCGCCTCGGTCTCGGTCGGAAAGCCTGCAATAATATCGGCGCCAAAGGTCATCTCGGGGCGCAGGCGTTTGGCTTCGGTGCAAAAGGCAATCGCATCATCGCGCAAGTGCCGCCGCTTCATCCGCTTGAGGATCATGTCATCGCCCGCTTGCAAGCTCAGATGCAGATGCGGCATCAGCCGTGGCTGCGTCGCAATCGCTTCCATCAAGGCAGGGTCCACCTCGATGCTATCAATCGACGAAATGCGCAGGCGCGGCAGATCAGGCACCAGTTTAAGGATCCGCATGACCAGATCGCCCAGTTTCGGCTCTAACGGCAGATCAGCCCCCCACGAGGTCAGATCAACACCCGTCAACACAACCTCGTTATAGCCGCGCTGCACCAGCCGTTTGATCTGGTCCACGACCACACCCGCAGGCACAGACCGCGAATTGCCCCGACCATAGGGGATAATGCAGAACGTGCAGCGATGATCGCAGCCGTTTTGCACCTGCACATAGGCGCGGCTGCGCGTGCCAAAGCCATCAATCAGATGGCCTGCCGTTTCTGTGACCGACATGATGTCATCGACCTGAACCGTCTCTGTCTCACCAATGAAATCAGCCGCCAGACCCTGCCACGTATCGGCCTGCATCTTTTCGGTGTTGCCAACAACCGCGTCCACCTCGGCCATCTGCGCAAAAGTGTCAGGGTCGGTCTGGGCCGCACATCCCGTCACGATCACACGCGCATCAGGGTTCTCGCGGCGCAGCTTGCGAATGTCTTTCTTGGCTTTGCGCACGGCCTCGCTTGTGACCGCGCAGGTGTTCACCACCACCGCGTTTTGCAGGCCTGCCCCTTGGGCAAGCTCTTTCATCGCCTCGGTCTCATAGGCGTTCAACCGACAGCCGTGGTTGCTGAAAACAGGCGAGCTCATATTGTGGCCAACCAGTCGGCAGTTAGCACGCCGTCAAACACATGGGCGGTCGGGCCTGTCATCCAGACACCATCGTCGCGCCAATCCACGTGCAACACTCCGCCATCCAGATCAATGCGCACGCGGCGTCCTGTCATGCCGCGCCTGTGGGCCGCCACCGCTGTCGCACAAGACGACGATCCAGAGGCCAAAGTTATCCCTGCACCGCGCTCCCACACCCGCATGCGCAGATGATCTGGGCCAACCACATGCGCCACCTGCACATTCGTGCGCTCGGGATAAAGCGGATGATGCTCATAGCGCGGCCCAAATTGCGCCAATGGGATCGCCTCCGCATCATCCACGAAAAACGTGCAATGCGGATTGCCCATGCCCGTGGCCACGGGGCTGCCCTCTATGGGCAACTCCAACGTGTCCATCGCCTCGGCCAACGGAATGTCCTGCCAGTCCAATTGCGGCGCACCCATATTGATCCACGGCATATCATCAACCATATGGGCATAAAGCGTGCCGCGGTCGGTCGTCAGCTCCAAGGCATCTACGCCGCGCAACCGCATCTCGCGGTCGGCAATGCAGCGCGTGGCATTGCCACAGGCCCCCGAGGTGGACCCATCGGAATTATAAAACGTCAGATGCATCGCGCCGCTGATCACCGCCAGCTGGTCAAACCCCACACCGCGATGGCGATCGGCAAGGGCGGCGACCAGGGCAGCAGACACATCTGGGCCATCATTGCGGGAATCAATCACCACAAAGTCGTTGCCCGCCCCATGCATTTTCATGAATGGAAGGCCGATCTGGTCGCGCGTCTGTGCCATGAGCGGCGATATAAGCCTTGTTCCGTTAAAGGGAAAGAGATTCTCACTTTATGGGGTTGACCCATGCCGCCACTCTTTCTAAGTAGCCCTCCTGTGAGGGCCCTTAGCTCAGTTGGTAGAGCGGCTGACTTTTAATCAGTAGGTCGCAGGTTCGAACCCTGCAGGGCTCACCACTTTTTTCCTAAAAAATTTATGCATCTTTTTTGTGAGAGCAGTGGCCGAATGTGTCATAGCCTATAGCCGCTTGCGAAAGGTTAACAAAAAGTTAACAAATAATGGCATGTGTGAAGGCCATAAGACGATTAGGTTTAAAAAGCGATATGATCAGGCCGCGCTCATGCTTTTAGGCGTGAACGATAAGAAGGCCATGATACGCCTGCGACGTCCGTTCGATGAAGTAACAAATCTCGTTATCGAAGACTTCCTCGGATTATCAACGGATGTGCAGGCACAGAATGCATTCAACGCGATATCTTTGAACACCATGTTTCCTCATCCCAACATGCTAGTGCGGTTTGAAAACATTGCATCTAGCAAACCCAACGTCAGCTTTAAGCGCGCGCGAGACATCCATGACGAGATACAAAGACACATGAACAGATTTTGCAAGGGGATGCGGATGTGTGTTGCTGAAGACAGACTTTTCCAAGTGAATGGCAAATATAATAGTGAATTCAGAATTGGTTGGGAGAACGATGCTAACTGACATTTATGAGACCTACGTCGATGCAGCGATGCTTTCCGAGGGCAAAAGGCAAACCGCCAATCAAGCGTATCTGTCTCTCAGTTTAGCCATTGTCACTGCAAGCTCGTCTTTTGAGAGTTTTCCGTTGTGGCTCGCGGCCTCAATGGTGGTCTTCATCTCCCTGATATGGTTCGCAACAATCTGGAAGTATAGGCAACTGGCGCGCATTAAGTTCGAAGTCATAGTCGAGCTGGAAAAGCAGCTTGAATTTGCCCCTTTCACCAAGGAATGGGGCTTAACTCCAAAAACAGGAAAGCTATTCGGCTTAACCCGCTTGGAAAAAGCAGTTCCGATTACCTTAGGTGGGTTGGCGACAGCGTATCTTATCTGGACGAATTGGGGGTTTTGGTCGTGAGCGATCCTTTTCAAGTCTTCATTATCGGCCCAATGGGCAAGGGGAAGGACAATCCGGGCGAACCCGGTACGCCAACATCGCAACACATGACTGTCATCGAAGAGGTGGCCAATGAATTACTTCCTCAGATGTTTGATGAACGTCAAATCGTTGACGTATATTCGCCGCTAAGAGGGTCTTCTGACATCATCGAGTATGTGTTCAATCAGATCGATGGTGCAGATATTGGTATCGCTGATATCTCTGGCCGTTCGCCAAGTGTGATGTATGAATTGGCCTATTTTCACGCTCTTGGCACACCTGTGATTATCCTCGATTTGGAAAAGCAGCGCGAAGAAGGCATTCCGTTTTATCTGCAAGGATCTAAGATTTTTGGTCTAGATGACTTTTCGAAAGAGCAGGTCCGAACGGCACTAGACCAAGCGTTTACGGATTTTTTGAATGAGAATGACGATCAGGATTTCACACAAAACCCGATTAGCAAATTCTATTCCGCGCCTTTGGTAGAAGCCGCAGGTGCCGCAACAATTGCACGTGGTTATTTTACGAACATGGTGCGCGCTATCGCTGATACATCTGGTGGTGTGAAAAACAAATATCCGGAGTTAAACATTAAGGAATTTGCAATTATTGAGCCGTCAGAGGACTTCGATATCAACGGTGACATGGCTGATATCGGTCGAATTACGCGAGAATGGAACCGTGGTGAGAAGCTCAAAGAAGAAAAGTGGGATATCGACGTTGCAGGCAAAGAACGCAAAGTTTCGGGACTTTTCATTGATGGTGTAATCTATGACTATCCGCGTACCGTTGGTGCGCTTGATGAATCACCGCGGTTGGTGCGTGTGGCGAAAGGGCGGTCCCGAACCAGATCGAATGTCAGCGGTGAGAAGATAGAGCTTACACGTAAGAGGGTTGCATCCCGTCTGGTTAGGTTTTTTAGAGAAGTGCTTGAAGATGAAATCGCGTCAAACAGCAAGACACTTTTTGCAAGGCAAATCAAGTTCATCACGATCCAAGAATTTGCAGATCGATTGAACGTAAAGTACCCGTTTGATTGATTACGGGTTGGCCACACATAGGATAGAATATGTGCCCCCGTTGAGGCCATATGACCTTTGTGAAGTGCCTGCGGTGACCAGACCCAGTGACGTTATTTTTGATATAACATCGTCAATTAATTCGGGCTGATTGAGAACAAGAATTGTTCCGTGATCAGTTGTATGTTCGGAAGCATTCAATGCTGATGCCAAATTCGGGCTACCCTTCTTTGTTACCAACTCCACAGCATCAATCATCGTCATCGCCTTCTACCCTTGGTTGAAAACGTTATCAGACGAATTGCTTAAGAAAGGGTTAATTCAGCGGCCCAACTCCGCCTCGATCTGCTTGCGCGATTTGCGTGCGCGTTCGGTGGCCGATTTCAACTGTCCACAAGCCGCCATGATGTCCTCGCCACGCGGGGTGCGGATCGGCGTGGCATAGCCTGCCTTGTAAATAATATCGGCAAAGGCGCGGATGCGGTTGTTCGATGATCGCTCATAGGGCGCGCCGGGCCATTCGTTAAACGGGATCAGGTTGATTTTGGCGGGGATGCCCTCGATCAGCTTCACCAGCCGCCGCGCGTCCTCGTCGGTATCGTTCACACCCTTCAACATCACATATTCAAAGGTGATCCGCTCTGAATTGCTGGCCTTGGGATAAGCACGCAGCGCATCCAGCAGCGCTTCGATATTCCAGCGTTTGTTGATCGGCACCAGCTTGTCGCGCACCTCATCCGTGGTGGCATGGAAAGACACCGCCAACTGGCATCCGATTTCCTGGGCCGTGCGGGCAATCTCTGGCACCACACCGCTGGTCGACAGGGTAATGCGGCGGCGTGACAGTTGAATCCCCTCGGGGTCCATCGCGATCTTCATCGCATCGCGCACGCCTTCAAAATTATACAGCGGCTCGCCCATGCCCATCAGCACGATGTTCGACAGCAGCCGCACCTCATTTTTGGGCGCGCCTTGTTCGGGCCATTCGCCCAGATCATCCCGCGCAACCATGACCTGCCCGATAATCTCGGCGGGCGTCAGGTTGCGCACCAGCTTTTGGGTGCCAGTATGACAAAACGAACAGGTCAGCGTGCAGCCCACTTGGCTGGAAATGCACAAGGTGCCCCGATCCGTTTCGGGGATATACACCACCTCAACCTCATGGCCGCCTGCAATCCGCACTAGATACTTGCGCGTGCCATCAGTGCTGACTTGCCGCGTCACCACCTCTGGCACCTCGATCACAAATTTTTCGGCCAGTTCTGCGCGATAGGCTTTCGACAGATTTGTCATCGCCTCGAAATCGCGCACGCCCCATTGGTAAATCCATTGCCAGATTTGCCCCACACGCATCTTCGCCTGCTTTTCAGGCGTGCCCGCTGCAATCAGCGCATCGCGCATCGCCGCGCGGGTCAGCCCCACAAGGTTTTGCGGCCCATCAGGCAGCTTGCGCGGGATCGTCATCACATCTTGGGTAATCGGAGCATCGGCCATGGCGTGCCTCTTATCGGTTCGCGGGTTGAAGCCCGTCATATATGGGATTCTGCGCAAATTGCAAAAGCCATGGCACTGCACTACCTCTTTGCGCAAAGCAACATGAGGGACGGACATATGAAAATCGCATTTCTAGGCTTGGGTGTCATGGGCTACCCGATGGCAGGGCATCTGCAAAAGGCAGGACATGACGTCACCGTCTACAATCGCACCACGTCCAAGGCCGACGCTTGGGTGGCCGAACACGGTGGCGCACTGGGAAAAACCCCTGCCGCAGCCGCCGATGGTGCGGATATGGTTATGGCCTGCGTGGGCAACGATGACGATCTGCGCATGGTCTGCACAGGCGCGGATGGCGCGTTTGCAGCGATGAAAGACGGCGCGATATTCGTGGACCACACCACCGTATCGGCCAAAGTCACGGCCGAGCTTTATGCGGCGGCTAAAGACGGCGGCTTCAACTTTGTCGACGCACCCATATCAGGCGGTCAGGCAGGCGCCGAAAACGCGCAGCTGTCCATCATGTGTGGCGGCGATCAGGCCGCCTATGACACAGCAGAACCCGTGATGAACACCTATGCCAAGCTGTGCCGCCGCCTGGGCGAAAGCGGCGCTGGCCAGATGACCAAAATGTGCAACCAAATCGCCATCGTGGGCCTGCTGCAAGGCCTGTCCGAAGCGTTGCACTTTGCAGATAAGGCAGGCCTTGATGGCGAAGCCGTGGTCGAGGTGATCAGCCAAGGCGCCGCGGGAAGCTGGCAAATGGTCAACCGTCACAAAACCATGCTGGCCGATGAGTATGATCACGGCTTTGCGGTCGATTGGGTGCGCAAGGATCTCGATATCTGCCTGTCCACCGCCGAAGAAAACGGCGCAAGCCTGCCCGTCACCGCCCTTGTCGATCAATTCTATAAAGATGTTCAGAAAATGGGCGGCGGGCGGTGGGATACCTCATCGCTCTTCAAACGCTTGCAACAGTTCGGCTAAAGAAAAACCCGCCCTCACATGGTGGGGGCGGGGTTCGCAAATCCAACTGTCGGCCTTATCAGCCCGAACACCGCTTGGCGGCATCATCGACCGCCGCAGTATATCCTAGCAGGCTGAAGGTATCTTTGGTGACCGTCCCGCGGCCCGACCGCGCCGTCAGCACCGCCGAAGCACCACGCTTCATCGCCGCCACAATCTTGGCATCATCATCAGGGGTGGCAGGCCACGCCCATTCCCCATCGGTGAACAGCTCATATTCATTGCCACCGATGTTCATGTTCACCGTCGATCCGCTGGCAAAGGGATAGCCGCCCGTAAAGGTCAACTGCCCGCGCACATTCGCGCCGGGACGATAGAAGGTGAACAGCAAAATATCGCCGCGGCGCACGGCCACAACCCGCCCGTCGCGGGTGTTCACTGTTTCCTTTGGGGCGCTTACCGCCCAACATTCTGTCGGGTTGCTTTCAACGAAAACGCTCCAGTCGGTCTTGGCCGCAACTTGGTTGGTCGACTGTTGCTGCGCAAATGCCGCGCCCGTCATCATGGCCAACGCTGCCAGACCTGTGGTCAGTTTTGAAATCATATTTACAGCCTCCAAGCTGTCCTTGCCTCTGTCGGCCCCTCGCGCCCTGTTGTATCGGGTCGTTTCAAGAAAGCCACTTTTCATCTCGATGGGTGGACATTAGCCTGAATCGGGTCAACGGGAAAAGCCCTTTGACCCCTCATTTACGCGGAAAACCGCCTCAAAAGGTCTCACAATCATGACAGCAGCCCCCCTGATTGAACTCTGGCGCAACGATCTGTTGGAAAGCCTGCATCTGGGCCATGCTGTGATCTGCGATGAAAACGGCGATATCGAAGCCGCCTGGGGCGATCCGTCGGCCGTGATCTTCCCGCGCTCGTCGTGCAAAATGGTGCAGGCCCTGCCGCTCTTGGAAAGCGGGGCAGGGGCGCATCTGACCACCGAACAACTGGCGCTGTCATGTGCCTCGCACCAAGGGGCCGCGATCCACACCAACCGCGTTGCTGGGTGGCTGTCGGATCTGGGGCTGGCCGAAAGCGACTTGCGCTGCGGTGTCCAGACCCCTGCGGACGAACCGGAATTGAAACGCCTTCACAAGTCCGACGAAAGCCCATGCCAAATCCACAACAACTGCTCTGGCAAACATGCGGGCTTCCTGACGCTCAACAAACATCTGGGCGGTGGCGCCGATTACGAGCTTCTGGACCACCCCGTGCAACAGGCCTGCAAACAGGCCTTCGAAGAAGTGACCGAAGAAACCAGCCCCACCTACGGCATCGACGGATGCAGCGCGCCCAACTTTGCCACCACCGTCCACGGGCTGGCCCGCGCGATGTCGTCCTTTGCCGTGGCCAATGACACCAGCACACGCAGCAACGCCATGGTCAAACTGCGCGAAGCCATGATGACCTTCCCCGAACTTGTCGCTGGCGAAACCCGCGCCTGCACCGAACTGATGCGCGCCATGGGCGGCAAGGTCGCGATCAAAACAGGGGCCGAAGCCGTGTTCGTCGCCATCCTGCCAGAGCAACGCAAAGGCATCGCGCTCAAGGTGATCGACGGCGGCACCCGCGGCGCCGAGGCCGCCATCACCGCTCTGCTCATCCATCTGGGCGCGCTCGACGCCAACCACCCCGCCGCCCTGAAACGCTTGGGCGGCGACATGACAAACTGGCGCGGCACAGTCGTGGGCACCTCGAAAACAGCCGCGGGGTTTGTGGGGTAGTTTGGCTTTCAAACCACAAAGCAATCAACCATAAGTAGTGCATAGAAATGCTCACCTATGGACGGCAAGATGACCGAACAGTATTCAATCCCGTACGAGAATAATTACCCGACTCCAGAATTTGCAAATCTGGCATCAGCAAAAAAATACCTGCTAGAAGAGCAGCAAAGCTGGCAGGCGCTGACATCTTTGGATTTTGAGAAATACAACAATCTAAAGCTGAGTACCTATGGGTCTGGTCAGTATGAACTTTCGTTTTTGGCAGACGTTTTCCCTCGGATCATCGGGCAAATCGACGGCCAAGAATTCCGTTGGGACTCATTATGGCGACAAGGCCTGACATTTTTGCCGCCTCCATCGACCTCCCTCGAAGGTCAACTGATATTGGGCCTACTTACAAACAATCAGGCCGATGAAGCCATCGCTGTTATGGCGTGGTTTCTGACTACGCACTGGAAAGCTGAGGTGCGTTCAAACCGTGGTGCAGAGGAGGTCTCACGCGGCGAACAACTTATCCTAGCGGCGCGTGCCTGCGCGGCCTTGCCGTATAGCAAAGCGTCATCACAAAAAATCGCGGCAACACACCGTATGGCGGAAACCCATCTGGAAGGTCTGGCCGCGGAAATAAAAAAGGCCCAAGGCAGCACACAAAATCTGGAAGCCGAAGCAGGCGCAACACTTGACGCGTGGAACAATAATTTCGATCGGGTCCAAGATATTCTGGTGCGTCGGGAAAAACACCGCCGCACCCAAAACTCTGACTATGTGTCCAATCTGCAGTCCGAAGTCGATGATCGCTTTGCGAAGGCCGAAAAGCGGTTGAACGCAATTGATACGGTGAACAAGGAAAAGCAAGCAAAACGGCAAGCCGAGTTTGAGGAATTGAAAGAGCTTTTCTACACGCAACTCAGGTTGAAAGCGCCCGTGAGACTTTGGAGTGATCGGGAACGAGCTCACAAATGCAATTCTCGGATTGCGCTATTCTGTTTCTTTGTCTTGACGGTTTTCGCGGTCACTATAGGGGCTGCCATTCCTTTTGAATTTGGCGACTACATTGCAGAAAGCTTCTTTACTATTGTTTGCTTTCCAGAAGGTTCCGCGGATTGTACACGCGAATTTTCTGCAAAAGGTCCCCTGACGATCGCAGGCATTCTGACCATTTTTTCATTGCTTCTTTGGACCATCCGTCTGCAATACAAAGTGTATCTCAGCGAACGTCACCTCGCGCTTGATGCAAGCGAAAAGAAAGCGTTCGCAGAGACCTTCCTTGCGCTCAAACAAGACGAGGACGTTGGCGCTGACAACGAAGCGATTGTCTTGGCCTCCTTGTTCAGGCCGACCCAAGACGGAATTATCCGCGACGATGAACAAGGCATCGATATATCTGCAGCCGCAATCCTGGCAAAACAACTTGGTCGAAATTGACGGTTCTCAGAAAATTACTTCAGCCGCAGCACCCGCTGGTGCAGGTGGGCTTGGCGGCGGGGGTCAGATCGTCTTGTGATACCGGTAGGTCGCCTGTCAGCGTCGGTTCGGGCACTTGCAATGCATCGGCCAGCTTCGTGACTGTGGCCATTGGAAGGGCCGCCAATGTCTGGGTCTCAAGGGCGGTCAGCTTGCGCTCGGTCAGGCCAACGCGTTTTGCAAGTTTCGGTCGGCCAATTTTGCGCCCCTTGCGGATGGCTTTGAGGCGATCGCCATGAATCTGAACTGAATTTTCCATGCACTCTGCTTACCATCATCCCGCACAGTGATCTAGGCGTTGCACAAAGCCGCGGGTCAGCCTCTTCATTCTTTCTTAAATAAAGTCGCGTATGTCCGCCGAATACCTGACTGTTTTTGTTGTCATACGCTCTGCCATACCGTGAGCAGACGCTAGGCCATACATCGGATGACGGGCCATTTGGGGGGATTCGCGGCAGTGGTTACGCGCGGTGATAGGGCGATCCCGCAAGGATGGATGCAGCGCGGTAAATCTGTTCGCACAGCATCACACGCGCCAGCATATGGGGCCAGACCATCGCGCCGAACGACAGTTTCAAATCCGCCGCCGCCCGCATTTCAGGCAGTACGCCATCCGCCCCGCCGATCACAAAAGCCAGGTCAGACACCCCCTGATCGCGCCAGTCTCCAAGACGCTGCGCAAAGACGGGCGAGGGCATGACCTTGCCCCGCTCATCCATCACGACAACGGTTGCGCCCTTGGGAATGGCCCGCGTCAAAAGGGCGTGTTCGGCCTGTTGGCCGGCCCCTTTTGCATCCACTTCCACCACACAAAGCGGGCCCAACCCAAGGCTGCGGCCCGTCTTTTCATAGCGGTCGGTATAGTCGGAAATCAGGTCGCGTTCAGGGCCAGCCCGCAAGCGGCCCACAACGCATAAATGTAGCCGTATCAACGGCTTATTCGGCGCGTTCTGCCTGTTCGGCAGGGCTCAGCCACATCTTTTCAAGCTGATAGAATTCGCGCACTTCGGGGCGGAACACATGCACGATCACATCGCCTGTGTCGATCAGCACCCAGTCGCCTGCGGCTTTGCCTTCCAGCTTGCTCAGGCGGCCATGCTCATGCTTGACGCGGTCCACCAGCTTTTCGGAAATCGCTGCCACTTGGCGCGATGAACGGCCCGAACAGATGACCATAAAGTCACCCATTTCGGATTTGCCGCGCAGGTCCACCTGCACGATGTCCTCGGCCTTGTCGTCGTCTAGCGATTTCAGGATGGTCGCCAAAAGGGCTTCGCTTTTGGTCATGTCCGATGTGCCACTCATTGCGGCGCTCGAAGGTGCAGGCGTGTTGCCCGCATCGGTTGAAAGAGACAGCGCATTGTCCTCCTTTATACATGCCGACAAAGCCCCGGCACTGGGCATATCCCAAAGGTAACATTGCCCTCCCCAAATCTCAACAACGCTGTCTCAACCTGTCACCCTTCCGCCACGCCTATCGGTCAACTTGTGCTGGTGCGGGGCATTGTTCGGGCGTTCCAAGCTTTGTTTGTGCCACAACCGTGCGCCATTTGGCGTTCCGGATCAGGGGTAAGAACCTGCCGTCTGGTTCAATCTGCAACGACACATCTACGGTATCATCTGCCTGTGGCCCTTCACCAATGATGCACCCCTGTAAAGCCACTGAAAGACTGCCTTTGTTCGCAGATGGGTTTTCGGCCTCCCACTGTTGGACGGTCGCTTGTGTTTTGCGCATATCTTCGATGTCCGAGCGTGAAATCTTGTAAATGCGCGCGCCGTCCAAGGTTGGGCTTTCGTGCAGCGTGTAGGCGCGCTCAATGGATTGCCCGGTGTCCGAGCGGGCCGAGGTTAAGGCCAAAACCGCGCTGTTCGGCATGACACCGGCGCGTGGCGGCAGTTCAAGCCGTACAGCGAAGTTTGCGGGATCCGCGGTCATCGGATGGACCATGCCCAGTTTTGCCGCGGTGCTTGGAACAACCGATGTGCAGGCGCCCAACACCAGCAAAGCGCCCGTATATGCGATGCGCCTGAATGGGTGTGTCATATGAAATCTCCTATTTGACGTAATAATTATTTACTGTATTACATTAAAAAATGATTCTGAAAAGAGAGGTTTTGTCATGCCCTTATCTGCACATTCCGTTCAGCGGCTGTCGCAAATTCTTCAAGTCACGGTGCTGGCTTTGGCCATTGGTTTGGCGGGGTGCCTGATGTGGGTGTATTTTGATCCGCGCAATGTGGTTCCCGATCTGCCCGACCGCGGATGGACCGGTCCCTATTCACTGACATTTCTGTGGGGCTTCATTGCGCTTGGCACCGCCTTGTCCGCCGTGGGGTTTCTTGCGCTCTGGCGGTTATATGCATTGGTGCGCTGCTTTGCCGAAGGCACATTTCTGACCCAGACAACCGTGCGTGCCGTGCAAAAACTGGGCCATGCGCTGATCTATCTGGCCCTCGCCAAAATCGCTTTTGGACCGCTGTCAGACTTATGGTTCATCTGGATTTCAAAGCCTGAAACAGGGCAGGTGTCGTTATCCGTCAGTTCCGAAGAGGTGGGCTTTTTGCTGGTTTCGGGTGTCTTGGCACTTGTGGGTCATGCCCTGCGCGAAGGCGTGGCAGCCGCGTCTGAAAACAAGGGATTTATCTGATGCAGATCGTGGTCAGGCTGGATGTCATGCTGGCGCGGCGCAAAATGAAGTCGCGCATCCTCGCCGAAAAAATCGGTATCACCGAACAGAATGTCAGCCTGCTGAAATCAGGTAAGGTCAAAGGTATTCGCTTCGAAACCTTGGCCAAGATTTGTGAGGTGCTTGACTGCCAGCCGGGCGATATTCTTGAGGTGGAATAGGCTCTAATCCAGCGCTTTGGTGGCCAGTTGCGAGCCTTCCACCATTTTGACCTCACGCTGCGGGAAGGGAATAGAGATGTCGTTTTCCTGAAAGCTGTCCCAAAGCGCAAGGAACACGGCGCCGCGCACATTTGTCAGCCCGCCCGTAGGGTCCGAGATCCAGAACCGCAGGATGTAATCGACAGAACTGTCGCCAAACCCGACGATATGGCACACGGGCTTGCGCGGGTCAGACAGCACGCGGTCAACACTCTGCGCGGCTTCGATCGCCAACGCGCGCACCCTGTGTGGGTCATCGGCGTAGGCCGTGCCAAAATAGATATCAAGGCGGACAAAATCATTTGAATGGGACCAATTCACCACCTGACCTGTGATCAGGTCCTCGTTCGGGATCAGGTATTCTTTGCCGTTTCGTGTAACGACACTGACGTATCGCGCCCCAAGCGAATTGATCCATCCAAAGGTATCGCCAAGGCTGATCACATCGCCGGGTTTGATGGATTTATCCAGCAGAATGATCACACCCGACACAAGGTTCGACACGACCTTTTGCAAACCAAAGCCAAGGCCCAGACCAATCGCACCAGACAGGAAGGCAAGACCGGTCAGATCAATGCCAACGGCCCGCAGCCCGATGAAAAAGGCCGCACCATAAAGCAGAAGTTGCATCGCCTTAACGGCCAGAACCCGCATCGACGGCGACATTTCTTCATTGCGCTGTATCCGCGTTGCTGTGCTGCGCGTCAGGAAACGTGCCCCGAAGAACAGAACAGCCAAAAGCCCGATGGCCTGCACAATCTGCCAAGCCGTGATCGTGCTTTCGCCGATGCCAAGCTGCGCACTTTCCAGCACACGTTGCGTATCATCGTTCAGCCCGACGATGCGCAGGGTGATCCAGATCCAAGCAGCCCAATTCACAAAACGGCGCAGCGTATTGTTGTGGATCAACCGTGTGGCAAAGGCGACGATGACCCACGCCATCGCAAGGTTGGCCGCAATGACCAGCAGATAATACCGCGATGGAAAGCGATAGAGTTCCTGCATCGCAAGCACAGCTGCCCAACAGATCGGAATAAACAGAATGCCGCGCAGTCTGTTGCGCACCACGATCAGCCAGCGCAGCTGCCATTTCTGCATGCCTTCGCGGCTGCGCAGCCAGTCTTCAAACCGGGGCCGAACCACCCGCGCGGCCAAATGCGCCGCGATGAAAACGGCAATCAAAACTCCAATCTGGATCAGTGAGGAGGGACGCAGCAGTCCTTGGGCAAAAATCTCGGCTTGGCGAAACAGTGTTTGGGCCGTTTCCATCATCACCTCAAACCCACTGGGGGGCACAGGCTCTGGCGTGTCGGGCAAGGGAACAGGGCGGCCCATGGCCTGATCAACCGCTGCGCTGCCTGTAGATACGTTATTATTGTGGTGCCCTGCCATGGTTGCACTTTGCGCCACACCCGCGCAGCCCGCAACCCATCGCTTGCGAGAATCCGTTGCAGGGTGTATCTGGCAGGCCATGACACAGCTTTTTCATATGGATGACCGCGCGCGTCTGCGCGAACGCTTTTACGGCGCGTCCATGACCGTGCTGGCCCGACTGTCGTAATCGCGACCGTCACGCCCTATCTTTATTCCACATCAAATGAACGGGAGAGGACCGATATGTCCCCCAAAACACTCTATGATAAAATCTGGGACGCGCATGTGGCCCATGAAGCCGAAGATGGCACCTGCCTTCTTTATATCGATCGCCACTTGGTGCACGAGGTCACAAGCCCGCAGGCGTTTGAAGGTCTGCGCATGACGGGCCGTAAGGTCCGTGCGCCTGAAAAGACCATCGCGGTGCCAGACCACAACGTGCCCACCACGCTGGACCGCGCCAACGCGGAAACCATGACCGAAGACAGCCGTATTCAGGTTGCGGCGCTGGACAAGAACGCCAAGGACTTTGGCATTCACTATTATCCTGTGTCCGACGTTCGTCAGGGCATCGTGCATATCGTTGGCCCCGAACAAGGCTGGACGCTTCCGGGCATGACGGTTGTGTGCGGCGACAGCCATACCGCAACGCATGGCGCTTTCGGCGCGCTGGCCCACGGCATCGGCACATCCGAGGTTGAACACGTTCTGGCCACGCAAACGCTGATCCAGAAGAAATCCAAGAACATGAAGGTCGAGATCACAGGCAAACTGCGCCCAGGTGTGACAGCCAAGGACATCACCCTGTCCGTCATTGGTGAAACAGGCACCGCCGGCGGCACAGGCTATGTGATCGAATATTGCGGTGAAGCGATCCGCGATCTGTCGATGGAAGGCCGCATGACCGTTTGCAATATGGCCATCGAAGGCGGCGCGCGCGCAGGTCTTATTGCCCCTGATGAGACAACATTTGAATACTGCAAAGGCCGCCCCCACGCGCCAAAGGGCGCCCAATGGGAAGCCGCGATGGAATGGTGGAAAACCCTCTATTCCGACGATGACGCGCAGTGGGACAAGGTGATCACCATCAAGGGCGAAGACATCGCCCCTGTCGTCACATGGGGCACATCGCCCGAAGACGTGCTTCCCATCACCGCGGCCGTGCCCTCGCCTGACAGCTTTGAAGGCGGCAAGGTCGACGCGGCGCAACGCTCGATCGACTATATGGGTCTGCAAGCGGGTCAAAAGCTGACGGACATCGAAATTGATACGGTCTTTATCGGCTCATGCACGAATGGCCGGATCGAAGATTTGCGTGCTGCCGCCGAAATCCTGAAAGGCAAGAAAGTCGCCGTGAAACGTGCGATGGTTGTGCCAGGCTCTGGCCTTGTGCGTGCGCAGGCCGAAGAAGAAGGTCTGGCCGATATCTTCAAGGAGGCGGGCTTTGAATGGCGCATGGCGGGCTGTTCGATGTGTCTGGCGATGAACCCCGATCAACTGGCCGAGGGCGAGCGTTGTGCATCAACCTCGAACCGCAATTTTGAAGGACGCCAAGGCTATAAAGGCCGCACGCACCTTGTGTCGCCCGCAATGGCCGCGGCGGCCGCTGTGACAGGCAAGCTGACAGACGTGCGGGAGCTGATGTAATGACCACGCGGCGCGGATTTCTGGCAATGATCGGCGGGGCCTTGGCCGCGCCTGTCATGCCGTCCGTGTCTTGGGGTGCGGCGCGCAAGGCGGTCTATCCGCTGTCTGCGCTGCATGCGGCGATCTTTCATGCCAAGACGGATGTGACCTTTTCGGTTTTCACCTTGGCCAAACGCTTGGGTCTTGATCTGGATCAGGCCGAAGTCTTGATGACGGATTTGTCCAAACGCGGCGTCGTAGGGCCCTTGCAAGGCACCACACAAGCAGGCCGTTGGGCCCGCAGCAATATCTGGCAACGCCCCGCTGGTCCTGTTGGACGCCCCGCGCAGCATCGCACATCATCTCGCCAAACAGCTCCTCGGGCGCAGCAGCCCTATGCGGATCTGCGCCCCTTTCTTCAACATCTCTATGCCTCTTGCCGTGCGCAGGGCATGACACCGCACCCACGCTGTGCGGTCCTTCTCAAAGGATACTCCTGATGGAAAAATTCACCAAACTCTCCGCGACCGCCGCGCCCATGCCGCTGGTCAACATTGATACCGATATGATTATCCCCAAGGTTTTTCTGAAAACCATCAAGCGCTCTGGCCTTGGCGTGAACCTCTTTGACGAGATGCGTTATGACCGTCAGGGAAACGAGATTGAGGATTTTGTTCTCAACCAGCCGCAATACCGCGATGCGCAAATCCTCGTGGCCGGTGACAACTTTGGCTGTGGCTCCTCGCGTGAACACGCGCCTTGGGCTTTGCTCGATTTTGGTATTCGCTGTGTGATCTCGACCAGCTTTGCCGACATCTTTTACAACAACTGCTTCAAGAACGGCATCCTGCCGATTGTCGTGACCCCCGAAGAGCATGCCAAACTGATGGACGATGCCGAACGTGGCGCAAACGCCGTGATCAGCGTGGATCTGGAAGGCCAGACAATCACGGGTCCAGATGGGGGGCAAATCAGCTTTGAGGTTGATGCCCACAAAAAGCACTGCCTGCTCAACGGTCTTGATGACATCGGTTTGACGATGGAAAAAGCCGCAAGCATCGACAGCTTTGAGGCAACAGCGGCCCAATCGCGCCCTTGGGTCTAACACCCCCCAAAGGGATTGCGCCATAGGGGTCAACAATCCCGTTCGTTGGTAAGACATAAGCAGCGCCCGCAACGTCACTTGCGGGCGTTTTAGTGTGTATAGAGGGAATCGAAACGCTGTTCACTCGCCTTAAGGCTGCCGAATGATGCCAATCCGTTAACGATTTTTCAGGCCATCGTTGTGGTTCACTGGCGGGCAACCACAATGGCTTGTGTTTTGCCATCATGCTGTCACAGGCCCGATGCATTCCTGCACCATCCGCGCCCTCAAACGGCCCTAATAATAAAGTTAGGTGAATCAAAGGCTTGCGAAGCGAAGGTAATGTGGGCATGATTAAGGCAATAATGAGGCAGTTCACCACAATCGGTGGACATCAAATGGCAACAAGGACGCGGCATCGTATCGCGACCGACCATTTTGAGGGTATAGGGCAGTGATTTCCCGTCTGACAGGCGCGATTGCGCGCGCATTTCTGGTGATCCTATTGGTGAGCCTTCCATCCATCATTCTGCCAGGGGCAGTGGTTGGGGGCACCGAAATTGTGGCCTTCGTCGCCGTAGCTGCGGCCATCCTGACCATTTTCGAATACGCCTCTCAGTATCCAAGCCTTGTGGAATTCCGTTTTGCGCCGCCATTTAACCGCGTGCGCTTTGTGTCGTTGTTTTTCACGGTGGCGACGCTCAGCATCATTGCAAAGGGCCATTACGAGCCGACAACACTCACCAATTTTGTAACCGCCATCGGCAGTCTCATTGGGCATTCCATCGATTTCCCGTATTCGCCCGTGCGTCTGGTGGTCTTGATGATGCCGGAAGGCAGCGATCCTGCCTTGGTCGATTCCGTGCGCACAGCGGCGGGCATCAGCTATCTGACATCCTTGTTGTCGCTGGCGTTGTTCCTGCTGGCGTTGCGCATCAACCGCTGGCCGCGCAATTCGGGTAACTTCAACGTCTGGATCAATCTGCCAATGTTTGACCCTACCGCTGGTGGTGATGTGGTCACGCGTCTGAACAATGATGCGCGTTTTAACATTATCTTAGGATTTCTGTTGCCATTTATCATTCCAGCGGTGGTCAAGCTGGCGTCGGATCTTGTGGATCCCTTGTCGATGGCAAACCCACAAACCTTGATTTGGACGATGGCAGCATGGGCGTTTCTACCAGCAAGTCTGTTTATGCGCGGCATCGCAATGGGCCGTGTGGCACAGATGGTGGCCTCCAAACGCCGCCGCGACTATGCGCAAGCCGACAAAGATGGCGACGACAGCTTGTTGGCTGTCTAGTCTGCCTGGCCGTGCTGGTCGCGTCCGTTGCGAACAGCACAGCCGAAACTCTCCGCATCGCCACCTACCAGACAGAGCTTCAGGCGCGCGGCCCTGGCCTGCTTTTGCGCGATATCCTCAAAGAAACCGAGGACGTACAAAGCCGCTTACAAACCATTTTGGCCGCAGATGCCGATGTTGTTGTGCTGCAAGGTATTGATTTCGATCTGCGCGGCGAAACCCTTGGTGCGCTAAACGCCGCTTTGGGTGCAGGCGCCTATCCTCATACCTTCGCACTCAGGCCGAACGCGGGCCAACCCACTGGCCTTGATATGGACGGTAACGGACGTTTGGGCGAACCACGCGATGGCATGGGGTATGGGCGTTTTGCGGGGCATGGCGCTATGGCGATCCTGTCGCGCTGGCAGATTGCGCGCGATAGGGTGCAGGACCTATCGGATATCCTTTGGCGCGATATCCCCGACCCCCTGCTTCCTGTTTATGATGACGGGCAACCCTTCCCCTCGTTTGAGGTGCAGCAGATGCACCGCTTGTCCTCTACCGCGCATTGGATTGTGCCACTGGTCGGTCCGCAGGGGCAGCGCATTTCGGTCATGGCCTTTCATGCAACACCGCCTCTTTTTGATGGTCCCGAAGATCAAAATGGACGCCGCAATGCCGATGAAATCAGGATGTGGCAGTTGGTGCTGGATGGGCAGATCGGCGAACCGCCGCAAGGCGCCTTTGTGATTGCGGGCATCGCCAATCTTGATCCCGATCGCGGTGATGGGCGGCGTGCCTCTATCACATCGCTGTTGCAAGACCCGCGCCTGCAAGACCCCACCCCCGCGCAGGCAACCGCGCGTTTCGAGAACGCAGGCCCCTTGCGCCTAAGCTACCTTTTGCCCGCTGCGCAGATCTCCGTGACAGACGCAGGCATCCTTTGGCCCGCCCCCTTGGATGATGTCAGCACGGGCAGGCATGGTTTGCTCTGGGTCGATCTGCTGCTGGCCGGCCCGTCCTAAGCAGACAACCGATGTGCACCAACCCATTTGCAACGCGACGCAGCTTGGCCACGCGCGTCATATCCAAGGGCCATCCTTGACCCCTTTGGCCCAAGGCGGTAGGCCCCACGCAAAGCAAATTTGCAAAGGAAACTGCCATGTCAAACCCCACTCTCTTGATCCTCGCCGGTGACGGTATTGGCCCCGAAGTCATGGCGCAGGTCGAACGTGTCATCGCGTGGTTTGGTGACAAACGCGGTCTGGCCTTTGACGTAGAAAACGATCTGGTGGGCGGTGCGGCATACGACAAACATGGCACCCCGCTGCATGACGACACGATGGCCAAAGCCATGGCGGCTGATGCGGTTTTGCTCGGGGCTGTTGGCGGGCCTGCGTATGACGATCTCGATTTTTCGGTCAAGCCCGAACGCGGGTTGCTGCGTCTGCGCAAAGAGATGGATCTGTTTTCGAACCTGCGTCCTGCGCAGTGCTTTGACGCGCTGGCCGATTTCTCAAGCCTCAAGCGCGATATCGTGGCAGGTCTGGACATCATGATCGTCCGGGAATTGACCAGTGGCTCATATTTCGGTGAGCCGCGCGGCATTTTCGAAGAAGATGGCCAGCGCGTCGGCATCAACACCCAACGCTATACCGAGGCCGAGATTGACCGCGTTGCGCGCTCTGCGTTTGAACTGGCCCGCCGCCGCGGCAACAAGGTCTGTTCGATGGAGAAAGCCAACGTGATGGAAAGCGGCATTTTGTGGCGCGAGGTGGTCACTGCGGTCCATAAGGCCGACTATGCCGATGTTGAGCTGAGCCATATGTATGCCGACAACGGCGCAATGCAGCTGGTGCGCGCGCCCAAACAGTTTGACGTCATTCTGACGGATAACCTGTTTGGCGATATCTTGTCCGATTGCGCCGCGATGCTGACAGGCTCGCTTGGCATGTTGCCCTCTGCGTCGCTTGGCGCGGTTGGCGAAAACGGTCGTCCCAAAGCGCTGTACGAGCCGGTGCACGGTTCGGCCCCCGATATTTCGGGTCAGGGCAAGGCCAACCCGATCGCCTGTATCCTGTCGTTTGCCATGGCGCTGCGCTATTCTTTTGACCAGGGCGAGGATGCAACCCGCCTTGAAACAGCCATCGAAAAAGTGCTGTCGGGCGGCGCACGCACAGGCGATTTGATGGGGCCAGAAGGCGGCAAGCCAATCAGCACCACTGAAATGGGTGATGCGATTTTGGCCGCGCTGGACGCCTCGCTTTAACCAAGCTGAACAGCCAAACAACAAAGCCCGCCCCTTGATTGGAGGCGGGCTTTTGCTTTAGGCGGGGGGAGAAGTTAGCGCAAACGGACACGCCAATGCTGAAATCAAACAACGCCATCGCCTCGCTTTTCGCGCTTCTGGCTTTTGCGATTTTCTCTGCGCATGATGTGATCGTGAAGTTTCTGGGCGGCAGCTATCAGCCGTTTCAAATCCTGTTTTTCAGCGTTCTGTTCGGCTTTCCGATGGTGCTGTTGATGCTGATGCGGGAAAGCGCGCCCGATACATTGATCCCCCGTCACCCGTGGTGGACAGCCCTGCGCACGGCGGCGGCCGTGCTGACGGGGATCAGTATTTTCTTTGCCTTCTCCATTTTGCCACTGACGCAAACCTACGCAATTATCTTTGCCAGCCCGTTGTTGATTACCATTTTGTCGATCCCCATTCTGGGCGAGACTGTGGGCTGGCGGCGTTGGCTTGCCGTGTTGGTCGGCCTGATCGGCGTGATGATTGTTTTACGCCCGGGCGGCACGCAGCTTGGACTTGGGCATCTTGCGGCTTTGATGGGCGCGTTTGGTGGGGCTTTGGCCTCTGTCATCGTGCGCAAGATCGGCAAGGATGAGCGCCCCGTGGTTTTGCTGCTCTATCCGATGATGGCGAACTTTGTGTTGATGGCCATTGCACTGCCCTTCATCTATGTGCCTATGCCGCTGGATGATCTGGCAGGCACAATGATCATGGCCATTTTGGTTAATCTTGCAGGTCTGTGCCTGATCCGCGCCTATCGCGATGGCGATGCCTCGATCGTGGCGCCGATGCAGTATTCCCAGATCATCTGGGCCACGCTGTTTGGTGTGTTGCTTTTTGATGAATACCCCGATCAGTTCACCCTGATTGGGGCGGGGGTGATCATTCTCAGCGGCGTCTACATTGTGTTGCGGGAAGGCACGAAAGATGCCTCCGAGACAACGCCCGTTCTGCGCACACGCTCGCGCCCGGAAACCGGAACCGCGATGCGCGTCTCGCCCATCTTGCGTGAACGTGGTTTGATTGATGACAAAGGTCACAAGATACCATCAGCAGATGAGTAAGCGCCCCCACCGATAACGCAGGACAGTCCACCAGATGTTGCCCAAAGCCCCCCCACCGATCGACGTGCCAACGGCTGTTGCAACGCGCCTGCCTGCAGGGGCGTGCGATGCGCACATTCATCTGGTGGCCGATGATTTCCCGTTATGGGACGGCCGCGTCGAGGACCCTGCCGATGGCAGCCTGGCCGACTATGTGGCGCGCTACCGCACGCATATGCAGACCTTCGGGCTGGATCGCGTGGTGGTCGTCCACTCCATTTTGTATGGCGCGCGCAACGACGTGACAAAGGCGGCTGTCGCGGCTTTGGGCGGTTGCGCACGCGGCATCGGGCTGGTGACAGATGATGGCACCGAGGCTGATCTGGACGATCTGCGCGCGGCTGGCATCATGGGTGTGCGGCTGAATTATGTGCATGGGGGTGTCCTGACGTGGGATGGCGTCAAACGGCTTGCGCCAATGCTGGCCGAGCGCGGGATGCATGTGCAAATGCTGATGAACACGCACAAACATATGGCCGAACTGGCCGATGATGTGCGTGCCATGCCCGTGCCCGTGGTCTTTGATCACATCGGCTGGCCCGATCTGTCGCTTGGCGTGCAAGAGGCTGGCTTTGAGGTGCTGCGCCAATTGGTCAGTGAAGGTGCGGCGCATGTGAAACTATCGGCGCCCTATCGGTTGTGCGATGCACCCTATGACGCGGCCACGCGTTTCATCGAAACGCTTGCATCTGCCAATCCCGATGCGTGCCTTTGGGGTAGTGACTGGCCGCATATCATGCTGGCGGATGCGGGCATGCCAGACGCAGGTGTGCTGCTGAACCATTTTCTGGAAACGGTGACAGATGCAGACACCCGACGCCGTATTCTGGTTGGCACCCCTGCGCGGCTTTACGGGTTCTGACGTTCGCCCTCTTCAGGGGTCAGATCATAGGGTGCGGCGATATCCCAAACGTGATCTGGCACCATGTTCTTGAGTTTGGCAGGTTCCTCGCGGCGCAGATGCACGACCGTTTCTACGGCCTTCATCTCGACCCGCGCGCGCGCGAACTCTAATCCCTTCGGCCCCACTTTAGGCATCAACCACGCCACAATCGGGCGCACCCAATCGGGCATTTTGCGCAAGGGCAAACCGCCTGCCGCGCGTTTGGTGTTTTCCAGAAATCCCTTCACCGCGCCTGCGCGTTTACCTCTGTCGGCGGGGGCAGACAGGCGGACCTCGTCACCCAGATCGGCCAGCGCGGCGGCCCCGCGATCATTGCGCACGATCACCCATTGTTCGCCCGTGCCGCCCATGTAGCCCACGGTGATATCGGCCAGCACATTGGTGTAATCCACACAGGTGCGGCAGGTCAGCGGGAAGAAGTCGGGCGCAAGGTCCGACAGCGGCAGCTTGAGGAAAGGGATCAGTTGCTGGCGGCCGTCCGCGAACCGCAGTTCCACATGGTAATCGGCGCGAAATTCCAGATAGGTGATCGTCTCGGGCTTGTCAGAAAGCCGCGCCAGAAAATCGTGGAAATTCGCGGTGGTGGTATTGTCGCTGCACGGTGTGCCGATGACGGTGATGCTGTCAAAGCCGAGGTCTTGTTCGATGCGGCGCAGCGCGTAAATCTGACAGGGGATGCCAATCACGGCCAGTCGTTTGTGTCCCGCTGCCGCCGCAGGTTCTAGCAGTGACAAAAGCGGCGCGTATCCCATGCGCATCCCGCGCACATGCGCCATTCCGGACGGGTCAGTGACGATGACAGGCATCGGTTTCCACACGTCGTCGGGGTCAGGTGCCATGCAAAGCACGGCATCCACCTTGTCCGTTTCCAGCATCTTTTGCGCCAGCCGCGTGGTCAGGCCCGTCCATTGCGCGCCTTCAAGCGGTTCGTTCAGGGCCGCGCGATACATCGCCTTCATGGGGCCAAAAAACAGCTCGTCCCCACTGCCGCGCACACGGCCTTGGACCTGCTGTTCCATGGCGGGGTAATCGGGCTTGATGAATTGGCAGGCCATGCCGCATTTGGCGGCGTCTTTGGTGCGCGAAAGCCCGCAATCGGTGCACAGGCCGCGCTTGGCGGCGGGGGCAGGTGTCGGGGCGAAATAGGGGGCCATATCTTTCATGTTCGTAGCTGACCATAGCCAAGGTGTCAGCACAAGTTGACACTTGCGCACGGGGACGGCGCATGCGACGCACTGGGGCGTCTTTGGGAGGAGGCCCCACCATGAAAGCAGGCATTGCCGCGCTGATCTTTGCCTATGTGCTGTCGCAGTTCTACCGCGCGTTTCTGGCGGTTCTAACGGGGGTTTTGGGCCGTGATATCGGGGCCACACCCGATGATCTGGCTGCTGCTTCGGGCCTTTGGTTTTTGACCTTTGCATGCATGCAAATCCCTGTGGGGTGGGCGCTGGATGTCATTGGGCCGCGGCGCACGGCGTCGTCGCTGCTGCTGGTCGGCGCGGTAGGGGCTTTTGTATTCGCCTTTGCCACTTCGGTGACCGAGGTCAAACTGGCGATGGTTCTGATCGGCATAGGGTGCAGCCCCGTGCTGATGGCCAGCTATTATATCTTTGCCAAGGAGTATTCCGCAGCGGTGTTTGCCACATTGGCAGGCATGGTCATTGGCATCGGATCGCTTGGCAATCTGGCCAGTGCAGCGCCCACGACATGGGCGGTTAAGGCCTTTGGCTGGCGCGAGACGCTGGCGGGCCTCGGTGCCATCACAGGGCTGACGGCGGTGGCCTTGTTCTTTTTGATCCGTGACCCGAAACGCCCGGAAACGCGCCCCCAAGGGTCGGTGCTGACCTTGCTGAAAATCCCTGCGCTGTGGTTCATCTTTCCGCTGATGTTTGTAAATTATGCGCCGTCGGCGGGGCTGCGGGGGCTTTGGGTGGGGCCATATTTTACGGATGTTTACGCAGCTACCCCCGCGCTCATTGGCACGGCGACCCTTGTGATGGGGCTTGCCATGGTGCTTGGGAATTTCGCTTATGGCCCGTCTGACCGCATTTTCAAAACGCGCAAATGGGTGGTGTTTGGCGGCAATGCTTTGGGTGGCTTGGCCTGTCTGGTCTTTGCGCTGAACCCTGACCCGGGCGTGGTGGCAGCGATTGCGCTGTTCGCAGCGATCGGATTTTTGGGCGCGTCGTTTCCCGTGGTCATCGCGCATGCCCGCAGCTTTTTTCCCGAACATCTGACAGGGCGGGGCGTGACCTTGATGAACCTCTTTGGCATCGGCGGTGTGGGGTTGTTCCAGATGGCGACAGGGCGGGTTTACGAGGCGGCCCCAAGCGGTGCGCCTGCCTATTCCGCGCTGTTCTGGATGTTCGCGGTTGCGGTAGCAATCGGTGTGACGATTTATGCCTTCAGTCAGGATCGGATGGACTGAGCGGTATGAACACATAGTTCAGCACGTTCTTGCGCCCTGCGTTTTGGGCGCTGCGGATCGACGGTATGTTTTTGGCATTAATCGTGCCCATCAAAAGGGCGCGGGGGTCACGGGACGGCAGGCCGCCAAAGGCGCGTTGGGCGGCGGCGCTGTAACCGTTGCCTGCATGCGCCGATGCGATAACAACCTCGTCCACCTCTTAGCCTTCCAGCCAAGCGATGGTTCCGCGTGAAACTGCGATCAGGCCGACGATGGTTTTGTCGGTTGTTCTGTAAGGCGGGTCATTGGGGTTCATGATGGACATGAGCGTTTTGTCTTTGCGCCATTCGCGCAACTGGTCGTCTGATGCGGCACGAATGTCTTGCACGAGGGCAGGCATATCGTGGTCCAGATCGGCATAGCGGTCGCGGACCATTTTGATCGCGGCATCAACGTCTTTGAAACGGCGGAGCGTGGCCTTCTGTTCGCCGTTCGGAAGATCATCGCGGTGACCTGCAAAGATGTGTTGGTCGATCCGCGCGGTTTCGGGCAGCGGTGTTTCGGGCGTCACCAGAAGGCGCAGATCACGGGGGTTGAACACGGCCCATTCGGCGCTGACGGTTCGGGCCATTGCTGTCAGGTCGTCAAAGCTGTGGGCAATGACCTCGACGAAGGGGCGGGTCAGATCACCGCCAAAAAAGCGGATGCCACCGATCAGATCGCCTTCGGCGCTGCGAATGTGACGGTGGTTATAGTCAGACGGTACCACGCCATCCCATTCGATATGATCCGAGAAAAGCCGAGCGAAATCGGGGTCCGTGATGCGCGCGACTTGCTGGTCGAACCATGTGCCGACCAACGCCGTGCCGCGCGTGGGGAAAAGCGTGTTTGCAAGATCAAGGTGAGGGCGCAGCGATGGCCAATCATCGGGTGTCATGGGACCAAGTTATCATTCACAACGCCCCCCGTAAATTGACGCGGGGCGGATTAAGGGGGTAGCGCCATCCGGCCCATGCCGTTACATCGCGCCTTATCCGATCAGAGGAACCGCGCGATGCTGGCTTACTATCTTTTGAACCTGCGCCAAGATTGGCTTGGCAATATCCGCAACGATTTGTTGGCGGGGCTTGTTGTGGCCTTGGCGCTTATCCCAGAGGCGATTGCCTTTTCGATTATCGCAGGCGTCGATCCAAAAGTGGGGCTTTATGCGTCGTTCAGCATTGCGGTGATCACGGCCATCACAGGCGGGCGCCCCGGTATGATCAGTGCGGCGACGGCGGCAACAGCGGTGCTGATGGTGACCTTGGTCAAGGATCACGGGCTTGAGTATTTGCTGGCCACCACCGTTTTGGCGGGTTTGTTGCAGATCGGGGCAGGCGTGCTGAAACTGGGCAGCGTAATGCGCTTTGTGTCCAAATCGGTGATGACGGGATTTGTGAACGCGTTGGCGATCCTGATCTTTCTGGCGCAACTGCCCGAGTTGAACCCCGCGACCGACGGCGTGACCACGCTGACCTTTGTGATGGTCGCGGCGGGTTTGGCGATCATTTATCTGTTTCCCTACATCACCACGGCGATCCCGTCGCCGCTGGTCACAATCGTTGTGCTGACGTCGCTGGCCATGTTCATGGGGCTGGATGTGCGCACGGTTGGCGACATGGGCGCTTTGCCTGATACGCTGCCTATTTTCCTGATCCCCGATATTCCGCTGACGTTCGAGACGTTGCAGATTATCTTCCCCACCGCGATGGCGATTGCTGTGGTGGGTCTGCTGGAAAGCCTGATGACAGCCTCGCTGGTCGATGATCTGACGGATACGACAAGCGACAAGAACATCGAATGCATCGGTCAGGGTCTGGCCAACACCGCGACAGGTTTCATCGGCGGTATGGCAGGCTGTGCTATGATCGGTCAGTCGATGATCAACGTTAAATCAGGGGGGCGCGGGCGTCTGTCGTGTTTTGCGGCGGGTGTGTTCCTCTTGTTTCTGATCGTGGTTCTGGGTGATCTGGTCAGCCAGATTCCGATGCCTGCGCTGGTGGCGATTATGATCATGGTCAGCATCGGGACATTCAGCTGGTCCTCGCTCAAAGATCTGCGCGAGCATCCGACATCCTCCAGCATCGTCATGCTGGCGACGGTGTTTGTGACAGTCTATACCCACAACCTTGCGATCGGAGTTCTGACAGGTGTGCTGTTGTCGGGCATCTTCTTTGCGGGCAAGATTGCGCAGATTTTCCGCGTGCGGTCTGACCTGTCGCAGAACGGCCAGCACCGCACTTATACGGTTGAAGGCCAGTTGTTCTTTGCCTCGTCTGATCAATTTACCAAGTCGTTTGATTTCAACGAGGCGCTTGAGCGCGTGACCATCGACGTCAGCCGCGCGCATATCTGGGATATTTCTTCGGTTGCTGCGCTGGACATGGTTGTGCTCAAATTCCGCAGGGACGGGGCCGAGGTTGATGTGATTGGCATGAACGAGGCGTCAGAGACGATCGTGGATAAACTGGGTGTGGCCGACAAGCCGGGTGCCCTTGATGATTTGATGGGACACTAAGCTATGGCTGAACTTGAGAAAATTGTCGCGCTGGTCGATGGCTCTGTCTATTCGGAAAGCGTGTGTGATCATGCGGCATGGGTGGCAGAAAAGATCGGCGGCCATGTGGTTGTGGCCCATGTGATCGGACGGCGCGAGGCCAAGGCGGATCTGTCTGGCAACATCGGTCTTGGTGCACGGTCCAAGTTGATGGAAGAGCTGAGCGCACTGGACGAAGAACGCGCCAAGCTGAACCACAAACGCGGGCGCGCTATTCTGGAAGACGCCGAGGCGCGGATTGCAGAAAAGGGCGTGAGCGTGTCTACGGTGTTGCGCCAGGGTGATCTGGTGCAGGAGCTTGGCAAGTTGGCCGAGGACGCAGAGTTGGTGATCGTGGGCAAACGTGGCGAGGCCGCGGATTTTGCCACGATGCATCTGGGATCAAACCTTGAGCGCGTGGTGCGCAGTTGCACCAAGCCGATCCTTGTGACCAGCCGTGCCTATCAGCCCATTGAGGATTTTCTGATCGCCTTTGATGGTGGCAAGTCATCCTTGCGTGCAGTTGACCATGTGGCGCGTGCCAAGCTGTTCAAGGGCCTTGAGGCCAAGGTCGTCACGGCCGGAACTGACACTGCGGAGGTGCGCCAAAAGCTGGATGGGGCGGCCGCAATGTTGAAGGGCGCAGGCCTGACCGTGACCACCGAGATCGCCGAGGGCCAAGCCGAAAACGCGATTGCGGATCGGATCGGGGACGGGGCGGCAGATATGCTTGTGATGGGCGCTTACGGGCACAGCCGTATTCGTAGCCTGATCATCGGATCGACCACGACGCAGATGATCCGCTCGTGTCAGGTGCCGCTTTTGTTGTTCCGGTAAAGTAAGGTGGACTTTATTCCACCTTACCTCGCTATTGCGCTTTTGGGCGCGGTTTTGGCCGCTGTGTTCCTTGCTGCCGGTCACGCCGCGGGGCTGACACGCAGCCGCGGTGCTTGGGTGGTGACAATGATCGCCATCGCTTTGTTCTATGTCGTCTTTGCTGTGGATGGGACCCATGCGATGGGGTTCGTCTTTAACGCCAGCGTTGCAACGCTTTTCATCGGCATGGCGTTTTTGGGATATGCCACGACATTGTGGTGGGTGGTTGCGGCGCTTGTGCTGCATCTGATTTTTGATGTGACCTATCACGTCTTTGAGTCCAATCCCGCGCCCCATTGGTGGGGGCCGATCTGTCTTGGGATGGACGGTGTATTGGCCGCTTGGCTTGCTGTGATGCTCAGGCGTGGTGTGCTGCACCGCTAGCCGATGGCACCCTTGGGTGATCGGCTGATTTGGTGTCTCGCTATGGTTTAGGTGGGTGGGGCCGTTAAAGGTGGCGGCGCCGCCAAGAGGTGCAAGCCAACGCCCGGGCTTTAATGGGGCATTGATCCAGTTGGAGTTTGCGTTTTGGGGCATGGGGGTGTCAGGCCCATGCGGGGACGTCCTTGCCGCTAGAATGCCGCGAAAGGGTTAACAAAACCTGATACCACCGTGCGGTGGGGTAAGGTGGAGCTGGCTCCACCTTACGCCTTACGCCGCGGGCTTGCGCCGACGACGGGGTTTTCCGCCGTTGCCCGGCTTGCCGCCAGCCGCTGTTTTCGCGCGGTGATAGCCACCGCCTTTGTGCGCACGGGGCTTGCCCCCGCCGCCGCGACGACCACCGCCGCCACCGCGCTTGGGTGGGTCTTCTTCCATCGGCTCGGTGCCGCCTGCAACAGGGATGGTGAATTTCATCACCTTCTGGATCGCCCGCAGATAGCCGATTTCCTGCCCTGATACGAAGGCTACGGCCTGTCCATCAGCACCGGCACGCGCGGTCCGACCGATACGGTGCACGTAGTTTTCAGGCACTTCTGGCAGCTCGTAGTTATAAACGTATTTCACATCAGGGATGTCGATGCCGCGTGCGGCCACATCGGTGGCGACCATCACAGTGGCTTCACCTGTTTTGAAGGCTTTCAGCGCGCGGTCACGTTGGTTCTGGCTTTTGTTGCCGTGGATTGAAACGGCGGCAAAACCTTTGGCACACAGATGCTTCATCAGCTTTTCGCAGCCGTGTTTGGTACGGCCAAAGACGATGCTTTGTGCGCCTTCGGTATTGCCAAGCAATTCAACCAGCTTGTCCGCTTTTGCCGGACCCTGCACCCAATAGAGGCATTGTTCGATTTTATCGGCGGCTTTGCCGGGTGCGCTGACCTGGATGCGCTTGGGGGTGTTGAGGAACGCGCCAGCGAGTTCTTCCATCTGTTTGGACATCGTGGCCGAAAACAGCATGGTCTGGCGGGGCGTGCCAAGCAAAGGTGCGATTTTGCGCAGCGCATGGATGAAGCCCATGTCGAGCATCTGATCGGCCTCGTCCAGCACCAGCATTTTGGCGGTATCAAGGAACACAGCCTTGCGGTCGACCAGATCCATCAGACGGCCCGGGGTGGCCACAAGAATGTCGGACCCACGGCCCAGAAGGGCGATTTGGCGGTTGATGGACTGGCCACCGACAACCGAATGCACCTTGAGCGGCGTGCCAGCGACATAGACCTTCAGGTTGTCGCAGATCTGGTTCACCAACTCGCGGGTCGGGGCAAGGATCAGCGCCTTGACGGTTTTGGGTGCGGGTTTGCCCGTCTGTTCCATCAGCAGTTCTGCCATAGGCAGGCCGAAGGCGGCCGTTTTGCCTGTGCCCGTTTGGGCCAGACCCATCACGTCGATGCCCTGCAGCACCAGTGGAATGGCTTGGGCCTGGATTGGCGTGGCCTGATCGTAGCCCGCTTTTTTGATGTTTTGCATCAGCTTGGGGTTTAGCCCCAACATATTAAATTCGGTCAAGAAATGACCCTTTCACATATCAACGATGGTGCCCCGCACATCTTTGGCGGGGTCAGCAACGCGGTTGGCATTCTGTTTCTGACAGACGTGCGGATGCAAGCCTGCCGAACGAATGCTCTCGAACACCCCGCGTGAATTGGGAACTCTGGGATAGGCACTGATGTCGGGTGATTGCACCCTCCTGCTCACGCGGCAGACCATCAGCGGTTGATGTGCATATGGAGGAGATTGCGCCACAAGTCAATCTTTGGTGCTGCAATGCGGCGGTTGGTCCCTTTTCATGGGGCCGATTCCCTTGTAAGTGCGCCGCAGCCCCAGATGCGGGCAGATTTAGGAGAACATGAAAGATGGGTTATAATGTCGTCGTCGTAGGCGCCACTGGTAACGTGGGCCGCGAAATGCTGAACATCCTTGAGGAGCGTCAGTTCCCAATCGAGAAGATCGCCGTGCTTGCCAGCCGCCGTTCGCTCGGGACGGAAGTAAGCTTTGGCGACAAGACGTTGAAGACGCAGGATCTTGAGACGTTCGACTTTACGGGTTGGGACATGGCGCTGTTTGCTGTCGGGTCCGAAGCCACCAAGGTGCATGCGCCCAAAGCCGCCAAAGCGGGCTGCGTGGTCATCGATAACTCGTCGCTTTACCGCTATGATGAGCAGATCCCGCTAATCGTGCCCGAGGTGAACCCACAGGCGATCCACGACTACAAAAACAAGAACATTATCGCCAACCCCAACTGTTCTACCGCGCAGATGGTTGTAGCCCTCAAGCCGTTGCATGACCGCGCCAAGATCAAACGTGTTGTGGTCAGCACATATCAGTCCGTATCAGGTGCGGGTAAAAATGGGATGGACGAGCTGTGGGAACAGACCAAAGCCGTCTACAACCCCACAAAGGACGTGCCGCCAGAGGCGTTCCAAAAGCAGATTGCCTTCAACGTGATCCCGCAGATTGATGTGTTCATGGACAGCGGTGACACCAAAGAAGAATGGAAGATGGTCGCCGAAACGAAAAAGATCGTCGACCCTGCGATCAAGGTCACCGCGACCTGCGTGCGCGTGCCTGTGTTTGTTGGCCACTCGGAAGCGATCAACATCGAATTTGAGGATTTCCTTGATGAAGATGAAGCGCGTGACATCCTGCGCGAGGCCCCTGGTATCATGGTGATCGATAAGCGTGAACCTGGCGGCTATGTGACGCCTGTGGAATGTGCGGGCGACTTTGCGACGTTCATCAGCCGCGTGCGTCAGGACGTGACGATTGAGAACGGCCTGAACTTGTGGTGCGTGTCCGACAACCTGCGCAAAGGGGCTGCCCTGAACGCGGTGCAAATTGCAGAGCTTCTGGGCCGTGAGGTCCTTAAGAAAGCCTAAACGGGCAAGGATAGCGAATAGAAGGCGGCCTTTGATAGGGTCGCCTTTTTTCGTTAGACCCCGCCGCCTTTCATGACGATGCCAAGACCGCCGACAAACAGGGCTGCGAACAAAAAGCGATCTGCCGTCCAGCCGAGGAATGTGGCGCTAGGGCCAAAGCGGGTCCATGCCGCCATGGCGCCAAGAACGAGGGCGACCGCCAGAACGATATTGCTGAGCATCCGCTTAGAACCGTTCCGCGCGCAGGACTTCGCAGTCGCTGACGGTGACAACGCCCATATGCCGCTCAACCACTTTGAACGCAGCTTGCAGCAAATCATCCAGACGTTCGGGGCGTATGATGCAAACCACCTGCATCATGCCAGAGCGCCCCAACTGGCCTTCGCGCGACCACTGGCCCGATTTGCCCGACCCGCCCAGAACGGGCAGGATGGAAAAACCTGTGACACCAGCGGCGGCCAGCGCGTCTGTCAGGCGGCGCTCCATGGGGGCTTCGATGATGATTGCGACCCGTTTGGCCTTGTGGGTTTCCATTGGGCTATCCTCCGATAAAGGTGCTGGCCACCGCAAGATAAAGCGGAATGCCAAGGGTCAAGTTGAAGGGGAAAGTCACGCCAAGCGAGAGCGTCAGGTAGACCGCCGGGTCGGCTTCGGGAACGGCGACGCGCATCGCAGCTGGCACGGCGATATAGCTGGCCGATGCCGACAGCACCATAAGCAGAACCACACCGCCAAGTGACAGGCCAAGGATCAGTCCCGCGACCAGACCAATCATGCTCGAAATCAGTGGCATCAGGATGCCGAATGCCAAAAGGCCGATGGTGATCGTGCCGCGCGCATTGCGCAGGCCGCGCCCTGCCACCAGCCCCATATCCAACAGGAACAGACACAACACGCCCTTAAACGGGGCCACGATGAAGGGGCCAATTTCGCTCAGTCCCTTTTGTCCTGTCGCCGCACCGATCAGGAACGATCCAACCAGCAAGACGATCGAACCGTTCAAAAGGATTTCGCGCCACAGTCCTGCGTCCATGCGCCCGCCGTCAGACCCGCGGCTGATAAGCCACAGAGCAGAGAGGATGGCCGGCGCTTCCATCACGGCGGCAACGGCCACCATATAGCCTTCTGAGGCAATGCCCGAGCTTTGCAGGACAGAGGTGCCTGCAACAAAGGTGACAATGCTGATCGAGCCGTAGTGCGCTGCGACGGCGGCGGCGTTGACCGCATCAAGGCGCGACAGGATCCTGAGCAATAAAAATGCAATAAGCGGCAACACGAAAGACAGGACGCCGCCTGCAACAAGGGTCCAGATGAGTTTTGCGTCCAGCCCGTTGTCTGAAACGGCAACACCGCCTTTGAAACCGATGGCGAACAGAAGATAGATGGACAGGCCTTTCGCAACGGCCTCGGGGATTGTCAGCTCGGATCGGGCAAGGGCGGCAAAGAGCCCCAAGGCAAACGACAAAATGATTGGCGATAGCAGGTTGTTGGCAGCCAGAGCCAGAATTCCGTCCATGATAAGCCCTCGATGTTGCGTCTTTGCCCGTGCGTGTAAGCGCCAGCGATCAGGTATGCAATTTGTTTGGCCCGACTTGCACAAACCCTTCGCCGGGGATGAACGTTTCCAACCGGCCTTCTGCAATATCAATCCACAGCCCATGCAGGCTTAGACCGCCGCCCTTTGCCGCTTCGAGGATAAATGGAAATTGCTGGAGGTTTTCGAGGCTGACCTCAACGGCTTTCTTTTCCAAGGCGCGGGTGCGTTCCTTGTCGTCTTTGATGTCTTTCACGGCCTCATAGCCCGGGCGCAGAATATCCAGCCAACGGCCTACGAAGCTTTCTTTTTCTTCCAGCTTGGGCGCATGGCCTTCGCACATGGCCGCGCAGCCAGATACCCCGCCACAGTTGGAATGGCCCACAACAATCAGATGCGCGACTTTGAGTTCGGACACAGCGTATTCAACAGCCGCTGACGTGCCATGGTGATCGCCATCAGGTTCGTAAGGCGGCACCAGATTGGCGATATTGCGGTGAATGAAAAATTCGCCGGGATCTGCGCCAAACAAATCAGTGACCTGCACACGACTGTCACAACATGAAATCACCATAGCGCGGGGATGCTGACCCAGTTCGGCAAGCCTGCGATGCCAGACTTCGTTGTCGGCATACGTGGTGGCTTTCCAACCGACATATCGCTGCACAAGGTATTGAGGGAGCGGTTTGGACAAGGGCATCTGCGGCCTCCTTGGGATCAGCGTTTCCCCGCAATAGGCTGAATTTGAGTGAATTTCGAGTGATTTTTGCAAAGCGTGCGAAAGGATTTGGATACCATTTGCTGTCATCCCAAGGGACGCACGTGGGGGCGTGTGAACATAGTGGGGAAGATGGTGGAACAGGTTGTTGTATTGAGACACGTTGAAAATGCTGGGTTGGACCGTGATCGTTTGGCAGAGCTTTATGTTCAGTTGGGCGATAACGGGGCCGAGGGTGTGGTGTGCCGCGCGCTTGAAGAAATCTCTGCGCGTATCAACAGGATGGAGGCGCATTTCCGCGCCAATGAGCATGAGGCTTTGGCCAAAACGGCGCGCAGCCTGATTGCGATTGCCGAGCAAGTGGGAATGCACAAATTGTCACGCGTGGCGGCTGACTTTGGCGAGACATATGCGCGGCGCGACGAGGCCGCGATGGGCGCGACATTTGCAAGGTTGTTGCGCGTGGGCGAGGCATCATTGGACAGCATTTGGGACAGTGCGGAGGTTCCTGTCTAGCGCGGCTTGCAGTTGGCGCAACGACAGCTAGGGTGGCGTGACCCGCGACTTTGAGAAGGACCGCATCGATGCCCCTGGAATTTGCTGATCCCGCTGATCCCGCAATTGATTTGCATGTGATTGCCCCAGATGATCTGGAAGCCTGGCTTGGCAATCAAGGGGATGACGTTGCCACATGGGCGCAGGCCAACGGGTTTTCGGCCGGCTTTGGGCAAACACTGACCATGGCAGGCCCTGATGGCACACCTAAGTTGGCCCTGGTCGGTGCAGGTGGTGAAAAAGACCGCGCGCGTCAGCGCTTTGTTTCGGGAAATTTGCCAGCGGTCTTGCCAGCGGGGACTTATCGCTTGGTCAGTGATTTGGCGCCTGCGCAGGCAGATGAATTTGCATTGGGGTGGTTGTTGGGGCGTTATCGCTTTGATCGCTATGCCGCCCAAAGCGAGCCCCGCGCGGCCCTTATTGCGCCAGACGGGGTGGATGCAAAACGCATTGAAACAATCGCGGCGGGCGAGGCACTGACACGTGATTTGATCAACACTCCCACAGCTGACATGGGGCCGCCCGAGCTGGAAGCCGCGGCGCGTGATCTGGCCGAACAGCATGGCGCATCGGTCGAGGTGATCACGGGCTATGGTTTGATTGAACAGAACTTTCCGATGATCCATGCCGTGGGCCGCGCCAGCGCAACAGCGCCGCGTTTGATTGATTTGCGGTGGGGCGATGCGGGCCCCAAACTGACGCTGGTGGGCAAGGGCGTGTGCTTTGATACCGGTGGGTTGAACATCAAGCCTGCGGCATCGATGGGGCTTATGAAAAAGGATATGGGTGGATCTGCCACCGTTCTGGGCCTTGCGCATATGATCATGGAACTTGGGATGAAGATGCAACTGCGCGTGCTGATCCCTGCCGTTGAAAATGCCATCAGCGGCAATGCGTTTCGTCCGCAGGATATTTTGACCAGCCGCAAGGGTTTGACGGTCGAGATCAACAACACCGACGCGGAAGGGCGGCTGGTTCTGGCCGATGCGTTGGCCTATGCCGACGAAGACAAGCCTGATCTGATTATCTCTATGGCGACGCTGACAGGTGCTGCGCGTGTCGCTGTCGGGCCAGATCTTGCGCCGTTCTTTGCGCCCGATGATGCCACGGTGGCCGCGTTGAAAGCGGCAGGCCGGAAGGTGGCTGATCCGCTGTGGGAGCTACCCTTCTGGGACCCTTATGAGGCGATGATTGAACCGGGTATTGCGGATTTGGACAATGCGCCCAAAGGCGGCTTTGCAGGGTGCATCACGGCGGCTTTGTTCTTGCGCCGCTTCGTAGAGCAAACACCCTATGCGCATTTTGATATCTACGGCTGGCAGCCTGCGGCCGCCCCCGCGCGTCCCAAGGGAGGGGTGGGCCAAGCCGCGCGGGCGATCCTTGAAGCCTTGCCAGATGTTCTGAAGCTATGACCGACGCGCGTATTTCGCCCGTTCATGCCACGCAACCTGCCGGGGCGCCGCGTCGGGTGATGGTGCCTGTTGCGGATCTTTTGCGCGCGGCGGATGGGCCGCGGGACCGCCAGTTGCAGATGGGGGAAAGCGTAACGCCGTATCAGACCGTGCAGGGTATGACCTATGTGCAGGCGCAAAAAGATGGATACTGCGGTTTTGTACGATCAGATGTGCTGGAGGATGCGGCGGCCCCCACGCACATGGTGGCAAGCCGTGCGACACATGCCTATGGATTGGAAGATTTCAAATCGCGCGAGGTGATGAGCCTTGGGTTTGGGGCCAAGCTGACGGTGCTGGACGAGCGCAAAGCGTTTTACGAGACGCCACAGGGGTTTGTTCCGAAAAAGCATTTGCGGCCCTTGAACAAACCGTTTTCCGACCCCGCCACAGTTGCGCAATTACATTTCGGGACGCCGTATCTTTGGGGGGGGAATTCGGTCTTTGGGATCGATTGTTCTGGCTTGGTTCAAGCGGCGCTTGTGGCCTGCGATATTTCATGCCCGGGCGATAGTGATTTGCAGGAAGGGCAGCTTGGGGTGGCTTTGTCCCAAGAGGCTGCGTTACAGCGTGGCGATGTGATGTTCTGGAAAGGCCACGTTGGCATGATGGTTGATGCCGAAACGCTGATCCATGCGAATGCGCATCACATGGCGGTCAGCTATGAACCAATTGCAAATGCCATTGTCAGAATAGAGGCCCAAGGCGGCGGGGCCGTGACCGCGCGCAAGCGATTGGGCTAGTCGACCGCGCGTATCAGTTTGCGTTCAAGAACACCGAGGACAGGTTTTAGGTCGTGACCGCGCTTGAGGATTTGACCGTCCATGCCGATGACCGAATACATGCCTTGTTTCAGTCTGAGTTTGGGGCGCTTTTCGATGCGATAGAGCGGTTGTTCTGCGGTCCGTTTGAACACGGAAAAAACGGCAACATCCTTAAGCGCAGATATTCCGTAGTCGCGCCATTCGCCTGCGGCCACCATTCGCCCATAGAGCGACAGGATCATCGTGAGTTCGGTGCGATGAAACATCACCTGTTGTGATTGATGAGCGGGGAAGGGAATGGGTGCATTCATACCCCCACACTTGCTGCAATCCTCCCAAAAATCAAGAATGCCGCGAAAATGCCCCAGTGTGTCCCCGAATCTGTCATGGCGATCTGTCACTTACGCCGCATGGCGAAGTAAACGCTAGTTCCCGACGGGGCGGTTTTATAGCCCCCACCCAGTCCGTTCTGTCGGGGATGCGTTTGCTTCGCCTTACCTTAGCCGCACCATATCCCAAGAACGTTGCCTGCATTGTCGATATCCACATTTATGCGGCTGGGTAGGTAATCCATCGTGCGGATGCTGCGCAGGCTTAGAATGCGGGCGTTGCGGCCTTCTAAAGCGGGTCTCATTTTTTCGACGGAACTGCCAATAAATCCGGCCCATTGCGCGGGATCACAGCTATCTTCGACAGCGGGTTGCGGCTGCGGTGATGACATGGGCAGGTGTGCTTGGGACACGGCGGTGTCGTCAGGCGCGATAGGTGCGCATGCCAGGCAAAAGGGGACGAGCAAAGCTAGGGATAAGATTTTGAACATGCCAGAGTGTTCCGATTTCTGCCGCAAAACGCAAGGCGCGGGGCGTGTTATCCGCTATCCGCAGGAAAGCCGCGCAATGACATCGCTTTCGGTGACAATGATATTCAAGCGGGATGGAAGCAAATCTGCCGTGACCGGTTGATTGGGGCGGATCACGCGGACGGGTTGCAACATAAGGGTGGTTTGGGTCGTCTTGAGTGGCTGGCCAACGAACGGTGCAAGCCTTTGGGCGTTGCACGTGTCTTGCAGGGGCAGTGTTGGCGCGGGTGCGGGTGCATCAGGCAATGTGGCGCAGCCTGTTGCGAGGGCGAGGCACAGGAACGGGGCATATAATTTCATGCCTGCGATCTTGGTGCGCTGCATATCTATTTGCAAGTTGCATCGACGCTTTGCCTGACCCTAGTGTAGTACGAGCGATTGGGAGGAGTTTATCATGCGCACACGTGCCGCCGTTGCCACGCAAGCGGGCAAGCCACTGGAAATTATGGACGTGAACCTTGATGGCCCGCGTGCCGGCGAGGTGATGGTCGAGATCAAGGCGACCGGCATTTGCCATACAGATGAATTTACCCTGTCGGGTGCGGATCCCGAAGGGCTGTTTCCGGCCATCCTGGGGCATGAAGGCGCGGGGGTGGTTGTTGACGTGGGCGAAGGCGTCACCAGCCTGAAAAAAGGCGATCACGTGATCCCGCTTTATACGCCTGAATGTCGCGAGTGTGAGTATTGTCTGAACCCCAAAACGAACCTGTGTCAGTCCATTCGCAGCACCCAGGGTCAGGGATTGATGCCAGACGGGACCAGCCGTTTTACCACGCTCGATGGTGACCCCATCCTGCATTACATGGGATGTTCGACCTTTGCCAATCATACGGTTTTGCCCGAGATTGCCTTGGCCAAGGTCCGTGAAGATGCGCCGTTTGACAAGATTTGCTACATCGGTTGCGGTGTGACCACGGGCATCGGGGCGGTGATCAATACCGCCAAAGCCGAAATCGGCAGCCGCGCGATTGTGTTTGGTCTTGGAGGGATCGGGCTGAACGTGATTCAGGGGCTGCGGCTTGCAGGTGCAGATCAGATTGTGGGTGTCGATATCAACCCGAGCAAAGTGGACATGGCCACGCGTTTTGGGATGACCGATTTTGTGAACCCCGCCGAGGTGGATGGCGATCTGGTGGCCTACCTTGTGAACCTGACCAAGGGCGGTGCGGATTACACCTTTGACGCCACGGGCAATGTGGATGTAATGCGCACTGCGTTGGAAAGTGCGCATAAGGGGTGGGGGGAAAGCATCATCATCGGTGTGGCCCCTGCAGGTGCCGAGATAAGCACGCGGCCATTTCAACTGGTGACGGGGCGATCATGGCGTGGCACGGCCTTTGGTGGCGCGCGCGGACGCACGGATGTGCCACAGATCGTCGATTGGTATATGGACGGTAAGATCGAGATTGATCCGATGATCACGCATACAATGGGTTTGGATGACATCAACCACGGGTTCGACCTGATGCATCAGGGCAAATCCATTCGTTCGGTTGTCGTGTATTAAGCGCCGTAACGCGCCAGAAACAGATCGACTGCGCCGTTCGCAATGCGGTCGATCTGATCTTCGCTGACGCTGTCTTGCAGGCCAAACAAAAGCTTTTCATGCAATTCGGCTTGGCACAGTTGGGGCAGTTGGAAAGCCGCGAGTTCAATATCGCCAATCACAAGATCACCTTTGTCCACGGCGTGGCGCAGGTAGAACACGATCTTTTCGTGGCCGTCGAGCGGACCATTGCAATAAAACTGACGGCCCAATTCGGGAAAGCGCGTGGATTCTGCCACAGCGATACGGAACATCGCGAGGCCAAAATCGGAGTAGAAAAACCGCATCATGGTTTTGCAGGCGGTCAGCAGGACGTCGCGCGGCGGGGCCGACATATCGATGGAGTCGAGTGTATCGGCCGCGATGCGACGACATTCGTTCTGGGCGACTTCCATGAACAAAACGCGTTTGTCGGCAAAATAGCTATAGAGTGTGGCTTTGGACACTTGGGCTTCGCGTGCGATATCATCGACGCTTGCACCTTCAAATCCATCACGCAAAAAGACGCGCGTGGCACCTTCGATGACCTGATCGTGCTTGCGTCCTTTTTTGACCGACGGTGCTTCTATGTTCATGATGCCCCCAACCCTACGCTTTTGAATATAAACAGAACCGTTCATTTTTCACAATAGAAAGCGAGGGCCACCCTTGGGGCAGCCCTCTGGGGGGATTGCGGAATTAGTCCTGGTTTTGCTGAACCGTCATGCGGGCCAATTCGGTTTTGGAATAGGTGCCGCATTGTTCAGCACGAAGAGACAAGGCTTTTTCCATCTGGGTGCAGCTTGCCTCAATGTTTTTCGTGCTGAAGGTCGGGGCCGTTTTTTCGCTGATCGTAACTGCGTAGTTCGATGGCACCTGCGCGAAGCCGGTATTGAGGCTTGAGCCTGCGATGGCGGGTGCAGTGGTGACGACAACAGCGGCTGAAAGCGCGGTGAGGAGGATGCGGGAGTTCATCATATCTTCCTTTTGTAAGTGAACTGAATTGTTTAGATGATCCATAACTAAACAGTACGGTTTAGATATCAAGCCCAAAGTGAACCGCTTTGTTCATTTTTGCCATTTACAGCTTCGAGAGGACGGTTTTTGAGTCTGTGCCACGCGCCTTTGTCGTGATAAGCCCGCGCATATGTTGGATATTTTCCTGAAAACCTTACCGTTTTTTGCGATCATCGCTTTGGGCTATGCGGCGGCAAAGCGGCAGTTCTTTTCCGCGGAAGCCACAGCATATCTTACAAAATTCGTGTTCTACTTTGCGCTGTCGGCGATGCTTTTCCGGTTTTCGGCGAACCTGTCTTTGGCTGATATCATAGATTGGCCCTTCATCGGCGCGTACCTGTGGGGGACAATGGTTGTCTATCTTTTGGCGACGATGGTGGGCCTGTTTCGGTGGCGTGGTGTTGAGGAATCGGCGGTCGAAGCGCAATGCGCTGTCATTGGGAATGTGGGATTTTTGGGTATCCCGATGCTTGTTTTGTTGCTTGGAGCGGAAGCGATTGGCCCTGTGATGCTTGTGCTGGCAGTGGATTTAATCGTCTTTGGGTCTTTGATCGTGATTTTGATCACGGGGTCGCGCGACGGGCGGATGAGCTTGGGAATTTTGGGAACCGTCGGGCTTGGGCTGTTGAAGAACCCCATGATCGTTTCGATCAGTCTGGGATTGATCTGGTCGTCTACGGGCGTGCCCCTTCCTGGCCCTGTGAATGAATTTGTCACGATTTTGGGGGGTGCTGCGACGCCTGGGGCCTTGTTTGCCATCGGCGCTTCGCTTGCCGATAAATCCGCCGAGAAGATCAGCGTGGCTGGCTGGCTTTCGTTTTGCAAACTGGTCTTGCACCCCGCGGCTGTCGCAATCGGATGTTTGGTCTTGTTCCCCGTTGATCCCTATCCTGCGGCAGTGATGATTGCCTGCGCTGCGCTGCCTGTGGCGGGCAACGTCTATATTCTTGCACAACACTACGGCGTGGCGCCTGCGCGTGTGTCGGCTTCGATTCTGATCTCAACCGCCGTATCGGTCTTGACGGTTTCGCTTGTGATTGCTTGGGTCACCGCACACCTTTTACAAGGATTATCATGATGAAAACCGTTTCCGAAAACCGCGCCTTTGATGGCACCCAAGGTGTTTACACACATGCCTCTGATGCCTGTGGATGTGATATGACATTCGGGCTGTTTTTGCCCGAAGAGGCGCAATATGGCTCTGTGCCTGTCTTGACCTATCTGTCCGGCCTGACCTGCACCCATGCCAACGCGATGGAAAAGTCGGGGGCCCAACGGTGGGCGGCGGAAGCGGGCATTGCGCTGGTGTTTCCAGACACCAGTCCACGCGGCGAAGATGTGCCTGACGATGATGCCTATGATCTTGGCAAAGGCGCGGGCTTTTACGTGAATGCAACCCAAGCGCCTTGGAACACGCATTTCAAAATGTGGGACTATATTACGCGTGATCTGCCAGCGGCTCTTGCGGAATTCCCGCTGGATATGGAACGCCAAGCCATCACAGGCCATTCGATGGGGGGGCATGGTGCCCTGACCATTGGCATGACCTTGCCAGAGCGCTTTCGCAGCATTTCCGCCTTTGCGCCCATTGCCCATCCGACTGCAAGTGACTGGGGCAAAAAGCAGTTGTCTGCCTATCTGGGTGATGCCGATTGGGACGCCCATGACGGCACGCTTTTGATGCAGGGTGTGGGTTTTGATGGACCTGTGCTGATCGATCAGGGCGCATCGGATCAGTTTCTTAATCTGCTGCAGCCCGAAAGCTTGGCCCACGCCATGGCAGAACGCCGTCAGGACGGGGTGTTCCGGATGCAGAAGGGATATGACCACTCCTACTATTTTGTCGCAAGCTTTATGGAAGATCACATCGCATTTCATGCCGAGGCATTGCTGGCGTGATCTATGTAGATGCAGATGCCTGCCCGGTGAAGGCCGAGGTTGAGCGCGTTGGCACGCGTCACAGTTTGCGAATGTATATTGTCAGTAACGGTGGCTTGCGCCCTTCACAAAACCCGTTGGTTGAAAATGTCATTGTGCCCGATGGCCCCGATGTGGCGGATATGTGGATCGCGGATCGCGCGACAAAGGGAGATGTGGTGGTTACGGGCGATATCCCTTTGGCGGCCAAATGCGTTGAAGCAGGGGCGCGGGTGATCAAACACAATGGCGAGGTTCTGGATACGCGCAACATTGGTCAGGTCTTGGCCACGCGCGATTTGATGAGCGACTTGCGGGCGGCTGATCCCTTTCGGCAAGGGGGTGGAAAGCCGTTTTCAAAGGCGGATCGTTCCCGTTTTCTTGACGGGTTGGAACGGGCCGTGCGTGCCGCCAAAGGAGATGTGACATGAGTGTGGATGCAGTTGTTTTCGACATCGGAAATGTCTTGATAGAATGGCAACCAGAACGGTTTTTTGACGCCGTGATCGGCCCCGAGCGGCGCAAGGCAATGTTTGCCGAGGTGGATTTGCACGGTATGAACGACCGCGTTGATCGGGGCGAGGGGTTTCGCGATGTCATCTACGCCGAGGCCGAAAAATACCCCGATTGGCGCGACGAAATCCGCATTTGGCATGACCGTTGGATTGAGATGGCGGCCCCTGTGATTGATCGCTCTGTGCGGCTGCAGACTGCGCTGCGCAACAAAGGTGTGCCTGTGTTCTCGCTTACGAATTTCGGTGTCGAAAGCTTTGCCTATGCCAGCACCCATTATCCGTTTTTGCAGAACTTTGACCGACAATATGTGAGTGGTCATATGAAATGCATCAAACCGGATGCACAGATTTATCAGATGCTTGAAGATGACTGCGATGTTGCGCCAGAGCGGCTTTTGTTTACCGACGACCGGCATGACAATATCGCCGTTGCCAAAGCACGCGGGTGGCAAACACATCTGTTTGACGGCCCTGATGGATGGGCGGCCCGTCTTGTGGGCGAAGGTCTGCTGACGGCTGAGGAGGCCGCCTGACATGGTGCAGATGATCCCGTTTGAAGCGGAAGAAAAGCTGGATTGGCTATCGCTGACAGATGCCTTGTCGGCGGGGCATGCGCGGCCAAAAGCAGAGATTGGCGATACGTTTTTATATCGCGGCGATGACACGCTGCTTAGTCGTGCTGCATGGATCGACGGGATGGGGTCGCTTGTCAAAACAGCGACGATTTTCCCGTCGGCCACGCCTTCGGTGAATGGGGGCGTGAACCTGTATTCCGACACTGATGGCACGCTTGAGGCGATCATCGATTTTCATCTGGTGACCAAGTGGAAAACCTGCGGTGACAGCCTGTTGGCCGCACGCCTGTTGGCGCGACCCGATAGCGATACAATTCTGATTGTTGGCGCTGGCACCGTCGCAAAGGGGGTGCGCGAGGCGTATGGCGCATTGTTTCCCAAGGCGCGGTTTTTGATATGGAACCGCACTACGGCGCGTGCCGAAGCGCTGGCACAGCAGTTTGCCAATACCGAAGTGGTGGATGATCTTAAGCAGGCCGTTGGCCGTGCCGATATTGTGACAAGTGCCACGATGCGCACAGAGCCTCTTTTGGATGGGGCGTGGTTCAAAGAAGGGCAGCATATTGATTTGATCGGCGCCTACCGCCCCGACATGCGCGAAGCGAACGATGCAGCGCTTGTGCGCGCGCGTGTCTTTGTAGACAGCTTTGATACGACCATTGGGCATATCGGCGAGATTAATATCCCGCTTGAACAAGGCACCCTGCAACGGGCCGATTTGATCGCGGATTATTATGATCTGCCGCATTTCAAGCGCAACAGCGAGGACGAGATCACGCTGTTCAAGAACGGTGGTGGCGCCCATCTGGACCTGATGACAAGCCGCTACATTCTGGATGCGTGGAGCGCATAGCGCATGGGTTGGTTTATTGCTTTTTTGGTTCTGTTGGGTGTGCCGTTTGGGTTAGAGCTGCGTCGCACCCGCGTTGATGACAAACTGCGTGCAGACACAATGAGCGCAGGCCAGTTTGTAAAGCTGGCCAAAGGTGTCACGCATTATCGTTTGGACGGGCCAACAGGTGGGCCTGTCATCGTGGCGATCCACGGTTTGACCACGCCAAGTTATATCTGGAGCGCGATAACACCGCTTCTGACCCGCGCGGGCTATTGTGTTCTGAGTTATGATTTGTTCGGGCGGGGCCTTTCGGACCGTGCAAGTGGTGCACAGGATGAAACGTTTTTTGTCACGCAGTTGCATGGCCTTCTTGAGGCGCTTGAAATCCGTACACCTGTTGTCCTTCTGGGCTACTCCTTGGGGGGCATGATTGCTGTCGATTTTGCCGCTAAATACCCATCGCGTGCACGGGCCGTGGTTCTGCTGTGTCCTGCGGGATTGGGCTATGTCGCCAGCACGTTCGAAGCCTTTATCACGCGCACACCGATTTTGGGGGATTGGTTGATGCGGCTGACCTTTGAGACCCGCATGCGCCGCGCGTTGGCAGAACAATCCGACGGGCAGGTGAGCGGTATTCAAAAGGCCAAGGCGGTTGAGCTGACGCGGCGTGGGTTTTGCGACGCCGTTCTTTCAGCGCAGCGGCATATGCTGACGCGCGATCAAAGCGAGGCGCACCGACAGCTTCAAAAACGCGGGGTTCCTGTGGGTGCGCTTTGGGCAGAGCTGGACACGGTCATTCCATTGCAGGCCATGGGACGGCTGGCCCAGATCAACCGCGAGGCCACGCAAGAGATGGTTGAGCTTGCCAGTCACAACCTGCCACACACCCACGCGCAGGAAGTGGCGCAGATGGTGCATGATGTTATTACGCGTTCTCAGCGGAAGCGGTCCGAACACGCGCCCGAGGTTGATGAAATCTGACAAGCGCGGCGCAGTGCAGCTTCGTATTTCGCGTCGCTTTGCGCGACAAACCCGTCTGTGCGCAGATATTCAGCGGCAACCATATAGCACCCCCAAGCCGCCCCATCATCACACATGCGCCGGTAGGTCTGGAATTGGCATTTGGCGGATGCAGCCGCTTTGGGCGCTTGGTTGGCCCAAGAGCCGTTCTTGACGGTGGCACCTGCATTCACGCAGGCGTTTGCATCGCCAAGGGCACATCCCGCGATATAAAGGGAGTAGGTCCGCTCGCCGTCTCCGGTTAGGCCACCATTTTCGATCACTTGTGCCACGTCAAAGCAGGCGTTGTCGTCGCCGAGATTGCACTGCTCCAGACACAGCTTGGGGTTGGTTGTGCAATCTGTTCCCGACGCGCCAAGGCTTGGCTTTTTGTCATAGACCGCGATGGGGCAAATCTGCGGGACATTGCCCAACAGCGGATCGGCGGCGACCAGCCTGACAACGCGTTCTGCGTCTCTTTGGGCCTTTGCATCGTTTGTTTTGGGGCTTTGCGCCGGTTGGCACGCCAGCACCAAAGGAAGTAAAAGCAAGGGGAAAAAGCGCATTGGGTCAGGCCATTTGTTGTTTCGGCAGCGGGCGTTCCTTGATGGGAAGATGGACAATCGCACTGAATGCACCAACGCCGACACCGACCCACCAGACAAGGTTGTAGTCACCGTAGACATCATAAAGCGCTCCGCCAAGCCATACGCCAATAAAGCTGCCCATTTGATGGCTGAAAAACACGATGCCATAGAGTGTTCCCATATAGCGCAGCCCGTAGATATGCGCGACCAAGCCACTGGTCAGCGGCACAGTGGCCAGCCAAAGAGACCCCATGACAACAGAGAATATGATCACAGTTGTGGGTGTGATCGGGAATATTATGAACAGGGCAGCAGCAATGGTGCGGCCTGTGTAAATCCCTGCCAGCAGGTATTTCTTGGAATACCGTTTGCCAGCCCATCCCGCCAAAAGCGTTCCTGCGATATTTGCGGCACCGATCAGCGAAATGGCAATCGCACCCAGAGCAGAGGTAGAGGTGATGCCCATGTTGTGCAGCATACTGCCTGCAACAATCGGGCCACACATCTCGGTGATCATGGCGGGGAAATGTGCGGTAATGAAAGCCAGTTGATACCCGCAAGAAAAGAAGCCAAGGAAAATCAGCGTATAGCTAGGGTCACGAAAGGCTTTGCCGAGGATCTGGCCCATCGACTCTTCCAGCTCTGCCTTCGATACAGGTTCGGGGCTTTTCATCATGGGCAGGCAGGCCAGCGTGGCCAAGACAAGCCCCGCAAAAACAACAAATACCATCTGCCAGGACATCATCGTCAAAAGGTATTCTGCCAGAGGCGCGCCAAAGATTTGGCCTGCGCTACCTGCCGCCGTTGCAATCGCAAGCGCCATTGATCTGTTGTCATCACTGGCGGCGCGCCCCACAACGGCCAGGATTACGCCAAAGCCTGTGCCGGCGATGCCAAAACCGACGAGCCAGGCATAGGCTTGGTGTTCCAGCGGGGTTACGGAATTGGCAGACAGCAACAGGCCTGCTGCATAAATAAAAGCGCCTAAAATGATGGCTTTTCGGTCTGTCAGCTTTTCTGCGATGGCACCAAAAATCGGCTGGCCGATACCCCATGCAAGGTTCTGGATGGCGATGGCGAGGCTGAATTCGGTGCGCAGCCATCCGAATTCTTCGGCGATAGGAATTTGAAAGACGCCAAAGCTGGCCCGCACAGCGAAGCTGACCATGATGATAATGCAACCTGCTACCAGAACAGGCGTCACAAGGGGGGCGCGGGATTGATCCATGCGGCGACATTGATATGGGTCGCCACGTTCGTCAATTCAGGAGTTTTGATGATCCAGTGAAGCGGTGCTTATTCGGGTTGCTGTATCTGGTCGATCAGTTGTTGCGCCAGATCGCCCAAGACGGGAATGAAATCAATCTGACTGAGCAAATACACAAGGACCGAGACAACAACCGTCGCCCCAAGCACTGAGCCAAGTCCGAAAAACAGACCACGCGCAAATTGGAAGGCAAGCAAGCGGAGGATCGAATTATGCACCGTTACAAAACGATGCTGGTTCAGTTTCTCAAGCTCTGCGCTTAGTTTCTCTAAATCTTTATCCATAGCGTCAGATTGCGGCGTGCCTCTGGAAATTGCAAACGTGTCGGGCTAGTCGAAGATATGAGTTTGGCACAAACATATCATGATCAGGTCGCGTCGGGCATTTTGCATGCGGATCCTGCGCAAGAACGGGTGATGCCCGAGTTTGATCGCATCGCGGACGGTTTGGCGCAGCCTGCCAAAAAAGGGTTTTTTCGCAAAGCGCCTGACCCCATAAAAGGTCTCTATCTTTGGGGCGGGGTTGGACGGGGCAAATCCATGTTGATGGATATGTTCGTTGCCCATTTGCAGGTGCCTGTTCGCCGCGTGCATTTCCATGCCTTTATGCAAGAGATACACGCGGCAATGCACGACGCCCGCCAGCAAGGTGTGGATGACGCGATTACCCCTGTTGCAGATGCAGTTATCGCCGATGTGCGCTGCCTTGCTTTTGACGAGATGCAGATCACCGATATCACGGATGCCATGATTGTCGGGCGTCTGTTCGAGAAGTTGTTTGCAGCCGGCATTGTCGTGGTTACGACATCGAACCGTGTGCCAGATGACCTTTATAAGGACGGCTTGAACCGCGATTTGTTTGTTCCGTTTATTGAAATGATCAAAGAGCGGATGGTGGTCCATGAACTGGTGTCGCCCAAAGACTACCGCCAAGACCGCATTGCAGGATCGCCAACGTATTTTACCCCGATCAATGCGCAAGCCCGCCGCCAGATTGACGACGTCTGGACCGATTTCACGCATGGGCAGGGCGCGCCGCTCATGCTGCGGGTCAAGGGGCGCGATGTGGTGATCCCTGCCTTTCACAATGGGGTGGCACGGGCATCGTTTTATGACCTGTGTGGCAAACCCTTGGGGGCGGCGGATTATCTTGCCTTGGCTGAAACGGTCAAGGTGTTGGTGCTAGAAGATATCCCGAGCCTCGGGCGCAGCAATTTCAATGAAGCGAAACGCTTTGTGACGTTGATTGACGCGCTTTATGAGGCGCAAATTCGCCTGATCTGTTCTGCCGCGGCCAGCCCCGAGATGCTTTATCTTGAAGGCGAGGGAACCTTTGAGTTTGAGCGCACCGCCAGCCGCCTGCGCGAAATGCAAGCAGAGGACTGGGCAAAAAAGTAGGGGTCCCGAAGGACCCCTTAAGTTTTGCTCGATGGCTTATAGTTTGCCTGTTTTATTATACCGATGGGATAAGAAGCTTTTGCCCGATAAAAATCTGATCGGGTGACGTAAGCGTGTCCCTATTTGCTTGGAAAATCTCTATGTATGCAGAGGGGCTTCCGTAAAACTGAAGTGAAATATAGGCGAGGCTATCGCCTGGTTTGACCGTGTAGTAGCGCGCGCCGTTGATTGCGGTGGTTTGTGCGATTGAAGATTTGAATGCCTGTTCGCGCAGGTTTCGCGCGGCGTCTTGTTCGCGTTTGTTGCCTGCTTCAAGGGACTGTTGCACCACGGCCAGCAGCAATGTGTTTCTATCCAGATCGCCTGCTTCCGTATCAAGCCCTTCAGGCACGGTGAGCGCCCCGTTCGATGCAGCCTGCGCGATCAGGGATTTCGCATTTTCCATATCGAAACTGCCGTCTGTCGATGTCAGCGCAAGCCGGTCATCGTCTGTTGTGCCCACTTCAAGCACGCCCGACAGAACCCCCTGTTTAAGAGCGGTCAATGAGCTCTGCTCAAGAATAGTTTCGGGTTGAGGCGGCTTGAATGCGGGCTTGTCTTCTACAACGATCAAGGCTGTTGCGGCAGATTGCAGGTCCAGCCCATTGATCAGCGACGATACATCGGTCGTAGGGGCTTCTGCGCGTGTCACTTCGGGACTGGCGGTCTCGGGCATAGATGTTTCGGCCAGCGGCGCCGTTTGGCCGCCTGTCAGTTTGACGATCTGGTAGGTCACAGCGCCACCCACAACGAAGGAAAATGCCCCAATAGCCAGCAGCATTGGCAAATAGTTCGGCGCGGCTGGTTTATTCGCGGTTGTCATGACGGTTGTTCCTGAGTTGTCAGGCCAAGCGCAGTCCAAACCTGCATGCCGCCGCGGTAATATTTAATCTTTTCAGCGGGGTAGCCCGCATCGAGCAAATTGTTGATCATGCGTTGTGCATCGGTGGTGCCAGGGCCTGCATCAAAAACAACGAGGTCCATTGCGTCCGAAAAGTTCAGGGTATCGCCCAGAGCGCGAGCGCCCAATGCAAGCAGAATGTCCTGGCGGAAGGGGTTTTCCGCCTCCATCGTTGGCAAAGGCACGTTAACAGATGCTGGAATAAACCCGATTGAACGGTTCTCAGGCAGACGTGCGTCAACAATCAAGCCAGAGCCGTTCGCAACGGCTTGGGTCATAAAGGTCATGACATCCAGTTCGCCGATTGTATCTACGCCGTCGGCGGCCACCATCGGGCTAAGGCATTTGCCTTCGCAGCTGAGATCGGGGGCGCTGAAACGGGCAACCGCTTCCAGGTTCACTTGCGCCGCACGCGTGATCGTAAAATCCTGACCATTAAAATTAAAAGAAGTTTGATCAGCTTGCGCCTGAGCAAATAGTGCCGTCCCGCTGACCGCAATCACAGATGCCCCAAAATAAAGGCTGCGTTTCATAATACCGTCCCCCAGTTCGCAAATACCAGATATGGTTCGCTTGGATGGCAGTCCTCGCAAAATTTGCAACTGGCACAACATATAGAGGCAGAACGAATCGCTCGTCAAAGGGTTTTCGAATCACCGATTCGTTTTTCTGGGAAAAAACGACGGTTCAGCCGTTTTCGCGTAAAATTGCACCAGCAAGGTAGAGAGACCCGCAGATTAAGACCCGGGCCGTGGGAGTTTTTGCGGTGATAGCGCGCAAAGCATCCTGTGCCGAGCGGGCGGTCGTGCTGTGAAGGCCGACACTTTGTGCGGCTTTTGCGGTTTCCCCTGCGGGTAGGGTGTTCACCTCGTCGGGGATGGTAATGGCTGTGAGTGTATCCGCAACCTCTGCCAGAGGCGCCATGAAGCCAGCGATGTCTTTGGTGTTGAGCATTCCGCAAATGAGGTGCGTTGGCCGTGCAGGGAGTTTTTTGATCAAAGCGGCCAGCGCCCTGCCTGCTGCGGGGTTATGACCCCCGTCCAGCCAAACCTCGGCCTCGCCAGCGGCCTCAACCAAAGGGCCGTGGCGCAGCCTTTGCATGCGCGCAGGCCAGCTGACGTTTTCCATTGCGGCGGCGCAGGCCGCTTCATCAAAGCCCAGATGGCGCAAAGCCATCAGCGCCGCGCCTGCATTCTGCACTTGGTGGGCGCCTTGCAGCGCGGGCAGAGGCAAATCGAGCAGGCCATTTTCATCCTGGAACACCAGTCGGTCCCGTTCTTGCCAAACATGCCAGTGCTGGCCGTGGGCGAAAACGGGGGCGCCCAGTGTTTCGGCGCGGCGTTCGATCACCTCTAGCGCTGCATCATGTTGCGGGCCGACGATCACCGGGATGCCGCGCTTGATGATGCCCGCCTTTTCGCCAGCGATCTGTTCGATCGTATCGCCAAGGAATTGCTGATGGTCCAGATCGACCGGCGTGATGATTGTAACGGCGGGGTCGGACACGACATTGGTGGCATCAAGACGGCCGCCAAGTCCGACTTCCAGCAAGGTGAAATCTGCGGATGTGCGTGCAAAGGCAAGCAGGGCTGCGACGGTCGTAATCTCAAAGTATGTTATGTTTTCGCCATCATTGGCGGCGTAACAGACATCCAGTATTTCCGTCAGATCGGCTTCGGAAATCAACTCTCCTGCAAGGCGGATGCGTTCGTGGAACCGTGCAAGGTGGGGGCTTGTGTAGGCGTGAACCGACTTGCCCGCCCCTTCAAGACCTGCGCGGATCATCGCTTGGGTTGAGCCTTTCCCGTTGGTGCCCGCGATATGGATCACGGGGGGCAGGCGGTCTTGCGGGTTATCAAGTGCGCCAAGCAAGCGCCAAACACGATCCAGCGTCAGGTCAATGATTTTTGGGTGAAGCGCCATCATCCTTTGCAGAATGACGTCCGAGGTGTTCGGGCTCACGTCTCTTTGGTCTGTTCTACAGGTGCGTCAGGCGCAGGCAAATCACCTTTGACGGGAGCTTCCTGGCGCATAAGCATCCGCGTGATCGAGATCAATTCTTCTTTCATCTGCGTGCGTGATGTCACGCGGTCCAACATCCCGTGTTCCAGCAGATACTCAGCGCGTTGAAATCCTTCGGGAAGCTTTTCGCGGATTGTTTGTTCGATCACGCGCGGACCTGCAAAACAGATCAGCGCGTTTGGTTCGGCAATATGGACATCGCCAAGCATGGCGTAGCTGGCTGTGACACCGCCTGTGGTGGGGTGGGTCAGCACAACAATATAAGGCAGACCCTCTTCCTTGAGCATTTGCAGCGCGACTGTCGTGCGCGGCATTTGCATCAACGAAAGAATACCTTCCTGCATCCGTGCACCGCCGGCGGCGGAAAACAAAATGAGCGGGCGCTTCAATTCAACAGCGCGTTCCGCTGCCGCAATGATGGCATTGCCGACATACATGCCCATCGATCCCGCCATGAACGAGAAGTCCTGACAGGCAGCAACAATCGGTGTGCGGCCCATTTCGCCTTCGACCACCAACATGGCTTCTTTTTCGCCAGTTGCTTTCGTTGCGGCCTTCATACGGTCGGCGTAGCGTTTTTGGTCTTTGAAGTGCAAAGGGTCGGCCACGGGTTCAGGGACATCAACCTCGACAAAGATGCCACCATCAAACAGGGCTTTGAACCGATCACGCGGGGTGATTCCCATGTGATGATTACACTGTGTGCATACGTTCAGGTTGTCCGACAATTCACGGTGAAACAGCATGGTGCCGCATTCATCGCATTTGTGCCAAAGGTTCTCGGGCACTTCACGGCGCGAGAAGATCGAATTGATCGTCGGACGGACGTAGTTTGAAATCCAGTTCATGGGTTTTCCCTGCTAACGTTAGGTCCAAATAAGTGTGTGTGACGCGAATTGCAATCAGCGACGTATGGCAACGCGCACGGCCAGCCAAGCTACGAACATGGCTACCAGATCGATCCAGATGAGTGGCAGTAAGTCAGGATCGCTTGGATCAATAGGAAGCGTGTAGAGCGCAAAACCCGACAGCGTTCCGTCCACACCAACGAAAAGCATGGCCGATACGTTGTTGGCAAAATGCAGCGCCAGTGCAGGGCCAAGCGTGCCGGACCGCGCTGTCAGATCGGCGGCAAGTGCGCCAAAAATCACGGCCCAGAGCGTGATAAATATCGCGTTGCTTCCGTATTCACTTGGGCTGTGGTGCAGCACACCGAACAGCAATGACGGGATCAGCATCCAGACAAAGGGCGAGTTGAACCGCGCGGCAAGTTGGCTTTGCAGATAGCCACGAAATACAAATTCCTCTGCGCTAATCTGGATGAAAACCAAGACCAAGGCGGGCAGCAGGAACATCAACCAACGGCCAACGGGCATATTGAGCGACAGATCGTCCATCAGATCACCTGTCGGTATCAAAAGCGATACGATGGTAAGTGCGATTAAAGCGACCATTGCGCGCCCAAATTGCGGGACAAGCCATTCCTGAGGCCCCAGAAGGCTTGCAAACGCGCGCTTGTGCAAAAGGCGCATCGCGCACCAGACGCCGAATGTCATGAACAGGAATGTTGCAAGCAGGCTTGCCATCGCGGCCGGGGTCGCCCCGTCGAACAGCGACACCACAAAATCAATGCCGAAGGTGCTTTCCAAAACGAAAAACAAGCCAACAAGCAGCCCCATGTAAACCCCAAGGATCAGGCCACTGCCCAGGACCGTGCGCCAGATTTCGGATCGCGGGCGGGCTGGATCGATAAGATAGTGGTGATCATTGTAGGACATGGCACGACATTGGACTGCACAGCGCGAAGTCTCAAGCGGCAATCATGCTTGTATAGAGCCATATGCTGGCTTATCCCGTTGCCAAGCAAATTTGAGGGAGTTCCAGCCAAATGTCGAAGGTCGATAAGTCAAAGCTACCAAGCCGCCATGTGACCGAGGGTCCTTCGCGCGCGCCGCACCGTTCGTATTACTACGCTATGGGCCTGACGGAAGAAGAAATCGCACAGCCTTTGGTTGGTGTCGCGACCTGCTGGAACGAAGCTGCGCCGTGCAACATCTCGCTGAATCGTCAGGCGCAGGCGGTGAAACTGGGCGTCAAATCGGCCAAAGGCACACCGCGTGAATTTACGACGATCACCGTGACCGACGGTATTGCTATGGGCCACGAGGGGATGCGCTCGTCTTTGGCATCGCGTGAAGCGATTGCTGATACCGTCGAGCTGACGATGCGTGGACACTGCTATGATGCGATTGTCGGCCTTGCCGGTTGCGACAAATCCCTTCCGGGTATGATGATGGCGATGGTGCGTTTGAATACGCCTTCCGTTTTCATCTACGGTGGATCGATTTTGCCGGGCCGCTTGGATGGCAAGGACGTGACGGTTCAGGATGTGTTTGAAGCGGTTGGTCAGCACCAAGCGGGCAATATGAGTGACGAAGCCCTGCGCACGCTTGAGCGCGTCGCCTGTCCTTCGGCCGGTGCTTGTGGCGGCCAGTTTACGGCCAACACGATGGCGTGTGTTTCTGAAGCGATTGGTCTTGCTCTGCCCAATTCTGCGGGTGCGCCTGCGCCCTACGAAAGCCGTGATCAATACGGTGTGGCATCGGGTGAAGCGGTGATGCGCCTGATCGAAAAAAACATCCGCGCACGTGACATCGTTACGTTGGAGAGCCTTCAAAACGCGGCACGCGTTGTGGCTTGCACGGGCGGGTCAACCAACGCGGGGCTGCACTTGCCCGCGATTGCGCATGAAGCTGGCATCGACTTTGATCTTGATGACGTCTGCGAGATTTTCCGCGACACGCCTTATTTTGTCGATCTGAAGCCTGGCGGCCAATATGTTGCCAAAGATCTTTATGAAGCGGGTGGCGTTCCTGTCGTGATGAAAGAGCTGCGCAAAGCAGGTCTGGTCCATGAGGACTGCATGACTGTCACTGGATATTCCATTGGTGAAGAACTGGACAAAGTAAGCCTCGAAGCGGATGGGAAAGTGATCTACCCCATCGACGCCCCACTGACGAAAACGGGTGGTGTTGTTGGTCTAAAAGGCAACTTGGCGCCAGAAGGCGCGATTGTAAAAGTGGCCGGCATGAATACGCAGGAACAATCGTTCACAGGGCCAGCCCGCGTCTTTGAGTGTGAAGAAGATGCTTTTGAGGCCGTAAAACAGCGCCAATATGAAGAGGGTGAAGTCCTTGTTATTCGTAATGAGGGTCCTGCTGGCGGTCCGGGTATGCGCGAAATGCTTGCCACAACCGCGGCGCTATCGGGCCAGGGTATGGGTAAGAAAGTTGCGCTTATCACAGATGGCCGTTTTTCAGGTGCGACACGGGGTTTCTGTGTTGGACACGTTGGACCCGAGGCCGCGCACGGTGGCCCCATCGGGATGCTGAAAGACGGTGACGTCATTACCATCAACGCCATTACCGGTGAATTGTCGGTAGACCTGACCGACGAGGAACTGGACGCGCGCAAAGCCGACTGGAAGGGCGCCAGGGAAACGATTTACGCCAGCGGTGCGCTTTACAAATACGCGCAGCTTGTCGGATCTACACGGCTTGGTGCCGTGACCCACCCTGGAGCGAAGAAAGAACGCCATGTTTACATGGACCTCTAAGGGTCTTGCGGGACTTGCGTGTCTGGTTGCAGTCGCGGGGTGCGATACGCTTCCCGTTGCGCAACAAAAAGGTGACGCAAAAATATCGCTGACGGAAACAGTTGTGGGGGGCTTGCAGATCCGTGCGCCTATCGGCTTTTGCGTTGATCATGAAAGCAGTTCTTCGGACGGCACTGTCATCTTGCCGTGTCGATCATTGGGGCGCGACGGTTTTGATTGGCCCGAGCCTATTGCCGTTTTGACGACTTCCATTGGTGGTCGCGTGTCTGGCGATGGTTTGGGTAGCCCAGAAGAGCTGGATGCGTTCTTCAAAAGTGACGATGCGAAAGCGCTTATCAGTCGCACAGGCGTTCCCCAGACGGTGACTGTGCTTGGAACATGGCCCCAACCCGATACGTTTTTCGTGCGTGTGCAAGATACAAGCGCGACCCCCTTTGGGCGTGGCTATCAAACCCATTGGCGTGCTGTGACCGTGATCGAGGGCAGGGCCGTTACAATCACGTCGGGTGGATACGGCAAAAATCAGGTGAGCGAGCAAGACGGGCTGAAGATTTTGAGAACGTATCTGACCCAACTGCGTGCAGCAAATTCGCAAAATGATGCCCAAACGGGAAAAAAGGGGCTCCTAGGCTCGCTAAGGTAGTGAATTTGTTTATTGTTTCCGTATAAGAAACATTCAAACACCGACTCGGGTTCCAATGAGCAGGCTTACCGTCAAACCACTAGAGCGCTTTTTGCATCGGCGCGTGTTGCGCCGCTGGCGTGCTGCGGCCAGCCGTGCGCAATCGGCGCCTTTGTCGCGCTTGCGCAAACAACGCGCGCGGGCACGCGAATTAAAGCGCTATCTGGATGAGTTGGCCTTTGTAGCGGACAGCCGTCTGGCGCTTCCGCTTCAGGATTCCAATGCCATGCAAGTGCCCCACGACAGCGATTGGGCATGGCGCCCCGAAGCCTGGCGTGGACCGTTGAGCCCAAACGGCATTGCGGCGGTACAAAACAAAACGGGGTTTGGATCGCAGGCAACGATTTTCCATGATTGCGATATTTCAGAGATGACATTGCGCCAACTGCGCAATCAACGCCAAAGTGATCTTGCGCCGTTTGGTGTGCGCATGGATGTGTTTCGCTTTGATGGATCGTTTCTATCGGTGGTTTTGGATTTGCCGCACGAGTCGGTCCAAGGTCTCAAGAAGCGCCATCTTGTGCGTATGGATGCAGTTGTCGAGACCGAAAAGCCGCTCGAAATTTTTGTGCGTTTGAATGTGAAGCACGGGCCAAACACAGACCAAATCGTGCGTGAGTTGCCACTGGGCCAAGACGAGGTGATGGTAGAATTCGATCTGGCCTACACCAAGATCAACGAAAAGCGTGTTGAACGTATGTGGGTCGATTTGATTTTTGAAGGCCCGGAGATGAATCAGATTGTTTTGCGCGATCTTACCTTCAGCCGCCAACCGCGGGCAGAATTCTAGTAATGTCAGGAAAGGTCATATCATGAGCGAGATCCAAGTGACCAAAACCCGCCTTCAATCTGGAGTTTGGGAAGGTTTGCTCGACGTTGCCGATGGATTGCCTGAAGTCGTCGTTACGTTTCTAGAAAAGCCGATTGAGGGCGTAGAGATCGGCCAAACGGATATTGCCGGCAGGTTTACCTTGCGGGTGCCTTTGCCAATCGAAATGCTGTCGGACGGGGTTCACACGGCCCTGATATCTGCGACCGCCACGGGTGAGACCCTTGAAGTGATTACATCGATGGCTGGCGATGATCTGAAAGACGATATCCGCGGTGAGATGTCGTTGCTGCGCTCCGAGCTTGATATGCTCAAACGCGCCTTCCGCCGTCATTGCGTTGAAACGACCTGAAACCAGTTTGTCGTTTTTGGCTCACTATCAATGTTTGACGCGGCGTTTGGCATGACTTTGCGGCGCGCGCGGATATGTTTCCTGTAACCTAAAGGGAGACGACCATGACATCCTATCCACATCTTTTAGCTCCGCTTGACCTTGGGTTCACGACGCTCAAAAACCGCGTTCTGATGGGATCGATGCACACAGGGTTAGAAGAGACAAAGGACTGGAACCGCGTTGCGGAATTTTATGCCGAACGCGCCCGTGGTGACGTGGCCCTGATGGTGACAGGTGGCATGGCCCCAAACCGTGAAGGCGGCGTTTTCCCCGGTGCTGCCGGTTTGTTTAATGACGACGATATTGCCAACCACCAAACTGTTACAGACCGCGTGCACGAAGCAGGTGGAAAAATTGCGATGCAGATATTGCATGCGGGGCGCTATGCCTATGGCCCTGAATGTGTAAGCGCGTCGGCCATTAAGTCGCCTATCTCGCCTTTCCCTCCCAAGGAATTGGATGAGGCGGGAATCGAAAAGCAGATCAGCGATATTGTGCAGTCTGCAGTGAATGCACAAAAGGCGGGATATGATGGTGTCGAAATCATGGGGTCGGAAGGATATTTCCTGAACCAATTTCTGGTGACCCATACCAATAAACGCACCGACCGTTGGGGTGGATCGTATGAAAACCGCATGCGCTTACCCGTTGAGGTGGTGCGCCGCACGCGCGAGGCGGTAGGCCCCAATTTCATTTTGATTTACCGTTTGTCGATGATTGATCTGGTGCCAAATGGCTCGACCTTCGAGGAGGTTTTGCAACTGGCCAAAGCTGTTGAGGATGCAGGGGCGACAATCATAAACACAGGGATAGGCTGGCACGAAGCGCGGATCCCTACGATTGCCACATCTGTGCCACGCGCTGCTTTTGCATGGGTCACCAAAAAGCTGATGGGTCATGTGGGGATCCCCGTTATTACGTCGAACCGCATCAACACCCCCGAGGTCGGAGAGCAGGTTTTGGCTGAAGGCTGTGCTGATATGGTCAGCATGGCGCGCCCCTTTTTGGCCGACAGCCAATTTGTGAAAAAGGCCAAGGATGGTCAGTCTGCGCATATCGCGCCCTGTATTGCCTGCAATCAGGCGTGTCTGGACCATACCTTTAGCGGCAAAATCAGTTCGTGCCTTGTCAACCCACGCGCCTGTTATGAGACGGAATTGGTGGTGGAACCTGCCGCGACAGTTAAGACGATCGCGGTGGTGGGGGCTGGTCCCGCGGGGATGTCGACCGCGATGACCGCGGCGCAACGCGGCCACAAGGTAACGTTGATTGATCGCGCATCGGAAGTCGGCGGCCAGCTTAACATGGCCAAACAAGTCCCCGGCAAAGAAGAGTTTTGGGGGTTGGTCGATTGGTATCGCACGATGCTGGAACATGTTGGTGTTGATGTGCAGCTTGAAACCGAAGCGACTGCGGGCGCACTGGCCAAGTTTGACGAAGTGATCATTGCAACCGGTGTCATTCCGCGTGATCCAGAAATTGAAGGTCAGGATCAGCCACATGTCGTGTCGTATATCGATGTCTTGCGGGGCGGGGTCGATGTTGGCAAGCGCGTTGCGATCATCGGTGCGGGCGGCATTGGTTTTGACGTGGCCGAAACCCTTGTCACAGGTGATAGTCCGACAGAAGATCTGGATGAGTGGCTGGAAGAATGGGGCGTGGGTGATCCTGCACACGAACCCGGCGGTTTGCGTGCGCAAGGCCCCAAGCCTGAGGCCCCCATCCGCGACGTGACACTCTTGCAGCGCAAAGCACAGAAGCTTGGAAAAGGCCTGGGTAAGACAACCGGATGGATTCACCGCGCGTCTCTGAAGATGAAAGATGTCAAAATGATCGGTGGCGTAAACTACGAACGTATCGACGCCGAAGGGCTGCATGTCAGTTATGGGGAGGCACGGGATAATCCCACTTTGATCAAAGCGGACACGATTGTTTTGTGCGCAGGGCAGCTGTCTGAGCGGTCTTTGGCAGATGCTTTGGAAGCCAAAGGAATGAAGCCGCATGTCATTGGCGGTGCCGATGTCGCGGCCGAACTGGATGCCAAACGTGCGATTGATCAGGGCACACGGTTGGCTGCTGCCCTTTGACGAATACCCCGTAAACGGATGGCGCGGAAACAGTTGGCGCAGACTGTTCATCTGTTTCCTGCCCCGAAACGTTCCCAGTAAAACCCTGCTATTGTCGGGATGCTGCCCCGTTTGCGCCCGAATTCCCCCCCATAGATGATCCTCGACGCAAATGAGCCCAGAGGTAGATCAATGGACCGCCTGACCGAAATGCAAGCCTTCGCCACTGTTGTGGATCAAGGTGGATTTACAGATGCTGCTAAAAAGATGGGGATTTCAAAATCTGCCGTTTCAAAGCACGTATCGTCCTTGGAGGCCCGCCTTGGTGCGCGGCTTTTGAACCGAACCACACGCCGGGTGAGCCCCACTGAGATTGGCTTGGCCTACTATGATCGTGCGCGGCGCGTATTGAACGATGCAGGTGAGGCAGATGCTCTAGTGACATCCATGCAAAGCGCGCCATCTGGCCTGCTGCGGATCAGTGTTGCGACAGATTTCGGTGTAAATCATCTCTCGCCTGTACTGGGCGACTTTTTGGCTGAATTTCCGGATATCACCGTGAATATGGTGCTCAACAATCGCTATGTTGAGCTGATTTCCGAAGGTTTCGACATGGCGGTTCGCATCGGTGAACTTGAAGACAGCACCCTGCGTGCCAGAAAGTTGACCGAAACAACCAAACGGATGATTGCGTCGCCAGAGTATTTTGAAAAACACGGCCGTCCCCAAAAGATCGATGACCTGAACGAGCATAAGCTGCTGCATTATTCGAACCAGTCATCGGGCAATGTCTGGAAATTGACTGCGCCGTCAGGTGAGAAGCGTCAAGTGCGCACTGCGGGTTGGTTGACAGTAAATGATGGCCAGTCGTTGTTGAACGCCGCGATCAGCGGTTTGGGCATCGCGTATTTGCCAAGCTTCCTTTACGCGGAAGCCGAAGCACAAGGGCTTGTTGAAGAAGCGATCCCTGATTTGCCGCTGGAAACCCAAGGCATCTATGCGGTCTATCCCCCTGGCCGCTTCACGCAGCCCAAGGTCCGCGCTTTCATTGACTTTCTGGCGCACACTTTTGCAGATAAGGGCCCCGATCAGTGGTAACTTGTTAGAATTCAAAAAGGGCGCCCAGAGTATCTGTGGTGCCCTTTTTGTTTGTCAGTTTGTGGAGGTGATAATCACTTCTACACGACGGTTTTGTTGTCGTCCTTCTTCGGTCAAATTGCTGGCGATCGGACTAAGGTATCCCATGCCTTCTGCTTCTAATTGCGCGCGTGGGATGTTGTAGCGGCTCACCAGTCTTTCGAGCACCGCGCTTGCCCGTCTTTTCGACAGCGCGATATTTCCGTCTAGCGATCCCTCGCTATCGGTATGACCGACCAAACCAACGCGTCTGTTTGGATTGCTCAGCAAATACTCTGCCAAAATTTGAAGTGAGGGGAATTCAATCTCGCCAAGATTGGACGAGCCTGTTTCAAACGTCAGGTCGCCAAGAATAGCAAATCCCTTTGCCTCAAGGCTTGCGATAATATCATCGGTTGTGCTGTTACTTACGGCGATTTGTCGTGCTGGCGCGGCATCGCTATCTACAAAAGGTGTCGCACCATCGGGACTGATGTGTGAAATCTGCAAATAGCCAGAAGTGCTTGAACGGCTTGTCAAAAGGGTGACCGCTTCGTCTTCTTTTGTTGCGGATAGAAAGTAGAAATCACCCAGACTGACGAACATGTCTGGTGCGGGCAAAAGATCGAGCGCAAAGCGAAAATCAAAGCCGCCGCATTCTGTGTCCCGACATTCAAAAGTGATCTCAAACCCCGCGTCCAGAAGCTGAGTGCGAAGCGGATCAAGCAACTGAAGCGACGTGATCCCCGCTGCATCAATCCGCCATGCCTGTGTCGTCAGTTGCCCTTCAAATGTCACACCGGGGACTTTGCCATTGTTGAATGGCGCCGTTGGCACGTTCAGTTCCGCCGCGCCACTTTTTTCTTCGCGGGTTTGGGCTGCGTTGCTTGGCAGGTCCAATACTGCGCCATAGCTTGCCGAGGCAGCAAAAACCAACAGTGGAAGAAACCGGCGAACCATCACGCGTGTGTCGCTTTATCGGGCTTGGGCATGATATTCAGGATTAGGGCGCATATCGACGGCGCTGGCCATCCTGTTGGACATATTGAAGAAACCTACGACAGCCGCGATGTCCCAGATATCGCGCTCACCAAACCCAACGCCGCGCAGCGCGTTCCGGTCGTCTTCGGTAATTTCAGCGCTTGCTTTTGTCACTTTTTCCGCAAACCCGAGCATGGCGGTCTGGCGTGCGTCCAAATCGGCTGCGCGCCAATTCATCACCATCATCTCGCCCAAAGCGGGATCGCCCGACAGCTGGCGCACCGCAGCCCCATGTGCGGTCAGGCAATAAAAACATTTGTTAATCGATGACACGACCACTGCAATCATTTCGCGTTCCAATTTACTCAGTCCGCTCTCTGCCAGCATCAGATCATTATACATGCCGGTAAACGCGCGCAGTTTTTCAATATCGAATGCGTAGGCCTGCAACACATTCGGTATCATCCCCAGTTTGTCTTGGCAGACATCGAAATACTTCTGGATATCGTCGGGCAGTTGATCAACCATCGGCAGGTCAAGTGCGGTTGGCTCTTTGGTCATATGATCTCTCCCTTTATGCGGTAATGATACGAGGCGGTGGGCATCATTCCAAGCGATTGATAAAGCCTATTGGCCCCCATGTTCTCTTTTGTGACAAGAACCGCGATATGTTTGGCGCCACTGAATTTGGCCCATATCGCTGCGCGCTGCATCATATAGCGCCCCATACCGCCGCGCCGATGGGGCGCTGCGACTTCCAAAGCATGCAGCATCGCCAGATCACCATCTATCGCCACAAATGCGGTCGCGGCAGGTTTTCCCGCAAGCCTGCCAAGAATGGCTGTTTTGGGATGGTGCGCGCGGTGCATGATTGCAAGACGTTCAGGCCCTATTCCGCCCGCTGCCCTTATCTCGCGCATGATTGCCAGGGGTTCCCAAATTGCAAACGTAGAAACAGCAGGTGGTTCTTGGGCGAATGTATCAATGGGACAGCTGTAGAGCGTTACGGGATCTTTGATCAGATAACCTGCAGCGTCGAGATGCTGATCAAGCATGTCTTGGCCGCTTTTCACCATAAAAAGCGGTCGGTCGGGTAATTGGTCGAACGGACCATCCAGCGTTGTGGCTGAAACACGGCTGCCACCGCCCGCGCCATCGCGGTGGGTCCATGGACCGTCCCGCCAAATTTTTGCGGCAGGCCAAGTGGCGTCAATCGCTTGATACAGGCGTTCCGGCGTCATTCAGGAAAAAGAGCGGCAAGTTCTGTCATGGCGGCATCAATTTGTGCACCATCGGTCCCGCGGATCACGATATTTGCCCCAAAGGCCCCATCTTTTTGGAAAGGGTACGATCCAATTGACAGCTCGGTGTAGCGTTGCGCCAAAGCGGCCAGTGGCCCTGCGATATCCCCTTCGCCGCGGTTGATGCGAAGGCTTTGAGACAAGAGCGGCGCGCCGCCTGTCAACGTTGGCAGAACGCTTGCGACCATCGCTTGGAACACACTTGGGACACCCGCCATGACATGCACGTTTTCAAGTGTGAAGCCTGGAGCCACGCTGACTGGATTGTCGATGAGTTTTGCGCCGTCAGGGATGCGGGCCATGCGCAACCGCGCCTCATTTAACTCGGAGCCCGCGCGTTTGTAATGTGCTGCAAGTAACGCCCGCGCGTCATCACGTACGTCAATCGACGCACCAAAGGCCCGTGCAATGCAATCGGCGGTAATATCGTCATGCGTTGGGCCAATCCCACCACTTGTGAACACGGTGTCAAAACGATCCGAGAGGCTTTTGACGGCCCCAACAATCGCATCTGCGTCATCGCTGACGATACGCACCTCGCCCAGTGTGATGCCCACTTTCGTCAGTTCGCCAGCGAGGTAGTGCATATTGGCGTCGCGGGTGCGGCCCGAAAGAATTTCATCGCCGATCACAAGCATGGCGGCAGTTGGATTAGGCATCTGATGGGCTCCCTTAACATCTGTTATCTTAGGCTATAGGGCAGGGGGCATGCGCTTTCAAACTGATCTCATCCCTGCAACCCTTATCCGTCGCTACAAACGCTTTTTGGCGGATGTTCGATTGCAGGACGGTCAAGAGGTGACAGCCCATTGCCCAAACCCTGGATCAATGATGGGGCTGAAGGAGGAGGGCACAAAAGTTTGGCTAGAGCCGAACACGGACCCGAAAAAGAAGCTTAAATTTGGCTGGCGTTTGGTAGAGCAAGCGGGATTTACGTGCATCGACACCTCTGTCGCCAATCGGGTTGTCGGCGAGGCCTTGATAGCAGGTTCAATTCCCGAGCTTTGTGGCTATCAGGCCATTCGTCCAGAACAGAGATACGGGCAGAACAGCCGCATTGATTTCCTTTTAGATGGCGCGACACCTTGTTTTGTTGAGGTGAAATCCGTCACGCTTATGCGCACAAGCGGCTTGGCCGAATTTCCAGATAGCGTCACCGCGCGAGGCGCCAAACATCTTGGGGAGCTGTCATCTGTGGCCTTGCGGGGGGATCGTGCGGTGCAGTTCTATCTGGTGTCCCGCACGGATTGCGACAGGGTGTCTATCGCGCAGGATATTGATCTCAAATATGCAGCAGCTTTGCAATCTGCGGTCCAGGCGGGGGTTGAGATCTTGTGCTATAACACGATCATCACGCCCGAAGGTGTCACACTTGGCCGACGGCTTGCCATCGACATTCCTGATAAGGCGACCTAACTAAGCCTAAAGTAGACAAGGCCGAGACACGAACATGATGGACAAAAGCAAATCGCGTGTGACCAAAGACGGAATTCGCATTTATGACGCTGCGGATCACGTTGGCATGCACAAAGCAGGCCAACTGGCTGCCGAGATCTTGGATGCAATGGTTGATCATGTGTTTGTTGGCCAATCTACAGGAGAGATTGACCGCATCATTACGCAGATGGTTGAGGATGCCGGCGCCACTTCTGCCACGATTGGCTACCGAGGGTATCAACACGCCAGCTGCATCAGCGTAAACCATGTGGTCTGCCACGGTATCCCGGGCGACAAACGTCTGAAAGACGGGGATATCCTGAACATTGATGTCACAGTCATCGTCGATGGGTGGTTTGGCGATACCAGTCGGATGTATGTCGCAGGCAAGCTGTCGCGCAAAAGCGAACGCTTGATCCAAGTCACCCATGACGCGCTGATGCTTGGGATCGAGCAGGTGAAACCTGGCAATACGTTCGGGGATATTGGGCATGCAATCCAGTCATATGTCGAAAGTCAGCGCATGTCGGTTGTGCGGGACTTTTGCGGGCATGGTTTGGGCCAAGTGTTCCACGCGCCGCCAAATGTCTTGCACTATGGACGCGAAGGGTCTGGACCCACACTTGAAGAAGGCATGTTCTTTACGATCGAACCGATGGTGAATTTAGGGCGGCCGGAAACCAAAATTTTGGCGGATGACTGGACGGCGGTGACGCGGGATAAATCTCTGTCTGCGCAGTTCGAGCATTCAATCGGTGTGACCTCGGACGGCGCAGACATCTTCACTTTGTCGCCAAAAGGCTTGTTCCACCCGACATATACCGCCTAGACACATTCGGGGAACTCGACAGTTCGTTTCCCCGCTAGCGATACTTGAGAATGGCTCGCAAGTAACTTAAGTAAGTCTCACTGTCCTATTGGACGTCACACTTTGAGAAAGGGAGGTCGCGCGATGAATCGTCTGATAAAATCCGCAGCCCTCGCCGCCGCACTTGGCATGATGGCAACCACTGGTTTTGCGCAAGAGGTTACCTTGCGGTTCCAGCATTTTGTCTCACCAAAATCGGCCAACCCAAAGCATTTCATGCAGCCTTGGGCAGATAAAATCGAAGCCGACAGCGATGGTCGTATCAAAGTGGAGCTTTATCCCTTTATGCAATTGGGTGGCAAAGCGCCAAGTCAATACGATCTGATCCGCGATGGCGTTGTGGATGGTGGATGGGTGATCCCAGGTTATCAACCTGGTCGTTTCCCCGAAGTTGAAGCGATGGAGATGCCGTTCATGACCACCAAATCCGGTGAAGAGGCCAGCGCAGCAGCCTGGATTTTCACTGAAAAGCATCTGATGGATGACTTCCGCGATGTTCACGTCATCGCCACGCATATGCATGGCCCGGGTATTGTGCATGCCAAAGGCAGCGCGCCGCAAATGCTTGAGGATTTTGATGGCTTGCGTTTGCGCGGTCCTTCGCGTCCCGCAACGATGTTGTTGAACAAAATGGGGGCTGTCCCTGTTGGCATGCCGGTACCTGCCTTTCCAGAAGCTCTGTCAAAGGGTGTTTTGGACGGTGGTGTAATCACGTGGGAAATGTCGCCAAGTCTGAAACTCAATGAACTGACGGACAGTCATACCGATGTTTCAGGTGACAAGGCGCTTTATAATTTGTTCTTCGTTTGGGCGATGAACAAAGCGAAATACAACAGCCTTCCCGACGATCTTAAAGCTGTGATTGATGCCAACTCGGGTGCAATGGCAAGCGCATGGGCAGGTCGTGCGCATGACACAGGCGATGTGGATGGCCGCGATTTAATGATCGAAGATGGCAACGAAATTGCGGTTCTATCGCCCGAAGAAACAGCACGCATCCAAGCGCTTGGCGATGATGTTATTGCCGAATGGATTGTCGAGGCCGATGGTAAGGGACTGAACGGGCAACAACTGATCGATGATGCGCGTGCCGCTGTGGAGCAGACGATCGGTATCGGATCCAGCAACTGAAGCTCTGATCGGATTGGTGCATCTGCCCTTACCCAGTGACACTTGCACCATGAAAGAGGGACGCCTTCCCCGAGGCGTCCCTTGTCTTTTTTCAGGTCACTTGCCTGCGCAAAATGGTGATCCACGTGTCACCAAATCTGCGCTGATCCAGTTGCTCAAAACCAACGGGAGCCTGCATTGGCGCGTTTTCTTCCCAAACGACCAGCGCATCATCAGTAAGATGGTTTAAAGCGTTGGCCAGCGCCTTTTGCCCTAGGTCTTTGCCATAGGGTGGATCCATAAACACGAGAGAAAACCGACTGTTGCTTGGATAGTCGGCACGTGTAGCATCCCGTTTGATCACGTCAGCATCAATCTGGCATTTCGCGATATTTTCGGCCAAGAGGCGCAACGCCACGCGCCCATCGTCCACAAAGGTGCAATGGGTCGCGCCGCGACTTGCCGCCTCAAGCCCAAGTGCCCCGGTGCCTGCAAAAAGATCCAGCACCGTCTGTTCATCGAAATAAATGTAGTTGTTCAGGATGTTAAACAGGGTTTCACGCACGCGGTCCGTGGTGGGCCGCAAGTGTTTGGCCGCGTCCCCCTTACCGACCGCGGCAAGTGCAAGGCCGCGATGTGCCCCCGCGATGATCCTCACGCGCGCAGAAGCATTTTAAGGTCGCGTGATGGATCACCGACCACGTCAGGGTCAGGTGATTTTTTAGCTTCCAAAAGGCGCTTGGCGACCATAAAGGCGCGCGGATCATTCATTGCATCAACAGCCAGAAGTTTGTCGCCTTTATAGTACCAATGGCTCAACCCATCTGGTGCATTGCGGATCACCACGTGGTTGAACCCCGCATTCAGGCCAGCAATTTGGAGTTTCACATCGTATTGATCCGACCAAAACCACGGTTTGGGATCATATGCTTCTGCGGCCCCGCGCATATTCCGCGCAACCAATTCGGCCTGATCAATCGCGTTTTGCACGCTTTCAAGGCGCATCTGTTCGCCTCGCCATGGAAAGCTGGCGCAATCTCCTGCGGCCCAGATACTTGCATCTGATGTGCGGCCAAATTGATCGGTTTTAATGCCGTTTTCGATTGCCAATCCCGCATCTGCGGCCAGCCTATCACAGGGCGTGATGCCGGCGCCAACGATGACGAAATCAACATCTATCCGCGATCCATCAGAGAGTTGCGCACTGCTGACATGGCTATCCCCTTCCAATCGGGACAGGCCCACACCTTCTTGAATGTTAACGCCATGGGCAGTGTGGAGTGAGCGGAAGTAGTCAGATGTCTGGGCACTGGCCACACGCTGCAAAATACGGTCCGCCATTTCAACAAGCGTGGCATTCAACCCTTTTTGCGCACATACGGCCGCCGCTTCGAGACCGATATATCCGCCGCCGACAATAAGGACCGATTTTCCTGTTTTTACATGCGGTGCCATCTTGTCGACGTCTGCCAGATCGCGGACCGTAAAGACATTGCCCAAATCCCCCCCGATACTGGCCGGCAACTTGCGGGGGGTTGATCCTGTTGTCAAAGCGAGCTGGTCATATGTGATGACCTCATCCGCCAAGTGGATTGCCTTTTTTTCCGGGTCAATGCGCTCCACATGACTTGCCAGCTTCAGATCAATCCTTTGATCCTCATAGAAGTGTTCGGGCCGCAGATAGAGACGTTCCTCACTCATATCACCAAGCAGATAGGCCTTTGAAAGAGGGGGACGTTGATACGGCGGAACGGTTTCTGCACCAATCAATGTGACCTGTCCGTCAAAGCCTTCGGTGCGCAGTTTCGCAACGAGAGATGCGCCCGCCTGGCCGGCACCGATAACGACGATATGGCTCATTAATCTTGCTTTCGTTTGTGGCCGAACCCTGAATTGCAGCCTATATCTGCTGGATACGGAAACGCAATCAGCGAAGAGAGACACCTATGACGATTTCAGTTGGCGATACGCTACCCGATGCAACCCTGACCCGCATTGGCGCGGATGGCCCCGAACAAGTTCAGTTGGCTGATCTGACGAAGAACCGTAAAACGGTGATCTTTGCAGTTCCGGGCGCGTTCACACCGACGTGTCATTCGGCACATGTGCCAAGTTTCATGCGCACAAAAGATCAGTTTTCCGCCAAAGGCGTTGATGAAATCATCTGCGTATCGGTCAACGACCCGTTTGTGATGAAAGCCTGGGGCGAAAGCACTGGCGCGGCTGATGCGGGAATTACGATGCTGGCTGATGCCGAAAGCGCCTTTACCACAGCGATCGGAATGAATTTTGACGCGCCTCCAGTCGGTTTGATGGCGCGTTCAAAGCGGTATGCGATGCTGGTCGAAAACGGCAAAGTAAGTGTTCTGAACCTCGAAGAAAGCCCAGGCGAATGCGAAATTTCAGCAGGCGAAGGTTTGCTTGGCGTGATCTAGAGTGCGTCCATTTTCTGGGCCAGTTTAGCGTCCAGCTCTGACAATCCGCCCGTGTCGTGGGTTGTCAAAACAACTTCTACGCGGTTGTACACATTTGACCACTCTGGGTGGTGGTTCAGCTTTTCGGCATGGATCGCAGCGCGGCTCATCCATCCCCAGGCTTCAACAAAATTTTCGAATTTAAATGTCTTGGTGAGCGCGTCACGATCGTCGGTCTTGGACCATCCATTTTCCAAAAGCGCATCCAAATCGGCAGGGCTTATTTTATCAGTCATTCCTGTTCCTCTATGTTTTCTTTTTTGAACGGTCCGTAGGCCGTCATGATTTCGATATCTTCATCAACGGCTGCGCGTTCTGCATCCAGATAATCTGCAATCGCACGAGCGAAGCTCTCATCGCCGATCCAATGCAGGCTGTGCGTTGTTACCGGCATATATCCACGCGCCAGTTTGTGTGAGCCTTGTGCGCCAGCTTCCACGCGTGAAAGACCATGCGCGATGGCAAAATCGATGGCTTGATAATAGCAAAGCTCGAAGTGGAGACAGGGATGGTCTTCGATACAGCCCCAATACCGCCCGTAAAGAACATCACGCCCTATGAAGTTCAGTGCGCCCGCCACATATTGTCCATCACGTTCGGCAAGAACCAAAAGCATGTCATCCCGCAGCCTTGCTTGCGCTTCATCAAAGAATGCCCGCGTCAGGTAAGGGGTGCCCCATTTTCGTGCACCGGTGTCTTGATAGAAAACCCAGAACGCATCCCAGTGTTCAGGCTTTATGTCATCACCCGTTAGCGCGTGGATGGTGCCACCAAATTCCTGTGCGCGCTTCCGTTCTTTGCGGATGTTTTTGCGCTTGCGGCTGGAGAGGCTCTCCAGAAAGCCGTCGAAATCTGTGTAGCTGTCATTGAACCAATGAAACTGTTGGCTGGCACGCGGCATAAGCCCCATCGCCTCACCTGCGTCGCGTTCTGATTGGGTGCAAAAGGTGATGTGGATGCTGCTAAAATTGTTTTCCGTTGCGACATGCACTGCGCCTTGCACAAGGGCTGATTGTGCAGTTGCGGCCTGTTCGGGTTTGACAAGGAACCGACGCCCCGTTGCTGGCGTATGCGGGACAGCGACCTGAAGTTTTGGATAATAACGGCCACCAGCGCGTTCATACCCATGCGCCCAGTTGTGATCGAATATGTATTCGCCCTGACTATGGGTTTTGGCATACATCGGCGCTACGCCAATCACCTCGTCGCCTTGTGTCACGCTGAGATAATGCGGGTGCCAGCCCGTGCCAGTGCCGACAGACCCACTGGCCTCAAGCGCCTTCAAAAAGCGGTAGGTTGTGAAGGGATCGTTGGGCCGTCCATTGCCAGCCTCTGGGCAGGCGCAAGCGTCCCAAGCGGTTTGACCGATTGAATCGATCGTCGGATGCATCCCGACCTCAACTTGAACTTCGTTCTCTGGCAAATCACCTTCCATGCGCCTTACGTGGGGCCGCCTTTGGCAGCGTCAAGCAAGGTAGCCTTCAAAGGTGATATTATCTGCAACCTGCCGTGCTTTGTGTTCTTGCGCTGGCGATCTGATCGTCCATGTCAGAACGGGGTGGCCTGCATCTTTGATGGCCGCCACTTGCGGCAGGTCCAAGGTCTTGCGGTCATGGCTGATAAAAGATGCACCGACACGGTCGAAATCAGGGATGCGTGCCAGTTTGTTGCGCGTGGTTGCTGACAGTGTCGGCCAATCTTCGGCTGTGTAATCACAAGTGACCAAGCCACGGGGAATATTCGGCGCCAGTTCTGCGCAGCGGGCCACACTATAAGGATTGAACGACATCAGCGCTGTTGGTCCATCGTAGTCCCGCAAAGTGGCACAAACGGCCTTTTCCAGCACACCACCATCTTCGCCCATTGCGCCATCTTGATCTTTCAATTCGATCAAAAGGGGCACTTGTCCTTCAATGATTTCAAGCGCGTCGATCAAAGACGGGATTGTTTCGTTGCCACCCTTGAGCTGTGTCGCGCCAAGTTGTGCGCGTGTCTGTTGTTGGATCGGCCCCTCGCCTGCCGAAAGACGCGCCAAATCGTAATCATGAAAGACCATTGCTTGACCGTCTTTGCTAAGCTGCAAGTCGATTTCGATGCCGTACCCATGTTCGATTGCCGCACGAATTGCCGCGCGGCTGTTTTCAGGGCGTCCGTCGGTTATGTCATGCAAGGCGCGATGCGCGATGGGCATGTTAAGCAAAGCGGTTGGCAGCGGGATCATTTGATCTGAAAAATGCCTTCGATTTCTACCGCAACATTCAACGGCAAAGCGCCTGCCGATACGGCACTGCGCGAATGCCGACCCATATCTCCAAGCGCCTCAACCAGAAAATCCGAGCATCCATTTATGACTTTGGGCTGATCGGTGAAATCAGGTGTCGAGTTTACAAAACCAGTCAGCTTTACAACGCGCACCAATCGATCCAAATCGCCGTCACATGCGGCTTTTACTTGGCTCAAGAGGGCAATTGCACATGTCCGCGCTGCCGCAGCACCATCTTCGACGGTCATATCGGCACCAATTTTTCCGGTGATCAAGCCGTCTTTGTTTTGGCTGATTTGGCCTGAAACGAAAACCAGATCTCCGACTTGAACAAAGGGCACATAGTTGGCCGCAGGTGCTGGCGCATCTGCCAGTGTCACGCCAAGGTCTTTGAGGTTCGCTTCGATCATGCTCATCAGGTCGCTCCATTCTGGTTTCGAACGAACGCTAACCACCAAGATCAAAAGGGGCAATCAGCTTTCGCGGAATGCTTTGTTGAAGTAGTCGGTGAAGGGCTTGATCAGATAGGCCAAAGGCGTCCGATCATCCGTCCGAATAAAGGTTTCAACAGGCATCCCTGGTATCAGAGCCGTGCCTTCGGGCAATCGGGCTTGCTCGCCTTCCGAAAGCTGCACCTCGGCACGGTAAAACTGCGCCTGTGTGGTTTCATTCTGCAACGCATCGGCCGAGATTTGTGAAACTGTGCCCTTCAATTCGGGCGTAGTGCGGTTGTCGAGTGCTGAGAACCGCAAGGTTACTTCCTGTCCTTCAAACACTTGATCAATGTGCACAGGATCAATTTGGGCGGCAATGATAAGCGGGCGGTCCTGTGGCACCAAAAACAGCAACGCGTCGGCAGGGCGAACAACCGATTGGGGGGTCGTGATGCGCAGATTGTAAACGATACCCGAAACAGGGGCTTTGATATCCAACCGCGCCAGTCGTTGACGCAAGCTGCGGGTTTGTTCGCGCAGTTCGACCTCGCGGAATTCGATATCGCGCAGCTGTGTGATCGCATCCTCGCGCCGCGCGGTCGCTTGGCTGAGAATGTTCAGGTCAATTTCCGTTATCCGCCCTTCGGCTTGCGCCTTGGACGCGACAAGCTCTCCAACCCGACCGGTGAGGGAGGCGACATTACGCTGCAATTCAAGCACGCGGCCCGCTTGGGTCAGGCCGCGTTCCAAAAGGTTGAGTTGGTTATCAAGCTCTTGTTGGATCAAGGCGAGCTGTTCGGTCAAAGACGCCTGCTGCGCTTCAACGCCTTCCACCTGGCTGGCAATCTGGGATTTGCGTTTCTCCAGTTGTTCGACTTGGCTGGACGCGGTGTCTTTGCGTGCTTGAAAAAGACGCGTCTGACCGTCGAGAAGGTTTTGAACGTCAGGGTTGGACGGCGCTGCGTTGAGAAGGTCGGTTGAAAACGCGATGGCGCCAAGATCGTCGCGTTCGGCGGTCAGCCGCGCTTTGCGTGCCAGAACCTCAAACAGCTGACTCTCTGCTATCGAGAGATCAGACGCGATCCGTTCGTCATCCAGTTTGATAAGCGTTTCACCAATCTCGACGAAGTCACCATCATCCACCAGAATTTCTGCAACGACACCACCATCGGGGTGCTGAACGATTTGGCGGTTGCGGTCGACCTCAATCTGGCCACTGGCAATAATTGCCCCTGAAATTGTTGACAGGACCGACCAACTGCCAAACCCACCCAAAAGGACAAGCAGGGCAAAAAAACCGATCAGCAAAGGACGCCGTGCGCTCCAATTGTCTTGTGTCATGTCACGCCACCTGCGGGTTTGCCGCCTTGGATTTGCTGTGCGTTTTTTGTGACCTCTCGCAAAACCTGCTCTTTGGGGCCAAATGCGCGGCGCACACCACTGTCCAGCATGAGCAACAGATCACATTCGGCAATGGCGGCTGGTCTGTGTGCCATGATCATGACCGCGCCTTCGGCGGCCTTGTGGGCGCGAATAGCCTCGTTCAAGGCCTGGCTGCCTTCGTTATCAAGGTTCGAATTCGGCTCGTCCAGGATCAAAAGGACAGGGTCGCCGTAAAGCGCGCGGGCCAGCCCGATCCGTTGCATCTGCCCGCCTGACAGCTTGCCCGATGTCGCACTTACGCGGGTGTCATAACCTTCGGGCAAAAGCTTGATCATCTCGTGTGCGCCGGCCTTCTTGGCTGCTTCAATCACGGCCGCATCGTCGGGGTTTTTATCCAGTCGTGCGATGTTTTCTTTGATGGTGCCATCAAATAACTGCACCCGCTGCGGCAGATACCCAATATAGCGGCCCAACACGTCAGGCGCATATTGCTCCAATGTAGCGCCATCCAGTCGGATCCGACCACCTTGTGCCCGCCAAACCCCTGTCAAAGCGCGTGCCAGAGTGGATTTACCAGCACCAGACGGACCGATGACCCCAACGGCCTGACCCGGATTGAGAGCAAAGCTGACCATGCGCAACGCGGCTTGTTGTTCGCCAGGTGGCACAACGGTTACCTGATGCACATCCAGCTTGGCTTTGGGGCGCGGCAATTCGGTGACATCACCGTCTTTGGGAATTTCCGTCAACAAGTCGGCAAGATTGTTCCATCCCATGCGTGCCCGCTGAACCAACGCCCAATTGCCAATGCTCTGTTCGATCGGGGCCAACGCGCGACCCATCAAGATTGATGCGGCAATCATCGCACCAGGTGTGATCTGATCTTGCAAAACCAGATAGGCCCCAAGACCCAACATGGCCGATTGCAGAAACAAACGGAATGTTTTGGTAATCGATGAAAACGTGCCTGTAATATCGCTCGCACTCATCGTCGCCTTGAGCGATGCGTCACGGGCAAGGCCCCACCGGTCAAAAGCAGATTCGCGCATGCCAAGGGAATGAACCATTTCTGCTTCGGACCGAAGCTGCTCGGACATGATATTTGAATAGATCCCCGATCCCGCGGCCTGTGTCATTGGGCGCTGTGAAAACCGTTGGTTGATCAGTGTAACCACGATCAGGATCAACCCGCCTGCAACGGCCAAACCGCCAAGCCAAGGGTGGAAAACCGCAATGCCGATCAAGAAAATCGGCGTCCATGGCAGATCAAACAGGGCAAGAAGGACAGGAGAGGCCATAAGGCGCTGAATGGACTCAAGATCTTGCAGGCCTGAACTTGAGGTGCCGTCAGCCATTCCAACGGACGAGCGGCGCAAAACGGCCGAAAACACCCGTCGATCCAGCCTTGCTTGAAAGCGTGCGCCGACACGCGCCATGATACGGCCTCGAGCGAAATCAAGGATACCCATAATGCCGTATAAAAAGGTCACCAAAAGCGCGAGAGCGATCAGTGTTTCTTCTGATCTGCTCCCTAAAACTCGATCATAGACCTGCAGCATAAAGATAGGACCGGTCAGCATAAGTAGATTGGCAAACAAACTGAATAATCCAACGGCCCAGAAAAGCCCGCGGCTAGCACGGCGTGCGCTGCGCAATTCTTCGCGGCCTCGGTCTTTTTTTCGTGAACTCATTGTGCCCTCGGGTCTTGTCGCGGATATATCACAATTTCTTGCCGCGCATGCAAAAGGTATGGGAATCTGCAGTTAATCAATTATGTCAAAAAGCTTACTTAACGTGAGTCCATTATGCTATCGCGCTTTATGAAACGAACTTTTTCCGCACCGGTCGTAATTTTTGCGGCTTCTGTGACTTTGAGCGCATGTTCCGTGCCAAGCGAACCTGTGGCCGTCCATGATCCGTTTGAAAAAACAAATCGCAAAATCCATGCGTTTAACAAGGGTTTGGACCGCAATTTGGTTAAGCCTGTTTCGAATGGCTATGGTATCGCCGTGCCTGACCGTATCAAAAACGGGGTCAGCAATTTTTCGTCCAACCTGTCCCTTCCAGGGCAGTTTGTGAACGCGATTTTGCAAGGTGATGCCGAAGGCGCGGGCCGCAACTTTTTCCGGTTTGCCTTTAATTCAACCCTTGGATTGGGTGGTTTTCTGGACCCCGCAACGGACATGGGGCTGCCTGCGGAGCGTGCGGATTTTGGCGAAACCCTCGCTGTTTGGGGCGCGCCTGAGGGCGCATATATCGAATTGCCCTTTTTGGGGCCATCGACCCAACGCGACACTGCAGGGCGCATTGTGGATCTTTTCACGAACCCACTGAGTTATGAACTGGGTGATCCCGAAAATCTTGCGCCGCCTGTATCGGGCGTCGCGGCGCGTTTGGGGGATCGCTATGCGTTTGGCGACACGATCGATTCTATTCTGTACGAAAGTGCCGATAGCTACGCTCAGGGCCGCTTAATCTATTTGGAATCGCGCAGGTTTGATCTGGGTGAATCTGGCGAAACACAAAATGAGGAGTCCTATGATGCTCTTTTCGACTAAATACTCCCGCCGTTCCGTATTGGCGATGGCAGCGGCTGCTGGTTTTGTAGCTGCAAGTCCTGCCATGGCCCTTTCGGCAGCGCAGGCCGAAGAACTTGTTGGCCGCTTGGTTGGTGACATCAACAAGGTGATCAACTCGGGGAAATCCGAAGGTGCTATGATCCGCGACTTTGAACGGATTTTTGGCAAGTATGCAGATGTTGATGCGATTGCACGGTTCGCACTAGGGGCAGATGCACGCAGCGCATCGGCAGGTCAGCTGCGGGCGTATTCCAAGGCGTTCGCAAGTTACATGGCAAAGAAATATGGCCGCCGCTTCCGCGAGTTCCAAGGCGGACAAATCGAGGTGCAATCGGCTTCCAAAAGCAAGTCGTTTACCGAGGTGAAAAGCCTTGCCATCTTGAAAGGCCAACGCCCGTTCGATGTGACGTTCCGTGTTGCAGACAATGGCCGTTTTCGTGACATGCTGATTGAGGGCAACAGCCTTGCACGTCTTGAACGCACGGAAATCGGCGCGCTGCTTGATCGTCGCAAGGGCAACCTTGACCAGCTTATTCGCGATTTGCCGACCCTGTGATCAATTATTACCGCCGCGCAGGATATTGGTCAGAACATCGATCAATATCCTCTCGGCGGTGTTGCCCGCGTCTTCCACCAAGTCTTCAAGATTTTGCTGAGGTTGCGGGGCAGGCGCTGGCTCAGCCGCGCGCGGGCGGATCATGGGAAGTGGTGTTGGCGGCACACCTTGGTGCACGCGCATCATCGTTTCGCGCCAAATGTCAGCGGGCAAACCGCTGCCTGTAACGCCGCGCAACGGCGTATTGTCATCGTATCCCATCCACACACCAGCAACATAGTCACCTGAAAACCCGATGAACCATGCATCGCGGGCGGCCTGCGTTGTGCCGGTTTTGCCTGCGACCTCGCGTCCGTCCAGCTTGGCGCGTCGGCCGGTGCCGTTTTCAACGGTTTCATACATCATGTAAGTCAACGCGGCGGCGGCCTCTGGGGCGATGACCCGGTCACCAATACCGCCGACAGCTTCCATCAGGGGCTCACTGTCTCCCTGAATGCGCAGTTCGACAAGACCGTAAGGCGTGACGGCAGAGCCGCCGTTCAAGATACCCGCATAGGCACCTGTCATTTCGATCAACGTGCTTTCGGACGCACCAAGGGCGAGGGCGGGGCCGGCAGCGAGATCGCTGGTGATACCAAAATCCGTAGCAATGCGCCGAACCATATCACGGCCCACACCTTCGGATACTTTCACAGCAGGGATGTTGAGGCTGTCTTTGAAGGCTTCTGTCAGAGTAACCGAGCCGCGGAACTCATCTTTGTAGTTTTTCGGACACCATTCACCTGACCCAGGTGTTGTAATGCACAACGGCGCATCTTCCACCCGATCATTGGGCATATACCCCAGTTCCAACGCCGTAGCATAGACGAAAGGTTTAAAGGTTGATCCTGATTGCCGCTTGGCCTGCGTCGCGCGGTTAAAAGCGCCCGTGCCATCGGTGCTGCGTCCTCCGACCATTGCGCGCACCGCGCCATCGGCCGACATGACAATGATGGCAGCTTGTGCCTTTGATCCTTCGCGCACCTTCGTTTCAAACACAAATTGCAAGGCGTCTTCGGCTGCTTTTTGCATACTTTGGTCAAGCGTCGTGCGGATCAACACATCTTCGGTTGTGTTTCGGGTGAAAAACTCTGGCCCGCTGTCCATGACCCAATCCGCAAAATACCCGCCTGCCTTACGTTTGGCTGCCGGTGATAGACCTGCAGGATTTGTGCGGGCCGCCTCAGCCTGTGCGGCAGTGAGATACCCTTGGTCTTCCATAAGGCCGATCACAAGGTTGGCACGGTTTTGCGATCTTTGCAGGTTGTTTGTAGGCGCAAGCGTTGATGGTGCCTTCAACAATCCAGCCAGCATCGCCGCTTCTGCGGGGCCGACATCGGTGGCTGATTTGTTGAAGTATCGCTGTGCTGCTGCTTCAAACCCGCGGCTACCGGCGCCCAGATAGGCCCTATTGAGATAGACCGTCAGGATCTCATCTTTGGAGTATTTCAGCTCCATCCCAAGTGAATAGACGGCTTCTTTGACTTTGCGCCAAAGTGTCGTGCGGCGGCAATCTTGTTCATAGGCGCGTTCGCTGTCCCAAATCGTCTGATCATAGGGCACCCCGAGGCAAAGCAGTTTGGCGGTTTGCTGCGTAATCGTTGAGCCACCGTTGCCAGACAGAGGGCCGCGTCCTTCGCGCAGGTTAATGCGAACGGCGGATGCTACGCCGCGGGGCGAGATACCCAAATGGCGATAAAAACGTTTGTCTTCGGTGGCGACGACTGCGTTTTTCAGGTGCGGTGAGACCGACGCAGCCGTAACCATCCCGCCGAATTGGTCGCCACGCCAAGCAAAGGTGCGCCCGTCACGATCAGATAGCGTGACAGAGCCGCGGGCGCGCCCGTCTACCAGCTCGGTCATGGGGGGTAGGGTCGCGGCAAAGTAGATCGCTCCACCCAAGACAATCAACGCAACCACAGCACTGGCACGCCAAGTGAGGGCCCAAATGCTCCATGCGATCCAACGCACAAGTGCGATCAGCCATCCGATAGGTCCGCGTGACCGTTTGGGTGCTTTTGGTTTGCGCGCAGGTTTGCGTTTTGCCGCAGGTTTCTGGGCTTTGGGTTTCGAATAGCGTTTGTCCGCGACCAATGGGGCGCGTTTGGAAGGGTGTTTGCTCATCTGCTCTGCCGCTTTTGTGGGCTTTGTTGCCTGATCATATCGTGAATCGCTTGCGAGTGTTAGAGGAATGATTCTGCATCGCAGCTTCGCAAAATGCACAAAAAATAATCGAACGTGATTAAATGTTCATTTTTTAGGCAGTCAGTGGATGCTGCTTTGCCTATCTTTACGCCATTTTCTTGAAGCTACCCCCTCTGCGCGTTCGATTGCGTTCGTGAGGCCCCGCTCGGGGTCGTCGTTTTGCCAAAACAAGGGGACAAACGTGAAACTGATCATTGCAGCAATCAAACCGTTCAAACTGGAGGAGGTCCGTGAAGCACTGACCGCCATCGGTGTGAGCGGCATGATGGTGACCGAGATTAAGGGCTTCGGCTCGCAGTCGGGTCATACAGAAATCTACCGTGGCGCTGAATACGCCGTGAACTTTGTGCCGAAGGTGAAGCTTGAAGTCGCCGTGAAGGCCTCAATGGCTGATCAGGTTGTTGAAACAATCGCAAGCACTGCCAAGACCGACAAAATCGGTGACGGCAAGATCTTCGTTCTGGACTTGGATAGCGCGCTGCGCGTCCGCACAGGCGAAACCAATGATGACGCGCTGTAAGGCGCTGTTGCTAGGGACCATGAAAACGATGAAACTTATGAAATCACTTCCTCTTGTTGCGGCACTGACGGCTTTGCCGACAGTTGCACTTGCACAAGACGCACCGGGCTTTGATGAAATCGGCCCATATATTATGACCACATTGCTGTTCCTTGTGGGCGGCTTTCTGGTGTTCTGGATGGCTGCGGGCTTTGCGATGCTCGAAGCGGGCCTGGTCCGCGGTAAAAACGTCGCCATGCAACTGATTAAAAACATGGCACTGTTTTCGATTGCAGGCATTATGTATTGGCTGGTGGGCTTCAACCTGATGTACCCTGGCGACTTCAACGGCTATCTGGCGTTCAACTTCGTCCCAACTGTGCTTGAGCCGGTGGGCCTGAGTGCGACAGATGCAGCGTTGGATTATGCTTCGGTAGCGTCTGACTTCTTCTTCCAGTTGATGTTTGTTGCCGCGACCGCTTCGATCGTATCGGGCGCGTTGGCCGAGCGTATCAAACTATGGCCATTCCTGATCTTCGTGGTCGTTCTGACCGGTATCATGTACCCAATCTCGGGTTCGTGGCAGTGGGGCGGTGGCTTCTTGTCGGAAATGGGCTTTTCGGACTTTGCTGGTTCGACAGTTGTTCACTCCGTCGGCGGTTGGGCTGCTTTGGCTGGTGCCATTATCCTTGGGCCACGTATCGGCAAATACAAAGATGGTCGCGTAAACCCAATGCCAGGTTCGAACCTTGCGCTGGCGACACTCGGCACATTTATCCTGTGGCTCGGTTGGTTCGGCTTTAACGGCGGCTCGCAACTGGCGGCTGGCACAGTGGGCGACATCACAGACGTTGGCCGCATCTTTGCAAACACGAACATGGCCGCGTCGGCTGGTGCGGTAACTGCGCTCATCCTGACACAAATCATGTATAAGAAACCTGATCTGACGATGGTGCTAAACGGCGCTTTGGCTGGTCTGGTGTCGATCACTGCCGAACCTCTTGCGCCATCGCTCTTCGGTGCGCTTTGGATCGGTGCCGTTGGTGGTGTGATCGTTGTGTTCGCCGTGCCAATGCTCGACAAATTCAAGATTGACGATGTTGTTGGTGCAATCCCTGTCCACCTCATTGCAGGTATCTGGGGCACAATCGCAGTTGTCTTCTACAACTCGGATGCAAGCATTGTCACACAGCTGACAGGTATAGTTGCCTACGGTGTCTTCACCTTCGTAGCGTCGCTGATCCTGTGGGTCGTCTTGAAAGGCACAATGGGCATCCGCGTAAGCGAAGAAGCAGAGATCAACGGTCTCGATGTTTCGGAGCTTGGCATGGAAGCCTACCCGGAGTTCTCAAAAGGCTAACCTCCCTTAGCCTCTAGAGGGTGCACTTGACCCGGGCGTTCGCGCCCGGGTTTTTTCGTTTAGCGCAGTGCGCGTCCCTTGACGATGGCATCTGATCCAAACTTGGCGCGTATTTCATCAGCTGCACGCTCTGCTGCGGCGCGTTTGCGGGCATTCGGATCCAGAAGATCGCCAGAGGTGTCGGCGGTGTTCCCTGCCGTAAGATGCGAAAGGCCAACGCCGATCAGTCTGAACGGGCCGTCGCTGTGTGCCTGCGCGAACAGATCAGATGCAGTGCGGTAGATACGATCGGCAATTTGCGTTGGGTCCGTTAGCGTCACGCGTTTGCTGAGTGTTTTGAAATCATGTGTTTTAAGTTTCAGCATTACCACCCGACCTGCCAAATCCTTTGCTTTGGCGCGTGCGCTCACTTGTTCGGACAATCGCCAGATATGGCCGTCAAGGATTTCGGCATTAGATGTATCTTCGCCAAAGGTTGTTTCCTTGCTTATCGATTTCACGGGCGCGTTGGCCGATACGCGGCGATAGTCCTGGCCGCGTGCCAAATGCCATAGACGGGTCCCCATGCTGCCAAAGCGTGCGGTCAGGTCTGCCTCATCCCACCGCAAAAGATCGGTAAAGGTGTGAATACCAGCCTTGTCCAGACTGGCCTGCGCAGCAGGGCCGACCCCCCAAATCATGCGCACGGGCTTACCGGCCAAAAACGCAGGTGTTTCGTCTTTTCCAATGACGGAAAAACCACGTGGTTTGTCCAAATCAGATGCGACCTTAGCGAGGAATTTATTGTGGGACAGACCGATTGAACCTGTGATCCCGACTTCGTCGCGCATGCGTTTGACCAGTCTTGCAAGCATAACGGCGGGCGGCTGCCCGTGTAAGGTGGCGGTCCCACGCAAATCCATGAAAGCTTCATCAAGAGACAGCGGTTCGATGTCAGGGGTCAGTTCTTCCATCAAGGCGCGAACCTGACGCGAAACCTCGACATAGACATCCATGCGGCCTTTCACCACCACGGCATCCGGACAGAGTTTAAGCGCCTGAAACATTGGCATTGCAGACTTAACGCCTCGGATGCGTGCAATGTAGCAAGCGGTGCTGACAACACCGCGTCGTCCCCCGCCGATGATCACAGGTTTATCTGCCAAATCGGGATTGTCGCGTTTTTCGACGCTTGCATAGAACGCATCACAATCCATGTGGGCAATCGATAAATCAAACAGTTCTGGGTGAGAGATCATCCGAGGGCTGCCACACGCAGGGCATCGCGAAGGCACCGCGTCGGGTATAGTCAGGCAGTCTCTACAAAAACTTTGCATAGGGGTTCATATGCTGACATTCCGATCTGCGCAAATTCTGCTGAACGATCACCAAACGTAATAATCATATTGCACAAAAGTGATTATACATCGCGCCCCGTCTTAGCTATGTTTCCAATAGGAAACAGCCCTGCCGGGAGAGAGCGACTATCGCCGCCGAAGGAGAAACGGTCCCCCGGACACCTCTCAGGCACAATGGACTGGCATGGCTGTCACACTCTGGAGAGACGTTGCGAAAGCAGCGCACCGAAGGCGCAAGCGTTGTCTGCATAGGCGGCGTGCATCGCTCAGGTAAAGGGAACGGAGCGGGGGATGCTGGCGAAACGCCAGTTGTTCTGACGGAGTGTCTAAGTATGAAACGAATTGCTGTCATCGGTGCAGGTATAACGGGCGTCACAACTGCTTTTGAGTTACATCAGCGTGGTTTTGAAGTGGTGGTCTATGATCGCAATCGGTATGCGGCCATGGAGACAAGTTTTGCAAATGGCGGCCAGCTTTCAGCCAGTAACGCAGAAGTTTGGAATACAGTTGCTACTGTTTTAAAGGGCATAAAATGGATGGCGCGCCATGATGCGCCCTTGCTCGTCAATCCGCGTCCAAGTTGGCATAAACTCAGCTGGATGGCCGAATTTCTTGCCAATATTCCAAAGTATCAATCCAATACGATTGCGACGGCTGCATTGGCTGTCCAGTCCCGCAAAGGCATGACCGAGATGGCGCAGATTGCGGGGCTCAATTTCGATTGGTCGCCAGCGGGCATCTTGCACTTTTATAAAAAGCAAAAAGATCTCGACCATGCCCGCAACGTCACTGAGCTTCTCAGACAAGGCGGTGTCGATCGGCGTGAATTGTCTGTCGATGAGGTTCGGCAAAAGGCGCCCACATTGCGGGGTGACCTTGTTGGTGGATTTTGGACCGAAAGCGACAGCACGGGCGACATTCACAAATTCACCTTCGAGCTTGCCCAGTGGCTGAGTGCGCAAGGCGTCCAGTTTCAGATGGGGCAAGAAATTTCACAGCTGCATTCCAAAAACGGGGTGACGACAGTAAATGGGGCCCGTTTTGACGGTGCGGTCGTTTGTGCGGGCGTTGGCAGTCGCTCTCTTGCGCGCAAGCTTGGGGATCGCGTGAATATCTATCCGGTCAAAGGCTATTCCATCACGGTCAATATGGCCGACAGTGTCAGCCTATCTGGCGCGCCGCAGGTTTCCCTTTTGGATGATGACGCAAAGATCGTGACGTCGCGTTTGGGCAAGGGCCGCTTTCGGGTTGCGGGAACGGCCGAGTTCAATGGCTATAACCGTGATATTCGTGCAGATCGGATTGCACCGCTGACCAAGTGGGTGGAAACGCACTTTCCGGATGTGTCTACCGAAAATGTGACGCCTTGGGCAGGCCTACGCCCGATGATGCCCAATATGATGCCCAAGGTGGGCGCAGGTCGTGCAGAAGGTGTTTTCTATAACACTGGGCACGGGCATTTGGGATGGACACTCAGCGCCGCAACGGCGGGCTTGGTCGCCACACAAGTGCAAAGCCACTTCCAAAACTCAAAACCCCGTACAAGCGGCGGGTTTTCCTTCAAAACAGCGTGAAGTTGGCTATATGTAGTGCCAAGACCTTCTGAAAGGGGCACCACATGAACATAGAAACGCTTCTGGCTGAATTTATCGGCGGCAACATCGTTATCCTGCTTTTGGCGGGTTTCATCATACTTTGTATTCTGCTTGGGGTGCGGATTGTGCCCCAATCGGAAAAGCATGTGGTCGAACGTTTCGGGCGGCTAAAATCGGTTCTTGGGCCAGGCATCAACTTCATCGTGCCCTTTTTGGATCGGGTCGCGCATAAAGTATCGGTGTTGGAACGTCAGTTGCCGACCGCAAGCCAAGACGCCATCACAAGCGACAACGTGTTGTTGCAAGTTGAAACTTCGGTATTTTACCGTGTCCTTCAGCCTGAAAAGACAGTTTATCGTATCCGCGATGTCGATGCGGCGATTGCAACCACAGTCGCGGGTATTGTCCGCGCGAACATCGGTAAAATGGAATTGGATGAGGTGCAGTCGAACCGTGCGCAACTCATTGAGCAGATCAAGATTGCTGTGGAAACCGCAGTTGATGATTGGGGCATTGAAGTTACCCGTGCTGAAATCCTCGACGTTGGTCTGGATCAGGCAACACGGGATGCGATGCTTCAGCAGCTAAATGCCGAGCGCGAACGCAGAGCCGCTGTGACCCGTGCGGAAGGCGAACGCCGTTCGGTTGAGCTGGCAGCAGATGCAGAGCTTTACGCCGCGCAGAAGGATGCAGAAGCCCGCCGCGTTCTGGCCGACGCCGAAGCATATGCAACATCGACAGTGGCAGATGCGATCAACGCCCATGGCTTGGAAGCAGCACAGTATCAAGTTGCGCTCAAACAAGTTGAGGCTCTCAATTCTTTGGGTGCGGGACAAGGTAGCAATACGATCGTCGTGCCTGCACAAGCGCTTGAGGCATTCGGGGATGCGTTCAAATTGTTGAAAGGCCGCGGCTGATGGATATCGTAAACACGTGGTGGGCATGGGCGGCTTTTGCCCTCATCCTCGCCATTCTTGAGGTTGCTGCCCCGGGCTTTGTCTTGCTCGGGTTCGCTCTTGGGGCGGCGGTTGTCAGTGCCGTTGTCTTTTTTGCACAACCGCTGTCGATATTCTGGTTGCTACTGATCTTCGCCGTGATGTCACTGGTCGCATGGATCGTGCTGCGCAATACGTTCAAGTTGAAAAAAGGTCAGGTGCAGACCTTTGATCACGATATCAACGAATAAAGCGGCTATGGCAGTTCATCTATAACAGCTTCGGCGGCGGCCCGCGGATCACTATTTTGCCAAATCGGGCGGCCAACGACGATATGATCCGCACCATCCGAAATTGCGCTTTGCGGTGTTGCCACGCGTTTTTGATCGCCAAGCGCCGCGCCTGTTGGGCGCACACCAGGTGTTACAATCAAACGGTCTGTGGATTGAGGAAGGGCACGGATCAGTTTGGCTTCTTGCGGCGATGCAATGACGCCATCAGCACCTGCTTCGAATGCGCGTCCAGCCCGTTCGGCCACCAAGTCGGGAATATCCCCGTCCTTGATCATGCCCGCATCAAGATCGCTGCGGTCCAAAGACGTTAGGATCGTCACTGCGAGGATCTTGAGGTCTTTGCCAGCCGCGCCTTCTTTTGCGGCCCGCACCACATGCGGATCACCATGCACGGTCAGGAAATCCAGATCAAACTGGGCCAACCCACGAACGGCAGCCTCTACGGTGGCCCCGATGTCAAACAGTTTCATATCTAGAAAAATACGTTTGCCGCGCTCTTGTTTAAGCTCATTGGCCAGTGCAAGCCCGCCGCCTGTCAGCATGCCAAGCCCGACTTTATAAAACGAGACTGCATCACCAAGCTGGTCTGCCAACTGCAAGCCCTGCAGGGCGTTCGGCACGTCAAGCGCCACGATCAAACGGTCATCAGCCATGGTTGCATCCCCTTCCTGTGTTGCCCCGTCTTTGACGCAACACCTGATCTGACGCAACCAAATTGGAACATTGTGGTCATTGGACCGTTGAGGAGGGAAGCAAATAATTGGAAAGGGATTTTACGATGTCCACGACTCCATTTGATCGTGCAAAACGCAAAAGTAACAGTTTGTTTGGTTATCTGATGCTGACCGCAACTGTCGCCTTGGCCTGTTTGGCAGTGGCCCTTGTGTTGACGAATACTTCGACAGATCAGCCAGCTGAGGCCAATTCGCTGGCTGGTTCGGGCAGCGACCCCGATGGATATGTTGATGAGGTCGTTGAAGGCCTTGATGGTGATACCCAAACCGACGATTTCATCGATTCATCAAGTGCGACACAGATTACCGAACCCACCAATACGGAGGCAATGCAGAACGATGGCTAAAGAAAAACGACAACCCTATGGGCGCATCGCTATTGCGACACTCATCCCAATTTCGTTTATTGCATTTGTAGCGATGCTGCACTTTGTAGGTGAAACGCGCACTGGCGGCCCTGTTGAAGCACCTGACAACGTGTTTACGTACGAGTTTCCCGAACGCGGGGCGATGCCAATTAGCGAAACAGATTTGCAAACGGCAACATCTATGCAATAGAAAAAGCCCGCTTTTCAGCGGGCTTTTTTATGCGGCCTGACGAATTCGATTGAAGAGCTGATCAGTCAGCGCTGCGATATGTTGGCCGACACGGCTTTCGTCCAGCGGCCGAGTTGTGCGCTTCCTCATTTCTGAACGAATGTCCCATGCCCCTTTCTTGTGCAACGCTTCGGCCTTCTGGTTTACCAGCGACGTGATGTGGTGAAAATCGCTGGTGATAGGCGCTGCAATCTCAATGGGGTATGTAAAAATATCGCTCCCATCAGTGACATTCACGCGCGCGTCGAACATTCCGCTTTCTGCGTTGAATTCCAAAAATGCGATTTTCGTTGTGATCTTCTGGTGCATCTGCTCACCTCCGTCTTTCAATTACAACGAAGATGGGCACACGAAGTTCCATATTTTAGGGGAACGTAATCAAGTATAGCTCACTTTTAGGTGTGCGCCGCACTTGAAGGCAGACAGCAAGCTCCCCATTTCTTGAGTAAGGTCTTGCGCCATCTTGCGCCGCTAAGCGGGCAAGTTTTTCAGTAAGACGCTTATAGAAGGAGAGAAGATATGGACTTAGCAAAGTTCACAGAGCGTGCGCGCGGGTTCGTCCAAGCGGCACAAACAATCGCTGTTCGCGAAAGCCACCAGCGTCTTACCCCAGATCATCTGTTAAAAGCGCTATTGGACGATGATCAGGGTCTGGCATCCAATTTGATTGCAAGCGCCGGAGGGACTCCCGAACGGGTGTTGGAAGCGGTTGATGCGCAGCTTGCCAAGGCCCCCAAAGTCTCGGGCGATGCTGCGTCGGTTTATTTAGACAATACCACGGCCAAGGTTTTGGCTGAGGCTGAAAACCTTGCGAAAAAGGCAGGCGACAGCTTTGTCCCCGTTGAGCGTGTCTTGATGGCCCTTTGCATGGTCAAGTCAGGCGCGAAAACTGCCTTGGATCAGGGAAATGTCTCTGCCCAAAGTTTGAATGGCGCAATTAACGATATTCGAAAGGGGCGCACGGCCGACAGCGCCAGCGCCGAGGAAGGGTACGACGCGCTCAAGAAATATGCGCAGGATCTGACCGAAGCGGCACAAGCGGGGAAAATCGATCCAATTATCGGACGCGATGAAGAAATTCGCCGCACGATGCAGGTGCTGAGCCGCCGAACCAAAAACAACCCTGTTTTGATCGGTGAACCCGGTGTTGGTAAAACGGCCATCGCCGAAGGGTTGGCCTTGCGGATCGTGAACGGTGATGTTCCTGAATCCTTGCGCAATAAACGATTGATGAGCCTTGATATGGGCGCGTTGATCGCTGGCGCGAAATACCGAGGGGAGTTTGAAGAGCGGCTGAAGGCCATCTTGACCGAGGTTACGGCGGCGGCGGGCGAAATCATTTTGTTTATTGATGAAATGCACACGCTTGTTGGCGCAGGTAAGGCTGATGGCGCGATGGATGCCTCTAACCTTCTCAAGCCTGCGCTTGCACGTGGTGAATTGCACTGTGTGGGTGCAACCACGCTTGATGAATATCGCAAGCATGTCGAAAAGGATGCAGCTCTCGCGCGGCGGTTCCAACCTGTGATGGTGGAAGAACCAACCGTTGAAGACACAATCAGCATTTTGCGCGGTATCAAAGAGAAGTATGAACTTCATCACGGCGTGCGTATCTCCGACAGCGCTTTGGTGTCTGCTGCAACCCTTTCGCACCGTTATATCACGGACCGGTTTTTGCCAGATAAGGCAATCGATCTGATGGATGAGGCTGCCAGCCGTTTGCGGATGGAAGTTGATAGCAAGCCCGAAGCGTTGGATGCGCTGGACCGCGAAATTCTGCAAAAGCAGATTGAAGCCGAAGCCCTGCGTCTGGAAGATGACAAAGCCAGCAAAGATCGGCTTGAGGCCTTGGAAAAGGAACTGTCTGATCTGCAGGAACGCAGCGCCGAGATGACAGCCCAATGGCAAGCTGAACGTGACAAGCTGGAGGGTGCACGTGACCTGAAAGAACAACTTGATCGTGCGCGAGCCGAGTTGGACATCGCCAAACGCGAAGGCAATTTGGCCAAAGCAGGCGAGCTGTCTTATGGCGTGATCCCGCAGTTGGAAAAGAAGCTGTCAGACGCGGAAGATGGCGATAACGACGTCATGGTTGAAGAAGCGGTGCGCCCTGAGCAAATTGCGCAAGTCATCGAGCGATGGACAGGTATCCCCACATCAAAAATGCTGGAAGGCGAGCGTGAAAAGCTGCTGCGCATGGAAGATGAAATCGGCAAGCGGGTTATCGGACAGCGCACAGCGGTCACGGCGGTCGCAAATGCTGTGCGGCGTGCGCGTGCAGGCTTGAATGATGAAAACCGTCCGCTTGGATCGTTTCTGTTTTTGGGGCCAACAGGCGTCGGCAAGACAGAGCTGACGAAGGCTTTGGCGGAATACCTGTTTGATGACGACAGTGCGATGGTGCGTATCGACATGTCTGAATTCATGGAAAAACATGCTGTTGCACGTTTGATTGGCGCCCCTCCTGGCTATGTCGGCTATGATGAAGGGGGCGTTTTGACAGAAGCTGTGCGCCGTCGTCCTTATCAGGTTGTTCTCTTTGATGAAGTTGAAAAAGCCCACTCTGATGTTTTCAATGTGCTTTTGCAGGTGTTGGATGATGGACAACTGACCGACGGGCAGGGGCGCACGGTCGACTTCAAGCAGACGCTGATCATTTTGACGTCCAACCTTGGTGCGCAATCTCTTAGCATGCTGCCGGATGGTGCTGATCCCAGTGACGCCAAGCGTGATGTGATGGATGCTGTGCGAGCGCACTTCCGTCCAGAGTTCTTGAACCGTCTGGATGAAACCGTGATCTTCGACCGCCTTGGGCGTGAAGACATGGGCGGCATTGTCGATATTCAATTGGCACGCCTGCGCAAGCGTCTTGCGGGCCGCAAGATTGATCTGCAACTTGATGAGGCCGCCAAGACATGGTTGGCAGATGAAGGTTACGATCCTGTCTTTGGCGCGCGTCCATTGAAACGGGTGATCCAGCGTGCGCTGCAAGACCAGTTGGCTGAAATGATCTTGGCAGGCGATGTCGAGGATGGCGCCACCATTGTTGTTTCTGCGGGCGCGGATGGTCTGCTGGTTGGCGATCGTGTGAGCTCATCTCGCAAGCTGCCCCCGGATGAAGCTGTGGTGCACTAATAAAATCAGTCCAAGCCCCTACCGAAAGGTGGGGGCTTTTTCCGCTAGAGGAGAGGACACACTCGCCTGTCGCGCTGAAGTAATCCCAAATGAAGAACTCCGAACCAACGTGATTAGAGTGTGATGCGAAAAAGGCCCCTGCATCTAAGCAGAGGCCTTCGCTATCATGAAACACCCAACGGTAAATCCGTTGAATGATTGCTTTAGCTGGAGGGTGGCAGGATCACGCCATCGATTACGTGGATCACGCCGTTGCTGGCTTCGATATCAGCGGTCACAACATTTGCAGTCTCGACCATCACGCCGTTGTCCAGATCAATGGTTACGTCTGCGCCGTTAACGGTGGTCGCTTCCATGTCGTCTTGCAGATCTGTCGACATCACTTTGCCGGGCACAACGTGGTATGTCAGCACTGCAACCAGTTGGTCTTTGTTTTCTGGCTTCAACAGATCTTCCACTGTGCCTGCTGGCAGCGCTGCGAAGGCTTCATCTGTTGGTGCGAAAACTGTGAAAGGACCATCGCCTTTCAAGGTGTCGACCAGACCAGCCGCGGTTGCAGCGGCAAGAAGTGTCTCAAACGAGCCTGCGCCGGCAGCGGTGTCGACGATGTCTTTTTTCATTCCGCCTGCATAGGCAGTTGTTGCCAGAGCGGCTGTGGCAGTCAGTGCAATAAGTGTTTTGCGCAGCATAAATCATCTCCTTCAAGGGGTCTGCCGTGATTGGCATTGGTTAAGAGGTAGAAAGCCTGATTTGATTTCCAGAGGGGGGATTTCGCCGATCTGCCAAAACAGGCCCTTGAAATATAGAAGCGTGAGCCCAAGCTCGCGCTCTTTTCACATTCCACTCACAAACTTGTTAAAGCCATTTGATCGCATGAGGCGTTCGGTCAATGATGACGCCAGCATTTAGGAGATATTTGGAATGGTCGAACTCATGGGCTTTGCGGGATATGCGCTACAGTTTCTCGCACTTTTACTGGTGTTCGTTCTGGGGGTTCTTCTGGCAGCGGCTCTGGTCCTGTTTGTGATTGATCGGTCACAAACCGAAGACGCCATTCGGCGAAACTATCCTGTGATTGGCCGTTTCCGCTATTTGTTCAGCACATTGGGAGAATTCTTTCGTCAGTATTTCTTTGCGATGGACCGCGAAGAGTTACCGTTCAACCGCGCACAGCGCGATTGGATAAAACATGCGGGCGAAGGGAAGGGGAACACAATTGCATTTGGATCTACCCGCGATTTGAATGTTGTGGGGACACCGATTTTCGCAAATGCCGCTTTTCCACCTGTGGATGATCAATTTGCCAGCAGCGAGCCGATGGTGATTGGGGCGCAGGCGCGTGTTCCGTTTGTCGCGACCTCGATCTTCAATATCTCTGGCATGAGTTACGGAGCGATTTCCAAACCTGCGGTTCTGGCCTTGTCCAAAGGTGCAAAAGAAGCGGGCATTTGGATGAACACAGGAGAAGGGGGGCTTGCCCCCCAACATATCGAAGGCGGGGCTGATATTGTTTTCCAAATTGGAACCGCAAAATACGGTGTGCGCACGAAAGACGGCGCGCTGTCAGATGAAAAGCTGCGCGAGGTCGCCAGCCATGAAACCGTTCGGATGTTTGAGATCAAGCTGGCACAAGGCGCAAAGCCTGGGAAGGGTGGGATCCTTCCTGCGGCCAAGATCAATGCCGAGATTGCAAAAATTCGCGGCATCGAAGAAGGCACGGACAGCATCAGCCCAAACCGTCACGCCGAGGTGAACGACTGGAACCAGTTGCTGGATATGATCAACCACATTCGCGAGGTCACGGGCAAACCCGTAGGCATAAAGACCGTTATGGGCGGGACAGGTGAAATCGGCGATTTTTTCGACTGTATAAAGAAGAGGGGCAAAGACACCGCACCTGACTTCATCACCATTGATGGCGGTGAAGGCGGAACAGGTGCCGCGCCAATGCCCTTGATGGATTTGGTGGGCATGCCCGTGCGCGAGGCGCTTCCCCAACTATCGGCCATGCGCGACAAAGCTGGCCTGAAAGATCGCATCCGCATTATCGCCAGCGGCAAACTGGTAAACCCTGGGGATATTGCCTGGGCCATGGCGGCGGGTGCTGACTTTGTGACGTCAGCGCGGGGGTTCATGTTTGCGCTTGGTTGTATCCAGTCGCTCAAGTGCAACAAGAATACCTGCCCCACCGGGATCACGACCCATGACCCACGCTTTCAAAAAGGGCTGGTGGTGGAAGACAAGTATAAGAAGGTGGCTAAATATGCGCGGAGCATCATCAAGGAATTGGAGACGATTGCCCATTCGGTGGGTGTGGCCGAACCCCGCCTGATGCGCAGACGCCATGTGCGGATCGTCCGGCCCGACGGACGAAGCCAAGCCCTTAATGAGCTTTATCCCGTCGAATAGCGGATCTGTGTTGCAACCGATAACCATCACGTGAGGGGGCTATGCCTGCGAGGCCGCGATACGTAGGTAAAGATTAATGTGTATATAAGGAGTGCCACATGGCTCATCGTTGGACCAATGATCTTACCCAAGCGGATGCAACGCCCAAGGCGGCTTTTCTAAATCGGCGTCAGTTGATGGCGGGTGTTGCGGGTTTGGCATCTGCGGGTTTTGCGGGCAGTGCGCGGGCCATGGATGAAACGCTGGTTCCCAACAGCTTTGAAGACATCACCAGCTACAACAACTTTTATGAGTTTGGCACGGCCAAGGATGATCCAAAAAAATATGCCCACGAACTGACCACGCAACCGTGGTCTATCAAAATTGATGGGCTCGTGGACAATCCCGGCGATTACTCTTTTGAGGAGGTGCTGGACGGTATGACAATCGAGGACCGTCTTTACCGTTTCCGCTGTGTAGAGGCATGGGCCATGAATATCCCATGGAACGGTTTCGAGCTTGCTGATCTTTTGCAAAAGGTTGGCGTTAAGCCAGAGGCCAAATATGTAGCGTTTGAAACACTGGTGCGCCCAGAGGAAATGCGCGGCCAGCGACGCCCGACGCTCGCATGGCCCTATCGAGAGGG
>NZ_JAKFZN010000002.1:0-110000 GCF_021654165.1 Nereida sp. MMG025 | reverse complement strand
GTAACGGGGCTCAAGCCATGAGCCGAAGCTTAGGATGCATTTATTGCATGGTAGCAGAGCGTAGTGTGAAATAACTTCATTCCTCCTTGCTAGGTTCGCCTAGATTGGAGGAGAGAAGTTTTCGATGAAGCCGGGGCGTGAGCCATCCGGTGGAGAGATCACTAGTGAGAATGATGACATGAGTAGCGACAAACAGGGTGAGAGACCCTGTCGCCGAAAGTCCAAGGGTTCCTGCTTAAAGTTAATCTGAGCAGGGTAAGCCGACCCCTAAGGCGAGGCCGAAAGGCGTAGTCGATGGGAATCAGGTTAATATTCCTGAGCCAGATGGTAGTGACGGATCTCGAGGGTTGTTCTTCCTTATTGGATTGGAAGGGCCGCTTAGAGGTTCCTGGAAATAGCTCCATCATCAGATCGTACCCTAAACCAACACAGGTGGACTGGTAGAGAATACCAAGGCGCTTGAGAGAACTATGTTGAAGGAACTCGGCAAAATACCTCCGTAAGTTCGCGAGAAGGAGGCCCAGTTTCTACGCAAGTATTGACTGGGGGCACAAACCAGGGGGTGGCGACTGTTTACTAAAAACACAGGGCTCTGCGAAGTCGCAAGACGACGTATAGGGTCTGACGCCTGCCCGGTGCCTGAAGGTTAAAAGGAGAGGTGAGAGCCTTGAATTGAAGCCCAGGTAAACGGCGGCCGTAACTATAACGGTCCTAAGGTAGCGAAATTCCTTGTCGGGTAAGTTCCGACCTGCACGAATGGCGTAACGACTTCCCCGCTGTCTCCAACATAGACTCAGCGAAATTGAATTGCCTGTCAAGATGCAGGCTTCCCGCGGTTAGACGGAAAGACCCCGTGCACCTTTACTACAGCTTCACATTGGCATCAGGCCAAGCATGTGCAGAATAGGTGGTAGGCTTTGAAGCAGTGACGCCAGTCATTGTGGAGCCTCCTTTGAGATACCACCCTTGCTTTGCTTGATGTCTAACCGCGGTCCGTTATCCGGATCCGGGACCCTGTGTGGCGGGTAGTTTGACTGGGGCGGTCGCCTCCTAAAGCGTAACGGAGGCGCGCGAAGGTTGGCTCAGAGCGGTCGGAAATCGCTCGTTGAGTGCAATGGCAGAAGCCAGCCTGACTGCGAGACTGACAAGTCGAGCAGAGTCGAAAGACGGCCATAGTGATCCGGTGGTCCCGAGTGGAAGGGCCATCGCTCAACGGATAAAAGGTACGCCGGGGATAACAGGCTGATGGTGCCCAAGAGTCCATATCGACGGCACCGTTTGGCACCTCGATGTCGGCTCATCTCATCCTGGGGCTGGAGCAGGTCCCAAGGGTACGGCTGTTCGCCGTTTAAAGAGGTACGTGAGCTGGGTTTAGAACGTCGTGAGACAGTTCGGTCCCTATCTGCCGTGGGTGTAGGATACTTGAGAGGAGTTGCCCCTAGTACGAGAGGACCGGGGTGAACGATCCACTGGTGTACCAGTTGTTCCGCCAGGAGCAGTGCTGGGTAGCTATGATCGGACAGGATAACCGCTGAAGGCATCTAAGCGGGAAGCCCCCCTCAAAACAAGGTATCCCTGAGAGCCGTGGAAGACCACCACGTCGATAGGCCGGAGATGTAAGTGCGGTAACGCACTCAGTTGACCGGTACTAATTGCTCGATAGGCTTGATTTGATCCAGTAGAAGACAGTCTTCTATGGACATATCAAAAGCATACTGCACTACACAGAAAGTCTTCTTGACTTTGATGTTTGTAAGTTCGAACCGAGTTCTTTTTCGGTTTGGTGATCATAGCGCAAGCAAAACACCCAGTTCCATCCCGAACCTGGCAGTTAAGTGCTGTAGCGCCGATGGTACTGCATCTTAAGGTGTGGGAGAGTAGGTCATCGCCAAACCTAATAAGAACTCAGTTTGAACACCTCTCTTACGATGCACCTCAAACCTATCTTTCTGGACTTGAGGTTGCGCTTTTGGCGCGGGATGGAGCAGCCCGGTAGCTCGTCAGGCTCATAACCTGAAGGTCGTAGGTTCAAATCCTACTCCCGCAACCAAATACACCGCCCCGCAGCACTGCGTTGGGCGGTTTTTCTATATGTAGTTGTGCAATGATGCAGGGTGATTATCGCTTTATTTGCCCCTAAAGTGCTCCAAAACCAGAAAGGCGTAGCGGATGTCCGTCATGATCAAGGTTGATAATCTAAAAAAGATCTACGGCTCTGGTTTTGAAGCCCTGAAAGGAGTCTCCATTGAGATCAAGAAAGGCGAGATCATTGCCCTTCTCGGTCCAAACGGCGCAGGCAAGACCACGCTAATCAGCACGATCTGTGGCATTACCGTCCCTTCTAGCGGATCCGTCCTTGTTGGTGGCTACGATATTGCAAAAGACTATCGTCACACCCGCGAGATGATTGGGCTCGTCCCTCAGGAAATTGCTTTGGAGCCGTTTGAGGCCGTTATAAGTACCGTCAGATTTTCTCGTGGTCTTTTCGGCAAACCCCGCAACGATGCCTACATCGAAAAGATTTTGCGTCAACTAAGCTTGTGGGACAAGAAAGACGCCAAAATACGCGAGTTGTCGGGCGGGATGAAGCGCCGTGTTCTGATTGCCAAAGCCCTCAGTCATGAACCGCAGGTTCTGTTCCTGGACGAACCAACTGCAGGCGTTGACGTCGAATTGCGCAAGGATATGTGGGATGTCGTGAGTGATCTTAAAGCCAGCGGCGTGACTATTATCCTGACGACCCACTATATCGAAGAGGCCGAAGAAATTGCCGATCGCATTGGCGTGATCAATCATGGCGAAATTCTTCTCGTTCAGGAGAAAGAAACGTTGATGCAGCAACTGGGACAAAAGCAGTTGCGGATTGATCTTTCCGAACCTGTTCATTCCGTGCCAGATGCGCTGGCGCAATATGGCCTCGATCTCGCGCCTGACGGCGCATCGCTGCTCTATACCTATGATGCCACGGGCGAGCGCACAGGTATTACCACCCTTTTGGCCGATCTGCAGTCCGCAGGGCTTGTGATGACCGATATTCAGACACAACAAAGTAGCCTTGAGGATATCTTTGTCGGTCTGGTGAAGGAAAAGCAATGAACATTTCGGCGATCAAATCCATCTACGTTTACGAAATGGCGCGTTTCTTTCGGACGCTGGCCCAGTCGTTCCTGTCGCCCGTCCTTTCGACCTGTCTGTATTTCGTCGTGTTCGGCACCGCGATTGGCAGCAGGATCGATACAGTCGATGGCGTCAGCTACGGTGCATTTATTGTCCCGGGACTGATCATGCTCTCGGTCATGACACAATCGACAAGCAACGCCAGTTTTGGCATCTATTTCCCCAAGTTCATCGGCACGATCTACGAGCTCTTGTCGGCACCCGTAAACTTCCTAGAGATTGTGATCGGATATGTCGGCGCGGCGGCAACGAAATCGATGTTTATCGGCCTGGTCATCCTCGCTACGTCGTTCTTCTTTGTTGATATAACGATCCAGCATCCGTTCGCGATGATAGCCTTTCTCACACTGACCTGTCTGTCGTTCAGCTTGCTTGGGTTCATCATCGGGATTTGGGCGGGAAATTTTGAGCAGCTCCAGCTGATCCCCCTCCTTGTGATTACCCCGCTTGTGTTTTTGGGGGGCTCTTTTTATTCGATCAGCATGCTTCCTCCCATCTGGCAGACGATCACGCTATTCAATCCTGTGGTCTACCTTATTTCGGGCTTTCGCTGGTCCTTCTTTGGCGAAGCGGACGTGGACGTAACGATCAGCCTGATTGCGATAGGCGGCTTCACGTTGCTCTGTATGGCTGTGATCTGGTGGATCTTCAAAACCGGCTATAAAATCCGCAGTTAGCGATAGGCGTATCCGATTTACCACATGCCCTTGTAGCCGCGCGTGCAGCACTCTACATCCGAAGTATGAAACGCTGGATACCCTTTATGAAATCCGACCCTGTTGTGTCGGTGGTTCGTCTCAATGGCATGATCGCAAGCGGGCCACGGGGTCTGAATGATCAAGGCGTCGCTGGTATGATTGAAAAAGCCTTTGGCAAAGGAAAGCCGAAGGCGGTTGCCCTCGTGATCAACTCCCCTGGCGGAAGCCCCGCGCAATCGTCACTGATCGGTGCCCGTATTCGCCGGTTGGCCGATGAAAAAGACGTTCCCGTCTACGCGTTTGTCGAAGATGTGGCTGCGTCTGGCGGCTATTGGCTCGCGTCGGCCGCCGACGAAATCTATGTTGATCCAACGTCTGTTGTTGGCTCTATCGGTGTGATTAGCGCAGGTTTTGGGTTGCATGGTCTGATCGAAAAATACGGTGTTGAGCGGCGGGTCTATACGGCTGGCACATCAAAAAGCATGAATGATCCGTTCAAACCCGAAAACCCCGAAGATGTTGCGCGCCTCAAAACCATTCTTGAGCAGCTTCACGAGACATTTAAAGCCCAAATAACCGGATCACGTGGCGACAAGCTGGCTGATCGGGATTTGTTCACAGGTGAAATTTGGGTGGGCCAAAAAGCCGTTGAGGTTGGTTTGGCTGACGGCGTTGCCCATCTGGTTCCCAAGATGAAGGATCAATTTGGCGATAAGGTTCAGTTTCGTGTTTACGGGCAGAAAAAACCGCTATTGGCCAGACTTGGTGCCCGTGTTTTAGACGACACACTTGATAGCCTAGAAGAACGTGCGTTGCGCGCGCAGTTTGGCCTCTGACGTGCTGGTAAAAATCGTCTCTCTTTTTCTGATTGGCATGGTCGTGTTGGCGATGTTCGGTCGGCTTCGGTTTCCTGGCCAAGCCCGACTGGCCAGCGCCAAGTGCAAATCATGCGGACGTTTTCGGATCGGCAAAGGTCCCTGCGCCTGCGGGGCTTCTAAATGACGATGCCGCTTTTGTTGACGGGCTTGGGCCTTGTGATCTTGCTGTTGGCAGGTGATGCATTGGTGAAAGGCGCTGTGAATTTTGCGCTTCGCCTTGGTATCCCCGCGCTGATTGTCAGTCTGACCATTGTCGCTTTTGGTACCTCCGCGCCCGAGCTTTTGATCGCAACGGCCGCGATTTCTGATGGGGCACCTGCGATTGCTTTGGGCAATGTTGTCGGGTCCAACACTGCGAATGTATTGCTTGTTCTAGGTGTGCCGGCGTTACTGGCGGGGCTTCATACGGCCGATTGCAACACCCGTAAGACGTTTGTCTACATGATGGCGGCAACGGTTTTGTTTATTGGCGTGTGTTTCTTTGGGCCGATCACTTGGATGCATGGCCTGCTGTTACTGGCGGTTCTCGTTGCCATTCTACTTGATCAGTTCTTCGAAGCGAAACGGCACCGCGATGCGGCTGCTGAGTTAGAAGAGCCCGAAGGTGCCGACCCAGATATGCCTTGGTGGCAGATCATCGGCTATTTGCTATTGGGGCTGATCGGTTTGCCCCTTGGTGCGGATTTGCTTGTCGATAACTCAGTCATCATCGCGCGCAGCTTTGGCGTGTCCGAGGCTGTCATCGGCCTAACCCTGATTGCGATTGGAACCTCTCTGCCAGAGTTGGCCACAACTGTTGCGGCGGCTTATCGCAAACAAGCTGATGTCGCGCTTGGCAATGTCATTGGCTCAAACATGTTCAACTTGCTGGCCATCATCGGGCTGTCCAGTTTTGTCGGCAATATTCCCGTTGATCCTGAATTCCTGCGCTTTGATCTGTGGGTCATGCTGGCATCTTCGCTCATTCTGATCCCATTTGTCTTTTTCAAGGTCAACTTGCTGCGGCCTGCTGGCATCGTTCTGACCACGCTCTATCTGGCGTATATGTTTATATTGCTGGTCTAAGGGGCGGGTTATGAAAAATGCATTGGTCACGGGCGCGGGCAAACGACTGGGCCGCGCCATGGCGCTTTATCTGGCGGACCGGGGGTTCGATGTTGCGGTGCATTACGCCAGCTCACGCGCGGCAGCAGACGAAGTTGTCGCACTGATCAAGGCCAAGGGTCAAAACGCGGTTTCTGTTCGAGCGGATCTGTTGGTTGAGGACCAGACCCAAGCCTTGGTGCCATCTGCGATGACGGCTTTGGGTGGCCCGATCACGTGTTTGGTCAACAATGCCTCAATCTTTGAATATGACACCATCGAAAGCGCCACACGCACCTTGTGGGACCGTCATCTCGAAAGCAATCTGCGTGCGCCCTACGTGTTGACCCAAGCTGTTGCGCAACATGCGCCCAAAGGGGCAGTGGATGACGCGGGCGAACCGATTGCGCAAAGTCTTGTGATCAACATGATTGACCAGCGTGTGCGCAAACTGACACCTGAATTTTCGACCTATACGATTGCAAAGATGGGGCTGTGGGCGCTGACCAAAACAGCCGCGCAAGGGCTTGCCCCCGATATCCGTGTCAATGCCATCGGACCTGGCCCGACGCTTCAAGGCGGCCGTCAATCATCTGAACATTTTGCAAAGCAACGTGCAAATACGGTTCTGGGTCGCGGCGCCAACACCACGGATATCACGGCGGCTCTGGGCTATTTCCTTGATGCGCCGGCAATCACGGGGCAGCTTTTGTGCGTGGACGGCGGGCAGCATCTTGCTTGGCAAACACCAGATGTTTTGGGCGTCGAATAATCTGACCTAGGGGCACTTATGCACCAGACCACACGGCCGTTACATTTTCGTTACTAAAACCTTAATGATTTCAATCGCTTGAGGTTTGAACAAAAAATATCCCTTTTTATCAATACGTTAGGTTTTTGCCCATTTTTTGAGCAAACCAACGAAGGGCCCAAAAACATTAGGAAATTTCGAAATCCCCAAAGATTTTCCACGAAGTTATCCACAGCATTCGTGGATGCCTTTGCTCTTGCCCTGCCCTGTTTCCCATTGCAGCCAAGAGTAGGAATCATAAGTATCGGAATATGACCCAGACAGACGCGCCGCTGACAGGCCATAAGTTGATCCATAGCTACCTTAAAACGCTTGATGCGTCGCCCGGCGTTTACCGCATGCTGGATGAGCAGATGCGCGTGCTTTACGTTGGCAAAGCGCGGAATTTGAAGAACCGTGTCAGCAATTACGCACGTCCGACGGGACATTCTGGCCGTATCGCGCGGATGATCTCTGAAACCCGTTCGATGATGTTTTTGACCACCGCGACCGAAACAGAAGCACTGCTGCTTGAGCAAAACCTGATCAAGCAGCTCAAGCCGAAATACAATGTGCTGCTGCGCGACGATAAATCATTTCCCAATATTCTGGTCGCCAAGGATCACGCCTTTCCGCAAATCCGCAAACACCGCGGGGCCAAAAAGACCAAAGGGTCTTACTATGGCCCCTTCGCAAGTGCTGGCGCCGTGAACAGAACGCTGAACCAGTTGCAGCGGGTGTTCTTGCTGCGTGATTGTTCAGATAGCACCTATGAAGGGCGCACGCGGCCCTGTTTGAATTACCAGATCAAACGATGCAGCGCGCCGTGTGTCGGCAAGATATCGCAAGACGATTACGCCGCCAGTGTGCGTGACGCCGAGAAGTTTCTGTCTGGCAAGACCACTGGTATTCAGGAACGTCTGGCAGATGAAATGGCCAAAGCATCCGAAGCAATGGAGTTCGAGCGTGCAGCTGCCATGCGGGACCGTATCCGCGCTCTGACCCAAGTGCAGACAGCCCAAGGTATCAATCCGCGCGGTGTGTCAGAGGCTGATGTGATCGCGCTTCATATGGATGGCGGACAGGCCTGTGTGCAGGTGTTTTTCATACGTGCAAACCAGAATTGGGGGAACCGCGACTACTATCCACGTTTGGCCGCTGACGTGTCTGAAACCGAAGTGATGGAGGCCTTTCTTGGCCAGTTCTATGACACCAAGGAACCGCCCAAGCAGGTGATCTTATCTCACGGTGTCGAAAACGAGGATTTGTTGCTTGATGCGTTGTCCCAAAAAGCCGGACGCAAGGTTGATATCATCGTGCCCCAACGCGGTGAAAAGATGGATCTTGTGGCTGGCGCGGCACGCAACGCCCGCGAAAGCCTTGCGCGCAAAATGGCCGAAAGTGCGACCCAAGGAAAACTGCTGAAAGGTCTGGCCGAGGCCTTTGATCTTGATGCCCCCCCACAGCGGGTCGAAGTATATGATAACAGCCACATCCAAGGGGCGCATGCCGTGGGTGCGATGATTGTCGCGGGCCCCGAAGGATTCATGAAAAACAGCTACCGCAAGTTCAACATTCGTGGAGAAGAGCTTACGCCCGGGGATGATTTTGGGATGATGAAAGAGGTTTTGAAGCGCCGCTTCAAACGCCTTTTGAAAGAAGATCCTGATCGGTCCAAGGGCGATTGGCCTGATCTTCTGTTGATCGATGGCGGCGCGGGGCAGGTCAGCGCCGTGCGGGAGATTATGGAAGATATGGGCGTCGGCGATATTCCGATGGTGGGGGTTGCCAAGGGGTTGGACCGCGATGCTGGTAAAGAAGAATTTCATCGCACGGGCAAACAGGTCATGGCGCTACGCCACAACGACCCCGTTCTTTATTTCGTTCAGCGTATGCGAGACGAAGCCCACCGATTTGCAATCGGAACGCACCGCGCCAAACGCAGCAAGGCTGTTGGCGTGACCCCACTCGATGATGTTCCGGGCGTTGGCGCACGTCGTAAGAAAGCGCTTTTGATGCATTTCGGCTCTGCAAAGGCGGTGGGGCGCGCAAATTTGGCCGATCTGAAGGCCGTCGAGGGTATTTCGGAGGCGATGGCGCAGACGATTTACGATTTTTTCCATGAAAAATAGTGTCCCCGCGGGGACAAGCCTATGAAATTAAGTGAAAATTTACGAACAGCCGATGTATGGCCTAGCGTCTGCTCACGGTATGGCAATGCGTCAGACGTTCGGTGCATTAGCCATTTGTTAACGTAGAAGAGACAGGTTACATCTGAGCTATGAAGTGGAACCTACCCAATATCCTGACGATTGGTCGCCTGTTTGCCTGTTTCGGCGTGGTGATTATGTTTTTGTATTTCAACCGTCCTTGGGCAGACTGGTTTGCGCTGATCTTGTTTGCGGCGGCGGCGATCACGGATTTCTTTGACGGTTATCTGGCCCGCGCGTGGAACCAGACCAGCAAGTTCGGCGCGATGCTGGACCCCATTGCCGACAAAGCGATGGTGGTGATTGCGCTGCTGATCATTGTGGGTTTTTCGGGCATGGACCCTTGGCTGTTGCTGCCTGCCACCGTGATCATTTTTCGCGAGGTCTTTGTCAGCGGTCTGCGCGAGTTTTTGGGCGATGACGCCAAAACGCTTGCGGTCACGAAACTGGCCAAATGGAAAACCACGGCCCAGATGGTGGCGATTGCGGTGTTATTTTCAAAAGGCGCGTTCGAACACTACCTGATCGAGCAGACAGTGGGCATGGACCCTGCTTTGGTTCAGGCTATTTTAGCGGGAGAGGCTGACGACGTGCTTGGCCTGCGCTGGAAAGATGCGGGCTGGGATCTGAGCTGGTCCATCGGGCTTGTCTTGCTCTGGGTCGCGGCGGTGTTAACCTTAATCACAGGCTGGGACTATTTTCGTAAGTCGCTGCCGTATCTGAGGGATGGCTGATGGATGTTGTCTATTTTGCATGGGTGCGGGAACGCATTGGACTGCCGCGCGAAACGGTCGAGACACAGGCTGAAACGGTGGCTGATCTTGTAGCGGAACTGCGCGCGCGTGAGGCCCGATATGATGCGGCCTTTGAGGACGTGAGCGCCCTGCGCGTGGCCCTTGATCAGGAACTGAGCGATTTCGACGCCCCCTTAAAAGGCGTGCGCGAGGTCGCCTTTTTCCCGCCCATGACAGGTGGCTGATGGATATTCGGGTCCAAGAAGCGGCGTTTGATGCAGGCGCTGAACTAAACGCTTTTACGAATGCCGCCCAAGGGGCAGGTGCGATTGTCAGCTTTTCGGGGATCGTGCGTGATGTGGCCGGCGGGCTGAACACCATGACGATAGAGCATTATCCCGGCATGACGGAAAAGGCACTGACGGATATTGCCAAACAAGCGACGGACCGTTTTGATCTGGCGCATGTGATGGTGATCCACCGCTTTGGCGATTTGGGACCAGACGAACAGATCATGATGGTGGCCACAGCCAGCCGACACCGCAAGGCGGCCTTTGAAGGGGCCGCGTTTTTGATGGATTACCTGAAGTCCCGCGCCCCTTTCTGGAAAAAAGAGATCACGCAGACCAGCGCGGATTGGGTCGAAAGCAAAGCGCAGGACGAAGATGCGCTCTCGCGCTGGTAATCCCGCATTAAGGTTAACGCGCACCCTTTGCGAAACAGCACGCGTGCTGCTTCATTGTTGTAAAAATACCTAAAACCCGACAGTTCAGCCTTGTTGCGCACGTTCGATATAACTGCGCAGTTCCTCGGCTTCATGACGGGCATCGCGCAGTCCGTCCATCGCTGCGCGCAGCTCTGCTTCGGTCTGGGCCATCTGGTTGCTGATTTCCGCCTCGCGCTGCTGCAAATAGGTGATTGCTTGGTCGCGGGTTTCTTCGGCTTCGTGCAGGGCTTGGGCCATCTTGTCCAACTCGCCCACGTCAGATTGCGATACGCGGGTAAAGCGGCTGATCAGCCAGTGGGCAAACCAGCCAAGCATGAAGGCCACAAATAGGATGGCTGCAATCGCGACGATAAATTCAGTTCTGTTCATCGGTCTCGGCCTCGTCCGTGTCTGATGGGGGATCGTTCGAAATCAGGGTAAATTCGATGCGGCGGTTTGCTTCGCGCCCTGCTTCGGTGCCGTTGTCGGCAATCGGGTTTGCTTCGCCAAACCCGACCGCTTCAAGACGGGCAGGGGTGATGCGGCGGGTGACGAGCGCGGTGCGCACGGCATCGGCGCGGTCCTGGCTGATACGTGCGTTCAGCTCTTCGGAGCCTTGGCTATCGGTATAGCCTGCAATTTGCACGCGGGCGTCTACGCAGGTTTTCAGCAGTTCGGCAATTTTGTCGATCGTGTCACGCGCGCTTGCATCGATGTTGGATGACCCAGGTTCAAATGTGATTTTCTTTTGCGCAAGGATGCCTGTGATCTCGGTCACACATTCCTCGGCTGTGGGGATAGAGGCGATCGGATCAAGCGCCTCTTTATACAGCACATCAATCTGGAAGGTGCCTTGGTTGCCCAATTTATCCGCAAGGATACGGCTGATATTGGCGCGGCTGCGGGTGTCGCCCGTGTTGCCGCGCACTTCGACGCGATCGGCAGAGACGCGCACGGACCCGTTGTTGACCTCGGCCAGTGCTTCGATGGCAGCCAGCACGCGAATGGGCCAACCTTCGGGCAGTGCTTCGTCGACGCGCGAGGCGTTATAGACGTTGCTGGCGCCAAATTCGGCGCGCGCAAGGCTTTCGGATGCGGTGCGCACTAGGTCTGATGGGACGCTGCCCCGCAGTTGAACCTGACCTTCTGGCGTACGGATGGCCACGAATTCCACGGGGCCATCTGCGCCAGTGCTGCCCGCTGCAACAGGTAGTGTCGCGGTCAGGCTAAAGAGCGTGGGCAATTTGGCTTCCAGATCACCGGCGATGCGGTCAAACACACCTTGGGTCGCAGTGTCGGGTCCAACCAGCGAGACGTTGGTATCCGACATGGTCAGTGAGCCGCCCTGCAGTTCGGCAACCGCTTCGATGCCAGCTTGCGCCGCTGCACCCCATTGTTGCGATGGCACGCCCAGACCCAAAACGCAGTCCACCTGTCCTTCAAGCCCTGCTGCGCGGGCGGCGTTCAGGATTTGGCCGCGCATGATCGGCGTATCTGCGGCGCAGGCATCAAAGCGGGGGCCTGCGTCGTCAATCAGGAAACGCAACGTGTAGGGCGAGATCACGGGGCGCGGCGCGGTGATGTCCATCTCGAGGGTGACGCCTTCGGGGGCTTCGCGGGCCAGAACACTTTCGAGACGTTGTTTGGCATCGAGGCTTTCGGCGGCGGCCACAATCGCCACGCGGTCTGCGGCGATGGACACTTTTGAGCGGGGCAGGTTCTGCATGGCGGCAAGGCCAAATTCAACGGCGCTGTCCCATCCGTCGGGGACGGGGTAGTCGGCGGTTTCCAGCAGATCAGAAATTTCGGCACCCCGTGCCACGCGGGTGATATCCTGGATCAACCGGTCGCGATCAATGCTGGTGGGCACCAAACCGATCAGGGACAGGCCCGCATCGTTTTTAAGCAATTCCATGGAAAAGCGCGGGATGATCGTTTGTTCGGATTGCGAGATCGAAATGCTGTCGATGACGCGGCTCGCTTCGACGATGCTGCCAGCGACCGAGATCGCTTCAAACCGTTGGGCCTCGTCACGGGCTTCGCCGGTCAGCACGACGTTCAGACCATCGGTGGTGACTTCGGCCCAGTTCAACTGATTGTCGACGAAGGCTTGCCCGACTTCGATGGCAGAGCGGTCCTCGACCAGAGTAACCACCGCACGCGCAGCCAGAACGGCGCTACCGCCAGCGGCGGCAAATGCGAGAAAACTAAAGAGAACGGACTGAAGTCTCATATGGGTGTGTCTGATGCCTTTGACTGATGCTCTGACGGATGTTTTTCCCTGTCTTGTCTGTGCTTACGCCCAAGGGCCGAAAGGTGCAATCGAGACGAGCGCCGCCAAGGCGAAAAAGACAAAGGGTAACAGCCCTGCGTTTCGGTTGGACCTGAACAAAGTGACAAGACCTGCACCGTCACTTGGTTTGAACCGCGCCAGCTGTGCGGCCATGTGAAGCCCAATGGCCCAAGGGCCACCAAGCGCCAGAACCAGTGCGAGAATGTTGCCTGTGGGCAGTGCCACCAGCAAAACCGCCAGCCCCATCAACAACACAGTGACCACCAAAAACAGCCGCAACCAACGTGGCGAATTTTCGCCGAAAAGCCGTGCGGTTGATTTGATGCCGATCAGTGCGTCGTCCTCGGTATCCTGATGGGCGTAGATCGTATCATAAAACAGCGTCCATGCGATGCCCGACAGATAGAGCACCACCGCAGGCCAGTGCAGGGCGCCGGTGTGTGCCGTCCATGCCAGCAACGCGCCCCAGTTGAACGCCAGCCCCAGAAAGACCTGTGGCCACCACGTGAAGCGTTTTGCAAAAGGGTAGATGGCCACCGGCACAAGTGCGGCGACGCCCAGAAGGATCGCGTTGAGGTTGAACGTGAGCAGGATGCAGAACGCCACCAGAGCCTGAGCGCACATCCAGATGACAGCGCCTTTGACGCTGACCTGCCCTGACGGGATCGGGCGTGATTTGGTGCGTTCCACCGCCCCGTCGAAATCGCGGTCTGTGATGTCGTTCCATGTGCAGCCCGCCCCGCGCATCAGCCATGCGCCCAGTGCGCAGCCGACAAAGATCCAGGCATCAAAGGGGCGTGCCTGTCCCGTGGCCAGGATGGCCAGTGCAAGGCTCCACCAGCAGGGCAAAAGCAAAAGCCACGTGCCAATGGGCCTATCTGCGCGCGACAATCGCAGATAGGGGCGTGTGGCGTGTGGTGCGAGTGTATCCACCCAGTTGCCTTTTACGGCATCTGCCACTTGGCCTTGCATTGTCTCGGGCATAGGGTGCGCTCCATGAGTAAGGTTCGTCTTTATGTAGATCATCCCTTGGGCGCGGGGCAAACGGTTCCGTTGGATGCAGCGCAGGCGCATTACCTTTTTGGGGTGATGCGTCTGGGGTTGGGCGATGTGATCACCGTTTTTGACGGGGTGCACGGCGCGTGGTCTGCCGTGGTGGTGGATGCGGCCAAGCGGCGTGGTGCGGTGAGCTGCCAAGACCAGACAGCGCCGCAACAGATGCCGCCTGACCTGTGGCTTTTGTTTGCGCCGATCAAAAAGGCACGCACGGATTTCATTGTCGAAAAGGCAACCGAGATGGGGGCCGCGCGGATCTGCCCTGTGCAGACGGATTTCACCAATGCCGACCGGATCAAGCAGGACCGTCTGCAAGCCCACGCCGTAGAGGCCGCCGAGCAATGCGGGGGCACTTTTGTGCCACCTGTGGATGCGCTGGCCAAGTTGACACATGTGCTGGATGCTTGGGACCCTGATCGCGCGTTGATCTTTTGTGATGAGGCCTTGGTTGGTCGGGCCTCTTCGGAGTTGGGCAGTTTGCGCACGGCGCCGGCGGCCCTTCTTATCGGTCCGGAGGGCGGGTTTTCGCAGGCCGAGCGTGCGCGGCTGGTGGATTTGCCATTTGTGCAGACGCTGTCTTTGGGGCCGCGGGTGTTGCGTGCCGATACGGCCGCCGTTGCAGCGCTGAGCCTTTGGCAGCATGCGAAAGGTGACTGGAGATGAGCTTTATTCGACCCGCTGCCCGCGATGCCATCTGGCGGTTCCGCGATGTGGGCATTGGCGTGGTGGTGATCGCGCTTGGGGCATATTTCGGCCTGACGCGGTTTGGCTTGGCCAGCTATGCAGGATGGGGGTTGGCCGCGCTTGGCCTTGCGTTTTTGTGGGAAGGCGTGCAGCGCGCGCGGTTTCCCTATGGCCGCGACGGGGCGGGCGTGGTCGAAGTGACAGAACGACAGATCGCCTATTTCGGGCCAGATGGGGGCGGTGTGGTGTCGATCGAGGATTTGATCCGCGTGTCGATGTTTCGCCACCGTGGGCTGCTTCTTTGGGAATTTGAGGCGAAATCCGCGCCCACGTTGACCATCCCCAACAATGCACGCAATGCCGAAAGCCTGTTTGATGCGTTGGGCGTGCTGAGTGGTGTTGACTATGATGCAGCGGCCCGTGCGCCGCAATCGGACGCGCCTATGACTTTGATCTGGCAAGCCCCGTCTGCATCTGCGCACACCGCCTTGCACTGATCGTTGATTGACAGCCAAGCGCACCTGCGCCACGGATGGCATAACAGTTTCAGGAGACACCGATGTCTATTCCACAAAGCGGCGGCGGCCCGATTGAAGACCATTCCCAACTGGCCGAGCTGCTGGAAAAGGGCTGCAAGCCCAAGGCGGATTGGCGCATCGGGACCGAACACGAAAAGTTCGGCTATTGTCAGGACAGCCATAAGCCGCTTCCCTATGAGGGCGAGCGATCGATTAAGGCGGTCCTTGAGGGGTTGCGCGACGGGTTTGGATGGACGCCCGTGTTGGAAGGGCCGCATATCATCGGGCTGGAAAAAGATGGCGCAAATGTAAGCCTTGAGCCCGGGGGCGCGTTGGAATTGTCGGGCGCACCGCTTGAGACGATCCACCAGACTTGCGATGAGGTGAACACCCATCTGGCAGAAGTCAAAGAGGTGTCGGACCGTCTGGGTGTGAAATTCATTGGCCTTGGTGCAGCGCCTGAGTGGCGCCACGAGGACATGCCGCTGATGCCCAAGGGGCGGTATCAGTTGATGAATGACTATATGGAAAAGGTCGGCACGATGGGCACCGCGATGATGCGGCGCACCTGCACGGTTCAGGTGAACCTTGATTTCGGGTCAGAGGCGGACATGGTCCAAAAGCTGCGCGTGGCACTGGCGTTGCAGCCTGTCGCAACAGCGCTCTTTGCCAACTCCCCATTCTTTGAAGGGCAGGTCAACGGCCATAAATCGTGGCGCAGCCGTATCTGGCGCGATCTGGATGCGGACCGCACAGGCATGCTGCCATTTGTGTTCGAGGACGGTTTCGGCTTTGAGGCGTGGGTGCAATATGTTCTCGATGTGCCGATGTATTTTGTCTACCGCGACGGGCGGTACATCAACGCCCTTGGTATGTCGTTTCGCGATTTCCTGAAGGGTGAGTTGCCTGCGCTTCCGGGTGAAAAGCCGCTGTTGTCGGATTGGGCCGATCACCTGACGACCGTTTTTCCCGAAGCGCGGATCAAGCAGTTCATCGAAATGCGCGGTGCAGATGGTGGGCCTTGGCGCAGGTTGTGTGCTTTGCCTGCGTTTTGGGTGGGCCTGATGTATGACCAGACGGCCTTGGATGCGGCATGGGATCTGTGCAAGGGCTGGAGCGCAGAGCAGCGCGAGGCACTGCGCGTTGCGGCATCGGTCGACGGGCTTCAGGCGCAGGTCGAGGGCATCAAAATGCATGCCCTTGCGCGCGAGGTGGTCGATATTTGCGAAAGCGGTTTGAAAGCGCGCGCGCGCGTAGGTGCGGGCGGGATGGTGCCAGACGAGACCCATTTCCTTAACGCTTTGAAAGAAAGCATTGAGACGGGTCAGACACCCGCGGATGAACTTCTGGACTGCTACAATGGAGAGTGGAACGGTGATCTGAGCCGCATTTATGATGCGTTCAGCTACTGATCACTTCTGACCAATTTTGGTTTCGCTGCCGTCTTTGAGGCGGGCGATATTCTCGCGGTGGGTCCAGAACACAAGTGCGGCCAATGCTATCAGCAACCAGATCAAGGCGGGATACCCCAGATACCACGCCCAGAGCGGTGAAAGCCCCGCCGCAAATAAAGCCGACAAGGATGAATACCGCGTGATGGCGGCCACGGCCAACCATGTGGCCCCCGCGCCGACGCCAACCGGCCAAGCGAGCGCAAAGAGAAGTCCAAAGAAGGTCGCCACGCCTTTGCCGCCCTTGAACCTGAGCCAAATGGGGTAGCAATGGCCGATAAAGGCGGCCAGCCCTGCGATCATGGCGACGATGATACCGAATTGGCCAGCGATCAGCACTGCAATACCTGCCTTGCCTGCGTCCAAGATCAGGGTCAGGAAGGCGGCCAGTTTATTGCCCGTGCGCAGGACGTTTGTGGCGCCTATGTTGCCTGATCCTATTGTGCGCAAATCGCCCAAGCCGAACAGCCGCGCCATGACGAGGCCGAAGGGTATTGAGCCAAAAAGATAGCCAAAAAGAGCTGCGAGGGTGAAGCCAAAAAGAGCTGCGAGGGCGAAGATGACGACGCTCATTTAAGGGAGCCTGACACCACTGTGCCGTCTACGAGGGTTGCGCGGACGCGGCCTTGCATGCGTTGGCCATCAAAGGGCGTGTTCTTGGATTTCGACAGCAGTTTGGTTCGGTCCATCACGAAAGGCGCATCGGGGTCAAAGACCACCAGATCTGCGGGTGCGCCAGCGCTGAGGCGGCCTTGGGGGAGGCCAAGGCGGTTAGCGGGGTTCAGCGACAGGGCGCGCCACAGCGTTGGCAGATCAATCAGCCCGCTGTTCACAACGCGCATGGCGGCGGGCAAAAGCGTTTCAAGTGCAACGGCCCCACTTGCGGCTTCTTCAAAGGGCAGGCGTTTGCTTTCTTCGTCTTGGGGGGTGTGCATGGAGTGGATGATATCAAGCGTGCCGTCAGCCAGCGCTTCAATCATCGCGATGCGGTCTTCTTCGCTGCGCAGAGGCGGTTTGATCTTAAAGAAGGTGCGGTAGTCGGCCACGTCCAGTTCGTTGAGCGTGAGGTGATGGATGCTGACACCTGCGGTAATATCCAGCCCATTTGCCTTCGCACGTTTGAGCGCGGGCAGCGCACGGGCCGTGGTGACTTGATCGGCGTGATATTTTGCACCTGTCATTTCCAAAAGGGCGATATCGCGGTCCAGCCCCATCCGTTCGGCCATGGGCGACACGCCAGCCAGGCCGCGCAGGGAGGCGAATTTGCCGCTGGTCACGCAGGCCCCTTTTGACAAGGTGGGTTCCTGAATATGGGCAATGACCAATGCGTTGAGTGATCGGGCGTAGGTAAGCGCGCGTTGGTAGACTTTGGTGTCTGCAATCACGTGATCGCAATCAGTAAATGCCACGGCGCCTGCATCTTGCAAAAAGCCGATTTCGGTCATCTCGTGACCTGCGCGCCCTTTGGTCAGCGCGGCCATGGGTAACACGCGCACAGGCGCATCGGTCGCCGCACGCTTGGCAACAAATTCAAGCGCTTCGGGGGTGTCGATGGCGGGCAGCGTGTCGGGGCGGGTGACAATGGTAGTGATGCCGCCTGCGGCGGCGGCACGGCCTGCGGATGCGTAGCTTTCTTTGTGACGCTCGCCCGGTTCACAAATTTTGACGCCGATGTCGATGATCCCCGGCGCAAGGCATTTGCCATTCAGATCAACGGTTTTGCCTTGAAAGGAAGGTGGTATATCGGGTGTGTCTGACCAGATGCCCTTGATTTCACCGTCGGACACCAGAACGGCCCCAAGAGTGTCTGTGCCAGCCTCTGGGTCAATCAACCGTGCGTTTGTAAGGAGGAGATCCGTCATCCGAAAAGGGCCTTGCGCTGCATCGGCATCTGTCTAACGGGGAAAGCGGATGGGGGAAAGAGGCTTAACCCCCAACCCAGATCATCGCAAAGACAAGAAGGGCAAGGACGATCAGAACGATTGTGGCCACCATGCCTGACATCGCGGCGTCAGAACGGGGTTTTTTGCCCTTGGGGTTTTCTTCGGACGCGTCTGGCGGTGGGGATGGTTTGGCCGTTTCTGCCTGCAACCGTGTCAGCGGGGTAGATGCGCCTTCTTCGACGAAAGCGCCGATGGGCCGCAGGGGGTGTTTGGGTGCAAGGCGCGTTTCGCGACCGCCAAAGGCCTGAGAGACGACAAGGGCCACCCACCCGTCCACATCGACAATGCGTTCGGCAAATGGATCAATGTCGCAAGATGCGATACCTAGGCCCGTTTCCATATAACCGCGCAGCCCCAGTTCTTGCAGATCACGCACATGGAAGGTTTCGACAAAGTCGCTATCCAAATGGTCAACGCCAAACGCTTGCTGAATGTCGCTGGCGGTGATTGCGCGGGCTTCGTCATGGGGTAAGGCAATTTCGTAAAGGCGGATGACGCCGCGTTCGTTTTCGCTGACTTGGGTTTGTAGGGTCATTGGGTTGCTTGCCTTATCCTTTGTGCCACGGCCTTTGGATTTGCCAGATAGTTGAGTTTGAGCCGTTGGCCATCTTTCAAAGAGACAACTACGCCATCCCACCAATGTTCCTGCGCCGTTGTGATTGCCGCCCAAGGCATGAGGTTTGGTTCCTCTGACCCGTCGGTGAGCGTGAGCCCCTGGGCGTCCAAGGTCCACACCTGTTCGCGGGTGCGCCGCCACGTGCGCCAGTCATCAAAGGCGATCATGTAAACGATGGGCGATACAGCGGTGACGATCAGACCACCCACCAGATCAATCGCGGTTAACAGAGGCAGCAAAGCCGCGGCCAACAAAAGCGCACCAAGCACGGAGCGTTTGAGGAAAGTCTTGAAGTCGGGCGTTGCGATCAAGCCATGACCTCGGTTGGGGTTGCGCGTGCAGCTTGGGCCAACAGGTCCATCGCAGCCATACGAACGGCAACGCCCATTTCCACCTGTTCTTGAATGACCGACCGGTTGATATCATCTGCCAGTTCGCCGTCGATTTCGACGCCGCGGTTCATGGGGCCGGGGTGCATGACGATGGCGTCGGGTTTGGCGTTGTCCAGCTTGGCCTGATCCAGACCGTAGCGGTGGTAGTATTCGCGTTCGGACGGGATAAAGCCGCCGTCCATCCGCTCGCGTTGCAGGCGGAGCATCATCACCACATCCACGTCGCGCAGCCCTTCGTGCATGTCGTCGAAAACCTCGACGCCGAAGTGATCAATTTGCGATGGCATCAACGTGGGCGGCCCAATCAGGCGCACGCGGTTTTCCATTTTGCCAAGCAGCATGATGTTGGACCGCGCCACGCGGGAGTGGGCGATATCGCCACAAATTGCGATATTCAGGCGGTGCAAGCGCCCTTTGCTGCGGCGGATGGTAAGCGCATCCAGCAGCGCCTGGGTCGGATGTTCGTGACGCCCGTCCCCTGCGTTGAGAACGGCGCAATTCACCTTTTCGGCCAGCAGGTTCACGGCGCCCGAATGGGGGTGGCGGACAACCAGCAGATCAGGGTGCATCGCATTCAACGTCATGGCCGTATCAATCAGGGTTTCGCCTTTTTTGATGCTGGATGCCTGCATGGCCATGCTCATGACATCGGCGCCAAGCCGTTTGCCAGCCAATTCAAAACTGGCCTGCGTGCGGGTCGAATTTTCGAAAAACATATTCACCTGTGTCAGACCTGCGAGCGCGTCCGAATGCTTGTGACGCTTGCGGTTCAGATCCACATAGGTATCGGCCAAATCCAGAAGGGTCGTAATCTCGTCCGGGCCAAGGTGTTCGATGCCCAAAAGATGTTTCGCGCGCCATGCCATGATGTGGCCCCCTTGCTGGTGTTTCCAAGGGTATAGAAGGGGGCGCGATAAGCGGCAAGGGGCACGCCACAAGGTGTTTACCCTTTGGGGGCCGCAGCCTAGGTTAGCACTCTATGGAATCGTCTCTGGATCATATGGATTGGCATGCCGCCCGCGCAGCACTTGAATGGCAAGTGGATTTGGGCGTTGATGAATGTATCGCGGATGCGCCGATCAACCGGTATGAAACGCCTGCGCAAACGCCCAAGCCTGTTGTTGCAAAACGGGCCGCTGCGCCTGCCGTGATGCAACCGGTTGAGACCGATGCCGTTGCCGAAGCGCGCAAGGCGGCGGAGGCGGCAGGCGATCTGGCTGCCCTGAAGCATGCGATGGGACAATTTGAGCATTGTGATCTTAAACGCGGGGCGCAACACCTTGTTTTTGCAGATGGGGTGGCTGAGGCCCCTTTGATGATTGTTGGCGAAGCGCCTGGCCGTGACGAGGACATTGCGGGCGTGCCGTTTGTCGGTGCGGCGGGGCAATTGCTGGATAAGATGCTGGCCGCGATTGGCCGCAGTCGGGCAACGGATACCTATATCACCAACGTCATGCCGTGGCGCCCGCCGCAGAACCGAGACCCAAAACCGCTTGAACTGGCGATGATGGTCCCGTTCATCGAACGTCATATCGCGTTGGCCAAGCCGCAGGTTATTGTTGCGATGGGCAACATCAGTTGTCAGGCGTTGCTTGGGCGCAAGGGCGTAACACGCTTGCGCGGGACATGGGCGGATCACAACGGAACGGGCCTGATGCCGATGTTTCACCCTGCGTATTTGCTGCGCAATCCAGTGATGAAGCGCGAGGCATGGGCCGATTTGCTGCAGATCAAAGCGCGATTGGAGGCATCATGAGCCGCATAGACGAGAAGATGGAATTTATCCCGGTGCGTATTGCGGTTCTGACCGTCAGCGATACGCGTGGTCTGGATGATGACCGCAGCGGCGACACATTGGTGGCGCGGCTGGAAGGCGCGGGGCACATGCTGGCGGACCGAAAAATCGTGGTGGATGATCGCCAGATGATCGCGGATGTGTTGCGCAGCTGGTGTGACGATGCGGGTGTCGATGTCATTATCAGCACGGGCGGCACGGGCTTGACAGGGCGCGATGTGACGGTCGAGGCGCACCGTGATGTTTACGAAAAAGAGATTGATGCCTTTGGCACGGTGTTCACTCATGTCAGCATGGCCAAGATCGGGACAAGCGCGATCCAGTCGCGTGCGACAGGCGGTGTTTGCAACGGAACATACCTGTTTGCGCTGCCCGGATCGACGGGCGCTTGCAAAGATGCGTGGGATGAAATTTTGGTAAAACAGTTGGATTACCGCCATCGCCCCTGCAATTTCGTTGAGATCATGCCGCGTCTGGATGAACACAAACGCCGCAAGTGATGCGATATCACAATTTCGACGGAAACGCGTTGTTGCACCGTTAAGGGTTTGGAACGTCTCGTTTTGGCCCTATCTTTAGACCAGCGCGTTAAAAAGGATTTGAGATTTGCGATTTTTGAGCCGCAGCCTATTGGGCGTTGTTCTTTTGGCCCTGACGACAGGGCTTTTGGCGTTTGGCGCCTTTCAAGTCCGTGATGCTGTGCAGGAACGCGCCAACCAAGAACCATTTGCCAGACCCGCACGTGAGCGGGTGTTTGCTGTGAATGTGATTGCATTCGAGCCGCAGACCCTTGCACCGCAGATGACTGTTTTCGGTCAGATCGAAAGCCGCCGCACGCTTGAGTTGCGCCCTGCTGTATCGGGTGAGGTGGTTGCGTTGCATCCCAATTTTACCGAAGGCGGGCGCGTGCGCGAGGGCGATGTTCTGATCGAACTGGACCCTGCGGACGCGCAATCCACTGTATCGCGGGCGCAGGCGGATGTGACCGAGGCACAAGCAGAGCTGCGCGATGCAAACCAAGCCTTGGGTTTGGCCGAAGATGATTTGGCAGGGGCCCAGGCCCAGGCCGATTTGAGAGAACGGGCCTTGCAGCGTCAACGCGATTTGCAGCGCCGCGGTGTTGGCACGGAAGCGGCGGTGGAAACGGCCGAACTTGCGGCTGCGGCTGCACGTCAGGCGGTGATCTCGCGCAGGCAGGCGGTGGCTAATGCACAAGCGCGCATTGATCTGGCCCAAACGCGATTGTCGCGCCAGTCCATCAACTTGGCCGATGCGCAACGTGATCTGGAAGAAACGCGCATTATTGCAGAGTTTGACGGCACGCTTGCAGAGGTAAGTGTGGTGACGGGCGACCGTGCCAGCCAAGGCGAAGCTTTGGGTCGGCTGGTTGACCCTGATCAACTGGAGGTGGCCTTTCGTCTGAGCACCTCGCAATACGCCCGCCTTTTGGATGATGCAGGTAGCTTGCTGGACGCACCTGTGACGGTGACACTGGAGGTTCTGGGGTTTGATCTGACGTCGCAAGGGCGCATTTTGCGCGAGAGTGCGAGTGTTGCGGAAGGTCAAACCGGCCGTTTGATTTTTGCGTCGCTGGATACATCGCGCGGTTTGAAGCCTGGTGATTTTGTGCGCGTGTCGATTGATGAAAAACCCCTTGAGAATGTGGTGCTGCTGCCATCCGCTGCGGTCAATGCAGCAGGCGAGGTTCTGGTTTTGGGCGAAGAAGAGCGTTTGGAAGTCGCCCAGACAACGGTTTTGCGCCGCCAGCAGGATGATGTGATCGTCAGCGCACCTCAGCTTCGGGGCCGAGAGGTTGTCGCTGCGCGTTCGCCCGTTTTGGGGGCAGGGATCAAAGTGCGTGCGCTTCGCCCCGAAGGCCGCGATGTCGAGGTCTCGGATATGGTTGAGCTGAGCGACGAGCGTCGCGCGAAACTAATCGCTTTTGTCGAAGGAAACACGCGCATGCCTGAAGAGGCGCGCGCACGAATTCTGTCTGAGCTGCAAAATGAAAAAGTGCCCGCGCGTATTATCACGCGTATTGAACAGCGGATGGGCAGCTGATGCGCGCATTGCCCAATTCCGCAGGCGGTATTCTTTCCTACTTCACCCGCCATCCCACAGCGGCCAATCTGCTGTTGGTGGTTCTGCTTGCGGTGGGACTTGCGGTGATCCCGCAGATGCGGGCGCAGTTTTTCCCTGATGTCGTGGTGGACAATGTCACCGTTTCAGTGACTTGGGAAGGCGCAGGCGCTGAGGATGTCGACGCAGCGATTGTGCAGGTCTTGGAGCCTGCATTGCTGAGTGTCGAAGGCGTTGCGGCCTCTTCTGCAAGTTCTCGGGAGGGGCGCGCGTCGATCCAACTGGATTTTGACCCCGGGTGGGACATGGCACGCGCGGCCGATGATGTGCAAGTCGTTGTAGACGGTGTTAATACATTGCCCGAAGAAGCCGAGGAGCCGAATGTGCGGCGCGGCGCATGGCGTGACCGCGTCACAGATGTTGTGATTTCAGGGCCTGTGGGTGTTGAACAGCTTGGGCGGTTTGCCGATGAATTTGTCACACGCCTATTTGCCGAAGGTGTGACGCGTGCAACCATCCGCGGCGTGGCGGCCCCGAACACGGTGGTTGAGGTGAGCCAGGAAAGCCTGATCCGCAATGACGTGAGTATGGCCGAAATCGCACGTGCCGTGGGCGCAGAGGTGGATACAGACCCTGCGGGCGATGTCGGTGGCACAAGCCGTGTGCGCACGGGCGTTGCCAAACGCGATGCAGATGCGATTGCGGGGATAATTTTGCGCTCTGGCACGGATGGCGCAAATCTGACGGTCGGTGATGTTGCGCGTATTCGTGTCGATGGGATTGATCGCAACCGCGCTTATTTCGTGGAAGGTGCGCCTGCGTTGTCCATCCGCATCGACCGTTCGGATCAAGGTGATGCGATTGATATCCAAGCCAAGGTGCAAAAGGTTGCGGACGAGCTTGAGCTGTCTCTGCCCCAAGGCGTTGAGGTGCAACTGATCCGTACACGGGCCGAGGCAATCAGTGGACGCCTGAATATCCTGATCGACAACGGTCTGATGGGGCTTGGGTTGGTCGTTTTGCTGTTGTTTTTGTTCTTGAATGCGCGGACAGCTTTTTGGGTTGCCGCGGGTATTCCTGTTGCGATGTTCACAGCTATGGCGCTGATGTATCTGGCGGGTTTGACAATCAATATGATCAGCCTGTTTGCATTAATTATTACTCTCGGGATCGTCGTTGACGATGCGATTGTTGTGGGAGAACACGCTGATTTCCGCGCCCGCAAGCTTGGCGAAGATCCTGTGCGCGCCGCGGAAACGGCGGCCAAGCGCATGGCAAGCCCGGTGTTTAGTGCAACCGTGACAACGGTGATCGCCTTTTTTGGGCTGGTCGCAATCGGGGGGCGGTTTGGCGATTTGATCAGCGATATTCCCTTTACGGTGATTGTGGTTCTGCTGGCCTCTTTGGTCGAATGTTTCTTGATCTTGCCGCATCACATGGCAGGCGCGTTGAAGCATACGGACAAAGAACACTGGTATGACCTGCCCAGTCGTGTTGTGAACCGTGGGTTCAACTGGGTGAAGGAAAACATCTTCCGCCCGCTTATGGGGTGGGTCATCGTTGCGCGGTATCCTGTGTTTGCTGCTGTGCTGGCACTGCTGGCTTTGTCGTCTACGTTGTTTATCAGCGGTGATGTTCAGTGGCGCTTTTTCAACGCGCCTGAGCGGGGCTCTGTGACCGGTAATTTTGTTATGGTCGATGGGGCCACACGCCAAGACACGATCGAACAGATGGAGCTGATGACCGAGGCCGTTGAGGTTTTGGCCGCCGATGTGGAAGGTCGCATCGGTGTAAACCCGGTTGCATTTGTCATGGGCGAGGTCGGCGGCAACGCGGGGCGGGGCATGTCGGGAACCGAAAACAAGGACGCCGACCAGCTTGGTGGGGTCAGCATCGAGTTGATCGAAGCCGATGAGCGACCAGGATATTCCAGCCGCACGTTCGTGTCAGAGTTGCAAGATCAGGTTGCGCGTCATCCGCGTCTTGAAAACATCAGCTTTCGCAGTTGGGGCAGCGGCCCCCAAGGAGACGGGCTTGAGGTGCAGTTTTACGGTGCAGATGCCGATACGTTGAAAGAAGCAAGTAACGCGTTGAAAGAGGCGCTTGCACAGTTTTCCGAAGTGTCCGCCATCGAAGACAATCTGGCATACGACAAAGAAGAGCTGATCTTGGAGCTGACGGCCAAGGGCCAGGCGCTCGGTTTCAATATCGACGATCTGGGACGCGTGCTGCGCAACAGGTTGAACGGGATTGAGGCGGCGACATTCCCTGTGGGGCCGCGAAGTGCGGCCATCCGTGTGGAATTGGAAGAGGGCAGCCTGACGTCGGATTTTCTGAGCGAAATGCTGGTGCGCTCGGACGCGGGGCAATATGTGCCTCTGGCTGATATTGTCAGGGTGGAACGGCGCACAGGCTTTGCATCGGTCAATCGCGAGAATGGTATCCAGCTGATCAGCGTTACGGGCGAATTGAATCAGGAAGACGCGGCGCGTGCCAATGAAATCCTTGCGCTGCTTGAAGACGATATTTTGCCGCGCATCGAAAGCGAACAGCAAGTGGCCTTTGTGTTCTCTGGCCAATCGCAGGATGAAGATGAATTCCTGAACGATGCGCGGGTCGGATTGATGCTAAGCCTTTTGGGAATTTTCCTGACGTTGGCATGGGTTTTTGGAAGCTGGACACGTCCCGTGGTGGTGATGGCGATTATTCCATTTGGTTTGGTTGGCACCATTTACGGCCATTGGGTTTGGGATGTGCCGCTGAGTATGTTTACGGTTGTGGGCCTCATCGGCATGGTGGGCATCGTTATCAACGACAGCATTGTGTTGGTCACGACGATTGATGATTATGCAAAAGATCGCGGGATCATCCCTGCGATTATTGATGGCGCCTGCGATCGTTTACGCCCTGTTTTGTTGACGACTTTGACAACGGTCCTCGGGCTTTCGCCGCTTTTGTATGAGCAAAGCAGTCAGGCGCAATTCCTTAAACCCACAGTGATTACACTGGTTTACGGTCTGGGATTTGGGATGATCCTTGTGTTGCTTGTCGTGCCTGCATTGGTGGCGATGCAAACCGATATCGAACGCCTGCGCACCGCCAGCAAACGTGCCTTGCGCGCACCGCAGTCAGCGGCGGCGGTGAAGGGGGCAAATGTGGTTCTGCTCGGGCTGAGTGGCGTTGCGCTTTTGGCAACGATGGGGTCTGTCGGATTTACGGGGGCGACCGTCTGGGGCGCCGAAATGGGGCTTGGATTGGCCTTTGGCTGGTTTGCAGCGTTTACGATTGTTGCAGCGTTGCTGGTGTTTGCGGCTTCAGCGCTTTGGATATCGCGTAAAGGTGTGTCGCAAACAGCCTAGCGGCCTGTGCATCCTTTGGCTTCTACCGCTTGGCCGCCTGCCATTACCGTGAAGATCAATTCGCTACGATCCAACGCGACATAGCCGCCTGTTGGGCTGAGGATATCAACGCTGGCTGTCAGAGTGTTGCCTGACCTGACCACATCCGCTTCGGACACCCAAAGGTGTGCTTGGGGAACTTCGATCACCGCAAGCTCGTCCCGCCCGAGGGCAGGCATGGAAATCTCTGCATGAAGTCGGATGCCATCTTCGACAGCTGCGATCTTGCATGTGATGCCTGTCATATTGGCATCTTTGGCTGACAAGGGCTGGTTGATCAGTGCCGCTGCGATCTGCCCATCAGGTGCACCTGTTTCTGGCAAAAGGGCGTTGAACCGCAGGGTTTTGGGCACGCAAATATCTTTGCAGACACCGATCTGGACTTTGCCTTTCAGCCGCATTTGCCCGTCGGCATCGGGCACAACTTCAATCGGGATCACGACTTGGCCCGCATAGCCCAAGGTGCGCATGCCGTTTTGGTCATGCACCTCGGGGACGGGCCAGTGGAAATGCACGGCTTCCACATTGCGGGTTCCGGTCCAGGAAAAGGAGGGCGGGATACCTGCATCACCAGGGCTGCGCCAATATGTTTTCCACCCGTCCGCCAAAGTGAGCCTGACGCCAGCGATATGTGTTCCGTCGTCGGTGCGCCAGCCGCCTAAAATATCCAAGGCAACTGCATCACGTGCAGGATCAGCCATCCCATTCGATGGAAGGCAAAGCGCTAACAGCGCGGCGGGCAAGGAAAGGTTGCGCAACATTCCGCTAGGTTTAAGCAATTCACAGCCATGTGGAAATCACGAATACGGCAAGACATGGTGAGCGTGGCGGCTATGCCACTTGCCAGACGTCAGGGGCGGGGCCATCTTAGACGTATGAGTAATATGGCAGATTTGACAGGACAGCTTCTTATTGCGATGCCCGGCATGGGCGATCCGCGGTTTGAGCATTCGGTCATTTACCTATGTGCGCATAGCGATGATGGTGCGATGGGTCTGATTGTGAATAAACCCAGTGCTGATCTGACGTTTGCAGGACTTCTTAAGCATTTGAACATTACCCCAAGCGCCGAGGTGCGTGACATTCGGGTGCATTTTGGTGGTCCTGTCGACCATGGGCGCGGATTTGTTCTTCACTCCGCAGATTACCAGCAAAACGATAGCACGCTGCAGATTGCCAAAGGCATCGGGATGACGGCCACCATTGATGTCCTTGAAGACATTGCGCTTGGCATTGGCCCCAAACAGACCTTGATGGCGATGGGGTATGCAGGATGGGGGGCGGGTCAGCTTGAACAAGAGATCGCGATGAATGGCTGGCTGACGGCACAAGCTGACCCAGATTTGGTATTCCGCACCGATGCGTCCAAAAAATGGGTGGATGCGATCAAAGGGCTTGGGATTGATCCGCTGATGTTGTCGGCAGATGCCGGGCGCGCTTAACGGGGTGCTGCGGCACGGCGCAACCGATCATTGATCGCGCGGCCCAAGCCAATTTCGGGGATCGGCGCAACCGCGATGGGCCGATCGAGAGCATCCAGTTGATGCAGGTGGCCGAAGAGATTGGCTGCGGCCTCTACCAAGTCTGCGCTCTCCGACAAATTCAAATTGCTTGTCATCGGACCAAAGCCCAAAAACACCTCATCTTTCTCGGGCGCCTGGGCGTTCAGCCTGACCGCACGTTGCGGTGCATAATGCGAGGCAAGCTGACCGGGCGCCTGCACCGCTGCGGGGGTCGTGTCGGACTTCAAAGGGCCGATTGCTTGTTCAATTCGGTCTTGCGACAGCCCCCCTTGACGCAGCAAGACGGGGGCGGGCTCAAAACCGATGATCGTACTTTCAAGGCCCACCACGCAGGCGCCGCCCTCAAGCACAGCATCGACCCTCCCCGATAGCCCATCCATCACGTGGGCTGATGTCGTTGGGCTGATGCGGCCAGACGGGTTGGCAGAGGGGGCAGCAATGGGGGTGCCCGCCGCCCGCAAAACCGCTTGTGCTTGGGCATGAGCGGGCACGCGAATGGCAAGCGTGGGAAGCCCCGCTGTGACAAGCGGCGAAAGGCTTTTGTCCGTTAAGGGAAGGACCAGCGTGAGGGGCCCGGGCCAAAAGTGCCGCGCCAGTTCCAACGCGGTTTCGTTGAAGGCAACAAGGGTCTGCGCGGCTTCCAAATCAGGCACATGCACAATAAGCGGATTGAATGTGGGCCGCCCTTTGGCTTCGAAAATGCGTGCAACGGCCGTATCATTTCGCGCGTCTGCCCCTAATCCATACACAGTTTCCGTGGCAAAACCGACAAGAGCCCCCTTGGCCAGTAATATGCCCGCGCTTTTGGGGTCGGTGATCAAGGTGGTTTGCATTTATGACGCCGCGTTTTGGTTGATCGGATAGGCACGCAAGATAGGTTTGTCGTCACAACGTGCTTTAGCGATGCCGCCTTTGTTTGCCAAGTGCGCCGCCCCTTTGAACAAGATTGAGGTTTCCCATGCCATACCGTGCCCCTGTTTCAGAATATCAGTTCATTTTCGATCAGGTTGTTGGCTTGGATCAGGTGCGTAAAACCCCCCTTTTTTCGGAAGCTGATGGCGCTTTGACAGAGGCTATCTTAACCGAGGCAGGCAAACTGTGTGAAGATATCCTGGCGCCCTTGCAGCGTGTTGGCGATATCCATCCTGCCAAATTGGAAAACGGTGTGGTGCGCACATCGCCGGGGTTCAAGGAAGCTTATGCGGCATTGGCCGAAGGCGGATGGATGGGCATCACTGCAAGCGCCAAAGCGGGGGGGATGGGTTTGCCGATCACTGTGGCAACGGCCGTCAATGAGATGATGGCAAGCGCCTGTCTTTCGCTACAGCTCAACCCGTTGATGACCCAAGGCCAAATTGAAGCGCTTGAGCATCATGCAAGCGACGAGATTAAAGCGCTTTATCTGCCCAAGCTGATATCTGGTGAGTGGTCGGGAACAATGAACCTGACAGAGCCGCAGGCGGGCAGCGATGTTGGCGCGTTGCGCAGCAAAGCAGAACCCAATGGCGACGGCACCTATGCGATTTCGGGGCAAAAGATTTACATCAGCTACGGCGACCATGACATGGCGGAAAACATCTGCCATCTGGTTCTGGCCCGTTTGCCTGATGGGGTTGAAGGCACAAAAGGCATTAGCCTCTTTATGGTTCCCAAGCATCTGCCTGATGACGCGGGCAATGCAGGTGTTGCCAATAGTCTGAAGGTTGTGAGCCTTGAACACAAAATGGGGCTGCATGGATCACCGACCGCCGTGATGCAATACGACGGCGCAACGGGTTGGCTAGTAGGCGAGCCGCACGCAGGAATGGCCGCGATGTTTACGATGATGAACAACGCCCGACTTGGCGTTGCCGTGCAGGGCACGGGTGTTGCCGAAGGCGCCTATCAACATGCGCTTGGTTACGCGATGGACCGCAAACAGGGGCGCGTTGGCGGCACGGGAACAATTGTTGAGCATGCAGATGTGCGTCGGATGCTGGCCAGTATGAAGGCGGATTTATTTGCGGCGCGTGCGATCTCGATGGCCTGTGCGGTTGCGATTGATATGGCGCATGCAACGGGCGAGCAGGATTGGGCCGCAAGGGCTGCGTTTTTGACCCCGATTGCCAAGGCCTTTGGCACGGATGTGGGCATAGAAGCGGCAAGCACGGGTGTCCAAATCCATGGTGGTATGGGCTTCATCGAGGAAACAGGTGCTGCGCAATACAGCCGCGATGTGCGTGTTGCCGCGATTTATGAAGGCACCAACGGTATCCAGGCAATGGATTTGGTGGCGCGTAAACTTATGGATGGCGGGGATGCCGCTTCGGCCCTGCTTTACGAAATTGAAGAATTGGCGGAACAAGCGCGGGAGGATCATGCTGATCTGGCCAACGCGGTTTGGTCAGCGGCTGAAACACTACGCGAAACAACTGAGTGGATGGTTGGGCAAAAAGACTACAATGACCGCTTTGCAGGGGCTGTTCCTTACTTGCGCGGCTTTGCCCGCGTTCTTGGTGCGCATTTCCATTTGAAAGCGGCAATTGCCGATCCGTCGCGACTGCACTTGGCAACATTCTACATCAAAAGGCTTTTGCCAGAACATACGGGGCTTTTGGCGCATGCACGCGAAGGCGCGGCTGATCTCTATGCCCTTTCCACCGAGGATTTGGTGGCGTAAGCCAACCCAATGGAACCGCTACGCTATCCTTTTCCCGATGCGCCCTGTGAAGGGGAGGCGATACCCATTGCCGATGGTGTCTTGTGGATGCGCTTGCCACTGCCGATGGCGCTGGATCATGTGAATGTCTACGCATTGGACGACGGCGATGCGTGGACCATCGTCGATACAGGGTTCGACACCAAACGCAGCCGTGCCATTTGGCGCATGCTGATGGATGGGCCATTGGCAGGAAAGCGCATTGGCCGCGTGATCGTAACACACCATCACCCTGATCATGTCGGGTTGGCGGGTTGGTTCCAGTCAGAACATGATGCCGCCTTGGTTTGTACCCGCACAACATGGCTGTTTTCACGCATGCTGACCTTGGATGCACATGACCGCCCCACGTCTGAAACCTTGTCCTACTGGCGGTCTGCGGGAATGGATCCAGCAATATTGGCCAAGCGCGCACAAGAACGGCCCTTCAATTTTGCGGATTGCGTCGCACCGATGCCGCTTGGGTATAAGCGGATCAAGGAAGGCGACCAGATCACAATCGGTGGACGCACATGGGACATCCGTATCGGGAACGGCCATTCACCTGAACATGCCACCTTCTGGAGCGCAGATGACAATTTGGTTTTGTCTGGCGATCAGATTATTCCATCGATCAGTTCGAACATCGGTGTCTACGCAACTGAGCCCGAGGCCGACCCTGTGGCTGAATGGCTTGAGGCGTGTGAGCGCTTGGCCGCATATGCACGTGATGACCATTTTGTTCTGGGCGGGCACAAGTTGCCCTTTACGGGGCTACCGACGCGCATGCGCCAGTTGATTGAAAACCACCACGGGGCGCTACGCCGTTTGCACAATCATTTGGATGCGCCCAAATCCGCAGGGCAGTGTTTTGCACCGTTGTTCAAACGCACAATCGGCGAAGGTGAATATGGCCTGGCGCTTGTCGAGGCAATGGCCCACTGCCTGCACCTGTGGCACGAAGGGCGGGCGACACGACATAAATCCGATGATGGTGCCTGGCTGTTCGAAGCCTGTTGAGCGCCGGTGCGATTGTTGCGTCGCGTGATGCCGAGCTGCGCCGTTTTGTAACTGGAAATGCGCACCTTTCTGCGGTATCGCCATGCAGGGAATAAAACTCGTAGCCAAGGGAAACGCGACATGGATAACCACGAACACGGCAAGATGGACACCAAAGAGCAAGAAAAAACATTTGCAGGCTTTGTGAAATTTACGACCTATTCGGTGATTATCATTTTGGTCGCGCTTGTTTTTCTGGCGATGGTAAACGGCTAAAACCGTGCTGCGCAGATTGGGTCTTTTGTGCCTTTTGTCCTTGGCTCTACTGGGGTGTGGGCAAGGCGATGCTGTCTGGGCACCTGATGAACTGGTGGCACAAAAAGCCTATGTTCATAATGGTCCATCTGCGCTAACCCTTTTTACAGTCATCAACAACCGCTCTGGCAGCGGGGCGCATACGGCCTTGATGGTGAACGGCTCGCAGCGCGTGTTGTTTGATCCTGCCGGCAGCTTTGCGCATGAAACCATTCCAGAGCGAAATGATGTGATATTTGGGGTCACGCCGACGATCAAACGGCTCTATGTGGGTGCGCATGCACGTATCACGTTTCATGTTGTAGAGCAGACGATTGACGTGTCGCCCGAGGTGGCCGAGGCAGCGCTGCGTCTTGTGATGGCGAACGGGGCTGTGCCAAAAGCCGCCTGCGCGCAATCCACATCCGCTATATTGCGTCAGTTGCCAGGTTTTGAAGGCATTCGCCCGACCCCTTTCCCCAAAAATCTGATGAACCAGTTTGCGGATCTGGAAGGTGTAAAAACCGAAAAATTCTTTGAAGATGACGACGGTGATAAAGGTGTGGCGCTGGCCAACTACCGCCCAGAGGCGCTAGCCCAATAACCACAGCAAACCGTATAGGGTAGCCGCACCACTGATAACGGCCCAAAGCACGTTTTTGGTGGTGACGCCCACACCCAAAGTGACCGCGGCAGCCGCCAAGCGTGCCGGGTCCAGCTCTCCGTTCGTGGCTGGCGGAAAGAAAACCAGCGGCGTGATCAGCGCAGGCATGACCGCAACAGCAGTGTAACGCAGATGCCGCAAAACCCATTCTGGCAACTCGCGCTCGCCCACCAAGGCCAGAAAAGAAAACCGGAAAAAGAAGGTCCCGATCCCCAAAAGGATGATGACAGGCCAGATTGGTGTTCCATCGGGGATCATGTGGATGTCCTTTTGCTCAAAAATACCTCTGCCTGCGCCCCGACAAGCATCGCAATGATCGCTGCAACGATGATGTTCAGACTAAAGGGCAATCCGATGAAAACCAGCGCCATGACCCCCGAGACAAAGGCGGCGATCACATGGGGAAGGGTGCGCAGCGCAGGCGCAACAAGAGCAAGGAAGGTGATCGGGATGGCAAAATCCAACGCGTATTCGGGTGGGATTGCGCTGCCGATCACCGCCCCCAAGAGCGTGGCAATATACCAAAACGGGCAAACGGGCGCCATCGCACCTATGAAATAAGATACCTTGGTGCTGATAGGCCAGCTTGGGTTTTCGTCGTATTTTGTCTGGCTTAATGCATATGTTTGGTCGACCATGAAATAGGCAATAACGGCGCGTTGCCAGATCGGTGCGCGGCCCAGATGGGGCGCAAGACTGGCCGAATACATCGCCATGCGCAGATTCACGGCCAGCGCGGTCAAGACAACAATGATGGTGGGCGCTTCTTCTATCATAAGTTGGACGGCCGTGAACTGCGCAGAGCCCGCGATCACCAGCACAGAAAAGCTCATGACCTCCAGCAGGCTAAGCCCTGCTTCCGAGCCGACAACGCCAAACAAAAGCCCAAAGGGGGCAACAACCAGCATGAATGGGAAGCCATCCCGAACACCTTGCCAAAAGGCTGATTTTGCAGTGGTGGACATCGCGTTGTCATCCTAGATTGATCGAGATGAGGAGTAGCCCCCAACAGATTGGAATGTAAATGCCCGCTGATTTCATAATTGCGCCTGATCTGGGGAATTCGCGTCTGACACGTGCCGTCGACGGGTTTGATCACACAGGGGCTAAGGTGCCATTGAATGTTGTGGAAGAACGCCCATTGACGATCTACCTGAATTCGCAAGAGATCGTTACGGCGATGACGATTGGCGATTATCCAGAGTATCTGGCCCTCGGATTTTTGCGAAATCAAGGGATGCTGCCCGATGATGTGGTGGTCACATCTGTTGATTTCGATGAAGAGGTCGAAACGGTTGTGGTGCGCACCAATCAAACGACAACTTACGAAAAAAAGCTAAAGAAAAAAACACGCACGAGTGGCTGTGCCGTTGGGACGGTTTTTGGCGACATGATGGAGGGGTTGGAAGGGGTCAATCTGCCTGCTGCAGATGTCAAAACCTCATGGCTTTATAGCTTGGCCCACAAAATAAATACCGTTCCAAGCCTGTATCTAGACGCAGGTGCCATTCACGGAACTGTTCTTTGCCACCAAGATCGTCCGCTCGTTTACATGGAAGATGTGGGCAGACATAACGCGGTCGATAAGGTTGCGGGATGGATGCTGTCAGAACATACCGCAGCCGCCGATAAGATACTTTATACCACGGGGCGGCTTACCTCGGAAATGGTGATAAAAACGGCGATGATGGGGATACCTGTTCTGGTGTCCCGATCGGGATTTACCGCGTGGGGTGTCGAGATCGCGCGGCAAGTTGGGCTAACCTTGATCGGCAGGATGCGGGGCCAGCGTTTTATCTGTCTAAGCGGTGAAGAACGGCTGATACGTGATGCTGATATTTCAGCGGTTCGGCAAGAACCAAAGGCGGCTGGCCGCAAGGGAGCCGCAAAATGAAGCAACCTTTTGGTGTGATATTGGCAGGTGGACAGGCTCGCCGTATGGGTGGCGGCGACAAAGGCGCGCTGATGCTTGGGGGACAAAGCCTGTTGCGCCATGTCATTGACCGACTTGATCCGCAGGTTGACGCGCTGGCCCTGAATGCCAACGGGGATGCCGCGCGATTTGAAGCCTATGGTTTGCCTGTTCTGCCAGACAGTATTGACGGGTTTGTCGGGCCATTGGCTGGCGTTCTTGCGGGCTTGGATTGGGCGGCCAGCCAAGGGGCCGAAACGATTGTCACGGCTGCGGCCGATACCCCGTTTTTTCCCTGCGATCTGGTGCCGCGCCTGATGGAGGCGGCGGAAGGGATGGAGTATCCTCTTGCGCTGGCCTCAACCGATGGGCGGCATCCTACCTTTGGGCTCTGGCCTGTTACGCTAAGAGAAGACCTGCGCGCGGCGCTGTCTGGCGGACTTCGTAAAATCGTTCAATGGACCGATCAGCATTGTGCGCAGACGGCCAGCTTTGCGGTCGCGGAATTTGATCCGTTCTTCAATATCAACACGCCAGAAGATCTGGCACATGCAGAAGGGCTTTTGTAGTGCGTATCTTTGGGGTCATCGGCTGGAAAAATGCGGGTAAGACGGGACTTATGGAACGTCTTGTCACCGAGATTGTCGGACGTGGTTTTAGCGTTTCGACCCTTAAACACGCCCACCATGAATTCGATGTGGACCAACCGGGGAAAGACAGTTTTCGTCACCGAACAGCAGGGGCCCAAGAGGTCTTGTTGTCCAGTGGCAAGCGGTGGGCTCTGATGCATGAGTTGCGCGGTTCGCCAGAACCTGACCTGGAGACGATGTTGGCAAAACTATCGCCAGTGGATCTGGTCTTGGTCGAAGGGTTCAAACGCGATGCGCACGCCAAGGTCTGTGCTTTTCGCCAAGAAACGGGGCAGCCCATGATCGAAGATGATACGGTCCAGGCCTATGCCGCCGATTGCGCACTTAACACCAGTAAACCTGTATTTGATCTGAACGATACGCAGGCCATTGCCGACTTCATTTTGGCCAAGGTTGGCTTGTGATGTTTGACCATATCGTCGTTGTGGATTGGTCGTCGCGCCCCAAACCATCGCCGCGGGCGCCGACCAAAGATGCGATCTTTGTGTCTCATCTAAAGAAAAACCATAAGGTCGACGTCCAATACCATCGCACCCGATCCGCGGCGATGGACGTGATCTATCGGGTTGCGTCCCGCGCGATTGCGCAAAATGAACGTGTGCTATGTGGTTTTGATTTCGGGTTTGGATACCCGCGGGGATTTGCCCGCGCGCTTACGGGGCAGGACAATGCGTTGGCGGTTTGGGATTGGCTCAATCAGCACATCGAGGATGGCGATGATAATTCCAACAACCGTTTTGAAGTCGCAGATTTGATCAATAAAACACTTGGGTTCGTCGGTCCGTTCTGGGGTTGCCCTGCCAGCCAGCAAACCCACCACTTGCGCCAAAAGGGAACAGAGCGCGACACACATCCTTTTGCAGAAAAGCGAACAGTCGAGGCGCTTTGTTCAGGGGCGCAACCCATGTGGAAGCTTTTTACGCCCGGTGCGGTGGGCGCGCAGTCTTTGGTCGGGCTGCCGCGGCTTGCCCAGATGCGGCGCCATTTTGGCGACGCGCTTGACGTGTGGCCGGTGCAAACAGGGTTCACCGTCCCGTCAGCGCCGATCGTTTTGGCCGAGGTTTTCCCAAGCCTTGATGACGCCAGTCTGCGCAATGGTGATACAGGCACGATCTTTGACATCAAAGACGCACGCCAAGTGCGTGCGACGGCCGAGGCGCTTGGTGCGATGCAGCTGGCGCAGGCGTTCACCGTAGAAGGCGGGGACGATGCTCAGCAAGAGGGGTGGATTCTTGGGGTGCGGCCCGCGTTGCAGGCACCGCGACTGTCCAATGATTGTTTTGCTCTGCCGCAAGGGGTGAACTGGACACCCGTGAGCGAGGCTCTGGCACATTTGCGTTCGAACATGGTCCCCATTGTCGAGACGCAAAGCCGATCGATCCAGAATGCAACCGGGTGTGTTTTGGCAAAAGACGTTCATGCCAAACGAAGCAACCCACAGTACCCCAACACTGCCGTTGACGGTTATGGGTTTGCTTTTGACAGTCTTGGGGCAGAAACCACCGTTCTTGATCTGGTCGAGGGACGCGCAGCTGCGGGCGGCGCGTTTGAAGGCGTAGTTCCGCACGGCAAGGCGATCAGAGTGCTGACTGGCGCTGTTCTGCCCGAAGGCGTTGATACCGTCGTGCTGGAAGAAGACTGTAATATCAGCGACACGCAAGTGGCGTTCAAATCGGCACTCAAGCGCGGCGCAAACTGCCGCAAGGCGGGTGAAGATATGATGGCTGACGACATCGTTGGTCACAAGGGCCGTCGATTGACTGCGGCTGATCTTGCACGGTTAACGGCAGCAGGAATAGGGGCTGTTGAAGTCTTTCGCCCCTTGAAAGTTGCTGTGATCTCAACGGGTGACGAACTGCTTGAAGCGGGAAGTGACGCGCACGGAACATTCGATGCAAACCGTCCAATGCTTCTTTCCATGCTGCGCACCTGGGGGTTTGACACGATAGACGTTGGCATCGTTCCCGACGAGGAACATGCGCTGCGCAACGCGTTGGACAGGGCGGCCCGAGCCGATGCAATTATCACGTCTGGTGGGGCCTCTGCGGGGGATGAAGACCACATGAGCCGCGTGCTGAACGAAACCGGCAGTATGGCCCTTTGGCGGATAGCGATGAAACCGGGGCGTCCTCTTGCGATGGGCATGTGGGCGCAGACGCCGGTGTTCGGCTTGCCAGGCAACCCCGTTGCTGCGTTTGTCTGTAGCCTGATTTTTGCGCGACCTGCTCTCATGCAGCTTGCTGGTGGGGCTTGGACCCCGCCGCAGGGGTTTTCTGTGCCGGCAGGTTTTGCAAAGAACAAAAAAGCAGGGCGGCGCGAATATCTGCGTGCCCGTATCAGAGAGGGCCGCGCAGAGGTATATCATAGCGAAGGATCAGGTCGCATCAGTGGATTGTCGTGGGCAGAAGGCCTGGTCGAGCTGCCAGACGATGCAGCCACGATCCAAAAAGGTGATTTGGTTACATACTACCCGTTTGGGAGTTTCGACCTTAACTGAACATGCCTGCAACACGCCCAAGCAGCATAAAGGCCAGAGCCGTGCGCGTGGTCGAAAGTTTTGCAAGCTCTGCGTCAGAGGCTTCAGGCTCAAACTCTAGCAACATGGTGTCGAATTTACGCAAAAAGTGATGGGCGGCATCGCGGAAAATGGGATCTTCGCGCATGCGCGCTGCGGTAAGGGCAAGGCACGACCGATCACGCACGCCCCCAAGGGCGGCCATCGCGGCCCCACGTTCGCCCTGCGCAAAGCGCCGCCAGATTTCAGGCTTGGCGCGGTCATGGCGTAGGTCGTCCATATAGATCCCTTCTTGGCTCAGAAGGGTGAGGACGTCTTGGGCCGCTGTGATCAAGACCTTTGCGCTTCGATCTTTGAGCGCGCGTCGCAGGGCTGCAAAACCTTCGGTGTCTTCCGCGGTCTCGGGAAAGTTTAACGCACGAATAAAGTCTTGGGCGTCCAAATTTGGTTCGAGATCTTCCATCGGCGTCCCAAGGGCCAGAGTCGGTTGATCTTCCGCTGCGCCCTTTGGTTTGATCGAACTGATGCTGACACGCGGTGGGGCGGCGCGGGTCGATGTGAAGGTAGCAAGCGCGGACGATGTCTCGCGGGCAGTTTCGACAATTTCGTCCAGCTTTTTTTCAACTTCGGGCCGTGCCGCTGGAACACCGGCCTGTTGTTGTTTGATGTAGGTATGGCGCATGCCATCAATGGCCGCCTGTAGGCGTTGGCTTTCCTCGCGCATCACCCGAATGGACCGCGCGGCGGTGGCCGCCACCCAAATCAGCGCAACAGGCAGAAAAACCGCCAATAAGATCATCACGAAACGTAGGCTGTCGAAGGCACCGCTGGAAGGCAGAACCATGAAAAAAACGGCAGCCATGACAAGCCAGAGTAGACTAAGTCCAGCCGCGATCACCTCGGTGGCCGAGACCGTCGGACGCGGTGGCGGGGACAAAAGATCGGGCTGATCGGGTTTGGTCATTTGCTAGGCGTATTTCACAGACAGGATTTCATACGAGCGGGTGCCGCCAGGCGAACGAACCTCAACGCTGTCGCCTTCTTCTTTGCCGATCAACGCACGTGCCAGAGGCGAAGCAATGTTTAACAAACCATTTTCAATGTCTGCTTCTGGCTCGCCCACAATCTGATAGGTTTTTTCTTCGTCCGTATCCTCATCAACCAGTTCAACCGTTGCGCCGAATTTGATGCTGCCCGACATTTTGGATGTGTCGATAATGTCTGCGCGGCTGACGATGGCTTCCAGTTCGGCAATGCGGCCTTCAATGAAGCTCTGTTTTTCGCGTGCAGAGTGATATTCGGCGTTTTCTTTCAGGTCGCCAAGTTCACGTGCCTCGGCGATTGCTGCGATAATTGCAGGCCTGTCGGTCGATTTAAGACCTTTAAGTTCTTCGTTCAGGCGATCCGCGCCTGCGCGTGTCAAAGGGATCTTTTCCATGGATTTCTTCTTTTGTTTTAACAAAACTGCAGCCTGCGACACAAAACGCAAAACAGGTGCGAAATGCAAGGGCATGCCGCCCCATTGGCGCAAGGAATTGCCGCTTCTGCTCAGGTTTTCTGATTTTGACGCCGTGTTTTAATTGACCCTGCCGATGGGCAAGGCAATATCGCAAAGAACACTATATGAAAAACAAACTGACATTTTCACGCGAGACTGGTCGCGATCAGATGCAAGGAGTCTAGAATGGCTGAGATTGAACGCGAAGCAATGGAATACGATGTTGTGATCGTTGGTGCGGGGCCAGCGGGGCTGTCTGCGGCCATCAAGCTCAAACAGTTGGACGCGGATATCAACGTCGTTGTGCTGGAAAAGGGCTCTGAAGTCGGTGCGCATATTCTGTCGGGCGCTGTTTTGGACCCTTGTGGTTTGGATGCGTTAATCCCCGATTGGAAAGATAAAGGCGCGCCCATCACCGTTCCCGTGAAACAGGACAATTTTTACATGCTTGGCGAGGCAGGCCAGATGCGCCTGCCCAATTTCGCAATGCCACCATTGATGAACAACCACGGCAATTACATCGTTTCCATGGGCAATGTGTGCCGCTGGATGGCCGAACAAGCCGAAGAATTGGGCGTCGAGATTTTTCCGGGTATGGCCTGTTCAGAACTGGTCTATGGCAACGGCGGCGAAGTGAAAGGCGTGGTCGCAGGTGAATTTGGCCTGAACCCGGATGGCACACCGTCTGATGCCTATGAGCCCGGGATGGAGCTGCATGGCAAGTATGTATTTTTGTCCGAAGGTGTGCGTGGATCGCTGTCCAAGGAAGTGATTGCCAAATATGCGCTCGACAAGAACGCGGGCCCGCAAAAATACGGTCTTGGCATGAAAGAAATCTGGGAGATTGACCCCGAAAAGCACCGTGAAGGCACTGTCACGCATACAATGGGTTGGCCATTGAACGGAAATGCAGGCGGCGGGTCGTTCATCTATCACCTTGATAACAATCAGGTATATGTCGGGTTCGTGGTCCATCTGAACTACGAAAACCCGCATCTTTTCCCTTATATGGAATTCCAGCGTTTCAAGCATCATCCGATGGTCGCTGACCTTTTGAAAGGCGGTAAGCGGGTGGCATATGGCGCGCGGGCGATCACAGAAGGTGGCTATCAAGCGATGCCAGAACTGGCCTTTCCAGGCGGTGCCTTGCTTGGCTGTTCGGCTGGTATGGTGAACGTGCCCCGCATCAAAGGTAATCATAACGCCATGTTGTCAGGCATCGCCGCGGCCGAAGCTGCGATTGAAGCGATCAAAACGGACCGCAGCGGTGATACGCTGGATGGATACGCCAAACGCGTTCATAACGGACCGATTGCAAAAGACCTCAAGAAGGTGCGTAATGTAAAACCGCTTTGGTCAAAGTACGGGTTGGCGGCATCTCTCACGCTTGGCGGGTTCGATATGTGGACAAACAATCTGTTTGGTCTGTCTGTTCTGGGCACGATGAAACACGGAAAGTCAGACGCGGACGCGACAGGCGAAGCGGCCAAGTATAAACCCATTGAGTATCCCAAGCCTGATGGTGTCTTGTCATTTGACCGTCTGACCAACGTCAGCTTTGCGATGACCAACCACGAGGAAAGCCAACCCGCGCACCTGAAGCTTAAGGACGCAAGCATCCCTGTGTCCATCAATCTGCCAAAATACGGCGGGCCATCCGCGCGGTATTGTCCTGCAGGGGTCTACGAGTTTGTTGAGGAAGAGGGCAAAGACACCCGTTTTGTGATCAACTTCCAGAACTGTGTTCACTGCAAAACCTGCGATATCAAAGATCCAAGCCAGAACATTAACTGGACAACGCCGCAGGGCGGTGATGGTCCCAACTACCCCAATATGTAGTTTGACAAAGATTTTATCTCCAAAGGGCGCCTGTCGGGCGCCCTTTCCTTGTGGGGCGCGCACTTCTGTTGCAAGCTATAGCCCTAAAGTGTTGGAGACCTCATGACCCGTCATCTATGCGCTATTGCGTTAAGTCTTTCGTTGCTCACGCCATTTGTTGCCGAGGCCCAGGGTGTTGCGGGTTCCTATTTGGCTGGCCGTCAGGCCCAATATGAAAATGATTTTGCAGCGATTGGTGAATACTACGCTGATGCCCTTCGGCGCGATTCTTCCAATCCGCGGATGGTCGAGGCGGCACTTATCGCGTTTGTGAACCAGGGCGATATGGCCCGAGCGATTACGCTGGCCAATCGGTTCAATTTGACAGGTGCGCAGAACCAGGTTTCCAACATCGTCTATACCGCCGAGCAAGCCGCATCCGGTAATTTTGCAAGACTTGCCGAGGATCTGACGGCAGGGCGTGAAATCGGGCCTTTGGTTGACGGGCTTCTGCTTGGGTGGGCTGCGTTGGGTGAAGGCGATGTCACAGGTGCGATGGAGCAATTCGACACCGTATCGCAGCAACAGGGCCTTGGTGGTTTTGCCAATTATCACAAGGCGCTTGCCACCGCCGTGGTCGGAGATTTTGAAGGGGCGTTGGCCCTGTTTGGTCCAGAGACGGCTGGCAGCCTCGCCAACACACGCCGAAGCGTCATGATGCGCGCCGAGATGCTCAGTCAGTTGGATCGAAACACCGACGCGATTGAATTGCTGGAAACGGCGTTTGATGGTGATCTGGACCCAGGTCTGCGCGATCTTCGCATGAAGCTTGCAGACGGACAGATGGTGCCGTTTACAGGGGTCACTTCCGCGCAGGACGGTTTGGCAGAAGTATTCTTTACCGTCGCTGCCGCGCTTCGCAACGAAACAAGCCCAGATTACACTTTGCTATACGCACGAACGGCAGACTATATCCGCAGCGATTTTGTCGATGCCGTGATCATGTCAGCACAACTGCTTGAAGAGCTTGAGAACTATCCGCTGGCCGTTGCCGCTTATGACCGCGTGCCACGTGATCACCTAAGCTTTCATGCCGCTGAGATTGGCCGCGCAGAGGCGCTTTATAGCGGTGGCAATCCGGATGCCGCGATCGAGGTGATGCAGCAGCTTATGGAAACGCATGGGGACATTGCGGTTGTCCACTCTACCCTTGGCGATATTTTCCGCCGTGAAGAACGCTATGATGATGCCTCCCAAGCCTATGATCGGGCGTTGGATTTGACGCCATCTGACGATCCTAACGCATGGTTTTTGCACTATGCGCGCGGCATCACCCACGAGCGCGAGGACCGTTGGTTCAAAGCAGAAGAAGATTTCCGCAAGGCGCTGGAATTGCGCCCGGGCCAACCGTCGGTTCTAAACTATCTGGGTTATTCACTTGTTGAAAAAGATATGAAGCTGGACGAAGCGCTTGAGATGATTGAGCAAGCCGCTGAAGCCCGCCCTGACAGTGGCTATATTCTCGATAGCCTTGGTTGGGTATTTTATCGCCTGGGTCGATACCAAGAAGCTGTAGAGCCTATGGAAAAGGCGGCAGCGCTGATGCCAGTTGATCCTATCGTCAACGATCATTTGGGTGATGTCCTGTGGGCCGTTGGTCGCCAGACAGAGGCACGTTTCCAATGGTCGCGCGCCTTGTCTTTTGATCCCGAAGAAGACGACGCCGAACGGATCAGACGCAAACTGGAGGTTGGCCTTGATATTGTGCTTGAAGAAGAAGGCGAGCCGCCCTTGCCCAAAGCCGATCAAGATGGCTGAGGTCTCTGCCAAAGCCATACCAGAAATGAAGACCCATCAATGAAGACCTTTACCAGCCTTGCGCCAGCCAAGGTTAATCTGACATTGCATATTACCGGGCAACGACCTGACGGGTATCATCTGCTGGATAGTCTGGTGGCCTTTGCGGATGTGGGGGATCAGGTCACCCTTCGGCAAGCAGATCAAATGGGTCTGAGGGTTAGCGGCCCAAGGGCACAAGGTGTCCCTAACGACCGCCGCAACCTGATGTGGCAAGCGGCGGAACGCGCTGGCGCGACGGTTGATATGGAGCTGGTAAAAACACTTCCTGCCGCCGCGGGCATCGGGGGCGGGTCTTCTGATGCGACGGCGGTGCTCCGCGGGCTCAGTGCAATGGGACATCCCCCCCTTGATGCGCGCGCACTTCTAGAACTCGGGGCTGATTTTCCCGTGTGCTTTGAGGCCCGCGCCAGCCGCATGTCGGGGATTGGCGAGGTGATCGCACCCGTCTCTTTGCCTCCGCTGCCTGTGTTGCTGGTGAACCCCTTGGTCGAAGTGCCAACCGGTGCGGTGTTCTCTGCGATAAAGCAAAAAACCAATGCTCCGATGCCAGTGACCATCCCGCGTTTTTCGGGACCAGTCGATTGCGCCGAATGGCTGGCAGGGCAACGCAATGACCTGGAGCTGGCCGCAATCACCATCGAACCTTTGATTGCTCGGGCCTTGTCTGACCTTGAGAGTACGCGGCAGTGTTGCCTTGCGCGTATGTCCGGATCAGGCGCGACCTGTTTCGCAATATACCCCGATATGAAGGCAGCGCATTTTGCGGCTTACGAATTGGGTGCGGCGCATACTGATTGGTGGATACAACCCGCAACGCTTACTTGACGCGGGCCACCACGTAATCAGCAAGATCAATCAACATCTGGCGCAAGTCGGACGCGGGCAAAAGCGCCAGTGCAGATTTCGCCTTGGCCGTCCACGCAAGCGCATCCTGGCGCGTGGCTTCCATCGTCGCATGGCGGGCCAGCAAAGACAGTGCATGCTCCAAATCACCGTCTTGCTGACGCCCCTTTTCGATTGTCCGCTCCCAAAACGCACGTTCATCGGCATTTGCTTTTGCAACGGCCTTAATCACAGGCAGGGTCAGTTTGCGTTCGCGAAAATCGTCACCGATGTTTTTGCCTGTATTGCTGGCGTCACCGCCGTAGTCCAACAGATCATCGACAATCTGAAAGGCGATACCAAGCGCATCACCATATTCATGTAATGCCCTGACCTGTTCTTCTGGTGCGCCGGCGATCACGCCGCCCACTTCGGTCGCCGCGGAAAAAAGAGCAGCCGTTTTGCCGCGCACCACTTTTAGGTAGATGTTTTCGTCTGTGGCCAAGTCCTGCGCTGCTGTCAGTTGAAGCACTTCGCCTTCCGCGATGGTGGCCGAAGCATTGGCAAGAATGTCCAAGACCCGCATGGACCCTGTTTCCACCATCAACTGAAAAGACCGGGCAAACAGATAGTCGCCCACCAGAATGCTGGATTTGTTGTCGAACAAAATGTTGGCCGTGGGCCGCCCGCGTCGTTGGCCGCTTTCATCGACCACATCGTCATGTAGCAATGTGGCTGTGTGAATAAACTCAACTGTTGCAGCCAGATGGACATGATACGGCCCGTCATAGCCACACATCTCAGCGGCGGCCAAAGTCAGCATCGGGCGCAAACGCTTGCCGCCGGCTTCAACCAGATGGGCGCTGACTTCGGGAATGCGCGGCGCATGTTCAGAGGCCATGCGCTCGCGGATCAGCGCGTTGACGGCGTCCATTTGCGTGGCCAGCGTTGCGGCCAATTGCTCGTGCGGTTTGGTTGCGGCGTGGTCCAGACCCATTGGGCAATTTCCTTTGCTCGACAATCGCGGCTTTGTGGCCTTAAGTCGGGGATATGAAAGAACTGTTGCGCAGTACGGACCCTACGGTCATCGCCTTTGCCAAAGCTCTGCTCTCGGGCGAGGGTATAGACTGCTTTGAAATGGACGTAAATATGAGCATCCTCGAAGGCAGTATCGGCATAATGCCGCGCCGCCTTCTGGTGCGCAAAAGTGATCATTTCCTGGCGGCTGCGGCCTTGCGCGACAACGGGCTGACTGTTTCGGAATAATGGATGTAACGCGCAACGATTTTCTTGGTGGACGGGTGCAAGCGTGGCAACCCGCCAAAGGCTACCGCGCGGGCATAGATGCCGTGTTGCTGGCCGCGTCCGTGCCTGCACAATCAGGTGATCGTTTGCTGGAACTGGGGTGCGGGGTAGGCGTGGCGTCGCTGTGCGTTCAGGCCCGTGTTCCCGGTGTGTCAGTGATTGGTCTGGAGCGCGAGGCAGACTACGCGAAATTGGCTGAACGCAATGGGCTGAATGTCGTTGTCGGCGACGTGGCGCAGATGCCAGATGATGTGCGGCAACGTGATTTCGACCATGTCATCTTTAACCCCCCTTATTTTGATCGCGCTCTTGGTGCGAAATCGGATGGTGCCCTGCGCGAAGCGGCGCGGGGCGAGGATACGCCACTTGCGTCCTGGATTGATGCCGCAACACGGCGACTGGCCCCCAAAGGCGTGCTTACGATGATCCAAGATGCGTCCCGTCTGGCTGATATGCTTAAGGCCATCGATGATCGTCTTGGGCAGGTAACGGTGCAGCCTATTGCCCCGCGTGTCGGGCGGGCAGCGCATTTGATCATTCTTCAGGCTGTTAAATCCAGTCGTGCGCCATTCAAATTGAACGCACCTTTGATTCTGCATGAAGGCGACAAACATCTAAGTGACGCGGATCACTACACGCCTGAGGTGTCTGATATGCTGCGGCATGGCGCCCCATTTGCGATCAATCGCTAAAATTTGCGCTATAAAATTCAGCGATGCTGCGCTGCTACAGGGAGACTGTTTGGCGGTGCAGCGTGACACGATGGGGTCGGATGTGCTCAGATAAAGCATTGCAACACATGACAGAGAGGTAACCGCATGGCTTTAGAGTCCCGTATTCAGGAACTGAGGAAAAAGCACAATAACCTGTCCGAAACAGTCGAACAGCTTCAACGAAGTCCCGCGGTTGACGATCTGCAAATTGCAGCCATGAAAAAAGAGAAGCTCAAACTGAAGGAAGAGATTGAGCGGCTCGTCTCGGCCTAGGTCTTAATCCGTATAATTGGTCGCGCGACTTGCCCGCGCGGCCAATACCGCGCCGCCAGTAATCAGTACTGCGGCTATGGCAAGGGTTAGAGTGGGTGCCGCAACCCCTGCCACAACCAACGCAAGTGTCGACAAAAGGGGTGCTGCATAAGATGCGGTGCCAAGAAGCTGGATATCACCCTTTTTGACGCCGATATCCCAGACAAAAAACGCCAACCCAACAGGGCCAAGGCCAAGCCCAATCGTCGCCAACCATGCGGTGGGTGCGATGGGCCAATGCGTGTCTTCTAAAACGCTATGGGCAAAGCCTGACAAGATGGCGGTTGTAAGGCAAAACACCACGACACTGGATGTGGGCACCGCGCCGAATACCCGTGAGCCCACGGAATAGCCTGACCATGTCAGCGCGCAGAGAAGGGCCAATCCGTAACCCGGCAAGGAAGAGGCACTAACCGTGCCAAGGTCCGATGCGATGATCAAAGCGGCTCCCGAAAAGCCAATGACCGCCCCGAAAATGTGGCCTTTGCGCAGGGTTTCATTCGGTAGCAAACCTGAAAACAAAACAATCAACAAAGGCCAGAGATAAGCAATCAGACCTGCCTGTGCGGGCGGTGCCATGCGCAGGGCGCTGAAATATAGAAAATGATAGCCAAAGAGCCCGAGGGTGCCAAAAGCATAGACCTTGAGTGGCACGCGGGTCAGCTCTGCCAAGCGGCCCTGCGCGGTGATCCAGATCAGGCCAAGTGTGCCGCCGATCGCAAAGCACATCGCGTTGAGTTGCAATGGCGGAATAGGGGCGGAGGCCGTGGTGAACAAAGCCAGCAAAGCCCAAAGCAGCACAGCGCCAAACCCAAGAAATGTTGCGGTTTCTTTTTTCATTTCAATGATTTGGCATCGATGAAGGTTCTGCCGTTTTCAAATGGTTTCGACGCTTCGATTTCGGACATGACCCAATCATGAAACGCTTTTACGTTGGGTCTTGCCTCGTGACCTTGGGGGCAGATGAACCTGAATTGGGCGTCCGTGACAAGCCCTACGTTGAAGGGCGCGACAAGGCGGCCTTGCTCAAGCGCGCGGGTGGCAAGGGACACACGGCCCAGAACGACACCCGCGCCTGCAATTGCTGCATCCAGTGCATGGTCGGCTTGACTAAACCGCACGCCATGCGAGGTGTCGAATGTGATGCCCGCAGCTTTGCACCATGCGGGCCAATCCGTGGGTGTTTTGAAAAAGCTGATACTGTCATCATGGATGAGGGTTGCGTCTTTCAACGCTTGAGGAGAATTGAACTGATCGGCCAGTTGGGGCGCCATCATCGGCGTCATCCATTCGCGGATCAGTGGGGCTGAAAAGACATCCTTGTCATGGCCAAGCCCGAACCGAATGGCCACATCCACTTCATCTCGATCAAAGTCAATCAGACGCAGGCTTGCGGAAAAACGCAGATCAATGTCGGGATGGGCTTGTGCAAAGTCAAACAATCTTGGGGCCAGCCATTTTGAGGTGAAAGCAGGGCCCGCCGTGATGGTGAGTGTAGAATTGTCGTTTAAACGCTGTGTGTTACGCCATGACGCAGCGATTGCAGAAAACCCATCGGTCACACCCGGGGCCAGGGCGCGGCCTGCTTCGGTAAGCTCTACCGCGCGATTGAGGCGGTGAAAAACAGGTGTGCCAAGGTCGGTTTCCAGCGCCTTGATTTGATAAGAAAGGGCTGCCGGCGTCACGTTGAGTTCGGCAGCTGCGGCGGCAAAAGACATGTGTCGCGCCGCGGCCTCAAAGGCACGTAAGGCGGTAAGAGGGGGAAGGCGATCAGGCATTTCAGTTTAATATAGCTTAACTGAAGCTATGTGAAGTCTCGTTTGTGGAACCTGCATTTCATGGTCATATTCACATCAAGCTTAAGGCAACAGTTTAAAGGAATTGACCCATGATTGAGACCAACACAGACACCCGCACCCGAGACGCCAACCGCCGTGCCCACGAAGAGCGTGGCAAAGCCTTGGGCGAGCTTTGGAACTGGTTGCGCGGGCGCATCTGAAGATCCCCCGAGAGGCGCTGGCTGCGGAGGTCTTGGGCATCTGTTGCGACAGGTGTCAGCACATCCGAACCAGCCAAGGAAAAGGGCCGCCCCGTGCAATCGGAGCGGCCCTTTTTGTCGTACATTTCGTGTATGGCCTAGCGTCTGCTCACGGTATGGCAATGCGTCAGACGTTTTGCCATGAGGCGCGGCGCGTTAAGCGAGGTATTGACCGCCATTTGCCGAGATTGTGGAGCCTGTGATGAAGCCCGCATCATCGGACACAAGGAAGGCAACGGCGCGTGCCATTTCTTCTGGTTCGCCCAAGCGACCCACTGGAATCTGGGGCAAGATCACTTCGTTCATGACCTTTTCGGGAATCGTGCTCATCATCTCGGTGTTGATGTAGCCGGGGGCCACGATGTTCACCGTGATGCCAGCGCGCGCGCCTTCTTGGGCCAGTGATTTTGTGAAGCCGATGTCGCCTGCTTTGGTCGCGGCATAGTTGGCTTGCGCGAACTGCCCCTTCTGACCGTTGATCGATGAAATCGTCACGATGCGTCCGAATTTGCGATCACGCATGCCGCCCCAGACATTGTGGGTCATGTTGAACACACCATTCAGGTTGGTGTCGATACATTCATGCCACTGTTGCGGGGTCATTTTGTGGAAAGGCGCATCGCGGGTGATGCCTGCGTTGTTGACCAGAATTTCCACGGGGCCCAGATCAGCTTCGATTTGTGCGACACCTGCTTTGCATGCGTCGTAGTCGGCCACGTTCCATTTGTATGTTTTGATGCCCGTTTCGGCAGTGAAGGCCGCTGCCTTTTCATCGTTGCCCGCGTATGTTGCGGCAACGGTGTAGCCATCGGCCTTAAGTTTTTGTGCGATCGCTGCGCCGATACCGCGCGAGCCACCTGTGACGAGTGCTACTTTACCCATGATATTCCTCCTCTAGGTATTAAAAAAGGCGGGCGCTTGGCCCGCCTGATGTGATCAATCGCGTTCGACGCAAAGGGCAACGCCCATACCGCCGCCGATACAAAGCGTTGCGAGGCCTTTTTTGGCGTCGCGGCGTTGCATTTCGAACAGCAGAGTGTTCAGAACGCGGCACCCAGAGGCACCGATGGGGTGACCAATCGCAATCGCGCCGCCGTTGACGTTTACGATTGCAGGGTCCCATCCCATGTCTTTGTTAACGGCGCAGGCCTGGGCCGCGAATGCTTCGTTGGCTTCGACCAGATCCAGATCGCTGACGGACCACCCTGCTTTGTCGAGTGCTTTGCGCGAAGCGTAGATAGGACCAACGCCCATGATCGACGGATCAAGACCGGCTGTTGCATAAGATGCAATGCGTGCCAATGGTTTGATGCCGCGCTTTTCTGCGTTTTCAGCCGACATAAGCAAGGTCGCAGCGGCGCCATCGTTCAGGCCAGATGCGTTTGCCGCGGTGACGGAGCCATCTTTGGTGAACGCGGGGCGCATTTTTGCCATCGCTTCGATGTTGGCCCCGTGGCGGATGTATTCGTCGCTGTCTACGATGATGTCGCCCTTGCGGGTCTTTACGGTGAAGGGCACGATTTCATCGGCGAATTTGCCAGCTTTTTGAGCGGCTTCAGCTTTGTTTTGCGAAGCAACGGCGAAGTTATCTTGGTCTTCGCGGCTGATTTGCCATTGCTCGGCCACGTTTTCGGCGGTTTGGCCCATGTGGTAGCCGTTGAACGCGTCCCAAAGGCCATCGCGGATCATGGTATCGATGTATTTCATGTCGCCCATTTTGTGACCTGCGCGCAGGTTTGCGGCATGGGGGCTCAGCGTCATATTTTCCTGACCGCCTGCGCAGACGATGTCGGCATCGCCAAGCATGATGTGTTGTGCGCCCAATGCCACGGCGCGAAGGCCAGAGCCGCACACTTGGTTAAGGCTCCATGCGGCCCCTTCTTGGGGAAGGCCTGCGTTGATATGCGCCTGGCGTGCGGGGTTTTGGCCCTGCGCCGCTGTGAGAACCTGACCCAGAATGGTTTCGGACACTTCCGCCTTGTCGACACCTGCGCGCGCGACGACTTCGGCGAGCACTGTGGCACCCAGATCATGGGCGGGGGTGTTTGCAAAGCTGCCTCCGAAGCTACCAACGGCAGTTCGGGCGGCAGAGGCGATGACAACATTCGTCATGGGGTCTGTCCTTTTTTCTTTCTCAATCTGGTCGAGATCATGAAAGGGCACAGGATGCACCCAAACCACTCAACCAGCTTGGGTCGGACAGCTACGAGAATTTGGCGATTCCTTCAAAGGGACAGAGTGTCACTGGCCTTTGTTTACAAGCGTATAGGTATTTCTTTCCGCCAGATATGCTGCGACGCAGCATGCGCGACCAAGCGCCTTAGGCTGTTCTTCGCGATCTGGCGCGTTTGCGATCTGTCTGGCGCCACGGGGGTGAAATGGTTGGTGCGCCGTAGAAATACCCCTGCAGACAATCGATTGGTGTGGCGCGCAGGTAAGCGTCATCTTCGACCGTTTCGATACTTTCGGCGATTGTGAGCATGTCAAATTGTTCGGCGATGGACATCAGGGCCGCCAGCAAGACCTGATTGTCGGGGTCGCGTGCAACACCGCGAATGAATGTCCCGTCGATCTTGATGATATCGAACATGAAATCACGCAGATAGCGAAACGAGGTATAGCCAGCCCCGAAGTCATCCATCGCAAAGGCGATTCCGTGGTTTTGCATCTGTGCCATGAAGCTGATGACCACTTCGGGCAACAGCATTGCAGAGCTTTCGGTGATTTCGAGGATCAGCCGTTCGCCAACAGTGGGATCTGCACGCAACCCGGTTTCAAGCGTGCGCATCCAGGGTTGATAGCCGACAGAGCGGGCGGACATATTGATGGACAGCCGTAAATCGGGTTGCACGGTCAGCGATTGCAAACCCAATTCCAAAGCCACGCAATCAATCATCCGCCCAATCTCAAGATCCTCAACCACGGGCATGAAATCTTTGGCCGGGATGATGCGCCCGGTTGCGTCCAGCACACGGATCAGGCCTTCGTACATCACTGCTTTGTTCGGCGTGTTTCTGGCCACGATTGGCTGAAAGGCCAGCATCGTTTCTTTATGGCGCAAGGCGGCTTCGACCATGTCCAAGGTGTGTTTATCACGCGACTGGACGGCGCAATCCAACGGATTGGTGCGGACGTGCTGCGAGCCGAACATGGCTTTGGAATTTGGGTGCAGTCCCATTTGAAGTTCCCTTTCCAAGTTGGCTTGTGTTTGGCGCAATCGACTGAACGAAAGGTAAAGGCTGTCATTTTCCTAAATTTCGAGGATTGATTGTCTTGAATTTTAGGGAGATCGGGTATGGACAGGTGCGCATGGGCTGGCAGCGATCCAAAAATGCAGGCCTATCATGATACGGAATGGGGCGTGCCTGAATGGGATGGCCGTGCCCTATGGGAAAAGCTGATCCTTGACGGGTTTCAGGCAGGTCTGTCGTGGTCAACCATTCTGAACAAGCGTGATGCGTTTCGCGCGGCCTTCCAAGGCTTTGATCCCAAAGTGATTTCCATGTGGGGTGATGCAGACATCGAAAGGCTGCTGCAAGACAAAGGTATCGTGCGACACCGTGGGAAAATTGCCGCCACCATCGGCAAGGCGCAGGCCTACCTGCGAATTGAAGCACGCGATGGCTTTGCCTCTTTTGTGTGGTCCCATGTCGGTGGCGTCCCGCGGCAAAACGCATTTGATCGTGAAAATCTGAGGCCGACACAGACGTCTGAAAGCGAAAAACTCTCTAAAAGTCTAAAGAAAGAGGGCTTCAAATTTTGCGGTCCGACGATTGTTTATGCGTGGATGCAAGCCTGCGGGTTGGTGAACGATCACGAAGTCAGTTGCCCGCAACATCGGCGCTGCGCTGATCTTGGGGTCCGGCCAGAAGGGTTTTGATCATGTCCTTGGCGGAGGGGCTGGCCCAGTCTGCATCGCCAGTCATGCGTGCAATTTCACGGCCAGATGGATCGATGATGATGGTAACAGGCAGGCCAAGCACGGCCATATCACGCGCAAGGGCTTGTTTGGCGTCTTGATGACGGGGCAGATTGCCGACGCCGACTTCCTTGAAGAATGACTTGATTCCCATGGGGTTGTTGCGCCCGGTGGCGATTGTCACCACTTCAAAATCGTCCCCGCCGAATTCACTTTGCAATTCTGACAGCATCGGCATCTCTTTGCGGCAGGGCGCGCACCATGTGGCCCAAAAATTCACGACCGTGTATTTTCCCGCATACTCCTGTAAGGTCAGCTCGGCACCTTCGGAAGACGTAAACGCCACGCTTGAGACAGGTGTGGGGGCGCTGCGAAATTGCAGCTTTTTCATTGAGCCATCAAGCAACCCTGCAGCACCGCTGTAATCGCGCGCCTGCGCGGTTTCATTGGCGGGGGCAGATGCGTCTTGGCTGGCCAGAAAGCCCACCACTGCGATTGCACCGATGCCAAGCCCAAGATAAAGGGGGTTCAAACCGAAAAGACGCATATTTCTACCTCGAAGGGCTTTTGCACGATGTCAGACAAATCCTCAAACCAGATGTGGGGTGGCCGTTTTGCCGCTGGTAACTCGGATATCATGCAAGCAATTAATGCGAGCATTGATTTTGACCAGCGGATGGCGGCGCAAGATATTGCAGGCTCAAGGGCCCATGCCGCAATGTTGGGCGCCACAGGCATTGTGACACCTAACGAGGCGGAAGCGATGCGTGAAGGGCTTCTCACAGTCTTGTCAGAGATTGAAACAGGAAAGTTTCCGTTCTCCAAAGAGCTTGAGGACATTCACATGAATGTGGAAGCCCGCCTGAAAGAGGTGATCGGCGAACCTGCAGGCCGCCTTCACACGGGGCGGTCGCGCAATGATCAGGTGGCGACGGACTTTAAGCTGTGGGTGCGTGATCAGTTCGATGCGGTGGATGCGGCGCTTGTCAGGCTTATGCAAGCCTTCCTTGGGCAAGCAGAGGCGGGTGCCGATTGGGTCATGCCCGGGTTCACCCATCTGCAAGTCGCGCAGCCCGTTACGTGGGGCCATCACATGATGGCCTATGTCGAGATGCTGGCGCGGGATCGTTCGCGATTTGCCGATGCGCGCGCGCGGATGAATACCTCGCCACTCGGATCGGCGGCACTGGCTGGCACGGGATTTCCGATTGATCGCGATATGACGGCGAAGGCGCTTGGGTTTGACCGCCCGACAGCCAATTCGCTGGACGCGGTAAGTGACCGCGACTTTGCGCTGGAATTCCTAAGCTGCGCGAGCATCTGCGCCATGCACCTGAGCCGCTTTGCAGAAGAGCTTGTGATCTGGTCGACCGCGCAGTTCAATTTTGTGCGCATCAGTGATGAGTGGTCTACAGGCAGCAGTATTATGCCGCAAAAGCGCAACCCTGATGCGGCTGAATTGCTTCGCTCCAAGATCGGGCGGATTTTTGGGGCGAATGTCGCACTGATGACGGTGATGAAGGGCCTGCCGCTGGCCTATTCGAAAGACATGCAAGAAGACAAAGAGCAAGTGTTTGATGCTGCCGACAACCTGATGTTGTCGCTTGCTGTCATGGACGGGATGGTGCGGGATATGACCGCGAATGTGGAGGCGCTGGAAGCAGCGGCCGCCACAGGGTTCAGCACCGCGACGGATCTGGCCGATTGGCTGGTGCGCGAATTGAACCTGCCGTTTCGCGATGCCCACCATGTCACGGGCGCTTTGGTTGCGATGGCCGAAAAGCAGGGGTGCGATTTGCCTGACTTGACGCTTGCACAGATGAAGTCAGTTCATGATCAGATTACGGATGATGTGTTTGGTGTTTTGGGCGTACATAATTCAGTTGCATCGCGCACGTCGTTTGGCGGAACAGCACCAAGCGAGGTACGCAAGCAGATTGCGGCTTGGAAGGAGATTTTGGAATGAAGAAATTGATTGTCTTGGCGGCTTTGGCGCTGGCGGCGTGCGGTGCGGACGGCGAACCTGTGAAACCCACAGGCGGCGTAAATGTGAACGTTGGGCCTAACGGTGTGCGCACATCGGCAAGTGTCGGGGCCAAAGCGGGTCCTGTGAACGTGCGGATCGGGCTGTAACATGCGCTGGTTGTTTTTGGCGCTGGCGGTCTGGGGCACGATCCATCCGATGTATTATTTCATCAGCTGGTTTGAGGCCGAAGGATATGCGCTTGGCCCGATGGTAGACGCATGGCACGCCAATGACGCCAGCAGTGGTCTGGTTTGGGATCTGACTGTTGCCGCCGTTGCGCTGACGGTATGGGTTATTTATGAGGCCGCGACGACCCGAATGTGGCGCTATCTTCTGGTGATCCCTGCCACGTTTTGCATCGGGGTCAGCTGTGGATTGCCGCTTTATGCTTTTTTCAAATTGTCTCCTGCGGCCGCGCGGGTCTGAGCGTCTGGACGATATAGCCTATGGATCACTTCCTTTACCGTGATGGCCAGTTGATGGCCGAAGATGTGCCTGTTGCGCAGATTGCAGCACAGGTCGGCACGCCGTTTTATGTCTATTCCAGCGCCACGCTGTTGCGGCACTTCGCCCTGTTTGACGATGCGCTTTCGGGCATCGATCACCTTGTGTGTTTTGCGATGAAGTCCAACAGCAACCAAGCGGTTCTCAAGCTGCTTGGCGATGCAGGGGCCGGCATGGATGTTGTGTCAGGTGGTGAATACATGCGCGCAAAAGCGGCGGGTGTATCGGGTGACAAGATTGTGTTTTCAGGCGTCGGCAAAACGGCTGATGAGATGCGTCTGGCGCTTGAAGGCGGGGTGCGCCAATTCAACGTGGAAAGCGAGCCAGAGATGGAGGTGCTATCGGCAGTTGCGACCTCGATGGGTGTAGAAGCGCCGATTACGGTGCGGGTGAACCCCGATGTGGACGCCAAAACCCACGAGAAGATCAGCACAGGCAAAAAAGGTGATAAATTTGGCATCCCGATTGAACGGGCGTCAGAAGTGTATGCCCGTGCGGCGGCTTTGCCTGGTTTGAAGGTGGTTGGCATTGATGTGCACATCGGCAGCCAGTTGACCCAGTTGGAGCCATTTGAGCTGGCCTATAACAAAGTGCGTGAGCTGACCAAACAGTTGCGCGCAGAGGGCCATGAGATCATCCGCCTTGATCTGGGTGGTGGTCTGGGCATCCCTTATGCACAAGCCAGCAACGAGGCACCGCCCCTGCCGACCGACTATGGTGCGATGGTCAAACGTGTTTTTGACGGCTTGGATGTTGAGATCGAGATTGAGCCGGGCCGTCTGATCAGTGGAAACGCGGGTCTTATGGTTAGCAAAGTGATTTATGTGAAGGACGGCGGCGACCGCGAATTCCTGATCATTGATGGCGCGATGAACGATTTGATCCGCCCTGCGATGTATGGGGCCTACCACGATATTATTCCCGTGATAGAGCCTGCGGCTGGAACGGAACAAACGCCCTATGATATAGTCGGACCTGTTTGCGAAAGCGGCGACACCTTTACCAAGGGTCGCCATATGGCCCTGCTGAAAGCGGATGATCTTATCGCGTTTCGCAGCGCGGGGGCATACGGCGCGGTGATGTCGTCGGAGTATAATTCGCGCCCGTTGATCCCGGAGGTTTTGGTGCAAGGCGATCAATTTGCGGTTATCCGTCCACGTCCGACCTTTGACGAGATGATAAATCGAGATACCATCCCCGAATGGCTCTGATACGCTATCCTGCGTGCCGAGCAACGGGAACGCGATATGAGTGATCAGCCAAGACTGCCGAAATCAGCCCTGCGCGCTGCCATCTGGACGCGCCGCGGCATGGTGGCAGAACGCGTGACCCGTGCATTCTGGCCGCTTTGGACAGTTCTTTTTGCCACGGCTGCGTGTCTTATGATGGGGCTTCAGGATGCGTTGCCGGCCGAAGGCATATGGGCGTTTGGTGCGCTTGCCCTAGGTGCAGGTGTCTGGGCGCTTGTTTTTGGTGTCCGTCATTATCAAAGCCCGACAGGCCAAGAAGCGTTGGACCGTTTGGACAGCACCTTGCGCGGCAAACCCATCGCGGCGCTATTGGATGAACAGGCCATTGGTGCGGGCGACACGGCATCCGAAGGGGTCTGGCAGGCTCATCTGGAGCGAATGGCCGACAAAGTCTCTGCTGCGAAGGCGCCACAGCCTGATTTGCGGATTTCTGACCGCGACCCTTATGGGCTGCGCTTTGTTGCGGTGATCGGCTTGGCTGTTGCGGTGCTGTTTGGCTCGGTCAGTCGGATCGCTTCGGTGACAGATGCGACGATTGGCAACCCTGCCCTTGCGGCGGGGCCAACTTGGGAGGGGTGGGTTGAGCCACCAGCCTACACAGGAAAGCCGACTCTGTATTTGAACGACATTAATGGCGAAGCGTTTCGCGCCCCCCAAGGATCGCGCATCACCCTCCGTCTTTATGGTGAGGTGGGCGCATTGGACGTGGCTGAAACAGTCTCTGGCCGCCCCATTTTAGCAGATGATGATGCCCCTGTAGAACCAGTGCAGACCTTTGATTTGACCAAAAGCGGCACCCTTGCGATCGAAGGCCAAGGTGGGCGCAGCTGGAGTGTTGTGGTCGAGCCAGATCAACCGCCGTCGGTTATAGTGTCGGCCCCGCTTGAAAGCGAGGCGGATGGCACGATGCGACAGCTGTTTATGGCCCGTGATGATTATGGCGTGGTTTCGGGAACAGGCACCATCACCCTTGACCTGACCGCCGTAGAGCGGCGCCACGGGTTGATTGCTGCGCCCGAAGACCGTGCGCCGCTGGTTGTTGATCTGCCCATGACGATCACCGGGGATCGCACCCAATTCGAAGAGGTGCTGCAAGATAATTTCAGTGAATATGCCTATGCCAATCTGCCTGTGATTTTGCAGTTGGAGGTGCAGGACGACCTTGGACAGACTGCGCAATCTGCGGCGGTGAAGATGATTTTGCCTGGCCGTCGGTTTTTTGATCCGATGGCGGCCGCCATTATCGAGCAGCGCCGTGATTTGCTTTGGAACCGCGAGAATGGGCCGCGCGTCGCCCAAATTTTGCGGGCGGTGTCGTATCTTCCCGATGATATATTCCGGTCTGAAACAGCCTATCTGCGTCTGCGGTTTATCTTGCGCCGCATCGAAGCGCTTGCCCCCTACGGCATGACAGATGAACAGGTCGAAGAGGTTTCGACGGCGATGTGGGACTTGGCCCTGCTGCTAGAAGAAGGCGATCTTGAAGATGCGCGTGAGCGGTTGCGCCGTGCACAGGAACGTTTGTCCGAGGCCATGCGCAATGGTGCGTCGGATGAGGAAATCGCCGAGTTGATGCAAGAATTGCGCGACGCGTCGCGTGACTACATCCGCCAGTTGGCGCAAGAACAGCAGCGCAATGGCGAGGACCAACAGCAAGCCCAGAACGGCCAAAGTCAGGAACTGTCGGCAGATCAGCTTCAACAGATGATGGATGAAATCCAGCGCCTGATGGAAGAAGGCCGCATGGCCGAGGCGCAGGAGTTGATGGAACAGCTGAACCAGATGATGGAAAACATGCGTGTCACCCAAGGCCAGCAGGGCGGCGAGGGTGAGCAGGCGATGGAAGGACTGGCCGAGACGTTGCGGGACCAGCAAGGGTTGTCGGATCAGGCCTTCCGCGATCTGCAAGAGCAGTTTAATCCCGATGCCCAAGCTGGTGAAAACCAAGGTAACGAAGGCCGCAACGGTGCCCAAGGCCAAGGCGAAAGCCATGAGGGCCAACAAGGGCAGGGCCAAGGCAACAACAGTCAAGGGCAGCAGGGTGGCCAAGGACAACAGCCAGGACAACAGCAAGGCCAGCAGCAGGGAGAGGGCGGTCAGGACGGCGAAGGCGGCTTGGAAGGTGATCTTGCCGATCGTCAGCAAGCCCTGCGTCAGGAGCTTAATCAGCAACGCGGCAATCTGCCCGGCGCTGGAACGGAAGCAGGCGACGCTGCACGCGATGCGCTTGGCCGCGCCGAAGGCGCAATGGAGAATGCAGAGGATGCGCTGCGGGGCGGCGATCTGGCGGAAGCGATTGATCAGCAATCACGCGCGATGGAAGCCTTGCGCGAAGGAATGCGCAGTCTGGGTGAGGCGATGGCAGAACAGCAACAACAGCAAGGCCAAGGTCAGCAACAAAACCAGCAAGCTGGTGAAGGCGGTGACAACCGAAGCCGCGACCCGCTTGGACGCGACCGCGGCAATCAGGGCAATGTTGGCACGGGTGAAGACTTGCTGCAGGGCGAAGATGTTTACCGTCGCGCACGCGAGTTGCTGGACGAAATCCGCCGCCGTTCGGGTGAGGGCGAACGCCCCGAGGTGGAACTTGAATACCTCAAGCGACTGCTGGAAAGGTTCTAGGCCTTAGTTATCGGCGGGGGCGTCCACGCTGTTTACCGCGTCTGTCGCGCTTTCCATCCAGCCTGTGATGACGCCCCCAATGGAGGCCAGAACGCCGTCCAGCATCAGGCGGAAGCCATCCACGGCAGATGTGTAGCTATCAAGCACGCCGCCAAGCGCGGGAACCAGCGCCTTGATCTGCGGCGCAAACAAATAAAGCGCGATGAGCAGGGCAAACATAAGCAGCACGCCAATGAAACCTGTCCTGAACCCTTTGCGTTTTTTCGCTTCGACTTTTTCGGGGTCGTAGCTTTCGCCGTTTTCGTCGGCCCCTTCGCCGTTGCTGAGGGTCGAGTTGATTTCTTCGATGTCGGGCAACAACTCGCGTCTGGAGGTGCCGCGTTCTCCTGCGGCGGCAACCGCTCCTGCGCCAACGGCGGCGATCTCTTCGGGGTCGATCCCCTTAAGTTTGGACAGCCTGTCGCGGACCTCTGCCTCGCGTGGGGTTTCGCCCGCGTCCAACCCAAGATCGGGTTGCGTTTCAAAGTCGGTTGTATCGGCAGCGCGCATCTGTGCTGCAAATTCGGCCTCCTGCCGCAAAATCTCTTCGGCCTCGGGCGACATCGTTGGCTGCGGCGGCGTGGCTTGAGGCTGCTCGTCTTTTGGGTCTGGCGGTGCGTCTTGAGCGTCGGCTTCTTCAGGCTCTGCTACTGGAACATCGATCGTAGGTTCGATCACCGATGCGCTTTGGGGATTGTCCGCTTGATCCGTTTGAGGCGGCTCAAACCCTGCGGGCATTTGAAACCAGGTTGTGTTGCAATTTGAGCATTGCACATCTCTGCCGCCATCGGGAATGACGTCATCTGGCACCTCGTAGGTCGCCCCGCAATTTGGACACACCAGTCTCATTCTGCCCCTTTCGCCGTCGTTTGCCGACGGAACTACCGTTTAATTTTTTATATTTACGGAACAATTCCGCATGCGCAACGGTATTGAGCCTCTTGAGTGATTGAAACTGAGGACTGTGTGCGGCATGAAACAGATACAGGAAACGGGCCACAAGGACGATCCGTTGTGATTACATTGCAAAATGCGAGCTACGCTTACGGTGCAGACGCGCTGCTTGAGGGGATGTCGCTTGAGCTATCGCAAGGTTCGTTTCATTTTTTGACGGGGCCATCGGGTGCCGGAAAATCGACATTTCTCAAGCTGCTCTACGCTGAATTGCGCGCGACATCAGGCGCGGTGCATCTGTTTGGACAAGACGCCCGCACGATGGACCGCGACGAGGTTGCAGGTGTGCGACAGCGTATCGGCGTTGTTCATCAGGATTGTCAGTTTCTCGATCATCTGACGATTGCAGAGAATGTTGCCCTGCCGTTGATGGTGCAGGGCAAACGCGCGGGTGCTGACCTTTTGGATTTGCTGGCGTGGGTCGGATTGAATGACCGTGTGAATGCCAAACCGCCAGAGCTTTCTGGTGGGGAGCGCCAGCGTGCCGCGTTGGCCCGTGCCGTCATCTTATCGCCAGATGTGATTTTGGCTGACGAGCCGACAGGAAATATTGATTGGGAGATGTCCCAAAAGGTTCTGCAGCTGCTGGTAGAGCTTAACCGCATGGGAAAGACGGTGATGGTGGCCACCCACGATATTGCGTTGATCCGCGCCGCCAAGCCCCAAGTCGCATCGCGTGTGCTGCGTATTCAGAACCGTCACCTTCACCTTGCAGGGGCCGACCTATGAGCGGCCTGCTGGATATGGCGCAAAGCCTGATCAGGCCGCAGGGCGCGTCGGATACGGTCGTGCCGCCTACAGGGTTCACGGCACGCCTGACCGTTTTTGTCAGCGCCGCTATGGCGTTTCTGGCGGTGTTTGCTTTGGCGTTGACGGTGTCTGCAAACCGTTTGGCAGACCGTTGGGCATCAGAGTTGGCAGAAAGCGCCACGGTCCGCATTTCGGCCCCGCCGGCAGAGGTTGAAATTCAGGTCGCCGCGGTCTTGCGGGTTCTGGACCAAACCGCGGGCGTTGCCAGCGCCCGAATTTTGACCACCGAAGAGCAGCGCGCGCTGTTGGCGCCGTGGTTTGGCCCTGATGTGCCGCTGGATACGCTTCCTGTTCCCACGCTGGTGGAGGTGATCCAAGACGGGGATGGGTTTGATGCCGAAGGGTTGCGATTGCGCCTGTCGACCGAAGCGCCTGGCGCTGTTTTGGATGATCACACCCGCTGGCGCGCGCCGTTGGTGCAGGCGGCCAGTCGCTTGAACTTTTTGGGCTGGCTTGCGGTGATTTTGATCGGTGCGACAACGGGTGCCATGATAACCCTTGCCGCCAATGCAGCTTTGGCCGCCAATGCACAGGTGATCACCGTGTTGCGTCTTGTTGGTGCCCACGATCGTTTCATCGCGCAGGCCTTTGTGCGCCGTTTTACGCTGCGCACTATTTTGGGTGCGGGCATTGGCACGCTTATCGGATTGGTTGCTGTGATTGCGCTACCCAATGGCCCTGATGACGGGTTCCTCACGGGCTTGGGCTTTTCGGGGGCGGGATGGTTGCTGCCGCTTACCTTGCCGATCCTGGGGGGAATTGTTGCATTCTTTGCCACACGTGCAGCTGCGGACCGTACATTGAAAGGACTTCGTTAATGTTCGCCACGCTTCGGTCGCTGCTTTTTTTAGGGCAAATGTATTTTATGATGCCTGTGATCGGTCTGTTGTGGCTGCCTTGGGCGCTGGTCAGCAGGCGTGGTGCGCGCGCAGGATGCAAGGCGTTTTCCTACTGGGTGTTCTGGACGGCCCGATGGATGGTGGGGATCAAGACAGAAGTGCGTGGCGAGGTGCCAAGCGGCGAGGTTGTTGTGGCCGCCAAGCACCAGTCATTCCTTGATATCATGATGATCTTTACCGCACTGCCAGAGGCGCGGTTCATCATGAAAAAAGAGATCCTGTGGACACCTGTCATCGGGGTCTACGCATGGCGGCTTGATTGCATTGCTGTGGATCGCGGCAAGAAGGTGCAGGCCATTGAAAAAATGATCAAGGATGTGGCAGATGGCACCAAACATCCCGGTCAGTTGATTATCTATCCGCAAGGCACCCGCGTCGTTCCCGGGGTCAAAAAACCCTATAAGGTCGGCACCGCGGTGATCTATGATCAGCTTCAGCAACCCTGTGCGCCCGTTGCGACAAACGTTGGTGTTTTTTGGCCGCGCACCGGTATTCGCCGCACGCCGGGGACGGCGGTCGTGGAATTTTTGCCGATGATCGAAGCAGGCTTGCCGGTTGATGTGTTCCGCGAACGGTTGGAGGCCGAGGTCGAGACGGCATCTGACAAACTGCTTGAAGAGGCCGGTTTTGACCCACACATCCATACGTAGCGTTGAAGATCTTGAAGCGATATACGGCGCGCCTGCCGAAGCATCACTTCTTAAGGTCGCGGACCATCTGACGCCGCTTTACCGCGCGTGGGTCATGGCCTCCAAGTTTTGTGTTGTGGCCACGGTAGGGGATGAAGGCACGGACGCAAGCCCGCGTGGCGATGCCGGACCAGTGGTGAGCGAACTTGATCCAAAAACCCTGCTCATGCCCGATTGGCGCGGCAACAATCGTATTGATACCCTGCGCAACATTGTGCGGGACGGACGGATCAGTCTGATGTTTATGGTGCCCCCATCGAACAATGTGGTGCGGGTAAATGGCATGGCAGTGGTCAGTCAGGACCAAGACTTGATCGAAAGGTTCGAACAGGCAGGCAAACATCCAAGAACGGTCATTGTGATTACAATTGGCGAAATCTATACCCAATGTGCGCGGGCCTTGATGCGGTCCGCGCTTTGGTCGCCTGCCGAGATGCCGGATCTGCCAAGCATCGGTGAAATCGTCAAAGAACAAAAGGCCAGCTTTGATGCCAAATCCTACGATGAAGGATGGGCGGCGCGGGCAAAGGATACCATGTGGTAGCCAAAATACTCGGCTTTATCTGCGGCGCAGGTGATTGATTGAAATCATGAGGCTCACTGAGGTAGGTTCAAGACTTGGGATACGGCTTTGCCATCATTAACCGTCGTTTGAGGGCGATGAAGCGGGCAGCAGTGCGCGTTTTGCCATACTGGTGCCGCCCGCGTTAAGCGGCCAGTCCACGCGATCCGATTGTCAGGAATTTTTGACGGCGATCTTTGACCAGATCGTCACCCGATTTGCCTGAAAGCTCTGCCAGCATTTTCTCGATGGCGCCTTTGACCAGCTCAATCGTATCCGCGCGGTGACGGTGCGCACCGCCCAATGGCTCGGGGATCACGCGATCACAAATGCCAAGTTCGGCCAGATCCTTGGCCGTCAGGCGCAGGGCTTCGGCCGCTTCACGCATCTTTTCTGCGTCTTTCCAAAGGATCGAGGCGCAGCCTTCGGGGCTAATGACCGAATAGACCGAGTGTTCCAGCATGGCCAAACGGTTGGCCGTGGCAAAGGCAACCGCGCCGCCAGACCCGCCTTCGCCGATGATCAGTGAAATCAGCGGCACTTTGATTTGCAAACACTTCTCGGTGGAGCGCGCGATGGCTTCAGACTGACCGCGCTCTTCTGCCCCTTTTCCGGGATAGGCGCCCGGCGTATCGACAAGGGTAATAACGGGCAGTCCGAACTTATCAGCCATGTCCATCAGGCGGATCGCTTTGCGATATCCTTCGGGGCGCGCCATGCCGAAATTGCGTTCGATCCGCGATTTGGTGTCGTTGCCTTTTTCATGACCGATGACCAAGACAGGTTTGCCATCAAAACGGGCCAAGCCGCCCATCACAGCATGATCGTCACCAAAGGCGCGATCCCCTGCAAGCGGGGTATATTCTGTAAAAAGCGCGTCGATATAGTCTTGGCAGTGGGGGCGTTGCGGATGACGGGCCACCTGGCATTTCCGCCAAGGGGTCAGATCCTTGTAGAGATCAACCAGCATATCGGCCGCTTTTTGATCCAGTGCTGCGGCTTCTTTCGAGATATCCATCTCGTCGTTTGATCGGGCCATGGCGCGAAGTTCTTCGGCCTTGCCTTCGATTTCAGCGAGCGGCTTTTCAAAATCAAGATAATTGGTCACGCGCGTCAGCTCCACTTTGGTTTCGTGTTATATGGCCCTTAGGCAAAGCCGATGCAACTGCGCAAGGATTGTGCTATGATTGGACATGGTGACCTTAAAAGCCGACACCGAGATAAGCCAAGACCAACATGACGGGTTGGCCCATTTACGCGCACGTATTTCAGCCTGCGCTGATGCCAATGGAATTGTGTTGGAAGAAACAGTGAAATGGGGACAGCCGTCTTTCAAGGCGCTAAACGGCACACCCGTGCGGATTGGCACGCCCAAGTCGGGTGGTTTCGGTCTGTTTGTATCGTGTTCAAGCACGGTGATTGCCGACTATGCCGCCACGTTTGAGGGGCGTTTTGATGGCAATCGAGGGGTGCTCTTCGAAAGTGTCGCAGAGGCCGAAAGCCAGCCTCTGGAAATGTTATTGATGCGGGCGTTCCGCTATCACGAAAAACCTTAGCCTTTTGCGATCATCTCGGATTGTTTGACGATCACTTCCGCCTGCTTGATGCTGGCGATGTCCACCAAGCGGCCTTTGTAAACTGTTGCGCCTTCGCCATTTGCTTTGGCTTGTTCCATGGCCGCCAGAATTTCGCGGGCTTCGGCAACGGCTTCTGCCGACGGGGTGAACACTTCATTGGCCAAGCCGATTTGTTTGGGGTGGATGGCCCATTTGCCGACCATGCCCAGTGTGGCCGAACGTTTGGCCTGTGCGATATAGCCATCGTCATCGCTGAAATCACCGAAAGGCCCGTCAACGGGCAGAACGCCATGCGTGCGGCAGGCCGCAACAATGGCTGTTTGGGCCCAGTGCCACGGATCGGACCAGTGCTTAACGCCTTCGCGCAGCATGTAATAGTCTTCCTGCGTGCCACCGATGCCGGTGGTTTGCATGCCCATCGAGGCGGCAAAATCCGCAGCACCAAGTGACATGGCTTGCATACGTGGGCTGGCCGCTGCGATCTCTTCGACGTGCGCAATGCCCGCAGCACTTTCGATGATCACCTCAAACCCGATGCGTTTGGTGCGGCCTTTCGCGGCCTCAACCGCCGTGACAAGCGCATCAACTGCATAGATATCAGCGGCGCATCCGACTTTGGGGATCATGATCTGGTCCAGACGGTCGCCTGCGTTTTCCAGCAGGTCCACAACGTCACGATACCAGTACGGTGTGTCCAGACCGTTGATCCGAACGCTGAGATGTTTGGTGTTCCAGTCCACATCATTGATCGCTTCAATCGCATTTTTGCGGGCGATGTCTTTGTCGGACGGCGCAACGCTATCTTCCAAATCGACATTGATGACGTCTGCAGCACTTGCGGCCATTTTCTCAAAAAGTTTTGTGTTCGAGGCTGGCCCAAACAATTGGCAGCGATTGGGGCGTGCGACGGGGGCAGGTTGCAGCGTGAACGACATTTCTGAATTCCTTGGGTAATGATGTTTCGCATAAGGGTTGGCTTTGGGTAGATTATTGCGCGAATTGCTGCAAGTGCTATTTCGCAGATGCAGCATGAAGAATGATGCATCTCTGCCCGAAATATGAAGGGGCCGCGCACGAAAATTCTGGAAAAATAAAAATAACGGTAAAATATTGCAGAATATTTGAGTTACTTAGGAAAAAACTGGAGGTCTGCCATGATTCAAACACCATATCTGCTGTTCTTGGGCGATGCGCCTGATCAACTTGCCGCAAAAGTCGCGCGTGGTATCGCCGATTGGCGTCCTGAAAACAGCGTCGGACAATACCGCATGGCTGGATGCGGTGCGGATGTTGGTCTGACTGATATGACGCTGGAAAAGGGGCTGGCCGCAGGGGCAAAGACGCTTGTTATCGGTGTCGCGAACCGTGGTGGCGTGATCAGTGACGCGTGGAAAGAGATCCTCGTGAAGGCGCTTCAGATGGGGTATGATGTCGCCTCGGGCCTGCATAACCTTTTGCGAGATGAAAACGAGTTGATGAGTGCCGCACGCGTGAGTGGCCGCACCCTGTTTGACGTGCGTATTCCATCGGTGGCCTATCCGATTGCAAACGGCAAGAAACGAAGTGGCAAACGTGTGCTAGCCGTTGGCACCGATTGTTCCGTTGGCAAGATGTACACTGGTCTGTGCATGGATGCGGAGATGCGGAAGCGCGGCATGAAATCGACATTCCGCCCGACCGGCCAAACGGGGATCTTGATCACCGGGGGTGGTGTGCCCCTTGATGCCGTGGTTGCGGATTTCATGGCCGGTGCGGTCGAATACCTTACACCTGATAACGACGATGATCATTGGGACCATATCGAAGGGCAAGGCTCGCTTTTCCATGTGTCTTACTCTGGTGTGACGATGGCGCTTATTCATGGTGGTCAGCCTGATGCGTTGATCCTTGCGCATGAGCCGACCCGCACGCACATGCGTGGCTTGCCTGAATATGATCTGCCCTCTCTTGGCGTCCTTCGGGACACGGCGTTGCCACTGGCACGTGTGGCAAACCCTGCGTGTCAGGTCGCAGGTGTATCGGTGAATACGCAGCACATGGGCGAGGACGAAGCCTGCAGTTATCTGGAGAAGGTTGAAGCCGAAATGGGCTTGCCAACGACCGATCCTTATCGCTTTGGTGCAGGTAAGCTTGTGGATGCGCTGGAGACGCTATGATCACTGTTACGCCCGATACATTCCAACTGGCTCAGGTCTTTACCATCAGTCGCGGGTCGCGCACCGAAGCTAAGGTTTTGACGGTGCGGATTGAACGCGGTGGCGTCACGGGGTGGGGCGAATGTGTGCCATACGCCCGATACGGCGAAACCTTGGAAAGCGTCGCTGACGAAATCGCGGCGCTGCCCGATACGATCACACGCGATATGCTGGAGCAGATGCTATCGCCAGGTGCGGCCCGTAATGCCGTGGACTGCGCGCTATGGGACTTGGAAGCCAAGCAGGAAGGCTGCCGCGTTTGGGATTTGATCGGGCAAACAGAGCCGACACCCATGACAACCGCTTATACGTTATCGTTGGATACGCCTGAAAACATGCAGGCACAGGCGACGCAAAATGCGCATCGTCCGCTTCTTAAGATCAAACTTGGCACGGCGGATGATATGCCGCGCCTTGAGGCTGTGCGCGCTGGTGCGCCAGATACGCCGATCATCATTGATGCGAACGAAGGCTGGACCGCAGAGGTATATTCCGAACTTGCGCCGCATTTGATCCGTCTGGGCGTTCAAATGGTCGAGCAGCCCTTGCCTGCAGGTGCCGATGATATGTTGGCCGAAATAGAACGCCCTTTGCCCGTATGTGCGGATGAAAGCTGCCATGACCGGGGCAGCTTACCTGCGCTAAAGGGCAAATATGATATGGTTAATATCAAGCTGGACAAAACGGGTGGCCTTACCGAAGCGCTGGAATTGCGTGATGCCGCCCGTGCCGAAGGCTATCAGGTGATGGTTGGCTGCATGGTTGGATCATCTCTTGCAATGGCCCCTGCGACGATCATTGCACAGGGCGCGGAGGTGGTTGATCTTGACGGGCCGCTTCTTCTGGCCGAAGACCGTAAAGACCCACTTTTGTTTGATGCGCAGGGCGTTCATGCCCCGAGCGCGACCCTCTGGGGATAGGAGACCAACGATGAGCCGCACAGTTTACGTTAACGGGGCATATGTGCCTGAAGAAGAAGCAACCGTCTCGGTCTTTGACCGTGGCTTTCTTTTTGCCGATGGCGTTTATGAGGTCACATCCGTTCTGGGTGGCAAGCTGATCGACTTTGATGGCCACGCTGTGCGCCTCGAACGCTCGCTGAACGAGTTGGAGATGAAGAATCCGACCAGCAAAGACGAGCTTTTGGAAATTCACCGTCAGTTGGTTGAACGTAACGATATCGACGACGGTCTGGTTTACCTTCAAATCACACGTGGTGCGGCAGACCGTGATTTTGCCTACCCCAAAGATGCAGAGCCAACGATTGTTTTGTTCACCCAAGCCAAGCGGGGGCTGGCCGATAGCCCTTTGGCGCAAACGGGTATGAAAGTCATCAGCATCGAAGATCAAAGATGGGGGCGCCGTGATATCAAAACGGTCCAACTTCTCTACCCGTCGATGGGCAAGATGATGGCCAAGGCTGCGGGTGCAGATGATGCGTGGATGGTCGAAGACGGTTTTGTCACCGAAGGCACCAGCAACAACGCCTATATCGTCAAAGATGGCGTGCTTATCACGCGGCACCTGGGCAACGAGATTTTGCACGGAATTACCCGCAAAGCGGTTCTGAAATTCGCGGAAGAAGCCCAGATCAAGGTCGAGGAACGCCCCTTCACCTTGGCAGAGGCGCAAGACGCAGATGAGGCCTTTATCACCAGCGCTTCGACGTTTGTCATGCCTGTGGTTGAAATCGACGGTGGACCTGTTGGCACAGGCGAAGTGGGCGAAGTCGCGCGCCGTCTGCGCGAGATTTATCTAAGTGAGAGCCTTAAGGCGGCTGTCTAACCGCCGCCTCACTTCCCGATTTCCGACGATGCTTACCCGTGGCTTTTTTTGAAGGCGTCTTTGGCCGCGTCTGACGCATCAGTTTGGAAGTTCGCTTTCCATTCGGCACTGCTCATCCCGTAGAAGGCTTCACGGCCTTCTTCTTTGGACATCTCGATCCCGCGTTCATTTGCAGCTTCCTGATACCAACGACTCAGGCAGTTTCGGCAAAACCCGGCAAGGTTCATCATGTCGATGTTCTGCACATCGGTGCGTTCTTCCATCAGGTGTTTTTGAAGGCGGCGAAAGGCTGCGGCTTCCAGTTCTATTTTGGTTTGGGCGTCCATTGGGGGTCTCCTATCCGTTGATTATAAAGTGGTGTCGGTCAAAACCTCTTCAAGGATCGGCGCAAGGCGATGTGCCCAAGCGCTTTGATCGTCGGGGGTTTCGATCAGATCATTGCGGATTTCGATCAGGATGTTGGCGCGGCCGTGTTTCAGCGCGTGGGTGTCAATCGCATCACCGGGCAGGTGGCCCGAATAGGGTTGGTTGTCACCGATGGTCAGATCCGTTTCATTGGAAAGACGCTCAAGAAGGGGGTGCGCCAAGCGTGTGTCTTGCGAGGTATACAGCACGCCGATTTCCCAAGGGCGTTTGGGTCGCCCTGCAAGCTGCGGTGTAAAGCTGTGAATGGCCAGAATGGCGCGGGCGTTTTCCTGAGCGGCGAGCCCTGCGTAGGCACGGTGATAGGGCCGGTAGCATCTTTCGAGACGTTCGTTCAGATCGTCCGCGGTTGCCCTGCGGTTTGCGGGGATCAAAGTGCCATCATAAAGTCGCATCAAAAGGGTTGGATCGTCCTCGCCGCGGTTTGGATCAATCACAAGCCGTGAGAAATTCGAGGCGATGACAGGTGAACCCAACAAGTCGCCCAATACTTGGCATACACCCAAAGCACCAACGTCATATGCAATGTGGCGGTTCATATCTGCGGCGGGCAAACCCAGATCGCCGCCGTTGACAAATGGGGGCACGGTGTTGGTGGCATGGTCACAGGTGATCAGCCATTGGCCCTTCCGGTTTTCCCCATGAATTTCGTATGGTGAATATGTCATCAAGCGCGCACCCTCTTTCATTTACTCTTAGGGGAGTTGTAGAGAAATGGAAATTGGTTCATAACGCCGACAAAATGATAGCGGTAACATTGCCGTCTGATCCGTGATGAAAAGGGAAAAAAATGCGTCGCCTTCGTAATGTAAAAATTGTTGCAACTTTGGGGCCAGCCTCAAACGACTATGAGATGATCCGCAAGTTGCACGAAGCGGGTGCAGATGTCTTTCGTTTGAACATGAGCCACGGTGATCACGACGAAATCCGCGTGCGTCACGAAATCATCCGTCAGGTTGAAAAGGATCTCGATAGCCCGATCGGTATTCTGGCCGACCTTCAGGGTCCAAAACTGCGCGTTGGCACATTTGCAAATCCCGAAGGTGAAGAGCTTCTTGAGGGCGCAAAATTCCGCATGGATCTGGACGAGGCCGAAGGTGATGTGACCCGCGTGCGCCTGCCACATCCCGAAATTTTTGAAGCCCTCGAAGCTGGTGCACATCTTTTGGTGAACGACGGTAAAATCCGCTTGCGTGTTGAAGCCTGCGGCAAAGACTTTGCAGATTGCGTGGTTGTTGCTGGCGGCACGATTTCTAACCGCAAAGGCGTCAATGTTCCTGATGTTGTGCTGCCGCTTAAGGCGCTGTCCGAAAAAGACCGCGCGGATCTGGAATTCGTATGTCAGTTGGGCGTCGACTGGCTGGCGTTGTCGTTCGTCCAACGCCCCGAGGATGTCTACGAGGCGCGCGCTTTGGCCAACGGGCGTGCGGCAATTTTGTCCAAGATCGAAAAGCCTGCCGCGGTCAAAGCCTTTGACGATATTCTGGCCGTAAGCGACGGTATCATGGTTGCGCGTGGCGATTTGGGAGTAGAGCTGCCTGTCCAAAATGTGCCGCCGATCCAAAAGCAATTGGTGCGCAAATGCCGTGCAGCGGCCAAACCTGTGATTGTCGCGACACAAATGCTTGAATCAATGATCGACTCGCCCATGCCGACCCGCGCTGAAGTCAGCGATGTTGCGACTGCGATTTATGAAGGCACCGACGCCATTATGCTTTCGGCTGAATCGGCGGCAGGCAGTTATCCGATTGAAGCGGTTACCACCATGAATAACGTGGCCGTCGAAGTGGAAAGCGATCCGACCTATACCGATATCATCGAAAATACACGCTCGGCCAAACGCACCACAGTGGCAGATGGTATCGTTGCAGCCGCGCGCGAAATCGCGGAAACAACAGATGTCAAAGCGATCTGCTGCTTTACGCAGTCTGGCACCACGGCCCTATTGACCGCCCGCGAGCGTCCACGCGTCCCGATTATTGCGATGACCTCTCAGCGCGGCACAGCGCGGCGTCTGTCGCTGTCGTGGGGAACCAATTGCACCATGACGGGCGATGTCGAACGCTTCAAAATGGCGGTTGTTGCAGCGGCGCGTGCCGCGCGCACGATGGGCTTTGCCAGCGAGACCGATCAGATCGTTGTGACAGCCGGTGTTCCGTTTAACCAAGCGGGTACAACAAACATCCTGCGGGTTGCCCCCTGTGAAGAAAGGTTGATTTTTCGCACCGATCCTGAATGATGATCTCATTTAGATTGGAGATATTGCGGTGAGCCTGGATTATTATTTCATCTTTGGGTTGGTCTTGGCCATCTTGTGTGTTCCCGCAATCATCTCGGCTTATTCCGAAAACCGAACACCACGGTTTTCGGCGATTATGGTGGTTATCGCAGGGGGGCTTATGGCCTATGCGGCGTCCAACAAACCCGGCGGATATGAGCTTGGTGAAATTCCAGAGTTGTTTGTCACAGTTGTCGGGCAGATCATTCGCTAGAATCTTCTTGCACCAATGGCGCGGTCATCCTATAGGACGCGCTCTAACCGATGAACTGGGCTCAAGTGGCATGCCTAGATTCGTCTGAACCTCTACTTCTAGGAGACCGAAATGCCCAAGATGAAGACCAAGTCGAGCTGCAAAAAGCGGTTCAAGGTCACGGCCAAGGGCCGTGTCAAAGCGGGTCAAGCTGGCAAACGCCACGGCATGATCAAGCGCACCAACAAATTCCTCCGCAATGCACGCGGCACAACAACGCTCACCGCACCTGACGAGAAAATCGTCAAGTCGATGATGCCCTATTCGCGCTAAGGAGGTCCTGACCAATGGCACGTGTTAAAGGTGGGACCGTTACCCACGCCCGTCACAAGAAAGTCACTGATGCAGCGAAAGGCTATTATGGCCGCCGCAAGAATACCTTCAAGGTAGCGCGTCAAGCTGTCGACAAAGCAAACCAATACGCCACACGCGACCGTAAGAACCGCAAGCGCCAGTTCCGCGCACTGTGGATCCAGCGGATCAACGCAGCCGTGCGCATGAACGATGAGGCGCTGACATACAGCAAGTTCATCAACGGCTTGTCACTGGCTGGCATTGAAGTTGACCGTAAGGTTCTGGCCGATCTTGCCGTGAATGAGCCTGACGCGTTTACAGCCATCGTTGAAAAAGCGAAGGCGGCGTTGGCTTAAAAGTCAAATGCCCGGATAAGAATTGAAAGGCCGCCTTCTGAATAAGAAGCGCGGCTTTTTTCATGGCTGAACGGCGTGACTTTGGCGTAGCATCTGGTTGATATAGCTGTCGTGGCAGTATCTAATACAAGATGTAGATGAATAGAAAGGATTCGGGTTATGAATCTCACACGACTGGTTTATTATAGCCAACGAAACCCATCTGAAACATTGAACGTCCAAGACCTTATCGAGACATGCCAACGCAATAATGCGCGCCAAAACCTCACAGGTATTTTGCATTACAACGGTGACCACTTCTTGCAAGTTCTTGAAGGTGGTCGCGCGGAAGTCAGCGCGATTTATCACCGCATCGCGCGCGATACCCGCCACGTCAATATTATCTTGATGGAATGTACGGATGTTCGCGAGCGCATGTTCCCTGTGTGGTCGATGGGCCTACACGAAGGGTTGGAAGGGCGATCGCGAGAGATTTTCCTGCGCTATTTTGCGACGGATGAAGTGAACCCAGAAACAGTGAACGTCGATAGCTTGCTCGACGTTCTTCAGGATTTCGCGGCTGAATTGAGCTGAACAGAAACGCGCGGGCCAGCTTTTGCGTTGGCCCGGCGATACCGACTGCGGGTGCGTTGAATTTCAGTCTTCAATTTGGCTTCACGGTCTTTTGCTGTCATCATACGGCGACGCAAACGCGAAAATTCACGCTCATAGAAACTTGATTGATCTATATGATTTCGGGTCGCGTGTTGCCGGCCCAGGAAAAAGCCGACCATAGTTGCTGCCAGAATGGCGCCAAAGACAATCAGCATCAAAACTCCGTAGTTTTCAACGACACCCATTACTGCTCTCCTGTGGGGGATTGTGTTTCCAGCGTCCGTACGATCAGAAATTCTACTCGGCGGTCTCGCGCGTGTTCTTCAATGTTGGTGGTGGTGGCGCTTGTTTTGGCAAGTTTCGCGCCCATGCCCGTGAAAACCACGTCCGTCGTATTGACGCCCAATGCTTCCAGACCTTTGCGAACGCTGTTGACGCGTTGCCACGAAAGTTGATCGTTCACGTCTTGCGGACCAGTGCTATCAGAGTGACCGCGCAATTCTATGCGCGTGAACGGGCAGTCCTTTGCTTGCTCAATCAGGGCTTGGCCTTTTTCCAGTTTCTCGGGCTCTGGAATGCCAACAACACCGACATCAAAGAAAACCGTCGCTGCGGCTGCTTGCTTTAACAGGTCGCTTTCGCATTTGTCATTGGACGTATTTTCAGGCGCGACACCTTGTGCCTGCGTTGTCAAATCCAATGGGGTCGCTGCGGCACGGGTAACATCCGTTGCGATTCTGTTTTCCGCAGTCGGCTGCTGGATCGATTGAAGCTGCGCAACTGTTGCCACGCTTGCCTCAAATGTCGCACGATCCAGGCCTTGCGCTTCGACCACAGCCCGCGGCTGCATGTACAGCGCGCCGCCAAGCGCAACGCCCCCCAGAAGGCAAACTGTCAGGCCTATCAAACCAGCGGTTTTGGCCCTGCCTTTGGGGCGCAGCGTAGCGGTGTGGTTGGACGCGCTGGCGAAATCAATCCCACTCCGCCGCATTCTAACTATTTGCTTTTGTTGCTTTTTAGAAAACTTCATAGCTAAAAGTCCTATTGAAAAAATGTCGCTGTCGCATTGCGACCTTGTTCAACGATCTTCACCTGAATGCGCATGAGCGTGGCTGTTTCCAGCAACATGGCTTGATTTTCAATGATCGAAAAATCGGTATTGGAGTCATCGATTGTGAGTTGCAAACCCAGTTCTTTAACCGTGTGCGTGAGGACTGATTTCAAACGATGTGAATACAATATCTTCAACCTAATTCCCCCAACTGGATCTCTGGCAAACCTACCATATGTGGACAAGCATGCCATATATTGTCGTCGGGTCAACCGTAGCCGCAACATAATCCTGTTTTGCGGAAGCCTTGCACTCAACGACCCCTGTGGTAGTCCGACTGGGCAAAACTTTGGGTGCTTTTATGACCGATCTACGTGAAAAATATCTGGGTCTTATTGCCAATGCGGGTGATGAGGCGGCTCTTGAGGATTTACGGGTTCAAGCCGTGGGCAAGAAGGGCGAGATCAGTTTGCAAATGCGTGAATTGGGTAAGATGACCCCCGAGGAACGCCAAGCGGCTGGCCCCAAGCTGAATGCCCTGAAAAACGAGATCAACAGCGCCTTGGCCGCCAAGAAAGAGGCGCTGGCAGATGCTGCGTTGGATGAACGCCTGCGTACCGAATGGCTGGACGTTACACTGCCGTCGCGCCAGCGCCCCGCGGGCACCATCCACCCGATCAGTCAGGTTACCGATGAGGTGACAGCGATTTTTGCGGACATGGGGTTTTCAGTAGCCGAAGGCCCGCAGATCGAAAGTGACTGGTATAATTTCGACGCGTTGAACATTCCTGGCCACCACCCTGCACGCGCTGAAATGGACACGTTTTACACACACCGCGCGAAAGGCGACGACCGCCCGCCGCATGTTCTGCGCACGCACACCAGCCCTGTGCAAATCCGTTCGATGGAAGCCAATGGCGCGCCCATCCGCGTGATCTGTCCCGGTCGTGTGTACCGCGCGGACTATGACCAGACCCACACCCCGATGTTCCACCAAGTCGAAGGGCTGGCGCTGGACAAAGACATCTCGATGGCCAATCTGAAATGGGTTCTCGAAGAATTCGTCAAAGCGTTCTTTGAAGTCGATGATGTTGAACTGCGTTTCCGCGCCTCGCACTTCCCGTTCACCGAACCATCGGCAGAAGTCGACATCCGCTGTTCATGGGAAGGCGGCACGCTCAAAGTGGGCGAGGGCGACGACTGGCTGGAAATTCTGGGCAGCGGCATGGTCCACCCCAAGGTCATCGCGGCGGGCGGCATCGACCCTGACGTCTACCAAGGCTTCGCATTCGGCGTCGGTATCGACCGGATCGCCATGCTGAAATACGGCATCCCCGATCTGCGCGCGTTCTTCGATTCAGACCTGCGCTGGTTGCGCCACTACGGGTTTGCATCGCTGGAACAACCGAACTTGGCGGGGGGGCTGTCGCGCTGATGCGCGGGCGGACCCTCATAGTCGGCGTGCTCGTCACGCTTATCGTGATTGCCCACGTGTTTTTGTGGCGCTCGGACATCGCGTTTAATGCCAAGCTGGCCTTCACCATCATTAACGCAACGGGATGGACCATCATCCTTGCGCCCATCTTTCTCGTGGACAAGTGGCTCGACACCATCACCGCGAAAAATCAGGAAACTGACCAATGAAATTCACACTATCCTGGCTCAAATCACACCTCGAAACCGACGCCTCTGTTGATGAAATCGCGGATGCGCTGACGGATCTTGGGCTTGAGGTCGAAGGGATCGAAAACCCTATCGAAAAGCTGCGCCCGTTCACCATCGGCTATGTGAACTCGGCTGAAAAACATCCCGATGCGGACAAACTGCGGGTCTGTCAGGTGCAAACCGATGAGGGCGAAGTGCAGATCATTTGCGGCGCGCCCAACGCACGCGAAGGGATCACCGTCGTGGTCGCCAAGCCGGGTGTTTATGTGCCAGGAATCGACACAACGATTGGCGTTGGCAAAATCCGCGGGATTGAGTCCTTCGGTATGATGGCGTCCGAGCGCGAGATGGAACTGTCGGACGAACATGATGGCATCATCGAGTTGCCAAGCGGCGAAGTGGGTCAGAGCTTTGCCGATTATCTGGCCGAACATGATCCAGCCAAAGTAGACCCCGTCATTGAAATCGCAATTACGCCGAACCGCCCCGATGCGCTTGGCGTGCGCGGTGTGGCGCGGGATCTGGCGGCACGTGGTCTTGGCACGTTGAAGGCCCGTGATATGGATGCGGTGCCTGCCAGCTTTACGTCTGATCTGACGGTGAGCATTGACGCGGATACGCGTGATGGCTGCCCTGTATTTTGTGGCCGCCTGATTAAAGGCGTGAAGAACGGTCCGTCGCCGCAGTGGCTCCAAGATCAGCTTAAGGCGATTGGCCTGCGCCCCATCAGTTTCCTCGTCGATGTAACCAACTGGTTTACCTATGACCTGAACCGCCCCTTGCACGTTTTTGATGCGGATAAAGTGCAGGGTAACCTACGTGTGCATCGCGCAAAAGGTGGCGAAGAAATCCTTGCGCTGGACGACAAAACCTACACGCTTCAGACGGGCCAGATGGTTATTTCCGATGACAAAGGCCCAGAAAGCATCGCCGGCATTATGGGTGGCTTGGACACAGGCTGCACCGAAGAGACCGTGAACGTCTTTGTCGAAAGCGCCTATTGGAACCCTGTGCAGATCGCTTATGCGGGTCGTGCGCTCAAGATCAATTCCGATGCGCGCTACCGGTTCGAGCGCGGCGTTGATCCTGCGTTTACGCCTAAAGGGTTGGAACATGCCGTGCGCATGATCGTCGATCATGCAGGTGGTGAGGCGTCACAGGTCATCCAAGCGGGCGAAGTGCCTGATACGTCCCGCGCCTATAAACTGGATACGGACCGCGTTGTCTCGCTTGTTGGGATGGAAATCCCCGCTGATGTGCAACGTAAGACGCTGACCGATTTGGGCTTCACGCTAAAAGGCGATATGGCGCATGTGCCGTCATGGCGCCCCGATGTCATGGGCGAGGCTGATCTGGTCGAAGAGGTCGCACGGATCGCATCGCTGACCAAGCTACAAGGTAAACCGCTGCCACGGGTCGCTGGTGTGCCCAAGCCCGTGCTGACCCCGATGCAAAAGCGTATGTCCGCCGCGCGTCGCACCACCGCGGCCCTTGGGTATAACGAGGCGGTGACCTACAGCTTTATTGATCAGAAATCGGCTGCGATGTTCGGTGGCGGCACCAATGCGACGATGCTGGCCAACCCGATCAGCAGCGACATGAGCCATATGCGCCCTGCTTTGCTGCCCGGACTTTTGCAGGCCGCTGCACGCAACCAAGCGCGCGGATTTGCGGATGTACGTCTCTTCGAGGCTGGCCCTGCGTGGCACGGCGGCGAACCAGGCGAACAGCACGATCAGATTTGTGGTTTGTTGGTCGGTCGTACAGGGCCCAAGGATGTGCACGGCGAGATGCGTCCCGTCGATGTATATGACGTGAAAGCCGATGCTGAGGCTGTGCTGGCCGCGATGGGCGCACCTGCAAAGGTGCAAATCCTGCGTGGGGCGTCTGAATGGTGGCACCCGGGGCGTCACGGCATGATTTGTCTTGGCCCCAAGAAAGTTCTGGGCGTCTTTGGTGAGCTGCACCCCAAGGTTCTGACCGCCATGGATATCAAAGGGCCTGCGATGGCCTTTACGCTTTTCCCGCAAGAGATCCCGATGCCGCGCAAATCGTCCGCAACGCGCGCTGCTTTGAAAGCCACTGATTTGCAAGCGGTCGAACGCGACTTTGCCTTTGTCGTGGATGCCGAGGTCGAGGCACTGACGTTGGTGAACGCGGCGGCAGGCGCAGACAAAGCGCTGATCTCGGACGTGCGCGTTTTCGACGAATTCATTGGCGGCAGCCTTGGCGAGGGTAAGAAGAGCCTTGCCATCGCAGTCCGTCTGCAACCCGTCGATGCGACATTGACCGAAAAGGATATCGAAGCCGTTGCGGCCAAAGTGGTTGAGAAAGTGAGCAAAGCGACAGGTGGCACACTACGCGGCTAAACCTGAGTAATTGTTTTCAGCCCCGCCCCTTTTGCGAGGGGTGGGGCCTTTTGTTTCCACATGCAAAGCAATCGCCCCCGGTTTTCGAAATGTGGCAGGAATCAGGCGACACTGTGACAGCACTTTGTTAACCTTAAATGTGAGCAGCGCTGCCAAGCTGCATGGGACATTAAAGGGGACAAGTGATGCCTGTTACATTGACTGGAACGATCGGTGACGATCTGTTGGACGCGGATTTCGCGGAGACGACACAAACAGTAGTTCTGGAAGGCCTTGATGGCGATGACCTTCTGATCGGAAGCAGTGACCGTGATGTGCTGAAAGGTGGTACCGGCGATGATACGTTGCGCGGTGAAGACGGCAATGATGTGCTGCGCGGCAATCAGGGCAACGACACGATCCTTCTGGGTAAGGGCAATGATGTGGTTTTCGCGGCCGGCGGTGATGACATCATCTTTGGCCAAAAAGGCAACAACACGATTAACGCGGGCGGCGGGAACGACTGGATCAGCACAGGCGACCAGACCAGCACCGTTGATGGCGGAAGCGGCGACGACACCATTGTGATCCGAACCAAAAAAGGCGCAGACCACATTATTACGGGCGGCGCAGGAGCAGATGACTTCGAGTTCATCCAGCTTGCAAAATCCAAGCAATCCGACGTGACGATCACCGATTTTGACACGTCCGAAGATGCCATGTGGTTCGATGATCTTGCGGGTAAGTTTGAATTGGCCACCTATTTCTTGGACGATGGCCTGTTCGTTGGCGAAGAAACCATTGTCGAAGAGGTCATCGAGATTGATGGTAGCGTAACAATCGAGCTGACCACAGGCGATAGCGTTACACTGCTTGGCGTGTCCGAGGCCGAGTTGCGTGACTATGCGTTTGACGGTGAAGAACCGCCTTTCATTCCTGAGATTCTTGGTTAATTTTGAAAGCCCGATTTTCGGGTATTTTTTGAGGAGGCGAAGATGCCAAATATTGAAACAGGATCTCTTGGAGACGACATTCTTGGCGGCGATCTGAACATTGCGGGCGGTTACACGCTGAATGGTCTGGACGGCGATGACATCCTTTTGGGGAGCAATTCTGACGATCTCATGCTTGGCGGGGATGACGATGATATCCTTGTTGGTCAGGGCGGCGACGACAATCTGAACGGTCAGAATGGCGATGATTTCTTGCGTGGCGGCAACGGTGATGACACGCTGTCAGGTGGCCAAGGCAATGACCGCATCAACGGCGGCAAAGGCGATGATCTGATCTTTGGTGGCACGGGCGATGACATTATTTTTGGCGTCAAAGGCAACAACACCATCGACGGTGGTGCTGGCAACGACTGGATCAGCACAGGTGATCAGGCCAGCTTTGTCGACGGCGGTGTCGGCGACGATACAATCGTTATCCGCACCAAAAAAGGCGCTGACCATGAAGTGCGCGGTGGCTTGGGCGCCGATACATTCGAGTTTGTTCAGCTGGATAAAGCGAAACAGTCCGACGTTCTGATTCAAGACTTCAATCTGGGTGAGGATACATTCACGCTGGATGGCGAAGACGGCATGCAGGCCTTGTTTGACTATTTCAATGGCGGCTTGATCCCGATCCCTGTGTTCCCCGGTGATGACTTCCCGTTCCCTCCAGGCTTTGACGGTCCATTCCCGCCAGATTTTGAAGGCCCATCAGGCCTGATCGAGAACATCTTTGAAAACGACGGATTCACGACACTGGAGCTGGCAACAGGTGACACCATCACGCTTGCAAACGTTGGCTTTGGTGAACTGTTGGATTTCTTCTTTGAAGGTGGACCAGTCTTCGAAGCAGTTTAAAGCCACTTTTGTTTTCAGGGGCCGTTCGCATGACGAGCGGCCCTTTTTTGTGCAGTGACCCGCGCTACCTCTATTGGCCCGGGACGAGGAGACCAACATGACACTCAACATCTATCTTTCAGGCGAAATTCACACCGATTGGCGTGATCAAATACTTGAAGCCTGTAAAGACCTAAATGTTTCGTTCAGCGCACCTGTTACGGATCACGCGGCAAGCGATGATTGCGGTGTGGCGATCATGGGACCCGAGGATCAAAAGTTCTGGCACGATAACAAAGGTGCCAAGTTAAACGCGATCCGTACGCGTCACGGTATTGAGAACGCAGATATTGTGGTGGTTCGCTTTGGTGAAAAATACAAACAGTGGAACGCGGCCTTTGATGCGGGCATGGCTGCAGCGTTGGGTAAATCGCTTATTGTGATGCACCAAGACGAACATCAGCACGCCTTGAAAGAGGTGGATGCCGCGGCGCTTGCAGTGGTGCAGACGCCGCAGCAGGTCGCTGAAATTCTGCGCTATGTGCAAGACGGTGTCTTGCCCTCCTAAGCCCTAGACAGGCGTGCGCGGTGGGACGGTCAGCCCTTTCTTGACGGCAGGCCGTGCCATGAACCGATCAAGATAAGCGGCGACATTGGGGTAGCTGTCCCAATCGACCGCGTCCTTGGCACCATAGAAGTTCAGGGCGTTAAGCCACGGACCGATTGCCATATCCGCGATCGAATAGTCACCGGCGATCCAGTCGCGCTCGCTCAGTTCACCGTTCAGCACGTTCAAAAGGCGCTTGGCTTCGTCCACGTATCTTTGCTGCGGGCGCTTGTCTTCCCATTCCGAGCCCGCAAATTTGATGAAGAACCCCATCTGGCCAAACATCGGACCAAGGCCACCCATCTGGAACATCAGCCACTGGATAACCGTGGCTTTCTCGGCCGCGGTCTTACCGATGAATTTGCCTGACTTCTCGGCCAGATAAATCAGGATTGCACCGCTTTCAAACAGGCTTACTTCGCCATCGGGTCCATTGGGATCAATGATCGCGGGGATCTTGTTGTTGGGGTTCAACGCCAGAAATTCGGGGCTTTTGACGTCTGCGTCTGACAGGGTGACTGTGTGTGCCTCGTATGGGATCCCCATTTCTTCGAGGGCGATGGAGACCTTCACACCGTTTGGTGTGGGGAACGAATAAAGCTGCAAAACGCTTGGGTCTTTCGACGGCCACTTTTGCGAAATGGGGTGCTGTGTCATGAAATGTCCTCTGAATGTGTCTGCTCAACACATATGGGGCGTTGCTTTGTAAAAATAGCTATAGATTTGTTCTTTATCAGCGTTAACAGTGTGCGCATACGCGCCAAAGAGCGCTTAGGTTTAAAGAGGGAACGCGAAATGATTCAAGAATTCAAAGACTTCATTGCCAAGGGCAATGTTATGGACATGGCCGTGGGTATCATCATTGGTGCCGCATTCACGGCGATTGTGGGTAGCCTTGTGGCCGATCTGATCAATCCGATTATCAGCCTGTTCATGGGCGGTATCGATTTTAGTAGCCTCTATGTGCTGCTTGGCGAAGGCGAGTTTGCCTCCATGGCAGCTGCAGAAGAAGCAGGGGCCGCGGTCTTTGCTTACGGTCGTTTCATCATGGCGATCATCAACTTCCTGATTATTGCCTTTGTGGTGTTCTTGCTGGTCAAAGCGGTGAACCGCGCCAAAGAGGCCGGTGAAAAAGAGGAAGAAGAGGCCGCTCCGGAAGAGCCAGCTGGTCCAACTCAGGAAGAGCTGTTGGCTGACATTCTGGCTGCATTGAAAAAGTAAGCCTATCCAAATCATCCAAAGAAAAGGCCCGCCAGTTTGGTGGGCCTTTTTGCTGGCCGCCTTGTCGAAAATGCGCGACTGTTCGGGCCTGAGTTCTGGTGCAAGAAGGCAATGACAGACATGGACCTAGACGATATCGATAGGCGTATTCTTAAGGCGTTACAGTCCAAAGGGCGGATGTCGAACGCCGAGCTGTCTGATGCGGTGCATCTTTCGCCATCATCGTGTCACCGCCGGGTGCAGCGGTTGGAAGAGGATGGCTTTATCAGCAATTACGTCGCCATGGTTGATCCACGCAAGATTGATTTGCCGACGACCGTGTTTGTCGAGATCACGCTGTCGGGCCAAGCTGATGATGTGTTGGAAAACTTTGAAAAAGCTGTGCGCCGTATCCCGAATGTTTTGGAATGCCATCTGATGGCGGGCACGGCGGATTACCTTTTGAAGGTTGTCGCCAGCGATACAGATGACTTTGCGGCCATCCACCGAAGGTATCTGGCGCGCTTGCCCGGGGTGCAGACGATGCAGTCCAGTTTCGCATTGCGCACTGTTTTCAAGACAACGGCTTTGCCCGTCTGACCCAAAAGAAAACCCCCGCCTGACGGATCAAACGGGGGCCTAATTTCTGACAGTCGTCGGAATGATTTACATCATACCTTCGCGCTGTGCTTTTTTGCGCGCCAGTTTACGGGCACGGCGGATCGCTTCAGCTTTCTCGCGTGCTTTTTTCTCGGACGGCTTCTCGAAATGCTGCTTTAGCTTCATTTCACGGAAGACACCTTCACGCTGTAGCTTTTTCTTCAGGGCACGAAGCGCCTGATCGACGTTGTTGTCGCGAACACTAACCTGCATGTGGTTTTCACCACCTTTCTAGTTTGAAGTTGCAAGGATTTGCAGGAAGTGGCCGTATAGCAATCATCGCGCTACATGTCTAGTATTCGCCCATATAGGAGAGCCACGATGACCACGCCTGCGCAAGACCCCGTAAAAACACAGCTTTTGGACGCTGCTTTGATGCATGTGGCCTTTGATGGCTGGTCGGAAGAAACGTTCAAAGCGGCGATTGCTGATTCTGGGGTTGAGCCGCATGTGGCACGCACGGCCTGTCCGCGTGGGGCGGTTGATCTGGCCATCGCGTTTCACAAAGCAGGCGATGCTGCGATGGTTGAGGCAATCAAGGCGGCTGATTTAAGCGACATGAAATTCCGCGACAAAGTGGCTTTTGCGGTGCGCGCGCGGATTGAAGCGATTGCTGATAAAGAGGCCGTGCGCCGTGGCACTACGCTCTTTGCATTGCCCCATTTGGCCGCCGATGGGGCCAAGCTGATTTGGGGCACATGTGATGCTATTTGGACCACGCTGGGCGACACATCCGAGGATGTGAATTGGTACACGAAACGCGCCACCCTGTCGGGCGTTTATTCCAGCACGGTTCTGTATTGGCTGGGCGATGATAGCTTGGATAACCAAGCCACATGGGAGTTCATCGATCGCCGCATCGAGAACGTGATGCAGATCGAAAAGGTCAAAGCCAAGGTCAACGGTAACCCCGTGCTGTCCAAATTGATGGCAGGGCCAAACATGATCCTGAGCAAGATCAAAGCTCCAAGTGCGATGCGCGCCCCTGATGATTTGCCGGGTCGCTGGACGCGCGGCTAAGCCCTTGCGATTACGGTGAAAATAACCGCCAGCTGCACAACCACGACAATCAGGTTTGTCATAACAACCGGGCTGGCCAACCCGACCAAACCTATGGTCAAAACCTTGTAGGTGATTTGCACCGCAAAGAGGCTGAGCGCGGCAGGTATGATCCAACTGGCGCCCTGAAACAGCGCAACAAGCAACCCTGCGCTGCATGCTGCAATAGCGATGTAGATACTGACCAAAATGCGGCGTGCATCCGTGTCGGGGCCAAACGCTGCGTCGGCGTTGCCCGTGAAGAACGAGGTGATGACAGGAAGCAAAATCACCAAGTTCAGTATCAAAGCAGCTGCGATCATCATCTGTCCTTTTGGAGGCTGGGCATTTAGTCTGTTGGCGAAAGACCTAGCGCCGAGAAGGACCCGAGCAATGAAAGCCGTAGAAATCACCGAACATGGTACACCAGAGGTCTTAAAACTATGTGAACGGCCAAAGCCCGAGGCGGCGCACGGTGAAGTGGTGATCAAACTGGCTTTTGCGGGGGTCAACAGGCCCGATGCTTTGCAGCGCGCGGGGCTTTATCATCCGCCGAAATTTGCCAGTGATTTGCCTGGCCTGGAAGGTGCGGGCGAGGTGGTGCAGGTGGGCGAAGGGGTGACATGGCCGCGTGTGGGTGATCAGGTCTGCGCCCTATTGCCCGGCGGCGGCTATGCACAATATGTAGCGACCCCTGCGGTGCATTGCCTTCCGATCCCTCAAGATATGCCGCTGGATCAGGCGGCTTGCTTGCCTGAAAACTATTTCACCGTCTATTCAAATATCGTGACGCGGGGGGGGCTGACGGCGGGGGAGCGGTTCTTGGTGCATGGCGGATCAAGCGGGATTGGCACAACAGCTATTCAGATGGCCAATGTGTTGGGCGCGCGGGTGTTCACGACGGCTGGCACGGACGAAAAATGTGAGGTTTGCCAAGGGCTTGGGGCGGAGCGGGCCATCAATTACCGCAGTGAAGATTTTGTCAGCGTGATGAAGGACGTGGGCCGCGCGAACCTGATCCTTGATATGGTCGGCGGAGATTATATTTCCCGTAATATCAAAGCGTTAGCCGATGACGGGCGGTTGGTGCAGATCGCTTTTCTGCAAGGCCCGATCCAAGAGATCAACTTTGCCCATGTCATGATGCGCCGATTGACCATTACAGGCAGCACGTTGCGGCCCCAAAGTGACGAGGCCAAGGCGCAGATCGCACAGAAATTACGTAATGAAATCTGGCCCTTACTGGACGCAGGGCGGATGCGGGTTGTGATGGACAGCACCTTTGATCTGGCTGATGCAGCCAAGGCCCATGCGCGGATGGAGAGCAGTGCGCATATCGGCAAAATCGTCCTGCGAATCGGCTAAAACCGCATGTATGGCCTAGCGTCTGCTGGGGGTATGGCAATGCGTCAGACGTTCGGCCATTTGCGATTTACGCAACACCCCTGGCAAACCTTTGGGCAAAGCGAAACATCACCACCCGCGCAACACCACCGCACGGTGGTGGGATGCGGGGGATTTGGAAGGGACGCAGCGAATGGGGGCGAGGCGCAAAGTGGCGGATGTTGCAGCGCAACACAGCTGATCACCTAAACCGAGAATGCGCCCAAAAATCGCCCCAAAAACATGTGTATATGTGAAAAAATGAATGTCCTTGGTGCGCCATGTCGATTGAATACAGCGATGAATTAAAACTTTCACATAGAATGATAAAAATAGCGGGGGCCGCGTTCTTTGCATTTGTCGGGATTGTCTTAACGCACGTTGCGGGTGTGTTTGGCCATGAAGCCCGCGAACTTGTCTCGTCCATATTCGCAGGAGATTTGACACGCTTTGTCGATTTCGCAGTTTATCTCGTGTTCTTCTTTTGCGTTGTTGTCCTTCCGATTATTGTGGCGATTGCCAGCTTATATACTGCGCTGCTATCCCCAAACCATGTTACCAAAATCGATGCCGATCGCAGAATGGTCACCTGTGACTTTGATCTGCCATGGGGGAAACCTTACCGCAGATCCTATGATTTTGACGAGCTGTGCATCAAGTTGATTTACGATAGTGAGTATCCAGGGAGCAGCATAAAGCTGAGCCTGCCTGATCGGTGGGTGGCTCTGACCTTAATTTTGGAACCTAGTATGAGGGTGGCCGAGCAGAAATTTAGACGACTGGTCGAGATAGGCTTGCCACACAAGTAAAGTGAAAATGCAAGCCACTGTGAATGGCCGCAGAGCGGATTTCCGTTGGTCCAGACACACCCGTTTTGTCGGGTTACGGCATCACATCACAAAGCCAAACCCTAAAGACCGCGCAGCAGAAGCGGGATGATTTGGAGGGCCAGTGGCGCTGTCAGGAAGCGGGCTATCGGATCGGATCCATCAACGCATCATCAAGGCTACAATCGCGGATCACATCGCGGCCGCATGTGACGGGGGTCAGGTCATCGCGGCTCAGGCAGATGCGGGCCTCCTGGATGCGGTTGCGTTTGCAGGTGATGGTGATCTGGTCACGGGTCAGGGTGGGGTTGGCTTTGAGGAACGCCTCCTCGATCACCTGCGCGGGGACCGCGACCGTGCGGGGCAGTTTGCGAAAGACTTGCGGGCGCGTGATGCTTTCATAGGCATTGCGCGCCAGATCGAAGTAGTCGGCGGCGGGCACACCTGCGCAGGTGCCATGTTTTTTCCATTGGTGCCATGCGCTGCCAGAGGTGCCCATGATATCGGCCATCGCGCGCGTCTGGCTGCGGGTGGCGGGGCGCAGGGATGTGCGGCAATAGGCGGGCCAGCCTTCCCAATATTGCGGCCACAGACCGTGCAGCACCCATCCGAAATCGGCATCATCGTCGCATTGGGGGGATTTGCGCGCGTCGCCTTCCAAAGCGCACCATGTGGGTGACCATGACAGGGCCAGAACATAGTAGTCAAACGCGCCTGCGCGTTCGCCATCGGCGTGGGCCATTTGAGCAGAGAGTATGAGGGCGAAAAGCCAGCGCATTTTTTGATCTTCCCAATTCTGATGACCTTCCTTATATAGCTTCCAAGTTCCCCGACAATGTGAACCCGTCCGATCAAGGGCTGACCGTTTTAAGGTCGCGGGAGAGATATGTTTTGATGAAGGAGGCACGCGATGTCCGGTAAACCGATTATGGCCAAAGCCACCGCCGTTTGGCTGTGCGACAACACGACGATGACGTTCAAGCAAATCGCGGATTTCTGCGGGCTGCATGAATTGGAAGTGCAGGGCATTGCGGATGGTGATGTGGCCACGGGTGTCAAAGGGTTTGATCCTGTTGCCAACAACCAGCTGACCCAAGAGGAAATTGATGCGGCTGAAAAGAACCCCGCGCATGTGTTGAAGCTGAAGTTCTATCAGGCGGCACAGGGCGAGGAAAAACGCCGTGGTCCGCGCTATACGCCGTTGTCCAAGCGTCAGGACCGTCCTGCGTCGATCTACTGGTTGGTGAAGTTTCACCCAGAGTTGTCAGACGGGCAGATCGGCAAGTTGATCGGCACGACCAAGCCGACCATTCAGGCGATCCGTGAGCGCACGCATTGGAATATCAACAACATCCAGCCGATTGATCCTGTGGCTTTGGGCCTGTGCAAACAGTCCGAGCTGGATGCGGCCGTGCAAAAGGCCAACGCCAAGAAAGCCAAAGACGGCAGTGTGATGTCGGATGATGAGCGCCGCAAACTGGTGAGCACCGAGCAGAGCCTTGGTGGGGAAGAGCCCAAGATCCCTGCTGCGATTGCGGGGCTTGAGCAGTTCACCCTTGGCGATGCGCCCGAGCCTGAGAAAGAAGAGCCTGTGCCAGATGCGGATACGTTCTTTAATCTGCCTGACAGCAGTGACGAGGATGATGACGACAAATAACTTGGTTGTCTTATGATCGGATGGCCCCTGCTGCGATTGCTTTGCGGGGGCCTTTTTAGTGCATCACCTGCCAGGCGCCGTTTTCGTCTTTCCAGTAGAACAAGCGTACGGTGGCCATCTGTTGGGTGTCATCATTGATGAAGGTGATGGGCGACGGGTGTAATGTGGCGAGACGACCGTTGCCCGTGATAACCAGTTCGGACTGGCTTGGGTCAAAAGGCTGACGCACAAACCCTCGTGCGGCGTCAATGTAGATTGCAAAATGTGTATCGGCCACTTGCTCTGCGGTGAGCCCGATTGAGCCACCTTGGTAGGCCAGATGCGGCCCGAGTGTGTCCAGAACGGCCTCGCGGCCGCGTTCAATAGCGCCATAAGCGTTTTGAAATTGGGTCAAAACGGCAGACGCTGTCTCTGAGTCGGGTTGAAGTGTCTGACCATTGAACCAGAGCGCATCAGGGCGGTCTGACCGTGCTGTAAGCGTAAAGGTTATTTGCCCGTCGGTAAATTCGGGGGCGGTGCTGCCTGTCAGGAAAGCCATGTCGCCGGGTGCATACGAAAATGGCAATTCCGCGGGGCCAGGCACCGAGATGTCTGCGGCCGTCAGGCGGTCTGCGAACAGCGGCGGAAATGTGTTCTTTTCCACGTGCTCAAAGCGCGCACGGAAGGAAGAGGAGTCTTCTCCTGCGCCCTCACTGGGACTGTAGGTGATGGTGACCGTGTTTTCACCGTTATGTATGTGCGGGTTGATGGGCAAAGGGAATGCAGCGCCACCTATATTAACGATCGGATTGTTCACCCCGAAAATGGATTTACCATTCACCTCGACATCTATTGTCGTGTTTTGCAGTTGGAGTTCGATTTGGAATTGTGTCTGAGCAACATTTGCGTTCTCGGCCATGGCGGCACCTCCCGCGAAAATAGTGATGAATGAAAGGAGTAGAATGAAGCGACTAAGAACGTTTTTCATATAGGATAGATCCACCAACGAGTAATACTGGTTCATTTGAGCCCGAACCTCCAGACATGTCCACATGATCACCGATTTCCAGCGTCCCTTGCACGCGGTAAGTAAACCTAATGCCCTTCCACTCCACCTTTGTGTGGAGCTTTTCTTCGCCACCTGAAAGGGTTTTGATAGACGCATCGATAGATGTGCTGCCAGTTCCCGAAGCGGACATCGATCCTGTGACAAAATAATAGCGCAATTCACCCTGGATCGCGCCTTCAATGGATAGGCCAACGCTGCCTACAGCTTCGCCCGTTCCCTGCCATTCTGTAGCTGCGACAGCGCGTGTCAGTGTCACGCCACCGCCAATTTCTGCCTTTCCAACGAGGTTCAGGCCGATTGAAACATTCCCTGCGGCCTGAGATGTAGAAGATCCAAACCCTTTTGCGAGACGATCGCGTAGTTCGAGGGCTGCCGTGCTTAGCCCGGCTGGCGCCATGCGAATGATCAACTCCAAAAGATCAATGGTTATTTCGACGCCAAAAAGCGGGTCGAACGCCATTTCCACAGATGCTTCGACACCGACCTTTGCAGGATCAGTAGGGTGTTCTTTCAGTTCAAATTTGCTGTTTGCCAAGTCGACAGCGTGGCTGATTTCGATGCTTGTCTGATTGGCGCTTGGAGGTCCGTCATTGGCTTTTGTGCGGACCACAAGATTTTTGATCGCCTCGACAAAGCCTCCGCTGGATTCCTCCGCTTCACCTGCTGAGTCGTCCTGACCGCTGCTCTCAAGATCCTCTTTGGACGGGGCTGCATCAACGCCACCTTTGATCTCAAAAGCGGAGCTTCCATATTTGCCTTCGAGTGTTCCACCAAACAGATATTTGGCGCGAAATCCGTTCGCGCCCAGTTTGCCGCTGAAACGATACCCAAAATTCTTGGCTTCCCAGGACAGTTTGGGAAAAGCGATGATTTCTGCATCGAACATGGTCGTAAACACGCAGTTGCGGTATTCTAGGCGGTGGGATTGTCCAACATCATCTAGGTTTGAGTAGAGCGCCATTTTTGTGGCGCGCGCGAATTTCAGAAGGTCACTGCCGTCGGTGCCGCCGCGACTTTCGTAAGTGATGTCGTGGCTAAAGGCGTCCGAGCTGAAGGTCTGGCTGCGTCCTTGACGCTTAAGTAGGATGTCCGGGCGTTGGCTGGGCATACCACAAGGGCAGGGCGGCGTGATCCGTGTGGTATCGACAGTGAGCGTATCCATAGGACTGGAAGATTTATCACAGATAAGCGTTAGCTTCGCTTCCTGTTCGCCTTCCACGGGCAGGGTCAGGCGGCCCGTTCCATGAGAGCACCCCAAAGTTACTGTGTTGATGCAACATGGTCCACCTGGGTTACATTCGATGAGCGCGGAGCCGTTTTCTGGGTCGACCATGCTTTGTTGTCGTTGGCTTTGATAGACGGCTTCGTCTGCCTGCTGCATGTAGCTTTCGGCGCCGGATCTGAGCGCTTCAACAGGCTCTCCAGCATCGGCAGCGCTGATAGCGCGCCTGTGGCCATCCATCGCTTGATAAAGCGGAGTTTCCATTAGTCCGTGGTCGACCATGCCTTGCATTGACTGGGACATATCCCGCATCAAATTCGTCTTGTCTGCTTCCCAAACTGCGATATTCATAATTCAAGTTTTCTAATGCCAAAAATACAAGACCACCATGCATCTTACACTATGCTGATGCAATACATGGCAGGTGGCGCGTAAGGCTGCACCTTAGTGTGTCTTTTTATGCCCTCTCGCCGACAGTTTTCGGGGGTTTTTCTTTGCGTTCAGAACGACTTGCGCGCGTTCAGGGCGGCGGTGATTGTGCCGTCGTCGAGATAGTCCAGCTCTCCGCCGATGGGCACCCCTTGGGCAAGGGATGTGACGGTGATCTGGGGCAGCTGATCGGCGATGTAATGCGCCGTGGTTTGCCCGTCGATGGTCGCACCTAGGGCGAGGATCACCTCGGTGACGTCTTCGGATGCGATACGTTGGATCAGCTTGGGGATGCGCAATTCATCGGGGCCGATGGCATCAAGGGCCGATAGCGTGCCGCCAAGCACATGGTAGCGCCCTTTGAACACGCGAGCGCGTTCCATCGCCCACAGATCGGCCACGTCCTCAACCACGCAAATCTGACCGTTGCGCCGTTTTTCGCTTTCGCAGATGGCGCAGACGTCGGTGGTGCCGATGTTGCCGCAGTTCAGACACTCGCGGGCCGTCGCGGCCACTTGCTGTAGGGCATCTGCAAGGGGCATCAGCAGCAGCGACTTTTTCTTGATCATATGCAGCACAGCACGCCGCGCGGACCGTGGCCCAAGCCCTGGCAGCTTGGCCATCATGTCGATCAGCGTTTCGAGGTCGGATTGTTGGTTGGCCATGGTGTTGCAGCGCCTAGGTTTTCGGGGGTGTGGGACTCCACGGGTTTTGTTCCAAAACCCATTCTGTCCCACCGTCAGACATGAAGCTCCCTTAAAACGGGAGCTTCATATCTGCTGGAAGCCCCATGCCTTCGGTCAGCTTTTGCATCTCGCTTTGGGATTTTTCGGATGCTTTGATCTGGGCGTCTTTGATGGCAGCAAGGATCAGGTCTTCGACCACTTCTTTGTCATCGCCGTTGAAGATGCTTGGGTCGATGTCGAGCGCTGTGAGTTCGCCTTTGGCGGTGGCGGTTGCTTTAACCAGCCCTGCACCGCTTTCGCCTGTGACCGTCATGGCGGCGAGGTCTTCTTGCAGTTGTGTGACCTTTGCCTGCATTTCCTGAGCGCTTTTCATCATCTTGGCCATATCGCCAAGTCCACCGAGACCTTTGAGCATGAATTATTCCTTTGGGGGTTGGGGCGGCGCATCTGCACCGCGTGAAACATAAAACACCAGTGCCAATGTAAGGGCACAAGCGAAGGCAATGAAGAGGGCGGGCGATCCGACGCAGCCTTCGCGTAGGGCGGCGGCACTGATGCTGGTTGCATCGGTCGGCACGTTGAAGGCCAGAAGGCAGGTGTAGGCAGTCCACCCCACCGCAACAGCGACGGTCAGCCATTTGCGTGCCAGCCGAAACGCAAGCGCCGTGGCGCAGAGCAGCAGCATGGTCAGGGGTGTTGTCAGCAGATAGAGAAATTCGCCCCATGCGGTGACGGGCGTGCCGTTCCAATCGGGGCGTTCCTTGTCGCAGACCTCGGCCCAAACGGGTGTCGGGATGGCAAGGGCGGCAATGATCAGTCCTCTTCGAAGGGATCCCATTCGTCCTCCACTTCGGCAAGGGCTTCGACGGCCACTTCGTTTGTCAGCTCTTGTTTCGTTTTGACTTCGGTAATTTTTGCATCCGGGAACAATTCGAAAACGGCTGCGACCATTGGATGGGCGCGGGCTTCTGCTTTGAGCGCATTTTCTTCGGCGTGCCGCTTTTCGTCGATGGTGGCGTCCCCGCCGTCGGCTTCGACGCTGATGGCCCAACGGTTGCCTGTCCATGCCTGCAGGCGGCTTCCGAGTTTTTGGGCAAGGTCCGCAGGGGCCGACGGGGTGGGCGCAAAGGTGATGCGCCCCGGTTGATAGTTGATCAGGCGCACGCCTGTTTCCACATCGACCAGCAGCTTGACGTCGCGGTGCGCGCGGATCAGGGCGACAACGCTATCAAAGGTCGGGTAATGGGCCAGCCCCTGATCGGTGGCCAGCGCAGTGACGGTGCCAGAGGGGGTGGCCGCAGAGGCAACGGGACCACCGCCGCCAGTTGATGGCGGGGTCGTGGGGGCAGGCGCGGGCGGCGGTGTGGTGTCTTTGAGCTTGCGCACCAGATCGTCAGGCGCGGGCAGATCGGCCACATGGGTCAGGCGGATCACGGCCATTTCAGCGGCCATCATGGCGTTGGGTGCGTTGCTGACTTCTTCGATAGCTTTCAGCAGCATTTGCCACATACGGGTCAACACGCGCATGGGGATCGCGGCGGCCATGGATTGGCCGCGGGCGCGTTCATCGGGGCTGATGGTTGGATCGTCGGCGGCATCGGGCGTGATTTTCACCACGCTGGTCCAATGTGTGATTTCGGCCAGATCGCGCAGCACCGCCATCGGATCGGCGCCGTCGGCGTATTGCGCAGACAGTTCTGTCAGCGCGCCTGCCGCATCACCTTTGAGGATCATGTCATACAGGTCCAGCACGCGGCCACGGTCGGCCAGCCCAAGCATAGCCCGGACCTGATCGGCGCTGGTCTCTCCTGCGCCGTGGCTGATCGCCTGATCCAGAAGCGAGGTGGCATCACGGGCCGATCCTTCGGCGGCGCGCGTGATGAGGGCCAACGCATCATCGCTGATTTCTGCACCTTCTGCGGTGGCGATTTTGCGAAGCAGGGCAATCTGGTCTTCGGGTTCGATGCGGCGCAGATCAAAGCGTTGGCAGCGCGACAGCACAGTAACAGGCACCTTGCGAATCTCGGTCGTCGCAAAGATGAATTTGACGTGCGCGGGCGGTTCTTCCAGCGTTTTAAGAAGCGCGTTGAAGGCAGAGGTGGACAGCATGTGCACCTCGTCGATGATATAGATTTTGTAGCGTGCAGAGGCGGCGCGGTAGGCCACGCTTTCGATAATCTCGCGGATGTCACCAACCCCGGTGCGGCTGGCGGCGTCCATTTCCATCACGTCGACATGACGCCCTTCCATGATGGCGGTGCAATGTTCGCAGGTGCCGCAGGGTTCGGTTGTGGGCTGGCCATCGCCGTCGGGGCCAATGCAGTTCATGCCTTTGGCAATGATGCGGGCGGTGGTGGTTTTGCCCGTCCCTCGGATGCCCGTCATCATGAAGGCCTGTGCGATGCGATCCGCTTCAAACGCATTTTTCAGGGTGCGCACCATCGCCTCTTGGCCGACGAGATCGGCAAAGGTTTCGGGGCGGTATTTGCGGGCAAGCACCTGATAGGCGGGTTGATCGGTCATTGCGGCCTCTTGCGTGAACGGATGCAGACTAGGGCGCGGGGCGGGCAAGGTCCACAGGGGAATGACGGTTGTGCGGGACGCTGGCGCGATCTTCTGTGCGCGGCGAAGATGCGTGGGTGAGAGGTTGGACATCGACCCAAGTGGGGCTCGTTGTGGCTGCTACCTTCCGGTCCTGACCAGGTTGGCGAGGCACTTGCCCGCGCCAACCTCTCGCCGCTTGATATAGGGGCGGCGCGTCAGATTCGCAAGAATCCTATTTCTGCAAGCCACCGGGGCAGAAAAACTGCGTGAAAGCGCCATAGCATGTGGCGCGGTGGCCAAAGCCCTGAACATCGACAGATGTATAGACAAGGCGATCATCGACACGTGTTTCAATGCCGCTTTTGAGGATTTGGGCACAGGTGGATTGATTGCTTTTGCAGGTCAGAAGCACAAGGGCCAGAGCGGGGTCCCGGGCTGCATCGACATCGCCGCTTGCGATTGCCTGTGCGATGGTTTCGCTGATCTTGGCGTCGACATCGGCTTCGCTTGGTTTTGTCAGATAGCCAAGACCGCCTGCGATGACGGCAAGAAGAATAAAAGTGCGGATAAGTTTCATGTGATGTGCCTGTCTGCTTGTTTGGGCGCAGGTTAATCACGACACGGGTGGGGCGTCACGGGGGAATGTATAATCAAAGCGCGCCATATCCGGTTCGGTCGGGTGGGGGGCGATACGTTGAAGCCCATCGATTTCGGGCGGGGCGCGATCGGGGGCATAAAAGGCGATTGTCTGGCCTGGCGCACCGATGGGGCATCCTGCATGGGTGGGGCGCGGCGTGACGGGGCTTGCCTGTTCAAGGTGATCTGTCAGCACGTCGCGCAGCGACGGGGCCGCGCCTATGCGGAGAATATCCAAGGGGCCACCGATGGCAGGCATCCTGTCGTTCATCGCAAATTCGCTGGTCGCAAGGGTGAAGCGCATATCGGCTGTGATGGCGGTGCCGTTATGAAGGATGGGCGTAATGCGGGCGGGGTCATCGGTGGCTTTGGTGATGTCCACGCGGTAATCGATGCCAAAGATAACATCGGATCGATAGGGCGCGACGCCGCTTTGCATAATCCATTGTGGTCCATCTTGGGCGGGGCTGCATTGGGCAAAGCATTGTGCGCTGTTAAGAAGAAGTTGATGCAGTTGCGCGCCCGTGATCGTGACAAGCGCGATATCGTTTTGGAAGGGATAAAGGTGAAGCAGATCAGCCCGTGTGATGGGCCCTTTGGGAATATGGGTGTAGCTTTCGCGCCGCCGCATCAGGCCAAACCGCAAGGCAGCCGCCTGCGCCAGAACGGGCTGATCGCGCGGGATGTTCTGGGTGTTGGCCCATGCAAGTTTTGCATCGGCGATCAGCTGTAACGCGGTGCTTGGGAACAGCAGGGCAAAATCGGTGCTCAGTGGCACGTCCGTGGACCCAAGCCGTTGCGATTGCCACGCGCTGACACCTTGAAGGTAGGGCGCTGCCAGATCTGTGATGGCGGTATCTTGTGGCGCGGGGGGGCAGGGGATGATGCGGGCATCGCTGACGGTTGCGCCTGTCCCGTCCAGTTCGAGATCGACGCGACCATAGGCCTGGGCCTTTGATCCGGGCGAGACGATCACAGGCTTTGTGGCATTGCGCGTCGCAAACGACATATGCGTGTGGCCTGTGATCAGAACATCGAGATTTGACAACTCTGCAAGTTCATCGGCCCTGTTTTCATTCATGGCGGTATCGGCTGTTGCCCCCTTTTCAGCCATTCCCATATGGGCAAGGCAAATGGTGACATCCGCCCCCATCTGGTCAAGTGCAGCAAGGGCATGGCGCGTGGCAGCGACGCAATCGGTGATCTGGGTGTGCGTGCCCAGATCCTTGCGCGCCCAGTGTTGTGTGGCCTGCGTGATGCATCCCGTGACCCCTATTTTTACGATGCGGGGGGCGCCTTGGGTGTCTGTCATTTTGCGTTCGATCAAAACAAAGGGCTGCACTTTTGAAAGATGCGGGTCTGTGCTGACAATGTTTGCGCAGACAAAGGGAAATTGCGCATCCTTGATCGCGGCACCAAGAAACGCAGTGCCAAAGTCAAATTCATGATTGCCAAGTGTGCCGGCATCATAGCCCATCACATTGAAGGTCTGGATCACGGGATTTACCAATGCGGGCTGAACCGCTGCAGCCCAATCCGAAACGGCAGAGCCTTGCAGCGTATCACCGTTATCCAGTGCGATGACGTTTGGCACATGCTGTCTGAGGTCTGCCAAAGCCGATGCGAGCAAAGACAGGCTGCCCACGCGGGTTTGCTCTGGCTCTGGCACGATACGCCCGTGGACATCGGTGGTGACAAAAAGGGATAGGTGCACTTTGGGCATTGCAGGTCCGAACGGCCTTTCTGAAATTCCCCGTGATGGGCGCATCATTGGTGCGGCTGATGGGCTTGTCAACCATAGGTTGTATTCAAAAGTCCCTCGCCAAACTTGGGGATGTTGGGTATGCGACGCAGGCACAGCAAACAAGTGAGGCGGCGCGCGTCGTGAGACATGCAGAAACAGTTACCTTCGGAGGCTCGCGCCTTGAGCGTCATGCGGAACGGCGTGGTGATGCACAGCGCTTGGCACGTGATATTCAAGGCCCCGCGCAGGTTTTGATGATGTGGCGCGGCAAACCGTTGATCGCGGATGCGGCCCTTGGATTGGTGTCCGCAACACATCCTTTGGTGGCGCAAACGCTTGCCAAAGGGGCCGAACAGGCCGTGTTTTTGGGCCAAGACGAAGACCGCGGGCCGCTTTTTGCCGTCGATGTGTCCCACTGGGTGCCCGACGACCTGGATGACAGCCAGCTTAATCAGTTCCTTGACCCGACCCAACAAACGCCACCTGACGTGCCAGACCATTGGGCGTTTTGCGAATTGCGGGGGATCATGACGCACCTGTCGCCGCGTGATGCCGAATTGGCGGCAACGGCGCGCGGTATATTGGAGTGGCACCGCATTCACGGGTTTTGTGCCAATTGCGGTGCGGCCAGCCAGATGGCGCAGGCAGGGTGGCAACGAAACTGCCCTGACTGCGGGCGGCATCATTTTCCGCGCACGGACCCAGTTGTCATTATGCTGATCACCCATGGAAATTCGGTTCTGGTTGGCCGCTCGCCCGGGTGGCCGGACAAGATGTATTCGCTTTTGGCCGGATTTGTGGAGCCTGGTGAAACGCTGGAAGCTGCGGTGCGCCGCGAAGTTTTCGAAGAAGCAGGCGTGCGCGTCGGCCCTGTACGCTATCTGGCATCACAGCCGTGGCCGTTTCCCGCATCGTTGATGTTTGGGGCATGGGGGCAGGCGACCACATCGCAGATCACCATTGATCCAAGCGAGATCGAGGATGCGGTTTGGGTCACGCGCGAAGAGATGGCGCAGGTTTTTGAAGGCAACCACCCTTTGATCAATCCTGCCCGCGAAGGCGCGATTGCGCATTTTCTTTTGCATAACTGGCTTGCCGACACGTTGGATTAACGGCAAAGTTAGCTATCAAAAAAACAAGCGAGCAGGCTTATGAAAATTTCTGTCGTCGAAGATATCTCAGCGCCTATTGAGTATGTTTTTGCACGCGTCACAAACTTTGATGCGTTTGAACGCGGTGTGTTGCGGCGCGGTGCAAAGGTGCGCCGTGTCGAACAGGGGGCTGCGTCTGGCGATGGTGCGAAATGGGAAGTGTCGTTCATGCTGCGCGGGGCCGAACGGCGCATGACTGTAAAAGTGGCGCAGCTGGATCATCCGACATCGGTGGTATACCGAACACGGATCAAGGGGCTGGTGGCTGTGGTCACGCTTGATCTGGTGGCGTTGTCGCCATCGCGCACACGGCTGACGCTGGATATCAAAATGGTGTCTAAATCGTTGCGTGCCAAACTGGTTATTCAGTCGCTCAAGCTGGCCAAGCGACGCATAAATCGCAAACTGCGCAAGCGGATGGGTGCCTTTGCAGAGAGCATCGAGGACGATTTTAAGGCGGTTGGCTGAACAATACCCCTAAAAGTGAATTAATTGTTGACGTTGCGTTAATATTCCCATTCGCTTGGTTATCGACTTTTTGAAGGGGTGTGTGATGTCTAAGGGTTTGGGTCTTGGTGTGCTTGGGTTGGGTGTCGTAGGCCTTGGTGCATGGGGCAATTTCAACAACGCCGTCGAAATGGAAACCAAGATTTCCCAAGCCGCCCAAGTGGTCAGTGAACAAAGCATCCATGGCGTGCAAACCGAAGTCTTTGGACGCGACATTGTTTTGACGGGCATCGCAGACAGCGCCGCCGAGCGCGATGCGCTTGTGGCAGCGGCCACCGCCGTGGAAGGGCGGCGCGTTGTGCGCGACGACCTGCAAGTTATCCCCGTGGCCAGCCCCTATATCACTGGTGTGGTTAAGTCCGACGCGGGCGACTATAGCGCCGATGGCACTGTGCCAACGGCTGCAGTGCAAAGCGGTTTGGTAGATGCCAGCGGCGTGGCAGCCCTTGGGGATCTGCCTTTGGCATCGGGTGCGCCAGCAAACTACACACAAGCCATGACAACGGGGTTGGACGCACTGAACGCACTGACGTTTGGCGAATTGCGCGTAACCGACACAGCCGTGACATTGACAGGCGAGGCACCTTCACAAGAGGTTCTGGATACGGTCACTGCATCGGTTGCGGGTCTTGAAGGTGATTTTGCAGTGACCCAGGACGTCACATTTGTGCCAACGATTGACCGTTTCACGCTTAATGCACAAAGGGCCGCTGACGGCACCATGACGCTTGAGGGGTTTATCCCGTCCGAAGAGGTGCGCGCGCAAATCGCATCGCAAACAGGGGCCGATGCCAGTGGGTTGGTCATTGCACGCACAGCGCCTGATGGCTGGTCCACGATGACCCTTGGGGGTCTGGGCCAGTTACAACGTCTGAACACAGGCACGCTGAGTGTTGATGATATGCAGATGACGATCTCGGGCGAGGCTGCGACAGATGCTGATATGGCCGACGTCACCCAGGCGGTTGAAGGTTTGGCCGCGCAGGGCGGCGGCACAGCGTTGGCCGCGCTTACCGTGGCGCCCCCGCCGGTGATCGAAGCGGATATGTCGGTGCGCTATGACCGCGTGCGCGGTTTGTTTGTGGGCGGTGTCGCCCCGGCTGATCTGTCAGAAGCCAGCATCGCCCAACAGATTGGCGCGCCTGCTGTCACGGGCAGCCTGCAATCAACAGGCACGACAGCGGCCGCCCCTGTAACAGACGCGCTGACGGGGCTTGAGCCGTTTTTGCCAGAGTTTGAAACCGTGCGCGCCACCGTGATGGGCGAAGATGTTGCTTTGGAAGGAACTGTTCTGCGCGAAGCCGATTTGGATCAAATTGAGCAACGTCTGACAGATACGGGCCTTTACACATCCGTCGCGCTCACGCGGGCAGAGCCGCGCTTTAACGATGGCGATCTGCGCCCCAATGCGCTGACAGGGCGCGACGAGGTGTATCAAAACGGGTTCTGGGTGCCTGTTGTGGACATCAGTAATGCCACTGCCAACCTCTGCGATGATGCCACACGTGCGGTCTTTGAAGGCCAGTCCATTAACTTCGTGACAGGCTCGGCCCAGTTGGATGCAACATCGCGTTCGGTGATTGCTGAACTCGCAGGGCTTGTGACAACGTGCTTTGCCCAAAACGCTGAGCTGACGGTGATCGTTCAGGGCCATACCGACAGTGTCGGTAGCGCCGAAAGCAACCAACTGCTCAGCCGTGACCGCGCGAATGCCGTGGTCGCCGCCTTGGCCGAGCGCGGCATTGAAAACGCACGTTTAACATCCATCGGTTTCGGCGAAAGCCGCCCGATTGCAGACAATGATACCGAAGAAGGGCGCGCCGAAAATCGTCGCACCGTTTTGGTGTGGCGAGACTAGGTTCAGGTTACGGAAGGACGCGTTATGATACAGAATTGGGGTTTTTTGCTTGGCGAGATGTGGGGATTGATCCTGCTGGCCGCTTTGCTTGGTCTGCTGGCTGGCTGGATCATCTGGAGCAAGAGAGAAGAGGTGGTCGAAGGCAATGGTGATGCCGATCTGATCGCCCAAAAAGATCGCCGCATTGCCGAACTTGAGGCAGATTTGAACACATGCAACGCACGTGTCGCCGATCTGCAAAGCAAACCGGCACCCGTGGCAGCCGCCGCTGTGGCGGCGCCCCTTGCCGCTGTGCCAGCGGTGGAAGAGCAAGAAAAACCCACAACCCTTGATGCGCCGCGTGGTGGCAAGGCAGATGATCTCAAGCGGATCAAAGGCATTGGCCCGCAAATGGAAAAACTGTGCAACCAGCTTGGGTTCTGGCACTTTGACCAGATTGCCTCTTGGTCGGACTCTGAACTGGCGTGGGTCGATAGCAACCTCGCAAGTTTCAAAGGCCGTGCCTCGCGCGACAACTGGGTGTCACAAGCCAAGCTGTTGGCAGACGGCGGCGAGACCGATTTTTCCAAGAAAGTGGACAAGGGCGGTATCTACTAAACCGCTTTTCCATTCAAAACGCAGCGCAGTGGTTTAACTGCGCTGCGGATCTGCCGGGTAGACCCCAAGCAAACTGACCTGATCGGTGAAATAGTCCAGCTCTTCCATCGCAAGCTGCACGTTTCTGTCATCAGGGTGACCTTCGATATCGGCAAAGAACTGGGTCGCGGTGAATGCGCCGTTCACCATATAGCTTTCAAGCTTGGTCATGTTGATACCGTTGGTGGCAAATCCGCCCATCGCCTTATACAGCGCAGCAGGAATGTTGCGCACCCGAAACACAAAGCTGGTCATCATCACGGCCTTGCCGCGCCGTTTCAAATCCATCTCGCGCGACATAATCAAGAACCGTGTGGTGTTGGTGTCATTGTCCTCAATATCACGCGCAAGCACCTTCAGCCCGTATTGCTGTGCGGCCAATTCCGATGCCAGTGCACCTGCGCCCACCTCGCCCGATGCTGCCAAATCTGCGGCCGCTCCTGCGTTGTCGATCGCGGCTTCGGCGGTAATGCCGTGTTCGGCCAGAAAGCTGCGGCACTGCGGGATCAAAACGGGATGGGCGCGGACCAGTTTGATATCGTCCAGCGTTGCATCTTCGCCTGCCATCAACGCAATGCGCACGCGGACGAACGCTTCGTCTATGATATAAAGCCCCGAACTTGGCAGCAGGCGGTGAATATCCGCGACGCGGCCATAGATGCTGTTCTCAACCGGCAGCATCGCCAGATCTGCATGCCCCTTGCGCACGGCTTCAATCACGTCCTCGAATGTTTTGCAGGGCAAAGGCTCGTGATCAGGACGGGCCGCGGCACACGCCTCATGGGAATAGGCTCCAAGCTCGCCTTGAAATGCAATTTTCTTGGTCAACTCAAAGTCTCCGCGACTTATTCATAAAAAGGGCGTTTGGTCGCGGTGCATATACCTTGCTCTTTTCGTTTGAAAGCGCATATAGACCCCCGACGAAACGCCAAATGATGGACGCGACAAAATGGACACGATGACGTTTACAAAAGTTTTGGGTGGCTTGTGCGGCTCCCTATTGGTCTTTTTGCTTGGTGCATGGGCCGCAGAAGAACTTTACCACACCGGTGGCGGCCATGGATATGGCGAAGAACAACAAGCCTATGTGATTCCTGTCGAAGGGGATGACGCGGCAGAAGAAGAAGTTGTGCAAGTTAGCTTCGAAGAAGTTTACGCAAATGCAGACGCGAGTGCCGCCAGCCGTATCTGGCGCCAATGTGCTGCTTGCCACAAGATCGAAGATGGCGCGAATGGCACAGGTCCACACCTGTATAACGTCGTCGGCCGTGAAAAAGGTGCTGTAGACGGCTACAACTACTCGGGCGCTCTGGTCGCCGTGGGTGGTGCATGGACACCGGAAAACCTGAACGGCTTCCTCGAAAACCCACGTGAATATGCGCCAGGCACAGCTATGGCCTATCGCGGATTGGCAGACATCGAAGACCGCGCCAATCTGATCGCATATCTGGCAGCGAACGGCGCGCCCTAAGCCAGCCGATTTGACCGAAAAAAGACCGCGCGTCAGGGAAACCTGGCGCGCGTTTGTCATTTAAGGCACCTCGCGTGCCTCTCACGTTTCGATGATTTGCGTCGTTTGCGGCTTGAATATTCGACTTTTGCGCACTTAGCTTCATTTTAAGGCACAGACAGCCGATAATATGAGGTGCGCAATGATCCATTTTTCCCGCTCGACACAGATTCAGGCGCAGGCACAAGCACGCGCCGCGACCCGCCCATTCGTCCAACAGCTGTGGCTTGCGGCCTCTTTGATCGTAGTGGCGCTGGTCTGGACGGTGTCGCAAGCGGTCGCCGAGGATGAAAAGATCATCACCTCCTATTTCTACTCCACCATCGGAGAGCCGAAATACCCAGAGGATTTCCCGCATCTTAGCTACGTGAACCCCGATGCGCCCAAAGGCGGCGAGTATTCGGTCGCAACTGTCGGCACCTTCAATTCCATGATGCCGTTTTCGCGCAAAGGTGATCCTGCGGCGCTTGCATCGGTTATGGTGGAACGATTGATGGAAACCGCACTCGATGATCCCAACACCGATTACGGCCTGTTGGCCGAAAAGATCGAATACCCCGAAAGCCGCGATTGGGTGATCTTCCATCTGCGTCCTGAAGCACGGTTTTCCGATGGCACACCGCTGACAGCCTATGACGCGGAATTCACGTGGTCGCTCTTGATGGAACAGGCGTTTGTCAGCTACCGCGAAGCCCTGAACGCGCTGGTCGAAAGTGCCGTGGCGCTTGATGAACGCCGTATCAAATACACCTTCCGCGAGGGCGTGCCGCGCGATGGGCTGATCCCGCAGATGGGCAGCAACGCAGTGTTTTCCAAAGCATGGTTCGAAGAAACAGGCACGCGCATCGATGAAAGTGGCCCCACGGCGGTTCTGGGCAGTGGCCCTTACATGGTCGACAAGGTCGATTTTGGCCGCTCGGTCAGCTACATACGCAACCCTGATTATTGGGGTAAAGACCTGCCCATCAACATCGGCCGCCACAACTTTGACCGCATCCGCGTGGAATATTTTGGCGACAGCAACGCCGCGTTTGAGGGCTTCAAGGCCGGCAGTGTCACCTTCCGTACAGAGACCGACAGCAAAATCTGGGCCACGCAATACGACTTCCCTGCGCTAAACGACGGGCGCGCTGTGAAAAAGGAACTGCCCAATGGGTCCCTGCCGCGGGCCAGCGGTTTTGCGTTCAACCTGACCAAACCGCATCTGCAAGACATCCGCGTGCGCGAGGCCTTGGGCCTGATGTATAACTTCACGTGGACGAATGAGACCTTGCAGTATGGTTTGTTCAACCAACGCAGCAGCTTTTGGCAAAACACCGAAATGGCCGCGACGGGCGTGCCAACGGGCAAAGAGCTGGAAATCCTGCAATCGGTGTCTGACCTGATTGATCCCGCGCTTCTGACCGATGAGGTTGTAATGCCCCACGAAAGCAGCACACGTCAGCTTGACCGTGCCAATCTGCGCCGCGCATCTGCCCTTCTGGATGAAGCGGGTTGGGACGTGGGCGATGACGGCATCCGCCGCAAGGATGGCGAAACGCTGAAACTTGATATTCTTGAAGGCAACCCGCAGATGGACCGCCTGATCCTGCCTTATGTCGAAAACCTTAAACGTCTGGGGGTTGAGGCAACCTACAACCGTGTCGATCCTGCCCAATACACCGCACTGACCCGCGAGTTGGATTACGACATGGTCTTTGACGATTACATCACCGCCTATGGTCCGGGTTTGGGGTATGAACAACGCTTTGGCAGCAAGGATCGGCTGGAAGGTATTTTCAACCCTGCCGCCTTTGGCAATGAAGCCGCTGACAAGATCCTCGAAAGCCTGAAGTTCGAAGGGGACGCGGAAACATTCATCGGGGCGGCCCGCGCGCTGGACCGTCTGATGCGCGCTGAACGCTTTATCGTGCCCGCGTGGTATAACCCGTCCCATTGGGTCGCCTACTACGATTATTACGAACATCCCGAAGAATTGCCCACCTTGGCCCTTGGCGTGCGCGACTTCTGGTGGTCTAACGAAGAAAAATATGAGGCCCTGCGCGACGCAGGCGCTTTCCAACGATAAACGCAGCAGAGAACCAAAGCTAACACATGGGCGCCTATATCCTCAGACGGCTGTTGCTGATCATCCCGACCCTTTTGGGGGTGATGATCGTCAACTTTACACTGGTGCAATTTGTGCCGGGCGGCCCCATCGAACAGATCATCGCCGAGATTGAAGGCGAAGGGGATGTTCTGGCAGGTGTGACAGGCTCGGGTGCGGGCGATGGTGCCTCTGGCATCGAAAGCGAAGATGGCTATCAAGGGGGCAGGGGGCTGGACCCCAAGTTCATCGCCCAGTTGGAAGAACAGTTCGGTTTGGATAAACCACCGCTGGAACGCTTCTTGTTGATGATGTGGGACTATATGCGCCTCGATTTCGGGGAAAGTTTCTTCCGCTCGATTGGTGTGTTTGAACTGGTCGCCGAAAAGCTGCCTGTCTCTATTACCCTCGGGCTTTGGTCGACGCTGATCGCCTATATCGTCTCGATCCCATTGGGCATCCGCAAGGCCGTGCGCGATGGCACACCCTTTGACACATGGACCTCGGGCGCGATCATCGTGGCCTATTCGATCCCTGGGTTTTTGTTTGCGATCCTTTTGCTGGTCCTTTTTGCGGGGGGGTCTTACTTCAGCATTTTCCCGCTGCGCGGCCTCACATCCGACGGGTGGGAGGACTTCACGCTTTGGGGCAAAATCACCGACTATCTGTGGCACATTTGTTTGCCGATCATCGCCAGCACCATCGCCAGCTTTGCCACCCTCACCTTGCTGACGAAAAACAGCTTTATGGACGAGATTAACAAACAATACGTCACCACCGCCAAAGCCAAGGGGCTGGAAGAAGGACGCGTGCTTTATGGCCATGTGTTCCGCAACGCGATGCTGATTGTAATCGCAGGCTTCCCTGCGGCGTTTATCAGCATTTTCTTCGGCTCCAGCCTGATCATCGAAGTGATTTTTTCGCTTGATGGGTTGGGGCGTCTGGGTTTTGAAGCCGCCGTCGCCCGTGACTACCCTGTCATCTTTGGCACGCTTTTCGTGTTCGGCCTTGTGGGCCTGTTGATGGGGATCATCTCTGACCTGATGTATGTGCTGGTCGACCCGCGCATCGACTTTGAAAGCCGCAAGACATGATGCTTTCACCGCTCAACCAGCGCCGCTGGCGCAATTTCCGCAACAACAGCCGCGCCTATTGGTCGTTGGTGATTTTCACCTTTCTTTTCGTGCTGTCGCTGTTTGCCGAGTTTATCGCGAACGACAAACCGATCCTCGTGAATTACCGCGGCGAATACCGCATGCCGATCTTTAGCTTTTATCCCGAAACCGCCTTTGGGGGTGATTTCAGGACCGAAGCCATCTACCGCGATGATGAGGTCAAATGCCTGATCCGCTCAGGCGGTGTGATCGACTGTTTTGATGATCCCGTTGGCATCATAGAACAGATTAATGCGGGCACATTTGATGACCCTGATTTCATGAAAGGCTGGATGATCTGGCCGATCATCCCGTTCAGCTATGACACGCCCAACACCCTTGACCGCCCCGCCCCGTCGCCCCCCGATGCCACCCATTGGCTAGGCACCGACGAAGGCACGCGCGATGTCCTGGCGCGCACGATCTACGGCTTCCGCCTGTCGATCCTGTTTACCATCGTTGTGGTCAGCTTTGCCTCTGTCATCGGGATCATCGCAGGCGCGGTGCAGGGCTTTTTCGGTGGCTGGTTGGATCTGATCTTCCAGCGTGTGCTCGAGATCTGGGGTGCGACCCCGTCGCTTTACGTCATCATCATCATGTTCGCCATTTTTGGGCGAAGTATAGGGATGCTTGTGTTCTTGATGGTGCTATTCGGCTGGCCCGCGCTTGTGGGGCTGGTGCGCGCGGAATTCCTGCGCGCGCGCAACTTTGAATATGTCCGCGCGGCCCAGGCGCTTGGGGTCTCCAACTGGACCATCATGTTCCGCCACATGCTGCCCAACGCGATGGTAGCCACGCTGACCATGCTGCCCTTCATCATCACAGGCACCATCGGCGGCCTCGCCACGCTCGACTTTCTGGGCTACGGCCTGCCCGCATCGGCCCCGTCGCTTGGTGAAATGACGCTGCAAGCCAAACGCAACCTGCAAGCCCCGTGGCTGGCGTTTACCAACTTTTTCACCTTTGCGATCATGCTGTCGCTTCTCGTGTTCATCTTCGAAGGGGTGCGCGACGCGTTCGACCCCAGAAAGACATTTCAATGAGTGCGGTTCTCGATGTCCGCGACCTAACGGTTGATTTCCGTCAGGACGGCACCTCAAGCCGTGCGGTAAAAGGCGTCACGTTTCACGTGAACAAAGGCGAGACGGTGGCCCTTGTTGGCGAAAGCGGCTCTGGCAAATCGGTCACCGCGCTGTCCACGGTCAACCTTTTGCCCAACAGCGCCACCATCGGCGGCTCAATCACCTATGACGGTCAGCAAATGGTCGGTGCATCGGAAAAGCTGCTGCGCAAAGTGCGCGGTAATGACATCAGCTTTATCTTCCAAGAGCCGATGACCTCGCTGAACCCGCTGCATACGCTGGAAAAACAACTCACCGAATCCATCGCGCTGCACCAAGGGCTGCGCGGGGGCGACGCGCGGCGCAAAGTGCTGGAACTGCTTCAACAGGTGGGCATCCATGACGCGGAAAACCGTCTGACCAGCTATCCCCATCAGCTTTCCGGCGGGCAACGCCAGCGCGTGATGATCGCGATGGCACTGGCCAATGGCCCTGAACTTCTGATCGCGGACGAGCCGACAACGGCCCTTGACGTGACCATTCAGGCGCAGGTTCTCGAACTGCTGGCCGACCTCAAAACGAAACTCGGCATGTCGATGCTCTTCATCACCCATGACCTCGCCATCGTGCGCAAATTTGCCGACCGGGTCTGTGTCATGAAAGATGGCGAGATCGTTGAAGAAGGCATCACCACCGACATTTTCGACAACCCTCAACACCCTTATACGCAAATGCTTTTGGGGGCAGAGGCGGTGGGCGTGCCTGTGCCTGTGCCAGCCGATGCGCCCGTGGTGGCCCATACCGAAAACCTGAAAATCTGGTTTCCCATCCAACGCGGTCTGCTCAAACGCACCGTGGGTTACGTAAAAGCGGTGAACGACGCCACACTTGAAGTCCGCGCAGGCGAAACCATCGGGATTGTGGGGGAGTCGGGCTCTGGCAAGACGACCCTCGCGCTGGCGATGATGCGCCTGATCAGTTCCGAAGGCACAATCAACTTTCAGGGTGCTGATATTCACACATGGCAAAAGCGCCGCCTGCGCCCGTTGCGCCGTGATATGCAAATCGTGTTTCAAGACCCCTTTGGCTCGCTGTCCCCGCGCATGTCGATCTATCAGATCATCGCCGAAGGGCTTGGCGTGCACGGTGTGGAACCGGGCCGCGACAAACGCGAAATGGTGGCCGAGATCATGCAAGAGGTGGGCCTCGATCCCGCCACGATGGACCGCTACCCGCATGAATTTTCAGGCGGCCAACGCCAGCGCGTGGCGATTGCGCGTGCCATGATCCTGCGCCCCAAACTGGTTGTGCTGGACGAACCGACCTCGGCCCTTGATATGACAGTGCAGGTGCAGATCGTGGACCTGTTGCGCGACCTGCAACAGAAATACGGGCTGGCCTATATCTTTATCAGCCACGACCTCAAAGTTGTGCGCGCGCTGTCGCATAAGGTGATCGTGATGAAACGCGGCGACGTGATGGAAATGGGCGACCGCGATCAGATTTTTGACGCGCCCAAAACCGACTACACCCGCGCTTTGATGGCGGCCGCCTTCGATCTGGAAAGCTCTGACGCGGTGGCGATCTGACCACACCCTGAAAAAAGGGCGCCATGCCTGATCTGCACGGCGCCCCAAACTTCCCACAGATCATTGCGGCCGTTTTCGGCCAGCAGGCCGCTTTCCAAAGGGTTCCACGCGTAACCAAGCGACGTCATATGTGCTGTCGCGGGCATAAGGGATTCTATCGGGTTTTCTTTTTCGTTTGATGTGAAGTGCTGGCCCCGCGCATCTGTGTGACGCGCAAGGCTGCATCCTTTAGCGGTCTGTGCCAGAGGTTGCGGCGAAGTGTGCGGCAACAGTGTCCGCAGCGCGGGTCACATCCTCGGGGTTGTCGTAGAAATCAAACTGTGTGACCTCTTCCAACATCTGCAACGTCGCCTCGCCTGCAAAGCCTTCAAGGAACGTGCGCACGCCCTGCGGGATCGCTGCAGCCTCAGAGTGTACGATGGCCAAAGGCTGCGTCAGACGTTCGGCATTGTCCGCGGAGTGATAGGTCAGCCAGCCTTCCCACCCTGCGTTGTTCCACTGGTTGTCATAGGCAGGAATGGCGCCGCGGTCGGCCTCATAATAGTAGCCGCCGAATGGCATCAGCACACCTTCGGCGCCGACGTCGCCCGCGGCAGGGATGATCTGCCCGCCTTCGGCCTCAGCCGTGCGGCCCATCTCGATCAGGCCCTGCACGGCCTCTTCACCGCCATAGACGGCATTCACAATCTCGGCGTTTTGCAGCCATGGGGCCACAAGGCCCACGCGCTGCACCAGTTCATTGCCCGCAGCCGCATCTACCATATATCCCGCCGATGCGCAGATGCCCAAACCATTCATCCGCATGCCATCCACTTCGGGCAGGGAGGCCGCAAATTCGAAGGCGGCACGAATGTCGGATGTCTTGGCCGCAGGGCTTTCTACAAAGCGCGTGTTGCCTGGCAAATCACCCGATTTACCCCAACCGCGAAAATCAAAGGTGACAGCCGCAAAACCGCGCTCGACCGTCTGTTCGGCATAAAGGCTTGGCATCTGCTCTTCCACCGATGTCCATGCGCCTGTCACCACCACTGTGGGCAGGGCCGATCCATCGTGACCTTCGGGCAGATACAGCGTGCCCGCCAGCGTTGCGCCTTCATTTTCAAATGTGAAGCTGCGGATCTCGACTTGGGCAATCGCAGCAGTGGAAGCCATCAAAGCGGCGGCGGTGGTCAATGCAAAAACTTTCATCTCGGTCTCTCTTTCAAGTATCTGTGTGGGTGGGCGTCTTGCCCGATGACACAAGAAATACGGCACCACCTGCCGCTATACTTGAAAGCCCCTGCTCGGTTTTTGCATATTCCTGCTTTTACGCGCTCTGATTTGCACGAAACGCCCGCGGCGTTTGTCCCGTAATCTGCTTAAAGCTGCGCGAGAAATGCGCCTGATCGGCAAAACCACACGCCAACGCCACCTCGCCCAAGGGCCGCGCGGCATCCCCCATCATCTTCATCGCCTGCTCGATCCGGTAGGCCATCACATATTGCATCGGCGTCGATCCAAGCGTTTCTTTGAACACGCGACTGAAATGCGATGGCGACATACCCGCCTCGCGCGCCAGATCGTCCAGACCAATCGTCTGATCCAGATGAGAACGGATATAGGCCAGAACCCGACTGGAATGCGCTGATGTGAACTTGGCACTCAACGCCACCTCCTCGGGACGCCTACGCCCGTATTTCTGAAGCAGCTTGACCAATAAAACGCGGCTCATCGCTTCGAACATGACACCCGATGTCAGATCATCCTGCTCCAACGCATCGCGCAACATCACGCCAGCGGCGACCAGATCGGCATCCTTGAACTGGGGCAGATCGACCAGTTGCTGACGGTCCAGGATCATCCCCAATTCCTTTTGCGCAAAATCCTGCACCTTGCCCGGGTCCAGTGTGACGATGATCACATCCGATGTGCCAAACCACCGCCACCCCGATCGCATGCCCGCAGGGGTCACGATGATCTCGTTGGGTTCGATCGTGAAGTCCCGCATCTCGCCATCGCTGCGGTTCTGCACACGGTGCGGTGTCTGGCATATGTTCAAAAGCACATGATGCTCTGCAAAAACATCTTCGGGCATTGTGTCAGGTTGGGCCTGGAAATAGCGCACAGACATCAAAGACGCCGCTGACATATGTTGCATCGCCTCGCTATTGAGCAGCGGAAGGGACGGGTAAATCTCGGCGTAACGCTTGGGCATGGGGTGAGAAGTGTCTGTCACGGGGCAAAGGTCAAGACACGCTTTGGCCCCTTGATGCGCATCTGCACGTTATTCGACAGATGTCCCGATCACTGCGGCCACCAGACCCACGAGGGACATAAACCCGAACAGCCCTGCCTTTGCCAGCCGCCCTGCGTGCCAGGCACGGAGTGCGGCCATACCCGATTGAATGGCGTAATACAGCGCAAAGGCGCGCGACGCATAGCTGATGATCTCAAATATGTTGGCAGTCCATGTCAGCGCGATACCGATGCCCACCAAAAGGGCATAGGCCAGCTTTTCGGGAACGCGCCCGTTGCTCATTTCATAAACCAATCCACCAGACCCGCTGGTATCCGCAATCGCCGCGCTGAATTGCGCACTCAGCGCAGCGACAACCAAAAGCAATGGAAGGATCGGCGCAACCACCTGCATCAATGCGATGATCGCGGTCTCATCCAAAGACAATGACCCCGCGTCGAACGCATAGGTCAAAAGCACGATGTAGACGACGTAGATCACACACGAGACCCACTGCGCCAATTTCATAGAGCGGACCCGCATGGGCGCATCATAGGTGGCGCCCAGATAGCGGGAGGTTTCAAACCCCTGAACCGTCACAATCAGACCCGCCATCAAGGTAAACGCGGCCCATCCCGTCACCTGCGGGGCCTCAAAATGCAAAGCATGCTGGCCGCTGACCTTTCCAAAATGCACCGCAAGGCCAAAGATCAACCCGGCAATGATCGCCAGCTTCAGCCCGACCGAGACTTGCTCCATCCGTTCCAAAGCCGCATAGCCACGCGTCATGCCCGTGAACAGGATCAACATAAAGACCGATGTCGTCAGCAAATTGGCGTGAAACGGATCGTCCAAAGCGGTCAGGCTAACGCCGAAAGCGCCAAACAGATTAAGATAATAGGCAACAGATATAATGAAGGCAAAAGCCAGCACCCCTGACGCGGCGGTTTCAAGTTTGCTCAAAAGGGGCGATGCTGCGGCCCCGTTTGCGATATCGGTGATGTTGAACCTGATCGCGCTACCGAAAAGATAGGCTACGGCGCATAGGCCGATCATGACCAAAGGCGCATACCCTCCGAAACTGACGTCTAGGATCGGGCCAAGAACCAGAAAGCCGCTGCCGATAATCGACGCCAAGGGCGTGATGGTCGCGCGCCAGATCGGGGCATTCGCCACACGCGGCCAGATCAACAGCGCGCCCGTCAAAACCACGACCGACAGAATGAAAGCACTTAGCATCGGCCGACCAAATCAGGTCTGCAGGCCGGCGGCAATACGGCTTTTGGCGGGCGCGGGGAACACACTGGTTGCGCCAAAGTGTCTGACGCATTGCCATACCGTGAGCAGACGCTAGGCCATACGCCCTGTCCGACGGGTTTTTTGGGCTGGATTTGGTGGTGCGCCACTGGGGGATTTTGCATCCCCCAGGCCCCCTGCAGGATATTTTGAAACAAAAGAAGAGCGCAGTCTGTAACACTTCGCGGGGCTGTAACATTTGCCGTGAGCGGCGGTTTGTTAAGAAACAGGGT
>NZ_JAKFZN010000019.1 GCF_021654165.1 Nereida sp. MMG025 | reverse complement strand
GCTGTCGTTCGAGTATGTATGCAGCGATGAGTTGAGGTCATCGTCGTAGCGATCGGCGTCGTACAGGTTTTATTTCTTCTGAATGGCCGCTAACATTCATCCATTGGTTGCATGCATTGGATTTAACGATGAACACGCATTTTTCTCAAACCGACCGTCAGGGTCGCCTCACCACCTCGCTGGGTGCGGACACGCTGGTGCTGTTGCGCATGGACGGCACAGAGGAGTTGTCGGGCGATTTCGAGTGGCGGGTCGAGGCGTTGTCCACGCAAGCGGACCTCGATCTTGAGGCGCTGCTGGGCACCCACGCCACGGTTGAGATCGACCATGCCCATGGCACGCGCGCCTTTGACGGGATCGTTTGTGAGGCCGAGCAGCGCGGTGCGGCCGAAAACGGCTGGCGCTATGACCTAGTGCTGCGGCCGTGGTTGCATGTGGCCAGCCTGCGGCGCAACATGCGGATATTTCACAACAAAACCGTCATTCAGATCGCTGAAGAAGTGCTCTCGGATTACGCCGATCTTGGTGCGCCACATCTGGATGTGCAGGTGTCCGACGACTATCCCACTCTCGAATACACCACCCAATACGGCGAAACCGACGCCGATTTCGTACGCCGCCAGCTGGAACGCTGTGGCATCACGTGGTTTTGGAAACACGAGGCCGGATCGCACACCCTGCTTCTCACGGATTTAGAGTTTAACCTGCCCATGGTGGCGGGAAACACACGACCCTTTCATCCCGTGGATGGCTATCACCAAGCCGACGGTGAACACTTTCGTTTGTGGTCCTCGGCGCGCCGGATCACCACGGGGGCCGTGCGGCTGACCGAATACAACTTCAAAACGCCCAATGCGGCGCAAGAAGTTGACCGTCTGGGTGATGCGGCCCACGCGAAAGGCGACATGGAAAGCTATGACTGGCCAGGTGATTATCTCGACTCAGGCAAAGGTCAGGGCGTGGTGCGCAAACGGACCGATGCAGAACGCGGTCAGGCACAGCGCCACCGTGCGCAGGGCGATGTGGCGTCACTTGGGGCTGGCTGGCGCGTGACGTTGGGCGGGGATGATGTGGCCAACGCGACGGGCAAGACGTTCGTGTGCCTGAAAGCCACCCACCGCTTTCGCGCGCAGGCCTATGGATCGGGCGACAGCGGCGGCGATGAGACGACCTATGATGGCGACTACGTGCTAATGCCCGACGACGCGCCGCTACGTCCCGAACGCCGCACGGTTGGGCCGCGCGTGCAAGGGCCGGAAACGGCAGTGGTCGTCGGCGACGGCGAGATTGATTGCGACGAACACGGCCGCATCCTCGTGCGGTTCCACTGGGACGACGTCGCCGCCCACACGATGCGCGTGCGCGTGTCACAAAACTGGGCGAGCAAAGGCTGGGGCGGCATGGTCATCCCGCGCATCGGCATGGAAGTCATCGTCGAACACCTGCGCGGCGACCCCGACAAACCGATTGTTACGGGCTGTGTGTATAATGGGGCGAACAAGCCGCCGTATGATTTGCCTAAACATAAGACACGCAGCACATTTAAGACTGATACCCATCAGGGGACGGGCTTTAATGAGCTACGGTTCGAGGATGCGAGTGGTGAAGAAGAAATTCGCGTCCACGCCGAAAAAGACATGAACACCATTATCGGAAATGATGAAGCAAAACTCATCATGCGAAACTACAGTGAGCTAGTCCGTGATAACCGGCTTGAAGAAACTGTTGGGGATGCGTTTCATGCAGTCGCAGGCACCCTAACACTTGCTGTCGGAAACAATGGATTTGTAGCTACGAACTCAATGGGCCTTGGTATGCAGCAAAATAAGGTATCGAATGCCGGTGAAAGGTTGCAGAAGCTAGATCGGCTTGGGCAAAGGGATGGGAGCTATATTTTACAATGTGATGCTGACAAATCTGAAACTATTCAGGGCAATAGTATCGAAATTGTCGGACGTCAAAAAATATCAAGCGTTGATGGATTGCAACGTCAAGAAATAACAGGGAATCTTGATATGACCATCGGCAACTCGATGAATAGCCTCGTTCGAGGTCGTAAAAATGTCATTGTGGATAAAAAATACACAATAGCCTGCGGTGCGTCATCGATAACGTTGGAGCCAAACGGCAAGATACGAATTGCCGGAAATGAAATCGAAATAGAGGGTCGAGATTCTGTAAACATTATCGGCGGTCGCATTGATTTGAACTAAGGGCCCAGCATGGAAGAAGAAGAAATCCAAGAACGACTGGTTGACTATTGTGCGTTATGGGGGATTGACATCGCAACAACGGAAGCCAATCCAGCTGCCGCGCTTCGCATACTTGAAGCGATGTATGGGGTACCTCTTATCGAAAGAGTTCACGACAGAGAGCAAGCTTTAGGACGTATTGGCGAATCCGCAGCAGAAGCATTTCCAGGACAAAATCTTCCGTTCCATTATGCTATAGGTCAACATTTTTACATGCTTGCGCATCTGCCGCACTTCTACACTTTCATCGCAAGCGCGAGAAACCTTTCCGCCGCGGAACTCATTGAATTATATCAAAAAATTCAAGAGGGTATCACACGATTAAAGTTTGCCGCAGGAATCACTGGGGGGCGGCCGCCGCAGGTGCTTTGAATGTTGAGGGCGGCTTGACAAGATCAGCACGGGCCGCTGCAGCAGAAGTTATTCGGTCAGGGAGCTTGCGCGACGGCATACGGGAAGGTATTTCAGCAAGTCGCAAACCTGATGCGCTTACTGATGCCATTCGCGGGAGAACCAGTGGTCGCGTGCCTGTAAATGTTTATACTGCCTTATTAACGGGTATGTTGTTGATGGCGATTGCTGAGGGCGAAGAAAAATTAACGGACTTACGAATTGTCGCTGAGATGAAGCTACAAAATGACGAGATGACTGAAGTTCAGTATCGGTATATGCTAGACTTAAGGCCAACCGACGATATCCCTCCAAAATACTGGGAGTAGCATATGAATGTGTTTCAGCGCTCTCTACCCAAGGGTTTACGGCGCAGTTCACTCGTAACTGCGCTCTTGGTTGCTATATTTACGTCAAAATTTGGTTTTGGTTTGATTTTTTCGACGTTTGCATTGCTTTGTGTCTATCTCGGTATCTATCTGTTGGTACGCGGTGTGGTCCCACGAAAAGCAATTTTGAAAGGCGGAAAATTGCATGCAGAAGTTAAAATAATTTTTGACCACTCGACCGACCAGTCTGTCGAGTGGTTCTTATGGGAAGCAGAAATACGCCATATTTTGAGGGATGCAATACTACTTACCTTTATTCTGATAAGTGTTCTATTTTTTGTGAATTTTGAACCTGAGAACGCATGGCTACTGTTTATTGGCGCTATAATTTTGTCACTCATCGGATTTAGATTTGTTGCAAAACTTCCAAACCCTGTCGTAATCTCAGACCCCGAAAAAGAAGTATTCGTTGCTTTGTTGAAAGCAAAATATCCAGACTGGGTCGTAGGATAATACGGGAGACATCATAAAAATACTTGAACGGATCGAGTAATTTTAATTGTGTTAAAGCCTGTGTCGATGATCCATTAAACTAAAGGAGCACGGTAATGCCCAAAGCAACCCGCCTAGGTGATATTGGCTCAGGCCATGACTGCCATTTTCCGCCGACACCATCTACTACAGCCTCACCAGATGTGAATATTGATGGCATAGCCGCAGTGCGCCAGGGCGACGCCTATGCCCCCCATGCTTGCTCAACATGTCCAGCCCCACCACATCCGCGTAGCCTAAGCGGAGGATCGAGCACGGTTTTTATCAACGGTAAACCAGCGGGCCGAGTAGGTGACGCAATTTCATGTGGCGGCATGGCTGGTGCGGGTTCAGGTACTATCTCAATAGGAGGCTAAAACGGTCGTTTTTGCCAGTTTACCCTGACCTACGAAAAATCAATCGCTTAGCTGTGACAAAAACCCCCGGCAAAACTACCGAGGTTTTGGCAGGTTTTTGCCCGCGCTACTTCTGAGATTGGAGTTGCGCAAAGTAATCCTATGGACACCAGTGTTCGAACCGGATTCCGAAGACACCTGGGCTCTGGCTGTAGTTGGAGCCTTTTGGATCGATATAAGCCAACCAGTATTCTGAAGGTGGGTAGGAAGGTACCATTGGTGATGTGAACCCAAAAGCGTGAGCGAGACATGCGGGGTTTTCGTCGGTCAAAAGTGACAGTTCGCGTCGGATGCCAAGCACCTGCTTAACAATACCCTTGCCAAAGTTTGCGTGGGCTTTGCATTCTACGCCCAACAGCACGTCGTAGTGGTCAGGACGATCCGTAGCACTTGGAGGCACAACAACAATATCAATCTCATGATAGGCACTCAGATCTGTATGCGTGCTGGCTGACGTACTGCCTAAGGTGCGAACCTCGATGTCTGTATGCAACTCAAACCTATGTCCGTTCCTTTCGATAATAAAATATGACTTTGTCCGATCAATTTTTCCCGGACTTGCCTTGAATTGAACCGCTGGTCCGACGAATTGTACTGTGACACCATATGTTGCCTTGAGTTCTTCAAGGGTTTTGGCAATGCAGTAAAGCTCATAAACTTTCCCGACCTTGGCCTTAGATGTCGCGGTTTTGGCGCACGAACCGTGAGTATTAAAGAAGTCTTCGACCGCCTTTTTTGCATCCGTGATATTCATTCTTGGTCCCCGCTATCTCGGAAATCATCAGCCATGAGCGCGGAGATGAGGTTTTGCAATTCTGCTCTTGCGGCTGGCACACGGTGATCGCCTTCGACCATTTCGATAAAGTCCCTGCCTTCAAATAGCGCACGTTCAGGGTCATGCTCGATCCTGGCAGATGTTGGACGCTTGCCGTCTCCAATAACATCCCCAATTAACCACAAAGACTTTTGCACTACATCGGAGTCATTCGCGGCTAAACGTCTATCGAGCGCAGTTAGCATTAGCTTCACTACAGTTCGCCCATCTGGCAGCCTGCGCCCCTCCATTTCGTCGGTGTAATTTGATAAATCCGCAATATCTGCCAAGCCCAGTGCCTCTAGCCGTGCTCGGATCAAGTTTATCAGATCGCGATAATCTTCCTCATTCATCTTCAACTCCACGGTATATTATCTCAAGAGACGGTATCTTGGCGATCTGGACAAAACTATACCTTTCTGTCCAAGTTGGATGATGATCATCGGATATGCCCGCGTCAGCACTGACAATCAAAACTTAGATGCCCAAACCGACGCTCTGACAGCGGCAGGGGCTGGAAAACTGTTTGCTGACAAGATCAGTGGATCAAAGCGCGAACGGCCAGAGCTGGACAAAATGCTGGATCAGCTCCGTGACGGCGATGTTGTGACCGTCACCAAATATGACCGTCTCGCCCGGTCCCTCAAAGACCTTTTAGAGATTGTAGAGGTCATAAGTGAACGCGGTGCCGGCTTCCGATCCTTGGCCGAGGATATTGACACGACGACGCCAGCCGGCCGTCTCGTTTTTCACGTCTTTGCATCCATCGCCCAATTTGAACGCGAGAGAATTTCTGAGCGAACCAGAGAAGGGCTGGCGTCAGCCCGCAAGCGTGGACGGATTGGTGGCAGGCCCCCTGCCCTGACCCCTGCCCAGAAGATCGAAGTGCAGCGTATGAGAGACCAGGAGCATCGCGCCGTCCCAGAGATCGCACGGTTGTTTAAGGTGAGCGAGCGGACAGTGCGTAGAGCATGAACACAGCGGCAAAACCTACGCGCCGCTGCCATTGGGTGCCGCAGGCGTATCTCAAAGGCTTTGCGGCTGATGATCGCAAGCCGCCGAGGATTTGGCGTCTCAGCAATCAGAGTGGCGACGCAGAACTTAAACGGATCGACAAGGTTGCGGTGAGAAACCACCTCTATACCGTTGTTGAGAACGGTGGCCGTCGCGATGATGCGCAGGAAAAACGGTTTTCCGATTTGGAGCAGCTTTTTGCATCCAAAGCATGGTGTAAGTTGCAGACCGACTTCGTAGACCTTTCTGATCCAATTATCCGCAAGATGGTCGCTCTGTTGGCGGCAACGCTCTATGTTCGTAACCCGGCGCATTTTGAAATGTACAAAGGCATGCATGCCAAGTTCGTCGAAGAATTTTCAGGGCCGCGTGGGTTGCCAGATTCGGTGATCCTGGATGGAAAACGCATAGAGTTAGATCACGCAGATTGGCCGAGCTACGCCAATGCCGACGAAAACGACCTGAAGCGGAATTGGTTTGATGTCATGAACTCATGTGGCGACATTGCTCAGATGTTTCTGAGCATGCGTTGGGTCGTGATAGCTGCTGAAGCCCCTATTTTTGTGACCTCGGATCATCCGATCACATTCACTCACCCTGATCTAAAGTTTCGAGGTATCAACAACCCCGAAACCTCTGTGATGTTTCCGCTTAGCCCAACGCGCGTTCTGTGCATGGACCATCGACACGGTGAGCCTGACAACACCTATTATGAGGCGCAGCACAACGGCGCGGCTGTGAATATGCTGGTTTGGAGAAATGCATTGGAACACATGTTCGCGCATCGAGACCCCGAAGATGTTTGCGCCGACATCGTTGCACTGGAGGAGAGTGACGAGTTCCAAAACACCCTAGATACAGCGCAGCAGGGTGAACTGAGATGAAACGCAAACCATTGCCCAAAAAACTGGAGAAAGAGATTTATCAACAGTTCGGGTCACAGTGCCCCTTTTGCGGCGAAGCCGACGTGAACACCCTACAGGTGCATCACATCATTGCGCATGCACAAGTCCAAGCGCACCACGCTGACAACCTTTGTCTGACATGCGCAAACTGCCATCAGAAAATCGAAAATGAGGTTATCACGCTGCATGAGGTTGCCGACGCCAAGTTCAAGGCTCAACACGCACACAGTAGCCTATCAAAACAAAGGCCAGCGGATAGTGGAAACGTATTGTCCTTTAACGGCACGAACACCGGCGTCGTGGCGAACACAGTCAATGTGACGACCAAATCGAGTTCAGTGAAGCAAGGACCAATATTTGGGACAATCGGTGCTAACCTTGAACAGCGAAACTACGTCAAACACCTTATCGATCGGTATCATGAGTTCAAGCAGGCCGAGGTCGGCAAAAAAGCAATGAAGTATCCTGTATTCTACAACAGTATCAAACGTGAGTTTGGTGCCAAATGGGACCATATTCCCGAAGGCGCGTTCGGTAGTTTGGTAGCTTTTTTACAAAGACGGATAGACAGCACACAGCTTGGTAAGGCGCGGAAAGCTAGGCAAGAAAAGAACTACGCGACCTTTGACGAACATCGGTCCAAAGCGCTGTAGGTCTTAAACTTTACCATCATCTGCACATCTTAGTCCTTGCGGTTCACCATAATTGCACCCTTTTCACGGATTGCCTGCGCAAATCGTCCAGACATGACCTTTAGGAATGCTTTGGAAAAAGACCCGACACCAGCGTTTGGTTCAAAGTAGAAACTCGCCTCCAACTCATCACGATTGTATTCATCGAAGATGATCCAAAGCCGCTTATATTCGGATAGACCAGCACGACGAATCTCAGTCGCGGGAATTTCCATAGCGTCTTGGTCTTTGCTTGGCTCGGTCCCCGTGATTGGGAGTAGATAAAGCAATGTCGATTTTTCTGAGACGGGCACAACGGCGGACAATGCAGTTGGACGGGGCTTGCGACCACCCTCCTCACCAGCATCCGCTTCGCGTTTCCAAAGATATGGGTAGCGCCAAATATCACCAATTTTTGGCTTAGTCATCGCTGTTGATCACTTCGTCCAGAACCGACAGAAGCGCGTCGGCCTCGTCCTTTGGTGTATCCGCTGTTGCTCGGGCAATGCGCGGATCAGCCCGCGATGTGAGATCATCAAACATGTCGCGGGGCATCAGGACAAAACGTGATGTTCCGTGGTCAGAGAGGCTTACCGGACCTCGCGTAGCGGCGGTCCAGACATCTGTCGCTTTCCGGTTCATCGCTGTTTTCGGGAACTCTTCTACAATCCGAGTGTTCATGCTGCATCCTTTTACGTACTAAACGTAAATTACGTACTTTTTGATTTTTGTCAATGCAATCCTCTTATCACCCCTCACAATGCACAGTGAGTAGCTAGAAAAACGAAAGACGCGCCTTGCATGCAATCATGCTTACATGTTTTGCGCTTTGTATGCTTCCCACATTCTTAGAAAAAGCTGCTTCTTAGATCCGTGGCTGAAACCAAACTCGCGCCCCGCTTGCTCCGAGAATTCTTCAAAAACAGCCTTGGAGATACGAACCTGGAGTGGCCGAAGCTCAACTTTTTCCGCGCGGGTGTCGTCGGCAATCACATCCGGTGCTACATCAGCGGGCGGCGGAGCGCCCTTCCCGCGTTTCAATTTGGTGATAT
>NZ_JAKFZN010000018.1 GCF_021654165.1 Nereida sp. MMG025 | reverse complement strand
GCATGATCGACCTCAAAAGCACAACCGCGGCCAAAGTCCTCGGTTAATGCAACACTCCCCTTCAGAAATATGTGCCATTAACCAGTCTTTACCAGCTTGATCTGTTATATGCGCCGTCATCAGATTGAAATCTATCAAGTCGTTAGGGTTCTGAAACATACCTACTAGTCCTCTATTTTTACAGCTTCAAAAACTGCTTCTTCCACCCAATCCTTCCACAAGAAGATGCGCGGGGGGGCTCCGGCGGGAATATATGTAACCGCAAACGATCTATCGGTGTTGAAGTGGTCTGGCACAGGGCCCGTTAGGCGGCTCAGGACTTCCATCTCAATATGGTCCTTCGACATTTGCCAAATTTGATGATTGTTATCGAAACCCACAAGGCCCTTGGGAACATCAGAAATCGCAATTCCTGCGCCACCACTGGCACTGCCTACGTTATCCGTACCCGGCCCTAACGTCGCAAATTCATCCAAAACTTCAATTCTATCTTCGGTCACTTTGAATAAAGTTGGGGAAATAACAGGTCTACCTCGTTCTTCTTTAGGAATGTCGTAGTGACGCCGTTCCGTGAACTCAGTGACCCGAACATCAACAATTCGCCCTCTTTCCTTTACGGCTTCCTCTAAAATTACAGGCCGACTGACCCTCAATCGAAATGCGCCGTGAACATACATTGCATCGGGAGTGATTTTGAGAACTTCTAAGCTGCGGAAGCCGCCAAGTGGATTATAAATCTTGCCCGAAACTGCACTATCAGTGGCATTTCGCGGCAATACTGAAATCATCCCCCCATCATCGGTAATTCTGACCACCGCATTAGGCGAGATCTGCGCTGATGTTTGCAGCGCCAGCTGATTGGGCGATGAATTGTAAATCACCGCATGGATCGATCCGTCCCAACTATATTTTGGCTTCCAGCGCACAAACGTCAGATTGGGCGTCGTGCGTTGTGTTACCTCAAACGTCGCCAGATCAAGGGTATAAATGTTCCAGCCCCCCGCATCCTCAAAACACGACAGTTCGGGTGATTGGCACAGCCCCGCAAACACAAGTTCGCTATGATCATCCGAATATTTTGGATCAAATGGAATGATCCCGTCAGGCAAGGCAACCGCCTTGAAATCCCACACGCCAGATCCCTGAGAAATATCAGCAAACGCCATAAATGCCTTCTGCGTTTCACCTTTGGGAAATGCTGTGAGCACCATTTCATTGCGGCTTTGGGAAACATCCAACCCATTGACCTGTAGATCGGCCAAAGGTCGTGCGCGGGTTGTATCTGCATGCGCGAGAGCAAGCGTCGCGCAAAGCGCTATCACAACAATTCCCACCAATTGATGAAGAGGTCGCCTAAAGATCACGACAGCGAACAATACCCGTACTACTCATCAACACGCCAGACCCACCCCCGCTACAACTTTGAGGGTAGTCCTGATCGCGCGTAAGTTTCAAGAAAAAAACTGGGTGTCCAAAAGTGAAAGCTTGCGCAGCGCCAGCACGCCGCATAATCAAACCTACCCGATGAGCCAAACTCTCTGTTAGTTTAGGTCGCACTTGGTCCCAGAAACCCTGACGACGGACACTTCGATCTGAGGCTCGGTCACACGCAACAAGCCACTTTGACCGACTGTAGTTTCACCAGACAACTCATGACCTTGCACAATGATGAATCGATTACTGTCATCGGCCAAGCTGACATAGCCATTCTCGGCGGTGATAACCGTTCCCGAGATATGATCCCCGTCTTGGGCAGTTTCTACCCAAAATTCATCAATGGGATAACCTGCTCGGTCCAGATCATCCACGGCCTTCATGCGCAGTTCAACACAGTCTGCGCGTAAATTTTCAGCGATGATGCGGTTTAGCGCCGTGGCATCACCCTGATGGGCGTCGATACTCGCCGCTACATTCCTTTCGGTGGTGATGCCTCTGAAACTCACCTCATGCGGGACTGTTGCATTAACCGTGGCCAAAGTCCTCGGTTAATGCAACAGTCCCCTTCAAACTGCGTGGGCTGGTCTGGCATGTCTGCCAAGGACCGCTCGGTGTCGTAGGTGCCAGCCTGAACCCGGTCGATGGAGACCGATAGGTTGCGAACGCCACGCTCCACCCATTCCGCTGCCTTTTCCAGATCAGCTTTCGCTTTGTCTTGCTCTGTCTCGAACTGCGCCCGTTCCTGCAAAAGGCGCAGGCCTTCTTTGCGCATCTCTGCCGCTTGCTCAATCACCCATTCGCGCGTGGACTGGCCGTCCGGTGCATCAACGGAGCGATCCTCGCCATACTCGATTCCAAGATGATCAACGGCGACAGTCATGCGTTCGCGCAATCGCTGGAAGCTGCCTTGCTTGGACAGGGTAGGGTGGGAAGCACGGCCAACCGTCCTAACGCCTTCCGAGGCGCGGGCGAGCGCTTTGCGCTCTTCGAACTGTTCCGGTGTCTCACCGCGCTTTTGCTTCCCCGGTACACGCGCTTTCTTGAGATAGGTCGGTGCCACCACCGCATGGATGTGCGGCGTGTCCTCATCTAGATGTAGCTCCGCAAAGATCAGATCAGCCCCGTGTTCTTCCCGGTGCTGGTTCATGGTTGCCTCTTTCCACGAGGCCAGCCGATCCACATCCCATGTTCCGACCGCTTCGGGACTATCGGGCCGGAAGTATTCCGGGGAGGCGGAGAGGACGATACGCAGGTAGGGCCTCTCGGATTGTGCCGCAGGTTTCTTGACACCGCCCGCATAGAGGGCTTTGAGCGTCCGGCTTAAACCTCCACCGTAGTTTTCATTATCCTTATCAGGTTCGTGCTCAAGACCCTGAAGGACGCGGTTCAGCATTGACCGTTCTTTGACGATGTTAGACGACCCATCTGGTTCGCGCACCAGACAGTGGCGATCCAAAGAGCTAATCATCGAGGGCGAGGCGGGTTCAATGTTGTAGACGAGCTTGTAGGCTATGTGGTAGGCATATCAGAGCGGGAGAAGACTGCAAAGTCTCTTTGCTCATAAGGAAACTTTGTGGTCCCGCTGCTGCGCACCACCCCAAAGTCCCCTGATGAGCCCTGCCGGGAGCCTCTCCGATCTGGCGATCTGCGCGGTTAGAGACCTCCGGCCAGCACCTTGCCAAGCCACCGTTGGTGGCTGCAAAACCCATCCTTCCCCTGCCCTATGGTTGGCGATGTCAGGATCGGTTTTGTTTTGCAAAGTTTGCTGCTAGCTTTCGCCTAATAGTTGTATTTCAGGGTGTTGCATGAACACGCATTTTAGCCAGCAGGACCGTCAGGGCCGCCTTACGACCGCAATCGGTGCGGAGACGCTTGTGCTGCTTCGCATGGATGGCAGCGAGGAATTATCTGGTGATTTTGAGTGGCGCGTTGAGGCGTTGGCGACTGAGCCGGGGCTGAATCTGCATGGTCTGCTGGGCACCCACGCCACTGTGGAAATTGACCATGCCGATGGCACTCGTGCCTTTGACGGGATAGTCTGCGAGGCACAGGCGCGCGGCGCATCCGAGAACGGGTTTCGTTATGATTTAGTGTTGCGACCCTGGCTGCATGTAGCGGACTTACGGCGCAACATGCGTATCTTTCACAATAAAACCGTGGTGCAGATCGTTGAGGAGGTCCTGTCCGCCTATACCCATCTGGGCAGCCCGCATTTGGACGTGCGGCTGACGGAAGATTACCCTGTTCTGGAATACACGACCCAATACGGCGACAGCGACGCTGATTTTGTGCGACGCCAATTGGAACGCCACGGTATCAGTTGGTCTTGGCGGCATGAGCTTGGGTCGCATACGTTGTTGCTCACAGATGCGGAGTTCAGCCTGCCCAAAGTACCAGGCAATAAACGCCCCTACTACGGAGTTGATGGCTATAATCAGCATGACGAAGAGCACTTCAACCTATGGTCATCCGCCGAGCGGATCACGACGGGCGCAGTCAGGCTGACCGAGTATAATTTTAAGATACCGAATGCATCGCAGGAAGTAGACTACATCGGCGACGCAACCCACCCCTCGGGCGATATCGAGAGCTACGTCTGGCCGGGCGATTATCTCAAGCACGATGAAGGACGCGGTGTTGTGAACCGCCGCACGCAGGCTGAGCGGGGACAGGCCCCACGCCAAGAGGCTGCAGGCGATGTGGTGAGCCTTGGTGCCGGCTGGCGGGTGACGCTCACTGGTGACGAGGTGCCCGGGGCGACGGGCCGGACCTTTGTGTGCCTCAAGGCCCAGCACCGCTTCCGCGCGCAGGCCTACGGGTCAGGTGACAGCGGCAATGACGCGCAGCCCTATGACGGGTCTTACGTCCTCATGCCGGATGATACACCCTACCGCCCTGAACGCCGCATAGTTGGGCCGCGTGTGCAGGGTCCTGAAACGGCTGTTGTGGTTGGCGAAGGCGAGATCGATTGCGACGAACATAGCCGCATCCTGTGCCGCTTTCACTGGGACCTAGAGGGTGCGAACACCATGCGTGTCCGCGTCAGTCAAAGCTGGGCATCCAAAGGCTGGGGCGGGATGGTTATCCCGCGCATCGGCATGGAAGTCATCATCGAACACCTGCGCGGAGACCCCGACAAGCCGATTGTGACGGGGTGCGTTTACAATGGGAATAACACGTCCCCGTATGAGCTACCTGCGCATAAAACGCGATCAACGTTTAAGACCGACACTCACCAGGGCGCGGGATTTAATGAGTTGCGGTTCGAGGATGAGCAAGGCCGAGAAGAGATTTTTGTCCATGCCCAGAAGGATCGGAACGAAAAAACGCTTCATAACCACACGAACCGAACCGACAATAATTACGCACTGAGTGTAGGGCATAACTTTTCCGAAGATATTGAGTATAATCGAGAAGCTAGTGTCGGCGGAAACGTTTCGTTTTTCGTTGGCCACAGGACATCTTCAGGCCCGGTTGCAGCTTCAATGCGAAAAAACTGGGAAGGTATTGGCCCCTACGGATACCAGCTTGGCGAACGAGGTGCGTCCGCAAAACCTCAAGGTAATTTCACACTGGTGACGAATGGATCGCAACGGTTCTTATCTGATGGGTCTACGGTCATCGAAACGGACTTGTCTATGACGTTGCGAGCAGATCAGAACTTTCAACTTAATGCAGCACAAACCTACGAAGCATCGGTCGGTAGCGATTTATCTGAGGCTGTCGGAGCATCCCGGCTGTGCACAGCTGGCGATCGGATTGTGTTTGCAACTGGTGCAAGCAAGCTTATCCTCCGTTCAAACGGGCAGATAATTCTATCAGGTAACGAAATTATACTGCGTGGTAAAAGCAAGGTATCAATCTTTACAGAAACGCTAAAAGGAGTTGGAAGTTCTCTAATTGAATTCATCTCTAAGCGCATCAATCTAAATTAGGAGAAGTCATGCCTCAAGATGGTCCAGGCCTTACAATTGACGGTGACTATACTAATAACGGAGGAACCGCGGCAGACGGTTCGGATACCCTTATATGCGGTCTGTTAACAGACGGCAGTGTCATTGAATGTGCGGAGGCTCAGCCTGAGGAGTTCATCGAGCGAAATTGGGTGGAAACATTCGATTTTGATCGCCGCTTATTTGCAAATTACGGTAAAGATTGGTGGCTTGGAGTGCTGTATGCTCCTGCCAGATCTGGTGCTATGGGTTCTGTGGCTCGCCGCAACATGACCGAAGCTGGCACCTATATTGCCGAGGTTCTCATTTCTATTTGGCCGCATCGGCGCGCGATCTTCAAAATGCTCAAGTTGATGGTCCGTATGGGGGTTGGATCAGAAGACTTTGAGCGCCGAATGGAAAGTTGCGTCGCTGAGAATTATCCTGATTATTTTAATGATTTCGAACGTTTGGATCAGCAAGCAGAACAACGGATTCGGGATGCTGCAGGAAGTATGGCTCGCCGAATGGCGGGTGGTGTTTTCGTGAATTACGTGACAACCGGAGGGCGTTACGGGCGTCGCATGGTGGCAGGTAGTTCTGCACGTGTTCGAAATGTCTATCGATTACGCATCCCCGCAAATCTTGTACTTGCGACATGGGGAGGGCTTTTGCGCACATACATGGAATATCGCTATCCGGACACTGTTCGGACAGCTTATGCCACAAGCGGCGCAATGCCACGAGAGCCCAACATTCTTAATCTTTTCGGTGCAATCCTTCTGGGAGACGGTGCACCGCTTGATTTTGTCAACCGAGAGGATTTCAACCAGCTTATTGCAGTCGCCGCCGAATGCGTTGCGGATGATGAGGAGGATCAGGCCGCATTTGACGCACTTCTCGATGCCCTAATTTTATTTCATGAGGATCGGTCATGATTAAGCGTTTGATTGGGTCATTCATCGCCGCTTCTTTTGAGGCGGTGTTCATCGTTTTGCCTGGTCTGGCCTTAGCGATTTTTCTTCTGATGTCTTTTGCAGGACCATGGTATATGTGGATGGGAGTTGGCCTGTTTTTTTGTATCTATGTCGTTGTTATGGAGAGTCTTAAAGACAGGATTATACATTATTTTGATCCGTTGGACGAAGATTCGGATACGACCGGAAAATAACTCATCGGTAAAATCATGACTATAATGGTAAACCGAAAGTAACCTCAATATGCCTCAATCAACCCGTCTCGGTGACATAGGCTCTGGCCATGACTGCCACTTTCCGCCGACCGCACTAATTGCGGCCTCTCCCGATGTCAATATTGATGGCATCCCGGCTGTCCGCCAAGGTGACGCCTACGCCCCACACGCTTGTCCGACCTGTCCAGCACCATCGCATCCGCGCGCACTATCGGGTGGCTCTACCAGCGTGTTCATCAAGGGGTAGATTCCGGTAGGGGGCAGGATCGTATCACAAGGGTCTTTCGCTCTGATTTTGCCACCTGTATTCGCCGGTGAGCAGGATATGTGCCCATCCGAGCGGCGAGATATGCGAGAGAAGCTCTGGTGAGCAGTCGAGACCCGCGCGCTTTCGGGCGGACACTGTATGGCCGAGGTGCTTTGTGTTCCAATAGATGATGATCGCTGCCAAAAGGTTCAGCCCGGCCATGCGGTAATGCTGCCCCTCAGCGGAGCGGTCACGGATTTCGCCTTGTCGGCCTATGCGTAGGGCGTTTTTCAAGGTGTGATGCGCCTCACCCTTGTTCAATCCAATTTGGGCGCGGCGTTGCATGTCTGCGTCGAGCAACCATTCAATAATGAAGAGCGTGCGTTCGATGCGCCCGATTTCGCGCAGGGCAAGGGCCAACTCATGCTGACGCGGATAGGACGCGAACTTTTTCAGCAACTGACTGGGCGGCATAATACCCGCTGCCATTGTTGCTACGGTGCGCAGAACATCGGGCCAGTTTTGAATGATCAATCCTTCCCTGACTTTGCCACCGATTAGGCCACGCAGTTCGTCAGGGGCAGAGGCGGGATCAAACAAATAAAGACGCTTGGACGGCAGATCACGGATGCGGGGAATGAAGCGGTAGGACAACAATGAGGTGGCAGCGAAGACAAGATCGGTGAACCCACCTGTATCAGCGTATTGCTCTTTGATTTTGCGCCCTGCGTCATTCATCAGCAAGCCGTCCAAGATATAGGGGGCCTCGTTTACAGTCGCCGGAATGTTTTGGGTGGCGAAGGGGCCGAACTGATCTGACAGGTGGGTGTAGGCTTTCAGCCCTGGCTCCGACCCGTATTTCGCATTGATGAGGTTCATTGCCTCGCCCTGCCGCGCCGCCGGAAAGAACTGACCATCACTCGATGCAGTGACGCCGCCGCCCGAGTGGGCAGCCATTGGTAACTTTGATTGTGCGCTGATGACCAAGGCCAAGGCACGATTGATGGCGTCACTTTCGATGTGCCACCGTGAGATGCGCGAGAGCTGGAAATTCATGTGAGCTGGTGGCCTCGGCCATCTTGCTCAGGCCGAGGTTCAGCCCTTCGGCCAGCAATACGTTCAGGAGCCCAATCCGGTCCTGGCAAGGTGATCCGGTGCGCAAATGCGTGAAGGCATCGGCAAAGCCGGTGTCGTTATCGACTTCCTGAAGGAGATCGGTGATGCGCATGGCAGGCAGGCGACGATAGAGGTCGAGCACCAATTCATCCGCTTCCTTGGGCACCGCCGAACTCAGCCGGTCGATCTTGAGCACGCCATTCTCGATGGAACCGCCTGGGATTGCGCCAGCCCGGACAGCCTTTGCCAATCGATTAAGTCTTTCCGCAAGCCGCGCTTTACGCTTCGCGATCCATACTTCCGGTTCGAACGGAACGGTCAGTCTGGGTGTTGCCTTCGCCGTTTCAAATGGAACCAGGGCTTGCTTCAGATCGGCGTAACGACGGGAATGGGCCAACCAAACATCACCAGAGCGGAAGCATCGCGGAGATGGAACAGAACAGCCACCTCCCACAGGCGATACCTGTCTTTGTCACAAGCATTGATATGGCGGTGCCACTTTGATCCGCGACGCAGAAAGTGGGTGGTTGCAAATTCGGCGCTTCGGCCCTTCGCTACAATTGCTGCCGCCGCCAATAATGGCTCGGCCACGGGTGCCGCCTGTATCTCCAATGCGCGTAGCATGCGTGGCGCATAACGCCGGAACCGGTGAAAGCCGTGGACAACATGGCTCAAAGGATCAGCCGCCATCGTGTCTGTCAGTTTGGCGGCGGTTGCTACAAGGCCTTCGAGCTGATGCCACCCACAGGCAGTTTCGGTGGCCGTATCAAGCGATGCCCCATCCCCCTTTGCTTCCAGGAGAGCCACGCCCAGAGTTTTGAATGAACGCAGCGTGTCGTGCAGGGCCGACTTCGCGTCGGCAACCCGCGCGTCACAGATTTTCTTTGCATCACGCCAAGTCTTTCCAACAATACGGTCATGGGTTTCAACAAGGGCATCGGCTATGGCCGCGTGCCATTCGATTGCACACACGGTCAGGATTGCGAGCCGCCGGTCGCTGCCAATGTCTCGGAGGCCATCCGCAAAATACCGTTCCCCTTGGCGGCGTAAGCGTGTGATCTGGTCCGGAGGAATGCCATCCAAAAGGCTGGGCGGGACTTTCAGTCCCTGCAAATGTTTCAGCCTGTCCAATAGCCGGGACGCATCTGCTGAGTTGCTGCCCACCTCGAACTGTCGCAGCCAGATAAATCGGCTGACCTTGCCATCGACCATCTCGGTCAGCAACGCATCCAACTGCTCCTGCGTGTCATCACTGAGTTGACTGACGATCCGGCTTTCGGTCTTACGCTCAGCTGCGACGAGCGCATCCGCGCAAAGCCGTTCGATCACAGACAGGCCGGGCAGGATAGTCTGGGTGCGGCGGCATTCTACGACAAATTGTTGGGCGAGTTCTGTATTGGAGGGCGCTGCCTCAGCCCGCGCTTCAAGCCATGCCTTCAGGTCACGCGCACCCCGGCCTGAGAACATCTTGTACCCATAAAGCTCGCGAAGATCGGCAAGATGCCTGCGTCGGGTTACATCTGTCTCTGCGTAGCAGGCAAGGGCGGCGGGCTTTTCAGCGAGCTGCGCGGCGATGAACTGGCTCACCTCCAAGGGAATGGTCTCGCCGGGTGACAACAACCGCCCCGGATATCGGAACGCGCAGAGCTGGAGGGCAAAACCCATGCGATTGCGAGAATGACCACGGGTGCGAATATGCTCAATGTCATCATCGGCCAAGGTGTAGTGCCGTAAGATCGTGGCTTGATCGGTCGGCAGGTCAAAAAGTGCCGAACGTTGGCGTTCGGTCAAAACGGATCGTCTTGGCATGGATGTGCGTCCTTGTTATTCAGTAGTCTATTCAGGACATTTTCCGCACCATTAGAAACAGCAACTTACAAGACACAAACCCAAGGGGGTTCAATTGGGACAGCGCGCCGCCATCTATGCCAGGGTCTCGACGTCTGACCAATCCTGCGAGCGGCAGGTGTCAGAATTGACCGCATTTGCGGAGCGCGGCGGTTATGAAGTCGTCGCTGTGTTCAAGGAAACGGCTTCTGGGACCAAGGCGAACCGTGCCGAACGTGGTAAGCTCATTGACCTGGCTCAAGCCCGAAAGATCGATGCCATTCTCGTCTCCGAGCTGTCTCGGTGGGGCCGATCCACT
>NZ_JAKFZN010000017.1 GCF_021654165.1 Nereida sp. MMG025 | reverse complement strand
CGCTGCAGCCATATCGTAGGCATCAAAGGCGCTGGCGATCAGGCGTGTGAGCGGGCGGGTGCGTTCCGGAATTGCCAAGCGCGCGGCATTAAAATCAAGTGTGTCGCCAAAGCGATCCAGAGCAGGGGTGCAAATTGACTTGAAGCCTGCAGCCGTCAGACCGAAATCGCGCGCCAACTCGTCAGCATTGACTTCAAAATCACACATCAATGCTTCGATAATGCGTGCGCGCAGCAGATCGTCTGTGGAAAAGACGTGGCCGCGGTGCGTAGCGAAAATGCCGTCCCTTACGCTGGACGTATACTTTGAGGTCGCGCTGACGTGTTGGGCAAACCCCTGACGGAATTTCGAGATGGCCGATGCACCAAGCCCGATCAATGTGGGTGATGGGTCATCGGTATAGCCCTGAAAGTTACGTTTCAGTTTACCCGCGGCTTGGGCCACGCTCAGCCCATCTGTCGGGGTTGCGAAGTGATCAATGCCGATTGTTTTATAGCCGTCCCAATCGAAAAGCTGTTGGGCCGTTTCAAACAGTCCTAGCCGTTCTTGTGGTGTGGGCAGCGCGTCAGACGGGATCATTCCCTGACGCCGCGCCATCCAGGGCACATGCGCATATCCATAAAGGGCGACGCGATCAGGCGCGAGGCTCAGCAGCATCTGAACACTGTCTGCAATTTTTTCATTCGTCTGGTGTGGCAAGCCATAAAGAATATCGGCGTTCAGAGAGCGGATGCCCGCGGCGCGCAGCATATCTGCTGCCTCTTTTGTCACATCATAGCTTTGTTCGCGCCCAATACATTCCTGAATTTGCGGGTCAAAGTCCTGCACGCCGATCGACGCGCGGTTCATGCCAGCTTCGGCCAGAACGGCGATGCGTTCGGCATCAATCTCGTTGGGGTCAATTTCGACTGAGAATTCCGCATCGTCCGCCAGCGGCGCGACAGCGAAAATAGCCTGGGCCAGATCCCGCATCATACCGGCACTCAAAAGTGTGGGGGTGCCGCCACCCCAATGCAGTCGTGACAGCTTGATGCCCGATGGCAGGGTCGCGGCCAGCAGGCGCAATTCTTCCTTCAGGGTTTCGACATAGGCGGCTACGGGGCCGAGGGTTTGGGTGCCTTGGGTGCGACATGCGCAAAACCAACAAAGACGGCGACAAAACGGGACGTGGATGTAAAGCGAAATGCGGTCGCCTTCGGGCAGGGCCGATATCCATGTTTTGAACAGTGAAGCGTCGACACCCCCCGCAAAATGCGGAGCGGTCGGATAGCTGGTATAGCGGGGCACACGCGCGTCAAAGAGTCCGAGCCGTGAGAGTTGCGTCATAGTTGTCATGGGCGTAGATTTAGATCAGGGAAAGAGCGCGCGCTTTGACACAGATCAACAGAAAGTCTCCACATGACGATGCACGACGCTTCGATTATTTCGCAGGACTGTAGCGACTGTCCTATTCGCCACCGTGCCGTGTGTGCGAAATGTGAAAGCGATGAACTCACCCAGTTGGAAGAGGTGAAGTATTACCGCAGCTTCCAAGCAGGGCAGACCATTGTGTTCCAAGGGGACCGCATGGATTTTGTTGCCTCGGTTGTCTCAGGCATCGCAACGCTTACCCAAACGATGGAAGACGGACGCACGCAGATGGTGGGGCTTTTGCTGCCGTCTGATTTTGTGGGCCGTCCCGGGCGCAACGAAGCCGCATACGACGTGGTTGCCACGACTGACATTGTGATGTGTTGCTTTCGCAAACGCCCGTTTGAGCAGTTGATGGCCAAGACCCCCCATGTCGGTCAGCGCCTGCTTGAGATGACGTTGGATGAATTGGACGCTGCACGCGAGTGGATGTTGCTTTTGGGGCGCAAAACCGCGCGCGAAAAGATCGCGTCGCTTCTGACAATTATCGCGCGTCGTGATGCATCGCTGAACCTGAGTGGGGATGCGAACAGTCTGACATTCAATTTGCCGCTGACACGCGATGCGATGGCCGACTACCTTGGTCTGACGCTTGAAACGGTCAGCCGCCAGGTGTCTGCGCTGAAAAAAGATGGCGTCATCGAACTTAAGGACAAACGCACCATCCATGTGCCGGATATGCAGATCCTGCTGTCTGAAGCCGGGGATGATGCGGATGGCGGCATTTTCTAAACAGCCCCATCCTGCGCGTTAGTGCATCATGAACATCGGAACAGATGACTGTTCCAGCAGTCGCCGCGTTGCGCCGCCCAACAGGGCTTCGCGAAAGCGGGTGTGACCATAGGCACCAGACACGATCATATCCGCCCCGAAGTCCTCTGCGTGGCGCATCAGAACATCGCCGACCCGCGGCATGGTTTTTGCCAGCACAGAAATTTCCACATGCACGCCGTGACGCGCAAGAAATTGCGAGATTGCCCCACCTGGGTCAGACCGATCCGCCCCGTGTTTTGGCGGATCAATGATCGTAAGCGAGACCAGATCCGCTTCGCGCATCAAGGGAAGTGCGGCTTTGATCGCCGCAAGGCTTTGGGCGCTATCGTTCCATCCGGCCACAATCTTTTGTGGTTTGGCGCGTGCAGTCGCCTTGGGCGGCACGACGATCACGGGCGTGCTGGAGTGAAAAAGCGCGCTTTCCAAAAGCGTCTCTGTTTCCGGCCCTGCCTTGTCTGCGTAGGGTTGGGGCACGACGATTACGTCAGAAAAGCGACCATGCGTGCCCACCAGTTGATGTGCCCCTGACAGCAGTGCCACGGCAGGTTCTACGTTATAGCGCAAACCACTGGCCTGAACCCGTTCTTCGGCCCATTTTGCAACCTCATTGGCCGTTTGTGTGACGCGGCCGATGCTGGCTTCTTTTACCAAAGCGTCCATGCCGCCGTAAGCATAGCCAACCTGCACAGGATCGATTCCCAACGCCATCACATCCAGATGGGCATCCAGCCCTTTGGCCAGCCCGATTGCGTGCTCCAAACAAGCTGCATTTGCGTTTTGGTCGGTCAAAACGGTCAAAATAGTGTTTATTGTCATGGGACTACTGCCTTTTCATTCGTCGCGCGGTCATCACGCTTATACCAATCATTCCGCAGCGCAGCGTTGATGCGGATCAGACTATTTATTGAATATGTTTGACCCAGATCAAGGACCATCGCGCGCCAATCCCACAAAAGAAATGCACCAAGAAGCCCCGAGTCCGTCTGTCGACGGCTAAAGGGTATATGAAAAGGGAAGCAACCATGTGGGATTATATCAAGCTCGTCATTTTTGGGCTGACTGCGGTTCTCGCCGTAATCTGCGCCAATTATGCCCGTGATCTTGCCTATCAGGTGCATGCGATCATCATCTTCGCCGTCGCTGGCGGGATGTTTGTCTACACTCTGCGTCAAGTGGATGAACCGAAACCAGTGGCCGCAACGGGCTATATGGATGACGTCATTCGTGCAGGTGTGATCGCAACGGCATTCTGGGGCGTCGTCGGATTTTTGGCAGGGACGTATATCGCGTTTCAGCTGGCGTTTCCGGCACTTAACTTTGAATGGGCGCAAGGCTACGCCAACTTCGGACGTCTGCGGCCACTGCACACAAGTGCGGTGATTTTTGCATTTGGGGGGAACGCACTGATCTGTACGTCCTTCTATATTGTGCAGCGGACATCAGCAGCACGCCTTTGGGGCGGTAACCTGCCGTGGTTCGTGTTCTGGGGATACAACCTGTTCATCGTTTTGGCAGCAACGGGCTATCTGCTTGGTGCAACCCAATCCAAAGAATACGCAGAGCCCGAATGGTATGTTGACCTTTGGTTGACCGTTGTCTGGGTTGCTTATCTGGCGGTGTTCCTTGGCACGATCATGACCCGCAAGGAAAAGCACATCTACGTGGCGAACTGGTTCTTCCTGTCGTTCATCGTAACAGTTGCGATGCTTCACTTGCTGAACAATCTGGCTTTGCCTGTGTCGGTCTTCGGCTCGCGCTCGGTCCATGTGTTTGCAGGTGTGCAAGACGCCATGATCCAGTGGTGGTATGGCCACAACGCTGTGGGCTTCTTCCTGACGGCGGGCTTTCTGGGGATGATGTACTACTTCATTCCCAAGCAGGCCGAGAAACCTGTCTATTCCTATAAACTGTCGATCATCCACTTCTGGGCGCTGATCTTCCTTTATATCTGGGCTGGTCCGCACCACTTGCACTACACCGCGCTTCCTGACTGGGCGGCAACGCTCGGGATGGTGTTCTCGGTCATCCTGTGGATGCCGTCGTGGGGTGGTATGATCAACGGTCTGATGACCCTATCTGGCGCTTGGGACAAGCTGCGCACCGATCCGGTCATCCGGATGATGGTTGTGTCACTTGGCTTTTACGGCATGTCCACATTCGAGGGTCCGATGATGTCGATCCGCGCTGTGAACTCGCTGTCGCACTATACTGACTGGACAATCGGTCACGTGCACTCTGGTGCGCTTGGTTGGAATGGTATGATCACCTTTGGTGCGCTCTACTTCCTGACACCACGTCTGTGGGGCCGTTCGAACCTGTATAGCCTGAGCCTGGTCAACTGGCACTTCTGGTTGGCGACAATCGGTATCGTTCTCTACGCATCCTCGATGTGGGTGACTGGTATCATGGAAGGCCTGATGTGGCGCGAAGTCGATGCAAACGGGTTCCTTGTGAACAGCTTTGCCGACACCGTTTCCGCCAAGTTCCCGATGTATGTGGTTCGTGGTCTGGGTGGGGTTCTGTTCCTCTCGGGTGCGCTGATCATGTGCTATAACCTCTGGATGACTGCGACACGCGGCCCTGTAGCTGACACAGCTGCAGACGCACCTGCAGTCCCGGCTGAATAAGAAAGGCTGGAACAATGGGTATTCTAGACAAACACAAAATCTTAGAGACCAACGCCACGCTGTTGCTGATCTTCAGCTTCCTTGTGGTCACCATCGGCGGGTTGGTGCAAATCACCCCTCTCTTCTATCTCGAAAACACAATCGAGAAAGTCGAAGGGATGCGCCCCTATTCGCCGCTGGAGCTGACAGGGCGTGAAATCTATATCCGCGAAGGGTGCTACGTCTGTCACAGCCAGATGATCCGCCCGATGCGCGATGAGGTGGAACGCTACGGTCACTATTCATTGGCGGCAGAGTCGATGTATGACCACCCGTTCCAATGGGGCTCCAAGCGGACAGGGCCTGACCTTGCCCGCGTCGGTGGCCGCTACTCGGACGACTGGCACATTGCGCACCTGCGCGACCCGCAGTCGGTGGTGCCCGAAAGCATCATGCCGAAATATGGCTTCCTTGAAGATAAGCTGATCGAACCACGGTATATCGAAGATCTGCTGCAGGCTCAAAGAATGGTCGGCGTGCCTTACACCGACGGGATGATCGAAAACGCTCAGGCAGACTTCACGGCGCAAGCCGATGCCGACAGCGACTTTGATGATCTGCTGGAACGCTATCCAGGGGCGCAAGTGCGCAACTTTGATGGCCAACCCGGTATCTCGGAGGCCGATGCGTTGATCGCTTATTTGCAAATGCTCGGGACTTTGGTCGACTTCTCGACCTTCACCCCCGACGCAAGCCGCTAAGGAGGACGCTATGGAACTTTATACGATCCTCCGCGCGTTTGCAGACAGCTGGATGCTTTTGTTCTTGTTCTGCTTCTTTCTGGGCGTGGTCTTTTGGGCCTTCCGCCCGGGGAGCCGCCGCGAACATGACGAATGCGCCAATCTGATCTTTCGCAATGATGACGCGCCTGACGGTTCAGGCGACGATATGAAAGGGGCTTTGTAATGAGCACCAAAAAACAACAGCAAAAGAAGCCCGAAGACTATGGCACCACTGGCCATAGTTGGGACGGCATCGAAGAGCTGAACACACCTCTGCCACGTTGGTGGTTGTGGACCTTCTATGCCTGTATCGTTTGGGGCATCGGTTACACCATCATGTATCCCGCATGGCCGCTGATCACGGGTGCGACACCCGGTTTGTCAGGGTTTTCCACCCGTGCAAATGTGGCGGCTGATATCGCAGCTGTTGATCAGGCCAACGGTCCGATCAACGAGCGATTGGTTGGTGCCGAACTGACGCAGATCAGTGCCGATCCGGAACTGCTGACCTACGCTACCAACGGCGGCAAAGCTGTCTTTGCGACCTATTGTTCGCAGTGCCACGGCTCGGGTGCCGCAGGAAACGTCGGGTTCCCCAACTTGCTGGACGATGACTGGCTGTGGGGCGGTGATGTGGAAAATATCCACGCCACGATCACCCACGGCATTCGCAACGACGACCTTGATAGCCGCTATTCCGAGATGCCCGCCTTTGGCGAAATTCTGGAACAAGAGGAAATCGCCAGCCTGGTCAGCTACGTGATGTCACTGTCGGGCGAGCCTGCAAATCCAGCGCTTGTTCCAGCAGGGGCAGAATTGTTCCTGGACAATTGTTCTGCCTGTCACGGCGAAAATGCACTGGGTGATTATGATCAAGGCGCGCCAAACCTGGCCGATGCGATCTGGCTCTATGGCGGGGACGAAGCCGCCTTGACCGAAACCATCACATATTCGCGCTACGGGGTTATGCCACCGTGGAACGAAATTCTGACCGAAGCGGAAATCCGCGCCGTGTCGGTCTATGTGCACCAACTGGGTGGCGGCGAGTAAAGCTTACTTACCGTCGGGGCAGCACGCGCCCGCCTGTGGTTTCACGGGCGGGCGTTATCTTTTTTGGGTCATGCTTTTGTAATTTGACGCAGATCAAAGAAGCCGTGGATCACATCAGGCAAAACCAATTTCAGAACAGAGACTGGTTCAGGTCGCGGACCCCAAGCCAAGACCAGAACCTTCCCGTATTCGACGCCATGTCGGATACATGCATCGGTCCTCTTGATCTGTTCGCGCGTTTCCTAAGAGGGCCGATGCTCATCATCCGCGGCAAAAGGTCTAAAGGACATATTCAACTTTTGATCTGGGTCAAAGCGATGACTACCTCCAAACTGTAAATCTGTACGAGCGAACAGAAAAGGGCCCGACTCATGTCAGCCACTCCAGAACCACAAGAACCAGAAAGTCTTTATGCCGCGCGGGAACCCATTTTCCCCAAACGCGTGTCGGGCAATTTCCGGAATTTCAAATGGATCATCATGATCGTCACCTTGGGGATTTACTATGTAACCCCTTGGATTCGGTGGGACCGTGGGCCAAACTTGCCTGATCAGGCCGTTTTGATTGACCTTGGCGGTCGTCGTTTCTTTTTCTTCATGATCGAAATCTGGCCGCATGAATTTTACTTCATTGCAGGGCTGCTGATCATGGCGGGTCTTGGCCTGTTTCTGTTCACCTCGGCGCTTGGGCGTGTGTGGTGCGGCTATGCTTGCCCGCAAACGGTCTGGACCGATCTTTTCATTCTGGTGGAACGCTGGATTGAAGGCGACCGCAACGCGCGGCTGCGCCTGCACCGTCAAAAGAAATGGGATTTCCGCAAAGTCCGCCTGACGGCTATCAAATGGACCTCGTGGTTGTTGATCGCTGTGGCGACAGGCGGAGCGTGGGTGTTCTATTTCGCCGATGCGCCAACCTTGCTGGTCGATCTGTTTACCTTAAACGCACAACCTGTCGCTTATATCACCGTCTTGATCCTGACTCTGACAACCTTCATTTTTGGCGGATTCGCGCGCGAACAAATCTGTATCTACGCCTGTCCGTGGCCCCGAATTCAGGGCGCGATGATGGATGAAAGCACCTTGACCATCGGCTACCGCGATTGGCGCGGCGAGCCGCGTGGATCAGCCCGTGACGCGGACGCAGGCGACTGCGTGGATTGCATGGCCTGTGTGAATGTCTGCCCCATGGGGATCGACATCCGCGATGGTCAGCAGATGGAATGCATCACCTGTGGCCTGTGTATCGACGCCTGCGACGACATCATGGACAAGCTCGGCCGTGATCGCGGGTTGGTGGGCTATCTTGCCATTTCGGACGAAGCCTATGAGGTTGCTGGCAACACGCCCCGCTCGATCTGGAGACACCATATTTTCCGCCCTCGGACCATTCTTTACACTGTCTTGTGGGGTGGCGTTGGTGTGGCTCTGACTGTCGCGCTCTTCTTGCGTCAGGAGATCGAGATGAACGTCTCACCGATCCGCAACCCGACCTTTGTGACGCTGTCTGATGGATCGATCCGCAACATCTACGACGTCCGCTTGCTCAATAAAAACGGTGATGACCGTGAATATCATCTCTCGCTTGTTGCCGATGATGTGCTGCGCATTTCGCTGGAAGGCACGAATGAACTCAGCGTGACTGTACCAGCCGACAGCACAAAACTTCAGCGGGTGTATGTGACAGCGCGCCCGGGAACAGAAGCCGCAGGTCGCGACCGCACCGAATTCCGCCTATGGGTCGAAGACCTGCAAAGCACAGACCGTGCCTATAAAGATACCGTCTTTAACGGAAAGGAAAACTAGGATGAGCGATATGACCGATACGGCCAAACCCTTCACAGGCCGCAAATTCCTTTTCATCATGATCGCCGCCTTTGGTGTGATCATTACGGTGAACCTGACATTGGCTTTCAATGCAGTGCGCACTTTCCCGGGGGTTGAAACAAAGAACTCCTATGTCGCCAGCCAGTCCTTTGATGCCCGCCGCACCGCGCAAAGCGCACTGGGGTGGAGCATTCATGCCGATGCGCAGGACGGAATGGTGCATCTGGCAATCACCGATAAAGCGGGCAAGCCCGTGCGCGTGGCAAAACTGGATGCGACCTTGGGTCGTGCCACTCATGTGAAAGATGATCAGGCACCGGAATTTGTTTTCCGAAATGGCGTCTATGAAGCGCCTGCAACCCTTGGCGCGGGCAACTGGAACATCCGCATGAAGGCGATTGCCGCCGATGGCACACCTTTTGAACAGCGGGTCATCCTGCACGTCAAATGACCGCACCCCTGCGCCCATCCCCTGCGGTTTGCCCTGCCTGCGTCGCCACACCTGCCCCCCGCGCAGGCGAAGGAAACGCGCAAGCCAAGCTGATGCTTTCTGTGCCGGGCGTGCATTGTGGCGCTTGCATCACCAAAGTCGAACGCGCCTTGGAACAGGTCGAAGGGGTCCGCGAGGCGCGGGTCAACCTGACCCTGAAACGCGCGATGGTCGATGCCGAAGACTATGTCTCGCAAGCCGCTTTGATCAAACAGCTCGAAAGCGTCGGCTATGAGGCGTTTGAACTAGACAGTGCCGAACTGACAGGCGCCCAATCAGATGCCGAAGGCCGCGCATTGCTGATGCGACTGGCCGTGGCAGGGTTTGCCGCCATGAACGTCATGCTGTTGTCGGTTGCGGTCTGGTCGGGTGCCACCGACGCCACCCGCGATATGTTCCACTGGATTTCAGCCGTCATTACACTGCCAGCGATCGTGTTTTGCGGGCAGCCCTTTTACAAACACGCATGGCAGGCGCTGCGCCACGGTCAGTTGAACATGGATGTCCCGATTGTCTTGGCGATTGTTCTGGCGGCAGGCACATCCGTCTATGAAACCGCGCACTCAGGCGCACATGCGTATTTCGATGCGGCCCTTGCGCTGATCTTCTTTTTGCTTGCGGGTCGCTATCTCGATCACCGCACCCGCGCGATGGCGAAATCGGCGGCGCAGGAATTGACCGCGCTTGAGGTGCCCCGTGCCGTCAAGGTCGTGGGCGACGTTGAAACGGTGGTCCCCACATCTGAACTGCAGATCGGGGATTTCATCCGCGTTCGGGCCGGTGCGCGTATCCCGATTGATGGTGTGATCCACGATGGGACGTCCGAACTTGATAGCGCGCTTCTGACGGGCGAGACCAAACCGATTTTTGCCACCCAAGGTCAACAGGTCAGCGCAGGCCAGATCAATTTGACAGGGCCGCTGATCATCCGCGCCACCGCCGTGGGCCGCGATACCACGCTGCACCAACTGGCCGATCTTGTGGCCGTGGCCGAAAGCGGGCGGTCGCGCTACACATCTTTGGCCGATAAAGCGGCAAAGCTTTATGCGCCAGGCGTCCATATTCTGTCCGCACTCAGCTTTATGGGCTGGTTTATCTATTCAGGCGATTTGCGCGTCTCACTTAATATTGCGGCTGCGGTGCTGATCATCACTTGCCCATGTGCGCTTGGGTTGGCCGTGCCAGCTGTGACGACAGCCGCCTCTGCGCGACTGTTCAAATCGGGGATGCTTATCAAATCAAGCACAGCGATGGAGCGATTGTCCCAAGTGGATACGGTCGTCTTTGATAAGACAGGCACGCTGACCACGGGCGCCCCGCGCCTGATGAACGCGCCACAGATCGCGCCTGATGCGATGGCCGTGGCCAAAGCGCTGTCTGCGGCGTCGATGCACCCTCTGGCCCGTACAATTTACGCCCAAGATGTGGCCCCTGCCACTGTCAGAGATATTCGCGAGGTCGCAGGCTACGGCGTTCAGGGCACATATCTGGGCCAGACCGTGCGCATGGGTCGTGCTGAATGGGTTGGTGCGCCACCCAGTGATCTGACGGCGACCCACCTTGTTATCGGGGACGGTGCCCCCGTTAGTTTCAAATTTACCGATGATCTGCGCCAAGGCGCGCGTGAGGCGATCGACGGTCTGCGCGATTTGGGCAAAGATGTCCTTCTGATGTCAGGTGACACCATTGGCGCGGTTGAGGCATTGGCCAAAGAGCTTGGCATTACACACTACGTGGCCCAAGCGTTGCCTGCGGATAAAATGGCGCGCATTCAGGATCTGCAATCCAAAGGCCATTCGGTGCTGATGGTCGGTGACGGGTTGAATGACACAGCAGCTTTGCGCGCCGCTGATGTCTCAATCTCACCGGCGTCCGCGCTGGATGCGGCACGCACGGCGTCTGATGTGGTGCTTTTGGGGGGTGATCTGTCGCCGCTTGTCCAAGCCGTGGCCACCGCACGTGAGGCGACGCTGCGCATCAAACAGAATTTCCGCGTCGCAACGTGGTATAATGTGCTGGCCGTACCTTTGGCTGTGGCGGGCCTTGCCACACCGCTGATTGCCGCATTGGCGATGTCGACATCATCAATTACCGTATCGCTAAACGCATTGAGGCTGACCCGATGAATGTCCTTGTCTATCTGATCCCTGCTTCGCTGATTTTGGGTGGCCTTGGCCTGTTGGGGTTTTTGTTCACCATGCGCAGCAACCAATATGACGATCCCGATGGCAATGCCGAGCGGATTTTGTCGGGCGAATACGACGACGCACCCAAAGAGTAGCCTGAGTTTTTCGGCTGATTTTGGTGGTGCGCC
>NZ_JAKFZN010000016.1 GCF_021654165.1 Nereida sp. MMG025 | reverse complement strand
CCCCTGCCCAAGTTTGGGCTAAATATCGAGGGGTGGTTTGAGGCGGTGCTTCGGGATTGGTTGCAGCGCAGAAATTGGTGTTGGAGCGCATTGGGTTTGGTGCAGGTATTGGAACACGCCTTGGCAGGAGTCTCTGTGCCGCAGCACTTAATAACTACCAAACTGGTGCTGCTGCAGGCCCTGCCATGCTTTAGGTTCCTTTACTCGCTGCGTCTTCACAGCTCTCCGCAAATGGAGCCCGCGTCATACCAGTTGAGGCGTTGCCACCGATTAACACATTTCCCGATCCGGTCGAATTTGCTCCACCGCAGTTGATAGGATCTCCTACGCGTCCCGCCTCCTTATTTATTGATCAACAAAGTGGGTGATCGTGACGATAAGTTGCGCTGGTGTGGCGGTTGTGGGCAAGCTGGACAGGGGTGCGGCGCATAAGTGTCGCCTTGGCGGACAGCTAGGATGCCATCAATATTGACGCAGCCTCAATAGGCGCGCATGTGTATCGCAACCGTTATTCAAACAGCCATTCGTGATTTCTGTACGTCCGAAGGGGAATGTGGTCTTGGACCTGCCTCAAGAAATTGCCACTTGCCACTCGTTTTAAATGAGCATCATTCAACGCAGAGCGACCGATGCTGCCTTCAGCCACATCAGTCGTGCTGTAAGACATATAATCATGAACCGCATTCGCTGTCGCAGAAGACCCCAAGGCATCTGTCTCGGACCAATCGACGTCACTGAGTTGGGTCATGCACATTCGTATTGCGCGCCCGCCCGGTAATTGTGTCAATGCCGTGCCTGTTCGGATATGAGTGGCAAGACCCAATACGGCGCCTCCACTCCCAAGAATAAAGCTTTCGGCATTGGGAAAACCATCACCTGTCATGGTCATTTGAATATTGGCTTTTCCGTTAGTGCGGTCCAACATCAAGAAAAATTGATTGGTCACATCAAGATCTGGAACGACGCCGTTATAGGGAACCCAACCACCCAGGATTGCCCCACTCCCTGGATCATCTGCAGCCTCATTTGAAAGTGGTCCACCTAAAACGGCATGACCGAGATCACTATCAGCCCCGTAAAAAGCAAAGTTTTTACCAGCATAGATGACCGTGATATTCACGGTTTGCTCGCCATCAACACGATATGCCGTGATGTTCGTAGGCTCGGAGTGACGTGGTTTTTTGCGTGGCTGAGAATAGTCGTTTTCCATGGGGGGGCATCTGGAATATCAATCGGTATGCGCGAAATTCTTTCAGCCGCCGAGCCCGCTGCATTCAATGCATGATGGACCACGGCGTTCGCAGAATGATCAGAGTCGCAGATTACAGACTCCGTGATCCCCGACTGCAGATTGACTGTCATTATGTGATAAATGCGGGCGGTCGCCGCTAAACTAAACGAAAAGCCACGATTGTCGCCCTCAAACCCCAGACCACCTAACCCGAAATTCTCATCAGGGTGGAACGATCTTGTACACAGTGTAATCGTGCTCACTGATACTCCCCCCAAGTGCCTTCTTTTAGCTGTTGGTCAGTAGGTGTGTAGACAATGGCCCCCTTAAATCGCCGCATATCAGGATTGAGATTCAATATGTTGTTTCCGAGTGCACGCACCAGCCTACTGTTCGCTTTCGTTGCTGCAGGGCCTGACAGGTGAATGACGGAAACATCAGGCCAATCATGCCGCCTGTCATTCGTGCGGTCATACCATCCACCATCACCAACCAAGATACGTTCAGTGACCAATCTTTTAGGGGTCGAAAGCCGGTAGTCAGGCACCAAGTTGAAACCAAAAGTGCCTCCTTCGGGATAATACATTTCGATGTAGCTGACGGGGCCAAAAATCTGGACGCCAAAAAGCTGGTCGTGCTTCGCGAGATGTGCGCGTTTCGCGTTGGAAGTGTCATCATCGGCCAGATTAAGACCTTCAAGCGCGCGCCATTCTGCTTCTGGAATAGGCACAGACCCGACGATGACTGTTCCACCGTTGTTCAACAGATCTTCTCCAACGTAAATTGTGAGGTGGCTTTTCAAGGCTGTATCCTTTTTTCCAGAAGAATAGGACGCCATGCCCCATACCGAAATCGTCCCCAAAACAAGGACCAACAGAGCAAGTCGTTTCAAAGAGAAGATTTTGCCCATCAATTCAAACCGATTTTACTGGCATTCAATGCAATATCTCCTGCAGCTTCTTCGCTGATATTACCGGACATATTGGTCGCCATATCCTTGCCGTTTATCAAAATTGTCCCATCAGATTTCATAATGATTTCGGCTGCACCGCAGCGTAGATGAATCGCCTCATGGGCATCCAACCGGTATTTTGCGCCAACAACTTGAGAGTGGTTTTTACCTGCTGTTTGGCGAACATTTTCTTGCACAGATTGAGAAAGGCTGGCTCCATATGTCAAAGTCGCCTCGCCTCCAACATTGGTTTGCCACGTTGTGCCTGCGGACATTGCAACACTCGACGTTGCGGTCAGCGCATAGTTGCCCCGCCCGGTTAGGTCCGGAAAGGACTTTTCAAAATCATAGGCAGCAAGCCGTATACCCTGCACATTGTCAGTAAGCGGTTTGCGCACAAATCCACCATGGGGGCCCGTGCCTACATTTATCGTCATGTCCATCCCGATGTTCTGTACATCGACCAAACGCACTTCGCGAAGGCTTGCTGCACCTATGGATTCAATTTTTGTACGATCCACGCGATTGGTCTGATGGTTTCGGACTTTTACGGTTTGATCAAGTTGTGCGTGTAAATAGACCTCCTCGCGCCCTTTCTCATCCTCGAACCGTAGCTCATTAAACCCCGTACCCTGATGCGTATCGGTCTTGAACGTTGAGCGCGTCTTATGTTTTGGCAACTCATACGGCGGCTTGTTCGCGCCGCTATACACGCACCCCGTCACAATCGGCTTGTCGGGATCGCCGCGCAGGTGTTCGACGATCACTTCCATGCCGAAGCGCGGGATGACCATGCCGCCCCATCCTTTGGACGCCCAGTTTTGCGACACCCGCACGCGCATGGTGTGGGCGGCGACGTCGTCCCAGTGGAACTTTACCAGGATGCGGCCGTGTTCGTCGCAATCGATCTCACCGTCGCCCACGACCACGGCCGTTTCGGGGCCCTGCACCCGTGGTCCAACGGTGCGCCGTTCGGGCCGAAGCGGCGTGTCGTCGGGGATCAGCACATATGCGCCGTCGTAGGGCGTCTCATCGCCGCCCGCGTCGCCTGAGCCAAATCCTTGCGCGCGGAAACGGTGCTCGGCCTTCAGGCATACGAACGTGCGCCCCGTCGCATCCGCCACATCGTCACCCGCCAGAGTCACGCGCCAACCTGCGCCCAAACTGACCACATCGCCCATCGCACGGTGGCGGGGCGCTTGGCCGCGTTCTGCGTCCAGTCGCGTGCTGACCACGCCGCGTCCTGCGCGATGTCTATAACGGTTTTGTTGTGAAATATCCGCATGTTACGGCGCAGGCCAGCCACATGAAGCCAGGGGCGCGGCACCAGATCATAGCGCCAACCGTTCTCGAACGCGCCGCGCGCTTCGGCCTCCACCACGATGCCGTCGAACGCGCGGGTGCCTGTGGCGTGGTCAATCTCAACAGTCGCGTGCGTGCCCAAAAGCGCATGCAGATCAAGCCCCGCATCAGGCGACAAAGCCTCAACCCGCCACTCAAAATCCCCCGACAGCTCCTCAGTGCCGTCCATGCGCAGCAGCACCAAAGTGCTTGCGCCGAGCGTCGTCGTGAGCCGCCCCTGACGATCCTGCTGGCTGAAATGACTGTTCATAAAAAGAGACCTGAAAATACAACTAATAAGAGAAAGTTAACGGCTTCCCTTCCGAAAAGGAAGCTATTTCAACTTTGTTTCCATCGTGCTGAACAAGCAGACCAAAACCACGGTTTGTTGAATGGCCTAGCGCGAAAGCCGAGGGTGGCGCAGACGCAGCGAAAGGCTGCAAACCCCGCTTTTGACGGTTCAATCAAGCCGCAATGAGTGGCCAGTTTGGTTGCCACCTGATTATGCTCGATCCAATGGCCGGTTTGGCAAGAAGCTCTTTGCATTCGAAAAGATCCTGCAACAAGCGCGAAGAAATGCTGCGTCAGAACAGCCGGAAAATGAAGTTCGGAAAAGCCCCCGTACCGGACATCCATCGCAGAGCTTTCAAAAGTCTGCTATGCGGACAAAGCTCCATTTCGCTGCGGCTGCGCCAAGGTCTGCTTCATCGATAGACAATAGGAACCCCACGTGTCACTAAAGATGCATGAAGACCTTCGCTCAGAACTTTGGTCGTAAGGACCAAAACCGAATTACCTTCCCGGTCTGAAAACCGGGCCGGGCTAACTCGTTTTTAAACGTCAACTGCGCACGTCGCGCTGAACAAGGTTATTCACATGTCCTCGACAACACCAACTCTGCACTTGTTGTGCGGAAAAATTGCTTCTGGAAAGTCCACTCTGGCTGCCAAACTTAGTCGTACGGTTGGAACTATTGTGGTTGCTGAAGATGAGTGGCTGAATGGTCTTTTTTCTCAAGAAATGGCGTCGATACAGGACTACATGCGGTGCATGTCAAAGTTTCGCGAGGTCATGGGACCACACGTCGTCTCATTGCTAAAAGAGGGAATTTCAGTCGTTTTGGACTTCCAAGCGAACACCATTGCTTCGCGTGATTGGATGCGGGGCATCTTGGAACAGACAAAGGCAGCACACAAACTTCACGTTTTAGATGTCCCTGACGAAGTCTGTATAGCACGGCTTCATGCTCGTAATGCGCAAGGTGATCATCCGTTCGCGGCAACCGAAGAGCAATTCCGGCAAATTTCAAAACACTTCGTCGCTCCTTCACCAGAGGAAGGATTCAATATCGTGTTGCATCATGTTGACGCAAAACTGTGAGCAAACCGGACCTTCGTTGATGGTGCAGCATTCGGTAAAGAGGGCTCAAACCCGTCGTTCGCTGCATCTTGTACCAATGTGTTCTAAATCAAATGAGTTTGCTGGCATCGGCAACTCTCGGCCGATACTGGACCTTTATTCTGATCTTAAAATGCTGCGGTTGCAGCCCGCATTGCTGACATTTGTGTAAGATGCAGGACACCAACCGATGTGAGTTCACACTCAGTATACAAGTGTGTCGTTTTACTGCGGGTGCGCTGATGTTCGGCGCGCTAGATCATAAACAGTGAAAGGCCTTAGGGAGGTTTTTCCACGCAGTTGGCGAAAAAGTACAAGCAGATTCCATTTCTGTGGATTGGTCGTTACAATTTCATCTTTAGGTTGCATGTATTGGACATCGTCATGAACAGTCACTTCAGCCAGCAGGACCGACAGGGCCGGCTTACGACATCGCTGGGCGCGGACAGCTGGTGCTGTTGCGGATGAATGGCACTGAGGAGCTGTCGGGGGATTTTGAGTGGCGGGTTGAGGCTTTGTCGCCTGATGCGGGGCTTGATCTGCACGCGCTTTTGGGCACGCACGTGACTGTTGAGATTGACCACGCCACAGGCACCCGCGCCTTTGACGGCATCGTGGTGGAGGCCGAAGCGCGCGGCGCGTTTGAGAACGGTTGGCGCTATGATCTGATCCTGCGGCCTTGGCTGCATGTGGCTGGCCTGCGACGCAACATGCGGATCTTTCATAACAAGACCGCAATCCAGATCGTGGAGGAGGTGCTGTCGGACTATGCCGATCTGAGCACGCCGCATCTGGATGTGCAGGTCAGTGAGGATTATCCCGTGCTCGAATACACCGTGCAATACGGCGAGAGCGACGCGGACTTCGTGCGCCGTCAGCTGGAGCGCCACGGCATCACGTGGTCCTGGCGCCACGAGACGGGATCGCACACGATGCTGCTCACGGATGCGAAAATCGCCCTGCCGATGATCCCGGGCGGCAGCCGGCCATTCTACGTCGCCGAGGGCTATCATCGCCATGAACAGGAGCATTTTCGGACCTGGTCCTCTGCGCGCCGGATTGCCACGGGGGCTGTGCGCCTGACCGAATACAACTTCAAAAGGGTTTATCCCCTTGAGACAAGTTTTACAGCTTAGTCACACGCTGCGGCCCTAAGACCGTTGACAGTTATAGCGTCGGCCTGCGTAACGAACACCATATTTAGAGGTTTGGTGATTCCAATGGCACAAGCAGATCGTATGGCAGAGGCGCAAGCAGTCGTTGAGGCTGAGCGTGAAGCTGTACGCGCTTGCGAGGCCGAGATTGCCGCATTAAGGCAGAACTTGCTGAATCACAACGTAAACTGGCTGAAAAAACCGCAAGCCTAGGAGTGGCTGAGCGGCTTGTGGCCATCTTTGACCCCAAGAATGACGCTTCAAGTGCTGCAACTAAGGCGTTGCCCAAGCGTCGCATGCGTCTTGGCGCGAAAAAGCGTGCGATTTACACATTAGTATCCAAGCAGGTCTGCACTATTGAGCAAATTGAAACGCACCTTACGGTTCTGCACGATACTGACATTGACCGCCGCTACATTCGTGACGTGGTGCGCGACGTAATCGCCGACGGTGACATGCAGGGAGAGATTGATCAGCAGTTCATTATGTCAGAAATGGGGCGAGAACTACTGGATAAAGCTCCCATTCCTGCTGACTATGAAGCATATCGTGATGCAGCAGAAATGCGGCAAGCAATGCGGGGTCTGCCTAGCGCTACCTCCAAAGAGAATGAGCCGCCCTTGGGCGGCTCAGAAACCGATGAGGCAGTAACCTCATCAAACGAAAGAACGAACTGGTCGTTCTGAACTTCCTGTTTGCCACAGGCCAGATCTCGCACTGGGAGCTGCGAGGAAAGTTTCTAGGAGGCACCATATGGAGCCATTAGAGAGTTCCCAGTCGGTGTGCGATGCGTTTGCATGGCTATCCGAGTGCAGGCTCCATTGGGAGGGTCACTTTGCGGGGAAGTCGAAAAGCTTCCCCGTTTGCGTTGAGGTATTGTATGCATTACAGTCAATTGTGAGTCAATATTCTAGGAGCGAGCCCAGCATGTTATCCTTGCGTGAAGCCGTTGAAAACGGGCGATTACAAGAGTTTATCGCCCAAGAAGAAGCCCGTGGAGTGGCGTCAATTGCGGGGGCAGAGTTCGAAAACACCGCCTCAATTGTTATTAAAACGCCGCAACCAGACGATCAAACATCAGGTTCACTTCATCCCGATGGTTCGCCCGAAAAGTGAACTCATCAAGATAACGCTTCATCCACTTTTGCGAGATTGAAACGTGTGTGCCGCGAATTGAATGTTTGAAGTGACGCCAGAAGCTTTCCACGTGGTTCGTGTGGTGTAGTTGTTGCGTCTCATAGTCATAGATTGCCCACTGCTTTTGTCCGTGCTTAACAGCACCGTGCGTGTAGCCTTCCATTTTCAGTAAGCCATAAGAAAGCAGTTCATCAGTTGATACCGTAGTGCCAGCCTCAACGTTCTTAAGGGTCTGTTCCCGCAACGTGTTCATTTTCACGTTCGGGATAATTTCAGTGACAAGATTGCCGCCACGCTCTTTGAAGCCCATCACAATGGTCTTGCCGGCCGCGCCGCGACCACGTTTGCCAGGGCGCTTGCCGCCCACATAGGCTTCATCAATTTCTACATGGCCCGAAAGCAGCACTTGAGCGTCATGATTGCTCATTTGCTCACGGATTTTGTTTCCGATGCGCCAAGCTGTTTTGTAGGTCACGCCAAGCTGGCGTTGCAGTTCTTTGCCAGAAACGCCGTGGCGTGTCGAAACAAACAGATAAATCGCATAAAACCACGATTGCAGCGGTGTGCGAGTGTCTTGAAAGATGGTGCCAGCCGTGGGATAGACGTGATCCCCACAAGAGGCGCAAGCCCAAGCACGACGCTCACCCGTGCGGTGAAAGGTGCTCTCAACACCACAGGCACGACATACGTGACGCTCGCCAAAACGAACCTTGAAGATGTGCTCTAGACAAGCCTCATCATCGGGGAAACGCTTGAAGAAGTCGCGCACACTAAAATCGGGGGATGCTGATTTGCTCTTTTCCATGCACCATAAATAGCAAATCAACTTACTTGCGTCAGGGGATAAACCCCATATATTGATATAGCACTTAGTCCCCGCTGTTATCGGTGGATTGCTATACGTTGGCATTGCAAAAACCTTCTCCAGATCGGACGAGCAAAAGAAAGAGGAGCTCAAACCAGCTCTTGCCGGCCTTGAGCTATCGGTGTTCTGTGGAATTCTACTCGCAACAATTGTCATTGCTTGGCCGTCGATACGGTTTCCGCAACTACTATTGTTTGAATATGACTTTGGGTTTGTTCTGGCGTCCGCTCTACTTTTCAGCCTGTCGTTCTCAGGCTCAGGGGTAGCTGGCATTAGAGCGGGTCGAAGGCTTTGGCATCCACAAGAAGTTGAAGAAAATATGCCAGCTAGTGTTCGGGTGTCAGCTTGGAGGGAGTCATTTGGATCACTTCTGGCGGCGATTGTTACCGGTGTTGTAGCTTCCTTAATTGCAACGCTGTCTGGCGCATAAGAATGATAGTACGTGCAGCATTTATTTCGTTTATAGGGTTCTTGCTAATTGGCTCAATTGGGCTTCTTTCCGCTCTAAAGGACGGGTCCGATATCTCAGCAAGCTTGGTTGATCGAACTACAGGACTTACTTACTCGCAACGAGGTTTTGAGGCATTGGTGTTCGCGTCAGCAAGATCGGTGCCGCATCTCAGAACTAGAACGTCCAACAACACAATTTATGATGCGGAATTGGGCCGCAGAGTTGTGGTAAACTCAAGTGTTTCGCTCGATTTTACTGCCTTTGAATTCTGTAATTATACTGGACCTCTAGATGCGTACTTTGCCCTCGCAATCATTGGCGTCGAGAGTTTTAACCGCCCTAAATGGCGGCGATGGTTGGACCATACAGTATATAAGCTGAATGGATCCGATTTGCAGTCCAGTTTATCCTTTGGGCCGATGCAAATGCAGGTGCGTAACATCCACAAACTGGTTAGCGGGGTAACGGGCGAGCAAATAGCTGATGAAGTAACCTACAAGGTGATTGAGCGCCTTGAAGCAGTACCATGTGAGGCGATTGATCTTGTCGGCCGGTATTTGGAACCTTATTCGAAGGATATCAAAGATGTGCTGACTTTTGATGAATATCGTAGGCGGCTGGCCAATGTTTACCGATCTGGTCAACCTGACAGAACCGACCGAAATCTCTACACAGATGCTATCTTGGCAACTCATAAATATTTGAAGGATCAAGACCGTGATCGTGGTTTTACAAGAATGACGTCTCAAAGTTTCTACTCGAAAAAGTATCGTATTGGGTTTTGGGATATGAGCCAAGCTCAGGTTCGACACATTTCTGGGGACCATTGTCTCGGCGAAACGGAAGGCTCTGTTCTGCTCATTGGGGGCCGAAAATCGGTGCCTCGGGAAAGTCTTAAGGCCTTTTCAAAGAACAAAGGATTTGCGGCAGGGTTTGAACAAACTGCCGAGCTATTCCCTTCAGCCATGCAATGGGACAATGAACGTCTTGTGGTTGAGCTGAAGGCCAATCACCGCGAGCAATTGAGAGAAAAAATCTATGCCGAAAGGCAAGGTATCCAAAACAGTGCGCAGCCCCGATCTCCCGATCTCTCGAAATTGCCCGACTTGGATGCAGTAACGCATATCACATTATGTTCAAAGGATGGGCTTTAAACATTGGCTAGCCATCACCAAATGCCCCAGATATGCGCACTGCCCTTTCCACTGCGTGTCTTTTTTGAGAAGCAGCGACACCATGCAAGCGTTGGCCTGCTTGGTGAAAATGCGGAGTGACCTTACGACGTTGGTATAGGTTTTCCCGATCGGTTCCGAAACGCAATCTTGGTACCATCCTCGTATTCTAGATAGGTTTCTTGAGTATCTATGAGGTCCAACAATTTCGCATTGTCCAAGTCAGCATTTGCAGCCTCAAGGAGCTGTTCAAGCCGTGCAACAATTTCAATATTGGTATTGCGCATAAACGGCGCCAGTTCGTCGTCCTCAAAAAACAGGGGACCAAAGAGAAACGCGCAAACGCACCAAAGGAATACAGCGTCTTCGTTCTCATGGCCAAGTGCAATAGACTGCTTTTCGTTTTCAGCCACGAATGCCAGAACCGCATCTGGATTCTGACAATCGGGCATATCTGGAAATGCATTCAGGATGAAATTTGTGATCTCAATTCGGAACGCCTGACGACAACAGTCCATCAGCCTTGCGTATTGATGCGCCCCGATTGTGCGGAAAGGGTCTGCAATTCGGTAGGTGTCATCTTCGGGCGGTTCATACGGTAGTGTGTGCCATTCCGTCACCCAATTGGTGGTGTTCAGCACCCCAATTTGCAAGGATCCGTTGCTAAACACATAATTGGTCCAGCCCACTGAAACATCTGTAATGGCAGCAATCCCTTCAATGCCGTCAAAGAAATCGGCCCATTGTTCGGGAAAACCTGTGCGCATAAAGCAATCAAAAGTGCGCCCGTCAAAGTACCGAAAAAATACGGGCTGGTCGTTGTCAGGCAGCATCACGGACTGAAAGCGCTTTAGGCTGATGCGCAGGGCTGCGATATCGAGCGTGCTGAAGATCGCTAAGCCAAGGCGCTTATCTACGCCGTCGCGCAACCAAATTGGGATGACATCGGGCCGCAGACTCAGATCTACAAGCAGAGGAGCGCGCATATGTGCCTCATGCTTGTCATCTTGCGGCAGGCCTGTCAGCGGAAGCCATCCGGCATCTTGGCTGCGCACAAGTTCTACCAAATCTGATTGCCAGCTTCCATCTAGAGCCAAAAACGAGCCCACGCCTCTCTGTCGATTATCATCGAGCCACGCTTCAAGAATATTCTCAAAGTCCTGTACGGCTATTTGATGTTCCATCCGTCACCTTCCACAAATTCAAATCACCACTGACTGTGATCATAGGCTGGCAGCCCGAGCGTGGCACGGACACCGTCGTCGTGGGTGATCATGTGCAAAACGGCTTCGTCTTCGGGCAGGTCCGTGCGCAGCCATGCGTAGCCTATGTCAGCATAGTTCACATAGAGCCTGTGTTGTTGGGGGAACGCTTCGAGAATTGCTAGGACAACACGATAAAATTCGCGCGGTGTTATGCCTTCGGCAATGATACCGAGTTTGTCCTTTGTTGGTATGAGAAGGCGAAACGCGTCAGGCGGGGCCAGTGAAATTTCAAAGCCATCCGGGTCTTCACGGGTCACCACGATTGTGAGCTGCTTATCGATAATTTCAAAAAGCGTTTCCATATCATAGTTCAGTTCGGCTTCCTCGCCTGTAGCATCGTCGTGTGCCGCGAGAATAAGGGTGTGCGATAGGTCCATCATTCTGGTCAGATAGGCGCGGTCTTCTTCTGATAGGTCCTGCATCTGATTTCTCCTTTTGATCAGTCTTCCAAGTTTCGCATAGCACGGTCGAGTTCCGCAGCCGCTTCTTGAGGGATTGGCTGCCAGCGCACGATGCCCCTGATGTTATTGGTGCGTAATAATCCTAAATAATATGCGATGGGTCCACCTCGTCGGCTGCATACAACGTCTAGGCCTATGTTCCAGCATGGCTGAGCTGGTGGCGCTGGGTTATTGCAAACCATACCATAGCGAGCGAATTGACGAATGGTTCTTCCAAGCCCTTGCCCAGATGGCACATAAGGTGTCCCTGGTGGCGATGACCTCAACGGCATCTGATATTTCGCTTCTTGGAGCCAACACCGCGCATGCATTTCTCCATCCGCTTCCTGCCTCGCTCCAGTTGCAGAGCGAGCAGT
>NZ_JAKFZN010000015.1 GCF_021654165.1 Nereida sp. MMG025 | reverse complement strand
TCAAAGGCGAATTGCCGACTGGGACGCGTTACTTAGTAGAGAATTAACATAAACTTCATTATGCGGCGCTATGGTGGGTATTGTGATAGTATATTATCGTATGTATGCTAAGCTCCTCTCATGGAGGTTCCGCAGCATGTACTATCTGATCAAAAAGCTCCTCCCCTCGGTTGCAGTGGCTTTGGCCGTGACGGGTCTTTCACTGCCGACACCTGCCCGCGCGCAAACCTACCCAATCGATTGCGCGATCCTCTTATGTCTGTCTGGCGGCTGGCCGGCTTCAGTGCCATGTGCAAGGGCGCGCGCGGAATTCATCAGACGCATCACGCCTTGGCCAGTGGAACCGCCGCTGCAAATTTGGCGTTGCCCTATGGGTGCTTCTTATGAGAGCGATCAGGTGCCAAACAGCGCTGGTCGCATCTTTGAGGCCTTTTACCAAACCGAAACTCACCAATCGCTGCAATCCTTGCGAGGCAGCGATTTCGTTCCCTCCGATCACCCCTTCCAGCTCGTTCAGGATCGTGCGGACATCGATATCAGCGGGTCAGAGTTCGATTTCGTTCGGTCAATACGCGTTTTTGACGTTCGCTATGCCCAACAGCGAGAGTCCGATCGCGATGGCGAATGCAACCGTAGAATCTCAATTTACCGCGGAACATATGGTGAGCAAGGCGACTTCACCTGGCAGAATTCTACCATATCAAACTTACCTACTGCTCATGTAGGACTCGAAAATTGGGGCAAACACTGTCCGCGGATTGGCCATCGCTCAGTGTTCGTCGATTGGCTTGCTTCCAATAAAAACTACGGTTACGAACAGGTCAACTATTAGACGTGACAAACGCTTTGCATATGAACTTTTCTAGATATGCATGGCACTGGTTCTCATCGTCGTCTGAACCCAAAGACGATTTTTATTGCCAAACCAGACTTATGCCGGCCGCTAACAGAAGTCTCATCTAGAGGATCCCGACATGAACATTCGCAGCAATACTGACGAGGAGCAGACCGCCTATCCAAGCCAGTCCCTCTCGAAAGCGCTGCTTTTGATTGAGTGCGCGGGTAGCTTTGCTGCCCATCAGTGCAACCAAAAGGTCTGAAGGCACCGCCGTCAGAGGCACGAGGGCACCAAGCACAAGAAGCTGCAAACGAACGTCTGCGGGGTCAGCCCGTTCGATACCGCCTTTGATGAAGGGCGGGAGAAAGAGAGCGAAAAACAGAACTGTTTTTGGATTCAGAATTTCAACCAAGATCCCTTGCCAAACGATGCGAAAGAACGACTCTTTGTGGACTTGGCTTGCAGCGAGAGAACGTTGGGAAGACATTCGAGCGGTCCAAATCATTTCGATCCCCAACCACACCAAGTATGCTGATCCTACCAAGCGGAGCGCTTCAACCAGCCACGCGAACTGTATAAATACTGCGGCCAGGCCATAAGCTGTAGCGATCGCCAGCAAAACTCCACCGATCCCCAACCCAAGAGCAGACGCGAGACCGGCCGATCGGCTCTGGCCGATGCTGCGGGACGCGACATAGAGCATCGACGGACCAGGTGTGACGCTCAGCGCAAAGCCAGCAAGGGCGACGGCCAAAATCGTATCAAGTGAAGGCATGTTTCAAACCGATAACGTATTAAACCTGTGTTCAAAGGGGTTTGTGACTAAATCATCTTTCTTGCCCCCATCTGCCGCCGCGCGTCTGCGCTGCATTTCCCGAAAATATGGAAAATCCCTGACAAGCATCCGTTCCAGATGTGCTCCGGCCAGGAACGGTTCGTAACGCGCCGGCCGCGTATCGCTGACAAGTTGGGGGAACGGAGCAATCATCGTGTCGTAATTCGCGGCGACGAAGTATGGCAATGAAAAGCGTTCTGGGCTGAGATTGAGAACCCGGTGCGGGGTTGAACGCAGTAGACCGTTGCTCCACGCCTCCAGCATATCTCCGATATTCACGACCAACACGGCCGGATCGACAGGAACGTCGATCCATTGGTTATCCTGGGTCATCACCTGCAAGCCTTCGTTGCGGGTATGGAGCAATGTCAGGCATTCGTAATCGGTGTGTGCACCCATATTGACAGACTGGTGATTGACCGTTTCCTGACGGCGAACGTAGTGCAACAGGCGCAGTTGCGAGATCGGCTTGCTCATCTGATCCGTCATTGCCCCGGCAGGCAGTCCAAGGTGCAACTCTAGGGCCGAACAGACCTTTTGGCCAAGTTGCGAGACTCTGAGATAGTATTCAGCGACAGTCGCTTGAAAGCCTGGAAGCGCAGGCCAGACGTTGGGACCGAGAACTCTGCAACCGGCGAGGAAATCCTTGTCGTCAGGTGGCAGGTCCAAGCCAAGATCGAAAGCCTCATAGTTCCGATTTATCTCGTCCGGGTAATCGCCTTTTTCCGTAAAAGGGACATATCCGCGGTGATTTGGGCTATCACCAATGTAATATCGCCGCTTGTCCTTGTCGGACCATGCAAAAAAGGCGTGGGCTGTCTCATAAGTGGCCTCGATGAGCTCCGGTTCAATTCCGTGATCACAGATCCGGAAAAACCCGAATTCACGCGCAGCTCGGCCGATGGCATCTGCTGTTGACACGATACCAGATATATCGCCGGCGAGAAGCGCACCGACGCTGATAAGTGGCAAACTGGGCGACGTCGCCTTATGTCTCGCTATTGATGCTCCCACGCTCTCCCCCAATCTCAACCATAAGTTAAAGATTATTGGTTAATGAAGTGTGAGCATTGGCAGGAGCGGCAGGGAAATACAGATCGAAAGTCGATCCTTGACCCGGACAGCTTTTCACACCAACCGCTCCGCCGGACTGGTGAACAAAACCCAATACCATCGACAGGCCAAGTCCCACACCGTTGCCGACTGTTTTCGTCGTGAAGAACGGATCAAATATCCTCTGTACATCCTGATCGGACATACCGGTTCCAAAATCTTGAACACCGAGGCGAGCGTAGCGCCCTGGTTCAAGCTTGCTGCTGAGCTCTCTTAAATTAGAGTGCTCGATGAGTACATTCTCTGTCGAGATCAAGCTGTTATCGGTGGCAGAGGGGGCTGCATCATGAGCATTGGCAATGAGATTCCACAATACGTTTTCGACCATATCTCTATCAATGCAGACCGGCCAAAGCTCAGCTGCAGGGAACAACTCGACTGTCAAACCCAGATCACGTTTGCTCCGACGGCACAGATCTTCTGCAACGGCATTGAGATTGCAGACCTGTGGATTGAGCAGTGATTTTTGCGAAAACGCCAGCATACTTTGAATCAGAATTGCGCCGCGGGCCGCTGCGTCTTTTCCGTCTTGCAGGAAAGCGAGTGCATCGGGACCCGACATCTCCCCTTCAAGAAGCTCAAGGTTTCCTGAAATGACGGTCAAGAGGTTATTAAAATCATGAGCGAATTGCCCCGATAGACGTCCGATCGATTCTAGGCGACGCGCCTCAGACAACCTGATCTCCAATTCCTTGCGGTTGACTTTTTCCGCACTCAGTTCCGAGTGCGCAACAACGAGGTCGTTGTAGCGCCGCGAGGACCGTTCGGCTTCCTCCAGCAGCGCGAGCTTCGCACTCGTCATCGCGGCAACGGTTGTCAGCGTTTCCAGCTCGGCTTCGCCGAAAGCACCAATGTTGGGATGCTCGCTATCTATTACACCGAGGACACGATCACCGATTTTCAGCGGAACACAAATCTCTGACCGCGCCGGTTCAGTGTCAGGAATGTAGTTCTGATCTTTGAGCAGATCATCGATGATTGCAGGCTCTCGCTTCTGCGCAACCGTTCCAGTGATGCCTTGGCCAAAAGGGATGACGAGCGGATTAAGGATGCTCCTCCCGAATGGGTTCTTCTCACCCCACGCTGCGACCTGTGTCAGCGCGGTCTGATCCGCGTTTGCCTGATAAATCACACAATCGACAAACCCCAATTTCCCGACCACCTTTTGAGCCACATACCAAAACAGATCATCGACGTTTGGGATCGCCATTAAGTCAATGGCGAAACCGTTGAGTATGCGCAGCGTTCTTGCTTCGACGGCGTCAAACCTAGACACGGAAATTTCAGAAAGCGGATCTGACACTCTTTACTTCTTACTGGTTTAATCGTGCTCGACAATGTAGGCGCCCTACAACCTATAGTATAGTAAAAAATTCTTTTTCGTCGACAATATCCTCACGGACTGGGCACCAAGCCCGCTCTATTCATCTACCACTGTGCGCGCCTACGAATATCTGGAGCATGATGCCTGCCAGTGGGATCAGAACAGAATTTAGCACGTGCGTAGACGAAAGTCTGATCATTCGCAGCTGAGCAGGGCAATTCATCACAATTTCCACAGAGGGGGGGCCATTTGCACCAACCGCCTGCCACAGATACTGCCACATACCACCAACCTAAATGTATGTTTCATCACCTTGCCAGCCGAGGCTTGCCCAGCGTAGGTGCTTTTATATGCGTTTGGTCAGCTCTGAGCCCAACGATACATGGTCGACCAATCAACAGTGATCCTCCACTATACCAATAGAGTTAGCACGCCGTATTCGGACAGCGGCTAGCACAGATATCAACACGCTGTACAAAGGATAGTCTCACTCGGAACGCGGTGGTCTTTGAACGGGGATCTGCGCGGCATCAGAGACCGTAACCAAAGCTGTCCGAGGCGGCCTTTTAATGCCGCAGTCCTCAACTCATTGTGCGTAACCTGAGCGAACAAAAGCGTGAAGATTCTGCCAACAGAGCGTACGTACCATTTACGATTTTTTAAGATATTCTTCGGATACTTATTGGGTAGTCTTTGAAGGAAAGTCATAATGACCGAGCATTCTTGGATTTTGTCCGTTTTTGAGGATATTGAGGAATACTGTGAAATTAATGGTCTTGAGCGCTTGTCCACGCGACTGGTTCACATGCATGGCGAAGTACAAGCATGTTTGGAACAGCAGGATACCGAAGACGCAGACGCGTGATAATTACGTAAAGACGGTCGTGCCAGCCTGTAAATAACGCTGAGAAATGCGCAAAATGTCGGCACTGCTACCAATCACTACATCTGGTCTCTCTAAGAATTTGGCAAATATCGCCGAGAAAATGTGATCTGATTGATCGAAGAAAAACGCTACTTTTATCCGCAGATTACAAAAATCGCTGAGTTAAAATTACTCTCTGATTTTCAAGTAAAACCTAACATCGCGTTTAAGAACATCGCGATTTCCGTTCTTTGTTAGGAAGCAGCCACATCATCCAGATCAACACGGTGCCCTTTGACTTCACTGATAACGGCTATTGCTTCGACTTTTCTAGTCGTTAGATATCTGAAGTCGATCAGCTGACGTGCCAAACTATTTCTGCGCATGGTTCATCTTTCTTTAACTTAAGATGGCGATACATGGCCTTGGCGACGACGAGCAGTGGCCCACTAAACCTATCAAAGAAATTCTAATTCTCAACCATGCAAGGGGTCGTTCCTAAGGCGGCCCCTTTTTGCTTTGGAAATTTATTAAAATCGAAGCGAAAAGCCAGATTTTCGCTGAATTTTGGCCAAGTAAGCGATCCGTCATCCCCTTAGTTAGGCTGTCATTGGAGGGCGACATGCAGGTTACGACAGAACACTTTGGGGGAAATGTTTTATGGGCCAATACAGATAATGGTGTTCCATCTGACGAAGTCACAGAAGCGATTCAGGCACTGGACATTTCGCACGTTCGCTTTCCTGCGGGTCAGGCAGAAACGGCCTTCAATATTGCAGAGCTAGAAAACGGCGAATTAAATGCTGGTGTAGTCAACTTCCTGGACTGGGCGAAATCTGCCGGAATCACGGTAACACTGATTATTCCGACTGGCGTATTTCATCAGGACAGTACAGTCGACATATTCGTCGAGAAGGCGCTAGAGGAATATGGTGAAACGATTGCGACGTTCGAAATAGGTAATGAGTATTGGAATAAGGATGTTGGCCTTACCGAAACAGTTTTCGCAGAAAGGGCCAATGAAATTATCGAGGACGTGGTTCAAGGCATCCAAAACGCCGAAACAAGCTATGAGCCAGAAATCATACTTCAAATGGGGAACCCAGCAGGACTATTCTCTGAATTTAGTGCCGAGAATAGGCCCGATTTATCCTGGCTTGAAGCGATCGAAGCTTCCAATCTAAAAATTTTCGAGGCGCTATCGGAGACTACGTTAGATGCCATTGACGCTATGGTATATCACTATTTCTATAACGACACGGATGTGCCGTTTTTAGAGAATTCCGCAGAGACGAACTTTTACAACGAGCGCTGGGACGTTTGGAAAGAAATACTTGGGGACGAAATCGATCTCTATGTAACTGCATGGAACGTACAACGCTTCAACCATGAGGTCGTTGGGATCAAGTCGACTCCAATCATAATTTACCAAATGTGCAATATGCTATCGGATGGCGTCGAGCAGGCATTCGTTTGGCCAATAAATTTTAATTCAGCAAATGATCTTGCAGGCAATCTTGGCGTTGACCCAATTGTCGACGGAAATGGTATCGTCGTCAACAATGTGCTTGGCGCTACCTTCGACCTGATGAGCAATTCGCTGCCGGGAACTGAATATAGGAGTCACGGCCTCTCAGCAATTTCCGACCACTTGTGGACCGCAGTTTTTGAAAGCGAAACAAAGGCTGTAGTCTATTTGAGTTCAATTTCTGATTTTGGTTTCGATGGTTTAGTAGATCTTTCAATATTTGGATATGAATTCGTGTCATTGGAAGGTCTACAAATTGGATATGATCAATCGACATCAAACGGCACTCACTGGGACCATAATCTCAAGCAATTCGTTGCGTCTGATTATATCTTGCTTGATCTAGATGGCGACGGATTAGCAGATGATGAGTATTTCACGAACGAGCATGATGTTTCAGCTTACAGTGAGTTCATCGTTTGGGACGAAGGCACTGCATTTATTGATCTGAACTTACTCCCTTATGAAACTATTGAGCTAACTTTCGTTTTAGAGAACGTCAATTTCATCGGCGGCACACTTGAAGCCGATCAGATAACCGGAACGGCTGGCCGCGATGAGTTGCACGGCTTTAGCGGAAACGATTGGCTGTCGGGTTTTGGAGACAATGACTACATCTACGGAAATTCAGGTAACGACCGGTTATTTGGAAATTCTGGAAATGACGTTATTTTTGGTGGTGCTGGAACTGACTCGCTATTTGGCGGTTCAGGAGACGACATTTTAATCGATATTGATGGTGAAACATTCATCGATGGAGGAGAGGGTTCGGACTTTGTGTTCAGCACTGGCGGGCCTTTAGAGCTCATTGATTCTGGTGCAACGGCTCAGCCAGCGACCGTATTCGACGATATTGTAGTATCTTCCTCATCGGATGACTTTATTGATGCTGGAGCAGGCAACGATCTTGTTTTTGCAGACGGTTTTTTCAATTCATTTGGCGGGAGTGATACGCTTATCGGTGGTACTGGAGATGATGTTCTAAGTGGCGGACTCGGAGCAGATACTTTTGTTTTCAAGCCTGGAGACGGAACCGATTGTATCGGACTTTTGGAGGATGAATTCGATACTTGGGAAGGTGACCCCAATCAACTAACGCGAGACTTTTCAGTATTAGCAGATCAAATCAGTCTTACTAACTTCGAAACCATAAAAACATGGGACGATGTTAAAGCCCACCTCCATCAAACCGATTACGGCGTAATGCTTCAAGCTGAAGGCACAACGATATCTATCGTAGGTGTTTACATGACCGACCTGACCGAAACTAATTTTACATTTGGACTATAGGTGACGATATGGAAATAATCCTTTCCCTTCTTATAGCTGCTTTAGGTATTTCTACCATTTTGCCAGATGGTACAGATGACGTGGAGCAAGATCGAAGCGAAGATGACGACCTAGAGCAAAGCGAAGAGGTGAACATCGATATTGTGAGCGGAACTGAGGAACAGGATCGGTTTGAATTACAACCGGATACCAATTCAGTGCCCCAGATAGAGAACTTCGAAATCAACCCAGACAAGTTCGAAACTGATCTCTTGGTCTTGCTCGATGAGAATGGAAATGAGCTACCTAAAGAAGAACTATTGGCGAATGGTAATTCACCTTTAACCATAAGCGAACATGAGAACGATCCACAAAGTTCAACACTGTATGTTGGTGGCATTCCGGTTGTAGACTTAATCGGCGTACCTATTGCCGAAGCAACGTCGACCGACAGCTACATCTTCAATTTTAATCACTAGGCTAAACCGCCAGCTTAGCATTCAATGAGGGTGTTAAGCTTATGAAAAGGTTCCGTTGATAGCTTCATCCTACCGTTACAAGGAGGCATAAATGAAGTTAACTGTTCCAATTGGCTGTCTTTTTCTAGTGTCCGCTTGCGGCGGCGGAGGGATTAGCAGCATTGAAGAACCTATCAGTCCCCCCCCAACCTTTTTGGAGCCAAAAGCTGGCGAGGTTGTGCGTGTAACGATGTCGGGAACTGGAGATCATCTATTGGAAATTGCTCAATTGACTGAGACGGGCTTAATTGAGACTTCGCTAGGCTCAGTGTCACCGTCCGAGTACGTGATACCCAACGGTTTTGAAAGTATTGCTGTCTATCGAAATGCATCTGACGAACTGGCATTTTTCTTTGTTCCCACTGCGGAGTCACCTCAAGGAACCGCGATTTACTCAGGTTTTTCAAATGTCGAAGTCATAGATTCGAGCGCACTGCACGTTTATTCTGATACAACCGCCGCAACCGTGCTGACATATGACTTTTCTTCTGGGAACTTACAGAGCGAAATATCCATTGAAGATGGAACAATGATAAATGTTCAAACTGGTGAGCAGGAAACAATCTCTGGGCAGACGATCACGATTGAAGCGGCTCATATAGACGGTACGGAGAGCTTTGAACTGATCGGAACTGCGAACTTAGTTGGTTTCCCAGAAACTGACAATCAATCAGTCAACATGGATTTAGTCGGCGGGCCAGCAGGACTAGGTGGAAATGAGTTCGTTCTCTTGGGACAAGGGAATGATACAGACGTTTCCACACAATTCGTTTTTTTAGGGCAACAAAATTAGAAGGGCTTATTTCACGCCCTTGACCTACACAAAGACTCATCACTTTCGTCCATTTTATTAAATCCTGAAGGCATCCGTTCTGTCACTGCGGCACTTCGGGCTTATCAGCCGCGAGCAAGTCATAGTCCCATAGAACCTCGCGCACGTCATGGCTTGTTAGGCCGCGTTTTTGTATATGACATAAAAAACTGATGGATGCCTCGAGGCTTCTTTTGTTGGCATCCGGATCGAACACCCGCCCACGCCGCACGTCAAACCCGATCGCCCGCTAGCCTTGATAGGCCCGCTTGGCGAGCTCACGGCCCGTCATCCGACTGTATTGCATACGTCGTTCGATCATCTCTTCGTCGCGGATCTTAAATCGTTTGGGCAGACCCAAATTGTAAAACACAGCCATGGAATGGCTGTCGCCAACACGCGAGGTGAGCCGCCGCCCGTTCTTTTGAGCAAAGCGCTCATAAGCATCTTGCACCAGCAACACATCGCGCAACACCGCGCTTGTTGTAACTCCTCCATATCGTAAGGGCCGTAGAGCTGGACGCCCTTATCTGGATCCAGCTCAATGTCCTCGGGATGCGGCAGGACATGATCTGACGACAAACCATGCGCCTGCAGCTTAGCAATTTTTCTGTAGGCGTTGGCGATGTATACTTTGGCATTTTCAATCTCGATGTCGCGTAGACGCTGTCGTTTGGCGTCCGCTTCACTCAGCATCCTGATCAGGTTGCGTTGAGCATGCGGGCTACCCTTCATACTGGTCTCTACGATCTTGCGAAGGAGCGCCTCGTGAGTGTTCATCTTCCGGACACCTTGCGCCGTTTGGACACTCACCGTCTCTTTGGTAAGCTCTAGGATAAGGCGATCATTGTCCGACAGCCTGACAACGTCATGATCAGATTTACGCACACTCATCTATGCGCCCTCCCGATCTGAAGCCGGGCTGCCCGCAGCCTTGGCCAACACACTATACGCAGCCCCGCAACTGACCCTGATGGGATCGCACCCCGTCATCTGCCAATACCGCGCTAAGATCGTGTCGCAATAAAGCGGATCAAGTTCTAACAGATGCGCCACGCGCCCTGCCCGCTCCGCAGCAATCAGCGTCGAGCCAGACCCCCCAAAAACATCCAGCACACGCTCGCCACGACGTGTGCAGTCTTTGATTGCATCCTCTATAAGATGCACTGGCTTCACAGTTGGATGCATCGCCAACGCATCGCGGTTCTCTTGTGTCGGAACATTTACGCCATCGTAGTCCCACACATTGGTTCGGTAGCGTCCTGTCTCGCCCAGACCAAAGCTATTGGTGTGCGGCACCGAGCCTTTCTTAAACACAAACACTAGCTCATGCTTAGAGCGATAAAACGTCCCCATGCCTGCATTGGTTTTGTTCCACACGCAAAGGTTCTTCAGCGCATCAAAAGCAACCTCGCCCGCATCCATAACCTCGCGCATATGACGCCAGTCCATACACACAAACGCAATCGCACCATCTCGGCACACACGGGACGCATTCGACAGAGACGTCGTCAAGAACTGCTTAAATTCATCGGGCGACATCTCTCCAGAAGCAAAAGCAAACTCGCGATGTTTGTGCTTCCCCTTGCCCGTCACATGACCATCAATCGGCACATTGTAAGGCAGATCCGTGAAGATCAGGTCAGCCGCCTGGCCGTCCATAAGTTTGGCGACATCAGCGGCGTTGAGGGCATTGCCGCAAAGCAACACACGCGGCCCTAACTGCCAAAGATCCCCGAACTTAGTGACAGGATGGCTCGGCATACCAGCAGGCAAAACATCCGCAGATGAGGCGATGCCGCGATCATCATGTCCATACAAGATGCCATCAATCTCCGCAATCTCAAAGCCCGTCACGTCCAAGTCAAACTGTGCCTCAACCAAAAACTGAAGCTCAATCGCGAGGATCTCTTCGTCCCATCCCGCTTTCTCGGCCAAGCGATTATCGGCCAGAATATAGGCGCGCTGTTGCTCTGCGCTCAGATGCGCCAGGCACAGCGTCGGAACCTCGCTCCAACCCAAGAGCTTTGCAGCCTCCACGCGCCCGTGACCCGCCAGCATACCTCCCTCGTTCGAGATCAAAACAGGGTTCGTAAACCCAAACGTCTCAATACTCCGCGCGATCTGTTTGATCTGCTTGCGCGAGTGTGTACGCGCATTGCCAGCGTAAGGTATCAGCTCCGCAATCGCGCGCATCTCGACAATGGGCAAAGCTACGCCATGCTGGCCAAAGCCAGGTTGTAAAATCTTCATTGCATATTCCTTAGTTGGTTTGAGTGTGAGACAATATTACCAGCTCTTGCGTGAACCACATAGCCACCGTAGCAACTCACGAACGCCTGGCAGGTCCACCAAAGGCCCAAAAACAGGCCCATTCTTGAACAGGGTGTTAAATAGCACTTCAAGGGCTATTGAAGAGGTTTCAAAATCTTCAAACCCTTCAAAAGCCCTACAGAGAGGGCCTTCACATCTGCGTGATGATTGTTACAGACATGCGCGCCTCGCAAACTCAAATGTGTAACGGCGCTCACGACGCAAGCGTTGCGATCGAGACAATCGGCGACCAGTCTATATCAAAGTATCTTTAGTTTGCGGCCGCTCCGTCGCCCAAAGCAGCAATCACATCCAGGATTTCGACAATTTCATTCGGCTTCACAACAATCCCATTCCGCTTTGCGACATTTTACATGTGCAAAACTGCAAGGTCGGACAGGCTTTCACCAAGCCAATTTGGCATAGATATCGCCCCAAAACCCCCAAGACATCACTAAAAACACGACATATGGGCATTAAACCACCCGATGCACAACATTGGCGTGCAGATGACATCATAAACAAGAGACCCGCTAGCAAATAAAAAAATCCA
>NZ_JAKFZN010000014.1 GCF_021654165.1 Nereida sp. MMG025 | reverse complement strand
GACCATTACTCCAAGCCTCTAACATGTCGCCGATATTGACGACGAGCACCGCAGGATCGACAGGCACGTCGATCCATTGATTATTCTGGGTCATCACCTGCAAGCCTTCGTTGCGGGTATGGAGCAATGTCAGGCATTCGTAATCGGTGTGTGCCCCCATATTGACAGACTGGTGATTGGCCATTTCCTGATGGCGAACATAGTGCAACAAACGCAGTTGCGAGATCGGTTTACTCATATGCTGCGTCATTGCACCGACAGGCAGTGCAAGGTGCAACTCCAGTGCAGAGCACAGCTTTTGGCCAAGCTGCGCGACCCTCGAATAGTATTCAGAGACAGTCGCTTTAAAACCTGGAAGCGCAGGCCAAACATTGGGCCCGAGAACTCTACAACCGCCGAGGAAATCAGGGTCGTTAGCTGGCAAGTCCAAGCCAAGATCGAAAGCTTCATAGTTTCGATTTACCTCATCCGGATAATCGCCTTTTTCCGTAAAAGGGACATAACCGCGGTGATTTGGACTATCACCGATATAGTATCGCCGCTTGTCCTTATCGGACCATGCAAAAAAGCTGCGGGCCGCCTCATAAGTGGCCTCGATCAGCTCTGGTTCGATGCCGTGATCGCAGATGCGGAAGAAACCGAACTCACGCGCAGCACGGCCGATAGCATCCGCTGTTGAAGCGATTCCAGATATATCATTCTCGAGAAGCGCACCGACGCTGATGAGTGGCAAGCGGGGCGACGCCGCCTTATGTCTCGCGAATGATGATCCCACGTGCTCCCCCAATCTCAACTGTTCGTTAAGGATTATTGGTTAACGAAGTGTGCGCATTGGCGGGAGCGGCAGGGAAATACAGATGGAAAGTCGATCCTTGACCCGGACAGCTTTTCACACTGACCGCTCCACCGGACTGCTGAGCGAAACCCAATACCATCGAGAGGCCAAGCCCAACACCGCTACCGGCTGGCTTGGTGGTAAAAAATGGATCGAAAATGCGCTGTAAATCCTTATCAGAAATACCAGTTCCTAAATCCTGAACACCGACGCGAACGTAGCGCCCGGGTTCAAGCTCGTTACTGAGCACTATTGAACTGGGTCGTTCAATTAGCACGTTCTCGGTAGAGATGAAAATCCTGTCGTTGACGGATGCTGTGTCACAAGCATTGGTCATAAGGTTCCAAAAGGCGTTTTCTGCCGCAGCACGATCGAGGCAAACTGGCCAAAGTTCAGTTGCTGGATGCAACTCAACCGTCGAACCCAGATCACGTTCATTTCGGCGACAAACTGCCTCTGCGAGCGCATTCAGATCACAGACCTCAGGATTCAGCCGCGCTTTTTGTGAAAACGCCAGCATGTCTTGGATCAGCTTCGCGCCTCGGGCCGCTGCGTTTTTTCCATCTTGCAGGAAGGCCAGCGCATCGGAGTTTGACAACTCTGCTTCAAGAAGCTCTAGATTGCCAGAGATGACAGTTAACAGGTTATTGAAATCATGTGCGAATTGCCCCGAAAGCCGTCCGATTGATTCCAAGTGCCGTGCCTCGGACAACCTGATTTCCAATTCCTTGCGGTTGACTTTTTCCGCGCTCAGTTCCGAGTGCGCAACAACGAGATCATTGTAGCGCCGCGAAGACCGTTCGGCTTCCTCCAGAAGAGCAAGCTTCGCACTCGTCATCGCGGCAACGGTTGTCAGCGTTTCCAGCTCGGCTTCGCCGAAAGCACCAATGTTGGGATGCTCGCTATCTATAACCCCGAGAACTCGATCACCGATTTTCAGCGGAACACAAATCTCTGAACGCGCCGGTTCAGTGTCAGGAATGTAATTCTGATCTCTAAGTAGATCGTCGATGATTGCAGGCTCTTGATTCTGCGCGACCTTTCCAGTGATGCCTTGGCCAACGGGGATGACGAGCGGATTGACGATACTCCGCCCGAAAGGGTTTTTCTCTCCCCACGCGGCGACTTGTGTTAGCGCGGTCTGGTCTGCATTCGCTTGGTAAATCACACAGTCAACAAACCCCAGTTTGCCGACAACCTTCTGAGCCACATACCAGAAAAGATCCTCGACATTCGGGATCGCCATCAGGTCAATCGCGAAACCGTTGAGGATGCGAAGCGTCGTCGTTTCAATGTCGTTAAAATTGGCACGCGAAGTATTAGCAACAGGTTCCGGCAATCTTTACTTCCCACTCTTTAGATCTCTTTTAACAGCCTAACTCTCTTTACAACCAGTGGTATAGTTAAAAGTTGTGGCCCCGACGAAGCGGGCATCATGCTTAGACAGCAATCACTGCCCTTGAAAAAGATGATTTTCTCGAATCTTCGTCCGCGAAATGTCTGGGGCTGCACTGCTTAGGGCATAGCCGCGACACGCTGTGCTGTTACATCGTCGGCACCCCTTTCTTCCCCAATCTCATCTCGTAGCATCAGTTTGCTACTGTTGGTATGGGCAACATAAGTTGCACGACGCTCAACAACCTCAAACGGCTCCAGCGCTGCGCGTATCACCCAGAATTCATCCTTGAAAAGAACACCTGCCAGAATATCGAAAGAACGGCTTCGCTTTCCACTTTCAGTCTTAGGTGTATTTGAAGCGGGGTAACACTCTATGGGATTACTATTAAAACGGCCTCAAAAAACCGGAAGACGCGCTTCATTTCGCCTGTGGGCTAAGGCTGACCCGTCCGATGAAGAGCGCGACCGGGTGAAGAAAAATTAATTGCCCGACGCGGCACTCATCGACGCGATCCAACCTCGGCTGATGGGCAACACACTCTTGGCAGGGCCCGCGGGTTTTTGCCAACACCATTTTCATTGTCCTATCTTCATGGTCATTGGGAGGGGCACATCCACGATGAAAGTGAGTTTGGCCGCGAAGTTCTAAAGGAAGACCCAACGCTATAGCGACTAACCCGACCAACCACCTCAAGCCGTTAGACGTCGTTTCGGATGGGTATGTGTTTAAAAGGTGGGAAGGGTCGGCGTGACCCGACCCCTCTCATTTACCCTAAATCATAGACGTAAATGGTTTCCACCACATCGCCGTTTGCATCAAATGTAGTGGTGTATTCCGACCAGCCATAGACGTCATTCACATCCGTCACTGTCTGCGTAGTGCGCACCCCATTGGCATCAAAGTCACGATCCAACACGCGCCCATCATCAAAGGTGATTACATAGTCCGTTTGCGTCATGCCATCGGCGGCGTAGTCTGTTTGGATCGTGTTCCACTCAAAAACATCGCCCGTGTCGGTCAACGTCGTGGACGCCAACGTCCCGTCCGCGCCATAATCGCGATCCATCAAGCGCCCATCGTCATAGGTGGTCACGAAATCAACCAACGTCTTTCCATCGGTGCCATAGGTTTTGGTGGTACTCGCCCAATCCTTTGCGTCATCGACATCCGTGGTGGTTTCAGACGTCCGAACACCGTTGCTGTCAAAATCCCTGTCGCGCTCCCTGCCGTCATCATAGATCGTCAGGTGATCCACCCGTGTGTTGCCGTCTTCGCCAAATTGCGTCGCGATGCTGGACCAAACAAAGCTATCGCTGCTGTCAAATCGCTCAAACCCTAGCCGCACCCCGCCAGTGTCATAGACTGTTACGCCTGTAAACTCCGCGCCCACCTCGATGGTCGCATTCGATCCATCCGCAAAGCTAACAGCTTCGATATCGCGAAGAGTATCTGTGCCATCATCAACGCCATCTGCGGAGTTGGTATCGGTGATCAACAAATCCGTGTCATAACTGAATTCAAAGTCTTCCACACTGCCATCCATCAATGCGGTATCCGTGCCCGTCCCGCCATCCAGCACATCATCACCCGCACCGCCTGCAAGGGTATCATCGCCTGCAACTGACAGAACATCGCCGCCCACATCGGTGAACGTCTCGTCAATCACATCATCGCCATCCGTGCCCGTGATGATCCCATCGGTGGCCTCCGCGCCCTCAAACAAGTTGCCTAGTAAATCTGAAAGTTGGTCAAAGAGCGGATTTGGAATAACTGAACCGAATGGACCTTCAAGGGTCGTCGAAATTCCCAAGAGCCACGCTGAAATCTCAACCGCGTCTTCTTGCGAGACCGCTGCTGCATGGATTGCGGCAACCAACTCCGGTGAGGCGACAATCAGGCCAGCGCCAGTAAATCCCGTGTTCAAAATGTTTGTTACATCCTGACCACGGAAAAACGTCGCGCTGTAAAGCCCATCAACTACCCCGCGATCTGTGCCATCAATAGGTGCTCCTATTCCTACAACATCATCGAAGAATACTTCTTCTATATCGTCCGTTGGTAGTCCGTTGCTACCAAAGTCATTCCAATTATTCCCGTCGCCTGGATCAAACACGTTAGAGACTGCTGTGCTTTCGTCTGTATATGACGCGTCCAGAGTGTTCTGGATTAAGGTCGCCAAATCACCATTTGCCGCATCCCAATAGTAGACGCGTTCCAACGCAACCTCGGTTTCTTCTCCATCACGGCGAAAACCGTTGAGTGTAACAAAATCAGCAACACCGTCTCCATTCACGTCGCGCAAAACCGCCGCGTCGGTCAGGTCATTATTCAGCGCGACAAGCTGATCGCCTTCCTTGAGTTCGGCCAAAATTGAATCGTTGTGCACGCGGACACCGCCTGCCACATAATTATGGTGTTCACGGACCTCAAAGTTATAGGTCGTCCAGCCCTTCACGGCGTCTTCTTTCCGGACCGCGTTGCCTTCAAAGGCAATCGTTTTGCTGGCCGATTGTTCGAACATATGCGCGGTCTGTTCGGAATAGGCGATAACTTCTCCCGTGGCTTCAACGATGGAGCCATCCACATCGACAACCCGCACCGTGCCGCCGCCCAAGCGCAGCATGTGGCCGATTTCCATGTAATCGCCTGTTTCCGTCAAAAACCGGTGCCCTGGGGTGGCGACAAGATCATCGCGGCCATCGCCAAAAGACAGGCGGATGAACTCGGAGGTTGTGTTGGTGAAGAGTTTGGTAACAATGCCAGCGGTGGGGTTCCCCTGTGTGTCGTGGGATAGCACGCGGTCGGACTGCGTAATTCGTTCGATGGGTTTAGTGGTGCCGTCCGTGAGGGTGATACGTGTGCCAGAGGGGAAGCACATATCCTCCTCTAAGCTGTACGAACTACCATACCCTAGATTGATTAATTCATTATAGTTTCTTATTAAATCCTCACCTTGATCAATACTTAAATCGGCTTGAGCTTCTACGAAACCATCGAATGCATCTGGGGTAGTATTGGGATTTTGGCTTTCATTTAGCTGTCGCTGCTCAAAAATAAGGTTTATCGATAGCCGCTGCTGTTCTAAGTAGGCCAACCAATCATTGGTATATGGACCGACACTAAATTCCTCTGACAATGATAGATCTGCTATTTTAACACCAAATAGTTTCAAGACGGTGCCAGTTAGTGGGTTCTTAGTCGCCGCATCAGTAAGGGTCACTAAAAGATCAGCAACTGTTACTATGCCAGTAAACGTACGCAGATCTTCGATCACCTCGATCATTCCAGTAAAATGATCACGAAGAACGCTCAAATGGTAGTCGCTTATCCTTGATTGGTTCGATGATATATTGCTCATCTTTGGGGGTGGTACGAACGTGACGTTGTTTAAGGTTTGGGACATTGCAAACAAATCCTACAATAGTAAATATACTGAGCCTATGCTAACAAGAACTCAACCTAAAGGAATTAAATTGCGGCATCATCTCACCTTAAAGTGGATTACTATTTTTGCCATTCTTGGTGGATTATGCGCGGCTTTTTCTATCGGAGTGTTTGCCAAAAGCGACTACTTCGCTGAAACAAATGCTGGATTGGATGATAATATCACTGCTCTCGCGAATACGATGCAAAATGATAAAACCTGGGGATTGGAACTCGTCGATTTGCAAATTGAGCACTGTGTGTTGCACATTGCTTATGCCGCAACCGAGACCACTTGCGATTCAAAAAACTCGCTTGAGCAAAGGGCCCTAACATTCGACCTTTCAAACCTGTTTCGTGTCTATGTCGATGAGTTTAACGACGAAAAATCAATTGTCAGCTTAGCAGCAAGCGCAAAGGGAAAATCTAACGCTGGCCGAAGCTCTGGTCCATTGAGCGAACCAAGCATTTCAGAAATAACAGCGTTATTGAAAAACAATGCGAATGCAGTAACATCATGGAAACGTTGCAATGAACCGCACAAAAGCCAGACAAGTAATACAATAACCATTACCCTAGCGCCAGTCGAAGCGCAAAATGCGAAAGAACTGCTCGAAACAGTAGCTGATCAATGCGATCCACTCTGACAACTTCGAAAAAGCGAAGTCTCGCTGGCATTTAGATAGCTGCCGTAACTGAGTTCTTGCATGGTTGGGATCAGCATACAGCGTTGGGTGGTAGGTAGCATCTTGCGTTAGGTCAGGTTCAATGTGAGCCTACTGTAAAGAGGGCCAGTGAGATATTTTTTATCAAGAGAACTGGTTAGACTGGGTTACGCTCTTTGGAAACATTGAGAAGCGGTGCCCAGGGGTGGCCACCAAGTCATCACGTCCATCATCGAAGGTCAGGCGGATAAACTCGGACGTTGTATTGGTAAACAGCTTATCGACGATGCCAGCGGTGGGGTTGCCTTGGGCGTCGTGGGCAAGGACAACGTCCGACTGCGTGATGTGTTGGATCGGTTTTGTGGTGCCGTCCGTAAGGGTGATTGGCGTGCCTGCGGGAAAGCATTGTTCTTCATTATTGACTTGAAATCCTTTTGAAACCAAAAACTCTGAGATTCTCACATGAATTCGATGATCATCTACTTCACCTGAATCTGTTGGGAATTCGAAACCCCGGTTTGCAAGGTCCACGGAACCATTCACTATCAATCCCTCAGCGTTAAACTGCCCTATAATTGCGGCAACGTTATCTAGCGTGAACTCTTGCGATGTTTCGCGAAGATAGTCGCCGATAACCCTGCCGATGTAATTATTGTATTGATCAAAAGTAGCTGAATCTATGGTGTTATTTGGCCTGAACTCTCGCCAGTTTCCCGCGAATGCGGCTGTTCCTGCTCCTGCAAAGAACGCAATGTGTGCGGACGCGAACATGTGCGCGAAGGCGTTGTCGCTATAGCCTGAATTTCCTTGAGAGGGCCCGTATTTTTCCTCGACCAAGATCCTGACCGCTATGTGCTCTCCATTGTTTACTCTCTCCAAGGCCGACGATAATACAGCAATATTACCAATTGTTGATGCTGCTGGCGGTAACCATGGTGCATCAACAATTGGTACTACCGTCTCTTTATAGTTGTAACTTGAGATCATTTCAGTGACGTTCATTGCGTTTCTCCAATCAGGTTTACGGTTCAAGTATCGTCAAAGAATGTTTGGAAGGGCAGGTCGTTATACTCGCAGACATTAGAATTCGATTTACTCAGTTTGTAATATTTTGTTTGATCTCGCCTTGCTGTGGGCTCAGAACTAGTTTGATAATAAACAATATTTGTCACGCCGTACTTATTCACCAAGTAGAAACGCGACTTGCCCGAAATATGAGCTGAAAAATCAATGAAGCTTATGAAGCGACGCTCGTTGTCGCTCGCAAAGCTTTTTGCTTGTCGTACTGCTGACATTTCTTTTGATGCGTGACATACGAAAACTATGTTTTCGAAGTGTGTGAAATCTGCAATGTTGGTCCGCTCGATAATATCGGACAGTTCTCTCTCCTTCTGCCAAAAAACAGAGAGATAAAAAGCAGCCGCAACTGCACACAAAGTAGATGCAGCTGCGATAATAGTGGCCTTTTTTGACATCTAGATTATCCTTGCGGTAGAAATTGGGTCATTGCGAGAACAAAAAAGTTACCTCACTCACGAACTGCACCTTGCCGCCACACAAGGGAAACATATGGCCGATTTCCATGTAGTCGCCTGTTTCGGTCAAGAAGCGGTGCCCAGGGGTGGCCACCAAGTCATCACGTCCATCATCGAAGGTCAGGCGGATAAACTCGGACGTTGTATTGGTAAACAGCTTATCGACGATGCCAGCCGTGGGGTTACCTTGGGCGTCATGGGTCAGCACGACATCGGATTGCGTGATCTGTTCGATAGGTTTTGTAGAGCCGTCTGCGAGAGTGATCGGGGTGCCTGCGGGGAAGCATTGAGTTCCACCAGTTTCAATAGTCCCATCCTCAAATAACTTCACCGCTTGGCTACTCACGAAACCCGAATATCCGATTTGCGCAAGGTCATCAGAAAATAATTTATTCCCATTGTTATCTGTAACCGTAGTACGCAGCATCCCATATGTCGTGTTGGAATTGCTGGGCCAAGCGGTCGCAGCGATAGTTTGTTCTACATTGTAGACTTGACCATCCACCTCGATGGACCACTCAACTAAGACCCGACCATTTGTTTGAACGACTTGAGTTATCGCATCAGAGTATTGCGATAGACCGAAGGTGGTTTCTTCCTCCAATAATCCCCAGTAAAAGACAGGTTCTCCATCTATTACTACGGAATATGTGAACCCACTTCCAACCTCGACGCCCAACGACGTACTCGCTCCCAACATCTGCATATAGGCTACACCTTCATCTAGGGCCGTATATGAAATGTTCTGCGACACCCCGGCAGCCGCACCTGCTCCGTAGGACCAACCAGCCATATCGATTGGGTTACCCGTAAATCCGAACACACCGCCTCCTACTGAACCGATCACATCCGATCCAGCCGATATGACAACACCGACGTAAGCGGCGCTCACAATTTGTTGCGTGTTCACGTCGTAGCCGAGAAAGGCGATCCCTTCCCCAAGGGTAACGCTTACCTGACCGTAAATTCCAATCACGTTGTAACCAGAGGTATCGAACCCAGTCGAATTGAGGAAATTGTCAATCTGGGCAACATCAAAGTCAGTAAAGTTTTCTGGGACAAGCGTCATATCTACGGCCTTCTTGAGGTGATCTACTGTTGTTGAAATTTCGAACCGACGTTCAACCAAACATCAGTCAAATTCGGATTTTGTTGATCCTTGATCGTGGAGAAATGCCTAGCTAATGCGCGATGATAGGGGTCTTTGATCGGCCTCAAAGCCAAATCGCTCGGAGCATATGATCGGCCGACTAGAGAGTTCTCGTATGCCTTCGCAAAGCTACGTCGAGCAGCACGTTCGTTCCCCTCGTTAAATTGGGCGATCCCTAATGAAACACTGAACCCCGACGACCGAATTTTGTTCCCACCGATGGGGGACATGAACACGGCTATCTTACAAGCGCGCAAATTCGGAGGGTTAGAGGTGCAAACAGACCCAACAAATTGCAATATAGTGAAAATTGCTATCAGGACACCAACCGCTATGAACGCAGTGAACCGAAACTTACTACCCTGACCAGTCCACTGATCATAAAAATTCATGGCATAGCCTTTGGGGTTTGCTTTTTAGATTTAGACCATGAAAATTCACGGCGCACGGCGCACGGCCTCGACGAAGCATGTAGTTAGTCTCCATGTGGCCGCCCATTTCTCTCACGATATAGTGACCAATCTTGGAAAATAGGTCGCCTTGATAATCTGAAAGAAGCAGACGGATAAATTCGACACTCTTTGTTAGCCACTTATTTTAGCCAGATTTTCATCTTTAATAGCTAGGGCTCGGATAAGATCCAACATAACTTGCCCGACTAGGAGTTTAGCCAATTTACCTTTATTTTTCAAAACAAGAACACTTTCTAATACACAACCCTAACGGTATCTTTAGCCTCGTATACATTGCAAGAGCTAATCAAGCCTGCCCCCCAAAATCGCATCTTCGTTTCAAGGCTGAGGCCTACATTGGCTTCGCACATTCAAAACAACTAAAGGGCCTTAGAGCATAAAATCGTTCATGCTTAGTGCGCCAGTATCAGTGTCACTGAGCCCAAATGTTTATGAAGCAGGATCGTAGTCGCCAAGGATGACTGATGACCCCCCCAAAGTTAAGGCAATGGTCGCAGTAGAACTGATATTTTGGTCTGTCATTGATGACGGCCTTCCTTAAATTATATTTACGGTCTTGAGCCCAACTAAGATCGCGGTAGTTAAAATTAGAAAGAGCCCGATAAAAACGAATAGTTTGAGGAACCTAACTGCCATTTCAGTAAGGTCTTTAACAAAGTAAAAAAGCCAACTACGAGAAATCATTTAAGTTCTCCATGATCGATCTGATGCTTTCACTGGCCGCTGCACCAAATTATTGATACCTACGACCCGCACCTTTCCGCCACCCAAGGATAACATATGCCCGATCTCCATATAGTTGCCCGTTTCTGCCAGAAAGCGGAGACCAGGCGTGGCGATCGGGTTATCGCGGTCGACAAGAGCAGGCGTCGCGCAAAGCGCTATCGCAACAATTCCAACCAATTGGTGAAGAGTTCGCCTAAACATCACGACCGCCAACAATACCCATACTGCTCATCAACACGCCAGACTCACCCTCACTACAACTTTGAGGGTAGTCTTGATCGCGTGCATGTTTCAAGGAAAACTGGGTGCCCAAAAGTGAAAGCTTGCGCAGCGCCAGCACGTCGCATAATTAAATCACCCAGATGAGTCAAACTCTCTCTTAGTTTAGGTCGCACTTGGTCCCAAAAACCTTGACGATGGACACTTCGATCTGAGGCTCGGTCACACGCAAAAATCCACTTTGACCGACCGTAGTTTCGACATCTGGTCACGTCACCACCTATTACTATCGACCTTCAGTTAGAGTAACATCCAGAAAAATCTTGGAGATATTTGCACCGTGATAATCGTTCTAATCAATTGGAGAATAGCTCCAACGAAGGTAGATGAATTTCTGGAATACTGGAAAGAAAAACTATCCCTCAAAGGTAAACCTGGCTTTGTCTGTGAGTTTCTCAGCAAAGTCGAAGGCCAAGATTTTCACAACTGTATTACTTGGAACATGGAAGCCGACAATGCTGACAATGAAGCCGCCAATGTTGATCATGTATCCTATGTGAATGTTGGTATTTGGTCAGACGCAGATGCTTTTCATACCGCGGTTGGACAACATATGTCTGAAGGAAGAAAAACTTCGCTAGCTTTTGAAGCTGCTCCCAGAAGGCGCGCAATTTTATCTCCAGAAGCGTGGCGCATTGGCCAAGAGCAACTACCGGCCACGACCAGTGAAGATGTCCGCTTTTAATCTGGTAGGTATCGAGCCCTTCTAGGGGCGGAATCGTATCGCAAGCTAATCAAACATCATTTTTCAGACGAATTATCGCCTCCGCGCCTCAAGGCCGGACCACGTTTCAAGTGCGATTTTTAAGAACCTGAGTACCCGCAAGTCCAATTGAACCACCAACAGCCAACCAAAACGCATACTTGCCCAGACTTGGGTTTTCCGAGAGCAGTTTTGTAGCTATAGCAAAAAATGCTGCACCAGCGACCGCTCCCTTGACCTGACGTGACGACATCTCAAGCCCGCCTGCCCAATTCGCGAAGCCCTCACAGTTCCGCAACACCACATCATAACGCCATTTACCAATCTCTGATCGGGCGTTGGCAAGCACTACATCTACAGGCAACACAGATTGCCGAGGCGCATACCCAGTCCGTCTACCTTTAACGACAGTATCATAAGGCTCTTCTTGCACCGTGCCGGTTCGCGCAGTTGCCGATATCAGCATCGGTTTTCCCAAAGGGCATCTGCGGTCACTCACAACCGATTGATGCTCATAATTGCCCATGCAGGTTACAATCTGTGCACCTGGTTGAAGGTTGTATTCAAATGACATCAACTGCTCTCTTCCTGTTCGAAGTGGCTGCTTGTTGGTTCGATGGGGCTAGCGATTTTGCTATAAATCTCATTTTATTCATGTTATATTCCATATTGAGAATATCGCGCAATTGCGATATTTATCCAATATGGAGAAGTGTGAGATATGTCAAGTGATACAACAACATACTCGATGATCCTTTGCACCTTGATGTCTCAGCGTGGGAAGGAACAAGAAATTCAACAGCAAGATTTCTTTCAGAAATCTGGTATCGCAACAGGTACTTGGTCACGAATAATGCGCGGCCAAGCACACTTTCAAATAGAAGATATTCGCGCAGCATGCCGTGTGTTGGGCTGTTCCATTGGCGAATTGACGTCAGAAGCCGACAAGATGCAGGTGCAGTTGGCGGAAAAAGAAGGCGTAAAGGTTGTATCGAAAGACGACCTCAAATCAGGAAATTCATCAGCAGGAGCGATGGTCGCTGGTGCAGCACTTGCGTTTCTTTTGCTTAGGCTTGCTGAGTAATCTGACGGAAGTTTGGAGGCAATTAACGAAGTCAGGTGGGGTCCTCATGCCAATCACGAATGGAGCTGCACAACTTACTCATAGCCATGCCTGTTAGCATCCCACTACTCAAGACACCAACTCCTTCAGAGAACATAGGCTCATTTGTATCATCAACAGTAAAATGAAACACACCGGTTTCGTTGTCTTCGTCTGTGACAAACGCCCAGGTTCCCAGGTACTCACCGTAGCGGGTCAGAACGTCCCCGCTAGTGGCGTCATCTTCAAATCCACTGAGGTTGATGGGATATGTAAGTTCCATGCTGCCCACATGGGAATGGAGAACTGGAAAACAATGCTTGCTGGACCGGAGGGGTAGAAACTTATGGATTTGCGCCTCTGGCGCTAACTACTGTTTTGGCAAACTTTAAGCCGCATAGAGGAGAGCAGGAGTGAACTGGGACCGTTTCCTGAAAGAAGAAGTCACGACACCTGCAGGCAGGAGGTGGTTGGAAAGCGCTGGTGACTGGGCCAACAATAAAATTGAAGCTTTCAACCTCAGTGAAGTTTTACCTTTTGTGGTAGTGTGGGTCGAAGATGAAGGTGCAATGATCGACCCCCGAAATATCGTTGGCACTGATCATGCCAGATACAACCAAGGTATGACGTGGCTTCAGTTTCTTGGCGGCGGGAAGCGGATCAAGACCAAACTCGACGTCCTGGAAACCAAGCCTGAATACTACGATGATCCCGAGTTACATGCGACAGATTTGGAAAAGTGGATTCTTTTTGAAATCGGCGGGAAGCTATATGTGACTGTCGGCAACCATCGCAGTGTCGTGGCAAAATTTCGAGCCCATGAAGAAAATGTAACCGCACAATGAGTTCACAAAGTCATTCACTTGCAGGTGTCCCATGCCGCGAAAAATGACTACGAGAAACTACAAACTGAATACCTTCCGTTCGAGCAAGACTACGGGCCGGAGCCGGAATGTGTCTGGTGCGAGGGCCAAGACAAGCGGTACAAAATTCTCGTTCACCTCATTTTACACGGATTTGGTGGAAGCCGTTCTCATGGAAAAATGGAGGTGGCGGACGCGCTAGCTTACGTCCAGCAGCGAAACCGGATTCCACGACGTTTTCTCGATTTTCTCCCAAACCTCTGGAAACGTCTTCACTCCTGATATTTCTAGAAAAAGACGGCACATCATAGTGAGGCTGCGAAAGATTGGTCTTTGCTATGTGGTAGATGCCTGACTATGTTGAGGACAAATACCCAAGCGGCTATGGCGATGAACTCAACTCATCCACACATTTATAATCGAACGACAGG
>NZ_JAKFZN010000013.1 GCF_021654165.1 Nereida sp. MMG025 | reverse complement strand
CGCTGCCATGCCGCCTTGCACCCCGCGCGATCAAGCTGACCTATCGCCTCAAAACGCGCGTCGCTGGAACCGCTCAGAGATCGTTCCAAATTATTGATTTGCATAACACCCTCCTGTCGTAAAAAGCGGAAAGTTCCGCCCTACTGGCGCAAGCCCGCGTTGCAGGCGGGCGCGGGGTGAGGTCACGTCAGTACGCTCAATGAGCCGCCCATAGTCCAGTCTGAAAGTGGGCTTGAACAGGCGTTAAAGGGGTGTTGAACAGAGGTTGAAGAGGAAGTTCTGAGGGGGGCTTTGGGCGGAAAGCAGACATACGCTGCGACAGCATTAGAGCCCTTGGGCATCGTAAGAGCGGACTTTGGAGACGAAGTGCCTTTGAGCTCCGAAAGCGAATAGCCCGACACGTGAAGACTGGCAGGGTCCGCGGCGGCCGTGTGCGCCTACAAACCCGCAGGACAAGTGTGTATATCCAACCACGAGCGCAGCAATTCCTGCGCGGGGGAAAAGGTATTATGAAACTTACACGCATTGAAATCTTCAATTTTCGAAAGTTGCGGCGCGCCCGCCTAGACTTTTCAGACAAGCAGACGCTGCTCGTCGGGGCCAACAACAGCGGCAAGACATCGGCCATGAAGGCGCTGCGCAAATTCCTCAAGGATTGCGGTGGCATCGACACACGCGATGTTTTAGCCTCTAACTGGCCCGCGATCGAACAGATCGCGAGCGCATGGACAAAGGAGGCCGAAGCGGATCTCACCCCACTCCTGGCACAGCTTCCGTTCCTCGATGTATGGCTCCATGCTGATAACTCAGAGCTGCACCACGTCGCGCATCTGATTCCAACACTTACTTGGACTGGCGGTCTGCTGGGCGTGCGCCTGCGAATGGAGCCCAAAAAGAAGGCCGACATCAAGGCGCAGTACCTGGCAGCGCGAGAGGCCGCGCAGACACTACAACCCGGCGGGGCAACAGCTAACGGATTCGCGCTTTGGCCACGCGACTTTCGGGAATTTCTGGACAGGCGCCTGAAAGACCTGTTCGAGCTTAACGCCCATCTTTTGGACCCCGCGAGCATTACCAAGACGGGGCCGGTGGAGCCGCATCCTTTGCCGCCCTTGTCGGAAGGGATCGGTGCGAACCCATTTGCTGGTCTCATCCACATTCGTGAGATCAACGCGCAACGCGGTTTCGCAGATGCGGGAGACGGTAAGGGCGACGACGATGAGCCAACGAACGCAAACAGCCGTAAGATCGCCAGCCAGATACAGCCCTACTTCCGAAAACACATTGACCCCGAAACGAACCCCACGTCGAACGACGTGAAAGCGCTCAAGGCGATCCATGATGCCGAAACCACCTTCAATGACCGCCTCAAGGATGGCTTCGCCGATGCTATCAAGGAACTGGAAAAACTCGGCTACCCTGGCGGCCTCAACAATCCAAAACTCTCCATTGCCACCCAGATCAAACCCGTTGACGGGCTCAATCACCCGGCGGCCGTGCAATACGATGTCTCTGGCGACTCATCTGGTGTGAAGCTGCCTGAAAGCTACAACGGCCTCGGCTTCCAGAACCTGATCTCCATGGTGTTTCAGCTCATGCGTTTCCGGGATGACTGGATGCAGGTAGGCAAATACAAATCAAAGATGGTGACCCCGGACGATACGGGCATGGAGCCCCTCCAACTGGTGTTGATCGAGGAGCCGGAGGCGCATCTGCACGTTCAGGTGCAACAAGTCTTTATGGCCCGGGCGCACAAGGTTTTGCGCGACCATGAGGATCTGGAGAAGGAGGACTCGGCTTTTACTACACAGCTGGTAGTGAGCACCCATTCAGGCCACATCGCGCACGCCGCCGCGTTTGAGGAGCTGCGCTATTTCAAGCGAGAGTTACCTAGTGCCGGAGTTGTGCCCACAGCCAGTGTAGCGAATATGACGGGGCTATTTGGCATAGACAAAGAAACCGGACGCTTCGTAAAGCGGTATCTTCAGAGCACACATTTTGATCTGTTCTTCGCTGACGCCATTGTCGTGATCGAAGGCACCGCAGAGCGGATACTACTGCCGCATCTGATCCAGAATCACTACCCTGACCTAGCTGCGGCCTATCTGTCCTTTCTGGAGCTGGGGGGCAGCCACGCGCATCGGATGCGGCCACTGATCGAGGCGCTCGAACTACCGACGCTGATTATCACCGATCTCGACGCAGTAGCGGAGGTCGACAAGGACGGTAAAGCTGTCAAACAATCGGCTCAGCCTTGCTACGGGGCCGCTCAGACCACCGCAAACCACGTGCTAAAGACTTGGCTCCCCGGGCTGACAGAGATCGACACGCTTTTGGCCCCGCCCGCCAATGCCCTGTGTCATACGGCCTCAGACCACCCCATCGCGGTCAGCTACCAGATCCCGCAAAGCCTGACGTTAGGCGCGATGTCCGAGAACGTCACACCCAGCACCTTCGAGGATGCTCTTGCACTGGCCAACCCGAAAGCCGTGGAAACCGCCGCAACAGCCGAGCTCGCCTGCCGCATGACCCGCGCCTTTGCCAAGTCCATTGGCGCCGAACCAACGCCTGTGGGCCTCGCAAAGGCGCTCTTTGATCGGTTGGAAAAATACCCGGAGAAAGCCGCCTTCGCGCTAGACCTCCTTTATATCGAGGACATCAAATCGCTGCGCGCGCCGCCCTATATCGACACCGGCTTGAACTGGCTCGCAGGCCAATTGAAGGGCATGACATGACGGAAGTGACCGACGCCAATCGCGACGCCAGCGCCGACGAGACGATCCGCGGATGCCTGTCCGTCATCGCACCTCGCAGCTTCTTTCTTTTTGCTGGGGCGGGATCGGGCAAGACGCGCTCTCTCAAGGAAGCACTGGAAGGGTTGGACACAAAGACCCTAACCACCTTGCGCAAACACAGCCGCAAGATTGCCGTGATCACCTACACCAATGCCGCCGCCGATGAGATCACGCGCCGCGTCCAGGCCGATCCTGTGTTTCAGGTACAGACAATCCACAGCTTCGCTTGGTCGCTCATCGAGGGGCGCACGACGGATATTCGGGGCTGGCTGAAGAGCAACCTGCAGACAGATATTTCCAAGATCCAGGCAGCCCATGCGAAGGGCCGTGCGGGCACCGACGCCCATGACAAACGCGAGAAGAAGATGGCCTCCAAGACAAAGCGGCTGGAGCGCCTAGCTGAAATCCGTGCCTTCATCTATGCGCCCGAGGGGGACAATTTCGACCGCGATGCGCTGCAACATACCGAAGTCATTGCGCTCGCCGCGCATTTCCTGACCGAAAGCGAGACGTTCCAGAACATAGTTCTGGCGCGCTACCCGTTCATCTTGATCGACGAAAGCCAGGACACGATGAAACCATTGATGGAGGCGCTTTTGAGCTTCGAGGCGCGCCATCGCGGCCGCATCGCCCTAGGGCTGCTCGGAGACACGATGCAGCGCATTTACACCGATGGCTTGCGCGATCTCGACCAACGGGTGGGGAACTTTGCGCAACCGGCTAAACAGATGAACCACCGCAGTCGCGCGCGGATTGTGGACTTGGCGAATGCGATCCGGCGTGACGCTGATGGCCGCCAACAGCGGGCGCGCAAAGACAAACCGGGTGGCACCGTGCGCGTCTTTCTTGCGCCAAGCGAGGTTGCGGATCGGAGGGTCTTTGAAGCCGCCGCCCGGACAAAAATGGTCCGCATCACCGAAGACCCCGCATGGCAGGACGCAGAGGCGATCAAGACCCTCACGATTGAGCGTCACATGGCCGCCGCGCGTCTTGGATTCAGCGAGCTGTTTGAGGTCCTGAGCAAACCCGACAAACTTAAGGACGGGTTTCGCGCTGGCACTTTGCCCGCGATGCGGCTTTTCACCCACCGGGTCTTGCCCTTAGTGACGGCCCAAAGGAATGGGGATGCCTTCGCCGCGATGGCGGTGCTGCGCGACGGCTCGCCCCTGTTAGACAAGAGCGGCATTCGGGCGGAGGGAAAAGACCACGCTACTGGCTTAGATGCGGCGCGGGCAGGTGTTGCAGCGCTGATGGTGCTGTTTAAGGACGACCGGGATCCGAGTTGTGCCGAAGTTTTAACGGTCGTAGCCGAGCACCGGTTGTTCCCGATCCCCGACCAACTGCGCCCCTGTTTGCCTGACGACAGTCCAGCGGTCGAGGATATGGCCGATATTCTGACAGATCTTGGTTCATTCTCGGACGGGCTGGACCCGACCGGGCCAAAGGCCACACCACCCATCGATACCACTATTACCGAGGCTTGGACGCAGGCGCTTGGGGCCCCGTTTTCTCAGGTGGCACGCTACCTCGCCTATGTCGAAGACCGCAGCCCCTATGGTACCCACCAAGGGGTCAAGGGGCTTGAATTCCCTCGGGTTATGGTGATCGCTGATGATGCCCACACCCGCTTCAAAGGCCTTGCCTCGTACGACACGCTGTTTGAAGTGAAAAAATTGAGCGCTGTATCCCAGAAAATGGCAGATAAGGGCGAAGAAACCACGATCGAGCGTACCCGCCGCTTGCTGTACGTCACCTGCACTCGCGCAGAAGATAGCCTCGCGCTTGTGCTGTATTCCGAGGCCCCCGACACGATCCGCCACTTTTTGGTTTCCAAGGGATGGGTGTCCGAGGACGAGGTCGTGATGGCTTGCCCTGCAGGGACCTAGTGGACGGTTGGATGCCTGTTTCCGCGGCAGAGCGAAATCTGGATCGTCAGAACGGCACTACCTGAGACACGAAATTGGTTATAAAGCTTTTCTCTAAAGACTCAAGAAATTCAGCCAGATCAATATGGTAGAAGAGTTGGCTGCACGATAGTGTAGTTTTTGGAGTTACATTACTCTCATTGATTGCAACCGGAATTGCTTCAAATATCATGAACATCGATTTCAAGGCCATAAGAACCATAGACGGGAAAGCCTCGACCGGATTCGAGGAACTTGTGTGCCAACTCGCAGCTTTGGAGCCAGTTCCGGGCGGCGCGCGATTTCATCGAAAGGGTACAGGAAAAGACGGTGGCCTTGAGTGTTTCACACGCTTTTCCGACGGAACAGAATGCGGTTGGCAAGCCAAATACTCTTGGCGGTTCGATCACAATTTGGAGCGTAGCTTGCACAGTTCAGTCAAGAGCGCTCTCAAAAAGCACCCTAATCTAACCAAGATCTTTGTTTGCCTCCCCTTTGACCGGTCGGATCCCTTTTCCACCAATGAGACGCAGCTGGAGGCGTTCGAGAGGTGGCGGAATAAAGAAGTCGCGGAAGCAGCCAAGCAGGACCGACAACTCGAAATCGATCTCTGGGACGCTTCCGCGCTTAAGACGAAGTTGACCAATCCAAGTGGCCATCATGCTGGCCGCATCCGTTACTGGTTCGAGAGTCAATTCCTCTCGCCTGGTTGGTTTCAGGATCAGTTCGAGCGTAGCAAAGCTGCTCTTGGCCATCGTTATACGCACGAAACCAGCGTGAAAATTCCCATCCGCCGCGCGCTCCTTGGAGCCACTCGGAACCCCGAGCTATTAACCTCGTTGCGCAATCATCGCAACGACCTGCGAGAAGCCTGCAACGGGTTTCAGACTGCTTTCGTGCTTTCAGACGAAGACGCCGATACGATGTCTGCGCTCGGCGAATTATTCGATGATGTTGATGAACTTCCTCATCAAGCCTGGCCGGTTGACCACTGGCGCAATGTGCTGGGTCAAGGGTTAGATATCGTTGAGCGCAAATATCACGATGAGATCCGTGAAACATATTCCACAAACAGTGATGAGAAAAAAACTAAGAAGAACCAGGTGTATGACGCACGCCACGCGCTCGAAAAGCTGGAGCGTGTCTCTGCAACGCTGCGGGCGAGAGCTTGGGAAATGGCCGTCATTCCTCATATGCTTATCACTGGCGAAGCTGGCAGTGGAAAGTCCCACCTTCTCGCCGATGCCTGCAGCCATCAGCTGAACAAGAAACGACCGGCTGTGTTGTTGCTTGGCGGCCAGTTGAACGACGCGGAAATCTGGCCCCAAATTTCGAACCAACTTGGTCTTCCCCTTCACTACACGCGAGATCAATTTCTTGGGGCGCTCGACGCCGCTGGCGAAGCTGCTGGCGTCAGAACCATGCTTTGTATCGACGCTATTAACGAGCGCAATGGGGGCGAGGTCTGGCCGAGCCGTTTCGCCGCCTTTCTCAAAGACGCAGAAGCTTATCCCAACGTGGTCGTCGTTCTATCCTGCCGGTCGACTTATCTGTCGCAGATTGTGCCGTCACATTTGGACGATGCTAAGCTGCCGCGTCTCGAGCACTCTGGGTTCTCGATGCGTGATGCGCGCAAATTTCTTTCTCTGCGCAATATCCTGCTGCCGGATCAACCATTTTTACCGAACGAACTCCGCAACCCGCTGTTTTTGAAAGTCTGCTGCGACGCTTTGAATCGCCAAGGAAAGAAGGGCTTTCCCAAGGGAATGCAAGGCGTAACAGAAATTTTTAAGATGTACCGGGTCGCGCTCTGCGACGCAGTGGAAGCTCGCTTAAAACTTGCTCCGCGCCGGAAATACCCTGTCAAAGCGATCGAAATCCTTGCCAAGGAGATCGCTACAACTACTGATCCTCTCATTGAGTATGATCGAGCAGCAGACCTTCTTGCACCCATCTGTGGGAACAATCCCAGCCTCGATAGCGATTTGCTCGAAGCGCTCAGCGACGAAGGCCTTCTCGCCATAGAGCCGATCCGCGAGAATGGCGAAGATAGGGAATATGTCCGCTTCAGCTTTGAGCGGTTCGGCGACCATGTGGCCGCGCAAGCCATCCTTGACGCGACACTGATCGACGAGACTCTTCCATCGCCGCTTTCGCACGACATCGCACTTTTCAAAGCATGCTCACGCCAAGGTGCTCCTCAGGGCGTCCTCGACGCTCTCGCAATTCAATTGCCGGAACGGACTGGCGTGGAACTTCCGGACGCGGTCAAAGACGCAGACCGCTGGTTGATTTATTGTATCTCCCGCGAAAATATCGCTTTGCGTCGGCGCGAGAGTGTGACAGCGCGAAGTTTCGAATTGCTGGGAGAATGGGTTGACCCAGATGAGATCTGGAACACACGAGTCCAGCTCGCGCTTGGGACAGACGGGCCTTTCGGACTGAATACATTCCATCATGACTTATTGCGCTTGCCTATGCCTAAGAGGGATGCGGAATGGTCGAGCTATGCTGGCGAGTCCGCGGACAACGGTCGAGAAGGTGAGGAGGAACTCGACACTCCACTACACGATCTTATGGATTGGGCAATGGACGCGAGACCTGGTTCGTTGGATGACGAAGCCGCTACGAACGCTGCGGTCCTCCTTACTTGGTGTCTTTCGACGACATATCGGCGCGCGAGGGACCGCGCCACCAAAGCCCTGGTTGCTCTGCTTATCGCGTCTCCCAAATGTGGTCTGGAACTGCTTTGTCGCTTCGACGAGATCAATGATCCCTACATTGGCGAAAGACTTGCCGCCGCAATCTATGGCGCGGCCTTGCAATCTGCATGGACCGATGCGGAACTGACCAAAATCGCCCAGATGACCGCGAACCGCCACTTTGTGGAGAACAATCCGCCTATAGACCTGCTGTGGCGCGATCATCTCGTCGGACTTCTCGAGTACTCCAGGCATCGTTGCTGCGCACTTGACGTTCCAAAGGATACCCAGCTCCAGGCTCCTTTCGACAGTCCATGGCCTCTTGAATTTGCTCCAGAGATGGAGCGTGGCAAGGATCCCCGCAACTCCGAAACATCGTGGGACATTATCAGCTCGACGGACCTGCACGGTGATTTTGCATGTTACGTAATCAAGTATGCTGTCCAAAACTGGGCAGCCGGCGAAGAGGGCTCCGCCCTTCCAACACCAGAGAATCTTTACCAAACATGGCGAGCCGAGTTCGAAACGTCCTGCACCGAAAAGGAACGTGCTCTTGTCGATGAACTAATCGCGCTCCGATCGTCATCACATGATTGGTGCTACCCTGAGACGGAGCAGGGCGTACTCCACAAAGAGATGGAACAAAAACTCCGCAAGCTCCTCGGCGACCAACGGTACGAGGCCTATCGCGTCCGGGCAGGGCATTGGGCAATGGACCGCTCGGATAGCGGGGCAACAGACCGTGCGGCACAGTTCGATCTAGGTTGGGCGCAGCGCTGGATCTGCCGCAGAGCTCATGACTTAGGCTGGAAAGCCAATTTGCATGCTGGCTTTGACCGCACCTGTAGCGGCGATAGAACAAACCACACGAAGGAACGGATCGGCAAAAAATACCAGTGGATCGCGTTAAGGGAGTTGATGGCGCGAATTTCGGACCATTGCGGAGCCGTTGAACGGGACCGGCCACAACACTTGCGGGAAACCGTTCGACGCCTGCGCGATATGGATCCGAGTCACCTAATGACGAAGAGTCACGATTGGGGCTGGGCGAAGTTTGATGAGCCCACCTTCTGGATGCCCAAAGCTCCCCTTCTATCACCACGCTCGGTAGAGGAAGCGTGGGAATGGCTTGATAGCGAACGAGACTTTTTGGATGGCGAGGAATTTCTCGATTTCCAAGTCGATGAACAAGGCCTGAAATGGTTGCCGCTTAGAGATTTTCAGAGCTTCAGCGGCATCGGGGCTTCCAGAGAAACAGCGCAGATAAGAACGAAGACATGGCGACGGTCGACGTGCTTTTTAGTTCGGAGAAACGATCTTGCAGGCGCACTCCAGCACTTGGACGGCCAAATGCTGACAGCCGATCATGACCTAGGCTTCACAAACGATGCATCCTCAGAGGACTTTCTTGGCGAGTTAGGATGGCGCACGGACACAGGCGAGGACTGGACAACCGAGTGGGCTCGAAAATGGATTGATAAGCCTACGCCAACTTGGACGATTGCCCCTGTGGAGGGCCTTTGTCCGACGATGGAGTTCTTACAGGAAGCGAGTGGCTACAACTATAGCCTAGAGCAGAATTTGCGCCTTATATTGCCCTGTCCATGGCTGACGCGAAACCTGAATATGTCGCTCAAAGATGGGCGCGATTTGATCTACACTGACACGAATGGCAGCGAGATATTCAAGGATCCTTCCGCTTCAAAGAATGGACCAAGTACCGCTCTCGTCAACAGCGACGCTTTTTTGCGTCTTTTGTCAGACAGGGAGTTCGCGCCGATATGGGTCATCGGCGGAGGAAAAGAACTGTACTCCGACAAAAATGATGCATTCGGTCAAAGATGGTTCACCAGCACTTGGACCCTTGAGGACGGTACGTTTCGAAAATGCTCTCTTGAGACCGAGGAAGATCGCCGACGGGAGGGGGAAGGTTCTGGCTGAGTATCAACAGATCGGCATTCAATCCGTGCGAACAAGGCATTTCTTCGAATGATATGGGTTCGAGCAGCGCAAGAATTCAACGGTGCGGCGAATGACCGGATTGGTGAAGCTGCCGCGCAGCGACTGACGGCGTCGCCTAGGTCCGCTATGGGCCGTGAGTGATCGAGCGCAGCGAACTCATTTCGTTTAGAAGACATTAGTGCAAGATGCAGCGAACGACGGGTTTGAGCCCATAGTTTCGATGCCCAGAGTGCAGGATGCTGCGAAGGGTGCCAAGGTCAGGCACTAAAGGATGACTAACAATTCAAATGTCGCTAAACTCTGAGAACCTTATTTTCCAAGGAAGCTGGTATGACTCTCTCTGAGAATAAAATTGCAATTGAAAGAGCGAGACTCGAGCTTGAAACCAAGCGACTTTCGGTCACTGAGGAGTTGCAGCGCCGAGAGATAACACTCAAAGAGAGACAGCATCAACAACGGTCAATATCTACCGCACAAGCGACAATCGCCGGAGCGCTGATTGCTCTTTTTAGCGGCTGGATCGGTACAACATTAAACAATACTTCGAGCGAGATGATCTCGGAAACAAATGCTCGAAATGCGCTTGAGATCTAAAGGATCAAGGTTCAAGGAAACCTAGATTTGGCAGTTTCGGAGCAATCCTCAATCGAGGATTTGGCGAGGTTGGAGTTTGAGACATCGCTAATTCTTGAGGCTATAGACACGGAAGATAGAGCAGAGGCCATACGTAACCTACGCTTCTTCGTTGAGGCTGGGTTTATCTCTGATGTAGAGGGTAAAATTTCCTCATTGAATGATGAACAACTGCCGTCCCAGGTCGCGAAGTTAGATCAGCCATTGATTGATGACAGGCAGGTGATGGAAATTGGTACTCTGGCCGACCCAGTTTCGATAGAAGAAGCGTCAAAGAGCAACTTTGAAGTCTGGGTGGAACAGTTTTTCGAAAAAGCAACCCGCGACGGAATATCCGAGAGTACTATTCGGCTGATCTCACCGTATTTCACTATTGACCGAGATGTGTTGGTTATGGAACGAAATCAAGTTGAGTTTTCTCTGCAAGCAACGAACTACATTCTAAACTCTACAAGCGCTGAAATAGTTTCTATCGGGGTCGAGAAACGAGATGAGCTCAGAGAATTGCTGGACGAGATCGAGTCGGATTACCTTGTTTCCAGAGACATCCTACTAGCGCTTTGGGGTCATGAAACAAGATTTGGATCTCTTCAACCTAGATTTAACGTAGTTACTGCTCTTGCGACACTTGCCTACGACGGTCGGCGAAGAACGTTTGCCGAGAGACAGCTACTAGATGTCTTACGGCTAATATCCGAGGACGAACTGGATCCCGGAGAACTAGAGGGTAGCTGGGGCGGCGCGCTCGGCCAAATGCAATTCACCCCACAGGCGCATTTAAAATATGGTATTGATTTTGATGGTGACGGTCGGCGGGATCCAAATTCTTCTACGGATGCGTTAGCTTCGACAGCAAACTATATGAGTGAATTTGGTTGGAACGATGCAATACCTTGGGGCTATCGAGTGGTTTCGAACGGCGAACTCTCTGAAGATATTGCAGGACAGTATTTGCCTTTCTCTAAAATTGACAAAATTGGGTTGGGGATCGAGAATTCTGATAAAACTTCACCTGAAATTGAGCTTGCAATTATAAAGATTGGAGAAAGTGATCCAGCATACTTTGCCGTTACCAGAAATTTTGATGTTTTGAGGCACTACAATAATTCCATAAGTTATGCTCTTACAATTGGGCTGTTGGCCGACCTCATTGGAGGGAGCAGAAATCTGCCACTTGATTGGTTGAGCGTGGACGGCTAATCAACGGTCAGGATTGATCTCGCCGTATTCTTGCGTAGTGAATACTACGCGGTCAATTCTGAAGCGATCATTGGTCTAATGGGTCTGAAGGCCCAGTTTGTCCGGAGGCTGTGTGAAAACTCCGAACTATGATCTCTCTTGTGCCGCTCATTTCGAGCGCCTGAGTAAAAATTCATCCATAAGCGCGAGAGAATACCGCTAACAAGCGTTTCTGGCGGATTTTGACCAGCCTCCAAAGTTTTCAGGCAGCCTCTCCGCATTGCAGTCATCGTGACCTGCGCCCCTAAGACTCCTCCAAATTTGTGTAGAGTCCGCCCAAACAAAGGACGGACAAATGAAGGCACGATTCACGGATGAACAGATCATTCATTGCCCGGCAGGCGATTGCGCAGCAATCTGCCGAGAGGGGCGATGATCAAGGAACAGGATCTTGCGCCTCAGAAACCCGCCACAGATGTTATCATCCGTGCAACCGCGCGTTCTTTTGATCGAAAGCCAAGATCGGACTGGCCTGTCTCAATCTCTATTCGTGATCGGTTGCGGTACGAGTTTCAGGTGCGAGGCCCATCGCTGTGGCAGCACCGTCGGCTCGGCGGATGGACGTTAAGCCAACCGGAATTTGTGCACGAAGTTCCACTGTCTTACACCTTGTCTTACGGCGGCTATGTGCTGAACGGCGATGACGATAAAGTAGCCTACGAGTTCAATCCGTCTGGCCTGGGGTTTGCGACATCTGAAAGCCTGAAGAACGGCAAAGCCTTTTCTGCGCCTCAGATTGGCCTGCTTGGAAACTTTATGGTGGCTGATCCGTTGACGCCGATGTCGGTTGAAGGTTTCGGGCCCATCGCAAAAACATGGCTTCCCCGTCGCAGCGAAGCGGGTACTTTTGACGCCGATTGGCAGCGTGACCGCCACCCGCGTATGCCAACAGATTACAGTCTTTCATTCTGGAACGCAGCACACGGATCGCTTCAAGTTGATCCCTACTTGTCAGGTGCTGAAACGATTTCGATCGACGGCGTATCCTTTGATCACCCGACCATCCACGTCCCTCTTCCTCAGGTCGGGCTTTTGGCACGTTTCTCGGGGTCCTATATTGGCGATCTTGCAATAACGCTCGATACCGTGGTCGTTGACGTGACTGGCGAAAATCCCGATGGTCATATTCTAGATTTGACGTGGCGGTGTCGTTTGGACGACCCAAGTATCTTTACGACCGTTCAAATCTCGTCACAAAGACTGGAGGGTTAAATGGTTTCATCAGCGGCGCGTCATAGCGGCAAGAAAGCCAATGTTGTGTGTTTGGCTCCTGACGTATGCCTTACCCCTGTCGGGAGTTCTATTGTGCTAATTCCATATATGATCTTGTCTAAACTCGACTGGTCCGAGACGACTGTAGACAATGTAAAGCTGACTGGAATGAAGGCGTTCAATATGAACAGCCGCACCAACAAGGTGACGGGGGATGAACCCGGTACAAAAGGTGGGGTCAAATCAGGCGTGAACAAAGGCTACTGCCGCCCGATCTCCAAGAAGACCAGTGTGTTCGTGAAAGGCGCGGAGCTCATTCAGGATGACAACATGTATGACATGAACTGTAATGGGCCAAATGGACCCGGCAATACGGTGGGTAAGCTTTGTTATAGTGAGTAGTGGGTGCAACGATTGCCCCAAAGGACATCGCACAGCGGTGGCAATGGGTTTTTTAAAGACGTCCGATTTGAATGCGTAGATCAAATGTCGCCGGGGCTTAGGTGGAATTTGCATCCCGCATGCTGTTTATTCACAATTCCAACCCAGTGGACTTGATGCAAACGAGATGAAATCGTTGGCTTGGATCAGAATAATAAGCGCACGGTAACTATCTCATTTAGGAAACCGGACCGGTCGATCATTTGTACTGTAAACGACTCCGATGCATCGTCGACATCAAGGACATGACCGAAACTAGCGTCGAGCGGCACTCTTGGCGAAAGCTGCGAAAGCAGGCTGTCGATCTGATCAATACCAAGCGGGACACGAAGTTCGGAAACGGGGCCCTTGTCCGTATTAAATGAAGCTACCTCAATCTGTTCGTCGATCTCTTCCAGTTCGATCACCGCAAAGCCGTCATCAACCTTCTCATAGGCATCCGGCATCAACATCTCGGTCACAACTTCGTCTGGCGTTGCATTAAAAACCAAAAAGCTCATTGGCTCACGTTCTATTTCGGTTACGGCGAACAATGAAGCAATTGCAAGACCACCGGAATTGGGCAAGGAAATGATGTCCCCCTGTTCAGCCGGCGAGTCCTCGTCCTCCGGCTCACCTATAATAAAGATCGGCCAAGCAGACTCAAATACAGTGCTGTTTGCCAAAATCTCGTTGGGACTGACAGTTACTGTCAGAGGGTCCGGTGACTGCTCTTCTCCGTCATCGTCTGCAATCGCAATAAGCCGCGCTTGGCCGTCCGTTTCGGCAGCTACCAGAATACCTGGCTCTTCCGAGGTACTGGTGGCGAAATAGGCGCGAAGCAAGACAAACAGCGCCGCGTCTTCAACTGCGCCGCGGCTCTGGATCACCCAGTCTGACCTTGGAAGAACCTCAAATCGGGCGGAAACATCCGGGCCCAGGTCAATGGTAAGCATCCCCCCCGACACCGTGATCCGACTCTCATTTTGGGCCATCTGTGTTAGAAAAGGTGCGAAATTCTGCGACCTGTTCGGAATAAATGTGATTACATACGTCGTCATGAAATAGTGTCCTTAAAGCACAATCCAGTTCTGGCCAGTCGTCAAACGCGCGGAAGAAGTGCAGGCTTTGGCAACAGGCATGGCGATGGCGGCGCGAATGATGGCTCGAAAATAGTCCCGCGCCATGTCACGAGAACAGATGTAGACAACCTTCCAATACGGGATGTCAGGATCGGCAATCGCGCCGAGATATGCACCAAATTGATTTGCTTGATCGAGGCGTTTTGCCTCCCAAATAGCGACCAAAGAAAGGCGCCCCAGTCCTTCAAATCGCCGGGGGAGCGCATCTGCTGAATCTTCGACTCCACGCAAAAAATCCCTCTTTCGCTGATAGAGGGTCGTGCGCCGGTTACCAACGAATTTGGCCTCAAGAATGCAGCAGGCGAAGGCATATCCGCCCTTTGCGCGCGGCGGTCGAGACGGTGCCAAACCATCTGCAAGCGGCGCGTACGACCTATGGCTTGCGTCTGTCCGAAGGGAATACTCGCGTCGACCGCATTTGTTCACTTGATATCTCATAGCTGGTCTAGGAGGTGTTGTGTTTGTGCCCCCCGCTGTGCCTGCGGCAGCGACGCTATAATGCCCATCTACCCGTCGTTCAGCGCGGCTTCGAAAGGCACGGGCTTCGGCTGGGTCGCACGTCGGAAAATCAATGCCCTCCCCTCGAATAATAGTTCCTCCAGGGCTTGCTTCCTCGGCCACGGATTCCGGTGGAGTAGGAACGCTATGGGTCTGCGCTAGGCGTTGGATTTCCGAGATCACGGTCGACATCTCATAATCCCATCGACCTGTAATTGTTCCCCGCAATAGTTCCCAATTTGTATAATCCTGCGCATTTGAAGACATAACCGCATGCAAGCCTTCGTCCACATCGCGGTAACTCAGCCCGTGAAGCAGCAAGTATTGGGATAAAAAATGAAGGTGATCGCCACGGTCCATGTCTGCGATTTCGAAACTGCGGTTTATGCCGACCTTGAAATGGGTAAACTGGCCTATTAGCTGCGCCTCGGCGCGATCACAAAATGTAATGCCATAGAGGCGCGCAAGACCCTCTGCAATTCGGTAATATCTTGCACTTGCCGCCTCGGCAGTAATAAGGCCAAGCGTCCCGACCTCCAGCGCGCTCGGAAGAAGGTCAAAATCCATTCTCAAGGACGGGTCGGGTAAGTTTTCTCGGCATTCCATGTTAATTGATATCCACGACTTTTCCATTGATCTTGACGATCGTGTCGGCATTGATGCTAATTTTGTCGGCGTGCATTGCAATCCGCCCGTCACTGTGCATCTCAAATACCGATTTCCCGGTCGAGAGCCGAATAGACCGCCCGGCAGATATCTTAACATCCCGGCCAGACGTGACATTGTGCGTCTTGCCCACGAACACAGTGTTCGACAAGCCGACTGTTGACACGTTAGTTAGTCCGACGGCATGCAGCGCATTTTTCTCTACCGAAACCGAAAGGTTTCCGCCCCCCGGGTTAAGGCCCGCTGGGATTCCGAACCGTTTCGAGAATTTTCCGAGCCGACCCACAAGCTTTGACATAGACGCCGCGATGAAGGTTCCGACATTTGTTGGACCGACGTGGACCACCATGTTCCCGCCAATTACCTCCGAATGGTTATTATAAACCTCGATGACTTTGTTATTCTCGACCAGTTCAACGTCATTGTTCCCGACATGTTTTGTGTTTGTGTCAAGAATGTCTGAGTTCATATCCTTCTGAGCGTGGATGAATATCTCTTCCTCGCCTTTCTGATCTTCAAACCGCAGCTCGTTGAATCCCGTTCCCTGATGAGTATTGGTTTTGAACGTGCTGCGGGTCTTGTGTTTTGGCAAAGCATTCGGCGTGGTATTTTTCCCATTATACACACAGCCCGTGACAATCGGCTTGTCGGGATCGCCGCGCAGATGCTCTACAATGACTTCCATGCCGATGCGGGGGATGACCATGCCGCCCCATCCTTTGGACGCCCAGTTTTGCGACACCCGCACGCGCATGGTGTGGGCGGCGACATCGTCCCAGTGGAACCGCACGAGGATGCGGCCGTGTTCGTCGCAGTCGATCTCTCCGTCGCCCACGACCACGGCCGTTTCGGGACCTTGT
>NZ_JAKFZN010000012.1 GCF_021654165.1 Nereida sp. MMG025 | reverse complement strand
TTCGAGATTACGTGGTTGGCAGTATCAGGCCGCTATCTGCGGACGTCAGGAATGGGATGCTTGGTCAGCCACAGGGGAAAAATCGAGAGCTGATGGCGAACTGCATGCGCGGTGCTGGCTGCAAGAAGCGAAATATCAGATGCCTCTTACATCTTCACCACCTGGGACGCCCTATTTGCCATCGGGCACTCAACTCCAAAACACGCTTGATCAGTTTGCCCGCTACGGTGTTGTTTGTAACAATCCAAGGTCTCCCGCACGCCCGTGCTGGAATATTGGATTAGACGTTGTGTGCAGCCGACGAGGTGGACCTATCGCATTTTATCTTGGATTGTTACGCACCAATAACATCAGGGGCATCGTGCGCTGGCAGCCAATCCCTCAAGAAGCGGCTGCGGAGCTTGATCGTGCTATGCGTAATTTCGATGACTAGTTTAGAAAGGAAATCAGATGCAGGACCTATCAGAAGAAGACCGCGCATATCTGACCAGAATGATGGATTTGCCAGATGGTCTTGCTCTCGCGGCACACGACGGTTCTTCATCAGAGCTCTCGCCGTTGAACTACGAGACTGACAGGCTTCTGGAAATCATTGATCGCCAACTTCCAATTATTGCGACGCGCAGAAGGGAGAATAATAGTATCGGGATCGATATGGATATCGAAGTTGATGTAGGAGCAGAATACTCGTCAGGTGAACTTACGCTATTCAATGACCGGCGTGTGATTTTGTCCAAAGGCCTCACGCCGCGCCAGTTCTACCGGATCGTGTTGGCAATGCTCGACGCGTTCCCACAACCAAACAGGCCTTATGTTGTTCTTGGCGATATCGGTTTCGCATGGCTGCGCACGGACCTGCCCGAGGACGAGGCTGTCTTGCACATGATCACCCACGACGATGGCGTCCGCGCCACGCTTGGATTGCCAGCCTATGATCACAGTCAGTGGTGATTTGAATTTGTGTAAGGTAACGGATGGAGCATCAAATAGCCGTTCAGGACTTTGAGAATATTCTTGAAGCGTGGCTCGATGATAATCGCCAGAGAGGCGCGGGCTCGTTTTTGGCTCTAGATGGAAGCTGGCAATCAGATTTGGTAGAACTTGTGCGCAGCCAAGATGCCGGATGGCTCGCCGCAAACTGGCCCTTTGGCGCTACGACTACAACAACGTCAAACCGCACTCATCACTGGCAAACCAAACACCCGCAGAAGCGCGTCGAGCGCTTGAGCAATTTGAGGGCTCACCGCACGACGCGCTTGCCCAAAATAACGATGAGGAATATGAAATCCAAACCCGCAAACTCTCGTTATGAATGAGGGAGCCACGGGGGGCAGGTCAGCAAAAAACCCTGTCTTAGCCAACAACCTTATTTGAACCCATAGGCGCTCACGTCAGACAATTGGATGATTTCTTTCTTTAGGCTTGCTATTGGATAAGTGGCAGATGGGCCCCAAGACCTTCCATTTTGGATAGCCTGGGAAAGACCTAGGCGGATACGCCCTGGAGAAGGCGTGCAGTCTGGGCAGGCTTATTCTGCGCCACATCTCGCGGCCAAGTCACCAACACAATCGCGCACCCTTCAATATCGTGGCTTCCGATATCGGCCAACAGGTCTGATACAGTTGTCTTGATATGGCGTTCGGTCGATTTGGAAACATCAACACAGACATCAACCATGCTATGAGGCGGCAGACCCTGTTCTATCAGTCGCGACGCAATGCGACCTGCCTGCCGAACGGACATATAAAAAGCCGTTGTGGTGCCCGGTCCTGACATGCGGGTGCAATCAGGCAATGGATCTGATGCGCATCCCGTGCCCGTGGCCACAACAAATGTGTCAGCAACACCCCGTTCGGTCAAGCTTTGCTTTAATGACGCGCCTGCGGCCGATGCGGCAGTTACGCCGGGGACGATATCAATAGAAATTCCCGCAGCACGCGCCGCATCAAGTTCTTCGGTTGCCCGCCCAAAAATACAAGGGTCACCTGATTTCAGCCGGACAACCTTGCGCCCTTTGCGTGCCTCGGCAACGATCATTGCACTAATCTTGTCTTGTGGCAGGGCATGGGCCCCAACGTGCTTTCCAACGAAAACACGTTCAGCATCGCGGCGCGCCAGTTCCAGCACCTCTGGATCGACAAGACGATCATAATAGATCACGTCTGCTTCTTGTAACCTTTCAACAGCGCGTAGCGTCAGCAAATCACGCGCGCCCGGACCTGCACCAACAAGCGAGATATGACCATCTGCACGGTCATGCGGTGCGCGCCCCACCGCGATTGCATCCTTAATGATGCGGGCTGCTTTGCGTTCACTTCCACGCGTCCACTGGTCCCTTGCGCTGCCTTTGAAAACCCAAGCCCAAAACGCGCGGCGGTGCGCGCGGGGCACATTGTTTGTGACGCTTGGGCGAAGGCGACCTGCCAAAGCGGCCAGCCCACCGATGTTCAGCGGCAACATCTCTTCCAATTTGGTTTTGATGTCGCGTGTCAAAACCGGCGCAGTCCCTTCGCTGCCAATGGCAACCACAATGGGATCACGATCCACAATGGCGGGCGTGGTCATGTCACACAGCTCTGGCTGATCAACGACATTCACAATGCAACCGCAGGACTTGGCCAAGGCATGCGCAGCACCGTCAAACCCGGGGCACCCCGTGCCGATAAATACCATTGCTGCATCTTTGAACACATCAGTTTCAAGCGTTTCAAGGTGGCGTGCCGCTCCTTGATCCACAAGCGCCTGCAACTCATCTTCAAGCGCGGCAGCAACGATCACAAGATTTGCATCGGATTTCATCAAAAGCCGCACTTTTTGCGCTGCCTGCTCACCACCGCCTATAACAACGACGTTACGGTCGGTTGTGCGGATAAACATTGGAAAGGATTTCATGGCTTGTCCTTCTGGTTACGCAACAGATCGGTGCGAAAGATCGGTAGAATTAAGAGTGCTCAACGCCGCCGCAGTTGTCGCTTCGATTATGGCCGTCTCAAACGCATCAGGTGTCTGGGTCGCCCAGTTGTCATCCACCATCGTTTCCGAGCGATCAGACAGGCGTCGGGTCTCATCAACACGGCGTGCAATACGATCCTCCCACAACTGACCATTGCGCAATCCAAAGGCCGCGATTTCTTTGGCAGGATTGCACTCAAACTCACCACCACCGCCTTTGATGACCGTCAATCCCCCCCAACCCAGAAGCGCCGCAGCGTCGGCTTGAAGCAAACGGTAGGACGGATGGAAAACTCCCTGCACGCTCGCACGTGCCGCTGCAGGATTAAGCATGCGACAAACGGTGTTGATGCACGACCGAAGACCAAGAGTGTCGCGCAGACATAGCAAGCGAAACAAAGCAGAATGAAACTGCTCCAACGGCAAATAAGCAATTCCGTCCTTGGCCAAAAGCACCTCGATTTCATCACTGGTGGTCGCGATGCCAATTCCCAGATCGACAAGTCCTGCCCGCACTTTGGGATCGGCACCATTCCAGCCGTGCAACAAAACGCGGTGGCCGCGTTGCGCGACGTCTTTCGCTGAGCGCAAGAACCACGGCGCACCACGGGTGCGGCCCGCTGCGTAGCTTGGCCAATCAAGATCGACATGGGGCAGTTCGGGCAACGCGGCTTGTGCGGCCGCGGCAAAACCTGCAATTTCTTCGGCTGTTTCGCCCTTCATCCGCAACAACATCAAGATCGCGCCAACGGCTTCAGGTGCTGCATCGTCTTGCAACATCAGCGTCATCGCATCTTGCGCTTCGGTTAGGGTAAAAGACCGCGCACGGCCCTGCCCCCGACCAAGAATGCGCACATAGTCAGAAAGGCTCATTCCGCAGCCTCCTGCACGCGGGAACGTGACAGAAGTTGCGCCAATTCAGGGCGGCACGACCCGCAGTTTGTTCCAGCGCCCAACGCCGCACCAATTTGATCAACGCTCACCAGGCCCTCGGTTTCAATGGCTGTGACAATCGTGTTCACCCCGGTCCCAAAACACGAACACACAACAGGACCAGGATTGGGCATAGACGCGGGGCTTTGTCCGCTGAGCGGATCGGCCCCTTCTGTGTCGGGCAATGTCGCAAGGTAATCGCGCATGATTGCCACGGGTTCACGCGCAACAAACAAAGCCGCGATCAAAACGTCGCCATCGTAAAACGCAACCCGCGCCGTTCCGCGTGTCTGGTCAACAAAGCTCGAAACGGACGCGTTTGGTACGCCAAAAATATCGCGGCCCTCGGCCTCCCAATCTGCAACGGGATGCTTGCCAGCAAGTTCTGCACGAAACCCCTGCGCCGTCCGCGCAACCGACCAATAGGCACTTCTCAGCGCCATCGGTTCGCGCGAAACAGCAAAGCCATACCACGCGGCATCGTATCGCTGCGCTTCAACATAGCTGCCCTTACTGTCAGGCTGGCCCGAAATTGGATCGGTGTTCGGGGCAACCAGATCATCGATCCGCGCAGACGGGGCGGTTTCGCCAGTCCAATGAATTGGCGCGAAAAGCTGACCTTTTTGCACAGTATCACTGATCCGCGCACGCAGAATGGCTTTGCCATATGCGTTGGATATTGCGACCAAATCGGCACAAGCAATACCAAGTGCCGCCGCATCTGACGGGTGAATATCAACGAACGGTTCTGGCAAATGCGCCGACAGGTTTGCGGACAAAGACGTGCGGGTCATCGTGTGCCACTGGTCGCGCAAGCGGCCTGTGTTCAGGCGGAATGGAGCCGCATCATTTGGCGCTGCCACTTTGCAGGCCATAGGAACCAAACGGCCTTTACCATCTGCATGGAAAAATCTGCCATCGGCGAAAAAGCGGCCACCCTTGCGGGTTTCGGTGATTGGCCACCGCGCAGGCGCCATCGCATCATACGCCACATCACTCATACCGCTTAGCGCGGAAATATCGAAGTCGCGCCCAAACTTACCAGCGATCCGGGACAACGCGGCGTATTCGCGGAAAATCTCGGCTTCTGTCTGATAATCGAACGCCTGCTCAAAGCCCATGCGCCGTCCCACATCTGCCAGTATATCCCAGTCAGGTCGCGCCTGTCCGGGGGCAGGCAAAACTTTGCGCTGGCGACTGATCGTGCGGTCTGAATTCGTGACTGTTCCATCCTTTTCGGCCCAGGCTGTGGCAGGCAGCAAAACATCAGCCAGACGCGCGGTATCGGTGCGCGCTGTGACGTCACTGACAACCGTAAACGGACACGATGCAATCGCGGCACGGACCGCTTTAGCATCTGGCATGGAAACAGCGGGATTGGTGTGAATAATCCAAAGTGCTTTGATGCGCCCGTCGCCAACGGCTTGAAACATATCAACTGCCTTGAGGCCCTGCTGCGTGGCAACCGATGGTGCTTGCCAGAAATCGCCAACGGCGCTGCGGTGATCGGCGTTTTCCAGATCAAGGTGACACGCCAGCATGTTGGCCAGCCCCCCGACTTCGCGTCCACCCATCGCATTGGGCTGGCCTGTCACACTCAGTGGTCCGCACCCAGTGGTGCCAATGCGCCCTGTCGCCAGATGACAGTTCAGAATTGAATTCACGTTGTCGGTGCCAGACGTCGACTGATTTACGCCTTGGCTATAAATTGTCACAACACGTGGTGTATTGATCCAAAGATCATAAAACGTGTTGATATCAGACTGCGACAAACCTGTGCGTAAAGGATCGTCCGATGCAGCGACACAAAGTGTCTGATCCAGACCATCAAGGGTCTTTGCAAATGAACCATCCAGCGCGCCACGCGCGGCAATCTGCGTCAGCAGACCATTGAAAAGTGCCACATCGGTGCCCGGGGTCAAAGCCAGATGCAGATCAGCGCCATCACAACTGGCCGTGCGGCGCGGGTCGATCACGACAATCTTTGTGCCCCGTTTCTTTTTGGCCGCCAGCAAGCGTTGATACAAAACAGGGTGACACCAAGCCAGATTTGATCCCGTCAGAACAACAAGATCCGCCTCGTCAATATCCTCATAGCTGCCTGGCACGGTATCTGTGCCGAACGCCCGCTTATGCCCCGCAACCGAGGAGGCCATGCACAACCGTGAATTGGTATCGATATTGGCCGAGCCGATGAAACCTTTCATCAGCTTGTTGGCCACATAGTAATCTTCGGTCAGCAACTGGCCTGACACGTAAAAAGCCACGCTGTCAGGACCGTGGTCGCGAATGGTGTTCGAAAACGTCGTGGCCACACGGTCAAGCGCGGTATCCCAATCAGTCGCCTGACCGTTCACCTGTGGCGATAACAGCCGTTGTTCCAACCCGACGGTCTGCCCAAGGGCGGTGCCTTTTGAACACAGCCGCCCCTGATTTGCGGGATGATCCGGATCACCACGCACAGACAAACCGCCTACGCCGTCTGGCCTCAGCAAAACACCGCAGCCAACACCACAATACGGGCAAGTTGAGCGTGTTTCAGGGATGCCGCTGCCGTCCATCAGGCCGCACTCTGCGCAACAAGTTTTGCGCCATCAATCAAGATGCGATCGCCTTCAATGCGCACGGGGTAGGTTGCGATTTGACCATCCTCCCCATTTGCTTGGCCCGTATTCAGATCAAACACCCAGTTGTGCAACGGACAGGTGATGGATTGGCCGTGAATGATGCCTTCCGACAATGGGCCGCCTTTGTGCGGGCAAGTATCAGATGCCGCAAAAACCTCTGTTTCGCTTGTTCGAAAAAGCGCGACACACCCCAAAGCCGTTTTGATTTTGCGTGCCCCACGAAGCGGGATGTCATCAATGTGGCCTATATCAATCCAGTTCATTCTGCTGCCTCCAGTGTGAGGTTGGCCATAGGCTGATATTGCGCCGCCTTGGTTTGGACATGCTCGGCCCATGGGTCTTTTCGATAGATCGACTGGCTCAACTCAAACGCTTGGATCAGGCGTGCCCGTTCATCCAAATCGGCGATCCGCTCCTGCACCCAGTCCAGTCCGACCTTCGCAACCCACTTATAGGCACGATCCAGATACTTGGCGTTTTCGCGATAAAGCTGCACAAAGGCGATCGTGACATCTATTGCCTCTTGTTCACTGGTCACATCACACAAGCGTTCGGTTTCTTTGACGTCCATGCCAGCAGCACCCGCAACACTTACCTGATAGCCGCTATCGACGCAGATAATGCCGATATCCTTGCAAGTGGCTTCGGCACAGTTGCGTGGGCAGCCTGATACACCCAGTTTGACCTTATGCGGTGTCCACGACCCCCAAAGCGCTTGTTCCAGTTTGATCCCCAGACCCGTGCTGTCTTGCGTTCCAAACCGACAGTGATCTGTGCCGACACAGGTTTTCACCGTGCGCAGGCCTTTGGAATATGCATGGCCCGAAACCAGCCCCGCTTTGTTCAGATCAGCCCAAATCGCAGGAAGATCTTCGCCGCGCACACCTAATAAATCGATGCGTTGTCCACCTGTGACTTTCACGGTGGGAACGTTGTATTTATCAGCGGCATCAGCAATCGCGCGCAGCTCGGACGGGTTTGTTATTCCCCCCCACATGCGCGGCACGACACTAAAGGTTCCGTCCTTTTGAATGTTGGCGTGTTTGCGCTCGTTCACAAAGCGCGACTGCGGATCGTCTTGGTATTCAAGCGGCCAATCGGCAAGCAGGTAGAAGTTGACCGCAGGACGACAGACATGACAGCCATTGCGCGTTTTCCAACCAAGTTCCTGCCAAACCGCATCTTGTGATTTCAGCTCTTGGCTCTTGATCAGACGGCGCACATCCTCATGGGTCAGATCACAACAGGTGCAGATCGGCTGCGCCGTTGGCAGCTCAAACGCATCTCCCAGAGTAACCTGCAAGACCTGCTCTACCAGCCCTGTGCATGTCCCGCAGGACGCGCTGGCCTTTGTGGTGGCTTTGATCGCCGCCAAATCTGTCGCGCCATTTGCGATGGCGTCTGTGATGGTGCCTTTGCAAATGCCGTTGCAGCCGCAAATCTCCGCCTCAGGCGGCAATGCTGCAACGGCTGAGAGCGGGTCCGAGGTATCGCCCCCCTGATACGCGGGTCCGAAAATCAGAGTGTCGCGCATTTCATCAATCTCGGTGCCATCTTTGATCAACTGGAAAAACCAGTTTCCATCCGCCGTATCACCATACATCACAGCCCCGACCAGACGGTCTTCTTCAATCACAAGACGCTTGTAGATGCCTTTCGACGGATCGCGCAGCACAATGTCCTCGCGGCCTTCACCTTCGGCAAAATCACCCGCACTGAACAAATCACAGCCCGTTACCTTCAGCTTGGTGGCCACATCTTTGACAACGAACGCGTCTGCTTGGTCCAGCAGTGCGTGGGCCAAAACTTTGGCCTGATCATAAAGCGGGGCAACAAGGCCAAACAGGTTGCCGTCAAATTCAACACATTCACCCACGGCAAAGACATCAGGGTCCGATGTCTGCATCTGTGCGTTCACTTCAATGCCGCGCGCTACATCCAGTCCGGCATCTGTTGCAAGCCGCGTTTCAGGGCGGATACCAACGGCCATCACCACCAGATCAGCGGGAAGAGTTTCATCGCCTTCCAATAAAACGGCCTCTGCACGACCATCGCCAATGATGGCCTTGGTCGAGGCTTGGGTGCGGATGGTGATCCCACGCTTTTCCAGATCACGACGCAGCAGATATCCTGCCGCCTCATCCAGCTGGCGTTCCATCAGATGCCCCATCAAATGCACCACCGTCACGTCCATCCCGCGTTCGGCAAGCCCTGCCGCAGCCTCTAGCCCAAGCAAACCGCCACCAATCACGACAGCCCTTTTGCCTTCGCCTGCGGCATCGATCATCGCATTTGTATCGTCCAGATCGCGGTAGGTAATCACTCCGGGCAAGTCCTTGCCTGGCACCGGAATAATGAACGGGGCAGAGCCCGTGGCAATCACCAGCTTATCATAGGGCACATGGCCGTTTTGCCCCTCGACAACTTTCAATTCGGGGTCAATCGCAACCACATGCTCGCCGAAGCGGCAGGTCACGCCATGCTGTGCATACCAATCGTCATCGTGGGTCACGATGTCTTCATAGGTTTTTTCCCCGCACAAAACGGGTGACAACATGATGCGGTTATAGTTCCCGCGTGGTTCGGCGTTAAACAAGGTGATGTCGTAGGCGTCGGAATCCGTCTCAACCAATGTTTCGATCACACGGCCCGAAGCCATGCCTGCGCCGATAATAACAAGTTTCTGTGTCATGTCTTTCACTCCGCAGCCAAGGCCACACGGCCGGTTGGTTTGGGTTTAGGCTTTGCGCCGTGCTCATATTCCTCAAGGAAATCCAGCACATCTTGGCGGTATGTGTAGTAGTCAGGATGTTCGAGAAGCGCCTTGCGCGTGCGCGGCCTTGGCAAGTCAACGTTCACAATTTTGCCGATGGTGGCGCGTGGGCCGTTGGTCATCATCACAACACGGTCGGCCAGCAAAATCGCTTCGTCTACATCATGGGTCACACAAACTGCTGTAACTTTGGTGCGCGACCACACCTCCATCAGAACCTCTTGCAGTTCCCACCGCGTCAGGCTGTCCAGCATCCCGAACGGCTCGTCCAACAGCAAAAGTTTGGGCGACAACGCAAAGGCGCGGGCGATACCGACGCGCTGTTGCATCCCGTTCGACATCTCGCAGGCGGGTTTATCCATCGCATCAGCCAGACCGACACGTTCCAGATAATACTCTACTACGTCCTGACGTTCTTGGCGGGACGCACGGGGATAGACCTTGTCCACGCCAATGGCGCAGTTTTCACGCGCCGACAGCCACGGAAACAGGTTGGGCGATTGAAAAACAACGGCGCGTTCTGGATTGGCCCCTTCCACATGGCGCCTGTCCAGCTTGATCGCCCCTTTTGAAATTTCGTTCAGGCCAGCTGCCATTGTCAAAACAGTGGATTTACCGCAGCCCGAATGACCGATCAGGCTGATGAATTCGCCGCGATTGATCTTGAGGTCGAAATCCTCAACCACGGTCAATGGACCTTTCGGCGTTGGATAGACCTTGTGCAGTTGCGAAAATTCCAGAAACCGCTCGTCCACCATCCCCTTCTGGGCATCTGCAACAGCCGATGGCACACCGTGAATGGGCGTTACATTCGGCAAATCGCGCGCACCTTCGACCTTGGCGGCAATACCGACATCCATCAGGTATTTGGTCACATCGGCGCGAAGCCGTTTGAAATCATCATTGGTGTTCATCGCCATCCGGTCGCGTGGCCGCGGGATCGACACTGTAAACGTCTCGCCCAAGGTGCCATCGGGATTAAGGGCGATAATGCGATCCGCCAGAATAATGGCTTCGTCCACATCGTTCGTGATCAGAACACAGGTCTTTTTGTCCGCCTCCCAGATGTGTTCGATCTCGTCGGCCAGATTGGCGCGTGTCAGCGCATCCAGCGCCGACAGCGGCTCATCCAGCAGCAAAAGTTCGGGGTTCATGGCCAGGGCGCGGGCCACATTCACCCGTTGGCGCATGCCCCCCGACAATTCCGCAGGACGGCGCGAAGAGGCATGTGACAGGCCCACCATCTCAACATAGTGGGCGACCTTGGCGTCTTTTTGTTGCGCAGACAGCTCTGGAAATACCGTATCAACGGCCAGACGCACATTGCCCGCAACAGTCAGCCACGGCATCAACGAATAGCTTTGGAAGATCACCCCCCGTTCCGGGCTTGGTTCTTTGATCGGTGCGCCTTTGAAAGTCGCAGTCCCGGTGGTCGGGCTATCCAGCCCGGCCATCAGATTGATCAACGTGGTCTTGCCCGTGCCCGAAAAGCCAAGCAGCACAAGAAATTCACCCTCGGCAACATCAATCGAGATATCCTTGAGAACATCCGTGCGGTGGATGCCTGAACCGAAGCTTTTGGAAACGTTATCAAGTGTTAAAATACCCATGACGCGGTCCTTTCCCTGCGCAAGCGCTAGCGGTTGTTTGTGAAGGTAAAGAGCGACTGAAGGGCATACATCACACGGTCCAGCATGAACCCGATGATCCCGATCGTCAGAACCGCCACCATGATCTTGGCCAACGAAGAAGAGCTGCCGTTCTGGAATTCATCCCAGACAAATTTGCCCAAGCCCGGGTTCTGCGCCAGCATTTCAGCAGCAATCAGAACCATCCAGCCCACACCAAGCGACAGGCGCAAGCCCGTGAAGATCAGTGGCAAGGCCGAAGGCAAAACCAGTTTGGTGATCTTGGTATAGGTGTTCATTTTCAACACCTTCGATACGTTCACTAAATCCTTGTCGATGCTTGCAACACCAAGCGCGGTATTGATCAGCGTCGGCCAAAGCGAACACAGCGTGACCGTCACAGCCGACACCAGAAACGACTTGGCGAACATGCCATCGTTGGTGACATAGACCGCCGACACAACCATTGTGACAATCGGCAACCATGCCAAGGGCGAGACGGGTTTGAAAATCTGGATAATCGGGTTCAGCGCAGCATTCGCCGTGGGCGAAAGCCCCGCCATGATCCCAAGCGGAATTGCGACAACACTGGCAATCACAAAACCAAAGAACACCGTTTTGATCGAGGTCCAGATTTGCGCGTAGTAACTTGGCGCACCTGTGTAGGCACGCTCGACCGGCTCTTGCCCGTTTTCGATGCGTCGCTCATTCAGCGTGGCGACTTGCTCTTGAAAACGCGCACGGCTGGCTGCCTTGTCTTGCGCATCTTCGTGCAAATTCACAGCCTCTGCCCAAACCTGTGCAGGCCCCGGCACCGCACCAAGCGAAGTTTGCACTGTAGGCGCAAACGCAGCCCAAAGCGCCAAAAAGCCGACAATAGCCAAAAGCGGCACACCAAGCAGTCGCCAGATTTCAGACACCTGTGCCTTGGGATTGTCGCCTGCCGCCGCCCTCAGGATTGGCGTAATCCACGCCAGCCCCAGAACCTGAAACCATTTATCTGCGGCATTGATGCGGGTGAAGCGACGTTCGCGGCGGGCAGTGCGGGCGGCGTCATCCTCGAAATTCGGGTCTACCGTGGTCATGAACCTGTCTCCTGAAAATAGGGGGCGCGGGCAGACCTGCTGCCCGCGCAAGGGGGATTAGCCTTGGATTTTGTCACCGACGACAACCTGTTCACCCTTCAAGCCGATTGGCAGGCTTTCAAGGTAGGCATTGGGCGTGCGCCCATCATAAGGGATGCCATCAATGATATCGGCGGCAGGTGTCGGTGCTTTGTAGCCGTCGCTGTCAAATGGGAAGTCCGCGGCATCGGCCAGACCGTCATCCACAAGCGATTGTGCGGCTTGCAGATAGATATCGGGGCGATAAACGCTCTCGGCCACTTCTTTATACCACGTATCAGGCTGCGCCTCGGCAATTTGTCCCCAACGGCGCATCTGTGTCAGATACCAGATCGCATCTGAATAGAACGGGTAAGTGGCGTTGTAACGGAAGAACACGTTGAAATCTGGAATGTCGCGCACATCCCCTTTTTCAAACTCAAATGTCCCTGTCATCGAGTTGGCAATAACCTCGTAGTCGGCACCAACATATTCAGGACGCGACAGCATCTCGACCGCGGTTTCGCGGTTGGCGTTGTCGTTTTCATCCAGCCACATGGCCGCACGAATAAGGGCGCGTGTCAGGGCTTGGGTCGTGTTCGGGTTTTCCTCAACAAACTCGGCTGTCAGGCCGAAAACCTTTTCAGGGTTGTTCTTCCACAGCTGATAGTCGGTGATCACAGGCACACCAATACCTTTGAACACGGCCTGTTGGTTCCAAGGCTCACCCACAGCGTAGCCGCTGATCGTGCCGGCTTCCATAGTCGCAGGCATCTGGGGCGGCGGTGTCACCGACAACAGAACCTCTGCACCAATTTGGCCCGTGATGTTGTCTGGGCTGTAATAGCCAGGTTCGATCCCGCCAGCAGCCAGCCAATACCGCAATTCATAGTTATGGGTCGAAACGGGGAAAACCTGACCCATGTTGAACGGGCGGCCATTCGCGTTGAATTCTTCAATCACGGGAACCAGCGCTTCAGCCGAAATGGGGTGTTGCGGGCGGCCATCCTCCATCGATGGAATATTCGGGCGCATCAAATCCCAAACCTCGTTCGAAACGGTGATACCGTTGCCGTTCAAATCCATCGAAAATGGCGTCACGATATGCGCCTCGGTGCCATATCCGATCGTCGCTGCAAGCGGCTGGCCTGCCAGCATGTGTGCACCGTCCAACTGACCGTCGATCACACCGTCCAGCAACACCTTCCAGTTTGCTTGCGCTTCAAGCGTCACAAACAGGCCTTCGTCCAGAAAATATCCGTTTTCATATGCAACAGCCAGAGGCGCCATATCAGTCAGTTTGATAAAGCCGAAGGTCAGCTCGTCTTTTTCCAGATCCAAAAGGTCTGCAAAAGCAGGTGACGCCAATGCCGTTGTGGTCGCAAGCGATAGAAGAAGTTTTTTCATGATTATCCTCATGGGGTGAATGCCTTTGGGATGGGCAGCACAAGAAACGAAAAAAGGCCGATCACTTGCCTCCGGATTTTCCGGCGGAAAGTGAGCGACCTTGCTCAGATTATCCCTGACAGCGGGATGAAATTCTAAACGACCAGCGCCTTTGCTAGCCGTGATCCAAGATTGCCATATTCAGAAAGCCAGAGGGAAGGGATGAACGCGCTGCGCTGCAGCAAAACACGAGACGCCTATTTTTTGGGCGGAAATTTCGCCTCGGGGTCGAAAATCTGACCATCAAAGAAACCGTCAGGCTGCAAGGTGATCTGCCCATAAGCGCTCGCCACAGCCATCGAAGACAGAATCGCCCCCTCAACTTTGGCCGAAGCGCCAGGAAGATCACACCGCAGCTTGGCCAGATGCTCGCGGTGCAAGTCGGGCCGCACGATTTTGGCAATTTGCACGTCTGTCAAAGCCGCACCACCGTTTGCCATATGAAGTCTTTCCACGATCCATCTTGCTTGGCTCAGCCAGGGAAAGGTTGCCGCCCCGCTATGAAACTCCACAAAGCCATCAATTTGCCGGTGGTCACCCTCTTGCGTGATCGTCAGGTGCCCCGATAGGGCACGGTCAATCAGTTCGGCAGACACATCCAGATAGGCTTTACGCGACAGAAGATCACTGGCAGTTGCATGTGCCGCAGGATCAGACAGCCAGCGCCCCGCCTTCCAAACGGCCCGCATCAAGCGCCCCAGAAGATCGGGTTCTGTCTCGGCCCAGTTTGTGCGCACGGCCAGTGTTTTTTCAGGAGCAAAAGACCAGATTGCCTTGCCGGGTAACAAAAGGGCCCCCGCCCCTGTCTCAACCGAAACAGAGCCCCAGGGCTCGCCCACACAAAACGCATCAACCTCGCCTGCCGCAAGCGCTTGGGCCATCAAAGGGGGTGGCACCGTGCGAATGGTAATCCCGTGTTTTTGCAAGGCAGACCCATCCGCCCAATAGCGCAGCAATTCAACATGCATCGAAAAAGGAAATGGCACCCCGAACGAGATTGGCCCATCGCTCACCTGCACCAAGGCTTCTGCCGCGGCAATCGGATCGTGAAAATCAAAACTGAAGCCCAACGCGTCCAGCTTGGCTTTCAACTCTGTGCCCACGCCAATCACATTGCCATTGATCGAAAGGTTGGACACCGAAGAAATCTCGGTCGCCACGCCGCCCAATCCCATCCCCATCGCCAGCGGAACGGGCGACAACATATGTGCCGCATCAACGCGCCCAAAGGCCAACATGTCACGCACAGACGACCATGATGGCGCCGCGATCAAATCCAACGCTATTCCCTCGGCTGCCGCAAATCCCATCTCTTGGGCCAGTATCAAGGGCGCCGCATCCACCAGCGGCATATAGGCAACGGGAATGCTAACGTAATTCATCCCAACAATCCCGCAGCCGTCACCAAGGCCTCTGCAACGTCAGGCACGCGTCGGCCCTGATCCATCGCAGCCTTGCGCAGCAGTGCATAGGCAGCTTCCTCGTCAATGCCCTTGGCCTTCATCAACAATCCCTTGGCGCGGTCGATGACCTTGCGCTCTTCCAACGCACGCCGTGTCTCTGCCAATTCATCGCGCATTTGGCGCACCATGGAAAACCGCGCAATCGCAGTGTCCATCACGGGCTTAAGCCTTTGCACCGACAGGCCATCAACAACATAGGCCGACACCCCCGCCTCAATCGCGGCTTCGGCCATGCCGTCAGAATTCCCCGAAACAAACATCGCAACCGGCCGGTCAAGCGGACCTGATGCCAGCGTTAACTCTTCCATCATGTCACGTGTGGGATTGTTGATGTCGATCAGCACAATATCAGGCTGGTGCGCTGCAATCTGGCGCGCCAATCCACTGCGATCTGCGATCACCACAACATCGCAAACGCAGGCATCTTTCAGCGCATCAACGATCGAGATCGCCCGATCACGGTCATCTTCAACGACAACAATTTTCAAATCCGCAGACATGCACCTGACCTGATGATCGCACCAAAGATACTCAAGCAAAAAGAGCGCGCCGCCATCTTGTTGGGGAATTTCTGTGACCGACAGCCGCCTTTTGCACAAGATTTATGCAGTTTGAAAACACGCAGCGACACCTGCAATGATCTAGGCCTCAAACATCCTGCATCACGCGCCTGCCAATATCGTCCAGCATCTCGTCAAGACTGACAGGCAATTCCATCTGCGTCAGCTTGCCGTCCAACAGCAAAAACGAAAGCCCATGAACAAAGCTCCACAGTTGGAAGGCTCGTTTTTCATCAATCTCTTCAATGACATCACTACCACGGTATCGCGCAACCTCGGCCTTGACCGCACCAAACATATTTTCGCCTTGCTGCACCAAAGCATCGTCTTCGTTGTGATCTTTGGACAAACCGAACATCAACCGAAACACCGCAGGCTCGGACAAAGCAAAGCGAATGTAGACACGCCCAAGCGCTGATATGCGATCAAGGCTTTGTGGCGGCAGGCCATCCAACTCCTCAATCAATTGGTCATGCTGGCGGCGCATTCCACCCAGTGCCACAGCACGCACCAGATCGTCCTTATCTTTGAAGTGTTTGTAAGGCGCAGCCGAAGACACGCCAGCAAGCCGAGACGCTTCTGCCACCGAAAAATGATCAGGGCCTTTTTGTTCAATCAGTTGGCGTGTCGCTTCAATCAGCTGCGTGCGCAAATCACCGTGGTGATACCGCTCGCGCGGGGCGTCTTTTTTCAAATCATTCATGATCCAATTCGTTTCAAACTTCGTAACCCTTGTCAAAGTAATAGGTTCTAACATATGTAAGAGATGCTAACTTTAAAGGGCTAACCATGACCGATCTGCAAAAACCGACTTTCCTGAAACGCGCAAGGCGCACGGTGTTCAACATCTCTTTGACCGGTTTGGTTGTCGTTCTGGCAGGTGCAGCGGTTGTGGGGGGATCAAACCTTCTGGCCCAACGCGCCGATGCCAGCGCCGAAGCAGAAATCGCAAACCTTATCCCCGTCAGCGTCACCCCTATCACCTTGCAAGACGGCTATAGTCTAGCACGCCAATTCGTCGGACAGATCGAATCCGCCGCCAGCGTTCCGCTGTCATTTGAATTGGGCGGCAGGCTGTCAGACCTTTTGGTCGAAGAAGGCCAGACAATCAAAGCAGGCCAACTGATCGCGCGCCTTGATACGGCCCTGCTCAAGGCCGAACAGGAGCGCCTGATAGCATCACGCGCTGCGCTGACCGCACAACTGGATTTGGCACAGTCACGGCTTGCCCGCGCCACAGCCCTGCGCAAAGATGGCTTTGCCAGTGTTGAGGCCGTGGACCAAGCGACGGCAACACGCGACGAACTGATCAGCCGCACCCAAGAGGTGGACGCAGCCCTCAGCACGGTCGCCATCAATTTGGAAAAATCGGAATTATTCGCGCCTTTCGATGGCCGCATCGGAATGCGCAACGTAGATGGCGGTGAAACACTTGCCGCAGGCGCACCCATTTTGACGTTGATTGAAACAACAGCACCGCAGGTGCGTGTCGGGTTGCCCTTGTCGATTGACATCGCCGCCTTGCAATCGCCCGAAATCGTGGTGCAGGGCCGCACGTACGACGCGGTCCTTCTGCGCGTGCGCCCCGATATTGATCCCGTCACGCGCACACAAACTGCAATCTTTTCGCTGAACTCCGATGATGCCCCCGCCTTTGGTCAGACCGCAACCGTGGTTGTCACGACGCCCGTGGATCAGGTGGGCACATGGTTGCCACTCGATGCCATGCAACAAGGCGTGGGGGGGTACTGGACGGTTCTGACCGTCGATGACAACACCGTACGCCAGGCCAGCGTCGAGGTTTTGCACGCCGAAGCAACCCGCGCCTTCGTGCGTGGCACCTTTCAAGACGGTGCCCGGATGATCGCAACAGGTGCACATCGCGTGGTGCCGGGACAACGCGTGCGGGTAGTGGAATAGTCTGATGATCACCCTGCCCTTTCGTCAGCCCCGCATCGTTGCACTTATTCTTTTGGTCCTGATCTCGGCGGGCGTGTCATCGCTTTTGTCGATTGGCCGCCAAGAAGATCCGACAATCACCAATCTGTTTGCCTCCGTCACCACCACCTTTCCGGGCGCCGACCCTGCACGCGTCGAAGCCCTCGTGACGGCTGAAATCGAAGAACAGCTGCGTGAGATCGCTGAAGTCGATGTCATCACTTCCATCTCGCGAACAGGCGTTTCGGTCGTCAATATCGACCTGATTGAAACGCTCGAAGGTCCCGCCATCGAACAGGTCTGGTCCGAAGCCCGCGACGCTGTTGAAGACGCCCGCCGCAACTTTCCCGCAGGTGTTCTGGCGCCCGACTTCAATGCCGAAGGCATCTCTGCCTACTCCGCCGTCGTCGCCGTCACCGCAGACCACAACAACGTCCCGATCACCTTGGCGCACGCCTATGCCGAAGCCCTGTCCGATCGCCTGCGCGCGATACCCCAAACCCGTGCCGTGGATCTCTTTGGCGAGCCCGAGGAAGAGGTGCTGGTCGAAATCGATCCGCAAGCCACCGCAGCTCTGGGCCTGACCGCCGCCGAAATATCGGCCCGCATCGCCGCCGCCGACGGTAAAGTTCAGGCAGGCCGCCTTGATGGGGCCGAAACGGGGCTCACCATCAACGTCTCTGGCGAAATTGCCGCCCTCAGTCGCTTGGGCCAAGTCGTCGTCCGCGAAGGCGCACAAGGGGCCACAGTAACGGTTGCCGATATCGCCCAAATCACGCGCGGCCCCCGCGATCCCGCCACAGAACTGGCCTACGCCAACGGTCGTCCGGCCGTGCTTGTCGGCGTGTTGGCCCAAGACGGGGTCCAGATCGACCGCTGGATGAACTTTGTGCGCGCCGAATTGAAAGATGGCGCCGCCCTCGTGCCCCAAGGCCTGTCCGAAGAGCTGATCTTTGATCAATCAACCTACACTGCGGACCGACTGGCAGAGGTTGGCACCAATATGGCCATCGGGGTCGCCCTTGTTGTCGCCGTTCTGCTGATCAGCCTCGGGGTGCGTGCCGCACTCATCGTTGCACTTGTTTTGCCCGTGGTCTCTCTGGCCACACTCGCCACCATGAATTTCATCGGCTTGCCCATTCACCAAATGTCTGTGACAGGGCTGATCGTCGCCCTTGGCCTGCTGGTGGATGCGGCCATTGTAATGGTAGATGAGGTCCGCCAAAGACTTGCCCGTGGCTTGACGCGCGAAAACGCCGTGGGCGACGCCATCAAACGGCTGGCTGGCCCCTTGCTGGCCTCAACCATTACCACCGCTCTGTCCTTCACCCCGATGATCTTGCTGCCTGGCCCTGCAGGTGACTTTGTCGGCTCCATCGCCATCGCGGTGGTGATCATGCTGTTGTGGTCTGTCTTTGTGGCGCTGACCGTGACACCCGCTTTTGCGGGCTGGTTCATCAAATCGGGTGGGCGCGGCGGGATTACCATTCCGTTTGTCGGCACAGCCTTCACCGCCTCAATCAGATGGTCGGTCAACAATCCGTTCAAATCCATCGCCGTGGCACTGATCTTGCCGGTAACGGGCTTTCTGGCCTTCCCGACCCTGACCGCCCAATTCTTTCCAGGCGTGGACCGCGATCAATTCTACCTCGAAGTGCAAATGCCACCCGGAACAGCCATCGACGAAACCGCTGAAACAGCCCGCGCTATCGACGCACAGCTTCTGGCGCTTGAAGGCGTTGATCAGGTCTATTGGTCCGTCGGGCAATCTGGCCCCGCCTTCTATTACAACATCACAGGCGGACGCGCTCAGGAACCCGCCTTCGCCGTTGCGATGATCAAAACGCACACGGCCGAAGATGCCGCACGTCTGGTGCCGTTGCTGCAAGATGAATTGGACCAAAGCTATCCCAAAGCCAGCATCATTGTGCGCGGCCTTGTCCAAGGGCCGCCCGTTGCAGCGCCTGTCGAAATACGGCTTGTCGGCCCAGACCTGACCGTGCTGCGCGACTACGGCGATCAGGCACGCGCGCTGATGGCCGATGTGCCTGTCATCACCCATGTGCGGACCGAAGTTTCGGGCGGTGCCCCGCAGCTTCGCTTCAATGTCGATGAAACCGCCGCACGATTGTTGGGCATGAACATCACCGATATCGCCGCACAACTTGAACATGGTATGGTCGGCGTCACAGGCGGCAGCCTGGTAGAAGGCACCGATCAACTGCCTGTCCGCGTGCGCTTTGACCGTGACGCCTATACCGAAATCAGCACGCTATCCGATCTTCCTGTCGTGTTGCCGGGGGCTGCAGCCATTTCGGCACAAGGCGATTTTCCCGCAGTGCCCCTGTCGGAATTGGCCACCCCTGTGCTGGAGCCTTCCGAAAGCGTCATCACCCGCCGCAATGGTGAGCGGATAAACACCGTGCAAGCTTTCATCGTGCCATCCGTGCTGCCCGAAGAAGCCTTGCAAGACGTGCTTGCCGCGTTTGAGCAGGCAGACTTTGACGTGCCTGCAGGATACCGTATTGAACTGGGCGGTGACAGTGACGAACGCGCAAACACCGTGGGCAATCTGTTGGCCTCAATCGGTCTGATCGTGACGCTGACCATTGCAACCATCGCGCTGACCTTCAATTCCTTCCGTTTGACAGGGGTGGCCCTTGTCGTCTGTGTGCTGTCCGCAGGTCTGTCGATGTTGTCGCTGGCGGTGATGCAATACCCATTCGGGATCAATGCAATCATCGGCGTGATCGGATCTATTGGGGTGTCGATCAATGCAGCCATCATTATCCTGACAGGTCTGCAATCTGATCCAAAGGCCGCGGCGGGCGACACCGAGGCAATGGCACAGGTGGTTAGCCGATCAAGCCGCCACATCATATCCACGACCATAACCACCTTTGGCGGCTTCTTACCGCTCATCATGGAAGGCGGTGGGTTCTGGCCACCCTTCGCAGTGGCCATCGCAGGGGGCGTGCTGTTGTCCGCGGTTGTGTCGTTTTACTTCACGCCACCCATGTTCCGGTTGGTGCATCGCAAACGCTCTACCGCAATGGCGGTTGAAACGAAAAACAATGCTCCCCTTCGGCTCGCGGCGGAATGATGTTTGTATGTCTGGAATATGCCTTCGCAGCGCCAAAGTGTCTGACGCATTGCCATACCGTGAGCAGACGCTAGGCCATACGCCCTGTCCGACGGGTTTTTCGGCTGGATTTGGTGGTGTGCC
>NZ_JAKFZN010000011.1 GCF_021654165.1 Nereida sp. MMG025 | reverse complement strand
GCTGTGACGCGTCAGCTTGCGATTGCAAACAACTGTATTTGTAAATTTCCGCTACTTTGGCTGCAGACACAGTACGCGGCAATCGAGATCAGTGTCCGCATTGGGCCGTTTTAGCGATCACTGGTTTTCCACCAAGTCTGTGATCTAAAACTCTAACCCTCCGGCAAGCCGTCAATATCTGGATGATTTGGCAATAATGGAACCATACACCAATGACTAGGCTCGACTGGTTCGTGGATGAATTGACCAGGAGCCGTTAGGCGCAGGGCGTTTCTGAATACTTCAATAGCCCAAGGTCCGCCAGCATCATCCCAAGAAAGCTTCCCAAAGTGATCTGTTGTGATCTTCCCTGTGAGATCTCGAATTCCAAAGTACCCAACGACTCGGTCTGTGTGCAGTTCCGCTTCGGTTGGCGGGCGATCTTCGAACTTGATCCACGACGCTGCAGGTTCTGCCATTTTTACCTCCGCCCCAACCTACCCAATCGGGCGAGTTGCGCCAGCATCTGAGACCCGGCCCCCGGTGACCCTGTGCCACTTGCATGACCCGACTGCCCCATGCCTTGCCTAGCGGGCATCTGCTGCACGCCAAAGAACTGTCGCGCCCTGAGGGCTGCGTATTCCGCACCACTGGCACCGCCGATCAAGTAGCGGTTGTAGGCCTGCTGGCTGCCCATTGCGGCGCGCGCGAAGCTGTAGCCGCCGCCGAGGCCACCGGAGAGGGCGGGCATCATGATGTTGCCGGAAATCGCACGGACGATGAAGGGCGTGGCAATGATGAATCCCTTGGCCATGAGCACCATCATGAAGAAGGGAATGAGCGCACCGATGTTTGAGGCTCCCTCCGGGTCGCCGAGTTCGCCGATGAGGGCAGAGGAGACGCCCGTGATTGTCGCGAACACACCGGCCACTACGATGGGGTAGAGCGCGAAGGAGACCAGCGCCGACAGCCAGCGCGCGAAATAGTCCTTGGTGACCTCGAAGAGGGTGAGGAAAATCATCACTGGCGCAATCCCGATCAGAAGCGCGATCATCAGGCGGGAGGCCACGAGGATAAAGGCGGCCAGCCCGCCGAGGATCGAGAGTAAGAGGACCCCGACAATATCGAGCATGGCCCCTGCCATCCAGTTCAGCTCGGACCCGGCGGCGTTGAGATAGTCCCCTAGTTCCGCGATCAGCCGATCGAATTCTTCTGCAAAGGTGCCAGAGGGACCTGGGGTTCCGCCACCGACCGAGGCGACAAGCGCCCCCGCAATGCTGTCGATGCCGGCCAGGATGGCGGAGGAGAGGGCGTTGAACTGCACCCAGTTGGTCGCGAATATCCCGATGAGCCCGATCTTGACCGCGAGCCAAAAGGCCGTGCGCCCGTCCATCGCCTTGTACTGGTATATCATGTTCAGGAAGACGAGGATTACCACCAGAGTTGTTCCCAGCACCAGAAGCGTGCCGACTGTCGCCGCGACGGACCCGAACTGGGTTTCGGCGGCGGTGTCGAGATAGCCCTGGGAGGTTTCAACGAAATAGGTGACGACGCTCATAACGGGGCTGCCTTACCAATTGCCTGCGGTTTCGCAGATGGCTTTAGCCACAAGGCGAACGTCGTTGGCGCGCTGATTGTAGGCGTCGGATGCTTCCAGCATTTTCCAGCGTTCGTCACTCGCGTGCTGCTCATGAAACTCCGCCTCGGCAGCGTCCCAAGACGGGAACCGGATTTCACATTCGCAGCTTTCGGTCTCGATGATGCGCTCGAGATTCTGGGCACGGTAGATATCCTGGACCAACACGCGTTGATAGGCTTGGCGCAGGGGTATTTCTTGCATCCAGTTGGGCTCAGCGGGCCGGTCTGGACAGACGTCAAAGCTGCGATCGAGGGTCGGCACCATAGTGCGCTCGGCGAAGGCAGGGACAGCCAGTAGGCTCACGGCTAGCGCGAATAGCGCAAGGGTTAGCCGCGCTGGCTTCATTCCGTGGCTCCGATGGTAGTGGTTTCGCGCTTCAGGAAAACTGTGTGGCCGACATTGGCGAATTCCGAGGAGCTGATCGACACTACCTCCCAGCCTTCGGCCCCCTTCGCGTTCAGGCTGGCCTGCATGTCGGTGAGACTGGTTTTTCGGGTCATGGGAAAGGACAGGATGTCGTATTCAAATGTCTTCATCGGGAAGTTCCAATCTCAGTTGCGCCGGGGAGGTAAAATTCGGTGATGCCGCGCCGGCCATCGTGGCGACCGGCCTGGATGATCACATCGATGGAGTTTTCGATGTATTGGATCATGTCGGCATAGGTCATCGGGATCTCGGTCTTGAGTGCGGCGATGGCCAGACGCTGCACGGCAAGTTGCGGGGTTTCTGCGTGCAGCGTGGTCATGGACCCGCCATGGCCAGTGTTGATCGCCTCGAGGAAGGTCATGGCCTCCTTGCCGCGCACCTCGCCCAGGATGATCCGGTCGGGGCGCATGCGCAACGTTGCGGTGAGCAGCACATCGGCGGTCTGGAACTCCGCATCGCGATTGGCGATGAGGGTCACGGCATTGGGCTGGGTCGGCAGAAGCTCAGCGGCTTCCTCGATGGTGACGATGCGTTCCTCGGATGGCACGTGCGAGAGGATCTTGCGCGCAGCCACGGTCTTGCCGGTGGAGGTGCCGCCAGAGACGATCATGTTGAGCTTGTTGTCGACGCAAAAGGCCAGCGCATCGTCGATCACGCCCGCGGCCACCACTTCGCGCAGTTCGTGGGTTTTCTCGAGGCGGAGTTCTTCGAGTTTGCGCTCCTTGCCAAAAAGGAAATCAAGCGCGATCCCGTCAAGCGGCAGGCTTGAGAAGAACCGAAGGCTGATCGACATGGCCGAGAGCACGGCAGGCGGGGTGATGACCTGTGCGCGGATCGGGCGCCCCTTGTAGGTGATCGAGACCGAGACGATCGGGCGGTCCTTGCTCAACGTTGTGTTGGCGGAGGAGGCGATCTGGTTGCCGAGGTCCTTAACGTCCGTCGCGGTCAGTGCCTGGTCCAGCTTTCGCATGAAATGATCGCCCTCGAATTCGCCCCAGCAGGAGCCGTCGGGGTTGATGCAGATCTCGATGACATCGTCGCGGGCGGCGGCTTCGATCCGGTCGAGGGAGGTTTCGAGATAGCTCAGCGTCATGGGCTCAGAATATCTCCAGATCGCGGTCGACCATGACAGTGACGCGGGCGCCCTGGTCGACATAGATGACAGGGCCGATGGAGAGGTAGTCGCCGATCACGCTGTCCGTGGCATCGGCAAGATCATCGCCGACGTCTTCGAACACGTCCGCGGCGGTCTCGTCTTGCACATTTGCAGCGGCGGCGCTTGGTGCGGCGGGGATCAGCGAAATCAAAGCCGCCGAACCGAAGCGCTCATCAAACCGAGTATCGACAAAACCGGTGACGCCGGATCGGCCCAGTTCATCGCCGCCGAAGGAGCTGATCTGGATGGTTTGGTTGTCAGGCAGGATGATCCGGTCCCAGGCGATCGTGACCCGGCGCTGCGCGATATCAACGCCCGAGCGATAGCGCCCGATGAGACGAGACCCGCGCGGTACTAGGAGACGGCTGCCATCGAAACTGAACACGTCTTCGGAAACAACGGCCCGGGTCTGGCCGGGCAGTGAGCTGTCGAGGGCGGTTTCCATGACGGCCTGGATCATCGTGCCTTGGATGATGGTATTGGAGGGGTTGGCGATGACCTCAGCTTGCGTCACGGACGTGGGCAGCGCGCCGTTCAGCACGAAATCCGTCACCTCGCCGAAGGTGCGTTCGGTCAAAGCTGTTTCATTCGCACCGGATGTGCCACCAAAGGCGATGGTGGGCGAGGTGATGCGGCGCTCCTGAAACGCGCGCTCCTCGACCGCGCGGCGTTCAAGTTCCGCGAGCCGTCTTGCTTCCTCCTCGCGGCGGAGCCGTTCTTCTTCCCGCGCGCGCAACTCGTCCTCGGTGGGCCCGATGGGTGCCGGAAGGGGGCGGTTGGCCTCGAGTTGGGCCAGTTCCAGATCCATGCGGAGTTGCTCAAGGCTGCGATCCCGCGCCGTCAGTTCGTCCTGGAATCGTTGCTGTGCGGCTTCCGAGGCGGCTTGGAGCGCAGCGATCTGAGCGGTCAGCGCGTTGATCGCCTCTGCGGCGGCGGTGTCTTCCTCGACGACCGGTTCAGGGGCGTTGCGCAATTCCTCGATCTGGGCCTCCATGGCTGCGAGCTGGGCGAGAAGCTCAGCGTTGGGTTCCACCGGTTCCGGCGCGACCAAAACCACTTCGGGCTCGGGTGGGGGCAGAGTTTCAATGGCGCCAAACCCGTCGCCCTCGTTTTGGAACACGTCGGGCGTGGCCGTGGGCAGGGCTTCCTCTTCCTCGGGTTGGGAAAGGAGATAAAGTAGGGAGCCGCCAGCGCCGATCACGAGGACGACGACCAAAGCGAGCAGCGGTGAGCGCCGTGGGGCAGGGGGCGAACTTGCGCCTTTGCCTTGTTCGAGGGCAGCGAGGCGTTTCTCGAGGTCTGCGTTTCCAGTATCGCTCATGAGCCTACCCCCGCAGGTGGTGTGGCCTCGATACAGACCGCCTCTTCCCCGATCCGCAGCACCCATTGCCGGTTCACCCCTGAGACCCGGATTACACCACCCTCGGTGGCTTGCGTATTGACCGTGCGCTCACGGCCATTCGCGTAGCGAAAGATCGCAGGCACCGGCGCGTTCCGCGGAAATTCGAAATACGTAAACGTCCCGTCATCCCAGACACGGGTGGGGGTGAACTCGGTCCGCGCGCTGGCACCGTAATTATAGTTCGGCGCTTGGGCCGCGATGGCACGTGTGGGCCGTGCACTGTCGTCCGGATAGCGGAACTGCACCACGTAGAAGGTTGGGCTGCGGGTCTCCTGGACGTTGAAATAGTAGCTGCGCCTGTTCGTGTAGACGGTCACATTGGTATGGACGCCGCGTGCGACGGGCTTGATTGCAAAGGCCTGACCGCCCGGGACGCCGTCGATCTCGAAGCCCTCGGTGTCTCCAGCGATGATCGAGCGGATGCTTTCACCTTCGCCGAACTCGACCGTGGTCACATGGGTCAGCGAGACATTAAGACGATAGACCTGACCTTCTTGATATGTTGCCAGCCGCACCCGATTGTCATTGGGCCCGTCACGCGGGATGGCTTCGGCGAAAGCAAGGCCGGGCAACAGGGCAATCAGCAATATCAAAAGTCGAGCAGGGAACAAATTCAGTTCTCCAATCTGTCGGAGCGGATGGAATATTCGAGCACGGTGAAACCGAAGGGGTTGGTCCAGACCTCGTCGATGGAGCGGCGGGTCTCGGGGCGGAACTCGAAGAGAAGAGTGGCGGTGAAGAGGCCTGTCTGAACGCCATTGATGGAGGTCAGGCGTTTGCGCAGGCGGACCGTGGCGCGGTTGGTGCCGATCCGGTTGATGCTGAGGATCTCCACGTCGAGCCGGGCATTCGGGCCATAGACCGTGGGCGGGTAGTTCTCGTTGGCGCTGTTCCAGATCTGGCGCAATTCGTTCTCGGCGGCCCCGTCGGAGCGGCGCAGGACGCTGCGGATACGCAGGTCATTGTCGAGCTGGTTATAGACCTCACGGTCGGTCACATAGCGGAAGACTTCTGCCTCGATGATCGCCTGGTTGGCGGTCACTGAGGAGGCGCCCACCGAGGCTTCGGGGAGTGCAAAGCCGGTGGCGGGATCATAGGGCACGACCACAGGCGGCGGATCGACATCGAAAATCGCGACAGCCGCCGCGCTCAGGCATCCGAGGATGCCGAAGATGAGCCCTATTAGGCCAAGGCGTTGCCAGAGCCGTTCGCGACGCAGCGCGCCATAGACCAGTTCTTCCTCGATGATTTCCTGTTCACTTGCCACCCGTCATGCCCCCACGATCAGTCCGCCCGGAGGTCCGGCAAGGTGAAATCCATGAAGCGCTGCTCTTCGGCGATGGTGGCGGCATCGATCACGCCGCCGGTGCCATCGCCCACGGTCTGCACGGCTTCCAGCTGCCACATGGCGACCAGCGCAATGGCGAGCTCCGCGGTAACGCGCGTGTTGAGATCGATGCTTTCCTTGAGTTCGTCCATGTCGTCGATGAGCCCGACGAGGCGGTCTACCCGCTCGAGCGATTGGCCGGCATCTTCATAGCTGTTCTGGGCGGCGGCTGAGACGAGCGCGCCGGTTGTTGCCTGCGTCGCCACGCGGTTGGCCCCGGGATTGCCGCTGGTGGCCATTTCCGAAAGCGTGTCGTCGTCAAAGCCGAGATGGGCCAGCACCCGATCCATCTGGGTTTCGATCTCGCTGGCGCCAGAGCCGGTGAGGTGGGAGAAATCCCCCGTCTTGATAGCCTCAATCGTGGCGAGGATGTCGCCGAACTCCTGGTCGAGCAGGCCATTGAGCTCATCTTCCATCTCGGTGCGGATGATTTCCGGCAGTTCAGCCAGACGGGTGAGCGCCTCATAGGTCCGTTGCAGCTCCGCGAGTTGGTCCGTGAGCGTGGCAAGCTGTTCGCGGAGCTGCGTCAGCTGCTCGTTTTGCAGAATCTCGTCCTCGATCATCTGCCGCAGCTGCTGGATGTTTTGCGCAATGTTCTGGGTGTCGACGACGGGTACGCCCTGCGCCATGGCAGGGGACAGGGTGCCGACATGCAAACCGATCCCAAGCGTCGTGGCCAAGGCCGTCCTCACGAGTAAGTCTTTCATCAGTCTATCTCCCTGATCGTGAATTCCATGAAGGCACCCTCGGCCATGTGGGCGCTGGCCTGTGCCAATTCCTCGGCCGAAAGCACGCGGGTCCGCGCCGCTTGAAGACGAATACGCGCGGCGACGAGACGCACGAGTTCGGCGCGGGCATAGGTGTTGAGCGCGATGCTCTCCTGCACATCTTCCGTTTCGGAAATCCGCTCGACGATATCCGCAATACGCAGGGCGGCCTGCCTGATCGCCGCAGGGGAATTGTTGCCATAGAAGGCGGCGCCATGCCCGGTGATTGAGAGGTTCGCATTGGCCAGAAGCGCCGGATCGATCGTACCGAGCGCTTCGATCCCACCGATGCGGCTCAGATAGAGATTGTAGCGTTCGGGGATGACCTGGACGTAGTGCTGGGTCTCGCGGAAGGGTGGCACACCCCCATATTCGAACACGCGACCGGGTCCGGCGTTGTAGGCCGCGAGGGCGTTGATGATATTGCCATCGAATGTGTTGAGCTGGGCCGCCAGATACCGCGCACCGCCATGCACCTGCAGGTAGGGGCTGTCATAATATTCCGGGTTGATACCAAGATCGCTGGCGGTGCCGGGCATGATCTGGGTGAGGCCAAAAGCGCCGACCGGCGAGCGGGCGCCGATGGTGAAGCGGCTTTCCTGCCAGATGAGAGCCTGCAGCAGGGCTCGCCATTGGATTGGGGAGAGGCCCGCGCGGCCCACGCCCGCAAACCCGCTGGTTTCCCGGGCGACGCGGATGATGAGCTGCTCGATGTTTTCCGCCGCATCGCCAAACATCTGTGCGCCGCCGGGATTGGGGTCGATGTCGGCATTGCCGTAGACCGCTTCGACGGAACGGGCTGGATCGCCGCTCCCGTTTTCCAGCCCTGAAACCATCGCGGGTAGACCCTGACCGCCGAAGCTGGTTTGGGCATCGAGGATGCGTTGCAGGGTTTCCAGTTGAACGCGTTCGATCTCTGCGATGAGTTCGCGCACGGACAGTTTGTCGGACTGAACGGCCAAGTCAGCTTCGCGGTCGCCGGTCTCGACGATATCGCGTGCGGTCAGGCCACTGTCATTGGTCGGCACGCCTTGTGACAAGGCGAGACCGGGCAGCAGGCAAAGTGCCAGGATATGAGGCAAGCTAGACTTCAATGTCGCCCTCCGGCGCGCTGAGGGGCGTGAAGGTGCAATCCGGCGCGACAGGGGCCGTCGAGGCCAGGAAAGTAAAACAATTAGCCTGCGGTTCCTGGTATTGGGCGCAGGAGGCCAAAGTGCCGAGCGCGGCGAGAAGAAGCAGGATACGGATCATGAAAGCCTCCAGAAGTCCGGGCGGTCGCGGTAGTCGGCGCCGACAAGCGCCTCGCCTTTCTCCATGCCGCCGAGGATGGTGAGATTGGGTCCAAGGGCGCTCAGATCGGCATCGACAACAATGGAGCCCTGATCATCGCGGATGAGCGCAAGGCGGCTGTCGCTGCCGGTGTTGAGAAGCACATCGAGTTCCTTCTCATAGAGGTTCAGCATCGCGTAGTCGGCGGCATGGGCGCGGATGTTTGGGAGCAGGATTTGCGTCGGCACGGCCTCGACGATGGTCTTGCCGGTCCGGGTGCGTTCTAGCTGGCTCGCATATTGCGTCATCATTACCGCGACGGTGTTCTGTTTGCGCGCGGTCACCAGCCAGTTCGACAGCCGCTCTGCGAAATACGCGTTGTCGAGCGCCTTCCAGGCCTCGTCGATCACGATGATGGTGGGGCGGCGGTCCTCAATCTCGCGTTCGACCCTGCGGAAGAGATAGGAAAGGACCGCCATCCGTTCCTTGTCGGCCTCGCTGTCGAGAATGCCGGTGAGATCGAAGCCGACCACATCGCCCTCGAGCGAGAACGTGTCCTCGAGGCTCTGGCCGAAGATCCAGCCATAGCGGCCGTCTTCGGTCCATTCGAGCAGGCGCTGGTGCAGATCGCCGCCATCATCCGTAGACACAAAAAGCGATGCGAAATCCCGCCAGTTCCGCAGCGCGGGGTTCGTGGCGTGCGCGTTCTGGCGCACGACTGCCTGGATGCGATTGGTCTGTGCCGGCGTGAGCGGCTTGTCAGTGCGGTAGAGCAGGGTGGCAAGCCAGTCCGAGAGCCAGGCGGTGCCGCGGGCATCGGTCTCTGTCCAGAGCGGGTTGAGGCCCGTGGGCTGACCGGCGTTCAGGGACGCGTAGCGCCCGCCATTCGCGCGGACCGCCATCTCCATACCAAGACGGTAATCGAAGACGAAGACCCGGGCGCCCGCGCGACGGGCCTGGGTCATGAGAAAGGCAGAAAGCACCGATTTGCCCGACCCGGGCCGCCCCATGATCAGGGTATGCCCGCTGGTCGGTTCTTTGTCGGGCGAGCCTTGTTCGTGATAGGAAAACCGATAGGCGCTCTGCGCTGGCGTGGGCAAGTAGGTCACGATCTGGCCCCAGGGCGTTTGCGCTGCGGGTTTGCCGAGCTGTGTTCGGTGGAAGGCCGCGAAATCCGCGAAGTTGCGATTGGTGATCGCACTGGTACGCACGCGCTTGGGCTGGTTGCCGGGATGCTGGCTAAGGTAATGCGCCTTGGCCGCGACCCTCTCGCCAATCATCTTCACGCCTTCGGCAGCGGCGGCGTTTACGATCTCGGCGCTGAGCGTTTGCAGCTCATCGATCGTATCGCAGAAGATCGTCACAACCATGTGGTGCTCGCCAAAGCTCTGGCGCTTGGCCTCGAGATCATCGGCCGCGATGTCGAGCGCTTCCATGAGCGACAGGGCCGCGTCCTGGCTGGCCTGCATCTGGCGCTTTTGCCGCTTGATGCGGCCTGCCATGAGGTTCGAATTGATCGGTGTGAAGGAATGGGTGACGATCATGTCGACGGGCAGGTTCAGCATGTCGAACATGGTGCAGGAGGTGGCCTCAGAGTATTCGCCGATGGTGAAGCTCTTCCCAAAGCGATGCCCCACGACTCCTTCGGAGAGCTCGAAGTGATCGCCTTGAAACGTCACTCTCGTGTTGGCCACGTTGAAGGACAGGAAGCCATAGGTGTTCGCCGGATAGAGCGGCAGTTCCTGGCCAGTGTTGAGGGCCCCCAGAAAGCCGATCAACTCGCCGGACTTGGCCGAAAGAACACGTGGGTTCAGCTCCGTCAGGCCAGACAGGAACACGTTCACGGCCTCGCCCAATCGGCGAAGGCGCTTCTCGGTCGCTTCCTTGAGGCGATCCGGCGCGCTGCGGTTCAGGAAGGGCAGGACGCTTTTTGGAGGCGGGCGCTGGATGATCGTAAGGGTGAGCGTCTTGTCGCGCAGCCCGCTGGTCTCGAGTTTCGCGCGCCAGAGCCGGTCAACTTCTCCCGCGAAACTGTCCTCGCGCAGGGGCTCGAGGTCCGGCGTGATCGCCTTCGAGACCTTATGGACGTAATAGCTGAACTCCGGCCCCAATTGCGCAATGATCCGGGCAAAAAGCGCGGTCACCTTGTCGAGATAGGCATCATCCGTTGTGTAGCTGTTGACTCCGTCGAGCCGGATGCATTGGAAGAGTTCGTTCACCCGCGTCCGCACGGTGTAGTCATCGATCAGGCTGACGTAAGGCAGCATATGCGCGAGGCGGGTTTCGCGCGCATACCAGTCCGGTGTCATCGTGCGGAGATCGAGGGCTTCGTCCAGAGCTTCACTATGGCGCATAGCTATCCCCACCATGGATGGATCGGTTCCGCGTGGGTGGCGTTTCTTGTAGCGCCGTCATCATCACGTCGATGAAACGCGGGTCCCAATCCGCGGCCTTCCACAACACCGGATAGAGCAGGGCGGCCACGCCCAGCACCGCGATGTGCTGGACCCAGACGAAGAGCAGCACCGAGCCGAAGAGCCAGACCATCGCGTACATGATGGGCAGGCCCAGTAGCTTGGGCGGGCGCACGAGACCAAGAAAGAGTGGCGAGCGCTCAGCCACCGGCAAAGACGGCGGCAACAATGGTGGGGGCGGCAGCGACACCGGCAATGCCAACAAGAACCCAGAGGGCTTGGCGCAGATCGATGATATTGAAGAACCAGCTCAAGAAAACGCCCAGAACGGCGAGCGTGGCGATGACGACGCCAAGCGGGCCGGTCAGCGCATCCACGATACCCTGTAGCAGGCTCTGGATCGGCGAGAGATCGATGCTTTGCGCAAGCGCAGGCTCCGCGACGAGCAGGAAGAGCGCGAGCGAGGCGACGAATAGGTTTGAAATCCGTTTCATGAATTTGATCCTTCCAATCGGGCCACGACGGCCATGACACGGGCCACGTGGTTCTGGGTTTCTCGGTAGGGGGGAATGCCGCCGTACTGGCGCACTGCATCTGGGCCGGCGTTGTAGGCCGCGAGGGCAAGATGCGGATCGCCGAACGTCTCCAATATCATGGCGAGATAGTGGGCGGAGCCGTCGAGGTTCTGAAGGGGATCACGTGGGTCGACGCCGAGATCGCGCGCGGTTGCTGGCATCAACTGCCCCAGACCGATGGCGCCTGCACGTGAGACCGCATCCTGCCGATAGGCGCTCTCTACTTCGATATTGGCGCGGTAGAGGGCCAGCCAATCTCGAACCGAAAGCTCCGCGCGGCGCAGTCCAGGATGGCCGGCATAGCGCAGGGCCGTAGCCTCGATGGCAGAAAGAACTTCGGCGCGGGGCAGGGGAGCAGGCCGCGAGAGCGCCGCCATTTGCATGTCTTCTGGCTCAGCGCCCCGTTCGCCAAAGATTGCCAGATCGTCAGCAGCGGATCCCTGACCGATGCCGTCATTGTAGTTGCGGGCAAAGCTGTCCTGGGATTGGGACGGGGTCAGAGAGCCATCGCTCTCCATGACCAGCACCATTTGCGCAGTGGCTGGACCCGCGAGATACCAGAAAAGGAGAAGGCTACTTGCTGCCGCCCTCGTCGGTTGCAGCCAGCTTGTGCGTCGTGCGCTGGCCTTCCTCGAGCGGGACATCGGCATGGGAGAAACCGATCCCGATGAGGAAGGACACCACGCCCGTGATGGTTTTGAACTCGCGGATCTTGATGTCGTTGTAGGTCGTTCGGGTGCGGGCCGTGACCAGAAGCTTCTCCACGCCCTCGTCTGAGACGGCACGCATGATCCAGACCCCGTAATAGCTCGGGCCCTTCTTGTGCGCCGATTCCTGGCACAGGATTTCTGCGCTATAGCCGCTTTCCACGAGTTCGCGGAAACGTGCTTCAGTAACCACATTTGGTGCTTCGATGTCCCAGTTCATGGCCCGGCTCGCGCTTTCTCTAAAGACGCAACTCCCGGACATTCCTACTTGAAGCCCTGTGTTACGATAGTATATTATTAACTGCAAGATATATTGCAGATGATATGGCTGTATTCCTGATCGCAGACACTAGGGGCGGCCAATGGGACGTATCAAGTGAATACGAAGTTTCTGTGACTTAGGATTGATCCGCTATCATATTTCACAATCATAAGTAACTATAATGCCCGCTATAATTGTAAAACTCACTAACACCTGGTCAGCGATGGCCCGCTGTTTTTCTCCAAACCATTCGCAAGAAAACCGAATCGGTACGGCCTATTTGTGGCAGAGGTTTAAAGTCTGCAGGGTGGGCAATGAGTGGTGGCTGCGTAACTTACAGAAGAAGTCTTTGCGCGATACCAAATTGGTCTCCCTAATCAGCAAAAGTAGGGGCCGGTTCTTGCTGTTGGGGATGGGCTGATGGGTCAGTGGGTATGCACCCGACTTGCATCCCGTATACATCAGGCGTCTAAAATATCCTCAAATATCTACTTTTTAGATAATAGATTTTACCCGCTAGCGATGTCACAAAAGGTATGTGACCCGTGGCGAAAACAATCAGAAGCAAAGCTCAGCAGGCTTTGTGTCAGGCGTTGGTCGAAGCTCGGCACAAGTCTGGCCTTAGCCAAAAAGAACTGGCCCTTAAACTCAGGCATCACCAATCGTTCGTGGCCCGTGTTGAAAGCGGAGAGCGTCGCATTGACGTCGTTGAGCTTATCGTTTTGTCCCGCGCCGTTGGATGTGACCCTTTCGAGATTTTGGCGATCGTTGAAGTCGCCACGGAGTCTGACCACAGGATTTGAGAGCATCAAGATTTTAGGACGCAACGCATTGGGCGTCCCCAAAATGAGTGATCTCCCGAAGCAGGAGCAGTTAGCATTATCTACCAATTGCGCCACGACGTGCAGGCAGGCGCTTCGAAGCATGATGCCGCACTTGCAAGCCAAAGTTCAGGAAGTCAGTAAATGGTGAACGATGATAGAGGTGAGGGCGTCGCGATCGCCAATCTAATCGGGACCGATGGGTATAGCATTGTCGGTTGGGTATATCGCTGGACTACAGGTGCACATGTGGTGATGTGGGACGTCCACGGGCCGCAGGCAGTCTCGAAGGCATGGCCAGATCTCACGGAGGAACAGAAACGGGAAATCCACTTCGATGCGCTCGTGCGGATATTAAAGAACGATAGAGACTGGGGCGTTTAGATGATTGGCAGTGCGTGGGCGCTGGTATTTGGCCTACGACTCAACGAAGGCTAAGAAATATAGCGAGATCAAATATGCGTTGCGGTAACATCCGTTGCGCTCGACCTAACGGGGCCATGCGCTGCGTGCTTAGTGTCCACTAAAAAAGTGGACACTACGGGGCGGATTTATGAGTAAAGGACGGAAACGGCGAAGTTGGTCTGAACCCAGGGCAAGATCAAACGTTGGCATCAAACCCTCAAGAACCGCATCTCGCTCGAGAACTACTTCCTGCCAGGTGACCTTGAAGACCAGATCGAAGCCTTCGTCCATCACTACAATCATCAGCGCTATCACGAGATCATCAACAACGTCACACCCGCCGACGTGTACTTCGGGCGTGACAAAGTCATCCTGAAACAACGTGAAAGGATCAAACGAAAGACGCTCGAAGCGCGACGCTTGCATCACCGCAAACACGCCGCACAATCAAACCAACAAGATGAGCCAAACCCTCTCTTAGCAAATGACCCTATTTGGACCCATAAGCGCTGACGTCTGACAACCTGAGCAACGCGGAGCATCTACTGAACTAGAAAATAGCCCGACATTTGAAGGTGGCTAAGCCCTTCTGAAAAAGTGACAAATCGTCCTAGGTTGCAAGATATTCAAGTGCCTCCTCCACACCCATAATTTTAACTCTTCCCCAGTCACAATCCGTGATCAAATCACGCTTGGCTAAATCTTCCAATGTTTTGAAGTAGATATCAATTAATCGGTCTTCATAGGACGGAAAATCAGCGTCTTCAAAGCCTTCGGAGCTTTCTTGAACATAGCGTGAAAATTCAAGGTACTGACGAGATACAGACAAACTGGAAATTGGTGTTGGATAGTCAACCAGATGTTTACCGACATACTTCACAAAGTACTTTTTGCGTGGATGATTAGGCTCAGGGAACATCACATCTGGCAGCTCTTTGCGCACTACTTCACCATCTGCCTTCTGTTCTACGCCAAACCGTTCTTGCAGAGGTCCCATTGCACGTGACGCACCTCGGATTCGCTCGGGCCGGATAAGAACCACATCTTCAAACTCTGGCCGTTGCTCGAAAATACCACCTTCCCTCAGAACCCATCGGGTAAAATTATAGAAATTCCCTGTTGCCACGCCCGTTGCTGCAGCAACATTCACCATGTGGACACCATTGAAATGCTTTGTGAGGTGCCCCTAGTTTCCTAGACGCTTGCTTCGTTCATTTTCCTCTGTTCTGTTTCATAGTCAACTGGCGACAGCATGCCGTTGTTGGTGTGCTTGCGGGTCGGGTTGTAAAACATCTCGATGTAGTCAAACACGTCCTGCCTTGCTGCGTCGCGCGTGGTGTACGTCCGCCGCCTGATGCGTTCCCGTTTCAGCAAGTGAAAGAAGCTCTCGGCAACTGCGTTGTCGTGACAATTCCCACGCCTACTCATGCTAGCATCCAGATTGTGTTTGCTGAGAAACGATTGCCACTCTTTGCCAGTGAACTGTGACCCTTGGTCGGAATGGATCATGACCCTATGCTTTGGTTTGCGCCGCCATACGGCACTCAGCAGTGCCTGTAAGGCCAGATCAGTTGTCATTCGGGATTGCATCGACTAGCCCACAACACGCCTTGAGAACAGGTCGATGACCACAGCGAGGTACGACCAGCCTTCATGGGTCCTGATGTAGGTAATGTCGGTCATCCAAACACGATCAGGGGTATCAACTTCGAACTGCCGATCCAGCGTGTTGTCCGCGACAACCGATAGTTTGCCACCATACCGCCCAGGTCGACGTTTGTATCCGATCTGCGCTGCAATGCCTGCCAAGCTGGCCAAACGTGCCACACGGTTCTCTGAACAGGTCTCGCCAGCATCGCGCAGGTCGTCTGCCAATTTGCGATATCCATAGACCTTTCCACAATCGGTCCATGCCTGCTGGATCAGCTCCGTCTGACGTGCGTCTTCAAGGGCACGCTGGCTTAACGGTTCCTTAAGCCATGCGTAGAACCCGCTGAAATGGACCATCAGCACGCGGCACATGGATCGCACAGAAAACTCTGTGCGATGAGCCTCGATAAACGCGTAACTCACTGAGACTCTCGCGCGAAGTACGCGGTCGCCTTTTTTAAGATGGTGCGTTCCTCGGTAACCCGCGCCAGTTCGCGCTTCAGCCGTCTGATCTCAGCAGCCTGGTCCGCAACCTCTGATCTGACACGTGGCGACTTCGCTAATTGCGCCTTCCACGTGTACAGCGATTTGGTGCTGATCCCTAGCCGCTCAGCCACTTCACTGACCGCGTAACCACGTTCAACAACCTGCGCCACAGCGTCCTGCTTAAACTCATCCGTAAAGCGAATGCCCTTGTTCATATCCGTCTCTCCTTGGTTCCAAAATTACCAAGCAAAGCGTCTACAAATCTAGGGGCACCTCAGGCTGCTTTCTGACAAAGACCAGAGATCGCAATACTTTTTAAACGCGATGTTGGCTTTGACTTGATAGTCAGACAACTATTTGAACGATGCTATTTTTGTAAGATGCAGATAAAGATAGTATTGTTCTAGAATTAACTAGATCACTTTTTTTTGGCGATAGATACTAAATACCTAAAGGGATCCTATACCTTGATTGGTAGAAAAGCCGACAACTTGCGCAATACCCATCGTTATTTACAGGCTGGCACGTCGGCTTTGACTTAATAATCACCGTCTGTGTCTTCCGTATCCTGCTTTCCCAAACATACTTGTACTTCGCCATGCATGTGAACCAATCGCGAGGACAAGCGCTCAAGACCGTTAACTTCACAGTACTCCTTAATATCCTCAAAAACGGACAAAATCCAAGCGTGTTCGGTCATTACGAATCCCCTCTAAAAGGCTGCTTCGTAAATATCGGAAGAATACCCTAAAAAATAGTAAACAGTGCGTACGCGTGGGTTAGAGAATCTTCACACTATTGTACACTAGGGTTGAGCACGACGAGTTGGGCACTGTGGCATTGAAAGGTGGTTTCGGCCAGCTTTGGTCGAGGTCTCTGATGCCGCGGAGCTTCCCGTTCCAATGCCACCGCTTTCCTAGTGAGACTATCCTTTGCACGGCGTGTTAATTTCTGCGCTATCCGCCGTTCTATCAGGGCGTGCTGGATATGCTGCCAGAGCGAGGGAACACCATTGATCAGTCGGCCGTGTATCGTTGGGTTCAAAGGTTCGGCCCGAAACTGACCAAACGCACAGACAATCATCTGCGCTGGACAAGCCTCGACTGGTACGTTGATGAGACATACATTCGGGTTGGCGATATGTGGCGGTGTCTGTGGCGAGCCGTTGATACAAACGGCCTCCCTCTCGGGACATTGCGGCGCAATGCCCTGCCGTGCAGCAGATGGTCGCCTTTAGCCTGACCACGCGCCGAAATCCGTTCTGATGCCGCTGGAAGGGCATTATGCTCAAGGTGCCCGTATGCGCGCACAGTGGCAGGCAAAAACGCCACTTATCAAGCAGGCTTGGAAGCAGGTTGTTGCCGCTAAGGTCGCCATGCAGGCCGCTGCTCTCGATGCAATTGGCGAGCCGACCGCGCCTTTGTCCATGATGATCCGCAAGATCACTTCAGGTGACAGCACCAATATCGAAGCCCAGGCAGCGCGGTATTACTGGCCGCGTATGATGGGGCTAGACTTTCGCCGCGACGCGGGACAGGGGAATGAAAATGCGTTGTTGAATTACGGCTATACCGTTTTGCGCGCTGCAACGGCGCGGGCTGTAGTTGCTGCGGGTTTGCACCCTACGATCGGATTGTTTCATGCTAACCGTGGCAATGCCTTTGCCCTTGCCGATGATTTGATGGAGCCGTTTCGCCCGCTTGTCGATTGCGCGGTCAGGTCGATTGTGGCTGACAGTGGTGTGCAAGTCGACAGCACCGCCAAACTGGCGCTTGCCCGTTTGATTGCAACCGACCTTCCGCTTGGGGAAGGGGTGACGCCGGTTTCGGTCGCGCTCATGAAGCTGGCAACCTCGCTGGGTCAGAGTTTTGAAGCAGGCAAGCTGAACCTGGCCCTGCCGCATCCGCCCGATCCACTGACGCTAGCGGGGTTGGGGACTTGAAAAACACCGTTACTCATTTGTCGGGATACAGATTGATGTGGATTCTTGTAATGTTTGATTTGCCCACGGATACGAAGCCGCAGCGCAGTGCCGCGACTGCATTCCGCAATTTCTTGTTGGACGAAGGCTTTGAGCGAAGCCAGTTCTCCGTCTATGCTCGGTTCGTTAATGGCAAAGAAGCCTTTGCAACACGGGTGAACCGTATTGAACGGCATTTGCCCGATGCGGGGGACATCCAAATCTTGAACTTCACCGACCGCCAATACCGTGATATTATCCACTTCTCGGATCAAGGCCGCAAACGCGCCCGTAAGAATCCAGAGCAGCTGGTTTTGTTTTGATGCGATTCGCTTTGCAATCTACGAATAGATGCCCGTTAAATTCTTTGAATAACAAGGGCTTAACGGGCGAACTATTGTAGCTGTTCAAAATTCAAGGTCCAGCCGCAACCAAAGATACAGAATCCAATCAGGACAATGAATTGTAGCTGTTCAAAATTCAAGGTCCAGCCGCAACGCGATGAAGCCTCAGCTTGTGATAGCGAAAAACTGTAGTCCTAAATGCCCACTGACCGGTCTGCGTACGCAGCATTCAGTTACAATGACCAGAGTCAGTTAAGCGCCAGAATGGGCGTTGCCAGCGAAAACATTTAGGTTAGACGATATTCGTTCAAAGTGCACGGAAAAACGGTTTTGAGTCCCTTCTATGAGTTTTGTTTTCTTGCTGCGTGTGTTTGCAGGGTGAAAAATGCTGCATCTTCTTAAAATTCGGTGCAGGTTCATTGGCAGGCTTTTGGCTTTTCAATGTACTTCACATAAGCGGTCGTTTGATCCAGCTGAATTTGGCTAGTCAGAAATGCAGCTTTCGCTGCGGTGCGTAGCAAGGATAATATTTTACCAAAAGCTTTGTACGACCTTACCGTTGACTAAACGCAAAGGGTCACTCGCCTAGAAAAAAGCGCGCTATTTTCGTTCATACTGGCGGCAACCCACGGTCTGGAAATTGCGCAGTCAGCACATCGATGAACGCGCGAAGGCGTGCCGTGATGGAATGTGGCGACGGGTAGACGAACGAGATTGGGATCCGGACACCGGTCAAGTCAGGTAGCAACCGTGTAAGTTCCCCGGTGGCAAGATGCCTTTCCACGACAAACTCTGGCAGGTAAGCGATGCCTGCACCGGCGAGTGCCGCCTCTTTCAGGACATATAGAGACGTCACAGATGCCTGTGCGTTGACCTTCGCCTTTATTTTGCGCCCATCCCGGAAGAGCGACCATGTTATCTCTGGCCCGCGACCCATGATCAGGGCCGGAAATCGGGATAAGTCGTCGGCTGTGTCCGGGTGCCCTTGCGTTTCGAGCAGTTGGGGCGCTGCAACAGGGACGGTTTCGGCTTCTGCAAGAATGCGCGCCGCCCGACCACTGTCATCCAGCGGTCCGATAAAAACGCCGCCATCAAACCCTTCCGCCAAAAGATCCACATCGCGGTCCAGCAACACGATCTCAAGCGTGATCTTCGGATGCGCGGCATAGCAGTCGGCAATAATCCTGCCGCCAAAGGCTTGCGCAAAAAGCGATGGCATGCGGATGCGCAGATGCCCCTCAGGCTCTGAGCTACCAGATGCAATAAGCCGTTCGGCTTCACGTGCGTCGGAAAGAATACGCTCAGCCCGAGGCAAAAGGGCGGCGCCTTCAGCTGAGAGCCGTAAGGCCCGTGTGGTGCGTTCGATTAGTCGCACGCCAAGGTCGGCCTCTAAGTCCTGCACGCGTTTCGACACGGTGGATTTCGGTGTGCCGAGCTCTGCAGCGGCGCTTGCGAAAGAACCAGCTTTGACCACGGCGACGAACTCGCGAAGTGTGTTGATATCCATATTTTCTATTATCCAGATTTATGAACGATGAAAACCATTTTTGCTGACTAATTATTTTTATTGGTTTGTTCTATCTCTTTCTCAACGCATCAAACCAAAGGAAAGACAAATGACACAGCGTAACGTTGAAAGCATCTTCACCGCACCAAAAGGCCTCGATGCGCCTCTGATCTCTAGCCATGATGTCACCCGCATGAATGTCGGCGCGCGGATGGATCCGTTCCTGATCGCCAGCCTGTTTGACATGAAGGGTCCGGTTTTCCCGCCTCACCCCCACGCGGGCTTTGCGGTCATGACCTATATTTTGCCGGAAAGTGAAACTGGCTTTGTGAACCAAGACAGCACGGGGTTCTCGAATGTCATCGCACCCGGCGAATTGCACGTCACCGTCGCAGGCAGGGGGCTCCAGCATGAGGAGACGAATGTTGTTGCTGGTAAATCAGCTCTTGGGTTCCAAATCTGGATCGACCTGCCCAACGATCATCGGCAAGATGCACCTTCGGCCCTTCATCTGACCGATGAAAATGTGCCATCGCTTGTGAATGATACGCAATCGATCCGTGTTCTGGCCGGTGCATCGAATGGCATCACATCGCCGGTTGATATCCCGACGCAGTTTCGTCTAATCGATGCGAATCTGAAAAAGAATGCGCCTTTTGTACAAGACCTGACACCGACAGAGACGGCATACGTTCACGTTTTAGCTGGGACAGTTGAGGTGGATGGGCAGATGGCAAACGCGGGTGATGTGATCTTTACTGAACGTGGCAACGAAACACTTGCTATGAAGGCAGGTGAACAAGGCGCACGTTTCATGCTCTTCGCCGGTGAACCGCTGCATCAAGAGCCTCGGTTTGGCGGGCCTTTCGTGGCCTCGAACGCGGAAGAACTCGCAGGGTTCAAACGCGCCTTTGCGGCAGGGCACATGGGTACGCTCACGGCCTTTGCCGATCAAAAAGCGGCGTAAGCGAAATGGTTATGTCGCAGCAATCAATTCCTGATGATGGCAAGGCACCAAGCCTTGCCATCACCTTTCTTGTCCTCGCCGTGTCCAGCCTCACGATTATGGCGAATGCAACGATTGCCCCTTCATTGCCGGGCCTTGCACAAGCGTTTGAGGATGTTCCGAATATCGAAACGCTGTCTGGGCTGGTCCTCAGCCTCCCATCGCTTGCAATCATACTGACGGCGGCTCTGTTTGGCGCACTGTCCGATAAGATCGAACGCAAGTGGCTCTTAATCTTTGCCATGACGCTTTACGCGATTGGAGGTGCTTCAGGCCTTTTTGCCACAACCATGACCGAGCTTTTGATCGGGCGCGCGTTGCTTGGTGTGGGCGTCGCAGGGACAATGACCATCGCCACACTTCTTGCGGCCGAGTATTGGACCGGGCAAGCACGGGTCCAATTCATGGGACGGCAGGCGGCCGCAATTTCAGCGGGGGGCATTGCCTTCCTGCTGCTTGGCGGCTGGCTGGCTGAAGTGTCGTGGCGTGGTCCCTTCGCGATCTATCTGCTTGCCCTGCCTGTCGCTATCGTAGTTGCGATGAGCCTTCCAAGAAGAGCAGCGGCGTCAGGAGGAGAAACACTCGCAGACAAATCGCAATTGGACTGGGCGATCATCGTGCGGATTGGGAGCTTGGCCTTCTTCACAATGACGATGTTTTACATCATCCCAACACGCCTGCCGTTTCTGATGGTGGAGATTGGGATTGATGCACCCTCGGCTGCGGGACTCGCAATCGCGGCCGTCACAGCAACCAGCATTTTATCGGCCTTGGCATTCCCCAGATTGCGCGGACGCTTTTCCCCGCAGGCGATATTTGCGATCAGCTACATGCTGATGGCGGTAGGATATGGATTGATTGCCTCGGCCAATGGCCTAAGCCAGATCATCGCTGGAACCTTGACGGCGGGTCTTGGGCTCGGAATGACCATGCCAAATCAGCAAAGCTGGTTGATGGTGGAAGTCGCTGCAACAGCACGTGGTCGCGCCTCCGGCATCCTGACAACGCTGGTCTTTGCGGGGCAGTTTGCGGCACCGCTTTTGGCCGGGGCTTTGACGACGATGTTTCCGCTCGCTATCGTTTTTGGCTTCTTCGCCGCAGCACTTTTGCTGGCCAGCCTTGCCCTTCTGATGATCGGCATGCGCAGGCAGCAAACTTCAACACCGTAATCAATACACTAAATAAGGAATAATCTGATGACCAAGGTCCTCGTTCTCTACTACTCGTCCTATGGACATATCGAAACTATGGCGCAGGCCATTGCCAAAGGCGCGGCAGACACCGGCGCAGATGTCAGCCTCAAACGCGTCCCTGAACTTGTCCCAGAAGAGGTGGCCAAGTCCGCACATTTCAAAGTGGATCAAGAGGCTCCCTTCGCCGACCCGTCTGAGCTTGCCGACTACGACGCCATCGTCTTCGGCGCACCCACCCGCTTTGGCAACATGGCCTCGCAAATGCGCAACTTCCTTGACCAGACGGGTGGGCTTTGGGCACAAGGCAAATTGATCGGGAAGGTCGGATCAGTGTTCACATCATCCGCCGTCGGCGATGGCAACGAGACAACGATCACCAGCTTCTGGCCTACCCTTGCCCATCACGGGATGGTCATTGCGGGCCTGCCATATTCCAGCCCCGAGCTTTACGACCTGAGCGAAGTGCGCGGTGGCTCGCCCTATGGCGCGTCGACCATCGCAGGCGCCGACGGCTCGCGCACACCGTCTGTTATCGAGCTGAAACTGGCCACCGATCAAGGCCGACATGTGGCGACCCTCGCCGCCAAACTGGCTGCCTGAGCCCACGCCGGAAATCTGAATAGAAACACGATCATCCCAAAAAACGAGTATGGCCGTATTTCGCACACAATCAAGTCCTCACCTCCCTTTGCAAAGACAAGGAATCCACAATGAAAACGCTTCTCTCAACGATCTTCGCAGCCACAATGATGCTCTTGCCGATGAGTATGTCCTCAACGGCGCAGGACACTGATTACATCTCCGCCGAACACAACCTTTCGGCAGAAGATGACCTAGCCATTCGGCAGGTGATTGCACGCCTCAACCATGCGCTCGATGCGGCAGACTATGACCTTTACGCCAGCTTTTTCGCCGAGGACGGTGTGTTTGAGTCAGGTTTCGGTGATGCGATCGGACCCGCGCAGGTCGCGGCAGCCCTTGATCAGGTGCGTCCGTTCATCATCAACAAGCGCCATGTCGCCGGGAACTTCGTGATCAGCGGCGAAGGCGATGATGCTGTAGTCACCACCTATCTGATCGTCTTCGAGCGCGAAGCTGGCCTGGAATACGTGGGCTCCGCGATCAATGTCGACACAATGCGCCGCATCGACGGTGAATGGATGGTTGTGCGTCATGCCTCGACCCTGGACCCCGCAACGGAACGCTACATTCAGGAACAGATGCAGCAACAGTAATCTCTGTTTGAAACGCTTGACGCATCTGTCAGGGATGCCTGATGCGTCAAGCACCAATATAGATGGACAGGACCATGCCCCAACTGCCGACCTCTCTCGAAGACCGAATTCAACAAATCGAAGATCGCAATTACATCCACGAGATGACCAGCCGCTTCGCGGATGCCGCCAATCGAGTTGATGCCCCTGCTTTCCTCGACCTATGGACCCAAGACGCGCTGTGGCAAATCGGGCCACCGATCGACAAGCAATTCTTGGGCCACCATGAGATTGAAAGCGCGTTTCTGGGCCTGCTCTGCAATGCCTGGGAGTTTTTCATCCAGATGCCGTCGGCCCATGTTATCGAGATCGAAGGCGACGAGGCAACATCGCGGTCCTTCGTGAACGAGATCGCGCGGGCCAAGGAAGGCACCGCTAACTATAACCTGGCCGTCTACGAGGACGAGCTTGTGCGCGTCGGGAGCGGCTGGAAATTCGCCAAGCGCAATTACAAGGTTCTGTACCTAGATACTGCGCCGCTTACTGGCACGGCGTATCAACGAAAGGTTTTGACATGAAAGTTCTTGTCGTCGGTGCGACCGGCAATATCGGGCGGCTCACGCTGAAAGCAGTCGCAGAGGCTGGCCACGAAGTTACCGCGTTCGGCCGCAGCGTGGACCGTATTGAGCCGTTCGAAGGCCTTACCATCGAGAAGGGCGATGTCACCTCGGCCACAGATTTGGCGCGGGCCATACCAGGTCATGATGCAGTTATTTTGACTTTTGGCGCACCCTTGAACCGTGAAACCATTTTTCGGGGCACCAACGTTTGTGAAACGGGGACGCGCAATGTGGTAGATGCTATGAAAGCCGCTGGTGTGCCACGCTTGGTCGCTATGACCTCAATCGGTGCCGGCGATAGTTCAGGCCATGGCAGTTGGCCGTTTCGCAATCTCATCAAACCCATCCTGCTTGGCCGTATCATGAAAGATCGCACCGCGCAGGAGGACGTCGTACGCCAAAGTGGACTACCTGAGTGGGTGATCGTTCGGCCATCTGAGCTGACAGATAATGATCGGAGGGACGATCTTCGAGAGATCATCAGTTTTGCGGGACAGCCTGAACCGAGTTCTGTCGCGCGAGCAAGCGTTGCCGCCTACCTTGCCAAAAAGACAACCGACAAAAGCCATGATGGTCAGGCAGTTGTCATATCCAACTAGGTAAGCCTGATGTTGTTTGGTAAACGCAAGCATTTCACGCTTTCACGCGCAGATGGATTAGGCGATTGGACTAATCTCTCATCGCCGCAGGTGTCGTGCCGAACACGCGGCGGATGACGACGGTCATATGGGCTTGGCTGGAAAAGCCCGCGTCATGGGCGATATGGGCCAGCGGGGTTCGCGTGCCGATGATCAGGTCACGGGCAAACTCTGCGCGGCGGCGTAGGATAAAGCTGTAAGGCGTCTCACCGACCATGGATTTGAAGATTGATGAGAATTGTGATGACGACAGGCAGGCTGCGCTCGCCAATTCATCTATCTTCAGGGTCGAATCTGTGAGACGGGCTTCCAGTAGGTCAATAGCACGCTCAATCTCTGCTTGGCGGCCTTTGCGGGCCCAACGGTTGATTTCCGCATTGATGTTGCCGTCTGGGGATGACAGCTGAGCCATACCGCGCGCCGCGATGCCAAGCGCCAGGGCTTCGACGGTGAGTTGGTCAACGGATGTGCCTGCACCACTGGCCTGCATCGTGTAGCGGATCGCAGCGCGGCCCAGATCGGCTGCGGTGCGGTCCCGGTGATACTGCGGGATATGTTCACCGAGTTTGAGGTCGCGGTCTTGCCGCTCAATCCAATCGGCCATGGTGGCATCGCCCATTTCGAGGATGCATCCTGGCAGTTGGTTATCGACAGCCACGCGGTATTCTGTTCCAGACGGACCAAACTGAAGTGTTTCGGCTGGGACGTCCTCTACTTTCATCTGATCAGAGTTCACGGCCATTTTGTGACGCACAGTGTTTAGGTTCACGTCGAACATGTTCACTTCCAGTTTCACATGAAGTTCACAGCGTCCGGGCGGCAGCAAGATCAACCTGATATCCCCTGCTACCAATTCATGCGGCATGGTTATGACACGTGGTGTTGGGCGATGAGATTTAATGGCGTGTTTATCAAGCATGGGCTGTCCTCACTCTCGCATCGCCGCAGGTGTCGTGGAGTGCGTGGCACGCATTAAATGGCGGATACCTGCGCGACCAAGATCAGCCGCCACTCGATCCGAGCGGTATTTAGTGTCAAAAGCCTCTTGCGAGGCAACGATGTTGTCCTTTTCCATCCATCGACGCATCGTATCGTCACGGACTTCCAACAGGCATCCAGGGAGGGGGTTGTCTACACGGAGTTGTAGCGATGTACCTGCGAGGAAAAAGGCAAACGTTTCCGCCTCGATTTTTTGCACCTGACGTTTATCTGAGCAAACAGCAATTTCATGCGTGTTGTGGCCCAAGTTGACATCAAAGGTGTGATGCTCGAATTCAACCTGAAAATCGCATCTGCCTGGTGGAAGTAGGATCAGACGAAGCTCATCTAGATCAACTTCCTGCGGCAAGCTCGGAATACGAGTCTCAGGGTGCGGCTGTTGGGTATTGTGAACGACGTAGGTCATAGCGAATAAGGTATCTCACAAGTTTGAACGGTCAATTTGGGCCTCGAGGTGTTCGGCATAACTGTTTAATTCCGCGCGCAGTTTTGTGTGCTCTAAATCCGCCGCAATTTGCGATAAGTCTTTCAAAGCGGTCACAAGGTCCCGCGCGGCGCGATTGATAGTTGCCATTTCTAATAACATCGGTCCTTTACTGTCTGATAGGGCCGCCAAGTTACGTGCCGTATCATGCAATGCCGCTTGCCAACCCAAAAGAGGTAACGGCTCGTCAGGTGGCTCAAGAATTGCGAGCCGAAAATATAGCGAACAAGCCACCACAAATGCAGATGCGATATCTTCATCAAGCGTATCCTCATGATTAACGGCCATAGCACTGCCTTTCTGGCCTTCCATATGGTCGTGTGGCACGCGCTTCGTCTTTCACAATTCAACTAGTTTTTAACAAAAACGCGTATCAGTTTGCTATTCGCATGCCTGCTGTCTGCTCAGCACCAAAAGTAATTTTATAAAATCCCACTAGGCCAACATGCAAAATATAACACGATTATGCGCTGATTGGGTCATTTTATGTCCCATGGGCAAAGAAAACGCCGAATAAACGCGGAATATACAATGGAATAGGCGCTTTGTGAAATTATCGAAATCATTAGTGGCTACCTACTGACCACGCAACAGTAGGAGTTTCACAATGCGTTCTATCCTTTTCGCCGCTGCCCTTGTCGCAGCACCAACTTTCGCAACTGCACAAGCATTTGACACAGCTGGCATGACCGCTGGTTTGTCTATGCTTGAAACGAATGTAGCTGGCATTCTTGATCAGTATAATATCGATGCGGACCCAACGTCTCTCGACTTGGCGCAAATCGTACAAATTATCAATGTCGTTGAAGAAGATGGCAGCCGAAACATCCGGAGCGCCATCGAAGTTATCGTCGACGGCTCTTAAATCTGGCTTTTACGGGTGCCCACAAGGGCGCCCGTTTTTCATTTTTGGCAAGGCATTTCACATGAATCTTAAACCGCTTCCCTTCCTAGCAGGTGCGGCGCTTTTTTTCGGACACGGAGCTTTAGCGCAGACCATGACTGGCAGTATGTCTCAGGTGACTGCTCATATGGGGCAGATGTCGGTCGAAATAGCTGATGCTGCGCCGATTTCCGAACCAACAAGAAATACGCTTCAGTTTGAGCCTTGGCAGATGGCCGAAGACCTTTTTCGGAACGATGTCGTCTTTTTAATGCGGCACGGCCCGACGGACTGGTCCCGAAGGGATGTGCGAGATGTAGCCCCCACGGATTGCGCCAACCAACGATTGCTCAGTGCTGAAGGCATCAAAGGCATGCAAGAACTCGGAATTTTGTATGCTGGCAATAATCTCAGACCGTCTCGCATTATCGTAAGCGAATGGTGTCGCAATCAGCAAACGATTGACGCGATCATAGACGGGTTCGCTTTGGTTGACCCTGAATATGCGAAAAACGTTACGGTCATCACAGATCCTAGCGTGAATTTACTTCTTTCTCTGCGAGGGGCGCCTAACGTCAGTCGCTTGCGAGAGATGGTGTCACAGTGGCGCGGTGACGATGATACCGAGGGCCCCTTACTGATCATTTCGCACTTTACCAACATCGCTGAACTCACGGAATTTAACGTCTACGAAGGCGAGGCCCTCGTTATTGATCCAACACTTTCTAGCCGTGTTTTAGGCTACGTTCGTTTGCGTGATGCACGTCCAGACGTAGGTCATTTTTCCGTCGATTGAATAATTGTCGCCCGCATTTGAAAGGCTCCTTGCATGTCCTCCCCCCGCTCTCCTTGGCTGCTTGTTAGCGCTTTCATCTCCCTAACTTGTGCGGCGGCATTAGCGCCCCCTGCCTTTTCCCAAGGTTGGGGGCAACCACCTGAAGTAGATGTGGCGAAACCCGTGGTTATGCCGCTTACCGACTATGATATTTACACGTCACGGATCGAAGCTGTGAATGATGTAGAGATCCGTGCGAAAGTCTCGGGCACACTTCAGGAAATTCGCTTCCGGGAAGGTGACACTGTGGTCGAGGATCAGATACTATATGTACTTGATGATCGTCGTGCACGGGCGGACGTTGCTCAGCTGATGGCGCAGGAAGGCCAAGCCGAACAATCGTTGGCACTGGCGCAGACAACTTTTGAGCGTGTCCGAACACTGGCGAATAGACAGGCGGTTTCTCGTGAGGAATTGGACCAAGCACGCGCCGAACTAGCGATTGCCGAAGCGGTTTTAGAGGGGGCTGCTGCAAGCGTGGCGCGCGCAGAGATAGAGCTTGATGACACAATAATACGCGCGCCTTTTACAGGACGTATTGGAGCTTCGAATGTCGATGTTGGTGCGCTTATAGATGGCGGCTCTACTTCGGGGACTTTACTGGCGAAGCTGGTTTCGATTGATCCAGTTGAAGTCGTGTTTGACGCATCAGAAGCCGACTATCTGGCCTATGTACGTCTCGATTTGGCAGGCGAGGCGCGGTCTTCTCGGTCTGCCCCCGCACAAGTCAATGTCCGTTTGTCAGACGAAGACGGGTGGCCCCACGCGGGCGAGATCAACTTTGTTGACAATCGATTGGACCCAGCGTCGGGCACAATTCGCATTCGTGCGAGTGTCGCAAATGCTGATGGCATTTTTGCCCCTGGATTGTTTGCAGACACGCGAGTGCCCCGGTTTGGTCCCTATGACGCTATGCTTGTGCCTGACGAAGTTGTGCTGAGCGATCAAGCGGGCCGTATCGTCTATACTTTGAACGATGATGATACAGTGACTGCCAGTTCTGTCGTCGTAGGGCAGCTTGTTGACGGCATGCGGGTGATACGCAGTGGAATTGAGTCCGATGATTTGGTGGTCCTCAGCAGCCTCATGATGGTGCAGCCAGGGGGTGCAGTTGTACCCACCGAAGTGACACTTGCCGTACCACAGGCAGAGGCCGCGCAATGAGCCCTTCTCGCCTGTTTGTAGACCGCCCTGTTTTTGCAACGGTTTTATCAATCATCATACTTGTCACGGGGATCATCAGCTATTTCACCCTACCCGTATCCGAGTATCCTGAAATTACGCCGCCCACGATCACTGTGAACGCATTCTATCCTGGTGCTTCGGCAGAGACGGTTGCCGAAACTGTCGCAGCCCCGCTGGAGCAAGAGATCAACGGCGTCGATGGTATGATCTACATGCTTTCGCAGTCCACGGGTGATGGGGCAATGGCCATTACGATTAGTTTTGAGCCAGGCATAGATATCGATGCGGCATCAGTGCAGGTGCAAAACAGGGTTACACGCGCCGAGCCAGGCCTGCCAGAGCCCGTGCGCCGACTGGGTGTGACGGTCGAGAAATCCTCCAACACCATTCTTACAATCGTCAATATCATCTCACCAGATGAGTCGCGCGATCAGCTTTATTTGTCGAACTATGCGCGTACCCAAGTGGTTGACCGACTGGCCCGCATCGAAGGGGTTGGTAACGCTCAGGTCTTTGCAGAACGTGCCTTTTCGATGCGTGTATGGCTGGACCCAGATCGCGTCGCCGCCCGCGGTATGACGCCAGGTGATGTGGTTGCTGCTTTGGCCGAAAATAATGCGCAGGTGGCTTCGGGCACGATTGGCCAGCTTCCACTGGACACCCCGTCCGCTTTTCAATTTAGCGTTCAAACGGCAGGGAGGCTAACTGCCCCCGAAGAATTTGAAAATATTGTCGTCAGGCGCGGCGAGGACGGACGCATCACGCGGGTTTCCGACATTGGACGCGTAGAACTTGGCGCACAGAGTTTCTCTATTGCGGGCTATCAAAACACCACAACGTCAATTCCTGTGGCAATTTTTCAGCAGCCAGGATCGAACGCTCTTGCCACGACTGAGGCGGTGATTGCCGAGATTGAGGCGTTGTCCGCAAGCTTTCCCGAAGGACTGGAATACAATATTGTCTACAATCCAACAGAATTTATCGCAGCTTCTATCGACGCGGTTTATGAAACCATCATTGAGGCCGTTTTGTTGGTGATTTTGGTCATTGTCCTGTTTTTGCAATCATGGCGCGCCTCAATAATCCCCGTTTTATCCATACCGATTTCGTTGATTGGCACCTTCGCTTTGCTATATGTACTTGGCTTTTCGCTGAATACGCTAACCCTCTTCGGTTTGGTCTTGGCTATTGGCATCGTGGTGGATGACGCAATCGTTGTTGTCGAGAATGTAGAACGCTTTCTGCGCGAAGGTCTAAGCCCCAAAGAAGCGGCAAGGCGTACCATGGATGAGGTTGGCAGCGCGTTGGTCGCTATCGGCTTGGTCCTTGGCGCGGTGTTTGTTCCTGCGGCTTTCGTCACAGGGGTCACCGGCGCTTTCTATAGCCAGTTTGCTCTAACCATTGTGTCTGCCACTACGATTTCTGTTTTTGTTTCGCTCACTTTATCGCCTGCCTTGTCGGGGGTGCTTATGCGCAGACCTGTTCAAAACCCAAAAGGGGTCGGGTGGCTGACCTCGGCCTTTTCGAATGGGTTCAATGCTGTGTTTGATCGCATCTCAAATGGCTATGCGGCACTGACCCGCCTCTTAATTCGTATCAGCCCTCTTGTCCTCTTGATTTATGTGGGCCTGATTGCTCTGACGGTTGTGGTATTCATGCGCACTCCAACGGGCTTTATCCCTGCACAGGACAAAGGTTATTTTATTGCCGCCTTGCAGCTCCCCCCTGGCTCGGCTTTGCCTAGAACACAAGCAGCATTGGAAGAGATCACCGAAATCGCTCTCGAACATCCCGGTGTCCGCGCGACGACAGGTTTTGCAGGATTTGACGGCGCAACTTTTACGGCGACCACAAATGGGGCCGCGATTTTTGTATCGCTCGAACCGTTTGAAGAGCGCATTGCACAAGGCCACACGATCGGTTCGATCATCAACGATCTTCAGGGACAAGTCGCCGCTGTAGATGAAGCCATGGTGTTTCTGTTACAGCCCCCGCCCGTAGACGGTCTCGGCAATTCAGGCGGATGGACACTTTACTTACAAGACCGTCAGGGTCGCGGAATTCCTGCGCTGGAGGCACAACTCGGCGCCTTTGCTGGGGCTCTCAATCAAGACCCTGCCATCGCCAGCGCGTTTTCGCTTTTCAATGCTGGCACGCCTCGCATCTTTGCTGACATTGATCGTGAAAAGGCTGAAATCTTGAATGTCCGCCCCTCGGCAGTGAATGAGATGCTCGAGATTTATCTTGGGTCGGCTTATGTCAACGATTTCACGTTTCTCGGACGAAATTTCCAAGTGACAGCCCAAGCCGATGCCGCGTGGCGTGATGACTTGCGCGATATTGCAAACTACCGGGTTCGTTCAGAAACGGGTGCCATGGTCCCTATGGGAAGCGTGGCTGAATTTGACTACACGACGGGGCCGAACCGCGTGCCTCGATACAATCTGTTCACCGCAGCCGAAGTGCAAGGCGATGCGGCACCAGGTGTTTCTAGCACGGACGCGCTCAACGCAATCGAAGCACTAGCCGATCAAGTCCTTGCGGAGGGCTATGAAATCGAATGGACGGGCTTATCGTTTCAAGAACGCAACGCAGGCAACACAAGTGGGATCGTATTTGCGCTTGCTGTAGTCTTTGTTTTCTTGGTGCTCGCGGCGCTCTATGAAAGTTGGGTGCTGCCGTTCGCGGTGATCCTGATCGTGCCGATGTGTCTGTTGGCTGCGATGGTAGGGGTAAACATCCGCGGACTTGATAACAGTATCCTTACGCAAATAGGCTTGATCGTTCTCATCGCGTTGGCCGCTAAGAACGCAATCCTGATCGTAGAATTTGCCCGCAAAGCCGAAATGACGGGAACGAACCGTATAGAAGCCGCCGTAGAGGCAGCGCGGCTGCGCCTGCGCCCTATTTTGATGACTTCGTTGGCTTTCATCTTGGGCGTTATCCCGTTGGTCATCGCCTCGGGTGCAGGTTTTGAAGCGCGTCAGGCCCTTGGGACTGCCGTTTTTGCGGGGATGATTGGTGTTACAGGCTTTGGCCTTCTGCTCACTCCCGTTTTTTATGTTGCGTGTCGCACCGTCAGCGGCTGGTTCAATCGAAGCGCACCGCAACCAACTGGAGTTTGAACCATGCCAATGAAACCTTTTTTATTGCTTACAGTGTGCGCTGTGGCTGCCTGTTCACAAGTTGGGCCCAATTTCGTTGCGCCGTCCACGGGCGTAGATGCACAAACGACTTTACCTTCGGCGAAAGGACCATCGGTGAAAACCGCAAAGCAGTCTGTTCCCTCATGGTGGTCGGAAGTGCGCGACCCCCATCTTGGCAAATTGGTAAACCTTGCCTTTGAAACAAACGCTGATCTACGGATTGCAGATGCTAACCTGCGGGCTGCGCGGGCACTTTTAGGCGAAACAAAAGCCGCGCAGGGGCCGTCCGCCATACTGGATGCCAGCACGGAACGAAGCCGCATTGCCACACCCACCGGAGCGGGTTCGCGCAATAGCACGGCCGGCCCAACAAATGTTTCCGCAACCCTGACCTGGGAGTTGGATCTTTTTGGGCGTGTGGCGCGTCAACTCGAGGCGCGGCGCGCGAATGAACAGGTTGCCGTTGCCTTGCGCGCTGACATATTGCGCTTGGTCGCAGCGGATATCGCTCTTGCTTATGTGGATCTGCGGGAAGCTCAACAACGTCGCGCTGTCGCGATGCGGAATTTGGAAAATCAGCGTGAAACAGTGCGCATAACCTCGGCTTTGGTTGATGCAGGTAGAGGCACCGAAATAGACACGGTTCGTGTACGCGCCGCCTTACTAAGCACGCAAGCAACACTGCCCACGTTTCGCGCCGCGGAACGGGCGGCTCTCAATCGTTTGACAACACTGATTGGACGCAATCCAGGCACTTTGGACCAAGAGCTTGCGCCGCGTGGGGCTTTGCCTCGGTTGCCGCAAGTCGTCACCGTGAATTCTGCACAAAACCTTTTGCGGCAAAGGCCTGACATTCGCGCAGCCGAAAGTGCGCTTAGAGAAGCCACTGCGGAGATCGGTGTTAACACGGCTGATTTGTTTCCATCAATCCAGCTTTCGGGTCGAGTAGGTGCCTCTTCGGGACGTCCATCTGATTTGTCGTCCTCTGGCGCTTCATTTTTTGGTCTTGGACCCTCTGTGTCGCTGGCGCTGTTTGACCGAAATGCGATTCATCAACGCGTTGCACAAGCCAAGGCGGCGGCAGATGCCGATTTGGCGCGCTACCAACAAACCATCATAACCGCTCTAAGTGAAGCTGATACGGCTCTTGCTGCTTTCGTTAGAGAAAAGGAAAGGCTTTTCTTGCTGCAGAAAAGTGTAGATGCATCTCGGCGCGCGACCGAGTTAGCACGTATTCAGTTCGAAAGCGGGTCGGAGCCTTTGCTGACGGTTCTTGATGCGGAACGTTCACTTTTAACAGCCGAAGACGAAACTGTCGTATCGCAAGCTAGCGAAGCAAGAGCATTGATATTGGTGTACCGCGCGTTTGGTGGGGGCGGTTCTATTGTGCCTTAAAGCGAATACTAAGTTCGGAGCATTTTGTCTATTTGGTCAAGTGCTACTTTGGGGCTTAGACAGGGTACATGCATGGCAGCATTATTTACGAGGAGCTTTTGTCTATGTCCGTTTCGATCACTTGCACCTGTGCGGGTCGTTATGGGTTTTAAAAGCAGTAAGCCGCGTTCCAAGGCTTCCAATAGGGTTGTGACCCAGCCATTCATTAATTTCGATCGCAGGTCGAATAGCGGCCATTTGTGCACCGCGCGGCATCTGTCGAAATGGGCTCTTCACTTTCATTTGATCGAGCGCAGCAAGTTCGCAGGCAAGTTATCAACGGCGCTTGCAGAACGGCCCTTGGGAGACCTTTAGCGTGCTAGTCGATTGCTGCGATCGCAATCCGCATTGCTGCCTTTCGCTGCGGATGCTCGATTTCATGACTGCCACATATCTCGCCTTCGGCAATTTTCTGACATTCGCTGCGGCTATGTCGTAAGCTGAAAATTTAGTCCCTTGAGAGATTGTAAATGTGCCGCGGCATCATCACATAAAGTTGAACAACTAAAGATTAAGGAGTATTGATGAATAGGCAGTCGGACATTGGGTACGGGTACAACACAGCGATTGAGAAACTGGCAGAGGAGCTGGCAGTACCACAAGATCGCTTTGATCAGGCCGAAAGTCGTTACAAGGATCTTGGTGAATTCCTACACCGCGACGAGTCCAAGGTGCGTGAGTTCGATCCAGACGTCTATGTTCAAGGTTCCTTTGCCTTGGGGACCCCAATTAAGCCCGCCTCTTCAAACGAGGACTATGATCTGGACATCGTCGTTGCATTCCGTTCCTTGAACAAAATGTCGATCACGCAAGCTGATCTGCGTAGGCTTCTGAAGGATGAGCTCAAAGCGTATCGAAAAACTCGCGGTATTAGTAGCGAGGTGGGAGAGTCCCGCAGGTGTTGCACATTGGTTTATGCCGACGGAGCGCAGTTTCACATGGACGTGCTGCCCGCTGTGCCGAACGAAGCAAAAATGCGTTTGCTTTTGTCTTCATACATGGCCGACGAAGCCCTGGCTGAAGGGGAAATTGCCATCACCGATTCCGACGAGACAGCCACATACAACGTCATCACAGACGACTGGCCTCGAAGTAACCCACGTGGCTTTGCTTCCTGGTTCAAATCGAGACAAATCGAACAACTGAATGAAAGACGTCGTGCGTTCTTGGATGCGCAAGGCAAAGTGACCGCCAGTGTGGAGGATGTGCCTGTTTTTCGGGTCCGGACGCCTCTCCAGTCCTCGATTATGATCCTCAAGCGGCATCGAGACGAATGGTTCGCTGAGAAGAACCCGGATTTGAAGGTTATAAGCATCATCTTAACGACGCTGTCCAGCCACGCGTACTCCGGTGAAAACAGAGTGTCAGATGCAATAGCGAAGATTCTTCGCGACATGCATCTCGCTATAGAGCAGCGAGGTAGCATATCTTGGATCCCGAACCCGACCGACCCTTCTGAAAACTTCGCTGATCGCTGGGAAATGTATCCAGAGCGGCGGACGGCTTTCTTCAAGTGGCTAGAAGCAGCTCGGCAAGATTTCGGCGCGGTGCAAAAGTTCTCTGATGCAGGTATCGTCTTGAATGAGCTTGCGCTTAGCCTCGGGAAACCATTGACGGAAGCAACCCAATCAAGAGTCGCGTCGTCAGCTGGATCGCGTGCGGCAACAGCCGCACCAGCTGTCGCGGGTGGTGCCTCCGGCCCTGGCCTTGTGTTTGGAGAAGAAGAACGCAGACCAACGGAGCCTAAGGGCTTTGGTTGATGAGCTTCGTCCAGAATGAAGAGCGGCTAGTTCGAGAGTGTGAAGAGCTTTCGGAGCTAGAAAGGCTTTCAGATTGGCTCCAGGATGGTAGTTTTGGCCAAGATAGAAACGGCCTAGTCTGTTGGTCATTCACATTGTTGACAAAGGGCAGGCGAATTCCTTTGCGCATGGTCTTCCCGGTACTTTTTCCAGATTTGCCACCTTTTGTGGTTCCGGCAGATGACACCATTACGCTTTCGCAGCACCAATATGGAGCGGGTGGCGAGCTTTGCCTCCAATACAGATCCGACAATTGGCATCCGGATTGTAAGAGTACAGATGTGGTTCGAAGTGCCAAAGCGCTCATCGACGCCACGCCCGCCAACGACGCCATATCTGATGTTGTGAGTGCTCATCCAACCGATCTGCCGACGGTGCTTGCAGCATATCCATTACGATTCATGCTCCCACCAAAGACCGCAGACCTACTAAGGGTTCGGTTGGCTGGGCGCGCAACCGAACTTCGCCTAACTTTAGAGCACAGGTTGGGAACAATGGAAACGCAGGTAGCACGCGTCGCCTCCGTTGGGCATGATCAGGGATTGCGAGTTCCAGCCGATGGCCCAGGGGTTGGAGGCAAGTGGGTTCGAGGGGTCCTTTACCGCTTGCCAGGCATTCAGAAGATTCCCGATCTCACTGCGCATGACGTCGAGGAGCAACTCTTTTTTCTTTTGCCTCATTGGTTGCGAGCATGGATCAACAGACATGAGAGTTTGCTGGTCGTACTTTCGAACGGCAGACAAGAGGTTTTGTTCCGTGTTTGGTATACGGATAATGAGCGGAAGATCGACCTGTTTCATACGTTCGCTCCTCCCTTAGCAAAGGAACGGAGAGTTCATGGACAGACGTTCAGAAAATCCAGTGTTTGTATCGTTGGAGCTGGATCTCTCGGATCAAAGGTTGCCGCAAGCCTGGCGCGCGAAGGTGTCGGGCAATTCATGCTGCTCGACAACGATGTCCTTTGGACCGACAACTTGGTTCGAAATGAATTGGACGAGCTGGATGTCGGACATCATAAAGCAATGTCGCTCCAGCACAGGCTGCTTCGCATAAACCCAAATGTCCGAGTCTCCGCGCTTGGTATGAGCCTAACATCACAGTCAACTGTTCAAAACATTGCCAAGCTTGGCGAGATCGTCAGTTCTTGTGATCTCGTTATCGACACAACGGCTGATAGCGGCGTATTTCGTATGGCAGCAGCAATCTGTACGCAGAAGAGAAAGCCGCTGGTTTGGGCACGCGTCTACGCTGGCGGAATTGGCGGGCTGGTTGCACGCAGCGTTCCGAACGAGGACCCGGCTCCTTTGGTTGCCGCTTCTCAACTACAGGCTTGGTGTGATGCCAAAGGCGAAGCGCCGCCGGAAGGACAACAGCGCAATTATGGCCTTCAAGTGGAGGGCCATGAACAGCCACTAGTCGCCTCCGATGGCGACGTGGGAGCGATCGGAAGTAGATTGGTTCGCCATGCGCTGGATGTGCTCTCGCCTCAAGAAATGAGGATCCATCCCGAGCCTGCTTACTTCGTCGGCCTTCGGAAAGGATGGATCTTTGAGCATCCGTTCGACACGCATCCCGTTGTCTATAGCTCAAATGCTGGTTGGGGCGAAGGGGAGGATGGCGACAATGGTCTCCCTTCAGAGAAGGTCTTGGACCAGCTGGGGGTCAATTATGCCCCTTAGTCTGACAATTCCTCCCGCACAATGGAGTGCTATGCGAGAGTGCCTGGAAACAGGTGGTCTCCGAGAGATCGGCGGTTGGTTGGCTGCAGAACAGCTTGCGCCCGGAAAGTTCGAACTGGTCGGTTTCACAGTTGACCTAGCCGTTGGAACGTACAATCGCTTTGCTAGTCTTCCTACCACACATGGCGCTCAACTTGATGGCATTTTAGCTGCGAATGCGGACAGAAGTGGACGAGTGGACTATTTAGGTGAATGGCATTCGCATCCGACTTTCCCGCCAGCACCCAGTGAAATTGACTTAGCCGCAATGACGAAGATGGTTGAGGAAAGTGGGCCTTCGTTTGCGACATTGCTCATTGTTCGCCTGTTGGGTGCGGCGGTGCTCCAGGCCACACTCACGACTTTCCAACGTGGTCTACCACCTGAACAAGGACAGTTGATAATTGACCACGATCGCCAGGCACCGGTTCTTTTTGGGTTGGATGTGAACACAAAAAATGGGAGGCAGAGCTAATGTCGAACAGAGGGAAGCAACTAAGAGAAGTCACAAAACTGCTGGTTTGGGCGCGCGCTGCTGGTCGATGCCAATTCAAAAATTGCCAAAAAACCCTCGACCATGATCTGATTGCTGGAAAGGCGGAAATCAATGCTGCTTATCTGGCCCATGTCGTCGCTTCTTCGCCGAAAGGCCCGAGAGGGCACCCCACGCGGTCGCACCAGTTATCGGATGATGCATCAAACATAATGCTCATGTGCGATGTCCATCATCGCATAATCGATGGCAAAAGGACCTGGCAGGATTTCCCAGAGGCGCTGTTGCTGCAGTGGAAAAGGGAGCATGAGGAGTGGGTCGATCTGGCTTTATCCTCGGGTCCAGACAGCCGTTCCCATATTCTACAGTTCTCCGCTCCGATTGGTCCCAACGAAACGGCTGTACCGTTTGACGACTGCGTTTTTGCGATCATGCCGGATCGGACGCCTGCCGAAAGGAGATCAATTGAGATTAAGGTGCGCGGTATGCACTTCCAGGACAGCGAAGAATCTTACTGGAACGTGCAACCTGAAACTCTAAGGCATGGCGTCTCACAGAATGTGAGAGGTAGATTTGAGAGCGGTGACATCCGCCATCTTTCGATTTTTGGCCTTGCCCCGATCCCGCTCCTGATGGAACTTGGTCGTCTTGTCTCCGACATTTCGGATGTTGATGTGTACGAACGCCATCGTGAACCTGCTCAATGGAAATGGCCTGAAGACGGGCCCGAAGTGAATTTCTCGCGCGCTAAAGGTCGAGAGGGCTCGAAAAATGTGGCGCTAAAGCTTTCGGTGACATCGCACATAACAGATGATCGCGTTACAGATGTACTTGGTGACGATGTATCGATTTGGGATATTTCCAGTGATCCACAAGCTCATGGCGTGATCCGCCACAAAAGCGATCTAAGCCGATACAGATCCATCGTCCGAGCGACGCTTGATGAGATCAAGAACGCGCACGGGATGGATGTCACACTATCCATATTTCCCGCTGTCCCTGTTTCGTGTGCCATCGAATTTGGCAGGGTTTGGCAGCCAAAAGTACACCCTGGTATTGAAATTTTTGATCAAGTTCGCGGGAAAGGCTTCACACGCAGACTGTCATTCAACCCATCCTCTTCGAAACTCAAATGACAGAGAACACTACGGTCATTGCTGAACATCCTAAGCATTACCTTACGCAATCAACCGGTTGCAGCATTTACCGCTCGCGTTGACGTATTGAACGTCCGCTTATTCAGAAACTAGTGCGATACTCACGGTTGCAGCGAAAGTCTGCTTCCCGCCCAAATTACTCGTCTAAACTTCCTCTTCAACCTCTGTTCGACACCCCTTTAACGCCTGTTCAAGCCCACTTTCAGACTGGACTATGGGCGGCTCATTGAGCGTACTGGAGATACCTAAACCCGAGCCCGCCTGCAGAGCGGGCTTGTCGCAGTAGGGCGGGGCGTCCCGCTTTTTGCGACAGGAGGGTATTTTGCAAATCGGTAATTTGGAACGATTGAGGAGTGGTTCCAGCGACGCTCGCTTTGAGGCGATAGGTCAGCTTGATCGCGCGGGGTGCAAGGCGGCATGGCAGCA
>NZ_JAKFZN010000010.1 GCF_021654165.1 Nereida sp. MMG025 | reverse complement strand
ACGCCCAATGCCCCAAGCTATACCAAGGTGTTTGGCGAAACGCTGACACAACTTGCCGAAGCCGATCCTAAAATCGTCTCTGTTACTGCGGCAATGCCCGGTGGCACGGGGCTTGATCTGATGCAAAAACGCTTCCCGAAACGGGTGTTTGACGTTGGTATCGCTGAACAACATGGCGTCACATTTGCGGCAGGTCTTGCCGCATCCGGGCTGCGGCCGTTCTGTGCGATCTATTCCAGTTTTTTGCAGCGCGGTTACGATCAGGTGGCCCATGACGTTGCCTTGCAAAACCTGCCCGTGCGCTTTGCGATTGACCGTGCTGGTCTTGTGGGCGCCGATGGCCCGACACACGCAGGTGCGTTTGACATTGGCTTCATGGCGACCCTGCCGAACATGACGGTGATGGCCGCCGCGGATGAGGCAGAGCTAAAGCATATGGTTGCCACGGCTGCCGCCTATGACGATGGGCCCATTGCGTTCCGCTACCCACGCGGCGAAGGCACAGGGGTGAACATGCCGGAGGCAAAGATTCTGCAAATTGGCAAAGGGCGTATTGTGCGCGAAGGCGACGATGTGGCGCTTTTGTCGTTTGGTGCGCATCTGGGCGAATGTCTGGAAGCAGCACAGCAGTTGGAAACCATGGGCATCACTTGCACGGTCGCTGACGCACGCTTTGCCAAACCGCTGGATACGCGCCTGATTCATCAACTGGCGCGTCATCATAAGGCGCTGGTTACAGTAGAGCAGGGCGCACAAGGCGGCTTTGGGGCGCTGGTTTTGCACGAACTTGCCAATATCGGCGCATTTGATCGCGGACTTTCGGTGCGCACCATGACCCTGCCTGACCGCTTCATTGATCAGGCCAGCCCTGCGGCCATGTATGCAGACGCAGGCCTGACAGCCGTGGATATTGCCGCAACAGCCGCGCAAGCGGCCGGCAAGGTCAGATCATTCGGGAAAGTGTGATTAAAGCGATTTGGCGAAAATACGGTCGCGAAATTCATCCATATAGATCTTGAGCCACGGCGTGTATCGCGCTGTGTTGCTCTCAAGATCAGCCGCAAGATCGTCCATCTCGACCCAAGTAATATCCATCACTTCGGCTGGATTAGGGTCGATATTTAGGGTGTCATCGACGTGTCCGACAAAAACATCAACCACTTCATGCTCGATCAAGCCTTGGAATACATCGGCGCGGTATTCGACTTGGTCGGCAAAACTTACGGACGCATCCGTAATCCCAAGCTCTTCTTGCAAACGACGGACGGCGCAATCGGCGCTATCTTCGTTCCAATCAGGGTGGGTGCAGCAGGTGTTCGCCCACAGACCAGGCGTGTGGTATTTAACCATCGCCCGTTGCTGCAGCAGCACCTTGGTGCCTTTCATCAAAAAGACAGAAATCGCTTTGTGCTTCAGCCCGCGCTGATGCACCTCCAACTTCTCAACAGGGGTCAACACCCCGTCGACCCAAGCGGGGATCATGCTGTCCAAGCCTAAATCCTTCATGTGCGCAGCGGGCTAACGATGCCTGCCAGATGGGCAATGTTCTTAATGCCGATCTTGATGTGCGCCAAGGGGCGTTTGCTGACCAGCTTTTTGTTCATATAGGCCTCAAACGTCAGGCGCTGCACATCAACGTCGTGACACAGGCTGACAAACCGTTCACGGCGCTCGTCGCTTTTGTAATAGGCGTCCTGCATCGCACCGAGTATTTTGAACACGGCCTTATGCTCTTTCATAAAGAGTTTGCGGGCCAGTTGCAGATCGCTGATGCGACCTGATGCCAGCGCCGCAGTCGCCGCTGTTGCCGCAGCGCGGCCACCTGCCATTGCGTAAAAGATACCTTCGCCCGAGGACGGCGCCACAACACCAGCAGCATCCCCCGCCAGAACAACATCCTTGCCGTTGTCCCATTTATCTAGCGGTTTCAGAGGGATAGGGGCACCTTCTTTTCGGATCGTTTTGCAATCGGTCAAACCAGATGCCGCCCGCAGATCGGCGGTGGCTTTCTTCAGGTCAATTCCGTCGATACCTGTGCCCATGCCCACGCTGGCCGATTTGCCGTGCGGAAAGACCCACCCGTAAAAATCGGGGCTGATGACACCATCATAGATGACATCGCAGCGCATAGGGTCATAGACCTCATTGGCGGCGGGGGCTTCGATAATCTCGTGATAGGCGATGACATAGGGGATGGTATCGCCGCCCGGCACCTCGGCGCGGGCCACATCAGATCGCGCACCATCCGCACCGATGATCAGCTTGGTTTCCAGTGCGCGTTCCTCGCGGCTTTCCTTGTCACGGTAAATAATCTTGGTGGTGCCGCTGCGTTCAATCCGCAGGAAGGTGCCGGTAAAGCGTTCGGCACCGGCATCGGCGGCACGACACCGCAGGAATTCGTCGAAATGCTCACGATCGACCATGCCGACATAGCCGTTCTCGATCGGAATATCGACTTTGCGGTTGGTGGGGCTGATCATGCGGGCGGTGTTGATCTTGGCCACAATCTGTTCATCAGGGATATGAAAATCCGAGATCAGGCGCGGGGGCACAGCACCGCCGCAGGGTTTGATCCTTCCCGCACGATCCAGCATTGCAACTTTCACACCCGAACGGGCAAGATCTTCGGCCGCGGTCGCACCCGACGGGCCACCGCCAACAACAACAACATCAAACATAGTCTATTCTCCCGGAACGAGGTGAGCGTCAGCGACGACGCGGTTTTCCATGATGCGCGCGGCCATCACGGCAGCGGCGATAAACAGGGCGGCTTCCGCAAGAAAGACGGCACCAAAAGCGGTTGGGTCAGGCAAGGACTGACGCAAAATATCAACACTGGCTGCACCGATCAGGCCGCCAAACCCTGCGGCAATCGCTTGCGCGGCGCCCCATAAGCCCATGCGCGTGCCTTCGCGTGCTGATCGGCCATCGCTGGCCAGCGCCATCATTGATCCGATGGCCGCAACGGCAAACATGCCATTAAACAGACCCAAACCCACCACAACCGGCATCAATGGGGCGGCTGCGTTTTGGCCAATAACAGTGATTATGGTAAGCATTGCAGCAGACCCGAGGCATCCGCCGACCACCCAGTGGCGCAGCTCGCCCAGTTTGAAACCCGTGCAAGCGATGCCCACAATCACCATACCCAAAAAGACACCACCGTTTTGTGCACCAGATAAGCTGGTGGACTGACCTGGCGTGAACCCAAAGACCAGCCCGGCATAAGGTTCAAGGATCAGCTCTTGCATGAAGTAGGCGGTCATCGACAGAAACACGAAGATGGTAAAAACCCGTGCTTTGCGTTCTGCCCAGACCTCGCGCAGCCCTTCGACAAAGCCCATATCATCGGCTTGCGGCGTGAGGCTTAGTCCACGTTCAACGCGGAAAGTTGCGATCAAGGTCAAAAGAACAGCGCCGATTGTGACGGTGCCAACAATTTTCAGAAGCAGTTGCGGTGTATAAGGGTCTAAAAATGCACCTACCGTGCCAGCGGTGACGGCAATTCCGAAGATCATCATCAACCATGTGATCGTCGCGGCAGCGGCCCGCCTGCGCGGTGCCGTGGCCGTTGCCAACAAGGCCAACAGCGATGTCCCAGAGGCCCCAACGCCCACGCCAATCAAGGCGTAGGCAATGATGGACACGATAAGCCCAAGACGCGCAGAGCCTTCCATCAAAACCACACCATACGCCGCCCCGAAGCCCCCCATCGCAAGGGCAATCATACCCAAGATGATCCAGCGCGTGCGGTTGCCGCCTTTGTCACTGACAAAGCCCCAATTGGGTCGCGTGATCTGGATGCCGTAGTGCAGCGCCACAAGGAGACCGGGCAGAACAGCAGGCAAAGCAAGCTCAACCACCATAAGACGGTTAAGAGTAGACGTGGTTAGAACGACAATCGCCCCGAGACAAGTTTGCACCAGCCCCAAACGGAAGATGGAAAACCATGAAAGGGTCATAGGCCCGCCCCCAAAGATCGAATGGCAAAAGCAGCGATCATCATGCCGCTGACATAAAGCGTGACACCTGTGCCGTTATACCAAGGCGCGCGGCCCTTGGGATCGGTCAAAAGGGTGCGCATCGCCCAGAATTGCAAAAGCAGAACCGCAAGGACGCCAAGCGCGTGAAGCGGGCGGTCCCAAAGTGCGAGTAAGATAATCACTACCATTTGCGGCACAGCCATAACGATACACGCCAGCTTTGCCGCGGCCTCGGGGCCCATTGTGACGGGCAGCGAATTGACGCCCATCTGGCGGTCACCTTCCAAGGCTTTGAAATCATTGAGTGTCATGATGCCATGTGCGCCAAGAGCATATAAAAGCGCGACGATCAAAACGTAAGAGGACGGCGCACCCGCCGCCAGCACCGCAGCCCCTGTGATCCACGGCAACCCTTCGTAGGACAGGCCAACCAGACCGGGCCCCCACCAGCCCGAGCGTTTGAGGCGGATAGGTTCGGCAGAATACGCCCAAGCCGCAGCGACCCCGACGATGGTGGCGCCAAACCCCCAAGGACCAAGCTGATAGCCGACAATGAGCGAAAGCACCGACATGGCCAAAGCGATCCAAAGCCCCCACATGCCCGGAATTCGACCAGATGGGATGGGGCGATCAGGTTCATTTATGGCATCCACATGACGGTCACACCAATCATTGGCTGCCTGCGACATGCCACAAACGATAGGCCCTGCCAGCAAAACGCCCAAGATGACAACGTCCCACTGTCCCCGCGGGGACACCCCGGCAGATACCGCGCCGCAAAGATACGCCCACATCGGTGGGAACCACGTGATCGGCTTGATCAGGCGGAGCATAGCTCGAGGTTCGGGCAAGGAGCGGGAATGGCTAGTTTCACTGACACTCATGTGTCAACTAAACATTACACTCGCTGAGTCTTCAAGTGAAATCAGCTATCGGCGTTCTTGGCGAGCAGACCATATTTGCGCAATTTCACATAAAGTGACTGACGCGACAGACCCAACATTTCAGCCGCTGCAACGCGGTTGTTGTGGGTCAGCTCAACAGCTGTTTCGATGCATAATTTCTCAACAACATCAGTGGTTTCCGCCACGATATCCTTTAGAGTTGCATTGCCCACAAGCTCCATCACCGAGCGCACTGAATCGTCATTTACCGTGCCATTTGGCTTGCGAACAGCCTCAACACGGCTGGCATCACGGATGACAAAAACAAAACTTGGATGCGAGCGATCTTGCAAATGTGTCACAGAAATTTCGACCGACATCTGGTTGTCAAAGGCACTATTCAGCTTGGTCGCATACATCCGCATCTGACCTGCACGTGCGGCGTTTTCCAAAAGAACCTTTTGATCCACCATCCCACGCGACAGGAAATCCGCCAACGGGCGGCCTTTGACATTGGTTACGTGACCGACATCCGCCAAATTCAAAAAGCTTTCGTTTGCCGCGCGGATCATCCCGTTAAGGTCTGTGAACACAATAGCGTCCACGCCTTCCTGGTAGAGCGCGGACAAATCTTCGGTCAATTGATCGCTGACGCGTTCCTGATCATCTGGATGCTCGATCCGGCAGAGCAACAAACGCTCGCCTGCTGCACGGAACAGGCTTGGGCTGACGGTCAAGCGCGCTTTGGTTTTGCGCACAATCAGTTCGATTGTTTTTGACCCTTCGGCAATCGCTGTATTGGTCAAAGCCTCAAGAAACTCGCCACGTCTGCGGCCATCAAAGACCTGTGCGACAGCCGCTTCCAGCAATTCCTTGCGCGGCGCACCAAGCAAGGCTGCAGCAGGTTTGTTCAGATCCACAATCCGCCCCGAGGCCACATTCAAAAAGACCATCGCCTCGCGCGACGCATCCATCAAAACGCGGTAGCGCGTATCAAAATCGCGCTGTAGTTCATAATCCTGCTCAATCGCAATCTGCGTTTTCACAAGCTGCTGCTGCATTTCGGCAATTGGGCGCAAATCGCGACCAAGCATCAAAAGCGCACCGTCAGGGCCAATACGGTGCAGGGAATAACTAATCGGAAATTCGAGGTTTTTGTCGGTGTGGTTCAGCTCAATGGATCCGGTGGCGCCATCTTCACTTTCGACAAACGCCGCCAGCTTTGCATCCAGCTTTGGCACGCTTTCCACGGTCAAGAAATCCCGCAGGTTGCGGCCTTCCCAATGCTCCACATGTCCGAAAGACTTATGATCTGGCTTAACCAAAACGGAAAGAACGTCACCCTGCTCAGAAATCACGACGCCAATGTCGGATGCAGATGCAATGATCCCGCCCAGAACATCGGGGCCGATGAGCGGGATGGACCCACCCGTCCAATATTTCTGTCCACGTGAGGTCATAACAGGCGCATTCTGGATCGGTGTGTCATCCACTGCATCCTCTATTCCCTGCTCGAATTCGCGGGCTCGGCGCGATCTGATATTGTCAGACCGCATGAAAGAAGCGCCTTGATCGGGTCGTTTTCAACATGGTCAGCTCCGGTCAGTGACTTCACATCTACTTGCTCATTTGCCACAGGGCCGCCGATCAAAATCGGCAAAGCGTCGCCTGCAACCTTTCGAATATGTAAAACGAATTGTCGCATAACTTCAAGACGTTCGCCCGAAGATAGCGAGACCATCACGGCATCAAAATCGACCTGTTCGACAAGCGCGGCCACCTCGGCGACGGGGCGGTCCATGATCAATTTTACCGAAACACCGTTGCGGCGCAATTTGCGTGCCGTAACCATCGCACCCAAAGTGTGATATTCGCCCTCTGGCACAACCATCAAAACAACTGGAGACTTACCCACTTTCATAGCAGAAAGGAGCTCTGCTTCGGGCATCAGATCACGCAACATGCCCTGCAGCCGTGCCACTCCGATGGTGACATCTGCGAAACTGACCTGATCGGTGCACCATCTTTCACCCAAAACGCGTGCGGCACTGGGAATGTAGGTTTCACAAATATCCGTAGCCGACAGCCCAAGCTGCATCGCTTCGGCCACCCACATCTTTCGGGCATTCGGATCAAAATCACCGACAGCCATACAAAGGCTCAGCACAAAATCTGCACGCGCATCGCTTTGTGCATCAGGCTTGCTACTTCGTGTAACGGCAAGCGTGCGCAGCACGCGTTCGGCAAGGGAGTCAACATCCTCGCTCCGTGATTTTCGCATTTCGTTATTGTCCGACATAGATACGATCCCTTCGACCGATCTGCTCAGTTTCCCACCGCGACTCGCTCAAGCAGCTTTGCGACCCTTATAAATTCCTACCACATGTCTAATGTAATTGACACTTTTATAATTTCAACGGATCCGCGCGGGATAAAGCTGGCGTGCAACGGTAATAAACGTGGCACGCTCGCGCTGCCAGTCAGCGACGCGACACATATCCAAGGTGTAAATTTCCAAGTGTAAGTTTTAGTTGACACTTTGGGTTCAAAAGCGCACCCTCTGTCAACACCGCTTGTCAGGGAGTCGGTCAATGTCTGCGCCAAAATCGCACAAAAAACCGGCTACCGGTTTGTATACACCAGATCAACGCATCCGCCGCGATCAAACCAAATGGACCCTTGTTCAGGGTTTGTTGGCACCCTTTCAATTTGTGGTGTTTTTGATCTCTGTCGCGTTGGTGCTTCGGTACCTGGGGACAGGCGAAGGCTATTTGGCTGCAACCCTCTCGATCATCGCAAAAACAGTTGTTTTATACACCATTATGGTGACCGGCGCGATCTGGGAAAAAGTGGTTTTCGGCCAGTATCTGTTTGCTCCGGCTTTCTTTTGGGAAGACGTGGTGAGCTTTGCAGTTATCGCGCTGCACACCTTTTATCTATGGGCATTGTGGACAGGTGCGCTGTCCGCACCCGCCCAAATGTGGGTCGCTTTGGCCGCATATGCCATCTACGTCATCAACGCAGCTCAGTTCATCTGGAAGCTGCGCATGGCCCGCTTGCAAAGCAACGCCAGCCAAGAGGTTCTTGCATGAACGATCATACCCCCATCACCACAGGATGCCGTGAAACCCCCGTTTTGAAAGAGCGTGGACAGCGCGAAGTATTCTGCGGGCTGACAGGTATTATCTGGCTTCACCGCAAAATGCAGGACGCGTTCTTTCTGGTCGTCGGCAGCCGCACTTGCGCGCATTTATTGCAATCTGCCGCGGGTGTTATGATCTTTGCCGAACCCCGTTTCGGCACTGCGATTCTCGAAGAAAAAGACCTCGCTGGTCTGGCTGATGCCCACACAGAACTTGACCGCGAAGTTGCAAAACTTCTGTCACGTCGTCCTGACATCAAGCAATTGTTCCTTGTTGGGTCATGCCCCTCGGAGGTGATCAAACTTGATCTGGCGCGCGCAGCCGAGCGTTTGACAGTCGATCATGCCCCGCACGTCCGCGTGCTGAATTATTCAGGTTCGGGGATCGAGACAACATTCACCCAAGGTGAAGACGCCTGTCTTGCCTCTATGGTGCCGGTGTTGCCCGAAACCGACGCACGTGAATTGCTGCTGGTTGGGGCCTTGCCAGATGTGGTTGAGGATCAAGCGATTGATCTGCTGACACAGATGGGCATCGGCCCTATCCGCACATTGCCCGCCGCACGCGCGGCCGACGAAGTCGGTATTGGCGGCAATACCGTTTTTGCACTGCTTCAACCCTTCTTGGGCGATACGCATGCCGCGCTTGAACGGCGCGGCGCACGTCACATCCCTGCCCCCTTCCCCTTTGGCGAGGCTGGCACGACCGCTTGGCTGCGGGCGGTTGCGCTGGAATTTGGTGTGGATGAAGCAACGTTTGAACGCGTCACCGCCGCCCCGCGCGCCCGTGCTTTGAAGGCCATCGCCGCCCAATCGGCCGAGCTGCAAGGCAAGTCGGTTTTCTTTTTCCCCGACAGCCAGTTGGAAGTGCCGCTTGCGCGTTTTCTCACCCGTGAATGCGGGATGACGGCCGTCGAAGTCGGCACGCCGTATCTTCATACCAGACTGGTCGGTCCGGATCTTGATCTGATTGAACAGGGCCCCACGATTTCAGAAGGCCAGGACGTTGATCTGCAGCTGGACCGCTGCCGCGCCGCCCGCCCTGATATCACCGTGTGCGGTCTTGGCCTTGCCAATCCGCTCGAGGCCGAAGGCCTGACAACAAAGTGGGCGATCGAGTTGGTGTTCACGCCCGTGCATTTTTACGAACAAGCCAGCGACCTGGCCGGATTGTTTAGCCGCCCCGTGCGCCGCCGCGAGGTGCTATCGCTATGAAATTGACTGTCTGGACATACGAAGGCCCGCCCCATGTTGGCGCGATGCGCGTTGCCACTGGCATGAAAGGCCTGCACTACGTATTGCACGCCCCCCAAGGCGACACCTATGCCGATCTGCTTTTCACCATGATCGAGCGGCGCAATCATCGCCCGCCTGTCACCTACACCACGTTCCAAGCACGTGATCTGGGCAGTGACACAGCGCATCTGTTCAAAGACGCCTGCCAAGAGGCCTATGACCGTTTCAAACCCGAAGCGATCATTGTCGGCGCCTCGTGCACCGCCGAACTTATTCAGGACGACCCCGCAGGTCTGGCCGAAACGATGGGTCTGCCCTGCCCTGTCATTCCGCTGGAATTGCCCTCTTATTCGCGCAAGGAAAACTTTGGCGCCGACGAGACATTTTTCCAGATCGTCCGCGCCCTTGCCAAACCGATGGATCGGTCAGAGCGCGTCAGCGTGAACATCCTTGGCGGCACGGCTTTGGGCTTTCGTCACCGCGACGACATTCAGGAAATCACTGCCCTTCTTTATGATCTGGGAATTGAGGTGAATGTCGCAGCCCCACTGGATGCGACCCCGTCTGACATCACCCGCATGGGGGCCGCCCATTTCAACGTGTTGCTGTATCCTGAAACGGGTGAAGCGGCCGCGCGCTGGTGCGAGAAAAACCTGAACCAACCCTATACCAAAGTCATTCCGCTTGGCACAAATGCCACCCGTGACTTTATCAAAGAAGTCTGCGATCTGGCGGGAATAGAGCCTGAAATCGATGAAAGCCGCCTGCGCATGCCGTGGTGGTCCCGTTCGGTCGACAGCACCTATCTGACAGGCAAACGTGTCTTTATCTTCGGCGATGGCAGCCATGTGAAAACGGCCACGCGCATCGCACGCGAAGAGATGGGCTTCGAAGTGGCTGGCATCGGGTGTTACAACCGCGAATTCGCCCGCGACATCCGCGCCTTGGGCAAAGAGATCGGCGTCGAGGCGCTCATCACTGATGACTATCTGGAAGTCGAGCAAACCATTGAGGCGCTTCAACCCGAGATGATCCTTGGCACCCAGATGGAACGCCATATTGGTAAACGCCTCGGCATTCCTTGCGCGGTGATTTCGGCGCCCGTGCATGTGCAGGACTTTCCCGCACGCTATTCACCCCAGATGGGGTTTGAGGGCGCAAACGTCATTTTTGATACGTGGATTCACCCGCTTGTCATGGGGCTGGAAGAGCACTTGTTGCATATGTTCCGTGATGACTTTGAATTCCACGACGCCGCAGGGCCAAGCCACCACGGCGGCCACGCGCCCAAACCAATGGATCGCCCCGAAGAAACAGTTGTTGAAACACCCGCGCCCGAGGGCAGCGACGTGATGGTGTGGCTGGTCGACGCGGAAAAAGAGCTCAAGAAAATCCCTTTCTTTGTGCGCGGCAAAGCCAAACGCAACACCGAGAAATTCGCAGCAGATCAAGGCGTTACAGAAATTTCTGTCGATACGCTTTATGAAGCAAAGGCCCATTATGCGCGATAGCGCGATCATCCCTTACCGCGTGACAATCATCACGCTGGACCGCCACGCGGGTGGGTCGGTCGTGCGTGCGATGCCATCTTTGCAAGCCGATTTCCCTGGTCTGGAAGTCAGTGTGCACGCAGCCGCAGAATGGGGCGAAAACCCTGCGGCCCTGGCCGATGCGCGCCAGTCGGTGGATCATGCTGATATCATCATCGGCAACCTTATTTTCCTTGAAGACCAGATCAACGCGATCCTGCCCAACATGCAGGCGCGGCGCGCGGCCTGCGACGCTTTTGTGGGTGTCATCGCCGATCCTTCAATCGTTAATTTAACCAAGATGGGCGACGTTGATCTGTCCAAGCCTGCCTCTGGCGCGATGGCGATCTTGAAAAAGCTGAAGCCAAAGACAAAGAAAACCAGCAGCGGTGAAGGGCAGATGAAAATTCTGCGCCGCTTGCCGAAAATCCTCAAATTCATTCCGGGCAAGGCCCAAGATCTGCGGGCCTATTTCCTGTCCATGCAATATTGGCTTGGCGGTTCGGACGCGAATATCGAACAGATGGTTCGTTTTTTGGTGTCGCGGTATTCCAAGAACCGCGGTTGGAACCAGATCGAAGCCGCCGCTCCGATTGATTATCCAGAGGTCGGCCTCTACCACCCCGATCTGACGGGCACAAAAATCGTGACAAACACAGCAGAATTGCCCGATTTCAAGGGCCGCGCCACCGTCGGCGTGCTCATGCTGCGCAGCTATATTCTGTCAGGCGACTGCGCCCATTACGACCATGTTATTCATACACTCGAGGCCAAAGGCCTGAACGTGATTGCAGGGTTTGCAGGCGGTCTTGATGGGCGTCCCGCGATTGAGCAATTCATGCAAGGTCAGGTTGATGCGCTGGTGTCCCTGACCGGTTTCAGCCTTGTGGGCGGGCCTGCTTATAACGATAGCTCTGCCGCCATTGAGGTGCTGAGCGAGCTGAATGTGCCCTACATCGCCGCCCATCCGCTTGAGTTTCAAACCCTTGCGCAATGGGCTGGCAGTGAACAGGGCCTTGGGCCTGTTGAAACGACAATGCTGATCGCACTGCCCGAGATTGACGGCGCAACAAACCCCACTGTTTTTGCAGGACGTCACAGCGAAGATGGGTGCCACGGTTGCCAACACCAATGCCCGCAGACAGCGCATGCCAAATCCATGGCCCCCTGTGTCGAACGCATCGACAGCTTGGCTGAAAAAGTGGTGCGCTTGGCCGAGCTGCGCCGCAAAGAGAATGCTACCAAGAAAGTGGGCGTGGTGCTTTTCGGATTTCCGCCCAATGCAGGCGCTGTGGGCACGGCCGCTTATCTGAGTGTTTTTGAAAGCCTGTTCAACACATTGCATCAGATGAAGCGGGACGGATATGACGTTGATGTCCCAAGCGACGTCGATGCGCTGCGTGCAGCGGTCCTCAAGGGCAACGCGGCGCAATACGGCCAAGAGGCCAATGTCGCCGATACCGTCAGCGCCGATCATATCGTGGCCAATACGCCCCCGCTTTCAGCCATCGAAAGCGTGTGGGGCCCTGCCCCCGGCCGCATCCAGTCCGACGGTCGCGGCGTGTTCATCCTTGGGGCGCATTTCGGCAACGTCTTTGTCGGCGTGCAGCCGACCTTCGGGTATGAGGGCGACCCGATGCGATTGCTCTTTGAAAAGGGCTTTGCGCCGACCCATGCCTTTACCCAATTCTATATGTGGCTGCGCAACACCTACCGCGCCGATGTTCTGTTGCACTTCGGCATGCATGGCGCGCTTGAATTCATGCCGGGCAAACAGGCGGGTCTTGGCGCTCGCGACTGGCCGGATCGCCTGATTGGCGAGATGCCGAATGTGTATCTTTACGCCTCTAACAACCCGTCAGAGGCGACCTTGGCCAAACGCCGCGCCAATGCCGTCACGATCACGCACCTCACACCACCCTTGGCGCGATCGGGTCTGTATAAAGGCCTGTCCGAGCTGAAAGATACGCTAACGCGCTACCGTGCGACGCAACCCAATGACCCGATCCGCGCTGATCTGGAACAGCTGATCAAAGATCAAGCCAATGTCGTCGATATGAACGGTCGCAACCCTGAAACGCTGTGGCTCAAACTTCTGGAAACCGAGGACGCGCTGATCCCCGATGGTCTGCACGTTGTTGGCCGCCCGATGAGCGACGCCGCCCGCCACGACCAGCTTGCCGTAATGGCCGATCAGTCGCCCGAAGCACGTGAAAAGGTCGACGCGCTGTTGCAGGAACAAACCGAATTACCAGCGCTGATGCGTGCGCTTTCGGGCCATTACATCGCGCCTGTGCCGGGTGGCGATCTGATCCGCAGCCCCGAAGTGCTGCCCACGGGCCGCAACATTCACGCGTTTGACCCGTTCCGCATGCCCACCGCCTTTGCGCTGCGCGACGGCGCAAAACAGGCCCAGGTTCTGCTGGATGCCCAAGACACACTCCCGCGCACAGTCGCGCTTGTCCTTTGGGGCAGCGACAACATCAAATCCGATGGCGGGCCGATTGCCCAAGCCCTTGCCTTGATGGGCTGCGCGCCGCGCTTTGACGGTTACGGGCGTCTGTGTGGCGCCGACCTGATCGCGCTTGAAAAACTGGGCCGCCCGCGGATCGACGTTGTGATGACCCTTTCGGGTATTTTCCGCGATTTGCTGCCGTTGCAAACCAAGATGCTGGCCGAAGCTGCGCAGAAATGTGCCTTGGCCGATGAACCCACGGCGCAAAATTTTATCCGCGCCCACGCGTTGGCCGTAGCCGAGCAACTTGGCATAGATATTGAAACCGCTGCACTGCGCGTCTTTTCAAATGCCGAAGGCGCCTATGGTAGCAATGTCAATCAACTGGTCGACAGCTCCAGCTTTGAAAACGAAGACGAGCTGGCAGATGCCTATCAGGCGCGCAAATCTTTCGCATACGGCACCGATGGAAAAGCCAGCGCCCATGCCGCTTTGTTGCAAGCGCAGCTGAAGGACGTGGACGTCGCTTATCAAAACCTTGAAAGCGTCGAACTGGGCGTCACGACGGTTGATCACTATTTCGACACGCTTGGTGGCATTGCCCGCGCCGTAAAACGCGCCAAGGGCGGGCAGGAACCTGCCGTATTCATTGGCGATCAGACGATGGGCAACGCACAGGTGCGCACCTTGCAAGACCAAGTCGCGCTGGAAACACGCAGCCGCAGCCTGAACCCCAAGTGGTTCGAAAGCATGCTGCAACACGGCCACGAAGGCGTGCGCCAGATCGAAGCGCAAGTGACCAACACGATGGGCTGGTCGGCCACGACAGGCCAGGTTGACGAATGGGTCTATCAACGCCTGTCCGAGACCTTTGTGCTGGACGAAGCGATGCGTCAGCGCCTCGCTGATCTGAACCCCCAAGCATCGGTGCGCATGGCGAACCGTCTGCTGGAAGCAAGTGATAGAAACTACTGGACCCCCGACGCTCAGACGCTTGAGGCGCTGCAAGACGCCGCCGATGCGCTCGAGGATCAAATGGAAGGAATTGCGGCCGAATAGGTCCGCATTGTGGAGAATTCAAATGGCATTAGACAGAACACCCCCGATCCTCAAAGGCCAAGACGGCGAAGGCTCGGTGCAGGTCCATCAGGACGAAAGTGCCAAGATCGAAGGGGCCAAGGTCTTTTCGGTCTATGGCAAAGGTGGCATCGGCAAATCGACCACCTCGTCGAACCTGTCGGCGGCCTTTTCCATGCTTGGCAAACGCGTGCTGCAAATCGGCTGCGACCCCAAGCACGACAGCACATTCACCCTGACGGGATCGCTGGTCCCGACCGTGATCGACATCCTCAAGGATGTGGATTTCCACTCGGAAGAATTGCGCCCCGAAGATTTCGTTTTTGACGGCTTTAACGGTGTAAAATGTGTTGAGGCCGGCGGCCCGCCTGCGGGCACCGGATGCGGCGGTTACGTGGTTGGCCAGACGGTCAAACTGCTCAAACAGCACCATATGCTGGAAGACACTGATGTGGTGATCTTTGACGTCTTGGGCGATGTGGTGTGCGGTGGTTTTGCCGCCCCGCTTCAACACGCCGACCGCGCGCTGATCGTCACAGCCAACGACTTTGACAGTATCTACGCGATGAACCGCATTATCGCCGCGGTCCAAGCCAAATCTGCCAACTACAAAGTGCGTTTGGCAGGCTGTGTGGCAAACCGAAGCCGCGAAACCGATGAGGTGGATCGCTACTGCAAAACCGTCGGTTTCAACCGCATCGCGCATATGCCCGATCTGGATGCCATCCGCCGCTCGCGTCTCAAGAAAAAGACCCTCTTTGAAATGCCTGACGACGAAGAAATCGTGCAGGTGCGCAAAGAATACATCCGCCTTGCCGAAACGCTGTGGAACGGGACCGAACCTTTGGCGCCTGCCCCCCTGCCTGACCGCGAAATCTTTGAACTGCTTGGATTTGACTAGACCCATGCCCGCCTACGACCAAACCCTCACGCGCGTCGAAACCTATTTCGACAAGACCGCGACCCAGACATGGGAGCGTCTGACCTCTGACGCGCCCGTGTCAAAGGTGCGCGAAACCGTGCGCAAGGGCCGTGACGAGATGCGCGCCACCATGCTGGACACGCTTGGCGATGTGCGCGGCAAACGCATCTTGGATGCGGGGTGTGGGGCGGGGCAAATGACGCATGAGCTGGCGCTGCGCGGGGCTGAAGTGGTCGCTGTCGATATCTCGCCTTCGCTGGTAGATATCGCGCGCAAACGCTTGCCTGATAATCTACACCACCAAGTAACATTTGGCAGCGGTGATATGTTGTCCCCAGACTTGGGCGAATTTGACCATGTGGTCGCCATGGACAGCCTGATTTACTACACCGCGCCCGATATCGGCAGCGCCGTTTCAACCCTGTTTCAGCGAACAAGCGGCAAAATTGTCTTTACCGTTGCCCCGCGTACACCGTTTTTAATGACCTTCTTTACAGCTGGTAAACTCTTTCCGCGCAGCGATCGCAGCCCCGTGATGATCCCCCATGCGCCCAAGCGGCTGGCGGGTCACATCGACGGGGATTTGCGCAGCGTCAAACGCGTCTCAAGCGGCTTTTACATCTCTGAATGTCTGGAGGCCGTGCAATGACCGACCAGCCAAAACAACGCGCCATCGGGCAACTGCCAATGTCGTGGCTGCCCTTTGCCGATGCAGCCAGCGAAGGCCTGCCGCTGCGCCAGCTTTTGCGCCTGTCGCTCTTTCAGGTCAGCGTTGGCATGGCGTCGGTCCTTCTGCTTGGCACCTTGAACCGTGTGATGATCGTAGAGCTGAGCGTGCCTGCTATGATCGTCGCGATCATGATTGCGCTGCCTGTTCTGTCTGCACCGTTCCGCGCCCTTCTGGGCTTCCGCTCTGACACACACCAAAGCGCGCTTGGCTGGAAACGTATCCCCTATCTGTGGTTCGGCTCGCTGTGGCAGTTCGGCGGCTTGGCCGTGATGCCTTTTGCCCTTCTGGGCCTTGGCACCTACCAGATCATCGGCCCGTCTTGGGCGGGCGAAGTGCTGGCGGGCATTGCCTTCCTGATGACAGGCGTTGGCATGCATATGACACAAACCGCGGGGCTGGCCCTTGCCGCCGATCGCGCCACCGAAGAAACCCGGCCACGCGTGGTTGCTCTGCTCTATGTGATGTTCCTTTTGGGCATGCTTGTCAGCGCAGTGATCGTGGGCTTTTTGTTGCGCGATTTCACACCGCTATGGCTGGTGCGCGTGGTGCAATCCTGCGCGGTTGTCACGCTGGCATTGAACCTTGTGGCGCTGTGGAAACAGGAAATCCTGATCCCCAAAACACACCAAGAACGCGCGGCACCGCGCCCGATGTTCCGCGATGCTTGGGCCGATTTCACCGCAGGTGGTCAAGCCGGCCGCCTGATCGTTGTCGTCTTTCTGGGAACCATGGCCTTCAACATGCAAGACGTGCTGCTGGAACCATATGGCGGCGAAGTCATGGGCCTGTCGGTCTCGGCCACCACGCTGTTGACCGCAACATGGGCCATCGGCGCACTTGTGGGCTTTGCCTTGGCCGCCAAATGGCTGGCGCGCGGGATCAACACCCATTGGATGGCGGCACGTGGCCTGCTGGTGGGGCTTGCGGCCTTCTGCGCTGTCATCTTTTCGGCCCCAATGGGGTCAAACGCACTTTTTTATATAGGAAGCGCAGCAATTGGGCTTGGGGGCGGATTGTTTTCCGTCGCTACGCTGACCGCTGCCATGACCTTACCAAATGCAGGCCGCGGCCTTGCACTTGGGGCTTGGGGCGCCGCGCAAGCGACCGCCGCAGGCCTGTCGATCGCTATCGGGGGCACTGTCCGCGATGTGGTCAACACAGCCGCACTCAACGGGAACTTAGGAGAGGCGCTCGCCACGCCGTCAACGGGTTACTCGGTCGTTTACCACACCGAGATCGCCCTCATTTTTGTCACGCTCATCGCCTTGGGGCCCCTTGTGCGACGCGGGACACAGACCAACAGGGAAGGTCGTCAGCTTGGTCTGGCTGACTTCCCGACCTGACTTAATAAAGGAGACCTGATATGGTTGACGCATTCTTTGGTAACTTCGATTTGGCGAGCTTGAGCATCTGGCTTTTCTGGGGCTTTTTCGCCATCCTCATCTACTATCTTCAGACAGAAAACATGCGCGAAGGCTATCCGCTGGAAACGGACGACGGCAATGTCGCACCGAACCAAGGCCCCTTCCCCGTGCCTTCGCCCAAAACCTTCAAGCTGCCCCACGGCCGCGGTGACGTGACAGTGCCTGGCCCTGATCGCCAAGCGCGCACCGATCTTGCGCTGGAAGCCACAAGCCCGTCAAACGGCTCGCCTTTCGTGCCAACGGGTGACCCAATGGTCGATGGCGTTGGTCCTGCATCCTGGGCGGCACGTGCCGATCACCCAGAACTTGACGGCAAAGGCCACCCCAAGATCCAGCCAATGGCAAATCTTGGTGGGTTCCGCGTTGCCGCAGGTCGCGACCCGCGCGGTTTGCCCGTTATGATGGGTGATGGCGTGGTTGTCGGTAAGGTCACAGATATGTGGCTGGACGAACCCGAACAACTGGTCCGTTTCTTCGAGTACGAAGTGGACGCAGAGTTCGGCGGCGGCAAAAAGCTGGTCGCGCGTGAAATGGCGCGGATCAACTCGAACCACCTCAAAATCAAATCGATCTATTCCAAACACGTGGCCAATGTTCCGACAACCAAGACGGACACACAGATCACGCTTTTGGAAGAAGAAAAGATCATGGCCTACTACGGCGGCGGCGTTCTTTACGCTGACGAAAGCCGCCTAGAGCCACAACTGTAAACCCTTAACGACGCATAAACGGAAAGGGCTCTAGCCATGCCCCATGATCACGACGACTTTGCGGTAGAACCCATCAAGGGTCTGCCTGAACTGCCCCCCGAGGGCGAAGAAATTCTCTGGCAAGGGCGCCCCAACTGGTGGGCCCTGGCCAAGGAAAGCCTTTCGCTTAAATGGGTCGCTGCCTACTTTGTGTTTCTTGCACTTTGGCGGTTCGTCGCGGTCATGGATCTGATGCCCCTTTCGCGTGCCATCCAGACCAGTGTCCCGTTTCTGGTCTTGGGCGCGATTGCGATCGCTTTGCTGGTGCTGATTGCCTACGTGCAAGCCCGCGCCACGGTTTACACAATCACCAACCGCCGCGTTGCCATGCGCATCGGGGCGGCCCTGACCATGACGCTGAACCTGCCGTATCAGTGGATCGGCAATGCAAATCTGGACCTGCGCAAATCAGGCACAGGCACCATCGCATTGCAGACCACCGGATCGACCAAACTCAGCTACGTAATGTGTTGGCCCCATGTTCGCCCTTGGCGCATGGCCCGCACGGAACCTGCGCTCCGCTGCATCCCTGACGCCGCCAATGTCGCTCAGATATTGGCTGCCGCAGCGGAGACGCGGGTTTCACAAGCCCCGCAAATTCAACGTGCCGCGTCACCCGACGCTGTCGCAGCGGAGTAACGTATCATGGCGATTAATTCGAACTTCCTGAGCGAAGAAGAAAAGCTGGTCCAGCGCGACAAAGAGATGATCCCCCGCAAGCTGGTGATGGCCATGTTTGGCATGGCCCTTGCTGTTCTGGCCATCGTTGCCTTTGCGCGGATCGCGGGCATTGATCCGTCCGCCCAACCCCCTGCGAGCCCTGTCAAGGCCGAGCAGTTGATCACGCTGAAAGGCGAAATGTCAGGCGCGGTCATCGTTGGCCGGCCCGATGGAACAATCATTGCTGAACTGAGCGCCGAAGAAGGCGGTTTTGTCAGCGGTGTCGCCCGTGTTGTGGAACGCGAGCGGATGAAACAAGGCATCGACATGACGCACCCTGTGCGCCTGATGCAATTCGAAAACAACCGCCTGATGGTCGTGGATGACCAGACAGGCTGGCGCGCCGACCTCATGGGGTTCGGGGCAACCAACCACGCAGCCTTCGCCAAGCTGCTTGCCAAATCCGGGAGCCAGTAACATGGGACTACTTACACGAACGCGCGAAAGCGCCCCTTGCACGGTGACAATCAGTCACCGCTTTGAGGAGCTTTCCGCCCACGTCAAATTCAATAACGGGGCCAAGATCTATGCAGGCGACAGCGTGCTGGTCGAAGGCGCCGAAATCATGGCGCCCTACGGCGAGATCGTGCGCGAAGACCGCACCGCAATCATCACCCGCGCCAGCGGGCTTGAACGCGCATGGACACGCCTGACAGGCGATCTTGAGTTCATGGAACTTTGTGAATTTTCATTTTCAGAGGAGGTCACGCTATGAACGTCCAGACCCCAGAAGCCCTCAATGGTCACGCCTCAGGCACAGCTTTGCACGGCACCAACGAGGAAATGACATCCGAAAAAGCCACAGATGTGGCCATGCAGGACACGCTGCTGACGCCGCGCTTTTATACCACCGATTTCGAAGAGCTTGACGCGATCAACGTCGAAACCGTGCGCGAAGATTGGGACAAGCTGATCGCCGGCATGGTCGCCGACCCCAACAAGGGCCACTTCAAGAAAAACGAAGACTGGGACACCGTTGATTGGGACGGGATGGAGCCTGCCTTGAAAAAGGAATTTATCGACTTCCTGATTTCGAGCTGCACCGCCGAGTTTTCGGGCTGCGTGCTTTACAAGGAAATGAAGCGTCGTGGCTCAAACAAGGACATCACGCAACTGTTCCAGCTTATGGCCCGCGATGAGGCGCGCCACGCAGGGTTCATCAATGATGCGCTGCGCGAAGCGGGGATCTCGGTGAACCTTGGGTTCCTGACCCAACAAAAGAAATACACGTATTTCCGCCCCAAGTTCATCTACTACGCGACCTATCTCTCCGAGAAAATCGGCTACGCGCGGTATATCACCATCTTCCGCCATCTGGATGCCAATCCGGAATACCGCTTCCACCCGATTTTCAAATGGTTCGAAGAATGGTGCAATGACGAGTTCTCGCATGGCGAGGCCTTTGCCCTTTTGATGAAAACAGACCCTAACCTGACCCAAAGCTGGCAAAACAAGCTGTGGATCAAGTTCTTCCTGACTGCCGTTTACGGCACGATGTGGGTGCGCGATCATCAGCGCCCTGTGTTCCACGAGGCGCTTGGCGTCGATGTGACATGGTATGGGATGGAGGTGTTCCGCAAGACATCCGAAATCTCCAAACAGGTCTATCCTTTCACGCTGGATATTGATCACCCGCGGTTCCGCAAAGGTCTTGATCGTTTGCAGGACGCCAATGTGGTCATCGCCGAAGGCAAGCGCCAAGGCGGGATCATGGGCAAGTTGAAAACATGGGCCGGCACCGCGCGTGCAGGGGCTGCGTTCTTCAGCCTTTACACCATCCCTGTTGTGCACAATGACGTGCCCGACAGCCCGATGATGGCACCAGCCTACTGATGCTTCATAATCCCTGGATAGCAACCCTAGCGGCCTTGTTCCTGTGGTGGTTTTCCACAGGCGCCATTCTGATGGTCGTGAAACGGGCTGACCGCGCAGGTGGTCAGGCCCATAGGTGCGCTGTTCTTTGGGGGCTACCCTTCTTGGTCCTCGGTGCGGCGGGGTTTTATACCTCGCTCTCCGATGCCTCTGTCGCGGGTCCCTACATCGGGTTTCTGTCTGCGCTGGCCATTTGGGGCTGGATTGAACTGGCCTTTCTGACAGGCACAATCACAGGGCCAAACACCCATGTCCTGCCCGAAAAAGGCGTTGCCGAATGGGAGCGCTTTATCCGCGCATGGGGCACTGTGGCCTATCACGAAATGCTGCTGACGGCCGTATTGTTCATCTTGATCTTCACAGCCCAAGGGGCGGAAAACCAATTTGGGCTGTGGTCCTATATCGTGCTCTATTTCGCGCGTATTTCAGCCAAGCTGAACCTGTTTTTGGGTGTGCCCAAGATCAACACGGAATTTCTGCCCAATCCACTGGCCCATTTACCAAGCCACTTCCGCCACGCGCGGTTGAACTGGCTTTTCCCATTCTCTGTGACGGCGCTGACCTTCGCCGTGGCCTGCTGGCTTGAACGGCTTTATGCCGTTTCAACACCAAGCCAGACCGCAGGCTTTGCCCTGCTCACCGCGATCACCGCTCTGGCGCTGCTCGAACACTGGCTGATGGTTCTGCCGCTGCCTGACGAAAAACTCTGGCGATGGATGCTGCCATCTTCGCCCGACAAGACAACGACGACTAAGGGACTGCAACATGACGTTTGACGCACTTTTCAACGCCCAGATTGACCAGCTGAAAGAGGACGGGAACTACCGCGTCTTTGCACAGCTAGAACGCCAGACCGGCAGTTTTCCCCGCGCCAAGGAGTACGGGCAGGCCGAACATGGCCAGAACTCGGCACGCGATGTCACCATCTGGTGCTCCAACGATTACCTTGGCATGGGCCACCACCCCGATGTGATCGCCGCCATGACGCGCACCGCTGAAACCTGCGGCACAGGCGCGGGCGGCACGCGCAACATCTCTGGCAACGCCATTCACCACCTCGCCCTCGAAAACGAGCTGGCGGATCTGCACGGCAAGGAAAGTGCGCTGCTCTTTACCTCTGGCTATGTCAGCAACTGGGCGGCGCTGTCCACGCTTGGCGCGCGCCTTCCCAATGCGGTGATCCTGTCGGACGAAGGCAACCATGCTTCCATGATCGAAGGCATCCGCCACTCCAAGGCCCAGAAAGTGATCTGGAAACACAATGACGTTGCTGACCTTGATGCCAAGCTGGCCGCCCTGCCCGCCAATACCACAAAAATCGTGGCATTTGAATCCGTCTACTCCATGGACGGCGACATCTGCCCCATGCGCGAGATTATCGAAGTGGCCGAAAAGCACGGCGCCATGACCTATCTTGATGAGGTCCACGCCGTTGGCATGTATGGCCCGCGCGGTGGCGGCATTTCCGAGCGCGAAGGGCTGGCCGATCGCATCACCTTGATCGAAGGCACACTTGGCAAAGCCTACGGCGTCGTGGGCGGTTATATCACTGGCTCCGAGGCGCTATGTGATTTCATCCGCTCCTTTGCCAGTGGGTTTATCTTTACCACCGCCCTGCCCCCCGCTGTGGCAGCCGCCGCACAAACCAGCATCGCCCATCTCAAAGGATCCTCGGTTGAGCGCGAAGGGCAACAAGCCCAAGTCGCCCGCCTGCGCCAAAAGCTGGACGCCGCAGGCATCCCGCATCTGATGAATGACAGCCACATCATCCCCGTGATGATCAAAGACCCCGTCAAAACACGCCAGATTGCGGATATGCTGATGGAACAATTCGGAATTTACGTCCAACCCATCAACTACCCCACGGTGCCCAAAGGCACCGAACGTCTGCGCTTTACGCCAGGCCCATGTCACACCGATACAGACATCGATCATCTGGTGAGTGCGCTCAAAACCCTATGGCAGCAATGCGCAATCGCCCATGCGGTCGCGTGATATTGAATAACAAAGGGAACTTCTGTCCTTTACGAACCGTTGAGAACCGTTATCTATACGTCAACGCGCTTAATAGACTGGAGAAAAGTTATGAAACGCACTCTAATTGCTTTGGCCACGTTGGGCCTGACAACAGCTCCTGCATTCGCAGAAGGCCACGCATCTGGTGATGTTGCCGAAGGTGAAAAAGCCTTCAAACAGTGTATCGCTTGCCACGTTGTCGTGAACGCTGACGGTGAAACACTGGCTGGCCGCAAAGCCAAAACAGGTCCAAACCTTTACACAATGGTCGGCGGTCAAGCTGGCGTTGTTGATGGGTTCCGCTATTCGTCGTCCATGGTGGAAGCTGGCGAAGCCGGCCTTGTATGGGACGAAGCCGCATTTGTGGCCTATGTTCAGGATCCAACAGGATACCTGCGTGAATTCCTCGACGATTCAGGCGCACGCGGTAAGATGTCTTACAAGGTCCGCAAAGAAGAAGACGCGGTGAACCTTTACGCCTACCTTGCCTCGATCGGTGCACAGCCAGAGGCGATGGAAGAAGAAGCGACCACAAACTAATCGCTTTCTTTTCTCATGGAAAAGAAAAGGCCGCACCCGTCAGGGCGCGGCCTTTTTTCTTGGTGTCATCACACAACCAACACAACATCCGATACGGTGTCGTCAACAGATTGGCAGGCCGCAACCACACGGGGCCACAGATGCGTCTGTACATAAGCTGCATGAAAGCGCGTTGGCGCACGCAGGGTCAAACGCCCCCCTGCCCGCTCAACCCGCTCAAGCGCGCGCAGCCACGACCCATAGCTGGCCGCGTCCTCTGCGTGCAGAACACCCTGGGCCAAAGCCCATTCTGTCCCGGCGCTCAGATCAGGGGGCGGCAAGCTGCCTTTCACCTGAAGCGGCACGACCTTATCGGGGACCTCCACACCTTCCATTCGCAGCGCATAGTCGGGGCCAACGGCCTCCCACCTGTCACGCGTGGTCTCTTTGATCCGGTCCAGATCAAGACCGTATTCCGTCACCCGCCCACGTGCACCCTGACGGCGCACAACAAGCCAGCCCATCGCACGCAGCTTGGCCATCTCTCGCTTGACGGTGCGGGTGTCCACGTCCCACATGCGGGCGATCTCAACCTGCCCGACACACAGCTCGTCACGGCCCCAATTATACCGCGCCACAACAAGCGTCATAAACCGCAAGATCAGTCGTTGCTCATGTTTGTCACGCGCCAGTGCGTAGGCGCCCATCGCTGTCAGAAGATCATATTTGATGACGGACGCACTGCGCCCCACGGGTTTCAACGAAACCATAATTGCCCTCGATATTTCTGCCTGCGATAGATGACAGGCGATGCCTCAACCCAGTCTCTTTTGTATCGGACTGGTATTTTTATGGGCCGCCAACTCAACGCTATTCGCAAACCCTGCGTTGATTTGCGTCCTGAACGCCGATTCTGTCAAGGACCGTTTCAAAAGGGCGGCTGAATTGTCTCAAAATAAAAAGAAATCTGGTATGAATTGGTATAGGGGGACAGTCAGGATGACCCCCATTAGTGCTCTTTTGTCCCCCAATATGTAGCGGTCGCCGTCTGGGTGTCCCCCTTCTTTTGGGCGTGTCCCCGCGGGGACAGCGGCCGCAAAGGAATCACATATGCCCAATCAGGCCTGTTTTTTTGGCATTTCACGGTTTTGCGTGTTTTCAGCTTATTCGGTTTTGCTTTTTTGGCAAATTCGGCGTAAATCGGAAAGTGAGTAGAATAAGCGTCCCCGCGGGGACACCAAGAGCAGGACCAACATGTTCACACATACCGATCTGGCCAAGATGCAAGCGCAGTCCCTGCGCATGCAAGGCGCCATCCGCAAACAGACCTATTCCCCCGAGATGGAAAAGACCCTGCGCCGCTTTTCCAGTTGGGAGGTCGGAGAGCTGATCTTCAAGGTTAATCAATCTACATTGCGCGGGCGTCTGGCGGCGGACCCTTCGCTGCCCCAAGGCCAGGTCGAAGAAGACGGTCGCCAGCGTTGGTATTCGCTGGAGGAAATCAACCAGATCCGTCGCCGACTGAAGGTGAACCGCCAATCGCTTATGCCGCCGCGCCCTGCGGGGAAACGGGCCATTCGCGCAGCGATTGCGAATTTCAAAGGGGGCGCTGGCAAATCCACAGTGGCGCTGCATTTCGCCCATGCCGCGGCACTTGATGGCTACCGCGTTCTGTGTGTCGACTTTGATCCCCAAGCCACGCTGTCCCATTCTATGGGGCTGTCGGATGTGGACGAAGAATTCACCGTTTGGGGCGTGATGGCCCGCGATCTTATCCAGCAGACCGAAGCGATGAATGCGACAACGGCGCAAGGTGCCGAAAGCGGCACCACCCTGCCCCAACGCCGCCTGCCCTCTGCGATCACTGATATGGGTCTTGCGGACCTACGTGTGACCGATTTCATCAAGCCGACCAGCTGGCCCACCATCGACATCCTGCCGTCTTGCGCCAATGCGGCCTTTGTCGAATTTGCCAGCGCACAATATCGCCACCTCAATCCCGAATGGTCGTTCTTTGCGGCTGTGTCGCGCTACCTCGATCAGCTGCCCGCCGATGCCTATGACATGATCATTTTCGATTGCCCGCCGGCCATTGGCTACCAATCCATGAACGCGGTCTTTGCCGCTGATGTGCTCTATATCCCGTCAGGTCCGGGCTATTGGGAATACGATTCCACAACGTCTTTCATCGGTCAGCTGTCCGAGGCGCTGGAAGATCTGGCGCGCTTCAAGCAAGGTGTCCCCGCGGGGACAATGTCTTTGCCCAAGGCCTTCGCCGATGTGCGCTTCCTTCTGACCCGCTTTGAGCCGAACAATGAATTGCACCGTGCGATGCAGTCAGCTTTCGTTAAGGTTTTTGAAGATAGAGTCACAGAACACCCCATCGAGATGACCCGCGCCGTTGAGCAATCAGGCCGGTTCCTCTCTTCCATTTACGAGATTGATTACCGCGATATGACCCGCGAAACATGGCGCCGTGCACGGGCGTCATTCGATCAAGCCTATGCAGAGTTCCGCGGCAATCTTTTGGCCGCTTGGGACGGATTGGAGTAACGCCATGAAGAAACGCCGTGTCTTTGATATTAACTTTGATGACGCCGAAATCGAGGGTGTCCCCGCGGGGACAGAACCGTCTGAACGGCGTGGTCCCATGGCCAGTGCCATCGCCGAAAACGCCGATGCGCTGTCCGAACGCGCCGCAGCCGAGGCCGCGATCCGCGCTGAAAACGACGCGCTGGCCCATGAGTTGGTGGAGCTTAAAAAGGCAGGTCGGATCACACAGCTGATCCCGATCATGCAGATCAATACCGATAAGCTGACCCGCGACCGCAAAGCCACGCGTGATCCCGAAATTGACGAGTTGAAAGACTCTATTCGCCAGATTGGTCTCTCAAACCCGATTCAGGTGATCGAAATCGAAGGCGGGTATGAGTTGATTCAGGGCTATCGTCGCTGGACCGCCTTTGGCGAGCTTTATGACGACACAGGTGATGACGCCTACAAGATGATCCCCGCCAGCTTTGTGCCCCGCGGGGACAAGCTGCGCACGCTTTATCGGCGTATGGTGGATGAGAACCTTGTGCGCAAAGGCATCAGCTTTGGCGAGATGGCAGCGCTTGCGTGGGCCTATGTGCGATCGTCCGACATCCCGTTGCAAAATATTAACGACGCGGTGGATGATCTGTTTGCCAGCGCGGGCCGTCAAAAACGCGCCTATATCAAGTCGTTTGCGAAGATGCTGCGCAGGTTGGAAGGCGCGTTGGTCCATATTGATGTGATCCCGCGCGCCTTGGGGTTGGAGGTTGCGAAAAAGCTGCAAACCCACCCTGCCCTTGTGGAGCCGTTCAAGGAAAAATTGCTTAACGCCAAGGGGCAATCGGCAGCCGATGAATTGGCGATGCTGCGCGCCTTTGTGGCGCAGAAAGAGGCCAAGACCAAACCGCCGGTCAAGTCGGCCAAAACCGTGATGCGCATGGTGTCCCCGCGGGGACAGATCAAATGCACCGCATCGGACGGCGCGTTTTCCATGCAGTCGGAAGTGGATTTTTCGGCGTTGGAACGCGCCAAGCTGGAAGCGGCTGTTGCTGCGTTTTGGCAGGCGCTGGAAGATTAATCTGGGCGCTTTTCGGACAGAAACGCCCTGATCAAATCAACGGTTTGGTCAGGGCGTTCTTCATGGGCCAAGTGGCCCACCCCTTCCATAACTTCAACGCGTGCGTGCGGCAGTTTTGCCGCCGCTTCCACACTTGTCCCCGCGGGGACAGCCTTGTCCTGGTCGCCAACAATCAGCAGTGTGTCTTGTGTGATACGCGGCAAGCGCGACAGCAGCCCATCGAGCTTCCATTGTGCCATCATGGCAAGCGTTGCATCGACGTGGGATGGCATCGAAATCAGTGTCTGATATTGCGCCAAACCATCTTCGGACAGATGTGATCCTGTTCCTTCGATCAGTCGTTTCACCGATGCGCGGTTGCCGCTGGTGGCGGTAAATATGCGGGCGGTAAAAGGGTTGAGCGATAGCAGCTTGGCAACCATCGGAAACAGAAAACCTGCGACGCCCTCGAAATTCGACAAGGCTGCGTTGATCCCGATGATCTGTCCCCGCGGGGACACGCCCAATTCGGCAAGGCGAAAGGCGACGGCGGCACCGGCGGAATGTCCGACAATGGCTTGGGGCGTCCAGCCTTCCTGATCGATCAGCGCCTTGAGGTCTTCGGCCATCGTATCAAGGCCGCACCGTTGTCGGGCCCCTAATTTGGTAAAGCCTTGACCCGGAAGGTCGACGATAATCACCTGATAGGTCTGCGCCAAAAGAGGCGCGACATCGCGCCAGGAATGGCTGGCACCGCCCGCGCCGTGCAGCAGCAAAAGGGTAGGGCCGTCGCCCATAATCTGCACATGCCAGCGATGCGGACGACAGGCGATAAAGCGAGAGCTGTCCCGATGGGGCCAATCGGCTGGAATGTCCATCAGTCTGCCAAGGCCGCTGACAGCGCCGTAGAGAGGCTGCGCGCGTCTGCGCGCGGCAGTGGCATGTAGGGCGCCCGCATATGGCCAGCAAGGCTTTCTAAGGCTCTGTGCGGGCGTTTAGAGACATCAATGACCACGGATGCGATGTTTTGGGCCGCGATTGTGTCGGCCATCTTCTCGGCATCTGTCCCCGCGGGGACACGTGCGGCCGATCCATCCAGCGCGATATTCGCACGCCCATCTGTCAAAAGGGCAATGGTCGGCGTCATGCCGCGTGATTTGCTGGTTTTTGCAAGTCCCATCGCCGATTGCAGGCCCGCAGCCAAAGGCGTGCCGCCGCCGCCGGGCAGTTGCGCAAGTTGGCGTTTGGTTTGCACAAGGCTGCGTGTGGGTTGCAACAGCACATCAGCGCCTGTGCCACGGAAGGCAACCAGCGCCACATGATCGCGGCGGGCATAGGCCTCGGCCAGCAACAGTTCGACCGCGCCTTTGGCTTCGTTCAGACGGCTCATCGCGGCGCTGCCAGAGGCGTCGACCGTAAAGATCAGCAGGCGGTCGGACTGTTCTTCGAACCGTTTGACCCGAATGTCAGCGGGGCGGATATGCAGCGCCTGTCCCCGCGGGGACACCATGCGGCGCATCGGTTGCCAAGGGGCAGCGGCCCGCAACGTGCTGACCAGATCGATCTTGGTGGTGCCGTCCAGACGTCCGGCCTGCGGGGGCAGGGGGCGGCCGCGGCGGTTGCCTTTGCTGACATCGCCCGAGCCATTGCCAGAGCTGCGCGGCGCCTTTTGCCGGGCGATTTGGGCCAGAAGGTCAGGGGGCAGCAGGGCTTGAACCGCCTCTAGCAAAATTTCTTCGGGCAGGTCCATCTGTTCGCTGTCCCCGCGGGGACAGTCGTCGCTCTGGCGATCATTTGGCGGGGTTTCTGCGGGGGCGTCATCGGCATCGGGAAACTGGACAGCGCGGGGGACCAAAACCAGCTCGCACGCGGCCTGAAGATCAGCGATATCGAGGGTTTTACGCTGAAACAGAGCCGCATGGGCCTTTGCCGCCTCCAGCGTGTGCTGGACGGCCCTCAGGCTGGAAATCCCGAAGGAAAGCGCGGTCTTGGTGAGGTGGCTAAATACCTCGTCGGGCGTCGCGATGTCGGCATTATCAATCTGCTTTGCCAGATTGAACGCAATCGGTCCTGTCTGCCCAAGGGCAACATCGTTCAGATCTATATGAAAGGCCATGCGATCCGATAGGGCAGGGGGCAGCGTTTCGTCAGGATCGGCGCCTTCATCAAGTGCAATCAGGCAATGTTTGCGGCAATCCAGTGTTTGGGCCAGACGCGCGGAAAGCCCCGCTTCACACCTTTCGGCCATAGTCAGAATTAGTGTTTTGGAGCCCGACAGCAGACCCTGTTCCTGCACAACACGTCCTGATGACAACGTCGCGGCGATATCGACACCACCAAAAAGCTGGTCGTCGGTGATGCGCGGATGCAGCTTGCGGACCGGTGCAGGCAGGGCATCAAGAGATGACAGGAAACGGTCGCGCACGGGGCCAGAGCGCGCACGCAGCCAAAGACCCCCGAGCCCTTCGGGATTGATCGCCAGCAGGGTTAACGCAAGTTCTGCGCGTGACCATATGGGGTGGGGCGCAGCCATTGGGATCAGGCGAAGGTTTCTGCAACAACGCGACCGACGCGCGCGCCGCTGCCAGCTTCGTCCAGTGGATCACGGCGCAAACGGTGGCGCAGGGCCATCGGTGCGACAGCGCGTAGATGGTCGCGCGTAATTTCACCGGCGCCGTGATAGGCGGCCCAGGCGCGGGCGGTGCGCAGCAGGGTTAATTCGCCACGCAAACCGTCAGATCCGAGTGCGACGCAAAGTTCCGCGCAATCGCGCAAAGTTGCCTCTGTGGTGGGAATATGGGCGATTTTGGCTTGTGCAGAGACGATTTGATCGCGGATCTTTGCATCCTCGGCCCGCCAATGGGACATGAAGCCCTGATAATCGCGCTCAAATGCGTCGCGGCGTTTGATCACCTCTATCCGCTCATCAATATCGGTGGGGCTTGCCACCTCAAGCGAGAGGCCGAAGCGGTCGAGCAGTTGGGGGCGCAATTCGCCTTCTTCGGGGTTGCCAGAGCCGACCAGCACAAAGCGGGCGGGGTGGCGGATGGACAGGCCTTCACGCTCAACCACGTTTTCACCAGATTGCGCCACGTCCAGCAGCAGATCGACGATGTGATCTTCCAGCAGGTTAACCTCATCAATGTAGAGATAGCCGCGGTTGGCGCGGGCCAGAAGTCCGGCTTCAAATGCTTTTTGCCCCCGGGTCAGCGCCTTTTCGATGTCCAGCGCCCCGACAACGCGGTCTTCGGTGGCACCGAGGGGCAGATCAATGACAGGGGTGGGGCGCGTGACGATCTTATCGGTCTCTATTCCCGCCCAATCGGGGCAATCGGCGAAGGTTGCAGCGTTGATCGGGCAGCCTTCAACGGCCTGAATAGGCGGCAGCAGAGCGGCCAGCGCACGCACGGCGGTGGACTTGCCAGTGCCACGATCGCCAAACACCAGAACGCCGCCGATTGACGGGTCAATCGCGGTGAGGATCATGGCTTGTTTCATTTCGTCCTGACCGACGATTGCCGAGAAGGGGAAGGGCTGTTTCATGCCGCGGGCTCCAGATGTGCGAGGGGGCTTGCGCCGTTCCATGTGCCCATTTCGCCGCAAACGCGGAAACGGGCGTAAAGTTCTTCGGAAAACCAGTTTTCAGAGCGCACGGCCTTAATGGCTTTGGCGTGTGGTCCACTTGGGGTTCGGGCGAAATCGGCCATTGCTTGTTCATCTGGCCAGATCGAAAAGGTGATTTGATGCAGCAACGGCACCTCGCCGATGCCGATTTTGAAGGCGACATTGCTGTCGTCGCCGATCACGTCGGAAATCTTGGGCACGCGCTTCCAAAAGCGCATGGCTTTGGGCAAGCGCACGGTGGCGCGGGTGAGCGCGGCAAGGGGGCCGCCGGCATCATCGGCAGGTTTAAACGGGGCGTCACCACTCCATGCGCCGCGTGCGGAAATTGGGGTGAGGTGGACGGACCAGGATTCAATCGCGCGATCGCGGTATTTGCGGAAAATACGGGCGGTTTTGACCTGCTTGTGGGCAATGTCCTGATCAGGCCACGTGCTGAGAATGGCATAGACGCTGGTGTTGGGGATGGGCGTAAACCCTTCGCCTGTGCCAGAGCCGCAGAGCTTCCAAAAGCCGATGTCTTCTACCTTGGGCAGCCACAACCGTGCGCCGCCCATCATGACGAACGCCCAAAGGCGGTCTTGCCATCGGTTGAACCGATAAAAACTGAGGGTAACGCATTGCGCAGACATAATTCGAGTCACTTTGGCTAAGAGTGTCAACTTACGTTTACATATTTGTCGCAGTTTGGAAAGAGATAAGCGGTTTACGTGACAATCCCGCGCACTACAGTTGTCAAGTAAACTAGACAGTGCGAGACTGAGGCCATCATGACACAGTTTGACCCCCGATTCCCCGATGCGACAGATGCGGCCCCCCATGCGATTGTGATCGGCGCGGGGTTGGGCGGACTTGCCAGCGCCATGCGCCTTGGGGCCAAGGGATACCGCGTGACGGTGATTGACAAGCTGGATCGCTGCGGCGGGCGCGGGTCAAGCATCACGCAGAATGGTCACCGCTTTGATCTGGGGCCGACAATTGTGACGGTCCCGCAGGTTTATGAAAAGCTGTGGGCCGCGTGCGGGCGTAATTTTCATGACGATGTCACGCTGAAGCCGCTGCACCCGTTTTATGAGGTGCGCTGGCCTGACGGCACGAAATTCAAAGCGATGCAGGACACCGACGAGATGGAGGCGGAAGTCGCCAAAATCGCGCCCTCTGATGTGAAGGGGTATCGCAGGTTTCTCAAAGATAGCGAGCGGCGCTATCAGGTGGGGTTCGAGGGGATGGTCGCCAAGCCGATGCATAAGGCGTGGGAGACGATCAAGGTCTTGCCGCTGTTCGGGATGCTCAGGGCTGACCGCTCTATTCTGGGACTGGCGAAGGCGCGGGTGAAGAATGACAAGCTGCGCATGGCGCTGTCGTTTCATCCGCTGTTCATCGGTGGCGATCCGCGGAACGTGACCAGCATGTATGCGCTGGTCGCCTATCTGGAAAAAACCTACGGCGTGCATTACGCAATGGGCGGGGTTCAGGCGATTGCCGATGCGATGGCAAACGTGGTTAAGGACCAAGGCGGTATTCTGCGGATGCAGACGCAGGTCGATGAGATTCTGGTGCAACAGGGTCGATGCACAGGTGTGCGTTTGGTAAATGGCGAAGTGTTGGAAGCATCGGTTGTGGTGAGCAATGCAGATGCCGGCCATACCTATACCCATCTTTTGCGCGACCATAAACGCAAGCGCTGGACCGATGCCAAGCTGGACAAGAAACGCTGGTCGATGGGCTTGTTCGTTTGGTATTTCGGGACAAAAGGCACTGCCGAAAAATGGCCTGATCTGGGCCATCATACCATCATCAATGGCCCGCGGTATGAAGGCCTGCTCAAGGACATCTTTATCAAGGGCAAGCTGTGCGAGGACATGAGCCTTTATGTGCATCGTCCGTCCCTGACCGACCCGAGTGTGGCGCCTGAGGGCGATGACACGTTTTATGTTCTCAGCCCTGTGCCGCACCTAGGCCACGACAATGGCGTGGATTGGGAAGAGATGCGCGAGACGTATCGCCAGCGCGTAGCGGCTGTGTTGGAAGATCACATGCCCGGGTTTGAGCAGCATCTAAGTGCAAGCATGTCGTTCACGCCCGAAGATTTCCGCGACAGGTATCTGTCGCCCAACGGCTCGGGGTTCAGTCTTGAGCCGCGGATTTTGCAAAGCGCATGGTTTCGCCCGCATAACGTGAGCGAAGAAGTGAAAGGCCTGTTTTTGGCAGGTGCTGGCACGCACCCGGGCGCGGGTGTGCCTGGCGTTGTCAGCAGCGCAGAGGTTTTGGCGCAGATGGTGCCTGATGCGGCCCCTGTTCAGGTGCCTGCCGAATGACGCGGTCAACCATTCGCCCTGATGATCTGGCCTATTGCCACGAGGCGATTAAACACGGGTCGCTGTCGTTTCACGCGGCCAGCAAGTTGCTGCCCAAGCGCGTGCGCGACCCTGCTTTGGCGCTTTATGCCTTTTGCAGGTTGGCAGATGACGCCGTTGATCTGAACGCAGAAAAAGCGGCGGCCGTGCTGCGGCTGCGCGAACGGCTTGAGTTGGCCTATCGCGGCACACCTTTGGACCAGCCGACTGATCGCGCCTTTGCCGCGTTGATCGAGGACCACGACATGCCGCGTGCCTTGCCCGAAGCCCTGTTGGAAGGGCTGGCGTGGGATGCTTGTGAAAAGCGGTATGAAACGCTGAGCGATGTTTACAGCTATTCGGCGCGTGTGGCGTCGGCTGTGGGCGCGATGATGTGTGTGCTGATGGGTGTGCGTGACGAATATGCGCTGGCGCGCGCCTGTGATCTGGGTGTCGCCATGCAGCTGACCAATATTGCCCGCGACATCGGCGAGGACGCGTTGGAGCGTCGGGTGTATTTGCCAACGCAATGGCTGGATCAGGCAGGAATAGACACCGAAACCTTCTTTGCCGATCCCAAGCCCACCAAAGCCGTGCGCGCGATGGCACGCAAATTGGTGCTGGACGCGAACCGCCTGTATATCCGCAGCGAGGCGGGGGTGGCCCTTTTGCCGCGCGAGGCGCGGTTGGGCATTATGGCGGCGCGTTTGATTTATGCAGGCATTGGCCGCGAAGTGCAGCGCAACGGTTACGACAGTATCACGACGCGTGCGCATACCAGCAAAGCGCAGAAAATCGGCTGGATTGCCAAGGCCAGTGCCAAAGCAGGGGCCACGATGATCGCGCCCCGCAGCGCAGTGATCTATGCCAAACCGCTGCCCGAGGTTGCCTTTTTGGTAGAGGCTGCTGCACATGCGCGGCCAGCTGCGCCGTTCTGGGGCGATGGTGTCATTGGCATTTTAGCCGATCTCAAAGCGCGTGAAGTGGAACAACGCGGCCTCGGGGCTAGTTAGTCTCGAAACGTAAAAAGGGTTTCGAAATGGACTGGTCCATCTTTATTGTCTTTATGGCAGCAAGCTGCACAGCGGCGGCGACGGGGTCTTTGTTTCCGCCAGATGAGTGGTATCGCACCCTCAACAAACCCACTTGGACGCCGCCGGATTGGGCGTTTCCGCTGACATGGGTCACGCTTTACATCTTAAGCTCAATCGCGGCCACATTGATCGCGGCCCAAAGCGGCGTTGGTTTGGCGCTGGCGTTCTGGGCTTTCCAGATTGCGGCCAATACGTTGTGGAGCCCTGTGTTTTTTGGACTAAAGCGCATCAAGGCGGCAATGCTGGCCTTGGTGGTGCTGTGGGTCGCGGTCGCGGGCACACTTGTCACCTTCTGGATGGTTGATGCCATCGCCGGGGCACTGATGATTCCCTATCTGATTTGGGTCAGCATCGCAGGTGCGCTGAACTGGTGGATTTTGCAAAACAACCCGCAAGAGGTGGCCGCTAATCCGTGAAGCGCCACCCACGGCGGCGGGGCACACGCACGGCCAGCATGGGTTTGAGCAGCGGTGAGCGGAAGCGGTTGAGATCAAGGGCTTCATGCACGCCGACAATCTCTTCGCCTGCGAACTGTGTGCGCACGGCGCTGCGAGAATAAAACGGCGCATCCAGCATGTTTTGCACCTGATGCGGTGTGTAGCCCGCATCGGCCCGCGTTTCGCGGCGCACCTGCCAGAGCGAGCGTTTGAAACCCACCTTTGGGGGCGCACGCAGCACACGGATGCTGCCATCATTTTCAAACATGACCCCGACGCCAAGTTGTGATCCGTCACGGCGGTCGGCGTCATAAAAGCACAATGATCCTTGGGAATGTGGATAACGCCCCCATGTCCAATAGCTGAAGTCATCTTCTAGGGCCGCTGTGCCGAAGTTGGCGTCAAAATAGCCGTGTCCCTGCCATTGCCAGCCTGTGGCTTCAAGGTTCACATCGATATCGGCAAGCGGTGCAAAGGGCCGCCAGACATGGCTGCCGTCTTGTTTCAGCGGCATTTCAACATTCGTGATCTGGCGTGGCGTCAGCGTGATTTGCCCCTGCACGCGTGTGACCATGGGGGGCGCGCCCATTTCGTTTACGTCGATGACCAGTTTGTCGCCGTCCCAATGCATTTTGGACGGGCCCACTTCGAAAGTGTTGGCGGTGGTGCGCAGCGCGTCGGCGCCGCGGTCTGTCATGGTAAAGCGCCCACCGGGGCCATAGGTCGCTACGTTGATGCAGCAGTGGTTTTCGGGCTGTTTGCGGCCAGACCAGCGATACCAGGGGCTAAAGACCGACCCTATGAAACCGATGATGCTGATGGCGCGGGTGCCGCAGGCGCTGATGCCGTCGACATACCACCATGCATAGCCGTTTTCGGGGACGTCGATGTCAAAGCAAGGTCCGTCATGATCGCCGCGGCCGCGTGCTGTCCTGAGAGGGCTGCCATCGGGATGCCCGCCCCCGGATGTGTCCCCCCGCCCGTCAGATAAAGGCCGGTCAAGCCCGTGCGTGCCGTCGGCCTTTTGAGCGATGCTGTCAGCCCATGCGGGCTCTGCCCGTAGAGGGAACCGTTTGACGCGGGGAAAAGCTGGCCGAACATCGCGGGCGTTGTCAGGGTTTGGGGTGTTGGCCTCGGGCTGAAGGTCAGTCCGAATTGGGCGAGTGTTTCGAAAACCAGTGTCTGACATTGCTCAATTTCCCGTTCTGTCGTGTGGCCTGCGGTGGTGGCAGGGCCGTTCATGATGATTTCAAAGCGCTGAAGCCCGTCGCGGGGATGGTCTTGGGCGCAGATGTAGAGAGACGGATCGCGCGGCATCTGGCCTTGTGCGATCGGGTCAAATTCGGTGCGGCTGTCGCGCCCGAAAAAGACAGTGTGATGGGCCAGTTCAGGCCCCTTGGGTTCAGCGGCGAAGGCATGCACATGGGCTGACAGGCTGCGTGTTTGCACGGCAGTTTGCGGCACGGCTTGTCTGGCGGTTTGGCCAAGCACCCCGTCCTGAAGCGCCTTAGGATCCCCGTTGAAAAGTACTTGGTCGGTTGCAAAGCGCCTGCCGTCTTTGGCGATGACACCGCGGATCGTGCCGCTTTGGATTTCGATGCGGGTCACAGCTGTGTCGAACTGGAAGATCACCCCTTTGGCGACGGCCAGGGATTTGAGGGCTTGGGCCAGTTGGCGCATCCCGCCTTTAACGGACCAGACGCCGCGCGCCTCCGAATGGCTGATGAGGCCCAAAAGGGCAGGGGACTGATAGGGCGAGCCGCCAACATATGTGGCGTAGCGGCCAAAAAGCTGCGCAAGACGTTTGTCACGGAATTGCCGGTGCAAGGATTGGGCAAGGGTGAACCACGGCGCCATCTTGGGAATAAGGTGGGGCGCACGCAGCACTTGCAGCGTCAACGCCATTTGCGATGGTTCGGGCGTGCCCATCATCGGGGCGTCAAAGGCCTCGAACAGGGCACGGGCGTTGGCGGCAAAGCGGCGATAGTCTGCCTCGGCCTGCGCGCCGCCCCAATCGCGGATATTTGCGGCGGTGGCTTCGGGGTCGGCCATAAGATCAAGATGGCCGCCGTCGTGCCAGTAGTGGCGCGCCAGTGTGCTGAGCGGTTCAAGCGTGATGTGGTCAGACAGGGTTTCGCCCACGTCGGCAAACAGCCGTTCAAAGACGGGTGCCATTGTCATGACTGTGGGGCCTGCATCAACGGGGCCCGCGGCAGAGGGCAGGGTGCGCATCTTGCCACCCACATCGGATGCGCGTTCCAGAACGGTGACGCGCACACCTGCATGGGCCAGCCTAATCGCAGCGCACAGCCCGCCAATCCCTGCGCCGATCACGGTGAGGGTTGGGTCTTGGGCGCAGATGATACGTTGACTCGTTTCCACAATGTGTCCAGTATAGTTTACACATTGAGGTGTGGCTATAGTTTACACTTTAATTAATTTGTGGAGCGCCCCATGCCGTTGACGACCCGTATCGAAGCCGCGATTGATGCAGCCATTCTAATGGGAGAGCGCAAACCTGCGCCGCCCAAACTGGCGCAGGCGCTGCGCTATGGCGTGACCCCCGGGGGCGCGCGTATCCGTCCGACCATTCTGACAAGCGTGGCTTTGGCCTGTGGTGACGATAAACCAGAGGTGACAAATGCTGCCGCCGCCGCGTTGGAGCTGATCCACTGCGCCAGCCTTGTGCATGATGATATGCCCTGTTTCGATGATGCAGATGTGCGGCGCGGCAAACCGACCATTCACATAGAATATAGTGAGCCACTTGCGCTCTTGACGGGCGATGCGCTGATCGTGCTGGCCTTTGAGCATCTGTCTGATCTGGCCGATACCGATGCACGGCGTGCGTTGGAGTTGATCAAGATCTTGTCGCACCGCACGGGATCTCCAAACGGGATTTGCGCGGGGCAGGGTTGGGAAAGCGAAGCAGAGGTCAACCTGTCTGCCTACCATCAAGCCAAGACAGGCGCGTTGTTTATCGCCGCCACTCAGATGGGCGCTGTTGCCGCAGGCCAAGACGCAGAGCCTTGGTTTGAGCTTGGCGCGCGCATTGGTGAGGCATTTCAGGTGGCCGATGATTTGCGCGATGCGCTTTATGATGAAGAGACTTTGGGCAAGCCTGCCGGACAAGACGAGATTCACGACCGTCCCAACGCAGTCAGTGAATTTGGTGTGCAGGGTGCCACACGGCGCTTGAAGGATATCTTGGGCGGGGCAATTTCCTCGATTCCGTCGTGTCCGGGAGAGGCATCGCTGGCCAAGATGGTGCAAGCGACGGCGCAAAAGCTGACGCCTGTGGCGCCAGTGCCGGGCGAATAGAATGGCGTCCCTCGCAATTTCGGGGTGGTCCACACGGTTGATCGCCAGCCGTGGGTTTCAAAAGTGGGCCGCGCGGTTGCCGTTTACCAAGGGCATTGCAAAGCGCGAGGGCGAGGCGCTGTTCGATCTGGTCTCTGGCTTTGTCTATAGTCAGGTTCTTTATGCGTTGGTGACGCTGGATATTCCGAACGACCTGAAAGATGCGCCGCAATCAGCCCATGCGCTGGCCCTGAAACACGGGATGAGCGAAGAGCGGATGCGATTGCTGATGCAGGCGGGTGTTGCTTTGAAGCTGGTGAAGGAAAAGAAGGGTCGCTTTGCGCTGGCCCGTCGGGGCGCTGCCTTGATTGGCGTGCCGGGTCTGCAAGCGATGATCCGTCATCATGATGTTATGTACCGCGATCTTGCGGATCCCGTTGCCTTGTTGCGCGGAGAGGTCGAGACAGAACTGGCCGATTTCTGGCCCTATGTTTTTGGCGGTGACATGCCAGCCGATCAGGCGCAGGTCTATTCGGACTTGATGGCCGACAGTCAGGGGCTGGTCGCCGAGGACACATTGCGCATGGTGTCGTTTGCAGGCGCGGGGCGGCTGATGGATGTGGGTGGCGGATCAGGCGCGTTTCTGGCCGCGGTTACAAAAGCCTATCCCAAGCTGGATGTGACGCTCTTTGATTTGCCCGATGTTGCGCCGCAGGCGCGGACCCGTTTGGGCGACCGTGTGCGCATCGAAGGCGGCAGTTTTCGCACCGACCCACTGCCCGAGGGGGCAGATACAATCAGTTTGATCCGCGTGCTTTATGACCATTCGGACGAAACGGTGATGGCGCTATTGGCAAAGATTTACGACCGTCTGCCGAAAAGTGGCCGTTTGATCATCAGTGAGCCGATGACAGGCGGTACAAAACCCCATGGACCAGGCAACGCATATTTTGCGTTTTACTGCATGGCGATGCGGACAGGCCAAGCACGATCACCTGAAAAAATCGCGCAGATGTGCGTAGAGGTGGGCTTTGCAGATGTGCAAACGCCCAAAGCGCCGCGCCCTTTTGTGACCAGCGCAGTGGTTGCACGCAAAACTGTCTAGCCGAATGTGTCTATTTAAGTTGACACTTTGGGGTGTAAGTTTAAAATGACAATACAAATGTAAGCCCAAGTGAGTCTTAGCCGACTCACTTCACGGGGAATTCGATAGGGGAGCGTGACGTGCAAACAGCCGCCGTCATCTTAAAAGGTCCAAGGGAATTGGACGTTGTGCAGCTGGATCTTGTTGATCCAGGCGCCGACGATCTGGTTGTTGAGATCGCCCACTCTGGAATTTCCACAGGCACGGAAAAGCTGTTCTGGTCGGGCGCTATGCCGCCTTTCCCCGGAATGGGTTATCCGCTTGTGCCGGGTTATGAGGCTGCTGGCGTTGTCGTCGAAGCAGGCGCGAACACATCTTATAAAGTGGGCGAGCATGTCTTTGTCCCCGGTGCGAATTGCTATGATGGGGCCTTTGGTCTGTTCGGCGGTTCTGCCCGTCGCTTGGTTACCTCTGCTGATCGGGTGACACGCATTGATGCGGGCTTTGGTCCGCAGGGTGCTTTGCTTGCGCTGGCTGCAACGGCGCGTCATGCGCTGGCGGGTGTCGACAAGGCGCTGCCTGAATTGATTATCGGCCACGGTGTTCTGGGCCGGTTGCTTGCGCGCCTTACGGTTGCTGCGGGTGGTCCTGCGCCAACGGTCTGGGAAATTGATAGCAACCGTGCACAGGGTGCCGTGGGCTATAACGTCATTCACCCTGATGCCGACACGCGCCGCGACTACCGCGCCATTTATGATGCGTCGGGGCGTGGCGATCTGCTCAATGACTGGATCACGCGGATTGCCAAAGGTGGCGAGATTGTTCTGGCGGGGTTCTATCAAGAGCCGCTGTCTTTTGCTTTCCCGCCCGCCTTTATGAAAGAGGCGCGTTTGCGCATTGCGGCTGAATGGTCGCCAGCCGATCTGACCGCAACACGTGCCCTTGTCGAAAGTGGTGCGCTGTCGCTGGACGGACTGATCACACATGAACACGCGGCGGCCAACGCGCCTGCCGCCTATGAGCAAGCGTTTAGCGATCCTGCTTGCTTGAAAATGATCCTCAACTGGAGCGAAGCCGCATGAAAGATGAAGTCCCAAACCTGAAGGATTTCGACCAGCGTCTGCGCGATGAGGCGCATGAAGATCTGGCCGACATCATTGCGGAAGAGCCCACAAGCAAAACGCAGATCATTGCGATCTACGGCAAAGGCGGCATTGGCAAATCCTTCACGCTGGCCAACCTAAGCCATATGATGGCCGAGCAGGGCAAGCGTGTTTTGTTGATTGGCTGCGATCCCAAGTCGGACACGACCAGCCTGTTGTTTGGTGGCAAAGCCTGCCCGACGATCATCGAGACCAGCACCAAGAAAAAGCTGGCCGGCGAAGAAGTGCAAATCGGTGATGTGTGCTTCAAGCGCGGTGGCGTTTTTGCGATGGAACTTGGCGGCCCCGAAGTGGGGCGCGGCTGTGGTGGTCGCGGGATTATCCACGGGTTTGAGTTGCTGGAAAAACTGGGCTTCCATGATTGGGACTTTGATTATGTCCTTCTGGATTTCCTTGGCGATGTTGTCTGTGGTGGCTTTGGCCTGCCGATCGCGCGCGATATGGCGCAGAAGGTTATCCTTGTGGCGTCGAACGATTTGCAGTCGCTGTATGTGGCCAACAATGTGTGTTCGGCGGTTGAATATTTCCGCAAACTGGGCGGCAACGTCGGCGTTGCGGGGCTGGTGATCAACAAAGATGACGGCACGGGCGAGGCCGCGGCTTTTGCCAAAGCGGTCGATATTCCGATCCTTGCCGCGATCCCGCAGGACGATGATCTGCGCAAGAAATCGGCCAACTACCAAATTGTCGGCACCGCTGAATCGCAGTGGGGATCGCTCTTTGCAAGTCTTGGCGATGAGGTTGCCATCGCACCACCGGTGCGCCCGACCCCGCTGGATCAAGATGGGTTGCTTGGATTGTTTGATGCGTCTGAAACAGGGGGCGACGTGGTTCTGGAACCCGCAACCGACCTGGATATGCGCGGCAAAAATGCTGTCGATAAAGTCAGCCTTGAAGTGGTGTATGACGATGTTTGATCTCGAACGCCTTCAGGAATTTGACGACGTGCTGACGCGGCAAGCAGAGACTGTTTCTGCCCAAAAACCAGCGTCACAAAAACAATCGGCGCAAAAATGCCCGATGCAAAAGGAAGCCAAGTGAGTTCTGAAATCACATATGACACTTCGGCAGAAGCCGAGGTCATGCAGGGTGAAGCCCGCGTGGAAGGTGACGCAATGACCGCGCCACAAGATGCGCTTGGGTGTCATTCTGGCAGTGATATGGCCGAGGCGGCAAAGCTGTCCGGCAACGCCGAGCTTTTGGAAAAATTTGCAGCAGACTACCCCACCGGTCCGCATGACAAGCCGCAATCCATGTGTCCTGCGTTTGGATCGCTTCGTGTGGGTCTGCGGATGCGCCGCACTGCGACAGTTTTGTCGGGATCGGCCTGTTGTGTCTATGGCCTGACGTTTGTGAGCCATTTTTACGGTGCGCGGCGTTCGGTTGGATATGTGCCGTTCAACTCTGAAACACTTGTGACGGGCAAACTGTTCGAGGACATCCGCGAAAGCGTGCATGAGCTGGCAGACCCTGACAAATACGATGCAATCGTTGTGACAAACCTGTGTGTGCCAACGGCGTCAGGCGTGCCGCTACGGTTGCTGCCTGACGAAATAAATGGCGTGCGGATCGTGGGCATTGATGTGCCAGGCTTTGGTATTCCGACACATGCCGAAGCCAAGGATGTTCTGGCCGGTGCGATGTTGAATTACGCCCGTAAAGAGATTGAGGCTGGCCCCGTGCCTGCCCCTGTCGGTGGCAAAGGCGATCGCCCGACAGTGACCCTTTTGGGCGAGATGTTTCCGGCTGATCCGATGATGATCGGCGCGATGTTGGCCCCCATGGGTCTGGCCGCTGGTCCTGTTGTGCCAGCGCGTGAATGGCGCGAGCTATATTCTGCGCTTGATTGTGGGGCTGTTGCCGCGATCCATCCGTTTTACACCAGCGCTGTGCGCGAGTTTCAGGCGGCGGGCCGCCCTGTTGTTGGCTCGGCCCCTGTGGGTCTGGATGGCACGGCGAATTGGTTGGCTGGTATCGGCGAGGCCTTTGGCCTGTCCAAAGATCAGGTCGCGGCGTCACAAAACGCCTTCTTGCCTGCGATCAAAGCCGCTTTGGCAGAAAAGCAGATTGAAGGCGTGATCAATGTGTCGGGCTATGAAGGCAGCGAGCTTTTGGTGGCGCGCCTGCTGATCGAAAGCGGTGCACAGGTGCCTTATGTTGGCACCGCTTGCGCCAAGACGCCTTGGAACACCGCCGATGCGGAATGGCTGGAAAGCAAGGGCGCATCGGTGAAATTCCGCGCGTCGCTGGAAGACGATTGCGCTGCGATGGAAGCGATCAAACCCAATCTGGCCATTGGCACAACACCTGTTGTGCAAAAGGGTAAAGAGTTGGGCATCCCTTCGCTTTACTTCACAAACCTTATTTCTGCGCGTCCTTTGATGGGCCCTGCGGGTGCTGGATCGTTGCAAGACGTCGTCACCGCTGCGATGGGCAACAAGGAACGTATGGACACGATGCGCGACTTCTTCGAAGGCGTTGGCCATGGCGACACCGCTGGTGTCTGGGAAGGCGCACCAAATGTGCGCGAGGACTTCCGTGCGCTCAACCTCAAGAAAATCGAAAAACAAGCACGCGCCGCCAAAGCGCAGGAGATGGTGTAATGCTGGTGCAAGACCACGATAGAGCAGGGGGCTACTGGGGTGCTGTTTATGCATTCTGCGCGGTCAAAGGCCTGCAATGCGTGATCGACGGGCCAGTGGGCTGCGAAAACCTGCCTGTTACATCGGTGCTGCATTATACAGACGCATTGCCCCCCCATGAATTGCCAATCGTGGTAACGGGTTTGGGTGAAGAAGAACTGGGCCGTGATGGCACCGAAGGCGCCATGAAACGCGCTTGGGGCACGCTTGATCCGGCTTTGCCTGCTGTGGTTGTGACCGGCTCTATCGCCGAGATGATCGGCGGTGGCGTGACGCCGATGGGCACGAACATCCAACGCTTTTTGCCACGCACGATTGACGAAGATCAGTGGGAAGCGGCCGACCGCGCCATGACATGGATCTTTACCGAATTCGGCATGACCAAGGGCCGCATGCCCAAAGAAAAGAAACGCGAAGAGGGCGCTGCCCCCCGCGTGAATATTCTTGGGCCAATGTATGGCACCTTCAACATGCCATCTGATCTGGCCGAGATCCGCCGTCTTGCCGAAGGCATTGGCGCCGAGGTGAATATGGTTATGCCGCTTGGTGCCCACGTGGCTGAGATGCGTGATCTGGTAAATGCCGATGTGAACATCTGCATGTACCGCGAGTTCGGGCGCGGACTGTGTGAGGTATTGGGAAAACCATATCTCCAAGCGCCCATCGGGATTGATAGCACAACGAAATTCCTGCGTTCCCTTGGAGAGCTGTTGGGCCTTGATCCCGAACCTTTCATCGAGCGTGAAAAGCACTCTACCATCAAACCCGTCTGGGACTTGTGGCGCAGCGTGACGCAAGATTTCTTTGCAACGGCCAGCTTTGGCATTGTTGCAAATGAAACCTACGCGCGTGGCATCCGTCATTTCCTGGAAAGCGATCTGGGCCTGCCCTGTGCCTTTGCCGTGGCACGGACTGCTGGCAAGAAAACCAACAACGACCAAGTGCGCGCGATGATCCATCAAAAGCGCCCGCTGATCGTGATGGGGTCGATTAACGAAAAGATGTATATGGCCGAGATGAAGGCAGGCTTTGGCCCATCGCCTTCGTTCATTCCGGCCAGCTTCCCCGGTGCTGCGATCCGCCGTGCTACAGGCACGCCTTTCATGGGGTATGCGGGGGCGACCTATCTACTGCAAGACGTGTGCAATGGCCTGTTCGATGCGCTGTTCCACATCTTGCCATTGGGCACCGAGATGGACGCGGCCGAGGCGACGCCGACAACACTGCGCCGCGACTTCCCATGGGATGCGGATGCGCAGGCGGCTCTTGATAAAATCGTCGAGACCCATCCGATCCTGACCCGAATTTCCGCCGCCAAAACCCTGCGCGATGCTGCTGAAAAAGCTGCGCTGGATTCAGGTGCCGAGCGCGTTGTGCGCGAAACTGTCGAAGCTTTGTCCCCATCAGCGGGACAGGCAATGAAGGGAGAGTCAGCATGACTGACATGACATCCAACACACCAACGGCCAAAACCAAGCACAAGTCGAACCAGACCGAATTCAGTGTCTATTTCGCAGTGATCTTCGTTTTTGCTCTGCCGCTGGCCACGCTTTCATGGGCGCTGTCCAGCTTCAAATCAGGCACCATCAGCCGCCGCGGTCCGATCGCGCGCGCATGGAGCCAAGCGCGGATCATCACGCCGATGATCTTCACCGCCTAAGATGCGGTGACTGGCAGGCCAGTGGAATGGCCCGCCAAACAAGAGTTTTCCCGAGCGTTCTAGCCGCTCGTTCGGGGGAAGAACTGTGGAAGGGTTCTTTACGATATTCGCCATTCCCCCCCGGGGTGGCGGATTGTGACGAGGGATGAGCCTTCGTCGTAACCCGGCCGCGGGGGGTGCGCGGCATCAGCTTTGGAGGAATTCTAATGGCTGACTTGTCCTTTACTGGGCTGACCGATGAGCAAGCACAAGAGCTGCACTCGGTGTATATGAGTGGTTTGTGGCTGTTTTCGGCAGTTGCAATCGTTGCTCACATCGCCACGTTCATTGTGTTTCCGTGGTTCTAAGGAGCGATTGACAGATGGCTAAGTTTTATAAAATTTGGATGATCTTTGATCCGCGTCGCGTGTTTGTTGCACAAGGCGTTTTCCTTTTCCTGCTCGCCGCGATGATCCACCTGGTTCTGTTGTCGACAGACGGTTTCAACTGGTTTGAAATCGCTGCCGCAAAGAATGGTGGCTAATCGCTAGCGCGATGCACCTAAGAATTCCGAGGGCGGCTGCCCCTGGCCAGTCGCCCTCGGTTATCCACAGTTTGAAATTCAAGACGGCGCGCGAGGCTTAATCCCTCCCTGCCGCACAATGCGGAGACTAAGAAGATGGCAATGCTCAGCTTCGAAAGAAAATACCGCGTCCGCGGAGGGACGTTGATCGGTGGCGATCTGTTCGACTTCTGGGTAGGTCCATTTTACGTGGGCTTCTTTGGGGTCACGACTGCCTTCTTTGCGCTTCTCGGGACGATCCTTATTTTCTGGGGTGCCTCTCAACAGGGCACATTCAATCCATGGCTTATCAACATTGCGCCACCTGACCTGTCCTATGGTCTGGGCATGGCGCCGCTGCTTGATGGTGGGCTTTGGCAAATTATCACATTTTGTGCCGTAGGCGCTTTCGTCAGTTGGGCGCTGCGCGAGGTCGAGATCTGCCGCAAGCTCGGTATGGGCTACCACGTGCCGGTTGCGTTCAGCTTTGCGATCTTTGCTTACGTGACGCTGGTTGTGATCCGTCCCGCGCTTATGGGCGCTTGGGGGCATGGGTTTCCTTACGGGATCTTCAGCCACCTCGATTGGGTCAGCAACACAGGCTACGCCTATCTGCACTTCCATTATAACCCCGCACACATGCTGGCTGTGACGTTCTTCTTTACGACGACACTGGCGCTTGCGCTGCACGGGGCTCTGGTTCTCTCGGCGGCAAACCCTGAAAAGGGCGAAGAAGCCAAGACACCTGATCATGAAGATACGTTCTTTCGCGATTTCATCGGCTATTCGGTCGGCACATTGGGCATCCACCGCGTGGGTCTGCTATTGGCGCTGAATGCTGGTTTCTGGTCGGCCGTCTGTATCGTCATTAGCGGTCCTGTCTGGACCAAAGGTTGGCCTGAGTGGTGGAACTGGTGGCTTGAGCTGCCGATCTGGCCCTCGCAGATTGGGATGTAAGAATTATGCCTGAGTATCAAAACATCTTCACCCAAGTCCAAGTTCAGGGCGCACCTGAATGGGGCATGGACAACGAAAACAACATGATGGAAGAGCGCACGGGGAAACCTGGCTTCTCAACCCTCATTGGTTGGATCGGTAACGCGCAGCTTGGTCCGATTTATCTGGGCAGCTTCGGGGTTATCTCTCTGGCGACAGGTCTGATCTGGTTCAACATTGTGGGCATGAACATGCTGTCACAAGTGGGCTGGTCGATCCCCGAGTTCCTGCGTCAGCTGTTCTGGCTGGCTCTTGAGCCGCCATCGCCTGAATACGGCCTGAGCATGCCACCGCTGAACGAAGGGGGCTGGTATATCATCAGTTCGTTCTTCTTGCTGGTGTCTGTCATGGCGTGGTGGTTGCGGTCGTATCAACTGGCCGCCGATCACAAGATGGGCAAACATATTGCATGGGCGTTTGCCTCTGCCATCTGGTTGTTCCTCGTGCTTGGCCTGTTCCGTCCGGTCCTTATGGGATCATGGTCAGAGGCTGTGCCTTACGGCATCTTCCCGCACCTTGATTGGACGACAGCGTTCTCGATCCGTTACGGCAACCTGTACTACAACCCGTTCCACTGTCTTTCGATTGTGTTCCTCTATGGTTCGGTCCTGCTGTTTGCGATGCACGGCGCGACCATTCTGGCGGTTACCCGTTTTGGCGGCGACCGTGAGCTGGAACAGATTTACGACCGCGGCACAGCTTCGGAACGTGCGGGTCTCTTCTGGCGCTGGACCATGGGCTTTAACGCCACCATGGAAGGTATCCACCGTTGGGCCTGGTGGTTCGCAGTTCTCACTCCGATCACAGGCGGCATTGGCATCTTGCTGACGGGGACAGTCGTGGACAACTGGTTCATCTGGGCACAAGAGCACCACTTCGCTCCGCTCTATGATGGCTCATATGGCTACGAAGCATACGGCTCTTACGAAGCCTTCATCGGTAAAGGAGAGTAATCATGCTACCCAAGTGGTTCGATGACTGGAATTCCAAAAACCCAGTCGATATCTACAAACCCGCCATTATTGTTGGCGCTGCTGGTGGGGCCGTTTTTGCGGCGGCTCTGCTGGTCACATGGGGGCAACCCTTTGCGACCGACAGCATGCAAACAGGCCCGCGCGGCACAGGGATGTCTGTTCCTGAGTTCAAAGCGGATCTGGCCAAGGCCGACCCGACAATCGCTGACTACTACACCGAAGCCCCTTACGAGGTCGAAGCAGGTGAGCCGCTGGCCAAGGACATCTACGAAAATGTCCAAGTGCTTGGGGATGTTAGCGAAGGCAACTTTAACCGTCTGATGAACGCGATGACCCTTTGGGTCGCGCCAGATCAGGGGTGTGCCTATTGTCACGCCGGTGCGGATGAGGGTGAATACGCAAGCGATGACCTTTATACCAAGGTTGTTGCACGCTCGATGATCCAGATGACCCAGTCGATCAATGAAGACTGGGATGGTCACGTCAACGCCAACAAGGAAGTCGGTGTAAACTGTTACACCTGTCACCGCGGTCAAAACGTGCCATCTGAAATCTGGTTCCGCATGGGCGCTGTAAACGAGAACGTCGCGGGATGGGCAGCTGTCCAGAACCGTGCCACCTCGATCAGCCAAAGCACATCGCTGCCAAGTGATGCGTTGGAAGCCTATTTGCTGAACTACGAAACGATCGCAGTGCATGATCTGGAAAGCCGCGTTGAAGGCAGCCCTGCCGATGGCGTGACACCGACGATCCAGCACACCGAACGGACCTATAGTCTGATGAACTACGTATCGAACTCCCTTGGGGTGAACTGCGTGTTCTGTCACAACTCGCGCGCTTTTTATGATCCCGCGCAGGTCACTCCGCAATGGGGTACCGAAAGCCTTGGGATCTCGATGGTGCAAGAGCTGAACAACGACTGGTTGGTTCCACTGCGTGACGTTTACCCTGAAAACCGCCTTGGGCCAGTATTTGCAGACGCGCCAAAAGCCGCCTGTAAGACCTGTCACAAAGGATACCAGCAACCGCTGCAGGGTCTGAACGTCATCGCCGACTGGCCTGAACTTGCGACGATCAGCGCCGAGGCGAATTAAGAGATTGGGCAGGGTGGTTATTCGCGTTCCCACCCTGCCTGGCAGCCATCAGATCCTTCCTTCCCGGGGGATCTGATATCGGGGTCTCCACACCCCGGTTCCCTTCCTGTTGGCTACAGGAGACTGGCGTCGCACCGGTTTACTGGTGCGACGCCTTTTCAACTTATTCCTTGGGGGAAATGTTCCGATGACAAAACCACACACACCCACGCTTGACCGTGTTCATACCCCCGCAGACCTTAAGACCCTGTCTGATCGTGAATTGCATCAAGTGGCCGATGAGTTACGCGCCGAAGTGATTGATGTGGTTTCTGAAACAGGCGGGCATCTTGGATCTTCGCTTGGTGTTGTAGAGCTGAGTGTCGCGATCCACGCTGTTTTCAACACCCCCCACGACAAACTTGTGTGGGACGTAGGCCACCAATGCTACCCCCACAAAGTGCTGACAGGACGCCGTGACCGGATGCGCACCATCCGCCAGGAAGGCGGATTGTCGGGCTTCACCAAACGCAGTGAAAGCGAATACGACCCCTTTGGCGCGGCGCACTCATCAACCTCGATCTCGGCTGCTCTTGGATTTGCCACGGGTCACGATCTGGGCATGACCACAGGCGACGCCATTGCCGTGATCGGTGATGGCAGCATCAGCGCGGGCATGGCCTACGAAGCAATGAACAACGCAGGCCATGAAGGCCGCCGCTTGTTTGTGATCCTGAATGACAACGATATGAGCATTGCACCGCCCGTTGGTGCCATGTCCTCTTATCTGTCCAACTTGAATTCGCCGTTGAACCTGTTCAAAGAAATGGGCGAGGCGTTTGAGGCAAACCTGCCAGGACCAATGCGCGAAGGGGCGCGGCGTGCACGCCAACTGGTGACAGGCACAGCCGCCGGCGCCACGCTTTTTGAAGAACTTGGGTTTACCTACATCGGTCCCGTCGACGGGCATGATATGGGCCAGCTTTTGGAAGTGCTGCGCAGCGCCAAAGCCCGCAGCGATGGCCCTGTTTTGATCCACGCCTGCACTGTCAAAGGCAAGGGATACGCCCCTGCCGAGGCCAGCAATGATTGTTATCACGGTGTTGCGAAATTCGACAAAGCGACAGGGGCCCAACACAAAAGC
>NZ_JAKFZN010000001.1 GCF_021654165.1 Nereida sp. MMG025 | reverse complement strand
TCGCAACAAGCGATATTGAACCAGTGCGCGGCAGATGCTTTTGTGTGCAAAAGCGTCGAGAGCGGCACCCGTTTAACCCCGATTAGGCCAAACCGTAAATCAACCCCTAATCCAGCGCGCGCCATACGGGGAGCCATACGTCTGGCCATACGGCCAGCCATGTCTTAACTACAGCTTTATTCTTTAAGAAAACATAGGGGGGTTGCGTGAAAAGCAGAACCCTCCTATACGGCGCACTTCGAACCCACTCCACCAGAATCAGGGTGACCTGACGGGGCCCTCTGGTGATGTTGAAAAGGAGACGTCCGATGGACGCCAAAGAACTGCGTGAAAAGACGCCGGATCAGCTGCGTGAAGAGCTGGCCAACCTGAAAAAAGAAGGCTTCAACCTGCGCTTCCAGCAGGCCACTGGCCAACTTGAAAACACTGCACGTATGCGCGCGGTCAAACGTGACGCAGCCCGTGTGAAAACAATTCTGAACGAAAAAGCAGCAGCCGCTGCGTCGGAGGCTTAATCCTATGCCCAAACGCATCCTCCAAGGGACCGTCACAAGCAACCAAAACGAACAGACTGTCACAGTCTCTGTTGAACGTCGCTTCACACACCCCGTTCTGAAAAAGACCATCCGTAAGTCCAAAAAATACCGGGCCCACGATGATAAGAACGCTTTCAACGTAGGTGATAAAGTTCGCATCATCGAATGCGCACCTAAGTCGAAAACGAAACGTTGGGAGGTGTTGGCTGACTAAGCCAACGCCTTTTGGCATTAATCGAAACCCTGGGGATAAGGCACGCATCGCCCCCCAAAGGTCGGGAGAAACCAAATGATCCAGATGCAAACCAACCTGGATGTTGCTGACAACAGCGGCGCTCGCCGTGTTCAGTGCATCAAGGTCCTGGGTGGGTCCAAGCGGAAATACGCGTCGGTGGGTGACATCATCGTAGTATCCGTGAAGGAAGCCATTCCACGTGGCCGTGTTAAGAAGGGTGATGTCCGCAAGGCCGTCGTCGTTCGCACAGCAAAAGAAGTTCGTCGCGAAGATGGCACAGCCATCCGCTTTGACCGCAATGCAGCAGTTATCCTGAACAACAACGGCGAGCCAATTGGCACACGTATCTTCGGGCCAGTTGTTCGCGAATTGCGCGCCAAGAACTTCATGAAAATCATCTCGCTCGCGCCGGAGGTGCTGTAAGATGGCTGCTAAGTTGAAAAAAGGTGACAAGGTCATCGTTCTGGCTGGCAAGGACAAAGGCAAGTCTGGCACGATCCAGTCGGTCGACCCCAAAGCCGGTAAAGCCATCGTGGAAGGCGTGAACATCGCGATCCGCCACACACGTCAATCGCAGACAAGCCAGGGTGGCCGCATCCCGCAAGCGATGCCCATCGAATTGTCGAACCTTGCGTTTGAAGACAAGAACGGCAAACCAACCCGCGTTGGTTTCAAAATGGACGGCGACAAGAAAGTCCGCTTTGCCAAAACAACGGGAGACGTGATCGATGCTTGATACGAGCAACTACACACCCCGCCTGAAAGCTCTTTACAAAGACAGCATCCGCGCTGCTTTGAAAGAAGAATTCAGCTACAAGAACGACATGCAGATCCCGCGTCTGGACAAAATCGTCCTGAACATCGGCGCAGGCGCTGAAAGCGTGAAAGACAGCAAAAAGGTGAAGGCAGCTCAGGAAGATCTGACAGCCATCGCCGGTCAAAAAGCTGTTGTCACCAAGGCCAAGAAATCCATCGCTGGCTTCCGCGTCCGCGAAGAGATGCCACTTGGTACCAAAGTGACACTGCGCGGCGACCGCATGTATGAATTCCTTGATCGTTTCGTCACGATTGCAATGCCCCGTATCCGCGACTTCCGCGGTATCTCGGGCAAATCTTTCGACGGTCGTGGCAACTACGCCATGGGCATGAAAGAGCACATCGTGTTCCCCGAAATCGACTTCGACAAAGTTGACGAAGTTTGGGGGATGGACATCATCATCTGCACCACCGCGCCAACGGATGCGGAAGCAAAGGCACTGTTGAAAGCCTTCAACATGCCCTTCAATTCGTGATCGCGCGGAGAGGATAAAGATATGGCTAAAAAATCTATGGTAGAGCGCGAGAAAAAGCGTCAGCGTCTGGTGGAAAAATATGCCGCCAAACGTGCTGCTTTGAAAGAAATCGCGCGCGACGAAAGCAAACCAATGGAAGAGCGCTTCAAGGCGCAATTGCAACTGGCAAAACTGCCACGCAACTCTTCCGCAACACGTCTTCACAACCGTTGCCAGCTGACCGGTCGTCCTCATGCTTACTATCGTAAGCTGAAGATCAGCCGGATCGCGCTTCGGGACCTCGGCTCGCAAGGCCAGATCCCAGGCATGGTTAAGTCGAGCTGGTAAGGGAGCGATATTATGAACGATCCTATCGGTGATATGTTGACCCGCATCCGCAATGGTCAGATGCGCGGCAAATCGACGGTTGAAACCCCTGCATCCAAGCTGCGCGCTTGGGTTCTGGATGTGCTGGCCGACGAAGGCTACATCCGCGGGTACGAAAGCAGCACTGGCAAAGATGGCCACCCTGCTTTTGAGATCAGCCTGAAATACTACGAAGGCACACCAGTCATTCGCGAGTTGAAGCGGGTCTCCAAACCCGGTCGCCGCGTTTACATGGGTGTCAATGATGTTCCAACAGTCCGTCAGGGCCTTGGTGTATCGATTGTCAGCACGTCGCACGGCGTGATGTCGGATGCAAACGCTCGCGCCAAAAATGTTGGTGGCGAAGTGCTCTGCACAATCTTCTAAGGGGAAGCAGATGTCTCGTATTGGTAAAAGACCAGTTGCTCTGCCTTCCGGTGTTGAAGCAAAGATTGACGGCCAGACCGTTGAAGTGAAAGGCCCCAAGGGTGTCCGTTCCTTCACCGCGACCGACGATGTGACTTTGGCCGTTGAAGATGGCGCAGTGTCCGTCACACCACGTGGTAAATCCAAGCGCGCACGCCAGCAGTGGGGCATGTCCCGCACGATGGTTGCAAACTTGGTCACAGGTGTAACTGACGGCTTCAAGAAAGAGCTGGAAATCAACGGTGTTGGGTATCGTGCCACCATGGAAGGCAAAAACCTCAAACTCGCTCTGGGCCTGTCCCACGATGTTGTGTTTGAAGTGCCTGATGGGGTTACGGTCACAGCACCCAAGAACACCCAGTTGATTGTGGAAGGTATCGACGAACAGCAGGTTGGTCAGGTCGCGGCAAACATCCGCGCGTGGCGTAAACCTGAGCCTTACAAAGGTAAGGGCATCAAATACGTCGATGAATATATCTTCCGCAAAGAAGGTAAGAAGAAGTAAGGAACCGCAGATATGGCTAATACAAAGAGAACTCTGTTCCTTAAGCGTCGCCTGCGCGTTCGGAACAAACTTCGCAAAGTGAACGCAGGGCGCCCTCGGCTGTCCGTGCATCGCTCCAACAAAAACATCAGCGTGCAACTGATTGATGATGTGAACGGCGTAACTGTCGCTTCGGCTTCCTCGATGGAGAAAGCCTTGGGCGTGGTTGGCAAGAACAACATCGAAGCGGCCACCAAAGTCGGTGCCGCCATCGCAGAACGCGCGAAGAAAGCTGGCTTCGAAGAAGCATACTTCGATCGTGGCGGCTTCCTTTTTCATGGTAAAGTGAAGGCCTTGGCCGACGCTGCCCGTGAAAATGGTCTGAAGATCTAAGGAGACGGATTATGGCAGAACGTGAAAACCGTCGGGGCAAAGGTCGCGATCGCGATGAAACCCCCGAATTCGCCGACCGTCTGGTGGCGATCAACCGTGTATCGAAAACCGTAAAAGGTGGTAAGCGCTTCGGCTTTGCTGCTTTGGTGGTAGTCGGTGACCAAAAGGGCCGTGTTGGCTTTGGCAAGGGTAAAGCGAAAGAGGTCCCAGAGGCCATTCGCAAAGCCACTGAGCAAGCCAAACGCCAGATGATCCGCGTGCCGCTGCGCGAAGGTCGCACATTGCATCACGATATGGCTGGCCGTCACGGCGCAGGCAAAGTGGTGATGCGTACGGCACCAACGGGTACGGGCATCATCGCTGGTGGTCCAATGCGTGCGGTATTTGAAATGTTGGGTGTTCAAGACGTCGTCGCTAAGTCGATCGGCTCGCAAAACCCCTACAACATGATCCGCGCGACATTGAACGGCCTTACCAAGGAAAGCAGCCCCCGTCAGGTGGCACAGCGCCGTGGTAAGAAAGTGGCTGATATCCTTCCAAAAACCGACGCTCCGGCACCTGCCGAAGCCGATGCGTAAGGAGATCTGACCAATGGCTAAAACAATTGTTGTAAAGCAGATTGGCTCGCCAATCCGCCGCCCCGCCAAACAGCGCCAAACGCTGATCGGTCTGGGCCTGAACAAGATGCACAAGACCCGTGAGCTTGAAGACACCCCTTCCGTGCGCGGTATGGTGAATTCAATCTCGCACATGGTCGAGATCATCGAAGAAAAAGGCTAACTGCCTGTCAGGTAAGGTGGATCATGATCCACCTTACGGTTGAAATTCAAAACGCCCTGCCAGTTGGTGGGGCGTTTTTCATTCGGCTGCGTAGACGGTCGTGATCTTGCGCGCACTGCTCAAGTGCATCGCCAAAAGAATACCGCTGTTGAGTGCCAAAAGATAAAGCGGATAGGCGAGCAAAATCCAATCAAGTGCTCCCACTGAAACGATCGCAAAAAGAGATGCCACCAAAGACATGCTCCACGTGGCTTTCGTTTCGCTTTTTGGCGCAGCATAGGCTTTTCGGATTGTAATCAGCCCGCCCAACGAGCTGACGGTGATTGAGATCAGCAATGCATAAACTGCGCTATCGGTTACAAACCAAAGCGCAATCCCTGTCGCAGCTGCAATTAGAACGCCAACATCTTGCAAAGTGAGGTAGGTTCCATAGCCTTTCTTAACGGAAAGGACAAAAACCGCGAGCGTTCCAGCCCATTGCGCCCCTGCAAACCCAAGCGACACTTCTGCCCCTTCCTGGATTTGGGAAGCTAATGAAATCGACGCCAAAACGGTCCAGATCAGCCATGACGCTTTGTGAGGACGTGTGCAGTTGTAAAGTGTGTTCTTAATATAAGGGACAAACGCACAAACGCTAAGCCCCGCGGCGATCAGGCCGCAAAAAAGAGTTGGGTCAAAACCCATTAAACCGTCATTCATCGAACTATCCTTTGGTTGGGGAAAACCCCCCAAAAAAAATGCGGCCAAAAACACTGGCCATTCTTCAAAAAAACTGTCCGCTCAAAATACGTCTGGACGCGCTTACGTTTGCAGAAACACACAAATTGGAAAAGTATGGGAAACCTGACCCGCGGCAGCCACCCTTTGGCAGTTGATCGCCCCAAGGCACTTGCCCCATCCCCCACCGTCGTCTATACGCCGCCAGTGGCCGGCCTTTGGCCGCGTAGAATCAAACCTGTAATGCCGTGTTCGCCCAATTCGCTTCGGGGGCGCTTCCGGCAAAGGAGAAGCGATATGAAACTCAATGAATTGCACGACAACCCAGGTGCCACCAAAAAGCGCAAGCGCATTGGTCGCGGTCCAGGGTCTGGCATGGGTAAAACCGGTGGCCGCGGTATCAAAGGTCAAAAGTCACGCTCGGGTGTGGCGATCAAAGGGTATGAAGGCGGCCAGATGCCCCTCTACCAACGTCTTCCTAAGCGCGGCTTCAACAAGCCGAACCGCAAGGAATTCGCGGTTATCAACCTGATGATCATCCAGAAGTATATCGACGCAGGCAAATTGGACGCAGGTTCGATCACCGAAGACAGCCTTGTGGCGTCGGGTGCTGTGCGCCGCAAATTGGATGGTGTCCGCATCCTTGCCAAAGGCGAGATCACAAGCAAAATCACCGCTGAAGTCACTGGCGCATCCGCAGGCGCGATTGCAGCCGTTGAGAAAGCAGGCGGTAAATTGACCGTGACAGCACCAGCAAAGTCCAAGGCGGACGCTGAATAAGAGGTTGTGAGGGCGCCTTGGCGCCCCTACATTCCCTATAGTTTTCCAAGCGCCGCCAATCGGGAAGACCGATCTGGCGGCGCACGCATAAAAGAGACCAGATCACATGGCATCAGCAGCAGAACAAATGGCATCGAACATGAGTTGGGGTGCGCTTGGCAAAGCGACCGAGCTGCGCCAACGGATTTTCTTCACCATCGGTCTGCTGATCGTTTACCGCATCGGGACATATATCCCTGTTCCCGGGATTGATGCAGACAGCCTGCGCACGTTTATGGATCAAGCGGCCAGCGGCATCGCAGGCGTTTTGGGGATGTTTACGGGTGGCGCGCTAAGCCGCATGGGCATCTTCGCGCTTGGCATCATGCCCTATATCTCGGCATCGATCATTGTGCAGCTTCTGACTGCTATGGTGCCGCATTTTGAGCAGCTGAAGAAAGAAGGTGAGCAAGGACGAAAAAAGATCAACCAATACACCCGTTACGGCACTGTGGTGCTGGCGACGTTCCAAGCCTACGGTCTTGCTGTATCGCTGGAAGCGGGGGATTTGGTAACAGATCCAGGTTGGTTCTTCCGCGCAAGCTGCGTCATCACTTTGGTCGGCGGCACGATGTTCCTGATGTGGCTTGGTGAGCAGATCACCGCACGTGGCATCGGCAACGGTATTTCGCTGATCATCTTCGTGGGCATTATCGCAGAGCTTCCATTGGCCTTTGCGCAGTTCTTTAGCCAAGGTCGGTCGGGCGCGCTGACACCTGCCGTGATCGTCGGTGTGCTGTTTATGATAACGGCGACCCTGACCTTTGTGGTCTTTATGGAACGGGCGCTTCGAAAGATCACCATCCAGTATCCGCGTCGACAGGTGGGGATGAAGGTCTATGATGGCGGCTCCAGCCACCTGCCTGTTAAGGTTAACCCCGCGGGCGTTATTCCCGCAATCTTTGCGTCGTCACTGTTGTTGCTGCCAACCACATTGGCCACGTTCAGCGGCAATCAGACCAGCCCGATCATGTCGACTGTTCTTGCCTACTTTGGCCCCGGTCAGCCGCTCTATCTGATCTTCTTTGCGGCGATGATTATCTTCTTTACGTTCTTTTACACTTTCAACGTGGCGTTCAAGACCGAGGACGTGGCGGACAATCTGAAAAACCAAAATGGCTTTGTCCCCGGTATTCGCCCCGGCAAGAAAACGGCTGAGTATCTGGACTACGTCGTGACGCGGCTGTTGGTTCTGGGGGCGGGGTATCTGGCATTGGTGTGTTTGTTGCCAGAGATGATCCGATCCAACCTGCAGATCACCGCCTATTTCGGTGGCACATCGATCCTGATTATCGTGAGCGTCGGGATGGACACAGTCCAACAAATCCAGTCCCATTTGCTGGCGCACCAATACGAAGGGCTGATCGAAAAATCGCAGCTCAGTGGCAAAGGCGGTAAGGGCAAACGCAAACGCCGCAGTCCGGTTCGCAAATAACAAAAAAGATAAACGCTCCTGCGACCAAAAGGGCAGGGGCGTTTTTGTGTCCGATTCAATAGGACCGATGCCATATCTGGGAGGACTTCGCATCATGACCAACATCATTCTTCTTGGGCCTCCGGGTGCCGGCAAAGGAACACAGGCCCAAAGGCTTGTTGATGAACGCGACATGATCCAGTTGTCGACAGGTGACATGCTGCGCGAGGCCAAGACCTCTGGCACAGAAATGGGAAAGAAAGTCGCCGCGATCATGGATGCGGGTGAACTTGTGACCGATGAAATCGTAATTGGTCTGATCTCGGAAAAGCTGGATGGCGCGCAGGGTGGTGGTTTCATCTTTGATGGGTTCCCACGCACGCTTCCGCAGGCCGATGCCTTGGGTCAGCTACTGGCGTCGAAGGGACTGACGCTGGATTACGTGATTGAGTTGAAAGTGAACGACGAGGTGCTTGTAGACCGTATCGTTGGTCGCGCGGCCGAAGCTGTCGCCGCTGGCGGAACAGCACGTGCCGATGACAATGCCGAAAGCCTCAAGGTTCGCCTGATGGAATACTATAAAAAGACCTCGCCGCTGATCGGGTATTACTACGCCAAAGGCGCGCTTTCCTCGGTTGATGGACTTGGCGCAATTGAGGACGTCGCAGCGGATATTTCTGCGGTTATGGGCAAAGCCTGAAACCCCTCTTGACGCTTGCCTTAAATCCACCTAGCTAACGCCATCTCTGCCCAACACTGAGTCGGGCCGAGTCGCTGTGCGTTTGCATAGTATCACCTCGAATATGACATAAGACGCCCCTCTATTGGTTCTGTCTGATGTTGTGAAAAAAGGGTCTGGAACTACGGACCCGCAACGTAAAAGGAAGACAAACATTGGCACGTATTGCCGGCGTTAACATCCCGACGAACAAGCGCGTCGTGATCGCCCTTACCTACGTTACCGGCATCGGTAACACATCCGCTCAAGAAATCTGTGAAGCCAACAACATCGAAGCCGCACGTCGCGTCAACGAGTTGTCGGACGCCGAAGTTCTGGCCCTGCGTGAATACGTTGACGCCAACTACACCGTTGAAGGTGACCTGCGTCGTGAGCGTCAGATGAACATCAAGCGCCTGATGGACCTTGGTTGCTACCGTGGCCTGCGCCACCGTCGTAACCTGCCCGTCCGCGGTCAGCGCACCCACACAAATGCTCGCACTCGCAAAGGCCCTGCGAAGGCCATTGCTGGTAAGAAGAAATAAGGGGGGTCTGATCAATGGCACGTGATAAGACACGCACTAAGAAAAAAGAGCGCAAGAATATTGCAGCGGGCGTTGCCCACGTAAATTCCTCGTTCAACAACACAAAAATCCTGATCTCGGACGTTCAAGGCAATGCAATTGCATGGTCGTCGGCAGGCACCATGGGCTTTAAAGGGTCGCGTAAATCGACACCTTACGCGGCTCAGATGGCTGCAGAAGATGCTGGCAAAAAAGCACAAGAACACGGCGTGAAAACGCTTGAGGTTGAAGTGCAGGGACCAGGGTCGGGGCGTGAAAGCGCATTGCGCGCATTGGCTGCTGTTGGTTTCAACATCACATCGATCCGTGACGTGACACCAATGGCGCACAACGGCTGCCGCCCACCAAAGCGCCGCCGCGTTTAACAAATCGTTTTCTCGGTGGGGCCGTTCGTTTGGGCGGCCCTGCCTTTCGTCATTTTAATCCTCGAGAGCGCGCTCTTTTTCGGAACATGGAGAGCACGCAAGAATGGAGGGACGCATGATCCATAAAAATTGGCAAGAGCTGATCAAACCCACACAGCTGGACGTAAAGCCCGGCAACGATCCGTCGCGTCAGGCGACTGTTGTTGCGGAACCGCTTGAGCGTGGTTTCGGCCTGACACTTGGCAACGCGCTGCGCCGCGTTCTGATGTCGTCGTTGCAAGGTGCTGCAATCACAGCCGTTCAGATTGATAACGTGCTGCATGAGTTTTCGAGTGTGGCTGGTGTGCGTGAAGACGTCACTGACATCATTCTGAACCTCAAAGGCGTTGCGATCCGCATGGACGTCGAAGGGCCCAAGCGCGTTTCGATCCAGGCCAAAGGCCCCGGTGTTGTCAAAGCTGGCGACATTTCGGAAAGCGCCGGCATCGAAGTTCTGAACAAAGACCACATCATCTGTCACCTCGACGATGGTGCTGATGTGTTCATGGAATTGACCGTGAACACTGGCAAAGGCTACGTGTCTGCTGACAAGAACAAGCCAGAAGATGCACCTATCGGCATGATGGCGATTGATGCGATCTACTCGCCTGTCAAGAAAGTCAGCTATGACGTCCAGCCGACCCGCGAAGGTCAGGTTCTGGATTATGACAAGCTGACCTTGAAGCTGGAAACAGACGGTTCGATCACACCAGACGACGCGGTCGCTTTTGCAGCCCGTATTCTGCAGGATCAACTGTCGATCTTCGTGAACTTCGATGAGCCTGAAAGCGCATCGGCGGCACAAGAAGATGACGGTCTTGAGTTCAACCCGCTGCTTCTCAAGAAAGTGGACGAGTTGGAATTGTCGGTTCGTTCGGCAAACTGCCTGAAGAACGACAACATCGTCTACATCGGTGATCTGATCCAGAAAACCGAAGCAGAAATGCTGCGCACGCCAAACTTTGGCCGCAAGTCTTTGAACGAGATCAAAGAAGTGTTGTCGGGCATGGGGCTGCACCTCGGCATGGACGTCGAGGACTGGCCACCAGACAACATCGAAGATCTGGCCAAGAAGTTCGAAGATAACTTCTAAATCAAACAGGTAAGGTGGATCATGATCCACCTTACTTTAACCCCCTGGGCAATCCCGCCCCAATTTGAAGGGCTGACACGCATCAGACCCTCGCTACAAAGCATAATTAGGAGATACGAAAATGCGTCACGCTAAAGGTTACCGCCGCCTCAATCGCACACACGAGCACCGCAAGGCGCTGTTCGCGAACATGGCAGGCTCGCTCATCGAACATGAGCAAATCAAAACAACATTGCCAAAGGCCAAAGAATTGCGCCGCACCATCGAAAAGCTGGTGACACTTGGCAAAAAAGGCGATCTGCACAGCCGCCGTTTGGCGGCCAGCCGTCTCAAGCAAGACCAATACGTCGCAAAACTCTTTGACGTTCTGGGTCCACGCTACAAAGACCGCCAAGGTGGGTATGTGCGCGTGCTGAAGGCAGGCTTCCGTTACGGTGACATGGCGCCAATGGCGATCATCGAATTCGTTGATCGTGACCGCGACGCCAAAGGTGCGGCAGACCGTGCACGTCTCGAAGCAGAAGAAGCTGCTGCTGAATAAGCAAGGCGTCTTGTCGAATTTGAAAACCCCGTCTGTTGCAGGCGGGGTTTTCGCGTCTCAAGGGGCAGGGTAGGGTGTGGCATGGCTGATCTTTTTGATACATCTGACAGCGCTGTGGATACTGCGCCGCGCCCCTTGGCAGATCGCTTGCGGCCACAAAAGTTGTCTGATGTGATCGGTCAGGACCAGGTCCTGGGCCCCGATGCGCCGCTTTCAACTATGTTGGCCTCTGGCAGCTTATCGTCGATCATTTTCTGGGGGCCGCCCGGTGTTGGAAAAACGACAATCGCGCGCCTTCTTGCTGATGAAACCGATCTGCATTTTGTTCAGATCAGTGCGATTTTTACCGGTGTGCCTGACCTGCGCAAGGTGTTTGAGGCCGCAAAGCTGCGTCGTCAAAACGGCAAAGGCACGTTGCTGTTTGTTGATGAAATCCACCGTTTCAACAAAGCACAGCAAGACGGGTTCCTGCCGCATATGGAAGACGGGACCATTTTGTTGGTGGGGGCAGCCACGGAAAACCCGTCTTTCGAGTTGAATGCAGCGGTTATGAGCCGCGCGCAAGTTTTGGTGCTGGAGCGCCTGTCGCTGGCCGATCTGGAATTGCTGACACAACGCGCAGAAGCCGAACTTGGCAAACAGCTGCCCCTGACCGCCGAAGCGCGTGAAGCGATGCTGGAAATGGCGGATGGTGATGGGCGCGCAGCCCTGAACCTGATTGAGCAGGTGGCCGCTTGGCAAACCGAAACCAAGCTGACGCCAGAGCAACTTGGCAAACGCTTGATGCGCCGTGCGGCCCAATACGACAAGTCGGGTGATGCGCATTATAATTTGATAAGCGCCTTGCATAAATCTGTGCGCGGGTCTGATCCCGATGCGGCGCTGTATTGGTTTGCGCGTATGCTCGAAGGGGGCGAGGACCCCCGCTTTTTGGCCCGTCGCCTGACGCGTATGGCTGTGGAAGATATAGGGTTGGCAGACCCTCAGGCACAGGCCGTTTGCTTGCAGTCATGGGACACGTTTGAACGCCTTGGCAGTCCCGAAGGTGAATTGGCGCTGGCACAGGCGGTGATCTACATTGCCTTGGCCCCTAAATCGAACGCGAATTACGTGGCATATAAAGCGGCCCGCAAAAGCGCCAAACAAACAGGGTCCAATCTACCACCCAAACACATCCTGAATGCGCCAACGTCTTTGATGAAAGATCAGGGATATGGGGATGGTTACGCCTACGACCATGATGCGCCAGACGGCTTTTCAGGCCAGAATTATTTTCCCGATGAGATGAAACGTCCGGTCTTTTACCAGCCTGTCGAACGTGGGTTTGAACGCGAACTCAAAAAGCGCGTGGATTATTTTGTAAAGCTGCGGACCAAGCGTGACAGTTGACAACGACAGGCAACAGCCGCATGACGCAGCGATGTTTCAAACGACTCTTCTTGTTGCGCTTGGCGGCGCGATTGGCGCAGCCCTCCGCTTTGTCATATCGGCACAGCTTGTGCGGGCGGGTGATGCCTTTCCGGTCGCAATTCTGGCGGTGAATGTCATTGGATCGTTTCTTATGGGCCTGTTTGTCGTGTGGTCGTTTCATAAGGGATTTGAGCATATCAATCCCTTTGTGATGACAGGGATCTTAGGGGGGTTCACCACCTTTTCGGCCTTTTCGCTGGAAGCGTTCACACTGTTTGAACGCGGCCAGACAGGCGCAGCAATCACCTATGTTGGCGCCTCGGTTATTCTGTCGATTGCGGGTCTTGCAGGTGGGGTATTTTTAGCACGAGGGCTTTGGGCATGAGTGGCGTTCAGAAGATTACAGTTGGACCGGATGAGGGTGATCAGCGTGTGGATCGCTGGCTGCGCAAGCGCTTCCCGTATCTTGCACAGGGGCGCATTGAGAAGATGTGTCGCAAGGGTGAGTTGCGTGTGGATGGTGGCCGCGTGAAATCATCAAGCCGCGTGATGAGCGGCCAAGAGGTGCGTATCCCGCCGCTTCCCGATAGCGACAGCCAGCCTGTCGTCAACGTGCCCAAACCGAAGGTCAGTGCAGATGATGAGAAGCTGATCCAGTCCTGCGTGATCTACCGCGATGATCATATCATCGCTTTGAACAAACCTGCGGGCCTTGCCACCCAAGGTGGTAGTAAACAGACACGTCACGTGGACGGGCTTTCAGAAGCGCTCAAATTCGGTTTTCTTGAAAAGCCCCGTTTGATCCACCGACTGGACAAAGACACTTCTGGCATATTGCTATTGGCACGCAGCCGTGATGCCGCGCAGGCCTTCACAAGCGCTTTTAGAAGCCGGGAAACCCGCAAGATTTATTGGGCGATTGTCGCGGGCGTGCCTTATCCTTCGATGGGTTCGATCAAATACGGTTTGAAAAAGGCTGGTGGTCACGGGCGCAGCGGTGAAGGTGAGAAGATGATCTGTCTGCACCCCGATGACGTGCAGCATGATACAGATGCCAAACGCGCGCATACTGATTATGCGGTTTTAACCCGTTTGGGTGGCCGTGCCGCGTGGTGTGCTTTGGTCCCGATTACAGGGCGCACCCACCAGTTGCGGGCGCATATGGCAGAGTTGGGCCACCCCATTGTGGGCGATGGCAAATACGGCGGCAGCGGGCAGGAAAACCTAGGCGATGGGTGGGGCGCGCAGCTTGGTGGTGAGATCAGCAAAAAGCTGCACTTGCACGCACGCTCGCTGACCTTGACCCATCCGATGACCGGCGCACGTCTGAACCTGACCGCACCGTTGCCAGATCATATGGCCCGCACATGGGATACATTTGGTTGGGATGCCCGCGATGTCCCTGCCGACCCTTTTGAGGATCAGTGATGAGTGAATGGGCACAAAAACGGTTCTGGACGGAAACCCAAGTTGTAAAAGCCGATGGTGGCTACAGCGTAGCGCTGGACGGTCGTGCGATTAAGACGCCATGGAAGTCGGCCCTTGTCATGCCGTCCAAAGACTTGGCAACAGCGGTTGCGCAGGAGTGGGATGCGCAAGACGGGGTTATTGACCCTCTGACAATGCCCGCGACGCGCTATGCGAATTCGGCCATCGATAAAGTGGCAAGCCAGCACAAAGACGTCGCCGATATGCTTTGTGCATATGGTGAAACTGACTTGCTGTGCTACCGTGCTGAACAGCCCACTGGCCTTATTGCACGCCAGAAAGATGCTTGGGACCCGTTGCTCGACTGGGCGCATTCCACCTTTGGGGCGCGGTTGGCGACGGGGCAGGGCGTTATGTATGTCGCTCAAGAGGCTGAAGCGTTGACGCGACTTGCGCACCCCGTGCATAAAATGACGGCGTTTGAGTTGGCAGCGTTTCATGACCTTGTCACGCTATCGGGCTCGCTTGTGATTGGATTGGCCGCGTCGCACCAACATAGACCGATTGAGGATCTGTGGCACATTTCGAGAATCGATGAAGATTGGCAAATAGAACAATGGGGCGCAGATGAAGAAGCGGCCGAATTTGCGGAAACAAAGCGAATTGCCTTTGAGAATGCGCATCGGTTCTACCATTGGGTGAAAAAAACAGACGCTTAGCCTAAATCCTGTGCATGCCCCTAGGTAAACTTTGGTTTTCCTTTGCAAATTTGATCTGCCCTGCGACCGATTGCCCTTGACGTTCCCCACGGATTTTGGCCACCTTACCCCACTGCGGGGGGAACTCACCTTCCCAGACATTTACCAAGCTCTAAATTGACTTGGACTAAGCTGCCTTTCGGGGCGGAAAATCAGGAAGAGGTAAAAATGAAAAAAACCGTATTTCTTGGCGCGCTGACAATTGCGGGTCTGGCTGCTGGCGCTGCCGCAGCTGCAACCCTTGACGATGTCAAAGCACGCGGCAAGCTGAACTGCGGCGTAACCACCGGTCTGGTCGGTTTCGCAGCACCAAACGCAAATGGCGAATGGGAAGGCTTTGACGTTGCGGTTTGCCGCGCTGTTGCAGCTGCCACACTTGGTGACCCAACAGCCGTAGAATTCGTTCCAACAACAGGCAAGACACGCTTCACAGCACTTGCTTCGGGCGAAATCGACATGCTGGCACGTAACACCACGTGGACATTCTCGCGCGACAACGATCTGAAGTTCGAATTTGTTGGCGTGAACTACTACGACGGCCAAGGCTTCATGGTTCCAAAAGAACTGGGCGTTTCGTCGGCAAAAGAGCTGGATGGCGCAACAGTCTGCATCCAGACGGGTACAACAACCGAGCTGAACCTGGCGGACTTCTTCCGCAGCAACAACATCAGCTACGAGCCTGTGCCAATCGAAACCAACGCCGAAGCACAACAGCAGTATCTTGCTGGCGCATGTGACGTCTACACAACAGACGCCTCGGGCCTTGCTGCGACACGTGCAACATTCGAAGATCCATCGGCACACGCGTTGCTGCCAGAGATCATTTCGAAAGAGCCACTTGGTCCACTGGTCCGTCATGGCGACAACGAGTGGGGCGACATCGTGCGCTGGACTCTGAACGCTATGATCACGGCTGAAGAGTTGGGTGTCACATCGGCAAACGTTGCTGACATGGCTGCAAACGGCACAGACAACCCAGAAATCAACCGTCTGCTCGGTACCGAAGGTACACTGGGCGAGATGATTGGTCTGGAAGCTGACTGGGCGAAAAACGCAATCATGGCTGTCGGTAACTACGGCGAAGTCTTTGAAGGCAACATTGGTGAAAGCACACCAATCGGTCTGGCGCGCGGCCTGAACGCGCAGTGGACTGAAGGCGGCCTCATGTACTCGCCACCTTTCCGCTAAACACTTCGGAAAAGGGCGCAGGTTCTCTGCGCCCTTTTTCTTTTTGCTTATTCACCTGATTTAGAGAGCCGCAAATGGCTCCGATATGAATATCAGGGCAAGCGCAGGGAACATCTTATGACCACAATGACTGATCCTCCGCGGCAGTCGTTCCGGCTTTCCATGCTGTTGAACGATACGCGCTATCGATCCTATACTTTTCAATTCATCGCGTTGGTTGTGCTCGCGGGTATTGTCGCAGTTCTGGCCAATAATCTTGTCGTAAACCTTGCCGCGGCTGGTTTGAATATCAGCTACGAGTTCCTGGCAAACCCCGCAGGATACGACATCAACCAAACGCTTATTCCGTATACCAGTCAGTCGTCGAACCTTCAGGCGGCTTGGGTTGGTATCCTCAATACGCTTTTGGTCGCTTTCCTCGGGTGCTTGTTTGCCACCATTTTGGGGGTGATTGCAGGGGTTTTGCGCCTGTCAAAGAACTGGCTGGTCGCGAAACTGATGTCGCTTTACGTCGAAGCCTTTCGCAACGTGCCGGTCCTGATCTGGATCCTGATCATCAATACGATCGTGGTGACCATGCCAAGTCCGCGAGCCTATCGCGGTGATGCCGCGACCCACGAGATGCTGTTTGGTGTGATTGCCTATACGAACCGTGGTGTCTATATCCCCGCGCCGACCTTCGGGCCGGGAAGCATGATTGTGGTTGCGACGTTCATCGCGTCGATTATCGGTATTTTTGCCTATCGTCGTTATGCCAAAAACCTGCTGTTTAACACAGGCAAGCTGCTTCCCACCCTTTGGCCATCGATTGCGCTTTTCTTCGTCCCGACCCTATTGATGTATTTTATCATGGGTATGCCAATCGGCGCAGATATCCCTGCACTCACCGGCTTTAACTTCCAAGGTGGTATCCAAATCCAACGCCCCTTGATTGCGCTTTGGCTGGCACTGTCGATCTATACTGGTGCCTTCATCGCCGAAAACGTGCGCGCCGGTATTCTGGCGATCAATAAGGGCCAGACCGAAGCTGCCGCCTCGCTTGGGTTGCGTCCCGGTCGGATTATGAACCTTGTGGTGCTACCACAAGCGTTGCGCGTGATCATTCCGCCGCTGATTTCGAACTATCTCAACATCACCAAGAACTCGTCGCTGGCCATTGCTGTTGGGTATGCTGACATCACGGCGACACTTGGTGGCATCACCCTTAATCAAACAGGCCGCGCGATCGAGTGTGTGCTGTTGCTGATGCTGTTTTACCTGATCATCTCGCTGCTGATTTCGTTCTTTATGAACATCTATAACCGCAGCGTTAGCCTGAAGGAGCGTTAAGATGTCTGACACACATTCAGAATCCATCGCCTTCGTGCGCGATACGGAAATCCCACCTGCTCCGCCGCCCATGGCCGAAGCAGGTGCCGTAAAGTGGTTGCGCGAAAACCTTTTCGCGGGGGTCTTCAATTCAATCCTGACCGTTTTGGCATTCATTGCGTTGTTCTACCTTATGTCGGGCTTTCTGCCTTGGTTGTTCGGCGGCGCTTGGAACACGGCCAATATCCGTGAATGTCGTGAAGTGATCCAAGGATCGGGCGGCTGCTTTTCGGTCCTAACAGACCGTTGGAACCAACTGCTGTTTGGCATCGCCTATCCGTCAGAGGCCTATTGGCGTCCGACGCTGGCCTTTGTCATGCTGTTCGTCGCCATCGCGCCGGTGTTGTTTAACAATCTGCCGCGTCAGATGCTGATCTTCACGGGACTTTATCCGTTTATCGCGTTCTGGCTTATCTGGGGCGGCACGATCCTTATTCCGCTGGTTGCACTTGCTGGTTTTGTTGTTGGGTATTTCATCTTCAGCGCCCTGACCAAGCAAAGCTTCGCAATGGCCCTTGGCGGCGCCGTTGTTGGTGCACTTGTGACGTGGTGGCTTGGCGGGTTTGTGTCGCAGGCCATGGCGGATGTTCTTGCGTTAGAGCAGGTTCCATCGCGCAACATGGGCGGCTTTATGTTGAACATGATCCTCGGTGTGGTCTGCGTTTCGCTTTCGCTGCCGATCGGGATTGTATTGGCGCTTGGGCGTCAGTCCTCGATGCCGATCATCAAATGGATCTGTGTGGTGTTCATCGAGTTCGTGCGCGGCGTGCCGCTGATCACGTTGCTCTTCGTGGCAAACGTGGTTTTGGCCTACTTCCTGCCGCCTGGCACAAACTTTGACCTGATCTTGCGGGTGATTATCATGATCACGCTTTTTGCATCGGCCTATATCGCCGAGGTGATCCGTGGCGGTCTGGCCGCACTTCCGCGCGGGCAATACGAGGCGGCCGATAGTCTGGGTCTGGACTATGCCCAAGCGATGCAGCTGATCATTTTGCCGCAAGCGTTGAAAATCTCGATCCCTGGTATCGTGAACGTGGCCGTTGGCCTGTTCAAAGATACGACGCTGGTGTCGATCATTTCGATGTTCGATCTGGTTGGTATGATCCGCGGTCCGATCTTGTCGTCCACCGATTGGAACGGCGTCTACTGGGAGCTTTGGGGCTTTGCAGCCCTGCTGTTCTTCGTGGTCTGCTACGCAATCTCGCAATACTCACAATGGCTGGAGCGCAAGCTTCAAACCGGCCACCGTTAAGAAAGGGCACTGACAATGGCTCAACAACAAATGCAAGTGTCGGACGAAGTCGCAATTTCGATCCAGAACATGAACAAATGGTACGGCTCGTTTCACGTGCTGCGTGATATTGACCTGACCGTAAATCGCGGCGAACGGATCGTGATTTGCGGGCCTTCGGGTTCGGGAAAATCAACGCTGATCCGCTGTATCAATGCGCTGGAAGAACATCAGCAAGGCTCGATCACGGTGGATGGCACATTGCTGTCCTCGGACCTCAAGAACATTGATACGATCCGCTCTGAGGTCGGCATGTGCTTTCAGCACTTCAACCTGTTCCCGCATCTCACAATCCTTGAAAACTGCACCTTGGCCCCGATCTGGGTGCGCAAGACACCCAAAAAGGAAGCCGAAGCAACTGCGATGCACTTCCTTGAAAAGGTGAAAATCCCCGATCAGGCAAACAAATATCCAGGTCAGCTTTCGGGCGGTCAGCAGCAGCGTGTTGCTATTGCAAGATCGCTTTGCATGAAGCCACGGATCATGTTGTTCGATGAACCGACCTCAGCACTTGACCCCGAGATGATCGCAGAGGTTTTGGACACAATGATCGAACTTGCCGAAGAAGGTATGACGATGCTGTGTGTGACCCACGAGATGGGCTTTGCGCGCAAGGTTGCAAACCGCGTGATCTTTATGGACGCGGGCCAGATCGTCGAACAGAACGAGCCTGAGGCCTTCTTCGACAATCCGCAATCGGACCGAACCAAATTGTTCCTGAGCCAGATCCTCGGGCACTAAGTCCTAGCGGGCAAGCAATTCACGGGGGATCGCGAAATCAATCGCGGTCCCCTTTTTCGTGCCAAGCGCAGACCAGTCATCAACATCAAAATCAATGACAGTGGTTGCACCCGTGGGGTAGTCCCCAAATCGGCTATGTGCGGGGGCCGTTTTTACGGCCTGCCATGCGAAATGGCCGATGCCGGGGTTGTGTCCCGCCATCAAGACCACCTCGCCTTGTGCACCTGCCAGCGTCATTGACAGTGTTTGGGCATCAGCAAGATAAAGCTCGGGATACAGATCGATCTGCGGGGATAGGCCAAGTGCGTGGCATGTCTCATACGTTCTGGTCGACGAACTGCACATGATCTCGTCAGGCAGGTGGCTGTGAATGCGCAACCAATCCCCAAGGGCGCGCGCAGATTTACGGCCCCGTCCATTCAGGGGCCGCTCTATATCAGGCAGGTTGTGCGCCCAATCCGACTTGCAATGACGCATCAAAATCAACCGCTTCATCCGACAAACGCTTTCATATGAAACGCGGATTGCGCCATGGATCGATCAAACTTCTGGCTAACGGGACAGGCGCGGCGCACCTTGCATCCCGCGCTTAGACAGTCGTCTGTGCCGGTGATGTAGCTTTTGCAATTTGGGACATCATAGCCATCTGCAGAAAGCGCGCCGATGGGACAAGCCGACAAACAAGGTTGATCACAGCTGTCGCACGGGCGGCTGTTTGTTTGTCCGATCTCTAGCCGATCTCTGAGCCCCAATGCCCCGCGATAGGACACAAACAGCCCGCTTGTATCGTGCACCAACAGGCCAACGGGGCTTTGCCATGTGCGCCCCGTCCGTTGTGCCCATGCGATAAACGGCTGGAAGGGCGGTCCACCAAAAGGAAAATAAGCCTTGCCCCCAAGATCACAGGCCAATGTGCCGATGACACGGCGCGACCAGCGGTCCATCGGATCGGCTATGCCATCACGGTATTCATCGCTTTGTTTGAAAACTGCCCAAAAACCCGTTGTAGGGCCGATCATCACAAGGGTCTGTATGTCAGATGGAAGGGTATCACCGCGCGCGGGGTGGAACGCCCCGAGCGCTGCCATCCCAAAGGATCCCAACCTGTCATCAATGCTGGCGAGAGTCATTTGCGCATGAAGGGCAAAGCCAAGGACCATCCAAGGCGGGACGGGCGGTCATCTTGCCATTCCAGTCCGATATCCATGTTATCATGGCCATCTTTGGGTTGCGCGACATATGTGCCAAACATGCGGTCCCAAATCGACAGCGCAAAGCCGTAATTGCTATCGTGTTCTGCGCGGTCCACGGAATGGTGAACGCGGTGCATATCAGGGGTGACCAGAACACGGCGCACGATTGCATCTAACCACAGCGGCAGCTTGATATTGGCGTGGTTGAACATCGCTGTCCCGTTCAGGATGATTTCGAACGCGATCATGGCGATGGCCGCAGGCCCAAGCAAATACACCAGCCCGATCTTCAGGATCATGGACAGGGCAATCTCTACAGGGTGAAACCGGATCGCGGTTGTCACGTCGATATCGACATCCGCGTGATGGACACGGTGGATACGCCATAAGAACGGCACTTTATGTGTGATTAAATGCTGCGCCCAAATCGCTAGATCGAATATCAAGATGACCACGATCAGCTCAAGCGCGAAGGGCAACTCAAAGATATTGAACAGCCCCCACCCAAGGCGTTCCGCGTCTATGGCGGCGCCCACCGCCAACAAGGGCAGGATAACCGATAGCAGCCGAAGGGTGATGGTATCGAGCACAACAACAGCCCAATTCGTCATCCAGCGTTTGCTTTGTGATTGCCGCCGCGCACGGCGGGGCATTAACGCTTCAAGCGCTGCAAACAAAAGGAACAGTCCTGCAAAAAAAGCAAGGCGGATAAGGGCTTCGTTTTCCATGCTCTAGATGTGGGGCAAAACCCACGGTCAGGCAAGGCACAGAGCTGTGAAGTCATCGACGAATGATAGAGCCTGCGCCGTGATCGGTGAAAAGCTCAAGCAAACAGGCATTTGGCGCGCGCCCATCCAAAATGACCACAGCCCGCACACCACCATCAATAGCATCGAGGGCTGTTTCTGTTTTCGGAATCATGCCGCCAGCAATGACGCCCGATGCCGTCAGTTCGCGAATTTGATCGGCCCGCAGGTCCGTGACAACTTCACCAGTGGCATCTTTCACGCCTGCGACGTCCGTCAAAAGCAACAAGCGATCCGCCTTAAGCGCAGCCGCGATTGCACCCGCAGCCGTATCGCCATTGATGTTGAATGTTTCGCCGTTTTCGCCCGCACCCAAAGGCGCGATAACGGGAATAGTGTCTGAGGCGGCAAGCGTATGGAGAACCGTCGGATCAATGTGATCTGGCGTTCCCACAAACCCAAGGGCGGGATCGGTCTGTGTGCAGGTGATAAGACCTGCGTCCTTGCCAGACAGGCCAACAGCCTTGCCGCCCTGTGCGTTGATCGCTTGCACGATTTTTTTGTTCACAAGCCCTGACAACACCATTTCAACAACGCGCACGGTCTCAGCATCGGTGACGCGTTTGCCGTTCACGAATTCGGACTGCACGCCAAGACGATCTAGCATCTCGTTGATCATGGGGCCGCCGCCGTGGACGATTACGGGGTTCACCCCCACTTGGCGCAGCAAAACAACGTCACGCGCAAAGCTTTCCATGGCCTCATCTGTGCTCATGGCGTGGCCGCCGAATTTGATGACGACAATCGCATCATCGTAGCGTTGCAGATAGGGCAACGCTTGGCTGAGGGTGCGGGCGGTGGCGATCCAATCGCTTTTCATGGCAGTTTGCTTTTTCATTGTGACGGTTCCTCTTGGGGCGCTGGCTTACGCTGATCTGTCAGGACTGCCAAGGGGCGCGTTGCGTTGGCGTTTGTGCGTGATACGGTAAGTCCAACAGCGCAAAGGGTGAATGGCGATGACAAAGCGGCAAAAAACAATGGTGTTGACTGGGGCAAGCCGTGGTATCGGACACGCAACTGTCCAGCGGTTTAATGCTGCAGGCTGGCGGGTCATTACCTGTTCACGCCATCCGTTTCCTGCCGAATGTCCGTGGGGTGGGGGAGAGGAAAACCACATTCAGATTGATCTGGCCGATCCCAAGGCGACCATTGCTGCCATTGAGGTGATCCGCGAAAGACTGGGCGGCCAGTTGGAAGCCTTGGTGAACAACGCGGGTATTTCGCCCAAAGGCCCCGACGGTGAGCGCCTGAACACCCTGGACACCGATTTACGCACGTGGGGTCACGTTTTCCATGTAAACTTCTTTGCCTCTATCGTATTGGCCCGCGGCCTGAAGGAGGAATTGGCGGCGTCCAAAGGGTCCGTCGTCAATGTCACATCGATTGCCGGAACGCGTGTGCACCCGTTCGCGGGGGCGGCCTATGCGACATCAAAAGCCGCGCTTGGCGCTTTGACCCGCGAGATGGCGCACGATTTCGGCCCGCTTGGTGTGCGCGTCAATGCCATCGCGCCGGGTGAAGTGGAAACCTCGATCCTGTCACCGGGCACCGAGAAAATCGTCGAGACCTTGCCGTTACGCCGTTTGGGGCAACCAGAGGAGGTCGCGGATGTTATCCATTTTCTTTGTACGGATGCATCAAGCTATGTCACGGGCACCGAGATCGAAGTGAACGCAGGCCAACACGTTTAACGTTATTCCAACGTATGGATGATGTGGCGCAGCGTGGCGATACCGTCGCCTTTTTCCGAACTGGTCATGATAATCTCAGGATAAGCGGCGGGGTGTTTGGCCAGCGCGCTTTTTACCTGTTCAAGCATTTTGTCTTTGGCGCCGCCTTTGACCTTGTCAGTTTTGGTCAGAACGCACTGGAACGTCACGGCCGAGCGATCAAGCAATTTCATAATGTCTTGGTCCACCTCTTTCACGCCATGACGCGCATCAATCAGTACAAACGCCCGCCGCAGGCTGGCGCGGCCAGACAGATACGCCTTGAGCAACCGTTGCCATTTTGCAACCACGGGGAGCGGTGCATTTGCAAAGCCGTAGCCCGGAACATCGACAAGGTAGTGGCTCTCGTTCAGCGTGAAAAAGTTGATCTCTTGCGTGCGCCCGGGTGTGTTTGAGGTGCGGGCGAGACCCTTGCGACCCGTCAGTGCATTGATCAAGCTGGACTTGCCCACGTTTGACCGGCCGGCAAAACATACCTCCATACGATCAGCAGCTGGCATGCCATCCATCGCCACCACGCCTTTCAGGAAATCCGTTGGTCCTGCGAAAAACTTGCGGGCGGCCTCTGCGCTTGCCGCGTCAGGTGTTTCAGCAAGGGTGAATTGTAAGTCCATCAGAGCACCTTAATTTTGTCGCCACAGGCAATCTGGCCCGTTTTTGTTACGATGGCATAGACCCCGAAATCGCGGTGCCCCCAACCATCTTCCAATGCGCCAAGCGTATCTACGTCGCGCGCGCCCGTGGCCGGATTTGCTGTTGTGGCCATGCAGCGTTCGATGCGCTCGGTCACTTCCACTTCGGCCGATCCAATCGCAAGTCGCTTGCCGATCCATTCAAACTCTTCCCAAGGGCCTAAACCCTCCATCACAATGTTGGTGCGAAAGCGCGTGGCTTGCAGTGGGGCACCAGCTTTTTGGCTCAGCGCACGAAGGGACGATACATTCAAAAGACTGATGGATGGATAGTCGGTGTCTGTCATGCCGCGATCTGGCACACGAACCAGACGTGTGGATTGCGCACGATTGCTTGGCATCAGCGGGCGGACCCACTGAAGAAAATCATCTGCACTTTGGTCAGGATCAAATGCCAAGTCAGGCCGTTTTGGATGGCTGAGCGTTACAAGTCCCGAATCCACATCGGTCTGCGCATGAATTGCCATGAGTTCGGCTGCTTTTGATCCCCGAGAGAAATTTGCACAAGACGCCCACGAGGCACCATCGGTTCGCGCGCCTTCATGGGCCACAGCCCAACGTCTGTCCCAAGGCATTGTTTTGCCTTCGGTCAGTGTGACACGGTCCAATTCTTCCCGTCCGTGCGATTTGATAGGGTGTCGCCAGAGTGTCTGGACAACGCCCGCCATCAGGAATCGCCAGACTTGGCGCTACGTTTGAAGCTGCTTTTGATATTGCCAAACACGTCTGGTTTGATGCCCTGGCTGCGCATGATCAAATATTGCTGCGTGAATGTGATCAGGTTGTTCGCGATCCAGTACAGCACAAGCCCACTGGCAAAGCTGCCCAACATGAACATAAAGACCCATGGCATCCAAGCAAAAATCATCGCCTGAGTTTTGTCCGTTGGCGCGGGATTGAGCTTTTGTTGAAGCCACATCGAAATGCCCAGAATGATCGGAAGAACACCCAAGCTGAAGATAAAGAAGAGCGAGGTGGGTTCTGGCGTGCCCCAGGGCAACAAGCCAAACAGGTTCAAAATAGACGAGGGATCAGGGGCAGAAAGATCGCGGATCCAACCAAGCCACTCTGCGTGGCGCAGTTCGATCGTAACGAAGATCACCTTGTAAAGCGAGAAGAAGATCGGGATTTGCATCAAGATCGGAAGGCAACCAGATGCAGGGTTTACCTTGTTCTTTTTGTAGAGCTCGATCATGCCCTTTTGCATTTTTTCCTTGTCGTCGCCAGCCGCTTCTTTGAGCTTTTCCATCTCGGGCTGCAGCTCTTTCATCTTCGCCATCGAAACGTAGGATTTGTAAGCAAGTGGCAGCAAAAGCGCCTTGATCAGTAGGGTCAGTGCGATGATAGACCAGCCCATATTGCCGATGAAAAGGTTGAGCCAGTGCAGCGCCGCGAAGATTGGTTTTGTCAGGAAAAAGAACCAACCCCAGTCAATACTATCGATAAAGTTATAGATGCCGCCGTCATTTTCATAGTTGCGGATCGTTTCCCATTCCTTCGCGCCGGCAAAAAGCTGCATTTCGACAGTTGCTGTTTCGCCAGCTGCGACATCCAGCGTGGGCAGGCGTGCCTCGGACCGGTAGGTGTCACGTTGCGGGTTGTACTGAAGGACCGATGTGAAGGGCTGCGTCCCTTGGGGAACCAGCATGGCCATCCAATAGTGGTCGGTAAACCCAAGCCATCCGTTTTCTGTGACCTCGGTGACACTTGCATTCGCGCCCCAACGCGGATCGGCGTTGAAGTCTTGCAGGTCGTCGTAATCGTATTCGTTCAACTCTTCACCCGTCTGACGCATTGCGCCTTCGTGGATGATGAAGAAGTTTTTCAGCGTTGTCGGCTCGCCGTGACGCATCAGAGCACTGTAGGGGGCTAGACGCGCGGTGCTATCGGCTGTGTTGGTGACGGATTGGGCAACCGTGAACATGAAGTTTTCATCAATCGAGATCACACGATTGAAAACCAAGCCGTTCCCATTTTCCCAAGTGAGGGTAACAGGTGTATCTGGCGTCAATGTTGCGTCTGTCTCGGCGCTCCACAATGTGTCGGGTGTGGGCACATCATCGAACGTCAGATTTCCCCCGGGCGCCCATCCGAAATCCGCGTAGAAGGCATTGAGTTCGGAGGTGCTTTTCAGAAGTTTGACGATTTCTGCGCCCTCATCAAGCTCGGTCCGGTAGGATTTGAGCGATAGGTCATCAATTCGGCCGCCCAAAAGAGAGAGGCTCCCCTTCAACTCGGGGGTTTCGATGGCGATGCGTGCGGCCTCGGTGCGTTGATCTACAACTGGTGCAGCGGTTGCACTTTCTGCACCTGACGTAACCACGGCAGGCGCTGTTGCCGGCGCTGTTACCTCGCCTTGTGTTTGCTGTGTTTGAACAGGTTGCTCGGGCGGAGGCACCAAAAATGGCCATACAATGATAACCAACAAGCACAGCACACTTGCCAAAATCAGATTTCTGTTCTGCTCGTCCATCACCGACCGCCATTCATTGAATAATCTGCGTGGTTTGAACCTATCTAGGCACGAAAGGTCAAGAGGTGAAGGCGTGACAAACCCGCCTCAATCAGGATTCGTGCTGCGATTATCCGAAACGATGGCGCAGGGCCTTTGAGTTTTCGATTTTCGCAGTATGTTTTTTTATCCAATCAAGGGTTTCCTCAAAAGGCATGGGCTTTGCCAAGCCAAATCCTTGGACGTGATGGCACCCGAGTTGGCATAGCATGGCATGTTCGCCAAGGGTTTCGACCCCCTCGGCCAGCGTATCCAACCCCAACTCCTCTGCCATGGACAAGATCGCTGATAACATCCTTTGCTGGGGTTTGTCGGTATCTACTTTGGCCACAAATGACCGGTCGATTTTTATGCGATCGATAGAAAATCGTTTGATGGCCGCGATGGAGGCATGGCCCGTTCCAAAGTCGTCAAGGTCGATCTGGCACCCCAGTTCACTAAGTTTGCGGATATTCGAGACGATCACATCGTCATTCGCGCCTGCGATCACGGTTTCTAATATTTCAATGCTCAATCGCGAAGGGGCAAGATTAAACCTGTCCAGCTCCCATGCAATGCGTGTCACAAGGTCGGGGTTGCGTAATTCTTGTGTGGAAAAGTTAACGCCAACGCTTGGCACCACAGTGCCTTGGCTGTCCCAGGTGCTCAGGGCCTCCAATGCGCCTGCAAGCATGGTTTCGCTCAGTGTTTCAAGCAAGCCTGCGTCTTGCATAGCTGGTAAAAACTCGGATGGTGGGATTAACCCTTTTTCAGGATGCCGCCACCGCGCAAGGGCCTCAAACCCGCTTATTTGGCCTGTGTCCGTGCTAATTTGCGGTTGGAACCACGGTGAAATCTGACCGTTTTCAAACGCGGTTTGAACTTCAATGCCAAGTGACTTTTCGACCAGCACTGTCGCGGCAATCTGATCCGAATAGGCGCGCAAACCTGCTGGCGACTGCCGCCTTGCATCTTTCAACGCAATTTCCGAACATTCCAGAAAAGCTGTGGCCGTGTCGTCCGGCAACCTGTCTTGCAGGGTAAATCCGATGCTTGCTGAACAATAGATCGTGGTGCCGTCAATCACGAAAGGCTCTTCGATGGCTTTTTGTAGCCGCGCGGCAAGCTGTAACCCCGTTTCAAGGGTCATGCGGTGTTTGGGTGACAATAAAACGGCAAATCGCGCTGTGTCGATCTGTGTCATAATATCGGTATGCCGCAAGACGGAACGCACCCTCGGGATTAGATCGCGGATGACTTGATCTGCGGCGATACTGCCGTGGCTTTCAACCAAACCCGTGTAGTCATCCAACTGAAAAGCAAGGCAAATCGAAGTGCGCCCTGTATCAGCCCGCACTTCGAATGTGCGCTCCAGCTGGTCCATGAAAAAACTGCGATTGACCGTGCCCAAAGGCGAAATTTCGGCATCGCGCGGTTCAGGCGCGCGTGCAATATTATAGGTTGTGATCGCGATACACCCGAGCGCAACAGCCGTCATCGCCGCGGGTCCAGCAAGAAAAAACGCAGCGATTGTCAGCGCGGGACCGAGGCAAAGGAACGCTGTTGCGACAGCATTCAACCGAAAGGATTTCACGATTCTAAGGTGCATGGCAGATGTCTCGCATGGCGCGGCTGTGCGGATGCAGCAGCCTTCATACAAGCACCTTAGAAAAGCAGCATGACTGGTTTATTAACGCAGCTTGGGGACTTGATTAGACTTTGAGTCAACTTCTGTCATTTCCCGCATAAGCCCCTGAAAATCAAAGAGGTTTGCATCCAGAAGATGCGATGGGCGCGCATTTGTCAGTGCGCGGAACATGACCTGTCTGCGGCCGGGGCTGTTTTTCTCCCAACCATCCAGGATCGCTTTGACTTGCTGACGTTGCAGCCCGTCCTGACTTCCGCACAGGTCGCACGGGATGATCGGATAGTCCATCGCGCGCGCAAAGGCGTCGCAGTCGGTTTCAGCCACATGCGCAAGCGGGCGGTAGACAAACAGGTCACCTTCCTCGTTCACCAGTTTGGGCGGCATTGTTGCAAGGCGCCCGCCATGGAACAGGTTCATGAAGAACGTCTCAAGGATATCATCACGGTGGTGTCCAAGCACAACGGCAGAGCAGCCTTCTTCACGGGCGATGCGGTAAAGGTTGCCGCGGCGCAGGCGCGAACACAATGCGCAAAACGTCCGACCTTCGGGGACCTTGTCCATCACAATTGAATAGGTGTCTTGATACTCAATCCGATGCGGCACATCCATTTTTTCCAAAAACGCAGGCAGCACAGTGGCGGGAAAACCCGGTTGGCCCTGGTCCAGATTGCACGCCAGAATGTCGACAGGTAGCAGGCCGCGCCATTGCAATTCATGTAGCACAGCCAGCAAAGTGTAGCTGTCTTTGCCGCCAGACAGACAAACAAGCCAACGGGCATCGCGTTCGATCATACCGTATTGGTCAATCGCTTCGCGGGTTTGGCGCACAATCCGTTTGCGCAGCTTCTTGAATTCTGTAGTGCGCGGCGCGCCGTAAAATAGTGGGTGAATGTCGTCGTTGTCGTCCAGCATGGCAAAGCGTCCGTCTTTCATTTGCGCCGTTTTACGCTAGCTGTCGTTCAAAGGGGAGACGTATTCATGCGCTATCTTTGGATTTTTGCAGTGCTTTTTGTGGCGGCCTGCACGCCCAAGCCGTCTTTGGATGATGCCAAGCTGAGTGATCGGACTTTGAACTTGGAAGAGTTCTTTGAGGGAGATTTGATTGCCTACGGCCAATTTCAGGATGTTCTTGGCACTGTTCGCCGCCGTTTCGAGGTGCAGATAGATGGCGAATGGGACGGTCAGACACTGACCCTGACCGAGGATTTTATGTACGAGGACGGTTCAACCGAGCAGCGCATTTGGTCGCTTCAAAAAACTTCGGATACTACGTGGAAAGGCACGGCGCCTGGCGTCATTGGCATCGCGACAGGTGAAGAACGTGGCGATACGTTTAATTGGACCTACACGATCGACCTGCCTGTTCCGGCGGCTGACGGCACCGTGGATACGCTTCGCGTCACATTTGACGATTGGATGTGGCTTTTGTCAGAAGATCGCCTGCTCAACATTGCCTATATAAAGCGGTTTGGTGTGGATATCGGCAAGGTGATTATCACTTTTGGAAAAAGTTAATCCAGCCGCGGCAGTGTGATCTGGCCGATCACCTGTGCGGGGGCGGTCGTTGCGCTTGATAACGTCAGGCCGTTTTGCCCTACGGCTATGAAGTCAAAGGTTGTGGGGTCTAAAACGTTTACCGAATGAACATCACGTAGGTCCGTGGCCAAAACATCGGCTTGCATCCATTCGGGATCGACCAAGTAGAGTGTTGCACCATCATTCCCGCTCAACTGGCCATTTCCATTTGTATCCGCTTCCACGATCAAAAGGAGCGTGCCGATACGTTGGGTCTTGTTCAATGTGCGATGCACCAAGGGCGTGGTCTGCAAAATAACGCGCGTGCCATTGCCAAACAGTCTTTTGGCGCTCCCGTCGCGTTTATCCACCACGGCGTAGTCCAAAAGCGTACCGCGTGCGTCCTTGGAAATATCGCGATTGCGATAGGTTTGCGCAACGAAGATTGGCACCACATAGAGCCATTCGCGTCCGGTTTCCTCGGCAATGCCATAACTCAGCTCGGTGCGCAGGTGCTGGCTTGCCTCATCGGTGTCGCCTGATGCGACGACAACATCCGTGGTGGCCGTTGGAAACGCGTCACGCCGAAAATCGCGCGTGATTTCCCACAACAGCACCCCGATGACGAGAGAGGCCGCAGTCGCAATGGCCACGCCGTTGAACCGCCACAGCCATTTCCAAAACCCGTGCTCCATCAGTCGTTGTCCCGGTTTCTTTTGGGCACGGGATCATACCCGTCACGCCCCCAAGGATGACAACGACCGATCCGACGGATTGTTAGCCATGCGCCCTTGATTGCGCCGTGTTGCTCAAGCGCCTCCAAAGCATAGGCACTGCAGGTTGGTTGGTAGCGGCAGTTATGTCCGACCCAAGGGCTGAAAACCGCGCGGTACGCGCGCACAGGCAGTGCAAAGACGAATGCCAAAGGGGTCATGACGCGTGAACTTTTTTCAAAGCATATCGCAAGTCATTTTGCAGATCTTTGAAATCGCGTGTTGCAGTCGCCTCGCGCCGTCCGATCAAAACATAGTCCCAACCAGCGATGCCCTTGAACGGAAGGACAAGGCGCGCGGCCTCACGTAGGCGCCGCTTGGCGCGGTTGCGGGCCACGGCATTCCCGACCTTCTTTGAACATGTAAAGCCCACACGTGGCGGCATATCATCACCGCGATAGCGGGCTTGCAGGTGCACACCAACAGTGCCTTGCCGCTTGGCGCGAGACGCTTTGAGAAAGTCGCTGCGCTGCACTAACGTATCCATAACAGGAAAAACCGCCTGCGACGAGGTCGCGGCGGTTTGATCTTTTATATCCGAACGCGAAGTCATAAGACCCCGCCGGCGCTTATGCGCTCAGCGATTTACGGCCACGTGCGCGGCGTGCGTTCAGGATTTTACGGCCAGCTTTGGTGGCCATGCGCGCGCGGAAACCGTGGCGGCGTTTGCGAACAAGGTTCGATGGTTGGTAGGTGCGTTTCATATCGCAGTCCTCTTACGTTTCGTGACCCAAACCACCCACAACAGGGATTCGAAGGCCAATGTCATTCGAAGCCCGTGCAATAGAGGGGCCCGCGCCACCTGTCAATTCGGTTTGCCGCGTCAGATGTGCGAATTGTTGCAATAATCCGCGCTACAAGCTGTCACATATGCCTGAAACTGTAACATTTACCGTGATCATATCAATGGGACGTTACCCGACCGTTCGCACCCTATCGAATTTATCAACCATCCGCCATTTAAGGTGCAACTTCACATTCAAAGAGACCCTGACCCCATGACTGACATGACTGAAAATTCGCAAAAAGGTGGCATTGGCCGCCTTCTTCCTATCCTTGGTATCGGCGCAATCGCTGTGATTGGTGCCTTCACCCTTAAAGACTATCTGACGTTTCAAGCCTTGGCCGATAACCGCGAAGCCCTCTTGGCATTTCGGGATGCCAATTATGTGGCCGCTGTATTGGGATTTATCGCAATCTACACCTTGATTGTGGCCTTCAGCCTGCCTGGCGCGACCATCGCGACCCTGACAGGCGGCTTTTTGTTCGCCACGTTTCCGGGTGCGTTGTTCAATATGACAGCGGCCACATTGGGTGCCACGGCGATCTTTCTGGCAGCGCGTTGGGGCTTTGGCGAAAAGCTGGCCGCCAAGATGGAAACCAGCGACGGGATCGTCAAAAAGATCAAAGACGGGATCGACGAAAACCAATGGTCGATGCTTTTCCTGATCCGCCTTGTGCCCGCCGTGCCGTTTTTCGTGGCCAACCTTGTGCCATCCTTCGTCGGTGTGCCGCTGCGCCGTTTCGTGATTTCGACCTTCTTCGGGATCATCCCAGGATCGGTCGTTTATACATCCGTGGGCGCAGGCCTTGGCGCCGTGTTCGAGCGTGGCGAAACCCCGAACCTCGGCATCATTTTTGAGCCTCAAATTCTGTTCCCCATTCTTGGCCTCTGTGTTCTTGCAGCCCTGCCAATCGTGATCAAAGCCGTGCGCGGCAAGCAAGGACTGTAACAATGACAAAGATTAAAACAGATATCCTCATCATCGGCGCAGGCTCTGGTGGTCTTTCGATTGCCGCAGGTGCCAGCCAGATGGGCGCTGATGTGACATTGCTGGAAGGTCACCTGATGGGCGGCGATTGCCTGAACTTCGGCTGTGTTCCTTCCAAGGCGCTGATCGCCGCAGGCAAGCAGGCGCATGCGATGGAAACGGGTAATACCTTTGGGGTGACGCCCGTTGTGCCGCAGGTAAACTATGCGGCGGCCAAGGACCATGTGCGCGCCACGATTGACACGATTGCGCCCGTCGACAGCCAAGAGCGTTTCGAAGGCTTCGGTGTGCGCGTGATCCGCGAGTTCGGCGAGTTCATCAGCCCGACCGAGGTGAAAGCGGGCGAGCATATCATCACCGCCCGCCGCATCGTGATTGCCACAGGTTCTGGCCCCTTTGTGCCGCCCATCGATGGCATCGATGGTGTGCCGTATTTCACCAACGAAAATATCTTTGATCTGCGCGACCAGCCAGAGCATTTGATTGTCATCGGCGGTGGCCCCATCGGTCTTGAGATGGCCCAAGCTCACCGTCGTCTTGGCAGCAAGGTGACCGTGATCGAAGGCGCAAAAGCCATGGGCAAAGACGATCCGGAAATGGCCGCGGTCGTGCTGGACAACCTGAAAGCCGAGGGCATTGAGATTGTCGAAGGCGCGCAGGCCGAACGTATCAGCGGCACAGACGGAAGCGTCACAGTGCATACGCCGAAGGGCGATTTCACAGGCTCCCATCTGCTGGTGGCGGTGGGCCGTAAAGTCAACATCGACAAGCTGAACCTTGAAGCGGCGGGCGTTGAATACACACGTGGCGGCGTCACAGTGGATGCCTCCCTGCGCTCGACCAACAAGAAGGTTTATGCAGTGGGCGACGCCGCGGGTGGTCTGCAGTTTACCCATGTCGCAGGCTATCACGCGGGCATTTTGGTGCGCAGCCTTGTTCTGGGCCTGCCTGCCAAGGCCAAGACCGATCACATCCCATGGGCCACTTATACCGATCCTGAATTGGCCCAGGTTGGCCTTACAGAAGCGCAAGCCCAAGAAAAGCATGGCGATCAGCTGACTGTTGTGCGCTTCCCCTATCACGAAAATGACCGCGCGATTGCCGAAGGCAAAACCAAAGGGTTGATCAAAGTGATGGTGGTCAAGGGCAAACCTGTTGGCGCGTCAATCGCAGGGGCCATGGCGGGTGAGCTGATCGGCATGTGGGCGATGGCAATTGCCAATGGCCTCAAGATGTCGGCGATTGCCAATACGGTGCTGCCATACCCCACGATTGCCGAGATCAACAAACGCGCGGCGGGGCAGTATTTTAGCCCCAAACTGTTTGACAGTGCGATGGTCAAACGGGTCGTGCGTTTCGTGCAGCGTGTGATACCATAAACTACTGACCCGCGCGGCGGAGGACCGATGTTCAATACCCTATCAGGCCGATTTCTGATCCTGACGATTATCTTTGTGATGATCGCTGAGGTGTTGATCTTTGTCCCCTCAGTCGCGCGGTTCCGCGAGGACTATCTTCTGGCGCGGCTGGAACGCGCGCAGATCGCATCGTTGGCCACATTGGAAAACGATATGATCTCTGCCGAGACCGAGGCCGAACTTTTGCGCAACGCAGGTGTCTTTAACGTTGTCCTTCGCCGAAATGATGTGCGCCGTTTGGCGCTGTCCTCCCCGATCCCGCAGGAAATTCACGCAACATTCGATTTACGTGACCCTTCGGCACTGGTTCTGCTGCGGGATGCCCTCGCGCGTCTGATCGATACCGAGCAACGGGTGATCAGGGTGGTTGGCAACCCGGTCAATGATGCAGGCACGTTGATCGAAGTCACGATGGATACCAAAACGCTACGTGAAGCCATGCTCGACTACGGCGTGAACATTCTTTGGATTTCGCTTTTGATTTCGGTGGTGACAGCGGGGCTGCTTTTCTTGGCTGTTCGGATCGTTCTGGTCCGTCCGATCAAGGATGTGATCCATTCGATGAAAAGTTACCAGAAAGCCCCGGAGGACGCCCGCCGCATCATTGCTCCGACCTCAAGCACGCGCGAGTTGCGCGATGCACAAGAAGCACTGGCCGAACTGCAAGCGCAGCTGACGGCATCGCTTAAGCAAAAGGACCGTTTGGCGCAACTGGGCGGCGCGGTCAGCAAGATCAGCCATGATTTGCGTAACATCCTGACTTCGGCACAGCTGTTCACCGACCGCATTGAAAGCAGCGAAGACCCGATGGTGGCGCGCCTTGCGCCCAAACTGGTGAACTCGATCACCCGCGCGGTGAACCTGTGTGAAAGCACGCTGGCCTTTGGCAAAGCCGAAGAGCCGGCCCCGACCCTTAATCGCTTTGCGCTGATCGATGTGGTCGAAGATGTGATCGCCTCCGAGCGTCTGGCCGTTGGTGAATTTGATCTCAGCTTTGCCGAAGATGTACCAAGCCACTTGATGGTGCGGGCCGACAGCGAACAGCTTTACCGCGTTCTGGGCAACTTGGTGCGCAACGCGCGGCAAGCCATCATCGCGAATGGAGAGGCGGGCGAAATTGCGATTTCGGCCGAAGAAACGACCGAAGCGTGGTGGATACGTGTCCGCGATACAGGGCCGGGCCTGCCGATGAAAGCGCAAGAGAACCTGTTTACTGCCTTCCAAGGCAATGCGCGAAAGGGCGGCACTGGCCTTGGCCTGCTGATCAGCCAGGAATTGATACGCGGCCACGGCGGGTCTTTGGAGCTTTCATTTTCCGACGCGACGGGCACCTGTTTCGAGATTTGCTTGCCCAAGTCTGACCTGACGATCGCGAATGCTGCGGAATAGCAGACAAGGAAATTCAAGTCATAACAAGATTTGGCCTTGCAACAGTTTTGCAGCGGCGTTAGATCAGCCGCCAGTGGACCGATAGCTCAGCTGGATAGAGTACCTGACTACGAATCAGGGGGTCGGGGGTTCGAATCCTCCTCGGTCCGCCACTTCCAACTTTTTTGATACACGCGACGCATCTTTCTGGCGTATAACGCAGTCATTTGCTGCGCGGACGGGGGCGGCGGGTTAAAGCGGCTTGTGTCGATATTTCGGGCCAAAGGCGTTTGCCTATATTGCCTTTCGCAGTTTGACGGCCAAAGGTGACGCGGAACCTGACCTTCTTTTGATGTTACAAAAGCGGAGAGAGCATGCCCCTCACAAAGCCATTGTCGGAAAATTATGACGTCATCATCATAGGCGGTGCAATCATGGGCGCATCAACCGCTTGGTTTTTGACCGAACAGCCGGATTTTGACGGCCGCGTTTTGGTTGTTGATCGCGATATGAGCTATGAGAACACCTCAACCATGCACGCCAATTCGTGTATGCGTCAGCAGTTTTCGACCGAGTTGAATGTGCGGATCAGCCAGTTTGCTGCGGATTTTGTAAAGAATTTGCGCAACTATATGGGAGGGGACAGCCGGGTTCCTGACCTGTCGATCCAATCGTTTGGCTATATGTATCTGGCCGATACGCAGGCGTTCGCGGATGTGCTGCGCGCCTGTCAAACTGTGCAACATCGGGCGGGAGCGGCGACGCAGCTGATGTCGGCCGAAGAGATCAAAGCGGCCTATCCGTTTTACAACGTCGACGACATCTTGCTTGGGTCGATCAATCACGTCGATGAAGGGTATTGGGACGCTATTGCCGTGTTTGATTGGTGGCGCAGATCGGCGCGAGAGCGCGGTGTAGAGTTCATCGAGAACGAAGCGGTTGCCATGACAAAGACTGCGGCAGGCGATCGGGTGCAAAGCGTCACGCTGGCATCGGGTGACGTGGTTTCATGTGGTCAGGTGGTCAATGCGTCGGGGCCACGCGCGACGCGCACATCGCAGATGGCGGGCATTGTTTTGCCCGTTGAACCACGCAAGCGCTATTCATGGGTGTTTTCAGCCCAAACGCCACTGGATCGCCCCTTACCGCTTACCATTGATCCGTCTGGCGTGCATGTGCGCGAAAACGGCGGTGGCACGTATCAGGCCGGGGCGCATTCAGATGTGGACCCCGCGGTGGATTACGATGACTTTACGATGGATCATGCGATTTGGCAGGATCACGTCTGGCCCGTCCTGGCTACACGCATTCCACAGTTTGAAGCCATCAAGGTGCAAACCGAATGGGCAGGGCACTATGCGATGAATACCTTTGACCATAACGCGATCATGGGTGCGCACACAGAAGTCGAGAACTTCTTTTTTCTGAATGGGTTTTCAGGACATGGCTTACAGCAATCTCCTGCGATGGGGCGTGGCACGGCCGAGCTTTTGGTGCATGGTGCCTACCAAACCCTTGATATGTCCGAATTCAACTATGACCGCATACCGGCGGGACGAAAGATTGTAGAAACGGCCGTCATCTAGGCACAAAGGGGGCTGGTATCGCGGTGCGAAACCGCGCATTTTGCCGACAGCCAACACCACGACACGGGAATTCAAAAGGAGGCCTGCTATCGTCGATCTTTGGGACGGATTGCGTCAGGCCTTTTGGTTGGTCGTCACTCTGGATGCGGAACTTTTGGACATTGCGCTGCGTTCGCTGCGGGTGACGCTGACGGCGCTGGTGATTGCATGTGCGATTGCGCTGCCTTTGGCTGCAATGCTGGCAGTGCGTCGGTATCGGTGGCGGCGGGCCACCATCGCGGTGTTAAACGCGCTGATGGGGCTGCCACCTGTGGTGGTGGGTTTGATCGTTTACATCCTTTTGTCGCGCTCTGGCCCGTTGGGTGCGCTTGGACTTCTGTTCACGCCAACGGCAATGATCATCGCACAGGTGATCATTATCGTCCCGCTGATCGCGTCGATCGCGCATCAATCATTGCGCGATCTTTGGGCCGAATACCATGATCTGTTGATTTCCATGAATGTCACCCAGTCGCAAAAGGTGCGCACCCTGTTGTGGGACGCGCGCCGCGCATTGCTGACCGCGGCGCTTGCGGGGTTCGGGCGCGGTATTGGCGAGGTGGGTGCCATCATGATTGTGGGCGGCAACATTGATAATGTGACCCGCGTGTTAACCACGGCGATTGCGCTTGAAACAGGCAAGGGCCAGTTCGCGCTTGCGCTTGCCTTGGGCTTCATTCTGATTGCTTTGGCCATCAGCGTTAACCTGATTATTCACTGGATGGGCCAGACAGAGCAGGAGAGCCGGTGGTGAGCGTTATGTTTCCACTTGTTTTGCAAGCGGCCGAAACATCGCGGCGCGGCAAACGATTGATTGGTCCGATTGATCTGTCTTTGGAAGGCCATGGGGTTACGGTTGTCATCGGGCCGAATGGCGCTGGCAAAACGACCCTTCTTCGCCTGATGCACGGCACGGCACGTTTGAACAAAGGGTCTGTGCAGTGGGCCTGCGACACCGCAAAAGCGCGTGAGGCACAGGCCTTTGTTTTTCAACGGCCCGTCATGTTGCGCCGCACTGTGCGCGAGAACCTGATGTATCCCTTGCGGTTGAAAGGCGCGCGCAAAACGGATGCACATGCGCGCGCTGAGACAGCTGCACGCGCCGTGGGTCTTGAGGATTTTCTGGAACGTAGTGCCGTTGTTCTTTCGGGGGGCGAGCAGCAAAAGCTGGCCATCGCGCGTGCGCTCATTACCAAACCTGCACTTGTCTTTCTGGACGAACCGACATCTTCGCTGGATGGTCGCGCAACGCGGGACATCGAGGGGATTTTGCAAGAGGCCAAAGCAGCAGGCACGCGCCTGATTATGTCGACCCATGATATGGGGCAAGCGCGGCGCATTGCGGATGACGTGGTGTTCTTGGTAAACGGATCTGTGGGCGAGCAAGATGCCGCGTCAACCTTTTTTGACAGCCCCAAAACGGAACAGGCGCGTGCGTTTTTAAGAGGAGATATCATCGCATGATACGGTTTTTGAGTGTGTGGGCCTTTGCCCTTTTGGTCGGCAGTGCTGCAATGGCGGACAGCCAGATGCGCATGGCGGTAACAACGTCCTTTCATAACTCGGGTCTTGCCGATGTCCTGTTGCCCGAAATCCAAGCGGACACGGGCATTGAGGTGCAATTGCTGATCGTGGGCACGGGACAGGCGCTCAAACTGGGGGAGGCGGGCGATGTAGACGCGATTTTGGTTCACTCCCGCACCGCCGAGGATGCGTTTATCGCAGCGGGATTTGGCACGCACCGCCGCGAAATCATGTATAATGACTTTGTTTTTATTGGACCCTCGAGCGATCCTGCGGGCATCGCGCAGGCGCAGACCGCCACGGCTGCTTTGGAAGGCATTGCGCAAAGCGGGGCAACATTTGTCAGCCGCGGCGATGACAGCGGCACCCATAAAAAAGAGCTGAGCCTTTGGGCACAAACAGACGTGTCCGCGTTTGGACCGTGGTATAATGCGGCGGGCGCGGGCATGGGTGCGGCGTTGAACATCGCATCAGGGCTTGATGCCTATATTATGTCGGACCGTGCAAGCTGGCTGAACTTCGGGAACAAGGGCAATCTGGACCTTTTGTTTGCTGGCGATCCCGTTTTGTTCAACCAATACGCCTATCTGCCCGTGAACCCCGCGCTGCATGATCACGTCAAAGCGGATCTTACAGCGCAGCTGGAAACCTGGCTAACCTCGCAAAAGGCTGCTGATTTGATCAACGGCTATACCATCGACGGTGAAGGACTGTTCGTTTTTAACGCGCAGTAGCGATTAGTGATCCATGTCACCGTGGATCGCAAATTGATCCAACCCCGCATCCTGTGGCGCTATGGTGCGATAGCTTTCGCGGACACCTGCTTCGGTTAATTCACGCGCAACCGTCAAAAGGGTGTTGGCGTCGTGATCTTCACAAAGCTCGATCATCTGGGCGATTTCTTCTGCTGCGACTGGTTTGGCAGCCTCGACAGACGGGGCGCCGTAGTAGGTTACGAAATGCTGCGCCAAAAGCGATGTCAGCGTTTCGCGCTCTGTCTCTTCCAACTGGGTGACCGCGACGAATGTGACGCGGCCCCCTGTTTCCAGCCCGAACCAACCGTTTGCAAACGCTTGGCGCGCTTTGCCGGCCAAATCGGCTTCTGTCCAATTGGAAAACTCAAAACCACCAGAGATGCACCATTCGCCGGTACGCGCAGGGCTGGCAAAGACATTCATATCGCTTTCGTCGAAATGGATGGCGCGGGCAAGCTTCATATCAAGTCTCCAAAACAGCTGTGAGCGGGATCAGATGCGTGGTCTCGCTATCGCGCAAAAGCATCCCGAAGTCTTCATCGACACCCAGAAAGGTGCCAGTGTGCGACTGGTTTTCAACGGGTTCGCCGATGCCATAGGCAATGCCGCGCCAGTCGCTATGCAAGGCTGCCGATCCATCATCTTCCCAACGGTTGAGCCAGTTCAGCGTGTGCCGCGCCCACGCCTCAAGCAGGTGAGGGGGCGAGACATCCGCGCAGCCTTCTGCAAAAAGCGCGGTTTGATCAGGCGTGAGGCCCGTTTCCTCGTTCGGGGGCAATAATGGCAGGGTAAAGCCAATCACCAACCAGTCGGGAATTGCGTCTGCATCGGTATCAGAGGCCATCGCCCGAAAGCCGCCGCACCGTGCGCCATTGATCCGGATTTGACCCCACCAATCAAGATGGACAGCTACCTCTGGTGGTGCCAGCGCACCCAGAGCGTTTTGAAACCCCACACCACAAAGCGGAAGCATCGACATCGCGCGTTTAAGCGGCACTTCGGGCGCAAAGACCAATGCCCCCTCCATCGACATGGCGCCAAGAAGATAGCTCACCAAACCCGCATCACAGCCCAATGTCGCGCGGCGAACGGCATGATCAAACGCGTTGTCTGTTGCTTGCTCTCCCCACATCAGCGGGGGAAAGTTGATCTGTTCGGGCGTCATGCAGCACCCTTTGCAACGAGATCTTTTGCGATGTCCTGAAACGCTTTGGCCTGCGTGCTGTCCGGTTGGCTGACCACGATGGGCGCACCACCATCTGCAGCAAGGCGGATTTGCAGATCAAGCGGCACTTCAGCAAGCAGCGGCACGTTGAGTTTTTCAGCTTCGGCTGCAACACCGCCGTGTCCGAACACATGCTCTTCATGACCACAGGCAGAACAGATATGCGTGCTCATATTTTCGATCATGCCAACAATTGGAACCTTCAATTGCTGGAACATATCTATGCCTTTGCGTGCATCCAAAAGGGCCACGTCTTGGGGCGTAGAGACAATCACTGCACCTGTGACTTCCGCCTTTTGCGCCAGCGTCATCTGCACATCACCCGTCCCTGGTGGCAAATCCACGATCAGCACATCCAAAGCGCCCCATTGCACTTGGGTCAACATCTGCTGAAGCGCGCCCATAAGCATTGGCCCGCGCCAGACAACAGCTTGGTCTTCGTTCATCATCAGACCAATCGACATCATGGTGACACCATGGTTGCGCATCGGCAGGATCGTTTTTCCATCAGGCGATGCAGGACGACCCGACACACCCAACATACGAGGTTGCGAGGGGCCGTACACATCAGCATCCAGCAAGCCAACACGGCGGCCCTGTTGGGCCAAAGCGCAGGCAAGGTTGGCTGAAACGGTTGACTTGCCAACGCCGCCCTTGCCCGAAGCAATCGCCAGAATGCGGTCGATCCCCGGCACCTTTTGGGGGCCTTTGGGTTCGGCTGGTTTGCTTGGACGCAGTTCTGGCGGAGCGGTTTCGGTGTGGCCCGTCAACACGATTGACACCGCATCAACACCGTCCAACGCGCCGACGGCGCTTTCGGCACTGGCCTTGACCGCTTCATAGATTTTGGCCTCGCGTGGATTGATCTCCATGACAAAGCGCACTGTGCCGCCGTCCACGTTCAGCGCGCGCATCACGCCACTGGCGACGATATCGCCGCCTGGTGCTTCGATTGCCTTGAGGGTTTCGAGCACTTGTTCTCTGGTCACAGCCACGTGTTTAGTCCTGTCCTTTGATTTGGCCGTCGACCGTATGTGTCATGCCAAGCTCTTCAATGGTTATCACTGCTTTGACAGCATAGTTTTTGCCCGATGTGCCTGCATCACGCACGGCATCTTCTATGGCCTTTTGCGATGTCACGCCCACTTGCTTGAGAAACTTGCGCATCGACATGTTGAAGTCGTCATCCATCTGAACTCTCCCCGATTGAAAATTGGTTTTGTTGACCGATCGCACATGAACGGCCTAGGCTTGGATCATGCGCGTGCTGTTGCTGATCTTGTCTTTTCTTGCCACCCAGGTCCATGCCGATGATCGGCTGGTCCGCGTTTATGCAGCGCCCGAGTTGGTGCAAAGCGGTGTGATGCAGCATCTTGCTCCGCGCTTTTCGCTCAAAACGCAGGTGCGGATCGAATTTGTGGCGCAGCCAACGGCAGCTGAATTGGTTCTGGACCGCGATGGGCATGCGTTGTTCGACGGATTTGGCACAACCTGGGGTGTGTCTGTCAGCACTGAAACGGATGCGGCGCTGCGGCTCAAAACGTGGCTGCAGTCTGGTGTGGGCACGGATACCGTTCTGAGTTTTGCGCCAGATGGCCAAGCGCTTTTTGCCGAACCCACGTTGCAAACCGTTGTGGCAAAGGTGCGTGAAATGGACAGCACCGCCATCTTGGGCCAAGAGATTTCGCACGTTAAATGTGCGCGCTGTCACGTGACCCAAGCGGGACGTGGACAAATTGATATTGGCTCGACACCCAGTTTTGCGGTGTTGCGCAGTTTGAGTGACTGGGAGAGCCGCTTCAGTGCGTTTTACGTTCTCAAACCCCATCCTGCCTTCACGCAGATCGATGGGGTGACGCCCCCTTTTGCAAATGATCGTCCCTCTCCGATCGCGCCGATTACACTCTCGCTGGAGGATTTGGACGCCATCATGGCCTATGTTGATGCCATGGACGCTGCTGATCTGGGCCAGCCCTTGCAACATCAGTGATCGCGCCGTTTTGACAGATAGTCGTCTGTTGTGCGTACACGGGGCCGGTCGGCACCCTGAAATGGATTGTCTGTGGAATGATATTGGGCATTGATCCTGCAAGTATCACACATCTGGATCATCCGCAGCTTGTCGCCAGCGAACATCGCGTGATCGCTCAGCTTTTCGGTGATGCGATCAATGGCGGACTTCGAGCCGAACAAGGCGCCGCATTCGACACAAGGAAAGGGCTCTTCCTCATTCAGAACGTCTTGGCGCAACGCGGCATCAGTCAGGTCCAATCGTGGTTCATACGTGATTGCATCTTCAGGGCAGACATTGGCACAAAGCCCGCATTGCAGGCAGGCATCTTCCTGAAACCGTAGCTGCGGCTTGTCTTCATTATCGCCAAGCGCCCCTGACGGACAAAGCGACACGCACGACAGGCACAAGGTGCAGGCATCCGTATCGACCAGAACCGCGCCATAAGGCGCGCCATCGGGCAGCGCGATCTGATCGGTCTGCGGGTGCAAGGCACGTGCGGCTTGTCGTGTGATCTGGCGGCGGGTTCCCATTGGGCGCACGGGGGTGGCAACGGGGCTTGGCGCGGACAGAGTGTAGAGCGCATCGCTCATTGCATCGGGATCAGGTGTATCAATCAAGCCGATTTTCCCTTCGCCTGCAATCGCGGTAGCGTAGGCAATCTCGGTGTTCAGTGCCGCGCGATCCGCGCCAGGACCGGGAAGAAGCGAAACATGGGCAAACCCTGCGGCCAGCCCTGCAATGATTTCGGCATGCCCAAAGGCGCCAATCGCAGACATTTCCATCGGGATGACATCTGCGGGCAAGCCGCGTCCAAACCGTGCGGACAGGCGGACCATCTCACCGCCATGGGCGTCATGCACCAGCAATTTCGGGGCCGACCCACCTGCGTCCAGATACGCTTTGGCCAAAGTCTGCACCCGCATCATGGTGGCATCCACAGGCGGGGCATCGTAAGAAATCGCGCCAGACGGGCAAGCAGCGGAACACGCGCCGCACCCTGCGCAAACCATTGGATCAATCTCGACATGATCGCCAGCTGATACGATGGCCCCTGTCGGGCAGAGGTCAAGACAGCGTGTGCAGCCTGTCTGTTCGGCACGCGAATGGGCGCACAGCAAAGGCTCTGTCTTTACAAAAAGCGTTTTTTCGAATGTGCCAAGCATATGCGATGCTGCCATTACAGCCGCGGCGACGGAGGGCGGATGTGCAGGATCCGCCCGCAGATACCCTTCGCGTTTTTCGGGTGCGGGAAACAACGGTGTGGTGCCACGCAAATCCAAAATGATGTCACACTGTGAAACGGCGCCATCGCGCGGTTCGCTCAGCGTGAAGGCGCCGCGCCCTGTTGGGTCGGGTTGTTGAAGCGCATCAATCACAAGATCAAATCCCGCAAACGCCCCTTTGGCGCGGCGCAACTTGCCGACGATTGCATCGAACTCCCGCGTGTCGGGTACGTCGTCTGCGTTGTCCAAAAGCACTGTGACGCCAAGATGGTCTTTGAGCTGTTCAGCGGCTGGCAGGGTCACATCCGCTGGCCCGAGGATCAGACACAGGCCTTCGCTTATCACATCGACGGTTTTGTCGGGTGTTGGGGGCAGCATGGCCTCTGCAATGAGTGCTGCCATTTTCGGGGTCTTGGGTGCGCTGTCATCACTCCACCCCGCGCGGTCCCTCAGATCAAGTGTGGGCGGCGCAGCCAGAGAAAGGCTTTCGGCCAATTCCTCAAATGTGCGGGTTTCTTGGGTGCAGCAAAAGACGGCATCCCCTGTTTCAAGGGCGGCTTGCGCCTTATCGAGTTGGGCGGTGCACAAAGCGGTGCAGGGCTTTCGAACCTCAAGCCCACTTGCCTGCGAGAGAGCCTCTGCATCAATAGATTGCGTGCCTGCGCAATCGCAGGTGATCAACGTCTTGGCCATGAAATCTCCCGTAGCGGCGTTAGGTTTTTCACGTTTTGCCGCATAATCCTTGACTCACGTTATCCTCAAAGGTTTGAATATAACAATCGAATTTTCATAGAACGCCTCGCCAGCGTTCAGCCAGATGAATTTGTATGCATTGCGACAGATTGGCAATTATCCATGTCTGTTTAAATTGCATACAGTCGTAGACAGTGGAGGAGCCGGTCCTGATTCATAATCCTGATCAATTCGACACAATGCCGATTGGTGTTGTTGTCAGGCGTCTGCCTGGGGTTACGCGTTGGGCCAAGCACAGCTGGAAAGCTGTTGCTGTGTTGCCGGGTGCTTCGGATGCGCATTGGCAAGAGCTGCGTCGGGATGGCGACGCTGTGGAATACCATGCGGCAACCTTGTCTTTGGATCTTCATGGGGCCGAAACAGAGGCCTACCTTCACGGCCTATCTGCGAAAGACCCGTCAATTTACGTGATCATGCGCGAAGGCGAGAGCGCGGACCCGCTGGATGTGGTGCTTGTCACAGCCTCTCCTTACGAGGCGCAGGACTACACCGACAGCGGTGAAGAGTTGGTTGAAAAAGTTCCAATGACCGAGGGCCTTCTGGCGTGGGTGCAGCGATTTGTAACCGCCCATCACCACGAAGAGGCCTTTGTAAAACGCAAACGGGACAAAAAGCGCATCGATATTACGCAAGATGGCAAAGGTGATCCGCGCATTGCCAGCGCGGCTGATATCTTTGCATCGCCTGCCAGACAACGAAAGCGTGTGCATTGAGCCGCGGTCGTGATTTCTGGTCCCGCAGGCGTGCAGGGGTAGAGGCCGAGACGCAGGCCGAACAGCTTGCTGTGGCCGAGGCGGAGCTTGCGCAGCTGGAAGACCGCCCTGATGAAGAATTGTTGGCCGAGGCAAACCAACCCGACCCCGATACGCTTGATAGTCCCGAAGCCGTTCAGGAGTTTTTGCGCGCCCAGTTGCCACAACGTCTCAAGACACGTGCGCTGCGTCGGCTGTGGCGATTGAACCCGATGCTGGCGAATTTGGATGGCTTGGTAGATTACGGCGAGGATTTCACGGATTCCGCCACCGTTTTGGAAAATATGCAGACCGTCTATCAAGTGGGCAAAGGCATGCTGACGGCTTTTGCGGATGACGATGAGGCGGACGAAGCGGATATTGCGGAAGATGAGATGACGCAGGACGTCGCGCAAGCATCTGACACACTCAATGATGACCCGCAGCGAGCCCAAGCAGACGATGCAGCGGATGACCCTAACCCAGAAGATGAGATGGCAGAGGCTGCGCCGTTTGTTACGCCCGCCGAACCAGACGCAATTGCCCAACCACAGCGCCGCATGCGCTTTGCCTATGTTGACGCATAAGAGATGGATGATGATCAGATGACAGCCGCTACAGACATTCAAATCTCTGATATGGATCGCGCCCGTGCCGATCTTTACAACTTTTTGGGTGCATTGCTGGCCCGTCCGCCAGAAGAGATGCTGCTTACTCAAACGGCTGGTTTGCAAGGCGATGATACGGAGCTTGGCAAGGCCATTGCGACCCTTGCAAAGCTTGCAAAAGTGACCAAGCCCAAAGCCGCAGTTTCGGAATTCAACAAGCTGTTTGTCGGGTTGGGGCGCGGGGAATTGCTGCCCTTTGCGAGTTATTACCTGACTGGGTTTTTGAACGAAAAGCCACTTGCGTTGCTGCGCCAAGATATGATGGCGCGCGGCATGCAGCGGTCGGATACCGTGTTCGAGCCAGAGGACAGCATTGCTAGCCTGATGGAGATGATGGCGGCAATGATCGTGGGCCGTTTCGGGCCGCCCGCGGATTTGACGGCCCAGAAGGATTTTTTCAACCGGCACATCGGCCCTTGGGCGGGGCATTTCTTTACCGATCTGGAAGAAGCCAAAACCTCGGTTTTCTATTCGCCGGTTGGAACGGTCGGTAAAATTTTCATGTCTGTAGAGGCGGAAGCCTTTCGGATGAGCGGCGCCAGCTAAGGCGTCATTAAGGGGCGGGTAACCGTCCAAACCAGCGAGAAGGAGACTGATCGCATGAGCAAGAAAGAAGAAGGTGCTACGCGCCGCGACTTTCTGAAAGTGGCAGTAACTGCCGCACCCTTGGGTGCTGTAGCCGTTGCCACAGGGACAACAGCACAGGCCGCCGAGCCTGATCTGACGTCCGAAAAGATGCAAGATACCGCACATACCCGTGCGTATTTTGAAAGCGCACGCTTCTAGCGTGCTGCATACGGGAGGATCTCGTGCGGGAATAAGCTCGGACGGGATAGATCATCAGCGACTGGTTGCGTGACGCCCGACTGCTGAAGGTCAACGAAAGCCAAGCAAGTGTCCGTTCGTCGGATGCTAGCAAGGAGGGAAAAATGCTTAGGAAAAAGACCAACGGGGTTGCGCGACGCCCCCAGAGGACAAGTATCCTGTCGGACGCTGCAAATGCGTCTGTTGACCGCCGCGCTTTCCTGCGTGGATCAGGTCTGGTCATTGGCGGCCTGTCAGCGATTGCTGCGACGGGTGGCACGGTAACACAAGCCAATGCAGCATCGGCTGCAGCGGCAGGATCAGTTGAATTGAAAAAGACGGTGTGTACGCACTGCTCGGTCGGTTGTACCGTTGTGGCAGAGGTGCAAGATGGTGTCTGGACAGGTCAGGAACCTGGTTGGGACAGCCCGTTCAACCTTGGTGCGCACTGCGCCAAAGGGGCATCCGTGCGCGAACACGCCCACGGTGAACGCCGCCTGAAATACCCCATGAAAAAAGAGAACGGCGAATGGGTTCGCATCTCATGGGAACAAGCCATCGATGAAATCGGCGGCGGCATGATGAAGATCCGTGACGAAAGCGGCCCTGATAGTGTCTATTGGTTGGGATCAGCCAAGCATAGCAACGAGCAGGCTTATCTGTTCCGCAAGTTTGCCGCCTATTGGGGCACAAACAATGTGGATCACCAAGCACGGATCTGCCACTCGACGACTGTGGCCGGTGTGGCAAACACATGGGGCTACGGCGCCATGACCAACAGCTACAATGACATTCACAAGTCCAAAGCGATCTTCATGATCGGCTCGAACGCGGCAGAGGCGCACCCCGTTTCGCTGCTGCACATTCTGCGTGCAAAAGAGCAGAATAACGCGCCAATCATTGTTTGCGACCCGCGTTTTACGCGCACAGCGGCACATGCAGATGAATACGTGCGTTTCCGTCCCGGTTCGGACGTTGCTCTGGTTTGGGGCATCCTGTGGCACATCTTCGATAACGGATGGGAGGACAAAGAGTTTATTCGCACCCGTGTTTGGGGCATGGACCAGATCAGGGAAGAAGTTGCAAGATGGACGCCCGAAGAAGTTGAACGCGTGACAGGTGCGCCCGGATCGCAGCTCAAGCGCGTTGCACGCACGTTGGCCAACAACCGTCCCGGCACCGTGATTTGGTGCATGGGCGGCACGCAACACACCAACGGCAACAACAACACCCGTGCATACTGCATTCTGCAGCTTGCGCTTGGCAACATGGGTACCGAAGGCGGCGGAACAAACATCTTCCGTGGCCACGACAACGTGCAAGGTGCAACTGACCTTGGCGTGCTGTCCCATACGCTTCCAGGCTACTACGGCCTGTCGGCGGGTGCATGGGCGCATTGGGCACGTGTTTGGGAAGAAGATGCGGACTGGCTTGCCAGCCGCTTTGACAAAACCACAGGTGCAGACGGCAAAGAAAAGTCGCTTCAGAACCTGACGGGGATACCCGTGTCGCGCTGGATCGACGGCGTTCTCGAAGACCCTGCGAACACCGACAACCCGAATGCTGTGCGTGCCATGGTGCTTTGGGGCCACGCGCCGAACTCTCAAACCCGTATGGTTGAGATGAAGAAAGCGATGGAACAGCTGGATATGCTGGTCGTCATTGACCCGTTCCCAACTGTGTCGGCCGTTTTGCATGATCGCGAAGATGGTGTGTATCTGTTGCCCGCAACCACGCAATTTGAAACACGTGGGTCTGCCACGGCCTCGAACCGCTCTGTCCAGTGGCGCGAGCAGGTCATCGAACCTTTGTTTGAATCAAAACCTGATCACGAGATCATCGCTTTGTTTTCAAAGAAGTTTGGGTTCCACGACCGTATCTTCCGCAACATCAAGTTGGAGGAAGATGGCCTGACGCCCGAGCCAGAGGATACATTGCGCGAGATCAATCGCGGCATGTGGACTGTTGGCTACACTGGCCAGTCGCCCGAGCGGATCAAGACCCATATGGAAAACCAGCACACGTTCGACCGAACAACGCTGCAAGCCATTGGGGGGCCTGCTGACGGTGACTATTATGGTCTGCCGTGGCCGTCGTGGGGCACGCCCGAAATGAAGCACCCGGGCACGCCGAACCTTTATGACATGTCCAAGCCTGTGGCTGAGGGTGGTCTGACATTCCGTGCACGCTTTGGCGTTGAGCGGGATGGCGATAACCTGCTGGCCGATGGGGTCTATAGCGTCGGGTCGGAAATCAAGGATGGTTATCCTGAATTTACGATGCAGATGCTGATGGATCTTGGATGGGACGGTGATCTGACCGCAGAAGAACGCGCGTCGATTGATGTGGTTGCCGGACCAAAGACCAACTGGAAAACCGACTTGTCTGGCGGTATCCAGCGGGTTGCGATCAAGCATGGTTGTGCGCCCTTCGGGAACGCTAAAGCCCGTGCTGTCGTGTGGACCTTCCCCGATCCCGTGCCTGTGCACCGCGAGCCGCTGTATACCAACCGGCGCGATCTTGTTGAGGATTATCCAACCTATGAGGACCGTCATGCGTATCGCTTGCCGACCCTCTATGCGTCGATCCAAAAGCAGGACTTCTCGAAGGACTATCCGATCATCCTCACATCAGGCCGCTTGGTTGAATATGAGGGCGGCGGTGACGAAACACGGTCGAACCCATGGCTTGCCGAATTGCAGCAAGACATGTTCGTCGAGATCAACACCCGCGACGCCAACAACCTTGGCGTGCGTGACGGAAGCCAAGTTTGGGTCGAAGGCCCCGAAGGCGGCAAGGTGAAGGTCATGGCGATGGTCACCAACCGTGTTGGCGAAGGTGTGGCCTTTATGCCCTTCCACTTTGGTGGGCATTTCCAGGGCGAGGACCAGCGGTCGAAATACCCAGAAGGGGCTGACCCCTATGTTTTGGGTGAATCGACCAACACGGCCCAGACCTATGGCTACGATTCAGTAACCCAGATGCAGGAGACGAAAGCGACCCTGTGTAAAATCTGGACAGCGTAAGGAGAACTAGAGAATGGCAAGAGCAAAATTCCTATGTGACGCCGAGCGCTGCATTGAATGTAACGCCTGTGTCACAGCTTGTAAGAACGAGCACGAAGTGCCGTGGGGCATCAACCGCCGCCGCGTGGTCACCATCAATGATGGTGATCCCGGTGAACGGTCGATTTCCGTGGCCTGTATGCACTGTTCGGATGCACCGTGTATGGCAGTCTGCCCCGTAGACTGTTTTTACCAGAACGAGGAAGGGGTGGTCTTGCACTCCAAAGACCTCTGCATCGGGTGTGGTTACTGTTTCTACGCGTGTCCGTTTGGCGCGCCGCAGTTCCCGCAGGCAGGCAACTTCGGCTCACGCGGCAAGATGGACAAATGTACCTTCTGTGCTGGTGGTCCCGAAGAAACACACTCAACAGCCGAGTTCGCCAAATACGGGCGCAACCGGATCGCAGAAGGCAAACTGCCCATCTGTGCCGAGATGTGTTCAACCAAAGCCCTTCTGGCAGGTGACGGCGATGTCGTCTCGGCCATCTACCGTGAACGCGTCGTCGCACGCGGCTTCGGGTCGGGTGCTTGGGGGTGGGGTTCCGCCTACGGCCAACAAGACGGTTGATAGCAATCAAGTCGGCGCGCCTGAATTGTCGGGCGCGCCGATTTTTCACTAAGCAAATCTCATTTTGACGAGGGTTCCAGATGCGCGCGTTTCTGACCATGATCTTCCTTACCTTGGCCCTGCCAGTGATGGCGCAAGAGGCCAGCAGCCCCACTGGCGCTGAACAGATTGATCGTTCGGCGACAGGGGGGGCGCAAACCCTAGAAGATATCCTTGCCCGTCAGCGCGGCGAGGTTGTTGCGCCCAAAACGGGCGATGCCGCAAGTGCGGCGCAGGAATTGTCAGGCCAGTTGGGTGTCTTGGGCGGATCATCCGACCCAGAACTTTGGCGCGCGATGCGCTACGGCACAACGGATGTGTCAGTCTCGGCTGGCGGTGATGTGGCCAAAGTGCTGATCCAGGACGGCGGCATGGCATGGTATGAATTCCGCAAAGGCCCACTGGCCACATACGGCGGCTATCTTTTGCTTGGCACCATCGCGGCGCTCATTCTTTTCTATGTCCTTCGTGGCCGCATCCCGCTGGATTACGACAGAACGGGTCGCACCGTGACGCGTTTCAAATTTGCCGAACGTATGGCGCATTGGGTGATGGCAGGATCGTTCGTTCTGCTTGGCTTCACGGGGCTTTTCGTAAAATACGGACGCGATTTTATTGCGCCGTATCTGGGCAAGGACTTCAACTCGACCTTGCTGATCGGGTCCAAATTTATTCACAACAACGTCGCTTGGGCGTTTATGATTTCTTTGGTCGTCGTATTTTTCATGTGGGTTTGGCATAACATTCCGAACCGCACAGACATCAAATGGTTCGCCCAAGCGGGAGGAATTGTCGGATCAAATCACCCGCCAGCCAAGAAATTCAATGGGGGCCAAAAGATCATCTTCTGGTCGTGTATTTTGCTTGGTGGCTCGATTTCCATGTCTGGCCTGTCACTGCTTTTCCCGTTTGAGTTGCCGCTATTTGCAAAGACATTTGGTGTGCTGAACGACCTTGGCATTCCAGGTGTGCTTGGCATGGCTGAATTACCAACCACACTTGCCCCCCAAGAAGAGATGCAACTGGCCCAAGCATGGCATGCGATCGTCAGCTTTGTTCTGATGGCCATCATCATCGCGCATATCTACATCGGCTCAATCGGTATGGAGGGCGCCTATGATGCGATGGGATCGGGCGAGGTGGATGAGGCATGGGCCCGTCAGCACCACTCGATCTGGTTGGAAGAAATCAAAGGTGAAGACAGCACGGCGCCCAAAAATGCGACGCCTGCTGAGTAGCCTTTTTCTATGTGTCCCGCTTATGGCAGGGGCGCAGGATTTTACGACCTTCAAGGGGCATGGTGGTCCGATCATGTCTCTTGATGTCACGCAGCAAGGCACATTGGTTTCGGGCAGCTTTGACAATACAGTTGCGACATGGACCGATGGCACAGCGCACTGGTTAGACGGGCATGATGCAGCAGTCACAGCGATCACCACTTCGCCGTCCTTGGGCATTTTGTCTGGCGGGGATGATTTCAGGGTGCTGCACTGGCGAGATGATGGGCAGCCCCCGATCGTTCTTGCGACGCATCAAGGCAAGATCAGTGCAATAGCGGTCGCACCACAGGGCGCCCTGGTTGCCACAGCCAGTTGGGACGGCTCGATCCAGCTTCACTCGTTCGGCGATGCCCAAGCGAAGGAGCCGCAAACGCTTGTGGGGCATCGATCCAACGTGACGGATGTGGCCTTTGCGCCCAACGGCACGCTGTTCTCTGCGTCTTCGGATGGCACTGTGCGCATTTGGGAGCAGGGCGCAGACGGGCTTTCTTCGCGGGTCATTGCCAATCAAGGGTTTGGCATCAACCGTATTGTGGTGACTGATACGTGGCTGGCCTATGGTGCGCTGGATGGTGCGACCCGCGTCATTCATCCCGTGACAGGTGAAGATATTGCTGACTTCACGTTGGACCGCCGCCCCATACTTTCGATGGCGCACCACCCTCAAACCGCGCAGCTGGCCATTGGCGACGGAGAGGGCTACCTGATGATGATCGATACGGCGCGGTGGCAGATCGCCCGCGATTTCCGCGCCATGCGCCAAGGCCCTGTTTGGGCGCTGGCCTTTTCAACGGACGGCGCGATTATCCATGCTGGCGGGATTGATGATGTGATCTACGCATGGCCTGTCGCATTGCTCAATACCTATGATCCTGCGGGCGGGGACACACGCAGCTTTCTGCGAGACGCGGAAACCATGAGCAATGGTGAACGCCAATTTATGCGCAAATGCTCCATCTGTCATAGCCTTGAGCCTGGCCCCTCGCGGCGTGCGGGCCCAACTTTGCATGGGGTGTTTGGCCGAAAGGCCGGAACTGTCCCAGACTATCGCTACTCTGCCCTGCTGTCTGGCGCGCCCATCATCTGGGACGAGGATACCATCGACGCCCTGTTCAAGCAGGGACCGGACAATTATATACCCGGATCAAAGATGCCAATGCAGGTGATTGCCAAAGCATCGGACAGACGTGACCTTATCAATTTCATGCGCAATGCGCCCAAGAAGGACTGAAGCAATGAAAGCAATGTTAACTGGGTTTGCCACTATCGCGGTCATTTCGATCGGGGCTTATTTTGTCCTGCATGAAATCGGCTTCTCGGCGGCCGAGCAAAACAGCAGCCAAGGGGTTCGTCTGGACTAGCCACCACGATAGATTGCGCGCTGAGTTTAGTCGTCTGGTGCATCGGCGATGATGCCGCCGACAAGGTTCTCCCGCATCAGGCGTTGTTCAAGGCTACCTTTAGGAATGGCGATCGCCTCCAGATAGCGGGCCTGCTGCAAAGTTGCTTTTCGCCTTAGGGCCAATGCATCCTGCGGTGTGATCGCCGCAAAGCTGATTGGGTCGCCCGCCCGCATCTGCGCCAGCCGATCTTGATCAACCGAAACTACGGTGGCGATTTTCGGATAACCACCCGTTGTCTGATGATCCGCCAAGAGGACCGTCGCAATACCATCACCATTCACTTGGATCGAACCGCGGCAAACAGGTTCTGACGGGATGGACAACGCCCCCTTCGGCGGGATCTTCGGCCCCGTCAACTGCATGCCCATCCGGTCGTATGCGTCTGATACATTGAACGCCGATGACATGAGCGCTGAAATCGCGGCATCGTCGAAATGGTGATCTTGTGGACCCATCACAACCCGAATTGGCCCATCGTCCCCGATTGGCCGTTCGATCTGCCCAAGGCGATCTTCATGCGCGACGGGGTGGGTGATGCGCAAGCTGTCGCCTGCTTGAATGACACCGCCGCCAAACCCCGACAACGTATGTGTGGCGGCGCTTCCGAGCCACATGCGCGATTGAAGTGCACCAGCGAAAGCGATGTAGGCCCAACTGCCTGATCCTCCCGCACGCACCGACAGCGTTTGACCTGTTTCGATGGTCAGAACTGTCCAATTGCTTGATGTCGCGCCTGCATGTGCAACACTGAAATCGCCGCCCGCAATGGCCAAGGTGACTGCACCTTTGATGCATTTCAGGATGATCCCGCCCAGAGATACTTCGATCGCGCTGCCTGTGTGGTCTTGCCCCAATGCGGCATGTGCAGCGCGAAACGACAGGCGGTCCATCGGCCCTGATTGTGGAACACCAAACCGCATGTGGCCTGCGCGCCCCTCATCCTGAATGCTCACAAGTGGGCCTGCATATTGAACTGCCAGAACCGCATCAGTCATTCAGGGTCACCACCTTGGCGTATGTCGAATGTTTCGCGATCAATCTGTGTAAAGCGGATGGTGTCCCCGACGTCGAACAAAAATGGTCTCGCCGCATTCCCGGTTAAAATCTTGGTGGGAGAACGCCCCAAGATGGACCAGCCTGTTGGCATGGTCAGTGTGGTTATCAGACACTGTTGGCCTGCAATGATAACGCTGCCCGCAGGCACACCGCGCACAGGCGCGGATTTGCGGGGGATCTGTATCGGCTTGGCCACGCCGCCCAAGTAAGCATAGCCCGGGCTAAACCCATACATCAAAGCGGTGTATTCCCCTGTCAGATGCGTTTTGATGACTCCATCACGTGTCAGGTTGGTCGCCTGGGCAACAGCGTCAAGATCGGGTCCGAAGGACGGATCATAACATACCTCAATGATATGGGTTTTGCCCTTGGTTGCCTTTGGTTCCAAATCGACAAGCAAATCAGACAGTGCCGCTTGGATGGCCTCATGTTCCGTTGCCAAAGGGTCAAACACGACCAACACATTCACAAGTGCTGGCACCGCTTCGACCATGCCATGCGGCGGGGTTTGCGATAAGGCGCGGTCCAATGCAAGCACTTGGTCATGCGCCTGTTGGGATTGTTCATCCGCGAAAGAAACCAATACGGCATTGTCGGACACGGGTTTAAGTCGTGGTTCCATCAAATCAGTTAGGCACAAGAAACGGGGCTATGGTCACGCCTGCTGCGGTCAGTCGGTCTTTGATCTCTTGGGCCATCGCAACAGCGCCAGGGCTATCGCCGTGCACGCAGATAGAATGTGCAGCCAGCCTAATCGGCGCACCGTCGACGACAGGCATCTTACCCGTTTCCAGATAGCCCAATAGCCGGTCAGCGGCCGCGGCGGCGTCGTGGATCATTGCCCCGTCTTGGCCGCGTGGCACCAGTTGGCCCGAAGATAGATACCCGCGGTCTGCGAAAATCTCTGAATACACAGGCTGCCCTATCGCCCGTGCGGCCTGTTCGCTGTGGGTGCCCGAAATGGCCAGTATTGCAAGGCTCGTGTCCACAGTTTGCACGGCTTTGGCGATTGCTTCGGCGACAGACGGGTCCTGCGCCGCAAGGTTCCCCAGGGCGCCATGCGGTTTGACATAAGCCACATGGGTTCCCGCCAGTGCGGCAATCCCCTGCAACGCACCAATTTGGGCCACACACATCCGCGCAATTTCAGCAGGTGACATCGCGATCACACGGCGCCCGAACCCTTCACGATCATTAAACCCCGGATGCGCGCCCACGGTCACACCGTTTTCCTTGGCCAGTGTCAGCGTTTTGAACATGGTTTCGGGGTCACTGGCATGACCACCGCAGGCGATATTCGCCGAAGTCACCAAGGAAAGCATGGCTGCGTCATCCCCCATGGACCAAGGGCCAAAACCTTCTCCGAGGTCGGAATTAAGATCGATGTGCACGCGCGCTTCTTTCGGATCGGGAACCATGTCAGGATATGCAGCAAACCTATGCCATCCACGTCACATATCGCAACCATGTCCCCTTGCACGATTGCGGCAGTCTGGATAATCGCAAGGGAAATAGGGCCGATCGTCAGAAGGATGGCAAAATGAAAGTTCTCGTCACAGGTGCCGCAGGGTTTATCGGATTTCATTTAAGCAAGTTACTGCTTGCTGAAGGCATGCAGGTGCATGGGTTCGATGCGATGACCGACTATTATGATGTGAACCTGAAAAAAAGGCGCGTCCAGGCCTTGATGCAGAACGAAGGGTTTTCGATTACCGAAGCTTATCTGGAGCAAGACGGCGCTTTTGACAAAGCCGCAAAAGACTTTGAACCGGATATTATCGTGCATTTGGCGGGGCAGGCGGGCGTGCGCTATTCGCTTGAAAATCCGCGCGCGTATCTGGACAGCAACATCACTGGCACCTTCAACGTGATGGAAGCCGCACGCGAGCTTGAGGTGAAGCATCTATTGATGGCCTCCACCTCTTCGGTTTACGGCGCAAACGAAGAAATGCCTTTCACAGAAACCGAAAAAGCCGACACGCCGATGACCTTTTACGCGGCCACCAAAAAGGCGAACGAGGCGATGGGCCATTCCTATGCGCACCTGTGGAATTTACCGACAACCATGTTTCGCTTTTTCACGGTTTACGGCCCTTGGGGCCGCCCTGATATGGCGCTTTTCAAATTTGTGGACGCGGTTTTGGATGGCCGTCCGATTGATATCTACAACCACGGCGACATGTATCGTGACTTCACCTATGTCGAAGACCTTGTGCGCGGCATTCGCCTTTTGATGGATGCCGTGCCGATACGTCCCGCGACGCCTGCCGATATTCCAGACGGCGACAGCCTGTCCCCTGTCGCGCCCTATCGCGTCGTCAATATCGGCAACTCGGACAAAGTGCGCCTATTGGACTTTGTGGATGCCATTGAAGCGGAACTGGGTGTGCCTGCCATTCGCAATTATATGGATATGCAAAAGGGTGACGTGCCAGCCACTTGGGCAGATGCCGATCTTTTGAAGGCTTTGACAGGCTATCAACCGGCTACAGACGTGAAAGACGGCATTGCGCAGTTTGTGCGCTGGTTCCGCGACTACTACGGAAAATGATACGGGCTAGTCCTGAACCTTCAAAATACGACTGTGTTTGCGCATCTCCATCTTGATGGCATTAAACGTGGTCAGTCCCTTGGCTTCAAGGATGGGCAGCAGTTGAACCAACACCTCTGCCGTTGCCATCGCATCGCCCAACGCGGTGTGGCGCAGCTGTGGTGGGATGTCGATGTCCATGCGCTTGCAGAGCGCGTCCAGCGTGTGTTCTTCGGATCCACCGAACACGATTGCCGACAGATGCACCGTGTCCAAAACGGGATGATCAAAGCTCAGATCAGGGGCATCATGCAAAAACGCCATGTCAAAAGGCGCGTTGTGCGCCACCAGGATCGCGCCGCTGGAGAACTGGTGAAATTCCTTGCTGATTTGGGCAAACGTCGGCGCGTCGGCGACCATCTGATCATCAATGCCGTGCACTTTGGTCGAATGTGACGGGATGGGGCACATTGGATTAACCAATCGGTCAAAGACCTCGCCTTGAACAATCTTGCCATTCAGAACACGGGCCGCACCCAGTTGCACAACGCGGTCAGTCTTTGGATTAAGCCCAGTTGTTTCGCTATCAAACACCACAAAACACAGATCGCGCAGGGGCGCATCGCCGATATGATTGGGCACTGATTTGTCCAAAAGATCAAAGTCGTAAACCAAAGGGCGGGCCGCTTCTGTTGAAAGCGGCTCCAGCATCAAAGTGTAGCCCAAGCCCTGCTCAAAAACACGAATGTGCCCTTCGTAGGAAAATCCCGAATGACCCTGAACAGTGATTGGCATCCGCTTGGTTTGCGTCTTGGCCAGATGCACCAGCGCATCGGCAATCGCTTTGGCATCAAGGTAATCCATCACCGAGCCGTTGAGTAATGCAGGGGCTTCGCGCTCAAGCATTTCGGCGGCTTGCCCATCGTAAAGAACGATCTGGTGCTGTGCGTTGGCGACCAGCACAGCGACGGGGATATCTGACAGGATACGAAGCAGCTGATGACGTTGGCGCCGCAGGCGTTCAATCTGTTGTGCAACCGTCTCGTCGTCGGCTGCGGCATGCAGTTTGTTTTGCAAAGCACGCGCTGCGGGGCCCAGATCACCAAGGTATTTCGTCGCGTCATCATCAAGTTCTGAGGTGACATCTGTATGCGCACCCACGCGAAACCGTGCGGCAAGCTTTTCAATCGGTTTGCTGACGTTCTCATCAAACAGAAGCCAGATAAAAACGGAGAGTGCCAGAAACCCAAAGCTTGAAACCACGGCACTGGTGACAAAAGCTGATAGGGCGCCCGCATCGCCAAGCTGCCGGTATCCCAACCAAAGCCCCGCCAAATCGATTGCGATGCCCCCCAGTCCAATCAGGACGAAGAACAAAAACACACGCAATCTGAGGCTAAGGCTACGCATCTACGCAGCCTCGCATGCAGCTTCTAGGACAGGATCATCGGCGCCCACGTTCAGCCATTGGGCGTTCACCACCTCACCATTTGCGCCAAATTCTACGCCGTCCACAATGTCCGCACGTGCGCCGGATGCACAATCAAATAGAACGGGGATTTTCGCAGTGCGCTGCCAGCGGCCATAGAACACAAGATCCATGATCCGCTGATCGGGTTGATCAGGATGCGTGCGCTTGGACAGCTGATCGACCGCGACGAAACGGCTGACAAAGGGGCGCGCATAGGTCCAGGGGCGATAGAACGCGGTCTCTTCAATGGCTTCTGCCACCACGAACCCTTCGGGCATGTTGGCTTGGGTGCGGGCATACCAACCGTATTCGCTTGAAACCGTCGCAATCAACATCGCGGCACCGGCTGACACAGGCACCAACCAGCTTGGCAGGCGGCCCTTCAAAGTCCGGTTTGCGGCCCAAACGATAAGGCCCGTGGCGACCCCTGCAACGATCGTTCCGATCAATTCAAAAAACATCTTTTCCTCCCTCAGGTGGATGCCGCTATGACATCACACCGCGCCCCTGCATAAGTGCGGATTGCATTGTTTTGATCACCACAAAGGCATCCCGCAGGTGACTACGTTCAAATCCTGACAACTGATCTGGTGCCAGAAAGTTATCCGGTGGCGTGCCGCGTTTGATCTGATTGGCTTGGTGTTCGAGCCGTGTCTGTGCAACCAGATCATAAGCATCCAACAAATCGCGCCCACCGCTTTCACTGACAAATGCAGTGCTGATCGCGGCTTCCACACGTGCGCGGGTGTTGGCCACGCTCAACTGTCCTTGAAGCGCATACATGCGCCCCAGATCCACCACAGGGACGACGCCGTTTAATTTCATATCGATTGTGTTGCGATGTTCGCCTGAACGGATCGTCGCAAAGCCGCGCAACATGCCAAGTGGTGTCGCATGGGTCAACGCGTTGCTGGCCATATGCGCGGTAAAAATAGAATTGCTGGAGGCGGCTTTCAGCGTGTCTTGCTGTAGCCCGTCAAATAGCGACATGTCCCCACCAATCGGGCGCAAGTCAAACATGACCGAGGCCAGCATTTGCGCTTCCTTACTTGGGGCGGCGATCCAGTGTTGGAAGTATTCGCGCCATACGGAAACGGGTTGGCACCACCGCGGCGTGGTCGCCATCATATCGCCCGGACAATAGACGTAGCCACATGCGTTCAAACCATCGCAGACAAATTGCGCAAAGCGTTGGAAATACGCCAATCCGCGTTCATCTACGTCGTCATCAAGGATCAGGCAATTATCCTGATCCGAAACGCCCGTCTGTTCCTGCCGTCCCTGCGATCCGCAGGCCAGCCAAAGATATCGCACAGGCGGTGGGCCAAATTCATCTTCTGCCATAGCCAGCAAACGGCGTGTGACAACATCGGCGATGTCGGTGATCATACGGGTCACCACGTCATGCCTGTTGCCCGCAGCCACCAGTTGCGCCAGCAAATTCGGGATGCGTTTTGTAATTGCAGCCAGTGCGTCGATGCTGGTTGCGCGGGCGGCTTCGCCAACAAACCCCGCCGTGTTCGAGGCCTGAAATTTGGTCAGATCTGTTTGGGTGACGATGCCAACCAGATCATTGCCCGATACGATAGGCAGGTGTCCAAGACGGTATTCCATCATCAAATGCAATACATCCGAGCCGATGGCCGAGGGGGGCAGGGTGCGCGGGCTATGCGTCATCACCTGCGCTACCGGTGTGTCCAAGGCCAGGCCATCTGCCACCACTTTGTTCGAGATATCGCGCAGGGTAACGATGCCTGTCAGGGTGTCGGCATCTGTCACACACAGGCACGAGATCCGCTTGTCACGCATCATTTGTGCGGCATGGGTCACGCTATCGGTTGCGCGACACGTCAGCGGTGGCGCAACCATCAGGCTTTCCACGCGGACACTGGTAAGGTCAAATGCCTTCGCGCCATCATTCTGGCTGTCGCTGCGCGTGCGGTCGAAGAAGCGTTTGAAAGCGGGAAACTGGCTGTTCAGCGTATGGAACAAATGGGCAGGCAGGCAAATCAATGCGCTGTCGACAGTCGCGATTGCAGATGTAACGGCGATGCCGTCTTTCAGCAGTCCGCGTTCCCCGAACGAGTTTTCGCGCCCCAAAAGGGAGATGGGGGCATTCAGCCTGTCTTTGACCGCGATCTGCCCATCCAGAATAATGTAGAGCCCTTCAAGCTGCTCGCCGTGTGCATAGACGAACCCATCGCGCGGGACAGACACACGCTCGACCGTTCGGGCAATCGTGGCGCGGGTTGCTTGGGGCAGCACATCATAAGGGTGAAGGTTTTGAAGAAGGCTCAGGATATCTTGGGTCATACCTGATGGTCCTATCAGAGGGCGTATCATTTAGGGATGCGGCTGATACGTCACCGCAAAAAGAAAACGGCTGGCGGGAATATGGCCCGCCAGCCGCGTGTTTGTTTAGTGGTCGACCGCGTCGCCTGCACCTGCAGGGATACGCACGCTTTCCACCAGATCCTTGATCTCTTGTGGTGTGTCTTCTGTCATCAGCGAGACGCCGTAAGCGACCGCAAAGTTCAAAAGCGCACCGATCGAGCCGATCGCTGTCGACTGGATCCCAAAGAGCGAGCCACTGACGGTGTCAGGGAAGCTGTTGGTGCCAGCGACAAAGAACCAGCCTTTGTGCAAGAAGATGTAGACCAGCGTAAAGATCAGACCTGCCAGCATCCCTGCAACCGCGCCTTTGTTGTTCACGCGCTTGGAGAAGATACCCATCATAAGAGCAGGGAAGATCGATGCCGCTGCCAGACCAAAGGCCAAGGCCACGGTTTGCGCGGCAAAGCCAGGAGGGTTCAGACCCAGATAGGTCGCAACCGCAATGGCCACGGCCATGGCAATCCGCGCCGAAAGCAACTCGTTCTTTTCCGAGATGTTCGGGTTGATCGCCCCTTTGACAAGGTCATGGCTGACCGCTGACGAAATCGCCAGAAGCAGACCCGCCGCCGTTGACAGAGCCGCCGCAAGGCCACCTGCTGCCACCAGACCGATGACCCAACCTGGAAGGTTCGCAATCTCGGGGTTTGCCAGAACAAGGATGTCACGGTTGAATTTGGTCAACTCGTTACCAGCCCAACCGTTTGCAGCAGCTTTCTCGGCCATCGCATCCGACCCGTCGTTATAGTACTGGATCATGCCGTCGCCGTTTTTGTCTTCCCAATCAAGAAGACCGGTTTTCTGCCATGTCAGCATCCAGTCGTAACGCTCGTCACTGTTGATTGTTTCAACTGAAACCGCCGCAGCATCTGTTCCGTTTGGCCACATCAGCTCTGTGATGTTCAGACGTGCCATCGCACCAACCGCAGGGGCGGTGAGGTAAAGCAGAGCAATGAACACAAGTGTCCAACCCGCCGACCAACGTGCGTCCGATACCTTTGGAACGGTGAAGAAGCGCATGATCACGTGGGGCAAACCCGCGGTACCGATCATCAGCGACAGTGTGAACAAAACCATGTTCAGCGTGTCTTTATGTGCTTCTGTGTAGCTCGCAAACCCAAGGTCGGTCACGATCTGGTCCAGCTTTTGCAGCAGGTAAACACTGCTTTCGCCACCGGTCGATACTTCGCTAAACAGACCAAGCGCTGGAATTGGCGTGCCTGTCAGTTGCAGCGAAATGAACACCGCGGGGATCGTATAGGCAAGGATCAGAACGCAATACTGCGCGACCTGCGTGTATGTCACACCTTTCATGCCACCGAAAACAGCGTATGCGAAAACCACACAAGCGCCGATCAACAGACCAGATGTGTTGCTGATTTCAAGGAAACGACCGAACGCAACACCAACACCTGTCATCTGACCGATCACATAGGTGGTCGAGGCCACGATCAGACAGATCACAGCCACCATGCGGGCTGTTGGGCTGTAGAAACGATCACCGATAAATTCCGAAACCGTGAACTTGCCGAACTTACGCAGGTAAGGTGCAAGAAGCAGAGCCAACAGCACATAGCCGCCCGTCCAACCCATCAGGAACGAAGAGTTGTCGTAACCTGTAAAGGCGATCAGACCCGCCATCGAAATGAACGACGCCGCCGACATCCAGTCAGCCGCCGTCGCCATACCGTTCGTGACAGGGTGAACACCGCGCCCCGCAGCATAGAATTCTGAAGTGGATCCCGCACGGGCCCAAATCGCGATGCCGATGTAAAGCGCAAAAGACGCGCCCACAAACAGCAGGTTAAGGGTAAACTGGTCCATGGGTTATTCCTCCACGCCGTATTCTTTGTCGAGCTTGTTCATGCGCCAGGCGTAGAAAAAGATCAGTGCGAGAAACACAAGGATCGAGCCTTGCTGCGCAAACCAAAAGCCAAGGTCGGTGCCGCCAACTTCAATGCCAGACAGCATCGGACGCAGCAGAATGCCAAAGCCAAACGAGACAACAGCCCAGATAACCAGACTGATTTGGATCATTCGGATGTTTGCTTTCCAATAGCCCGCCCCATCCTCGGCGGCCTTTGTATTTGTTGTTTGATCCGCCATGTGGCGCTCCTCCTCTAAGTGTCAGATGTGTTAAAGACCCTGCGCAATTCCTCCACGCGCAAGGTCAGTTCTTCAAACGGTCACAGGCGCAACGATTTCGGCCAAAGCTTTGGCGATGTCGTTGATGTCTCCCATGGCGTCGATCTTTTTCAGAACACCTTTCTGATCGTAGTATGTGATCAATGGGGCGGTCTGCGTATGATATGCATCAAGGCGCGATATCACGGTTTCTGCGTTGTCATCGGCGCGACGTTTCATGTCAGTGCCACCGCAATTATCGCAAATTCCCAATGTTTTCGGGGCCTTAAAGGTGTCGTGATAGCCTTCACCGCAAGATCCGCAGGTAAAGCGACCAGAGATTCGCGTCACCATCTGCGCATCAACCACCTCCAGCGAGATCGCTGCGTCAATTTGCTGCTGTGACGCCTTCAACAGGGCGTCCAACGCTTCGGCCTGCACGGTCGTGCGCGGAAAACCATCAAGCACGACGCCTTTGGCACAGTCTGGTTCGGCCAAGCGGTCCTTTAGGATGGCCAGAACAATCCCGTCACTGACCAGACCGCCGCTTTCCATAACGGATTTCGCCTCTTTGCCCGCGTCCGTGCCCGCAGCAACCGCTGCGCGCAGCAGATCACCCGTTGAAAGCTGGACCAGACCAAAGCGCTCTTCCAGCATGCGTGCTTGCGTGCCTTTGCCTGCACCGGGAGGGCCGAGCAAAATTAAAACAGGGGCCGTTTTCGTAAGTGTTGCGCCGTCCATGATTACGCCTCCCTATTCATTCTATTTTCTATGAGGTCATCGACGACGGCGGGTTCGGCGAGTGTTGATGTGTCGCCGAGTGCGCCGAAGTCGTTTTCGGCGATTTTGCGCAGGATGCGGCGCATGATTTTGCCGGAGCGTGTTTTGGGCAGGCCGGGGGCCCATTGGATCAGGTCGGGTTTGGCGATGGGTCCGATCTCTGAGCGGACCCATGTTTCCAGCTCTTTGCGCAGCTCTGGCGTGGGCTCGACCCCGTTCATCAGCGTGACATAGGCGTAGATGCCCTGGCCCTTGATGTCGTGCGGGTAGCCGACCACAGCGGCCTCGGCCACTTTGGCGTGGGCGACCAGCGCGCTTTCGACTTCGGCCGTGCCCATGCGGTGGCCCGACACGTTGATCACATCGTCCACGCGGCCGGTGATCCAGTAGTCGCCATCGGCGTCGCGGCGGCAGCCGTCACCTGTGAAGTAATAGCCCGGGTAGTCGGCGAAGTAGGTCTTCTCGAAGCGTTCGTGATCGCCCCAGACGGTGCGCATCTGACCGGGCCAGCTGTCTTTGATGACCAGCACGCCTTCAACGTCATTGCCGTGGATTTCTTCGGCCGATTGTGGGTCCAGCACCGCAGGCTGGATGCCAAAGAACGGCTGTTGGGCCGATCCGGGCTTGAGCGTTGTGGCACCGGGCAGCGGCGTCATCAGGTGGCCGCCTGTCTCGGTCTGCCACCACGTGTCGACGATGGGGCAGCGGCCCTTGCCGACCACGTCGTTGTACCAGTTCCAGGCCTCTGGGTTGATTGGCTCGCCGACGGTGCCCAGAACGCGCAGATCCGACAGATCGCAGCCTTCCACAAAGGAATTGCCCTGACCCATCAGCGCGCGCAGGGCGGTGGGGGCGGTGTAGAACTGGGTGACCTTATGCTTCTCGCAGACCTGCCAGAAGCGGCTGGCGTCGGGGTAGGTGGGCACGCCTTCGAACATGATCGTGGTCGCGCCATTGGCCAGCGGACCGTAGACGATATAGCTGTGGCCCGTGACCCAACCGACGTCTGCGGTGCACCAGAAGATATCGCCTTCGTGGTAGTCAAAGACCAGCTCCTGGGTCATCGCCGCATAGGTCAGATAGCCGCCCGATGTGTGGACAACGCCCTTGGGCTGGCCTGTCGAGCCTGAGGTATACAGAATGAAGAGCGGGTCTTCGGCGCCCATCTCGGCGGGGTGGCTGACGTCCGAGGCCTCAAGGGCCATCTCGTTGTAATCATAGTCGCGGTCTGTCCATGTGGTCTGCCCGCCGGTGCGCTTGACGACCAGACATTTGACGCTGTCCTTGCAGTGCAGCAGGGCCTGATCGGCGTTGGACTTGAGTGGGGTGACGCGGCCGCCGCGCGGGGCCTCGTCGGCGGTGATGACCACCTTGGCGTCACAGCCGTTGATCCGCGCCCCCAAAGCGTCGGGGCTGAAGCCCGCGAACACGATGGAATGGATCGCGCCGATGCGCGCGCAGGCCAGCATGGCATAGGCGGCCTCGGGGATCATCGGCAGATAGATCACCACACGGTCGCCGCGACGCACGCCAAGCTCTTCAAGGATGTTGGCCATCTTGCAAACCGACGTGTGCAGCTGCTTGTAGGTGATGTGCTTGGCAGGCGTGTCGGGGCTGTCAGGCTCCCAGATGATGGCCGTCTGATCACCGCGCGTGGCCAGATGGCGGTCAATACAGTTGGCCGCAACGTTCAGCGTGCCATCAGCATACCAGTTGATCTTGACCGACCCGAGCGTGTAATCCACGTCCTTGACCTGGCTATACGGCTTAATCCAATCCAACCGCTTACCCGCATCCCCCCAAAAACCGTCAGGATCACTGATAGAACGGTGGTATTCGGACGCATATTGATCGGCTGTCACGTGCCATTTGCGGTTGGTATCGGCTTCGGGGCGGTTCAGAACAGGGTCCACGCTTTCCTCCTAGAGAATGCTTCGGAGGGGGCATACAAATGAAAACAACTATACCAATCAACATGCCCCCGCTTGTAAAGTGTTCTACGGTATACTGACGCGCCTGTTTAGTAACCGCATGTTAACAAACAAGTTTTCAGTAAAATAATTTTCAGTTGGCTTTGAAAATGTAAAGATAGGCTGCGTCAAACTGCCAAACCCCTGTAACTTCAACGCGTTGCAGGTTTACTAGGATTTTTGAATATATCGCCCAAAGATTGATATGCGGCCGTTTTCCGCAGGGTTCTAATATGTGGCAAATTGACCACGTAACGAAATAACCTGTCGCGGCCGTTGAAAACATCAAAGTTCACGCAGTCGAGTCGCCTCATCGCAAACGGTAGTAAACGCGCTTGGAACCTTCGGATTCTGCACGTCTGGCCGATGGGTCATCAAATCCCCGCAGGACAGCGCAAGACATGGGTGTGGCGTTCAGAAAAGCGGAAGCTGTAATTGGATTTTTCTGAAGATGTGTCTTCGTGCTTGAATGGGCTGGCCCTCGAACGGCACAAAGACCCCGCAGGTGGTAGAAGGAAGCTCACATGAAAACGCGGGCCAAAGTTGTTGTGATTGGCGGCGGCATTGCAGGCTGCTCGACGCTCTATCATTTGACGCAAGAGGGCTGGAGCGATGTCATGCTGCTTGAGCGTGATGAGCTGACCTCGGGCACCACGTGGCATTCGGCGGCGCAGGTGACAAACTTCGGCGCGAACCAGACGATGGTTGGGCTCAAAACCCATTCGATCAACCTGTACCAAGAGCTGCGAGACGACCCCGATTATCCCGTCAGCTACAACCATGGCGATGGTGGCATCAGATTGGCCAACACCGAAGCGCAGATGGACGGGTATCGCCACTTTGCCAGCATGGCACGCGGCATGGATGTGCATTTCGAAGTGATTGATGCGGCGGAATGTGAGCGTCGCCATCCCCTGATTTCGACCGATAATCTGATTGGCGGTCTTTGGGATCCGATGGATGGCGATATTGATCCTGCAAGCCTGTGTCAGGCTTTGGCGCGTCGTGCGCGCAAGGCAGGTGCCGAGGTGCATCGCAACACACCCGTCACGGGCCTGCGTCAGTTGGCGGACGACACATGGATCGTCACCACGCCCAAGGGCGAAATAGCGGCTGACATCGTGGTCAATGCCTGTGGATACCGTGTGAACGAGGTCGGCGCCATGATGGGTGTGCATCACCCCGTAGCGTCGATGGAACACCAGTATTTTGTGACAGAAGATATTCCTGCGATTGCTGACGCAGGCCACCGCATGCCGCTGCTTCGCTGCCCCATCAGTGACTACTATTGCCGTCAGGAAAAAAACGGGCTCCTGCTTGGATTTTACGAACAGGACTGCCGCACCTGGGGGATGGACGGGATTGACCCGAAATTCACCAACGCTCTTTGCCCCGACGATCTGGACCGCGTGACAGATGTGCTGGAAGGTGCGTTTGAACGGATGCCTGCATTGATGGACGCAGGTATCAAGACCATCGTCAACGGCCCCATCACCTATACCATTGATGGGGCACCGTTGGTTGGGCCAATCCCTGGCAAGCGCAATGCGTTTTGCATCATTGGTCTGCGCGCGGGTCTTGGTGAAGGGGGAGGGCACGGTTGGCTTTTGGCCCAACAAATCGTTCATGGCGAGGCGTGCTACGATACATGGCCCCTTGATCCACGCCGCTTTACAGGACACGCCAACGTCGAACTGACGGCGCTAAAAGCGATTGAAGATTATCAAAACGAATTCCGTTTTCACTTCCCCCACGAACATCGCCCCGCAGGACGGCCCGCCAAAACCACGCCCCTTACACCCGTTCTGGCGGCCGAAGGCGCAGAATTTGCGGTCGTGAACGGGTGGGAGCGCGCGGATTATTTCCGACCCTCCCCTGATTTCACCGAGACACATAGCTTCAGGTTCAATGAGGTGCATGATGTGGTCGCCGCAGAAGTCGCTGCCGTGCAAACACGTGTTGGCCTGACCGAGGTGAACGGATTTAACAGGTTGGAGATTACGGGCGCAGATGCACACGCGTTCCTTGACCGCATGTGCTGTGGAACGGTGCCCGAAAAGTCGGGGCGCGTTGGCTTGGGGTATCTTTTGAACCACCATGGTATGGTTAAGGCTGAGGCGACATTTGCCAACCTGCCTGCCAGCGATCGCGGCCCGGATCGCATTTGGTATGGATCAGCCGCGGCCTCGGAATGTCATGATATGGACTGGCTGCAATCCAATGTCACATCGGACGATGACGTCCAGATCACATCGCTGACCAATGACCACACTATTTTGGTTCTTGCTGGCCCCAAAGCCCGCGATGTCTTGTCGGCTGTGTCCCGCGGCGATTGGTCGGCGTCCGCGTTTCCATGGCTGTCGGTGCGCGAATGTTTCATCGGGATCTCCCCCGCGGTGGTCATGGCTGTCAGCTTTTCGGGTGAATTGGCCTATGAAATCCATATCCCGAATGCGCAGCTTTACGCCGCCTACCTTGCCATTCGCACCGCAGGGCAACCCCACGGCTTGACGCTCTTTGGCAGCCGCGCGGTTGACTCCATGCGGATGGAAAAGGGGTTCCTGCACTGGAAAGCCGATATCCTGACCGAATTTGACCCTTTCGAGACAGGGCTGGACCGATTTGTAAAACTGGACCAACCCGCCTTTGTCGGCAAGTCCGCATTGGAGAAACGCCATGCCGCGGGGCCGTCCAAACGGCGCGTCGCCTTGCATCTTGCCAATACCGACCGGCCCGCCCACGGTGGTGCTTCGGTGATGATGGGCGACACAGTGGTTGGCACGGTCTCATCGGGCGATTGGGGGCATCGGACAGGGTTAAATATCGCTTACGCCTTCATCGATCCTCAGCTGGCCGAAAAGGGCAATGCTGTCACCCTTGATCTGTTAGGCGATAAGATAGAGGCGGTTGTCGCCGACGATTGCGCCTATGACCCGCAGATGACGCTGCCGCGCGGATAACATCAGGCGAGGGTGGCCTCTGCCTCCATCGCCAGAACACCATCATCGCGCGTGATCCATAGGTCCGCGTTATCGCCATTGCCGCGCAGGCAGACGTCAAAACCCATTGTGTCAAAGACAGGTGCTTTCGCTTTGAATGCAAATCGCGCCAGCTGTTTGGTGGGCCATTTCTGTGCAATGGCGCCGCACAGATAGCTGGCTAGCAAAGGGCCATGCACAATCAACCCACCGTATCCTTCGCGTGTCGTTGCAAAAGGGTGATCATAATGAATGCGGTGCCCGTTGAAGGTAAGGGCGGAATAGCGAAACAACAAAACGGGGTCGGGGTTAACGTGCCTGATAAGTTCGCCATCTGTCGGGGCCAACGGCGGCTGTGCGGCCGATATCTCTTGCGCGCGGTAGACGATGTCATGCTCTTCGCTCAGGCAGCGTTCATCGCCTGAATATATCTGATGGCGTACCGTCACGAAAACCAGATCGCCACTGCGCCCCTGTTTGTGTTCGACCGACAGCACCTTTGATATTTTTCGGTGGACCTGCCCGATATGAATAGGACGATGCCACGACAATCGCCCGCCCGCCCACATGCGCCGCGGCAACGGAACAGGCGGTAAGAAGCCGCCCAACGCCGCATGCCCATCATGGCCTGCGTCTTTAAGGGTAAAGACAGGTAGGAAATGCAACCAATGCCAAAGCGGCGGCAGCGGGTCGCCATTTTCAAACTGCCGCTCACGGTCCAATGTCGCCGCCATGGCGTTTGCGGGGAACGGGTGGATCAGATCATCGCGTGTTTCGGTCTTGCCGACCCATGTGCGTAGATGATCCAGATCGATAGACATGGCTTAGAAGTTGATTTCAACGTCTGGCAAATTGAGCGCCTTTATCAATTCACGCAGCTCGTTGCGCGCCGCCACGTTTGAAATGTTCATGCCCTTTACGCCAATGTCGCGCAGATCAAGCAGGGTCAGACCGCGTGGAAACAACTCGCGGAAAATGACACGCTCATTAAAGCCCGAAGCCGTGCGAAAGCCGATGCGTTTGGCAAGCATCTCGATCGCGGCCTGCATCTTCTTTTTGTTCACCATGTTTTGCGCGCCCATGCGGTTGCGCACCACAATCCAATCAATCGGGCTTAGACCCGCCTGTGCACGCAGCTGCCGCGCCTGCCATACCATTTCTGAATAGACTGATGGCCCCAGGATGCGCGTGCCGTCGCTGTCCACATGGGCCAGCAGGTCGAAATCGATGAAGCTGTCGTTCAAAGGGGTGATCAACGTGTCTGCCAGCGAATGGGCCACCTGGCTCAGCCGCGTGTGTGAACCGGGACAGTCAATCAAGATAAAATCGCTCTTGCTTTCAACCGCAGCAATCGCCGCCGACAGGCGCAAGTCATAGATATTCTCGCCTTGCTTGACATCTGCCGCGTCGATCTCGGGCAATTCGTGATATTGCGGCGACGGCAGGTCAATGCCTTCCTTTTTCAAAAAAGTCGCGCGGTTTGATGTATACCGCCCAAGCGTTTTTTGACGCAAATCCAGATCAAGGCAAGCCACCGTCTTGCCCATGCGCGCCAAAGCTGTGGCGACATGCATTGAAACGGTAGATTTTCCCGCACCGCCTTTTTCGTTTCCAACGACAATAATATGCGCCATCGACTGCCCCTTTGGTCCCTCGTCACCGTCCTGCGGCGTTGTCGCAACTATATGTGGGGGCGCGCAAGATGGGAAGCGCAACTCACGCGGAAAGCCGGTTTTCTGGGCCGCGACCAGCGCAAAGAAAAAGCCGCCCCACATTCGGGACGGCTTTTGGAATACCTAAGGTCGGGTGCTTTAGAAGCCCAGACCTGCGTATTTGTTTTTGAACTTCGAAACACGGCCGCCAGTATCCATCAGCTTGGTGTTACCGCCGGTCCACGCAGGGTGCGCGGATGGGTCGATATCCAGCGACAGCTGATCGCCTTCGGCGCCATATGTCGATTTCATTTCCACGATGTCACCATTGGTCATTTTGACGTTGATGATGTGGTAATCAGGGTGCGTATCTTTTTTCATGTCATCCGCTCCTTACGATTTCTTTGGACGGTAGTTTGTCTGCTCGGCGATACGGGCCGATTTACCGCGACGCTCGCGCAGGTAATACAGCTTGGCGCGACGGACACGACCGCGGCGGACAACAGTGATGCTGTCGATGTTTGTCGAATGCAGCGGGAACACACGCTCCACACCTTCGCCAAACGAAATTTTACGAACAGTGAACGAACCGGCGATACCTTCGCCGTTTTTGCGCGCGATGCAGACGCCTTCGTAGTTCTGCACACGGCTGCGCGAGCCTTCGGTCACTTTATAACCAACGCGGATGGTATCACCCGCCTTGAAGTCGGGAAGCTCTTTCCCAAGCGAAGCGATCTGTTCCGCTTCCAATTCTGCGATCAGGTTCATCTGATGCGTCTCCTATGATTGCTCACGGTTGTCCCGCGATGGTCTGTCGTATCCGTCAGAGCTCTTGGTCTTTTACCGGGTCCGCAGATGCGCCCGCCAGAGATCACGCCACTATTCCTTGTTCGCTGCTTTCTTGATTTTGATGTCCCCATGATCCAAAGCAAATCACAGGTGTAAGTATCAATCCTCAAAACACAGCGTGCCCGAATCCATTCGCATGGTCAGACCTGCGCCGTATAGTCCCAACACCCCCCAAAAACAAGCCCTTTCCCCTTCATTGTTGGCAAAAATACCTCGGGGAGTTTGAGGGGCAGCGCCCCTCATTAGAGGGCTTGGAGTTTGAGGGGCAGCGCCCCTCATCAAACCCATGTCTGGCGGCGTCAGCCGCTCATTTGGATCGCGATGTGTAGGCCTGCCACAAATCGGGGCGCCGCTCTTGGGTGATCTGCTCTGATTGCGCTTGGCGCCACGCGGCTACTTTGCCGTGGTCGCCGCTGGTCAAAACCTCGGGAATGGCCATGCCCTCCCATTCGGCGGGGCGGGTGTATTGTGGATGTTCCAGCAAACCGTTGGAAAAGCTTTCTTCAATGGCGCTTTCCGAATTGCCCAAAACGCCAGGCAACAAACGGACCGTTGCATCCAGCAACATTTGGGCGGCCAGTTCTCCGCCTGTCAGGACAAAATCCCCAAGGCTTACCTCGACGATGCCGAAACGTTCGATCACGCGTTCGTCCACACCTTCAAAACGACCACATAACAAGGTCACGCCGCGTTCGCTTGCCAGTGCCCGCGCCATGCCCTGATCAAAGCGGCGCCCCCGCGGGCTGAGGTAGATAAGCGGATGGGCCGCGCCGCGATGCGCCGTGGCCAGCGCATTGCCCACGACGTCAGCCCGCATGACCATGCCCGCGCCGCCGCCCGACGGTGTATCATCCACGTTTTTATGCTTGCCTATCCCGAAGCTGCGCAAATCTGTCGTTTCAAGCTGCCAGATCCCGTCTTTGAGCGCTTTGCCCGTCAGGCTTTCTCCCAAAACACCGGGGAAGGCCTGTGGAAAAAGGGTAACGACCCGCGCATCCCATGCTTTTGCCAGTCGCGGACGATCCGTCATCAACTCGCGTGGTTTGAGCGTTGGGGCGATGCTTTTGCGTCCAATGCTTTTCATCGGCCGATCTGAGGGATCCTCTGACATCGCTTTCTCCTTGCAGCGGTCGTGACTTGCGCGTCATCCTATAGCGGGCTGTATGGATGACGACAATGAATGAACGCCAGATGACCAAAGCCGCATTGGCCGCATGGCCAGATGTGCTATGCGCTTCGGGGCGTTCAGCCGAAGGCATCTCGGCAGAGGTATTTCACGTCAAAACAGCTGCGCGCGAACGGCATGTGATGTTGCGATTGCAAGGGGCGGGGCTGATCTACAAGCAAGGGTTCGGACCGCATGCCGATCTGGTGCTGACCGCTGCACAGGCCGTTCAGGATGCGGGCGTGCGGCTGAAGGGATCACCTGAATTCCAGACGCCCGACATTCCCTATATCGACGCGGCGCGTCATGCGATCGTGATGCGGGATGTCGCGGCCCCCCATGCCGAGGACTGGTTGCTGGATCGCGACCTGTCCCAAGCAGCTCGGCTGGAGCTGCTCTCACGCCTCGGGGGCTGGATCGCGGCGCACGCCGCAGCGCAGGATCCACAGGTCGTTCCCATGCGCAAAGGCTTCATTCTGGGCAAGTTGGGCGAACTGGCTACCAAACCTGCACCTGCCGCGGATGACCTGCATCACTACGCGTTCAAGGCGAGCCGCCTGATCCAGCAACGCCCGTCTGTCCAAATGGCGCGCAGGCAACCGCATGGTGATTTGATCCTGCACAACATGCTGATTGCGCCAGACACAACCGTTGCCATTGATCTTCGCGCGCGGGCGGCGGCGCCCATCGGACTGGATATCGCGAATATTCTGGTGGATTACGCCAGTCTCTATGGGACAGATCAGCCCAAGGTGGGCTCGGTTCTCTCGGCCTCTGAACACGCCGCTTTCTTTGCGCATCTCGACGATCAGGACCCGTCAATCCTTCCGCATATCTTGCTAAAAGCGCTTACACGATGGGGCCGCATCGACCCCTCTGCCATCACCCGCAGCCCGCGCCAATCGCGGCGTTTGACGGGGCTACAACGCATTGCAGCCCATCTGTTGGGCTAGTCGAACAAACCCTCTGGCGGATCAACGACCAAGCGCCCACCCGCCAAATCAACAGTGGGCACCACCGCCTTGGTGAAAGGCACCAGCACGGTGTCGCGCAATGCAGGGCCTTGCACTTCAAGCAAATCGCCCGCGCCGTGGTCCATCACCTGCTTGACGGTGCCCAAAACCGTGCCGCCTGTGTCCAGCACCGACAGACCGATCAGATCGGCATAATAATACTCGTCCTCTTCGGCGTCGGGCAGCTGGTCACGGCTGGCATAAAGCTCGGTCCCGCGCAGTGCATCGGCCTCTTCTTTGGTGGCGACGCCGCCGATTTGGGCGGCAAACCCGTTTTTGATCGGGCGCACCAGAATGGCATCAAAGCTGCGGCTGCCGTCCGCGTTTGTCAGCCGGTAGCCAAATATGTCCGTGGCCTGCGCGCAAAAGCTCTTGATGCGCACGTCACCCTGCACCCCGTACGAGCCCGCGATTGAGCCGACCAAAACCAAATCTGTCATTTCGTACGCTCGCATATTGAATTGCTGATTGTGCCGCCTGCGGTTTCACATGCGGTGTTGTAACTCGACATCTGATAGACGATGCCTGCAACAAACGCAGCACCTGTAAACATCACCAGTCGGATCAATCGAAACATCTCAGGTCACTTTCATGGCTTTGGCGATGCGATCAAATTCGCCGGCCTCAATGTCCATGACAGGCGCGTCATAGTCCAGCGGTTCGTGCAGGGGTGTCGCATCCGCATAGGTGCAAGGCATGACCCAGGCTTTAAAACCGTTTACACCGTCCCAATCAGTCTTGCGCAGGCGCTGACCCGTGATCGTTGCAATGGCCACATAGGCATTCACAGAGGTGCCGTTGGGCTTGTCCGATGGCGCGTAAAAGACCACCCGATCCCCAAGCGACAATCCATCAAGGGCGGCTTCACGCCCGCCGTTCATCAGGCACACACCTTCGCGCATGGCGATATCGACATACATCTGATCGGCAATGGCGAGACGGTAGGTGGTCATCTTAACCCTTTGGTAAGATTGAATTAACCCTCTGGTAAGGATGTCCCCGCGGGGACAGATGTGTCCCCGCCCAAACCCGGGCGGGGGACATCCCGCAAGAGGGTCTTATTCCTCGGCGGCTGCTTCTTCTGCAGGCGCTTCTGCCGGTGCTTCCTCGGCAGGGGCGTTTGCAGCTTCTTCAGCTGCGGCTGCTTTGGCCGCTTTTTCTTCAGCACGTTCCTGGGCTTTCTTGCCTGGAACCGCTTTTTTCATGTTCGCACGCTCTTTTTTCTCCAAAACGCCAGCGGCTTCCAGAAAACGGCTTACGCGGTCGGTTGGCTGTGCACCTTCGCCCAACCAGTATTGCACGCGCTCCATGTCCAGCTTGACGCGCTCTTCACTGTCTTTTGGCAGCAGCGGGTTGTATGTGCCCAGTTTTTCGATGAAACGACCATCGCGCGCCATGCGGCTGTCCGCAGCGACAACACGGTAAAATGGGCGTTTTTTCGAGCCACCACGGGCCAAACGGATTTTCATAGCCATGAGATTTTTCCTTAGATGAAGTTATGATTGGTGTTTTTGGTGATGCTGAATGACTTCAGCGATGATGAAGTTCAGAAACTTCTTGGCGAATTCGGGGTCCAGATCGGCCCGATTTGCCAAATCTTCAAGCCGTGCGATCTGTGCGGCTTCGCGCGTGGGATCAGACGGGGGAAGGTCGTGTTCGGCTTTGAGTTTCCCCACAGCCTGTGTGTGTTTGAACCGCTCGCCCAATGTATAGACAAGGATCGCATCCAGTCGGTCGATGCTGGCGCGGTGATCTGCCAGCACTTCGGCGGCTTTTGTGACGGTATCAGTCAAGAGCCCATCCTTTCGGTGTAAAATCGGGATCACGGTAATGATCGATTTCCATCTCGATCCCGTGCCGCAGCTGGCTGTCTTTCAACGCGGCCGCATCGGGATGGCGGTAGACCACGTCATGTCCATCTACCGTTTGCGCATCGTGATCTTTCTTGGCACCCAAACGTTCGGCCAGTCGGATCGCCTCAAGGTTCTTTGGGTCCAGATAGCTGACGGCGCTTTGCCACCCAAGTGTGTCATAGGCATAATCGCGGACCAGATGGGTCGCTTCCAACGCAATGCCACGGCCTGCGACTTGGGGCCAGATGATCCAGGCCAGCTCAGCTTCGGGCCAGCCTGCGGGCTTCCACATACCTGCCATGCCATAGGTCTCGTCCGTTATGGCGTCATGGATCATCCACATGCCATAGCCACGGATATTCCAATGGCCGATTTCAGCGGCGTAAAGCATCCACGCTTCATACGCATTGAGCGGCCCCCCCATGAAGCGCGCGCGGTAACTGCTGAACGTCGCCTTGAAATCGGGATAGTCCTCAGCCTCTGGTCCCCGCAGGGACAGGCGTTTGGTGGTAAGTGTTGGGATATTGGCCGTGTGCATCAGGCGTAGGCCTCCATCCCGCCGTCATCGTCAATCATATGACGGTAGACCTGATCATCGGGGTGTGGACCGCGTGCTGTATGATCATGTGTCGCACCCAGTCGCTTCGCCAATGCGATCGACGATAGGTTGGCTGCGTCAATATAGCTAACAAGGGTCTGCAGCCCCAAATTGCGCACCGCCCACAGTTTCAGGGCCGCGGCAGCTTCGGTGATAAATCCGCGGCCTTCATGTCCGTCAAAGGCCAGCCAGCCCAGTTCGACTTCGGGGAAATGGGGCGGGTGATTTACGGCCACTTGCCCAACCACATTACCCTCATACTCAATGGCCAAGGCGCCATGCCCAAGCAAGTGCCATTGCGCAATGTCCGAACAGAACATGCCCCAGGCCGCGTCTTGCCCATAGGGCCCGCCCATAAACCGCGCACGATCAGACGCCATCAGCCCTGCAAAAGCGGGCCAATCTGCCATCACATGGGGCCGCAGCGTCAGACGCGCGGTGTGCAGGGTCGGCGCGGTGGTCATCGTGCGCCCACCTCGCGGGGGAAGAGTGTTCCAGAACACTCTTCGGCGCGGCAGATTTTTCCAGAAAAATCTGCTGTGGATGGGATGGCGCGTAAAGCCATTATTTCTTCTTCCCGAAACCGCTGAGCCCCGGTGGCAGGCCGCCACCGCCCAGACCGGGCAGACCGCCGCCCATGCCACCCAGACCGCCGGGCAATTTGCCACCCGCCATTTGCTGTTGTGCCGCTTGCATATCGGCCTCGGATGGGCCGCCTTTGCCGAACATGCCTTTCATGGCTTGTTTCATCATGCCGCCTTTGCCCATCTTGCCCATTTTCTTCATCATGTCGGACATTTGACGGTGCATTTTCATCAGCTTGTTCAGCTCGCTGACTTCCAGCCCCGCGCCTTTGGCGATGCGCTTTTTGCGGCTGGCTTGCAAAAGCTGTGGGTTGGCGCGTTCCTTCTTGGTCATCGAATTGATCAGCGCGATCTGGCGGCGCAGGATGCTATCGTCAAAGCCCGCATCCTCGACCTGTTTGGCCATTTTCTTCATGCCGGGCATCATCCCCATAATGCCTTCCATGCCGCCCATTTTGAGCATTTGTTCCAGCTGCATCTTCAGGTCGTTCATATTGAACTGACCTTTCTGGAAGCGCTTCATCATGCGTTCGGCTTGTTCGGCCTCGATGGTTTCCTGGGCTTTTTCAACAAGGCTGACGATATCGCCCATGCCAAGGATACGGCCCGCGATGCGCTCGGGGTGGAATTCTTCCAGCGCGTCCATCTTTTCGCCAAGGCCCACGAATTTGATGGGTTTGCCCGTCACAGCGCGCATCGACAGAGCCGCACCACCGCGTCCGTCGCCGTCCATCCGTGTGAGAACGACGCCCGAAATGCCAATCTTGCCGTCAAATTCTTCTGCGACCTCAACGGCGACCTGACCTGTCAGGCCGTCGACCACCAGAAGCGTCTCGCGCGGGTTGACCACATCGCGGACGTCTTCAACCTCTTTCATCAGGGTTTCGTCAATCTGCAGACGACCCGCGGTATCGAGCATGTAAACGTCGTAGCCACCCATCGTGGCCTGTTGCTTGGCGCGTTTGGCGATTTGCACAGCACTTTCGCCTGCCACAATCGGCAGTGTATCTACACCAATTTGCTGACCCAGAATTTCAAGCTGGTGCTGCGCAGCGGGGCGGTAAATGTCGAGCGACGCCAACAACACGCGCTTGCCATTCTTTTCTTTCAGGCGCTTGGCCAGCTTGCCCGTCGTCGTCGTTTTACCACCACCTTGCAGGCCGACCATCAGGATCGGGGCGGGGGCGTTGTCAATTTTGAGGCTGCCGATATCGCCATCTTCGCCTTGTAGGAAGTGCACCATCTCATCGTGCACAATTTTGACGACCTGCTGGCCAGGTGTGACCGATTTAGTCACGGCTTGGCCCGTGGCCTTTTCCTGAACGGCTTTAACGAAATCCCGTGCAACAGGCAGCGAGACATCAGCCTCAAGCAAGGCCACGCGCACTTCGCGCAGCGCTGTTTTCACATCATCTTCAGACAGCGCACCCTGCTTGGTCAGCCGATCAAAGACACCTGACAGGCGGTCGGACAGATTTTCAAACATGATGTGCTCCTTTGCACGCTACCTATCGATGGCCCCAACATAAGGACCGATCCCGAAAACCCCAAACACCCCCGTGGGCGCAACGCGCTGACGGAGGGCGATCTTTGGCCAAGCCATAAGACCCGAAGTTCAGGACTTCCGTGATTTGATTGACCGTTTAGGCGTGGCCCGCGTTTGAGTCAAGAGAGCCTGTGGCGCGCAAGATATCGGCCTGTGCCAGCCAGCTGTTCACCCGGTCGGCAATGCGGCGGGCTGAATGATCTGACATGTAGGTGGGATGCAGCGGAACCGTGCAGGGCGCGCCATCAACGTCAATATAGAGCACGGGCCGTTCAAACGGGCGTCGGCTGTTAATCACGGTTTGTGTATCTGCGTGCAGGATGGTCCCCACGGGGACACGGTGCTGGACATACCCCCAGACCGAACGCCAGCGCAAAAGCGCATCCTTGCGGTCAATGGCGAAAATCGCCTGCGTGCGGTGCATACGGGTCGTGGCCATTGCCGTAAGGTGCAGGGCGGCGAAAAAGAACAGGATGGCGAAAAGGTTGGGCATCACGTTCCAGCTGATCAGCGTCATCGCGAACATCGCGATTGCGCCAAGCGTGAGTGCCGCGCAGGTTTTCCATGGGCGGCCTTCGATTATCAGTTGGTCTGTGGTGTCTACCGTAATGTCCATCGTCTTATCCCCTCTGGGTAAAACATGGCACGCAGGTGTTAACGGTCAATGAATTGACTGACAGAATGTCGCAGATGGGTGGGATGGGCCCGCAAGGCCCACCCCATTTGCTTGTATTTTAGGCAGCAATGCTGGCGATGCTGTCATGTGCGGCGCTGATCTTGTCTTCGGCCCCTTGTCCAAGTTGATCGGCGGCGATGATCTGAACATCAGTAACCCCGATAAACCCAAGGAAAAAGCGCAGCCAAGGCGTCGCAAAGTCGATTTCGGACCCAACCTTTGTGCCGCCCGAGGCAACCGCAATGATGGCGCGTTTCCCTTCAAGCAGGCCTTTGGGGCCTTCCGCCGAGTAGGCAAAGGTGCGGCCAGGGATGGCGACCTGATCCGCCCATGCTTTGAGGGCGGCAGGCACCCCGAAGTTGTAGATCGGCAGGCCGATCACGATTGTATCGGCGGCTTCCAATTCGGCCACCAACGCATCGGGCTGGACCATGTCGGCGCGTTGTGCGGTGTCACGTTCATCGGGGGCAAGGGTGCGCCCGCTGATATATCCCGCTGTGGCAAATTGCGGGGCGGTGGCGGCCAAATCCCGATGCGTGACATCGCCTTGCAGCTGTTCGACGATTGCTTGGGTCAGGTTGCGGGTCACGCTGTCGGCGCCATTGGCAGAGGCATCGATACGCAAAATTGAATGTGTCATGGTAACTTTCCTATTGGTGTGTTGCCGCTTAATATGCGGATTGCAAAAATAAACACAATCTGCTGTAAATGCGGTAAGTATGTGAAATTACGCACAGGCAGAACATGGACAACTGGGATGAAATCCGCACCGCCTATCAGGTTGCGCGTATGGGAACGGTCAGCGGCGCGGCAGAGGTTTTGGGCGTTCACCATGCTACCGTGATCCGCCACATTGATGCGCTTGAAGGGCGATTGGGGCTGAAATTGTTCCAACGGCACGCGCGGGGCTATACGGCGACAGAGGCTGGTGAAGATCTGCTGACCGTGGCCAAGACAACGGACGAGCAGTTTACCCAACTTGTCGGTCGCCTAAAGGGGCGCGGCGAGGATGTGACCGGCGAATTGGTGATTACCTCTTTGGCGTCTCTCTCGCCGCTGCTTGCACCGTCGATTGCGCGGTTTCAGGCTGCCAATCCGGGATTGATCGTTCGTTATCTAACGGGCGAGCGCATTTTCCGCCTTGAATACGGTGAGGCACATGTTGCGTTTCGGGCGGGTGCCGCGCCTGAACAACTCGACAATGTGGTGCAACCTTTCTTCCGACAGCGGATGAAACTGGTTGCCCATCAAAGCTATATCGACCGCAAAGGGATGCCCGAAAACGGGGATCTGAGCGAACATGAGTTTGTGGGCCACGATTCCGAGACGTCGCGCGCGCCTTTTATGCGGTGGCTGCGCACTGCGATCAGGCCAGAACAACTGACCTATCGCACGACAGACAATCGCAGCATGGAAGATGCGATCTTTGCAGGAGCGGGTATCGGGTTTGTGCCGTCTTGGGAATTGGCGCGCCACGACAATTTGATCGAAGTGATGCCATCAAGCGATGACTGGTCCGCCCCGCTTTGGCTTGTCACGCATGTGGATTTGCATCGGACGACCAAGGTGCAGGCGTTTTTGAACCACATCAAGACCGAAGCAAAGTCGTGGAGCATCGATTGATCGGACGGGGGTGATGATCTTCGAATAAAGGGTGGGGAAGTGGCCGCATCATTTCCCCTAACCATGCTGTGTAGATCAGGTATTACTTCCTCATGACGGCCCGCAAGTAGTTTGCGTTACGAGTGTCCTTCTTCTTGTTGGGGAAAGGTGTGCGGGTCGTCACCCCTCGCTTGATAGTTCGGCGGATAAAAACGCTTCAAACGCATCCAGATTGATGGCTTCAAACTGGCCAAAACTTTGCATCCAGACGCTTGCGTCTTTCATCGCGTCGGGTTCCAGTTTGCACCATTTCACGCGTCCACGTTTTTCCTGACTGATCAGACCGGCCTTTTGCAAGATCATCAGATGTTTGCTGACCGCGGCCAAAGACATCTCGAACGGCTCTGCCACATCTGTGACAGCCATATCGTCCTCTAGCAGCATCGAAAGGATGGCGCGGCGGGTGGGGTCAGCGAGCGCGGCAAATGTGGTGTCCAGAGTGTCCATCAGCTGTGATTGCGCCCAAAAATGGCAATGGTCAACCAATTGGTTGAATATGGGAACGCCTGCGACAGGCTGTCTTGCACAATTATCGGTCCCAAAAAATGTTTTAAAACAACGTTTTGACGGATTTCTGCGCTGCGTTGACTCTGATGGGGCTTCGACATACCACTGCCGCAACTTGACCGAGGTAATTTTGATGGCGCAACAGCCTGAAAAAGACCGGCTCGCGGAACTGGATGCGCGTATCGATGCGCTGAAAGAAACGCAAAAGCCAGAACCTCGGATCGACGAGCATTATTCGGGGGCGCAGCTTGCATGGCGAATGGTGATCGAATTGGTTTCCGGTCTGTTGATCGGGTTTGGCATAGGATACGGCCTTGACTGGCTGTTCGGAACACTTCCGATTTTCCTTGTCATATTTATATTTCTGGGCTTCGCGGCTGGCGTCAATGTGATGCTGCGCACCGCAAAGGAAGTGCAGGCAGAAAACGAAGCGGCGCAGGCTGCAAACGATAAAGAGGGCTTATAGATGGCTGAGACGAAACAAACAGGTAGCACCAAAGGTATTGGTATCGCGCTTTTTGCGATTGCGGCGATTTTGTTTGTGATTGGTCTGGTCGGAACGCAAGACCCCGGTCTGCAAATTCACCCGATGGACCAGTTTGAGATCAAGCCCCAGTTCGGCGGTGGCGAGATTGGTCTGTTCACGATCACAAACTCGACCATTTGGACGTTCTTGTGCATCGCAGCGATTTTCGCATTGATGGTTTTGGGCACGCGTGGCCGTGCAATCATCCCAAGTCGCGTTCAGTCGATTGCTGAAATGATCTATGGCTTCGTTCACAAGATGGTCGAAGACGTCGCTGGCAAAGACGCGTTGGTGTTCTTTCCCTATATCTTCACAGTGTTCCTGTTCATCTTGTTCACCAACTTCCTCGGCCTGATCCCGACTGCTTTTACACCAACTGCGCAAATCGCGGTAACGGCCGTGCTGGCGATGGCAGTGTTCCTGACCGTGACCATCGTCGGTTTCGTCAAAAACGGCGCAGGCTTCCTGAGCTTGTTCTGGGTCAGCTCGGCACCTCTGCCGCTGCGCCCTGTCCTGGCCCTGATCGAAGTTATTTCGTATTTCGTGCGTCCCGTCAGCCACTCCATTCGTTTGGCTGGTAACGTCATGGCGGGTCACGCGGTTCTTAAAGTGTTCGCAGGTTTTGCGGGTGCACTCGGCGTGTTTGCCGTGTTCCCCGTGCTTGGTGTTGTCGCCATCTACGCCCTTGAGGTGCTGGTATCGGCCATCCAAGCCTATGTGTTCACAATTCTGACGTGCGTCTATTTGAAAGACGCGCTTCATCCTCACCACTAATCACTAATTGCAAATTCCAACCTAAGGAGAGACGGATATGGAAGGCGATATCGCACAAATGGGTCAATTCATCGGCGCAGGCCTGGCAGCCATCGGTTCGGGTGCCGCTGCTATCGGTGTGGGCCACGTGGCTGGTAACTTCTTGGCCGGCGCACTGCGCAACCCATCGGCTGCTGCTGGTCAAACAGCGACATTGTTCATCGGCATCGCGTTTGCGGAAGCTCTGGGGATCTTCTCGTTCCTCGTTGCTCTGCTGCTGATGTTCGCTGTCTAATCTTTGAACCCACCGTTTCTTGAAGCCGATCTGCCCCATAGGGCGGGTCGGCATCAAACCAAGGTTCAAGGAGGCCAACATGGCAACGGAAACAAAAGGCGCTGAATCTGCGGGCATGCCGCAGCTTGAGTTCTCGACCTTTCCAAACCAGATCTTCTGGTTGGTCGTGGCACTTATTGTCATTTACTTCATCCTCAGCCGCGTGGTTATTCCACGCATCAGTGCTGTTCTGGCCGAACGCTCTGGCGCGATCACCAACGATCTTGCCGCGGCGGAAGACCTGAAACAGAAAGCTGTCGAGGCCGAACAGGCGTATAACCAAGCGCTGGCCGATGCACGCGCCGAAGCCCAGAAAATCTCTGCCGAAACACGCGCTGAGATCCAAAAGGATTTGGACAAAGCCATCGCCAAAGCGGATGCGGAAATTGCGGCCAAGGCTGCTGAATCGGAAGCCGCCATCACGGAAATTCGTGCAGGGGCCACCGACAGCATCAAGCAAGTCGCCAAAGACACAGCCAAGGAATTGGTCGCGGCCTTGGGTGGCAAAGCAGATGCCAAATCAGTGACAGCTGCGATCAACGCACGGATGAAAGGGTAAGACATGAAATATTTACTCGCCCCTACATTCGCGCTGATGGCGACACCTGCGCTGGCAGCAAAAGGTCCGTTCTTTTCGCTGACCAACACGGACTTTATTGTTCTGGTCGGCTTCATCACCTTTATCGGTATTCTGTTTTTCTTCAATGTGCCCGGCATGTTGATGGGGATGCTGGACAAACGCGCCACCGATATCCAATCGGAACTGAATGAAGCAAAAGCCCTGCGTGAAGAAGCACAAACGCTTCTGGCGTCTTTTGAGCGTAAGCAGAAAGAAGTGCAGGAACAGGCTGACCGTATCGTGGCAAAAGCCAAAGAAGATGCCGAAGCTGCTGCTGTTCAGGCGAAGGCCGATTTGAAAACGTCGATCACCCGTCGTCTGGCGGCTGCGGAAGATCAAATCGCGTCGGCGCAAAACGCTGCAGTCAAGGAAGTGCGTGACAGCGCGATTGCAGTTGCGATTGGTGCCGCCACGGATGTGATTGCCAAGCAATCCACTGCCGCAAGCGCAAATAAGTCGATTGACGATGGTATCGCAGAGGTTGCTGCCAAGCTTCACTAAGCTTGCACAAGCCCTAACACATTTAACCCCCGCATCTGCATTGGTGCGGGGGTTTTATTATGTTCGGGTTTCTTCCTGGGTCAGACGTTTGAGCGCAATCTGTTCATGCGCTTCGCTTTTGTGTTGGCTGGCCAGAGAGCCTTCGACATAGGACAGATGATCATTGACCGCTTTTCGTGCGGCCTCAGGGTTGCGCGCCTGAAGCGCGTCGTTGATTGCGCGATGCTGGTCCAACAATGTATCGCGGCGTGTGCGCTGTTTGAACATGACCGAGCGGTTGTAGAACACGCCTTCTTTCAGCAGATCGAACATCGACCGCATCATATGCAACATGATGATGTTGTGACTGGCCTCGATGATTGCCATGTGGAAATCGGCATCAAGTGCGGCCTCATCCGCAGGATTGCGTTTGGTATGGGCGGCTTCCATCTTTTTGAAGATCGTATCAACAATCCGAAGATCGGTATCTGAGCCGTGGGTGCAGGCGCGTGCAGCGGCCAGACCCTCCATGTCGCGGCGAAAGGCGATGTAGTCAAAAACCGCCTCTTCGTGGGTTGCAAAGAGTTGCACAAGGCTTTCGTTGAAAGCAGATCCCAAAACGTCGGCCACATAAACGCCAGCCCCTGCGCGGGTGTCCAGCAGCCCTTTGACTTGCAGCTCTGAGATGGCTTCGCGCAAAGACGGCCGCGATACTCCAAGCTGATCCGAAAGCTCGCGCTCGGATGGCAGACGCTCGCCCGGGCGCAGAACACCGCGCAGGATCAAAAGCTCGATCTGACGTACGACGGCGCTGGATAATTTTTCGGCTTGGATACGATCAAAAGTCATGGCGCCCCCCTTATTGGTCAAAGAATATGACCAAACAAAGCGGGGCGCCACTGGTTTTTCAGGCGCGGACCTGCGCCTTAGTTGGGGCGAATGATGAATTCGACGCGACGGTTTTTTGCGCGGCCTTCAGGGCTGAGGTTGGTTGCGATTGGCACGCTTTCGCCGCGCCCGATAGAGCGCAGGCGGAAACTTTCGACACCCGCGTTGATCAGCACATCGGCGACGGCTTGGGCGCGTCGGGTCGACAGGTTCTGGTTATAGCCCGCATCGCCTGTGTCATCGGTGTGGCCCAGAACATCGATCGTGCTGTCAGGGTAGCGCCGCAGGTTGTTGGCCAATGCGCGCAGATCGTTCTGCAAATCAGGTCGGACCGCGGCGCTGTCCACAGCAAAAAGGATGTCCTGAGGCATCGTTACAATCAGTTCAGAGCCCGTGTTGACGATGCGGATGTCACCGTTCGAGAAGTCCTGTTCAAGTTCTGCAGCCTGCTTGTCCAGTTGGTTGCCGACCAGTGCACCTGCACCTGCCCCAAGCAGGCCACCGATTACGGCCTGTTCGCGGCGCTGGCTTGAGGTGTCACCATTGGCCAAGCCAGCTGCAACGCCGGCCAGCCCACCGATGATGGCGCCGTCTTTGGTACGGCGGTTTGGATCATCAGGGTCTGTGATGGTCAACTCGCTACACGCGCTAAGGGAAAGCGCAGCGATGCTGCTAAGAATAAGAGTGCGGTTCAGGATCATGTCTGCCTCGTGGTTTATTGGTTTTGTCCTGTGCAACATATGGGTGAAGCGGCTGTGTTATCCAATATCAGCGGCGTATTCCTTTGCCTGCAGGCGAAAACCGGCGCATCAGCTGTTGGTTTCATACTGCGCTGTTTCATAGGCCAGCATGGCGCGTTTGACATGCAGACCCCAGTGGTAGCCGCCCAAGCCGCCGGTTTTGCGCAAGGCGCGGTGGCAGGGGATTAACCAACCTATGGGGTTGCGGCCAACGGCGGTGCCAACGGCCCGCACGGCCTTTGGGCTTCCGATAGACTGTGCGATTTCGCCGTATGTGGTGACACGCCCTTCTGGAATGCTCAGAAGGGCCTCCCATACTTTAATCTGGAACGGAGCGCCCATGAGATGCAGGCGGGTTTCACCAGATCGACCCAAAGCTGCGTCCACCCAAGGCGCGATAGTCGCCGCGTCTTTCAAATACTGGGCTTCGGGCCAGCGGCGCGCCATGTCATCAAAGGCATCCGCTGCGCTGTTGTCGCCTTGAAACGCCAAGCCGCACAGCCCCCGATCTGTCCCCATCGCAAGGGTGGGGCCAAAGGGGCCGTCAAACCATCCCCAACGTATGATCAAGCCAGCCCCTTTGCGTGCATAGTCCCCCGGGCTCATGGCTTCCCACCGCAAGAATAAGTCATGCAAACGGCTGGTGCCTGACAATCCGACGGATGATGCTGTCTCAAGGGTCGTAAAGCGTTCCGACAGCAATGATTTTGCATGTCCAAGCGTGAGGTATTGTTGAAACCGCTTTGGTGAAACGCCTGCCCATTGGCTGAATGTCCGCTGGAAATGTGCAGGGCTTAATCCCATTTGCGCCGCAAGCTCTTCAAGGGCAAGCGGCTGATCGCTATTTTGGTCGATCAAATCAATCGCCCGTCGCATCACTTGGTAATGATAGCTGCGATTTGTGTCAGTGGGGATTTGGTCATTGGGCACGGGTGCGGCATCCTTTGGAAGTCTTGCTCACCTTACCTGCGTGATCGCTGCCAAGCGACCCGCATCTTGCGGTTTAAGCTGCCTGCAACAAGTCGCGAATATTAACCTCGGGTGCTGCCAAAACCCGGATCAGGCGGGCTTCCCAAGGACAGAGCACCATACGGGGAGCACGGGTTTGGGTGGCCTGCGCACGTAACACGGCAGGAATATCAAGGCGTTCACAATCAGTGGCATTGATGGTTTCGACCCATAGCCCGTTGACCAGAATAAGGGATGCAACAGGTAACAACAGGTGGTGATATATCAGCCGTGTGCTAACGGATTGGAACCTGACCCGATTGCGCCGGGAGACATCGACGATACGGCACATCGCTTCGGTGGTACCAAAGTGTTTGGCCACCAATGGCGATTGCAGCAAAACACGGTGCCCCGGTGACAGATAAAGCGGATCGGTTTGCCGCGATGTGCCATCGTTTGGAACAGGAAGCTTTACTGGGTTTGGCAGGTCCACCCCTAGCTGGTTGTCTGCGCGTAAACGGCCAATCCACTGAATAGGTTGTGCCCCATGATCGCGGGTGATCAGCCGGTCGCCCACCTCAAGCCACTCAACAGGTAATTCGCCCTGCGTGGTCATGACATATGAGCCAGGCCCAAGACCGCCCATCGCATCGGGCAAATTGAAAAATTCCGTTCCATCCATGGGTGTAGGTCATCGCGCAAAACCCCTAATGATTTCTGAACGCCTATCGCCGACTTCTGTCCATTTTTAATGATCCGTGGCCTTGCCCGCGTGGATGGCGTCAGGCATAGGCTTGCATCATGGTTAAGCAACTTGATTATCACACCATGCGCGAGGTGTTCTCGCGCTTTCAGGCCGCCGATCCCGAACCCAAAGGCGAGTTGGATCATACCAATGCCTATACCCTTGTGGTTGCTGTGGCACTGTCTGCGCAAGCCACAGATGTTGGTGTGAACAAGGCGACGGCCGCGCTTTTCAAAGTTGCGGACACGCCCCAGAAAATGCTCGACCTTGGTGAAGAAAAACTGATCGAACACATCAAAACGATCGGCCTGTTTCGCAACAAAGCCAAAAATGTCATTAAGCTGAGCCGTATCCTTGTTGAGGACTTTAACGGCGAAGTCCCCAATTCGCGTGCCGCTTTGGAAAGTCTGCCCGGTGTTGGGCGCAAGACGGCTAATGTGGTTCTGAATATGTGGTGGGGCATGCCCACCCAGGCGGTGGATACCCATATTTTGCGTATCGGGAACCGCACCGGACTTGCTGTTGGCAAAGACGTTGTGGCGATCGAACGTGCGATTGAAGACCACGTTCCCGCCGATTTTCAACATCATGCGCATCACTGGCTGATTTTGCACGGTCGCTATGTTTGTAAAGCGCGTAAACCAATGTGTCGAGCATGCCTGATCCGCGATCTTTGTGCCTTTGAGGAGAAAAACCTGTGAGTAAAACCTATAAAGTCGTCGGCATTGGAAATGCGATTGTGGATGTTCTGAGCCAATCAGATGACAGCTTTCTCGACCACATGGGGATCGAAAAGGGTATCATGCAGCTGGTCGAAAAAGAGCGCGCCGAGGTTTTATATGCTGCAATGCAGACACGGGTGCAGGCACCTGGTGGCTCGGTTGCCAATACGCTGGCGGGGCTTGGCAATCTGGGTTTGAAAACAGGCTTCATCGGACGTGTGCATGACGATGCCTTGGGCAGGTTTTACGCCGATGCGATGGAACGGGATGGAACAGATTTCATCAACCCGCCTGTCGCTGGAGGCGAGCTTCCGACGTCACGGTCTATGATCTTTGTCAGCCCTGATGGCGAGCGGTCGATGAACACATACTTGGGAATTTCGGCGGAGTTGGGCCCGAATGATGTAAGCGAAGAGATTTGCGCCCAATCGGAAATCGTCTTTTTGGAAGGCTACCTCTTTGACAAAGACAAAGGCAAGGAAGCGTTCGGACGCACCGCGCGGGCGTGTCGCGCCGCTGGCGGCCGTGCTGGTATCGCCATCTCCGATCCTTTTTGTGTCGAACGTCACCGTGCCGACTTTCTGACCCTGATTGAACACGAGCTGGATTATGTCATCGGCAACAAAGCCGAGATGTTATCCCTCGCCCAGACGTCGGAGCTCAACGAGGCAATTGATAAAATTGCCAAGATTTGTCCTTTGGTGGTGTGCACACAGTCTGGTGACGGCGTCACTTTGGCTCAAAACGGTGAGCAAGTTCATGTGGATGTCGACCGTGTCGTTCCAGTAGATGCAACAGGCGCAGGGGACCTTTTTGCCGCAGGCTTTCTTTTTGGCCAAGCAACGGGGCGGGATCTGAAGACCAGCGGGGCCATGGGGTGCGTAGCGGCTGGTGAGATTATCAGCCATATGGGCGCACGCCCAGAAACGGACCTCAGCGCGCTATTTCGCGCAAAGGGATTGTTATAAAAAGGAGCGGCTAAAGCCGCCCGACATATTTTGCTTGGGGCGCTGCCCCAAACCCCGAGGTATTTTTCACAACAATGAAGTAGACGCGACCCGACAGCACGTTGCAGGGCCGCGCCTTCATCGTTGGCGGCCATCGGCTCCTCAGCCTGTACCGCCCTCTTTCAGTAGACCAACAAAGTTAAGAAAATCTTTCCTGTTTCATTGTTGTTACAAATACCTCGGGGGTGAATTGAGCTTTGCTCAAGAGGGGGCTGGCCCCCTGCGCTCGCCCGCCGCAGGCGCTATTCCCCGAGTTTTGCGTGCACTTCGTCCAAATCGATCTCTCCCAATGGCATTTTGTTACCAGGGTTTTCAAAATCATATTTGAACAAATTGAAATCGCGTTTGTAGATTTCATAGACCAGATGCATCGAAAGATCGTCGAAATAGTCTTCGACAGGATGTGCGCGCTTCGGTCCGTGGCCTTCGGATTCGTTGAAGCGTGGGATTTTTGCGAGGTCTAACGGGTGTTTGGTATCGATCGCATCCAAAACCGATTGCATGCCTTCATTGAATTTTTCAGTAAAAAAGATGTTATCGTACGTGCCGCCATTGACGATGAAAGTGGACACGTGACCCGACATGGCCGACCAATGAATGTCCGGATCCATAGGGCGTTTCCAGCGGATTGTATCGCGTGCAAATAGCAAAAAGCGGCGGAACGATTTGATCTGGTCAAATTCAAATCCATCCTCGGGACTGCCAACTTCGATACCATATTTTTGGATCAGCAAGGGAACGAGGTTGCCGCGATACCGTTTTCCGTTGCGCTGAATGCCGCAGATCTTATCGAAAAACGAAGACAAGATGCGGGTGTAAGGATTGCGCACACAGGTGAACGCATAGCTGGCATGATTTTTTACGTTTTGCTCGATCAGAGGTTGGCTGACATCCTGAGACCATTTGTGCAGGCGGTCTTTGCTGTCGTGGATGTCACCGTCGAAAAATTCGCCGTGATCGGAATAAAACATGATCTGGCCGATCGAAGAGCACGCGCATTTGGGCACCACACGATACACAACGCTTTCGCTTTCGGTCATCCAAGTTCCTGGAAAGCCCATAATACTACTACCTCTTTAGGGTGCTTACGTTTGCGTAACACCATCTTTGCGCACAAAAAAGCAAAGAAACCCTGTTTATTCAATGTCTGTTCACGTTATCTAGGCTAAGCAATCCATCTAATTTGAGGATTATTGGTTCGAATATGGCAAAAATCGCCTTCATTCTGTTGTGTCACAAAGATCCTGACGCGATTATCGCGCAGGCCAAGCAATTAACGGCCGTTGGCGACTATATCGCGATTCATTTTGATGCGAGTGCCAAACGCGAGCATTTTGCCAAAATCACAGCGGCTTTGGCAGACAATCCCAATGTGACATTTGCCCGAAAACGCATCCGCTGCGGGTGGGGGGAATGGTCGTTGGTCCAGGCCACGCTTTATGCGATTGAAGCGGCAGTGAACGCCTTTCCCCGTGCCACGCATTTCTACATGGTGTCCGGCGATTGCATGGTGATCAAATCCGCCAAATACATCCATGAATTTCTTGATACGCATGACAAAGATTACATCGAGTCTTTTGACTATTTCGAAAGCGACTGGATCAAGACGGGCTGGAAAGAAGAACGGCTGATTTACCGACACTATTTCAATGAACGCACTCAGAAAAAACTATTTTACGGCAGCTTTGCGTTGCAAGAAAAATTTGGGCTGACGCGTGAAGTGCCGAGCGACATTCAGGTGCAGATCGGGTCGCAGTGGTGGTGTCTGCGGCGCAGGACGATCGAATGGATTTTGGATTTCACGCGTGAACGTAAAGACGTGATGCGATTCTTTTCCACGACCTGGATCCCTGACGAGACCTTTTTTCAGACGTTGGTCCGTCATGTTGTGCCAGAGGATGAAATTGAATGTCGGACGCTGACGTTTCTGATGTTCACCGACTACGGAATGCCTGTGACTTTTTACAACGACCACTATGATCTTTTGCTCAGTCAGGACTTCCTGTTTGCCCGTAAGATCAGCCCTGAAGCGAAGGACCTTAAGAAGCGGTTGGGCGAGGTCTATGCCAATGAGAGTGCCGAATTCCAGATTTCGGGCGAGGGGCGCAGTTTGTTCAAGTTTCTATCTGGACGGGGACGTATCGGACGGCGGTTTGCGCCGCGGTTCTGGGAGACGGAAAGCACCCTTGGACGGGACCGTGAATTGATGATCATTGCATGCAAGAAATGGCATGTGGCCAAGCGGCTTTTGCACCGCATACGCCAAGAGACCAATGTTCCTGCGATTGAATATCTGTTTTCTGAGGAGAATACCGAGCTTCCTGATTTGGGGGGCATACAAAGCACGCTTGGCAAGCGGACACGTCACCGCCGTGCTTTGATGCGCATGCTGTTTGATTACCATGAAACGGACCGCATGATCATTTGTCTTGATACCGCCAATATCGATTTGTTGCAGGATTTTTATTCCGACCGCTCCAAAACAAAACTGTTGGAGATCGAATGTGAATTCTCGGATGCCTATCTCATTGGGCATGCCACACGGGTCGGACTGGCGGGGGAGGATACACCCGAGGAGACGATCAAGTCATTGCTGCCCACAATTCGATATGACGTGACGTTTGAGAGTGATCGTATTCGCGACAATGATTTTCCCAATCACTACCGCTTGCGTGAACGCGTCTCGCCCGAGGAGAACGCAGAGCCGCTTTCGGAATTTCTTGACATCTCCGTGGAAAAAGCGCGCGATATTGCGGCGATGGAATATCTATTTGTAGACTGATGAAAGATGAGCACGCCCATGGCTTATGCCTATGACGACCAGAATATTTTTGCCAAAATCCTGCGCGGTGAAATCCCCAATAATACGGTAATGGAAACCGACCATGCGCTGGCATTTGCAGATCTATATCCGCAAGCGCCCCATCATGTGCTGGTTATTCCAAAGGGGCCATATGTGTGTTTTGATCACTTTGCCCTTGAAGCGTCAGATGCCGAGATAGCCGACTTCACCCGAACGATTGGCAAGGTCTGCGCACAGCTTGGAGTGCAGCCGGGTGAAGGGGGAAATGGCTATCGTTTGTTGTCGAATGCGGGTGAGGATGGTGTTCAGGAAGTGCCACATTTGCATGTGCATATTGTAGCGGGTCGTCGATTGGGTCGGATGTTGCAGCCTGCCAGCTAAATTAGCGCTGCGCCTGCGGCGGGCGGGCAAAGGGGGCCAGCCCCCTCTTGAGCAAAGCTCAATTCACCCCCGAGGTATTTGAGGCAACAATGAAGGCTCAGGTTTTGGTGAGGGTTAAAAACACGTCTTCCAGATCGGCTTCTTCCGTTTTGACATCTTCAATCGAAATGCCTGCCTTATGCACGGCTGAGAGGATATCTTCGGCCTTGGTGCGTTTGCGGTCGTAGGCAAAGGCGAGTGTGCCTGTTTCGCGGCGGGTCAGTTCGACACCTTGGGGCAAAGCGATCGTCCCCTGCGCGGCGTCGGAGGGTGTGATGACCATCGTTTTTGCATCAATCTGGCCAAGCAGGTTCGCGGTGCTGTCCTGAGCTACTTTTTCACCGTGGTTGATGATGGCGATTTCGTCGCACATCTGTTCGGCTTCTTCAAGATAATGGGTGGTGAGGATAATTGTCATGCCTTGGGCGTTTAGCTTGCGGACATTGTCCCATAGCATGTTGCGCAATTCGATATCCACGCCTGCGGTCGGCTCGTCCAGTACCAGCACATGTGGCGTGTGGACCAATGCTTTGCCCAACAGTAGGCGCCGTCGCATGCCGCCAGACAGTGACCGCGCATAGGCATCCGCCTTATCGCTTAGCCCGATGATATCGAGGATTTGATCTGTGCGGCGCTCTGACTTGGGCACGCCGTACAGGCCTGCTTGCACATCAAGGGCCCCGCGTGCGGTAAAGAAGGGATCGAGGTTGAGTTCTTGTGGCATCACGCCGATGGATGCGCGCGACTGGCGCGGGTTGAGATCCTGATCAAAGCCCCAGATTTTGACGTTGCCCGATGTTTTGACAACCAATCCCGCAAGGATGTTGATCAAGGTCGACTTGCCCGCACCGTTGGGCCCGAGCAGTCCGAAGATTGATCCGCGCGGAATGGTCAGGTCCACGCCCTTGAGCGCCTCATGACCGCCGGAATACGTCTTGCGAAGCCCTGTGATTTCGATTGCGGCTTGTGTCATGTCGTCCCTTGCTCCTGCGCGTGGAATGGCTATCTTAGCGGCTGATCTAAAGCGGGGCGATGCCCGCGGCAAGCAAGGACGAATACCTATGGCAACTGAAGCCCCCGAAACCCGTATTGTTGACCAATATCGCGTGGCTTGTGACGGTGGCGAAGGGGCGCTTGGCCATCCGCGTGTCTGGCTGCAGATCCCGACCGACACAGGCTTTGTTGAATGTCCGTATTGCGATGCAAAGCTGATCCATCGCGATTTCGAAGGCAAAGTCTGATTTAACCCGCTTTCCGACTGGGCTAGGGTGCGGCTGAATCATCAGGAGCACGCGATATGACCTTCGGAAAAGGCTGCCATCTTCATCTGATCGACGGTTCGGCGTTTATCTTTCGCGCGTATCACGCATTGCCACCTTTGACGCGCAAGTCCGATGGTTTGCCCATCGGGGCGGTGTCTGGCTTTTGCAACATGCTGCAACGCTATGTCGAAGGGAACGCGGGCGGTGATGTGACCCATGTTGCGGTCATCTTTGACAAGGGCAGCCATACGTTTCGCAACGACATGTATGACCTTTACAAGGCCAATCGCGATGCGATGCCCGAAGACCTGCGCCCGCAAATCCCTTTGACGCGCCAAGCGACGGAAGCCTTCAACATCGCGTGCAAGGAACAAGAGGGCTATGAGGCCGATGATATCATCGCCACGCTGGCCCGTATGGCGCGTGAAGCGGGCGGGCGGTGCACGATCATCTCAAGCGACAAAGACCTGATGCAGCTGGTGGGCGGCGGCGTCGAGATGTTCGACGCGATGAAAAACAACCGCATCGACAGCGAAGGGGTGGAAGCCAAGTTTGGTGTCGGTCCTGACCGTGTGGTTGATGTGCAAGCCCTTGCCGGCGACAGCGTTGACAACGTGCCAGGCGCGCCCGGGATCGGTGTGAAAACAGCCGCTTTGCTGATCAACGAATACGGCGATCTGGAAACGCTGCTGGACCGCGCGGAAGAGATTAAGCAGCCCAAGCGCCGCGAAACACTGATCAACCACCGCGAACAGATTGAGCTGTCCAAACGCCTTGTCACCTTGGACGACCAGACGCCACTGGACTATGGGCTTGATGATCTTGAGGTGCGCGACCCCGACCCCGACAAGCTGCTTGGCTTTTTGGCAGAGATGGAGTTTCGCACACTGACCAAGCGTATCTCCGAAACTTTGGGGGCCGAAGCCCCTGTGATCGAGGATACACCAGCGGCCAGTGCGGATGCGCCCGATGTTGTCGACCTGCCCTTTGATGCAGAAAAATACGAGTGGGTCAAAGACGCCGCGGCTTTGCAGGTCTGGATCGACCGCATTTATGCGCGCGGCTATGTGGCGGTGGATACAGAGACCACCGCCTTGAACGAGATGATCGCCGAGCTGGTGGGGATCAGCCTGTGCGTGGAGGCAGGGCAGGCCTGTTACATTCCGTTGACCCACAAAGGCGGCGCTGCGGATGATCTGTTTGGCGATGATGCGCTGGCCGACGGGCAGATGGATAAAGCCGAATGTCTGGCAATGCTCAAACCCGTTCTGGAAGACCCGAGCATCATCAAAATCGGGCAAAACATGAAGTATGACGCCAAGATTTTTGCCAATGACGGCATTGCTGTCGCACCGATTGATGACACTATGCTGCTGAGCTATGCGCTGCATGCTGGCCTTCATAATCATGCGATGGACGCTTTGTCCGAGCGGTATTTGGGGCATACGCCGATCCCGATCAAACCGCTATTGGGGACGGGCAAATCCGCGAAAACCTTTGACCGTGTGCCGGTTGAGGATGCTGTTGCTTATGCCGCCGAGGATGCGGATATCACGTTGCGTTTGTGGCAGACGTTCAAGCCGCGATTGCACGGGGCCAAGGTCACCACTGTCTATGAGACGCTGGAACGGCCGCTTGTGCCGGTGCTGGCCGCGATGGAGCGGACAGGCGTCAAAGTTGACCGCGATACGCTGAGCCGCATGTCCAATGCGTTTGCGCAAAAAATGGCAGGGCTTGAGGCGGAAATCCACGAGCTTGCGGGGCGGTCATTCAATGTGGGATCGCCCAAGCAACTGGGTGAAATCCTGTTCGACGAGATGGGCATTGAAGGCGGCAAAAAAGGTAAAACGGGTGCCTATGCCACGGGTGCAGATGTGCTTGAGGATCTTGCGACCGAACACGAACTGCCCGCGCGGGTGCTGGATTGGCGGCAGCTCAGCAAGCTGAAATCCACCTACACCGATGCGCTGCAGGACCATATAAACAAGGACACAGGGCGCGTTCATACCTCATATTCCATCGCGGGTGCCAACACGGGGCGGTTGGCGTCGACGGATCCGAATTTGCAAAACATTCCGATCCGAAGTGAAGAAGGCCGCCGCATTCGGGAGGCTTTTGTGGCCGAAGAAGGCAAGGTTCTGGTGGCGTTGGACTATAGCCAGATCGAGCTGCGGATTTTGGCCCACATCGCGGATATTCCAGAGCTGAAGCAGGCCTTCAAGGATGGCCATGATATTCACGCAATGACCGCATCCGAGATGTTCAATGTGCCGATGGATGAAATGACGCCGGATGTGCGCCGTCAGGCCAAAGCGATCAACTTTGGGGTCATCTACGGGATCAGCGGGTTCGGTCTGGCCCGTAACCTGCGCATCCCGCGCGCAGAGGCGCAAGGGTTTATTGACCGATACTTTGAGCGGTTCCCGGGGATCAAAGATTATATGAATGAAACCAAGGGCTTCGCCAAAGAAAACCTGTATGTTCAAACCCTGTTTGGACGCAAAATCCATACGCCTGAAATCGCGGCCAAAGGGCCGCGAGCGGGCTTTGCGCAACGCGCTGCGATCAACGCGCCCATTCAGGGAACGGCGGCTGATGTGATCCGTCGCGCGATGATCAGGATGCCTGATGCGATCAAGGATTTGCCTGCGAAAATGCTGCTTCAAGTCCATGACGAATTGCTTTTCGAGGTGGCCGAGGACGCGGTTGATACCCTGACAGAACGTGCCCGCGATGTGATGGAAAATGCGGCGATGCCGGCGGTGAAATTTGACGTGCCATTGGTGGTGGACGCAGGTCAGGGCGCGAACTGGGCGCAGGCGCATTAGGGCCCGAAAACCGTCGGACAGGGCGTATGGCCTAGCGTCTGCTCACGGTATGGCAATGCGTCAGACACTTTCGTTAACGTCCCGTTTCCTTGCGTGCGATCCGAAAAGGTATTTGGGGCAACAATGAAGGGACAGGGCGGGCGCGTTAAGGTTAATGCGGAGCAGGTCCTTACGGGAGAGCAACTGGATGACCACGGCGGATTTGCAACTGCGTTACCCCGATGCCGAGACATTCCGGTTTGGCGATGGTCCAGAGCTGTGCGCGCAGCTTTTGCGCCTTGTGCGATCTGGTAAGAAACGCGCGACCTGTTCGTCTTTGGCCACCCTTGAGGCGCCGCCCGTCATCGGGCGATGCGATATTGCGCTGACATGGGACGGCACGCCTGCTGTTGTGATCAGAACGCTGGAGCTTGTGACCTGCACCTTTGAGACGCTGACCGAAGAGATGGCGTTGATGGAAGGTGAGAACGATGATCTTGCGGGGTGGCGTCGCGATCATGAGGCCTTTTTTCGAAGAGCAGGCGTTTTCGCCCCTGACATGCCCGTGTTATGGGAGCGGTTCGAAATGGTCGAGGATCTGGCGTCTGAGCAAATGTGAGATGGACGGTTGATGGCAAAAGAAGCGGCCGTGAAGCGCGGCACATTGGAGTGGATCAAAACGGCCAAGCAGCCACGGACCCGCGCGGCGCGTATTGCCGATGTTGCAAGTAGTGCGGCGGCGGGCAGGAGGCCCAAACCCTACCGGCGTTGAAGTGACGGGTTAATACCCCGCACCGCGATCCACCACGCCGATCATGTCATTGCCAGCTTCGTTGCGCGCGATATTGGCAGCGATGGCGGCGGCGGCGGTTTTGGGCCGTGTGACGCTTGCGATATGGGGCGTGACAGTGACCTGCGGGTGCGTCCAGAAGCGATGCGCGGGCGGCAAGGGTTCGGTGCGAAAGACATCGAGTGTGGCATGGGCAAGGTGGCCGCTGTCGAGCGCCCCGAGCAGAGCGTCATCGTCGATCACGGGACCACGGGCCGGGTTGATCACGATCGCGCCCTTGGGCAGCAGGGCGATACGGTCGTCGTTCAGCAGGTTCATGGTTGCGGTTGTTTGCGGGACCAGAAGGATGACGATATCGGCGCTGCTGAGCGCCTCGCGCAGGCCATCGCCCCCTGCCAGACAGCGGATGCCGTGGATGTGTTTTTGGCTGCGGCTCCATCCTGTGACGGGAAAGCCGAGGGCGCAAAGGGCCTGTGCGCAGGCCGTCCCGAGTGTGCCGAGGCCAAGGATGGTGACGCGTCTGTCTTCGGCCAGAGGAGGCACAGTGCTGCGCCACTGCCCGTCCTGGCCCAGGATATGCGCATCCATCCCGAGGTGGTGGCGCAGGGTGTGGCCTGTGACCCATTCGACCATCCCTTGGGTCAGCCCATGATCCACCATCCGCACAAGCGGGATGGTGAGGCTTTGATTGTGGGTGACTTCTTCGACGCCTGCCCACAGGTTCAGCACGGCTTTGGCGCGGGTATAGGGCGTGAAATCCTGAAGCGGGCTATTGGGGGCGTAGACGATATAATCGGTCTGATCGGGTGCATGGTTGCGCGACAATTCCGTTTTCAGCCCCGCATGCGCGAAGGCCTGTGGCAACACATCCTTGTATTCGTCCCACCGTGCATCGGTTGCGGCAAACAGGATATTGAGGGTCATGTCGTGTCCTACCTTGCGCGATGGATATGTGCGCTTTGAACCACGCCAAAGGCCACCAGCAGAACCAGCATTGCCGACCCGCCGTAACTGACCAGCGGCAAAGGCACCCCCACGACGGGCAGCAGCCCCATCACCATGCCCATATTCACTGCGAAATAGAGAAAGAAAGTGGCCGCGATGCCAAGTGTGACCAGAGAGGCAAAACGGTCGCGCATCCGCATGGCAGAGACCACGCAGAAGGCGATGATAAGCCCGTAAAGCGCCAGCAGAGAGATCGCGCCGACAAAGCCGAATTCTTCGGCCAGGGTGGTGAAAATAAAGTCGGTGTGTTTTTCGGGCAGGAAATTCAGTTGGCTTTGGGTGCCTTGCATATAGCCGCGTCCCGTCCAGCCGCCAGAGCCAAGGGCAATTTTGGATTGGGTGATGTGATAGCCATCGCCAAGCGGATCAGCGGAGGGATCAAGGAAGGTGTCGATGCGGTCCATCTGATAATCAGACAGGATTTGACGGGGCGTGCCGCGGGTGGCGAACACTGCGTAGATCGTGGCGCAGCCCGTGGCGATGACACCTGCGAAATAAGCCCAATGGACGCCCGCGAACCACAGCATGATACCACCGCCCATGATGATCAAAAGCGACGTGCCCAGATCAGGTTGGCGCAGCACCAAAAGGACGGGCAGAAGAATGAAGACCAGCGGAACAATGATCCAGAAGGGGCGCGAGACTTTTTCGGGGGGCAGCCAATCGTAGTAGGCCGCCAGCAGCATCACGACCGTTATTTTGGCCATCTCTGAGGGTTGCAACCGCATGAAGCCCAGATCGATCCAACGCTGAGACCCGCCGCCCACATCACCGATGATTTCAACCACCACAAGCAGGATAAGCGAGGCCAGATAGGCCACACCTGCGGTATTGCGCCAGAACCAGATGGGGGTCAGGGCCACGATGAACATCAAGGTCATGCCAAGCGCAAAACGTTGCATCTGTGCGATGGCCCAAGGTGTCCATGATCCGCCTGCAACAGAGTAAAGCATCAAAAACCCCACGCAGCCGACGGCAACAATCAACACGATCAGCGGCCAGTTGAAGTAAAGCAGCTTGCGCGCCCCTGTGGGGGTTTGGCGGACGGTATATTCGAGATAACTCATCAGCTGCGCCTGTCAGGTTTTATCGGCATCAAGGGCGGCTTGGGTATCGAAGTCGCGCAACAGCGGCTCCATCCGACGCAGGGTTGCGCGGGCACTGGCCTGGGCGCGAGAGGGATAGGCCTCAAGCGGTGGGGTGCGCCCGTAAAGGGCGCGCAGGGTGATGTCGCGGCCGATGGGGGCGGCGGCTTTGGAGCCACCGCCGCCGTGTTCCACGATCACAGCCACCGCATATTTGGGATTATCATAGGGCGCGTAATTGACCCAAAGCGCATGATCGCGTCTTTCCCATGGCAGGTCTTCGTTACGGGTCACGCCGCGTGCACGTTCGGCGGCGGTGATACGGCGCACCTGGCTGGTGCCAGTTTTGCCTGCCATGCGAAAGTCTTGCACGGTTGTGCGGCTGGCGTAAGCGGTGCCGCCGCGGGTGTTGCAGACGGCATACATGCTTTTGCGGATCGCTTCGAGCGTGTTGGGATTGACGTCTATGGGTGCATTGCCCGCGATGGGGACTTCAACACCATTGCGCGATTTTACCAAGCGCGGCTCAACAGCGCGGCCAGAGGCCAACCGCGCCGTCATCACAGCCAGATGAAGCGGCGAGGACAGAACATATCCTTGCCCGATCGAGGCGTTTACCGTGTCACCGATGCGCCAGTCTTCTTCGCGCACCTCGCGTTTCCATGCTTTGTCAGGCGCCAAGCCGCGGGCGACGGCGGACATGGGGATATCGTGGCGCACGCCAATGCCGAATTTGCGGGCCATTTCCGCGATTTTGTCGATGCCAACGCGCAGCGCGAGATCGTAATAATAGACGTCACAGCTTTCTTTGAGGGACTTGTGCAGATTGACATTGCCATGCCCCGCGCGTTTCCAGCAGTGAAAGCGCACGTCGGCGACTTCTTTGTGGCCAACGCAGCGGACGGTTTCGTTCAGATCCACTTGCCCGTCTTCAAAGGCGGCAAGCGCGGTGATCATTTTGAAAGTTGAGCCTGGGGGGTAGATGTCTTGAATGGCTTTTGAGCGGAAGGGGCGATATTTATCGTTCAACAGTGCGTTGTAGTCACTGGTCGAAATCCCGCGCACAAACAGGTTTGGATCAAATGTTGGTGCAGACCCCACGGCCAGCAAATCGCCTGTTTCCACGTCCATGACGATGGCGCTTGCGGCTTCGCCTGCCAGACGTGCCTGCACAAAATTCTGAAGTCCTGTGTCGACGGTCAGTTGAATATCGTCGCCTTTAATCGCTTCAACGCGGTCCAGCTCGCGCATCATACGGCCACGCGCGTTCACTTCGATGCGGCGGGTGCCTGCTTTGCCGCGCAGGGGCTTTTCCTCTTTCACCTCGACGCCGGTCAGTCCGATTTGGAAATCGGGAATACGCAGCACAGGATCATTATCGTCGATGCGGCTAAGGTGATACGAGGTGACGCGCCCGACATATCCCACGACATGCGCAAAATCATTACCCACTGGGTAATAGCGGCTGAGCCCCAGATCGGCGGTGATCCCGGGCAGCGCAGGCGCGTTGGCCGAAACCTCGGCAATGTCATCCCATGTCAGACGGTCAAGGATCGTCACAGGCACGAAGGGCGACGAGGTTTGGACCGTTTCAAGCGCTTCGCTGATCTGTTCGGGGGTCAGCGTGACAATCCGCGACAAACGGTGCAGCACTTCTTCAACATCGCCGGCATTGTCGCGCACAATCGTGATGCGGTAGTTGGGTTCGTTATCGGCAAGCGTCAGGCCGTTGCGATCAAAAATACGGCCCCGCGCGGGCGGGATGAGGCGGATATTGATGCGGTTTTCATCGGCCAACAGGCGGTATTGGTCGGCCTGTTTGATCTGCAGTTCGCGCATGCGATAGCCAAGCACGCCCAGAATGCCCAGTTGCGCCGCGCCAAAGACAAAGGCGCGTCTGCCAATTTTGCGTTCGTTCACATGGGGGTCCGTTGTTGGGCGTTTCATTAAGTGAGTGCCCTGTCTGATATATCATTGGCCGCAGGATAGCGCACTTTGAACAGGACGCTGGAGAGCCCCGCAATGAACGGGTAGCACGCCGCCGTGATGACAAACTGGATCAATGTCAGCCGCAGGCTTGGGGGATCGAGCAGTGCAATGGCGCTGACGAACCGTGTAAAGATCAATATGCCGACCATGGTGACGACGACCATAAACCATTCTGTTGGAAAGGTCGCTGCCCGCACATCGCCGCGCCGCGTGCGCAGGAATTCAAGGCCCAAGATGATGGCTGCGGATTGCAAACCTGGCGGGCGTTGGAACAGCATATCCCCAAGAAAAAACAGCGCCGCAACCAGTGTGAGGGGCACATATTCAGGGCGGCGCAAGGCCCAGGCAAACGTCAGGCACAGCAAAATATCAGGCAGACCCCATCCACGCGGAATGGTCTGGAGCGGCAAAAGGTGGATGTAATAAGTGACCAGCGCGATGACGATATAAAGCCCGCGGTAGAGCCACTTGTGCGAAACGGAGGTATCAGCCATCTGCGTCCTCCTCTATCGGGGCGGAGGACACCATCTCGGGGCTGGCCAGCAACGCACCTGGATCGTTGATCAATTCCCCTTCATGGGTGCGAAGAACGCGCAAAAATTCAAGGCGTTCGTAGTCGGCGGCCAGCCGTGCGCGCAGGCGGCGATCGGGGCTTTGCGCCACTTGGCCGACCAGCAGCCCTGCCGGGAACACCTTGCCGTCACCGCTGGTCACAACGCGGTCGCCCGGGCGCACGCGGTCGCGGTCTTCGATCAGTTCCAAGGTTGGTGCGGATTTGTTGTCGCCTACCAGAATTGCGCGTTGACCCGATGGCTGGATTGTCACGGGGATGCGACTGTTGCTGTCGGTCAGAAGGATAACGCGGCTGGCATTTTGGCCCACGCCGCTGATGCGCCCGACAAGGCCGATGCCGTCCATCGTGGCCCAACCGTCCATGATCCCGTCGCGCGCGCCCACGTTCAACAGGACCGATTGCCGAAACGGAGAGCCGCTGTCGGCCAGCACCACACCTGTCACATGGGTCAGTTGCGGATCAATCCGAACCTTGTTCAGATCCAAAAGCCGCGCGTTTTCCTGCTCAAGCTGGAGGGCGGCTTCCTTCCATGCTTTCATCTGCTGGAGTTCGCGGCGAAGGTCTTGGTTTTGCTCGTAAATTCGCGTGTAGCTTTGAAAGTCACGTGCGATATTGGCAAGGCCCGTCACGGGCGCCATCGCCCAATCCATATTCGGCACGAAGCGGTCAATCATGGCCATGCGCAGGCGTTCGACGCGCGGGCTATCAATACGCCAGACCAGAAAAACCGACAAAAGCACAACGACCAAAATCCCCACCAACAGCCGTCGGAGGGGGCGCACATAGGCGTCTGAAGTTGTGGTCTCGCGTGCCAAGGGTTTCCCCCTTCAAGCGGTGGGTTGAAGCGTGTGTTACGCCTTAACTATCATAATCGATGACGTGGCGCAGCTTATGTTCGTACTCAAGCGCCTTGCCTGTGCCAAGGGCCACACAGTTCAAGCTTTCGTCAGCAACCGAAATTGCCAAACCAGTCTGCTCGCGTAGGGCCAGATCAAGTTCGCCCAAAAGCGCGCCGCCGCCTGTCAGCATCACGCCGCGGTCAACGATATCGGCGGCCAGATCGGGGGGCGTGGCTTCCAGCGCGGTCATCACGGCTTCGCAGATTTGTTGCACAGGTTCGGACAGGGCTTCTGCCACTTGAGCCTGGCTGATCTCGATCTCTTTGGGCACACCATTGAGAAGATCGCGCCCGCGGATCGGGATCGACTGCCCCCGCCCGTCATCTGGCATGCGGGCTGTGCCGATCGTGGTTTTGATCCGTTCGGCTGTGGCTTCACCGATCAACAGGTTTTGTTGGCGACGCAAGTAGCTGATGATTGCCTCGTCCATACGGTCGCCACCCACGCGGACAGACCGCGCATAAACAATATCGCCAAGCGACAGAACGGCCACTTCGGTGGTTCCGCCGCCAATGTCCACAACCATGTTGCCCGTAGGATCGGTGATGGGCATGCCCGCGCCAATCGCGGCAGCAATCGGTTCGGCAATCAGGCCCGCGCGACGCGCCCCTGCGGACAGGACCGACTGGCGGATAGCGCGTTTTTCAACAGGTGTCGCGCCATGGGGCACACAGACGATAATCTTTGGTTTGGACAGGGTGGAGCGTTTGTGAACCTTGCGAATGAACGCTTTGATCATCTCTTCGGCCACATCAAAGTCGGCAATGACACCATCGCGCATGGGGCGGATGGCTTCAATGCTGCCGGGCGTGCGGCCAAGCATCAGTTTTGCATCTTCGCCAGTGGCCAGCACCTTTTTCACGCCGTCCTTGACCTGGTAAGCAACCACTGAGGGTTCAGACAGGATCACGCCCTTGCCCTTTACGTAGACCAGCGTATTGGCTGTGCCCAAATCAATCGCCATGTCTGACGAAAAAACACCAAGTCCGAACATTTTTGCAATTCCCTATGTCGCAGCCATCAACAGTGCGCGACTCGTCTGCCCCAAGCTATCAGCCTTATATGCAAGGGCGCGTCTCTGCGAAAGGGGGTTGGCAACACCCGCGCGCGACAAATGCGCAGGATGCCGCCGCTTTGAAAGCTGAGCGGCCAAGCCACGATCTCGCCGCCGGATATGGGGCATGCATGCGCGGGGCAGCTGTGCAAGGAAGGCCCGACCTAGGCCCGTCCGAAAGCGAGAGAGTGGGCGACACCCTATGCAAACATCTGATCGGCATCACATGACGATTGGCGAGCGGCTGGATCGGGAAAAAATTGATCTGGAATGCCCGGAGATCGTTTGGATCGGTGACGATTTCGCAGTTTAGATTGAGGGATGTTTGATTTGGCGCCTTGCCCCAACCATCACGAAAGAAGGTTGGGGCGGCTGTTATTTAGCTGACGTCCTTATAGCTTACGCCTTTGGTGTCGTAGCCTGGTTGCTGTTCGTCGCGTCGCGCGATCAACCGATTGAGCGCTGCGATATAGGCTTTGGCTGAGGCCACAACCGTGTCCGTGTCGGCGGATTGGCCTGTAGCGATTTTGCCGTCTTCTTCCATGCGCACATTCACGGTGGCCTGCGCATCGGTGCCTTGGGTGACAGCCTGCACCTGATAAAGCTGCAGGCGTGCGCCGTGAGGGGACAGCTGTTTGACAGCGTTAAACGTCGCATCCACGGGGCCATCGCCCGTGGCCGTGACGGATTTTTCGGTGCCATTAACGTTCAGAACCATGCTGGCTTCTTGTGGGCCATCGGTGCCGCAGACGACTTTCAGCGAGACCAGCCTGAGTGCCGCATCGTTTGCGACATTGGCTTGCATCAACGCGATAAGATCGTCGTCGTAGATTTCTTTTTTGCGATCGGCCAGTTCCTTGAAGCGCACAAAGACATCCTTGAGTTCATTGTCGCCCAACTCAAACCCCAGATCGGCCAGCTTGGAGCGCAGCGCCGCACGGCCCGAATGTTTGCCCATCACGATATTTGTCTCAGACAGGCCCACGTCTTCGGGGCGCATGATTTCGAATGTTTCCGCGTTTTTCAGCATGCCGTCCTGATGGATGCCGCTTTCGTGGGCAAAGGCATTTTTGCCGACGATGGCCTTGTTGGGCTGGACCAAAAAGCCCGACACCGATGCCACGCGGCGCGAGATGTTCATGATCTTGGTGCTGTCGATGCCTGTGGTGAAGGGCATGATGTCGTTTCGCACCTTCAGCGCCATAACGACTTCTTCCAAAGCGGTGTTGCCCGCGCGTTCGCCCAAGCCATTGATCGTGCATTCGATTTGGCGCGCGCCGCCTTCGACGGCGGCCAAGGCATTGGCCGTCGCCATGCCAAGATCGTTGTGGCAGTGCGTGGCAAAGATCACCTCATCTGCGCCAGGCACAGTCGCAATCAGCCGTTTGATCAGATCGGCGCTTTCGCGCGGCGCTGTATAGCCAACGGTGTCGGGAATGTTGATGGTGGTGGCGCCTGCCTTGATCGCAATTTCCACCACGCGGCACAGGTAATCCCATTCCGTGCGGGTTGCATCCATTGGCGACCATTGCACATTATCGGTCAGGTTGCGGGCGTGGGTCACGGTGTCGTGGATACGCTCGGCCATTTCGTCTTTGGTCAGGTTCGGGATAGCGCGGTGCAAGGGTGATGTGCCGATAAAGGTGTGAATCCTTGGCTTTGCGGCGTGTTTTACAGCGTCCGCACAGCGATCGATATCCTTGAAGTTCGCCCGCGCCAGCCCGCAGATCACGGACGTCTTGCTGCGCTTGGCAATTTCGGAAACGGCGGCAAAGTCGCCTTCGGATGCAATGGGAAAACCAGCTTCGATGATATCGACGCCCATATCATCCAGCAATTCGGCGATTTCGAGTTTTTCTTCGTGGGTCATAGTGGCGCCCGGAGATTGTTCTCCGTCGCGCAAAGTTGTGTCAAAAATGACAACGCGGTCCTGCGACATGGTCTGTATTCCTTATGGGTATTTGGGGGTATCGGCGCTTGGACCTACTGAGCGGGCGCGCCGATGGACACGCTCAGCGCAGGCTAAGACGTAGGAGCAGGGCGATATGTGCAACCATGTTCATACCTGTCTTTATACAGGTGCGTTTTGGTTTGTGAAGAGCGTTTGCGCCGTGATTTATTATGCTTTTGCCAAACCAAGCGCGCCCTGATCGCAAATGAAGCTTTTGATGGCGTCGACGCCATCGGCTTGCTTGAGGTTGCAAAAGACATGCGGGCGCCCGCCGCGCACGCGGGTTGCATCGCGGTCCATTACCTCAAGCGATGCACCCACATGCGGCGCAAGATCGGTCTTGTTGATGATGAGCAGGTCCGAGCGGGTCAGCGCAGGTCCCCCTTTGCGCGGGATTTCTTCGCCAGCGGCCACATCGATCACATAGATCGTCAGATCCGCCAATTCGGGGCTGAATGTGGCCGACAGGTTGTCGCCGCCACTTTCGATGAGAACCAGATCAAGATCGTCGTGTCGTTCATTCATCTGCTCGATCGCAGCAAGGTTTATCGACGCATCTTCGCGGATTGCGGTATGCGGACAGCCCCCTGTTTCAACACCGATGATACGGTCCTGGGGCAGCACCTGCATACGCATCAGTGCCTCGGCATCTTCTTGGGTGTAGATATCATTGGTGATGACGCCGATGGAAAAATCGGGATGAAAAACGCGGGCAAGTGCGGCGGTTAATGTGGTTTTACCAGCCCCAACTGGGCCGCCGATCCCGACGCGCAAGGGGCCGTTCAATTTGGTCATGTCTGGAAAATCCTTGGGGTTTGGGTCTCGTGTCGCATGGCTGCGATATCTGACAGAAAGGCACAGGACGCCATATTATCCAGCGTGGCAGCATGCGTGTCCTGAGCCATTTTTTGGCACGCTGGCGTGAGGTCTTTCACAATGGCTTGCCCTTGGGTCTGGCCCAAGGCCATCAACCGTTGGGCGGCCTGAACCAGATTGGATAACGTGGCTTGCAAAAACATCGCGCAGGCAAGGGTCGGGTCAATACCAAGGCGGCCCGCCGCAGCACCCACAGCAACGGGGTAGATCAGCGGCGCATCGTCCATATTCCAAAGGTGGGCTGTGGTTTTCACAAAGGCTGCACCTTGCCGCAGTGTTTCGCGCTGACGTTCGGCGGAGGCCGCAAAGGCAAGGCCCATGCTATTTACATCGCCGACAGGAACATCACCCGCGTGCGCGGCGCGCAGCAAGATGCAATCGTTGCGGCCACTTCCATGAACAAGGATATCGCTGAGCCAGTCTTGCAAATCGGCAGCGTCTTTGATCCAACCGGCGCTTATTGCGGCCTCAAGCCCGTGCGAATAGGCGAAGGCCCCGATGGGATAGGCCGGTGACAGCCATTGGGACAATGTCAGGATTTCAGTGTTCATGGCTATGGTCGTGCGAATGGGCGTGGCCTTGCGTGCGCCCGCGGCCGTAAGCCCCGCCTTCAGGGGTGAAAGGCTCAAACACATCCGCGACACTCGCGCCGCGCCGTTCCATCAAATCACGGATCACGTGGTCGGGCTGAATGAGGACGCGTGAGCGCTCAAGCTGAGCAGGGCAGTGGCGGTTGCCGATATGCCAGACCAGCGGCAACAGGTTGTCGGCGGTGATTTGCAACAGGGCTTCATCGGCTGCGGCGACCTCGATCAGGCGGCCATCGGTCAGCACAAAAGCGTCGCCGTGATCTATGTTTGTTGCCTTTTGCAAATCGACAAGCAGCTTGGCGCCTGCCTGTGTTGTCAGGACCTTGCGGCGCAAAAGGCGTTCTTCATAGGTCAGCACACAGCGATCCACCGCCGTGTCCCAATGGCCAGTACGCTGGATGGATTGGCAAACAAAGTCCACCATCAGAACAGGAAATACCGTTGGGCCATTGGCAGCGTTTCGGCAGGCTGACAGGTAAGCAACTCGCCATCCGCGCGGACTTCGTATGTTTCGGGATGCACCTCGATTGCCGGCAAGGCATCGTTCAAAAGCATGTCGGTTTTGCCGATGTTGCGCGTATTTTCCACCGCGACGGTCTGCTTGGCCAACCCGAGCGTATCCCGCAAACCTTGTGATTGCGCGGCCTGAGAAATGAACGACACAGATGAGTTTTTGCGCGCGCCGCCCAAGGCGCCGAACATGGGACGCGTGTAGACTGGCTGTGGCGTGGGGATCGAGGCATTGGGGTCGCCCATCTGGGCAACTGCGATGGAGCCGCCCAAGAGCACCATCTCTGGCTTCACCCCGAAAAAAGCAGGCGACCAAAGCGCCAGATCTGCGCGTTTACCCACCGAAATATCGCCCAGAACATGCGATACGCCCTGCGCGATTGCAGGGTTGATCGTGTATTTGGCGATGTAGCGGCGCACGCGCAAGTTGTCGTTTTCGCCCGTTTCATCGGGCAGACGGCCCCTTTGTTTTTTCATTTTATCGGCGGTTTGCCATGTGCGGATTAGAACCTCGCCCACGCGCCCCATCGCTTGGCTGTCGCTGGCAATGATCGAAAATGCACCAATGTCGTGCAAAATATCTTCGGCTGCGATGGTTTCACGGCGGATGCGGCTTTCGGCAAATGCGATGTCCTCGGGGATGGATTTGTCGAGGTGATGGCACACCATCAACATATCCAGATGTTCTTCCAGCGTGTTAATTGTGAAAGGCCGCGTGGGGTTGGTCGAAGAAGGCAGAACGTTGGCATCGCCACAAATCTTGATAATATCGGGCGCATGTCCACCCCCGGCGCCTTCGGTGTGAAACGCGTGGATTGTGCGGCCCTTCAACGCGCCAACAGTGTGTTCAACAAAGCCAGATTCATTCAGCGTGTCTGTGTGGATCATCACTTGCACATCCATATCGTCGGCCACGCCAAGACAGCAGTCGATTGCGGCCGGGGTGGTGCCCCAGTCTTCATGGAGTTTGAGTGCGCAGGCCCCGCCATTGACCATTTCCACCAAAGCGTCGGGCTGACTGGCATTGCCTTTTCCTGACAAGCCGATGTTCATCGGGATATCATCAAAGGATTGTAACATGCGTCCGATGTGCCAAGGGCCGGGCGTGCAGGTGGTGGCCAATGTGCCATGTGCAGGCCCTGTTCCGCCGCCAAAACATGTTGTCACTCCGGAGTGCAGGCTATCTTCCATCTGTTGCGGGCAGATAAAGTGGATGTGACTGTCCATACCGCCAGCGGTCAGGATGCGCCCTTCGCCTGCGATGATCTCGGTGCCCGGACCGATGATGATATCAATGTTGGGCTGCGTATCTGGGTTGCCCGCTTTTCCGATGGCGTGGATAAGCCCGTCTTTCAGCGCGACATCTGCTTTGTAGATGCCCGCGTGATCGACGATCAGCGCATTGGTGATGACCGTGTCAACGGCACCTGCCGCGCGGGTGATCTGGCTTTGCCCCATACCGTCACGAATGGTTTTGCCGCCGCCGAATTTTACCTCTTCGCCGTATGTTGTCAGATCGCGTTCGACCTCGATGATCAAATCGGTATCGGCCAGACGCAGCCTGTCGCCTGTGGTGGGGCCAAACATGGCAGCGTAGGTGGAGCGCGAGATTTCGGTGGCCATTTACAGATCCCCCATAACGTCTTGGTTAAAGCCGATAATCCGCCGTGCACCGCTGATTGTGATCAGCCGCACTTCGCGGCGCTGCCCCGGCTCAAAACGGACGGCGGTGCCCGACGCGATATCAAGCCGCATGCCACGCGCCGCCGCGCGGTCAAAGTCGAGCGCAGGGTTGGCTTCGGCAAAATGATAGTGGCTTCCAACTTGCACGGGCCTGTCACCTGTATTGGCCACGATCAGCGTCATCGCCGCGCGCCCTTCATTCAGGGTCAGCGTGCCTTCGGCGGGGAACAATTCTCCGGGGATCATCGCAAAACTCCTTACCTGATTGGGTTGTGAACGGTAACAAGTTTTGTGCCATCGGGAAATGTCGCTTCGACCTGCACGTCGTGGATCATATCGGCAACGCCGTCCATGCATTGTGCGCGGGTGACCACATGGCCGCCAGCTTCCATCATATCCGCGACCGACCTGCCGTCGCGGGCCCCTTCGACCACTGCTTCGGTGATCAGGGCTATGGCTTCGGGGTGGTTCAGCTTTACACCGCGTGCAAGCCGCTTGCGCGCAACCTCGGCTGCCATTGCGATCAGCAATTTGTCTTTTTCACGTGGGGTCAATTGCATGGGTCATAGTCTCCATGAGGTTGGAAGGGGGCGATTGGACATCGCCTCAAGGGTCGGCACCAGATCACGGCGCAACAGAAAACTGTCTTGCGCCAGATGACGCACGACGAGTGTATCTTCCGCCAACAGGCTTGCGCCCGCAGTCGGTGGTAAAAGGCTGCGTATCTTGGCAAGCCGTGTGGCTGCATCGGGGCAAACCAGAACCACACTGGCCATTGCACTGCAGCCCTTGGCGAGCGCAGACCGTGCCATCAAACTGGCAGCATCGCCACAGATATGAACCGCATCCAGATAGAGCGGCTTGCCCTCGCGGTTGATGGTGATGCGGTCGCGAAAGGTGATGTCATGCAGTGTTTCGCCCATTGCGGCACGGCCAAAGACGACGGGTTCGACCATCAAAAGCTCGGCATCAGAAGCCAGCTCGATGTCAAGCGTGCGGGTAAGCGCGGATCCTTCAAAAAGGATCATTTCTTGTGGGAGCCAGTTCAAACGTGCGCGGCGTTCAACACATAGCCTTGTTGTGATGCGGCCAACTTCGTCTGATTGCGCCCGATACGCGCGTTCGGCCGCCTGTGTTGTGATCGAGAGTTCGGCACCTGTTTGCACAGTCGCGTCCAATTCAAACCGGTCGCCGCCTGTGACGCCACCAGCGGTATTGATCAGGATGGCTTCGATATCTTTGGCGGTTTGTCGGGGGAAGACGAGCTTTGTGGCACCCGATTGTCGCAACGTGCCTAAACGCGTGCGCCCATCATCATCAGCCGTAACACGAACGATCCCGCCCCCCAAAGCGCGTGGTTGGCGGGCATTGCCCTGTTTGGGGGTGATATGGGTCTGGATGGTGATGGCGGCTCACGAAAAATGACTGGCTGTGTCCTGCTTCAATCACGGTGCTCGGGGGTTCAACAGCCTTGGCTGGCGACGAGGGCGGCTATGGTAGACGGGCTTGCAGGGCTTGCATAATTGTAAGGCGTGATGCGTAAAAAACAGGCAACTGCGAATCCGGTGGTTTACACGGATACCAAAGATAGCACTTTTGCCCGATCCGATGCGGCGCGTGTGTCGTTGTGGATGATTTCGCCCCTTTGCATAGCCACGATGCGGTCAGCCAGTTTCCATGCAAAATCGAACCTCTGTTCAACCAGTACAATCGCCATATCACCTGCCTCGCGCAGCCCTGTAATTACCCGACCGATATCTGCGATGATCGACGGCTGGATCCCTTCGGTCGGTTCATCCAGCAGCAACACCCGCGGGCGGGTGATCAAGGCACGTGCGATAGCGAGCTGTTGTTGTTGGCCCCCTGAAAGGTCGCCGCCACGTCTTGCGCGCATCTCTCGAAGGATGGGAAACAGCTCATAAATATGATCTGGGATTTCGCGCTCTGCACGGGGAAGGCAGGCAAAACCCGTTTCAAGGTTTTCTTGCACCGTCAAAAGTGGAAAGACCTCGCGCCCTTGGGGGACATAGGCGATGCCTGCGCGTGATCTGGCGCGCGCGCCTGTGGCCAGTGGCACATCATTGAGCCGCACTTCGCCGCCTGACGGATGGCGCCCTGCAAGGGCGGACAAAAGCGAGGTTTTCCCAACACCATTCAGCCCCATCACGGCGGTAACTTCGCCCACACGCGCCTCAAAATCCAGGCCCGGTAAAATGACAGACCCACCGTAGGCCAGCGTCAGGTGTCGTGCTTCAAGCATTGCTGTCCCCTTCGTCGCGTCCCAGATAGACATCGATCACTTGCGGGTTGGCTGTTACGTGATCCAGCGAGCCTTCGGCCAACACCCGACCCTCATGCAAAACCGTCACGCGACAATTCAGGCGCCTTACGAATTCCATGTCATGTTCGACCACGACAACAGCCCGCGTTTTCGCGGCTTCAACCAACATCGCGGTGGTCTTTTCGCGTTCGGCTGTGGTCATCCCTGCTGCGGGCTCGTCGACCAGCAAAAGGCGGGGTTCCTGCGCCAGCAACATCCCGATTTCCAACCACTGTTTTTGTCCATGCGAAAGCGCACCTGACTTGATGTTCAGCGCATCAGACAGGCCCACCTGGTCGGCCAATGCCGCGATCTGATCTGCACGTGCGCGGCGTTTGAACAGCACAGGCACAGGTCCACGTGCCCCTTTAAGGGCGAGACGCAGATTTTCGCGCACCGTCTGATCTTCAAATACGGTGGGTTTTTGGAACTTCCGTCCCAGTCCAAGCCGCGCGATGCGTGCTTCGGACAATCGGGTCAGATCGGTTGATGTCTCGCCCCAACGCACAGTGCCAGTATCAGGCCGTGTCTTGCCCGTGACGATATCCATGAAGGTGGTTTTGCCCGCGCCGTTCGGCCCGATCACTGCACGCATTTCAGGCTCTGAGATCGAGAACGACAGATTGTCGATGGCGCGGAACCCGTCAAAGGTTTTTGTCACGCCTGACACTTCCAGTAGAGCACTCATACCTTTTCCCCCCGTGCTTCTTCTTGCCGCAAAGCGCCTGCGTCTGGCCCCAGATCACCGACCCGTTTTGGCCGCGCAATACGGTCAAACAAGCCGCCGATGCCTTCGGGAGCAAAAAGTGTGACGGCAACAAAACCAAACCCGAGCAGAACCAGCCACCAGTCGGTCCAAAGAACGGTATAAATGCCCAGATCAATGTCTGGCGCCCCGCCGCCTGTAAACCAAGACGACAGCAACGACACGGCAGCAGCCCCAAGGATCGCGCCATAAAGGCGACCACGCCCGCCGATCGCCACCCAAACGGCAAGGTAAATAGATGCGATTGGTGCGATTTCGGCAGGGTTAATGATGCCCGCCTGCGGATAGTATAGCGCACCTGCAATGCCCGCCAGCATTGCGGTGCCTGTGAAGACCGCTAGCTTATAGGCCTCAACATTATAGCCAAGAAAACGCACACGTGTTTCATCGTCGCGGATTGCCCGCAGAACCGATCCGAAGCGGTCAGTCACGACCCAAGCCGCAAGCACATAGGTCAGCCCCAGTGCCACGGCAGAGGCCCAAAGAAACCACAGCGAAACTGTGCTTTGGGGCACCCCTTCGGCGCCCGGGATGTTCTGAAGGCCCGACAGCCCATTGTTGCCGCGCAGGCCGCTGTCATTTTGAAAAAGCCAAAGCGATAGCGCAAGCGTGCCAGCTTGGGTCAGGATTGACAGATACACCCCCGTCACACGGCTGCGAAAGGCAAGCCAGCCGAACACAAGTGCCAGCAACCCCGGAACCGCGACGACCGCCAGAAGTTGAACGAACAGCACATCCGAAAACGCCCACATCCAAGGAAATTCATCCGATCCGACAACCCCAAAAATCTGTAGTGCAGCGGCTTGGTCAATTTCCGCAGGCGTTGGCGGCAGGGCTGCGCGTTCAAGCTGCGTTGCGACAATCCCTTCGGTGCGCGCGCGCATCAACCACATGCCAATGCTGTATCCGCCGATCCCGAAAAATGCCATATGCCCAAGGCTCAGGATGCCTGTGTAGCCCCAGACAAGGTCCATCGCGACAGCGACCAGACACAGGCAAAGCGTCTTGCCCAGTGTTTTGACAAAGGAGGTTGAGACCAGCCCCGCTTCGGCCAGCACAGTCGCGCCGATGGTGACAATCGCCAGACAAACCAAAACGGTTGCAACATGAGGAATACGAAGAAGGGTCATTTTGCGAACCGTCCTTTTTGCGGCACGATCCCGCGGGGTCTGAACTGGATGAAGGCGATCACGAAAAGGATCATATATGTTTGGGCGGCAAGGGTATTTGACGGGTTGAGAAACTCGATCCCTTTTTGCATTCCGCCGATAAGACCCGCGCCAGCCAGAGTGCCGATCACCGAGCCTACACCGCCAACAACGACGGTCATAAAGCTCTGCACGATGTAACCTGCACCCATTTCTGATGTCACCTGCGCATAAAGGCCAATGGCGACACCCGCGACACCCGCGATGCCCGAACCCAAGCCGAATGTCAGCATGCCAATTCGGCCAGGATCAATTCCCATGCTGGCAGCCATGCCGGGATTTTGCGTAACGGCGCGGACCTCAAGCCCAAGCCGCGTGCGTTTCAGAACCAGCACAATGGCCGTCAGAAAGACGAGGGCCAAAAGGAAAATCGCAACCCTGATCCACGAAATAGAGATCGCATCCGAAATCACCCATGAACCGGCAAGCCAATCAGGTGATGTCAGCGGACGCGCTTGGGTGCCAAAGATGTTCTTGGCGATTTGCTGAAGCGCGATCGAAATACCAAAGGTTGCCAAAAGTGTTTCAAGCGGACGGTGCATCAAGTGGCGGATAACAAGCCGTTCAAGTGCGACGCCCGCAGCACCTGCGACCACAAAAGCAAGCGGAAGCGCAACGATGAGGGAGACGGTGTAATCGGGGATGATCGTCTGGACGACATAACCGGTGTAGGCCCCGATCATGATGAATTCCCCATGCGCCATATTGATCACGCCCATGACGCCAAAAGTGACGGCAAGGCCAACAGCGGCAAGAAAGTAGATTGAGGCAAGCGACAACGCGTCCAGTCCCAGATCAGCGGTTTGATGGAGGGCCAGGCGCGTTTCGACAGCCGCCGAGGCGATTTCTGCGGCCTGCGTGATTTCTGCGTTGGGTTCCGCGTAGCGTTCATAAATGACGATGCCTTCAAAGTCGGACATCGGGATCGCGCCCCAACCTTCCAGGGCGGGCGCCGTATTTGTCAAAGCGCCATAGGCCGCCCAACGAGCATCTTCGTTATCAAGAGAGGTCACGGGGATGCCTGCGACGGTGTCGTTTTCAATGGCGGCAATCAGGGCCGTATCACGGTCTTCGCGCGTGATCGGCGCTTCTGTCAATCCTGCATCAACCAAAAGGGCATGGGCCTGTGCAAGCGGTAGGTCGTCGATGGGCGTCAGAACACGGGCGACATTATCGCTCTCAGGCGGTGCGCTTTGTGCCACAACAAGGCTGGACGCCAAGATGCGCGAAAGGGTGGCGCGGTCTTCAATGGTGATGCTGTCGGAGAGCGCCTGAATAGCCGTGATCCGCGCTGACGGATCGGGATCAAAGCGGGCCGTTAGCCGCCGCTCCAGTGCAGATTTCATCGCGGCAACTTCTGCGTCGGCCTCATCTGTCATGGAGGTGCGCAAAGGTTCAAGCAATGCCGCAGATCCGTTGCGCTCCAATGCCGTAAGCGCCGCAATCCGCGCTTCACGGCGCGGGTCGCTGAGCTGAAATTCAATCAACGCCGTGCCAATCACGCGGCGCACGCCTGCGTTTGGGCGCAGCTCTTTTACAGCGTCGCGCGGGGCAACGCTTGTCTGCCCCGTATCAATGTCAGTGAGTTGGTATGTGTCGCCATCCCGGGCACCAATAAAGAAGGTGCCCTCAGCCTCCAGCAGAACGACGCGGCGATCCGTCCAGGCCTCAAGAAAGGCTTGCAGGTTTGGCGCGCCTGTTTCGGCCAGTCGGTCAAGAACTTCACCAACGGATCGGCGTGATGCGCGTTCAACCAATTCGGGCTGCGCCTGAAGCGCCGTCTGAAGAGGTCCGTAGGTTTGCGCAACCAGCGGGGTTGCAAAAAACACAACAAGCAAAAGGAGGATGCGAAGCACTGGAGTACCCCTTCGGGTGCAAAGAAAGAAAGCGCCGGGCCAAGGTCGGCCCGGCGCGTTGGTATCGGCCGAATGGATCAGTAGTTGGACTGAATCTGAACGCAGCTTTGTGTTTCGGTGTTGTACATCCCACAGCCAAGCTCAGGCCAGTTGGATGTCAGCACAGCTGAATCTGGCAGGTGGTCTGTCCAGGCATCGCCGGGCACTTCGGCCGTCTGGCTGATGATGTCGAACTGACCATCTGCGGTAATCTCGCCGATCAACACGGGCTTGGCGAGGTGATGGTTTGGCAGCATCACGGCCGTGCCACCTGTCAGGTTCGGGAATTCCTGACCATACATCGCGTCGCGTACTGCGTCCACATCCGTTGTGCCTGCGTCTTTGACGGCATTCACCCACATGTTGAAGCCGATATAGTGGGCCTCCATCGGGTCGTTGGTGACACGGTCGGCGCCCATGCGCTCTTTCCATGCGGCGATAAAGGCTGCGTTGGCGTCGGTTTCAGCCGATTGGAAGTAGTTCCAGGCTGCGAGGTGCCCGACCAGATCAGAGGTGTCCAAGCCAGACAGTTCTTCTTCCCCGACCGAGAAAGCGACGACGGGGATGTCTTCTGCCGATACACCCTGTGCGGCCAGCTCTTTGTAAAAGCCCACGTTTGCATCACCGTTGATTGTGGAAATCACGCCAACGGGGCGGCCTTCTTCACCCATTGCCACCACATCAGACACAATCGTTGCCCAATCAGAATGGCCAAACGGTGTGTAGTTCACAAAAATATCGTCCTCGGCAATACCGGCATCCGCCAGATAGGCTTCGAGGATGTTGTTGGTGGTGCGGGGATAAACATAATCGGTCCCAAGAAGGGCAAAGCGTTCAATGCCCAATTCCTCAAGGAAATAGTCGACCGCGGGGATCGCTTGTTGGTTGGGGGCGGCACCTGTGTAAAACACATTTTTGGAGGATTCTTCGCCCTCATATTGTACGGGGTAGAACATCAAACCGTTCAATTCTTCCAGCACGGGCAGCGCCGATTTGCGCGATACCGATGTCCATGAGCCGAAGATCACATCGACCTCTTCGACGGTCAGCAATTCGCGGGCTTTTTCTGCAAAGAGCGGCCAGTCCGAGGCGGGGTCAACCACAACGGCTTCGATCTCGCATCCCAAAAGGCCGCCTGCTGCGTTTTGTTGATCGACCAGCATCTCGACGGTGTCTTTCAAGGTGGTCTCGGAAATCGCCATCGTGCCAGACAGTGAGTGTAGAACGCCAACCTTGATCGGATCGGCGCAATCCTGCGCTTGCGCGGCTGTCGCAGCAAAGATTGCAACTGTTCCCAAAAGTAGTTTTTTCATCTGTCTCTCTCCATAACTGACAGTCTCTGACGCTGCGCGGCGACGTTGTGCAGCGCGCGTCGTCGGCCATAGAAGCGCGTTAAGAGAGCCGTTGGCGCAAGGTCATGCTGCACCGCAGAGATGCGCGATGCGGGTGGATGCCTATAAATTAATCGTTCTGGGTTGGGGCTGAATGAAATTTAGGCGCCGCGCCTAGGCTCTGTTCTTGGTAAGAACGGATTAAGCCGCGTTTTGGGCGATGATTTGAGAATCTCTGTGACGAGGCGAAATCAGTATCGCGTCTTTTTCTGTCGCCCGAACTTGAACGCCTGTTTCTTGGGCTAGCTCATGGGGCATGACAAAAGCACTTATTATCGGCGCGTCCGGGGGCATTGGATCGGCCATTCAAACCGCGCTTTCGCAGCAAGGCGTAACGACCACGGGCATATCGCGATCCGGCGATGGCTTGGATATAACAAACGAAACGTCCGTAAAGGCCGCATTGCAGCCGCTTGAGGGTGATTTTGATTTAATCATGGTCGCAACAGGCGCGTTGACGGCGGGGGGCTTTGAGCCCGAAAAGAGTATTAAGGCTTTGACCGCTGATGCAATGCGCACCCAATTCGATGTAAACACCATTGGTCCCGCCATGTGCCTGAAACACGGTTTGGGATTGCTGGCCAAGGACAGACCTGCGGTTTTCGCAGTCTTGTCTGCCCGTGTGGGTAGCATTGGCGATAACGGTATCGGTGGCTGGTATTCCTACCGCGCGGCGAAGGCGGCGGTAAACCAAATTGTTCATACCGCGGCGATAGAGGCGAATCGCACCCATAAGCAAGCCGCTATCGTTGCCTTGCATCCCGGCACCGTTCAAACGCCGTTCACGGAAAAATATGTGGGTCGCCATAAATCGGTCCCCGCTAATGAAGCGGCGCAAAACCTGATCCGCGTGATGGCAGGGCTTGGGCCCTCGCAAACAGGTAAGTTCTTTGATTGGTCAGGGGCGGAGGTGCCGTGGTGACGCGTTTGGTTTTGGTGTTGGGGGATCAGCTGTCCAAGGGCCTTTCGGCCTTGGCAGAGGCAGATCAGGAAAAAGACATCGTTGTCATGGCCGAGGTGTCCGAAGAGGCTACCTACGTGCGCCATCACCCCAAAAAGATTGCGTTCCTGTTCAGCGCCATGCGTCATTTCGCAGATGAATTGCGCCAAGGGGGTTGGACCGTTGACTACACCACATTGGATGACCCGGAGAACAGTGGCTCGATCACAGGCGAGCTGCTGCGCCGCGCGGACCAGCATGGTGCGACACAGGTTTTGACAACCGAATGCGGCGAATGGCGATTGATCGCCGCGCTTGAGGATTGCCCGCTGGAGATGACGGTGCTGCCCGATACGCGCTTTATTGCAAGCCACAAGATGTTCGAAGACTGGGCAGAGGGCCGCAAACAGTTGCGGATGGAGTATTTCTATCGCGAGATGCGCCGCAAAACGGGCCTTTTGATGGACGGGGACAAACCTGTTGGTGACAAATGGAATTTCGACCATGACAACCGCAAGCCTGCCCCCGACGAGGTGACCTTTGAGGGACCACTTCGGTTTGAACCCGATGAAGTGACGCGCGAGGTCCTTGATCTGGTTGAGGCGCGGTTTGACAATTCTTTTGGGGATTTACGCCCCTTTTGGTTTGGTGTGACCCGCGCACAAGCACTTGAGCAGCTTGATCACTTTATCGCGCAGGGGCTTTCCAAGTTCGGTGACTTTCAAGATGCGATGCTGAACGACAACCGCTTTTTATACCACGGTTTGATCAGTTTTTATATCAACGCAGGCCTGCTGGATCCTTTGGAAGTCTGTCAGGCGGCCGAGGTGGCCTATCAGCAAGGCAAAGCCCCGATCAACGCGGTGGAAGGCTTTATCCGCCAGATCATTGGCTGGCGTGAATATGTGCGCGGCATCTACTTTCTGGAAGGGCCAGACTATCCCAAGCGCAATTTTCTGAAAGCCGATCGCGCGCTGCCTGCGCTCTACTGGGGCGGGCAGACGCAAATGAATTGCCTGTCCAAAGCCGTCGAACAAACCAAGGAAGAGGCCTACGCCCATCACATCCAACGCCTGATGGTGACGGGCAATTTCGCGCTTTTGGCAGGTGTGGATCCGCATGAGGTTCATGAATGGTATCTGGCAGTCTATGCCGATGCCTTTGAATGGGTCGAGGCGCCGAACACCGTCGGAATGAGTCAATTCGCCGACGGCGGAATTATTGCAAGCAAACCCTATGTCTCAAGCGGAAGTTACATCAACAAGATGTCGGATCATTGCAAAACCTGCGCCTATAAAGTGAGTAAAAAAACAGGGGAGGGCGCTTGCCCCTTCAACCTGCTTTACTGGGATTTTTTGGTGCGCCACCGCGAGACGTTTTCCAACAACCCGCGTATGGGGCAGATGTATCGCGTTTGGGATAAGATGGACGATCAGCGACGCGAAACGGTTATCCGTGAGGCAGGTGTATTTCTGGATAAGCTGGACGCAGGCGAGGTGGTTTAGTCCCGCAACTCGCCCGGTTTTACGCCCCAAAGCACGTCCTTTTTAGCCCACCCACGATAGCCTTGCGCACTCAGGCGGCACCATTCGGGATCACATTCACCCAGACGTGCAACAACACCCAGTTCCAGCTGCGCGTTAACAGGGCTTGCCAAGGTCGGTTTTGCACGCAGCTCCAGCATGTCTTGTTCGACAATCACGGTCCGCTTGCCGGACAGCAACGAGTAATGCAGCCAGCCTCCGACACCCTCGCGGTCTTCAACGCGCCGCCAGTGACCATGTTCTGCGGTGATCCGCAGGGGCATATCGCGATGCTTGAAGACCCAGTCAACACGGTGGGTCAGCGATGGACCACGCCGCACGTTTCCTTCACTGGCCTTGAGCGAAACATAGCGCGGCATCGGCAGCCCTGTGACAGGCCCCTTGACAGTCTCAGCCAAGGTCATTTGCGCACAAAACAAAAGAAAAAGAACGCCCAAGACGGTGCGAGCTGCTGACATAACCCTCAATCCTCATTTACCTGCGCCAAGGTCTTGTGCCTTGTGCGCTCGTGCGTCACTTTGCTGGAAAGCCAATGTGTTTGGCAAGGGATGGGAGCGCCGATATGCCACGAGAACGTTTGAGTGTTGTTGTTACGCGACGGTTGCCCGAGGCGGTTGAAACCCGAATGACCGAATTGTTCGACGTGCAACTGCGCGAAACTGACGTCCCTATGACCAAGACGCAAATGATCGAAGCAATGAAAGCGGCCGATGTTTTGGTGCCGACCATCACCGATACGCTGGATGCCTCTGTCTTGGCGCAGGCGGGGAACCGGTTGAAGCTGATTGCCAATTACGGGGCCGGGGTTGATCATATTGATGTCGCAACCGCAAGACAGCGGGGCATTTTGGTCAGTAACACGCCCGGCGTGCTGACTGATGATACCGCGGATATGACCATGGCGTTGATCCTTGCGGTGACGCGGCGCATGCCCGAAGGTCTGGCGATGATGCAGTCGGGGGATTGGTCAGGTTGGTCGCCGACAGCCTTGCTTGGCGGTCGGGTCGGCGGGCGGCGTCTGGGCATTTTGGGCATGGGGCGGATCGGACAAGCCGTGGCGCGGCGGGCCAAAGCCTTTGGCATGCAAATCCATTATCACAATCGCCAACGCCTGCGCCCTGAAATCGAGACCGAGCTGGAGGCAACCTATTGGGAAAGCCTTGATCAGATGGTGGCACGCATGGACATTTTGTCGATCAACTGTCCGCATACGCCATCGACCTTTCATTTGATGAATGCGCGTCGTCTCAAACTCATGAAGCCATCATCGGTTATCGTGAACACCAGCCGCGGCGAAGTGATTGATGAAAATGCCCTGACCCGCATGCTGCGCGAAGGCATGATTGCGGGCGCGGGCCTGGATGTGTTTGAACGCGGTGTCGACATCAACCCGCGTTTGCGCGAATTGAACAACGTGGTGCTGTTGCCCCATATGGGGTCCGCTACGCAAGAGGGTCGCGCCGAGATGGGTGAAAAGGTTTTGTTGAATATCAAGACCTTCGATGATGGGCACCGTCCGCCCGATCTTGTCGTGCCTGCAATGCTTTAACCGCCCCAGGATTCCGGCAAGGTACCATTTGCCTGAAATTCATCCACCAACTTTTGGTAGTGCTTCATGTGGTGGCGCATGCCCCAACCTGACCGGCTTGAAAGCAACTGAACCTGCCCAAGATGGTTGAAACGCGGCACAAGTCCGCAAACGGCGTCTTCTTTGCGATTGATGCACAGGCAGTATTTATCCGCTGCGATTTGCCCGCGATGTTTGCGCGGACGCGGCGCGGCAAAGGCGATGCCATGGACCTTATAGCTTTTGCATAGGATTTGTGTCGCGGCGGCCCCAAGGGAATGTCCGATGATAAATTTGGGCTTCAGGTTTTCGGCGCGCACCCAATCGAAGATGTGTTTGGCATGCGCAAGAAAGCCCTGATGCCATACCGTGCCGCTATGGCCTTTGTCGGTGGCATCGTGCGCCAGTTTGTATTTTGTCCCGCCAATATTCAGGACGCGCAGATTGAACTTTAGATAATCAATCGGCGAATTTGACCCCGGGATCAACAGGATTCCGTTGTCCAGAAAATGTGCCTGCACATCATTTTCATCAAGGCTATGGGTCACAAGATTGCGAACGCTCGGATGTCGTTTTGCTCGGTAGCTTGCACGCGCCAAAAGGGCGGCTGTTTTTATTGGGTAGCGAAAACCGCTCATGGCATAGATTTCCTAGGGTGTCGTTACGTCACCCTACGCCCGCCGCCTGTTAGAAAGCCAGTCAGGAATTCCGGACCTTAGCGGTAAACCTGATCCTCACTTGGAAAGCTGCGGTCTTTGACCTCTTCGGCGTAGGCCTTAACCGAGGCCTCGATCTGTGGGCCTAAATCGCCGTAAACCTTGACAAATTTCGGGGTCCATTCGTTCAGGCCAAGCATATCCTCAAGGACAAGGATTTGGCCATCGCACTCAGCTGACGCTCCGATGCCAATTGTCGGTATGGCAATCTGTTTGGTGATTTTGGCTGCCAATGGTTCGACCATGCCTTCCAGCACAATGGCAAATGCGCCTGCTTGGGTCACGGCTTTGGCGTCAGCCTCATGGGTGGCCCATGTCTCTTCGTCCCGACCTTGGGTTTTGAACCCGCCCATTACGTGGCTGGATTGCGGCGTAAGCCCGATATGGGCCATCACAGGAATGCCGCGTTCGGTTAGAAACCTGATTGTTTCAGCCATGCGCGCGCCGCCTTCGAGCTTGACCGCGCCACACCCAGTTTCCTTCATGATCTTGGCGGCGTTGCGGAAGGCCATGTTGGGGGATTCTTCATAGGTGCCGAAAGGCATGTCTACCACGATCAAAGCCTGACGGGTGCCACGCACGACGGCTTTGCCGTGCATGATCATCAGATCAAGGGGCACACCCACGGTGGTTTCCATGCCGTGCATCACCATGCCCAGACTGTCACCGACCAAGATGAAATCCGCGTATTTGTCTACAATTGCGGCTGTATGCGCATGATAAGACGTTAGCGACACGATCGGCTCGCCGCCCTTGCGCGCCGCAATTTGGGGGACAGTCGTACGGCGGATGGTTTTGGTCTGGGTCGACATAGTGGCTCCTCGTTTTGGGGTAAAATGGGCGATGGCAGGAAGTATGGCAATAGGTATGGCTGTGAGTATGGCAATGCGTCCGACAATCGGGCCAAAACAGGCGCGAAAATGATAGACAGTCCCGCCTTTTTGATCTGTGGGGTTTAGGTATTTTTACAACAATGAAGACTGGCGGAGGTGCAATGCTTTCACGGCTCGAAAACGCGCTGGTCGATCAATAACACGTCACCCAGTTGGGCGCTGAGCATCACGGCGGTGGGGGCTGAAAGGACACCCGTGACGGGGGCCAGGGTCGCGGCATCTGCAATGTCGAGACCTATGAGGTCGGCACGGGGCTCTGATGCAAAGGTCTCGCGGATAATGTGTTGAATACGTTCCACAGTGTTTGCGGTTTCGGCGGCCTTTAGGCTGCGCGACAAAACGGTTGCAGCCGCGCGATCCTCTTTCGACAAGCGGACGTTGCGCGATGACATGGCCAGACCGTCAGCTTCGCGCACGGTTGGAACGCCGTGGATGGTGATGGGGACGTGAAGATCGGCAACCATGCGTTTGATGATAGCCAATTGTTGATAGTCTTTCTCGCCAAAGCAGGCGACATCGGCACCGACGATGTTGAACAATCGCGCAACCACGGTCGTCACCCCGCGAAAATGCCCGGGGCGCACAACACCGTGGAGCATATTTGCCATACGCGTTGTCTCTACGATCGTTTCATCGCCTTGGGGATAGATCGTTTCGACCTCGGGGATAAACACAGCGTGGACACCTGCCTTTTCAAGCATTGCCAGATCGCGTGCTTCGTCGCGCGGATAGGCCTCCAGATCGGCGGCTTCACCGAACTGCGATGGGTTTACAAAGATGGTTGTGACGACGCGGTCGGCCTGTTTCAGTGCTGCCGCGACCAATGCCATGTGACCGTCGTGTAAGAAGCCCATAGTTGGAACCAATCCAACGCGCAGACCTTGGGCTTTCCACTGGGCGACAGTTGCGCGGATGTCTTTCACGGTGCGGATCGTTTGCATGGGCGTCACTTGCGTTTGTTGGATCGCATGCTCTGTATCAGCGCGCCTCAAAAAGGTCACGTGGCAGTCGTTTTGCGAGCAAGGTTTTCGTATTTTCTGAGCAAAAAGGGGATGACCGATGCAAAAGCTCTATCCATTGATGTTCGCGCTTACGGCGGCGGCCATCACCGCAGGCGTGGTGCTTTTTGGTGCGCCCGAGCGTACACAGACCCAAACCGTTCAAGTGATAGCCACACCTGAACCTGTGGTTGTGGCACCTGACCTTACAGAGCAGACCGCGCCTGTGGTCGCGCCAGACGTTCCTGCTGCGTCCGAGCCCGAACCGATCAAAATGGTGACCATAAAAGAGCCCGTCTGCGCAATCGAGAATGGCCGGAAACGGTGCCGCTTTGTGAGCAAAGAGGTGCCTGCCGATACGCAATAGTGCTGCGGCGCAACTGCAGGTCGGTTTTGATAGGTGTTAGGTCGGCACTACCGCGCGCTCATTCGCTGTTTTGAGGCACCCTAAGCTCAATACCTAAAGAGCGGGGAGTCGCACCCATGAAAACACATGTCAAAGCATTGGTTGTCGGAGGGGGCGCTGTTGGCACCTCGATTGCCTATCACTTGGGTAAGGCGGGGTGGGACACCATGCTGCTTGAACGTGACGAGCTGACATCAGGGTCAACCTGGCATGCGGCGGGGTTGCTGCCCTATTTCAACATGTCCTATGCGACCACGCATATCCATGACTATTCGATCAAGTTCTACAAAACGCTTGAGGCCGAGACGGGGTTGAACGCGGGCTTTTCGGTGTGTGGTAACTTGCGCATGGCGCAGACCGATGAACGTATGGACGAATATATGGTCTATGCGACCACGGCTGAAACCTGCGGTGTGCCCTATGAATGGCTCAGCCCTGCGCAGATCAAAGAACGCTATCCGCTGGTCCGCACCGAGGATTTGAAGGGCGCGATTTATCACCCGACCGATGGCTACATTAACCCCGCCGATGTGACTATGGCGATGGCCAAGGGCGCCCGTCAGCATGGCGTCACGATTGAGCGTAAATGGCAGGTCGACAGCTACCATTGGAATGGGGACGCGTGGGACGTGACTTGCACGCGCACCGCCGATAAGGGGGGCAATCTGATTTCCACGGATGAGCAGATTGTGATTGTGGCCGAACATGTTGTGACGGCCACGGGCAACCACGCGCAGCGCACGGCGAACCTGCTCGGGATCAAGATCCCTGCGATCCCAGTGGAGCACCAGTTTATCGTCACAGAGCCTGACCCGATGCTGGTGGAATGGCGCAAAAACAACCCCGAACACCCTGTGCTGCGTGACGCAGATGCCAAGTGGTATGTGCGCGAAGAACGCGGCGGCTGGATCCTTGGGCCCTATGAGCGCAACGCCCCTGCGCGGTTTGAATTCGGCGTGCCTGACAGCTTTCGCGCCGATCTGTTCCCGCTGGATCTGGAGCGGATCGAAGAAGAATACATGAGCATGATCCACCGTATTCCAAGCTCGGAAACGGTGGGTTTGAAGGACGATTTTAATGGGCCGATCTGCTATACGCCCGATGGCAATCCGTTGGTGGGGCCTGCGCCGGGCTTGCGCAATATGTGGCTGGCCGAAGGGTTCAGTTTCGGGATCACCGCAGCTGGCGGGACGGGCCATTACCTTGCGCAAATGATGGTTGAGGGGGAGGCCGAGATCGACATGGCGTCATTGGATCCCAAGCGCTACGGCAGTTGGATGACGACGGAATATGCGGCGCGCAAGAACGAAGAAGCCTATGAGCACGTCTATATTCTGCACCACCCTGATGAAGAGCGCGAAGCCTGCCGTCCGCTGCGCACTGCACCAAGTTATGACCGTATGGCGGATCGTGGTGCTGTGTTTGGCGCGGTCAACGGATTTGAGCGTCCCAATTATTTTGCCCCCAAGGGATTTGACGATCACGCAAGCCGCAGTTTCCGCCGTGGCGGATGGTGGCAATACGCCGTCGATGAGGCCAAAGCGATTCGCGAAGGCGTGGGTATGATCGATGCGTCGGCCTTTACCAAGCATGAGGTCAAAGGCCCCGGCGCCACCGCGTTTCTGGATTGGTTTACCTGCAACAAGCTGCCCCGCGTGGGGCGCATCAACCTGACCTATGCGCTGACCGATCACGGCACGACCCGCACGGAATACACAATCGTACGGATAGGCGAGGATCATTATTATCTGGTCTCTGCAGGTGCTTGGACGGATTACGACAGTGATTATCTGCGCAAGGCCGCCGAGGACAAGATGGACGACTTTGGCTATGTCGCGATCACGGATGTAACTACGAAATACGGTGTGTTTGCTGTTGCAGGGCCGAAATCGCGCGATCTGCTGCGCGATGTGATCATTGATGCGGATCCTGAAACCGCGCTCTCGAACAAGCGGTTCCCGTGGCTGACCATGCGCCATATCGAACTTGGGATGGTGCCTGTGATGGCGATCCGTGTGGCTTATACGGGCGAGTTGGGATGGGAATTGCACCACCCCATCGAAATGCAGAACCACCTGTTTGATCTGATCGAAAAGGCAGGAGAGAGCCACGGTTTGAAGCTGGTCGGCGCACGTGCGCAGAACTGGCTGCGGCAGGAGAAATCCTATCGTGCGTTCGGCAACGAATTGGGCCGCGATGCGACCCCGCTCGAGGCTGATCTGCCAAGGTTCATTGATCTGGACAAGGACTTTCACGGTAAAGGCGCATTGGTCGAAACGGGTGTGCGCAGCAAATGCGTGACCTTTTTGATTGATGGTCCTGATGATGCCGACCCATGGGGTCGTGAGGCGCTTTATGCGGGTGACACGCGCGTCGGGCGTCTGACGTCGGGCGGCTATTCGGTGCATTTTGGCAAGTCGATCGGAATGGGATACGTGACCCCGAAGCATGCTGAGGTCGGCACAGTCCTCAAGGTCAAGATGTTTGATCAATTGTGGGATGCGACGATTGTTGAGGACAGTCCCTATGATCCCCAAAATACAGTGATCCGCCAAGACGGTTAATGTTCTCTAAATCGCCACAATGGTGTCAAACAACAGCCTTCGCACAGGGGTAGTCATGATGGTGACGAACTCGGTTGCGAAGGTGCCAGAATGGCTTTTATCAGCGAAATTCACTACAAAAACGTCGTGGCCAATGGCACGGGCGTGGCCGAATACGTAGAGGTCACAGTCCCGCCTGCACAGATGGGACGGTTGTCGGATTTCACAATCGCGACCTATCAGGGTGATGGACAATTGGCGGCCGCTGTGACGCTGAATACGCTGACCCCTGTGCTTGATCCATCAACGGGCTGGTACGTGTTTACCTTTCAAACCGCTGTGACAGATCCAAATTCGGGCAGTGGCCCAAATGGCTCGGGATCAGAGGCCGAAGCGGTTGCGTTCATCGATGCTGCAGGCAATCCGACTGTGCAAAATTTTGTCGATATCGGCGGTGGGACAACCGCGATCACAGCCGCAAACGGCCCTGCCGCGGGTGCTGTCAGCAGTAATATCACGCCCTCGGCTGGTAACACGAGCATTCAATTCGATTTCAATGGCACGCGTATTGACGGTCCAATTACCCAAAACACTTCGGTGGTCTGCCTGACTGACGGCACAATGATTGACACGATGGATGGCATTCGGCCAATCGAAGATCTGAAGGTTGGTGACAGGATCATTACCCGTGATCGTGGCTCACAAAAGCTGCGCATGATTGTGTCGCGGAAGTTGGGCGCGGATGATCTGCGGCGCAATCGGGCGCTGCGGCCTGTGAAGATCAGCCAAGGGGCTTTGGGTTTTGGCCTGCCGCGTCGTGATCTGTGGGTAAGCCCGCAACACCGCATGCTTTATAGCAATATGCGGGTGCCGCTGACCTTTGGTGAAGAGGCGATATTTGTCAGGGCCAAATCGCTCTGTGCCACATTTGACGGCTGCTACGTGGATGCCAATCGAACGGCTGTGACCTACTACCATCTTATCTTTGACAACCATGAGGTCATCTATGCCGAAGGCGCGGCGACCGAAAGTTTCGATGCAGGCACGCAGGCTGTTGCGGCCTTAGACCCCGAAACGCGGGTTGAGCTTTATAGCCTGTTCCCTGAATTGCGGGTTGGACAGCCCATGCACCAAAACGATTTTATCACCGTTCGCTCATGGGAATTGATGGCGCTGGCCGCCTAAAACCGGTTGGGGTGTAATGCGGCGACCGTGCGGTTCGCCAGATCCGTAGGTGATCCCAGTATATGCGATGCCAGAAGGTTGGCCGCCGCGGGAGAAGTTTGAAATCCGTAGCCACCCTGACCGGCAAGCCAGAAAAAGGAAGGCTCGTTTGCATCTGGGCCAATCACAAGGGCGCGGTCGGGGGCGAAGGTTCTTAGGCCAGCCCAACTTCCCTCAAGGCGGGTGACGGGCGCGGTGACCATATCCTCGTAACGCGCAAGCCCTTCGGCAAGGGTCATGTCATCGGAATATGCATCATGCGGGTGTGTCGGGTCTTCTTCGCTTGGACTGACGCACCAGCGCCCGCCGATTGGTTTGGCATACCAGCGATCACCCGCTGCAAGGGTGAAGGGCCAGTCCTTTATGTCATAGCCGCGCGGCGCTGGCAGTTGCGCCATTGAGCGGCGATACGGGGTCAGACCGATAGGAGAGATGCTGCAGAATTGTGCCAAAGTATCGGCCCAAGCCCCCGCTGCATTTACCAAGATTTTTGACGTGAATTGCCCCTTGGCCGTTGCGAGCGTCCACCGCCCGCCTGTGTGCGATGCCGATATGACGGGCGCTTGCGTGCGTAGGGTCGCGCCGTTGCCTCGTGCGCTGCGCAAAGCCGCCTGAAGTGCCAGATCTGTATCAAGAGCTGTCGATGCGTGGGTTAGGGCTGCGCGGGTGACGACGTGCGTGTCGATGATGGGAAGCAGGTGGGATGCCTGCGAAACAGACACCTCTGTCATTTTGAGAGCGGCACAATCGGCGTCAAACGGGTCGTCTGCTCGACCAAGCAAAACCATACTGCGGGGTGACAGAACGCCTTGTTCGATATGCGCGGCTTCGCTGGCGTAGTTCAAATCACAGACGGTTGCATTGCCATAGTCCCGCAAAAACATCGCAGCCGATCGACCCGATGCATGATAGCCAATGTTGGCTTCGGCTTCCAACAGCGTGACGTCCATATGCGGTGCAAGGGCTGCGGCAGCTGTGACCCCCGCGATCCCGCCTCCGACAATCAAACAATCCGTTACGTGTTCCATACTTGCACAGTGCCATGGCCTTGCACGAGGAGCGAGATCTATTCGGCGGGCACGGCCAGCTTTGGCGTGCCGCGCATAGAAAACAGCACCAGCGCAAAGGAAAATGCCACAACGCAAACCGCAAAGACAGGCGCAAACCAAAGAGACGCAGAGGCATGGAACGGGATCAACACCACGCAAGCCGCACCGCCAAGGCGCGCGGCGATAATATCAAGGCTGGCAACCCGTCCGTGTGCAGATTGCGGTGACATACGAAACGCCAGATCGGTTGTGGGCACATTGTTCAACGCCATCCCAATGCCGATCAAGCCTGAGGTGAAAAACGCCAGATATAAGTTGGTTGGATCGTAACACAGCAAAAGAATGCCAATCGCGTTAAAAATCGCACCAATCTGAAGCAGCGTTGGCATGCTAAGCAGCCGGTTCAGCTGGCTGACGGCAAGGTTTCCAAGTGCAAAAACGCTCCAAAGCACAAAAAGAAGCACGCCAGTCTGGGTGAGGCTGATGGCGTCGGATTGCATCGTTGCAATTGCATAAATGAACCATGTGGTCGCGCCGTAATTCAGAAAGACATAAGCGATGATTGCCCAAACCGAGGCCGATAGCGCAACCTTGGCGCTGGCCTCATTGACGGGGTTGGGCGTTTGATCTTGTCGGTCGCTGATCATCGGTAATCCTAACAACGCAACAGTTGCAAACAGTGGCACGACCAGCCAGCCCCCTTGCCACGAGGTGCTTTGCGTCAACACCGCTGCAATGAATGGATAGACAGCCGCAGCCAGCCCCGTGATCATCCCCCACCGACTGAGCGCGGAGACCGCGTTTTCACGTCGGCGGGCCGCTATCAAAGCCGGAATCATCGGCGAAAAGAGACCCGCGCCGATGCCTTGCAAAACGCGCAACACAAGCGCGGTCTCGCCATTCTGGACAAACAAAAGGGCGAGCGAACTGAGGCTGAAAAATGCTGTTCCAACAGCAAAGATCCGTTCCTTGCCAAAGCGGTCGCCCATTGGTCCGCCGATCAAAAGCGAGCAAACAAGAGCGATCTTATAGGCGCTGGCCAGCCAAAGCCCTTGGCTGCGTGTCAAATGAAGGGTGTCGGTTAGCGCACCAAGGATGAGCGGGAAGGTCGTGATTTCAATAACGTAAGCGATGCTGACGACGATAATACCGAAGGCTGGCAATGTGCTAAGGCGCACTGTCATCACGTTTCCTTCGTTTGCGGGACGTCTTGGCGTAGTCACCAGCGACCCGTTTGTCACCAACGCGGTTTACGATTGTGTCACGGTAATCCTGCCAATCACTATCTGTCATTTCAGACATGCCCGCAACTTTTTCCACGCGGCCTGATAGTTTCGGATCAAGCATGTTGCGGTGGATCGGCTGGATCGTGAAGAACGGGTGATCCTTCTTGATGTCGACGCGTGTGTCGGTCTTGGTCAGGCGGATATTGGTGAACAAAGGGCCGAACCATCTGTCGGTTTCAATGACGCCTTCGAACCCTTGAAAGTGCTGGTTGCGCGGCAGGTTTGCGGGCTCGCGCACCAAAAGGCACCAGTCAGGTGCCGTGCGCGCAATCAACCCGGACCACACTTGTAACACTCCTGGTTGGAGCACCGAGGCCATAAAGGGCGGGGAATAGCCCTTGATATCATCCGGTGCAGACGCATCGAATTGGCCAGCAAATTTCGGAAATTGAACCGCGTCGAGTGGCATCCAATCCGGTGCGTCGGCGTAGGTCCAGAAAATCTGTGTGCCGTCCCAGATGAGCGAAAAATCCATGGGAGGGAAAACATACCACCCCAGTTGCGACGCCACACGGATCGGTTCGCAATAGCGGTAGGCGCGCAATGGCAGAGTCCCGCCCGCGGCCGCGTCTGCCGGGACGGGTTGGCTGGCGCTCGGCACCATCCGATAGAATTTGGCCAGCGCTTCGCTGTCGGAAACGCTGGCCGATGAAGGTGTTGGGGTATCCTTCATCTGGGGTGCTTAAGCGGCTTTTACGTCAAAAGCTGGCGATTTGTTGGCGATTGCAACCTTGCCACTGTCTTCGCAGTCCGTGCTGAACGCAGGGGATTTGTTTGCGATGTGCACACGGCCTGCGTCTTCGCAATCGGTTGTGAAGGCGGGTGATTTGTTGGCGATTGGCACGTTACCCGCATCGCGTGTGTCCGCAAAATCAGTGCTGAACGCAGGCGATTTGTTTGCGATGTGTACGCGGCCAGCGTCGGTGACGTGCTGGTGATCTGTGTCAAAGGCAGGCGATTTATTTGCGATATGAACAAGGCCTGAATCAAATGTGTCGTTGCGTGTCATGGGGCAGCTCCATTTTTGCTGGTTAATGTTTGTTTACGGTTCTCGAACAATGTGGGGGCTGTCAAAGCAAAAATATGAAAAAATAAAAAACAACCATAAGTTGTATCATGCCGTTACAGATATACCACATATTGTGCCGCTAAATCACCCTTCACCAACTGGTGCTATCCACAAGGCGTTAACGATTGGAGGCGTCTGTGCAAAAAGCTTGGGTGATTCTATCTTGGAATTCATAAAAAGCGGGTGTTGCGTGATCTTATTTTCTACGTTCGGGAAACAAAAAAGCCCCGCCAAATGACGGGGCTTTTTCAGTTAGAGAGAATTGTCTTACTGAGGAATTTCGCCAGTCAGACCTTCAACATAAAAGTTCATACCAGCCAACGTGCCGTCGTCTGCTGTTTCACCTTCTGCCAACCAAACGCTGCCGTCTTGGCGGTTGATGGGCCCGGTGAAGGGCATGTATTCACCTGCACCGATCGCTTCTTTCATCGCCAGTGCTTCGGCTTTGACGTCCGCGGGAACAGCATCCGAAATCTCGCCAATCGCAACCATACCCGGGCCGATACCGTCCCAAGTGTCTGTGCTTGTCCATGTGCCGTCCATCACCGCTTGGACACGATCGATGTAGTAGGGCGCCCAATCATCGATGATTGAGGATACACGTGGCAACGGACCGTATTCCGCCATGTCAGAGGCTTGACCAAAGGTGATGACCCCGCCTGCATCACGTGCCGCGGCCTGAGGTGCGGTGGAATCTGTGTGCTGCAAGATGACATCCGCGCCTTGCTCGATCAGCGCTTTAGCCGCGTCTGCTTCTTTCGCAGGGTCAAACCATGTGTAGGCCCAAACGATGTTGAACTCGACATCAGGGTTCACTTTCTTGGCGTGCAGATAGGCCGAGTTGATGCCGCGGATCACTTCTGGGATCGGGAAGGAGGCGATGTAACCGATTTTGTTGGTTTCGGTCATTTTACCTGCGATATGGCCTTGAATTGCGCGACCTTCATAGAAGCGGGCGGAATATGTCGACACGTTGTCAGCGCGTTTGTAGCCGGTGGCATGCTCGAATTTTACATCGGGGAATTTGGCAGCAACGTTGATCGTGGGATCCATATAGCCAAAAGAGGTTGTAAAGATCAGATCCGCGCCCGACAAAGCCATTTGCGTCATGACCCGTTCAGCATCGGCACCCTCTGGCACGCTTTCCTGGAATACCGTTTCAACGCTATCGCCAAAGTGGTCTTCAACGGCAAGGCGTCCTTTGTTGTGCTCATATGTCCAGCCGCCATCACCGATGGGGCCAACGAATACGAAACCAACCTTGGTTTTGTCTTGCGCAAATGCGCCTGTGGTCAGCGCAAGTGCCATTGCGGCCCCTGCAAGAAGTGTTCGACGTAGCATCATGGATTTTCCCCCAAGTTGTATTGCTATGTGCCTCTAGTTCGAGGCGTGGAATAATCGGCCCAACATGGCAGGGGCTGCTGCACGCAACAGCCCGTATTTTTGCAGGACAGACAAAAGAACGAGCACAAGGATGGTTATCACATACGGGCTCATGGACAAGTATTCGACAGGTATGGTTGAGCCCGCAGCCTGCAGATTCAACTGCAAGACGGTCACACCGCCAAAAAGATAGGCACCAATGATAATGAACAATGGCCGCCAGCTTGCAAAGACAACCAGCGCAAGGGCAATCCAACCGATCCCTGCGGTCATTCCGTCGGTCCATTGCGGCACGCGCACAAGACTGAGGTAGGCCCCACCCAGACCAGCGCAGGCACCCCCGAAAAAGATGGCGCCAACCCTGATCCAGATCACCTTATAGCCCAAGGCATGGGCCGCCTCGTGATCTTCGCCCACAGCACGCAAGACCAACCCGAGCCGCGTATATTTCAGAACGTACCAAACGATGACGGGGATAAGCAGGCCGATGTATAAAACAGCGTCATGTCCCAAAGCGATCCGCTGGAACGCCGATAGATCCGCGCCTTCCATCAGTTTAGGCACATCAGGCGGCACGATCCCCACATAGCCCTGACCGATCATGGATGAAAAGCCGAGACCAAAGAGCGTCAACGCCAATCCGCTGGCCACTTGGTTGGCCATAAAGAGCTGCGTAAGCAGGGCAAAAATCAACGACAGAACCGCGCCCCCCAATGCCCCACATATGAACCCCAAGGTGGGCGAGCCTGTTTCAACGGAAATGATAAAGCCGCAGATGGCCCCTGTGATCATCATGCCTTCGACGCCAAGGTTTAGAACGCCTGTCTTTTCAGCGACCAATTCGCCAATCGCAGCCAGCAAAAGGGGCGTGGCCGATACCATAATGGATGCGATGAAAAATGCTGGATTGATTGCGCTCCAATCCATCACGCCACTACCTTTCTGATCCGCACGAAACGGTAGTTCACAAACATCTCACCTGCCAGCAAGAAGAACAATAGCATGCCTTGGAAGGCGGAAATGGCGGCGGCGGGCAGGCCAATGATGAACTGCGCCAATTCACCGCCGATGTAGGTCAATGCCATCAGCAGCCCTGCAGCCAGAATTCCCAAGGGGTTAAGCCGGCCCAAAAACGCCACGATGATTGCGGTGAAACCATAGCCTGTTGCAAAATCGATGGTGACTTGCCCTGCGGGGCCTGACACCTCGAACATGCCGGCCATGCCCGCCAGCGCCCCCGACGTGCCCAAGCAAAAGGCCACGATCACATTGGGGTTCACGCCTGCAAATCTTGCCGCGCGCGGGCTGCTGCCTGTGAGTTTGATTTGAAACCCCAAAAGGTAGCGCGCAAACAGAAAGATCGCGGCAATCACGGCCAGCATGGCCGCGATGACACCCCAATGGATCGAACTACCTACCCAAATCTCGGCGTTATGTGCGCTTGGATATTGCTGCAGATTTCGACTGCCCGGAAAGCCAGCGCCGTCGGGGTTGCGCAACAGTCCAAGTGCCATAGAGCTTTGGATTTCAAGCGCGATATAAACCAGCATCAAAGACACCAGAATTTCATTGGTGTTCAGCTTGATGCGCAAAATGGCAGGGATCATGGCCCAGAGGAAACCACCCAAAGCCCCCGCGACAACCATAAGCGGGAAGATCCACCATGCTTCAAGCGGATAGAGCGCCAGCGCCACGCCAGCCCCCGTAAGTGAGCCGATCACATATTGCCCCTCTGCGCCGATGTTCCACACGCCTGCCCGAAATCCAATCGACAAACCTATGGCAATCAGGATGAGGGGGGCGGCCTTGATCAACAACTGCGGCCGCGAATAGCTGGCGAATTGGGCGTTAAAAAGCGGGTCCCAGAAAATTGTTCGGATGGCTTCCAGGGGTGGTTTTCCAAGCATCCAAAACATGATGCCACCCGCCACCATCGTCGCCACCACTGCCAGAATGGGTGCCATCCATGACCAAAAGCGTGACGGCGAGGGGCGCTTTTCAACCTTAAACATGGGCCTGCTCCATGCCGTGCGCACCACCAAGCATCAGACCGATCTGGTCAACGGTTAGTCCTGCTGTGGGGACAGGCACGCTTAGCCTGCCTTCGTTCAGGGCGGCGAAATCGTCTGTGATTTCCAAAAGCTCATCAAGGTCTTGGCTGATCACAATCACTGCGGCGCCTTGAGCGGCCAAATCAAGAAGCGCCTGACGGATAGCCGCCGCGGCAGAGGCATCGACGCCCCAAGTGGGTTGATTGACGACCAATACCCGCGGGTCTTGCATGATTTCCCGACCGATGACGAATTTTTGCAAGTTGCCGCCCGAAAGCGCGCGCGCGGCGACTTGGGCATGTGGCGTGCGCACATCGAACCGTGCGATCACATCTTCCGCAAATTGCCGGGTTTTGCCCCAGTTGATCCAGCCGTTTTTAGCAAGGCCTTGGCGTGTTGCGGCGGTCAGGCAGGCATTTTCGACCAACGACATATCGGGTGCTGCCGCGTGGCCAAGCCGTTCTTCAGGGGCCGCAAGCACGCCCAACGCGCGGCGGCTTGTGGGGTCAAGGCGGCTGATATCGTTACCCTGAAAGCGGATTGATCCTTTGGGGCTGAGTGTTTCGCCAGAAAGAACGGCCAGCAGTTCATCTTGTCCGTTGCCCGCAACGCCACCTATGCCGAGTATTTGCCCCTCGCGCACGCGCAGCGAAACGCCCCTGAGCGCTGTGCCGAATTGAGAGGTCGCGGCGACCGATAGATCAACCACCTCCAGCGCATCGGCCCCCATATCACGGGTATGGCGTTCGGGTTGGTGCAGGCGCGTGCCGACCATCAATTCCGCCATTTCGCGCGCCGAAGTCTCGCGCGGAACGCACGTGCCGACATTTTTGCCCAATCGCAGAATTGTCGCCTCGTCACACAGCGTGCGAATTTCTTCTAACTTATGCGAGATATACAGGATCGATGTGCCGTTCGTACGCAACTTTCGCAGCGTGCCAAACAGCACCTCAACCTCTTGCGGGGTCAGGACCGAGGTCGGTTCATCCATGATCAACAGCTTGGGGTCTTGCAACAGGCAGCGAACAATTTCGACCCTCTGGCGTTCACCTGCTGACAGATCACTGACCTGCGCCAAAGGGTCCAGCGGCAAACCGTATTGCTGGCTGACCTCTTTGATACGGGCAGCAAGGGCGCGCATCTTGGGCGGGTTTTCCATGCCAAGTGCGATGTTTTCGGCAACGGTCAGCGCGGCAAACAGGCTGAAATGCTGAAACACCATCGCGATGCCAGCAGCACGCGCCGTGCTTGGCTTGTCGGGGGCAAACCGCGTGTCGTTCAACATCATGTGGCCCGCGTCCGGCTTGACCAATCCATAGATCATTTTGACCAGCGTGGATTTTCCTGCACCGTTTTCACCCAACAGCGCATGGACCTCGCCGTGCCCGATATCAAAACTCACGTCATCATTTGCCACCACACCCGGGTAGGCTTTGGTCAGTCCTGAAAGGCGAAGAAGTGGCGTTGTCATGCGGTTTTTACTTTGGGAATCGGTGCCGATGTCGTGCGTAGCATCGCAGCGGCGACGCCAAGTGCAATGGCCTGCGGATGTTTTCCCAAGGATGGATCCCCAATCGGGCAGGTGATGGCGTCAATTTCATCATGTGCATGGCCCATTTGCGCCAGTCTTTTGCGAAATCGTGCCCATTTCGTCGCTGAGCCGATCAGCCCGCAACTGGTAAACCCGTGGCGCAAAAGCCCGTCACACAGGGCAAGATCCAGATCATGGGAATAGGTTAATATGATATGGTCGGCCAACGGATTGGCATGTTTGACTAAATCCAGCGGGTTTGTCGCGACGACTTGGGATACGGTCATGGGCAGGTCAGTGGGAAACCGGTCTGCTGCAACGTCAATCAATGCAATCTCGCGATCCTCGAAAGGGGCCATGACCTGTGCAATGGCGCGCCCCGTGTGACCTGCTCCCCAAATCCATAAGGGGCGTTTTTGTGTGGTTTGCGGTTGCGTGTTGGCCGAGAATTCAAGCGTGACCTGCCCGCCGCAGCACTGTCCTATATCAGGGCCGAGGCTGATGCGCCGCGACTGCTGTGTTTGCCCGTCTTTCAACATCGCGCGGGCAAGATGTGTGGCTTCCCATTCCAATGCGCCACCACCGATCGTGCCCAGTTGGCAATCTGCGAAGACCCGCATACTGGTGCCTGCATCGCGCGGAGAGGAGCCGCGCACTTGGGTGATGGTGACGGTGATCCAATCGCTCATGCCTGAAGCCGCTTTGCCGCCATCAAGAGACGTTCGGGGGTGGCGGGTGCGTCCAGTGATGGATACCCAACTCCGCAAGCGGCCACAGCATCGCTGAGCGCCATAAGCGCGGAAATTCCAAGCATGAATGGCGGTTCGCCCACGGCTTTGGATCGATAGATTGTATCTTCGGTGTTCTGGCCGTCCCAAAGGGCCACGTTAAAGACATCCGGCCTGTCTGAACATGCAGGGATTTTATACGTGGCTGGCGCATGGGTGCGTAGACGGCCCGCATCGTCCCAAACCAGTTCTTCGGTGGTTAACCACCCTGCACCTTGCACAAATCCGCCTTCGATCTGGCCGATGTCCAAGGCTGGATTCAGGGAGGCGCCGGCATCGTGCAAAATATCGGTGCGCAGGATACGGTTTTCCCCGGTCAGCATATCGACCACAACTTCTGTCACCGCAGCACCATAGGCGAAATACAAAAACGGCCTGCCGTGCCCCTTGATGCGGTCCCATTGCAGCTTTGGCGTTTTGTAGAACCCCGTCGATGACAGGCTGATGCGGTTTTCATAGGCCGACTTAGCTGCCTCTGCGAAGGTGATCCGATGGTGTGGAAGAGACACGTGGCCATCCGCAAAATGCACATCTTGGGGGCTGCATTGATGAACCGTTGCCAGATGATCTGTGATGCGCCCGCGAATGATATCGCACGCGGCTTTGACAGCCATCCCGTTCAGGTCCGATCCGCTGGACGCGGCAGTTGCACTTGTGTTGGGGACTTTTGCGGTATCGGTCGCGGTTATTTTAACCGCACCGACATCAACACCAAATCGGCTCGCGGCCACTTGGGCGACTTTTTGAAACAGACCTTGGCCCATTTCTGTGCCGCCGTGGTTAAGGTGGATGCTTCCATCTTGGTAAACATGGACCAATGCACCAGCCTGATTAAGATGGGTCAAGGTGAAGCTGATCCCGAATTTGACCGGTGTGAAAGCGATCCCTTTCTTCAAATGGGTATGCTGCGCGTTCCACTCTTTGATCTCTGAGCGCCGCTGGCGATAGCCCGAGGTCTTGATCAAAGCATCTGTCAGATCATCCAAAATGAAGTCGCTTACCTTTTGGCCATAAGGCGTGGTTTGTGACGCATCGCTGTAATAATTGGCGCGGCGCACTTCGAGAGGATCTTTGCCTAAATGATGCGCAATTTCATCCATCACCCGCTCAATGCCCACCATGCCTTGCGGTCCGCCAAATCCGCGGAACGCCGTCGCACTTTGGGTGTTGGTCTTTAACCGATGCGAGGTGATCCGAATGTTGGGCAAATAATAGGCGTTGTCTGCATGCAGCATCGCACGGTCGGCCACAGGCAGCGAAAGATCCATCGCCCAACCGCACCGCGCATAATGCGTGAAATCAATCGCTTGGACGATGCCGTGGCTATCAAAAGCCACATCATACGCCAGACGGAAGTCATGGCGTTTTCCCGTGATCATCATGTCGTCGTCGCGGTCATAACGCATGGCACAGGGGCGTTGGGTCAGACGCGCGGCCACGGCACAGGCAATGGCCAACGCGTTGCCTTGGCTTTCCTTACCGCCGAACCCACCGCCCATGCGGCGGACTTCCACGCGCACAGCATGCATCGGCGTGCCGATGGCGTCGGCGACCTTGTGCTGGATTTCGGTGGGGTGCTGCGTTGAGGAATGCACCAGCATATCGCCGCCTTCTTGCGGCACCGCGCAGGCGGCTTGTCCTTCGAGATAGAAATGTTCCTGACCGCCCAATTCCATCTGACCCGTAATGCGGTGCGTGGCGGTTTTGATTGCGTGGTCCAGATCGCCACGTTCCCAGATGCGGGGGCCTTCTTCAAATATGGTGTTGGCTGCAATCGCGTCGTCTATCGTTAAGATAGGCGTTTCTTTTTGGTAAACGATTTGGCCTAAACGAGCCGCTTTGCGTGCCAAAAGATGCGACCGCGCAACGACCAGAAAAACAGGTTGTCCAAGGTAATGCACAGCGCCATCGCTAAGCAACGGCTCGTCATGTGCCGAAGGCGAGCAATCGTTGGCAAATGGCAGGTCATCCGCGGTAAGAACCGCGACGACGCCTTCGGCCGATCTCACCGCATCCAAGTCCATTTCGGTGATGCGCCCGCGCGCAATTTCAGACAGGCCAAAAGCGAGATGCAGGGCACCGACCGGCAGGGGGATATCGTCGACATAGCGCGCAGCGCCCGTGACGTGCAAAAGGGCGGCATCATGGGGCAGGGGTTTTGCAACACTCATGCGCGCACCTCCAAAACGGTCGAATGATCACCGGACAGCGCACGTCGCAATAGCCCCTGTGCAGCTTGCAGCCGATAAGCCGCAGACGCCCGCATATCTGACAAAGGTGCAAAATCCTGTGCAAGCGCTGCAACCGCACGGTCTGTCTCGCCGCGGGCAAGGGCTTCTTCGGTTTTGGGCGCGCGCTTTGGCGTGCCCGCCATGCCGCCAAATGCAATGCGGTTCGCTTCAAGGTCAAATGCGCCGCAAACTGCCGAAATATCCTGATCGAACCTTTTGCTGATTTTGTAGACCTGTGTCCGTGCAAGGGCGTCTTTGGGAACTTCAATGGCCTCTACAAATTCACCTGCTGCGCGGTCTTGTTTGCCGTATTCGATATAGAAATCTTCCAGCAAAAGTTCGCGCTGTATGGTCCCTTTGCGCAAAACAAGCTGCGCGCCTGCCGCGATCAACGCAGGGGGGCTGTCCCCGATTGGCGAGCCGTTGGCGATGTTTCCACCGATGGTAGCGGCGTTGCGGACCTGAACAGACCCGTAGCGGCGCAGCATCTCGGCAAAAGACGGCGCAAAAGGCGTCACCGTTTCGAGGACGTCTGTAATTGTGGCCATCGCCCCGAACCGCAGCATTCCGCCATCGTCGTGGATTGCTTTCAGCTCGTGACATTGCCCCAAAAAAGCGACCCCATCCAGATCGCGCAGGTGCTTGGTAACCCAAAGCCCCACGTCGGTTGCCCCGGCGATCAAGGTGGCGGAAGGATGATCAAGATACCAAGTGGCCAATTCATCACAACTTGCCGGAAAGGCCACATGATCACTCGATGCAACCGCTTCGACCGCCGGTGGTGTTTCGGTCAGATGCGTAGGCACAGGTGCCTCCTGTGCGGCTTGGGCGGCCCGAATGATCGGGGCATATCCTGTACACCGGCACAGGTTGCCTGCGATCTGGTCATCGTGGTCGCGGCGTCCGTTTACATGCGCAGTTGCCATGCTGACGACAAATCCGGGCGTGCAGAACCCGCATTGCGACCCATGGTGCATGATCATTGCGTCTTGAACGGGGTGCAATGTGCCGTCGGGGGCCGCGATGCCTTCGATGGTGCGAACCGCTTTTCCGTGCACCTGAGGCATAAACAGGATGCAGGCATTCAGGGCCCGTGCGCCGTCCTGGCTTGTCACCATCACAGAGCACGCCCCGCAATCGCCTTCGTTGCAGCCTTCCTTGGTGCCTGTCAGACCGCGCTCTTCACGCAGCCAATCAAGAAGGGTCACCGTCGGAGCGGTGTCCACCGTGATGCGTTCTCCGTTTAGAAGAAACGTGGTTTTCATGGATCATACCTGCCGCGGTACCACTGGGCCGTTTTCGCGCATGGGCCCCCTTCGATGCGGCGTAGAAGGGTCGTCGGTCAGCAAAACCCACCGCGTTGAGAAAATCAAGCCTGTTCCAACGGGCAGGCCTAGCTGTCGCGGTTTTCCCAAATTTCGCGCTGCCAGGCCAACCAGCCTTGCATGTCCATTATGCCAGCAACTTCCAGCGTGCAAATGCGCACGCGCCCCTTTTTGACTGTGCGCACAAGCCCTGCCTTTTCCAGCACTTGAAGATGGCGCAGAAAGGTCGGCAGCGCCATGTCATGCGGTTCGGCCAATGCGCTGACCGAACGCCCACCACGTGCCAAAGTTTCAACAATCGCGCGGCGGGTCGGATCGGAAAGGGCGCCGAAATATTTGGAATATGCATCACTCATATCGGGTGCCATGACGGGTCAGAACAGACGCGTCAACTCAGTTAGTCAAGCGGCTTAGCAATAGGCGCTTTTCTGTCCTGCAAGAGCCGCCTAATGTGTCACCATGAGCAGCCAACCCCGATTCATTCACCTTCGCACCCACACCGAATATTCTTTGTTGGAAGGCGCGATCCCTGTCAAAAAACTGCCCGCACTTGCCGCCGATGCGGGCATGCCTGCAGTCGCTGTCACCGATACAAACAATATGTTCTGTGCGTTGGAGTTTTCGGAAGGTGCGGCCAAAGCGGGTGTTCAACCCATTATCGGTTGCCAAGTGGATCTGGAATACGATCCCGCCCCCATCGGTGAAAAGCCACGCGCCCCTGCACCAATCGTCCTGCTGGCCCAGAACGAGGCTGGCTACGAAAATCTGATGAAGCTCAACAGCTTTCTTTATCTTGCCCACCCAGAGGAGGTGCCGCAGGTCAAACTGGACGAATTGGATGGACATTGCGAGGGGCTCATCTGTCTCACGGGCGGACCAGATGGTCCTATCGGGCGTTTGCTGCGCGGCGGGCAACGCCCCAAGGCCGAGGCCCTGATGCAGCGACTGGCCACCGCTTTTCCGGGCCGCCTTTATGTTGAGTTGCAACGCCACCCCACCGATGGTGGACTGCCCGAGCCTGAACAACAGTCAGAACGCGGCCATGTTGAGATGGCTTACGCGATGGATTTACCGCTTGTGGCGACCAATGATTGCTACTTTCCTAAAACCAAAATGTATGAAGCCCACGACGCTTTGCTGTGCATTGCGGATGGCGCCTATGTGGATCAACAAGCCCCGCGCCGCCGCTTGACGCCCGAACACTACTTCAAAACGCCCGCAGAAATGGCGACCCTGTTTGCCGACCTGCCCGAGGCTTTGGAAAACACCATCGAGATTGCGAAACGCTGCGCCTTCAAGGCTTACAAGCGCGATCCGATCCTACCAAGGTTTGCGGATGATGAGGTGCAGGAATTGCGCCGACAGGCAAATGAAGGGCTGCAGGAGCGCCTGAAGGTCATCCCCCATGCCGCCTCGGTTGAAGAGTATCAAAAGCGGCTCGATTTTGAGTTGGATATCATCGAGGGCATGGGCTTTCCGGGCTATTTTCTGATCGTTGCCGATTTTATCAAATGGGCCAAGGACCACGATATTCCCGTTGGTCCGGGGCGGGGGTCCGGGGCGGGTAGCCTTGTGGCCTATGCGCTGACAATCACCGACCTTGATCCGCTGCGCTACAGCTTGCTGTTTGAACGGTTTTTGAACCCCGAACGTGTGTCGATGCCCGACTTCGATATCGACTTTTGCATGGACCGCCGCGAGGAGGTCATTCGCTATGTGCAGGAAAAATATGGCCGCGATAAAGTAGGCCAGATCATTACATTCGGCGCGCTTTTGTCCAAAGCGGCGGTGCGTGATATCGGGCGCGTCTTACAGATGCCCTACGGCCAAGTGGATCGCCTGTCCAAGATGATCCCTGTTGAGGGGGTAAAACCCGTCAGCATCGAAAAAGCCTTGGCCACCGAAGAGCGTTTGCGCGAAGAAGCCAAGAATGAAGAGGTCGTGGACCGTCTTCTGACTTACGGCCAGCAGGTCGAAGGGTTGTTACGCAATGCATCGACGCACGCCGCGGGTGTGGTCATCGGGGATCGTCCTCTGGATGCGCTTGTCCCGCTCTATCAAGATCCGCGCTCTGACATGCCAGCGACCCAGTTTAACATGAAATGGGTTGAACAAGCCGGGCTGGTCAAATTCGACTTTCTGGGTCTCAAAACGCTGACGGTCATTCAAAATGCGGTCGATTTGATTGTTCGCAACCGCCCCCTTCATATCGCGGCCGACGGCACGCAGCTTTATGATCCTGCACAGGGCACCGAAAACGATATCAACGCGATCCCACTGGATGATGAGGCGAGTTACAACCTTTATGCCGCGGCCAAAACGGTTGCGGTGTTTCAGGTGGAATCCAGCGGCATGATGGACGCCCTGAAACGGATGCGACCGACCTGCATCGAAGATATCGTGGCGCTTGTGGCGCTATATCGTCCAGGCCCGATGGAAAACATCCCGCAATATTGTGACGTAAAAAACGGCCGCGCTGATCGTGAGAAACTGCACCCCACGATTGACCATATTCTGGACGAAACGCAGGGCATCATTGTTTACCAAGAGCAGGTTATGCAGATTGCGCAGGAAATGGCGGGCTATTCGCTTGGCGGCGCTGATCTGTTGCGTCGCGCGATGGGTAAAAAGATTCAGGAGGCGATGGATGCAGAACGCCCCAAATTCCTCAAAGGTGCTGCTGAAAACGGTGTGAACGAGAAAAAGGCGATCGAGGTTTGGAACCTTTTGGACAAGTTCGCCAACTATGGGTTCAACAAATCGCACGCCGCGGCCTATGCCGTGGTCAGCTATCAAACCGCATGGCTCAAGGCCAATCACCCGGTCGAATTTATGGCTGGTGTGATGAACTGCGATATCCATCTGACGGATAAGCTGGCCGTGTATTTTGAAGAGGTGAAAAAGGGGCTCAAACTGCCCTATGTGCCGCCATGCGTGAACCGCTCACAAGCGACGTTCGATGTTGCGCAGGGCGCTTTGGTCTATGGCCTTGGTGGTCTGAAAAACGTGGGCGTCGAAGCGATGCGCCTTTTGGTCGAAGGGCGGCAAGTTGACGGAAACGACAAACCTTTTGCCACCTTGTTTGACTTTGCGCGCCGCGTGGATCTGAAGCGCGTGGGCAAGCGACCGCTTGAGATGCTTGCACGGGCAGGGGCCTTTGATGTGCTGGACCCCAACCGCCGCAAGGTCTTTGACAGTTTGGATGCATTGGTCAACTATTCTGCCGCCATCCATGACCAGCGTAATTCCAATCAGGTCAGCCTGTTTGGCGAGGCCGGTGATGATTTGCCCGAGCCGCGCCTGAGCCCTGTGTCAGATTGGCTTCCCGCAGAAAAGCTGGATGAGGAAGCCAAAGCCATCGGCTTTTATTTGTCGGGCCATCCATTGGAAGACTATATGGTGCCGCTGAAACGCAAAGGCATCCTGACGCTTGATCAGGTAACGGAAAAAGCCCAAGGCGGCGCGTTCATCGCCAAACTTGCCGGCCGTATTTCTGGGCGGCAGGAACGGAAATCGGCGCGTGGCAACAGGTTCGCCTTTGTCCAGCTCAGCGATACCACAGGCGCCTATGAGGTCACGATGTTCAGCGACACGCTGGACAAATGCCGTGATCATCTTGAGACGGGCAGCAAGGTTGTTGTCACGGCCGAAGCGACGATGGAGAGCGATCAGCTTAAACTGCTGGCGCGGTCCGTGGCACCCATTGATGGCATTGTGGCCGATGCAGGGGGCGTCGGGCTCAAGGTCTTTATCGAAGAACAGCAGGCCGTCAGCACGGTTGCAACCGTCCTCAACAACGCCCGTGAAACGGTCACGCAAGGCGGCAAAGGACCGATCATTTTCTGTCTTATGTCCGAAGGGTTGCCTGGCGAGGTGGAAGTTGAACTCAAGGATTACTTCCCCGTAACACCACAAATAAAAGGCGCGATCAAAAGCCTGCCCGGGGTGGTTCTGGTGGAAGAAACCTAGGCAGTTTTTCGCAAGATACCGCGCGCAGAGTTGAAATACTGCGCGTGGAATGGCAAGGACGTCTCAACGTAATGCAGGACGTCCTTATGACCCGTTTACCCCTATTGATTTGCTTGGCGTCACTTGCCGCGTGTGGACCGACGTTTGAAGACGCGCCCAAGCTATCGGACGTTGAGGTCCAGACGTCCAGTGAGAGCGGCACTCCTGCAGCCGTTGTTGCCCCGCCATCAGATGCGGATATCGAAGCCGCCCTGCCGTCCCTCGTGGATGATATTGCGCAGCAAATTCAAACAAACAAAGGGGATGCAGAGCCCAAGCCGCGGCGGTCCCTTGTTGGATGGTTGCGCGACCGCAGCCTGCCAGATCCCGCCACCGCGCCCCAAGCACCCGTGGCCGAGCAAGATACACTAGCCGTCGTAGCGGACACAGGTGACACGGAAGAACAAACTCCGCAGGCTGAACTGGCCCAGACAGAGCCGCCACTTGCGCCAGAAGATACGCCCGAGCAAGCTGTAACAGATGCGCAATCAGACCCCGCCGGAGTGACGCAAGCCGCACCTGTGGCGCAGGCATCGTTATTTGGCATCTTCCGACGTCCGCAGGCCGCGTCGCCCGCAGATGTGACGCCCGCCGCCGATGCGCAGGTCACTCAAACCGCCGCCGCGGCCCCTACGCAAACGACACGTCCTGCCAACCCGTCTCGCCGTGGTGGTCTATTGCGCCGCAATGAACCAACAGGCCCTGACGCAAACGAAATCGCATTCGGAGAGACCGTGCCATACGGCGCAATTGCGCGTGTGTGTGATGCGCCCAAGCGCCGCCTTGGCACAGAAGTCGACAAATTCCCCGCACGCGGCACCGGCTACAGGCTGTTTGACAGCAACCCGTCGGGCACATCCTTGCGCGCGCATTATATCACCGGCTTCAAAGATGGCTGTGTGCGCCAGTTCACCGCGGCGACGGCGACATTCGGAACTACCGAAGGCCATGAGCGCATCCGCTATATGCCCGTCAACAAGTCCATCCCTTTTTCACAGACAGATCAAGCCTATGAAGCCCTCAAAACCCAAGAATGCCGTGTGGGCCGCAACCAACCCTGTGAAGGACGGCGCGAAGATAAATTCCGCCAGGCCACGGTTTTCATCACAGCCTACGGTAGTTTTGGTGGAAACCAGCGTTGGAATGACATTCTGATCCACGACGGCCAAGTGATCGAAAAATCCTATAAGGGTCGCTAATGCCCTACCAATGCGGCGGTTTTTGATCCGCAAGGGGGATCGTTCCGCCCTGATCATACTCGCGGCCCGCTTCACGCTCCATCAACATCTGAACACGGCGTGTCAGCAGATCAATTTCATTGGATTGGCGCGCCACGATATCCGAAAGCTCTTCGACGGTGCGGGTCAAATGGGCGATCTTTTCTTCTAAAGATGTGATGTCTTGTTCCATGAGCCGCATATAAGCCGCTTTGCAGGCGATTGCCACTGTTGCCCCCTTGCCCGTGCCACGTTAAACGGCGCGCAGATGATGACAGGAGGTGGCCCCATGGCCAAAGTCAAAAAAGCCCCCAAGCCCAAGGCGCTGCCGCCCAAAGGGTTTCGCGATTATTTCGGCGCAGAGGTGACAGAACGTGCCACCATGCTCGAACAGATTGCGGCTGTATATCATCGCTATGGATTTGACGCGCTGGAAAGCTCGGCGGTCGAAACCGTTGAGGCCTTGGGGAAATTCCTGCCCGATGTGGACCGCCCGAACGAAGGCGTATTTGCATGGCAGGAAGACGATGATGCGGCGTGGCTGGCGCTGCGCTATGATCTGACGGCGCCGCTGGCCCGCGTTTATGCGCAACACCGCAACGATCTGCCCACGCCGTACCGCCGCTATGCGATGGGTCCTGTGTGGCGCAACGAAAAGCCCGGGCCCGGGCGCTTCCGCCAGTTTTACCAGTGCGACGCGGACACGGTTGGCACCGCTTCCATGGCCGCTGATGCCGAGATTTGCGCACTGCTTGCCGATACGCTTGAGACGGTGGGCATCCCGCGCGGCGACTACATCGTGCGCGTCAACAACCGCAAAGTGCTGAACGGCGTTATGGAAGTCGCGGGTCTTGCAGGTGACGACAAGGCAGACGAACGCGGCATTGTCCTGCGCGCGATTGATAAACTTGACCGTCTGGGCATTGAAGGCGTGCGCGCGCTTTTGGGTGAAGGCCGCGAGGATGCCTCAGGCGACTTTACAAAAGGGGCGGGGCTTGGCGCGGATCAGGCGGAAGTCGTGATTGGTTTCATGCAGGCCAAACGTGACACAGGGGCTGATACAATTGCACGATTGCGCGAATTGGTGGGCGATAGCGCCACTGGTGGCGAAGGTGTGAACGAACTCGAAGAGATCGCAGGCCTTTTGACCGCAGGCGGATATGGCCCTGACCGTATCGAGATTGATCCTGCTGTCGTCCGTGGCCTCGGCTATTACACCGGCCCCGTTTTCGAGGCGGAACTCACATTCGAGATCCAAGATGAAAAGGGCCGTCCGCGTCAGTTTGGGTCCGTCGCAGGCGGCGGACGCTACGATGATCTGGTCAAACGCTTTACGGGCCAACAGGTGCCTGCGGTAGGCGTCTCAATCGGTGTGGACCGTTTGCTTGCGGCTCTGACCGCCAAGGGCCGCATCGGGGGCGCGCAGGCGCAAGGCCCTGTGGTTGTGACAGTGATGGACCGTGCGCGTCTGGCCGATTATCAGGCGATGGTCACCGAGCTACGACAGGCGGGCATCCGCGCGGAACTCTATCTGGGCAACCCCAAGAATTTCGGCAATCAGTTGAAATACGCCGATAAGCGCAAAAGCCCGGTCGCCGTGATCCAAGGGTCAGACGAGGCGGACAAAGGCATTGTGCAGATCAAAGACCTGATCCTCGGTGCGAAAATTGCTGAAGATGCCACACTGGATGAATGGCGCGATCGTCCGCAGCAATTCGAAATTCCCCGCGATCAACTGGTCAGCAAAGTGGCCGAAATCATCGCACAATACCAATCATGACGGCAGCTGCGGCATCCAAGGCGCTGGCCGCGTCGCTTTTTCAGGCGTTTGAGGCGCGGGGTGCATCGCGTGTGGAAACCGCGATCTTGCAACCCGCCGGCACGCTGCTGGATCTTTACGGCGAAGACATCCGCGCGCGCGCCTACACCACCTCTGATCCTTTGCGCGGCGAGCAGATGTTACGGCCCGATTTCACCGTTCCGGTGGTCCAGATGCATATGGATGGGGGGGCAGAGCCTGCCCGCTATTGTTACATGGGCGAAGTTTTTCGCCGCCAAGAAGACGATGATGCCCGCGCAAACGAGTATATGCAGGTGGGCTATGAGGCATTTGACCGGGATGCCGCAGCAGCGGATGCAGAAGTCTATGCGCTGTTCTCTGGTCTTTTGGAGCCTTACGACCTTACCCCCGTCACAGGCGATATCGGCCTGCTTACGGCGGCGGTCAAAGGGTTGCAGACCAGTGATGCACGCAAATCAGCATTGCTGCGCCATATCTGGCGGCCGCGCAAATTTCGCGCTTTGCTGGACCGTTTCGCCAAAAACACGGTTGTCACAGACGCCCGCGCATCTTTGTTGGCACAAGAAAACCCTTTTGATGGCGCCGCCCCCATCATCGGCAAACGAACAGCTGCGGAAATAACGGAACGGCTTGATCGGCTGCGCCGCGAGTTGGATACCCCGCCAATCAGCGCGGGTGAAGTGACCCTTCTCAATACGCTTTTGTCGCTTCGGGAAACGACCAGCAACGCACTCAGCCAGCTTCAGGACCTTGCTGTTGATATGCCAGCCCTGTCTGATGCTGTTGCACGGTTCGAAGCGCGCCTGGATGCACTGGCGCAAGCAGGGATTGATCCTGCACATCTGCCGTTTGAGGCCAGCTTCGGTCGCACCTCGATGGAGTATTATGATGGGTTCGTTTTTGGCTTTTCGGCAGCGTCCCATCCTGACTGGCCAGCGGTGGCATCGGGCGGTCGGTATGACGCACTGACCGAAGAGTTGGGCCGCATTGGTGAAACAGGACGCGCTATCCCTGCTGTCGGCGGGGTTATTCGCCCAGGCCTTTTGGCCGATCTGGAGGCCGAAGCATGATCAAACTTGGTATTCCCTCCAAAGGGCGCTTGATGGACAAGACCTTTGACTGGTTCGGCGCGCGTGGCGTAACGCTGTCGCGTTCTGGGGCAGAGCGTGAATATGCGGGCCGTGTCGAGGGGATCGAGGGGGTTGAGCTTGTTTTGCTGTCAGCGGGCGAAATTCCCCGCGAACTTGCGGCAGGCCGCATCAATCTGGGCGTTACAGGCAGCGATCTCGTGCGCGAAAAGCTGGCAAATTGGGACATGCGTGTGGCCGAACTGGCGCAGATGGGGTTTGGTTTTGCCGATCTGATTATCGCCGTGCCGCAGGCATGGATTGATGTTGAGACACTGGATGACCTTGATGCAGCGGCTGCACAATTTCGCTTAACCCACGGTCATCGGTTGCGCATTGCAACCAAATACCACCGGCTCGTTCGAGACCATCTTCGCGAGGCAGGCGTGGCGGATTATCAACTTGTTGATAGTCAGGGGGCCACAGAAGGCACGGTGAAAAATGAAACGGCTGAGGCGGTGGCAGACATCACTTCGACAGGGGAAACCCTGCGCGCCAATCACCTCAAAATCCTGTCAGGCGCGCCTGTTCACCGATCGCAAGCAACGCTTTTCAAATCGCTGACCGCGCCCTGTTCAGCCGAAGGCCGCGCGACCCTTCAAAAGCTCAAAGAACAACTGAAAATCGACTAACCCCAAAGGGTTAGCCGCATTTCGAGTGACCGCATGATGCGCAGGTCATACATCCTTCACGCATCTGCATGTCATACTGCCCACAACTTGGGCAGGCTTTTCCGCGTCCTTCGATCAGGTTGACCACTTGGGCTTGCGGATCACTTTTCAGCCCCATGCCTTCGGCTTCGATCATGCCAATGGCGATCAAGTGCTTTTCGATCACGCCACCAATCGCGGCCAGAATGGAGGGCACATATTTGCCCTGCATCCACGCGCCACCGCGCGGGTCAAACACGGCCTTCAGCTCTTCGACCACAAAGGTGATGTCCCCGCCACGGCGGAACACAGCACTGATCATACGCGTCAGGGCGACGGTCCACGCAAAGTGTTCCATATTCTTGGAGTTGATGAACACTTCAAACGGGCGGCGCTGCGGGCCGACCATGATGTCGTTGATCGTGATGTAGATGGCGTGCTCGCTGTCTGGCCACTTGAGCTTGTAGGTCGCGCCCTCCAATTCCTGCGGGCGGTCCAATGGCTCGGACAAGTAAACGACATCCGCGCCTGTCTCGGCTTCTGGCACGCTCTCGGTGGTCTCCGACACACTCAGCACCGATCCTGTCACATCATTGGGGCGGTATGTTGTGCAGCCTTTGCAGCCCGTGTCCCACGCCTCCATATAGACGTCCTTGAAGTCGCTAAAGCTGATGTCTTCGGGGCAGTTGATCGTTTTGGAAATGCTGCTGTCGATCCACTTTTGCGCCGCCGCCTGCATGCGGACGTGATCCAGCGGGGCAAGGGTTTGCGCGTTGACAAAATGGTCAGGCAAGTCTTTGTCGCCGAACTTTTCACGCCACATCTGCACGGCATAGTCGACCACTTCTTCTTCGGTGCGGCTGCCGTCTTTTTGCAAGACCTTGCGGGTGTAGGCATAGGCAAACACAGGTTCGATCCCCGAACTGACATTGCCCGCATAAAGGCTGATCGTGCCTGTTGGCGCGATTGAGGTCAGCAATGCGTTGCGGATGCCATGCGTGCGGATCGCGTCTTTGACGTCTTTGTCCATCGGCTCCATTGCGCCGCTGGCCAGGTATTTGTCCGCGTCAAACAGAGGGAACGCGCCCTTTTCCTTGGCCAGATCAACCGAGGCCAGATATGAGGCGCGCGCAATCGCATGCATCCATTCGTCGGTTTTGGCTGCCGCCTCCTCTGAGCCATAGCGCAGCCCAACCATCAAAAGCGCATCGGCCAGTCCCGTCACACCCAGACCAATGCGACGTTTGGCTTGGGCCTCTTGCGCTTGCGCCTCCAACGGGAAGCGGCTGGCATCTACCACATTGTCCATCATCCGCACCGCGACAGCGACCAGATCGGTCAGCTTGTCGTTGTCCAGTTTTGCACCATCCTCAAAGGCATTCTCTACCAGCTTGGCCATGTTGATCGAGCCAAGCAAACAGGCGCCATAGGGGGGCAGGGGTTGTTCGCCACACGGGTTGGTCGCCGCAATCGTTTCGCAATATTGCAGGTTGTTCGCTGCATTGATGCGGTCGATGAAAATCACACCGGGTTCGGCATAGTCATAGGTCGACTGCATGATCTGGTCCCACAGATCGCGGGCCTTAACGGTTTTGTAAGTTGTTCCGTCGAATATGAGGTCCCATGTGGTGTCGGCTTTTACGGCTTCCATGAAAGGATCGGTGATCAACACGGATACATTGAACATGCGCAACCGCGCGGCGTCGGACTTGGCTGTGATGAAGTCCTCGATGTCGGGATGATCACATCGCATCGTGGCCATCATGGCGCCGCGGCGGGAGCCGGCAGACATGATGGTGCGGCACATCGCGTCCCAAACATCCATAAACGACAACGGGCCAGAGGCATCTGCGGCCACGCCTTTGACGCCCGCGCCCTTTGGCCGGATGGTCGAAAAATCGTATCCGATCCCGCCACCTTGCTGCATGGTCAGCGCCGCTTCCTTGAGCATATCAAAGATACCGCCCATACTGTCGGGGATCGTTCCCATCACAAAGCAGTTGAACAGTGTGACCGACCGTTCGGTGCCCGCGCCGGCTGTGATGCGGCCTGCGGGAAGATATTTGAAATCCGACAGCGCGTCGTAAAACACGCCTTCCCACTTTGCAGGATCCTTTTCGACCGACGCCAAAGAGCGCGCGATGCGGCGCCACGTGTCTTCGACTGTCTGGTCGATCGGTGTGCCATCGGCTTCTTTAAAGCGGTACTTCATGTCCCAGATTTGTTCAGCAATCGGTGCAGTGAAATGGCTCATGACACGTGTTCCTTTGTTTGGCAGATACACACAATAGCTTGATGGCCCATTCGTTTCCAGTGAATTTCACACTATATCTTGGGGTGTGATGGATTCGCAGGGGAGAAAGCCGTGGGCAAGCAGGGGGATAAGCTGTGGATAAAACCGTAAACCTGATCAAGCTGTCCGTTGGCACCGAAAATGTCGAAGGGCTGGCGGCGTGGCAGGCGACGAAACGTGCGCAAGACCCCGCAGGAAACCCGCGTCATGTAACGCGGATGTGGCCCAAACGCGAAGCGGAAATCCTGAACGGCGGGTCGATCTATTGGGTCATCAAAGGGGTCATCCAGTGCCGTCAAACCATTCTAAGGCTTGACGAATATATCAGTGCGGACGGTATCAGGCGATGCGCGATTGTGCTGGACCCCAAGCTGATCCGCACCGAAACAGCGCTCAAACGCCCCTTTCAGGGATGGCGCTATCTGCCTGTGGAGGACAGCCCCGCAGACCTGTCCGAAGCCCGCGCAAATGAAGCCAGCCTGCCGCCCGAACTGAGCGCCGCGCTGGCCGATATCGGGGTCCGCTAAACCGCGTTAACCTTTGCAAAATGGTCCAAAAACGACATGTATGGCTTGGCGTCTGCTGGGGGTATGGCAATGCGTCAGACGTTCGGCCATTTGCGATTTACGCAACACCTGTGGTTAACGGGCAGAACGGTGGGTGTTGCACGGTTTTGATCAAAAGCTTGCGCAATAGGGGCGGGGTCACGGGCGCTGTGTTGTGCGCCGATGCAGAAAATGGCGGGTTTGGGCCCAAAGCGACTGATGCGGCGGCGCGTTTTACGCAATCTTAAGACGATGCAGATAGTCCCCTTTGGCGCGCAATGAACGCTTCAAAGATGGACCTACCGCATGGCAGTACTCACCGTTGGTGCAGGCGAAACCTATGAGACTCTCTCGGCCGCGCTTGCCGCTGCGGGTGATGGGGACACCATTGTCTTGCAGGCGGGAACATACGATGAAAATGTTGCGATCACCCAAGATAACCTGACGATCACGGGTGATCCCGCAGCACCCGGCGGGGCGGCTGATGTTGTTTTGCGCGGGCTTGTCGATGTGAACGGCTCGGACCTCAGCCTTGAGGGGTTTTCGATCGAAACCAGATCGGCAGGGTCGGGTGGCAACGACAATCTGATCGACGCCAGGGATGGATCGGGGCTTTCACTCGATGGAATGATTGTTGCGGTGTCCAAAAATCAGGCTGGCGAATTGATGCGCGGCGTATGGTCGAAAGGTGATCTGACCATCACAGATACCGTCATGACCCGAGCGGGCAACGCCGCAGATACGGGGGCGGGGCGCGAACTTGTCCGCGTCGAAGGCACAGACAGTGTCACCTTCACCAACAGTGATATCAGCGGCCAGCCTGTCAACGTCAATGATGTCACCGTGACGGACGATGGGGCTGGAAACGCCAAGCTGACATTTCCAAATGGCGAATCCATTGTGCTGCAAGGCACTTCTGTGGCGCAGTTCAGCAGTGCTGCGTCCTTGAACGCCGTCGGTATTCCGTGTTTCACAAGCGGAACCTTCATCCAGACCCCAAGGGGGCAAAGGCTGATCGATCATTTGCGCGTCGGTGATCTGGTCAGCACGTGTGACAACGGCCCCCAACCGATCCGCTGGATCGGCAAAGGCCTCGGGCAGCATTGTCCCGCAAAGCGTGCTACAGCGGCAGCGAACCATTCTTCATTTACCCAAGTTGTAGAAAACGCTGGTCAGGGAGTCTGCGCTTTGGCAAGTAGGGGCAACTTTGATTTGAGGTTGCTATGCGCTTTTTTGCCTGTCTGACGATTTGTTCGGTGGTTTTGCTTTTGGCGGGACTTGGGGCGCCATCGGTGGCGCAGGATCGGGGCAAGATCGGTTCGGCGCGATTGTTCAACAATGACGCCTTTGGCGATGGGGACGACCGTTGGCGCACCAGCAGCTATCAGTGGGGGCAGGTGCGTGCGCGATCGGATTGGACGGGTGCGCGGCCTTTGGCCTTTGGCGATATTGTCGAATACCGCTACCGTTCGGAGATTATTGCGCCGCGTGATATCGGGGCGCTGGACCCCGCCGACCGACGGTATTCAGGGGTGCGCGGTCTGGGCGCGCATACGCATTTTGCGCGCAGGGGATATGAGATCAGCACCGGCGTTGATCTGCTGTTTACGGGCGAGCAGACAGGTGCGGGCGATTTGCAAAAGTGGTTTCACAAGCTGATTGGTCAGCCGCAGCCGATTGATGCGGTTTTGGACAATCAAATTCCAAATGCGATCCATCCGACACTGACCTTTGATATTGCGCGGTCGGTGCCTGTTGGCCAAACCGCGCTGGTGCGTCCGTTTGGCGAAGTGATGTACGGGATCGAGGATCTGGCCCGTGTGGGTGTGGATTTTGTCATGGGTGCGGATGTGCGCCAGCAGCTTTTGGTGCGTGACGCGGTGACGGGCACGCTTATTTTAGGCACGCCAACGCAGACAGCAGGCTTTTCGCTGATCATGGGGGCGGATACGGCCTTTGTGAATGACAGCGCGTTTTTCACCGATGGCACGGGCCCCGAGGTGAAAGACCAGCGCAGCCGCGCGCGTGTGGGCGTGGATTGGCAGGGCAAACGGATGGGGGCGTATTTCGGACTGACCTATCTGAGCGAGGAATTTGAAGGTCAGAGCGAGGGGCAGGTTTTGGGCTCTGTCAACCTCAGCGTGAGTTTTTGATCACAGCTGGATTTTTGGCGACATTAAACTCTTCCCACAAGCCGTTGTTTCGGTTAACAAATAGTTAATAAAAAAAGACTGAGGCAGAGTTTAGAGCAATGATAACGGGCTTTCGAGGCGCGTTTGTCATCTCATGGACGCAAACAGAAGTAGATGGACTGCCGGACGCACCGGTGGCCAATTTAAATGCAGGCGCATCTTGGGCATGGCACGGAGAAGCTGTGCGCGTGGACGGGCCGAACGACATTTTGCTTTTGGAGCAGTCCGAGGGGCAAGCGGATTTACACCGCCGTGCTGCACGCATGGTGCAACGGCTGGTTGGCGCGGCACTGGCGCCGATTGCGGCAGATCATGATCGCGGCGATGTCGACGATCTGGGGGCGTTGACCAGCACATTCACCCTGACCGACGGGTCGCAACGGTTTTTGGCCAGCATGATCCATGTGGGTGCGGGCAAGCCGCCGCTTTTGATGTTTGTGAATGAATTGCCGCCGCGCGATCTGGACCTGTGGGTTGTCACAAGCAATCTGTCGCCAAATCCTGTGCACCGCACGGGCGATGATACGGGCGGTGTGATCTGTTTTACCCCCGGCACGTTGATCGAGACCGAAGTGGGCGAAGTGCCTGTCGAATTGCTGACCGAGGGCGACCGCATCCTGACCAAGGACAACGGACCACAGCCGATCGTCTGGCGCGGCCATCGGCGCATGACGGGCGCGCGTCTGTTTGCCATGCCGCATCTGCGCCCTGTTCGGATCAAGGCCAATGCGCTGGCCGAGGATGTCCCTGACGCGGATTTGCTGGTCTCGCCCGAACATCAGATTGTGCTGCGCGGCCAAACTGCCAAGCGATTGTTCAATGAAACCGAAGTTCTGGTGGCGGCCAAAGAGCTGACCAACGGGCGCACGATCATCACCGATCATGCGGTGCGCGAGGTCACATACATCCATCTGATGCTGGAACAGCACCAGGTGCTGTGGGCCAATGGGATCGAGACCGAGAGCTTTCATCCCTCTAACACATCGCTTGATATGGTGGCCGAGGACCAGCGCGACGCTTTGTTCGAACGCTTTCCGCATTTACGCGACACGCCTGATAGCTACGGGGCCTTTGCACGGCGCAGCCTGTCGCGATCAGACGTGGCTATTCTGGCACATGACAGCCGCGAGCAGGTGGCACGCCGCAGCTTTGGCTAAGGTCTGTTGACAGCACGGGAATCCCACGTATAAGCGCGGCTTCATTGGTGTTGGTGGCCCCCGCAAGGGGATGCCTGTCGGGGTTCGCCCAAAGGACAACGCCCTTTTGACACTTACAAAAGGAGATCAGCCGTGACCAAACGCACGTCTGCCAAATACAAAATCGACCGCCGCATGGGTGAAAACATCTGGGGTCGTCCAAAATCACCCGTCAATCGCCGCGAATATGGCCCCGGCCAGCACGGTCAGCGCCGCAAGGGCAAATTGTCGGACTTCGGTCTGCAGTTGCGTGCCAAGCAGAAGCTGAAAGGCTACTACGGCGATCTGACTGAAAAGCAGTTCAAACGCATCTACGTGGAAGCGGCCCGTGTTAAAGGTGACACAGGCGAAAACCTGATTGGTCTGCTGGAACGTCGTCTGGACGCCGTTGTTTACCGCGCCAAGTTTGTTGCGACTGTTTTTGCAGCACGCCAGTTCGTGAACCACGGCCACGTGCGTGTGAATGGCCAGAAGGTCAACATCCCGTCCTACCGTGTTAAAGAAGGTGACGTGATCGAAGTGCGCGACCGTTCCAAGCAAATGGCGGCTTTGATCGAAGCGACACAACTGCCTGAGCGTGATGTGCCTGACTACATCGATGCCGACCACTCGAAAATGAAAGCGACGTTTGTGCGCACCCCGGGTCTGGGCGATGTGCCTTACCCTGTGCAAATGGAACCAAACCTCGTTATCGAATACTACGCACAGAACTAAGCGTCGTATCTGTCACGATTTTCAAAGGCCGCTCCATCGGGGGCGGCCTTTTTGGTTTGTCCCTCTGGTCAGCGGCGGGACGCTTGGCTAGACAGGGATGAACCGCTTTTAGAGGCCTCTGTTATGACAAAGCTGACACCACAACCGGGCATTATGGACATCGCGCTATATCAGGGCGGGGCCAGCCATGTGGAGGGCGTGTCAAATATCGTCAAACTGTCGTCGAACGAGAACCCCTTTGGCCCGCCCGTATCGGCGCAAGAAGCGTTCAAGCGCGAGGCAGGTCAGCTTCACCGTTATCCCCCCACCGATCACCGCGCATTGCGTGAGGCGATAGGCGAGGTCCACGGTCTGAACCCTGCGCAGATCATCTGCGGTGTGGGCAGTGACGAGATTATCACCTTCCTGTGTCAGGCCTATGCAGGCCCCGGCACCGAGGTTTTGCATACCGAACACGGGTTTGCGATGTACCGCATCAGCGCGTTGGCTGCGGGTGCCACCCCTGTTGAGGTCAAAGAGCACGAACGCACCACAGATGTAGATGCGATCCTTGCGGGGGTCACGGATAAGACGCGGCTGGTGTTTATTGCCAACCCCAACAATCCCACGGGCACAATGATCTCGAACGCGCAGATCAAACGGTTGGCCGATGGCATCCCGCCTTCATGTCTTTTGGTGCTGGACGGGGCCTATGCGGAATATGTCGAAGGCTATGATGGCGGTGCTGCGCTGGTGCACAAACGGCAGAATGTCGTGATGACACGCACGTTTTCAAAGATGTATGGCCTTGGCGGGCTGCGTGTCGGGTGGGGGTATGCGCCGCAGGCGGTGATTGATGTGCTGAACCGTGTGCGCGGGCCGTTCAACCTGTCGACGCCTGCGCTGGCCGCGGCTGAGGCCGCGGTGCGCGATCTGGACTACGCAGAACGCTGCCGCGCGGAGAACACCAAATGGCGGGCGTGGTTGGCCGAAGGGCTGGCGGAATTGGGCGTGCCGTCAGACACGTCGACCGCGAATTTCATCCTTGCGCGGTTCGGGTCAGAGGCCGAGGCACATGCCTGCGATGATCACCTGAAAAGCGAAGGTATTCTTGTGCGCCGCGTGGGCGGCTATAATTTGCCAAACTGTTTGCGGATCACCGTGGGCGACGAGGCCAGCTGCCGGCGCGTAGTGCATGCGGTGCGCCAATTCAAAGAGAGCCAGTCATGATTTATGAACGCGTCGCCCTGATCGGTCTGGGCCATATTGCATCTTCCATGTTTTGGGGCATGAAGCGTGCAGATTTGGTGGGCGAGGTCTATGGCTTTGCGCGCTCAGCTGAGACGCGCCAGACGGCACGCGACATTGGCCTGTGCGATAGGGTCTGTAACACGATTGAAGAGGCGGTTACAGACGCTGATCTGGTCGTGCTTTGCGTGCCAGTTGGGGTGATGGGCGATGTCGCAGAACAGATTGCGCCGCACTTGAAAGCGGGGGCAACGGTGACGGATGTCGGCTCGGTCAAGCGGGCTGTGATTGATGCGGTCGGTCCGCATATCCCCAAGGGCGTGCATTTTGTGCCAGCGCACCCTCTGGCTGGCACGGAACATTCGGGGCCGACATCGGGGTTTGCGGAACTGTTTGATGGTCGTTGGTGCCTTATCGTGCCGTCTGATGGCGCTGATGAGGCGGCGGTTGCCAAGCTGCGCGCGCTTTGGGAGGGCATGGGCAGCAAGGTCAACACAATGGACGCGGAGCACCATGATTTGGTGCTGGCCGTGACCAGTCACGCGCCGCACCTGATTGCCTATACGATGGTCGGTGTTGCCGATGATTTGCAACGCGTCAGCGACAGCGAAGTGATCAACTATTCGGCCACAGGGTTTCGCGATTTTACGCGTATTGCGGCCAGTGATCCGACGATGTGGCGCGATGTCTTTTTGACCAACAAGGAAGCAACCCTGGAAATTCTGGGGCGTTTCACCGAAGAGCTGTTTGCCCTGCAACGGGCCATTCGGACAGGCGACGGCGATCATCTGCACGACTATTTCACCCGCACGCGGGCCATTCGGCGTGGCATCATCGAAGCGGGCCAAGACACGGATGCGCCGAACTTTGGGCGTACGGCAGGGCGCAAATGATCCGCGCGCTTGCTGCCCTTTCGGTTGTTCTGTTTGTCGGGCAGGCCTGCGCCAACATCGAGCGATCACCACGCCCCGAAGCGCGCAATGCGGCAGGGCCAACGGTTTGCAATGACCCTGCGATTGAAGGGGTTGTCGTGCCCAAGATCGAAGGACGGATTGCCCAATGTGGTATCGAAAACCCTGTGCGCATCACAGCCGTTGCGGGCGTGCAACTGAGCCAAGCAGCCACCGTGGATTGCAACACTGCACGGGCGTTGCGCGGTTGGGTGTCGGACGCAGCGGTCCCGGAATTTTCCGATCGCGGTGGTTTGGCGCAGCTTGAGGTGGCGGCCCATTACGTGTGTCGCACCCGCAATCACAGGCCCGGGGCAAAGATCAGTGAGCACGGCAAAGGCCGCGCGATTGATATTTCGGGATTTACCCTGCGCACGGGCGAGACGGTCACGCTTTTGAACGGCTGGAACAGCAAGGATGGCAAACGTCTGCGTGCGCTTTGGCGTGCGGCCTGCGGTCCGTTTGGCACAGTGCTTGGACCTGAATCAGACCGCTTTCACAAAGATCATTTTCATTTTGATACAGCGCAGTATCGCTCTGGCAGTTACTGCCGCTAGCGCAACATGATGCGCGGTGCGGGGCCGATGGGCAGCGGACCTATGGCCATGCGCCCGTTGCGAAAGCTCAGTGGCACATCAAGGGTTTGGCTGTTGCCCGAAAGACCTGACAAAACCTCGAGCCCGCGTTCGACCATTGGCAGGATTTCAGACGGCAGAAGGCCCGCGTTTTCGGCCACGTCAAGCATCTGACGCCAGTTGCGAGCCTTGATGCCAATCTCGCCCGTGGGGACGCCGTTTTCGTCGACTTGCAAGGTGCCAGCGGCCCGTAGATCAAGGGGACCCCAACTGGCCGATAGCAGTTTGAGGTCAATGGATGTGGGTTGTGGGCGGGCGCGTTCGATTGCGAAGCGGTCCCAAGGAGCATCGAAGCCGATGGTGCTGTCGATGGTCATCCCTTCAATGGCGGTGGGCAGCAAACCTGCAGGATCCAGCAGGCCGCGCAGGGCAGGGGGCAGCGCAACGGTTTTGAGTTGTGCATAAAGGTCATTGGACAGGACCATGTCAGGTGTCTGGCGCAGGGCAATGCTGCCTTCCCCGATGGTCGTTTCCCCCAGTTGCGAATGGGCAAGTGTAAGGGCCGCGACCTCAAAATTTGCGGTTTGCAGCGTCAGGTCGGGGCCAGCCTCAAAGACCATTGAGGCCCGTGTATCATTGCTGGACAGCGCGATCCGCGCGTTGGGTGATGCAAGGCTATGGTCTGGCGGCCAGACGGCAATGATGTGATTGGGCCGATAGGACAGGGCAAAAACCTGAAAGAACGGCGCGGTCCAGACCCATCCTGTTTCGGGGTCGGCCAGTTCGATGTCTGTCAGCGTGGTGTCAAAGCGTGACGGGAAGCCGCGTGTTTCAATAGCGCTTGTTTCGGCGATCCACCCGTCTTGCGCGCGGTCATTGAACCACTGGGTTGCGGCGCGTTCTGTTGCGGCCGCGCCGATGAACCAGTAGCCTGCATAAAGCACGGCCAGCGTTGTCACTATTCCCAAAATCCACCGCATCGTCACCGCCCTGATTGCATATTGTGCTGGCCCCGTATTTATAGGGCGCAGAATGGAAGGGCCAGCGAGATGACAAAAGAGCTTTGGGTTTTTGGATACGGATCGCTTGTGTGGAACCCGGGCTTTGACGTGGCCGAGCAGGTGATCGGCACGTTGCATGGGTTTGCGCGCTCGTTCTGCATGCGGTCCATCCATCATCGCGGCACCCAAGATGACCCTGGTTTGGTGCTGGCGTTGGACGCCCAAGACGGCGCGGCCTGTCAAGGGGTTGGTCTGCGCGCGGGCGGCGATGCCGACGCGGTGTTGACCTATTTGCGAGAGCGCGAGTTGATTTCGTCGGCCTATCTGGAAACCTGGCAACCTGTGACGCTGGCCGATGGCCGCGACGTTGAGGCTGTGACCTATATCATCGATCCCCATCACGAGCAGTATTGCGCGGGGCTAAGCCTTGAAGATCAGGCGCAGATCATTGCCAAGGCTGTGGGCGGGCGCGGCCCGAATACCGAGTATTTGTGGAATACGGCCACACATTTGCACAGCCTTGGGATCAATGATCCCGACCTTGATTGGCTATCGGGGCGTGTCCGCGCATTGGCGGGTTAACGCTTTCTTTGCACGGTTTTGGCAGGTAAGGTCATGCCAGCAGTGACAACAAAAAGCGTCAGGATGGGTCCGAATGGATTTGAGTGAGCGCGAGGCCGAGCCGTATTTTTCACAACCTGTGCGCCAGATCACCTTGATGCTGGTGGCTTTGGCCCTTGTGGGGGCGGGTGTCTATCTGGCGCTTCCGCGCGTGTTGCCCGTGTTTTTGGCCAACCCTTACCTGAACGGGTTTATCTTTGTGGTGTTCGTGATCGGTGTGATTGCGTGCTTTTATCAGGTGGTCCAGCTCATCGGATCGGTTCGTTGGATCGAAGGGTTTGCAAAGGGGCGCTTGGGCGCGGAAGGCATAAAGCCCCCTTTGTTGATGGCACCTTTGGCGGCCCTGTTGGGATCACGCCGTGCGCAAAGCAGTATTTCAACGGCCTCGGCACGGTCGATCCTGGATTCGGTGGAAAGCCGCATCGAAGAGGGGCGCGAAATCACGCGCTATATCGTCAACACACTGATTTTCCTTGGGTTGCTTGGCACATTTTACGGGCTTGCCACCACGGTGCCTGCGTTGGTCGATACGATCCGTGCATTGCAACCGTCGGATGGGGAAGGCGGCGTGGATATGTTTTCGCGTTTGATGACGGGGCTCGATGCACAACTTTCGGGCATGGGCGTGGCCTTTGCCTCGTCTCTTTTGGGATTGGCGGGGTCGCTGGTGGTTGGCCTGCTTGAGCTGTTTGCAGGGCATGGGCAGAACCGCTTTTACCGCGAATTGGAAGAATGGCTGTCGTCGATCACACGTCTGAGCTTTGCTGCGGCCGATGGCGATAGCGGGGCCGAACAGAACTTTATGGCAGGCGTGCTGGAACATATGTCCGACCAGATGGAAAGCCTGCGCATGTTGGTGGCGCAATCGGATGCCAAGCGCAGCGCGATGGACGAACAGATTGGCGCGCTTGCAGGGTCGATGGATGGTTTGGTGCGCAAGATGGAAAGCAACAGTCTTGGCGCCAATGAAGGGCTGGAACAAAGCCTGCTGCGGGTGGCCGAGGGGCAGGAGGCGATTGCCGCACGCCTGTCATCGGGGCAGGGCGGTGAGGTGGACAGCGAGATGCGGATGCGCCTGCGGTCTATTGATGTGCAGCTTTTGCAACTCATGGAGGAGATCAGCGCAGGACGCCAAGAGACGACTGCAGATTTGCGCAGTGATCTTGACCGCCTGATCCAGACCCTGCAGGCGGCATTATCCTCTGGCAAAAAGGGGTAGGGCATGGCGCTGGCGCGGCGACGGGGCGGGTTTCAAACCGCAATCTGGCCGGGGTTCGTGGATGCCATGACCGCGCTTTTGCTGGTGCTGATGTTTGTGCTGACCATCTTCATGGTGATTCAGGGGGTGCTGCGCGAAACGATCACGGGACAAGCCGACGAGCTGAATGAATTGGGCGCCGAGGTCAGCGCGCTCAGCCAAGCCTTGGGGCTTGCGACCTCGCAGCGCGACGCGATGGAGGTTGAGCTTGGCACGCTGCGCGCCACGCTGCAGACCCAAAGCGCCACAATCGAAGATTTTGAAACACAGGTCGCCAGCCTGTTGGCGGAACGGGCGAGCGCGCAAGCCCGCATCGCAACGCTTGAGGCCGAAGGCGCCGAGGTGCTTTCGCAAAAAGAGGCGTTGGATCTGGCGCTGGCTGCGGCGCGCAGCGAGATTGATGCGCAAACCGAGGCAGCCCGTTTGGCCGCCGCACGGCGTGAGGCGCTTGAGGCATTGATCGCCGATTTGGAAGCCGAGAAAGCCGATACGGCTGAAGCGCTCACCGCGGCAGAGGCGCAGCGTTTGAGCGAAGCGCAAGCCGCCGCTGCTTTGCGTGCGCGGCTGGCAGAGGCGCAAGATGAACTGACGGCTGCGACGCTGTCGCTGGAAGCCAAGCGGCAAGAGGCCGAGGACACATTGACCCTACTGGCCGCCACGCGCCAAGAGCGCGAGGATTTGAATGCGCGGCTGGCGCAGGCCTTGCTGGATTTGGATGCAAGCAACGCAGCATTGGCCGAACAAACCGCGCAAGCCGCCTTGACCCAAGACGAGATAAGGTCGCAACTGACAGCCGCCCTTGCGGCGCGACTGGCCGCCGAGCAGACCGCGCAAGACCAGTTAAGCGCGGCGCAAGAACGGGCCGCTTTGTTGGCGCAGGCCAATACAGAATTGGCAGCGTTGGAGGCGCAATCGGCCGACGACCAGCGCAAGCTGACAGTGCTGAATGAACAAATTGCGGCCTTGCGCGCGCAACTGGCCTCTTTGCAAGGCGTGTTGGATGCCGCGGCCGAAGCAGACCGCGCGGCTGATATCCAAATCCAGACTTTGGGGGCTGATCTGAATGCAGCACTTGCCCGCGCGGCGGCTGAAGAACGGCGCCGCCGCCAGCTGGAGGAGGCCGAACGCAAGCGGCTTGAGGCGCAGGCGCAGGATCTTGAGCGCTATAGGTCGGAATTCTTTGGCCAGTTGCGCAGCCTTTTGGACGGGCAAGACGGCATACGGATTGAAGGGGACCGTTTTGTCTTTTCGTCAGAGGTCTTGTTTGCCGCAGGTCAGGCCGATTTGTCAGAGGCTGGTCGCGGTGAAATCGCCAAGGTTGCTGCAATCCTGCGCGCGATTGCCGATGACATTCCGCAAGGCATTGATTGGGTCATCCGCGTGGACGGGCATACCGATAATGTCCCGCTGTCAGGGCAGGGCGCGTTTGCCGATAATTGGGAGCTTAGTCAGGCGCGTGCCTTGTCGGTTGTGCGGTATATGGTGAATTTCCTAGGGATCCCGCCTGATCGTCTGGCGGCCAATGGTTTTGGGCAATATCAACCGGTTAACACCGCGAACACCCCGCAGGCCCGTGCGCAAAACAGGCGCATCGAGCTGAAGCTGACGGAAAAATAGCTACTCGACCTCGATTGTTGTTTCCATCGTATCAAGGATATCGCCCTGTCGTGTCAGGCTGGCCGTGCCCTTATAGCGCCCTTTTGGCCATCCGACACCGCGCAGCGGTTTGCCAGCTGCACGCATCAATTGGGCCTGATCGCGTTTGATCAGTGCCTTGTGCTCAATCAACACGCCTGCAGGGCCAGTGATTGTCAGGCTCAGAACGTCGCCTTGGCGCGCCCCGAAAGCATAGCCCCAAAGCACAATCGCCGGATCGGACGATCGCAGCGTGGCGGCAGCAGCGTCACCTGCTTTAACGCGGTCGTAGTCGGGTACAGCGGTGCTGAACCCTGCAGCAATCAGGCCCGCTGGCACGTATTCAATGGGGGTTTGCCACATCGTATCCTGAGGCGTGAGCGAGCAGGTTGCGCTTGGGTCCGGGTGGAACGGGTCAACCACGCGGTCGCCTTGGCGCACGACAATATGCAGATGTGGAAATTGCGTGCGTCCGCTCAGGCCGACCTCACCCAACACCGCGCCTTTGGCGACGCGTTGGCCGTTTTCAACGATCACGGACCCTTCTTTAAGGTGGCAATACTGCGTGCGCCAGCCTGCGCCGTGATCAACCACAACGCCGTTTCCGCATTCGATCCCGTCCACCTGCGCGGCAGTCTCGCTCGTGTATATCTGGTCGGGGACGCCATCGCGGAATGCGACGACAGTGCCGGGCGCTGCGGCCAGAACATCCACGCCGTTGTCCATCGCCTGCAAGGACGGGAGGGCGAAATCTGTGCCTTTGTGGGTGTCATAGCTAAGGGTGCCACATGCGAAATCACTGACCCCCGCGCTTGGGTCGCGATCAACGTATTGCTGGATGTAGCAAGTGTCGCCCAAGGTGCAATCAAGGGGCAGGTTCAGCAAAGGCTCGCGTGCATGGGCCGTGCCAGCAAAAAGGGCCGCAAGCGCGGCCCCTTTTAAATATCGTATCAGGTGCCGCATTAGTCCGCGGTCAGAAGTGGCGGCTTTTTGGAGCCGATCCGCGGCTTGCCTGGTTCTTCCATGCGCAGATCCAATTCGCCTTTTTTGACGCCGACTTTGACGACCCCACCCTTGGCAAGTTTTCCGAACAACAGCTCTTCGGCCAATGGTTTTTTGAGGTGTTCCTGAATGATGCGGCCAAGGGGACGGGCGCCCATCTTTTCGTCGTAGCCGCGATCACCAAGCCATTCTGCCGCGGCTGGCGTCAGTTCAATCGTCACGTTGCGATCCATGAGTTGCGCTTCAAGTTGCAGCACAAATTTTTCGACCACTTGCATGATGACGTCTTTGCTGAGCGGCGCAAAGCTGATCACAGCGTCCAGACGGTTGCGGAATTCAGGGGTGAACGTGCGCTCGATTGCGGCGGTGTCTTCGCCTTCGCGACGATCACGGTTGAAGCCCATTGGCGCACGCGCCTGATCGGAGGCCCCTGCGTTCGAGGTCATGATCAAGATCACATTGCGGAAGTCCGTGGTGCGACCATTGTGATCGGTCAGCTTGCCGTGGTCCATAACCTGCAACAGGATATTGTAGACATCGGGGTGCGCTTTTTCGATCTCGTCCAGCAGCAGCACGCAATGGGGGTTTTGATCCACGCCGTCTGTCAGCATGCCGCCTTGGTCAAACCCGACATAGCCGGGGGGTGCACCAATCAAACGGCTGACGGCGTGTTTCTCCATGTACTCTGACATATCAAAGCGCAGCATTTCCACGCCAAGTGTATCTGCAAGTTGTTTGGCCACTTCGGTTTTGCCGACGCCAGTTGGGCCTGCAAACAGGTAGTTGCCGATGGGTTTTTCGGGTTCGCGCAGGCCAGCGCGGGCCAGTTTGATCGCCGACGACAAAGCTGTGATTGCGTTGTCTTGCCCGAACACAACACGTTTGAGAGATGTTTCCAGATCGCGAAGCACCTCTGCGTCGTCTTTGCTGACGTTCTTGGGCGGAATACGCGCAATCTTGGCAACAACGGCTTCAATCTCCTTGGCGCCGATGGTTTTGCGCTTTTTGCTTTCGGCCAACAGATGTTGGGCCGCACCGGCTTCATCAATCACGTCAATCGCCTTGTCGGGCAATTTGCGGTCATTGATATAGCGCGACGACAGCTCCACCGCGGTTTTGATGGCATCAGCGGTATATTTGATGTCGTGGTGATCTTCAAAATAAGGCTTGAGACCTTTGAGGATTTTGATCGCGTCTTCGACAGACGGCTCGTTCACATCGATTTTCTGGAACCTGCGCGACAGGGCACGGTCCTTTTCAAAGTGCTGGCGGAATTCCTTGTAGGTGGTTGATCCCATGCAGCGCAATTTACCACCCTGCAAAGCAGGTTTCAGCAGGTTCGATGCATCCATCGCACCGCCTGATGTGGCACCTGCGCCGATCACTGTATGAATTTCGTCGATGAAAAGAACCGCGTCGTCGTGTTCTTCCATCTCGGTCATCACCGCTTTGAGACGTTCCTCAAAATCACCGCGGTAGCGTGTGCCCGCAAGCAGTGCGCCCATATCCAGTGAATAGATGACGGTGTTTGCCAAAACATCGGGCGTTTCACCCGCGACGATTTTATAGGCCAGCCCTTCCGCAATCGCGGTTTTGCCAACGCCAGGATCACCCACCAAAAGGGGGTTGTTCTTGCGGCGGCGGCAGAGCACCTGAATACAGCGTTCAACCTCATGGGCGCGGCCGATCAGTGGATCGACGTCGCCTTTGCGCGACTTGGCGTTGAGGTCCACGCAGTATTTCTCTAACGCGCTTTCTTTTTTGTCGCCGTCTGTGACGCCTTGGGCTTCTTCTTCAAGCTCGGATGCGCCCGATACTGAGCGTTCTTCGCCAAACGAAGGGTCCTTGGCCACGCCATGGGCGATGAAGTTCACCGCGTCATAACGGGTCATGTCCTGGGCCTGAAGGAAGTAGGCGGCGTTGCTTTCGCGTTCTGCAAAGATCGCGACCAGCACATTGGCGCCTGTCACTTCCGTGCGCCCCGAGGACTGCACGTGGATGGCGGCACGTTGGATGACGCGCTGGAAAGCCGCCGTTGGCACGGCTTCGGACCCTTCAACGTCGGTCACAAGCGTGGACAGGTCATCGTCAATAAACTCGACAAGTGTTTTGCGCAGTTCTTCAAGATCGACCGAACAGGCCTTCATGACCTTTGACGCGTCGGGTTCATCAATCAGTGCCAACAAAAGATGTTCTAATGTTGCCAGTTCGTGGTTGCGTGCATTGGCCATTGCCAAGGCGGAGTGAATGGCTTGTTCAAGCGTGGTGGAAAATGATGGCACGGGCGCGTGTCCTTCCTATCGTCGTCTGGCGGCTGCGGGCGGGGATACGCGCGCCGCGCACTCAGACTGTTGCCTGCTATATGTTAAGGTTCGCTTGATTTGCCGAACCTTCAAGTGATTTTTCGCTTCCGACGATCACTTTTTCTACAAAACAAGTGATTTGTGCGGTTTTTGAGCGAATTGGTTTGGATAACCTAAGGGGCAGTGTGGTCGCCGCATCCTTGGTTAAAAGGTGTCTTTCAGTTGACGGACATGCCCAAAGACATCTTCCGCCGTTGCGTCTTTCATATCTAAGGCGGCTTTGAGCGGCTGCAAGTCTGCGCGAAGATAGGGATTTGTTTGTTTTTCCACACCAAGGCGAGACGGCACGGTTGGCAGGCTTTTCGCGCGCTGCGCGGCGATGTCTGCGGCGCGTGTCTGAAGCTGTGGATTATCGGGTTCGATCGTCATGGCAAAACGCAAGTTCGCTTCTGTGTATTCGTGACCGGAACACACCAGCGTGTTATCTGGCAGCGCGCGCAGTTTTTGCATGCTTTGCCACATCTGTCTTGCGGTCCCTTCGAACAGACGCCCGCAGCCCAACGCCATCAGACTATCTGCGGTAAATACCGCATGCGCAGCGGGAACATAGATGGCGATATGGCCCAGTGTATGCCCTGACACATCGATGATCTGCGCTTGCGTGCCTGACAGGTCGAGGGTGTCGCCTTCGGTCACTGCGATATCAAGCGGTGGAAGGCGGTGGGCATCGGCTTTGGCGCCGATCACCTTGGCGCCATAGCGGTCGACCAATTCAGCAAGCCCTTCGATGTGATCATTGTGGTGGTGGGTGATGACGATGTGATGCAACCCCCACCCCCGCGCATCCAAAGCGGCAATCAGGGGGGCTGCCTCTGGCGCGTCGATAAGCGTGGTTTGCTCAGTCCGTTTGTTGTGCAGAAGAAAAGCGTAGTTGTCGTTCACACGAAATTCGGCTGGATCGATGCGGCAATGCACTGTTACCAGCTCAAGATCTGCGTGTGTTGCGACATCTGTCATGGCCAAGCCCTTTTTCTTTGCTACAGTCAGGGTAGCGAAAGTTGGGGCGCTTGCAATGCATCTGGACGTGCTTGACCTAAAGACATTTTACTACCGCAGTCGATTGGGACGCGCGGCGCAGGCCGCGATCCGTGGTCAGGTGCAGACGCTTTGGCCAGAGGCCAAAGGCCAGACAGTGGTTGGCTTTGGATTTGCGGTGCCGCTGCTGCGCCCCTTTATGGCCGAGGCGCGGCGCACCATCGGTTTGATGCCCGGCCCCCAAGGGGTCATGCCGTGGCCTGCGGGGATGCAAAATGTCAGCGTTTTATGTGACGAGACGTGGTGGCCGCTTCAGACGGGGCAGGTCGATAAACTGATCGTGCTACACGGGCTTGAAACCTCCGAGCGCCCGAGTGCTGTGCTGGACGAAGCGTTTCGGGTTTTGGGGCCGGGGGGGCGGGCGCTGTTTATCGTGCCCAATCGTGCAGGTATCTGGGCGCGACGGGATAAAACGCCCTTTGGATACGGCCGCCCCTATTCGTTGAGCCAGCTGGAAGCACAGGTCAAATCACACGGCTTTGTGCCAGAGCGGCATGTCTCGTCGCTGTATCAGCCGCCATCTGATGCAAGGTTCTGGCGCAAAACTGCGCCGTTTTGGGAACGCACGGGCGCGCGAATGCCATTGATCCTTGCAGGCGGCGCTTTGATCCTTGAGGTGTCCAAACAGGTTTATGCCCCCCGTCAGGATGGTGAACGTGCCCGTGCACCATCCCCGTTAAAGGTGCTTGAGGGAATCGGAAGCAAGTCACCACGCCCTGTCGGGGGTGTTGGGCGCACCAGCTGAGGGTGAGATAGCCAGTTATTTGGGATGGAATCGAAAATCATTGGGGTGAATCGCGCAATATTATTGCTTTTTGCCCTGCGCATAGGGTCGCACTTTGGCTAACCTTATGATTAACAAGTGTTTTTCAATTTGCATTTGGAGACCTTGGGAGGTTGCGGGGGTAACAGACCTCTGCTATCTCCCCCGTGATTTCGCGGTTTGATGTAAATCAAGCCCAAACCTCTGCTGCGATTTGATCTGTGGGGAGCCACATCATCTTGCGGCCAAAGACATCGGAAGGGTGGACGTGTCAGAACCAGCTTCGATCTCCATGGGTATTGCTGATCGCTATGCGACGGCCGTATTCGATATTGCGAAAGACGCAAAAAAAATCAAAGCGCTTGAAGGCGACGTTGCAGCATTGTCCGAAGCATTGGACACAAGCGCGGATTTCACCGCCCTGCTGACATCCCCGCTTTATAGCCGCGAAGAACAAGGCGCTGCGATGGCGGCGCTTGCCAAGAAAATGAAACTCTCGCCAACAATGACAAACACATTGGGCCTCATGGCTGCCAAGCGTCGCTTGTTTGTTGTGCCTCAGTTGGTTGCGCGACTGCGTGACATTATCGCTGAGGACAAAGGCGAGGTCACAGCCGAGGTCGTTTCGGCCAAGGCCCTGACCAAAGCACAGTCGGACAAACTGGCCAAAACGCTGAAAGCCAGCGTTGGCAAAACCGTCACCCTGAATACGACCGTTGATGAAAGCCTCATCGGCGGTCTTGTCGTTAAAGTGGGTTCGAAGATGATCGACACGTCGGTCAAATCCAAACTCAATGCACTCCAAAACACCATGAAAGAGGTCGGATAAATGGGTATCCAAGCAGCAGAAATTTCTGCGATCCTGAAGGACCAGATCAAGAATTTTGGTCAGGAAGCTGAAGTCGCCGAAGTTGGCCGCGTACTGTCGGTTGGTGACGGTATTGCGCGCATCTACGGTCTGGACAATGTTCAGGCGGGTGAGATGGTCGAATTCCCTGGTGGGATCATGGGCATGGCCCTGAACCTCGAAAGCGACAACGTTGGTGTTGTTATCTTCGGGACCGACCGCGACATTAAAGAAGGTGACACGGTTAAGCGCACCAAGTCGATCGTGGACGTGCCTGCAGGTGAAGCCCTGCTTGGTCGCGTTGTTGACGCGCTTGGCAACCCATTGGACGGCAAAGGCCCAATCAAGTCGACCGAGCGTCGTGTTGCTGACGTGAAAGCGCCTGGCATTATCCCGCGTAAATCGGTGCACGAGCCGATGGCAACGGGCCTCAAGTCGGTTGACGCGATGATCCCGGTTGGCCGTGGCCAGCGCGAATTGATCATTGGTGACCGTCAGACAGGTAAAACAGCGGTGGCACTTGACGCTATCCTGAACCAAAAAGTCTATAATGACGCTGCAAAAGACGACAGCGAGAAGCTGTATTGCGTCTATGTTGCGGTTGGTCAAAAGCGCTCGACAGTTGCGCAGCTGGTGAAAAAGCTGGAAGAAACTGGTGCGATTGACTACTCGATCGTGGTTGCTTCGACAGCATCCGAGCCTGCACCTATGCAGTTCCTTGCACCTTATGCCGCGACAGCCATGGCGGAATACTTCCGCGACAACGGCAAGCACGCGCTGATCATCTATGATGATTTGTCCAAACAGGCTGTGTCCTATCGTCAGATGTCGCTGTTGCTTCGCCGTCCACCAGGACGTGAAGCCTATCCTGGTGACGTTTTCTATCTTCACTCGCGTCTGTTGGAGCGTTCGTGCAAACTGAACGAAGACAATGGCTCGGGCTCGCTGACGGCTCTGCCGATTATTGAGACCCAAGGTGGTGACGTTTCGGCGTTTATTCCGACAAACGTGATTTCGATCACAGACGGTCAGATCTTCTTGGAAACAGAATTGTTCTTCCAAGGTATCCGCCCTGCTGTGAATACAGGTCTTTCGGTGTCGCGTGTGGGCTCTTCGGCGCAGACAAATGCGATGAAGTCGGTTGCTGGCCCGGTTAAACTGGAACTGGCGCAATACCGTGAAATGGCGGCCTTTGCGCAGTTCGGTTCCGATCTGGATGCCGCAACACAGCAATTGCTAAACCGTGGTGCGCGTTTGACTGAGCTGATGAAGCAGCCACAGTATTCGCCGCTGACAAATGCCGAGATCGTATGTGTGATCTTTGCAGGCACCAACGGTTATCTGGACAAAGTCGACGTGAAAGATGTGCAGCGTTACGAGGCTGGCCTTCTGACACACTTGCGCAGCAACCACGCCGATCTGTTGGACTTCATCACGAAAGAAGATCCCAAGATCAAAGGCGAAGCCGCTGACAAGATCAAAGCTGCGTTGGACGCATACGCCGCTGATTTCGCTTAAGGAGAGCTAGGCAATGCCAAGTCTCAAGGACCTTAAAAACAGGATCGAGTCGGTCAAATCGACCCGCAAGATCACAAAGGCCATGCAGATGGTGGCCGCCGCTAAATTGCGGCGGGCACAAGAAGCAGCCGAGGCCTCGCGCCCCTACACAGAGCGTTTCAACGCTGTTATGGCAGGGCTTGCGGCATCGGTGGGTGGCAGCGACAGCGCGCCCAAGCTTTTGTCGGGAACAGGCAGCGATCAGGTGCAGCTTTTGGTGGTCATGACCGCCGAACGCGGCCTGTGTGGCGGCTTTAACGGCAACATCGCAAAGCTGGCAAAATCGCACGCGCAGGACCTGCTTGCCCAAGGCAAGACAGTGAAAATCCTGACGGTCGGCAAAAAAGGCCGTGACGCAATCAAACGTGATCTGGGCGATCACTTCATCGGGCATGTTGACCTGACCGAAGTGAAGCGCGTGGGCTACGGTGACGCACAAGGTATCGCACAGGATGTCCTGTCGCGCTTTGATGCGGGCGAATTTGATGTGGCAACGATCTTCTTTGCCCAGTTTCAAAACGTCGTGACGCAGATCCCGACGGCTCAACAGATCATTCCGTTTCAGGTGCCTGAAGGCACCGATGCGGATGAAGCGGCAACGCTTTATGATTACGAGCCGTCCGAAGAAGCCATTTTGGCTGACCTTCTGCCGCGCGGTGTAGCCACGGCAATCTTCAGTGCTTTGCTTGAAAATGGTGCATCCGAGCAAGGCGCGCGGATGTCGGCAATGGATAACGCGACACGCAACGCAGGCGAGATGATCGACAAGCTGACAATCGAGTTCAACCGCTCGCGTCAGGCTGTGATCACCAACGAACTGATTGAAATTATTTCGGGCGCGGAAGCGCTCTAAGAACCGGAGAAACCACAGATGGCAAATGCAAAAGGCAAAATCACGCAGGTGATCGGCGCCGTTGTCGACGTGCAATTCGAGGACGCTCTGCCCGCGATCCTCAACGCGCTAGAAACTGACAACAACGGTAAAACACTCGTTCTGGAAGTGGCACAGCACCTTGGTGAAAACACAGTGCGCGCCATTGCGATGGACGCCACCGAAGGTCTGGTCCGCGGTCAGGAAGTGACCGACCAAGGCACATCCATTTCGGTACCAGTGGGTGATCAAACACTGGGTCGTATTATGAACGTCGTTGGCGACCCAATCGACGAAAAGGGCCCGATCAAAGCAACTGAAACACGCTCGATCCACGGCGATGCGCCAGCGTTCGAAGAACAGTCGACCGCGTCGGAAGTTCTGGTTACGGGCATCAAAGTTATCGACCTTCTGGCACCTTATGCCAAAGGCGGTAAAATTGGTCTGTTCGGTGGTGCGGGTGTTGGTAAGACAGTTCTTATTCAAGAGCTGATCAACAACATCGCCAAAGTGCACTCGGGCTATTCGGTGTTTGCCGGGGTTGGCGAGCGTACCCGTGAAGGTAACGACCTCTACTACGAATTCATCGAATCTGGCGTTATCAATGCTGATGATCTGACGAAGTCGAAAGTGGCCCTGGTTTACGGCCAGATGAACGAGCCTCCCGGTGCGCGTATGCGTGTCGCGCTGTCTGGTCTGACAATGGCCGAACAGTTCCGCGACCAATCGGGTACGGACGTTCTGTTCTTCGTTGATAACATCTTCCGCTTTACCCAAGCGGGCTCCGAGGTTTCGGCTCTGCTCGGCCGTATTCCTTCGGCGGTGGGCTACCAGCCAACGCTGGCCACCGACATGGGTGCGATGCAAGAACGTATTACATCGACAAAATCGGGTTCGATTACATCGGTTCAGGCGATTTACGTGCCTGCGGATGACCTTACTGACCCTGCACCGGCCACATCGTTTGCGCACTTGGATGCGACAACGGTTCTTAACCGTGCGATTTCGGAAAAGGGTATCTACCCTGCGGTTGACCCGCTCGATTCCACATCGCGCCTGCTTGACCCTGCCGTCATCGGGGAAGAGCACTATGCGGTTGCCTCAGACGTTCAGCAGATCCTTCAGCGCTACAAGTCGCTGCAAGACATCATCGCCATCCTTGGCATGGACGAATTGTCGGAAGACGACAAACTGACCGTTGCACGTGCCCGCAAGATCGAGCGCTTCTTGTCACAACCGTTTGACGTGGCCGAAGTCTTTACAGGCTCGCCGGGTGTTCAGGTTGCGCTGGAAGACACAATCGCATCGTTCAAAGCGGTTGTGGCTGGCGAATATGATCACCTGCCAGAAGGCGCCTTCTATATGGTTGGCGGCATCGATGAGGTGAAAGCCAAAGCCGAGAAAATGGCAGCAGAGGCGGCCTAAATCATGGCAGACACGATGCAATTTGACCTTGTTTCACCTGAGCGCAGCCTTGCTTCGTTCAGCGTGACCGAGGTGCAGATCCCAGGCGCGGATGGGGACATGACGGCTATGGCCGATCATGCCCCCACGATCACATCGCTTCGCCCGGGCATTCTGCGGACAATCGGTCCGGACGGCACGAAAGAGTATGTCGTCACAGGCGGCTTTGCAGAGATTTCCAGTGCGGGAACATCTGTGTTGGCTGAGCAGGCAATCGCACGCGAAGATGTCACGCAAGATGATATTGATGCGATGGTTGCCAGTGCTGCAGAAGCCAAGTCGAAGGCCAGCCCCGACGCCATGGATGCAGCTGTCAAATTGATGGCTGACATGGTTGCTATGGGTGATGAAATCGGCTTGTCGGCAAAACAGCCAAACCTGTAATTCAAAGTTATCAGAAAAGGCCCTGCGTTCATCCGCGGGGCCTTTTTGTTTTTCATAGTGTTGACATAGTTGCGGTTTAACGCGCCTATCAAACTAAACAGGCAGGTCCATGAAACGTCTCGACAGTCACTCCATTGGGATCCAGCAGGGCGAAACCGTCTTGTTCTCTGACTTCCAGGTCGGTGGCGAGATGTGGACGGGGACAGGGGACCGCATTGTGCGTCGCCGTGTTGTGTTCAACGAGGCATTTCGAGACGCTCCGAATGTTATGACACATTTATCAATGTGGGACGTTGATAAAGGTACGAACAACCGTATGGACGTGCGCGCTGAGGATATTGACGAAACAGGTTTCGATATCCTGTTCCAGACTTGGGGTGACACACGGGTTGCGCGTGTTCGTGTCGGCTGGATGGCGATCGGCACCTTGAAAGAGGCTGATGACTGGGAGCTTTACTAACCCGCTATTCCGCGGCGTATAGCCCTTCGTAGATCGGCCCCAGAGTGTTCGTCTCAAACAAGGACGACACGGAGGTGCCATTCCAGATATTCAGGATCGCTTGGGCAAACATGGGTGCGGTTGGCACGATACGGATCTGCGGACAATTTTTGACAGCTTCTGTTGGCTCGATGCTGTCTGTGATGACCAGTGATTTCATGACCGAATTGCTGACGCGTTCGACGGCAGGGCCACTCATCACACCGTGGGTGATATAGGCGTGGACCTCTGTTGCGCCATGTTCCAAAAGCACTTCGGCAGCTTTGCAGAGGGTTCCAGCCGTGTCACACATATCGTCGACAATGATAACGCGCTTGCCCGTCACATCACCGATCACTGTCATCTCGGCGATTTCGCCTGGTTTCTCGCGGCGTTTGTCGACGATGGCCATAGGCGCATTGATCCGTGTCGCCAGCTCGCGCGCGCGTGCCACACCACCCACATCAGGGGACACCACCATCACATCCGACAAATCCCCGAACTGTGATTTCACGTCCAGCGCAAAGACAGGGCTTGCATAGAGGTTGTCGACGGGAATATCGAAAAACCCTTGGATTTGTGCAGCGTGCAGATCCATCGTCAAAATCCGTTCGATCCCCGCTTCGACAAGCATGTTGGCCACCAGCTTTGCGCTGATCGGCGTGCGTGCTTTGGTGCGGCGGTCCTGACGGGCGTAACCGAAATACGGGATGACGGCGGTGATGCGTTGTGCTGATGAACGACGCAGCGCATCCGAGATGATGCACAGCTCCATCAAATTGTCGTTTGCGGGCCGCGACGTCGACTGAAGGATAAACATATCTTCGCCGCGTACATTTTCAAAAACCTCGACGAAAATCTCGCCATCGTTAAAGCGCTCGACCCGTGCATCGACCAAATCGACATTCATCCCACGGTGCATCGACATGCGACGTGCAACGGCATTTGCCAAGGGCAGATTGGCGTTACCTGAAATCAGTTTGGGTTCGATGATAGAAGGCATGGGGCAGGGTCCTGTAGCAGAGCAGTGTAACAGATTCGTAGCGTTGACTTCCCCTAGCACGCCGCTACCGTCGCGCCTAGAATATCCCTCAACGGAGCGCCCAAATGGCACATATTGATTACTTCTTTGCTACACTTTCGCCATTCACCTATCTGGCGGGCACCCGCCTTGAGCAGATGTGCAAAGAACATGACGTCACAATCACCTACAAACCCTTGGACATTATGGCGCTGTTCGGTCGCACGGGCGGCGTGCCACCAAAAGACCGCCATCCAAATCGTCAGGAATATCGCTTGCAAGAGTTGCGCCGCCGCGCTGCTTTGGCAGGCCTGCCGATCAATATGAAACCCGCGCATTGGCCAACAAACCCCGCGCCGTCATCCTATGCGATCATCGCTGCCCAAGCATCGGGTCAGGGGGACGTTGGTGCGCTGGTGCACGCGTATACACGTGCGGTCTGGGCAGAGGATCGTGATGTGGCCGATGATGCCGTGGTGCGCGATATTCTAGAGGCCAACGGGTTTGACGCGGGCCTGGCCGACAGCGGTTTGCTGGAAGGTGCTGAGACATACGCAGCCAATCTGGAAGAAGCCGTAAATCGCGGTGCGTTTGGCGCGCCGTTTTACATCACCGATCAGGACGAACGGTTCTGGGGCCATGATCGGCTTGATGACCTGCAAGCCCATCTGGAAGGCCGCATCTAAATGCCCACGGGCCTGCGTGCAGGGCATCATACCTATTGGAAAGATGCCGGCGCAGGCCCCAAGCGTGCTGTGTTGATCCACTGTTCTCTGGCCCATTCGGGGGCTTGGGGTGGCGTCATCACTGCGCTTGGGGATGCATATAGAAGCTGTGCATTCGACATGCCCGGCCATGGACGCTCGGCCGGCTATGTCGGGGATGACTATCAGGGTCAGACAGCCGCGATTGCGGCGACTTTCTGTGACGGTCCAACCCATTTGATTGGTCATTCCTTCGGGGCGACGGTGGTTTTGCGACTGGCTGCGCAGCAACCTCATCTGGTCTCGCGTTTGTCGCTGATTGAGCCTGTGTTTTTCGCCGCCGCCAGTCCAGAGGAGCAAGAGGCGCATGAACAGCAGATGCAGCCATTTGCCAGAATGATGGCACAGGACGATTTGCGCGGCGCGGCCGCCTTCTTCAACGGGCTTTGGGGGGCTTTGCCGTGGGATAAAATTCCGCAGTCTCAGCAAGACTATATGGCGCAGCGCATCCATCTTATCCCCATGGCCAGCGCGTCAATTATGCAAGACAGCCACGGTCTATTGGACGGTGGCCTGTCAAAAATTGATGCCCCTGTTGATCTTATTGCAGGCAGCCACAGCCACCCCATCATTCCATCAATTCTGGATGGATTAACCCGTCAGTTCCCGCACGCCAAGCGCGTCACGATCCAAGGGGCAGGACATATGGTGCCAATCACCCATGCGACCGAGGTTACGAAGGCGCTAACCGATGAGGTCTAGAAACGCGTCCACATCGGCTTTTGAGGTGGACCAGCTTGGCACCAGACGCGCACTGAGCATTTCAGCATCATCCCCATCCAGGGACTGATCAAATGGCCAAAAATAGTAGGCCGCACCGGCCTTTGTCGCCCGTCGGTGTCCCGCACGCGGCCAGCGGGCGAAAACCTGATTGCCCATTGTCGGATGCATCAACGACGCCCCTTCAATTTCCAAAATGCCCTGTGACAGTCGCGTGGCCATGGCATTGGCGTGTCGTGCCAGATCCAGCCAAAGATCATCTGTCAGATAGGCTTCCATTTGCGCGCTAAGAAATCGGTGTTTTGAAAAAAGGTGCCCACCCCGTTTGCGGCGCAGTTCAAATTCCCATGGGTTGTGCTTTTCGGGATCAAAGATCACCACGGCTTCAACGCCCATGCAGCCATTTTTGGTGCCACCAAAGGACAACACATCCACGCCTGCGCGCCATGTCATCTCGGCAGGGGTGGCATTGGTCGAGACCAGCGCATTTGCGAAACGCGCACCGTCCATATGCACGGGAAGGTCAAACGCATGGGCGACAGCGGCAAGTTCGCTGACCTGCGTGGGGCTATAGACGGCGCCTGCTTCGGTTGCGTTTGTGATGCTGAGCGCACCCCGTTGCACGTTGTGAACCCCTGCGCGCCCCGTGTGAGAAATCGCCTGCCGCAAACCATCAGGTGTCATGCGTGCATGGTCACCGTCCAACAGGGTGATCTTGGCACCGCCTGTAAAAAATTCGGGCGCCCCACATTCATCCTCTTCAATATGGGCGTTACGATGGGCAAAAATGGTGGCCCAGGGTGGGCAAAGACACGCCAGCGATAGCGCGTTTGCAGCAGAGCCAGTGGCAACCAGATACACAGCCGCATCTGGTGCTTCAAAACGGGCGCGGATCATGTCGCGGACATTATCCATGATTGGATCGCTGCCATAAGGCATGGCGTATCCCGCATTGGCACGCATGACAGCCTCCATCACCTTTGGATGCGCACCGCTGGTATTGTCGCTGGCAAAGAACATCGGTTTATCCTTCGATTATGTGGTCTTCCCATTCGTCATCAGGCACTTCGTTTTCGGGGACGGTCCACCCTTGCACCGACACGCCTGCGTCGTGAACAGATTGTGCCGTGCCAGAGATAAGCGGATGCCAATCGAAAAGCGGTTTACCCTCATGGCGCAAACGGTAGGCGCAGGTTTGAGGTAGCCAGTACATATGCTCTTCAATCGTCTGTGGCGTCAGCACGATGCATTCGGGGACAAACTGATGGCGGATGTCATATTGCCCGCAACGACAGGTCTCTCCATCCAGCAATCGGCATGCCACGCGTGTGAGCGCCACGCGGCCCGTGTCTTCATCTTCCAGCTTGTTCAGGCAGCACTTGCCGCAACCATCACATAGTGCTTCCCACTGGTCGCGGGTCAAAGACGTCAGCGGTTTTTCCCAGAATTTAGACATCAGCCAGGATCCCGCGGGCTTGGTCGCAATCGTGGCCCATCTGATCGATCAACGCCTCGAGCCCATCGAACTTTAGCTCGGGACGCAAAAACGCGACAAGGGCAACCGAAAGCTCGGCACCGTATAGGTCACCCGAAAAATCAAAAATGAATGTCTCGCAGTTTGCTTTGTTTTGGCCAAACATAGGACGCACGCCAATGCTGGCGGCCCCGTCGTAGGTGCCTGCGAACTGCCCGCTCAATACGTCGACCTTCACAGCATATACGCCCAACTTGGGCGGGTGCAGCCCGTCGATGGACATATTCGCCGTCGGATAACCCAAATCGCGGCCGCGTTGATCACCGCGGATCACCTCGCCCTCAATTCGGTGCCAGTGCCCAAGCATTGCGGCGGCATCGCGCGGGCGGCCATCTGCAAGCGCTTGTCTGATGTTTGTGCTGCTGACCTCACCGGCATCCAGCGCAACCATCGGTGCGATCGTAACACCAAAGCCCATTTCTTCACCAAAGGATTTCAAATCTTCGGCTGTGCCGGTCCGCCCTTTCCCAAAGCAAAAATCAGCCCCCACGATCACATGCTTAAGCCCAAGCGCGTCAGCGATGATATCTTGCGCAAATGCGCGCGCGCTAAGAGACGAAAGGGCTTCGTTGAATGGCACTTCATACAGGCGCTCAACCCCGAGTTTTTCCAATCGATTTGCTTTGGCGTCGGCGTTCATCAATCGAAAGGGCGGGGCCTCAGCCGCAAAAAACTGACGCGGGTGCGGCTCAAACGTCATGATCCCAAGGGGCAAATTCAAGGTTTGTGCCGTCTTGCGCGTAAGATCAATGACCGCTTGATGCCCCAAATGCACGCCGTCAAAATTGCCAATCGCCGCGACTGCGCCGCGATCTTCAGGGGCAATAAATTTTGTATCTCTGATGATGCGCATAGCACCCGAGGTAGCGCCCCGTGGGCAGCGGTGCAAGCGTTAGTCGAACTTGCGCGACGGCGCCATGACGATCGCTTCGCCCTTAAGGACTTTCTTGCCATCAATCTCGCAGTGGGTGTCCATCGTTACACGGCGCTTGGCCATATCCATGTCTGTTACGGTGACAACTGCGTTAACCATATCACCTGGGCGAACAGGGGCCAAAAATTTCAGGCTCTGACCAAGATACACGGTGCCATGACCGGGCAGCTGCTCGCCTATGACCGCGCTGATAAGGCCCGCTGTCAACATTCCGTGGGCGATGCGGCCCTCAAAGATGGTGTCATTGGCATAGTCATCATCAAGATGAACGGGGTTGTGGTCTGTCGACACTTCAGCAAACAATTCGATGTCACGATCCGTGATGACTTTGCGCAAACTGCGCGACATGCCGATTTCGATGTCTTCGATACAGATTGTGCCGCGGGGCATATTGTCGAGCATGTCTTGTTCCACTTGGTAATAAATACGCGTCTTTTGTGTCCTTAGCGCAATATTATTACTTTGCGGGTGCAGAAAGCAAGTAGAATCTGACCTATCGGAAAAAGCCTATTGCATAGCTCGGATTAGACATTTCCCTTTGCAAATAAGCACTTAAAGCATCTGCATCGGGTTGGTGCGACGTTTTGGTCTCAGCCGCTGCAAGGCCCCCGGTGATGAACAGGCTGTCGATATCTTCGCCCATCGCCCCTTTGACGTCCGTCCCGATTCCATCACCCACTGCCAAAATCCGGCTATCTGGGGTGTCTGGACGGATCGCAGCAAGCCTACGGCGGGCCAGATCATAAATCGGCGGATGCGGCTTTCCGAAATAAAGGCTGTCGCCACCCATCTCTGTGTATAGCGCCGCCAATGCGCCCGCACACCATTCCCGGCTTTCGCCACGGTCCACCACAATATCGGGGTTTGCACACAGTAATTTCAGACCGCGCTGTTTGGCGGCCAGAAACTCAGGCCGCATGTCTGATGGATCAGCATGGGGGTCAAATGGACCGCAGCACACAATCCCTTCCGCGTCATCCAGCGAAACCTGTGTAATCTCTAGCGGGTCATCGATGATCTGAAGGGGTTTGAAAAAACTTTGATCGTGATCTTCGCCTATGAACCAGACCTTCTGACCCACCGCACCTTGGAACATTGCCGTGCGCGCACTGTCGCCAGAGGTCGCAATGTCATCATAACACGCACGCGGAAGCCCCATGCGTTCAAGCTGCGTTGCAACACTGGCGCGTGGACGGGGGGCATTGGTCACCAAAATGACCGTTCCGCCCGTTTCTTTGAAGGCAAGCAGCGCGTTCACTGCGTCCTTGAAGGGCGCAATCCCATTGTGAACGCATCCCCAAAGATCACAAAACAATGCATCATAACGGTCAGATACCTCGGACAGTGCAGTGATGATCTTGGTCATAAAACGCGCCTTTCGCTGATAAACTCAACGCATGGCTACAGGTATCCCAACGGGTAAAGCAATGGATAAGACCCATGCTTCTTTTGTTTGGAAATATCCTGCAGGGATTTGGGGATGCAAAATCCCCAAGGGTAGGTGGCAATCATGCCACCTACCCATTGAGAAAGGATCAGACCTTCAGATTTGGAATAATCTGCTTTTTGCGGCTCATAACGCCTGGCAACACGACCGTGTCCCCGGATACCGTCGCGTCGAAGGACTTTTCGGCCACCGATTTGGTCAGTTCGTTCGGAATCAACATGGTTGCTTCTTCGCTCAAGATATCGACGACAAACAAAAGAACCTGGTCTACCCCGTCCTCAGCCGCCACGGTTGTCATGGTGTCCATCAGGGATGCTTTGCGGTCCAGCACAATCGCAGGGGCCGTGGTTTCAAGAACGGAGACGCGGAATTTCGTATCGCCCACGGCGTATTCTTTTGAATCCATACGCAACAATTCAGCATCCGAAAAGGCCGAAACATCAGATTTCGCGGCAAACATTTCATCGGCATAGCTGTCGATGTTCAGGTTCAATTCGCCGGCCAGTTTTTGTGCCAGCTGCTTGTCGGTATCGGTTGTTGTGGGCGAGCGGAAAGCCAGCGTGTCGGACAAAATACACGACAACATCGCCCCTTTGATCGTGTCGGGCATGTGGTCTACGTGCTCGCCCATCAGATCGTGCATGATCGTCGCTGTGCACGCAAGCGGACGGATGGTGATGTCAATCGGGCCGGCAGTTTCAAGCCCGCCGACCAATTTGTGGTGGTCGATGATGGCTGTGACATTTGCAGCGTTAATCGCGTCTGGCAGCTCTGCAGGGTTGTTCGTATCAACGATGATGCAGTCTTGGCCCTCTTCGACATCGGCGATGATGTCAGGTTTCGTCAGGTTCCATTTTTCCAGCACAAACGCGGCTTCTGTGTTGGGCTCGCCCAACAGGACTGCTTTGGCATCGCCACCTTGATGGTTGATGAACCATTCCCAGATCAACGGCGATCCGGTGCTATCTGTATCGGGGGATTTGTGACCAAAAATAAGCGTTGTCATGGGGCGCGCCTTTCGCGGAAGTGTTCGTTTTGCCGCCTTATATGCGCGCGATCTGCGCTTGTCACGGGGGCGTGACGGCGTAGGATGCGCGGCATGTCATCGCCCCCCGATAAACCTGTCGAGACCGACCTTTACGGACCCATTAAGGCCTTTTTGGAAGGACAAGGCTACGCTGTAAAAGGTGAAATTGGCGCTGTGGATGTTCTGGCCATTCGCGGGGATGAAGCGCCCTTGATTGTTGAGTTGAAAACAGGGTTTTCGCTGTCTCTTTTTCATCAAGGGGTCGCGCGTTTGGCTGTGACCGATCTGGTCTATGTCGCGGTGCCGCGCGGGGCAGGGCGGCGCTGGCAAACGGGGTTAAAAGCGAACGTAACGCTTGCAAGGCGGCTTGGGCTTGGCATTTTGACAGTCCGGCTCAGCGATGGCTTGGTTCAGGTCCATTGTGACCCTGTGCCTTATGCACCCCGCAAAAACGAAAGGCGCAAAGCCTTGCTGCTCAAGGAATTTGCCAAACGTGAAGGAGATCCCAGTGCTGGTGGTGCCACCCGCAAGGGTTTGGTGACCGCTTATCGTCAGGATTGCCTGAAAATCGCAGCCTGTCTTGCCCAAAACGGGGCCAGCAAAGGCGCACACGTCAGGGACGCGACCGGCGTATCAAAGGCCACGCAGATGATGGCAGCCAATCACTACGGTTGGTTTGAGCGGGTTGGCACAGGCATTTATGCGCTCACCGAGAAAGGAAAACAGGCGCTGCCCGAATAGGCGCGCCTGTCTCCGTATCAGCGGGCCGCTTGCGCGCCGCTGCCCCACCACTTCGCCGTCTGGATCAGTCCAGAAGGCTTGGCGATTGATCAGCGGTCGCACCAGGACCGTAAAGCAGGTCAACAGTTGACTGCGGGATTTGCAGTTGAAAAGCATCGTTTTGCGATGTGTCGCCAATGAAGGCACCGCCACACGCACTCAAAAAGAACGAGGCCGAAAGAAGAAGGGCAGTAGTTACGCGCATTTGGACACTCCTTAACCAGATCCGAAATTAGCAATTGTGACAATGGTGCGGCGTAAATGTGGCCAAATGCAACGATTCGCCGCCAAACCTCTGAAATCAGGGGCTAATTGGCCTGTATTGTTTCCCGTTTGGCGGATGATCGCATCAAACATGCGTGGATTGTCTGCGCCCAAGTCCGTCCCGCGCCGTGCCGTGCGTGATTCCAAGCGCCCCCGTATCGGGTCACCCGAGAGCTTTGATTTATAGAAAAATTTTTAGTGTTGCGACATGTTGACAGCCCCCGAAGGCTTTCCTAACTATGCGCCGTTAGCACTCGCTACCTGTGAGTGATAAAACTGAAACTTTGAGCCAAGGGAGCTACAAGGATGGCATTGAAACCGCTTCATGACCGTGTGCTGGTCGAACGTGTAGAGAGCGAAGAAAAAACAGCTGGTGGACTGATCATCCCCGAGTCCGCAAAAGAGAAGCCTGCGGAAGGCATGATCGTTGCGGCTGGCGAAGGCGCACGCAAGGACAGCGGCGAATTGATCCCAATGGCCGTCAAAGAAGGTGACAAGATCCTGTTCGGCAAATGGTCGGGCACAGAAGTCACCGTTGACGGCAAAGAGCTGCTGATCATGAAAGAAAGCGACATTCTGGGCATCCTGTCCTAAGTCGCACCCCCCTCACTGAAATTCTCAAGATTATAGGAGCATCTGAAAATGGCTGCTAAAGACGTCAAATTCGACACCGACGCCCGCGACCGTATGCTGAAAGGCGTGAACACGCTGGCAAACGCTGTGAAGGTCACGCTTGGTCCAAAAGGCCGCAACGTGGTTCTGGATAAATCCTTCGGCGCACCGCGCATCACCAAAGACGGTGTATCGGTTGCCAAAGAGATCGAGCTTGAAGACAAGTTTGAAAACATGGGCGCGCAGATGGTCAAAGAAGTGGCATCGCGCACCAACGACGAAGCAGGCGACGGCACAACAACCGCGACTGTTCTGGCCCAGGCCATCGTGCGCGAAGGCATGAAATCGGTTGCGGCTGGCATGAACCCGATGGACCTCAAGCGCGGCATCGACATGGCGACAACCAAAGTTGTCGAAGCCATCAAAGCGGCTGCGCGTCCCGTTTCGGACAGCGATGAAGTTGCACAAGTTGGCACAATCTCGGCCAACGGCGAAGCGGAAATCGGTCGCCAGATCGCAGATGCGATGCAAAAAGTTGGCAACGAAGGCGTGATCACTGTCGAAGAAAACAAAGGTCTGGAAACAGAAACCGATGTTGTCGAAGGCATGCAATTTGATCGCGGCTACCTGTCGCCATATTTTGTGACAAACCCGGACAAGATGACAACCGAGCTGGAAGACTGCCTTGTTCTTCTGCACGAAAAGAAATTGTCTTCGCTTCAGCCAATGGTTCCGCTGCTTGAAACGGTCATCCAGTCGGGCAAGCCCCTTCTGATCATCGCCGAAGACGTGGAAGGCGAAGCGCTGGCCACCTTGGTTGTAAACAAACTGCGCGGCGGTCTGAAAATCGCAGCTGTCAAAGCACCTGGTTTCGGCGACCGCCGCAAAGCCATGCTGCAAGACATTGCGATCCTGACAGGCGGCCAAGTGATCTCGGAAGACCTCGGCATGAAGCTGGAGTCGGTGACAATGGATATGCTCGGCACAGCCAAGCGCATCGCGATCACCAAAGACGAGACAACAATCGTGGACGGTGCTGGCGAAAAAGCCGAAATCGAAGCACGCGTTTCGCAAATCCGTCAGCAGATCGAAGAAACAACTTCGGATTACGACAAAGAAAAGCTGCAAGAGCGCGTTGCCAAACTGGCAGGCGGTGTTGCTGTGATCCGCGTTGGCGGTATGTCGGAAGTCGAAGTGAAAGAGCGCAAAGACCGCGTTGATGACGCGCTGAACGCAACACGTGCCGCTGTTCAAGAAGGTATCGTTGTGGGTGGTGGCGTTGCACTGGTGCAAGCTGCAAAATCGCTCGACGGTCTGTCGGGTGAAAACAGCGACCAGGACGTTGGTATCACAATCGTGCGCAAAGCCATCGAAGCGCCACTGCGTCAGATTGCTGAAAACGCCGGTGTTGACGGTGCTGTGGTTGCGGGCAAAATCCGCGAGAGCGATGACAAATCGTTCGGCTTCAACGCTCAGACCGAAGAATATGGCGACATGTTCAAATTCGGTGTGATCGACCCTGCCAAAGTCTGCCGCACTGCATTGCAAGACGCCGCATCGGTTGCAGCTTTGCTGATCACAACCGAAGCGATGGTTGCTGACAAGCCAGCCAAAGATGGCGCACCAGCAGGTGGCGGCATGCCCGACATGGGCGGCATGGGCGGCATGATGTAAGCCACTCCGTTCGCTTTGCGAAGGAACAAATCGGAAGGGCGTCACATTTGTGTGGCGCCCTTTTTTTTGCGTAAGGTGGATTAAGATCCACCTTACTTTGTAAGCACCCAAAACATGTGGAAATCCTGATATGCGCCTGTTTTTGTCCATTTGTCTGGTGATGGTGCTGTTTGCATCCAACACTTTGTTAACGCGTGCCGGTGTTGTCGCAGGCGGGGATCCAATGACGTTTGCCGCCCTGCGGGTTGCGGCTGGTGCGGCAACGCTGTGCGCTTTGGTTCTTTGGCGCGACGGCTGGCCTGAGACCTTTCGGCCAAGCGGATACTGGGGTGCGACGACCCTGTTTATCTACCTCGTCGGGTTCTCATGGGCCAACCTGACGCTCGACGCAGGGATCGGCGCCATCATTTTGTTTGGCACGGTGCAACTGGCGCTGTTCGGCTCGGTGCTGTGGCGCGGCGATGCGGTGCCGACCATGCGGTGGGCGGGCATGATCGTGGCGTTTGCAGGATTGATCTGGCTGGTGTGGCCCACACAGACGGTCAGGCTGGACCTTATGGGTGTGGCCCTCATGGTCACGGGTGGATTGGGGTGGGCGGGGCACACCCTTATTGGTCAAAAATCCTCGACACCTTTACGCGCCTCTGCGGTCAATTTCGGACTGGCCGCAATAGCGCTTGCCCCGTTTCTTTTCTGGATCGCCGATATGCCGCCACATGTGATGCTTCTGGCGGTCGCGTCGGGGGCGCTTGCTTCTGGTTTGGGGTATGCCCTTTGGTATGCGGTCCTGCCCCAGATTGATACGACAACAGCAGGGGTCGCACAGCTGTCCGTCCCCGTTATTGCAGCCGTGGGTGGGCTGCTGTTTTTGTCCGAAGCGCCGACATGGGCCAATGTCGCTGCAGGGTGTCTTGTGCTGGCGGGTATCGGGCTAAGCCAAATACGACGTTAGATCAGGTGATTGACATGGCCCATCTTGCGGCCTGCTTTCACCTCGGCTTTCCCATAAAGATGAAGCGCCGCACCTGTCGCCGCCAGCTCTGGCACGCGGTCCATATCTGCACCTATCAGATTTTCCATCCGCACGTCCGAGTGGCGCGACCCGTCACCAAGGGGCCAACCCGCTACGGCGCGGATGTGTTGCTCAAACTGGCAAATAGTGCAGCCGTTTTGGGTCCAGTGTCCCGAGTTGTGCACACGCGGCGCAATCTCGTTCACGATCAAACCGTCCTTGGTGACGAAAAGCTCGACGCCCATAACCCCGATGTAGTCCAGTGACGTCAGAATGCGTCCTGCCAACAAAACGGCATCTGTTTTGAGCGACGCGGGGATCGGGGCAGGGACGGTGGTAGTATGTAAGATACCGTCCTTGTGCACGTTCATCCCCGGATCGTAACACACCACCTGGCCACCCGCGCTGCGCGCGCCGATGATGCTGATCTCTGCTGTGAAATCGACAAACCCTTCCAACACAGCAGGCGCAGCTTGCATTTGCGCCAAGGCGTCTGCGGCATCCGTGTCGGCGTTGATGCGCACCTGACCCTTTCCATCATATCCAAAGCGGCGGGTTTTCAAAATCGCGGGGCGCCCGAAATCGCTCAGGGCCGCCTCCAGCGATGCAAGATCCGTGATATCCGCATAAGGTGCGGGGGTAAGCCCCAGACTGCCCAGAAAGTCTTTTTCGGTCAGGCGGTCTTGCGACGTTGCAAGGGCACGCCGATTTGGGCGAATGGGCTTGAGGCTTTCCAGAAGGTCCAATGCAGCGGTCGGGATATTCTCAAACTCATAGGTGATCACATCCACATGTGCCGCAAATTCGCGCAATGCCTCAGCATCTTCATAGCTGGCGGTGGTCACTGCATGTGCCACGTCACCCGCAGGCGGATTTTCGGATGGCTCAAAGATATGGCATTTAAGCCCGAGCCGAGAGGCGGCAACCGACAACATACGGCCCAGTTGACCACCGCCCAAAATCCCGATGGTCGCTCCAGTTGGCAAGGGATCAGTCATCGACAGGGGCCTCGGGGATGGAGGCGGCAAGTGCCGCACGCCACGCATCAAGGCGGTCTGCAAGCGCGGCATCCGACGTCGCCAGGATACCAGCAGCCATCAGGCCGGCATTTGCCGCACCCGCCGCACCAATGGCCATCGTTGCAACCGGAAAGCCCTTTGGCATCTGAACGATGGAATAAAGACTGTCGACACCTGAAAGCGCCTTGGTCTGCACAGGCACACCCACAACGGGCACACGGGTTTTCGACGCCATCATCCCGGGCAAATGCGCGGCACCACCGGCGCCTGCGATAATAACTTTCAAACCACGTGCCGCGGCGGTTTTGCCGTAATCCCACAATCGATCAGGGGTGCGGTGGGCGGAAACGATCCGTGTCTCATAAGGTACGCCAAGTTCGTCCAGAATACCGGCCGCCTCGCGCATGGTTGGCCAATCGCTTTGGCTGCCCATAATGATCCCAACTGTTACGGACATCACGGTCCCCTTTTTGTCGTGAAGCGCCCTTATAGCAGGCGCGATATGTCACGCAATGATGTCTGGGGTCAGACGGTCCTCAAGGACCGCAATCTTATCTTTCAGATGAAGCTTTTGTTTTTTCAGGCGTTGCAAGGTCAGCCTGTCAAACGCACCCTCTGACAGGGCCTCGATTGCTGTATCCAGATCACGATGTTCTTGCCGCAAGACATCAAGCTTGATCCGCAAGACCTCTTCGTTTTGCATCTCGAACTGCGCGTTCATGCTGGATTTCCTCTTAAATAGCAGAGCCTTAGCATAGCGATTCTTGACCGTTTCGGCTAGGAAAACTTATGCCAGACCTTGCAAGGCGAGGCTGGCTTGCCCATATTTGAAAGGATTGGGGGTGCCGTTCGGGCCCCCGCTTATTTCGTCGCTTTATAACAAGGACGTTGAAGATGACAAAACTGACCTTGGGGACCCATCCTTATCTTTTGGGGTTTGAGCAGCTGGAACGGCTGGTTGAACGTTCGGCCAAAACAGGCAACGAAGGCTACCCCCCTTACAATATCGAACAGACCTCAGACACTTCCTATCGCATCACATTGGCGGTTGCAGGCTTTGGCGAGGGTGATCTGTCTATCACGGTTGAAGACAGCCAGATGGTCATTCGTGGCAGGCAGTCCGATGACAGCGAGGGGCGTGTGTTTTTGCACCGCGGCATCGCGGCGCGGCAGTTCCAGAAAAGCTTTGTTCTGGCCGATGGCGTCGAAGTGGGGGAGGCATTGATCGAAAACGGTCTGCTGCATGTCGACCTGAAACGCAGTGTTCCCGACACCGTTGTTCAAACAATTCAGATCAAGAAAGGATAAGACATGGCCATGCGTTCTTTTGAGGATATGACCGAAAAAACTGTTTACGTAAAACCCGTTGGTTTGGCTGAATTGCCCGAAGACGTCCGCGCCCAAGCGGGCGATGTGGATCAGCTTTTTGCGGTCCACAATTCGGATGGCGAACAGCTTGCATTGGTGGCTGACCGAAAGCTGGCATTCGTGCTGGCGCGCCAAAACGATATGGAGCCTGTGACGGTTCACTGATCGGTTGCGCGTCCTGCTTTCATAAAAGCCCGCTTGCGACAGCGGGCTTTTTTCTGTTCAGGTGCGCAAAATGAATTGTGAAAGTCGCCACTATGCCCATGCGTCCCCCTTTTGAATTGGCAGGAGTTTCTGTCACAGCGGGATCCCAAGCCACCGTCGAATTGCCTGTCAGCGTGCTGGCCGATCACACGCCAGTTGGGTTGCGTGTGCAGGTGCTGCACGGCAAGCGATCGGGACCAACCGCATTTGTCAGCGCGGCTGTTCACGGCGATGAGGTTGTCGGCGTTGAGATTGTCCGGCGGTTGCTGAACGTATTGGACATAAAATCGGTGCGGGGGACTTTGCTGGTTGTCCCTGTGGTCAACGCTTTCGGCTTTTTGAATCGCTCGCGCTATTTGCCCGATCGCAGGGATTTGAACCGCTCTTTCCCTGGGTCATCACGCGGCTCTTTGGCGTCTAGGTTGGCGCAAATCTTTCTCGACGATGTGGTCAGCCCGTGTAGTTTTGGCATCGATCTTCATTCGGCCGCCGTGCACCGCACGAACCTGCCGCAATGCCGCGTCAGCCCATCCAATCCGAACACACTTTCGATGGCTCGTGTCTTTGGCGCGCCTGTTATCTTGCGCTCTGCTTTGCGCGAGGGGTCCCTGCGGGCCGAGGCCGAAGCCCGCGGCGTAGATGTGTTGTTATACGAAGCAGGCGAGGGGCTTAGGTTTGATGAAATGGCCGTGCGTGCAGGTGTGACGGGCATCCTGCGCGTGTTGCATCAGGCGGGCATGTTACCCTCAAAGGGAATTCCCAAAGTTAAGAACCCCCCGATGGTCTGCGCGTCCAGTCAATGGTTGCGCGCGCCCGCCGGTGGGTTGTTGCGCACGTTTAAAGGAGATGGGGATGTGGTCGGGGCGGGCGATGTCATGGCATCGGTTGCCGACCCGTTCGGCGCGATCGAGGCCGAGATCGTGGCCCCGTCAGATGGCATCGTAATCGGTCGCGCTGTGATGCCTTTGGTTAACGAAGGCGATGCCGTGTTCCACTTGGCGGACTTGCCCAAACGCGGGGATGCAGAAAGTACGGTCGAAGACATAGCAGCAGAGTTGGAAGCGTCGCCCTTGTTTGACGAGGACGAAATCATCTAGATCGGCAGGTAAGGTGGATCAAAATCCACCTTACTTTTTCATGTCTCGACAGCGTTGATCAGCCTTTGATCAGCCCCATGCTTTCCAGCTTCAGCAGAACCTGGTGCGCACAGTTGTCGACATCGACATTCTCTGTCTCAACAACAAGTTCGGCATTTTGGGGAACATCGTAGGGGTCGGAAATCCCAGTGAATTCCTTGATTTTGCCCTCGCGTGCCAGCTTGTAAAGCCCCTTGCGGTCGCGGCGTTCACATTCCTCGATGGACGTTGCAACGTGGACTTCGATGAAGGCACCAAATTGTTCGATGTCTTCACGCACAGCACGGCGGGTTGTGGCATAAGGCGCGATGGGCGCGCAAATGGCGATACCACCGTTTTTGGTAATCTCTGACGCGACATAGCCGATGCGGCGGATGTTCAGGTCACGGTGTTCTTTGCTAAAGCCAAGTTCGGATGACAGGTTTTTGCGAACAATATCACCGTCAAGCAACGTCACAGGACGACCGCCCATTTCCATCAACTTCACCATCAACGCATTGGCGATGGTCGATTTGCCCGAACCAGAAAAGCCGGTGAAGAAAACGGTGAACCCTTGCTCGGCCCGTGGCGGGCGCGTGCGGCGCAGCTCTTCAACAACTGTCGGGAAGCTGAACCATTCGGGGATTTCCAAACCTTCGGCCAAACGACGGCGCAATTCGGTGCCTGAGATGTTCAGGATCGTGACGTCATCCTTGTCTTCGATCTCATCGGCGGGCTCGTACTGGGCGCGGTCTTGCACATAAACCATGTGCTTAAAGTCGACCATTTCGATGCCCATTTCTTCTTGGTGCTCGCGGAACAGGTCCTGCGCATCATAGGGGCCGTAAAAGTCCTCGCCTTGGCTGTTCGATCCAGGGCCAGCGTGGTCACGACCAACGATGAAATGGGTGCAGCCGTGGTTTTTGCGGATCAGACCGTGCCATACGGCCTCACGTGGGCCAGCCATACGCATCGCCAGGTTCAACAGCGACATGGTTGTGGTCGACTGCGGGTATTGGTCCAGCACAGCCTCGTAGCAACGCACGCGTGTGAAGTGATCAATATCGCCGGGCTTTGTCAGGCCAACAACAGGGTGGATCAACAGGTTCGCTTGGGCTTCTTTGGCCGCGCGGAACGTCAGTTCCTGGTGGGCGCGGTGCAGCGGGTTGCGGGTTTGGAACGCCACAACTTTGCGCCAGCCCAACTTGCGGAAGTACGCGCGCAATTCGTTCGGCGTGTCGCGGCGGGCTTTGAAATCATAGTGAACCGGTTGCTGGATGCCTGTCACAGGGCCGCCCAGATAGATTTTGCCAGCCGTGTTGTGCAGGTAGTTCACTGCAGGGTGGGCGCTGTCATCGGCACCAAAGACCTTTTCAGCCTCACGCGATTTATTCGGTGTGTAGCGATCGGTCACAGTCATCGTCGCAAGGATCACACCTTCTTGGTCGCGCAGGGCGATGTCTTGCCCGATTTCCAGCGACGCGGCGAAGTCTTCGGACACATCCAGCGTGATCGGCATCGGCCAAAGCGATCCGTCTGCAAGGCGCATGTTTTCGACAACACCGTTATAGTCGTCTTCACCCAAGAACCCTTTGAGCGGGTTGAACCCGCCGTTCATCAGCAGTTCAAGATCGCAGATCTGGCGCGGCGTCAGGTCGTGGCTGACCAGATCAGCCGCTTCGACTTTCAGCTTTTGTGCACTGTCATAGCTGACATACAGCTCAGGGATGGGGGCAAGGTTGTTTTCCATAAGAGAGGTCCTGTGTTTGAGCGGGACAAACCCGCTGGTGGTTCCTGTGAGCTCGGCATGAAGTGCGTCGTACTCAGCAAATTTTCGGGTGAGAAAACGGTCGGTGAGGCGGTTTTTTTCGGCTGCACCTTTGGTTGTGATTGAGTAAGCGTAGCGCTGACGCTTGTCGGCACTGTCACGATCCGAGATTTTTACAAATCCCGCGTCCGTCGCGGTGCGCAAAAGCGTGTTGAGCCGACCCAAAGACACCCCGATGGCCGTTGCCATCGCGCGTTGCGATGCATCTTCCGCGCGATCCAATTCGCGCAGTAGACGGAAGAGCTGGTCTTCTTCTTCGGGTTTCAAGATTGCAGCGCTCACAGCGGTTCACTCGTAGTTTGTTCACGAGCGAACGTTTCGCAGGAATTATATGTTCACGCCAGAACAAACTTGGTTTGCGAGCGTTTATCGCCCCGAGGCCACAGGATGTTGCCGTTCAAACACAGGTTTGTGTCCGTTTTGCGGCTATTCCGCCGCTGCCACGGCGTCTGTTTCCTCACTCTCTGCTAGGAAACGCTCGACCTCAAGCGCGGCCTGACATCCCATACCAGCCGATGTGATGGCTTGGCGGTATTGCCAATCCGTGATGTCTCCTGCCGCGAAGATGCCCGGAATGCTCGTGGCTGTGCTGTCGGGCTTGGTTACAACATACCCGCCCATATGCGTTTCCAGCACGTCTTTCACCAATTCGTTCGAAGGCGCATGACCAATGGCAACAAAGACACCTTTGCATGGGATATGAGTGATCTTGCCCGTTTTGGTGTGTTTGACATTAATGCCCTCTACGCCAAGCGGCATGTCTGTGCCCGTCACCTCAACCATCTCGTGAAACCACAGCGGTTCGATCTTGGGGTTCTTCATAAGGCGGTCGATCAGGATTTTCTCGGCACGCAACTCATCGCGGCGATGCACAAGCGTCACTTTGCTGGCGAAGTTTGTCAGGAACAGTGCTTCTTCCACAGCGGTATTGCCGCCACCAATCACCACGATTTCCTGTCCGCGATAGAAAAAACCGTCGCAGGTTGCGCAAGCTGAGACGCCAAAGCCTTTGAATTTTTCCTCTGTCTCAAGACCCAACCATTTGGCCCGTGCACCCGTGGCAAGGATCACAGTATCGGCCGTGTAGGTTGTGCCGCTATCGCCGTGGGCCACGAAAGGCCGCGCATCGGTATCCAGCTTGGTGATGATGTCGCCGATGATTTCGCAGCCCATCGCTTTGGCATGATCTTGCATGCGGATCATCAGGTCGGGGCCTTGGACTTCTGTGTCACCCGGCCAGTTTTCAACCTCTGTTGTGGTGGTCAGCTGGCCGCCAGGTTCAATGCCCTGCACAAGGATTGGCTCCAACATGGCGCGACTTGCATAGACGCCCGCCGTGTAGCCCGCGGGGCCAGAGCCGATGATCAGAACTTTGGTGTGACGTGTCTCGGCCATGGCGGCAGCCCCCTTGGTGAATCTCAATACGTGTTTTGCATGATATACCTACGGTTCGGCACGGTTGAAAGGGGGCAGGATGTTAGCGGTCTCATTGCAGATCGCGAATTATTCTTGCGCATTTGCGAAACATTATTGCGCATCCTGCGTGTTTGACGTAAGGAATTAGTAGCGAGATTTGGGAGTGCACGGGATGGCTGGATCGAAACTTGATCCGATTGATCGGATGATTTTGGCGGAATTGCAGGCGGATGGCCGTATGACCAACGTTGAGTTGGCCAAACGCGTCGGGATTTCTGCGCCGCCCTGTCTACGCCGTGTTCGCACGCTTGAAGAATCTGGCTACATCAAAGGGTATCATGCCCAAGTGGACGCCCGTGAACTTGGGTTCGAAGTGCAAGTCTTTGCGATGGTTGGCCTGCAAAGCCAGGCAGAGGCGGACCTAAGCGCGTTTGAAGCGCGCTGCAACGACTGGCCGCTTGTGCGCGAGTGCCACATGCTGAACGGCGAGGTGGATTTCATTTTGAAATGCGTGGCCCCTGACCTGAGCAGCTTTCAATCCTTCCTCACCTCCGAGCTTTTGACAGCCGATAACGTGGGCAGCGTGAAAACATCGCTTGTGATCCGCGGTGCCAAGCACGAACCGGGTGTGCCGTTCGATGTGCTGGAAGCGCGGCTCAGTAAATCAGCCTAGGCGCTGCGCAGGCTGTTCAATTCTTCAAATGTCAGGCGTGGATAGGCAAGCGGCCCAAAGTCGCCAAGCCGTTTAACGTGTGGGAACAGCGATAGATACAGCCCAAGCATATCCCCCGTAAGGACCGAACCAAGCTGCCCACCCGGGTGATAGCTTTCGACCTCCATTCCATTCGCAATCACCATGCAGTGGCGCGAAAAGCCAAGGTGAAACACTGGAACGGGCGAAGGGGGCGTCACCTCAATCACACTCATGCCGTCGACAAAGCTGCGCGCGTGGATCAGGGCAGCATCCGTGCCAATCATCGCAGTCAGATCAGCGGCGCGGTGCAGAATGCGTGCACGTGGCCCAAGCAGCAAATCAGGAGCAGGACGTCCCATTCCGAAGCTATCTGTCGGAAGGCGTGTCAGGCGCCCCATGTCCTCGTCCTGGCCCGGCGCATCGGGCACGACCATCATAGTGCCCTTCCACAACAAAGGAAGCGGCCCATGAGACACAGTATTTACCTTATCACCCGGCCACAGATCTTCAATCGCGGTCTGGCCATTGGGTGTCGAGATCAAACACCCGCGCGCAAAGGCCGAAAACGCATCTTCGAACACAGCTTTGGCAGGTGCGAGGCGGGACAAATCCATAATGTCCCCGTTGGCGGCAAGATATGTCGCCTCAAACTTGCGCAGTAACGGTTTCGGACGGGCAGGTTGATCGTTGGAGTGGACGATCCGAGGCGTAGCAACCGCAACTTGGGTCTGAGAAGCCCGCACTGGTTGCGCAGGTTGGAGGGAGCCCGTGTTTTTCATGTCAGCACCTTTTGGTCCTGCATTCAGCGTCGGCCCCCACCGACAACACTTGAACGCGTTACGTTAACAAGTGATGAAACAATGCGAGGTGGAAAGGTGTGTTGTCAAAAAACGGGCGGTTTTAGACGCGGATGCGCGAACAATCCCACCGAAATACAAACGATTTGCGACGTTTCGGCCGTAAATCCTGCCATATTTTGATTCGTTAGGCGCTTTTCTTGGTGGTGTCAGACCGACGCGCAATCATGGCCGCACGGCGTGCCCCACGCGCCCACGGCATCGGAACGGATTGCGCTTTGGTTGCTTCAGCGATGATATTTTTGGTGCGGATGGATTTGCGTGTCATTGGTCTGCCTCAAGTCTTTTGTTGAGACAGGTATCGCGTAACATTCGGGCGGCGTTTGGGCTGAATTGCTATACTTTGGGGAATGTTTTAGGCAAATTGAACGGATTGGATGTCGCCCATGGGCGTTGTTTTACTGGCTTTGAAACAATCCAGCCTGAATTTGGGTCATTGTTTCGCCCAAATTGCCCTTCGCTACAATCGAATGGTTGAGATCAACCGGCCATAATCGGCTTCTTTTGCGTGAACGCTGCGGCGATATGAAAAGAACCGTTCTGCATCATGATAGGTGCAATGGCGCGTCCATTCTGCATGCGCCACACCTGCGCTGCGCAGGCGGTGCAATCCAAAAGCGGGAAGATCAAACTGCATGCGATCGCCTTCGCCTTGGGCAAAGAAACGGGCAAAGCTGTCATCCTCGGCGATAAAATCCTCAAAGAATTCTGGCCCGACTTCATAAGCGCGTTGACTGATGCTTGGCCCGATCACCGCGGTAATGTCACGTCGATTTGCGCCCAGATGTTCCATCGCTTCAATGGTGTTTTCAAGAATGCCGCAAAGCGCACCTTTCCAACCAGCATGGGCCGCACCGATGACGCCCGCTTGGGGATCGGCCAAAAGGACAGGTTGGCAATCGGCGGTCAGGATCCCAAGGGCAATTCCTTTGGTTGCCGTCACCATCGCATCCGCCTTTGGCGGCGCGCGCAACGGTGCATCAATCACATGGACATCCGCGGAATGATATTGATGAACCGTCGCCAAAGCTTCTGTCGCCACATTCATGGCCTGAGCGACGCGCGCGCGGTTTATATCGACCATCTGGCTTTGATCGCTGCTGCCTTTGCCGCAGTTCAGCCCGTGAAACACGCCGCTTGATGCGCCGCCTTTTCGCGTGAAAAAGCCATGTTGAACGGGGCCAAGGGCGTCTGCAGTGATAATCTCAAGCGTCATAAAAACATCATGTTGTCAGGCCAGCGAGCGGCGGGGCGTTGGCGGGCAAAAGGCCCAGAACTTTGAACAGGGTTCCCATTTCTGATGGATGCGTCAAGCGGCGATGGGCAGAAATATGCGCGTCCAACGCGTCTGCTTCAAGCGACTGCGCCAAGGTCTGTGCCCGGGCCGTGATGCCGAGGCGTTCCAAATACACCCCCTGAGGCGTCAATCGGGTGTGCGCACATTTGGCGGCGCTCGCCAAGGTTTCAAAATCCACATGGGCCGTCAGATCCGCATGGCCGATATGATCCAGGGGTGCCACCGCCCTATGCCCTTTGAGGGCCTGTAACGTATCACCAAGTGATCGCCAATCGCCGTAGTCGATGATCAAAGCCGCGCCGCCATGAGTTTCGATCCGCTGGCTGATGCTTTCGATAATGGGGGCGGCCATCGGGCAGTGTTCGATCACATCCCCGTCGGCCGTATCTTCCAGCCTATGGGCAAGATGCGCGAAAGGCGTGGCCGCCCCGAGCCCGAAAGATAGCGCGCCGTCGATCAAAGCGATGTGCCGCTCGCGCCATGCAGCCCCGTCACGCTCGAATTGTCGGATGGGCAGCGCGTCAAAGAACTCATTTGCGACCAGAAAGGTGGGCAGCTGCGGTAAGCTTTCGACGGTATCGTGGTGGGTCACACGCCCAAGCAGCTGTGATTGGGCCGCCCGCAAAACCAGACTTGCCTCAACCAGATGGACCTGTGCGGCCTGCGCGAACCCCTGCACCTTTGACGCGGCCCGCAACATATCGGCCATCAGCGTTCCGCGCCCGGGCCCAAGCTCAACCAGCGCAAAATCGGGCGGCGCGCCCTGATCGAGCCAAGCCTGCGCCAAACACAACCCAAGCATTTCGCCAAACATCTGGCTGATTTCAGGCGCGGTAATGAAATCCCCCCGCGCGCCCAAGGGGTCACGCGTTGCATAGTAACCCATCGTCGGGTGCATCAACGCGTCCGCCATAAACTCCGCCACGGTCAGGGGGCCGTTTCGGGCGATCCGCGCTTGGATGTGGTCGGTCAGGCTCATGTTGTTTTGCGACTGCGCAGGAACAGCCAAAGCCCAATCGCGATCATCGGCAGTGACAAAAGCTGGCCCATCGTAAATCCGTATCCGCCAATGTGCAGGGCTAGGCCAAGCGGATTGTCATCGGTGCGAAATTGAAAATCCGGCTGTCGGAAAAACTCAACACAGAAACGAGCCGCCCCATAGCCCGCAAAGAAGATGCCAGTGGCGGCCATGGGTCGTCTTAAAAGGCCGCGGCGGAAGGCCAGATAAAGAAGGAGCGCCCCCAAAAGCAAGCCTTCCAGGACCGCCTCATAGAGCTGCGATGGATGACGCGCACACGCCCCTGCGACCTCTGGGCAAAATTGGGCAAGATCCCCCGGAAAGATCACGGCCCACGGCACATCCGTTGCGCGGCCCCACAGCTCTGCATTGATAAAATTGGATAGACGTCCCAGTAGAATTGCCGGTGCAACTGCAATGGCAAGCGCGTCGGACAGGTGCCAGAGCGGAATTTTGTGCCGCCTGCTGTAGATATAGACGGCCAGAACAACCCCGATAAAACCGCCGTGAAACGACATGCCGCCCGTCCATATCATCGGAATTTCGAGCGGATTTTGAAGGTAGTGAAGGGGGCGATAGAACACCACAAACCCAAGGCGGCCCCCCGCGATGACGCCGATCACAATCCAAGTGAGCAAGTCTTCGGCTTGTGAGGCTGGCATGGGGGATGTGGAATTGGGCCACAATGCGGGGCGCTTGAGCGCGGCCACCACAATGCGCCAGCCGATAATAATCCCTACGATATAGGCCATCGCATACCAGCGCAGCGCAAATTCAAATCCGAAAATGGAAATCGAGAATATCTCGGGCGAGATGTCGGGAAACGGGATGGCAGCAATCATATGTGCGCGGTCCTTTGGTTGGCCTGCGACGCATGGTGGCTTGAGACTGCGCCGTTTCGCCCCCATATAGAGGACAAAGGGATACGACCGAAAGGGCATACGCAATGCAAACCCGCAATAAGATCATGGATGACATCAGCCAGCTGATGACCAACGCAATGGGCGTAGCCCAGGGCGCAAAAGATGAAGCCGAGACGGCGATGAAATCATTGATGGACCGCTGGCTTGCGGACCGCGATCTGGTGACACGCGAAGAATTTGATGCAGTACGCGCGATGGCGCAAAAGGCCCGCGAAGAAAACATGGCGCTTTCTGCGCGGCTGGATGCTTTGGAAGCCAAAAAGAAGTGATCTGATTGGGCGGGCTAGGGCCCGCACATGATGTTTTATCGGGGCGCTGCCCCGAACCCCGAGGTATTTCGCCAACAATGAAAGGTGCAGATGCAGGTTGCGTTTGCGCCTTTTTTCTTGTGTCCGATTTCCAAGTTACCCACAACTTATTGTGGTCCCTACAAATTATTGTCTTTACAGGAACCCCCTTCATGGCACAGCATATAGGTGAGAGAGGTGATAAAAATACATCCTCTTGCGCAGGCACCTAGCGCTAGGCCACTGCCACTGGTCAGCGCCAAACTGGAAAGGCCGCAGCCATGGCAGTCTCAGAGCGGTATCTGGAAACAGACGACCTTCACCCGATTGATATTGTCGAACATATCGCAGAGCATCACGCCTGGGATTTTGACCGTATCCACGACGATCAAATTGCCATGGCCGTCGAGGGCCAATGGCGCACCTATTCGATTACCCTTGCCTGGTCGGCGTACGATGAAACGCTGCGTTTGATCTGCACGTTCGAGATGGAGCCGCCAGAAGATAAGCTCCCTAATCTTTATGAGGCTTTGAACGCTGTAAACGATAATTGTTGGGCAGGGGCTTTTTCATATTGGAACGCCCAAAAGCTGATGGTGTATCGCTATGGGCTGATCCTTGCAGGCGGCCAGGTGGCCAGCCCTGATCAGATTGACACGGCAATCACCGCTGCTGTCATGTCAGCGGAACGGTATTATCCTGCGTTCCAGCTGGTCACATGGGGCGATCAAAGTGTCGACAGCGCGTTGCAAACAGCCATTGCAGAGGCCTACGGGCGCGCATAACCTTTCTTCCGTAAGAGTGCGGAGGGGACATGGATTTCACAGAAATCGAGCGGCGCGGTCTGGTTCTTTTGGGCTGCGGAAAGATGGGGTCAGCTATGCTGGAAGGCTGGCTATCCCAAGGGCTGAGCGTCAGGTGCGTCCACGTGCTCGATCCGCATCCATCTGAATGGTTGCGCGGGCAGAGTGTTGCGCTCAACCAGACCTTGCCGCCCAATCCGGCCATTGTTTTGATTGCTGTAAAACCTCAGATGATGGGCGACGCCCTTCCCGCGATGCAAACCCTTGGAAATGGCGATACGTTGTTTGTGTCCGTGGCTGCAGGGATCACGATCGCCCGTTTCGAAGAAGTTCTGGGTGATCAAACCCCGATCATTCGCGCGATGCCAAATACGCCCGCCGCCGTTGGGGCGGGCATTACAGCGACCATCGGTAACGCCCATACATCTGATGCGCAGCTTGATATGGCAGAAGGTCTGCTTGCGGCGGTCGGGCAGGTTGTCCGACTTGAAAACGAAGGCCAGATCGATGCCGTCACAGGCGTTTCGGGGTCTGGCCCTGCTTACGTGTTTCACCTTGTAGAAACATTGGCGGCGGCGGGCGAGGCGCAGGGATTGCCACAGGACATGGCGATGCGTCTGGCCAAGGCGACGGTCGCAGGGGCTGGCAAGTTGGTGATGGAGGCCGATGAGACCCCGTCGCAGCTTCGGGTCAATGTGACGTCTCCAAATGGAACCACGCAGGCAGGGTTGGACGTTTTGATGGATCAGGAGACTGGCCTGCCGCCCCTGATCCAAAAAACGGTTGCCGCGGCTGCTGCACGGTCAAAGGAATTGGCCAATGGCTGAGATCTCATTCGATGATTTTATGAAGGTGGATATCCGCGCAGGGCGCATCACGCGGGCCGAGCCTTATCCCGAAGCGCGAAAACCGGCCATCAAGCTTTGGGTGGATTTCGGCGGGGAGATCGGGGAAAAAAAGTCCTCGGCCCAGATCACCACGCACTACAGCCCCGATGCCTTGGTCGGGAAAACGGTCATGGCGGTGGTGAATTTTCCGCCCCGTCAAATTGGTAAATTCATGTCCGAAGTCTTGGTTCTCGGTGTTCCTGACGACGCCGGAGAGGTTGTTTTGCTAACACCCGACAAGGATGTTCCGACAGGGGGGCGCTTGTTTTGAAGACCCTTTTGATCACCCGCGAGCTGCCCCAAAGAGTGCTTGAGGCTGCAAAATCTATCGCGCAGGTAACCATCCGCGCGGATCAATCGCCCATGCAAATGGCCGAGGCCAAGCAGGCTTTGTCGGACTATGACATGATTTTGCCGACCTTGGGGGATCAGTTTAACGGCGATGTGTTTGACCGCGCGTCGCGGTGTCGGTTGCTGGCCAACTTTGGTGTTGGATACAACCATATTGATGTGGGCGCCGCTGTGGCCGCTGGTTTGCAAGTCAGCAATACGCCCGGTGCGGTGACTGATGCGACAGCCGATATTGCCCTGACCCTCATCTTAATGACCGCCCGCCGCGCAGGAGAGGGCGAGCGGATGGTCCGCGCGGGTACGTGGGATGGCTGGCACCCCACTCAGCTGTTGGGCATGCATCTGGGCGGGCGCACCCTTGGTATCATCGGGATGGGGCGGATCGGCAAAGCAATTGCAAAACGTGCGCATTTCGGATTTGGCATGGATATTGCTTACTATAACCGTTCCAAGGTTGCGGATTTTGGCGTGCCGGCCACGCAACTGGGCAGCATCGAAGCGGTGCTTGCGGCAGCCGATATTGTGGTGCTGGCGGTGCCCGCAACGCCCCAGACACGCCATCTTATGAATGCAGACCGCTTTGCACAGATGCAGCGCCACGGGCTGCTGATCAACATCGCACGCGGCGATATTATCGATGAGGCGGCCTTGGTCGCTGCGCTGCAATCAGGCCAGATCGCTGGTGCAGGTCTGGATGTTTATGAGCGTGAACCCATTGTTTCCAAAGAGCTTTTGCAGATGGAAAATGTGACCCTGCTGCCCCATCTTGGAACGGCAGCGTTGAATGTCCGAGAGGACATGGGGTTGATGGCTGTGGACAACATCAAAGCCTTTCTGGATGGGGCGCCCTTGCCAAACGGGGTTACGGCTTAGCCGCCTGCATCGCGGCGCGCCAGTGCTTGCGACAAAGCGAAACATAGCTTTCGTTGCCGCCAATCTGGACTTGCGCACCATCGGCCAACACTGTGCCATCCGTGTCTTGTCTGACGACCATTGTAGCCTTCTTTCCACAATGACAAATGGTGCGCACCTCGCGCATTTCATCGGCCAGTGCCAAAAGAGCCGCGGATCCGGGAAAGAGCTTGCCGCGAAAATCAACGCGCAGCCCGTAGCACATGACGGGCAACCCCAAATCATCCACCGCGCGGGCCAGTTGCCAGACCTGCGCTTCGGTCAGAAACTGGGCCTCGTCAATAAACACACACGCGCAGGGGCCTGCCGCTTTGCGGGCCTCCAACTTGGCAAACAGATCATCGGTTTCGTCGAATGTGTCGGCCTTTTCACCAATTCCGATGCGCGACGCGATCATGCCGTCGCCTGCGCGATTGTCAAAACGCGCAGTCAACAGGTATGTCTGCATCCCACGTTCGATGTAGTTGTGCGAGGCTTGCAGCAAGACGGTCGATTTGCCAGCGTTCATCGTCGAGAAATTGAAGTATAGTTTTGCCATATGCTGTGGCTACTCAAGCAACAATGCGCTTGCAAGTTGTGATTGGCACGGGTTGTTTCTCGTTTCCTTGGGGGACAATGATGGTAAGAAGTAGCTAGTCAAATCTGAGGGTATCATGAGTTCATATGGCAACTATCTGAAAAAGCACACCGAGGCTTTGGTCAAGGATGTGGGAGTCGAAGCGGCCTGCGAGTTGACTGGTAAATCCAAGGCCACGATTGGACGATACTATTCGGATTCCGATGAGCATACGGGCCGGTTCATGCCAATCGATTCTGTCGCCGCCTTGGAGGCCGCAAGCTCGTTTCCGCATGTGACCGCCGCTTTGGCAGAGCTGCGTGGGATCACTTTGACCTATGACAATTCGGCCAAGAACAGCGAAAGCGGTGGCGTGAATGCGGATGTAATCGCGCTGTCACAACGATTTGCAATGCTGATGGGTGAATACAATCAATCGATTGCCGACGGTGTAATCACGGTGAACGAGGCCAAGCGATTGTTAAGCGAAACATTGGCGCTCCAACGGGTATTGATGGATATGAAGCTTCATCTGGAAAACGAGATGACGTGATGGATTTCGGCGATCTTCCCAACCTGGTCGAAGGGCAGCTGCACCCGATTTCGCCACAAGGTTTGATTGCTGAGGGCGATGACGGCCACGCGCCGCGTATTTTGATGCTGTATGGTTCTGTGCGGCCAAACAGCTATAGCAGGGCAGCGGCGCAAGAAGGTGCACGCGTTTTGACGGCCCTTGGCTGTGACGTTAAATTCTTTGATCCCAGTGGCTTACCCCTGCCAGATGATGCAGAGCCCGATCACCCCAAAGTGGCCGAGTTGCGTGAGTTGGCGCTTTGGTCTGAAGGGATGGTCTGGTCCAGCCCCGAACGTCACGGCGCGATGACAGCGATCATGAAGGCGCAGATTGATTGGCTCCCGCTTGCGCCTTTGGGGGGAATTCGTCCAACCCAGGGAAAGACACTGGCGTTGATGCAGGTCTGCGGTGGCTCCCAAAGTTTCAATGCCGTGAACCAGATGCGCATACTGGGGCGTTGGATGCGGATGATCACAATCCCCAACCAGTCCAGTGTGCCAAAGGCGTGGTTGGAATTTGAGCACGATCGCATGAAGCCATCACCGCTCTACAATCGGATCGTGGATGTGATGGAAGAGCTGGTGAAGTTCACTTATATGACACGCGGGCGGTCAGCTTATTTGACGGATCGCTATTCCGAACGGGTTGAAAGCGTCGAAGCTGTGCATGCGCGTGTAAGCCAAAAGTCTGATTAAGCGGCGTCCTCCTTTTTGTGATGCTGCCATTTAATCACGAATGTGCTAATTTTTTCTGAACAACCACACTTCCAACCGAATATCCCGCACCAAAGCTGCAAATCAGCCCATGTGCGCCGTTCTCCATGTCATTGGAATGTTTGGAAAAAGCGATAATGCTGCCTGCGCTGGATGTGTTGGCGTAATCTTGCAGAATATTGGGTTGCTCATGCGGTTCGGGCGTACGGCCGAGGACTTTTTTGCCGATGTAGTCATTCATCGTTTTGTTGGCCTGATGCAGCCAGAGGCGCTTTAGATCGTCTTTTGATACGTTTTCTTCAGCCATGTGATCGGCGATATGTTGGCTGACCATCGGCAGAACTTCTTTGAAAACCTTGCGCCCGTTTTGCATGAATTGCATGTCGCGGCGGTCCTCCATCTGGTCGCGTGTGCGGCGCAGAAAGCCGTTGTTGTTGCGGATGTTGTTGGAAAACTGGGTCGCGCAACGGGTTGATTTTACTTCGAAATACGCACCCGTTGCGGCTTCGGCCCGTTCGATAAAGACGGCTGTGGCCACGTCACCAAAGATGAAATGGCAGTCGCGGTCGCGCCATTCCAGATGGGCGCTGCAAATCTCGGGGCAGATGACCAAGGCACTGGAGATACTGCCGGATTTCACCATATCAACGGCAGCCTGGATCCCGAATGTCGCCGACGAGCAGGCGACATTCATATCAAAGGCAAATCCACCTGCGCCCAAAAGCTGTTGGATTTCAATGGCGATGGCCGGGTAGGCGCGTTCGTGGTTGGAGGCTGCGCAAAGGATGGCGCCAACGTCGGCTGCGGATTTTCCCGCCATTTCAAGGGCTTGGCGCGCGGCATCCACACCCATTTCGGCCATGATGGACGGCGCATCATCGGGGCGCGCGGGCAATTTCGGAAACAGACGAGAGGGGTCGAGAACGCCGTTTTTGTCCATGACGAAGCGGTTTTCGATGCCAGAGGCGGCATGGATGAAATCGGAAGAGGAATGGGCCATCGCTGCGATCTGGCCTGTCTCGATTTTATCAGCGTTTTCAGTGTTATAGCGATCGGCGTAGGCGTTGAAAGCGACGACCAGTTCATCATTTGTGATGACATTTTCAGGGGTAAAGACCCCGTGGCCTGTGATTGCTGGTGTGTGCATCGCGTGTCCCCCTTATTTCAAAGGGATTTGGGGCTATCGGGACGGTGAGGTCAAGCGCGACGTTACGGCGTTGCGCGGCCCGCAACCCGGGCCAGCAGACGGGGTATGGCCTAGCGTCTGCTCACGGTATGGCAATGCGTCAGACGTTCGGTGGTGTAGGAAAGCGTTAACGATTTAACGGCATCCTTGGACCCGTTCGACAGCACCCGGAAAGGACCGAGCGATGAAAGGTGAACCGTTTTACGGATATGGAATACCCAAGACAAAGGCCCAGCGCCGCGCCTATCTGGACGCGGTGAAGGCAGGACGCAAGCTGGAGGTGGACGCGCAATACGCCAAACGCATGGCGCGGCACATGCCGCAGGATTGGGTGCATTTTGAGGAATGGCACAAGCCCGATTGGAAGCCCAAAACAAAGGTCACACTGCGCGTGGATGATGTGACGCTGAAGTATTTCAAGGCAATGGGGCCGGGGTATTCAACGCGGCTGAATTTGGTGCTGCGGTACTATACGCAGATGCAACTGGCGGGCTTTTTGAAGGGCGACGAGATGGAGGTGGAGGAGGTGTTTGAGGGGGGGTGAGGCGCTTAGGGGTGTTCAGCGTGCTTCTTTTACGAAAACAACATCCATCTCAGGGCGATCTTTTTCATTATAGGGGCTGAATTTCTTGCTCTTCACAAGTCTTAGCCCTTCCTTGGTAATTGGGCGAGCAAACAAGCGTGAATAACGACCCGAATTTACGAAGTGCGCCGTCCTATCAATTACGAATGCTCGCGCTTGCCTGTTGTTAGGTTCGGCAGCTAACATCCCAATGTATAAGGCACAATTCTTCGAATGGGATGTCCGTATCCATGATACGGCTTTAGTCGACCCGAAGCTAAACTCACGCTCTTTGATAGCTTGCTCACCCGATCTTGTGAGTGGCAAGAGTACAAAGTATCCAACAATCTTCCGAGTTCGTATATCTATTACCTTCTTCCACCCCTTTTTACACTTTCCATAGATGGCTCTGGTGACGCTTTCGGATGTTCGACCGTCTGTTGTTGCCCCGTAAATCTTAAGAATATCCGGAATATCGTCGGCGTCCATGTCCTCACATACGAAGTGCTGCAGCCGTCGTCGCAACACGCCCTCAGTAGCAAATCTAGATTCTACTGAAAGCTGACTAATTGTGGACCAAAGAAGCCAAAAAACGCTTAGTGAAAAAATCAAAAGGATGCCAATGAATGACCATTCTACTATCTCCATGTAAGGAGAAACCCACGGCACGCGATCTTCTACAATGTCATCTAAATCGAGGACGCTGCCAGTAATCCCAGCCGCGCCGAATATCAATCCAAAATATGCCGCTGCTCGGGACGATAACATTTACGTTTTACATTAGCTGATTTTTTATACGTCCTCTCACGTACATCAGCATCAGTAAGTTCGCAATGTTAATCACTAAGCAGCATAGCAGAACTACAAATTCAGCAGTCATTTCCATATCCAACAATTGGCCCAATATCTTTATTTTTCAATATAGATATTATGTCAATTTTCTGTTATTATTTATCGCCCGCCTGCAACGCCACCACTTCGATCTCGCCTTCTGATCGGGCTTTCATCGCCAGTGCTGCGGCGTGGGAGGCGGCGGCGGTGGTGAAGTAGGGGATTTTGTCGTAGAGCGCGACCGAGCGGATTTCGCGGCTGTCTTCAATGGCTTGGGTGCCTTCGGTGGTGTTCAGCACAAGGCTGATCTGCCCGTCTTTCAGTTGATCGACCACGTTGGGCCGCCCCTCGTAGACTTTGTTGACGACTTCGATGTCCAGCCCCGTGGATTTCAGGAAATCGGCGGTGCCGCGGGTGGCCATGATCTTGTGGCCCAAGCCTGCCAGCACCGTTGCGGCCTCAAGGATGTCATCGGATTTGTCGGCGTCCTTGATCGAGAAGAACACTTTGCCAGTTCCGTCCTTGGGCAGGTCGGTGCCTGCGCCCATTTGCGCCTTGAGGAAGGCCATGTGGAAATCTTTGTCGCTGCCCATGACCTCGCCTGTCGAGCGCATTTCTGGCCCAAGGATCGTGTCGACGCCCGGGAAACGGGCGAAGGGCAGCACAGCTTCTTTGACGGCAAAGGTGTCGGTGATCGGGTCGACCAACGTGAAGTCGCCCAGCTTGGCGCCTGCCATGACCTGTGCGGCGATAGAGGCGATGGGCGAGTTCACGGCTTTGGCCACGAAAGGCACGGTGCGCGAGGCACGCGGGTTCACTTCGATCAGGTAGATGTCACCGTCTTTGACCGCGAATTGCACGTTCATCAGGCCGACCACGTTCAGCCCGCGGGCCAGTGCTTCGGTCTGGCGGCGCAGCTCTGCGATGGTTGCGTCAGACAACGAATAGGGCGGCAGCGAACAGGCGCTGTCGCCAGAGTGCACGCCTGCTTCTTCGATGTGCTGCATAATGCCAGAGACATGCACATCGGTGCCGTCAGAGAGCGCGTCGACATCGATTTCCACGGCCCCTGCAAGGTAGCTGTCCAACAGCACGGGGCTGTCGCCCGAAACCACCACGGCTTCGTTGATGTAGCGAGTCAGTTGGGCGTCGTCGCGCACGATTTCCATGGCGCGGCCCCCCAGAACATAGGAGGGGCGGATGACCAGTGGGTAGCCCACGTCTTGGGCGATTTGCATGGCCTCGGCGCCAGAATGGGCGATGCCGTTCTTGGGTTGTTTGAGGTCAAGCCGTTCGACAAGGGCTTGAAAACGCTCGCGATCTTCGGCCAGATCAATCGCGTCGGGCGAGGTGCCGAGAATGGGGATGCCTGCGGCCTCAAGCGCGTTGGCCAGTTTCAGCGGGGTCTGGCCGCCGAACTGGACGATGACGCCGTGCAGCGTGCCGTTGTCCTGCTCAACGCGCAGGATTTCCATGACGTGCTCAAAGGTGAGCGGCTCGAAATACAGACGATCCGAGGTGTCGTAGTCGGTCGAGACAGTCTCGGGGTTGCAGTTGACCATGATGGTCTCGAACCCCGCGTCCGTGAGCGCGTAGCAGGCGTGGCAGCAGCAGTAATCAAACTCGATCCCCTGTCCTATGCGGTTGGGGCCACCGCCCAGAATAACCACTTTTTTGCGGTCTGAGGGGCGGGCCTCACACTCCACGTCGCCCATCATCGGGGCTTCATAGGTGGAATACATGTAGGGGGTTTGCGCTTCGAACTCGGCGGCGCAGGTGTCGATGCGTTTGAACACAGCGGTGACGCCAAGGTTGTGGCGCGCGCGGCGCACGTTGTCTTCGTCGCGGCCTGTGAGTTTGGCCAATCGCGCATCGGTGAAGCCCATCATCTTGATGTGGCGCAGGGCCGTTTCATCGGTGGGCAGGCCGTTTTTGCGCAGGTCTGTTTCTGCGTCGATGATCTCGCGGATGCGGTCAAGGAACCACGGGTCGAACATGGTGGTCGCGTGGATGTCTTCGTTGCTCAGCCCGTGGCGCATGGCTTGGGCGATGGTGCGCATGCGGTCGGGGGTTTGCTTGCTGATCGCTTTGATGATGGCGGATTTTTCGGGCGCGCCTTCGATCTCGATCTCGTCAAAGCCCGTGAGGCCCGATTCCATGGAGGCGAGCGCCTTTTGGAGCGACTCGTGAATGGTGCGGCCGATGGCCATGGCTTCGCCCACGGATTTCATGGCCGTGGTGAGGTAAGGTTCGGAGCCCGGGAATTTCTCAAAGGCGAATTTCGGGATTTTGGTGACGACGTAGTCAATCGTCGGCTCAAAAGACGCAGGTGTGACGCGGGTGATGTCGTTGTCCAGCTCGTCCAGCGTGTAGCCCACAGCCAGTTTTGCCGCGATTTTCGCGATGGGAAAGCCCGTGGCTTTGGACGCCAGCGCAGAGGAGCGCGACACACGTGGGTTCATCTCGATCACGACCATGCGGCCATCGGCGGGATTTACGGCCCATTGCACGTTGGAGCCGCCTGTTTCCACACCGATCTCGCGCAGCACATTGATAGAGTGGGTGCGCATCAGTTGGTATTCTTTGTCGGTCAGCGTCAGGGCAGGGGCCACGGTGATGCTGTCACCTGTGTGCACACCCATGGGGTCCACGTTTTCGATGGAACAGACGATGATGGCGTTGTCGGCGGTGTCGCGCACGACTTCCATCTCAAACTCTTTCCAGCCCAGAAGCGACTCGTCGATCAGGATCTGGTTGACGGGGCTGGCATCGAGGCCGGTTTTGCAAAAATGTTCGTAATCTTCGCGGTTATAGGCCACGCCGCCGCCTGTGCCGCCCATGGTAAAGGCGGGGCGGATGATTGCAGGCAGGCCGATGTCTTCCAGCGCATCCATACATTCTTCAAAGGTGTTGGCGATGGTGGCGCGGGGGTTTTCGATGCCCAGACGGTCCATCGCCTCGCGGAAGAGTTTGCGGTCTTCGGCCATTTCAATCGCGTCGCGTTTGGCGCCGATCAGTTCCACATCATATTTGTCCAGAACGCCCAGATCATCCAGCGCCAGCGCCGTGTTCAGCCCTGTTTGCCCGCCCATCGTGGGCAGCAGCGCGTCGGGGCGTTCTTTGGCGATGATCTTTTCGACCACATCGGGCGTGATCGGTTCGATATAGGTGGCGTCTGCCAGCCCCGGGTCGGTCATGATGGTGGCGGGGTTGGAGTTGACCAGAATGACGCGGTAGCCTTCTTCGCGCAGGGCCTTGCAGGCTTGTGCGCCAGAATAGTCAAATTCGCAGGCCTGGCCAATAATAATGGGGCCCGCACCAATAATCATGATCGACTGGATGTCGGTACGCTTTGGCATGGCAGTGCCCCCTGATATGACTTGCAAATTGTCCTGCGTTATAGGGATGACGCAGGCAGGTGCAAGAGGGATTCAGAGGGCTTTGTGGTGGGGTTTGCTCATCGCGAGCCAGAGCAATGCAAAGAGCGACAGGATTCCAAAGGCAACGGGCCATGAAAACGGATCAGGCTTGGCCACAAGTCCGAATGAAATGAGGTGGCTGTTGCACAGCAATGCGATGGTGCTGGCCACCCAGACACGTGTGCGTCCGATCTGTGCGGCGAGCGTGGGCATGACCAAGATGGGCAACAGCATCAACGGCGCGATCATATAGTGCGACCACCCTGTTGAGGACAAAAGGATGAGGGCGCACCACAGTCCGAGCATGCGCAAAACGGTGCGTGCCAAAAGCGTATGGTTGCGGGTGCGCCACAAGACAAGGGCGATGGCCGCGACCAGGGCGGCGTGCCCTGCAACGCGCAAAGCGGGGATCATGGGGGCCACGGCATAGCTGCTTTCGCTGCTGATCAGCCCCGTGGCGGGTGTGGCGATCAAAGAGGTGATGAAGGCTTCGAGGCTGAGATTGTTATGCCAGATCAGCGCGTATTGGCCAAAGCGGTCCAGCTGGCTCAGAAAGGCCCAGTGCATATCCATCCCCGCCACCGCAATGCTGAGCGCCAAAAGCGCAAGGCCAGACAGGGTGGCCGCGGCAAAGGCACGGTAGTTGCGATCGGCCAGAAAGATCAGCGCAAAGACGGCGGGTGTGATTTTGATTGCGGCGGCCAGCCCGATGCACAGGCCTGCCGCGATCATCCAGCCGCGGGTGTAAAACAGCATGGATGTGATGACGAGGCAGACAAGGATCATCTGTGGCTGGTTATACAGAAACAGGGCCACAAAGGGTTCTGTCCCCAAAACGGCCAGTGCGAGGATGCCTGCGCTGGCAAAGGTGGGGGTGGCGTTACAAAAGCTGCGCCAAAGCAGGAAGAAGCCGCCCCAAAGAAGGGCCATGTGGATCACCAGAAACGCGTTGAAAAACGCAAGCGGTGCGATGTGGTTGGTCAGCGGTGCCAGCAGATGCGCCCAAAGCGGGGGGTAGACGTAGGATGATGATTTTGCGCCCGCCACACCGTAGCTGTCTGTCAGGGCTGTGGTGATCGGGCCGGTGGCGGCCCAGAAAATAGGCTCTGAGTCATAGACCGCTTCGGGGATGCCCTGGGCCAGCCCTGCGGCTGCAATATAAAGCGCGGCCAGATCAATCGCCCATGTGTTCCAGTAAATCTGGAGCATCACGGTGGCAAAAAGGGCCATGACACTGCCGCACATCAGCCACGCGTTGCGCGCGGCCAGTTGGGGGCCCGTGTGAGGTGGGCTGACGTGTGTTGCGTCGGTCATATGTGTTTGGTCCGTCTGCTCGTATGCCACTGGCATAGGAGCGGTGCGCGGCGCGGCTATGAAAATCCAGTGGCAATTTCTGGGCGATTGGCGCAGGTTTGACCCAACAAAAAGGGTGGCGGCATGGCGTGGGTGTATCTGTTTTTTGCAATTTTGATGGAAGTGATCGGGACCACGGCGCTTAAGGCCAGTGACGGGTTTACCAAGCTTGCGCCTACGGGGGTGGTGACGGTCAGCTATGCGGCATCGTTTTATCTGTTGGCGCTGGCGCTGCGCGAGATACCCGTGGGGCCTGCCTATGCGATATGGTCGGGCATGGGGATTGTGGTGATCAGCATTATCGGCTGGATCGTCTACAAGCAGGTGTTGGATACGCCTGCGTTGATCGGGATGGGGATGATCCTTGGGGGTGTGGTGATCATTCAGGTGTTTTCGGGTGCGGGGCATTAGTTGATCTGTGTCAACGTAAGTTGACACCACATATGTAAAGCTGACGCTACAACAGCGAGGGTTTTCACATGCGTATTCTACTGGTGCATCCGAATTATCGGTCAGGTGGTGCAGAAATTGCGGGCTCGTGGCCGCCTGCGTGGGTTGCTTATTTGGCGGGGCATCTGCGCACTGCCGGTTTTGACGACATTCATTTTCTGGATGCCATGACCCATGATTTGTCCGACGGTGATCTGCGGGTCAAAATGGCCGAGTTGCAGCCTGATGTTGTGGGGGTCACGGCCATCACGCCAAGCATCTATATGGCTGAAAACGTTCTGAAAATCGCCTCTGAGGTGGTGCCCGATGCCGTGCGTGTCATGGGCGGTGTGCATGCGACGTTCATGTATAAACAAGTCCTGACCGAAGCCCCTTGGATTGATGTCATCGTGCGCGGCGAGGGCGAGGAAATTTTCCAGACGCTGATGATGGCCGTGCGCGACGGGCAATGGCCTGCCGCCCGCCACGAGATCAAGGGTCTGGCGTTCATTGATGGCGACGAGATTCGCGCCACGCAGGCGGCCAGCACGGTCAAGGATCTGGATGCGATCAAACCCGATTGGACGCTGCTGAAATGGGACGACTACATCTATATTCCGCTTGGCGTGAAGGTTGCGATCCCGAATATGGCGCGCGGTTGTCCATTTACCTGTTCGTTCTGTAGCCAGTGGAAATTCTGGCGGGATTACCGCGTGCGTGACCCCATCAAGGTGGTCGACGAGATTGAGGAATTGGTCAACGAACAGGGTGTCGGCTTTTTCATCCTCGCTGATGAAGAACCTACGATTAACCGCAAAAAGTTCATTCAGTTTTGTGAGGAATTGATCAAGCGCGACCTGCCGCGCCGTGTGCAATGGGGCATCAACACCCGCGTGACCGACATCTACCGCGACCGCGAATTGCTGTCGTTTTACCGCAAGGCGGGGCTGGTGCACGTCAGCCTTGGCACCGAAGCGGCGGCTCAGTTGAAGCTGGATGTGTTCAACAAGGAAACGAAGGTCGAGGAAAACAAGGAAGCGATCCGCCTGCTCAAAGAGGCCGATATCTTTACCGAAGCGCAATTTATCGTGGGCCTTGATAACGAGACCGAAGAGACGCTGGAAGAAACCTATAAGATGGCGTGGGACTGGCAGCCCGATCTGGCGAACTGGGCGATGTATACGCCTTGGCCGTTCACCCCGCTGTTTCAGGAGCTGAAAGATCAGGTCGAGGTCTTTGATTTCAGCAAATACAACTTTGTGACGCCCATTATGAAGCCTGCGAATATGGAACGTGGCGAGTTGTTGAATGGTGTGATGAAGAATTACCGCCGTTTTTACAGCCAAAAGGCGCTGTTCCACTATCCTTGGCGCGGCACCGGGTATCGTCGCCGCTATCTGCTTGGCTGTCTGAAGGCCTTTGCCAAGGCGGGTTTTGCGCGGACCTTCTATGATCTGGGCAAGGCGGGCTATTGGGGACCGCAATCCAAAGACAAGGTGGATTTCCATTTTGACGAGACGCGCACCATTTCAGAAGCGCAGATGGATGACTGGATTGCCAGTGCCGACAAAGCGGCAGCCGCCGCCGAGCGGCGCGAAGCGATCCGCGCACAGGGCAAGGAACGCGCCAAAGAGCGGGCCTTCAAGATGCCCATGCCTTTGTCACCTGCCGGTGGGCAGGATGGTGCCGAGGTTAAAGCCTGCGGTGGCGGCGACCAGCAAATGGAGGAGGCATGAGCGCATGTCACACCCTCTGGATGCCGCCGAAGAAGGCGCGCTGATCGGGCCTAATGCGATTTTGCAGCTGGTGCCTGTGCTTGAAAAAGAAGGTGGTGCTGCCATGCGCGATGAGGTCTGCGCGGCAGCGGGGCTGATGGAATTGCCCGATGGCACCGCCATGATCCCCGAAGAACCAGCCGCGCGATTGCATCAGGCGTTGCGTGCAAAATTCCCCGATCTTGCGCCCGCTTTGGCGCGCGAGGCGGGACGGCGCACGGCGGATTACATTCTGGCCCACCGCATCCCGCGCCCTGCGCAAACCATGCTGAAGGTGTTGCCAACGCGGGCGGCGGCCAAATTGCTGGCTGGCAGTGTCACAAAACACGCGTGGACCTTTGTGGGATCAGGTGCGTTTCGGGCGGAAAAACCGTTTGTTCTGGAAATCAGGGATAACCCCGTGGTGCGCGGCGAGGTATCGGACAAGCCGCTGTGCGACTGGCACGCCGCTGTGTTTGAGCGATTGTATCAGGAGTTGGTGCATCCCACGCTTCAGTGCCGAGAAGTGGCCTGTTGTGCCATGGGCGCGCCAGCGTGTCGTTTTGAATTGGTGCGACAGGACGATTGATTTCTGCCCCATCCATGGGAACCAAACCCGCCGCTTGTGCGTAGGTTGGTGTATCACACCATAAGCGGAGTATGTGCGATGACAGCCACCCTTGCGCCCAAGGCGGTTCTTTTTGGTGCTATCGGCACTTTGACGGAAACATCTGACGTGCAGCGCCGCGCCTTTAACGCGGCCTTTGCGGATGCTGGTCTGGATTGGCATTGGGACGCCGACAGCTATGTGAACATGCTGCGCGCGCCGGGTGGGCGTGACCGCATCGAACGTTTCGCAGCATCGCGCGGCGAAACCGTGAACGCGGCTGCGTTGCACGCGGCCAAGGTCGATCACTTTGAACGGATTGTAGACGCCGAAGGGATTTTGCCCCGAAAAGGCGTATGCGCGTTGATCGAGTTGGCCAAGTCACAAGGGGTGGCGCTTGGGTTTGCGACGACGACCAACCGCGATACTGTGAACCTGATTTTTTCGGGGCTGCACCAGTTTCTGCACCGCTCCGATTTCGCCTTTATCGGTCATGCCGATATGGTTGCGCGGGGAAAACCCGCCCCTGATATTTACCAAAAAGCGCTAAAAGATATGAACCTGCGCGCGCAAGAGGCCATCGCGATTGAAGACACGCCCGAAAGCGCCCAAGCATCTGTTGCGGCGGGGATCAAAACCTATGGCTTTGCGGGACAAGCGGCGCATGGGCGCAGCTTTCCAAGCGGTGTGATTGAGATTGATCAGCTGTCGGCCCAAATGTTGGACGCCCGCCAGAGCGCGGCGTAGCACGGATAGGGCGGCTTTTGCTTGACTTTCGGGCCTCATGGCGGTGTATCGCACGAGACTTGGATTTCATGAAGAAAGAGCCACCATGCACGCCTATCGCAGCCACACTTGCGCCGATCTGACCAAAGCCAACGTTGGCGAAAATGTTCGTCTGTCCGGGTGGGTGCACCGCGTGCGCGATCACGGCGGCTTGCTGTTCATTGATTTGCGCGACCACTACGGGATCACGCAGGTGATGGCCGACCCCGATAGCCCTGTGTTCAGCCAGATCGAAAAGGTGCGCAGCGAATGGTGTATCCGCATTGATGGCAATGTCATGGCCCGCGACGAAAGCCTGGTGAACCCCAAAATTCCGACGGGCGAGGTGGAAGTCTTTATCCGCGACATCGAGGTTCTGGGATCGGCCGAAGAACTACCGTTGATGGTGTTCGGCGATCAGGAATACCCCGAAGAAACCCGCCTGAAATACCGTTATCTGGACCTGCGCCGTGAAAAGCTGCAACGCAATATGGCGCTGCGCTCGGATGTCGTGGCATCGATGCGCAAACGCATGTGGGATCTGAACTTCCGCGAATACCAGACGCCGATCATCACCGCATCGTCGCCCGAAGGTGCACGCGATTTTCTGGTGCCGTCGCGTTTGCACCCCGGCAAATTCTACGCGCTGCCTCAAGCGCCGCAGCAATTCAAACAGCTGATCATGGTCAGCGGCTTTGATAAATATTTCCAGATTGCGCCGTGTTTCCGTGATGAGGACCCGCGCGCCGACCGCTCGCCCACTGACTTCTACCAGTTGGACCTTGAGATGTCGTTTGTTGAGCAACAAGACGTGTTCGACACAATCCAGCCTGTTTTGACAGGCATTTTTGAAGAATTCGGCGGTGGCCGCACGGTTGATCAGGAGTGGCCGCAGATTTCTTACCGCGACGCCGCGCTGTGGTATGGTACCGATAAGCCCGACCTGCGCAACCCGATCAAGATGCAGGTGGTGAGTGATCATTTCCGCGGCTCTGGCTTTGCGATTTTTGCGAAACTGCTTGAGCAAGAGGGCACAGAAATCCGTGCGATCCCCGCGCCCAAAGGCGGCAGCCGCAAGTTCTGTGACCGTATGAACGCCTTTGCCCAAAAAGAAGGCCTGCCCGGCATGGGCTATATCTTCTGGCGTGAAGGTAACAACTTGGCGTTTAACAAATTAACCTACGACAATTTATTAAAATGGGTTGAGGACAAAAGTGCTTCTAAAGGTGATTTGGATTTATTGGTAGAATTTGAACCCTCAGACGATCGCAAAGGACTTATTTCTGACATTGCAGACCTCATAAATTCTGGTGATGCACTCGATATTCAGAAAGCGAAGCGAATGGTCGAATTCAATTTTGCTCAGCGCGTCATGGAAGCCGCTGGCCCGTTGGCTAAAAATATCGGACCAGAGCGCACAGAAGCCATTCGCCAGCAGCTTGGTCTGGGTGTCGGCGACGCGGCGTTCTTCCTTGGCGGCAAGCCGAAAGCGTTTGAAGCGGTTGCCGGCAAAGCGCGGGTCGAGATCGGCAATGAATTGGGGCTGACCGACGAAAACCGCTTTGCCTTTGCGTGGATCGTGGATTTCCCGATTTATGAGCGCGACGAAGAAACAGGCAAGATCGACTTTGAACACAACCCGTTCTCGATGCCGCAAGGCGGGATGGCTGCACTTGAGGGCAACCCCGAGGATGTGTTGGGCTATCAATATGATCTGGCCTGCAACGGTTATGAGCTGGTGTCGGGTGCGATCCGAAACCACCGCCCCGAAATCATGTTCAAGGCGTTTGAGATTGCGGGCTACGGCAAGGATGAAGTTGAAAAACGCTTTGGCGGGATGGTCAATGCCTTCCAATACGGCGCACCCCCCCACGGTGGTTGTGCGGCAGGCATCGACCGTATCGTGATGCTTTTGGCGGATGAGGCAAACATCCGCGAGGTCATCATGTTCCCGATGAACCAACGCGCCGAAGATTTGATGATGAACGCCCCAAGCGAGCCGCAGAACGAACAGCTGCGCGAGTTGTCGCTACGCGTGATTGATCCTGAGGCGTGAATAAGCATGGCCCTGCCGATGTGCGGGGCCAGCCTTTTTTCGACGGGTTTTGCCCCCATTTACAGTTTAAGGTGTAAGTGAGGTGCGCGATGTTTAATCCACAGTTTGCAGAACGACGCTTTGGCACGGGGCTTGGCCCCGATGCGCGGCTGCCGCAATCAGTGGGTGATATGCTGGCCCAAGCACAGGGCCGCGATGAAATGGCTGTGCGCTACCCCATCCGAACGCTAGAGGCGCGCTGGTCGCAGCTTTATGAGCTGTCGCAATTGCGCAAGCGCCGCAGGCGGCTGCGTGGCACTGATGCGGGCGAAGAGGCAAGCAAGGCCTTTTCCAAGGCACGCCGCACCATGCGCAACGAAGCGGTGCGGGATTTGACCCACACGGTGCTGCGCGGGGCGCGAGCGCCCTCGGGATTTCGCGAGCGGTTGGTGCAATTCTGGGCCGATCATTTTACCGCAGCCCCGCCCCAAGCCGAATTTCGCTTTATGCGCGACAGCTATGTCGAAAGCGCGATCCGCCCGCATGTGACCGCGCGGTTTGGCGATATGCTGAAGGCGGTGATTACGAACCCCGCGATGTTGGCCTATCTGGATCAGCATCTGTCTGCGGGCCCTTCGACCAAAGTGGGCAAACGACGCGGGCGGGGGTTGAATGAAAATCTGGCCCGCGAGGTTTTGGAATTACACACCCTTGGGGTGGGCGGGGCCTATGATCAGGATGATGTGCGCCAACTGGCCGAGCTGTTCACAGGGCTTGGGTTTCGAGACCGCGATGGGTTTCACTTCAAAGATGGATGGGCCGAACCCGGCGCGGAGGAGGTTTTGGGCGTGCGGTATGGCAACGCGGGTCGCGCCACGATAGAGCCGATCCTGGCCGCCCTTGATGATCTGGCACGCCACCCCGATACCGCCCGCCATCTTGCGCGCAAGTTGGCTGTGCATTTCGTTGCAGATGCCCCTTCGGACGCGTTGATTGCAGCGATGGAAGCGGCCTATCTGGATACGCAAGGCGATTTGAGCGCGGTTTATGACGCCATGCTAAGCCATCCCGCGGCCTGGCAGCGCACGGCGGCGAACATCAAACAACCCGTTGAATTTGTCTGGTCGTCGCTGCGGGCGTTGGGTGTGCAGGACGATGATCTGACCACACTGACGACAGGGCGGACGCAGGTCTATCTGGTGTCTCCCCTCACGGTGATGGGGCAGCAGTGGCGCAGCCCGTTGGGGCCAGATGGATGGCCCGAAGAGGACGAGGTGTGGATCACGCCCCAAGGCATGGCCGCGCGGATCACATGGGCGATGAATGCGCCCGCGGGCATCCTCTCTGATCTGCCCGATCCGCGCGATTTTGTGCAAACAGCATTGGGCCAGCAGGTGCCTGCCGATCTGTCTTTTGCGGTGGGGGCGGCCGAAGATGTAGCATCCGGCATTGGTCTGACCCTCATTTCGCCCGCGTTTCAAAGGAGATAGCGATGACCCTTTCACGACGCGATATTCTGAGAATGGGTCTTGTGGGGTGTTCGCTTGCCGCGTCGCCCCTCATGACGCCAGTGACCTTTGCCTCTGATCTGAACGGCTCGGTGCTTGGGGACAAGCGTTTGGTTGTCATCATCTTGCGGGGCGGCATGGACGGGCTTGGTGTAGTGCAACCGTTGGGCGACCCTGATTATCTGGGCCTGCGCAAGAAGGTTTTGATCGGCGCGGAAAATGGGGCTTGGGACCTTACGGGGTTTTATGCCGCGCACCGTGCGCTTGAACCCTTGCAACCTTTGTGGGCGGCGCAAGACCTTGCTTTTGTTCACGCCACCTCAACGCCATACCGTGATCGGCGCAGCCATTTTGATGGGCAGGATATGCTGGAGGCGGGCACGATGGACGTGCCGATCGGGCGCGACCGCGATGGGTGGCTGAACCGCATGCTACAGGTCGTGCCGGGAATTCAAAGCGAGACCAGTTTTGCCATCGGGCGCGAAAAGATGCTGTTGACCGCAGGGGATGCACCTGTGGCGGAGTGGTCGCCCGATGCCAAGCTGGACATGAGTGCGCAGACCCAAAGGCTGATGGAGTTGGTGATGCACGATGATGTCGCGCTGAATGAGGCAATGGGCGAGGCGATCCAGATTGCGCAGTCGCTGAGCCTTGAGCAGATGTCAGAGGCCCAAGAAGAGGGCATGATGGCGATGAATATGATGCAAAGCCGTGGCGGGGATCACCGCAAACTTGCGCAATTCGCGGCATCGCGCCTGCGGGCCGAGACGCGCATCGCCAGTTTTTCCCTGACCGGATGGGACACCCATAACAATCAGCAACGCGGGTTAAGCCGTGCGTTGGAGCGCCTGTCCGATACAATTTTGACGCTGCAAGCGGGTCTTGGGGCCGATTGGGAAAATACGGCCGTGATCGCCATGACAGAGTTCGGTCGTACGGCGCGCGAAAATGGCACTGCGGGCACAGATCACGGCACCGCAGGTGCAATGGTTTTGGCCGGTGGCGCCATAAACGGCGGCAAAGTGCATGGCGCATGGCCCGGCCTGTCAGAAGCGGATCTTTATGATCGCCGCGATCTTTTGCCGACCTCGGATGTGCGTGCCCATGCCGCTTGGGTTTTGCGCGGGCTTTATGGAGTCGACAGAGCCGCGTTGGAAACTGCGGTGTTCCCGGGGCTGCAAATGGGGCCTGACATCGGCCTTTTGGCCTAGCGGTTAAAGCGTCTGAACCAATGCAGGACCGTCGGCTGGCAGTTCATCGGTCGCCATCTCTTGGTTGTAATTGCTGAACAGGGATGCGGCGATGCCAAAGCTGAGGAAGGTCGCACCGGCGGTCAAAACGATCCAGTCGATGGCGCCGTTCCCTTTGGCATGATGATCTTTCCAGAATGTGTTGGCTAGCTTTTCCATTGTGGCAGTCTCCAGTCGTGTTGGCCCCGCCTAAGTGATGACGTTTGAATGTGGCCAGATTGGGAAAAACATGTGCAGGTCGTGCGGAGTTTCGGCGGCATTTGGTCCGTTTAGATGGCAGCGCGGCTGGTCAGCCGCTCTTGCACCAACCCCGCCAGTTGCGACAGCGCGGATGGCACAGGTTGCCCTGCCTTTCTGGTGGCGCTCAGATGTTCGACCGCTGCTTGCAATTCGCTGTCTTGCGCGGTGCGCGCGACGCCATGCGTAAATTGCGCGATGTAGTCAAGCGTTTGGCTTTCGGCATCAGCGGTCAGCACCTCTGCAATATGGGCCATGTCGTTTTGATAGGCGATGTGATCAGGCTCAATCACTTCGTCCTCAACCAGGCGCGGTCCTGCGGGGCGTCTGTCGGCGGGCATGTGGGCCAGCACAGCTTGCTGAAATTGGACCAGGCTGCGCAGGGGTTTTTCCAAAAATCCATCTGCCCCTGCCGCGAGTGCTTTGGCTTCGGCACCTGTGTCGCCGCTGGTGCCCAAGATCACCTCGACCCGCGGGGATGCAGCTGCCAGATCGCGCAGCAAATCGGTGCCTGATCCGTCTGGCAGGCCTATGTCGACGATTGTGACCGAAGGCCGATAGACCCGCAGATGGCGCCGCGCAGAGCCGAGGCAATCCGCCATGCGTATGCGCGCACCAGAGCGCAGACACATCAGGCGCAATGCTTCGCAAGCGAAACGGCTGTCTTCGACGACGAGAATGGTTTGTCCCAACAAAGGACGTTGGGGCGTGGCGGGACGATTAAAAAGCGGGTCGGTAAATTCGGGCATGGCAGTGTCCTTTCGAATCCTTAACCATGATTAGACCGCAGCTTTGCTAACAACGGGTTAATCTGTCCCGTTGCACAGACCTTGGCGCGCCCGCATAAGGTGGGCAAAAGAAGTTTTAAAAGGAATACCATCATGATCGGTCGCTTGAACCATGTCGCAATCGCTGTCCCTGATCTGGAGGCGGCCAGCGCACAATACCGCACCATGCTTGGTGCAAATGTAGGTGCACCGCAGGATGAGCCTGATCACGGGGTTACAGTTGTGTTTATCGAATTGCCGAACACGAAAATCGAACTGCTCTATCCGCTTGGCGACAACAGCCCGATCAACGGGTTTTTGGAAAAGAACCCTGCAGGCGGCATTCACCATGTCTGCTATGAGGTGGATGATATTCTGGCGGCACGCGACCATCTGAAAAAGGAAGGCGCCCGTGTTTTGGGGGACGGCGATCCGAAGATCGGAGCGCATGGTAAACCAGTGCTCTTTTTGCACCCCAAGGACTTTAACGGATGTCTGGTCGAGCTAGAACAGGTCTAAAGGGAGCGTATTTATGTCCATCACCTCTGCCATCGTCTTGTTCGCTGTGATCTGGTTCATGGTGTTTTTGATCGTGCTGCCGTTGCGCTTGGTCACGCAGGGCGATGCAGGGGAACTGGTGCCCGGAACGCACAAATCGGCACCTGTTGACCCGCAGTTGAAAAGGCGGGCCAAGATCACCACGGTTTGGGCCATTGGGCTATGGGCGGTGATTGCAGGGGTTTTGCTGTCGGGTCTTTTGACCGTTGAAAGCATTGATATGTTCAACCGCATGGGGCCCGGATCGGGCCTGCCTACGGCTGCGCAGTAAGTTTGTGAAACAAATGCGTAAAGGTGGCTGCCCCCATAATCGGGATGAGTAGGTTCACCAATGGAATGGACAGCGGGATCGCCATCAACCCGCCTGCCAGCCAAATCGTGAAACCGTGACGCTTGCGCAGCTGTTTTGCGCCTTTGCGCCCCAAGCGGCGGATTGCGATAAGCTGGAAATACTCGCGGCCCAAAAGAAACCCGTTTAGCGCCCAAAAGATCAACGGCGCGAAAGGCAGAAACAGAACATAAAGGATGAGGGCGAACAGGTTGGCCATGACCAAAAGGCCCAAAAAGCTGAGGCTGTCGCGGACCGTTTCCGAAAGGCTTATGCGCGGGGCCGGACCAAGATGGGCATAGTGTTTGTCCTCAACTGCGTCGGCCACGTCGTCCAGAAACAGTCCCGTCACCGCCGATGCAACGGGCACCATTAAAAAGATGGACAGGATCATCATCAACGGCACCGAAGCCCAACTGACCAGAGTATCCACCCATTCAATCGTCCCGATCCAGGGCAGCGTAAAACTGTCGGGGATCAGCCAGCCCAAAAGCCAGAACACACAGGCATAGACCCCGATTAAAAGAGCAAGGTTCAGCCCGACCCCTTTGGCAAAGACGGCCATAAAGCGGCTGTCGGAAAGCTGCGCAAGTGCGGCCGAGAACGAGGCGAATATCATGCCTCGATCCATGTTGTGATGGCTGTCAGATCAGGGCGTGGGCGTTCGGGCGGGGTGTTTGTTTCGGTGCCAATGTGGATGAAACCGGCGACGCGTTCATGCGGGGCAAGGCCGAGATGATTGGCGCAAAACTGCGGGTCGTGACTGGCCCAACCGGACAACCAATTCGCCCCCCAACCCGAGGCAAGGGCGGCGTTGAGGAGCGCAAGACACACGGCCCCCGCTGAATAGGTTTGTTCGCGTGCGGGTATTTTGGCCGAAGGTTTCGGGCTTTCCACGACCATGACGGCCAGATGTCCCATCGCAAATTGGTTGTGCATTTTGGTGATCTTGTCGGGGTGTATCCCTGCGGTGTCCCCGTGGGATGTGACAGCCGCCGCCAGTCGTTGAAGGGCTGCGCGTTCCAGCACCACAAAGCGCCATGGCTCCAGCTTGCCATGATCGGGTGTGCGGGCGGCCATCTCCAACAGCGGCAAAAGCGCATCGCGGGTGGGCACGGGCAGGCCAAGTGTTTTGGCAGGGCGCGAACGGCGCGTTTGCAGAAATTCAATAGCGGATGTGTTGGCGTTGGGCATGAAGCGTTCCTTGGCAGTCTGTTCCCTATTTCGGGGGATGTGGCGTGATGTTCAAGGGTCAGGCGCGCGCAGCCGCCATTTCATCCAACTGTCCAAAGACAAATGCATCAAAGCGATCATCTGGCTGGCGGGCTGCAATGGTGGTGGCCATGGGATCGGGGGCGTGTATTTTGCTGCCGCTCATTTCCCCAAGCACCGCGTGGCCGCAAAAGGGCACGTAGACCTCGGAATACCCGCCTTCATGGGTCATGGCGATACGACCGTCGCAGATGTCATCGGCCAGATCCATTGTCATGCGCGTCATCCGGCGAAACGTGTCGGCGCTGGCCAGCATGCGCGACAGCGGATCAATCGCCGCCGCATCATAGCCGCAGGCCACAATAATGATATCGGGTTCGAATGCACGGATCGCAGGCAGTGCCAATTGCGCCATCGCACGCAGATAAACGCGATGGCCCGCCCCGGGCGGTAGGGGAATGTTGAGGTTTGTGGGCGCTGTGGTGAAGGCCCCTGTGTCTAACGGGTAGTTGCGATCTTGATGGATGCTGACGGTCAAGACATCCGGGTCGTCGGCATAGATCGCCTCTGTCCCGTTGCCGTGATGCACATCCCAATCCAGCACCGCAAATCGTTTGGCTAACCCGTTCGCCCGGGCAGCTTCGATCGCGATGGCGATATTGTTCATGAGGCAAAACCCGTTTGGAAAATCAGCTAAGCAGTGATGACCCGGGGGGCGCGACAGCGCGTAGGCGTTGCGCGTTTTGCCTGTCAAAACAGATGATACAGCCGCCGATGCCAAGCCCGCAGAAAGCAGCGCACCTTCAAAACCACCCTTACCAAACGGCGTGCGCAGTCCCAATTCACCGCCGCCCGCGTCTGACATATCTTTGAAGGACGTCAGATAGCTTTGTGGATGGACGCGCCGCGCATCTTCGGGGCTTGCGGCGTCTGCTGACTGCATGGCCACTGCGCCCGACAGACCCGTTGCATCCATAAGATTTTTAAGCCTGCGCTTCGTTTCAGGGCTTTCGGGCAGTCCACCAGCCGCAAGCGGTTGCACCAGATCACCGACAGGCAAAGTAAAAGCGTAGTTCCCGCCTGAATGCCAAAAGCACCGTTCGTCCCAGAAAAAAGCGGTCTGGGTCATGTTCGTTTGATCGCATACATGCCTTCGGGCAGATCCAGCGCCGCGCCCATGTCGCGCACCTGCGTCATAGACAGGCGGATGGTGACAACCTGATCGGTGCGCGGATCATATTGCTCTAGTGTGACGCAATCTTCGAATGCGTTGACGGTGACGTCCTCGCTCAGGGGGGCTTCGCCATCGTCAATCAAGGTGACAACGGTCGCGTCAAACTCGTGCTCAATCGTAAACATGAGACCAGCTTAGACGGGCAAGGCAGGGGTTCAAGCGTTTTTACGCCGCTCACGGCGTTTGTGCATGGCAAACAGGGCAGGCGCCAAAACACGGTCATAGACCACACGCGCAATGGGTTTGATCACGGGCAGGCTTACAAACCGCGCAAGAAAGCGAAACCGCGGCATGCGGGACCACAACAGAATGAACGCATCAACCCCACCGACAATTTTGTGCCCGTCATCAACGTGAAACTGCTTGGCGGCTGTGTCGCGGTCCAGTCCATAGGCGTTTAGGTCAACATCGTTCAAATCTTCGAATTTCAAATCCAGATCATTGTTTGCGGCATATTTTGCATAGCCGTTCACCTCGCGCGAACAAATCGGGCAAGATCCGTTATAGATGACTTTCAGCGGTTGGTCGGTTTGCTCATTCATAGACGAGTAACTAGGCGAAACCCCGCAATTTCCAAGGCCGCACCGTGCACAGCTTTGTGAGCAGGGCTGGCCCTTCGCCGCCGACCTGCTATCTTCCAAGAAATAACGCTGGTTTATGAGGGTGCAGATGCGCTGGATTGCTGTTTTGTCTTTGCTGGTCGCTGTGGCCTGTCAACCTGTTCCGCAGGGCCAGACGCCACCACCTACACAAAAAACCGCGCCGGCCCCGCAACGTCTGTCGGAGAGCCAGCAAATTCGCAACTTTCAGGAAATCATCCGGCGGGTTGAGCCTGTGGCAGAGGATGTGTGCCGCCGTGAAACACGCGGTTTGGATTGTGATTTCAAGATCGTTTTGGATGACAATCGCCGCGCCCCGCCAAACGCGTTCCAGACGCTTGATAAGAATAACCGCCCCATCATTGTGTTCACGCTGGCGTTGGTGAAAGCGGCGCGAAACCAAGATGAACTTGCCTTTGTTCTGGGCCATGAAACGGCGCATCACATCGAAAACCACCTTGGTCGCCAACGTCAAAGCGCCATCGCAGGTGCGTTGATTTTCGGCAACCTTGCGTCCATCACAGGCGCGAATGCGGGCACGGTGCAATCAGCCCAAGAGCTTGGGGCGCTTGTCGGCTCGCGCACGTATTCCAAGGAATTTGAGCTGGAAGCAGACCGCCTTGGTACCGTGATTACAGCGCGTGCGGGCTACGATCCTGTGCGCGGTGCAGAGTTCTTTAACCGTATTCCTGATCCCGGCGACCGCTTTTTGGGCACCCATCCGCCCAACGCACAACGCATTGAAGCTGTTCGGCAGACGGTCAGAGGCCTGTAGCCAATTCAGCGCGTGGTTTTGACGTAGATCAACGCACCAAACGCAAAACTGTGCGAAACAGGGTTGGCTTTCTCTGTTCAGGGGCCCTGAAAAATGACCGATGCACGATCTTCACAAATCCGAAAACTGGGTGATCCACGCAAACATTTCTGGTTGGCGCAGCGCATGGCAAAAGCCATAGGCGTCGATCTTGCTGGCAAATCACGTGGCGGTGAAATTGATCAGGCAGAATGGGCGGGCATGATCACCAAATGCCGCGGTTGCCAATGGGCCGAAGGCTGTAGCACATGGCTTCAAGACCAAGACGGTTCGGCCACTGCCCCCAATACTTGCGAAAATGCCGAACGCTTCAATGGCCTCAAAGTGCAATCATAACGGGGCTGCAACGCCCGCTTTTGCGCCGTAGATCCCAAAAAAGAAACACCCCGAAGCAACCAGAACAAATGCGTGCCAAATGGCGTTTGAAAAGCGCAACGACTCCCATTTGTAGAAAATGACGCCAAGGGAATACAAAAGCCCCCCTGCCGCCACCCAGATCACAGTTGTTATCGGGACCGTGTCGATCAGGGGTTTGGCAAGTGCCAGGCTGAGCCAGCCCATGCCCAAATAGAGCCAAACGGATGACGCTTTTGGCGTCCGCCAGAAAAAGAGTTTCCGTACGACACCGTATCCCGCAATCCCCCAGACAAGGGCCAGAATGGCATAGGCAAATGGCGTGTTGATCAAAACCACCAGCGGCGTATAGGTCCCTGCGATTTTAAGAAAGATCAGCGCATGGTCGAGGCGTCTTAGGGTGGCGCGCCACGTCTCTACAGGTGTCATGTGGTATGCAGCCGATGCGCCAAGTGCCAGTGTCGCACACAGGCCATAAACCCATGCAGCGCCAATGCCCAAAGGCGTTTTTGTGATCCACAAAAGGGCAATCGTCCCGACAATGCCTGCGATGATACCCACGATATGCACAGTGCCATCAGCAAGTTTTTCGGGAAAACTATATGCGGGATAATCTGATGATGCGTGTTGGGCCATGCCCCAGATTTGACCGCCTCTCGCAAAAGGACGCAAGCCCTTCCTCTTGCACAGGGGCGGTGACGTAGGGTCTAAGGGAAAACATGCGCCAGATTGAAAATGTGATCAGCGACCGCGGCTCAAAATACGCGGTATCGGGTGGCCCTGTCACATCCAAGGCCGAAGCTGATCTGTTTCTGAAAAACCTCAAACGGGCCAAGAAATACGCCAAAGCGACCCATAATACATGGGCTGTCATCTTGCCTGATGGCACGCCTTTAAAGACCGATGATGGCGAAGCAGGCGCAGGCATGGTGATTTTGCGGATGCTTGAGCGCGCCCAATGCAAGGCGCAGATCGTTGTTGTCACCCGTTGGTATGGCGGCAAGCATCTGGGCGGTGACAGGTTTCGGCACGTGCAGGAATGTGTGCGCGTGTGGTTAGCGGCGGGTTAGAACACCCCAAAGATCATATTCGCTGGCTTCATCTACATCCACGCGGACAATGTCGCCGACATGCAGGGCATCTGTGCCTTCATCGATAAACAGATTGCCATCAATTTCTGGGGCGTCCGATTTGGTGCGGCAGGTTGCAATGCCGTCTTCATCAATATCGTCGATGATAACATCCATCTGGGTGCCGACCTTTGCGGCAAGCTTTGCAGCTGAAATGGCCTGTGCCTTTTGCATGAAGCGTTCCCAACGGTCCTGTTTAACCTCTGACGGCACATGATCTGCAAGCGCATTGCTGCGCGCGCCAGCGACATTTTCATACTGAAAGCAGCCGACACGATCCAATTGGGCTTCATCCAGCCAATCCAACAGGGTCTGAAATTCTGCTTCTGTCTCGCCCGGGTATCCCACAATGAAGGTCGAACGCAGTGTGATATCAGGGCAATCACCGCGCCAAGCCGCGATTTCGTCGAGCGTTTTGGCCGCAGCTGCAGGACGGGCCATGCGCCGCAAGACATCGGGATGGGCGTGTTGAAATGGAATGTCCAGATAGGGCAGGATCAAACCCTCAGCCATCAGCGGGATCAGCTGGCGCACATGCGGGTAGGGATACACGTAGTGCAGCCTGACCCAAGCCCCCAAAGCTCCCAAGTCACGGGCCAGATCGGTGATATGGGCGCGATGGCCGCGGTCTTCGTGGTGTTTTATATCCAACCCGTAGGCGCTGGTGTCTTGGCTGATCACAAGCAATTCATTCACACCTGCGTCCACCAGTTTTTCGGCCTCGCGGATCACGGCATGGGCTGGACGGCTTGCCAGCTTGCCGCGCATGTCGGGAATGATGCAGAACTTGCATTTATGGTTACAGCCCTCGGAAATCTTGAGATAGCTGTAATGGCGCGGGGTCAGACGCACCCCCGTTGCGGGCAGCAGATCGACGAATGGATCAGGGGATGGCGGCACGACCGCATGGACAGCGTCAAGCACCTGCTCATATTGATGCGGCCCGGTGACCGCCAAAATATTAGGATGATGCTCGCGAATGTAGTCAGGCTCGGCACCCAGACACCCTGTGACAATCACTTTGCCGTTTTCGACCAAAGCCTCTCCGATGGCATCCAGGCTTTCGGCCTTCGCACTGTCCAAAAACCCGCAGGTATTGACGATCACCGCATCCGCGCCCGCATACTCCGCGCTGATCGCATAGCCCTCGGCGCGCAACCGCGTCAGGATCCGCTCACTGTCCACCAAAGCCTTCGGGCACCCAAGCGACACCATCCCAAGCGTGGGTTGGCCCGCGCGACGTGTTTCATTGACTGTGATGCGCGGCGCAAGGTCGGGGCGCAGATCTGGCGGGTTTTGCGACATCTAGAAAACCTCAGTAAAACCGCGGCGCATTAACCTTAACGCGCCACTCCAAAACTTCTTTTGTTCGAAAATATCCAATCCGACATTTGCAAAACGCGGGTGCAACGGGCCAGATGCACAACAGCTGGCAATTAACGGCGTCGGTCCCGGCGCGATGACATTGGCTGGAACGCCACACCCACATGCGCCTCGCAGTAGGGTTTGCCCGCTTTGACAGGCAGGCCGCAGAACCAGAAATCTTCTGTCGCGGGGTCGCCCACAGGCCATTTGCAGGTCCGCTCTGTCAACTCCATCAGGCTGATCTTCTTGGATTTCTTTTCGACCTCATTCACCTTAGCCAAAGCTTCCGGGCTAATCTCATTTGCCGATGGCTGTGGCGGCAGGGGCTGGCCAGCTGGAATAATTGCGCGGCGGCCGCCCACAGGTTTTGGTTGCGGGGGTGGTGCCGCACTTTCGGTCTTGGGCTGCGGTCTGGCGGGGGCTGCCTTTTTGGCCTCAGCCTTTGGCGCTTTGTCCTTGGCCGCGGCTTTGGTGCCACCGCCCGCGCGGTTGGACAGGCCCAGACGGTGGACCTTGCCGATCACCGCATTGCGGGTCACGCCGCCCAATTCCTTTGCGATCTGGCTGGCGGATTGTCCTTCGCCCCACATCTTTTTCAAAATTTCGACGCGTTCATCGGTCCAGGACATACATGCTTCCTACGAATGTGCCCGCGCATCTGGCGCGCAGGGCTTGAGTTCTCTGCCAGCCTCCTATTCTAAGCAGGGCCAAGGGCAGTTACAAGCAACTGCTGGTATTTTTGGAGGCAGCGATCGTGGCAGATTTAGGCGAGATGGGCAGGCGCAGGTTTGGGCGCATCAACTGGATCGGGACTTTGACCCTCGCGGAACGTGAAATCAGGCGTTTTGTGAACGTTTGGTCACAAACCCTCATGGCGCCCCTGATCACGGCTGGCTTGTTTCTTTTGGTGTTTGATCTGGCGATCGGTCCGCGCCGTGGCGATGTTATGGGCGTGCCGTTTATCACCTTCATCGCGCCTGGCATTTTGATGATGACAGTCATTCAAAACAGCTTTGCCAATACGTCCAGTTCGATCCTTGTCAGCAAAGTTCAGGGCAATATCGTCGATACGCTCATGCCGCCGCTCTCTGCTCTTGAGATGGTGGTTGGTTACATAGCGGGTGGCATCGCGCGTGGGCTGTTGGTGGCGATTTGCATCGGTCTTGGCGCATTGGTGTTTTTGGGCATTGGCGTCGCCCACCCCCTTTGGGCGCTGGTGTTTGTTGTCTTGGGCGCCGCTTTGATGGGTGGTTTGGGGATTATAGCGGCCACATTTGCCAATAAATTTGATCAGATGGCTGCGATCACAAACTTCATCGTGACGCCTTTGGCCTTTTTGTCGGGGACATTTTATTCGGTCGCAAGCCTGCCACCTTTCATGCAGACGCTAAGCCATTTGAACCCGATCTTTTACCTCATTGATGGTGCGCGATATGGGATTTTGGGGGTGTCTGATAGCGATCCGTGGCTTGGGCTATTGATTTGTTCTGTCACGACCGCCGCCGTTTTGACTTTGTGCTGGTCTTGGTTTCGTTCAGGATACCGCCTGAAACCTTAGGACTGGCGCGCGCGCGCAGCGGCTTCGCGCCATGCCAGCAATACCGCGCCAGCCAAAATGATGCACGAGCCCAATATGCTGATGGCATCGGGGCGTTGATTGAAAAACGCGAAGTCATAGAGCGTCGCGAAAATCAGTGTGGCGTAGCTGAACACCACAACATAGCTGGCATCGGCCCGTCGCATGGCGCTGACAAAACAAAATTGTGCGCAGGCCATCAAGGCACCAAGCGTGGCCAAAGCCATCCATTGTGACATTGTGGGCGTTACGAACACAAAAAGCACAGCGCAGGTTGCAATGATGCACCCCAAAGCATTGTTGACCAAAAGGATTTGAAGCGGGTTTTCCCGCGCTGACAATTTCTTGATGAAGATAAGTTCCAACCCCAAAAACAACGCCGCCCCCAACGCAAAAAGCGCAGCGGGCTGAAAGCTGTCAGGTGTCGGGCGCAATAAAATAGCGGCGCCACCCATTGCAACGATAGCCGCGATCCACCGCCATGGCCCGACGTTTTCCCGAAGGAACACGAATGCAAATATCATACCGAAAACCGGGTTAAGAAAACTGATCGCCGTTGCATCCGCCAGGGGGATAAATGCGGCCGCGGCGAACATCAGCGTGACCCCCGCCCATCCCAATACGGTCCTTCCGATATGAAGCCCTATGGCGGGCCGCCGATCGATTTGGGCGCGGCCAAAGCAGCCCACATAGGTGCCCAATACAATCAGGGCAAAGACAAAACGACCATGGCTGATCTGAAGTGGGTGCAAAGGGGGGCCCAAAGTGTCGGTCCCGAGCGTTTTGGCCATCAGAGTCGTGCCTGCGATAAAAGCTGTTGCCAGAACCATCAACACAACTGCGCGTAAATCGCTTGGCGTACTATCGACTGAGAGAGGGCGGATCTGGGTCATCCCAAGGGGCGTGCCGTATTTGCCTAGGAATGTGCAAGCGATATTTGCTTGGTGCCGTGCCGCGGCCCTTCGATGTCCGGTGTCCACCAACAGGCTTCAGCCCGTATCGTGCCCCTTCTACGGGTCTGGTTTCATAAGTGATGTCCAGTAGCCGGGCGCGAAGGCGCATACGCCTGCGCACCCATACGCAAAAAAGAATACCGATCAGAATCGCAGTTGTCGTTGTCATGCCCACAGATTGCCAAAAAAGGTTTAATGGAAAATGAACTGGACAGACGCGACTTCTCATTTTATGCGCAGGCTATGAACACCGCGCTCCGTCTCCGACGCCGATAAGGCCTTTGATACGCTTCTGGCTGATATGGATCCATATCAGCAGCGGTTCTTTTCCCACATTTACTTGACAGCTTGGTGGCACGACGACACCACTGTTGGCTCAAGACCCATAAGGACACCTCTGACATGATCCCGAGCATTTTGCCCACCTACAACCGTGCGCCTTTGACATTTGTCAAAGGGGAAGGCAGCTGGCTGACAGAGGCAGATGGGCGACGTTTTTTGGACATGGGGGCTGGCATCGCGGTAAATTCCCTAGGTCATGCACATCCTGATCTGACCAAGGCGCTTGTCGATCAGGCGCACAGTCTTTGGCACACGTCCAACCTCTACAATATCCCCAAACAGACAGAGCTGGCGGATGCGCTGGTGTCACAGACCTTCGCGGATACGGTTTTCATGTGCAACTCTGGCACCGAAGCCTGCGAGTTGGCGGTCAAGATGGCGCGCAAGCATTTCTATGACGCAGGACAGCCTGAACGGACCGAGATCATCGCGTTTGAGGGGTCGTTTCACGGGCGGTCCGCCGCTGGCATCGCTGCCGCAGGATCGGAAAAAATGACCAAGGGTTTTGGCCCGCTTTTGCCGGGTTTCACCCATTTGCCGTTTGGCGATCATGAGGCGCTGAACGCGGCAATCACGGACAAAACCTGCGCTGTTATTCTAGAGCCCGTGCTTGGTGAGGGCGGCATTATCCCGGTTCCCGATCAATGCCTGAAGGGGCTGCGCGATCTCTGTGATGCCACTGGCACGCTGCTGATCTTGGACGAGGTCCAATGTGGGGTCGGGCGCACGGGCAAGCTTTTTGCACATGAATGGTCGGGTATTGCGCCCGATATCATGATGGTCGCCAAAGGCATCGGCGGGGGGTTCCCGATCGGCTGTGTGCTTGCCACGGAACATGCCGCAAGCGGGATGACCGCAGGCACGCATGGAAGCACCTATGGCGGCAATCCTTTGGGGTGCGCTGTGGGCGTTGCGGTTCTGCAGCACATAGCAGACACTGATTTTCTGGAAGACGTAAGCCGCAAGGCAGGGATGCTGCGTCAAAAGCTTGAGGGGGTGATTGCTTCATATCCCGATGTGTTTGAGTGTGTCCGCGGTGTTGGCCTGATGCTTGGCATTAAATGTAAGATGCCAAACACGGATGTGATCGCCGCCTGCTATGACGCGGAAATCCTGACGGTGCCCGCTGCGGACAACGTGGTGCGCCTGTTGCCAGCCTTAAACATTCCTGACAGCGATATCGCCGAGGCTGTCGCACGGCTTGACCGCGCGGCCCAAAGCCTTGTTGCATAACGCAAAATTCATACGAGACATACTGACATGACCCATTTTCTTGACCTTCACAAAACGGATGCCGCCGACCTGCGCGCCATTCTGAATCAAGCCCAAGCGATGAAAGATGCGCGCGGGGATCGCCCCAAAGGAACACCCGATGACAGCCTGCCGCTTGCAGGTCATGTGGTTGCTCTGATCTTTGAGAAACCATCGACCCGTACCCGCATCAGCTTTGATGTCGGTGTGCGGCAAATGGGGGGCACGTCGATGGTGTTGTCGGGCGCAGATATGCAGCTTGGCCACGGTGAAACCATTGCGGATACGGCACGTGTCCTGTCGCGGTATGTTGATCTGATTATGATCCGCACCTTTGGCGAAGATATTTTGCTGGAAATGGCAGAACATGCGACCGTTCCTGTGATCAACGGGCTGACCGACACATCGCATCCTTGCCAACTGATGGCCGATGTCATGACATTCGAAGAACATCGTGGTCCGATCAAAGGCAAGCGCGTTGTCTGGATGGGCGACGGGAACAATGTTGCGCAAAGTTTCTTGCATGCTGCGGCCAGCTTTGGCTTTGATTTTACTTTTGCGGGTCCACAGCAGCTTGATCCAAGTTCCGGTTTGCTGGACCTCGCGCGCAGCGCCGGCTGCGACGTGCGCATAGAGCGTGATCCGTCCAAAGCCGTTGCCGATGCAGATCTGGTGGTGACCGACACATGGGTCTCGATGGGGGACGCCGAAAGTTCGCGCCAGCGGCGCCACAATTTGTTGCGGCCCTATCAGGTGAATGAGGCGTTGATGAAATCCGCCCCCAAAGATGCTTTGGTGATGCATTGCTTGCCCGCGCACCGCGGCGAGGAAATTACGGACGCTGTGCTGGATGGCCCGCAGTCGGTGGTATTCGATGAAGCCGAAAACCGACTGCATGCGCAAAAGGCCATCATGCGATGGTGTCTGGGAAAGTGATCCGCAAGGCGGCCATCATCGCGGCATTCGTTGCAGGGCCAGCCTGGGCTGACGGTGCGCTGACAGACGCTGATTTTGCGCCTGTTAACATGGATGCAGCGCGCTTGGGCCAATTGTTATTTTATGACCCGATCCTGTCTGGCAACCGCAACATCAGTTGTGCGACCTGCCACCACCCCAAACACGCGACCAGCGATGGGCTGTCATTGGGGATTGGTGAAGGGGGGATCGGGCTTGGACCAGATCGCATCATTGATCCGACAAATCCGCCAGAGCAACGTATTCCGCGCCATTCACCCGCTCTTTTCAACCTTGGTGCACGTGAGTTCACGGTCATGTTCCATGACGGGCGCATCGAAGCGGATCCGACGCGAGACAGCGGACTGCGCACCCCCATGGGGGCCGAGATGGAGGCAGGGTTTGACAGCTTGCTGTCTGCGCAAACCATGTTTCCCGTTTTATCAGCCGATGAAATGGCAGGGCACTACAGCGAGAATGATGTGTCCAAAGCCGTGCGCACAGGGCGGATTACAGGCGACGGCGGCGCGTGGGATATTTTGTCAGACCGTGTCGCGGCGATCCCGCGTTATCGGCAGATGTTTGCGGTCGCATATCCTGACCGCGCCGATATTCATTTCACCGACATCTCCAATGCTATTGCTGAATTCATCGCGTTCGAATGGCGGTCTGATAGCAGTCTTTATGATGCGTATTTGCGGTCAGAAACCAAGTTGCCCGACCGCGCACAGCAGGGTCTTGAGGTATTTGACGCAAAATGTGCCAGTTGCCACGCAGGGCCGTTTCAAACGGATCACGGATTTCACGCTGTTGGCCAACCCCAATTTGGTCCGGGCAAGGCAGCGCGTTTTGAACGCCATGCCCGCGATGACGGGCGGATGCGCGTAACAGGAAAATTGCGCGATGCCTATGCGTTTCGCACGCCATCGTTGCGCAATGTGATGGCCACGGCACCCTATGGGCATACAGGCGCTTATCCAGATATTATTTCGTTCCTCAAAGCGCACCAAGGCGCGCGCCCTGCGATCAGCGCCTATGACCGATCACTCGCAACACTGCCAGCGATGGATGCGCAGGATTGGCGTGTTCTGGATGATCCTGATCAGATTGCAGGTATCGCCGCTTCGGCAGTGACCTTGCCTGAACTAGATGCGAAAGAGATTGAACGTCTGGTCGCTTTTTTACAAACGCTGACAGACCAAACCGCATTGGACGGGCGGCTTGGTATTCCTGCATCGGTGCCCAGTGGACTACCGATTGACCGTTAGGGTTTGATTGCTGTCCACGATCCCCAGATCCGTTACAAACCCGTCTGGCCAGACGACCTGCACTTTGACCCGCGCTTGTTGCCCCAACCCAAAATGAAGCGGCACCATCTGACCACCCGCATGGCCGCCACCGATGGTGCGCTGTTGCGCTTGCCGTCCCACTTTTACCTGAGCGCCAATGCCAAAGCGGTTGCCTTGCGGTTGCCGCAAATCGATCTTGAGCCAATTGCCCGACGGCGCGGTTGCATTGCGGTAAAGTTCGAGCGGGGCACGCCTGTTGACGACCACCAGATCAAGGCGCCCATCATTATCCAAATCCGCAAGGGCGGCACCGCGCGAGCGGTCTGTGGTTGCAACACCGACCATCGCGCTGATCTCTTCAAACGAGCCATCGCTTGTCTGTCTAAGTAGGTTATTGGGGTCTTGCATCGCCATGCCAGGCATCTGGTCCACATTGCCTTTTGCGATGAACAGGTCGTTCAATCCATCATTATCAATATCACCAAACTGGGCATGCCATCCCGTGGACGGGCGTCCATCATCGCCAACGTGAGGGCGCTGCGCATAGGTGCCAATCTCGTAGGGGGCCGCGGTAAAGCTACCGTCAGCTGCGCCCAACTGCAAAAGCTGATCACCCATCGACGTCAACATGACGTCCGCATGGCCATCCCCCGTCACATCGCGTTGCGCGATGCCCATACCCCACAGCGACACCTTGGGAAATCCATCCTCCGCTCCTAAAAAGCGGCGGGCGCTGAGGTCATAAAGCTGCTCATAGCCGTCGCGCACGTAATAGTGCCGATCATTCGAAAGGCGCAGCAATGGCGTGCCATCAGCGTTGAAATAGGCAAGGGCAGAAAGCGGACAGAAACCCGGGGTTAATGCGTTGGCCTGCCATGCACCGTCATCAGAGGGCCGTAAAATCACGTTGTCGTCGCAGGCTTCAAACGGACCATCGGGGTTGCTGCGGTCGACATAATTCCCGACAATCAATGTAGGGTGGTCGTCGCCCGGCATCCAAATTGCGCTGAATGCGGTGCTCCATCCATCGGGCCAGTCTATGCCCATATCCAATGTGGTGAAGCCGCACGCGCCATCGCCTTTTAACGCTATATTCTGGCCGACACGTAAAACAAACAGGTCGAGTATCGCATCGCCATCCATGTCGATCGGATAAAGCCCGGTTGCGCCTGTGATGGGTGGCAACGGCGCAGGCTGAAACGCCATCTCGCCGCGGTTTTGGAATAGCTGCACCTTATCTGTGCCGCCCGCGATGGCGATCTCGGGCAAGTCATCACTGTTACAATCAAAAACAGCCACGCCGCCGCCGACAAAATGCTCCCACCCGCCGACATAGCTGTGATGTGGCAAGGTGTTTGAAAGGTGATCAAATGCCACGCCAGTTCGCAGCGGCTCGCCTGCATGTAAGGCTGAGGCGGCCAAAACCAGCAATGCGCCAAGGCGAAAGACCATCACGCGTCTGCCTTGGCAAAAAGTGTTTGCGTGACGTGATCGAGCGCTAACGCCATCGCACCTTGTGCCCAGACCAGATCGCCCCAGGCATGGGCCTCGATCGGGGTGGGGGGGCGGTTGTTGTTAAGGGTGAGCTTTTGCATTTCGCTCATAATAGCTTCGGGAAAGAAGTAATCATACAGCACGCGGTCGCCGCTTAGGATAATCCGTTGGGGGTCAAAAAGCTGAACGATATTGGCCAGACCAAGCGCCAAGAACCGTCCCGCCCTAAGGAAAATCATATGGGCGGCTTCGTTCCCGCCCTTGGCTTGGGCATAAAGTTGTTCGAGCATGTCTCGTTCAGATTGAAGCGCACAATGGGATTGTTGCAACGCTGTGGCCGCTTCTCTGGCCAGCGCGTAGTCGGCCAAATAGGCTTCCAGACAGCCACGTTGGCCACACCGGCACAAGGCACCATCCAACTGCACTTTGGTATGTCCAAGCTCCAGCCCCAGACCCATCGCGCCGCGAAACAGCGAGTTGTGCAAAACAACCCCCATGCCAACCCCGTTTTCGATGGAGACCACTGCAAAATCCGACATGGTGCGCCCCGCACCGAACCAAAGTTCGGCAAGAGTAAGAACATTGGCATCATTGTCGACAATCGTTGGAAGGCCCAAGGCATCTGTGGCTTGCGTGCGCAGATCAACATTTGTGTCTTCGACGATCGGGGACCATGCCATCACACCCATTTCGAAATCAACCACACCAGGAATGCCCACACCGACGGCACGGCAATCCGCGTGGGTGACGCCCGCATCGGTAAGGACCATGTCCAACACTTGTCGTGCTTGGCCCAAAAGCGTTGTGAGGTTCTGTTTCTTGTTCGGGCTGGCAAGGGTCGCGGTGCCATATCGCCGACCGGCAAGGTCCGTTAGCACCGCTGTGTGTGCATTGTCACCGAGCTTGATCCCAACGACAAATCTGTTGCCGCGGGCAACATGCAGGTCCACTTTGGGGCGACCACGTCCCGATTGGTTCTGCGTATGTCTTGCGCCTGTGCTTTCGGCAAGCAGTCCTTTCGCGATTAGATCCGAGGTGAGCGTTGTGACAGAGGCAGGGCTGACAGATAGCAGATCGGCCAGATCCTTGCGCGAGATATGTCCCGCACTGCGCACAGCCTCGAAGGCTTGTTGCAAAAGGGGCTTTGGCGTCGCGCCCACGTTTTGAGAGATCGGACCGCATCCCGATTCTGCTTCTGGGTTCTCATTATCGACATCGTACATTGCGGGACCTAGGCGAACCTTCGTGTTTTTATTTTTGCGATTGTAGTAATATCTTTCATCAGCACTGATTTTTCAGGAACAATCCAGAGAAAAACGTCAAAACACTGATATTTTGCACTGCAGAACGAATTTCCGCCGCAGCGCGGCGTCTTTTTATTTTGACAAATAAAATAAATTCGACTTCCCTGATCGCAGGACACACGTCCGCGCCGTGGGCAAACCACGGACGCACAATGGGAGGAAACCTTATGCGTAAAGTATTCGCAGTGGCCGCAGTTGCAACGGCCGCATTAACAACCACAGCATTGGCTGATGGTCACAGTGTCACCGTTGGTGTGAGCTGGTCAAATTTTCAGGAAGAACGCTGGAAAACCGATGAAGCGGCTATCAAGGGCGCGTTGGAAGCGGCAGGTGCCACATATGTTTCGGCAGACGCTCAATCATCTTCTGCAAAGCAGCTTTCCGATGTTGAAAGCCTGATCGCGCAGGGCGTTGATGCCCTGATTATTCTGGCCCAAGACGCCGCGGCCATCGGGCCAGCGGTCCAAGCGGCTGCTGACGAAGGCATCCCTGTTGTGGGCTATGACCGCCTGATCGAGGACCCACGCGCATTTTACCTGACATTCGACAACGTCGAGGTTGGGCGGATGCAGGCGCGCGCCGTTCTCGAAGCGCAGCCAACAGGCAATTACGTGATGATCAAAGGCTCGCCCACTGATCCAAACGCAGATTTCCTGCGCGGCGGCCAGCAGGAGGTTCTGCAAGCGGCGATTGATGCAGGCGATATTACGATTGTTGCCGAGGCCTATACCGATGGTTGGCTGCCAGCGAACGCACAGCGCAATATGGAACAAATCCTTACCGCACAGGACAACCAGGTTGATGCTGTTGTGGCGTCAAATGACGGCACCGCCGGTGGCGCTGTTGCCGCGCTCACCGCGCAAGGCATGGAAGGTATTCCAGTGTCTGGCCAAGACGGTGACCACGCTGCGTTGAATCGCGTCGCAAAAGGCACACAGACTGTTTCTGTTTGGAAAGACGCCCGCGAGTTGGGCAAATCCGCAGGCGAGATTGCTGTGGCGCTGGCCAAAGATGGCATGATGAAAAATGTCGACGGCGCAATCGAGTGGACCAGCCCGGGTGGCACAACCATGACGGCCAAGTTTTTGGCGCCTGTTCCTGTGACGGCTGCAAATCTGACGGCTGTTGTAGATGCTGGCTGGATTGACCAAGACAAGCTTTGCCAAGGTGTGACCAACGGACCTGCGCCTTGTAACTAACGCTCCCTGTTCCGCCCTGACCGCATGTTTGGTTGGGGCGGATCCCTTCTTCTTTTCTCATTTTTTATCTGTGGGACGACCGTCTATGTCTGACGTGACCAATACAGCTACACCCAAGCGCAAGTCGTTTATCCAAACACTCGAGCTGGACACACGTTTGCTTGGAATGATCGGCGCTTTTGTCCTGATCTGTCTGGTGTTCAACCTGCTTACCGATGGGCGGTTTCTGACCCCGCGCAACATTTTCAACCTGACCATCCAGACCGTGAGTGTGGCAATCATGGCCACTGGCATGGTGTTCATCATCGTCACGCGCCACATTGATCTTGCCTGCGGTGCGTTGCTTGCGACCTGTTCGGCGGCGATGGCCATGACACAAACCGCATGGCTGCCCGAAATTCTTGGTATCGGTCTGGGCCATCCCTTGACCCCGTGGATTGCCATTGCCGTTGGGGTGGTGATCGGCACGGTGATTGGCGCCTTTCAGGGCTGGCTTGTGGGCTATATGGCGATCCCTGCCTTCATCGTAACGCTTGGCGGGTTGCTGGTATGGCGCAATGTCGGCTGGTATCAGACCAGCGGCCAGACGATTGGTCCACTTGATCCGACCTTTATGAAGTTCGGCGGTATTAACGGGACCTTGGGCGAAACGTGGTCTTGGATTTTTGGCGCAGTTGCTGTTCTGGCTGCCTTGTATGGCTTGTGGTCGTCGCGGCGCACAAAGCTGAGCCACGGCTTTGCAGTCAAACCCCTTTGGGCCGAATTCACGATGGCCGCCCTGATTTCCGGTGGGATTGTCGGCTTCATTGCGACCCTCAATAGCTACCAAATTCCGGAACGTCGTTTGGCGCGTATGTTTGCGGCTCGTGGTGAGGACATGCCCGAAGGGTTTACGGCCTCTTACGGTCTGCCAATTTCGGTCTTGCTGCTCATTGCGATTGCCATTGGTATGACCGTTATCGCCAAGCGCACGCGCCTTGGCCGCTATATCTTTGCGACGGGGGGAAACCCTGATGCGGCAGAGCTTTCTGGGATCAATACCCGTATGCTCACGGTCAAGGTGTTTGCCCTGATGGGAGCACTTTGCGCGATATCGGCGGTTGTTGCCTCTGCGCGTTTGACCAACCACTCCAATGACATCGGCACATTGGATGAACTTCGGGTCATTGCGGCGGCCGTCATTGGCGGCACAGCTTTGGCAGGCGGCATTGGCACCATCCATGGCGCGATCCTTGGCGCGCTGATCATGCAGTCGCTGCAGTCTGGCATGGCGATGGTCGGCGTGGATGCGCCGCTTCAAAACATCGTTGTTGGCGCTGTTCTGGTGGCAGCCGTGTTCATTGACATCGTTTATCGCAAACGCACAGGAGCGAAATAATGGCCACGCCTCTAGTTGAGTTGAAAGACATTTCGATCTCCTTTGGTGGGGTCAAAGCGGTAGATCACGTAAGCCTTGATTTGCACGCAGGCGAGGTGGTGGGCCTGTTGGGGCACAACGGGGCTGGCAAATCGACGTTGATCAAAATCCTGTCTGGTGCCTATCAAAAAGACAGCGGCGAGATCCTGATTGAAGGCAAGCCTGCAGACATCCGCAGCCCGCGCGATGCGCGTCGCTTTAACATCGAGACGATCTATCAAACGCTGGCGCTTGCAGACAATCTTGATGCCGCGTCCAATCTGTTTTTGGGCCGCGAATTAACGAACGCCCTTGGCTTTGTTGACGACGGGCGGATGGAGGCTGAAACGGCCAAGATCATGGCACGGCTGAACCCCAATTTCAAAAAGCTCAAAGAGCCTGTGAGCGCCTTGTCTGGTGGGCAGCGCCAATCGGTGGCCATTGCGCGGGCTGTCTATTTCAATGCCAAAATCCTGATTATGGATGAACCCACCGCCGCACTGGGTGTGCATGAAACGGCGATGGTTGCGGATCTGATCCAGGAACTCAAAAAGCAAGGGCTTGGGATTTTCCTGATCAGCCACGACACCCGCGAGATGTTGGAGCTATGCGACCGTGTCAGCGTCATGAAAAACGGCCAGCTGATTGGTACGGAACGTGTGGAAGATGTGACCGAGGATGACATCTTGTCCATGATCATCATGGGTAAAAAGCCAGAGGCTGCTTGAGCCATGTATCTCGGGCTTGATCTGGGCACCTCGGGGTTGAAGGGCATCATAATCGATGCGGATCAGACAATCCTAGCCGAAGCAACGGCGCCCTTGGCGGTATCACGCCCCCATTCAGGCTGGTCCGAGCAAGACCCCGCAGACTGGCTTGCGGCGCTGAACGGTGTGATGGCCAAACTGAGCGCGCAGGCGCGTCTCAAAGATGTCAAAGCGATTGGATTGTCTGGTCAGATGCATGGTGCAACCTGTCTGGACAGGCAAGGCAAGCCCTTGCGCCCTTGTATTTTGTGGAATGACACCCGCAGTGCGGCTGAGGCTTCGGGCATGGATGCGGACCCGGATTGGCGCGGCATCAGTGGCAATATCGTGTTTCCAGGCTTTACCGCTCCCAAGATGGCTTGGCTAAAGGCGCACGAGCCGGAGATTTTCCAAAAGACAGCCCATGTGCTGCTACCCAAAGACTATCTGCGTTTCATTCTGACGGGCGAGATGGTCAGCGATATGTCAGACGCGTCCGGCACCTCATGGCTGGATGTGGCCAAGCGCGACTGGTCGGACGTGTTGTTGGCCAAATCAAACATGACGCGCGCCCAGATGCCAAAATTGTCAGAAGGGTCAGGCATCGCGGCCAAGCTTTTGCCAGAACGTGCAGAGTGCTTGGGCTTGCCTTCTAATATTCCCGTTGCAGGCGGGGGCGGGGACAACGCAGCCACAGCCGTCGGTATGGGTGTGGTGACTGCGGGGCAGGCGTTTATCTCGCTTGGCACCTCTGGGGTTTTGTTCGCGGCATCCGACAGCTATGACCCTGCGCCGGAAACGGCGGTTCACAGTTTTTGCCATGCGCTTCCAGACACGTGGCATCAGATGGGAGTCATTCTTGCGTGCACTGATGCGTTGAATTGGCTTGCAGGTTTGTTCAGCACAAACGCAGCGGCGTTATCGGCCGATCTTGGTGTGCTTCAGGCTCCCGGTCGGGCGCTGTTTTTGCCCTATCTAGGCGGTGAACGGACACCCACCAATGACGCCGAAACCCGTGGTGCATTTGTTGGGCTTGAACATGCCACAGATCAGGCGGCGATGACCCGCGCGGTTCTGGAAGGTGTTAGCTTTGCCTTCCGCGATTGTCTTGAGGCGTTACGCGCCACAGGAACGCAAATCGATACTCTTGTGGCTGTGGGTGGCGGTGCAAATTCGCCCTATTGGCTTGAGGCGATTGCAACGGCGTTGAACCTGGCGATCGATGTGCCCCAAGACGGAGACTTTGGCGGTGCCTTTGGCGCCGCGCGCCTTGCGCTGATGGCGCAAACGGGCGCTGGTGTTGAGGTCTGCACACCCCCGCCAATCAGCCAAACCATTGAACCCAATACCGCGCTTCTGTCCGCATTCGAGGCCAGCTACCGCCGGTACAAAGCGACATATACCGCACTGAAAGGTATCTCATGACCGACTTTTTCGCCGACATCCCCCAAGTGACATTCGAAGGGCCAGACAGCACAAACGAATTTGCCTATCGTCACTATGACGCCAACGAAATGGTCATGGGAAAGCGGATGGAAGATCATCTGCGTTTTGCCGTTGCATGGTGGCACAGCTTTGCGTGGGAGGGGGGCGATCCGTTCGGAGGACGCACATTCGAGCGCGTTTGGTTTGGCGACACAATGGATCTGGCGCGGATGAAAGCCGATGTCGCGTTCGAAATGTTCGCAATTCTGGGGCAGCCGTTCTTTTGTTGGCATGACGCTGATATCCGGCCAGAAGGCGCGACCTTCGCGCAAAGCAAGCGCAATTTTGAAGAGATTATAGACTACATTGGTCAAAAGATGGCTGATGGCGGTCCGCGGCTTTTATGGGGCACGGCCAATCTGTTTAGTCACAGACGCTTTATGTCGGGGGCTGCGACCAATCCCGACCCTGATGTCTATGCGTGGTCCGCAGCGACGGTAAAGAATTGTCTGGATGCGACGCATAAACTGGGTGGCGAAAACTATGTCCTTTGGGGCGGGCGTGAAGGCTATGAAACCTTGTTGAACACTGATCTGGGCCGCGAACGGGCGCAGGCAGGCGCATTTCTTCAGCAGGTCGTCGATTACAAACACAAGATTGGGTTCAAAGGCGCAATTTTGATTGAGCCGAAACCACAAGAACCCACCAAACATCAATATGACTACGACGTCGCAACGGTCTACGGGTTCCTTAAAGACTTCGGACTTGAGGGCGAGGTGCAACTCAACATCGAACAAGGCCATGCGATTCTGGCGGGCCATTCCTTTGAGCATGAATTGGCGATGGCCTCTACTTTGGGTGTGTTCGGTTCTATCGACATGAACCGCAATGATTACCAATCGGGGTGGGACACCGATCAATTTCCAAACAATGTTCCCGAGGTGGCCCTGGCTTACTATGAAGTCCTCAAAGCGGGGGGCTTCACCACAGGTGGTACCAATTTTGACGCAAAGCTGCGACGCCAATCGCTTGATCCCCAAGACCTCATTTTGGCACATGTGGGGGCAATGGATATCTGTGCCCGCGGGTTGAAAGCGGCTGCTGCCATGCTGGAAGACGGCGGTCTGGAAGCGGCCCGCGCCGCGCGCTATGCGGGGTGGCAAAACAGCTCTTTGATGGGCCAATCTCTCGATGTGATCGAGGCCCAGGTTGCATCTGGGGGCATTGATCCGCAGCCGCGATCAGGCCGTCAGGAGCGTCTTGAAAACTACGTGGGTCGCTTCGTCTAGCGTTTGCGCGGTTTGGCGCGCAGCGTCGGGTCAGCTTGTGTGGGGTCTTCTGGCCACGGGTGCTTGGGATACCGCGCGCGCATGTCTTTGCGAACGTCCGCATAAGACCCCGCCCAGAACCCCGGGATATCCGCCGTTGTTTGCAAAGGCTTTTGCGCCGGCGAAAGCAGCGTAATCAAAAGCGGCGCCCCCCCGACGGTTGGATGGCGCGTGGTCCCAAACATCTCTTGCAACCTCAGCGAAATCGCAGGTTGCGCCGTGCTGTAGTCAATCGGCACGCGGTTTCCCAAGGGGCTCGTAAAATGTGATGGCACCTGAGCGTCCAATTCTTGTGTCTGCTCCCATGTCAGCCGCGCCTTGAGTGCAGGAAGCGGATCAAACGCCTTCCACTGCTCGGTGGTGGTGATGCCTTTCAAATACGGCAAAAGCCAGTCTTCAAGTGTCTCTTGTAGCCTTTCATCTGAGAGATCAGGCAGGTCGGTCCCCCCCGCGCGCGCCAAAGCCACGCGTGCCTGCAAGCGTTGCGCCTTGGGCGGTAGGCGAAGCCCGATCTGGCGTATCCCGTCGCACATGGCCCGCGAAATGGCCTCATCAGAGGCGTCCGACCAGCGACGTTCTTGCAAAACTGCAGCGCCGATTTTTTCGCGCGACACCGCCAAAACCCGTCCTTCGCGCTTGGACCAAGTGCAGTCGTGGTGCCAACCGATACGGGCACCAAAAACCTCGCGCAAACCAGCCTCACTCAGCACGGCGGCTTTTCGGATGCGGGCTTCCTTGGGGTTTCCGTCCAGATCACAGGCAACAACGATAGGATGTGTGCCCAAATCATCGCCTGCGTCAAAAAGAGCACCCTTGCCACCAGACAACAGATAGCGGGGGCTGTCACCTTTGCGCCGAATGCCGATGCGGTCAGGATAGGCCAGCGCCAGAAGCTGCCCTAAATCATATTCACGATCTTTCCCGCTCAAGCGGCGCAGGCGTTGTGTTTCGCTTTTGACGCGTTTGAGGGCTGCAGTATTGATGCGACCTGTCTTGTCACCTCGCAGCGCCCTCAGACGCAACGCCATGTCAGAGCCCGCATGGTCCAGCACATCGCGCTCTGACAAAAGGGCGGCAACCTCGGCCGCATCACCACCGCCACGCAGCACCATATGGCCCAAACGGGGATGAAGCGGTAACCGTGCAAGCTCTTTGCCGTGCTCGGTCAAGCGGCCGTTTTCAAGCGCACCCAAAAATGTCAGCAAATCGGTGGCGCCTTGCATCGCACCCTCTGGCGGCGGTGTCAGAAACGGCAAATCATGCGGCGCAGCACCCCATTGGGCCAACTCCAGCGCAAAGTTCGCCAAATCCGCCGCCTCGATTTCGGCGGGCGGGAAGGCTTGCATCGCGCCTTCCTCTCCTTTGGTCCAAAGCTTGTAACATACGCCTTGCGCAACCCGTCCTGCGCGGCCTGCACGCTGCGTGGCTTCGGCGCGCGTCACCCGTTCGGTCACCAGACGCGACATCCCCGAGCCTGCATCAAATCGGGCGCGCCTTGCTTTTCCGCAATCCACGACGACGCGGATGTCCTCGATCGTCAGAGACGTCTCGGCGATGGACGTGGCCAGCACAACCTTGCGTCCGCTTGACGGTGGCATGATCGCGGCACGTTGTGCGTCGAACGGCATCGCGCCAAAAAGTGGCCGTATCGCACAGTCTTTTGGCAAACGGTCATCCAGCAAACGCTGCACGCGCCTGATCTCGCCCTCGCCGGGAAGAAACACCAAGACGCCACCGCGTGTTTGCTCCACAGCCTTCGCAACCAAATCGGCGCTGGCCGCCTCAAACCGTCTATCTTTACCAAGCGGGCGATCCAGCCAGACTGTTTCAACTGGAAAGGCCCGTCCCTCGCTGGTCAGCACCTTTGCCCCCAAAAGCTCTGCAACGGGGCCCGCGTCCAAAGTTGCAGACATGACAACAATTTGCAGATCGTCGCGCAAGGCTGCGCGCACTTCGCTTATCAGGGCAAGACCCAAGTCAGCGTGCAATGACCGTTCATGAAACTCGTCAAAAATGACGGTCTTGTATCCCGCCATCTCGGGATCATTTTGCAAAATCCGCGTCAGAATGCCTTCAGTCACGACTTCAATGACAGTATCGGGGCCCACCTCGGTCGCGCCGCGCATTCTGTAGCCCACGGTTTGGCCAACCCGTTCCCCCAACTGCGCGGCCAGCCGCTCTGCCGCGGCTTTAGCGGCAAGCCGACGTGGTTCCAGCATGATCATTCTGGCCGATGGGGCATGGCCACCGCGCAGGGCCAAAGGCACGCGCGTTGTCTTGCCCGCACCGGGGGGTGCTTGCAAAACCACAACGCCGTCGCGGGTGAGCATCTGGCCCAACTGGGGCAAAATCGGATCAATGGGTAAAGCCATGGCTCTGCGTAAAAACCAAGGCGCCGCACTACAACCTTCTTTTGTTCAAAAATATCCAAATCCATCGGCTGGACAGCCCGCGCAGGCTCGGCCATGAAAGCACTATGGATATTGATGGTATCATCTGTGGCAACCGGCGGGCTTTGGCGCGGGCCATTACTTTGGTCGAAAGCGCGCGCACCGATCACCGTAAAGATGCCCAAAGCCTTATGGCGGCGCTACCCAAAGACCGCCAAGCGCTGCGCATCGGGTTGTCTGGCACACCTGGTGTCGGCAAGTCGACATTCATCGAAAGTTTCGGATTGCATCTGACAGGTGCGGGGCTGCGTGTCGCTGTGCTGGCCGTTGACCCAAGTTCGGCCCGTTCGGGTGGCTCGATCCTTGGTGATAAAACCCGCATGGAACAGCTGAGCCGCGATCCAAACGCCTTTATCCGCCCTTCGCCTTCGCAATCCCAACTTGGTGGGGTCGCGCGTCGCACCCGTGAGGTGGTGCAACTGTGCGAGGCGGCGGGGTTTGACGTGGTGTTGATCGAAACGGTCGGTGTGGGCCAGTCCGAAACGATGGTCGCTGAAATCAGTGATATCTTTGCCCTTCTCATGGCCCCTGCGGGCGGTGACGAGCTTCAGGGCGTCAAGCGCGGTATCATGGAAATTGCGGATCTGATTGTGGTCAACAAGGCCGACGGCGATCTTAAGGCCGCCGCGACACGGACATGTGCCGATTATGCAGGCGCGTTGCGATTGCTGCGCAAACGCGCTGGCGACGGCCCGCAATTTCCCAAAGCCATGATGGTGTCGGCCTTGACGGGCACAGGCCTTGAACACGTTTGGACCGATATTCAGACCCTTGCGCAATATCGCAAAGACACAGGGTTTTGGGCAACACGACGGGCGGATCAGCTGCAAAACTGGTTTGATGAAGAGCTGCATTTCGGGCTGTTGTCCATCTTGCAAAAGGATCCTCAAATGGTTGCGCGAGTCGCTCAGGCCCGTGCCGATATTGCTGCAAATCGTGCGACTCCGCCTCAGGCCGCGGCGTCAATCCTCGCCAACCTGCTTGGAAACGCGGATTAAACGGGCATAGCACGGCTTTTGAGCCGATTCATGGCTTGACCGCTTCGGCGCATCCCCCTATTCAACGCCAACATGTATTTCGGGCCCGCAGCCTTGCGCGGGTCTTATCCGTTTGAAAGAAGGGGATGACCCATGTCGCGCGTTTGCGAATTTACCGGTAAAGGCCCGATGACTGGCAACAATGTCAGCCACGCCAAAAACCGCACCCGTCGTCGGTTCCTGCCAAACCTGCAGGACGTGACGCTGAAGTCCGAAGCACTGGACCGCACATTCAAGTTCCGCTTGTCGACAGCTGCTCTGCGCACCGTCGATCACCGCGGTGGCCTTGACGGTTTCATGGCAAAAGCAAAAGACACAGAGCTGTCGACTGGCGCTTTGAAAGTCAAAAAAGACATCTTGAAAGCCGTAAGCGCATAAGCGCAAAACTGGTTTTAGGAATTGACAGCCCCACGTCAGATTGACGTGGGGCTGTTTCCTTTTGTCGCTTTCGTCTCCGGGTTTCACTGACTATATCCTAACCCATGAAAGCCATACGCCCCGTTCTTGCGGCTTTGTTGACCGCTTTGATCATCGTGACCTCGCAGGGCATGGCCTTTGCACGTGGGCAAACCATGGTGGCAAGCCAGATCGTGCTGTGTACAGGGCATGGATTTCAGGTTGTCTCGCTTAATAAAGATGGCGCGCCGATCGAGACCACCCACCTATGCCCTGATTGCGCATTGTCATCCGTCGTGGACATCCCCGCCCAGGCTGGTGGACCTATCTGGCCCGCGCAGACGTCTGACGCTGTATTTTGGATTGCCAAAGGTCCAACTTGGTCCGAGGTTGCGATTGCCCCATCTGCCAGAGGGCCGCCCGTTTTTCTTTGAAGCTCATCTAACCAAATCAAACTTCAAAGGAAAAAAGCAATGAAACAGTTACTTCTGGCGGCCGCTTTGGCCTGCGTTACCGCGACGATGGCGCAAGCTGATATCAATATCAAAGACGCCTATGCACGTGCCTCCACGCCAACCGCCAAATCGGGGGCGGCGTTTATGATGATCACCAACACCTCTGACCAGGCCGACCGTTTGATCGGCGCGTCATCAGATGTGGCCAAACGCGTCGAACTGCACACCCACATCGAAAAAGATGGCGTGATGAACATGGTCCATATCGAAGAGGGTTTTGCCCTTGAAGCGGGGGAAACCATCGCGTTGGAACGCGGCGGCAAACACGTCATGTTTATGGGGCTTACGCAGTCTTTTGACGACGGCGCCCAGGTGCCTGTCACACTGACGTTCGAAAAAGCGGGGAATGTTGAGGTGATGGTGCCTGTTGATCTCAAGCGTCAGCCAAAACACGGTATGGCGCACGGTGCAAACCATGGTGAGGGCGATCACACCAACTAGCACCCATATGGACCCAACAAAAAAGGCGGGGATCACCCCGCCTTTTTCCTTATGAGCAGTAGGCCTGCGCTGTTTGTCCGAAATTCTTATATTTGCGCCAGAAGGTTTCATGGCTGCGATTGTCCGATTGCCGCACTTCTTGGGCACGGTGCGGATCCTTGAAGAACTTGGATGCCAGCCGTTGATCGGACCGGCTCAGCGTTGCATCGGCGGCCTGTTGAATGCAGCCGCACAACGAACGGTTCGCCGCCTTGCGATCCGATTGCATACAGGCCCGTTTGATAATTTTCGCCTCAGCCGATGGTGCAGTCACCACAGGTGCGGCCACGGCCAAAGCCGCAATGATAAGTAGGTGTTTCATTTCTCTGCCTCGATCCGTTCTGGACCCCTCAATTATTGAGGATCGGCTTTTACCATTAAAGCCCAGAAGTTAACCATTCCTCACCATTGGCATATTTTTGCGCATTTTTCAACTGAAGTTTCAGAATGGACCAATCGGCGCAGGTGGTTTCCAAGGTGCAATCCCCATTGACCAAACCCGCGTTCCACCTCATATCCTGCATATGAGCACAGACCTTTCACATATCCGCAATTTCTCGATCGTGGCGCATATCGACCACGGGAAATCCACCTTGGCCGACCGTCTGATCCAAGAGACAGGCACGGTTCAAGACCGTGATATGAAGGCGCAACTGCTGGACAGTATGGATATCGAGCGCGAGCGCGGGATCACCATCAAGGCCAACACGGTGCGCATCGATTACACCGCCAACAATGGCCAAGACTATGTGCTCAATCTGATTGATACGCCCGGCCACGTCGACTTCGCCTATGAGGTCAGCCGCTCGATGCGTGCGGTCGAAGGGTCGCTACTGGTCGTCGACAGCACCCAAGGGGTCGAAGCGCAGACGCTGGCCAACGTGTATCAGGCGATTGACGCCGATCACGAGCTGGTGCCGATCCTGAATAAGATCGACTTGCCCGCTTCTGATCTGGACCGCGTGGCCGAACAAATTGAAGATGTCATCGGCATTGATGCCTCGGGCGCAATCCCTGTGTCGGCCAAAACGGGCCAAGGCATCCGTGAAACGCTTGAGGCGATCGTGGAGCATTTGCCCGCGCCTACAGGTGACGCTGATGCCCCACTCAAGGCGATGCTGGTCGACAGTTGGTATGACGCCTATCTGGGCGTGATCGTTCTGGTGCGTATCATCGACGGAAAGCTGAAAAAGGGCGACAAGATCAAGTTCCTGTCCAACGGCACCGTGCATCCCGTGGACCGTATCGGCGTGTTTCGTCCTGAAATGGCGGTGATTGATGAGTTGGGCCCGGGCGAGATCGGCTTTCTGACCGCCTCCATCAAACAGGTGCGCGACACACGTGTGGGCGACACCATCACCCATGACAAAAAAGAGGTCGAGGCGCTGCCCGGCTTCAAACCTGCGCAGCCTGTGGTGTTCTGTGGCCTGTTCCCCGTCGACAATGCCGAATTCGAAGATCTGCGCGACGCCATCGAAAAGCTGGCCCTGAATGACGCATCCTTCAGCTACGAGATGGAAACTTCTGCGGCCCTCGGCTTTGGCTTCCGCTGTGGGTTCCTTGGTCTGCTGCACCTTGAAGTTATCCGCGACCGGATCGAGCGTGAATACAACATCGAGCTGATCACCACCGCGCCGTCGGTGATTTATCATATCTACATGCGCGACGGCGAGATGCTTGAGCTGCATAACCCCGCCGATATGCCCGACCTGACGCTGGTCGACCATTTGGAAGAGCCGCGCATCAAAGCGACGATCCTTGTGCCTGATGAATATCTTGGCGATGTGCTAAAGCTGTGCCAAGACCGCCGCGGTATCCAGGAAGACCTGACCTATGCGGGCAGCCGCGCGATGGTGGTGTATGATCTGCCGCTCAACGAAGTGGTGTTTGATTTTTACGACCGCCTGAAATCGGTAACCAAGGGCTATGCCTCGTTCGACTATCAGATGATCGGCTACCGCGAGGACCGTTTGGTTAAAATGTCGATCCTTGTGAACGAAGAGCCCGTCGATGCCCTGTCAACCATGGTGCACTTTGACCGCGCCGAACAACGTGGCCGCGCGATGGTCGAAAAGCTCAAAGACCTGATCCCGCGCCACATGTTCAAAATCCCGATCCAAGCCGCCATCGGTGGCCGCGTGATCGCCCGCGAAACCCTGTCCGCCATGCGCAAGGACGTGACCGCCAAATGCTACGGCGGCGACGCGACCCGCAAGAAGAAACTGCTGGAAAAGCAGAAAGCGGGTAAGAAGAAAATGCGCCAGTTCGGTAAGGTGGACATCCCGCAGGAGGCTTTCATCAGCGCTCTGAAAATGGACGGCTAAGCCGTTCATTTCAGCGCGGATGAAAGTCAGTGGGCGAAAGAGATTGGGCTTTGACCAATCGCGTGCCGCACTCGGTTGAAGCTGTTGGTATTCGCTTGATCAAAGCGTAGCATGCGCCAGAGCCATAACCTGACCCAGTGCAGTTATAAAAGTCGAGCCTAGCACGACCTGCATACCTTGCCGAAACAAGTTCCCGTTTTGAGCAAGAATAGCATCGTTTGCGTCCATGCGCATTTCATTGGTCTCGGCATGGTCTATCAGAACGTTCAAAAGGTCTTCATTTTCCTTCAAGCTGTCTTTCCAATTAGAAAAGCCATTCCCTGCGATATAGAAGCTTCTGGGTTGGCATGATGTGGCTACTATCACTGCACCAACAATCACGACTATGGCTCCAAGAAAGTTCAAAGCCGGCAGCGGAACAATTTGGTTGCTCGAAATTAATACAGAGGCGATTACTGCCGCAAAGCCTGTGAAGGACATTCCTCGTTGATCTGCTGAGGTAGCAATTTCATTTTGCGCTTGAAAGTAAAGAACTGTTTGCTCAAACCCTTTTCTGGCGATTTCTAGTTTGTTACTATCCATTAAGCGAATTCTCGGAAGTTGTGATAATGGCAAAAAAACCTGATCGGCCTCCTCCCACAAGAGGTATTATTGGTAATGTGGAAAAAGGGGCGCCCAAACCACCTCAAAAGCCGCCAACGCCAAAGCCCTCGAAAAACAAATAACAAAACCATAGGTTTTGCTGCGCCCGAACCTCCCCCATGGGGAGGGCGCTTCTCGCCCACCCCTTGGTATCGTGCGCGGCGATCCCAACGGCCACTCCTTTCCCCCATGCACGTTACAGCATCAAACCCATCAGCAACCTTTTTAGTCCTTCATGCGTTGTATTCCTGAAAAGGAGACATCTCATGGACCGTTTATCACTCATTTTGTCGCTCGCCGTAGGTGCTGTCATTACAGGCGGGTTTACGATTATCGTGCTCTCGCTTGGGTATTATAACTGGTATGCCATCGGGGGCGCTGCGATCTTGGGCTTTGCGCTGTCTTGGCCCAGTGCCTATCTGATCTCGCGTCGTATCAAACGACAGGACCCCGAGTTTGATCATACGCGTGTGCGCGATGTAGATGTGGTTATTCCCGAACGAAATGCGCGCGAGGTCTGACCCAGATCAAAGCGCGGCCCTCTGCGATGTGCTAAAGTCTTCGTGACAACACACGAAAGGACACGCAGATGCTACGCCTCTATTCCACACTTTTCGCGCTAACCGGCACGTCGCTTGCAGGGGCAGGGGTTATTGCCGCTTTGGCCTCGGGGTTTGACGATTTGAATGGTGTCCTGATGGGCGCTGTGATCGGCGCCGTTTTGGCGGTGCCCGTTAACTATTGGGTCACCAAGCAAGTCATGGCGAACTAAGCCATAAAATACCTGACAGCAGCCTCAAATTCGCGCGGCTTTTCCGCGTGCAACCAGTGGCCAGCATCAGGGATTTTTGCGAATTTGGCGGCGGGGAAAAGGGTTTTTGCTGTCTCGCGGTGTTCTGGCAATACATAGTCAGACGCGCCGCCCGACAGGAAAAGCGTAGGGCCGCCGAATGTCTGGTTCAAGGACGGGAAGCCAAGGATGGCGTCCATGTCCTTGGCCAGCACATCCAGATTCAGCTTCCACCGTTTTTCTTTCATATCAACGCTTTGCGCCAGAAACGCGGCAACGCCCGCGTCGTCCACAGGTATCTTTAACGCACTGCGGTTTTCGACATTCAGGTCTGTGGCGCGTGCGGCCTTGAGCACATCCATCTGGCTGTGCCCATATGCAACGGGTGCGATATCCGCCACCAACAGACGGTTCACAAGACCGGGTTGCGTCAGCGCCAGAACCATGGCCGCCTTGCCCCCCATCGAATGGCCCACCAGATCAACAGGCCCGCCAATCGCCGAGATAACCTGCGCCAGATCACCTGCCATATCGGCGTAGCTGTGGGTATCATACCACGGGCTGTCCCCGTGATTGCGTTGATCGACGGTCACCACCTGCCTGCTGTCCGACAGCCGCTTGGCGATGACATTCCAGTTGCGCGCTGATCCAAACAGACCATGCACAATGAAAAGCGTTGGAAGGTCCGTGGGTTGGCCGTATATCACATGGTTAAGCATAGGTGACGGTATCCCCCATGAGCCCTGAAGAAATCCAGCAAAAAGAAGCAGAGATCACGGATTTGGTCCGCGCGAAACTGTCGCTGCGGGGCAATTCACTGGCGGTTCAAATGAGCCGCGCGCGGCGGCGGTTGTCAAAATCGTTGATCGCTGACGGGGTGTATTTGGCGCAAGCTGCGGCCCTTGCCAAGAACCCGAAACTGGCCCGCCAGATTGATGCAAAGCGTGTCAGTCGCGCGCATCTGCGCCTGCGCGACCACCTTGAAACAGTAAACCCGAGGGATCGCCGCATTGGCAAGCTTCTCGGGTTTCTAGGCCAAATGGCCTTTATCGCGATCACCGTGTTTGTACTGGTGGTGGTCGTTCTGATCTGGCGCGGATTTCTGTGAGGTAAGGTGGATTGAAATCCACCTTACGTTTCACAGGTTGGGATAGATCGGGAACTGCGCGCAGAGCGTCAGGACTTTTTCAGCCACCGCTTTCTCAACAGCTGCGTTGCCTTCTTCCCCATTGGCTGCCAAGCCGTCGACCACTTCAACAATCAGATCGGCAACCTGGCGGAACTCTGGTTCGCCGAACCCGCGGGTTGTGCCTGCTGGCGTGCCCAGACGGATGCCCGAAGTGACCATCGGCTTTTCAGGATCAAACGGGATGCCGTTTTTGTTGCAGGTGATATGGGCGCGTTCCAGCGCCTTTTCAGTGGCGTTGCCCTTTACCCCTTTGGGGCGCAGATCCACCAGCATCACATGGCTGTCTGTGCCGCCTGTGACGATGTCCAGACCACCTGACATCAATTGATCGGCCAAGGCTTGTGCGTTTTTGATCACTTGGGCCTGATAGGTTTTGAACTCGGGGCGCAGCGCTTCGCCAAAGGCCACGGCCTTACCTGCGATCACATGCATCAACGGCCCTCCCTGGATACCGGGGAAGATGGCGCTGTTGAACTTCTTGGCCATTGCTTCGTCGTTGGTCAGGATCATGCCGCCGCGTGGGCCGCGCAGGGTTTTGTGCGTTGTGGTCGTGGCCACATGCGCATGCGGGAACGGGGAAGGGTAAAGCCCTGCAGCCACCAGACCTGCAAAATGCGCCATGTCGACCAGAAGATAGGCCCCGACGCTGTCCGCAATTTCGCGGAACTTTGCAAAGTCTAGCTGGCGCGGGATGGCCGAACCACCTGCGATAATCATTTGGGGTTTATGCTCGTTGGCGAGGCGCTGCACCTCGTCATAATCCACAAGGTTATCATCCTTGCGCACGCCGTATTGCACCGCGTTGAACCATTTGCCCGATTGGTTGGGCTTGGCGCCGTGTGTCAGGTGGCCACCTGCGTCCAGCGACATGCCCAAAATGGTGTCGCCGGGTTGCAGCAGGGCTTGGAACACACCTTGGTTGGCCTGAGAGCCCGAGTTGGGCTGCACATTTGCAAAGCCGCAATCAAACAGCTGACAGGCGCGTTCAATGGCAAGGTTTTCGGCAACATCTACATGCTGGCACCCCCCATAGTAGCGGCGCCCTGAATAGCCTTCGGCGTATTTGTTGGTCATGACACCGCCTTGGGCTTCCATAACGGCAGCCGATACGATGTTTTCGGATGCGATCAATTCGATCTCGTCGCGCTGGCGGCCAAGCTCGGCTTGCATGGCGGCGTAAAGCGCGGGGTCACGTGTTTCCAAGGTCTCGGTGAAAAAGCCGTCGTCGCGGTGTGGGGCGTTCATGGCAGCGTCCTTTGATAAAAATATGATGACTTGAGCGAGGGTTTAACCCATGTTTCCTATCGGAAAAAGACCCGAAAACGCCATGTTCTTTATGAAAACCGCATGTCCTTGCGCGCATCTGCGTCTTGCGTTTCGCATCCGCACAGGCGATGTCTTTGGGAAACAAGGATAAAACCCATGGCCCAAGCGCCCAAAATAGCCTTTGCCGCCAGCGAAACCGAGGTGGCACAATCCGCCTTAAAAGTGCTGAGCGCGCGCTATGGCAACGTCGATTTGGACGCCGCAGAGGTGATTGTGGCCTTGGGGGGGGACGGGTTCATGCTGCAAACGATGCACAACACCCAAAGCCTTGATACCCCCGTCTACGGGATGAATCGCGGCACCGTGGGGTTCTTGATGAACGAATACCATGAGGGTGATCTGCTCTATCGTCTGGCCGCAGCCGAAGAAGAGGTGGTCAATCCACTATCCATGACAGCCCGCACCGTCGATGGCGCAGAAAAACATGCGTTGGCCATCAACGAGGTTTCGCTTTTGCGCGCAGGCCCGCAAGCGGCCAAACTGCGCATCTATGTGGACGACACGTTGCGCATGAAAGAACTGGTCTGCGATGGTGCGCTTGTGGCCACGCCAGCGGGATCAACAGCTTATAACTATTCGGCCCACGGGCCCATCCTGCCCATCGGTTCCGATGTTTTGACGCTAACCGCGATGGCGGCGTTTCGGCCACGGCGCTGGCGCGGCGCCTTGCTGCCCAAGACAGCGAAGGTGCGCTTTGATGTGGTGGATCCCGACAAACGCCCCGTGATGGCCGATGCCGACAGCCGCAGTGTGCTGAATGTGGCCAGCGTGGAAATCCGGTCCGAACCGTCCATCGCGCACCGTATCTTGTTTGATCCCGGCCACGGGCTGGAAGAACGCCTTATTCAGGAGCAATTTGCATGAAACAGCTTGGCCTTTCATTTGTTGCACTTGCCGCACTTGCGGCCTGTGCGCCGTCTTTTTCGCCAGACACGGCCGTGTCTTACAAAGAGATTTTACGCATGTCCGAAAAGCAGCCCTATGAATGTGCGCAATATGATGCCGCCAGCGATACCTGCGAAGTCGTCTCGACCATCAAGGAAAACCGCGATGGCACCGTGGCCGTGCGCTCGCAGTTTCAGGCCAACATATTTGCGCCCGCAACCATCACTATTGATGCAAACCTGACGCCCGATGGCGCACGCCTGTGTGGCGACTATAAAAACGTGGGCATCACCGTCGACAGCAACCTGACGGCAGGTGAAAACCGTGATCTGGCCGAAATCTTGCGACAAACCTTGCAAGCCTACGGCACCGTCTGTGGCGCATATTACCGCCGCGGGGCGGGCATTGTTGCGGTCAGCGAATACCCCGACGGGCGCTTGGTCGAGGATCAGCCAGTTCTTGGCGTCCAGTTCTTCCCAGAGGCGAAACCTTTGCGTGATCTACAGCCCTAGCGGACTGATATTTCGGCGATTTTCAGATCTGCCGTGTGATCGCGCCCATACGCCATAAGGCCGATGCTGCGCGTTTTGGTGATGTCCAACGGTGTGTCGAACCCGCGGCCCGAGGGGGCGAGATCGGCCAGCGCGATCACAACCTCCTGCCACTCTCCCGTCGTCTCAAAGGATGTGCGGTAGCTGTGCCACGGGCGGCGCGTCTGTGTGGTGCGCAGGTTCATGTAATAGGTCTGACCATCCCCTTTGACGCGCAAAACAATGGCCGTGCTGCCTTGTGGTAACGGGTCCAGATCGCGGCGCACTTGGATGAAACCGCCATTATTGTCGGTGCTGACCTCACCTGTCAGATGGATAAATCCATCGGCGTTCAGCGCGGCTTGCCCTTCCGACACGCCGCCCATGACTTGATCGCTGACATACGACCAGCGGCTTCCAGCGCCGCCCGAAAAGTCATCAATCAATGTATCTGCGTGGCTCATGGTGGGGACCATCACTGCGAAAAGAAAAGCGCGTAACATGCGATTTGAGATGATGCGCGCCTTTGATTTGTCCAGTTTACTTTGCGTAGCCGAGCGTTTGCAGCGCGGTTTTCACCTCGTCCAGAATGGCGGGGTCGTCAATGGTGGCAGGCATTTTGAAGTCCTGGCCATCGGCAATCTTGACCATCACGCCGCGCAGGATTTTGCCCGAACGCGTCTTGGGCAAGCGGTCTACCACGACAGCCAGCTTGAAGGCCGCCACCGGGCCGATCTGGTCGCGCACACGGGTCACAACCTCTTTGATGATCTCGCTATGATCACGCGTGACACCTGCGTTCAGGCACAAAAATCCGAGGGGCATCTGGCCTTTCAAAGCATCGCTGACACCGATCACGGCACATTCCGCAACGTCCTTGTGGCCTGCCAGAACCTCTTCCATCGCGCCTGTGCTTAGACGGTGGCCCGCGACGTTAATAACGTCATCGGTGCGCGCCATGATATACAGGTATCCGTCCTCGTCGATCATGCCCGCGTCCCCTGTCTCGTAATACCCGGGAAAGGCGTTGAGGTAACTGTTCAGGTATCTTTCTTCGGCATTCCAAAGGGTCGGAAGCGTGCCCGGGGGAAGCGGCAGTTTCACAGCAATCGCCCCAAGCGTCCCTGCGGGGACAGGGTGGCCGCCATCATCAAGGATTTGCACGTCATAACCGGGCATCGGCACAGTGGGCGAGCCCAGTTTGACAGGCAACAATTCAAGGCCAACAGGGTTTGCCGCAATGGCATAGCCCGTTTCCGTTTGCCACCAGTGATCAATGATCGGCAGCTTTGTCATATCCTGCAACCATTCGATTGTATCAGGATCGGCGCGTTCACCAGCCAGGTAGATCGCTTGCAAATGCGACAAATCATATTGCTTGGCCAGTTCGCCTTGGGGGTCTTGTTGTTTAACCGCACGGAACGCCGTTGGCGCGGTGAAAAAACTTTTGACTTTATGTTCTGACATCACCCGCCAGAAGGTGCCCGCGTCGGGGGTGCCAACGGGCTTGCCCTCAAACACAATCGTGGTGTTCCCGTGGATCAAGGGGGCATAGCAAATGTAGCTGTGGCCGACGACCCACCCCACATCAGACGCTGCCCAGAACACATCGCCAGGATCAACGTTATAGATGTTTTTCATCGTCCAGTTCAGCGCAACCAGATGCCCACCAGTGGGCCGCACAACGCCCTTGGGGGCGCCTGTGGTGCCTGAGGTATACAAGATATATGCGGGATGGTTGCCTTCGACCGCAAGACATGGGGCAGGGGCGACGCCTTTTTGGAAGGCGTGCCAATCCACATCACGGCCTTCGGTCAGCTGTGCAATCTCTTGGTCGCGCTGGAAGATGACACAAAAATCAACGCTATGTTTAGCCTCGGCCAAGGCGCCATCCAGCAAAGGTTTGTAGTGGACCACGCGGTTCGGCTCGATCCCGCAAGAGGCGGCGATGATGCATTTGGGCTGGGCGTCATCAATGCGCACGGCCAGTTCATGGCTGGCAAAGCCACCAAAGACAACCGAGTGGACCGCGCCGATGCGCGCACAGGCCAACATGGCGTCAAGCGCCTCTGGCACCATGGGCATATAGATCAAAACGCGGTCGCCTTTACCGACGCCTTTGGCCGCCAAAGCGCCTGCCAGACTGGCCACGCGGGTTTGCAGCTCTGCGTAAGTAATCGTTTGTTTTGTGTCAGTGACGGGGCTGTCATAGATGATCGCTGCCTGATCGCCGCGCCCGTTTTCAACGTGACGGTCCACCGCATTGTAGCAGGTGTTGACCATGCCGTCGTTGTACCATTCATACAGCGGCGCATTGTCGTCAAACAAGGCTTTTGAGGGCTTTTGGTCCCAATCAATCGCGTCTGCGGCTTGCATCCAGAACCCTTCGGGGTCGTTTTTCCAAGCGGCGTAAGTATCAGCATATGTCATTGGGGCGTCCTCCATCCTTGGGCGTATTAACCGCGTGCAGGGGGCAGGGCGCAAGAGGCGTTGGTGCGTCTGATTGCGCTAACTTCGCAATTTGTTTTATGTGAATTTGCAAACTTGCGAAGAGTTTGCAAAATCCCGTCGCCCGCCTAGCAACTTTGCAAATTTTTTACCGTTTTCACCCTGCCAACCCATGTATGGCCTAGCGTATGCGGGGCGTCTGCTGCGCGTATGACAACAAAAAGAGTCAGGTATTGCCGGTGACAAGCGCTTTCAAAAGCGCTTGGACATGGATTTTCGAAAATCCATGTCCTTTGGTATCACCCGTAGTGCGCCACTGGCGTGCCTGCCAAAGCACTGATGTTGAGCAACCCGCGCGCCGTGATCGACGGCGTCACGATATGGGCGCGGTTGCCCATGCCCATCAGGATCGGCCCCACTTCCAGACCGCCGGCCTTGGCCTTGAGGATGTTGCGCGTCGCACCCGCGGCGTCCGAATTGGCGTAGATCAGCACATTGGCGGCGCCTTGCAGTCGCGAGCAGGGCAAGTACCGTTCGCGCAATTCAGGATCAAGGGCGCTGTCGGTGTGCATCTCGCCCTCGTATTCAAAGTCCAGCCCCATCGCATCCAGAAGCGCCATCGCATCACGCATCGTTTCACCTGACGCGCTGTTGAGGTTGCCAAACTGAGAGCTGGAACACAGCGCCACCTTCGGCTCAATCCCGAAGCGGCGCACGTGGCGGGCCGCCCCAAGCACGGTCTGCGCAATCTGATCAGGCGTTGGCATGGCGTGAATATGCGTATCGGCAATAAACAGCGGCCCGTCTTCCAGGATCATCAGCGACAGCGCCCCTGCGGGGTGCAGATCAGATGTGCCAAGGACCTGTTCGATGTAATTGAGGTGCCACAGATACTGCCCGAATGTGCCGCAAATCAGGCTGTCGGCTTCTTCGCGGTGGACCATGACGGCCCCGATCGCGGTGGTGTTGGTGCGCATGATCGCGCGGGCCAGATCGGGGGCCACACCACGCCGTGCCATCAGGCTGTGATAGGTGCCCCAATAGTCGCGGTATCGCGGGTCATTTTCAGGGTTAACGATCTGCAGGATTTTGGGGTTTATGGTTAATCCCGCGCGCTCACATCGACGCGCAATCACATCGGGGCGACCGATGAGGATGGGGGTTTCGGTGGTTTCCTCGATCAGGGCCTGTGCCGTGCGCAACACGCGCTCATCCTCGCCTTCCGCAAAGACAATCCGCCGCGCGGCGGTGCTGGCGGCTTGGAACACAGGCCGCATGATCAGCGCGGATTTGAACACAGAGGTGTCCAGATCGGCGCGGTATTGGTCCACATCGGGCAGGGGCCGCGTGGCCACGCCGCTTTCCATGGCCGCACGTGCCACGCTGCTGGCCACAACGCCCATCAGGCGCGGATCAAAGGGCTTGGGGATCAGGTAATCGGCACCAAATGTCAGCTGCTCGCCGCGGTAGGCTTCGGCGGCTTCGGCGCTGGTGGTGGCGCGCGCCAGTTCGGCAATCCCGTCCACGCAAGCGATTTTCATCGCGTCATTGATCTCGGTCGCGCCCACATCCAGCGCACCGCGGAAGATGAAGGGAAAACACAGCACGTTATTGACTTGATTGGGAAAATCAGAGCGCCCCGTGGCGATAATTGCATCGGGTGCAACGCTGCGGGCGACATCGGGCTGGATTTCGGGGTTGGGATTGGCCAGCGCAAAGATGATCGGCTGCTTGGCCATCTTGGCCACCATTTCGGGTGTCAGAACATCCTTGCCCGACAACCCAAGGAACATATCCGCCCCTGCGATCACATCATCCAGCGTGCGCAAATCACTGTCTTGGGCGTAGTCTTGTTTTTGCGGTGTCATCTCGGTGGTGCGCCCCTGATAGACCAGCCCGTCGATGTCGCACAGCCAGACATTTTCGCGCTTCACCCCCAGTTTGAGCAGCATGTTCAGACACGCGATGCCCGCCGCACCGCCGCCTGTGCTGACGATCTTGATATCCTCAAACCGTTTGCCCGCCACATGCAGTGCGTTCTTCGCAGCGGCACCCACAACAATGGCGGTGCCGTGCTGGTCGTCGTGGAATACGGGGATGTTCATCCGCTCGCGACACAGCTTTTCAACGATAAAACAGTCGGGCGCCTTGATATCTTCAAGGTTAATGGCCCCGAAGGTGGGTTCCAGTGCACAGACGATATCGGCCAGTTTTTCGGGGTCGGGTTCATTTAGTTCAATGTCAAAACAATCGATGTTGGCGAACTTTTTGAACAAGACCGCCTTGCCCTCCATCACGGGCTTGGAGGCCAGCGCACCAATATTGCCAAGGCCAAGCACCGCTGATCCGTTGGTCACAACAGCAACAAGGTTGCCGCGCGAGGTGTAATCCCTTGCGGTATCGGCGTTTTCCTTGATCTCGATGCAGGCCTCGGCCACGCCGGGAGAATAGGCGCGCGCCAGATCACGGCCGTTGGCCAGCGGCTTGGTGGCGCGGATTTCAAGTTTTCCGGGCTTGGGGAATTTGTGGTATTGCAGGGCCGCATCGCGCAGGGTTGTCCCCGTCGTTTTTGTATTTTCCGGCATATACCTGCGCCTCCCAACGCCCGCGTTTCTACATTTTGTTTAACGTTAAACTATTTTTCACGCGCTAGCGAAAGCGCATTTTGTCACAAACAGTTTCGCGTTTTGCGCGATAATGCAAATCACCCTTCGGGCCGTAGTTCAACAAGGCTTTCACCTGCCTGCATGCTGGCCTAAGCTGGCCGTGAAACTGTGAAAGGATGCGCGATGTCTTTGATGGATGCGGCGCGGGCGGTGCGCGACAACGCCCATGCGCCCTACTCGAATTTCAAGGTCGGTGCGGCTGTGCGCACGCAGGCAGGCGATGTCTTTGTGGGCTGTAACGTCGAAAATGTGGCCTACCCCGAAGGCACCTGCGCCGAGGCCGGTGCATTGGCTGCGATGGTGGCGGCAGGGCAGGGACAGATTACAGAAGTGGCCGTTATCGCCGACAGCCCGAGCCCTGTGCCCCCCTGTGGCGGATGCCGCCAGAAATTGCGCGAGTTTGGCGCAGCAGATGTGGTTGTGACCATGGGAACAACCGACGGTAAGACGCTGGAAATGACGCTTGAGCAACTCTTGCCTGGTGCGTTTGACGCCAGCCATATGGAGTGATCCTGCGTGAGTGCCTTTGGCCCCATCCTTGACAGATACCGCCACGGCCACGTGCCGACAGGCAAAGAATTGATAAGTATTGTTAATGGTTTAACCGATGGCAACCTGACCGATGCGCAGGCAGGGGCTTTTGCGATGGCGGTGTGCATCTACGGTTTGGACGCGCCTGCAGCCCTGACCCTGACCACGGCGATGCGCGACAGCGGGAAAGTGCTGGACTGGCAACTGGATGCGCCTGTTGTCGATAAACACTCCACGGGGGGCGTGGGCGATTGCACCTCCTTTTTGATTGCGCCCGCTCTGGCGGCGTGTGGGGCCTATGTGCCGATGATTTCGGGCCGCGGTTTGGGCCATACGGGCGGCACACTTGATAAGCTTGAGGCAATCCCCGGCGTTTGCACACAGATGCCCGAAGCCAAGTTCCGCCGTATTGTAGGCGAGGTTGGCTGCGCCATTGTCAGCGCCACTGATGAAATCGCGCCCGCCGACAAACGTCTTTACGGGGTGCGCGATGTGACCGGGACGGTGACCTCAAACGCGCTGATCACGGCGTCGATCCTGTCCAAAAAACTGGCTGCGGGGTTGGACGGTCTGGTGCTGGACATCAAACTGGGCAACGGTGCCTTCATGAAAACGATGGAACAGGCCGAGGCACTGGCCGCGTCCTTGGTGGACACCGCAAATGGCGCAGGCTGCAAAACCACGGCGCTGATCACCGATATGAACCAACCGCTGGCCAAATCCATTGGCAATGCGCTGGAAATATCCGAGGCCATGCACGCGCTGACAGGCGATGGGGTGGACCATGACCTGCCCGATCTGGCAGGTGCTTTGGGGGGCGAGGTCTTGGCGGGCGCAGGTCTGGCCGATGACCCCGACAGCGCCGCCGATCAAATCACCGACACATTTTACAACGGCGATGCGGCGGAAGTCTTTGGGCGCATGATTGCCGCGATGGGCGGGCCACGTGATTTTGTCGACAGGTGGGAGGACCGTCTGCCAAGCGCGCCTGTGATGCGTGAAATACGCCCGAAACATGCAGGCTATGTCACGCAAATCGCGGCAGACACCTTGGGCCAGCTGGTTGTTGAATTGGGCGGTGGCCGCAAGCAGGCACGCGACCGAATTGATCCGTCTGTGGGGCTGTCCGATATCGCGGCGCTTGGGGATTTCGTTGATGCAGACGTGCCGCTTTTGATGTTGCACGCCCGAAGCGAGGCCGATGCCGACGCGGCCCAAGCGGTCATCCAGCAGGCCTTTGGTCTGGGCGAGGAGCCTCCCCAACTGCCCCCAACCGTTTACAAAAGGGTCACCTGATGGCGCGTGCTTTTTTGGTCGTGATGGATTCTGTGGGCTGCGGTGGTGCGCCTGATGCCGCGGATTTCGGGGATGAAGGGGCCAACACATTGGCCCATATTGCGCAGGCCTGTGCGGCGGGGCAGGCCGATCAGGGGCGGCGCGGTCCGCTGAATGTACCGCATATGGATGCGATGGGCCTTGGCGCTGCGATCCGCCTTGCATCGGGCGATGAAACACCCGGCCTTGCGGCGCACCCCACGGGGCTTTGGGGTGCGGCCACTGAAACCTCGATCGGCAAGGATACACCATCGGGCCATTGGGATTTGGCGGGTCTGCCCGTGCCATTTGACTGGACCTATTTTCCCAACACCGTCCCCGCCTTTGACGACGCGCTGACCAGAACGGTCTGCGAAATCGCAGGCGTAGACGGCATTCTGGGCAACTGCCACGCCAGCGGCACCACGATCATCGAAGAGTTGGGGGCCGAGCATCTGCGCACGGGCTGGCCCATTTGTTATACCTCGGTCGACAGCGTGTTTCAGATTGCGGCCCATCAGGACCATTTTGGCCTGACACGTTTGATGGATCTATGCGCGGCGCTGGCCCCCATCTTGCATGCGCGCAAAGTGGGGCGCGTGATCGCACGGCCCTTTGTGGGCCAGGAGGGCTCTTTCACACGCACGGGCAACCGCAAGGATTTCGCGCTTTTGCCGCCCAAACCTGTGTTGCCCGATTGGGCCAAAGCGCAGGGGCGTGCGGTGCAAGCCATTGGAAAGACTGGCGATATCTTCGGGATGCGCGGTTTTGACGGCTGTCACAAGGGCAATGATGCGGAGCTGTTTGATCATTTGGAAACGGCTGTTGCGGATATTCCTGACGGCAGCTTGACATTCGCCAATTTCGTGCAGTTCGATACCGATTTTGGCCACCGCCGCGATGTGGCAGGCTATGCGCGGCATCTGGAATGGTTCGACGCGCAACTGCCGCGTGTAACGTCCAAGCTGCGCGACGACGATCTGTTCATTTTAACGGCTGATCACGGCAATGACCCCACATGGCGCGGCACCGATCACACCCGTGAACGTGTGCCCGTGATTGGCCCCATCGGAGACAGCATCGGCGTGGTGCGCTTTGCCGATGTCGGCGCAACCATCGCAGCACATCTGGGGTTGGATGACCGCGGCGCAGGAAAGGATTTTAGATGAGTGATACACCTAAACTGGAATTGCACCTTCACATCGAAGGCGCCGCACCGCCCGCATTCATTCGCGGGCTTGCACAAGAAAAGGGGCTGCGCCTTGACGGGGTGTTTGATGAAAACGGTCATTACGCCTACAAGGATTTCGCCGAGTTTCTGAGCGTGTATGAAGCCGCGACAGAAGCCTTGAAAACGCCGCAGGATTTCGCGCGGCTAACCACCGCCGTTTTGGAAGAATGCGCGGCACATGGGGTTGTCTATGCCGAAACATTCCTGTCGCCCGATTTTTGCGGCGGGCGTGATCTGGGGGCGTGGCGTGACTATCTTGCCGCGATCACAGAGGCCGCAGAGGCGATGGAGCCGCAGATCACCCTGCGCGGGATTGTGACCTGCATCCGCCACTTTGGTCCTGAAAAAGCACGCGAAACCGCGATCTGCGCGGCGGAAACAGCGGGCGATTGGGTCACGGGATTTGGCATGGGCGGGGCGGAAACCGTTGGCACGCCTGCCGATTTCAAATGGGCCTTTGATTGCGCGCGAGAGGCGGGGCTTGGCATCACCAGCCATGCAGGCGAATGGGGCGGCGCGGCAGAGGTGCGGGCCACCTTGGACGCCCTGCGCCCGTCGCGTATTGGCCACGGCGTGCAATCCATTGAGGATCCCGCGCTGTGTGATCGGCTGGCCGAAGATGGCATCGTGCTGGAGGTCTGCCCTGGATCCAATGTGGCTCTGGGCGTGGTGAACAGTTGGTCAGAACATCCAATTCAGAAGCTGCGCGAGCGCGGTGTCGCCGTCACGGTCAGCACCGATGATCCGCCGTTTTTTCACACCACGATGTCCCGAGAATACCAGATGTTGGCAAACACATTCGGCTGGCAGGACGACGATTTCGCCCAGATCAATCAAACCGCTTTGAGGGCTGCGTTTTGCGATGACACGACCCGCGCGATGATTGCCCAACGCCTCAAGACAGGAGCCTAGACCATGTTAACCATTGTCGATCATGCTTTGGTGCAACATAAATTGTCGATCATGCGCGATAAGGCGACGCCCACTGCGCAATTTCGTCAACTGCTGCGCGAAATCAGCCAGCTTCTGGCTTATGAGGTGACGCGCGATCTGCCGTTAGAGGCGGTGGCGATTGAAACCCCGATGGGGCCAATGGATGCGCCCATGGTTGCCGGCAAAAAACTGGCGCTTGTGTCGATCTTGCGGGCGGGCAACGGTCTGCTGGATGGTATGCTTGAGGTGATCCCGCCAGCGCGTGTTGGTTTTGTCGGACTCTACCGTGATGAAAAGACGTTGGAACCTGTGGAATATTACCTCAACCTGCCCGATGCGCTGGACGAACGGCTGGTGATTGCCGTTGATCCGATGTTGGCGACGGGCAATTCGTCGGTGGCCGCGATTGACAAACTTAAACAGGCTGGCGCGAAAAACATTCGTTTTCTGTGTCTGCTGGCCGCGCCCGAAGGCATCGAGCGGATGAAATCCGCCCATCCGGACGTGCCCGTTTACACTGCATCTGTAGATAAACAGTTGAATGACAATGGATATATTGTGCCAGGTCTAGGGGATGCGGGCGACAGGATGTTTGGCACAAAATAAGGGGTAAAATCTCTTTACTTAATTGTGTCATTGTTGCATGTTTGCCCCATATTTTGTGGGGGCACATATGTTTGTTTCGAAACTGACAACGCTGACAGCTGTTCTGGCACTCGCTGCGACAACGGCCGTATCCGCGCAGACCTTGCGCAATACCAATGCGACCGTGCCAGCCGAGTTTCCGCCCAGTTCTTTTTCCGGCAACCAATATGTCGATAGCAACGGCTGCGTTTTCATTCGCGCGGGGATCAGCGGCAACACCACTTGGGTGCCGCGCGTCAACCGTCAACGCAAGATCATCTGCGGCTTTCAACCAAGCGTCGCCAAGGCCGCACCCGCACCAAAGGCGGCACCTGCGCCCAAGCCTGCGCCGCGCGTTGCTGCTGCACCGAAGCCCAAAGCACAGCCTGCCGCACGCCCCGCGCCAAAACCGCGTGTTGCCGCAGCCCCCAAGCCGCGTCGCGTAATTAGCAGCGCGCCCAAAGCCAACCAGCCGCTACGCACAACTGCGGCCCTGCCAGCCAAGCCCGCGCCGAAAGTCGTGCGCAAACAAGCGGCCCCCATTAAAAAAGCACCTGTGCAAAAAGCCCCCGTAAGAACCGCACGCGTGGCGACACCACAAGCACCTGCGACACCTGTTTGCCAAGGCCTTTCGGCCGTCAGCGCCAAATATGTGAACCGCGGCACGAAAAACCTGCCAGTGCGGTGCGGACCGCAAGCCAACCACCCTTCAACCATTGTGGGCAAAGCCAACACCCGCAGCGTTGCCACCGCAGCGCCTGCGCCACAGCAGCGTGTTGTGCGCCAAGTACGTCAGCCGGGCGCCAATGGCACGGTGCGCATCACGCCAAATTCGCCAGAGCGCCGCGCCCAAATTGCGCCGCCCCCTGGTTACAAGCCTGTTTGGGATGATGATCGGCTGAACCCGCTGCGCGGTGCTGAAACGCTGGCAGGCCGTGCGCAGACAAATCTGGTCTGGACACAAGAAGTGCCGCGCCGCTTGATCGAGCGTAGCTCGGGGCGTGATGTAACGGCGGCCAATCCAAATCTGGTCTATCCCTACACGGATCTGACCACGCAAATTCGCGCAGGCGTGCAGCCCACCGAACGGCCCGCGAAAATTACCCAACGTGTGCGGGCCTCCAAGCAAAAGGTCGTGCAACCACGGGTATCGACCAAAGCCGTGGCCCCGCGCAAAGTGACCAAGACACCCAAAGTGCAGCGCAAAGTCGTTGCCCCCTCCGCACCCAAACGCCCAACGGCGCAAGGGGCAAGCCACCGCTTTGTGCAGGTTGGCACCTTCGGGGTTCCTGCCAATGCCCAGAAAGCCGCGCGTCGTTTGCAATCGGCAGGGCTGCCCGCGCGCATTGGTCAATACACCAAAGGCGGCAAGACCTATCAGATCGTTCTGGCAGGCCCGTTTGCCAAGCAATCCAACCTGAACAACGCGTTGAAAGCCGCGCGTCGGGCAGGGTTCTCGGATGCGTTTTTCCGCAAATAGATCAACCCGTTAGTGCAGGTGGCGGCCGTGATCCCAAAAGGGACGCGGCCGTTTCTGTTGGCGGGCTATGCGCCACAGATCCCTTGTAGGGCAATCCATTGACCATCGCTCAGAAGGGTGCGGCGGGTGCCTTGGTCTGCCTCGATAAGCGGCAATGTCGTTTCGCCGCTTGGATCTAGCGCGTAGCCCAAGGGCGCACTGCCCACACCCGCCTGTGCCAGCGCGGTTTGTAGCCTGTCCATCGGCAAGGGCGCGGGCGTGGTTTTCACCAAGGCCTCGGCGTAGCGGCGCAAGACATCGTCGGGCATGCTGGCTGTGGTCAACAGGCGAAAGGTCTGGCGCAAGCCCGCAAAGCGCAACAGCGGCTCCAGCGGGTCGGCACCATCACTGCGCAGCGTTTCGGCCACCAGATACCCTGCCGTTACCTCCACATCGTCAAAATCTTCGATGACGGGGGCGTTGATCAGGATTTGCCCGCCAGGAAGCTGCAGAGTGTCGGGCAGCCCGCTTTTGTGGACAATCGGCACCGCCGACAGCTCCAGACGCTGGCTGAGTTGCGCAAGGGCGCGGCGGCCTTCGGGCAGCGCGCAGGGCGGTCCGGCCAATCGCCCGATGTGATCTTCCAGTTGCGCCCCGATTTGGGCGCGTTTGACCTCTGGCACCACTGAAAGCGTATGGTGTGTCAGCGCATCGGGAAGCCAGAACAGACCGACCCACCCCACAACCGCGACAGAGCCTGCCAGCAAAGCCCACCGCAAACGGCCCGGGTGGGGGCGCGATTTTTCGATGGCCTTTTGCACCTTTTCAATGGCGTTGATCATCGTCTCGTCGGTGAGTTCAAGCTGCTCGTCGCCGGCATCATCGGGGGTGAAAATCGCAGGGTCCGTGCCGACATTCAGCCGCGTGATGGCGGCCAGCGACCAATGCGAAAGGATGCGATCTGCGGTGTCGCTGATGACCAAAGAGGCATCGCCGAAAGACACAATCACCTCGCGGCGCTGCGCCTCTTTCGTGGCGCGCCACAGACCCGTGCTTTCCAGCAGGGCGTATTCTTTAAGGGCGGTCATCTGATTTGGCTGCTCTGCCTTTTTTATCAGACTACCTTATTTTGCGCCCTGCGAAAATACGAATTTTCATGCGCGGTGTCACAGCGTTTTGGCCAAGGTCCGCAATTCAAACTTCTGGATTTTGCCCGTCGATGTTTTGGGCAATTCCTGAAACACCACACGCTTGGGCGTTTTGAACCCTGCAAGGCGTTCGCGGGTAAAGGCGATGATCTCGGCCTCATCGGCGTGGGCACCGTCTTTCAGCTCGATAAAGGCGCATGGCACCTCGCCCCATTTGTCATCGGGTTTGGCGACCACGGCGCACAGATTCACGGCAGGGTGGTGCATCAATGCGCCTTCCACTTCGACCGAACTGATGTTTTCGCCCCCCGAAATGATGATATCCTTGGCGCGGTCAGCGATCTGCACATAGCCGTTGGGATGTTGCACGGCGATATCGCCCGAATTGAAAAAGCCGCCCTTGAAGGCTTCTTCGGTCGCTTTGGGATTTTTCAGATACCCTTTCATTACCGTATTGCCGCGCATGACAATCTCGCCTTGTGCGGTGCCGTCGCGGGTGATGGGGTGGCCGTGTTCGTCCCAGACCTCAAGCCCTTCAAGCATGGGAAAGCCCACGCCTTGTTGTGCTTTGATTGCGGCTTGTTCGGCATCGGGCAGCGTCCCCCAGTTGGGGTCCCACAGACATTCGGTGACGTGGCCATAGGTTTCGGTCAGCCCGTAAACCTGGGTGACGTTGAACCCCATCTCGCCAATCGCGGCCAAAGTTGCGGCGGCGGGCGGCGCACCTGCGGTGAACACCTGCACCGTGTGATCAAAAGGTTTGCGTTCGGCGTCCGTGGCATTGACGATCATGTTCAGCACAATCGGCGCACCGCCGAAATGCGTGACCCCTTCGTCGGCAATCGCGTCATAGATCGCCTTGGCCGAAATATCGCGGCAGCAATGCACGGTGCCACCAAGCAAGGGCATCATCCATGTGTGGTTCCAGCCGTTGCAGTGAAACAGCGGAACGATCTGCATGAACTGCGGGCGCAGGGTCATCTGCCATGTGATCGGCGTGCCCATCGTCATCAGATAGGCGCCGCGGTGGTGATAGACCACGCCCTTGGGCCGCCCCGTGGTGCCTGACGTATAATTCAGCGACAGGCTCTCCCATTCATCTTGGGGCATGATCCATTCAAAATCGGGGTCGCCTGTTTCAAGGAATGCCTCGTAGGCGATTTGTTCGCCAATTTCGTGCACGCCTGCGTGGTCATCTGGCACTTCAATGATCTGGGGGGCAGGGCCTTCCATGCGGGCGATGGCTTCCATCACCATTGGCAGGAACTGGCTGTCGACCAGCGCGGCTTTTGCCTCGCCGTGGTCAAAGATATAGGCAACCGTATCAATATCGAGACGCGTGTTGATGGTGTTCAAAACGGCGCCGCAGGCTGGCACGCCAAAGCTGGCCTCAACCTGCGCGGGGATGTTGGGCAGCACGGTGGCCACCACATCACCGGGTTTGATGCCGATTTTGACGAGGGCCGAGGCAAGACGCGTGCAGCGTTCGTAATACGCGGCATAGGTTTTGCGGTGCGGGCCATAGACCACGGCCGTGGTGTCCGGAAAAACCGCAGCCGCGCGCCGCAAATGCGACAGCGGTGTCAGTGGCACATGGTTGGCAGGTGATTTCTCAAGACCCGTTTCATCGCGCATCCAGCCCATTTGCAAACCTCCCCTTCAAATGTCTGACTTTTGACTATGGCGCTTGCGTCGCACAATGCAAGAGGCCAAGGATAGCGCCATGAACCAAAATTTACCCGCAATCGGATTCATGATCACCGGAATGGCGATCCTTGGCGTGATCGACAATTTCATCGTCTATATCTCGGACGAGATCAGCCTGTGGCAATTCCACACGGTGCGCAGCACCATCGCGGTGGGGTTTGTCTGGGCCGTCGCCCTGTGGCGCGGCTGGATCATGTGGCCCAAGCGCATTGGATGGGTCGTGGCGCGCAATGTGTTTTTTACCGCAGCAATGATCCTTTATTTCGGCTCGCTTGGGTTTTTCCCCTTGCCTGTGGTGGCGGCAGGGCTGTTCACCGCGCCTGTCTTGATGGTGTTCATCAATGCCATCTGGTCGCGTGAAAAGATCGGACATGTGCGCCTGATCGCGGCGCTTTGCGGGTTTGCGGGCTGCTTGCTTGTGCTGAAACCCGACGTGGGTGCCTTTGGTTGGGAAAACCTGATCCCGATGAGCGCGGGGGTCTGTTACGCCATCGGCAATCTGGCCACACGCAAATGGTGCGAAGGCGAAAGCGCCTTGTCGTTGCTGTGGACCTATATGACGATGATCGGCGTGGTGGCGGCACTGGTCTCGGTCTATTTCCAGATGAATGCAGGCGATACCTACCTGAGCCGCGCTTGGGTGTGGCCATCGGCGCAGACATGGTGGATTTTGATCGCGCAGGCCTTGGTGTCTTTGGTGGGGATCGGGCTTATCATGCAGGCCTATCTGATCGGAGAAGCGACATATGTATCGGTCTTTGAATACACCTTGCTGATCTTTGCCAGTATCACGACCTATGTGATGTTCGGCACAATTTTGGGGCCACTGGGGTTGCTTGGCATCGCCCTTATCATTGTGACGGGCGCGGTGATTGCGCTGCGCAGTCGGGCGGCACAGGTGCCCGCATGATCTATTCCAAGGGGCGCAAATACCTGTTTGTCCACGCGCCCAAAACGGGCGGCACGGCGCTGACACTTGCGCTTGAGGACCGTGCGATGGCCGATGATGTCATCGTGGGCGACACCCCCAAGGCCAAGGCGCGGCATAAACGGCAAAAGAGCCTGCAGGTGGCAGGGCGGCTTTGGAAGCACAGCACCCTGCGCGATATTGATGGGCTGATCACGCCGGAAGATCTGGCGCAGACATTTATCGTGACGCTGGTGCGCAACCCGTGGGACCGCGCTGTCAGTTATTACCATTGGCTGCGCGAACAGGATTTTGCCCACCCCGCCGTGTGGCAGGCCAAGGCGACCACGTTTGAACGCTTTATCACGTCGGACGAGACGTTAACCAGTTTTCGCAGCCATCCATTCGGGGCATATGTGACGGATACAAACGGGGCAGAGCGGTGCAATGCATTTGTGCGTCTCGAACATCTTGCCCAGGACCTTGCCCCGTTTGAGGCCCATCTGGGGTTTGGCTTGGATGTTCCAAGGGCCAATGCCTCGAAACGCGGCGGGGACTACCAACCCTATTTTACCCGCGACTCACAAAATGCCATCGCGCAAGCCTGTGCCGAAGATATCGCGCGGTTTGGCTATTCCTTCTGAAAACACCTAAAATTGTCGCCAAATTGGCTTCAATCTTTTCGTTAACCCCCTGTTTACCAGCTTTGGGCGCATCAATGACCTATTTGCGCCTTTTTTCGGACCAAGGAGCGCCCTTGGAATCACCCCATATGGTTTCAACGCAAACGAAACACCGCCCAAGACAATCTGGGCCGACACCGGGGACATAAGATGTTCAACTTTCGCGCCGATAAGACTGCCACAATGGATATGAGCGACCGTTCGGGCGCATGGAACGGGTCCGAGATGATCTCGACCACCGGTTTGGTTGGCGGCACGAAAGTGGCAACCCCAACGGGGTGGCGCGTTGTGGAAGGCGTGGTTGCCGGCGATAAGGTTCTGACCTTTGACGGTGGCATGCAGACGGTGATCGAAGTGCGCCGCCGCGTTTTGTGGTCAGGTGCGCGTCCTTGCCCCGATCACATGTGGCCCATGCTTGTGCCAGCTGGCGCATTGGGCAACCGCGAAGATATGTGGATGGCACCCGAGCAGCATGTTTTGCTGGAAAGCGACACGGCCGAGCAAGTCTTTGGGGATCCTTTTGCGTTGATCCCTGCGGCGGCCTTGGAAGGCTTCCGCGGCATTCAACGGTCGTTCCCACATGAAAAAATTGACGTGATCGAGCTGGTCTTTGCGCAAGACGAGGTGGTGTTTGCCAATTCCGGCGCGTTGTTTTTCTGCCCCCGCGGCACCGATTTTGTGAGCGACCTTTTTGGTGGCGCAGAAGAGCCACTTTACACGCCGCTGAGCGTTGAGCAGGCAGATGATCTGATTGAATGCCTGTTGATCGAAGATCAATCGCGCCGCCCTGCCGCCGCCCAACACGGCTTTCGCGCCGCCGCCTAATTCAGGTCCGTCTGGGGATCTTCGCGTCACACTTGGATACCCGACAGACGGGAGCGCCCTGCGATTTCATCGCGGGGCGTTTTCTTTTTGGACAGCCTGTTGCGCGCAAAGCCTGCTGGCATTTGCGATATCGGGTGGAACGGGGTTTGTATGAATGTGATCGGCAGGCCTGCCAAAGGGAGTGTGCGGTCAAGATCAAGGATGCCAAACCTTGGTTCACTGGAACGACGCTTGCGCGCCTGTGGGACCATTTGGATAAGAACGTTCTTGGGTAACACTATGCCGCACAATGGTTAACGGCAGGTAGCACCTGCGCACGGTGGTGTTGCGCCGGTCTGCATGAAATACGGCACAGCCCCACCGATTGCGGCGGGGCTGCACCCTGGAGCTTCAGGTTTTAGGCCGCTTTCTTTTCGCCGCCAAAGCGTCCGTAGAAGCTTTGGTTTTTGTCGGCCATGTCGCGCAGCAGATCAGGGCAGCTGAACCGATCGCCAAATTCTGCGGTCAGTTGATCACAGACCTCAGCCGCATAGGGGGCGCCGATCATATCAAGCCACGACAGCGGCCCGCCCGACCAAGGTGCAAAGCCCCATCCCAGGATCGCGCCCACATCGCCTTCGCGGATGTCCATCAGAACACCGTCTTCGAGGGCGCGCACGGCTTCGAGCGTTTGGGCGAACAACAAGCGGTGTTGCACCGTTTGCAAATCGGGCTGATCGTCGGCGACGGGGTATTTCGCGCTCAGACCCTCCCAAAGCAGACCGCGTTTGCCTTTCGCGTCATAGGTGTAAAAGCCGCTGTTGGATTTGCGGCCCAAACGGCCTTCGTCGGCCATCCAGAACAGCACGTCATCCACGGCACCATCGGGATAGGCATCCCCCATCGCGGCGCGGGTGGCCTTGGCGATTTTGACGCCCAGATCAATGCTGGTTTCATCGACCAGTTGCAGCGGCCCCAATGGCATGCCCACCAGTTTGGCCGCATTTTCGATGAGTGCGGGTTCAACCCCTTCGGCGACCATGCGGATGCCTTCGTTGATGTAGGGGATGATGCAGCGGTTGGCATAGAAGAACCGCGCGTCGTTAACCACGATCGGCGTCTTTTTGATCTGGCGCACAAAGTCCAGCGCCTTGGCAACTGCGCGGTCACCTGTTTCTTTGCCTTTGATGATTTCGACCAGCATCATCTTTTCAACGGGGCTGAAGAAGTGGATGCCGATGAACTGTTCAGGGCGTTTGCTGGCCTTGGCCAAATCAGTGATCGGCAAGGTCGATGTGTTGGTGGCAAAGATGCAATCCTCGCCCACAACGGCCTCTACGTTTTTGGTAACCTCCGCCTTGATCGCAGGATCTTCGAACACGGCTTCGACGATCAGATCAGCGCCTTTGAGCGCGTCATAATCGGTGGTCGCCGTGATCAAACCAAGCACCTGATCTTTCTTTTCAGGCGTTGTTTTCTTGCGTGAAATGCCCTTGTCCAGATAGCTTTCGACATATGCTTTACCCTTGTCTGCGGCGTCTTGCTTTTGGTCGATCAGCACCACTTCGATGCCAGCCATAGCCGACACCAGCGCGATGCCAGCCCCCATCATGCCCGCGCCCATGACGCCGACTTTGGTGACCTTTTGATCGTCCACATCAGCGGGGCGGACAGCGCCTTTTTCCAGCGCTTCTTTGTTGATGAACAGGCTGCGGATCATGTTCGAACTGCTTGGGTTCATCAGCACATTAGTGAACCAACGCGCCTCGATCTTGATGGCGGTGTCAAAGTCGACCATCGCGCCTTCATAGACCGATGACAGCAGCGCCTTGGCGGCGGGGTAGACGCCTTTGGTGTTGCCGTTAACCATTGCCGATGCCCCAACGAAGGTCATGAAGCCAGCAGGGTGATAGGGCGCGCCACCGGGCATTTTGTAGCCCTTTTCGTCCCATGGTTTGACGATCTTGGGTTCTGACAAGACCCATTCTTTGGCCTTGGCCAGCAATTCATCTGCAGGCACAACTTCGTGGATCAGGCCTGCAGATTTGGCCTTTTGCGGATTGCTCAGCTTGCCTTCCAGCAGGAAAGGTGAGGCCCCCATGGCGCCGAGCAGACGTGTGACCCGCGTTGTGCCGCCCATGCCCGGAAAGATGCCGACCATGATTTCTGGAAGGCCGATTTTCGCCTTTGGGTTGTCTGCCGCAAAGATGCGGTGGCAGGCCAGAGGGATCTCGAACCCGATACCAAGTGCTGTGCCAGGCAGGGCTGCAGCAATCGGTTTGCCGCCCTTGTTGGTTTTGGGCTCCATGCCAGCACGTTCGATTTTGCGCAGCATGGCGTGGGTGTTCATCAGCCCCTCAAACAGGCCCTTGGCAGGATCATCGCCGGCCATTTCCTTCATCTTGGAGATGATGTTCAGGTCCATCCCGCCTGCAAAGGAGCCGTCTTTGCCAGATGTGATCACAGCGCCTTTGATGGCGTCATTTGACAGCACTTCGTCGATCAATTTGTCCAGATCGTCGAACCCTTGTTGGTTCATCACGTTCATGGATTTGCCAACGGTATCCCATGTGATCACAGCTACGCCGTCAGCGTCGATATTCATTGAAAAGTCAGACATCTGAATGGCTCCTTACACGCGTTCGATGATTGTTGCCGCACCCATGCCCGATGCGATGCACAGGGTGGCGAGGCCGACTTCTTTGTCCGAGCGTTCCAACTCGTCCAGCAAAGTGCCGATGATGATGGCGCCTGTCGCACCAAGCGGGTGGCCCATGGCGATCGAGCCGCCGTTGACGTTGACCACACTGTCGTCGACATCAAAGGCTTGCATGAAGCGCAAAACCACCGAGGCAAAGGCTTCGTTCACCTCGAACAGGTTGATGTCTTTGATATTCATGCCAGAATCCGCGAGGATCTTGTGGGTCACAGGCACGGGGCCTGTCAGCATGATCGTCGGATCAGTGCCGATTTTGGCGGTCTGGCGGATACGCGCGCGCGGCTTGAGGCCATTACGCTCACCGAACTCTTTGGAGCCGATCAGGACACCCGCAGCACCGTCGACGATGCCCGATGAATTGCCTGCGTGGTGGATGTGGTTGATCTTCTCAAGGTGCGGGTATTTCATCAGTGCGATTTTGTCGAAGCCGGGCATAACTTCGCCCATGGCTTGGAATGCAGGGTTCAGGCCGCCGAGGGATTGCATATCGGTCTGGGGGCGCATGTATTCGTCGTGGCTGAGGATTTCGAGACCGTTTTGGTCGCGCACTGTGATCACAGATTTGTCGAAACGCTTGTCATCCCAAGCGGCTTTGGCACGCTGTTGGGATTTCATCGCCAGTTGGTCGGCGTCATCGCGCGAAAACCCGTATTCGGTGGCGATGATGTCGGCGGAAATCCCTTGGGGGACGAAATAGGTTTCCATCGCGACGCTTGGGTCCACGGCAATCGCAGCACCGTCGCTGCCCATGGCGACGCGGCCCATCATTTCGACGCCGCCTGCGATATAGGCGTCGCCTGCGCCGCCTTTGACTTGGTTTGCAGCAAGGTTAACGGCTTCCATGCCAGACGCGCAGAACCGGTTAATGGCAAGGCCCGGGATGCGTTCATCGAGGTCTGAGGCCAGAACGGCCGTGCGGGCCAGACAGCCGCCTTGTTCCATCACTTGGGTGACGTTGCCCCAGATGACATCTTCGACGGCGTGGCCTTCAAGGTTGTTGCGTTCCTTGACGGCATTGAGAACTTGCGCGGACAGGCGCACGGATGTCACTTCATGCAGGCTGCCGTCTTTGCGGCCTTTGCCGCGCGGGGTGCGCACGGCGTCATAGATATAGGCTTCGGACATTGTAGTCTCCTTATTCAGGTGAGGCAGGCAAGGCGCGCTGCATCAGATCGTAGGGGTGTTTCCAGCGGGGCTGATCGCTGATGCGGGTCAGCCATGCGTCAATGGCGGGATAATCGGAACGGTCGAACCCGTAGGGTTCGGGGTAATAAAGATACGCGCAGTTGGCGATGTCTGCGATGCTCAGCGCATCGCCCACCATCCAGTCGCGGTCCGTCAGATGTGTGTCCAACACCGACAGCGCGGCTTTGAAACGGCCTGTCAAAAAGGCGTTTACATCGGCGTTGCGTTTCTCGGGCGGCAGGAAGTTGGTCATGAAGCGCAGCACGCCTGCTTGCGAGGACATCTTGTGATTGTCCCACAGCAGCCAGCGTTGCAGCTCATACCGGTCATCGCTGCCCAGTTTGCCCGTTTGATCGACGACATATTGCTGGATCACGCCCGATTGGGTGAGGGTCAGATCGCCGTTTACCATGACGGGCACTTCGCCCATCGGGTTGAGCTTTTTGAAATCGTCAGAGCGCGCGGCGCCTTTGAAGAAATCGACAAAAACGGGCTGCCAATCCATGCCTGCCATCTCCAGGCTCAGCGCGGCTTTGTAGGCGTTGCCGCTTTCGCCGAAGCAGTAGAGTTTGATTGTCACGTGGCACCCCTCCCAAGGTTATTTACTTCTTGCGGTCTTCCAATTCGGCGTTGAACAGACGCAAGCGGTGCGGCAATTTTTCGTCGTCCATAACGCTGTCGAAGTTCTCGAAGAGGAACGACAGTGCCTCGCCTTCGTCCAACCCCGCATCGGCGGCAAACCGTTTGAGACGGCGGTAGCCATCCTCGGTCATGGCGACAGGAAAGCGGCGGGTCAGGCGAAGGCGTTTGGGCATCAGAAGTTGGCCGCGTCCAGTTCCATCACCGTGTCTGCGCCTGTTTCGATACGGGCCAGATGGGTGCGGGTGACGGGCAGGTGGCGGGCCATGTAGTATTTACCAGTTGCGATTTTCGTCTGATAGAATTCGGTGTCCGAGGCCCCATTTTCCAGCGCATCGTAGCTGGCTTTGGCCATCATCGACCAGACCAGACCCATGCAGACCTGACCGAACAGATGCATGAAATCATACGATCCCGACAGGGCGTTGTTGGGGTTCTTCATGCCGTTTTGCATGAAATACATGCCAGCGGCCTGCAGGTCTTTGGATGCGGCTTTCAAGGGCTCAAGGAAGTGTTCCTTCAGCTCGGCGTGATCCCCGTTGTCTTTGATGTAATTTTTGACCAGCTCGAAAAAGCCCATGACGGTTTTGCCGCCGTTCAGGCCCAGTTTGCGGCCTACAAGGTCGAGCGATTGCACGCCGTTGGTGCCTTCATAGATCATGGTGATACGGGCATCGCGCACGAATTGTTCCATGCCCCATTCGCGGGTGAAACCGCTGCCGCCAAGGGTTTGTTGCGCCAGAACGGTCGTCTCAAAGCCTTTGTCGGTCAGGAAGCCTTTGATGATCGGCGTGAGCAGCGAGATCAGATCATCGGCGTCTTTGTCGCCAGCGCGGTGGGCGCGGTCGATCATGGTAGAGCCCCAGAAGGTAAAGGCGCGTGCGCCCTCGATAAAGGCTTTCTGGTCCATCAGGTTGCGGCGCACGTCGGGGTGCACGATGATGGGATCAGCGGGTTTGTCGGGTGCTGCGGCACCTGTCACATCGCGGCCCTGCAGACGGTCCTGGGCAAAGCCAAGCGCGTTTTGATAGGCGACAACACCTTGGGCATAGCCTTGCAGGCCAACGCCGATGCGGGCTTCGTTCATCATGGTGAACATCGCGCGCATGCCTTTGTTTTTCTCGCCGATCAGGTAGCCCGTTGCGCCATCATAGTTCATCACGCAGGTGGCGTTGCCGTGGATGCCCATTTTCTTTTCGAGACCACCACACGACAGCGCATTGCGTTCGCCAAGGCTGCCGTCTGCGTTCACCAGGAATTTTGGCACGATAAACAGCGACACACCTTTGATGTCATCAGGTTCGCCGGGGATTTTGGCCAGAACAAGGTGGACGATGTTGTCGACCATGTCGTGTTCGCCCGCCGAGATCCAGATCTTTTGGCCCGAGACTTTGTAGGTGCCGTCGTCTTGTGGTTCGGCCTTGGTGCGCATCAGGCCCAGATCCGTGCCGCAGTGCGGTTCGGTCAGGTTCATGGTACCGCCCCATTTGCCCGCAATCATATTGGGCAGATAGGTTTCTTTTTGATCGTCTGTGCCGTGGGCCACAATCGCCGACATCGCGCCGTGGGCCAGACCTTGATACATGTTGAAGGCCATGTTGGCCGACGACAGCATTTCGCCCACTGCTGTTTGGATGATGTAGGGCATGTTCTGGCCGCCGTATTCTTCGGGCATGTCCAGACCCATCCAGCCGCCTTCGGCGACGGTGTCAAAGGCTTCTTTGAACCCTTTGGGCGTGCGCACAACGCCGTTTTCCAAAACACAGCCCTCTTCGTCGCCGACCACATTCAGCGGTGCGGTGACGTCCATGGCAATTTTACCTGCTTCTTCGAGGATCGCAGATGTGAAATCGGCGTCCAGATCGCCGTATCCTGTGATCTGTTGTTCCGAGACCTTCAGCATCTCGTGCAGGACAAATTGCATGTCTTTGGTGGGGGCGGTGTAATGCGGCATCTGTGTCTCTCCCTTGGTCGTCGTAATCGCGGCCTATTCGGCAGCGTGGTGCTTGTCTTTGGATGCGGCGATCATTTTGGCGCCCCATTCCAGTTGTTCTTTAAGCTCTTCGATCGCTTCGTTGAGTTCGTCGCGCTGCGAAATCATGGAAGCTAAACGGTCCTCGGCCACTTCATAAGTCTTGACCAATTGCGTGTGCTGCTGGTCGCCCATGTCATACAGGTCGAGCAGTTGGCGGATTTCTTCGAGGCTGAAGCCAAAACGCTTGCCGCGCAGGATCAGTTTAAGACGTGCGCGGTCACGTTTGGTAAAAAGGCGCTTTTGGCCTTCACGCACAGGAAACAGAAGTTCCTTGGCTTCGTAAAAGCGCAAAGTGCGGGGCGTTACATCGAATGCGTCGCACATTTCGCGTATGTTCATCATTTCATCGGCCATTTGACTGGTCCTCATGCCGTTGCGGATGAGGGTGATTTGCGTATCTCTCGGCGACATTACAACAAAAGCTTACGTTAACGTAAATGTAACGCCGCGTCATTTGGGGGTATGCGAAATGATTGTGAAGTTACCAAAGGGCAGGGCGCAATTTTCTTCAATCCAAAGCGTTTTGGTAAGGGAAAATTTGGGTATGGAATACCTTACCCGAATTACGATTTTTTGAGTGCTGTTCGGGTTTCGTCGCGCACGCGGCGCAATTCTGCGATGGTTTCGGCAAGCTGTTTTTGCTGTTCCTCCAGGTCAAGCAGCTGGCGGTCGGCCAGTTCAACCCATGCCTGCATCTGGGATTCGGTGCCTTCGTTTTCATAGATCAAAAGCCACTGTCGGATATCCTCCAGCGGGAAGCCCCACCGCCGCCCCCTTAAGATAAGCGTCATGCGCGCACATTCCTTTGGGCCATAAAACCGCGAGCGCCCCTCCTTTTCAGGGTGAAGCAGCTCTATATATTCATAGTAGCGCAACGTCCGTGGTGTGACGTCGAATTTTGCGCACATCTCTTTGAATGTAAGCCGTTCAGTCATGTCGTATCTCTCCCTTCGGGCAAGCTAAGGGGTGGCAGACGCAGGGGCAAGGGGCCAGATTGTGCTTGAAGGGCGCGTGCGCTGGCGAAATAAAAGACCCTGAAAGACGAGGTGACCCCATGTGTGCGGAGACTGTCGACAAGACCAAGCTGGCCCGCCAGTTCATTGAAGCCATCCCGCATAGCCAAGCCTTGGGGATGACGCTGACCACGATTGATGACGGTGTGGCCGAAATCACTATGGCCTATGATGAAAAGCTGGTGGGGGACCCCGTCACAAAAGTTATTCACGGTGGCGCGGTGTCGGCGCTGATGGACACCTGTGGCGGGGCTGCGGTGATGTCACATCCCGCGGCCCCCATTGGCACCGCGACGATTGATTTGCGCATTGATTATATGCGCGCGGCCACGCCAGGGCAGACCATTACCGCACGGGCAGAGTGCTATCACGTGACCCGTTCTGTCGCATTTGTGCGCGCCACCGCGATGGATGAGGATGCAGACAACCCCGTAGCCACCGCCACAGGCGCCTTTACCCTGGAGCGGGGCGCATGAGTGGTGCAAAGCGGCGCACGCCCGAACCGATGCAAGTGATCAAACAGCGCCGCGACGCGGCCTTGCAGGCCCTTGTGAGCGGTGTGCCTTACATCAATTTTCTGGGCATTGATTTTGACCGGCGCGGGGATGAACTGACCGCGACCTTACATTTCAAACCCAAGCTGATCGGCAATCCGTTGTTGCCTGCCATCCACGGCGGGGTGACGGCGGCGTTTTTGGAAACCACTGCGATTATCGAATTGTCGTGGGCTATGCTGTGGGACGAGATTGAAAGCGGACGACTGGATGCCGAAACGCTTTCGCCGCAAGCCTTGCCGCGGCTGCCCAAGACCATCGATTTCACCGTGGACTATCTGCGCAGCGGTCTGCCGCGCGATGCGTATGCGCGCGCGCGGATCAACCGGTCGGGCCGCCGCTATGCAAGCGTGTATGTTGAGGCATGGCAGGACAACCGTGACAAGATGTTTGCCCAAGGCACGGGGCATTTCCTGATGCCATCACGGGATGGCTGAGCCGGCACAGCCCATCACCCACAAGCGCGTCTGGGCGGTGGCTTTGCCCATCGTTCTGTCCAATGCAACCGTGCCCATTTTGGGGGCTGTTGATACGGGCGTGGTCGGGCAGTTGGGCGATCCTGTGCCTATTGGCGCGGTTGGCATCGGTGCGATTATCCTGACGGCGTTCTATTGGTTTTTCGGCTTTTTGCGGATGGGAACCGCAGGGTTGACAGCGCAGGCCGAGGGGGCAGACGACACAGGCGAGGTGGCGGCACTTCTTAGTCGTGTGCTGATGATCGGCTTTGGCGCAGGTGCGCTGATCATCGTCTTCCAAAGTGCGCTTTTCTGGGCGGCGTTTCAGCTGTCGCCTGCCAGCGATGCGGTTGAGGCGATGGCACGTGATTATATGGCCATTCGCGTTTGGTCTGCCCCTGCGATGATTGCGATCTATGGCATCACGGGCTGGCTTATTGGCCAGGAACGCACCCGCGCTGTGCTGGTGATTCAGCTTTTTATGAACCTTTTGAACATCGTTTTATCCGTAACCTTTGTTCTGGGATTCGACTGGGGTGTGCAGGGGGTGGCTTGGGCGACCTTCGTGTCGGAATGGGCGGGGTTGCTGATGGGCCTGTGGCTGTGCCGCGCGGCCTTTAACACGCCTGCATGGAAAGATTGGGCGCGCATTGCCGACCGTGCCGCTCTGATCAATATGACGGCGGTGAACACCGATATCATGATCCGGTCTGTGCTGTTGCAGGCGATTTTCATGAGTTTTCTGTTCTTCGCCAGTGATCTGGGGGACGTGGAATTGGCGGCCAATCAGGTGCTGCTTCAGTTTCTGTATATCACCGCCTATGCGATGGACGGCTTTGCCTTTGCGGCCGAGGCGTTTGTGGGCAAGGCCAAGGGCGCACGCGATCCTGTGCGGCTCCGGCGCGGCGCATTGATTACGGGGCTTTGGGGCGCGGTCACCTGCGCTGTGTTGGGGCTGAGTTTTGCAGTCTTTGGCGCGGTGGTGATTGACGTGATGACCACGGCCCCCGACGTTCGGGGCGCTGCGCGCGACTACCTGCCCTATATGGTTGCGGCCCCCTTTGTGGGGGTGGCGGCCTGGATGCTGGACGGGATTTTTATTGGTGCGACCCAAACCCGCGATATGCGCAATATGATGATTGTGTCTGCGATTGTGTATTTCGGCAGCGCGATGGTTTTGCTGCCGTGGTTGGGCAATCACGGGCTGTGGCTGTGCCTTTTGATCAGCTTTATTGCCCGCGGGATCACCTTGGGGGCGCGTTATCCCGCGCTTGAGCGTGCAGCGGCCGCCTAAAGAAACGCGCTGCGGTCGGTGCCAATGGCATCTGCCACGCTGGCAAAACCGTCGCGGGCCAGCAGATCATCGAGGCCACGGGCAATATCGGCGGCCAGTGACAAACCGCCATAGACCAGCCCCGAATAAAGCTGCACGGCGGACGCACCAGCTTTGATCTTGGCATAGGCTTGCTCTGCGCTGGCCACGCCGCCCACCCCGATGATGGGTTTGTCTGTCAGGCCCGACAGCTGCGCCAGAACGCGTGTGGACATTTCAAACAGTGGTTGGCCGGACAGACCGCCTGTTTCACCGCGCTGCGCACTTTTCAGCCCATCGCGCATAAGGGTCGTGTTGGTGGCGATGATGCCATCGAGGCCGGGCAGGGCGGCTGCAACCTCGGCCACGTCGGCAAGTTCGGACGCGGATAAATCAGGTGCGATCTTGACGAAGATGGGCAGGCGCAACCCCGCCTCGTCGCGGGCGTCCAGCACACCTGCCAAAAGCGACTGCAGCGCGTCTTTGCCCTGCAGGTCGCGCAGTTTTTCGGTGTTGGGCGACGAGACGTTGACGGTGGCGAAATCCACATGCGCCCCTGCATGGCGCAGCACGGTGCGGTAGTCTTCGGCGCGGTCGGCGCTGTCTTTGTTGGCCCCGAGGTTCAGCCCGATGGGAATGTCGCGGCGCGTGGCTGCAAGGCGTGTGGTGATCGCCTCCATCCCTTCGTTGTTAAAGCCGAACCGGTTGATGACCGCGTGATCTTCGTGCAGGCGAAACAGGCGTGGTTTGGGGTTGCCAGCCTGCGGACGGGGCGTTGCGGCCCCGACCTCAAGAAAGCCAAAGCCTGCGCGTTGCAACGGCCCCACGACTTGCGCGTTTTTGTCAAAACCTGCGGCCAGACCTACGGGGTTGGGCATTTCAAGCCCTGCCACCGTGGTGCGCAAACGTTCGGAGGTGACAACACCCGACAAAGGGCTGAGGCCCGCATTCAGCGCCTTGATCGCAAGCCCGTGGGCGCGTTCGCTGTCAAAACTGCGCAGCACGCGCATGGCGACTTTTTCATAAAGGCTCATGTCATGTCCTGTGGAAAACGGTGGGCTTTTCCATCCCACGGCAACGGAACGGCCCATTTGACCTCCGCCATCTGCAAGGCGCGGTAGAGGTGCGGGAAAAGCTGGCCGCCGCGCGACGGCTCCCATTTCAGCGCAGCACCCATTGCATCCGCGTCAAAGGCCACCAGCCACAGCCCGTCCACGCCTGCAAACCATTTGTCGGCGGTTTCACCAGCTTGGTCGGCTGTTGAGAAATGGATGTAGCCATCGGCCAAATCAATCGGCGCGCCAAGGGTTTCGCCATTTGCCTGCATATCGTCCCATTCGGGACCGCGGAATATTTTGTAAATCAGCATGCACCCCGAAGTGCCGCCCAAATAGGCGATCGTCAAGCGGCTGTTACGTCACATTGCTAAATTGCTGGACAGTCGCGCCTGCGACGTTTTGACTATCCGTAATATCAACAAGGAGGATTCTATGTTTGCTCGCTTAATGACGACCGCCGCTGCCGCTGCTGTGGCCACGGGGGTGGGCGCGGGGGCTGCCGCTGCCGACTACGCGCTGACAATTTTGCACACCAATGACTTCCATGACCGTTTTGAACCGATCAGCCGTTTTGACGGCCCCTGTTCGGTTGAGGACAATGACGAGGGCAAGTGCTTTGGCGGCGCGGCCCGTCTTGTCACAGCCATTGAGGATGCGCGCAGCCGCACCAACAATTACGTGCTGGTGGACGCGGGCGATATGTTTCAGGGGTCGCTGTTTTATACCTACTACAAGGGCGATGTGGCAGCCGAGATGATGAACAAGATCGGCTATGATCTGTTCGCCATCGGCAATCACGAGTTCAACCACGGGCCCGAAACCATTGGCGCTTTTGTCGATAAGGTGGATTTCCCCGTCTTGATGGCCAATGCCGATATTTCAGCCGAGCCTGCCTTGGCAGGCAAGGTGCTGAAATCGACGGTGTTGGAACGTGGTGGCGAACAAATCGGCTTTATCGGCCTGACACCGCAGGACAATGACGAGCTGTCATCACCCGGGCCCAATATCACCTTTACAGATCCCATTCCCGCCGTTCAGGCAGAGGTGGATCGCCTGACAGCCGAGGGGATCAACAAGATCATCGTGCTGTCGCATTCGGGTTTTGAAGCGGACAAACGTATCGCCGCCGCGACCACCGGTATCGATATCATCGTGGGTGGCCATTCGAACACGCTTTTGTCGAACACATCTGATCGCGCGGCCGGACCATACCCGATGAAAGTGGGCGAGGCGCAGATCGTGCAAGCCTATGCCTATGGGAAATATCTGGGGGAACTGAACGTGACCTTTGATGACAACGGCGTTGTCACCGAGGCTGTGGGCGAACCTGTTTTGATCGATGCCTCCGTTGCGGAAGACGAGACCATGAAGGCGCGGATTGCCGAGCTTGCGCAGCCGCTTGAAGAAATCCGCCAGCAGGTTGTTGCGGATGCGGCAGACAAGATCGAGGGCGATCGTTCCGTCTGTCGTGTGATGGAATGCCCGATGGGCAATCTTGTGGCCGATGCGATGTTGGACCGTGTGGCCGATCAGGGCGTGACGATTGCGATTGCCAACTCGGGCGGTCTGCGTTCCAGCATTGATGCAGGCGAGGTCACGATGGGCGAGGTGATGACGGTGCTGCCCTTCCAAAACACGCTGTCGACATTCGAGATTTCGGGCCAGACGCTGATTGATGCGCTGGAAAACGGTGTGAGCCAGATCGAAGATATCGCAGGGCGCTTCCCGCAGGTGGCGGGAATGAAATTCACGTTTGACCCCACGGTTGCCCCCAATGAGGGACGTGTCCAAGAAGTGATGGTTGCACAAGGTGACAGCTTTGTTCCGATTGATCCGGCGGCGAGTTATAAGGTTGTGACAAACAACTATGTGCGCAACGGTGGGGACGGCTATGGCATGTTCGCGGGCGACGACAAAAACGCCTATGATTACGGCCCTGATCTGGCGGATGTGACGGCTGAATACATGGCCGAAAACGCGCCCTATGCGCCTTATACAGACGGTCGCATCGCGGCCAAGTAAAGGCTGACAGGCTTGGGAAAGGCGCGTAAGGATCCCCCTTACGCGCCTTTTTATTTGCTAGGATCAATATGTCCCAGACTGCCCCGAAATCATTGGTGTCTTTGCTGTCGGCGGCCAATTTTGTCATTGGCATGGGTGCATTTGTGGTGATTGGCCTGCTTGAGCCTTTGGCCGCTGACTTGTCTGTCACGCCTGCCCGCGCAGGGGTGTTGATGACAGTCTATGCGCTGTCTTATGCCGTGTTGTCGCCAGTGCTTGTGTCGATCACAGGGCAAATCGGGCGCAGGCGCGTGTTGGCGGCGGCCTTCGGCCTGTTTTTGGTGGCAAATGCCCTGTCCGCGCTGGCCACAAGCGAAGCCCTTTTGTGGGCGTCACGCCTGTTGGCGGCGGCAGGGGCGGGGATGTTCACGCCCGTGGCCGCGGCCGTTGTGGCAGGGCTGACCGCGCCCGAAGCAAGAGGGCGGGTTCTGGCCGCTGTTTTCTTTGGTCTGACGCTTGCGCAGGTGATCGGCGTGCCACTGGGCAGTTACGTCGGCTATACCTATGGATGGCGACCCGCACTTTGGATCGTGGTCCTGCTTGGGATGCCGATGCTGGCGCTGATCTGGATGCGGGTGCCCGCGGGGTTGCGGTTTCAACCTGTGGCCCTGGGCGATCTGGGTGCAGTGCTGGTGACACCGCATCTGATGTTGGCGGTTGGGTTTACGAGCGTCTTTTTGGGTGGGGTCTACGTGCTTTACACATATCTTGCCCCGCTTTTGGGTGATGTTATGGGGTTTGACGGGGGGATGATTTCATTGGCCTTGCTGGTCTTTGGCATTGGTGCGGTGATCGGCAATATCCTTGGCGGGCGCATGGCCGATGGATTGGGGGCTGCGCGCACGCTTGCGATCCTGTCTGTGGCCCAAGCTGCGATCATGCCGTTGTTTTTCTTTTTGCCATTTGCCATGCCCGCGGCCTTTGCGCTGATCCTAATCTGGTCCATCAGCGGATGGTCGTTTATGGCCGCACAGCAATCGCGGCTTATTGCCCTTTCGCCAGTGCAAGCGCCCGTATTGTTGGCATTGAACGCCGCCGCCATTTATGTGGGCGCGGCACTGGGCTCGGCGCTTGGTGGCGTGGTTCTGGAGGCAGGCGGCTACGGTCCACTTGGCGTTGTCGGTGGGGGTGTCGCGCTTTTTGCGTTTGCGATGGTCTTTGCGCCGCGCAAGGTTGCCGCCTGATGTGCGGGCGGATGGCGACGCTGCTGCCGCCACAGGCGATGGTGCAGCTTTTTGATGCTATGCCGGCCAATGATTTGCCTGTCACACCGAATTTCAATGTCTGCCCGACCACCCAAATCCATGTGGTGACTGCCACGGATCAGCGGCGGCTTGTGTCCATGAGGTGGGGCTTTTTACCCCATTGGTACAAGGCACCCAACGACGGGCCGTTGTTGATCAATGCGCGTGCCGAAACCATTGCCCAGAAGCCTGCTTTTCGGGCGGCCTGCCGCGAACGTCGCTGCCTGATCCCGACAACGGGATTTTATGAGTGGACCAAAGACGCCGATGGCGCGCGTTTGCCGTGGTATGTGACGCCAGCCGATGATGCACCGATGGTTATGGCTGGTATCTGGCAAACGTGGGGTCACGGGGAGGACGCGGTGAACACCTGCGCGGTTGTGACCACGCAAGCCTCTGGACCAATGGCCGATATTCACCACCGTGTTCCAGTGATGATCATGCCCGATCAGTTTGGCCTGTGGCTTGGTGAGCAGGGAAAGGGTGCGGCACGTCTGATGCACGCGCCAGATGACGACTATCTGAAAATGCACCGTGTCTCGCGGGATGTGAATTCGAACCGCGCCGAAGGGCCAGACCTGATTGAACCATTTGAGGGCTAGGCAAGTGACGCGCGGCGCGTCAGAATTTGGCGGCGCACGAAGGCCACGATGAAGATCAGCGTTTGGATCAGGATGATCGTTGGGGCAGGGGCACTGTCGATGAAAAAGCTCAGGTAGGTGCCTGCGAGCATCGATATCATGCAGACCGCCACAGCCATCGCGAGCATCGCTTTGAATGTGCGGACCCATAAAAAGGCAATGGCCCCTGGCGCGATCAACAGGCCGATGGCAAGGATCAGCCCGACCGCAGACAGGGTTGCCACAATCGTGAGCGATAGGGCTGTCAGAAGTCCGTAATGCAGCCAGACCACTGGAAGGCCAAGCGCTTGGGCTTGTGCCGGATCAAAGGCATGCAAAAGCAGGTCTTTCCATTTCAAAACAAGCCCGGCTGCCACGATCGCTGATATAATGCCAGCGGTCCAAAGCTCGGTTCGGTCAACGCCAAGCATGTTGCCGAACAAGATATGATCAAGGTGTGCGCCACTATCGACGGCAACGAAAAGAACCAGCCCGATGCCGAACATGCCCGAAAACACCACGCCCATCACCGTGTCTTGTTTCACGCGCGAATTGTTGGCCACAAACCCTGTGCTGACGGCACAAAACATGCCTGCTGCGAAGGCACCAATCAAAAGCGGCAGACCAAGAATATAGGCCAGCACAATGCCCGGCAGCACCGCATGGCTGACCGCATCGCCCATCAGCGCCCATCCTTTCATCACCAAAAAGCACGACAGGATCGCAGTGGGGACCGACACGAGGACCGAGATCACAAACGCCTTTTGCATGAAGGCAAATTGCAGCGGCAAAAGCAGGTCTTCGATCATGAGGGGGCCCCTGTCAGGGCGGCGCGGGCGCGGCGTTTGGCGGCCAGCAGCCCGTGTTTTGGTGCAAGTAGAAAGACGATCAGGAAGATAAGTGTTTGTAAGGTTACGATCACGCCACCTGTTGCACCATCAAGAAAATAGCTGATGTAGGCCCCTGCAAAGCTGGTGATGGACCCGATGGCCACGGATGTCATCAGCAGGCGCGGGAACCGATCACACAGCAGATAGGCCGTAGCACCCGGTGTGACGACCATCGCGATGACCAAAAACGCGCCCACAGTTTGCATTGCCGCGACCACGGATGCCGAAAGCAAAACAAAGAAGAGCGCCTTGAGCCGTGCAGGATGCAAACCGATAGAGCGCGCGTGGTATTCATCAAAAAACGCCACCATCAGATCTTTCCATTTGGCCAGCAGGATGGCCAGCGACACGCAGCCGATGATCGCCAGTTGCAGCGTATCGGACGGGGTGATGGCAAGGATATTGCCCATCGTGATGGTTTGCAGCGATACCGAAACGGGCGAAAGCGAAGCGATGAACAGGCCAAGTCCAAAAAAGGAGGTGAAGATCAGCCCGATGATCACATCTGTTTTCAGGCCCGAGCGTTCGGACAAAAACAACATGGCGCCCGCCGCCAAACCGCCCGCCACGAAAGCCCCGAGGGCAAAGGGCAAGCCCAGAAAATACGCCCCTGCGACCCCTGGAACAACGGAATGGGACAAGGCATCGCCGATCAGCGACCAGCCCTTGAGCGTCAGATAGGCAGACAGAAACGCACAAACCCCGCCGACCAGTGCCGACACCCACATCGCATTGGTCATATAGCCGTAGCTGAAGGGCTCAAGCAGCAGATCCATCATGATTTGCGATCCGTGCGTTGGGTTTTTTCGCCATATTGAACAAAAGGGCGTTCGTCGTCCGTGAAAATCGTAATCTCGCGCGCGTCTTCGTCATCATGCAGGTCTGCGCCACCAAGGGTGAAGTGCCGCAAGACACCGCCAAAGGCCATCTCAAGGTTTGCGCGTGTGAAGGTCGTCTCGGTCGGGCCATATCCAAGAACGGTGCCTTTGACCAAAATGGTTCGGTCGCAAAACTCGGGCACCGATCCAAGGTTGTGGGTGGAGACCAGCATAACGCGGCCTTCATCGCGCAATTCGCGCAACAGCTGGACGATTTGTTCTTCGGTTTTGACGTCAACACCTGTGAAGGGTTCATCAAGCAAAATGACCTTGCCGTCCTGGGCCAATGCACGCGCCAGAAAAACGCGTTTGCGCTGGCCGCCTGACAGTTCACCGATTTGGCGGTGCCGAAAATCTTGCATGTTCACGCGGTTAAGGGCCTGTTCCACGGCTGCATGGTCGGCGGCGGAGGGGCGTCTGAAAAATCCCATATGGCCGTAACGTCCCATCATCACCACGTCTTCGACCAAAACGGGGAAGGACCAGTCGACCTCTTCGGCCTGTGGAACATAGGCCACAAGGTTTTGGGCCAGCGCGTCCTTGACGCTCATTCCAAGGATATTGATGGTGCCTTTTGCGGTTGGCACAAAGCCCATGATCGCTTTGAACAAGGTTGATTTGCCTGCACCATTCACCCCTACCAGCGCCGTGACGGTCCCGCGTGGAATTTCGAAACTTGCATCATGCAAGGCCGTATGCCCGTTGCGGTAGGTGACGGTGACATCATCGGCGCGCAGGCCAATGGGGGTGGTTTCAGGCATGATTAATCCTCATTGCGTCGCTTGTGTTAACCCATCGACCACGGTTGTGGCTGTGACAGTCAAAAGATCAAGATAGGTGGGGACGGGGCCATCTTGTGTGCTGAGACTGTCGACATAAAGAACGCCGCCGTAGCTGGCCCCTGTCTCGCGGGCGACCTGTTCGGCGGGGGCCGTATTGACGGTGCTTTCACAAAACACCACCGGGATATTGTTGTCGCGCACCCCGTCGATCACCGCGCGGACTTGCTGTGGCGTGCCGTTTTGGTCGGCGTTCATGGGCCACAAGTAAAGCTCTTTCATGCCGAAGTCGCGGGCAAGATAGCTGAACGCCCCTTCGCATGTGACCAGCCAGCGTTGATCTTCGGGAATGTCGGTCAACGCATCGCGCAAGGGTTCAACCGTGTCGCGCAGGGTTTGCATGTAGCTGCTGGCATTTTCGGCATACAGCCCTGCATTTTCGGGATCGGCCTGTGCCAGGGCGTTCCGGATATTTTCGATGTAGATCAATGCATTGTCCAAGCCCATCCACGCGTGGGGATTCGGTTTGCCTTCGTAACTTCCTGACCCGATGGCGATGGGGGTGATGCCGTCTGATAGCGTGGCAGAGGGCACGTCGCCCAAATTGCCAAGGAATTGTTCAAACCAGAGTTCGAGGTTGAGGCCGTTCCAAAGGATCAAATCCGCATCTGACGCGCGCACGATGTCTTGGGGGGTAGGGGAATATCCGTGTATTTCTGCGCCCGGTTTGGTAACCGAGACAACCTCTGCTGCGTCGCCCGCAACGTTTTGGGCCATATCGGCCAAAACGGTAAAGGTTGTTACCACCTTCAGTTTATCTTGCGCTTGGGCGGACAGCGCGAAGCTGGCCAAGACGGTGGTCAGCAAGGCGGTCGAGAGGCGAAGGCGGGTCATTCGGATCTCCATGTTACTAAGGGTCTCTATTGTAAATGCAAATCAGTCGCAACTAATCAAGGGTTGCAGACGTCTTTTTTGCAGTGGCGGCTTGACCCTTGGGCGGCGCTGAATTACCCAGTCACGCAGCGCGGGCGTTGTGTAGTGGTAAGACCTTAGCCTTCCAAGCTAATGACGCGGGTTCGATTCCCGCCGCCCGCTCCAACAACATTCCAAAATTGAAATACATGTGACGAGAAGGCCGCTTGCCGCTGGCTTTGGCGCTGGATATACGAATGCGCAAGACAAGGAAACGCGCATGGCAAAGCCACCTATCACGTCCGATGAAGAACGGGCGAAATCAAAAGATTTCAGCGCCTTGCGCGGTTTGGTCCCCTTTTTGTGGCCTTATAAGTCGTTGATGTTTGCAGCCGGGGCTGCATTGGTCCTGACGGCGATGGTGTCGCTGGTGTTGCCGCTGGCGGTGCGCCGTGTGGTCGATAATTTCAACACCAAATCCGCCGAACTATTGAACCAGTATTTTCTGGCGGCGTTGGCCATCGCGGCGCTTTTGGCGCTTGGCACTGGGCTGCGGTATTATTTGGTGACCCGCCTGGGTGAGCGTGTGGTCACGGATATTCGCAAGGCTGTGTTTGATCGGGTCATTGGACTGTCACCGGCCTTTTTCGAAAAAATTATGACAGGCGAGGTTTTGTCGAGGATCACCACCGATACAACCTTGATCCAGTCGGTCATCGGTTCGTCAATCTCGATCGCGCTGCGCAATCTGCTCATCCTTGTGGGCGGGCTTGCGTTGATGCTATTCACATCGCTTAAACTGACGTCACTGGTTTTGTTGATTGTGCCTGCGGTCATTGTCCCGATCATTGTTCTGGGCCGTCGTATGCGCGTGCTGAGCCGTGAGAACCAGGACTGGATTGCCGCCTCGTCTGGCACGGCGTCGGAAACACTGACATCTGTGCAAACGGTTCAGGCCTTCACCAACGAAAGCTATACCCGTCAGCAATTTGCGGATGTCACGGAAAAAAGTTTTGTTGCGGCAAAGAAGCGTGTCAGCACGCGGGCCTTGATGACTGTGATTGTGATCTTTTTGGTCTTTACGGGCATTGTCGGCGTGCTTTGGATTGGGGCCAATGATGTGCGCGGCGATATGATGAGCGCCGGGCAATTGGTGCAATTCGTAATCTATTCGGTCATGGTCGCAGGCGCTGTGGCGGCACTGTCCGAGATATGGTCAGAACTTCAACGCGCGGCAGGTGCGACAGAGCGTCTGGTCGAGCTTTTGAACGCGCAAGATACGGTTTTGGATCCCGCCGATCCCCAAGCGCTGCCAGATGCGACCCACGGCGAGGTTGTGTTCAAAGATGTCCGTTTCTCCTATCCCTCGCGGCCCGACATTGCCGCACTTGATGGGGTATCCCTGCATGTCAAACCCGGCGAAACAGTGGCTCTTGTCGGACCGTCGGGCGCGGGTAAGTCGACGATCATTCAACTTCTTCAGCGCTTTTACGATCCCCAAGAGGGTCAAATTATGCTCAACGGGGTCGATCTGCGGGATATGGCCCGTCATGACTTCCGCCGGTCCATTGCTTTGGTGCCACAAGAACCTGTGATCTTTGCAGCGTCGGCGGCTGATAATATCCGCTTTGGCCTGCCTGATGCGACAGATGAGCAGGTGATCGCCGCTGCCAAGGCGGCTGCGGCCGATACGTTTTTGCGTGCGTTGCCTCAAGGCTATGACACCTATGTCGGCGAACGCGGTGTGATGTTGTCGGGCGGCCAAAAGCAGCGCATCGCCATTGCGCGCGCAATTCTGCGTGACGCTCCTGTTTTGCTGCTTGATGAGGCGACAAGCGCATTGGACGCTGAAAGCGAACGCGCTGTGCAGCAAGCTGTTGAGGCGCTGTCAGCGGACCGCACCACACTGATCGTGGCGCACCGTTTGGCGACGGTAAAACAAGCTGATCGCATCGTGGTCTTTGATGCAGGCCGCATCGTGGCCACAGGCACACATGACGAGCTTGTGGGGCAGGGCGGCCTTTATGCACGGTTGGCGCGCCTGCAGTTTACCGATGGGATCGCCGCCGAGTAACGTGACGTTCCAGCTGTATGCGACGGTATTTTTTCGCGGCGTCACGCTTGCGCGATACATCTTTTGCCCACATCCTGACCTGAGGAATTTGAGGGTCACGCAGGTGCGGTCCCACATTTAGGGGAGGAGACCGTCATGGCGTTTGCAACCAAGGCAGATATCGAGGCTATCAACGCAGAGATGCCATTTGAAGATCGCGGGTTGCCCGAGACGATGTATCAGTTTTTGACATCCGTCAAAGACCGCTTTGGTCAGCGCCCTGCGATTTCGTATCAGATTTTTTCGGGTCCAAATGATCATGCGGAAACGCTGACATGGTCGGAATTTCATGCGCAATCCGTCCAAGCGGCTAACCTGTTCCGCAGTCTTGGTGTGGGTGAAACCGATACCGTGGCCTATGTGCTGCCCAACTGTAACGAGACGGCTCTTACCTTGATGGGCGGGATGATTGCGGGGATTGTGAACCCGATCAACCCGCTTTTGGATGCAACGCAGATCGGCGCGATCTTGCGTGAAACCAACGCCAAGGTCGTTGTCACGCTTAAGGCGTTTCCCAAAACGGATGTCGCCCAAAAGACCGCCGAGGCGGTGTCGCTTGCGCCGAATGTCACCCATGTGGTTGAGGTGGACTTGCTGCGCTATGTGACAGGTCTGAAGAAATTCATTATCCCGTTTATTCGTCCCAAAAACCGGGTGACGCACAACGCCAAGGTGGTTGATTTTACCGCAGCCGTTGCGGCCCAAAAAACCGAACCGGGCTTTGCGGACAGCCAAGGAGACCGCGTTGCCGCCTATTTCCACACGGGCGGCACGACAGGGATGCCGAAAGTTGCGCAGCACAAGTATTCTGGCATGATCTACAATGGCTGGATCGGCGATACGCTGCTGTTCTCGGAAGATGATGTCATCATCTGTCCCTTGCCTTTGTTCCATGTATTCGCGGTTCATGTGATTTTGATGGCGATGATTTCGAGCGGTGCCCATGTGGTATTCCCCACGCCGCAAGGCTATCGCGGTGACGGTGTGTTTGATAACTTCTGGAAGCTGGTTGAACGCTGGAAAGTCACTTTTGTCATCATTGTGCCCACAGCGATTTCTGCGCTGATGCAACGGCCTGTCGATGCCGATGTATCATCCATCAAGACTGCGTTTTCAGGCTCTAGCCCCCTGCCGCAAGAACTGTTCAAACGGTTTGAGGCTGCGACGGGCGTGAACATCGTGGAAGGCTACGGGCTGACCGAAGCCACCTGTCTGGTCAGTTGCAATCCGTTGGACGGCGAAAAGAAAATCGGGTCGGTGGGCCTGCCTTTGCCCTATTGCGATGTCAAAATCCTCAAACACAGCCCCGATGGCGTGATCGAAATGCCCACCGATGAGGTCGGCGAGATTTGCGTGGACAATTATGGTGTCTTTGCTGGATCCACATACACCGAGGCCGACAAGAACCACGATTTGTTTCATCACGATGTCTATTTGCGCACTGGCGATCTGGGCCGAATGGATGAAGACGGCTATTTGTGGATCACGGGCCGTGCCAAAGACCTGATCATTCGCGGTGGGCACAACATTGATCCCGCCGAGATCGAAGAGGCGCTGGCAGGTCACGAGGCGGTTGCGATGGTCGGCGCCATTGGTCAGCCCGATGCGCACGCCGGTGAGCTGCCGTGCGCCTTTGTCGAGCTGGTACAGGGTGCCGATGTTTCCGTAGACGAGTTGATGGCTTACGCTGAAAAACATGTCCATGAACGTGCCGCGCACCCCAAACATATCGAAATTCTGGACGAATTGCCCAAGACCGCGGTTGGCAAGGTCTTTAAGCCCGATCTGCGCAAATCAGCGATCACGCGGGTCTATAATGCCGCGTTGGACAAAGCAGGCGTTGCGGCCCAGGTGACCAGCGTGGTCGAAAGCAAAAGACGTGGGCTTGTCGCGCATGTCACAAAAACTGGCGAAGTTGATGACGCTGCGGTCACGGCTGTCTTGGGCAGCTTCACGCGCCCGTGGGAATGGGCGCAATAACCCGGCAATGAACGGCTGGAAATTCCGGTAAGGCCGCGCCACACTGGGGTAAACCCTGTTGATGGCGTGGCCTTTTTTATGACCCAGAAGAACATCTTATTCATTATGTGCGACCAGCTGCGCTTTGATTACCTTGGTTGCGCAGGTCATCCGACGATCAAAACACCCCATATTGATGCCTTGGCCGCGCGCGGGGTCCAGTTTAGCCGCGCCTATGTGCAATCGCCCATTTGCGGCCCATCGCGTATGTCCTTTTATACAGGCCGCTATGTGCGCAGCCACGGGGCCACCTGGAATAATTTCCCGCTGCCTGTGGGAGAGATGACAATGGGCGATCATCTTGAGCCGCTTGGCATGCGCACCGCCCTGTGCGGCAAAACCCATATGAGCGCGGATATTGAAGGATTGCGCCGCCTTGGTCTGGACCCCAAAACGGGCAAAGGCCAACGCATCGCAGAATGTGGGTTTGAAGTTTGGGACCGTCTGGACGGTCTGCATCCCGAAGGCAGTCTTGCCCCCTCACACTACAACGACCATCTGCGCAGTCTGGGATTTGGCGGCGATAACCCTTGGCACGATTGGGCAAATGCAGCCGAAGGACCCGACGGTGATATCCTATCGGGCTGGCTGATGGAAAATGCTGACAAGCCCGCCCGCATTGAGGAGCATTTATCAGAGACACCCTACACGACCACCCGCGCGATCGAATTTATCGAAGATTCAGGCGATCAACCGTGGTGTCTGCATCTGAGCTATATCAAGCCCCATTGGCCGTATATCGTGCCTGCGCCTTATCACGACATGTATGGCGCGGATGATGTGCTACCTGTGAACCGCGATGAGGCGGAATTGGACAGCCCGCACCCCGTGTTGGCGGCCTATCATCAGCATCGGTTCTCGCAGGTCTTTCAGCGCGATGAAGTGCGCAGGCGGGTCATCCCCGCCTATATGGGGCTGATTTCTCAGATTGATGATCAGATCGGGCGGCTGATGGCCTATCTTGATGAACAGGGTCTGAGCGACGAAACCCTGATCGTTTTTACATCAGATCATGGGGATTATCTGGGGGATCATTGGCTTGGTGAAAAGGAGCTGTTTCATGATGCCTCTGCCCGCATTCCGATGATTGTGGTGGATCCATCCGCTGCCGCAGATGCAACGCGCGGACAGGTGTCACAAGCGCTTGTGGAGGCGATTGATCTGGCACCGACATTTCTGGAATGGGCAGGCGGCCAAGCCGTGCCACATATCCTTGAAGGGCGCTCTCTTTTGCCAATCATCCGGGGACAAAGCAGGAGCGAGCGCCAGTATGCAATTTCGGAATATGACTATTCGGTACGCCGCGCGCGCGGTATCTTGGAGCAACCCATTGGCGACTGTCGTTTGGTGATGGTGTTTGATGGACGTTGGAAAATGATCCACGCGGAAGGCTTCCGTCCGATGCTTTTTGATTTGCAAAGTGATCCCAAAGAGCTTGGTGATCTGGGCGCTTCGGCTGATATGAAAGACCACATCGATCGGTTAACGAACGCCATGAACACATGGGCGCGCGCGCATCATAACCGTGTCACGGTCAGTGATGAGACCATCAAAGCCCGCGCCGGCGGGGAGCTTGGCCGCGGATACATCATCGGGTTTTGGGACGAAGATGAACTGCAACAAGCCCGCAATGACGGCCAAAGCGGCAACTGATCTGGCGCGGCATACCTGGATGCAGGAAAGCTTAGCCAATTTCTCATAAAGGGTAAAAATGGTGCCCGGGGGCGGAATCGAACCACCGACACGAGGATTTTCAATCCACTGCTCTACCCCTGAGCTACCCGGGCACGGGTTTACGACAGCGATGCCATCGATGGGTTGGCGTGTTCTAGGTCAGCGACCCATAGGTGTCCAGAGGATTTTGCGCGATTTATGTGGAAATTCAGTGGGGCTTTGAAAAGGGTGGTTCGTCGTCTTTGTCTTGTGCCTTTTCAAGCGCCTCGGACAGGTCTTCGAAATCATCGGGGTCTTGGCTTGGAACCGCATAGGACCCGTTCAACCACTTGGCCAAATCAAGATCGGCGCAACGTTTGGAGCAAAACGGGCGATATTTTTCGTCCATCTCATTTTCACACATGGGGCAGGGCATGGTTACTCCTCAAGCAGAAGGGGGAGGCGTTCTCGTTTGCGCTGAAGCTCAAAATGCCCAAGCGGTGTCCAGCCGACAAGCGCTGTTTCGATACCGTCCGCTTTGAATGCGGCACGCAAGCTGCTTTCGATCTGGCGGCGATCTGCTTTGGACATGGGCGCGAAGTCGATGACGATTTGGCCGCCCAAGCCGCGCAGTCGAAGTTGGCGCGGCAATTCTTTAGCAACCCAAAGGTTGGCTCTCAGACCTGCGGCGGCAGATGTGTCGCCGCCTGTATTCACATCCACAGCCACTAACGCGCGGGTTGGTTCAATGAACATGCTGGCTTGGGCAAACCGAACCTGTGGGTCCTGCAGGCCTTCCAGCTGGTCCAGAACACCGCAGTCTTCAAAGCTGCCAGAGTGGGTGGCAATATCGGCAGGTTCTGTCCATTCGCGCCAAGCCAATGCATGTGGTGCATCGCCTTGCTGTAAAACAGCAGGCGCAGGGCTGGTATTTTCCAAGGCCGTATCGGCAGCGTTTAACATGGCAAGGATATCATCGGCGATATCATCATCATCGGCTCCAAGGCAGGCCGAGCGCATGATAATGCCGTGGGGGGCTTGGCCTGCCACGTCGTGCAGGATCGTCTTGATGCGCACGCGTTCTTCTTCGTCGCGGATGCTGCGACTAACGTTCAGGCCGGGCGCATTTGGCGTCACAATGGCGTAGCGGCTTTTGAACAGGACTTTGGCGGTCACCGGAATGGCTTTGCCGTCCTCTGCATGGCCTGTCACCTGCACCAAAACCTTCGCGCCCGGGGCCATGGGTTTGGCACCGCGCAAAAAGGCTTTGCCATCGGGAGTGTTCACAAACAGACCCCCTTGACCTTTCATGGGGCGGTCGGCTGTTGCCGCATAAATGGTGCCGACACGGGGCGCGTCGCCATCCACCAGCAAGTCATGCAAACGACCGTCGATAAGCAGGGCAGCAGCTTCGCGCCCGTTCAAATGATCCAAAGCGATCTGGCGGCCTTTCATGACGCATCTCCATAAACAGGATAACCCGCAGCCATCAAAAGCGTTGCGGTTTCGGCCACAGGCAATCCCATGACGGCTGAATAACTGCCTGAAATCCATGGGATAAACGCGCCAGCAGGGCCTTGAATGGCATAGCCACCTGCCTTGCCCCGCCAGTCATTCGTTGCAAGATAGGAATTCACTTCGATGTCCGACAAGCGTTTCATTTTAACATCCGTCACCACATCGCGCTCCCACACTGCGGATGCAGTTTTCACGGCTACGGCTGTGATCACTTTGTGACGGCGCCCCGACAATTTATGGAGAAATTCAGCCGCTTCACCAGCATCCGCTGGTTTGCCCAGAATACGCCGCCCCAAGGCGACGGTGGTATCAGCACAGATGATCACTTCGTCTGCGCCAGCCTCCAGTGCTTGGGCCTTTTCACGCGCCATGCGCGCGCAATAGGGGCGTGGCAATTCGTTTTTCACAGGCTCTTCATTGATATCGGGCGAGCGGATTTCATCAGGGCTCAACCCAATAGTGCCGAGCAGCTCGCGCCGTCGGGGGCTTCCAGAGCCGAGGATCAGCTTCATTACTTAAAGCGGTAGTTGATCCGACCCTTGGTCAGATCATATGGGGTCATTTCGACCTGCACCTTGTCGCCAGCCAGAACGCGGATGCGGTTTTTGCGCATCTTGCCTGCCGTATGTGCGATGATCTCATGGCCGTTTTCCAGCTCGACCCTGAATGTCGCATTCGGCAGGAGTTCCTTTACGACACCGGGAAATTCGAGCAGTTCTTCCTTGGCCATGTTCACTCCATCGTTGCATCCCGCCAAATCGGGACATGGCGCTAAATGAGCGCAAACGCGTGGGTTTTCAAGGTAAAAGTCTCAATGATCGGGCAGATGTGACGGATTAGGCGCGGCAGAACGTCCTAAATGCCATCGCCCCACATCTCGCGCATGTTGTTGATAATCTGATCGCGGGCCTGACGGTAGCTGTCCAATTTGGCTTCGCGGGTTTCCCCAAGCCCCGTCGGGTCCATGATAGGCCAGTAAATCACCTCAAGATGATAGCGGCGGGTCAGCTCAAGCGCCGCGCGCTGGCTTGCAGGGGACAGGGCAACCACCAGATCAAAGCTGCCAAGGTCGTCTCCCCATTCTTCCATCTCATCGAACGTGCGGGCGCGGTGGCGGCCCAATTCGACACCCATCTCCTCGCAAACGGCAATGGAAAACCCGTCCACTTCCAGATCACTTTTGACGCCTGCGGACTGAACATAAGTGTCCATGCCGTAAAACTTTTTCATCAGTCCTTCGGCCATTGGCGAGCGCACGGCGTTGTGATCGCAGCAAAACAGAACGGACGTTGGGAGATCGCGTGGCACCTATCAGCCTCCGAAGTGCAACACGCAGATGAGAGTAAACAGGCGGCGCGCGGTATCGATATCCACCTCTGCCTTTCCTTCAAGGCGGTCTTGCAAAATGCGCGCACCTTCGTTGTGAATACCGCGCCGGGCCATATCAATTGTCTCGATCTGGCTTGGGGCCATCGTTTTTACCGCTTCAAAATAAGTTTCACAGATTTGGAAGTAGTCTTTGACGACTTGGCGAAAGGGCCCAAGCGACAGGTGAAATTCGCCTGCTGGTTTGTGATCATCCGTTGTCACATCGAAAACAAGTCGTTTGTCTTTGATCGAAAGGCCGACACGGAAAGGCCCGTCTGGCACGGCACGGTCATCGCGCTTGGGCAGCGAGAACGAATTGTCTTCAAGCAGATCAAAGATTGCGACTTTGCGTTCCTGATCAATTTCGGGTGTCGGCGGGGGCAGATTGCTGTCATCCAGCTCGATATGTGCAATGCGGGTCATGGTGTTGACCTCCTGTTGATCGGTGTGCTCCCATTCGCATGTGTAGAACAGCGCGGCGCGCTTTGCCACGACCAACTTCGCATGGCGACGTTAGGTTTCGTTTTCTTTGGTCAGCTCGGCGTCTTCCCATTCCGCGAAGGTCTTGTTTCCTGCCACTGTTCGCCATTCGATGCGCCCATTGGTGCGGCGACCATTTAGAACTGCCGCGGCTGCGGAGGGAGAGTTGAAGGCATAGTCCTGCGTAAATCTTCCCTTATCTTCGAACGGTTCAATTGTACCATTGTCAATGAGCTTATTGTGCAGGGTCTTGTAGCCATGCTCAGTCGTTTCGTTTTTAGTCCATTCGCCTCGGCAAACGGATCCTTTACGAACAACCAGATCTGATCCTTCGAGGCGCGCGAAGGCTTCGACGCCATGCTTTGGTGTACGAAGAACAAATTCGTAATTGGTTTCTGCCAACTGTTCGGTTCTAGCAGCGGTGTTTTCAGGTGTGCGCGCCTTCTGTGTGAAAATGTCGACCCCCAATGCGGGCATCGCAATTTGCAAGGTTTCCAGAAACTCTTCCATATTCGCACGGCCTGCCTCATGTAGGCTGCTTTTCGTGGGCGTATTACCATTTTCAAGTTGGACCGCGCCAACAGATCGCGCGATTTCGACCAATCGGCTTTCTAGGTATTTGACGTGCGCCTTGTTGAGTGTATCTGCGGTTGTGCAGACAAGTACCGCGTGGGTCCACCAGTCCTTTTCCTTGGCATGATTTCGCAGGCGCGGGGCCAACTCTTCGCTTTCCCCGATGTATGCGGTGCCAACGCCGTCTTTTTCTCCAAGCAAAACGTAGACACCAGTATGAGTGGCATACTCTCTTTGCAGGGCGTTTTTCAAAGTCAAGCGCGGTGTGAACAGTACATGTCCTGTCCAATTGAAAACTTCTGCGGTCCGCATGCCATCAGGTTTGCCCTCAATAAAGAATAGTTCGAGAGAGCGTCCTTGAGGCATAATTTATCCTTCGTTCAACTTGTCCAGACGCGCCTGCACGGACATGCCGTGCGCGCTCAGGCTTTCGCTCGTGGCCAGGCGAACAGCCGCAGGACCAATTGCTTTTAACGCTTCGGGGGTCATTTTGGCCAAGGTTGTGCGCTTCATGAAATCCAGCACGGACAGTCCGCTGGAAAAACGCGCAGACCGTGCGGTGGGCAGGACGTGATTGGGCCCACCGATGTAATCGCCGATGGCTTCGGGGGTCCATTGGCCGAGAAAAATAGCACCTGCATGTGTAATCTTAGCCGAGAGCGCATCTGGGTCCTCGACACAAAGCTCAAGGTGTTCAGGGGCGATGCGGTTTGATAGGTGCACCGCCTCATTCAGATCGCGCACGACGACCACAGCGCCGTAGTCACGCCAGCTTGGGCCAGCGATGTCGCGGCGGGGCAGGGTGGCAAGCTGCGTGTCCACTTGTTGCGCAACGGCCCGTCCAAAGGCTGCATCATCCGTGATCAGAAGCGATTGGGCGCTTTCATCATGTTCGGCCTGCGACAAAAGATCGGTCGCAATCCATGCGGGATCATTGTGTTTATCTGCAATGACAAGGATTTCTGAAGGGCCTGCAATCATATCAATGCCGACTTTGCCAAAGACGCGCCTTTTGGCGGCGGCCACAAACGCGTTGCCGGGCCCTGTGATCTTGTCGACGGGCGCAATGGTTTCAGTGCCATAGGCAAGCGCTGCGACCGCTTGTGCACCGCCGATGCGGTAAATCTCGTCCACGCCCGCAATCTGGGCTGCCAAGAGGACCAACGGATTGCAAATCCCATCCGGGGTTGGCACCACGATCGCCAACCGCTCAACCCCCGCGACCTTTGCGGGGATCGCATTCATCAGCACAGATGACGGGTATGAGGCCAGACCGCCCGGCACATATAAACCAGCCGCCGAAACAGCTGTCCACCGCCAGCCAAGCATTGCGCCTGTTTCTTCGGTCCAGTTTTCGTCTTGCGGCAACTGGCGTTCGTGGTAGGCACGGATACGTGTTGCGGCCAATTCAAGGGCGGCGCGATCATCATCGGACACCTTCGTGATTTCTTCGGCGATTTCTGCAGCGCTAAAGCGCAAGCCGTCTGAAGGGATATCCAAACGGTCGAATTTGGCCGTCAGATCCAGCACGGCCTGATCGCCGCGCGCGCGCACATCGGCGATGATCTCGGCTACGATATCGTCGACATCGACACTGTCTTCGCGTTTGGCTGTCAGAAGGGCCGCGAATTGCGCCTCAAAATCGGCGTCGGTGGAACTTATAAAAACGGGCATGATCTACTCGGGATGCTTTGGTTGTTTTGCAGAAGGCGCGATGTAGGGCCGCGTCACATCTTTCAAGGTCATCTCGATGGCGTCCACATGCAGCGCGATTGCACCGTCACCCGCAAGGTGCAAGGTCAAGGTGCCGCCCGGTGCTTCTGTTTCGTCCCAATCAATAGAGAGTAACGACAAGATCATATCGCTTTGTTTCGGATCGATCCCCTGGCTCGCAACGCGCAGGACATCGTCAATGATGAGCAAAGCCTGCACACGCTCAAAAGCACGCCCGCGGCGTTCGGCGGCGGGGACGTCTTCCCAACGAAACCGATTGAGCAAAAGGGCAAAGCGGCGTCTGCCAGCGTCCCATTTCATTTCGGTCGCAGGGAACACGGCATCTTGCAAAAGAGCCGAAACAACCTGAACGTCATCGCCATCCCGCGCGATCAGGCGCAGCGGGCGTTCACCGCCATCCACAAAGCTGGCATCTGTGGGGGTATCGCTCATTGGCCCTTCACGCGTTCAACGTTCGCGCCAACCCCTGCGAATTTCCGCACGACTTTTTCGTATCCGCGGTCCAGATGATAGACACGGTTCACAAGTGTTTCGCCCTCAGCTGCAAGACCCGCCAGAATAAGCGAGACAGACGCGCGCAAATCCGTCGCCATCACAGGTGCGCCCTTCAGCATGTCCACGCCGCGCACTGTGGCCGTGCCGCCTTGAACATCGATGTCGGCACCCATGCGAACCAATTCAGGGGCATGCATGAAGCGGTTTTCAAAGATTTTTTCTTCCAGAACCGATGTGCCATCCGCAAAGCAAAGCATGGCCATCATCTGCGCTTGTAGGTCTGTCGGAAAGCCGGGGAAGGGTTCTGTTGTCACGTCAACGGCTTTGGGGCGGTCCCCGCGCAGGGCCACTTTCAGGCCCGCGTCTGTTTCTGTTACGCTGACGCCCGCGGCATCCAGTTTCTCGCAAAATGCGGCCAGCAGGTCGATCCGTCCCCCAAGGCAGGTCACTTCGCCACCTGCAATGACGGGGGCCAGCATATAGGTGCCAAGCTCGATCCGGTCTGTCACAACGGCGTGGGTTGCGGCGCCCAGACGGTCGACGCCTTGAATGGTAATCGTGGGCGATCCATCGCCATCAATCTGCGCACCCATAGCGCGAAGACAGGTGGCCAGATCGACAATCTCAGGTTCACGCGCGGCGTTGTTGATCACTGTGGTCCCTTTGGCCAAGGTGGCTGCCATCATGATGTTTTCTGTCGCACCTACGCTGGCAAAAGGAAAGTCGATGACAGCACCCTTCAGCTTTCCACCATCAGCCTTGGCGTGAAGATAGCCGTCGCGCAGATCAATCTGTGCGCCCATCTTGGCCAGACCGTCCGTGTGAATATCCATTGGGCGCGCGCCGATTGCACAACCGCCCGGCAGCGAGACGATCGCATGACCTTCACGTGCCAGCAGCGGGCCCAGAACAAGGTTGGAGGCCCGCATCTTGCGGACAATCTCGTAATCGGCAGTCGTGTTGATCGCGCCATGTGTGGACATCGCCAAGACTTTGCCGTCCTGCAGACTTGTGACTTCCGCGCCAAGGCTTTCCAAAAGCGTCGTCATCGTTTTGATATCCGACAACCGCGGTGTGTTGGTCAGTGTCAGCGGCTCGTCGCTGAGCAAGGTGACAGGCATCAGCGTCAACGCTGCGTTTTTGGCTCCCGCAATGGGAATATCACCTTGCAGCGTGTTCCCGCCTTTAACCAGAATACTGTCCATTTTACCGCTACCTCAGGTTTTGTCCGCACTGCTGCGCGCTTTGGCTTGCGCTTTGCGCCGCGCCATATTCGCTTTGAGCGCCGCCTTCAGCCGATCTTCTCGGCTTTGCGGGGCCTTTGCAGGTTTCTTGGATGTGTTTTTGTCCGTCATGAAAGGCGGTGTAACCCAAGCGCTAAAAAGGGTCCAGATTGCGCTTGCACGATTTCCCAATAGCGTCTAATCACGCTCCACCTTTCGGACGCTGCCGTAGCTCAGAGGTAGAGCACTCCCTTGGTAAGGGAGAGGTCGAGAGTTCAATTCTCTCCGGCAGCACCATTCGGTTCCTTGATAATGTAGTCAAGCCAACGCAAGGTGTGCCCAACTTAGGATCGCACCGATGACCACGCGCTTTTTCTCAACCAAAACCCGTCCCGTTCACATGGGGCCATATCCGCTGGAACGGTTGGCGCGGGGCCCCATGCCTGTCGTGGCAGACATACCAGATGTGCCTGCGCTTTCTTTTCGCCGCGCTGATTGTCCTGACAGCATCGTAAATGCGATGGGCGAATACCAGGCGATGATGGATGCGATCCGTGACGGTCTGGTCAACAAGGTCCAGTCGCAAGTGCCAGACGACCTGTCCGATCGCGCGAACCACATCAAAGGGTTTGGTTATTTCAGTGATGCAGCGATGGTGGGGGTCGGGCCGGTGGTGCGCTCTGCTTTGCGCGCAACGCCACGCCGCAATCCCGATATTGACCGTTTGGCGCATGATCTTCAGACCCGCCAGACCAAAACATTGGCGGCTGGCATTGATGTGATTATGGCTGATCTGAAAGAAAGCATGCAGGCGCCGCCGACCACCATTGTCGATCATGACCACGCGATTGTCTTTCTGTATGATATGCCGCGAGATCCAAAGGATCACGAAGCAGGCACGCAATGGCTCAGGGATGCGCAGGCCCACCGCGCGGCGTTGCGGGCAACCGAAACGGCGGTTGTGATCGCCAATTATCTGCGGCTTCTGGGGTGGGATGCAAAGGCCCATTCACCCACCAGCACAGATGTAAATCTCAACCAGCTTGCGGTGGCCAGCGGACTGATCACAACTGATCTGGACAATCCCTTTGTCGGACGGCGCTACGGTCTGGCCGCTGTCACCACACGCTTTGCGATGGCCCATGATGCACCGCTGGCCACAACGCAGCCGCCGCATATCCTGAATGACCTGAAATGGTGGGCAGGGGTGGGCACCGCGAAATCCAAGCGCACGCTAGATCCATTTGCGAAACGCGATTTCAAAGACGGGCCGCATCCATTTGAAACGCTCAAACGCGTTGAAACGCCAACGACCTTTATCGATGAAGCCCGCGTTGCGCGCGTGCCCAAACGTGCCGACCTTTTCGCGCGTGCGCAGTTCGGTGACATGGGCAAGGCGCTTCAGGACAAGGCGAAGGGCGGGTATTACGTGCGCAAGGCCGCGCCATCTTCTGCACAGCGGCGGATGCTTGGCGCCTTTGTTTTGCTGCAAGATGGCGTCCCTGACGCAGGCCCGCGCCCCACGGATGCGGCCCGCAACGCGGCCAATATCAAGGCGGCGGCCTATTTTCTGGGTGTGGACGCTGTTGGCATATCGCGCTGTCCTGACTGGACGTGGTATTCCCACGATGCCACGGGTGCCCCAATCACACCGCCGCATGACCAGGCCATCAGCATTATCATCGATCAGGGCTATGAAACGATGGACGGGGCATCAGGCGACGATTGGATCAGCGTCGCACAATCCATGCGCGCCTATCTTCGGTTTTCGTTGCTCGGTGGGGTGATCGCCAAACAGATACGCAACCTTGGCTATAGTGCCAAAGCCCATTCCGTTATGGACGGCGAGGTTTTGCAGCCGCCTCTTTTGCTGCTCTCTGGCTTGGGCGAGGTGAGCCGTATCGGCGAGGTGATCTTGAACCCCTTTTTGGGGCCGCGCCTTAAGTCGGGCGTCGTGACCACCGACATGCCAATGGCCCATGACAAACCCATCGATTTCGGCCTGCAGAGGTTTTGCGAGACCTGCAATAAATGTGCGCGCGAATGTCCCTCTGGTGCGATCACAGCCGGTCCGAAACTGATGTTCAATGGCTACGAGATCTGGAAATCCGATAGCCAGAAATGCGCGACCTACCGCATCAGCACCGAAGGCGGTTCAATGTGTGGACGCTGCATGAAAACCTGCCCGTGGAACCTTGAAGGCGTGTTCAAAGAAGCGCCATTCAGATGGGCTGCGATGAATGTGCCACAACTTGCACCCGCTTTGGCGAAACTGGATGACATGGCGGGCAGGGGTGGGTTGAACCCTGTTAAAAAATGGTGGTGGGATCTGGAACTGAGAGAGGACGGCGCCTATCGCCCCACCCGAAAACCTGTCAATGCCCGTGATTTGCAACGCGATCTTGACCTGCGATATGAAGATCAGACGCTTGCTGTATATCCAGCGCCTCTTGCCCCACATCCATACCCTTACCCTTACCCGATGGACCGCGAAGCGGGCATCGAAGCCTATCAGCAAATGATCACGGCCAAAGAGTATCGCAAACGCCGTGCGGCCGGCGAAACAGGGGCTTGGGATCACACCTATAGCAGCGACACCGATAGTCCCGTCTTGCCCGTGATTGTCAGCAAAGTCGAAGCGATGGCCGATGGGATCACAAAGTATGAATTTCGTGATCCCGAAGGCCGCGATTTACCTCAATGGGCGGCGGGCGCGCATCTCGATATTGTGGTGGCACCCGAATATTTGCGCCAGTATTCGATGTCGGGTAACCCTGCGGACCGTTCCGTATACCAAATCGGGGTCTTGCGCGAAGACCACGGGCGCGGTGGATCGGCCCTCTTGCACCGTATCTTCACCAAAGGCCGCCGTGTCTTTGTCTCGCGCCCCATCAATCACTTCCCGTTACACGAAAACGCACCGATGTCGTATCTGATGGGCGGCGGTATCGGGGTCACGCCCATGATTGCGATGGCCCACCGCCTGCATGCCCTTGGTCGCCCGTTTGCGTTGCATTACTGCATCCGCGATCGGGCATCTGCGGGATACTTAGCTGATTTAGCAAGTGTTGAGTGGTCAAATCAGGTTCACTTGCACATATCGAACGAAGGCACCCGGGCGGATTTGGACCGAATTCTTGGCGCATATACCCAAGGCCAGCATGTCTATGCTTGTGGGCCAGACGCATTTATGTCGGCGGTGATTCAAGCCGCCGAAAATGGCGGCACACCCCAAGAGGCACGGCACTTGGAGTATTTCAATATTCCTGACCTTCCAGAATATGAAAATCATGCCTTCACCTTGCGTCTGAAAGACGGTCGCAGCCTTTTGGTGCCGGCAGAAAAAACGGCCACTGATGTTTTGGCCGAAAACGGGATACACGTAGACGTCAAATGCAGCGATGGCATCTGCGGTGTGTGCAAATGCGGATTGCTGGATGGGCAGGTCGAACACCGCGACTTTGTTTTGTCTGCGGCACAACGCAAAACGCAGATTATCTTGTGCCAATCACGCGCAGCGCAAAAGGATGGCGTGATCGAGATTGATCTTTAGTCGATCAACCGCGCCTGCAAGGACGCGCTTGGGATCTGACACATCTCGCGCCGTCCAAACAGTCTGTATCTGTTGCGTGCCACGCGCCTATACAGCCATTGGCGCAAGGGCGCAGGCAAGATCATCACGACGCGCACCACATGCCCCAGACCACCACATCTGCGCCCGACCTGCGCCACCGCATCAAAGCCGTCCCATGCCTGACCATCGGCGATGAACAACCAGCTTTCAGGGTCCTCCGGGTCCAAACCATGGGCCGCAAGTGCCGCGCGCCCACGCTCTGATTGCACAGGGCATATCCTGATCTGGCCTGAACGGTCCAGCCAGTCAATCGCCCGTGCGCCAAAGCTGCACAGGCTGCATTGGCCATCCATATAGGCGATGGGAAACGGATCGTTCATGCACATAAGCTAAGGCGCAGGCCGCAATTAGACAGCTGCAGTATCCATCCAAATCGTCACAGGCCCGTCGTTGACCAAACCGACCTGCATATCCGCACCGAACCGGCCTGTTTGCACGTTCAGCCCCTGCGCGCGCAAAGCTGCGGCCATGGCGTCATACAGCCGCTCACCTTCGGCAGGTGGTGCGGCTTGCGAAAATCCGGGGCGGTTGCCGCGCGTGGTATCTGCGGCCAACGTGAACTGGCTGACCAGCAGAACCGCACCACCAACATCGGCCAGTGATCTGTTCATCTTGCCCGCATCGTCTTTGTAGATGCGCAGCTTAGGGATCTTCGTTGCCAGCTTTTGAACCTGGGCATCATCATCACCCTGCATTGCGCAGATCAAGACCAGCGCACCTTGCCCAATCTGCCCAATGACGGCGCCGTCAACCGTAACAGACGCCTGCGACACTCTTTGAATCAAAGCTCTCATGGCAGTTGCACCAACCCTTCGTTTACCGCGTAAAGATAGCCTGCACAGGCCGCAAAAATGGCCACCAGCAAGGCCGCAAAAAAGATTTTCCAAGCCGAATACGGCCGTTCGCCCTGCACTTGTCCGGTTCGGCCGTTCACGACAAAGCGAAACGTGCGCCCGCGGTATTTGTAGGCGGCCAACCAAACGGGTAGCAGCACGTGTTTGAAGGTTACATCGCTGACCTGGGTTTGTAGCGCCGTAATGCGCTGACGATCGCCGCCAATATCAAACTTCACATCCCGCTCGATGACGCGGTCCATCATATGACGCGCCTCATCAAACCCGTCCTCCAGCGAAACGGTGTAGCCTTCGGCGCGAAACCCTGCCAGATATTCGGGCGAATAGGGCTCAAGCCGCGACATATCCCACGGCTCAAGCGCATCGGTGAAGCGTTTGGGCAGGGACCGCGACGCCAACACCAGCACATCGTCAAACGCCCGTCCCACGCGCCCGCGCACACCGCGCCATCGCACGCGCTGCACGCGCTGCGTTTGGCGCTGGCCGTTGCGCACAACCGTGCGTGTCTCGTAATAAACCGTGCCGCGTTGGCCCTCGTACTGACTGCGCGTGTTGGCATCATAGGTCCAGTAGGGCACATAAATGCCTTGCATCTTGCGCCCCTTACGGGCGTATTTTTGCAAGGAATTGGGCGCGAACCACAAGCGACCAAGCCATGTGTTCATCGCCGCCTTGGCGTCTTTTTCCTCAAGCGCAAAGGGCAGCAGGCCTTTGGGCTTGATATGCCGGTGCGCGCCGGTGTCGGTGACCACGGGGGTGGCACAAAATGGACATTCAGCCGCGTGCACATCCGGCTCAAACTCAACCTGCGCGCCGCAATTGGTGCACGACAAAACGCGCGTTTCTTCCATTTCCCCTGCGCTCAGTTCGGCCCGCAGCGCTTTGTGAAAATCCTGTTCGGTGATCGGGGCAGGGCGATAGTGTTCAACCAAAGGTTCGCTATTGCCACAAAAGTCGCAAGACAGCTGCCCCTTTGACGGGTCAAACCGCAGATCAGCGCCGCATTGATCACAGGGAAAACGGTGTTCTTTGGCCTCGCTCATGTCAGGCTAAAGCACCCCGTGCATCGCTTTGGGCAACATCCGCCGCAAGGCACCGTCCATCAGCGTCGTATGACGCCACAGATGAAACACCGCATGAAGGCCCGCAGCCCCCGCAATGATCTTTACAAATAGCATCGGGTCCACGGGTGGCGTGGCCCCAAGCTGCGCCATGATCAGCAGACCGCTGGCCAGACCGACCAGCGCATACATCGCGCGGTGCATCCAAGGGTGGGCCACGCGGGCGATCCCTTCCAGCTTCGGGCCAGGCCCGCTCATCAGGCCAAACACAATGGCCAGCGCGACCATCACCGCGCCCGCAACCGCATAAATCCATACGATCACAGGGTTGGATGGCCCCTGCACCAACAGCACAAAGGTCAGCATAGACACCGTCCAATGGGTGATCATCGTCAAACGCCTGCGCATCGGCTTATCCTTCCGGGGGCGGGGGTGGCATAACCGTGAACAACTGGGCCAATTCCATCACTTCATCGGCATGTTTCCAGCCGTCCTGACCTTGGGTCCAGACATAGGTTTCGCGGGTCACATCGCCCTTCAGCGCCATTTGTCCGATGGCGGCTTTGGAGAACGGCCCCTTTGTTTCACCACCGTCGACGATGTGCCAGATATGCTCGACAGGTGGGGGCGGCGGTGTGGCTCCCGCCGCGCTGCGTGCACCCCAAGGGCCCATCTGCGTGGCCATCGCCATGCCCATGCCAGCGCCCATCCCCGCAGCCAGACCGCTATCGCCGCCGTTGGGATTAGCGGCGCCTGTGGTCAGCGCTTCGGCGGCAGAATACTGCATAAACCCGCCCAGATCGCCTGCCATGCCCATGGATGTGCGCTTGTCCAACGCGTCCTCAACAGCGGGGGGAAGGCTGATGTTTTCGATGTAAAGCTCTGGGATCGACAGGCCATATGCCGAAATGGCAGGCTCTATATGTTCGGCCACCAGTTTGCCCAACTCTTGCGTGTTTGCCGCCATATCAAGAACCGAGATGCCGGACCGGGCAATAATCCTGCTGAATTCCTGCACGATGATATTGCGGATTTGATAGCTGATCTCGTCCATCGTAAATTCGCCGTCGGTGCCTACGATCTCGACAAGGAATTTCGCAGGGTCACTGACCCGCACGCTATAGGTGCCAAAGGCGCGCAAACGCACAGGTCCGAATTCAGGATCGCGGCAGATGATCGGGTTTTTTGTGCCCCACTTGAGGTTGTTGAACCGCGTTGTATTGACGTAGTAAATCTCGGATTTGAAGGGGCTGCGGAACCCGTGATCCCAATGCATCAGCGTGGTCAGCACGGGCATGTTGTTGGTTTCCAGCATGTAAAGCCCGGGCGTGAACACATCCGCCAGCTGTCCTTCATGCACAAAAACGGCCGCCTGGCCTTCGCGCACCGTCAGCTTGGCGCCGTATTTGATCTCGTGGCCTTCGCGTTCAAACCGCCAGACCATCGTGTCGCGGGTGTCGTCTACCCAGTGAATAACGTCGATGAATTCGCCGCTCAGAAAATCAAAAATTCCCATGTCTCTACCTTCCTGTCAGCGCCTTGGCGGCTGCTTTTTCTGTCTTGTCATAGGCCAAAAGCGCCTTGAACGGGCTTAGGCTTTTGTCGGCCGCTTTGCCATCGGCCAGACGATAGGTCTGCTCATAATACCACCCTAATGCGCCCCAAGCGTTCAAATCACGCAAGAAACTGATGGGCGACGTGGGGCCAAGCAGGCCCTTGCCGATCACCAGATCATGATCGCGGCTGTCCATCGCGGCAATCTCGCCTGTCAGAAGTTTGTTGGCCGCGTCCGTATCCAGCAACAAAGGCCGGCCCAATCCGATCAGATCAACGCCGTCGTCTTGAACAGCACGTTCCATCGCGGCGGCGCTGCGAAACCCGCCCGTCACCATCACGGGCACCGATGTGGCCGCGCGCAGCTTAGGCACGAAATCCAGAAAATACGCTTCGCGTTTGGCAGTGCTTTCGCGCTTGGCAACGGCTTTGGGATCCTTGCGATCAAAGTCGATCATGCGCGGTTGTTCATAGTTGCCCCCCGACACCTCTATGAAATCCGCGCCTTCTGCTTCAAGCCAGGCTGCGACCTGTGCGCTGTCATCTTGGGAAAAGCCACCCTTTTGAAAATCTGCTGAGTTCAGTTTTACACCGACAATAAACGGTGCGGGGCAGGTTGCCCGAATACGCGAAACAATCTGCAAAAACGGCTTTGCCCGCGCTGCCAGATCACCACCATAGCCGTCCGTGCGCGTGTTGCTCAGTGCTGACAGAAACTGGCTCATCAAATAGCCGTGGGCAGCATGGACCTGAACGCCGTCAAACCCTGTCTCCATCGCAACCTTTGCGGCGGCGACAAAGCGATTGATCATGTCCTCGATGTCCGCGTCGCTCATGGGGGTGGGCGTGGCAAACCGTCCGTTGCCCATCTTCAACCCAACGTCAGAGGCGCCTTTCGGATGTGGGTTGATGGCCTTTTGCGTCTGCCGTCCCGCATGGTTAAGCTGCATGACCATCAAGCTGCCATGCGCCTTGCCAGCTGCGGCCATATCCGACAAAGCCGCCCGTGCGACGTTGCTCTGATCACCGTCAATGGCAAGATTGCCGCCGCGTTCAAGGTGCCAGCGGTCAACAATCACATTGCCCGTGATCAACATGCCCGCGCCGCCTTTGCCCCATTGCTCGTAAAGCGTGGTAAAGCGCGCATTGGCTTGGTTTGTGCCATCTGCCAGCCCTTCGGACAGGGCGGCTTTGGCCAACCGATTGGGCACCACAGCACCGCATGGCAAGGTAAGGGACGTGTTTAAGGCAGTTGGTGCCATGTCGGCCTCCTAATTGATCGCGCCGCCTGTCAGCTCTTGGGCGATTTGTTCAAGAATGGGGCGCGCTTCTTGCGCGCTCATACCGTTGCGAAGGCGCCGATCATACAGCATCCGTAACAGCATTTCGTCATGGGTGGTCAAAAGCGCAAACTCTTCATCGTCATTGAAAATCGAAGGTCGCGCCGCGGGGCTGTCATTGGCAAGACCAAGCCCTTGGGCAACCTCTTCATGAACGCACGACCAGCGTAACAAATCGGGGTGTTCGCCGCGAATGATGGCAACCGCCTTGGCATATCCTTTGGATGTGTCCGTTTCTGCAAAGGCCAGAACCAGACACAGGGTGGACCTTGGCATAGTCTCAACGGCGCGGACCGATGCTTTGGAAATGCCCGGCACCAATTCGCGCAGCCGCGGCCCGATGCGGCGCCGGTCATCTTCGTTCAGCACCATCACATGATAATTGGGGTCCACATTGGTCATCGTGATCGGCAAGCGGCTGACCCGCGACAGGCGTTTTGCATAATCATTGATGCGGGGCAAATCATGGGCGCGTGTGCGGGCATCGACGCTGGCGCCAAATTCGACCTGCATGCGCACAGGTTGATCCCACTTGCGCAAACGCACCGCCCGTTCACGTGCAACCATCGTGTCCCCGAGCGAGGAGTATTCATCGAAAAAGGCGATGCGCGTGAAGTTTTCAACCAGATTGCGGGCCGTGTAGGGCACGTCTGGGCCACCGCCGTCGCGGCGCAAAAGTCCGCGCACCAGCAAGTCTTCTTGCAGGCGCGCGTAATATTTTTCGACGTCAAAGCTTTCGCGTGATCGTGCCGCCCGTGCAGGCGGCGGTGGCGGTGGGGGCGGCACCAGCCCCGCGGGCCGTTCCTTAGGGAAGGGCACAGGGGTCACTGGCGCCGCACAGCCCGAAATGGCCAGCGCAGTCAGCCCTACGCCAATCAGCTTTGCCGCCGCACGCACCTTAGCTTGGAACCGAGGTGCCAGCCGTATCGCCAAGGCCCGTGCGCTTGGCACTGGCCGCAGCCAGCGTGTCTTTCAGCTCGGCTTCCATTTTCTGCAACTCGGCTTCGGCTTCTGCACGCTTGCGCTTGCCTTCATCCGCGATTTGCAGGCTTTCTTCGATGGTGCCAATCAAATCGGCATTGGCCTTCTTCACCGCTTCAATATCAAAAACACCGCGTTCCATTTCTTCGCGGATCATCTTGTTGGCGCTGCGCAGGTTTTCTGCATTGGCGGTCAACAACTCGTTGGTCAGATCGTTGGCATCACGCACGGCGTGTGCGGCTTCTGCGGATCGCTGGATGGTCACGGCTTGGGCCAGCTGCGTTTCCCAAAGCGGCACGGTGTTCACAAGCGTCGAGTTGATCTTGGTGACAAGCGACTTGTCGTTTTCCTGAACCAAACGGATCGAGGGCAGCGACTGCATCGTGACTTGCCGCGTGAGTTTAAGGTCGTGCACACGGCGCTCCAGATCATCGCGGGCGCTGCGCAAATCGCGCAATTCCTGCGCCTTCATCACGCCTTGATCTTCGGGGGCAGCCGCCACTTCAGCCTCTTTCGCGGGGATCTCGGTCTCGTCGAGAACTTTCAGCTTCTCTTCGCCCGCGGCGATATATAACGCCAGCTCGTCATAAAATTGCAGCGTCTTTTCATACAGGACATCAAGGCTTTCGATATCCTTGAGAAGCACATGTTCGTGTTGCAACAGATCCTCGGTGATCTTGTCGATCTGGCTTTGTACGTTTTCGAATTTGGCAACAAACTTGGCCATCGGTGCGGCGCGACCAAGCAGGCGTTCCCACCACGAGCGTTTGCGCCGCACATCCAATTCGCTGACCGAAAAGCCACGAATGGTGCTGACGATCCCGCGCAGACTATCGCCTGCGGGGCCCACATCCTTGTTGCGCACACCCGCCAACATGGATTGGCTGATCTCTTGCAATTCGGCCTGAGCATTTGACCCGAACGAGATGATCGATTGTGTGTCGCCCATGTCCAATTCGGCCATGCGTTTGGTGATCTCGGCACTCGCAGGGGCGTCGGCCTGTTCAAGTGTGACCAATTCGGTGCTTGGCTCGGGCAGCACCACGGCTGTCACCTTTTCTACATCTGCCAATGCGGCCTGTGCTTTTTCGCGTGTCGTTTCCATGAACGGGCTCCCCTAGTTATTCCGATCGACCCGAAGGCCCTCGCGTTGCAGACGATCCCGCAACACTTTGATTTCAATGTCCATATCCGTGCGGTCATCCAGCAGCATTTTTTCTGTGCGTGCTGCAAAATTTTGTTCAAGATCGCTTAGCAGCGCCTCGTAATCCGCGCGCACCTGTGTGTCGCGGTTGCGGGAATACAGATCCGCGAATTTCGCTGTCGCATCACTGGCCCCTTGCAAGTAAACGCCCACGAACTTTCGTGCGCCGCTCAGATCGCGGGGGTCCTCTTCAATGGTGCGAAACATCTGCCGTGCGGTGCCGGAAAACCCATCAACGCGGTCAATCAAGGCACGGTCTGACGTGCGCAAGATCGCCTCGCGCATGGTTTTCAAATGGGCCTCGCCCTTGTCTATGGCGGCGGCAACGCGGTCTTGCTGGAAGCTATCAACGCCCTCCATCCCTTTGTTTTTCAAAGGGTCAGGACCAAAAGCAAAGAAATGCAACGCCGCACCCGCCACGCCAAAAATGATGGGAGTCAGCAGGCTTTCGGCCCCTGCAAACCCTGCAATGGCAAGGCCAAGCCCCGTCAGGACGCTGGCTGCCATCTTGCGTGGGAACGCGGGCTTGCGCGCGACTTTGCGGCTGTCATAGGCCTCTTGCGCGATGATCCCTTCACGGGTCAGCCACGCAGCCAACATCAGCAGCCCGAAGGCCACCAGATTGATGGCAAGCTCTGCCGGTTCACCGCGAAACGCACGCAGGGCCAGAGGGAAGGGCGCAAAGAACAAGATGTTGACGCGCCCACCTGCGCGGGTGCGCTTTTTGCCTGCAAACCCTTGGTCTTGTTGCCCAACAGGTTTTGACCCATCGGGCGAATATTTACCACCAAAGCGTTGCGCCATCAGCTGCCCCCCGACGCCGAAACGTAGAAGATCAGAAAGACCAGCAACACAAAGGCCACCTTTTGCAAGCCTGTCTCAGACATCAGAATCCTCTTTCATCCCCGATAACATAAGCACGCTGGCCCCAAAGAACCAGATCAACGCCTAATGCGCACCAGGACGGGCGCCCGTGCGCCGCTCTGTGTTCAGTTTGCGGCTATAGCCCGACTGGATGATTTCGACAGCCACCAGAACCAGCACACTGAAGTAGAATGTTGTCTTGGACATTGGCACCACTTCATAGCCAAACAGCTTCAGCGCCAGACTATCGTCATGCATCGCATGGGCCGCGGCTTGGCCACTTTCACCAAGCAAGACCACACCGACAATCAATAGGATGAACAGGCCCAGAACCTCATACATACGGTTCTTTTCCAAAAACTCGGTCACCGTATCGGCCAGTGCCAGCATCGCCAGCCCCGACAGAATAATAGCAAAGGCAAGGATCGGGAACACATCTGTGATGGCCAAGGCCGACAGAACGGAATCAAAGCTGAAAATAAGGTTCATCAAGACGATCAGCATCACAACCTTGACCGCTGATTTGCCCGATTTTCCTTCGACGTCATGGCTCAGATCATGCACGGTCAGCATGTGACCAATCTCTTTGACCGCCGTATACATGATGAAAATACCGCCCAACAGGAACACGCAGGTGGCAAAGTTAATGCCCCCCGTCAGCACACCTTCCCAGTTCAGGATCACGAAAGGCTCGGCCATCGCGTCGATCAATTGGATCATGGTAAACAGCAACACAACACGCAAGACGACCGCAATGATGATGCCCCAAAACCGCACAGCCCGTTGGCTGGCCACAGGCGCGCGCTGGCTTTCGATTGAGATATAAAGAAGGTTGTCGAACCCCAGAACAGCTTGCAAAAAGCACAGCATCAAAAGGTTGCCCAGATTTTCGATTGTCAGCAGGTCGGCCATAATGTCCCTCGTTGTGTCCCTGTCGCGTTGTTTTGTCGCAAAGGGTTAACGGGGGGCAGGGGAAAAGCAAACACCATTCCCCATCTTTTTGACAGCCAGCCCTATTTTCTAGCGTTTACGGCGGCGTTGCGGCTTGGGCTTGGGCTTTTCGGTCGTGCCAAGCCCAAGTTGGTCTTTCACAACGCGCTGGCGCACTTCTTCGACGGCACCTGCCTTTAGATCATTCAGGCGAAACGGCCCATAGCTGATCCGCAACAGGCGGTTCACGGTGACACCCAAGGCCTCCATCGCACGTCGGATCTCGCGGTTTTTGCCTTCGCGCAGGCCCACGGTCAGCCAGGCATTGGCCCCTTGCTGGCGGTCGAATTGAACCTCCATACCCTGATAATGCACACCGTCCACGGTGATGCCTTGGCGCAACTGGTCCAGCTTGGCCTCTGAAAGGGAGCCTTTGATCCGCACACGGTATTTGCGCAGCCACCCCGTGCTTGGCAATTCAAGCCGCCGTTTCAAAGCCCCGTCATTGGTCAGCAACAACAATCCTTCCGAGGTCAGATCGAGCCGCCCCACAGACATCACCCGTGGCATGTCTTCGGGCAGATCATCGTAAATCGTCTGACGGCCCTTTTCGTCGCGGTCGGTTGTCACCAGACCCACTGGCTTGTGATAAAGCCAGATACGCGGCACATCGGCGGGGCCTACAGGTTTGCCATCAACGACAATCTTGTCGGCATCCGTCACGTTCAGCGCAGGGCTATCGATAGCCCTGCCATTCACAGACACCCGGCCTGCCTCGATCATACGCTCCGCCTCGCGGCGGCTGGCCACGCCTGCGCGGGCCATGACCTTGGCGATACGGTCGCCTTTTGGGGTTTCTTCAGTCATGCCGCGCGCATAGCATGGCACCATGAGCTTCACCACCCATATGGATGCCGCAATGGATCAGGCGCGCGCGGCTGGCGCGCGCGGCGAGGTGCCGGTGGGTGCCGTGATTGTCAAAGACGGCCAGATCATCGCGGCGGCAGGCAATGAAACGCGCGCGACCAATGATCCAACCGCCCACGCCGAAATTGTTGCGATCCGTGCGGCCTGCGTGGTTCTGGGGGCCGAGCGTTTGATGGGCTGTGATCTCTATGTCACGCTGGAACCCTGCCCGATGTGCGCCGCTGCTATCAGCAACGCACGGATTGCACGGCTTTATTACGGGGCCAGCGATCCCAAATCGGGCGGCATCGCGCAAGGGCCGCGGATCTTTGCCCATGCGCAATGCCACCACCTGCCCGAAGTCTATGACGGGATCGGCGCGCACGCCTGTGAAGCATTGCTCAAAGCGTTTTTTGCAGCGCGCCGCTGACAAGCCCTTTCGAAAGGGCTTGCGCAATGGCTTTCGAAAGCCATTAACCCTTTGTGCATAAAGCGTTTACCCAATCTTAACGATGTCCCCGCGGGGACAGCTTGTCCCCAATATGTCTTGCGCCCGTCGCAGGCTTGCGCTTTGCTTCTCACTATGGATTTGACCCAACAGATTGATGCCTATTGCGAGCGTATGGATTTCGCCTTTTGGGGCGAGCCCATCAATGCCGTCACCAATCTGGCGTTTATCATCGCCGCTTATGTGGTGCAGCGCCGTTACGCGCGGCACGGCCTGCCGTTTGTCTGGCCCCTGATCATCCTTCTTTACGCCATCGGGATCGGCAGTTTCCTGTTTCATACGCTTGCCACACGTTGGGCCGCGATTGCCGACACCACGCCCATTGCATTTTTCATTCTGACCTATCTTTTGGCGGTCAACCTGCACTTCATGCGCTGGCCTGTCTGGGTGGCCTATGTCTCAACACTTGGGTTTTTCCCGTTCGCGGCAGGCGTCATCGTCATTTTGCGCGATGTCCCTTTCTTTGCGACCTCCAGCTTTTACTGGACCGTCCCGATCCTGCTTGTTCTTTATGCACCGTTTGTGTGGCGCAGCAATGCCCGGACCGCCAAAGGCATGCTGGCGGGGGCCGCGCTTTTGTCGGCCTCGATCACCCTACGCTCGCTTGATGACACGCTGTGCCAGATGGTCCCCGTGGGGACACATTTCTGGTGGCATATCCTTAACGGTGTCATGCTTGGCTACATGATCCATGTTTACGCGCGACACCTGCTTGGCAACACCGCTCAACAGGGCTAAACCGCGCATAAATCAAACGGGAGTCTGCGATGTCGATCGACACCGAAACCGCACGCAAAGTGGCCAAACTGGCCCGTATCAAAGTGGAAGACGACGCGCTGCCAGCCTTGGCGGCCGAGTTTTCCAACATCCTTGGCTTTATCGAGCAGTTGAACGAGGTGGATGTGGACGGTGTAGAGCCGATGACATCGGTAACCCCGCAACGGCTCTATCGTCGTGATGATGTGGTGACAGATGGGGACCAGCCCGAACAGGTTTTGAAAAATGCTCCAGACGCCCGCGAGGGCTTCTTTGCCGTGCCGAAGGTGGTGGAATAATGACTGATCTGAACACCCTCACCATTGCCGACGCCCGCGACAAGCTGCGCGCTGGCGAAGTCACCTCGGTCGAGCTGACCGAAAGCTGCCTGACGGCCATCGAAAGCGCGGGCAAGCTGAACGCTTTTGTCCACAACACCCCCGAGATTGCGCTGGAACAGGCCAAAGCCGCTGACGCCCGCAACGGCGCAGATGCGCCCGCGATGAACGGTGTCCCCGTGGGGATCAAGGATTTGTTCTGCACCAAGGGTGTGGCTTCGCAGGCGGCCTCTGCCATTCTGGACGGGTTCAAGCCTGAATACGAAAGCACCGTTTCGGGCAAACTGTTCGACAATGGCGCGGTGATGCTTGGCAAGCTGAACATGGATGAATTTGCCATGGGCTCGTCGAATGAAACTTCGACCTACGGCAATGTCGTGAACCCTTGGAAAGTCGATGACCGCGACCTGACGCCGGGCGGCAGCTCGGGTGGGTCTGCCGCGGCTGTGGCCGCCGATCTGTGCCTGGCCGCCACTGGCACCGACACAGGCGGATCAATCCGCCAGCCCGCGGCCTTCACGGGCATCACAGGCATCAAGCCAACCTACGGGCGCTGTTCGCGGTGGGGCATCGTGGCCTTCGCGTCCTCGCTGGACCAAGCAGGCCCGATGACAAAAGATGTGCGCGACGCGGCCATCATGCTTGAAGCTATGTGCGGTTTTGATCCCAAAGACAGCACCAGCGCCGATCTGGCCGTGCCAAACTTTGAGGCCATGCTAACAGGCGACATTCGCGGTAAAAAGATAGGGATTCCAAAGGAATACCGGATGGATGGCATGCCCGCCGACATCGAAAAACTGTGGGCAGATGGCCAAGACATGCTCAAAGACGCAGGCGCGCAGATCGTCGATATCAGCCTGCCGCATACAAAATACGCCCTGCCTGCCTATTACGTCATCGCGCCTGCCGAAGCCTCCAGCAACCTTGCGCGCTATGACGGCGTGCGCTTTGGCCGCCGCGCCAAGCTGGACGCGGGCGATGGCATCACCGAGATGTATGAAAAGACCCGCGCCGAAGGGTTCGGCCCCGAGGTGCAACGCCGCATCATGGTGGGCACCTATGTATTGTCCGCAGGCTTTTATGACGCCTACTTCAATCGCGCGCGCAAGGTCCGCACCTTGATCAAACGCGACTTCGAAACGGTGTTCAACGATGGCATCGACGCGATCCTGACGCCTGCGACGCCGTCGGCGGCCTTTGGGTTGGGCGAAGACCTTGATCCTGTGCAAATGTATCTTAACGATGTGTTTACCGTAACCGTAAACCTTGCAGGCTTGCCCGGGATTTCAATTCCCACAGGGGCCGACGCCAAGGGCTTGCCCCTTGGTCTGCAACTGATCGGCCGTCCGTGGGAAGAAGGCGAGTTGCTGAACTCCGCCTATGCGCTTGAGCAGGCAGCGGGTTTTGTAGCCAAACCAGCCAAATGGTGGTAAGGCCTGAAAAAAGTCTTGAGGTAGCGAACCTGTGAAAAAGTTTTTGATGTTGAGCGTTGCAAGCCTTGCCCTTGCGGCCTGCGATCCGACCATTCCCGACAGCGGGGCAGGTGTAGGGTTTGACGACTATGACGCATTTGAACAACGTGCGGCGCAGCGCGAAGCCGAACTGACAGGCACCGCTGTGCCGCCGGCTGGCGTGATTTCGGGCGAAACGACAACCACTGCGGCGGCTCAGGCTCAAGGTCAGGGCGATGTTGTGATCTCGACCCCGGTTGCCACACCTGCATCAAATGATCCTGCCGATATCGCGGCTGCGGCAGAAGCGGCTATCGCAAATTCAGGTGCGGCACCTGTGCAGGCCAGCCCAAGCAACCCCGCGCCCGAAGCTGTGGCCGCATCTGGCATCAGCCGCGAAAATGATTTTGATGCGGTAAGCGAGCTGCGCGATATCGAAGCGGACGCCGCCCGCCGCACCGCACAGAAAGAGCAGTTTCAACAGGTTGCGCCAACGGCCTTGCCAACGCGGTCAGGCACGGATCGTCCGAACATCGTGCAATATGCGCTGACCACGACCAATTCCGTAGGTCAGTCGCGCTTTACGCGGCGTGGCTTTAACCTTGCCCGCAAGAACCAATCAAACTGTGCCCAATATCCTTCGGCTGATCTGGCACAAGAAGATTTCCTGAGCCTTGGAGGTCCAGACCGTGACCGTAAGGCGCTTGATCCCGATGGGGATGGTTTTGCCTGTGGTTGGGACCCTGCGCCCTTCCGCAAAGCGCGGGCTGCTGCGCAAGCGACCGCGACGTTTACCCCCCAATAACCAAGATGCGCTGGCATCCCAGTCCGAATTTTGGGCCGCGCCGTGATGGGCTGCGGCCCGTTTTGGTTGTGCTGCATTATACCGCGATGGACAGTCTGGACGCTGCGTTAGAGCGGTTGTGCGCCCCTGAATATGAGGTCAGCGCCCATTATCTGATCGGGCGTGATGGCGAGGCTGTTCAGATGGTCCATGAAGAGCACCGCGCGTGGCATGCAGGTGCAGGCGCATGGGGTGGGGCGGATGATATCAACTCGCGCTCTATCGGGATTGAGTTGGACAACGACGGCGCGCATGTCTTTCCCGATGCGCAGATGCACGCGCTGGAAAAGCTGTTGGCCGACATATTGGAGCGATGGTCCATTCCGCCGCAAAACGTGATTGGCCATTCCGATATGGCCCCGCATCGCAAGTTTGATCCCGGCCCGATGTTTGACTGGGGGCGGCTGGCGGATAAAAACCTGTCCGTCTGGCCACGATCTGACGGGGCAGTGGGGGATTTTGCACGCGATGCAGCGCGCTTTGGATATAGCCACCCCGATGGTGATGCCGTGTTCGAAGCCTTTCGCACACGCTTTCGGCCGCGCCATGTTGGGCCGCTCGATGATACGGACCGCGCCTTGATGGCCGATCTGGCAGCACGCTTCCCCGTTGACCTGCTGGACGCAGGGGCCTAAGCCAGCGGTCGCGCGGAGGGTCGGATGATCGCTGCGTTGTCACTGCCTTCGGGTGGTCGCAACGGAGAGGAAAGTCCGGACTCCATGAAGGAATGGTGCCGGGTAACGCCCGGCTGGAGCAATCCAAGGGACAGCGCCACAGAAAACAGACCGCTTTGCACGCAAAGTAAGGGTGAAACGGTGGGGTAAGAGCCCACCGCGGCCTTGGCAACAAGGACGGCACGGCAAGCCCCACCAGGAGCAATGCCAAATAGGAACCGCGCGGGGCGTATGCCCCAGGGCCCCTTCAGCCCGAGCAGGTTCGGGTTGGCAGCTAGAGCGCGTTGGCAACAGCGCGCGTAGATGAATGATCATCCAAGCCCGGTGAAACGGGCGGGACAGAATCCGGCTTACAGACCCTCCGCGCATATCATTTTTCGGGGTCTGCGGCCTGCCTGGCGCATTTCTTCCCGCGGGGGCGCGATATTCGTAAGGTGCATGGGAAATAGCGGTTGACTCAGGGGGTGATCTGTCTAGAAGGCAGGTTCAAGTTTTAGGCGCGGCCCCCTTATGCGTGGCGCGGCCCGTTTTAGGAGAGAGACCATGGCGAAGCCAACCACCATCAAGATCCGCCTGAATTCGACCGCAGGCACTGGCCACTTCTATGTGACCAAGAAGAATGCCCGCACCATGACCGAAAAAATGGTCGTGCGGAAATACGACCCTGTGGTTCGTAAGCACGTCGAATATAAAGAAGGCAAAATCAAGTAAGCCTTCGCTTCATTTGAATTGCTGAAAGCCACGCTGTTTTGCGTGGCTTTTTTGTTTTTGGGGGAATGGATGATGGATGTTCGGGTTGCGCAGGCGGATGACATCGCGCGGGTGGATGCGCTTTTGGCGCGGGCTTATCCGCGTTTGCTGAAGGCGGATTATGCGCCGTCTGTGATGGTGACTGCGTTGCCGATCATCAGTCGTGCGCGGCCAGAGTTGGTTAGCTGTGGGACGTTTTACGTGGTCGAGAAGGGCGATCAGCTGTTTGGTGCAGGTGGTTGGACGCGGCGCGGCGATCCTGCGGGGTTTGCGGGGGGTGATGCAACCGTGGGCGACATTCGCCATGTGGTGACAGACGACCGCCATGTGCGGCGCGGTGTCGGGCGGGCCTTGATGGGGCATATTCTGGCGCAGGCCCGTGCGGGTGGGGTGCGGCGCATGATGTGCTGGTCCACACTGACCGCGGTGCCGTTTTACACGGCGATGGGCTTTGACGTGCTTGGGCCGAAAGATGTGACGCTAAAGGGTGGCGTGGTATTTCCATCCGTTGAAATGCAGCAAATGTTGTGAATTCCCCGCGAACCTGTCTAAATGTAGCACAATGACCGTCATCAGGGGGAATCGGCGATGCGTACAGCAACATATGCTCTTATCGGGGTTGCGACCCTTGGGCTGGCGGCCTGTGATGACAGCGCCGTATGGGAAGGGCCAGCCGCGGCCTACCTGCCACAAGGCGTGGGGTTTTACGGAAATAACGGGGATCTGACGAACGGCGCTCCTGCTGGTCAGCCCTATATTATTCAGACCGAACGACGCACGATTTTGCGGCGCGGCACAACACCCGCAGACCAACCGATTGAATTGGTGCCTGTTGAGCCGATTGAGGATTTGGGTCTGGGCCAGTAACCCGCCGGTCGATCAAAAGAAAAGGGCCAGTCGCGTGACTGGCCCTTTTTTGTTGTGGTTTGCTGTGCAGATTACTCGCGGTTGCCAAGCAGTTGCAGCAAGAACATGAACATGTTGATGAAGTCCAAGTAAAGGTTAAGCGCGCCCATGATGGCCGCTTTGCCCAACCATTCGCTGTCAGCGGCATGGGCGTGGGCCAGATACTCGGTCTTGATCTTTTGTGTGTCGTAAGCTGTCAGGCCTGCAAAGATCAGCACACCCAGGATCGACACAGCGAACATGATTGCTGGCGATTGCAGGAAGATGTTGATGATCATGGCGACCAGAATACCGATCACACCCATGATCAGGAACGACCCCCAACCGCTGATGTCCTTCTTGGTGGTGTAGCCCCACAGCGACAGACCCGCGAATGCGATGGATGTCACAAGAAACACCTGCGCGATGCTGAGACCCGTGAAGGCCACGAAGATCCAGGCCATCGACAGGCCCATTACGGCGGCGAATGCATAGAAGAACAGTTGCGCGGCTGCAGCCGAAAAGCGGTTGATCATGGCGCCAAAGCCAAAGACCATGGCCAATGGTGCGAACATGATGATCCAGCCCAGGATATTGGGGCTGAGTGTTACCGGATCACGGAACACGCTGAGCAGTGCAGGCGATGTGCCCACGGCCCATGCGACCGCAAATGTGATCAGCATGCCTACGGACATTGTGCCGTAGACCTTGTTCATGTGGGCGCGTAGGCCCTCATCAATCTCGGCAGAGCGAATACCTGCGCCCGTCCGAACCGTATCGAATTGTGCCATCTGGCTACCTCCAAAAGGTGACGTTTCCCTGACGCCGCGGCAGCGTTTTCCATTTATACCGCCGCGATTGCGTCTGATATTGGCATCTGGGGGCAGCTTTTCAAGGCTTTTCGGTCAGACCCGGTGTGTTTCTTGACCGAAAGTATCGGGATTAGCTGCGCCAGTTTGTTGGCACGTCCCAAACCGGACGCGCGGCTTCTGTCAAAGCGTCTTGGCGTGTGAGGCCCACATCAGCAAGTTGTTCGGCGGTGAGCGCGGCCAATGCGCGGCGGCTGCGGTAGGCATCAAATGCGCGGGTGATCGAAAAACCTGCACGTGGTGCAGGGCGGGCGGGGATCATGTTGGTTGAGAACGTGGTCATCCGTATCTCCATCGGTGATATGTTTCGGAATTATCATTCTTGTTGATGATATATGTGATCCGAGATATATTTTGAAAACGAATGTTTTTTATAAATTGCATCACGATACGTGATATGGGGGCAAAATGGCGCGCAATCTGGATATTACTGCACTGCGGTCCTTCGTGGCGGTGGCCAATACAGGTGGTGTTACAAAAGCCGCCGGCTTTTTGAACCTGACGCAATCGGCCGTTTCAATGCAGTTAAAGCGTTTGGAAGAAAGTATGGATGTGCGCTTGTTTGATCGCGCGAACCGGACTGTCGCGCTGACCGCGCAGGGTGAGCAGTTGTTGGGCTATGCGCGCCGTATGATTGCCCTGAACGACGAAATTTACAGCAAGCTGACAAGTGAGGTTTATGAAGGCGAAATCCGTCTGGGTGTGCCGCACGACATTATACACCCTTATGTGCCGCAGGTATTGCGCCAATTTGCGGCGGAATTTCCACGGATGCGCCTACAGCTGATCAGCCAGCCGACACGGCGGTTGCGCGAGATGTTCAGCCGCGGTGAGGTGGATGTGATCGTCACAACCGAGAGCAAAGCAGGTGATGGTGGCGAAGTTCTGGTGGAGCTGCCATTGGTCTGGATCGGCGCACGGGACGGCAACGCATGGCGTCAAAACCCGCTTCCCGTTGCGTTTTGCACCAACTGTATTTTTCGTTCGGGCGTTTTGCGGGCTTTGGATGGTGCTGATATTGCGTGGGATATGGTGGTTGAATCCGATCTGGATAACGCGGTTGAGGCTGTGGTGAGCGCTGATCTTGCTGTCAATGCAGGCATTGTGGGCCATTATCCCAAGCAAACGATACCTTTGGACCATAAAGGCGTGTTGCCTGATCCGGGGACCACGCAGATCATTCTTTATACCTCGGACACCGAAGATGCGGTGGCGGGGGCGTTGCGCATGTTGTTGCGCCGCGCCTACCAAGGCGAGGTTTCGTTGAAAACGATCGCTTAAATCGTGATGACGACCTTGCCTGTCGATTTGCGCGATTTGAGCAGATCAAGGCCTTCTGCGGCCTGTTCAAGCGGGAGTGTGTGGCTGACGTGGGGCTTAAGGCGTCCCTGACCGTGCCAGTCCATAAGGGTTGCAAGACTGTCCGTCAGAGGCTTGGGATCAAGGGCAAGATAGCCGCCCCAGTAAAAGCCGATGAGGTCGATGTTTTTTACGAGTAGGATATTTGCAGGCACAGGCGGCACATCGCCGCTTGCAAAGCCGATCACAAGCACACGCCCGCCGCGATTGGTGGCTTTAAGGGCGGCTGTGAACAGCGCGCCGCCAACGGGGTCATAGACGACGTCCGCGCCGCCCAATGCCTTGACCTCGGCGGTAAGATCTTGGGTGTCGCTGTCTATTGTGTGATGTGCGCCTGCCGCTTTGCAGACTGCCAATTTATCGGCCCCGCGTGCGCAGGCGATCACGGTGGCCCCGAGTTGCACACCGATTTCCACAGCTGTCAGGCCCACACCACCTGCCGCGCCCAGAACCAGCAGTGTTTCGCCTTCCATCAGGCGGGCGCGGTGGGTCAGGGCCAGATGGCTGGTGCCATAGGCCACCTGAAAGGCCGCGGCGGTGATATCATCCATTGTGTCAGGCAACGCGACGCAACGATTTGCGGGCAGGGTGCAATAGTCGGCAAGACCGCCGTGTCCGCCAAACCCCACAACGCGTTGACCGATTGAAACCCCACTGACATCTTCGCCGATGGCGTCCACCGTGCCTGCGATCTCCATCCCTAAGGTAAACGGAAGCGCGGGACGTTCCTGATAGGCGCCCGTGATCATCAAAAGGTCACCGAAATTCAGCCCGCAGGTTGCAACTTTGATACGCACTTCGCCCGCGCCGCAGGCAGGTGCCGCCAGATCCAGCAATTTGGGGGGGGCATTCAGTTCGGTCACTTGGAAGGCGCGCATGCGGTTGTATCCTTTGGAGGTCAGGGCGGCAGGAATCGCCGCTGTTTGATACATAGAATGAGGGAGGGGAACGGGGCGTGCAATCGCGCGCAGGGGTTTTGCATGTCATGTCCTGCCATTTTGGACCCTACGGAAACGGGGCGTTGACGTTAAGGAAGTCGCGCAAAAATATTGCGATTGGCCAATATTCGCCTATAGGGCGAGTTATATTTTTACGATACGAAAACATAAAAAATGAGTAAAATCAGCTAATTGATGAAATATTAACGATAACATAAAATTTTTCGTGAAACTTTCGTTATTTTGAGGATAGGTTGCCTGTGTTAGGTTGAGCGCAATCAGGAGAAGAATCATGCCGCACCAAATTGATGTTCACGTTGGCAAGCGCATTCGACACCGTCGGTGGATGGTTGGCATGACCCAACAACAGCTTGCCGATCAGGTGGGTATCAAGTTCCAGCAAATTCAAAAATACGAAACAGGCGCCAATCGCGTGTCTGCGTCACGGCTTTGGGACATCTCAGAGGCGCTTGGCGTGTCGGTCAGCTTTTTCTTTGAAGGCGCGGACGCGTCGGATGACCAAGACAACAAGGCCCTCGACATTTTGGCGGACAAAGAAGCGTTGGAATTGGTGCGCACCTATTATGCCATTCCCGAAAACCAGCGGCGTAAGCTGTTTGATTTGGCCCGCGTGCTAAGCGACGCGGCCTAAGCGTTTTTTTGCAGCACTTGCCAAGTTAATGTCGGATCGTTACCGCAAAAGGGGCGCAGCTTGCGCCCTTTTTCATTTCTGTTTGATGGTAAGGTGGCTTTGATGACAACAGCTTCGAACGATGTTCTGATCGCGGTCGCGCATGAAATGGCCGATGCCGCGCGGCAGGTGATCTTGCCGTTTTTTCGCAACAAGACCCTGACCACCGATAACAAAGCGCCAGCAGATTTCGATCCTGTCACCGAAGCAGATCGCGCCGCAGAGCGCGCGATGCGCGATGTCTTGGCCGCGCGCCGCCCGGATGATGGTATTTTGGGCGAGGAATATGGCGCGGCGGCGGGCACATCGGGACTGACATGGGTGTTGGACCCCATTGATGGCACGCGTGGATTTATCAGCGGCACCCCCACATGGGGTGTATTGATCGCCGTTCAGGACGCGCATGGGCCAATTTACGGCATCATTGATCAACCTTATATTGGCGAGCGGTTCGAGGGCGGTTTGGGTATCTCCAAATTGACGGGGCCACATGGGACGATGGATTTGCAGACGCGCGACACGACGGCGCTGGATCAGGCCACCATTCTGACGACATTTCCCGAAGTGGGCCGCCCCGAGGAAGCACAGGCCTTTCACGCCTTGGCCAGACAAACACAACTAACCCGCTACGGAATGGATTGCTACGGTTATGCGCTTGTGGCGGCGGGACAGGTTGATTTGGTGGTCGAAGCGGGTTTGAACGCCTATGACATCGCCGCGCCCATTGCAGTTGTGCAAGCGGCGGGCGGAATTGTCACGAATTGGAGTGGCGGCCCCGCGCATGAAGGCGGACAGGTGCTTGCAGCCGCGACAGCCCAGTTACACGCCGCAGCCCTTGCTGTGCTTGGTGGGGATGCCACGTGACCGACATTCTTTTGCGCAATGCCGCGCATCTTTTGACGATGGATGACGCCGATACGGAACTTGCGGGCGTGGATTTGCGCATGCGCGGTGGTGTGATTGCCGAAATTGGCAATGACTTGGCGCAAGATAACGCGCAGGTGCAGGATGTTAGCGGGTGTGTGGTGACACCTGGATTGGTCAATACGCATCATCATTTGTATCAGACACTGACCAAGGCAGTCACCGGCGGGCAGGATGCGCTTTTGTTTGGCTGGTTGCAGACGCTTTATCCGATTTGGTCCCACTTCACGCCTGAGGATTTTCATCTGTCGGCGCAACTTGGGTTGTGCGAGTTGGCGTTGTCAGGCTGTTCCACCAGCTCTGACCACCTTTATCTGTATCCCAATGGCGCGCGACTGGAGGATACCATCCAGGCTGCCGCCGAAGTCGGGCTGCGCTTTCACCCAACGCGCGGATCCATGTCGATCGGCGAAAGTGACGGCGGCTTGCCCCCTGACAATTTGGTCGAGCGCGAGGCAGATATTCTGGACGACTGCATCCGTGTGATTGATGCGTTCCACGATCCAAGCGAAGGGTCCATGTGCCGTGTGGGTGTCGCGCCCTGTTCGCCGTTTTCCGTCAGTCGAGACCTGATGCGCGATGCGGCTCTTCTGGCCCGCGATAAGGGGGTCATGCTGCACACCCATTTGGCTGAAAATGACGAAGACATCGCCTATAGCCTCGAAAAATTCGGCTGCCGCCCGGGGCAATATGCGCAGGATTTGGGCTGGATCGGGGACGATGTCTGGCACGCCCATTGCGTAAAGCTGGACGGGGCCGAGATTGATTTGTTTGCCGCCACAAAAACGGGTGTGGCGCATTGCCCTTGCTCGAACTGCCGCTTGGGATCGGGCATTGCACCTGTGCGCGCGATGGTCGATGCGGGCGTGCCTGTGGGCCTTGGTGTGGACGGGTCTGCCAGCAACGATCGCGCCAATCTGATGGCCGAAACACGCCAGGCGATGTTGCTGCAACGGGTGTCGAACGGCGCCGATGCGATGTCCGCCCGCGAGGCGCTGCGTTTGGCCACACGCGGTGGCGCGCAGGTGTTGAACCGTCCTGATATCGGCCAGTTGGTGGTGGGCAAACGGGCCGACATTGCAGTGTGGGATACCCGCGGGTTCGACAGCGCGGGATCTTGGGATACGGCGGCGCTGGTGTTGGCCGGACCAGATCAGGTCAAAGACCTTTGGGTTGAGGGGCGTCAAGTGGTGCGGGATCGGCGGATTTTCTCGGTCGACGGCGAAAAATTGACGAAAACTTCCATCAAATCTGTTGAGCGGTTGCGCAAATTGCTCTGATTTGGCCATATTCCAGACACTGTTTTACGCGACCAAGTGCCTGTCTCGAATATTTCTGCCAAAAAAACGGGAGGCCAAAATGCATATCAAATTTGCCATCGGCGCGATGACACTTGCCTTGGGGATGGCCTTGGCGCCGACCGCCCAAGCCAGCACAAAGACCACAACCCTCAGCGGGGCCGAGCTGGAACAGCTGGAAAACCTAAGCGGTGATCTGGGCAGTCTTTTGAATTCGGCGCGTGCGCAAAAAGGCGCGGCACCGGTGCGTCGCGTGAGTGTTCTGAACCAAGTGGCGGCGCGCCATGCGGCTGATATGCAGCGCCGCGGGGTGTTGAGCCACCGTGGAAGCGACGGCTCTACGGTCATGCGGCGTGTGAAGCGCGCGGGGTATTGTGCGCGTCTGGTCTCTGAAAATGTTGCCCAAGGCTGGCCCAATGATGCTGCCGTTTTTCAGGGCTGGATGGCGTCAAGCGGTCACCGCAAAAACAACCTGAACAAACGCATGCAACATTATGGGTTCGCGCGCGCGGGTGATTTTCATGTGCTTGTCTTTGCGCGTCCTTGTTAAATCCAAAGGGACGGATGACGGCATAGGCTGGCTGTGCTAGCCTTTGCCACCTACCAGTTTCAGAGAGTTGTCATGTCTTTTTCTATTTCGCAATTTCGTCTACCCAAACTTGCTGCCGTGTTGGCGATCTGTGCCAGTGCAGGCTGCATTCCAATCTCGACCTCGAACATACCTGACGAGCTTGTCGCGGTGGATGGAGAGACCTTTGCGCAGGTCTCCAAGGCCACAGGGCAATTCGGATCGCGGCTGAATGCCTACCGCGCACAAAACGGGCGCAAGGCATTGGTGCGCAATGCCAAATTGGACAAAGCGGCCGAGTTGCATGCCAAAGATATGTTTGAAAACAGCTATCTGTCGCACACAGATCGGCGCGGGCGCACTATGCGTGACCGTATCAAAAGGCAAGGCTACAAGGCATGTTCGACGGGCGAAAACATCGCCGAAAAGTTTCCATCAGAAGCGGCTGTGTTTGAAGCGTGGCTGACCTCTTCGGCCCACCGCAAAGTGTTCTTGAACACGCGCGTGACGGAATACGGCATCGCGTCTGTGGGTGACAAATGGGTCTATCTGGCGGCCAAACCCTGCTAGGATTGCCTAAAGGACGGCACGTCCCGCGATATAAACCTGACGCACCGCGCGGTCATCGCCCATCATCAACGTGGGAAACACCGCGTCCCAAAAGCCCTGTGCGCGGTGTGCCCTTTGGCTGATGGCGGGCGTGCTCCTCAGATCAAGCACGCAGATATCCGCGGCCGATCCTTCGGCCAGCGTGCCCACATCGTGGTGCATATGAAGCGCGCGCGCAGATCCTTCGGTCGCCAGATAAAGCAGCTGTGCTGCATGCAGGGGCGTGCCGCACAACTGTCCGATCTCATAAGCGGCGGCCATCGTGCGCAGCATCGAAAAACTGGAACCACCCCCTGTGTCCGTGGCCAATCCGACAGAGATATGACGCGCCTTCAGTTTGGCCATCTCAAACAACCCCGAGCCGATAAAGGTGTTTGAAGTGGGGCAATGCACAAGGGCCGCGCCAACCTCTGACAGTCTGTCAATTTCACGTGGTGCCAGATGAATGGCGTGCCCATAGAGCCCCCGCTGCCCCAAAAGCCCTGCGTGTTCATAGGTATCAAGGTAGTCGTGGGCCTGCGGGAAAAGGGTGCGGACCCAAGCGACCTCATCCACTTGTTCAGACAGGTGGGTCTGCATCAGACATTCAGGCCGTTCGGCCCAAAGCGCGCCCAACGCCTCCAGTTGCTCGCGGCTTGAGGTGGGGGAGAATCGCGGCGTAATCGCATAGCGTGCGCGCCCCGCCCCATGCCAGCGGTCCAGCAGCGTTTTGCTTTCATCGTAGGCGCGTTGCGGCGTATCGGTTAGCGCATCGGGGGCGTTTCGGTCCATACAGGTTTTGCCCGCCACAACCGCCATGTTGCGGCTGGCGGCGGCTTCGAAAAACGCGGTGACGGATGTGGGCGCACTGGTGCAAAAGCTGCACACCGTGGTCGTGCCGTGGGCGAGTGCAAGGTCCAGATAATCGCTGGCAATCGCGCGGGCATAGGCGGGGTCAGCCAGCCTGATTTCTTCGGGAAACGTGTAGCTGTTAAGCCAATCGATCAGACGCTTGCCCCAAGAGGCAATGATGCGCGTCTGCGGATAATGCACATGGGCGTCCACAAATCCCGCCAATAAAAGATCGTCACCATGATTGATCACAGTGGCATTTGGGTACTGCGCCTGCATGTCCGCGGCAGGGCCTGTTTGCACGATTTTGCCATGGTCAATGACGACGGCACCTGCGCTTTCGATGCGGGTTGCATCAACTGGGTCACCCTTAAATGGATCGCCGGTAAAGCGTAGAATTTGGCCAAGAAGCACAGTTTCGGTCATGTCGGCAGGTTAGGCGGGAAAACTGCGCTCTACAATGCGTGTTTGCTCTGTTGTCTGCCGCGCGGCAGGGCTACATTGCCCATCAAACGGGGGCATGATGAGCGACAGACCGGAACAGGAAAAAGGCGGCGACGCCAGCGGCTACACACTTGATCCGCGTATGGCCTTTGCCATCCGTTCGGCAGTGGAAGCCGGCAATCCCGAAGCCGTCGATGCGCTGCTTGATCCGCTGCACCCCGCCGATGTGGCCGACTATCTTGAGCAGATCGGCGAAGGCGAACGCAGTCGCCTGTTGGCGATCTGGAAGGGCGGTGTTGACGGCGATATTCTGTCAGAGCTTGAAGAAAGCCTGCGCGAAGAGGTTATCGACGCGCTTGACCCACAAGAGCTGGCCGATGCGGTCCGTGATCTGGAAAGTGATGATGTCGTTGATCTGATTGAAGATCTGGACGACGCACAGCAAGACGCGGTTCTGGATGCGCTGGATGATGCGGACCGCGTGGCCGTTGAACAATCGCTGAGCTACCCCGAGGAATCTGCAGGGCGCTTGATGCAGCGCGAAGTTGTCATGGCGCCAGAGCATTGGACAGTAGGGGCCGCGATTGATTTCCTGCGCTCTGAAGAGACGCTGCCAGAACAGTTTTACCATATGGTGCTGGTGGATCCGCGTCTGAAGCCTGTGGGGTATATCACCCTTGGCAAACTGCTTGGCGCGCGGCGCAATGTGCCCCTGACCGATTTGACCGAAGACAGTTTTCGCACCTTCCGCGTGGATCAGGACGAAGAAGATGTGGCTTATGCCTTTAATCAATATCACCTGATTTCTGCACCCGTTGTGGATGCGGATGACCGTCTGGTCGGCGTCATCACGATCGACGACGCGATGGCCGTATTGGATGATGAGCATGAAGAAGACATCCTGCGTCTTGCGGGTGTGGGCGAAGGATCGTTGACCGATAAGGTGATCGAGACAACAAAGCGCCGTTTCCCGTGGCTGGCCGTTAATTTGGTGACAGCGATTTTGGCCTCTTTGGTGATTGCGCAGTTTGAAGAGATCATTGCGCAATTTGTGGCCTTGGCCGTGCTGATGCCGATTGTGGCCAGTATGGGCGGAAACGCGGGGACGCAATCATTGACGGTTGCGGTACGTGCCATTGCCACCAAAGACCTGACGGGCAGCAACGTCTGGCGTGTGATCCGACGCGAGGTGCTTGTGGGGCTGGTCAATGGTCTGATCTTTGCCGTTGTGATGGGGATTGTCGGCGTGATCTGGTTTGGCACGCCGATATTGGGCGTGGTGATCGGTGTTGCCATGGTGGTCAACCTGGTGGTGGCGGGACTGGCTGGCACGGTGGTGCCTGTTATCTTGGAAAAAATGGGCGTGGACCCTGCGCTGGCCTCTGGGGCGTTTGTTACCACGGTCACAGATGTTGTCGGTTTTTTTGCCTTCCTTGGTTTGGCAGGGGTGATGTTGTTGTGAGCCTGCAAAATGTGAAGTCCGACGCGCGGGCCAAGGCCTTTGCGGCGCGCAAGGCGGCGCATGCCGCCGATCATGGCGCGGGCGCGGGGCTGCTGAGTTCGGTTCTTGCGGGATATCGCGGTGTGCCGCTTGCGGGATATTGGCCCATCAACACAGAGATTGACCCGCGCCCTGCTTTGGAAGAGGCCGCAGCGCATGGTCCTGTCTGCCTTCCGGTTATTGAGGGCAAGGACCAGCCGCTCGGCTTTCGCGCATGGACACCAGATGCGGAAATGGTGGAAGGCCCGTTCAAAGCGCTGGTGCCTGCAAAAGGTGACACGATTGTGCCAGAAGTTGTCATCGTTCCGCTGGTGGCATTTGATCGCCGTGGCGGGCGGTTGGGCTATGGTGGCGGGTTTTATGACCGCACGTTAGAAATGCTGCGTGCGCGCAAAGCAACATTGGCCATCGGCTTTGCTTATGGTGCACAGTGCCTTGATGCGGTGCCGCTTGAACCTACGGACCAACCGCTTGATCTGATCGTGACAGACGCAGACATAATTGAGGTGGCGCGATGAAAATTTTGTTTCTGGGCGATGTTGTTGGGCGCGCAGGTCGCGACGCAATCGTATCGCGTTTGCCAAAACTGCGTGAGGACTGGGCGCTTGATTTTGTGGTCGTCAATGGCGAGAACGCGACCAATGGCGCAGGGCTGTCTGCAGATCATGCCAGGCTATTGCTTGGCGCAGGTGTGGATTGCCTGACCCTTGGTGATCATGCCTTTGACCAGCGCGATATGCTCCAGTTTGCGGAAAGCGAAACGCGGATCATTCGTCCGCTGAACTTTGCCAAACAAGCGCCTGGTCGGGGTGTGCGGGTCTTTGAAACGGCCCGCGGCAAGCGCATTATGGTGATGCAGGTATTGGGGCAGGTGTTTATGAAACGCGCCTTTGACGATCCGTTTTCCGCCGTGGATGCTGTGTTGACGCGCCACCCGCTTGGGGGGCAGGTTCATGCAATTTTGGTGGATGTGCACTGCGAGGCGACCTCGGAAAAAATGGGTATGGGCCATTTTTGCGATGGCCGTGCAAGCATGGTTGTCGGCACGCACACCCATATCCCGACAGCTGATGCGCAGATTTTGCCCAAAGGCACCGCGTTTCAAGCGGATGCGGGCATGTGCGGCGATTATAACTCGGTTATCGGGATGGAAACTGCAGAGCCGATGCGTCGCTTTGTGACAGGCATGGGCAAAGGACGTTTCGTGCCAGCCAAGGGCGATGCCACCTTGTCCGGGCTGTTTGTGGAAACCGATGATGCAACCGGCAAGGCTGTGCGTGTCGAAATGGTGCGGCAAGGCGGGCGGCTGGCACAATGCGGACCGATGTGATGCTGGCACAGGCAGGAGCCTGCGGCGCGGATATTTGGAAACAAAAGAAGATGTGGACCTTGGCCCGATGAGGCAGCGATGGGTCTTGCTGGCCGCGCTGATTGCGATTGGCGCCGCATGGGGCATGACGCAGCCTATGGCAAAGGTTGCTGTGTCAGAGGGGTATCAGCATTTCGGGCTGATCTTTTGGCAGATGGTGATCGGCGCTGTGCTTTTGGGCACTGTAACCTGGATGCGCGGCGCGTGGTTCAAGCTGACGCGATCACGGTTGGCATTTTTGACGATGATTGCATTGATCGGCACGGTTTTGCCGAATTCGGCCAGTTATCAGGCCGCGGCGCATTTGCCGTCAGGTGTTATGTCGATTGTCCTGTCATTGGTTCCGATGCTGGCCTTTCCGATTGCTTTGGTTTTGGGGCTAGAGCGGTTTTCGGGGGTGCGGTTGATCGGCTTGTCGCTTGGTTTGGTGGGCGTGGCTTTGATCGCCTTGCCCAAGGCCAGTTTGCCAGATCCTGCGATGGTGGGGTGGGTCATGGTGGCATTGGTCGCCCCGATCTTTTACGCCAGCGAAGGCAACATCGTTTCCAAGTGGGGAACGCACGGGTTGGATGCAGTTCAGGTGCTGTTCGGGGCATCGTCCATCGGTGCGGTTCTTGCGCTTTTTCTGACTTTAGCAACAGGGCAGTGGATTGATCCGCGTCCGCCCTATGGTGCACCGGACGGTGGATTGGTCGCCAGTGCCGTGCTGCACGCCTTTGCCTACACGGGCTATGTCTGGTTGGTGGGACGTGCGGGGGCGGTCTTTGCGGTGCAGGTCAGCTATCTGGTCACGGGCTTTGGAATAGTTTGGGCGATATTGCTGTTGTCGGAGGCATATAGCCCTTACATCTGGGCGGCCTTGGGCCTAATGTTCACTGGGTTGTTTTTGGTGCAGCCACGCAAATACGAGCGCTCATGACCTATCTTTTCGACTTTTCGCAAACGGGCCAGGCGGTTTTGACACTGACCGTGGTGATCATGATGTTCGTGCTGTTTGTGCGCGAGACGTTTCCAACGGAAGTGACCGCCATTTTGGGCGTTGCGCTTATGCTGATCCTGGGTGTTCTGCCCTATGACAATGCGCTGGCGGTTTTGTCCAACCCCGCACCCTGGACGATTGCGGCAATGTTTATCGTGATGGGGGCTTTGGTGCGCACGGGCGCGTTGGCGGCCTTTACGCAATATGCCGAAAAGAACGTTGATAGTAACCCGCGCATGGCTGTTGCGGCTCTTATCGCCTTTGTCGTGATTGCGAGTGCGTTTGTATCAAATACGCCTGTGGTTGTTGTGATGATCCCTGTGTTTATCCAATTGGCCAAAAAGCTTGGCACGAAGCCTTCCAAACTACTGATCCCGCTGAGTTATGCGGCGGTTCTGGGCGGCACGCTGACGCTGATCGGCACGTCCACGAACCTGTTGGTTGACGGTGTGGCGCGCGAGCAAGGCTTGGAGCCCTTTAGCATTTTTGAGGTCACCCCTCTGGGCATTATTCTGGTCATCTGGGGCATGGTCTATCTGGGCGTGATTGCGCCCGCACTTTTGCCTGATCGCGACTCAATGGCGGGGATGCTGAGTGACCGGTCAAAGATGAAATTCTTTACCGAAGTTGCCTTGCCCGAAGGGTCAAACCTCATTGGGCAAAAGGTGGTCAATGTTGATTTGTTCAAACGCGAAGGCGTGCGGTTGATCGATGTGCTGCGCGGTGACGCATCGCTGCGCCGCGATCTGCCAAGTGTCGAATTGCAAGGCGGGGACCGCGTGGTTTTGCGCACCGAAATGTCCGAGCTGTTGGGCCTGCAGGCCAGCCGCGAGGTGACAACGGTGGATAAACTTTCGTCCGTTGAAACCTCTACCGTCGAGGTGCTGATCACTCCGGGGTGCAAAATGGTGGGCCGTTCGCTTGGCGCAATGCGTCTGCGACGGCGCTATGGCGTCTATCCGTTGGCGGTGCATCGGCGAAATCAGAACATCGGGCGCCAGTTGGATGATCTGGTCGTGCGGGTGGGTGACACGCTTTTGATCGAAGGGGCACCGGCAGATATCCAAAGACTGGCCAGCGAAATGGATCTGGTGGATGTCAGCCAACCGACAGAACGTGCGCTGCGCCGCCGTCATGCGCCTATCGCGATTGCGGCCCTTGTGGGGATCGTTGCACTTGCAGGCTTTGGCGTTGCGCCCATTTTCCTTCTGGCAATCCTTGCAGTGGCCTTGGTTCTGGTCACGCGGTGCATCGATGCAGAAGAGGCCTTTGGTTTTGTCGATGGGCGTTTGCTGGCGTTGATTTTCTCGATGCTGGCAATTGGTGCGGCGCTGGATGCGTCGGGTGCGGTTGCGCTGATCGTTGGCGCGGTGGAACCTGTTTTGCGTGTGCTGCCCCCATTCCTGTTGGTCTGGGTCATCTATCTGATCACGTCGGTGCTGACCGAACTGGTCAGCAACAATGCGGTGGCTGTGGTTGTGACGCCCATCGCGATTGGCGTGGCCGCGCAGCTTGGGATTGATCCGCGTCCTTTGGTGGTCGCCGTGATGGTCGCAGCCAGTGCAAGTTTCGCAACGCCGATCGGCTATCAGACCAACATGCTGGTGTACGGACCAGGCGGTTATTCCTTCACCGATTTCATGCGGGTCGGGATCCCGCTTAATTTGTCGGTCGGCATACTGGCCTCGGCGGTTATCCCGCTCATCTGGTCGTTTTAGAGCGGCCAGAACACCAAGATGGCGGGGATAGAAACACCCACCACGATGATCTCAAGCGGCAGCCCCATGCGCCAGTAGTCCCCAAACCCATAGCCGCCGGGGCCAAGGATCAGCGTATTATTCTTGTGACCAATCGGGGTCAGGAAGGCGGCCGAGGCTGCAATCGCCACGGCCATTAAAAAGGGATCAGGGCTGACGCCAAGCGATTGCGCCATCTGAATGCCAATGGGTGCGGCGACAATGGTGGTGGCGGTGTTGTTCAGCACATCGGACAAGGTCATCGTGACGACCATCAGAACGGTCAAAATCGCCCAAGCGGGCAGCCCTTCGGTCAATGTCAAAAGGGAGCCTGCGATCAACTGCGTCCCGCCGCTTGTTTCAAGTGCGGCCCCCAACGGGATCATGGACCCAAGCAGCACCACAACGGGCCATTCGATGTGGTCATACACTTCCGTAATCGGAATAATTTTCAAAAGCACAAAACCGACGACCACGATGCCAAGCGCGATGGGAAGGTAGACCCATCCAAGCGACGCCGCGACAACTGCGGCAGCAAACAGGCCAATGGCGATCCAGACCTTTTCGTCCTTTGTCACGGCCAAGCCGCGGTCGGCCAGTGGCAGACATCCAAGCCAATCGGTGACATCTGCTTCGGTCCCTTCGGGCACCAGCAACAGCAGGATATCGCCTGCCCGCAAGGGGGTTTTGCGGATCTGGCTGGTAATGGCTTTGCCTTCGCGGCTGATGCCCATCAGAACCGTGCGGCGCCGCCATGCAAGCCCCACCGACTGCGCTGTCCGTCCGTTCAAGCGGGAGTTTTCGGCGACGACAACTTCAATCACATTCAGGCCCGCGCCATCCGCACGCAGCAATTCTTCGCGCTTTTCATCCGCAAAATCGAGCGATAGGGCCGCGCGAAATTCATCCAAGGCATCGGGGGTTGCCTCAATGACCAGTGCATCGCCTGCGCGCAACGCGCGGTTGCGGGCCAAGCCGCGCAACCTTTTGCCATCGCGGATCAAGCCAATCAGGGCCACATCGTTTTTTTCAGCCAGCTCTTCAAGATCGGTAAGGGTTTGATCAATGAATTTCGAGCCCTCTGGCACCGTCAATTCTGCAAGATAGCTGGCGAAATCTTCGGAAAGTGCGTGGTCTTGGACGTTGCGCTGCGGGATAAATCGCCACCCCACAAGGGCCACAAAAGCAAGCCCTGCCAGCGCGGTGATCCCGCCGACGGGGGCAAAGTCGAACATCTTGAATGGTGCGCCAAGGCTTTCTTCGCGGATGGTTGCAATAATGATGTTGGGGGGCGTGCCGATCAGTGTGACCATGCCGCCCAAAATGGTGCAAAATGACAAAGGCATAAGTGACAACCCTACGCCGCGCCCTGCTTTTCGGGCCGTTTGAATGTCGACCGGCATCAGCAAAGCCAGGGCTGCCACGTTGTTCATAAAGGCCGACAGCACACCGCCAATCCCGCCCATCAGCGCAATGTGCGCGCCCAAAGAGCGGCTGCTGTCCACCAGCGTGCGTGTGATTAGATAGACCGCGCCAGAGCGAACCAGCCCTGCCGACACAACCAGCACCAAGGCCACAACAAGCGTGGCGGGATGGCCAAATCCGCTAAAGGCGTCCTTGGTCGGAACAACACCAAGGACAACACCAATCATCAACGCGGCGAAGGCCACCAGATCATAACGAAAGCGCCCCCACAGCAGCATGGCAAACACGCCGCCAAAGAGCGAAAAAAGGATAATCTGGTCACTGGTCATCATCGTCTCTCCCTGCGGGTATGGGAAAGGAAGCGGCGCGCCATTGCAACCCGCAAAGTGCCAAGGCTATAAGGCGGTCAACCGAATGATAACGATGGGGATGGACCATGGCTGGCCACTCAAAATGGGCAAATATTCAACACCGCAAAGGGCGTCAGGACAAGCTGCGCTCAAAGCTGTTTTCCAAACTGGCAAAGGAAATTACCGTTGCTGCGAAAATGGGTGACCCCGATCCCGAGAAAAACCCCCGTCTGCGTCTGGCTGTGAAAGAGGCCAAATCGCAATCGGTGCCCAAGGATGTGATCGAACGCGCGATCAAGAAATCGCAAGGTGGTGACGCGGAGAACTACGACGAAATTCGCTATGAAGGATATGGGCCCAACGGTGTGGCCGTGATTGTTGAGACGATGACAGACAACAAGAACCGCACCGCCAGCACCGTGCGTTCGACGTTTTCAAAAAACGGTGGCAACCTTGGTGAAACAGGCAGTGTCGGCTTTATGTTCGACCGTAAAGGACAGGTCAGCTACCCTGCATCTGTGGGCGATGCCGACACAGTTATGATGGCCGCAATCGAGGCGGGTGCCGAGGACGTCGAAAGCGACGAGGACGGCCACGTGATCTATTGCGCAGACACGGATTTGCACGCCGTCTCAACGGCTCTTGAGGCGGAATTGGGCGAGTCCGACAGCACCAAACTGGTGTGGAAGCCCACAACAACGACCGAGCTGGACCTTGAAGGCATGACCAAGCTGATGAAGCTGATCGAAGCGCTGGAAGATGACGATGACGTTCAAACTGTCACTGCCAACTTTGAAGCCAGCGATGATGTGATGGAGCAGCTTGGGGCGGAATAAAAGCCACTCCATATTTTTTAGAAAGCCGTCAGAGTTCTGGCGGCTTTTTCTTTGATGTGTTTGGTCAACGGGCTAAGCGCATCGCCCAAAAGTCGGCTGACTTGCCAATAAAGCGGCGTCGAAAACGGGGCATTGGCCAGCGCTACCAAACGGCCGGTATCCAGATGGTCTTGGACCAGAGGTGTCGGATTTAGTCCCCATCCCATCCCCAAAAGACAGGCCTCAACAAAGCCATGCGAACTGGCCAGATGATGGGTTGGTAGGGCAACGCGCTGACCTGTCACCTTTTCGACCCATCGGCGTTGCAGCGCGTCCATCGCATTGAATGTCAGGGCAGGGGCCGCCGCCAAGCTGGTGGCATCGACGCCATCTGCAAAGTGGCGTGCCATGAAATCCGGGCTGGCTGTGGCGACATAGGGCAAGACACCCAACGGCGTGCAATCGCATCCCTGAACGGGATCTGCGCGGCTGGTAATCGCGGCAGCCACATCGCCAGAGCGCAGCCATCTGGCGGAATGATCCTGATCGTCGATGGTGATATCGAACAACAGATCGTCGCTTTGCGCCAAAGCGGGCAGAAGCCATGTTGCCAGACTGTCGGCATTGGCCGCGATACGGATTTGCTGGCGCGGCGTTTGCACAGGCGTGTCGCGCAGGGCTTTGGCTTCCAGAACGGCAATGTCTTGATAATGACGAATCAGACGCGCGCCAATCTGCGTGGCAACGCAAGGTTGGCTGCGTATGACAACGGGCGCACCGATATGATCTTCCAACGCTTTGATACGTTGTGAAACGGCGGAAGCGGTGACCGATAATTGGCCAGCCGCCAGATCAAAGCTGCCAGTCTGGACAACCGCGTTCAGCGCACTCAGGTGACTTGGATCAATCATTAGTAATACTTAATCAAATAAAGAAGCCTTAATTTGAATAATGAAATTGCGTGCAGTAATCAACCGCCATGACCTTTCTTGAATCAAGCACCTTCGCGGCAGGTTTCCTCCTGTCGATTTCCCTTATCCTCGCAATTGGGGCGCAAAATGCGTTTGTGTTGCGTCAGGGATTGCGCCGCGAACATGTGCTGGCGCTTGTTTTATTTTGTGCAGCCTGTGACGCGCTGCTGATCACGCTTGGGGTGCTAGGCTTTGGGGCTATTTCCAAAGCGGCGCCGTGGATCACACCTGCTTTCACCTACGGCGGGGCGGCGTTTTTGTTTGTCTATGGCTTACGCAGTTTTATGGCCGCACGCAAAGGCGGGGCGGCTTTGATGCCAAGCGAAAATGCATCCATCAGTCTAACCAAAGCGCTTTTGACCTGTGCGGCTATCACCTTCCTGAACCCGCATGTTTATCTGGACACCGTCGTGCTGATCGGGTCCATCAGTGCCAATTATGACAACAAACTGGCCTTTGCGATTGGCGCATCTTTCGCCAGCTTCAGTTTCTTCTTCGCTCTGGGCTACGGTGCGCAGCTTTTGCGCCCGTTTTTTGCCAACCCACGCAGCTGGCAGATTTTAGAGATCATCGTGGGTGCCTTTATGTGGTCCATCGCGCTCAAGCTGCTCTTGTCTTAAGGGGCGGATTGGCGTCAGGTGCGTTTATGGATAGCGCATCACATTCACCTGCACGCGGCATTTTCTGGATGGTTGTCACGGGTCTGATGTTTGTGGCGGTCACGGCGCTTGTGAAATACACAGGCGGGCGGGTGCCTGCCGCGCAAGCCGCGTTTCTGCGCTATGTGCTTGGCTTGGTCTTTTTGATCCCGATGATCCCCACGATCCGTGCCGTCATACTTAGCCGCCAGCAATGGATCCTCTTTTCATGGCGCGGCGTGGTTCACACGCTTGCTGTGATCTGTTGGTTTTATGCCATGACCCGCATTCCCATCGCAGAGGTCACAGCGATGAATTACATGGCGCCCATTTACGTGACGATCGGTGCGGCGTTGTTTCTGGGCGAGCGTCTTGCGTTTCGCCGTATTATGGCCATCGGCATTGCGATGGTCGGTGCATTGATCATCCTGCGCCCGGGATTTCGAGAGGTGGATCTGGGCCATCTGGCAATGCTGTTTACCGCGCTGATGTTCGGGGTGGGTTACCTGATTACCAAGCTTTTGTCGGGCCAGGTCTCTGCCACCGTGATTGTCTTTATGCTTTCAGTGACCGTGACCATCGGCCTTGCGCCCTTTGCCATTGCGGTTTGGGTTCCTGTGTCTTGGTATGATCTGGGCATCCTTTTTTTGGTGGCGTGCTTTGCCACGGCGGGCCACTACTCGATGACACTGGCCTTTGCAGCAGCCCCTGTGACGGTCACGCAACCGGTGACATTTCTACAGTTGCTTTGGGCAACTATTCTGGGCGCGGTGGTCTTTGCCGAACCTGTGGACATCTGGGTGATTGCGGGCGGGCTCTTGATCCTTGGATCGGTTCTGTTCATCACATGGCGCGAGGCAGTGCTGAAAAAGGGAACCCTTGCAAAATGAGCAAACCGAATATTCTGATCCTGATGGTCGACCAGTTGAACGGTACGCTGTTTCCCGATGGTCCTGCCGATTGGTTACATGCGCCCAACCTCAAGAAACTGGCAGCACGATCCACACGGTTTGCCAATGCATACACGGCTAGCCCGCTGTGTGCACCGGCACGCGCATCGTTCATGTCGGGGCAGCTGCCGTCGCAGACGGGTGTCTATGACAATGCGGCCGAGTTTGCCTCAAGCATCCCCACCTATGCGCATCACCTTCGTCGTGCAGGATATTACACGGCCCTGTCGGGCAAGATGCACTTTGTCGGGCCAGATCAGCTGCACGGCTTCGAAGACCGCCTGACAACTGATATCTATCCCGCCGATTTCGGCTGGACGCCAGACTACCGCAAACCGGGGGAACGGATTGACTGGTGGTATCACAATATGGGCTCGGTCACGGGCGCAGGCGTCGCCGAGACGACGAACCAACTGGAATATGATGACGACGTGGCCCACCACGCCAAGGTCAAACTTTATGACCTGTCGCGGGGGACAGATGAACGCCCGTGGTGCCTGACCGTCAGCTTCACGCACCCGCATGACCCTTATGTCGCCCGCAAGAAGTACTGGGATCTCTATGAGGATTGCGCCCATCTTGATCCGCCTGTGCCCGCGATGGACTACGACGATCACGACCCGCACAGTCAGCGTATTTTTGATGCGAACGACTGGCGCAACTTTGATATCTCAACCCAAGATATCCGTCGCTCGCGGCAAGCCTATTTTGCCAACATCAGCTATCTGGACGACAAAATCGGAGAAATCCTTCAGGTGCTTGAAGACACGCGACAAGAGGCCATTATCCTGTTTGTCAGCGACCACGGCGATATGCTTGGGGAACGTGGTTTGTGGTTCAAGATGTCGTTCTTTGAAGGGTCTGCGCGTGTGCCCATGATGATTGCGGCCCCTGAAATGCAGGTTGGGTTGCAAAGAACTGCGGTCAGCACAATCGATGTGTGCCCGACGCTGTGTGATCTCGCGGGCGTCAGCATGGATGAGGTCATACCATGGACCACGGGCCAATCGCTTAAGCCTATGGGGCAAGGCGTTGAACGCACAGAACCCGTTGCAATGGAATACGCGGCCGAGGCATCTTATGCGCCGCTTGTATCGCTGCGATATGGCAAGTGGAAATTTAATCGATGCGCCCTCGATCCCGATCAGCTGTTTGATCTGGAGGCTGACCCGCATGAGCTGACCAATCTGGCGGACCACCCTGATCATCAAGGCACTCTGACAAGTTTGCGCGCCAAGGCAGAAGCGCGATGGGATCTGGACCGTTTTGACGCGCAGGTGCGCGAAAGCCAAGCCAAACGGTGGGTGGTCTATGAGGCGCTGCGCAACGGGGACTACTACCCGTGGGACTATCAGCCGCTTCAAAAAGCGTCCGAGCGGTACATGCGCAATCACATGGACCTGAACATTTTGGAGGAAAGCAAACGCTTTCCGCGCGGGGAGTAAAATGACCGAAACACAACCCAAGGCCAGCCATTTTATCGATGGCGCGTATGTGGAAGATACGGCTGGCACACCGATCCCCGTAATCTATCCCGCGACAGGCCAGCAGATCGCGCTAGTTCACAGCGCCACAGACGCGATTGTCGAACGTGCTCTGATCAGTGCAAAACGGGCGCAAAAGGAATGGGCCACATGGACAGGCACCGAACGGGGGCGGGTGCTAAAAAGGGCCGCCCAGATCATGCGCGAGCGCAACCGCGCGCTGTCGATTTTGGAAACCTATGACACAGGCAAACCGTTGTCCGAGACGCTCTATGTGGATGCGACCAGCAGTGCGGATGCGCTGGAGTATTTCGGCGGTCTTGCAGGGGCATTGACAGGCGAACACATCCCGCTTGGACAGGATTTTGTCTATACTGTGCGCGAACCGCTTGGCGTCTGCGTTGGCATCGGCGCATGGAACTACCCCACCCAAATCGCTGGTTGGAAAGGGGCGCCCGCGCTGGCATGCGGCAATGCGATGATCTTCAAACCTTCAGAGACTACGCCGCTTTGCGCCTTGAAAGTCGCTGAAATCCTGTATGAGGCGGGCGCACCTGCGGGGCTTTTTAACGTTGTGCAGGGGTTGGGTGATGTGGGCGCCAAACTGGTCAGCGACTGCCGTGTCGATAAGGTCTCGCTTACGGGATCCGTTCCGACAGGTCGCAAGGTTTACGCTGCCGCTGCGGATGGGATGAAACACGTCACAATGGAACTGGGCGGCAAATCCCCGTTGATCATTTTCGATGACGCTGATCTGGAAAATGCCGTCGGCGGGGCAATCCTTGGAAATTTCTATTCCAGCGGGCAGGTCTGTTCCAATGGCACACGGGTGTTTGTGCAAGAAGCGATGGTTGAACCGTTTCTAAGGCGTCTGTGCGAACGGTTGGACAACGCGGTGATTGGTGACCCGATGGATGAGGCCACAACATTCGGGCCGATGGTCAGCGAAAACCAGATGACAATCGTGGAAGGTTTTATTGCCAAAGGGCAGGCCGAAGGGGCGCGTCTGGTCTATGGCGGGGGGCGTGTGGCGCGAGAGGGGTTCTTTGTCCAACCGACTGTCTTTGCGGATGTCACAGATGACATGACCATCGCGCGGGACGAAATATTTGGGCCCGTTCTGTCGGTGCTGTCCTTCAAAACCGAAGAAGAGGTCATGGCGCGGGCAAACGATACGCAATTTGGCTTGGCCGCGGGCGTTTTTACAGCGGATTTGACCCGCGCGCACCGCGTGGTCGCAGGGTTTGAGGCAGGCACCTGCTATATCAACACCTATAATGACGCGCCCGTCGAAGCCCCTTTTGGCGGTAGCAAAATGTCCGGTGTGGGGCGCGAAAACTCCAAGGCCGCGATAGAGCACTACAGCCAACTCAAATCCGTCTACGTGCGGATGGGAGATGTCGAAGCACCGTTTTGACGCCTTAACCAAAACCCGCTTGGGTGGTTGCAATTCCGCTGTCTCGCCCTGATGTTAACGAAATGTTAACTTTTTGTGCTTTGTTCGGATTGCTGTGCGCGACCGCGGCGTCTGCCGATATCACGGGACCCATTCGGGTGATCGACGGTGATACGTTTGATGTTGGCACGACACGGGTGCGCATTCACGGCATCGACGCGGTCGAGATCGGCCAAACCTGTCAGACCGAGCAAGGCACGCGGTGGGATTGTGGCACCTTTGTCAAAGAGACCGTGCGCGCGCGCTACGATGGCATTCAAGCGCGCTGCGAACGTATTGAGACAGACCGCTATGGCCGCGCTGTTGCAAAGTGTTTTGTTGCAGATGAGGACATTGGCGCAACCTTGGTCAGCGATGGTTTGGCTTTGGCCTATCGGGAATATTCGATGGATTATGACCTTCTGGAAAAAGGTGCGGCCGTAAACGACCGCGGCCTTTGGGCGGGGACACTGCAAAACCCTTCCGTTGTGCGCGCGCAAAAGGCTGTGGGCCGCGTGCCGCCAAATCCCGCCTGTAACATCAAGGGGAACATTTCGGCCAACGGGCAAATCTATCATATGCCGGGCGATAAATATTATGAACGCACAGGCATTCGCACCGAACGCGGAGAGCGTTGGTTCTGCTCTGCTGCCGAGGCCGACGCAGCCGGTTGGGTGCGCGCAAAAAGGTAGCGTGTTTGATATGGCTCAAGGTCGCCTGCGACCAAGCGGCCTAGCATCTGAGTCGGAATGACAACACGGAGCGAACCCATGTCGAACACACCCCATGAATTGGCAGACGACTTCCCAGAACACGCGGCCCTTATCAGCGAGTTGAAACAATCCGACGCGCATTTTGCGGGCTTGGCCGAAGACTATCACGCGCTGAACCGTCAACTTCACCGCGCCGAAACCAATGTCGAGCCTATGGATGATTTTGCAATCGTGGAGCTGCGCAAAAAGCGCATGACGCTGAAGGACGAAATCTACGGCTTGCTGACTGGCGCGAACGCGTAACCCATCAGGCAGGCGCGGGTTCATCCTCGGCACTCTCTGCTGTGCCTTCGACCTGCGCCTGAAAATTCTCAAAAAACTGATCGGCCATCTTACGGGCAAACCCGTTGATCAGGCGGCTGCCAAGCTGCGCAATTTTACCGCCGACCTTGGCTTCGACCTCATAGGTCAGACGCGTGCCGCCATCATCGGTGTCAGCCAGCGTGACATCTGCGCCGCCCTTTGCGAAACCTGCAACGCCGCCTTTGCCCTCACCGCTGATCTTGTAGCTTTCGCCTTCAACAACATCCGACAGGGTGACGCCCCCTTTGAACGTCGCTTTTACGGGGCCGACCTTTTGTTTGACCACGGCCTCGAAACCTTCTTCGGGCGAGCCTGACAGCTCTTCACATCCCGGCACACTGGCGCGTAGCGTTTCAGCCGAGTTCAAATGCGCCCAAACCTCTGCACGCGGTGCATTGATGACGCGTTCGCCTGACATTTCCATGGGGTATCCTCCTGCTGATAGCCTAGCCGCGCGGAACCTTAGCTGTCTAGCGTATATGGCAATGTGCCGCGCGTGTTCACATCCGCCCGCAAGCGCCGCTCAAGCGGTGGGACGGACCGTTGATGACAATTTGCCCGCTCACAGATGCGACATGATACGCCAATCGGCTCAAAGGCCTGGGGCGTGTTCAAATCCAGATCATCGGCGTAAATCAAGGCATCGGCGTGTTGCACCTCGCAGCCCAAGGCGATGGCATATCGGCGCACTGGGGCATCAAATGCGCCACCTGATTTGGTGACATCACGCGCAAGGCTGATGTAGCGCACCCCGTCAGGTGTTTCGGCCAACTGCCGCAAAAACCGTCCCGGCGTTTCAAATGCGCGGTGCACATTCCAAAGCGGGCAGGCCCCACCGAAGCGTGCAAATTGCAACCGCGTCGATGAATGCCTCTTGGTGATCGTTCCCGCAGGATCCACGCGCACAAAGAAAAACGGCACACCCTTGGCGCCCGCGCGTTGCATCGTGGAAAGCCGGTGGGCGACCTGTTCTATCGACGCCCCGAAATGTGCTGCGATACGCTCAAGATCATGGCGGGTGGTTTGGGCCACCTCCAGAAATTGAGAATAGGGCATCAGCGCCGCCCCTGCGAAATAATTGGCCAAACCGATCTTTGCGATGCTGCGGGCCTCATCAGATTGGAACCGCGCCAAATCCAGCGTGGCATCAAGCAGCTTGTCTTGGGTGAGCAAAGCCAGTTGGAAAAGTGCTTGAAACCGAAAGGTGGGCAGGCTGGCGCGGGCCGAAATCGACAGGGTTTTGGACGCAGGATCATAGTGGCGCAGCGGCCCGTCTTCGGTGCGCCGAAGCTGCACGCCGACCTCGTCAAATAATTCTTGCAGCCCTTTGCCCGCTTGCACGAACCCTTCGGCCGCGCGGTCTACGGGATCAATGTAGTTGTCGCAGTAATGGAAAAAGTCGCGCACTTCCTCCCATGGGCTGACGCGCAGGGTCGATCCGTCACGTCCCAACGCTTCATCCAGAGAGGCAAGCCTGTCATGCGCCTCGCGGTACGAGCGGTGCAAATCCAAAAAGGCCTTGGCCAATCCAGGCGCGTTGGAACTGACAAGCTGCAGGTCCGCCAATGGCACGCTGTCTTTGGCAAAGACAGGGTCAGCCAGAACCTCGCGCAGGTCGGTCACCATCCGTTCGCTATCGCCAATCGACAGTTCGCGCACGTCGTAGCCAAACTCGGACGCAAGCGCCAAGACCACACCCGTCGCAAGGGGGCGATTGTTGTTTTCCATCTGGTTGAGATAGGACAGGGACACGCCCAAACGGTCCGCAAATAGCTTTTGGGTCAGACCAGCTTTGGTGCGCAATTCACGCAGCTTGACGCCCGCATAGAGTTTTTGTTGTGCCATTGGGCAAGTTTTGCAGCTTTACAGCTTTCAGGCAAGGCTTTGCAAAGCAGACTTATGCCTTCACCTGCCGGTCGCGCCGGATCGTGTAGACGATGCAACCGACCGCCGCATAGGAGGTAAGCACCATGATCCACAAAAGCGGCCAGGCACCCGTTTCGACGGTCAGCAAAGCGCCCGCCAAAGCAGACAAAGCCGCGCCGCCGCCGATCATCATGGCCCCGCCAAGGCCCGATGCAGTGCCTGCAAGGTGGGGGCGCACACTCAACATGCCTGCGGTGGCGTTCGGGATCACCATGCCGTTGCCAAGCCCCACAAAGGTCATGAACCCGAAAAAGACGAGAGCGGTTTTGAGACCTAAAGCAAAGAACAAAAGAGACAGGCTCATCCCCGTAGCGACCAGTAAAGCGCCCCAAAGCACCATGCGGTTCACACCAATGCGCACCGAATATCGGCCAGACAGGAAGTTGCCGACGAAATACCCAACAGCGGGCGAGCCAAAGTAGAGACCAACAAGCGCAGGCGACAGGCCAAAGACCTCAGACCCGACAAAAGGGGCCCCACCCAGATATGCAAAAAACGCGCCTGATGCGAAAGCCGATGTCATGCAGTATCCCCAAAACCGACGGGACGTCAGCAAGTCGGGGTAGTCTGCAAACTGGGCGCGAAAGCTGGTGGGCTGGCGTTTGGATGTTTCGCCTAAATCCCAGTAAACAAGGGCAAAAAGGAATATGCCACAGGCCAGCAACAACCAAAAATTGGCCTTCCACCCGAAAGCGCCATCCAGCACCCCACCGATGGCTGGCCCGATCATCGGCACCACGGCCATGCCCATCGTGACATAGCCAATCATCGATGCCGCTTCGTCCTGGGCATATAAATCACGCACGATCGCGCGCGATAACACCAGCCCCGCGGCAATCACGGCCTGAAAGCTACGCGCCAGCAGGAATGTCTCTGCAGTGGGCGCGATCAATGTGCCCACGGTTGCCACGCAGAACAAGGCAATCGACATCAGCAGTATCGGCCTGCGCCCAAAACGGTCAGACAGCGGCCCAAGGATGATTTGTAACAGCGCGTTAAACATCAGATAGAGCGCAACAGACAGCTGCATCACACCGTATTCCACACCGAAATGGGTGGTCATCGTTGGCAAAGACGGCAAAAAGATATTCATCGTCAGCGCCGATAGGCCAGCAAGGGCCACGAGCGTCAGGATATGTGGGGCAGAGGTGCTTGGCTGTCTCATGTGGCGGGCCTATCGCAAAGAAGGGGGAAGGCAAAGTCTCGAAGGTAGTTCGCAAGTTTGCAATTCGCAGATCATATGGTTTGCGAATTTTGCAGATACCCAAGAAATTGCTTCTGTGTCCTGCCATTGCAGCCTAAGACGGTTCCAAACGATTGCCAGCCGAAAGGGACTGCCGCCATGAAAGACATCCTGAGCGAACTCGACGACCGCCGCGCTACCGCGCGCAAAGGCGGAGGCGACAAACGCGTCGCTGCACAACACGCCAAAGGAAAACTTACGGCCCGCGAGCGTGTCGAGTTGCTATTGGATGAAGGCAGCTTTGAAGAGTTTGACATGTTCGTGGCGCACCGCTGCACCGAATTTGGCATGGAAAAGAACAAACACCCGGGCGACGGCGTCATCACAGGGTGGGGCACGATCAACGGGCGCATGGTCTATGTGTTCAGCCAGGACTTTACCGTTTTGGGCGGATCGGTGTCAGAAACCCACGCACAGAAGATTTGCAAGATCATGGACATGGCCATGCAAAACGGCGCACCTGTGATTGGCATCAACGACTCAGGCGGTGCGCGCATCCAGGAAGGCGTCGACAGTCTGGCCGCCTACGGCGAAGTGTTTCAGCGCAACATCATGGCCAGCGGCGTGGTCCCTCAGATCAGCCTGATCATGGGGCCATGCGCGGGTGGGGCGGTGTATAGCCCTGCGATGACGGACTTCATCTTTATGGTCAAAGACAGCAGCTACATGTTTGTGACAGGCCCCGATGTGGTCAAGACTGTCACCAACGAAGTGGTGACCGCAGAAGAACTGGGCGGTGCCAGCACGCACACCAAAAAGTCGTCGGTCGCGGATGCGGCGTTCGAAAATGATGTGGAGGCGCTGACCGAAGTGCGCCGTCTGGTCGATTTCCTGCCGCTCAACAATCGTGACAAATCCCCGACGCGCCCGTTTTATGATGATCCCGCCCGCATCGAAGACAGCCTTGATACACTGGTGCCTGACAACCCGAACACGCCCTACGATATGAAAGAGCTGATCACAAAGCTCGCCGACGAAGGGGACTTTTACGAAATTCAGGAAGACTTCGCCAAGAATATCGTGACAGGCTTTATCCGACTTGAGGGGCAAACCGTCGGCGTCGTTGCAAACCAGCCAATGGTGCTTGCAGGCGTTCTGGATATCGACAGCAGCCGTAAGGCGGCCCGTTTTGTGCGTTTCTGCGACGCGTTTGAAATTCCGATCCTGACCTTGATTGATGTGCCGGGCTTCCTCCCGGGAACAACTCAGGAATATGGCGGTGTGATCAAGCATGGTGCAAAACTTCTGTTTGCTTACGGCGAAGCGACTGTTCCAAAAGTCACGCTGATCACGCGCAAAGCATATGGGGGGGCCTATGTCGTGATGTCGTCCAAGCATCTGCGCGGTGATTTCAACTACGCGTGGCCCACCGCAGAAGTCGCGGTGATGGGCGCGAAAGGCGCTGTCGAAATTCTACACCGCGCCGATCTGGGGGATGCCGATAAAATCGCAGCCCACACTGCCGAATACGAAGACCGCTTCGCCAATCCCTTTGTCGCGGCGGAACGTGGTTTTGTGGACGAGGTCATCATGCCCCATTCGACGCGCAAACGCATCTGTCGCGCCTTCGCAAGCCTGCGCAACAAAAAGCTAGAAACGCCGTGGAAAAAGCACGACAACATCCCGCTTTGATCTGATGCGCAAAAAAGGCTGGCATATCACACGCGATGGCGCGCAGGTGACCCTGCGCCGCCCCGCCAATACGTCCCAGACTTGGGATGTGGCGGCGCAGGCGCATCTGCCCATGGGCACGCGTGGCGTGGGGCGTGCGCGGCTTGCCCATCTGATCCGCCAAGATGTCTGGCGCGCCCTGCAATCGCTGCGCGGGTTTTCCCCGATGGTGCAGGTGCAACGCGATGCGGATGGCTATGCCGTTCGGGCGGGAGGGTCGGTTCAGGGGGCTGTGCCATCGACGGCACAGGCAACGGTGCAATCGGTGCTTGGCAATCCGTCAAATATCAAACGGTGGGTCGGTGCGTTGGCGCTTTGTGTGGTAACCAGCACAGCTCAGTTGGCCGATGCAGCAAGCGCCGATCCGGGTGATCTGGCCCTGCCATCTGGCCAGAACGTGAGCCTGCAAGAGGTGCTGACCTCTGACACCGAGGTCAGGTTTCGCTTCGTCGCGCCCGACATCTCGCGCGACACAGGCTATCTGACCTACGCCGATGTCGAGCTGGATTTTCAAAGCCTTTGCGAGGAATTTGCCCTGCCGTGGTTGAAAGAACGTGACGCGAATGCCGGAATCGTGGTGATTTCGATGGCCGATCAGGAAACGGAATTTGGGAAGGTAAATACGCAGGTCACCCAGTTTTTCGAGGCATTTCGGCAGGAAAACGACCGCTGCATATGGGAGCAATTCTAATGCATATACAATATGTTGCGGGGCAAAGTTCATCTCGGCGGAAAATTGCGGCTTTTCGACCACAACCGCGTCAGGCGTCGCTGATTTCGTATCTTTTTGGCGCAATAAAACGTATGGTCGCCATGGAACCAAATACTTTGGTCCAAGTTGAGACACACAAGCACGGCAGTTTCGCTGACCGTGCATTCAGGATAGTGACTAGGAGAGCATCATGCCCAATTCCATCAAACTTATTGCCGTTCTTGGCCTCACAGCATTGCTGGCCGCATGTGGCGGTGGCAACAGCGAGCCAGAAGAATTCGTGGTTGTTGACCCAGAGCCCATCAGCGCTGAGCCAACATTCACTGGTAAATACAAATAAGCCAGTTTCGGGGGCGGCGGTTGCGCCGCTCCCATCCCGCTCCCTCCAATGCATTGGGGGTCGAGCATGCTAAAACACCGCGGATTTCCTGGCCGCCTTCCAGGAACAGACTTTCAATTTGTCATTCGCCGCCCGTCCAAAACAGGGCCAACCAAACTTGTCTCGCGCGAGCGGTTCAAAGATCGCCGTCCGGCCGACCGACGCGCCGACGAAGGGTTCATTCGTGCACTTTGGGAACAATTTGGTGACCAGCCTTTTGAACGCGGCAACCTTGATGCGGGACGGCTGAGCTGGTTTTTTGGCCGCGAGGTCGTGCCAGCCGAAGATCCCTTTGATCCCGAAAGCTATGATGCGCTTTTGGTGATTGATGTAAACCGTGCCCGCGCCGCCTTTCCCGATGTGATAGGTGACTGATGGGCAAATTTTGGCCGATACCGTCACAACTTGCGCGAGAACATGCGCAAAATTCAGACCTGTCTGAACGGCGCTTTTCTGTGGGTGAGAACCTTGTTCAACATAGCGGATGGGCGGCTTGGTCCCAACACGAAGGCCGCCTGGGTTTGGTAATTCCACACCCGTCCCCAACGGTTTGGCTTGGTGTGCTTCTGCTGCGCATCAAGCCAAGCTTCCTTGGTGCAAGCCCCTGTCAGATAAGCGAAAAATGGACAACTGCCGCTGAAAATGCGTGGCAAATTGCCTGTTTGCGCCCAAGCCAAGCTGCCGTGTTTTCAAACCTGCAGAACACCGTCTTTCTGGGTGACAAACGTCACCAAAGCAGAAAGGCACTGCAATGCACCTTCTTGGAAAGAAACCGGTCCTCCTTATTCCAGTCCTTCTGGCGCTTGCCGCTTGCGGCGAGACCGATCTTGAACGGGGCGTTACCGGCGCAGCCGCGGGCGCAGTCACGGCCAAGGCCGTTGATGGCGATGTCTTGCTTGGCACAGCCATTGGCGCGGCTGCTGGCGTGCTGTCGGACGATCTCGGTCTCAATTAACCACCGTTTAACCAGCGTACGCTGCGCTGATACAAAATTAACCTTACCTCTGCCAACTTACCCCAAGACGCGACTCTCGCGCCTTGGGTTTTTTGCGTCTGTGACGACGACTTGAAAGGACGAAACATGTTCAAAAAGATCCTGATTGCCAATCGAGGCGAAATTGCCTGCCGCGTCATCAAGACAGCCCGCAAAATGGGTATCCAGACCGTTGCGATTTATTCCGACGCTGACCGCAATGCCTTGCATGTCAAAATGGCGGATGAGGCGGTTCACATCGGCCCGTCCCCTGCAAACCAGTCCTATATCGTGATTGACAAAGTGATGGACGCCATCCGCCAGACAGGTGCCGAAGCGGTCCACCCCGGGTATGGTTTTTTAAGTGAAAACAAGCTCTTTGCCGAAGCATTGGCCAAAGAAGGGGTTGCCTTCATCGGCCCACCCGCGGGCGCGATTGAGGCGATGGGCGACAAGATCACCTCCAAAAAACTTGCGCAAGAAGCAGGTGTCTCAACGGTTCCTGGCTATATGGGCCTGATCGAGGATGCGGATGATGCCGTCAAAATCTCGAACCAAGTGGGCTATCCGGTGATGATCAAAGCCTCCGCTGGTGGTGGCGGCAAAGGCATGCGGATCGCCTGGAACGACGAAGAGGCGCGTGAAGGATTTCAGTCGTCCAAGAACGAGGCGGCCAACAGTTTCGGGGATGATCGTATCTTCATCGAAAAATTCGTCACACAGCCGCGCCACATCGAAATTCAGGTTCTGGCCGACAGCCATGGCAACACGATTTATCTGGGCGAGCGCGAGTGTTCGATCCAGCGCCGCAACCAAAAGGTCATCGAAGAAGCCCCGTCGCCATTCCTTGATGAAGCAACCCGCAAGGCGATGGGCGAACAATCCTGCGCACTGGCCGCCGCTGTGGATTACGCTTCGGCAGGAACGGTCGAATTCATCGTGGATGGGGACCGCAACTTCTATTTTCTTGAGATGAACACCCGCCTTCAGGTGGAACACCCCGTGACCGAGCTGATTACAGGCGTCGATCTGGTCGAGCAGATGATCCGCGTGGCCTACGGCGAAAAGCTGTCGATCACGCAAGACGACATCAAGCTGAACGGATGGGCCATGGAAAGCCGTCTGTATGCCGAAGACCCTTATCGTAATTTCCTGCCGTCAATCGGGCGTCTGCAACGCTACCGCCCCCCCGCAGAACTGGCCGAAGACACCCGCGTCGTGCGGAACGATACAGGCGTTTATGAGGGCGGCGAGATCAGCATGTATTACGACCCGATGATCGCCAAGCTTTGCACATGGGGGCCTGACCGCGCCACGGCGATTGAGCATATGCGCAACGCGCTGGACGGTTTTGAACTGGAAGGGATCGGACATAACCTGCCTTTCCTCGCCGCCGTCTATGACCACGAGAAATTCACCAGCGGCAACATCACAACCGCTTTCATCGAAGAAGAATATCCCGAAGGTTTCGAAGGGGTTACGCTGTCCGATGATAACGTCAAACGCCTGGCCGCGGCCGCGGCTGCGATGTACCGCGTGGCCGAAATCCGGCGCACCCGGGTGTCGGGGCGTATGGACAACCACGAGCGCGTCGTGGGCGCCGATTGGGTCGTCATGGCACAAGGGCATGACTTGCACGTCAGCATTGCGGCCGATCAATCGGGCGCGACAGTGACCTTTGCGGACGGCACGTCCCACCGCATCGAAAGCGATTGGACACCGGGCGACAAACTCGCAGAAGTGCATGTCGACGCAGAGGCCATGCTGATCAAGATCGGTAAGGTCACATCGGGGTTCCGCATGCGCTGGCGTGGCGCGGATGTCGCCCTCAAGGTCTATACACCCAAGCAAGCTGAAATGGCGCGTCTGATGCCTGAGAAAGTGGCGCCCGACACATCCAAAATGCTTCTGTGCCCCATGCCCGGCATGATCGTGAAGGTCGATGTCCAAGTGGGCGACGAGGTGCAGGAAGGCCAAGCCCTTTGCACGGTTGAGGCGATGAAAATGGAAAACATTCTTCGCGCCGAAAAGACCACCAAAGTGACAAAAATCAACGCCGCTGCAGGTGATAATCTGGCGGTGGACGATGTGATCATGGAGTTCGAATGATCCGATGAACGAAACGCCTGCTGCCCCCACAACACCAGCCTCGCTGGTTGTTCTTTGCGCTTTGGTTCCTGCTTTGGGGGCTTGGCTGGTGCTGATCATCTGGTCGTTTGTCAGGGCAGGTGGGTTGTTCGAATACCCCCTTGATGATGTCTACATCCACCTTGCGATGGCCGAGCAAATTCGCGCAGGCGGGTATGGTGTGAACGCGGGCGAATACACCAGCGCAGCCTCTTCGCCCATATACCCCTTCTTATTGGCACCTTTGACGGGCGGCGATTTTGCGCGGATGGTGCCTTTTGCGGTGAACCTGATTGCGCTTGTGGCGAACCTTTTGGTGTGGGCGCGGATCGTGATCAAAGCGCTGGAAGATGACGTAGCGCCCAGATGGGTCATGCTGGCTTTGGCCGCGGCGATGCCTTTGGCGCTGAACTTTGCAGGGCTGGCTTTCAACGGGATGGAACACGGGCTACACGTGTTTGCCGTTTTGCTGATTGTCGCGGGGCTCCAAACGCTAGTGCGCTCGGACCGCATCAGCGCTCTTTTGGTGATCGGCATCGCGCTTTCGCCGCTGGTGCGATTGGAAGGCGTGGCGCTATCGCTTGCGGCGGCTGGTGTGGTGTTTGTGGCAGGGCGTCGGGGTCTGGGACTTGGGCTGGCGGTGTTGGCCGTGGGGCCCGTGGCAGGGTTTATGTATTGGCTGACCACCCTTGGTCTAAGCCCGCTGCCCAATTCGGTCATGGCGAAATTGGGCGATGGTGCAGGCGGGCATGCAGGCTTTGTTCAGGGGCTTGCCGACAGTTTCGTGACCAATACCTCCAAAACGGGCGGCTTGGCGCTTCTTGGGTTCAGTATCCTCGCAATCCTTGGTGCGTCTGTCCAAAATGATCTGCGCAAATGGGTGCTTTTGGCGGTGGGGGCTGCGGCCTTTGCCCATTTGATGGCAGGACAAATCGGCTGGATGGACCGCTATGAGATTTATGCGCTTGTCATGGTGATCGCGGCCGTTGCGTTTGCCAGGCGCCTTGCGTTGCCTGCACTGGTCGCTGTCGTTGCGGCGGGGGTCTACTATGTGCCGCAAATCTATGCCTATCACTACAACCCTCGTGCCATTCATTTGCAGCATTCACAGATGGCGCGGTTCGCGCAGACTTTCGCAAATGTCCCTGTAGCGGTGAACGATCTGGGCCGCGTTGCATGGCGCAATCCCAATTATGTGCTCGACCTGTGGGGGCTTGCCAATGACGAGGCGCGCGCCTTGCGTCTTGGCGACACACCAAACGGGTGGGCAGGGCGTCTGGCGGATGAACGCGGTGTGAAGCTGGCGATGATTTACGACAACTGGCTGGACGAGGCCGTGCCCGAAGGATGGGTGCGCCTTGGCACCTTGCGGATGCTGCGCCCTGCGGGGTTCCTGGGATCGGATAAGGTGGCCTTCTACGCCACGGATCCCGCAGCCACCGAACAGCTGCGCGAGGCGATTGCCCTGTTCCAAACCGTGCTGCCAGAAGACGCGGTGTTCGAGGAGGCCGTGCAATGATGGTCGTGCGTGGGTGCCTTTTGTGACTGTGCCAGCCGCACATATGGACATGCAGCCCCGATTGGCGCAGGCGCGGCTTTGGGCTGCGACCCCTGTGGCCTTGGCCTATATGGCGCTTATCGGGTTGGCATACGTCCAAGCGGGCGTTTTTGAGTATCCATTGGACGACACCTACATTCACCTGTCGATGGCCGAACAAATCGCGGCAGGCGGGTATGGGGTAAATGCGGGCGATCCTGCCTCTGCGGCCTCGTCGCCGCTCTACCCCTTTCTTCTGGCACCTTTCGCGACGGTCGAGGCGGGACGATATATTCCGGCCTTGATCGCCGTTCTGTCGTTGGCAGGCAGCGTGCTGCTTTGGGCAGCTATCTGTGCACGTGCGGGCGATCATCACGGCATGGCGCGCTGGCAGGTCCTTGCTTTTGCAGCACTTGTCCCCTTTGGATTGAACTTTGCAGGCATTGCCATGATCGGGATGGAGCACGGGTTGCACGTGCTTGCGGTCCTTATGATCCTGCGCGGCGCACAGGATTTCTGCTATGACGGGCGTGTGTCGGGCTGGCTCTATGCAGGTGTTGCCCTTGGTCCCATGATCCGCCTGGAGGGGCTGGCATTGTCCCTTTTTGTGGCACTTGTCGTCGTCTTTTACCATAAGCGTGCGGGTGCTGTGCTGTTGGGCCTTGCCCTGACCCCCGCGATCCTCTTCGCAGGGTTCCTTGTCTCAAAAGGATTGGAGCCTTTGCCAAGCTCGGTGACGACCAAACTGGTTGGCAATGCAAATATCAGTGCGGATGCAGCTCTTTGGGTGCGTATTGCAGGAAATATGATGGCCAATGTTGGCAAGGGCGGGGGCATCGCGCTCGCGCTGTTGCTTGGCGTTTTGTTGGTGGGTCGCAAACTGCCTGATCCCAAAGCGACCTTGATCCTTGGTGCCTTTGCTTTGGCGGGCGTGGCACATTTGATGCTTGGGCGCATCGGCTGGATGGACCGTTACGAGATTTACATCCTCGTGGCCTTGGCAGGGGCTGCGGTCATGCTGGCGCGCAATTTGACAGGGCTTTTGATCGCCCTTGTGATTTGCACGCTCTTTTATGCCAAACAGCAATCGGAGTATCCGCCCTATCCACGGTCAATCTACCTGCAACAGGCGCAAATGGCTGATTTTGTGCAGAACTATGCGCAGGTGCCTGTAGCCGTGAATGACCTCGGGCGCGTTGCTTGGCGCAACCCGAACTACGTTCTGGACCTTTGGGGGCTCGCGTCATCCGAGGCGCGGTTGATCCGCCTGTCCAACCCTGAACGCGGCTGGATGACACCTTTGGTTGCACGCCACAACGTCGAATTGGCTTTGCTTTATGGAAACTGGTTTGTGGGCGAGCTGCCGGACACGTGGATCGCGCTTGGGATGCTCAAACACGTCAATCCTTCCGATATCTTGGGCGGCGATGTGGTGACCTTTTATGCGACTTCGCCTGCTGCCCGTGACACGCATCAAGACGCGCTGATATCTTGGGCTGCGAACCTGCCAGAGGGTGCGATCTTCGAGATGAAGGAGACGGCCCAGTGAGTTATTGCCGCCCCAGACTGTCTTTGATCTCTTGCTTGCGCAGTGGCATTTTGTCGATTGTGCGGGTCAATTCACGCACGTCCCACGGGAAGGGTTTGCGCAGTTTCACCCCGCCATCTTTGCCGATCAAAGCCAGCATGAACCCGCGCGGCCGCAACTTGGTGCGCAGCAGAGATTGCGCATCTGGGTCCGTATCCACCATGATCACGACATCGCGGGCCGCCAGATCATCCAGCCGCGCGTTCAGCAAATCCATCTGTTGGATGAAGCGCGGATCATTGGGCGTATCTGCAAAGACCACAATGGGACGGGCGATCCATTTGAAGTCATCCAGTGTGACCTCATCGGTTGCCAGAACGACAGCGCGATCCGCGCGCCATTCCTCTAACGGGGTGAGAACAGTGTCAGCTTTGGCGGCTGAAAAACTCAACATCAGCGCAGTCAGCGCGAGGGGCAAAAAACGTTTCATGCCCAATGATATAATCACCATTTTGCCGATGGACAGACCAGGAGGCGTCAGATGACAAAAAAGACCGAAGATAAAGCGCAATGGAAGGCTTTGGCCGAAAAGGAATTGCGCGGGCGACCCCTTGAGGACCTGACATGGCAAACGCCCGAAGGCATTGCCGTGCAGCCTGTCTATACCAGCGATGATGCTGCGGGTTTGGACCATATGGGCGGCATGCCGGGCACCGCGCCTTTCACACGCGGTCCGCGCGCCACAATGTATACGGGCCGCCCCTGGACCATCCGCCAATACGCAGGGTTTTCCACCGCTGAGGAAAGCAACGCCTTTTACCGCAAAGCGCTTGATGCCGGCCAACAGGGTGTATCCGTTGCCTTCGATCTGGCCACGCACCGCGGCTACGACAGTGACCACGAACGCGTCGAAGGGGACGTGGGCAAGGCAGGCGTGGCCATCGACAGTGTCGAGGATATGAAGATCCTGTTTGACGGCATCCCGCTTGATAAAATCTCGGTGTCGATGACGATGAACGGCGCTGTCATCCCCGTTCTGGCGAGCTTTATCGTGGCGGGTCAGGAACAGGGCGTGCCCACAGAACAGCTGTCTGGCACGATCCAGAACGACATCCTCAAGGAATTTATGGTGCGCAACACCTACATCTATCCGCCCGAGCCAAGCATGCGGATTGTGGCTGATATCATCGCTTATACGGCGTCGGATATGCCCAAGTTCAACTCGATCTCGATCAGCGGCTATCACATGCAAGAGGCGGGCGCGAACCTTGTGCAGGAACTTGCGTTCACCCTTGCAGATGGCCGTGAATATGTGCGCACAGCGATTGCCAACGGGATGGACGTTGATGCATTTGCGGGGCGTCTGTCGTTCTTCTTTGCGATCGGCATGAACTTTTTCATGGAGGCCGCCAAATTGCGCGCCGCGCGGTTCCTCTGGCACAAGATCATGGAAGAGTTTGAGCCCAAGAAGCCCGGCTCTCTCATGTTGCGCACGCACTGCCAAACCAGCGGCGTGTCCTTGCAGGAACAAGACCCCTACAACAACATCGTGCGCACCGCCTATGAGGCGATGTCAGCGGTGCTTGGCGGCACGCAATCGCTGCACACCAACTCGTTTGATGAGGCCATCGCACTGCCCACCGAATTCAGTGCCCGTATCGCACGCAACACGCAGCTGATTTTGCAAAACGAAACAGGTGTCACGAACGTCGTCGATCCACTAGCGGGCAGCTACTATGTTGAAAAGCTGACCAGCGACTTGTGCGAAGAGGCATGGAAACTGATCGAAGAGGTCGAAGAGATGGGCGGCATGACCAAAGCCGTTGCCTCTGGCATGCCCAAGCTGCGCATCGAAGAAGCCGCCGCGCGCCGTCAGGCCGCTGTGGACCGCGGCGACGAGGTGATCGTGGGCGTCAACAAGTTCCGCCTTGAGACCGAGGACGAGATCGACGTGCGCGACATTGACAACGCGTCTGTGCGCGAAAGCCAGATCGCACGTCTGAACCAGATCAAATCCAGCCGCAATCAGGCGGATGTGGACCATACCCTTCATGCTTTGACCGAAGCGGCGCAAAGTGGCGAAGGCAACCTTTTGGCATTGGCGGTCGAAGCCGCCCGCGCCCGTGCAACAGTCGGAGAAATCAGCATGGCGATGGAAAAAGCATTCGGACGTCACCGTGCCGAGGTCAAAACGCTAGCAGGTGTCTACGGTGCCGCCTACGAAGGGGACGAAGGCTTTGCCGCCATCCAGAAATCGGTCGATGATTTCGCCGAAGCCGAAGGCCGCCGCCCGCGCATGCTGGTGGTCAAAATGGGTCAGGACGGGCACGACCGCGGTGCCAAGGTGATTGCGACCGCTTTTGCTGACATCGGATTTGACGTCGATGTGGGGCCGCTGTTCCAAACCCCTGACGAGGCGGCGCAAGATGCCATCGACAATGATGTGCACGTCATCGGTATCAGCTCGCAGGCGGCGGGCCACAAGACCCTTGCGCCCAAATTGATCGAGGCGTTGAAGGCCGCGGATGCCGAGGACATCATCGTGATTTGCGGCGGCGTTATCCCGCAGCAGGATTACCAGTTCCTTTATGATGCGGGCGTCAAAGCGATCTTCGGGCCAGGCACAAACATCCCTGATGCCGCAGAAGACATCCTGAAAATCATCCGCGAGACACGGGGCTGATGCTGGCGCTGGATCATATTGCGGTGGCTTGTGATCCTCTGGAAGAGGGACGCATATGGGCCGAGCGGCATCTGGGAGGAGCGCTCGGCCCGCGGGGGGAGCATGACCACTTTGCGACCCATAACCATCTGATGGGATTGGGAGATTTGTATTTCGAGGTGATCGCCACGGACCCCGATGCAACGCCCAAGCAAAGCCCGCGCTGGTTTGACATCGACAATTTCAGCGGGCCGCCGCGTCTGACAAACTGGATCGTGCGCACCGATGATATTGACGCGGCGCTTGCGCGGCTTGGACCTGCGTACGGCGCCCCAGTTATGCTGGAGCGCGGTGACTTCCGTTGGCAGATGGCGGTGCCGTCTGACGGAAAGCTGCCCTTTGACAACTGCGCGCCAGCGATCATCAAGTGGCATGGGGATTTACACCCCGCGCCGCTGCTCGCCGATCAGGGGCATCGGTTGAAATCGCTGACAATTGTGCATCCAGAATGTGCGGAATTGGAGCGTGCGCTTGGGCCTTTGATGTCTGATGACCGCGTACGCTTTGCCACGGGTGAGGCTGCGTTGCAGGCTGTGATCGATACGCCAAACGGTCCGGTCACCCTATGATCCGCAAGGCCGAGCTGCGTGATGCGCAAGTGATCACCGACCTTTGGAACTGGTGTATCCGCGAGACAACCATCACCTTTACCAGCACCCCCAAACCCCTTGCGCAAATCAGCGAGTGGATCGAAACACGGCACACAAATGGCCATCATTTTCTGGTGCATGAGGCCGACGGAGCCGTGGACGGATTTGTGACCAGCTTCCCGTTTCGCGGTGGCGATGGCTATGCACGGGTGATCGAACATTCCGTTCTGTTGGCCAAGCCTGCTTGGGGCAAAGGTGTGGGGCGTGCATTGATGGAGGCGTTGTGCACGCGCGCCAAAGCCGATGGCATCCATTCGATTATGGCAGGGGTCAGCGGGGATAACCCCGCAGGCATGAATTTCCATGCGTCTTGCGGCTTTGAGGAGGTCGCGCGGCTGCGCGAGGTTGGCCACAAATTCGATCGCTGGTTCGATCTGGTCTTGATGCAAAAGTTCCTCTGACAATCCCAACTAAACCCGTTAGTATAGCGGCCATGTCGATCTGGTCCCGCATTGCTGACGCGCTATCCACTCTTGCCAAAGGCGAGGGTCTTTCGGCTGTGTTCGAACAATTGCGCACGCCGCCAGAACGCTCGGTCGCCTTTACGATTGCGGTGATCGCACTTGGGGCCAAGATGGCCAAGGCCGATGGATTGGTCACCCGTGATGAGGTGACGGCCTTCCGCGAGGTATTTCATATCGCGCAAGAAGATGAAGCCCAGGCCGCACGTGTCTTTGATATGGCGCGCACCGATGTTGCAGGGTTTGAGGAATACGCCAAACGCATCGCAGGGATGTTCGGGCGCGACACCAGCACCATTTGCGACCTGATGGAGGGGCTGTTCCACATCGCACTGGCCGATGGGGTTTATCACCCCAATGAGGATAAGTTTCTGACGCGCGTCGCTGATATCCTCGAAATGCCAGAGGCGAATTTCAAAAGGCTGCGCGCGCGTTTCGTGCCCGATGCAGACCGTGATCCCTACGATGTCTTGGGCGTGTCGCCCGATGCCGCTATGGACCAGATCCGCGCGGCTTGGCGGCAATTGGTGCGCGACACCCACCCCGATCGCATGGCCGCCCGCGGCGTGCCGGAAGAGGCGATCAAGATGGCTGAAAAGCGTCTGATTGCTGTCAACCGCGCGTGGGAAGAGATCAGCGAACGCCGCAGCCAGACCGCCAGCTGACAACGGGATGCGGATCGCCACCTACAACATCGAATGGTTCAACGCGCTTTTTGCCGATGATGGCAGTTTGCACAACGATGGCGATTGGTCGGCGCGGTGGAACGTCACGCGCGCGCAGCAGACCCAAAGCCTTGCCCGTGTGTTTCAGGCGTTGGATGCGGATGCGATTATGATTGTTGAAGCGCCCGATGCATCGCGCCGCCGTGACAGTGTCTTTGCGCTGGAAGGCTTTGCGCGTCATGCAGGCATTCGCGCGCGGCGGGCGCTTACGGGATTTGAAAACGACACACAGCAAGAGATTGCGCTGCTTTACGATCCCGATATCGTGGCGGTTCAACACGCGCCTTTGGAAAGCGCAGATGCCCCGCGATTTGACCAGAGCCTTTTGATCGACCTTGATATTGATGCAAAGGCCGATGAGGTGACGTTTTCCAAACCACCGCTCGAAGTGGCTCTGCAGGCGAAAGCCACGGGCGCACTTTGGCGGATGATCGGCGTCCACGTGAAATCAAAGGCGCCGCATGGGGCGCGTGATGCAGCCGAAGCGTTGCAGCGACAGGTCGCCAACCGTCGCAAGCAACTGGCTCAGTGCATCTGGATAAGACGCCGTGTGGATCACCTTGTGACGATGGGGGAAGATGTGATTGTTCTGGGCGATTTCAACGATGGCCCGGGGCTGGACAAATTCGAGGCTTTGTTCGGCAGATCGGGCGTTGAAATCGTGTTGGGGCAGGGGACGGGCGCCCTTTTTGATCCGCATGCTGCGATGGTTTTGGGCCAAAGAATTGGCGTGCAACCGACGACATCGCGCTTTTATTTGCGCGAACAGGAGCGATATTTTCAGGCGCTTCTGGACTACATCATGGTCAGTGATGGCATACGGCAACGTGGCGCGAAATGGCGTATCATGCACCCGCTGGATGACCCTGCATGCTGGCAGGATAAAACACTGTCGGATGCGCTTTTGACGGCCTCTGACCATTTTCCTGTTTTGCTGGATGTTGCGCTCTGACCTTTAAAAAACGGGTTGGCAAATTATGTAAGGGGGATGAAACACCGTGCTTTTGCCCTCGCCTTTGTCTTTTCTTTCGTCGTCGCCCCCGCCTTTGCCCAAGAGGAGGACACGGGAAAAACGCTGATGGAACGCGGCATCGAGATGTTCTTTGAAGGCTTCATGAAAGAGGTGGAGCCGCTGACCGAAGATCTTAAGCAATTTGCCGAAGACATGGAGCCGAACCTGCAGGCCTTGGCCGAACGCATGGGCCCTGCGCTGCAGCAACTGTCCGACAAGATCGATGACATGAACAACTATGAAGCGCCCGAAGTTATGCCGAACGGGGATATTATCATTCGGCGCAAGCCTGATGCGCCAGAACGCGTGAGCCCAGAAGGTGAAGTCGAGATTTAGGCTTTGGTGAAGCGCACGTGCGGTGTTGCACCCAAGCTATCGCAAAGCGAACGGAAGCGCGCATCAGCCACCTCGCCATAAAGCCGTTGGGCTTCGGGGCGCAAAAGCAGGTGGAGTTCTTTTTTCTTGGGCCGCCACTTCAACTCTCCCAGGGCTTCGGTCGTTTCCATCCAAAGCATCGCCCCAAACCGCAGTGCCTTGCCCAAAACCTCGGCTTGTTTCTGATCAACCTCTGGCAGCAATTCGGACAATTGATCAAATCGCGTGCCTTCGGCTTTGTTGCGGTAGCGGTGCAAAAGGGCCAGTCCCAGATACACCCTTTCGCCATGTTTCAATCCACCAAGGTTGGCGCGTGTAGCGGTATCAAAACAGACCTCTGCACGGTAATCGGGATGGGCACGCCAGCTGACATCATGCAGCAAGCAGGCGGCTTTCACCAAACGCATTCGGTGCTCTGGCAAGGCTTTGAACAGCGGTTTGATGAAGGTGTAAAGCGTGCGCCCCGAGCCGGGCAAACGTGCGTCTTTGTCTTCTGCAAAGCGGCACGCCTCAATCAGCGGATCGCGGGTGCGCAACCGTTCGGGCATCTGCTCATACAGCATGCCTTCGCGGATGCCATAACTTGAAATGGCAATATCTTTGGTCTTGAACTGACGGATGAGCGCCTTGAGCACCTCGGACGCCAAAGGCACCAACGCCATACGGCTTCCCGAGATGCCGCAGCGTGCGCGCAAATCTTCCAGATCGCTGTCGGCGATATATTTGACGGTGGCGCTAATCTGTTTTGGGGTCATGCGGTATTCATGCAGCACATGCAGCGGATAGCCACGCCGTTCCATATCGATGCGGGCAATCGCGCGCCATGACCCACCCACAAGAAATAACCGATCATTCTGGTCGCCCATCTTGGCGTGCAGTTTGTCCATCACCTCGTTGATATGGGCCTTACGCCCCTTTTTGCCGCCTTTGATATCCCGCAGCTTGAGCGGCCCGAGCGGGGAGGTCACACGCTTGCCGACGCGTCCATCGCGCACCTCGGCCAATTCCATTGAGGCGCCACCGATGTCACAGACCAGACCGTAGGACTTGGGCCAGCCCAGAAGCACGCCTTGCGCAGAAAGACGCGCCTCTTCCTTGCCGTCGATCACCCAAAGCTTCAGGCCTGTTTTCTGTTCGACCTCGGCACGAAAATCGGGGCCGTCGCTGGCTTCGCGCACAGCGGCGGTCGCAACGGTTGTCAGCGGCCCGATCCCAAGACCTTCGGCCAGCGCCACAAAGCGCGTGATTGCAGCGACAGCACGGATGCGGCCTTCGGGGTTCAATTTGCCAGTTTCCGACAGACCAGCGCCCAGACCACACATCAGTTTTTCATTGTAGAAATACGCAGGGCTTCGCGCTGCCCCGTCAAATATCACCAAACGGACAGAGTTTGATCCGACATCAATCACACCAACCCGAGACAAAGCCCGCGCAGACGCGTCCTTGAACAACGGACGCCCGAACGGACCCCAATCGGTTTGCTCGTCGCTTGCGGCGGTCTGATCGGTCTGTCCGTCCATGAGATCTCCCAAATCTCAGATGTGTAACGTATGCCTGATTCCCACCACACTGCAAAATGCTTCTTGCGTCTGTGTGCGGTTAATCTTCGGTGTGGGTAAGTTTGGGAACGTCTGATGCCCCTGCCGATCCGCGCCCCGAAAGTGATGGGTTTTCCATAAAGAAGCGGTGACAGTTGAAGGCGAATTTATCTTCGGGCAGGTCGGGGCGGTGCCAATCGCCGTTTGGCCCCATGATCCAGCTTTGCGCAACATCGGCCATATTGGCGGCCATCACTTGGCTTACGATTTGGGCCTTGACCGTATTGTTGTTGATTTCGACAAGTGTTTCCACGCGGCGGTTCAGGTTGCGCCCCATCCAATCGGCCGAACTGATATAGACCCGCGCCTTTTTGCTTGGCAGCCCCTTGCCGTTGCCAAAGCACACAATACGCGAATGTTCCAAAAACCGTCCAACGATAGACTTGACGCGGATGTTTTCAGACAGCCCTTTGATGCCAGGCCGCAGCCCGCAGATGCCGCGCACGACAAGGCTGATCTGAACACCTGCTTGGCTGGCGGCATAGAGCGCATCGATCACATCGCTTTCAATCAGGCTGTTCATCTTGGCCCAGATCATCGCGGGTCGGCCATTGCGCGCGTGCTCGGCTTCTTCTTCGATCCGTTCAAGGAGGGTCGATTTAAGTGTGGTGGGCGAGATCGAGAGGTTTTCCAACATCTCGGGTTCGGCGTAGCCCGACAGGTAATTGAACACTTTTGTGGCATCGCGCCCAAGGGCGGCATCGCAGGTGAAAAACGAAAGATCGGTATAAATGCGGGCCGTGTCGGGGTGGTAATTACCCGTGCCATAATGGGTGTAAGTGACCAGTTGATCGCCTTCGCGGCGCACAACGGTGCTGATCTTGGCATGGGTTTTGAACTGCATGAACCCGTAGACCACATGGGCACCCGCACGCTCAAGACGCCGTGATTGGCGGATGTTGGCCGCCTCATCAAAACGGGCCTTCAGCTCGACCAGGGCCGTAACTGATTTGCCGTCTTCGGCCGCTTCACACAGCGCGCTGACGATGGGCGAGTTTTTGGAGGTGCGGTAAAGCGTCTGTTTGATCGCCAGCACATTGGGGTCGCGTGCCGCCTGTTGGAGGAACCGCACAACCATGTCGAAGGTTTCATAAGGGTGATGCAGCAGCATGTCCTTTTGGCGGATCGCGGCAAACATATCGCCGTCATGGTCGGTGACGCGTTCAGGCACGCGCGGGGTGAAACTGGGCCACGTCAGGTCGGCGCGTTCCTTTGAAATCAGCTTGGACAGATCGGCCACACCCACCACGCCGCTGACCTCGATCACCTCGTCCTCTTCGATGTTCAGCTCTTCCATCAGCATGTCGCGCAGCGCAGCAGGTGGATTTTCCGACATCTCGGCGCGGATCACCTCGCCGCGGCGGCGCCGTTTGAGGGCCGTTTCAAATTCGCGCACCAGATCTTCGGCTTCTTCTTCGACTTCAAGATCACTGTCGCGCAGGATACGAAAGCTACATTGGCCCACGGTTTTATAGCCCGGGAAAATGCTGTCGAGACGCAACAGCATCATTTCTTCGACGGGAAGATAGCGTTGTTCCGAACCCGGCAGGCGGACAAATCGGTCGATCTGCGCAGGGATCGGCAATAGCGCTTGCAACGGTTCTTTGTCGCGGCGGCGTTGCAGTTGCAGCGCCAGCGCAAAGCCTGTGTTGGGAATAAAGGGAAACGGGTGCGCAGGATCAATCGCAAGAGGCGACAGCACAGGAAAGACCTTGTCCAGAAATTCGGTTTCCACAAAGGCCAGGTCCACCTCGTTGAGCTTGTCGCGCGACAGGATCACAATGCCTTCGCCTTCCATCTCGCGGCGCAGGGCGGCAAAAACCTGTTGTTGTTTGTCCATCAAAGCGCGGGCATTTTGATTTATCAGATCAAGTTGCTGGCGCGGGGTCAGCCCGTCGGCGGCAGGGGTCTGGTTGCCTGCATCGTCCAGTTCGCGCAGGCCCGCGACGCGCACGGTATAGAATTCGTCCAGATTGGTCGCACTGATCGACACAAAACGCAGCCTTTCCAGCAAAGGCACGCGCGGGTTTTCGGCCTCCTCCAGCACACGCCAGTTAAAAGCCAGCCATGAAAGCTCGCGGTTGAAAAACCGCTCGGGCGCGGTTGGATCAACGGCGTGGCTTTCGCCTGCTGGAAAATCGGATTTCAAAAAATCGGTAATTGTCATAAGGCGTTACGGCGCAGCTTTCTGGGTGGGCAAGGCTGCTTTATGCCCCAGATGCCTGCAAATCGCAAATCACCCTTGCGGTAGGCTGTCCAATACATCGCGGGCCAGATCACGGCTTATTTTGCGCCCTTCAGCCAAGGCGCGGCGGTCCATCTCGGCGACCAGTGTTGCCGCACTGTCGAAGCTGCGATCCATGTAGCGGATCAGATAGGTCAACAGCGGCGGGGTCGGTGACAGTTGTCTGTCATTAAACAGTTTGACCAGAACAGCCGTCAGTAGCGCATCATCAGGGGGCCCAAGGTGGGCCACATTCGTGCCCTGTAAACGGCTGGCCAAGTCGGGCAGAGTAATTGGCCAAGCCGAGGGCGCACCAGCGCCCGTCATCAGCAAACGCCCGCCGCGTGCAAGAATAGCGTTGTGCAGATGAAACAGCGCCTCTTGCGCCTGTGCGTCGGATGCGATCTTTGGCACATCTTCGACGGCCACGAAGGTGTCTTGCAAAGTTGGATCAATCTGGTCGGCCTGCACGATTGCGGCCCCTGTTTGTGCGGCCCAGACATTGGTCAGATGGGTTTTGCCCGCGCCCGTCGGGCCGCTCAGGATCAGTTTTCCCAACGGCCAGTGTGCGTGATCTTCCAGCGTGGCAAGGGCCACTGCATTGCTTGGCGAGACAAAAAAGTCATCGCGGCCCAAGGCAGGTTTGCTTGGCAAATCAAACGTCAGTTGTTCGCTGCTCATTTATCATCGGCCTGATCAAGACCGCGGTAAAGGCGCCCTGTCTTGTAGTGCTGCAAGCCAAATCGCACCAGCACGCCAATCATCGCGGCCACCGGGACCGCGACCAGCATCCCCACGAACCCGAAGATCGACCCGAACACGGACAGCGAAAAGATGAGCCACACAGGGTGCAGACCCACAGAATTTCCCACCAGTTTTGGCGTCAGAACATTGCCTTCCATCACCTGACCAAGCACGAAAATCGCGGCAACCAGACCAATGCGGACCCAATCGGTTGCAACCTGAACGCTTTGCCCGTCCACCATTTGTGTGCCGCCCCAGAACTGAAACAGCGCCAGACCAATGGCCAGCAGCCCCCCCACAAGCGCACCGACATAAGGAATGAACGTGATAAGCCCTGCAATAAAGCCAACAACCAGACCAAATTGCAGTCCCACGACCATCAGCGCGATTGCATAATACGTCCCAAGGACCAAACAGACCGTGCCCATGCCGCGTATGAAACTTGCCAGCGTATTGTCGATTTCGCGTCCCAGTCGGCGAACGGTCGGCGCGTGATCGCGGGGCAGTAAATCATCAATGCGCGCGACCATATTGTCCCAATCCAGCAGCAGATAAAACGCCACCACGGGGACCAAGACGATCAAGACGATGATGTTCAAAAGCCCCGCGGCAGAAGTCAAAACCCCTTCGATCAGCTCGCCGCCCTTGGCCTGGATCGTCTCGCCGATACTGGCAAGCTGTTTGCGCATGACTGAATCGGCGTCAATCAGGGATGGAAATCGTTCGGTCAGGGCCACGCGCAGCCGGTCGAAAAGATCGGGGGCCGTGTTGATCAGTTGGCCCGTTTGTTCAATCAAGGTGGGAATGACGAGCAAGAACGCCAAAACGAAAAACAGCACGGCGACAACCGTGATAATCACAGTGGCCAAAACGCGACTGGCCCCCATTTTTTCAAGCCTGTCGGCAATGGGATCCAAACAATAAGCGATGGCCCCGCCCAATACGAATGGCAAAATCACATCGCCCAGAAACCACAGCACGGCAAAGACGACCACAGCCGCAATGCCCCAGTATTTTGCTTGTTGTTCGACGGGTAAGGCCATGGTTGCGCTCCTGCTTGTCTCTCTACATTGCCCAAGGGATGCAGGGTTTCAAGTCAGATGCGCAAAACTGGGCCGTTCTGACAAAAGACCCCGCCTGCGATATGCGGGCGGGGTCTGTTGCAAGATACGCGTTCTTTAGTGGCAGGCGGGGCGTGTGCCGGGCAAAAGAACCTTGTCGATCACGTGGATCACACCGTTGTCCGCTTCGATATTGGCGATGATGACATTGGCCATTTCGCCAGTGCCATCCGCAATCGACACGCCATCTGCGCCTTTGGTGATGCACAGACGTTCGCTGGCAAGGATCGGTTTGAAGTAGTTCGACCCCCCCGGGATCATCTCGGCGGTCAGTTTGCGATCATCCACATGGTAAAGCAGGACATTTGTCAGATCGCCTTTGTTTTCGGGCTGCAACAATGTCTCAACCGTGCCGTCGGGCAGCGCGGCAAAGGCATCGTTGACAGGGGCGTACACCGTAAATGGGCCATCGCCCTGCAGAGTCTCGACCAATCCAGCCGCCGTTACAGCCGCAACGAGGGTCGAGAAACGCTCGTCTGCCGCTGCGATATCGACAATGGTATTTGCGCTGGCTGCGGTGCCAAATGTGACAGCCACGGCAGTGGTGGCGAAAGTCTTGAAGATCGTTTTCATGGTTCTTATTTCCCTTGTGTAAGTCAAAGCACGAAAGTTGTGTGAATGGCGCTTTGTGTATTGGCTTACGCACAGGGGCGTGATCGGGATCACCCTGGTCACGGCCCTGTGATATCACGTCATGTGGCTGTCATCGCATTGGTGCAGAGTTCATTCCCACATTGCCAAGGCCTGCGCCTTTGCCTAGACGTTTTGGCAATCACAAATCACATGAATGAGCCGTCCCATGCGCCTGAGCCGTTATTTCCTGCCCGTCCTCAAGGAAACCCCTTCCGAGGCATCCATCGTCAGCCACCGCTATATGCTGCGTGCAGGGATGATCAAACAATCCAGCGCAGGCATCTATTCATGGCTGCCTTTGGGCTACAAGGTTCTCAAAAAAATCGAAAACATTGTGCACGAAGAACAGGCGCGCGCAGGTCACATGGCGATGCTTATGCCCACGATCCAATCCGCTGATTTGTGGCGAGAAAGCGGGCGATATGATGCCTTCGGCGATGAAATGCTGCGCATCAAGGACCGCCATGACCACGAGATGCTTTTTACGCCAACCGCAGAAGAGTTGATCACCGACATCTTCCGCTCGAATGTTTCGAGCTACAAAGACCTGCCGCTGACGATGTATCAAATCCAGTGGAAATTCCGTGATGAACGCCGTCCTCGTTTCGGTGTGATGCGTGGTCGCGAGTTCCTTATGAAAGATGGCTATAACTTTGATCTGACCAAAGAAGACGCGCTGCATGCCTACAACCGCCACCTTGTTACTTACCTGCGCTCCTACGAACGTATGGGGCTTCAGGCCATCCCGATGCGCGCCGACAGTGGCGCAATGGGGGGCGACGACACGCATGAGTTTTTGGTGCTGGCCGATACAGGCGAAAGCGAAGTGTTCTATGACAGCGAAATCACAGATCTGACCTTCGGGGATCGCGCCGTGGATTTTGATGACGTGGCCCAATGCGCCGCCGTGATGGAGGAATTCACATCGCGTTACGCGCGCACCGATGAAACCCATGACGAGGCACTGTTCATGCAGGTGCCTGAGGACCGCCGCCGCACCGCACGCGGCATCGAGGTGGGTCAGATCTTCTACTTTGGCACAAAGTATTCCGAAGCGATGGGCGCGACCGTGCAGGGACCAGATGGCAAGGTCGTGCCTGTACACATGGGCAGTCACGGCATTGGCGTATCGCGTTTGCTTGGCGCGATTATCGAAGCCAGCCATGACGACAAAGGCATCATCTGGCCCGAAGGGGTCACGCCGTTCCACTGCGGGATCGTCAACCTCAAGACCGGCGATGCAGAGGCTGATGCTGCCTGTCAGGCACTTTACGACAGCATCACCGCACTTGGCCTTGAGCCGCTGTACGATGACCGCAAAATGGGCGCTGGCGGAAAATTCGCTACCATGGACCTGATCGGCCTGCCATGGCGCATCACCGTTGGTCCGCGTGGGCTCAAGAATGGGGTGGTCGAACTGACCAGCCGCCGCACCGGCGAAAGCGAAGAAATGCCGCCCGAACAGGCTGTGCTGCGCATTGCGCAAATCTACGGCAAGGCTGCCTGATCCATGCGGCTGCTGCGCTCCCTTGCTGTGGGCCTTGGTCTGTGCGGCGGGGCGTTGACTGCGCAATTCCCCGAATACGCGCAACAATACGTGCAACGCTTGGGCGGGGCCGTGGACGAGTTGAACCGCGTTGTCGAAGATTTCGACACCTCCGCGCGTGAATTCGGCCTGACCCGCGCTGCCGCCCTCGAGGCTATGGCAGGCAGTGATTTCGTGGGCCAGCGCAGTAAAGACATGTCAGCAACAATTGCACGCGCCGATAGGCTTCAGGCCGATCTTGCCGCCCTACAAGGCGCAAGCACCACGCAAAAACTGCTGCACTTTCCACGCCTGACCGATCCCGATATCGCCAAGGCCGCGTGGCATAGCTTTGAACCCGCAGTGCAACTGACCCCCCAAGGCATCCTCTTTGCGTTTGCAGGCTACGTCATCGGGTGGGGCAGCAGCACCGCAGTTGGGCGGATCATCGCGCGCCTGTTTCGCCGCAAGCAGCCCAAGCCTGCCTGATCTTCATTGTTGGCCAAATACCTCGGGGGTTTGGGGGCTGGCCCCCATGTGTAAGGTGGGTTTTAACCCACCGCCGCGTTAGATAGACTAATCCAAACAAAACAGAGACCCGAGCATGTCCAACAAACCCTTTGCCCCTTTTGAATGGATGATCGCGTGGCGATACCTGCGTGCCAAACGCAGCGAAGGGGGCGTCAGCACTATGACGTGGATCAGCCTGATCGGGATCACGCTGGCCGTTTTTGCCTTGATTGCGACCTTGGCCGTTAGGGCGGGGTTTCGGGCTGAATTTGTCGATACGATCCTTGGGGCCAATGCCCATGTGACCGTGTATCAAACCTCTGAAATTCAGGCCAATGGCGGCGCAAGCCGCGTGATTGAAGACTTCGATGCAATGGCCGCACGCCTTCGCGAGGTCGAAGGCGTGACGCGCGCAGCACCGCTGATCAAAGGCAATGTCATGGCCAACAATGCCGATCGCAACGCCGGCGTTCAGGTATACGGCATCACCTATGACGATCTTTTGGGCATCCCGCGTGTCGTAGCACCTGACGACGCGCTTGGAGACATTTCCCTGTTTGACCAAGGTGTTGCCATCGGCTCTGGTGTGGCGCGCGAGTTGGGGCTGATCCCTGGGGACCGCATCAAGATTATCTCTCCCAATGGGGCGCGCACCCCCTTTGGCACCAAGCCGCGCGTTATGGCCTATGAGGTGGTGTATATCTTCACCGCTGGCCGCTACGATATTGATCAAACACGTATCTACATGCCTTTTGCCCAAGCACAGTCCTTCTTTAACCGCGAAGGGGCGGCCGACGAGATCGAGGTAATGGTGCGCAATCCTGACCGTGTGGATGACCTTACCGTTCCTCTGCTGCGCGCGGGTGGGGATCGCGCATTGGTTTGGACATGGAAAGACGCCAGCGGCGCCTTCCTGCGGGCGCTGGATATCGAGGACAACGTGATGTTTATCATCTTGTCCATTCTCGTTCTGATCGCGGCGATGAACATTGTGTCGGGACTGATCATGTTGGTCAAAAACAAGGGGCGCGACATTGGTATCTTGCGCACCATGGGGCTTACCGAAGGGTCGGTTCTGCGGGTTTTCTTCATATGCGGGGCATTTACAGGCATCATCGGCACGGCTCTCGGTGTTGTGCTTGGGTGCCTCTTTGCGCTGTATATTGATCCGATTTTCAGCCTTGTGAACACAGTTGCAGGCGGCGGGGTCTGGGATCCGTCCATTCGCGGTATCTATCAGCTGCCTGCCAAACTACAGCTGGCCGATGTGCTGTCTGCCGTTGGTCTGTCGCTGATCCTGTCGTTTACCGTCACCATTTTTCCCGCACGCAAAGCCGCGCGGATGAACCCTGTCGAGGCTTTGCGCTATGAGTGATCCTATTCTGTCGCTCGTCGGCGTGACCAAAACCTATAACGCTGGCAAACCAAACCAGATCGATGTGCTGCGCGGCATCGATCTGTCGTTGGACGCGGGCGAAGTTGTGGCCCTTGTGGCGCCGTCGGGGGCGGGTAAATCCACTCTGCTGCATATTGCGGGACTGTTGGATACCGCCGACAAGGGCAGTGTGCATTTGGCAGGCCGCGATATGACGGATCAATCCGACCGCGTGCGCACAACCGCGCGGCGCGATGATGTTGGCTTTATCTATCAATTCCACCATCTTCTGCCCGAATTTTCGGCGCTGGAAAATATCGCGCTGCCGCAACGCGCCGCGGGCGTGTCTGTCCAGCAGGCACAAGACCGTGCCATGGCCCTTCTGGATAAGGTCGGCGTCAGCCACCGCGCCACGCACCGCCCCGCAGAACTGTCCGGAGGGGAACAACAGCGCGTTGCCTTTTGCCGTGCGTTGGCCAATGGCCCCCGCCTTTTGCTGGCAGACGAGCCGACAGGCAATCTTGATCCTGAAACCTCGGACCACGTGTTTTCAACCCTGATGGGCTTGGTGCGAGAGACAGGCTTGTCGGCCCTGATCGCGACCCACAACCTTGAGCTGGCTGGACGGATGGACCGGACGGTCCGCCTTGATACGGGACTACTTTCGCCGCAATAGCGCGTAATTGCTCCGTTTTTCAGATCAATTGGGGCAATGACATCCCACTGTTTCCATCTCATCGGCGCGAATTTGCCTTAAATGAGAGTTATCTTCTGTCTTTGAAGATCGTGCGATACCCTTGCGCGGTTACATAAGTCTGTGAAGGGAACAGCATTATGATCGACTCTGCTATTGTTCTGGCCCTGATGGGGTTGATGTTCGCAACGGGCTTCGGATTTTTCTCCGATGATGACCCGAACGAGGAAGAAGAGACGGTTGATCCCGTTGACCCGATTGACCCGATTGATCCTACTGATCCTACTGATCCTACTGATCCTACTGATCCTGTTGATCCAACGGACCCGACCGACCCAACGGACCCGACCGACCCAACGGACCCGACCGACCCAACGGACCCGACCGACCCAACGGACCCCACCGATCCAACGGATCCCACTGATCCGACAGATCCCACTGATCCGACAGATCCCACCGACCCTACGGATCCTACAGACCCCACTGATCCCACAGCGGCAGACATTACAGGTGACAATACCAACGAAACCCTGACAGGGTCTGACGTGGCCAACACAATCAATGGTTTGGGTGGCGCAGACAATATCGCGGGCTTGGCCGGTGATGATGCCCTGAACGGTGGCGAGGGCGATGATATCGTTCTTGGCGGTGCAGGTGCCGACGTCGTGAATGGCGATGCAGGCGATGATCAACTGGCTGGCAATGCGCTGTCGGGCGTGCCGTCTGACGCTGAAGCCGATACGCTGAATGGCGGCGCAGGGGATGATATTTTGTTCCTTGGTGGCTCGGACACTGGCACAGGCGGAACACAGGCCGATACCTTCCGTATCCTTTCCGATGTGACCCAGACCGTGACAATCACCGACTTCGTCAACGGCGAGGACATGTTGCTGGTTGAATACAACGGTGGCGATGCACCGACGATCACCGAAACCACGCCCGTCGTGGATGGTGTTGAACTCACGCTCAGCACAGGTGCAACGCTCATGGTGATGGGCGGTGATGTGACAACGGCGATCACCTTCATCGACATTTCAGCCTAGGCACACTTTGTAAAACCGCTCAAAGCCCTGCAGGACACTGCGGGGCTTTTTGCTTGTCTTTTTGCGCAGCCTCTGGCCACCTGCGAGGGTGATAAAAGAGGACCATGCCAGATGCCCACTATCTCTATTTCCCAGATCGAACAGACCAGCCTTGAGGCCTTGAAAGCCCATGGTGCCACGCCCGAAATTGCAAAGCATGTGGCCCGCGCGGTTGCCCGGGCGGAAAGCCTGGGCAATGTGATTTGCGGTCTGTATTATCTGGAAAGTTACTGCATACAGCTGGTCTCTGGGCGGGTGTCTGGCACGGTTACGCCTGACGTTCAGTTGCCGCGCCCGGCAACCGTGAAGGTCGATGCGCGTTTCGGGTTCGCGCAGCCTGCGTTTGCCGCGGGTCTGCAGGCGGCGGTCGAAGCGTGCCGCACCAATGGCGTAGCGACACTGGCCGTGGGCAATGCGCATACCTGCACATCGCTCGGTTTTTTCACTGAACAAATCGCAGGCCAAGGGATCATCGGGATTGGCGCCACCAATGCATCACCCGTGGTGGCCCCGCCCGGCGGCAATAAAGCGGTGATCGGCACCAACCCTTTTGCCATGTCGGTGCCCGACGCGGCAGGTGGGCTTGCGATGCATTTCGACTTTTCAACCTCCGCGGTTGCATTGGGCAAGATCACGATGGCCAAGGCCGCAGGTCAGACAATCCCGCTTGGTTGGGCCGTCGATGAGAACGGTGAGCCCACCACGGAGCCCGAAGCCGCCCTGCGCGGGGCGCTGGTCTCTGCAGGGGGCTACAAAGGGTGGGGGCTTGGTCTGATGGTCGAACTATTGGCTGCTGGCATGACAGGGTCGGTCAATTCCTTGGATGTTTCGGGCCTCAAGCTGCCCGATGGCCCGCCGCATGGTTTGGGCCAGTTCTACATCTTGATTGATCCCGCAACCTCACCCGATTTCGGCGCACGCTTTGCGCGGGTGGCCCAGGCCGTCGCGGCCCAAGATGGTGCGCGAATCCCAGGAGCCCACCGCAAAGAAATGGCGCAGGTTGATGTGCCCGACGCGCTTTGGGCGCTGGTGACAGAGCTTGCCCTGAAAAAGGCTGGTTAAGGGGCGCTTTGCACAATGAAAAGAAAGCACAGCCACGACAACGGTTTGCGCTTGAAAATATAGTTAACCATCAAATTTTAAGTCGAATTTTTTGGATCATTCGTTTCACCAATCGTCACATATCGTGCTGATTAAACCCACAATTTGGGGGCTTTAATCAGGAGCAGAATGATGAAGAATTGGATGATTTCAGGCGTGGTCGCAGTGTCGGTTATGGGCGCGGCGGGGCGGGGGGAGGCGTTTTTGTCTTTGGAGAACGACCGCAGCACGAAGCCGACGCGGGTGGGCAGTGCTGTGATGCCGCCGTCGGGATTTTCGGGCCAGCGCTGGGTGCATCCCAATGGCTGCCAATACAGCCGCGCGGGACGGCCTGGCGAGACGGTTTGGTATCTGGTGGCCACAGGCAAACGGGGCTGCGCGGCTTACATCGTGCAGAACTCGCCCTACGGCGATTACTAGGCCTTTTGGGTCAGGAAAACGCCCAGGGCCATGCAAGCAATCCCCGCTGCGCGTGTGAGTGTCAGCGGGGTGTGCTGCGCACCAAACAGTGCAAAGTGGTCGATGGCCGCGGCACTGATAAGTTGCCCTAATAAAACGAAAAAAACCGCATTGCCCACACCGAATGTGGGGGCGATGTAGGTGATCGACAGAACATAAAACGCGATGAGCACACCTGCAAAGAGCAGCCCCTTGGGCGCTGTGGCAAGCTGTGTCAGCGCGCCCGTCTGACGGGTCACTAAAATGGCGATCACAGTGGTGAAAAGCGCAATGGTAAAGAGCGCGACCGAGGCTGCTGCGGGCGCCGAGATATGCCGCCCGAGCGCCGCGTTCAAAGCGGCCAGAACGGGGACGGCGATGCCTGCGGCGAGCATGGTGAGGGCGGAAAAAGAGGGAGCCATCCGCAAAGGCTAGCACCCACAAGATGCTGTGGCGAGCCCGATATGCAGCGCAAGGGGGCTTTTGCCACAACATGTATGGCCTAGCGTATGCTCACGGTATGGCAATGCGTATGACGACTAAATTGGTCAGGTATTTGGGTAAGGTTGATTGAAATCCACCTTACGGGCAGGGAAGGGGCGACCCAGTGGCGGCGATTTTTCGAAACATGGCGGTGCTGATCGGGGCGCGGTATTGATGGGTGGTGCGTTTGGCAAAGCGAGCCGTGGCGCATCGCTGCGTATGATGTCGCGTTTTGACGTTGTTCAATCGCTGTAGTTGCCACCGCCTGTGGAGGGAGCACCCGACCTCTCGGTGTTTCCAAGCAGCTATCTGTCGGCAGTGCCTTGCTGATTACGACGGTCGTTCTTTTACGTGGATGGATGGATCGCAAGGATGGTGCCTTGCAGGCCTTTCTGATGTTCATGCCAAATCGTAGATTTGGCAGCGCCCGACCCTCCCCCATGGGAGGGCGCTTCACGCCCACCCTCGGGTGCGGGCGCTAGTTCTCGCTTTCAGTCGCGCGAGGGTTTCAAGAGCATTGAGGCTTAATAGACAAAGCTTCGCAAAAATGTCAGATCTGCAACTTCTGGTCTGGCAGGCTAAGGTGTTCACACACGACGCATTGCATATTTTCAAGCCTATCATGACGATGAATTTATGAATTTGGTGGAGTGAGATCAGTTGTGAACTAACCGAGCATCTTTGATACGCACGCAATATGACCAAGTCGCGCAACTATTTCTTTGTGCGCTAAATGATTTAAAAAGTTAGATTCAGTAAGAAATCAAACCATCGAGGACATGAAATTTGAAGTTTTGGGATCTTAGAGAAGCGGTGATATTGGACTGTGAAACTACAGGACTAAATCCTATTAAAGATAGAATTGTTTCGCTTGCACTTCATAAAATCGTTGTACCCAAATTGGATTTAAGACGTGGTGAAAGTCTCGAAATTACAGCGGAAACACAGTCGTATAAATTCAATCCTCAAATGGAAATTTCCAGCGAAGCAGAAGCAATTCACGGCTTTTCATTGGAAATGCTTAAAGATGAGCCAGTCTTTGAGGAAAAATCCTTGAAAATCCGAGACTTCATCGGTGATGCACCGATCGTGGCGCACAATATCGAATTTGATGGAGGTTTTCTTGACGCAGCTTTTCAGCGATCTGGTTGTCGTCCACTCCATGATAATGAAAGACTTTGCACAATGAAGGAGGCTCAAAAGAGAGCTTCTTTCTTTGCTAGGCGGCATGTGAAATATCCCAAACTAATGGAAGCTTTTGAGTATTCGGGCATCGCAGCGCCATTTGTTCAAAGTACAACACACAACGCGGAGCGAGATGCGTCTTTAGTTATGGGTTTAACAATTGGCTTTGCAAATTGTGATATTGATTATCGCGAGCGTAGTCTAAAATTTAAAAAGTGGACGTTTAAAGGATGGTTGTTCCCGAAGATTTGAACAAAATGTTCAAACATCCAACTCCTCAACGAACTGCGCGTTCGCCTGAATATACTCGAACCGTTTTTCGGGCTTTTTGCCCATGAGGCGCTCCACCAGATCGCCTGTTTCGCCCGGAAGGTCCTCGTCCACGGTCACGCGGATCAGTTTGCGGGTGGCCGGATTCATCGTTGTGTCTTTCAAATCCTTCGCGTCCATTTCCCCCAGACCCTTGAAGCGCGAGACATCGATTTTGCCTTTGCCGCCAAGCCCTTTTTCCAGCCACATGTCGCGTTCGGCCTCGTCCAGACAGTAGACGCGTTTGGCCCCTTGGGTCAGGCGAAAGAGCGGCGGGCAGGCCAGATAGAGGTGGCCTGTGTCGATCATGGGCCGCATCTGGGTGAAGAAGAACGTCATCAAAAGCGCCGCGATATGGGCGCCGTCGACGTCAGCGTCGGTCATGATGATGATCTTGTCATAGCGCAGGTCATCGACGTTGAATTTGGTGCCGAGCCCCACGCCAAGGGCTTGGGTCAGATCGCTGATTTCCGCGTTGCTGCCCAGTTTGGACGAGGCCGCCCCAAGCACGTTGAGGATTTTGCCGCGCAGGGGCAGGAGCGCCTGGGTCTTGCGGTCGCGGGCCATTTTGGCCGAGCCGCCCGCGCTGTCGCCTTCGACGATGAAAAGCTCGGTGCCTTCGCGGTTGGTGGCGCTGCAATCGACCAGCTTGCCTGGCAGGCGCAGTTTCTTGGTGGCCGATTTGCGGGCGGTTTCTTTTTCCTGACGGCGGCGCAAGCGTTCTTCGGCGCGTAGCACCAGAAAATCGAGTATGGCCCCTGCGGATTTGGTGTCGGCGGCCAGCCAGTTGTCGAAGTGGTCGCGCACGGAGTTTTCGACCATGCGTTGGGCTTCGACCGTGGCGAGGCGGTCTTTGGTTTGGCCCACGAATTCAGGCTCGCGGATAAAGCACGACACCAGCGCGCCTGCGCCTGTCGTCAGGTCTTCGCGGGTGATGGTGGCGGCTTTTTTGTTGTTCACCAACTCGCCGTAGGCCTTGATGCCTTTGAGGATCGCGGCCCAGAAGCCTGCCTCGTGGGTGCCGCCTTCTGGGGTCGGCACGGTGTTGCAGTAGGACTGGATGAAGCCGTCGCGGGCAGGCGTCCAGTTGATCGCCCATTCGACCTTGCCCGGTGCGTTGAACTTGTCGAATGAAACGGTGCCAGCAAAGGGCTGCTCGGCGTAGGTGGTGGCCCCTGCCATGGTTTCGGTCAGGTAGTCCGAGAGCCCGCCCGGGAAGTGGAATTTGGCCTCTAGCGGGGTGTCGCCATCGTTGATCGCGGTTTTCCAGCGGATTTCGACGCCCGAGAAGAGGTAGGCCTTGGAGCGGGCCATTTTGAACAGGCGGGAGGGTTTGAGTTTGAGCGCGCCGAAGATGTCGGCGTCGGGGTGGAAGGTGACAGCGGTGCCGCGCCGGTTGGGGGCCGCGCCGATTTTGGCCAGTGGGGCCTGTGGCACGCCGCGGCTGAATTCCATGGCGAAGAGTTCTTTGTTTCGGGCCACTTCGACACGCAGGTGATCGGAGAGCGCGTTGACCACGGAGGAGCCGACGCCGTGCAGGCCGCCTGATGTTTCATAGCTGTCGCCCGAGAATTTGCCGCCTGCGTTCAGAGTGCAGAAGATGATTTCCAGCGCGGATTTGGCGGGGTCTTTGGGGTGGGGCCCCGTGGGGATGCCGCGCCCGTTGTCGCGCACCGAGACATGGCCGTTCTCGTGCAGCTCGACCTCGATCCATGTGGCGTGGCCTGCGACGGCTTCGTCCATCGAATTGTCGATGATCTCGGCGACCATGTGGTGCAGCGCGCGTTCGTCCTTGCCCCCGATATACATGCCGGGGCGCAGGCGGACGTGTTCCATATCCTCAAGCACCTGAATGGAGGAGGCATCGTAGTCATCGGCTTTGGGTGTGCCTGACAAAAGGTCGTTGGACATGGGCGTGCTGCTTCTTTTCTTGGTGTTTGACGCAGTATGCCACGCGGCTCACGAGGGGGGAAGCAGGATTTGAGGGAGGTCAAAGCGCAGCCTGCCACAATGCGCTAAGCCAAAGGCAAGAGCCAACATGAAACGGGAGAGATGGCGCATGACCAATCAGATCGAACCAGCCAACAGCGTGGAATTGAAACGCTTTGAGGCGGGTGAATACCCATACAAAACCAAGCTGTCCAAAAAGATATATGAGGCGCAAAAGGCCAAATTGCAGGCCGAGCTTTTGAAGGTTCAGCTGTGGGCGCAGGACACGGGCCAGAAGTTTGTGTTGCTCTTTGAGGGGCGCGATGCGGCTGGCAAGGGTGGCACGATCAAACGGTTTACCGAGCATCTTAATCCACGGGCCGCACGGGTTGTGGCACTGAACAAACCCACCGACGAAGAACGCGGTCAGTGGTATTTCCAACGCTATGTCAATCACTTGCCCACACGTGGCGAGATGGTTCTCTATGACCGCAGCTGGTATAACCGCGCGGGTGTCGAGCGGGTGATGGGCTTTTGTGAGCCCACCGAATATCTGGAGTTTATGCGCCAGACGCCGGTGTTTGAGCAGATGCTGACGCGTTCGGGTATCAGGCTGTATAAATACTGGTTTTCGGTCACGCAGGACGAGCAGAAAGCACGCTTTGACAGCCGCGCCGATGATCCGTTGAAACGCTGGAAACTGTCGCCGATCGACAAGGCATCGCTGAACAAATGGGATGATTACACCGAGGCGAAAGAGGCGATGTTCTTTTATACAGACACCGCAGACGCGCCGTGGACGGTGATCAAATCAAACGACAAAAAACGCGCCCGCCTGAATTGCATGATGCATTTTTTGAACTCGCTTGACTATCCCGACAAGGACACGGATCTGATCACGGCGGCGGACCCGCTGATCGTATGCGGGGCCGATCATGTGATCCACAACTCCGATCAGATTTTGGGCCGTGCCATGCACCCTGACGCGCGACGGACCTGAACGCATGGTGGATTGAAATCCACCTTACATTCCGCCATTGCATAGCCATGCGTGCGACAGATCATTTCACGGCCCTTTTGAAACTGGGCCTGCCGCTGGTCGGCAGCCTGTTGGCCAGCTTTGTTCTGGGTCTGACCGATACGATCATGCTTGGCTGGTATTCGGTTGAGGCCTTGGCCGGTGTGACCATCGCCGGCAGTTTCTTTATGACGCTGGTGATCATCGGGTCGGGATTTTCGATGGCCGTGACGCCTGTGGTGGCAGCGGCGGCCGAGCAGGGTGACGATACCCAAATCAGACGCACCACACGTATGGGTTTGTGGTTGTCGGTGCTGTTTGGCGCGGCGATCATGGGACCGCTTTGGTGGTCGGAAGGATGGCTGATTGCGATTGGGCAAGAGCCGCAGGTGGCCGCATTGGCGCAGGATTATCTGCGCATTGCAGGGTGGGGGATATTTCCTGCGCTGCTGGTGCGCACACTGACCGCCTATCTGGCGGCGATGGAACGCACGCAACCGATCTTGTGGGCCACGCTGGCCGCAGCGGTGGTCAACATCGGGCTGAATTACGCCTTGATCTTTGGCAATTTCGGCGCGCCCGAAATGGGGGTGCGCGGTGCGGCGCTGGCCAGTGGGATCATCCAGTTTGGCCTGCTGGTGTTCTTTGCGTGGTATGCACAAAAGGTGATGCCCGAGCATGCGTTGTTCCAAAATATCTGGCGCAGGGATACGCAGGCGTTTGCGCATATTTTTCAACTGGGCTGGCCGATTGCCCTGACCAATCTGGCCGAAACAGGATTGTTTACGGCCTCGGCCGTGTTGATGGGCTGGCTTGGCACCTTGCCGCTGGCGGCCCACGGCATTGCGCTACAGGTGGCGACGGCGACCTTTATGATCCATCTGGGCCTTAGTCAGGCAACGACAGTGCGGGCGGGCCGCGCCCTGGGGCGGCGTGATGCAGACGGTCTGGCGCTTGGGGGCAAGGTTGCCATTGGCACGTCGCTTGGTGTGTCGGTCATGGCGGTGGCGGTGTTTATCGCGGTGCCAGGTGCTTTGGTGGGATTGTTTTTGGACCCCAATGATCCGATGCGCGATGCGATCCTGCCCATCGGCATCACGCTGATCTATATGGCGGCGCTGTTTCAGTTTGCAGACGGGTTGCAGGTGATTGCCCTTGGGTTGCTGCGCGGTGTGCAGGACACGCGCGCGCCGATGTGGATGGCGGCGGTCAGCTATTGGGGCCTGGGGTTGCCTGCGTCTTATCTGCTGGCGTTTACCCTTGGGCTTGGGGCTGTTGGGGTCTGGCTTGGATTGGTTGTGGGCCTGCTGGCCGCAGCGGTCTTGCTGCTGACGCGGTTCTGGGGGCGCGGGGCGGCGCGGTATGTGGTGCAGGTGGCGGGCACGTAGGCGTCTCAGCCCTTGGATTTTCCCATTAGCCTGTCGGCTTTTTTACGCACCAAGACGCTGCGCAGATCGTGCATGGCCATGAGCAGTGCATCGGTCACATCCTCCAGCTGGTCGTCACTGGCTTTGGACTGCACCCATTGGGTTGTGATGTTCAGGTAATCCACCGCGCGGTGGATATCGTCGATGTCGCGCTGCGCCAGAAGGGCCGTGCGGTCTGCCATCCAGTTTTCGATGCGTGCCAGATCTTCTTGCGACAGGATGCGATCGCCTTGGGGCTTTACCTCACCGTTGCGGATGTTGACCACAGCGATCGGGTCCATTTCGATGCGGCGCTGGCGGTTTTCGGTATCGACCCGAAAGACAAGCGCACCGTTTTCACGGACCCGAAAGTAATACTCTGGAAGCTCAGCGCTCATATCGACCCTCTAGCTTAGACCGTCACAAAAGGAGGCAAGGCGTTTGCAGGCTTCCTTGAGGTTTTCGTCAGAGGTAGCGTAGCTGATGCGGAAGTTCGGGGAAAGCCCGAAGGCCGCGCCGAACACCACCGCGACGCCCGTGTCTTCCAAAAGCGCTTTGGCGAAGGTTTCATCATTGTCGATCAGCACGCCTTTTGGCGTCGTCTTGCCGATCAGGCCTGCGATGTTGGGATAGACGTAGAACGCGCCTTCGGGCGTGGGGCAGGTGATGCCGTCGATTTTGCCAAGTGCGTCCAGCACCAGATCGCGGCGGCGTTTGAACATCACGTTGTTGGGTTCAAGAAAATCCTGCGTGCCGTTCAGCGCCTCAACCGCGGCCCATTGGCTGATCGAACAGGGGTTCGAGGTCGATTGCGATTGCACCTTGCGCATCGCTTTGATGATTTCCTCGGGGCCAGCGGCGTAACCGATGCGCCAGCCTGTCATAGCGTAGGCTTTGGACACGCCGTTACAGGTGAGCGTGCGATCATAGAGCTGTGGTTCCACTTCCGCGGGGGTCGCAAATTCGAACCCGTCGTAGGCCAGATGTTCATACATATCGTCGGTCATAATCCAGACATGCGGGTGGCGGAGCAGAACATCTGTCAGCTCTTTCAACTCGGCGCGGCTATAGCCTGCGCCCGTGGGGTTGGAGGGCGAGTTGAAGATGAACCATTTGGTCTTGGGTGTAATCGCGGCTTCAAGCTGGTCCGCGGTGATCTTGAAATTGTTGTCCAGCGTGGCCTCGACGGTCACAGGCGTGCCGCCGCCAAGCAAAACCATATCGGGATAGCTGACCCAATAGGGTGCGGGGATGATCACTTCGTCGCCATCATTCAGCGTGGCAATCAGCGCGTTATAAAGCGTTTGTTTGCCGCCCGTTCCGACGCTGACCTGCGCGGGGGTATAGTCCAGCCCATTGTCGCGTTTCAGTTTGTCGCAGATGGCTTGCTTGAGTTCGGGGATGCCGTCGGGGGCGGTGTATTTCGTTTTGCCTGCGGCGATGGCGGCAACGGCGGCATCTTTGATGTTTTGGGGCGTGTCGAAGTCAGGCTCGCCCGCGCCCAGGCCGATCACATCCATACCTTTGGCCTTCAATTCGCCTGCAAGGGTCGTCACCGCGATGGTGGGGGACGGTTTGACGCGGGCGAGAGTCGTGGACAGGAAAGGCATGGTCGTCTCCGTAGGGTTGTAGCGGCGTGTGACCGCGTTATTGATGTGTTAACCCATACGCCCAAGGAGATCACAATGGAAGACAGTGCAAAAGACTGGTTCAGCCCCGAGGCATCGACATTCGGAGATCGGGTTGCCGGCGCACGTGACGCAGCTGGCATGAGCCAGGAGCAACTGGCCAAACGCCTTGGCGTCAAATTGGTCACGCTTCAAAACTGGGAAAACGATCTGTCCGAGCCGCGCGCCAATAAGTTGACGATGATGGCGGGTTTGCTGAGCGTATCGCTGCGCTGGCTGCTGGAAGGCGAAGGCGACGAGATTGAAGCGCCCGGCACCGATGCAGAGGCGTTTCCCGAAGGTGTGGACGATTTGCTGCTGGAATTGCGCAAGGTGCGGATCGAGATGGAAAAGCAGGCACGCCGTGCAGGGGTCATTGAAAAGAGGTTGCGTGCTGCGCTAAGAGCGTAGGCATGAGTGATCTTCCCCAAATCCCGCAGCCACAGCCCCCCGCAGATGAACCACGCGAGACCCGCATCAAGCGGCTTTACATGCGTTCCATCCGCCGTGGCATCAAGGAGATGGACGTGATTCTGATGGGCTACGCCGATGCGCATCTGGCAGGTCTGAGCGATGACGAGCTGACGACCTATGATGCGCTTTTGGCTGAAAATGACCATGATCTTTACCAATGGGTCACAGGGCAGGTGGTCACACCGCCCGAGTTTTTGGACATGATCAGCGATATTGCGGCACATCTGAAAAAAACTTGAACCGCTTTAACGGCGAATTAGCGAATTAGCGGGTATCGCTATCTTCGAGCAGCAATGTCGGAGAAAGATGATGAGTATGCACAGCCAAATGACGCCCCCCACCCAAGGGACTGGTCAGGGTGGCGCAAATGCAGGGTTTGTTACAGGCTATCTGGATGCTTTGGCCCTGGTTGAACGTTTGCACAGGCTTTTGCTGGACGTGATCAAGGATGAATTTGAGCGCGTGGGCGTGATTGAGATCAACTCGGTGCAGGCGCTTTTGCTTTTCAACGTGGGCGACAACGAAGTGACGGCGGGTGAATTGAAAACCCGTGGCTACTATCAGGGTTCCAACGTGAGCTATAACCTCAAAAAACTGGTTGAAATGGGTTATATGCACCATCAGCGTTGCGAGGTGGATCGCAGATCGGTGCGCGTCAAGCTGACCGAAAAGGGCCGCATGATTTGCAAACTGGTTAAGGATCTATTTGAAGGCCATTCCGAAGGGCTGATGCAAAAAGCGGTTCTGGATATGGACGAATTGGACCGTATCAACACCGCGCTGCGCCGGGTGGAGCGGTATTGGACCGATCAGATCCGCTATATCTATTGAAGCGCGCCGATGGCCACGCTTTGTAACTCACGTATGAGTTTACGGGTCATCGCGGCTTCAAACGCCTCAAACCCGAGCGCGGTTTCCACAAAGGACTGTCGGCCAAGGACAACCTGGGTTTGGTAATAGGCAGAAAGCTCTGCAATATCGCCTTGCCGCTGATCATCGCGCCTTTGACTGTCAGAGCCGATGACCAGACCGTTGATCGTGATGCCCTGCATCTGCGGAATGGCGCGCACGGCTTGGGGGCGGGGGCCTGTGTTGTTCTTGCCATCGCCCGATATATCGAGGGTCTTGCGCCAACACGCGGGGCCTTGGTCCAGTGCGGTTGCGCCAAAGGACATGGCGGTGCCAAGCGCGGTGGACGGATCCGCAGCGACCCGTTGTGTGGTGCGCAGAACGGTGATGATACGGGCAAGATCGGAAGGGCCGGTGATGGGTGTCCAATCCAGCAAGACACGCTGATGGCTTGGGCCGCTCCATTCATAGATATGCAGCGCGACGGGTGTTTCGGGCATATCCAGAAGGATGTCTTGAACCGCGCGCGCACCAAGCGCATTGGCCAGTCCGTCAAGTTGCAAGCGGTATTCCTGTGCATCGACCGACCCTGACACATCCATCCCAAGCGACAGGGCCTGACGGCACGCAGCCGAGGCACTGCCGGCCATTGCTGCAAAGATCAGCGCGGCCCTAATCCACATCCAACACGCCCACGACGAGGCCCGAGACCTCGCGCTCCAGTTTGCGGCGCATGGCGCGTTCAAAATCCTCAAACCCTTGGGCCACTTCGAAAAAGGCAGAGGGGCCATGCAGCACATCCTGCGCGTAATACGCGATAAGCTGTGTTTCGGCCTCAAATTCCGCGGCGTTGACGACCAAACCGTTCACCGTGACCCCGTCATAGACCCCTGTGGCATAGACCTCGCGGGGGCCGAAGCCTTCGTTGTTGCTGCCATCGCCCGACATATCCAAGGTCTGCGCGGCGCAAGCGGGGGCGTCATCCAGAAGGGTGCGCCCAAAAAGAAGCGCTTCGCCCATTGCGGTGGGAAATTCAGCGTAGGCGCGTGTAGAGGTGGCAACGGTTGTCGATACGCGCTGCAGATCCTGTTGTGATGTGATCAGGGTCCAGTCGCGGATCAGCGTTTGGTGGTAACGCCCGCTCCATTCGTAGATGGCGATGGCCACGGGATCGCCGCCCGCCAAAAAGGCGCGCACCACATCAGGTGCCACCAGCGCGCGGGCCAAGCCACCGCGCTGCAACGCATCTTCACGCGCGTCGACCGAAGAGGACACATCCACCGCCAGCACCAGCGCCAAGCGGCACCCCGACCAAGCGGGCGTTGCCAGCATGACAGCGGCAAGACAAAGCGCCGCTGGTATCTTGAGGGCTACCAATGACCTGTGTTTTCCATGCTGGCCCATGGTTCTTGGGGGGCAAGTGCATCGCCTTCTTGCAACAGCTCGATCGAGATGTTGTCGGGCGAGCGGACAAAGGCCATGTGCCCGTCGCGCGGCGGGCGATTGATGGTCACACCATTGTCCATCAGGTGTTGGCAGAGCTGGTAAATATTACCGACGCGGTACGCCAGATGCCCGAAATGGCGGCTGTCGGATGGCAGCCCGTCGTCGCCATCCCAATTATAGGTCAATTCGACAGGGCATTCTTCCTGCCCTTCGGGGGCCATGAACACAAGGGTAAATCGGCCGCCTTCATTGTCCCAACGGCGCGTTTCCTTCAGGCCGAGCAGCGCATAAAAGGCCATTGATTTTTCAAGGTCTTTCACGCGGACCATCGTGTGCAGATATTTCAGGGTCATGTCATTGCTTTCGCTTTGTGGGCACATCTTTGTTAACCTAGCAAGGCCGCGCTTAAATGCGAGGTGCGTGTTCAAAAAACAGAGCCGATCCCGAAAGAGAGACCGATCTGTTCGGAGTCGTATAGATCGAGGTTGGATTGGGTTTGCGAGATCGACAGGCTGACCGTTGGCGCGAATCCGAACACGCTGGCATCTTTGAAAAACAGGCTGACGCCGCCGCTGTATTGTGTATCTGCGCGTGGGTCAGGCCCATAAAGCGAAACTGCACGGTCATAGCTGCGGGTCCCGACCGACAGGTTCAGCCGCGTGGTCGCGCCGAAGATGGGGTCGGCAAGGGCATATGATCCACTCAGGGTCGCGCCATCATAGGCCACAAATGCTGAGTCCGAGGCGGTATCGATCAGCGTGGCCGACAGGCGCAACCTGTCACGGTTTTCCAAAACCCGCGTCCAGCCCAAGGTTAGCTGAGTGACATCCGAGCTGCGTATTTCGGAGTCCTGCCGTTCGCGGATTGCATAGCTGAGCCGTCCGTCGAGGACCGTGCGATCATCCAGAAACCAGCGGCGCGCCAGATCAAGGGAAATGCTGTTGGTCAAACGGTCACCGCCATACCAGTTTGCCCCCAATGAAAGGCCCGCCGATGTGCTGCCCTTGTCTTGGCTCAGCCATGTGTAGCGGCCCGAAAGTTTAACCTCCCGAAAGGCGAAATCGCTGGCTTTCGCATCGGGGGCCTGTCTTTTGGCCTCGGACGACAGCAGATAGTCGCGCGCGTTCAGCGACAGGGCCAGTGACCAGCGATTGCCGGCGTCGGTCGGTTTTGAATAGCTGGCGTCCAGACCGTAGGACAATTCGGTGCCAGACAGGGCCCGTCCGCTGCCGCTCAGCTCAAACGGCAGACCGCCGATAATGATGGTTCCGTCGGTGGGGGCGTTGTTTAGATTGTCGGTGGGTTTGACGTTGAAGCTGAATTGCAGACGTATTGGATTGGCGTTGCGGACTTTTGCGTAGCTGCGGGCGAGGGCCTGTTTTTGGCGTGGCTCGGTTGCGTAAAATTCGGCTCTGCGCAGCCAGATTTGCGTTTGGTTCAGCTTGTCTTGTTGGGCAAAACTATCTGCGACTAGGGCCGCGGCTGTATATTTCTCGTTTGGTTTGTCGGATTTGCGAAAGGCACGACGGGCGGCGAACCGTGCCTTGGCAGGTTGTCCAAGGCGTGCTTCGGCCTGTGCAAGAATGAGGAGCGCGCGGATGTCATCGGGATCACCGCGCAAGATCCCAAGTGCGATTTCACGGGCGGCTTGGGGCTTTTTCTGCCGGATCAGGTTGAGTGCAAGGCTGCGGGCCTGCGCCACACTTAACGTGACACTGTCGGCGGATTGGGCCAGTGACGGCGCGGTGGGTGCTGCCGATATCAGCCCCGCAAGGCATATGGCCCAACAGAAGGTGGAAAACAGCTTCATCCTTGGGCCAAATGCATCAGTCGAAGTCGCCTTCGATGACCTCTCCAACAAAAACGCCAACCTCTTGCGCATTAAAATCGCTTTCAAACGGCTCGTCGTCGATGACAGTGCCTGTGACCACGGCACCCGGGGGCAGATCAGCAGGGTCCAGAGTGATCAGCGGCACGTTAAGGCCCGCATCAACCAGGTCTTGCGCGGCTTCGCGGGCCGCCTCGTCGAGGGCAGAGACTTCACCTTCGGTCACAACAACAAGTGGGTTGCCTGTTGCAGGGTCCAGCACGGGGTTGCCACCCGCGTCCAGAACGGGTTCGGTGATGGTGTATTGGACCACTTCGAAGCGCACCAATTCCGCATGGGCGACGCCGACCTGAATTTGGAAGCCACCCACATCGCTGGCGTCATCACCTGCCAGCAATCCTTCGTATTCGCCTTCGGTGACGCTGAAGCCTTCGGGCACGATGGTTGACGTCTCTCCAGCTGTCCATTCGCCTGTTGACGCGTCAAATTCGACAACCGCCAACAGGACATCTGGCAGATCATTCTTGACCGTGCCGTCAACGTAATGGGACTGTTTGTCATAGATCGTGCCTGTGATCGCACCTTCCAACCCTTCAACCTCCGGATCGAAGTCTTTGATGTCGAGCAGAAGATCCAGCTTGCCGCTGGTCAGTTCCAAAGGGCCGCCTTCCTCTATTTTGCGAGTGCCCGCATAGACGCCGCTATAGCGGAATTCACTTGGGCCAACGCCATCAACAACATCGGGCAGGCTATAGCTGTCGCGTTTAATGTTCGCCCCAGTGTAGCCAAAATCAAACCATTCTGCGCCCGCAACGGCTGCGCCCTGTATCACATCGGTTTCAACGTAAACGGCATAATAGGTGATCACGCCGTCTGTTTCGACACCGCCAATGGTTTCGGTACGGCTGCGAAAGACTGCGCCGCCGGCGACACCAGCATGGCCCGGCAGGGTCACACCTGTTTCATCATAGGTTTTGGTCGACCCATCGAAGGGCAGGTTGTTGATGACCAATTCGCGGGTGCCGTCATCATTTTCAACATATTGAACATCGTTGGCGGTAATGCCGCGGGCAGGGTCCCAAGCGAATTTATTGTCGACCACCACATTGGGATCGCCTTCTTCCAGCTCTTGGGTGATTTCTTCATCCACAAGGAACGGGTTGGTCCCGTCGCCACCGCAGGCGGCCAGTGCCAAAAGGGAAAGCCCGCCGATCATAAATTTGGGTGCAAAGCGCGTCATTGGTTCTCACTGCCCGTTCTTCGTTAATTTTGTGTGTATCGTCGTGTTTTTAATGCTCTAAGTCAACATAGCAAAGGGTGAGCCCTGCCCACTATATCGCTGTTTTGCAACGAAGCGAACCCAGATATAGTGGTGCCAACCCGATTCCGTTGATTCCGTTTTCAGAAAGGCCGTGCATGCCCATTACACCCGAACAACAGGCTGAAATTGACGCGCAACGCGGTCAGTCCCATCACACCATTCGGGCCACCGTGCCGGGTATGGAAGCTCATCTTTACGAGGCAAAACCTGTTTTGGATCATGGGTTTATCCGCGTCATTGATTATATGGGTGATGACAATGCGATCACGCAAGCGGCGCGCGTCAGCTACGGCAAAGGCACCAAATCGGTTCAAAACGACGAAGGGTTGATCCGGTATCTGATGCGTCACTGGCACTCGACCCCCTTTGAGATGTGCGAAATCAAATTGCATGTGAAGCTGCCTGTTTTTGTGGCACGTCAGTGGATCAGGCACCGCACGGCCAACGTAAACGAATATTCGGCGCGCTATTCGATTCTGGATCGGGAGTTTTATATCCCCGCGCCAGACCACCTTGCAGCGCAGTCGGTTGTGAATAACCAGGGGCGCGGCGCTGCACTTGAAGGCGAGGAGGCCGCACGCGTTTTGGACATCCTCAAGACCGATAGCAACCGTGCCTACGACCATTACGAGCAGATGATTTCGGAAGATGGCCAGCAAGGGCTTGCCCGCGAGTTGGCCCGTATGAACCTGCCCGCAAATGTCTACACGCAGTGGTATTGGAAGGTTGATTTGCACAACTTGTTCCATTTCTTGCGTTTGCGGGCGGACGCCCACGCACAATATGAAATCCGCGTGTATGCCGATGCGATTTGTGAGGTCGTCAAGGATTGGGTGCCCTTCGCCTATTCCGCGTTTGAAGATTACCGCATGGGCGGTGCACAGCTGTCTGGCAAAGGTGTCGAATGCATGCGCCGCATGCTGGCAGGCGAAAATGTGACCCAAGAGAGCAGTGGAATGAGCAAAGGTGAGTGGCGCGAATTTATGGCTGTGATTGAGGGGTGAGCAATCTTTTGTTAATCGCCAACGCCTATCCTTTCTTGGATGTATCAGTTAGATCTATTTGACATGAACCAAGCCATCGCAATTAGAGATGAAAAATCGCCGCCAGTGAGTGCGGACTTGCGTTTTGTAGATCTTTTTGCGGGGATTGGAGGATTTCACTTTGCGCTGCATGCGCTTGGTGCGAGGTGCGTTTTTGCCTCCGAAATCGATCCGCATGCAAGGCTTACGTATGAACAAAATCTTAAACCTGTTGCCAGCGAACTGTTCGATCTTGGCAATTTCGCTGGTGATATCTCGTCTGTAGATGCAACACGCATTCCAGACCACGACATCCTGTGCGGTGGGTTTCCGTGTCAACCGTTCTCCCAAGCAGGGTTCAAGAAAGGTTTTCATGAAGCCAAAGACAATCGCGGCAATATGTTTTTTGAAATTGAGCGTATTTTAAAAACGAAGCGCCCAAGCGCATTTTTCCTTGAGAACGTGCGTCATTTGAAAAATCACGATGACGGCCGAACACTTGCGACCATACAATCAAAATTGGAAGGTCTGGGTTACTCTTTTCTTTACAAAGTGGTCAAAGCTTCTGATCACGGCCTGCCGCAACATCGGCCACGGCTTTTTATGGTGGGGTTCAAAGGAGAAAAAACAGAGGAAAGCGAGTTTCGTTTCCCAGAACCTGAACCCCTCAACTTGTTCATGAGTGATATATTTGGCGCCCCTTGTAACAAGCCTATCGGCTATACGCTTCGTGTCGGTGGGCGTGGATCTGGTTTGTTAGATAGGAGAAATTGGGATGGCTATTTGGTCGATGGTAAAGAGCACCGTCTTACACCAAAAGACGGTATAAAAATGATGGGGCTTCCAGAAGGTTTTCAATTTCCAACGAAAACGCCTCTTACGCAGGCTATGAAGCAGCTTGGAAATTCAGTTGCAGTTCCAGCCGTGAAAGCAACTGGCGCTGCAATAATAAACCACCTCAATCTACGGAATGAGAAAAATGTCGACGTGGGATGAATTTCAATCGCATGAAATTTGCAAGAAAGGCGGCACAAGCAAAGCCTTAGACACCTTTTGTGAAATAGTTCCTGATTTCAGAGAACTCGCGCACCTGAGGCCATCCGAGTACGTGTCCGAAGTCTGGTCGCGGTATACGTCGCTCGAAAACCCCAACCGAGATATCAATGGGTTGGTATTTGAGTATACACTTATAAGCCTTCTTATGAACAAAGGCTTATTGCCAATTTATGTTCAGGCACGCGTCGCATTTGTGCCTAATGTAAACTTTGACCTCCTCCTTTACACTAAACAAAAGCCTGTTGTCATTAGTGCCAAGACGAGCCTGAGGGAACGGTACAAGCAAGCAGATTTGGAGGCGATTGCGCTGAAATACGTTCATCGCAAGGCTGACAGCTATCTTCTTACCCTGAATGAGAAAGAGTCGGCATCAGTAAACCGTAAAATCCAAACAGGCGATGTGATCGGTCTTAACAAAGTGATCCTTGCTACCAGTCCAGATATTGATGATCTGCTTGATACTTTAGGCGAATTGGACTTTGTCGAAGCGGGTACGATCGATATCGTGACGGCCAGTAGTATCATAGCGCCAAAGGTTTAGCTGCGTAAAAGCAGAAACGCACCGTTTCCATTAACCAAATTGACCTAGGGCCCAAAATGTGGCTAATCTGTGGATAAGTTTGTCCAAATAATGGTGCAGAGGCACGAGGGAGTACAATATGTTGAAGAAGTTGAGCATCGCGGCAGCCGTTGTTATCGCAGGCGCTAGTGCGGCGGCGGCAGAGGCGAAAATCTATTCGTATGATGGCGCAAAAGGCAATTATTGCCCCGCTGGTCTTCAGCCGATCACCATGAATGGTGTGATCTGCTGTGGCACGCCAAACGCTGGCAGCTACCAAGCGATGATGATGCATCCTGCGCCCAAAAAGCGCGTGAAAAAAGTTGTGAAGCGCCATACACACAGCCATGTCGTGCGCCACACCCACACGACGACATACCATTCGCACACACACAAGCACGGTCACAAACACCACTAAAGGCCAAGTGCTGAACACAAAAACGCCGCGCTGAGGATCCCTCGCGCGGCGTTTTTCATGTCTTGTCGGGTGGTGCGACTAGAGCAGAACCAACTCGCCTGCGCTTTCGCGGCCATCGCGGCCTGCGACCATCTCAAACTGGATTTTCTGGTCATCGTTCAACGATGTCAGGCCAGCGGCTTCCACTGCCGAGATATGGACAAAGATGTCTTTGCCACCATCATCGGGTGCGATAAAGCCATAGCCTTTAGTTTGATTGAACCATTTTACGGTGCCAGTGGCCATCCGCCTTCTCCTTCAGTCGTGGACCTGCGGGGTGCAGGTATCTTGTCTATTGGTGCGACATGGCGCTGGCTATGCCGCGGGGTTATGATAATTCAGTTAGTGTGATGGCGCGGAAATCAAGGTGCGCCCCTGTGACATTCGCGCCCAGAAAGGACCCCAGATGATCGTTTACGGATTAAAAGCCTGTGACACCTGCCGCAAAGCATTAAAAGCGTTGCAAGCTGCTGGACATCCCGCCCAGTTGCGTGACGTGCGTGCCGAGCCGCTTGATCCAGAGACGCTTACGCGGTTCGAAGCGGCCTTTGGTGCGGCGTTGCTTAACACGCGTTCAACCACGTGGCGGGGGCTGGATGAGGATACGCGCAAAACGCCAGCCATCGAATTGTTGCAAGAGCATCCCGCCTTGATGAAACGTCCCGTTATCGAAGCGGATGGGCGTCTCACACTGGGGTGGACGAAAGATGTGCAGGCGACGTGGATTTCCTGAGCAGGCGATCTGCCGACAGCGGACCCCCGCCGCGCACGACCAAAACGATCAGGACAAACAGCCAAAACGCCCTTTGATCCACGATGAGTGAGCCTGGGATATTGTCGAACCACACGCCGATATCGGCGGCGCCCAATCCGTGCCCAAAGATATCCACCCATGTTTGCACGGCAATAAAGCCAATCATCCCAAGTGCGGCCAATCGCGTGAAAAGGCCGATAAGGATCAGGAATGGCAGGATAAATTCCGCCCATGTGCCTGCCAATGCAACTGCCCAATGAAAAGTGCCCAGTTGCGATGGATCATATCCCACAGCCTCGATCGCCTTGGGGAAAATCTGGAAATAAGCGCCATCCGCGGGGACGAACAGCCCTGTGATCCCGTCGCCCAATTTCGTCAGGCCAGAGGCCCAGAAGTATTGCAACAGCGTCGCAACAAAAACTAGCCGTGCCAAAGTGGGTGTGATCCAATCTCCGGCAGCGGTCAGACGATCAAAAATGGCGTGATGCAAAGTGATAAGACGGGTCATGGGGCAGGGGCTTTCGGTAGGGTCAGGGACGTGATGGCGCCGCCCGCCAGCAAAATGCCAAGGGCTGCGCCGAGGTCGAAGTCAGCAACGGCCGCCGTGGCCGTATCAAGCGCTGCGCCAAGCGGCTGCGTTTCAAGCGCGATCAGGAATGTCGCCATGCCCGCAGGCAATAGGTGCGGCGTGGGATCATACTCTGGCCGCATGATCAGCACCGCTTCGCCGTGCATCTGTGGTGTGGGCGCGTCCAGCATATTTGCCGCCCAAATGCCGTAGATTGGCCAGCGTGAGCGCAACAAGATTGCCGAGGGCGCAAGCGCGATGCGGCTTTGCATCAGTGTTTCCGGGGGAATTGCGGCCAAAACACTTGGTTCTATCGGTGCGGCATCTTTCGCATGATAGCTTTCGCGCATAGCAAGTTCCAAGCGGGCCACATCGGCAAGATAGGGCAGGTTTTGGGCGGGTGGGAAGCCTTGCAGAAATGCAGGCAGCTCCTGACCGTAGTGCATCATCAGCGGCGTTTTGGGGGGATGGGCGCGCAGATATACCCCTGCCAAGGCATCAAAGAAGCGATCGCCAACCAACTTGCGAATAACCGGAAAGCCCGTGCGCAGGGCTTCGGTCAAACTGGCGGCTACGTTGTTGCGGTATACGGCAAACCGTTTGGGCGCGGTTTGGCCTTGCGGGTCAATCAAGCCCGCTGGCGTGGGTTGGGACGGATCCAGAAGGGCCACGGTGAAGGCGTCTTGGCAGATCATGCCTGCACCGTTGCAAGGGCGGTATGGGCGCGGGCGGCTTGGGCTTCCAGCACCGTCCAGTCGGGCACATCGGTGTCCCATTCGATCAGCACAGGGCGGGGGCCTGCGCGCTGCAGGACATGATCAAGCAAGGCCCAGACCGGATCCGCCACCTCTGCGCCGTGGCTGTCAATCAGCAAGGGCGCACCGTGATCGTCGGTGTCCTCGTCATGTCCGCCAAGATGGATTTCCCCAACCTTATCAAGGGGAAAGGCATCAAGATAAGACAGCGGATCGGTCTGTTGATTGACCGCCGACACAAACACGTTGTTGACATCCAATAGCAGGCCGCAGCCTGTTCGGTTGGTAATCTCGGTCAGAAATGCCACCTCGGACATCTGGCTTTCTGCGAAGGCCAGATAGTTTGACGGGTTTTCAAGCAGCATCTGACGACCAAGCAGGTCTTGAACCTGATCAATGTGGGCGCAAACGCGGGTCAGGGTTGTTTGGGTATAGGGCAGTGGCAGCAAATCGTTCAAAAACCCGATATCGTGGGTCGACCACGCAAGATGTTCCGAAAAACTGGCTGGTTTGACGCGGTCGCACAACGCCTTGAGCCGCGCAAGGTGGTCTGGGTCAAGCGGGCCTTCGCCGCCAATCGACAGGCCAACACCATGAACGGACAGGGGAAATGTCTCGGCAAGAGCGGCAAGCTGCGCCAAGGGGCGGCCACCTGCGCCCATGTAGTTTTCGGCATGCACTTCCAACCAGCCAACCGATCCCGCGTTCTCCATAATCTGGGTGAAATGCTGCGGCTTGTAGCCAACGCCTGCGCAATGCGGCAGGCCGTGAGGGGGGGATTGATCAAACATCTGTCAGGGTCTTTGTCAGGGAGTGGGTGGCGCGGGGCGCATAAAACGTCCCGCGCCGAAACGCTTATGCTGGCAGATCGCGGTCCAGTGGCTCAAGCGAGCCCATGCGGCCGCCTTCTTTTTCCATTGTGACGCATGTGCCCGCGTCGACCGATTTCCATGCATTGCCTTGGTAATCGACTGTTGAAGACCCTGCACAAGTTGTGCCTGGGCCTGCTGCGCAATCGTTTTCGCCTGCAAGGCTGATGCCGTAGCATTTCTCTTTCGACATGGCGGTTGCCGTTGTGGTGGAATGTGCAGTCAAAGCGGCTGCAACGGCGCCTGCAACGGCGAGTGTTTTCATAGTATTGGACATAAATGTCTCCCTTTGGTTTCATGTGTCAGGGTCCCGAGAAGGACTGATCAAACCCTAGGTCAGACTGTCGCGGCAGCGCCATTCACGGGCGCGTGTGACACGGCTGCGTGAATATCCGCTATGAAACGGTGAACGGTGCGGCCCTTGTTTTTCAGGGCCACAGGAACGACTTGAAACAAAAAGCCCCGCTAAAACAGCGGGGCTTTGGTGTTTTGTTACAGATTTTCAAGCGTTGCGCTGATCAGGCGGCGTCGCATCAAGCGCCAATTCCGGAATCAGATCGGCAAGTGGTTGCACGGATGTCTGCTTTTCACCCAAGCGGCGCACCGACACTGTGCCGTTTTCCACTTCGCGCGCGCCACACGCCAGAATGACAGGCACTTTGCCAAGACTGTGTTCGCGCACCTTGTAGTTGATCTTTTCGTTGCGAATGTCGGCTTCGGCGCGGATGCCAGCGGCACGCAGCTTGGCGACGGTATCGTGCACATAGTCGTCTGCATCCGAGATGATGGAGGCGACGACCACCTGACGCGGGGCCAACCAGAACGGCAGTTTGCCCGCGTGTTCTTCGATCAGGATGCCGATGAACCGCTCGAACGAGCCTAAAGTTGCGCGGTGCAACATAACAGGGCGGTGTTTGTTGCCGTCCTGACCGATGTATGTGGCGTCCAGCCGCTCTGGCAGAACGAAATCAACTTGGTGCGTGCCGCATTGCCAATCGCGTCCGATTGCATCTGTCAGCACAAATTCCAGTTTGGGCCCGTAAAACGCGCCTTCGCCGGGGTTCAATTCGGGTTCGATCCCTGCGGCGCGGGTGGCTGCCAACAAAGCGGCTTCGGCTTTGTCCCAAACCTCGTCTGATCCCGATCGTTTTTCGGGACGGTCCGAAAACTTCACTTTGAACTCTTCAAACCCAAGATCGCGGTAAATGGTTGAAAGAAAGTTAATGAAGTCGGCTGTTTCGCTCTCGATCTGGTCTTCGCGGCAAAAAATATGCCCGTCGTCTTGGGTAAAGCCGCGCACGCGCATGATGCCGTGCAGCGCGCCCGAGGGCTCATAGCGGTTGCAGCTGCCGAATTCGGCCATCCGCAAAGGCAGGTCGCGGTAAGATTTCAGGCCTTGGTTGAAGATTTGCACGTGACACGGGCAGTTCATGGGTTTGAGCGCGTTCACGGCTTTTTCGCGGGCGTGTTCTTCGTCCACTTCGACGATGAACATGTTTTCTTGATACTTTTCCCAGTGGCCCGAAGCTTCCCAGAGTTTGCGGTCCACGACCTGAGGGGTGTTCACCTCGACATAGCCACCTGCGCGTTGCTGGCGGCGCATATAATCTTGCAGCTCGGTGTAGACGGTCCAGCCGTTGGGGTGCCAGAAAATCTGACCCGGCGCTTCTTCTTGCATGTGGAACAGATCCATCTCGCGGCCCAGTTTGCGGTGGTCGCGTTTGGCGGCTTCTTCCAGCATATTCAGATACTTGCGCAGATCTTCCTTGTTCTGGAAGGCCACGCCATAGATGCGTTGCAGCATCGCGCGGTCGCTGTCGCCGCGCCAATAAGCGCCTGCGACGGACATCAGTTTGAAGGCGTCAGCGGGCACTTGGCCTGTATGTTGCAGGTGCGGTCCACGGCACAGATCCTGCCAGTCGCCGTGCCAATACATGCGTAGGGGTTCGTTGCCGGGGATGGCGTTGATCAGTTCGACTTTATAGGGTTCGCCCCGGTCTTCGTAGTATTTGATCGCAACGTCGCGGTCCCAGACTTCGGTGCGCACGGGATCGCGCTTGTTGATGATTTCCTTCATCTTTTTTTCGATCAGCCCAAGGTCTTCGGGGGTGAAGGGCTCGGCGCGGTCAAAGTCGTAATACCAGCCGTTTTCGATCACGGGGCCGATGGTGACTTTGACGTCTGGCCAAATCTCTTGCACGGCGCGGGCCATGATGTGCGCAAGGTCGTGGCGGATAAGCTCAAGCGCAGGGGCAGCGTCCTTCAAGGTATTGATCGCAACGGAGGAATCAGCTTCAATCGGCCACTGTAAATCCCAGTGCTGATCGTTGACAGTCGCGCTGATGGCCTTCTTGCCAAGGCTTGTCGCGATAGAGCTTGCGACCTCTGCGGGGGTCACGCCAGCCGCATAATCGCGGACCGATCCATCGGGCAGTGTCAGGGAGATTTGGGCAGTCATTGTGCGGCCCCTTTCGTCAGTTTTGCGCCTACGAAGCGCACGGTTGCGGGTTGGGTTATGCGGGCCTTTTGGCCTGCCTGATCAAAGGCGTCAAGGCGCGAAAACGCATGTATGGCCTAGCGTCTGCTCACGGTATGGCAATGCGTCAGACGCTCGGCCAATCGCGGATCACGCAACACCTGCCTGATTTGCCCTAAACACTGACCCCGAACAGCCAGCCGATTGCGGCTGTGATGGCCATTGCCAGCACCCCCCATGTGACCACGCGCAAGGTGGCGGGCAGAAGCGGTGCGCCCCCTGCTGTGGCCCCAAGCGCCCCGAGAGCGGCCAGCGCAAACACCGTTACGATCAAGACGGTCGGAATGATGGCTGAGGCTGGCGCAAAGAAAGCGGCCAGCACGGGGATTGCGGCGGCCACGGTAAAGGTGGCCCCTGACGCGAGTGCGGCTTGCAACGGATTGGCGGTGTGGACCTCTGACAAGCCAAGTTCGTCGCGGATATGCGCGGCCAGCGCGTCTTTGTCTGTCAGTTCCTGCGCCACTTTGGTGGCGGTGGCCTGGCTCAGCCCGCGTTCGCGGTAGATTTCAACCAATTCGGCAAATTCTTCTTCGGGCATTTCGGCCAGTGCGACTTTTTCACGTTTGATGTCGGCGCGTTCTGTGTCGGATTGCGAGGATACCGAAACATATTCGCCAGCGGCCATCGACATGGCGCCAGCCACCAGACCTGCGATGCCCGCGATCATCACGGCGCGCGGGGTTGGGTCGGCGGCGGCGACGCCCACCACGAGCGAGGAGACAGAAACAATCCCGTCATTTGCGCCCAAGACAGCTGCGCGCAACCAACCTGTGCGGTTTACATAGTGGGGATCATCTGGGTGTGCGCTGGTGTCGGACATATCGGGCCTCGGTTAGGGTTACGCCCGCTACTATGCTATTCGGCTGCGGTTTTGTCTTTGGTCTTTGTGTCAAAATCCGAAGCGTCGTGGCGTTCGTGCAGTTGTTCATGCGCCTCGCCCCACTTGCGGTTGACCATGCGGCCGCGCTGGTAGGCAGGGCGCGACATGACCGTATCGGCCCAACGGTTCACGTGTTCGTAGCTGGCGGTGTCCAAAAATGTGGCGCTGTCGCCATAGAGCGCGCCTTGCACAAGTGCGCCATACCAAGGGGCAATGGCCATGTCGGCGATGGTGTAGTGATCGCCTGCGATGAATTCGAAGTCTTCAAGCTGCTGGTTCAACACGTCCAGCTGGCGCTTGGCTTCCATCGAAAAGCGGTTGATCGGGTATTCGAATTTTTCGGGCGCATAGGCGTAGAAATGGCCAAAGCCGCCGCCCAGATAGGGGGCAGATCCTTGCAGCCAGAACAGCCAGTTGAGCGTTTCTGTGCGCCCTTCGATATCTTGGGGCAGGAAGGCGCGGTATTTTTCGGCCAGATACAGCAGGATCGCGCCCGATTCGAACACGCGCACGCCGGTGGATTTGTCGAAAAGCGCGGGGATTTTGGAGTTGGGGTTTACGTCCACAAAGCCGCTTGAGAATTGATCGCCTTCGCCGATGTCGATCAGCCACGCGTCATAGTCAGCGGCGTGCCCTGCGGCCAAAAGCTCTTCTAGCAGGACCGTGACTTTGACGCCGTTGGGTGTGGCCAGTGAGTGAAGTTGCAAAGGGTGCTTGCCTGTGGGCAGATCCTTGTCATGGGTGGCCCCCGCGGTGGGTCGGTTGATCGAGGCAAACTTGCCCCCGTTTTCAGCATCCCATGTCCAGACTTTGGGGGGCGTATAGCTCATGATCGGGGTCCCTTGTTTATGCGTTTGGTTGGAAGGTAAGGCAGATTGGGTGGGATGCAATCCGATTGAAGGCCGAAGAGGGGCCAAATGCGAGGGATCGGCGCAAAAGCGTATACAATTGCATGCTGCAAAATCGACATTTAAGCGCAAAAAACCGACATTTGGGCTGGACGCTTTTGCTGCGGTGCGGTATTTCCTATTGGAAACAGCTGCTACATTTAGGGGATATCAGATGACCGCCTACAACAAAACGTTTGAGCTGACGATTGAAGATCTGGATGTGATTGAAACCGCGCTTTTGGAAAAGAAGCGCGAGTTGGCATTGGAAGATCAGGCCAGCGGCGACGCCCGCCAAATCCATGACTTGCTTGGTCGTCTGCACAATCAAAAGGTGTTCTACCGTCCCAAAAACGACGTCTATGTCGGTGGCTGAGGCCTTTATTCAGCGCAAAGCAAAAGCCGCCAGGTTTCGAGCGGCTTTTTTTATGGGCGTTTTATGCGTTGGGCGTTGTCAGGCCGCCGCGAACACGCTGTAGGCCATGATCAGGCAGCACAGCCAGCCCGCAACAAAGATCAACGGGCGCAGCGGCATGGTGGCCCATGCGGTGATGTAGCCGATGGCATGTGCGACGCGCAGCCAGAAAAAAGCGATGGCGGTCCAGTAGGTTAGCGCGGTGAACCCATCCAAACGGTCAACCAGAAGAACAAGGATCGCAAAGGGAACCGCCTGTTCCAGCAGGTTCATGTGCGCGCGGTAGGCACGCCCGACCCATGCACGGTGATTGCGGTGATTGCCCACGCGCACAAAGCCATCGGGGTGGTCGGCGGGCAGGGCCGTGTCATCGGCCGTGTTGACCCCGATAATATAGGGAATCCAAAGCGAGGCCGCGAGGATCATCAGGCAGGTCAGGATACCCAGTTCTGTTGGAAAGCTGTCCATCCTATGCCGCTCCTGTTGCGGCGGTTCGGCCTGTTTCAAGGAAGGTTTTGAGATTGGAGAGCATCCGCACCCATCCATCTGCGACACCGTCCTGACCTGCAGGGATGTCGTAGTGTTCCAGCGTCAGCTTGCAGTTTTCGCCATCGGCTTCGATCAGGTAGACAAAGCGCGACTGGGTCATTGTCGGGCCTTCCCACTTGGGGGCGAAGGTGGATTCGATGCGCGATTTGGGGTCCAGTTTGGTTTCAACCGTTTCGAGCATCAGGTTCCCGTCAGGGGTGTAATAGTCGATCCGTGCGCCATCGCGTCGGATGTCATTGGCCATGAAGTGGTAATTGGGCATTTGATCGGTCGAGGTGAGCGCATCCCAAAGCGCGTCTTGGGTGCAGCGAATATAGGTATGCATGACGAAGTCAGGTTTCATCTGAGCGGGCCTTTCGAGTTGGGTCTTGAGCGTCATGACGGCGCGGGCGGTAGGGTGAACGCGCATCGGTTCGACCCATCTGTCCATCGCCTCCATGATCGGCAGGGCGTTGAGGTAGTGATATTTGAAACGGCCATCTTTGCGGGTGGTGATTAACTGCGCCTTTTCAAGAAGTTGCAGGTGTTTCATCACGCCAAAACGGGTCATGCCATCGAGGGTCTTTTCAAGCTCTGTCAGGCTTTGTCCGTCCTTGCGGCGCAGAGCGTCAAGCAAGGTGCGCCGCGCGGGATCAGAGAGGGCTTTGAATATCTTATCCATGCTTTGACTTTAGGTGATTAAATAGTCACGTGACAATAGGGTAACTTATAAAACATGCTAATCACTTGAACTCACGGTCTTTTCTCGTAGGGTTCTGCCAGTACATAACGGCATGCTGGACACGCAGCCGCGCCAAACTTGGGGGATATCATGAAAAAAACGGCTTTGGCCTTGGGAGCGATTCTGGCACTTGGCGCCTGCGAGCTTGAAGGCGTATCAAGCACAACCGCACCCGGCACGCAAAGCGCACCCGCCGCAGCAGCAGGCGGCCTGCCAGATGCACCGCCCCCCACAACGGCGTCCAGCCGAGCGATTGCCGCGTTGCCAGACGGCGTTCCAGCCTCGGCGCTCTACCGATCGCCCAATGGGTGCTATTCTTATGCCGTGCGCTCTGAAGGCGGCTATTTGATCCCGCTGATCAGTGTAACCTCTGGCACGCAGGTCTGTGACCGTGTCTGACCCACAGATCTGGCACGCGCCCACGGGACGCAAGATTGCGTTTCACCAGACCGATGGCGACGGGCCGGGGGTGGTCTTTCTGGGTGGGTTCAAATCGGACATGGAAGGTTCTAAGGCGACGTATCTTGAGCAATGGGCCCGCGCGCAGGGCCGCGCGTTTTTGCGGTTTGATTATTCGGGGCATGGGCAATCGTCGGAAGAGTTCACGGCAGGGGCGATTGGCGATTGGTTCGAAGATGCGCTTGGCCTGATTGCCAGCCAAACCGATACGCCGCAAATTCTGGTTGGTTCGTCTATGGGCGGCTGGATTTCCCTGTTGATTGCACGGGCCAAACCGCGCCGCGTGCACGCGTTGGTGACCATCGCAGCCGCGCCTGATTTCACCGAAGATGGCTTTTGGGCCGGGTTTTCGGATGCGCAAAAGGCCGAGTTGGAGGCCAAGGGCCACGTGGCCCTGCCGTCAGAGTATGGTGAGCCATATATCATCACCAAGCGGTTGATCGTCGAGGGCCGTGCCAATCTGGTGCTGCGCGATCCGCTGGAGCTGCCATTCAAGGTGCGCGCCTTGCAGGGCACGGCAGATACATCCGTGAGCAGCCAGACTGCTTTGCGCCTGATGGATCATGTGACCTGTCCTGACTACCAATTGCTGATGGTCAAAGACAAAGACCATTCGTTTAGTGATGACGCGTGTCTGCCGCTGATCGTTTCCGCCATCCAACACGTGACCTAACGAAACGCTTTGGGACGGTTTGAAAGCCTGCTTAACCTTGTTTGACAGCTTGTCGGGACCTTGGGAGGGGACAGCATGGCATTAAGCTTGGGCGAAAAGGCGGGTTGGGGCCTGGCCGACATGGGCGTTGTGGTCTTTGTGGTGGTCAAGCAACTTCTGGTTCTGGCATTTCTGACCAATTATCTGGGCGTCCCGATTGGTGTGGCGGGAATGGTCACAACGGCTGTTTTGCTGTTTGATATGGTGACGGACCCGTTGATTGGATACCTGTCTGATCGGACAGACAGCCGCTTTGGGCGGCGCGCACCGTGGATGTTCTTTGGGGCGTTGGTTTTGGTGGCGGGTGTGATTGGCATTTTTGCTGTGCCCCAGGGATTTGGGACAACGGGCAATCTGGCGTGGGTCACAGGGTTTTTCATTCTTGCGACGGTCGGGTTTACCATGGTTGCCATTCCGTATGGTGCAATGGCAGGCGAAATCACCGATGATCCGCGGGAACGCAGCCAGATGACAGCGTGGCGCATGGGGTTTGCATCGCTTGGCATTCTGCTTGGTGGGGCCGTTATTCCCGTGCTTGCAGGCGATAGCCGCGAGGGGCATGTGTTTGCCGCCATGGCCGTTGCGCCGATTATCGTGGGTGCGATCTGGATCAGCATTTTCGCCACCCGCAAAGCGCCGCGTGAACCTCTGCCAAGCCAGCAGGCCTTTGCGCCGATGCTTGGGTTGGTCTTTGGCAATCGGGCCTTTGTTATCCTGGCGTTGCTTTACGGATTGATGACCATGGCAGTTGCGCTGATCACGGCGGGTTTGCCCTTTGCGGCGTTGTATCTGGTGGTCGATGACGGGGGCACGGCGCTGTCTGGCGTGGCGGCGGGGCTTGGGGTGTTGAGCCTGATGTTTGCGGCCTTTGTCGTGGGATCGATCCTGAGCCAGGCGGTCTGGGTTGTCTTGAGCCATCGCCTTGGCAAATCCGGGGCGCTGATGCTTGGGCTGGCGCTTTATATGGTGCTGCTCTACGGGCTGTTTTCGGCGCTGCCATCGGTGAATGTGACCCTGATTGCAGGGCTTTTTGTGCTAGCGGGCATGACCAACGGCGCCTATCAGCAAATCCCATGGGCTATGTATCCTGACCTGATGGATGTGACCAAACGCGAAACGGGTGCGGCCATTGAAGGCGCCTTTTCGGCGATCTGGCTTTTTGGTCAAAAGGCGGCCAATGCGCTGGCACCATTGGTGTTGGGCGGGATATTGCAGGCCTACGGCTGGCGCGAGACGACCATGGGCAGGGTCGAGCAACTGCCAGAGGCGATCACCGCGTTGCAGTGGTCTATCACGCTGGTGCCCGCGGCGGTGATGGGTCTGTCGATTTTGTTATTGGCGGTGCTGTATCGGCCATCGGCCAAACGCGTGCTGGAGGCGGTGTGATGCAGGTCCACGAGGTTGACGCATTTTTGGCCAAACGCGAAGCGGATGTGCCGCATTTGCGTCCCGATCAGCACAAACGGGTCATCTGGGCGGATAAGGCGGGCCAGCGCACCCCGATCAGCGTTGTTTTTGTGCACGGGTTTTCGGCCAGTTCGGGCGAGTTGCAGCCCCTGTGCGAGATTATCGCGCAAGCACTGGGCGCAAATTTGCACTACACACGACTGGCAGGCCACGGGCAGGACGGGGCCGCGATGGGGCAAGCCACGTGGACCGATTGGATGGCGGACACGGACGAAGCCCTTGCGGTGGGCCGCGCTATAGGCGAGCGCGTGGTGGTGGTCAGTTGTTCGACAGGTGGCACGCTTGTCACGCTTGCGCTGGCCCGGCAGGCGCGTGATATCGCGGCGACTGTCTTTGTGTCCCCCAACTACGGGATGACATCTGTTATTGCCCGTGCCTTGCTTGCCGCGCCTTTTGTGCGCAGGTGGGGGCCAATTCTTCTGGGGGCCGAACGCGGATTTGAGGCGGCCAATCCGCGCCACGCAACCTATTGGACCCTGCGCTATCCGACCAAAGCGGTCTTTGCGATGGATGATGCTGTGCGGGCCTGCCGCGGCGTTGATGTGTCAACCATCAAGACACCTGCGTGTTTTGTCTTTAGCGAAAAGGACCGTGTGGTGGATCCGTCGAAAACACGCGCGGTCGCTGCGGCATGGGGTGGGCCAGCCGAAGTGATGCCGCAAGAGGCAAGGCGCGGGGATGATGAGAATGCCCATGTTCTGGCCGGCGATGCCCTTTCGCCGCTGTCCACAGAACCGATTGCAGAGGCCGTTCTGAGGTGGCTTGAGCCGCATGTGTAGAAAATTGCATAGGTTTGCAAAAATCACTTGAGCGCTTGCTTGGCCCCGCTATTGTAGCCCCAGACATATTTGGGGGAGGCTGAGATGGCTGAATATTTGAAGCGCGGAAAATCCGAAGCGGACCGTGCAACAGACGATGCAAAAGTCCGTAAATCGGTTGAGGATATTTTGGCAGATATCGAAGGGCGCGGCGATGCGGCCGTGCGCGACCTGAGCCAGAAATTTGATGGCTACAGCCCCCAAGCCTTTGCGCTGACGCAATCCGAGATTGAAGCGGCCATGTCAAAGCTGAGCAGCCGCGAGATTGATGATATCAGGTTTGCGCAAGATCAGGTGCGCAACTTTGCCCAAATCCAGCGCGACAGCATGACCGATGTCGAGGTCGAGACGATGCCCGGTGTGGTGCTTGGCCATAAGAACATCCCTGTGCAATCGGTGGGTTGCTATGTGCCGGGTGGCAAGTTCCCGATGATCGCAAGTGCGCATATGTCTGTGTTGACCGCCAAGGTGGCAGGCGTGCCGCGCGTTCTGGCCTCGTCCCCGCCTGTGAATGGCGCGCCGCACCCTGCGGTGGTCACGGCGATGCATCTGGCAGGGGCTGACGAGATCATGATTTTGGGCGGCATTCAGGCCGTGGGCGCGATGGCGATCGGCACCCAAACCGTAACGCCTTGTGATATGATTGTAGGGCCAGGCAATGCTTTTGTGGCCGAAGCCAAACGCCAGCTTTACGGGCGTGTCGGCATTGATCTGTTTGCAGGGCCAACAGAAACCTGCGTGATCGCGGATGAAACAGTGGACGCCGAGATTTGCGCGACAGATTTGTTGGGCCAAGCCGAGCATGGCTACAACAGCCCCGCGGTGATGATCACCAACAGCCGCAAACTGGCCGAAGAAACCATGGCCGAAATCGCGCGGATTTTGGAAATTCTGCCAACAGCCGAGACAGCCCGCGTGTCGTGGGAGGACTATGGCGAGATCATCCTTTGCGACAGCTATGACGAAATGCTGGCGGTCAGCGAAGAGATTTGTTCAGAGCATATTCAAGTGATGACCGACCGTGATGATTGGTTCTTGGAGAATATGACCAGCTATGGCGCGTTGTTCTTGGGGGCGCGCACGAATGTGGCCAATGGTGACAAGGTCATCGGCACAAACCACACGCTGCCAACCAAGAAAGCCGGGCGTTACACAGGTGGGCTTTGGGTCGGCAAATTCCTCAAGACGCACAGCTATCAGAAAGTGCTGACCGATGAGGCGGCAACGCTTGTCGGCGAATACGGATCGCGCCTGTGCATGATGGAAGGGTTCGTCGGTCACGCCGAGCAATGCAACGTGCGTGTGCGCCGCTACGGTGGCATAAACGTGCCATATGGTGCGGGTGCGCCTTACCGTGACGCAGCGGAGTGAATGGCACGGGCAGACCGGGGCGCTGCCCCGGACCCCGAGGTATTTTGCCAACAATGAATTGAAAAGGGGGAGGCCATGAGCCTGTCGATCGTGGCGCCTTTGGATGCGTTGCAGGCCTGTGATCTGGGCCAAGCACAGCGGGCCTTTCGTGCGATTTTCACGGCTGATGCGCAGGTCAAGCTGGCCCATCCGTTCGAGAGTTTGAGCGTTGATGCGTTCTGTGACGGTGCTTTGGCGCAGCTGTATGAAGCCTTCCCCGATGTGGAGCGGCGCGTCTGGATCTCGATGTGTGCGGAAGATACCAACGGTGCGCTTTGGATTGGGCAGGGCGGCCATTACGCGGGCCTGTTTGCGGCCCCGTTTCTGGACATACCCCCGACACGGCGTTGGGCGCATATGCGCTTTCACGAGTTTTACCGCGTCGAGGGTGGCCGGATTGTGGAAATGCAGGCGATCTGGGACATTCCCGAGGTAATGATGCAGGCGGGTGTTTGGCCTTTGTCGCCCTCGCTTGGGCGCGAGATGATGGTGCCCGGACCGATGAGTTGTGATGGGCTGCAGATTTCTGGAGATGGCAGCCGCGCGATTCAGGTGGTGAGTGATATGCTGGAGGGGTTGTCGCACAACCGCGAGGGCGAGGCGGCGATGCGGCTGGATCACTACTGGCATCCGCGGTGCAGCTGGTACGGGCCTGCGGGCATCGGCACGGCACGGGGGATCAAAGGGTTTCGCAACCACCATCAAATCCCGTTTCTGAACGCCATGCCAAATCGCGTTGGTGGCAAGGCGACGGGGCATCTGTTTGCCAGTGGCGATTACGTCGGGTTTACCGCGTGGCCTGGTATGAAGATGACGCTGGATGGCAGCGGCTGGTTGGGCATTCCGCCTGTGAACAAGGATCTGACGATGCGCAGTCTTGATTTTTGGCGCGTGGATCAGGAGGGAATGATCCGTGAAAACTGGGTGTTGGTGGATCTGTTGCATGTTTACGACCAGCTTGGTGTTGATGTTCTGGCGCGGATGCGCGAGATGACGCAGACATGAAGCGTGCGCCCGCGAGCATGAGGGGGTTGGAAAACCTGGGCCGTGTGCGGCTGTCCAAGTCGTTCTACATGCGCGATATGCTGTATTCCGAAATCAGCAATATCCACGGCGTTCCCAATGTTCCTGACCGTCCTGATGTGGCGATTGAGCGGGGCAGGGCGTTTTGCGAGACGATCCTTGAGCCGATGCAAGACACTTTTGGGCGGTTGGCCATCCGCTCGGCGTATCGGTCGGCTGCGGTGAACAGATTTGGCAATGAAAACAACCTCAATTGCGCGCGCAACGACAACCCCGACGAGATACATGTCTGGGATTATCATGACGATGCCCATGCGGTTGCAGGTGCGTCTGTCGTTGTGCCGTGGTTTGCTGATCAATTCGAAAAGGGACGTGATTGGCGCGACCTGGCGTGGTGGATACATGATCATCTGTACTATTCGAACCTGTGGTTTTTCCCGAAACTGGCGGCGTTCAACATCGCTTGGCGGCCCGTGCCTGTGCCCAAGATCAACAGCTATGCCGCGCCCAAGGGCAGCCTGCTGCGTGCGGGGCAGGAGCCTGATGAGACCGTGCAGATGCGTCAAAAACGCTATGCTGATTTCCCGTCCTTTAGGGGTATTGCCAGCCCTGTGAGGCCTCGTTAATCTGATTTTGCAAACCTATGCAAAGGACTTCAGATGCTGCCCAAGACCCCTTCGTTTCGCCTTGATGGAAAGCGTGCTTTGGTCACTGGCGGCTCGCGCGGCATCGGGTTGGGCAGCGCCGTCGCCTTGGCAGAAGCGGGCGCCCATGTGGTGATTGCGGCGCGCAGCGCGGATGAAATTGCGGCCTCTGTGACGGCAATGACGGATGCGGGGCTGAGCGCAGAAGGCCTGCAGCTGGACGTCACGGATATGGCCGCTGTCAAAGACGCTCTGGCCACGCCTGTGGATATTTTGGTGAATTCGGCAGGGCTGGCCCGACATTCGCCTGCATTGGATACGCTTGAAGATGATTTTGATGCGGTGATGCAGATTAATGTGAAAGCGGCCTATTTTCTGGCGCAGCAAGCGGCAAAAGGCATGCAAAACGGCGGGTCGATCATTCAGATCAGCAGTCAGATGGCGCATGTGGGCGGGATTGATCGCGCGGTGTATTGCGGCACCAAACATGCGGTTGAGGGCATGACCAAGGCGATGGCGATTGAATGGGGCGCACGTAACATTCGGGTCAATACCGTATGCCCGACGTTTGTGCGCACAGCGCTGACTGCACCCACATTTGAGGACCCTGAAAAGCGCGCATGGATTGAGCGGATGATCAAGCTGCCCCGCGTGGCCGAGGTCGAGGACCTGATGGGGGCTGTCTTGTTTTTGGCATCTGATGCCAGTGCGATGGTGACGGGCACGTCGTTGCTGGTCGATGGCGGGTGGACGGCGGAATGAACCGTAAAGTGACCTCTTTGGATGTGGCTTTGCGCGCAGGTGTCAGCCAATCGGCCGTCAGCCGTGTTTTCAGCGGGGCCAGTGCCAGCAAATCGACCCAGAAGAAAGTGCGAGAGGCGGCCGAAGCCCTCGGGTATCGTCCGAACCGTCTGGCGCGTGGTCTGATCACGGGGCGCAGCCGGATTATCGGCCTGGTTGTGGCCTATCTGGATAACCAGTTTTACCCCGACGCGGTTGAGCGGTTGAGCAATGTTTTACAAGAGCAGGGCTACCATATCCTTATTTTTACCGTGCGCGGGCATGGCGAGCATGTGGAAGACACGTTTAATCAACTGTTGGACTACCAAGTGGACGGGATTATTGCCGCCAGTGTCGGGATTTCAGATGAATTGACCGATAAATGCGCGGCAGCGGGCATTCCTGTCGTGCTGTTCAACCGTGGTCATGAGGGGCGCACGCTTAGCCATGTGACCAGCAACAACCGTGCGGGGGCGGCCAAAATAGCGGAGTTTCTGGTTGCAGGCGGTCACACGCGGATCGGGCATGTGTCGGGTTGGATGGGCTCGACCACGGGTGTGGACCGCGCGCTTGGATTTGCCCAAGGACTGGCGGATGCGGGTGCGACACTGGTAGGGCAAGAGGACGGTATGTACCGCCGCGATGTCGCAGCGGAAATGGCGGAAAAACTGGTTGTGGATCAAGGGTGTGATGCCCTGTTTGTGGGAAATGATCACATGGCGTTTGGCGTGATGGATCACCTGCGCGGCACGCTGAACCTGAGGATCCCTGACGATGTCTCGATTGTCGGCTACGATGACGTGTCGATTGCAAGTTGGGTCGCTTATGATCTGACCACCTTGCGCCAGCCCACAAACCGTATGGTGAGTGCGACAGTCGACACCCTGATGGGGTTGATCGAACGCACGGGCGACACACAGCATATTGAAATTGATGGGCCGCTGATGATCCGCAGCTCTGCACGTAGACCCAAAGGATAGCTGATGCGCGGTTTTGATAACAAATTCAAAGACTTCCCTGACTATATCATCGGCATCACCAAAGAGATTTGGGAAGATCGCGGTATGGGCGAGGCGATGTCGCGCTACTACCACCCCGATGTGATCGTGCGCATGCCTGGCAGTTTCGGACGCGGCGAGGCGGGAATGACGGCAGCGACAATGGCCACGATTGTTCAGTTTCCCGATCGCACGCTTTTGGGACAAGACGTGATTTGGTCTGGCACGCCAGAGGACGGGATGCTGTCATCGCATCGCATTTTGTCGACGGCGACGCATATGGGCGATGGCATGTTCGGCCCGCCCACAGGGCGCAAAATTGCCAGCCTCGCTTTGGCGGATTGCTATGCCAAGGACAACATGATTTCCGACGAATGGCTGATCCGCGACAGTGGTGGCATCGTGCGTCAAATCGGTGGCGATCCCAAGGAATTTGCTGCTGAAAACATGGGCAAGATCACGCCCTTTACCCCCGATATGGATGTCGATGGCCCCTATATGGGCCGGGGTAACGACAACGCGTGGGGCGCGAAAACAGCCGACATGTTAACGCGCCTCATGCAGGCCGAATTTTCGTTGATCCCAGAGGTCTATGACCGCGCGGTTGAGACCCATTATGCAGGCTCGCGCACAGGGCATGGCACCGCCGCTGCCGATGAATTCTGGCTTGGCTTGCGCAGTGCATTTCCGTCGGCGCAGTTTAGCGTCAAACACGTGATCGGGCGCGAAGATCCCATGATGCCGCCCCGCGCGGCGGTGCGTTGGGCGCTGGACGGCACCCATGATGGGTGGGGCGCTTTTGGGCGCCCGACAGGGGCCAAGGTGCATGTTATGGGGATCACCCATGTGGAATACGGGCCGTGGGGCCTGCGCCGCGACTACACCCTTTACGACGAGGTTGCGATCTGGACACAAATCCTGTCGCACACCGGATAGCCAAAACACTTGTGGAGCCTGACCAATGCAAGCCAATGACATGACCGCGCGGATCGTCCGCTACGGCGATCTCAAACCCTGTAAAACCGCATTTATTGACGCCCATACACCCGGGAGTGATCAAAAGGAAAACTTTACGATCATCGGGGGCGGCGTGTCGGAAAGCGCTGACCAGCATGTGCATATTACCGACCAGATCGGGTTTAATATTGGTGCGGCAGGACAGCCGCCCAAGTGCCGCAACTCGCTTCACAGTCACCGCACGGCTGAGGTGTTTTTTGTGCTGTCCGGTCGCTGGCGGTTTTTTTGGGGGCGGCATGGCACGGCAGGCGAGGTGGTGCTGGAGGAAGGGGACATCTTTAACATCCCTACAGGCATCTTTCGCGGATTTGAGAATATCGGTACCGACTACGGGATGATCATGGCGATCCTTGGCGGCGATGATGCAGGCGGTGGCGTGATCTGGGCACCGCAGGTGATTGAGGACGCGCAGGACCATGGCCTGATACTGGGCGAAAACGGCAAGCTTTATGACAGCAAGAAGGGCCAAGGCCTGCCTGAAGGCGTAAACCCCATGCCCCTGCTGACCGAAGAAGAGTTGAAGGCATTTCCCGAACCCACAACCGCGGATGTCATTCCCAACTATGTGGCGCGCTATTGGGATATGATGGCCTTGGCCGACAAACAGCCCTGCGATGTCATTTCACCAACGGGTCTGTTGAAAGACAAACCAGGATTTGAAGTGGAACTGCTGTCGCGCACGTCCGTCAGTGATGCGCCGCACACCTGTGATCAGCACGAAGTGTTGATGGGCATGAAGGGGCATTGGCGTGTCACGGTTGATGGTTTTGATACGGCCATTGCGCCCGGCGATACCTTTGCGATCCCGCCTGGTGTGACGCGGTCGATCAAACCTGCGATGACGGGGCAGGCCAGCCTTTACCGGGTGCGTGCGACCGAAGATCCAGCAGGGCTGACATGGCAGTCCTAGTCTTGCGAAAAAGCGCTTGAGGGCAGGGGTAAAAGACTTCACTCTGCCAACAAATACAGGAGCAGTTTTATGGTCAAAACCAGCCATGTCGGCAGCCTTCCCCGCACGCAAGAGGTGGTGGATTTTATCTTTGCGCGCGAAAACGGCGAAGCCTATGACAGTGCGGCGTTTGACGCCTGCATGCGATCGGCGGCGGCCGAGACAGTGCGCAAGCAGGTGGAGGCAGGTATTGATATTGTCAGTGATGGCGAAACGTCAAAGATCAGCTATGCGACCTATGTCAAGGATCGCTACACGGGGTTTGACGGGGACAGCCCGCGCAATGCCCCTGCCGATCTCAAGCTGTTTCCGAGCTTTCTTGAACGCCTTGCAAACGAAGGGGGCACACCGCAATACGCGCGCCCGATGTGTGTCGGCGAAGTAAAATCCAAAGGCCAAGAGGATTTGCATAAAGATATTGCGAACCTCAAGGCAGGGATGGCCGAACACGGAGCCGCCGAGGGCTTTATGAACGCCGCAAGCCCCGGTGTGATTAGCCTGTTTTTGCAGAATGATTTTTATGCCAGCCGCGATGAATACCTGGCCGCTTTGGCAGATGCCATGCGCGAGGAATATCGCACGATTGTCGATGCGGGGCTGTATTTGCAGCTTGATTGCCCCGATCTTGCGCTGTCGCGGCACATGCTGTTTCAGGACCTGAGCGATGAAGAATTCCTGAAGATTGCGGCCAGCCATGTTGAGGCATTGAACCATGCCCTTGATGGCATCGATCCGTCACGTGTGCGTGTCCATATCTGTTGGGGTAATTATGAAGGGCCGCATGTCTGCGATATTGATATGGACAAGGTGTTTGGCACCTTGATGAATGTGGGTGCCAGCCAGCTTTTGTTTGAAACCTCAAATCCCCGCCACGCCCACGAATGGACTGTTTTCCGTGATCGTGCGGCCGAAATTCCAGACGATAAAATCCTTGTGCCCGGCGTTGTCGATAGCACAACAAATTTTGTCGAGCATCCCAAGCTGGTGGCCGAACGCATTGAAAAGTTTGTGAACATTGTCGGCGCGGATCGTGTCATTGCAGGCAGCGATTGCGGGTTTGGCACATTTGCAGGCTTTGGTGCTGTGGATCCGTCTATCGCCTATGCCAAACTTGGTGCTTTGGTCGAGGGGGCAAAGTTGGCGCGGCTATGACTGAACCGATCGTCTTTTTGCCAGGAATGATGTGTGATGCGCGGCTCTTTGGGCCGCAAATCGCTGCGATGTCCTCTACCCATGCTGTGACGGTTGCGCCAATCACCCAAGGGGAACGTGTCGAGGAAATCGCAAGCGGTCTGCTGGATTTATTGCCCAAAAAGTTTGCTTTGGCGGGGCTATCGATGGGCGGGATCGTCGCGATGGAGATTCTACGCCGCGCACCAGACCGGATTTCGCGGCTATGTTTGATGGACACCAATCCATTGGCAGAGACACCACAGATTGCCGCGATGCGCGAACCCCAGATCGTCGGGGCCAAAACAGGTCGCCTGTTAGAAATCATGCGCGATGAAATGAAACCGAACTACCTTGCTCCCGGTCCTGCGCGCGATGAGGTTTTGTCGCTTGTGATGGAAATGGCCCAAACGCTTGGGCCAGAGGTTTTCATCCGTCAATCCCGTGCCCTGCAACGCCGCCGTGACCAACAGGGGACCCTACGCAAAATCAAGGTGCCGACTTTGATTATGTGTGGCGAACATGATGCGCTGTGTCCTGTAAGGCGGCATACGTTTATGGCAGAATTGATCCCCAATGCGCGTTTGCACGTCATTGACCGAGCTGGTCATCTTCCGACTTTGGAAACACCAAATGAGGTGATTGATCAGCTGTATGCATGGATGAAACAGCCCTTTGTGCTGCAAAACCCTGTGGTCGGATCACAGACCTGAATAAGCCGCGTCGCGTTCTGCTTTGTCCAACACGATCGGCTCAACCACGGGTTCCATGGACGACGCATCAAAAAACGGCGTGTCTTTCCAGCGACCGGAGATGCGTTCACGCGCCATTCGGCTGATCATGCCTGCCATCATATGGCGCATGCCGGGGTGCGTGGTTTTACCGTTATTTTTGACAAAGCCCCGCGTTTTTACGGGGCCAATGTCCGCACCGTCTTCCATGGTGCTGGTGACGACCCCGACAAAGGGAAGTTTTGGTGATTTCATTGTGTTGTACATCGGCGTGTTACAACATTTGGCATACCAACGCAGAATGCCGGCCTGACGAAGTTTCATCACGCCAAGGTTTTCACCACCTTTAAGGATTTTGAGGTTGCTTGGACTGGTTTGATACAGATCCACGCCTTCCGCGCCAGGATCATCAAGGCCGAGGTGGTTGTTGGCCGCACGGCAGTCATCGCAATGACAGACAATATGCGTGCCGTGTTGCGGACCGACGTTGAGAAGTTTTGCGCAAAGCGCCCCGCATGTGCAGGTAAGCGTTACATCTTTGTTCATCGTCGGCCCCTTTTTGATATCGTTATGCGGCCGCGTTGTCGTTAGCCGCCTTTTTCGATGATGGGCGCGCATTGGCGTCGATAAATTCAAGCACCAGCGGGCGGATATTTTCGCGCCATTTGCGTCCCGCGAAGATACCATAGTGGCCTGCACCTGGTTCCAAATGACTAGCCTTTTTGCTGTCATCAAGGCCAGTCAACAAATCGAGAGCGGCAAGGCATTGACCCGGCGCCGAGATGTCATCGTTTTCACCTTCAACGATTTTCACCGCAACATCTGTGATATCACCGATGTCCACCTGCACGCCTGCAACGACGAATTCGTTTTTCGCAATTTCACGTTCTTTGAAAATGCGCTCAACCGTTGAAAGGTAGAATTCGGCAGTCATGTCCATAACCGCCAGATATTCGTCATAGAATTTGTTGTGACGGTCGTGTTCGGATGCTTCGCCATTGGCGACCCGCGTGATTTGGTCTTGGAAGGCTTTTGAGTGTGTTTGACTGTTCATCGAAATGAAAGATGTCAGCTGAAGCAATCCTGGATAGACCTTGCGACCGACGCCTTTGTATTTGTACCCAACACGCTGGATCATCATCTCATGCAGTTGCGTCATCGTCACGGAGTGGCCGAAGTCTGTCACATCAGTGGGGTTTGCGTTCGGGTCAACGGGCCCGCCAATGAGTGTCAGAGACGCAGGTTGCGCCTTTGGGTCTTCTTTGGCCAGATAAGCCGTTGCCGCCAGAGCCAGCGGGACGGGTTGGCACACAGCAATCACATGGGTTTCCGGGCCAAGTTCCTTCATGAAGTCAGCCAGATAGAGGGTGTAATCCTCGATGTCGAATTTGCCTTGGCTGACGGGGATATCACGGGCGTTGTGCCAGTCGGTGATATAGACCTCACAATCAGGCAACAGCGACAGCACCGTCGAGCGCAGCAATGTCGCGTAGTGGCCCGACATGGGGGCCGCGATCAAAACCTTGCGCTTGCGCGTTTTTCGTCCTGCGACCTCGAAGTGAAGCAAGTCGCCAAAAGGGCGCTCAATGATCGGTGTGTATTTTACGATGTGGTCTTTGCCATCTTCGCAGGTAAAGAAATCGATACCCCAATCAGGTTTGACCACCATGCGCGCAAAACTGCGTTCGGTGACTTCGCCCCAAGCGCGCATCCAATCCAACATGGGATTCGGCATTGCCGCTGTGGCGGGATAACTGTTGAGCGCGTGGGCGGTGGCCCCCAACCATTGGTTGGTGTTCCGCATCGTTTCCATAAAGTCGTATGACATCATGTATTTCACGGGTCTCTCCATATATGAGGCTGTCTGGTTTCACCTATCAGACAGGCGTAACAATTCGTCGCCTTTGCTCCCCGTGAAAGCGACTGTATTCTGCATGTGCAAAGTAGAGGGGCAAATTCGATATGACAATGGAAGAATCGTCAAAAACGTCTGGTCAGACTGACACAGGCGATACCGACGCATCCGCAGCCGACGATAAAATCACCGAGAATTTGGCGAAAATCGAAGCCCTTTCCACTCGCTTGACGAAAGCCATGCAGCACAAGCGGCCCGTCAATCCTGCTTTGGAAGGGCCCGGCGGCGATTTGATGATGAAAGCCGCAAATGCCTATATGACCGAAATGATGCGTGATCCGGGCAAGCTGTTTGAAACGCAAGTCGCCTTCTGGGGGAAAAGTTTCAAACACTACCTTGATGCACAATCCGCATTGGCCACAGGCAAGCTTGTCGCGCCCAAGGATGACACGCCTACGGATCGACGTTTCAAAAACCCCCTTTGGGACACACACCCCTACTTTAATTTTATCAAGCAACAGTATTTCCATCAAGCCGAAGCCATCGCAAATGCGGTCAATGCCCTTGATGATCTGGAGGATGCTGATCGCAAGCGCCTGACCTATTTCACAAGCCAGATTGTCGATATGATGGCACCCACCAACTTTTTGACGACCAATCCCGATGCTTTGGAAAAAGCGGTGGCCACAGAAGGTGAGTCCTTGGTTCAAGGGCTTGAAAATCTGGTGCGCGATATTGAGGCCAATGATGGCGACCTGTTGGTCACCTTGGCGGATAAAAACGCGTTTAAGGTTGGTGAAAACCTTGGAACGACGCCCGGCAAAGTCGTGTTTCGCAATCGCATGTTTGAGCTTATTCAATATGCGCCGACCACGGAACAAGTGCATGAAACACCGTTGGTGATCTTTCCGCCATGGATCAACAAGTTCTACGTTCTGGATCTCAAAGAGCAAAACAGCCTGCTAAAATGGATCGTAGATCAAGGGTTCACCCTGTTTGTCGTCAGTTGGGTGAACCCAGATGAATCCTACGCCGATGTCGGGCTAGAGGACTATATTCAAGAAGGCTATATGGCCGCCATCGCCGAGGCCAAAAAGATTTCGGGCACCAAGAAAGTGAATGCGGTCGGCTACTGTATTGCAGGCACCACTTTGTCGCTGACCTTGTCAAAGATGAAACAGGACAAGGACAAGTCGATCAACTCGGCCACGTTCTTTACAACCTTGACCGATTTTTCGGATCGGGGCGAGGTTGGGGTTTTTCTGGAAGATGATTTCGTAGATGGAATCGAAAAGCAGGTGCAGCAAGATGGCGTGCTGAACAGCTATTTCATGTCCCGCACCTTTAGCTATTTGCGCTCAAACGATCTGATCTATCAGCCCGCCATTCGCAGTTACATGCTTGGTGAGGCGCCACCCGCGTTTGACCTGCTTTTTTGGAACGGGGATGGAACAAACCTGCCGGGGAAGATGGCCATTGAATACTTGCGGGGCCTTTGTCAGCGCGATGAATTTGCCAGCGATGGGTTTGATCTCTTCGGTCAAACGCTGAAGATCAAAGACGTCAACGTGCCTGTGTGTGCCATTGCTTGCGAGGCCGATCACATTGCAGCTTGGAAGTCATCGTTTAACGGCGTTAAGAAAATGGGCAGCAAGGACAAAACCTTTATCCTGTCCGAGTCTGGCCATATCGCGGGCATCGTCAACCCTGTGAGTAAGAACAAATACGGGTTTTATACGAACTCGAACATCAACCAGTCGGCTGACGACTGGAAAGAAACAGCGGACTTTACACCAAAACAATCGTGGTGGCCGACATGGGGCGAATGGCTTTCGGGTAAATCGGGCAAGATGATTCCCGCACGTCGCCCAGGCGATAAAGGCCATAAAACCTTGGATGATGCACCTGGCACGTATGTCGTTGCAGCTGTAGGTGACTGAAATTACGCCATTCTTTTTTCATATCGTGGCAGGGTGACGCAGGGGTATGCTGCAGCGCAGAAAAAGGTTGATATTCTGCGCTGCAGCATGCATATTGTTTGCAGATGCAGAAACCGGGGTTGGCTCGGTCACGATCTAAACCAAAGGACCTGATACAATGGCACAAGATTTCACAGCAGTCATGAAAGACATGATGGGCGCATTCCCAGTAGACACAGCTGCAATGCAAGACGCGTTCAAAACACAAGCTTCGCTTTCGGAAAAAATGTCTTCCGTAGCTCTTGAAGCTGCCGACAAATCGACAGAAATTTCGTCGAAGTGGACAAAAGAGACACTGACCAAACTGGCAGACGTCACGAAAGTCAAAGAAGATCCTGCTGACTACACAAAAGCGATGACAGACTTCGCTTCGGCAACGGCTGAAGCTTCGGCTGAATATATGGCTGCTTTCGCTGAAGTTGCGAAAAAAGTTCAGATGGAAACAGTTGAACTGATGCTGGCCGCTGGCAAAGACATCAGCGAAGAAACAACTGCTGCCGTCAAAAAAGCGACAACAGAAGTAACTGCTGCTGCGAAAAAAGCTGCCGCTAAATAAGCGACGCTTTTAAGTATTCACTGCTGAACTCCTCCCAAATCTCAGTGTGAATATCGGGGTGGGCCTTTCGGGGCTCACCCCTTTTCTTTGCGTCGTGCAAATGGATGCTTTCCTTTTGTTCTGCATGCGCATAGGCTTTCTCTGCACTGCAAAAAGGTTTGGGAGGACCCGCCGCATGGCTGATGAAAAGCCCCCACTTCTGATCAAGCGCTACGCAAGCCGCCGTCTCTACAACACAGAGACAAGCGATTATGTGACGTTAGAAGACATCGCGACAATTATTCGGGAAGGGCGGGAAGTTCAGATTGTGGACTTGAAGTCTGGTGACGATCTGACACGTCAGTATCTTCTGCAAATCATAGCGGAACACGAAAGCCGCGGTGAAAATGTGCTACCGGTCGGTGTCCTGAATGATCTGGTGCGCAGCTACACCACGCAGGCGGGATCGGTCGTGCCGCAATTTCTGCAAATGTCGTTTGATATGCTGCGGGATGGCCAGACCAAAGTTGTCGATCAGATGAACACCCTGAACCCTCTCAGTAAAATGCCCGGGTTTGAGGCCATGCAAGCGCAGCAACAAGCGTTCATGAAAGCGATTACAGGTGGCATGACAAACTGGTCCGCGCCCACGCAGGAAACACCCGCCAAAGAAACTGGTGAAGATCTGGACGAGATCAAAGCACAGCTGGCCGATCTGCAAAACAAATTATCGAAACTGAAGTAGTCAGTCGTTGCGTGACATCGCATCGTCCCGAACACTTATGTGGTGCGACATTCATAGAATTGTGGGGACTGCGCGGTGGATGCATGCACTCCGTAGGCCGACATAACACGTCGTTCAGGTGACTTCTGCAAACACCTTTTTCAGCGACGCCTCAAGCTTTTCAAACATTTCATCCATTTGCGCAGTCGTCATAATGAACGGGGGGCACAACACGATGGATTGGCCGAGTGGCCGGCAGATCAACCCGTGATCGGTACAGGTATTGGCGATACGTTCTGATACGGACAGGGATCCGTCAAAGGGGGTTTTGCTTGCTTTGTCTGCAACCGCCTCAAGCGCGCCCATCAGTCCCTTGCCGCGCCATTCACCGATATTGGAGTTATGGGAAAGCGCTTCCAACCCCGCTTCAAAGCGCGGGATCAGGGCTTGGGCTTGTTCCAACAGGCCACCTTCAAGGATCAATTCGATGGATTTGAGCGCTATGGCGCAACCGACAGGATGGCCAGACGCGGTAAACCCGTGTGGAAATTCTTCCATCATGTCGGCTGCATGTTGCAACCGATCTGACAGGTCCGGCCCCAAGATGACAGCGCCCATGGGGAAATAGCCTGCGGTCAGCGCTTTGGAGCTGATGATCGCGTCGGGGATAAAGTCATAGGTCTGGCACCCCCAGACCGATCCTGTGCGCCCGAACCCGCAAATTACCTCATCTGCAATCAGGGGTATCCCGTGTTTTTTCAAAATAGGCTGAACGGCTTGGAAATAGCCGTCTGGGGACGGGATCACACCGCCTGCACCAATCACAGGTTCCGCAAAAAACGCAGCAATGGTGTCAGCGCCTTCGCGCGCGATGACATCTTCCAGTTCGGCGGCCAGACGCGTGGTGAACGCAGCCTCGGTTTCCCCGTCCTGTCCTTCGCGCCAATAGTGGGGGCAGGTCAGGTGGATGAAGCCGTCGAGCGGTAAGCCGAACACCGAATTATATGGCTTGCCAGTCATGGACGCTGAAACAACTGTCACACCGTGATAGCCGTTCTTGCGCGTAATGATCTTTTTGCGCTGCGGCGCACCTTCTGAAATCCCGAGCATCCACAGCATTTTGACCATCGTGTCATTCGCCTCGGACCCCGAGTTGGTATAAAAAACCTTACCCCGTTCAAAGGGCGACACTTCGATCAGCTTTTCAGACAGCATCACCGTTTGGTCGGACATCCGCCCAAAAAACGCGTGATAGCCTGGGAAGCGTGCAAACTGTGCTTGTGCAGCTTGTGTCAGTGCAGGGTGGTCAAAGCCTGCCACCATGTTCCAAAGCCCCGAATTGGCATCCAGATACTGCCGCCCGTTTACATCCACGACATAGGGGCCATGCCCGTGTGTCAGAACAACTGTTCCGCGGTCATGGATGGTCGGCAGATCGGTGAAGCCATAAAAACTATGGGCATCTGCACGGGCGTCCCAACTTTGTGACATGGTATTTTTCATCGGGTGACCTCTTGATATGACGCCAACGCTACGCGGGCCGTTGCGCGTTGCCAAGAATGGTTTTAGCGTTCAGCCACGTTTGTTGAAAGGACCCCGATGGCAACCTCCCAAGACCGTTTCACCCTTTGGGGTATCGAGGTGTTTTTGGCCACGGTCGAAGAGCGCAGTATCAGCGCGGCCGCGCGTAGATTGGGCACATCCCCGGCAACGGTCAGCCAACAGTTAACAAATCTTGAAACAGCCATCGGTACGACACTTCTGGATCGATCTCAGCGCCCCATTATGGCCACGCCCGCTGGTGATACATTCCGGGTGCGCGCCCAGAATATCGTAAATGAGGCAACTCAAGCGCGGTCCGAACTTGCCTTGGATGGTCAAACGACTTTGACAAGTTTCCGCCTTGGAATGATCGAAGATCTGGATGCGGATGTAACGCCAAGGTTGCTTTCCGACATGGCCGAAAAGCTGGAAGGCTGCCAATTCCTGCTTGAAACGGGCGCGTCCCACCGCTTGTTTGATCTGCTGGACGCCCGCGCCCTTGATATGATCGTCGCTGCAGATATGGGCGCTGCTGCGGATTGGACGGACGTCTATCCGCTTTTGTCGGACCCATTTATCGTTGCAGTGCCGAAAGGGGAGCCTGTCGATGCACTCTCGCTCAGTCAAAGGCCGCTTATTCAATATACGCAGCGCCATCACATGGGCCGCCAAATCACCGCCCATTTGGCGCGTCAGCGCATTCCGTTCATTCGTCAGTTCGAATTGGACAGCTACCATTCGATCCTTGCCATGGTTGCGGCGGGTCAGGGATGGGCCATCCTGAGTGCGCTTGGCTGGATGAGGGCAGGGCGTTTTCGTGATCAAGTCGACATTGCGCCCCTGCCGTTCGGCAAACTTGGCCGAACGATCAGTTTGAACGCCCGCAAAGACGTATTGCGGGACATGCCTGGCGAAACGGCGGATGCGTTACGCGCAATTCTTGCGGAAATGATCGTTCGTCCAGCGGTGGCGGAAACACCATGGCTGTCCAATGCGCTTCGGGTTGAGCGTTAAGCGGCTTTTGACACGGTTGCCTTGTCCAGAGCCGCAAGCAGAATGCCGGCAACGGCATCGCATTCGGCCAGGGTTAATCTGGCAGGCAACCGCACATCGCACGCCCGCATCAACATGGCCCGCGTCTGTGGCAGATCATCCGGCACATCAAGGAATTCCCAATTCCAGAACGCGCGTGCATTGTCAGTGCTTTGGCCAAATATCTGAACTTTTACGCCCATCGCTGCGCTGATCTGGGCAAATTCAAGCATTTGGTTTTTTGAAAGGCCGACCAGATTAAACTGTAGGCTATCGGGGGCGCGTTCTTCCGGTGCCAGTTTCTCAGGCACCTCGATAAATCGGGACGTGCTGATCTTGGCGGCAACATGGTCGTGATTGCGCAGACCGTCACGCACCCTGCGCGGCACCTCGGGTAGTTGTGCGCGGACGATGGCGGCGGAAAGATTGGACAGACGCAAATTATAAAGCGGCAATTTATTCTGCCACCGCTGCATCGCATCATGTGCGACATCGTGTTTTTTCCAAGCGTGTTCATAGGCGCCAGACATAATCACTGCGCGGGCGACAAGATCGGCATCATCGGTGACAAGGATGCCTCCTTCGCCAGCGTTCAAAAGTTTGTAGGATTGAAACGAGAAGCATCCGATTTTGCCAATCGTGCCGATGTTTCGTCCGTCCCAAGTTGTCCCGAGACTATGGGCGGCATCTTCGATGACGGGGATGTCACGCGCATCGCACAGAGCCATAATGGCATCCATGTCGCTCGTATGTCCGCGCATGTGGCTGATGATGACCGCTTGTATCGTGTCATCCAGTTTGGCTGCAAAGTCTTGGATATCGATGCGGTAGTTTTCGCCAACTTCACACAGCACAGGCACACAATCCGCGTGCACAACCGACGACGGCACAGCAGCAAACGTGAACGCGGGGATCAGGACACGTGCATCACGTGGCAGGTCTAACGCCTTCAGAGACAAAAACAGCGCCGCCGAACAACTAGATACCGCCAGCGCGTAGCGGCTGCCCAACATTTCGGCAAATTCGCTTTCCAACAGGCTGACTGGCGCGCCCGCAGCGGCGGTGTATCTGAACAGATCACCAGAACTTAGAAGTCGCTCAATCTCGGCTTGCACGGCGGATGGGATGGGTTCGGCATCATAGACGTTGGGGGCATTGAGAGGCTGCATATTCGGTATATCCTAATTTCTCTTTCGGATATCCTAAATGAGCTGGCTCAGAAATCATATGATTAATTCCGCCGCACCCAATCCTTTAGCGCCATCCAGCGCATAGCTGCACTCGTAATGGCGCCACCAAAAACGGAACCACCCGGAAGTGCAGGGGTTGGCAAGCGTCCCACACAGTCAAAATCATCGCGTTTGCCTAGCATCGCATCAACGCAAAGTGCGCCGCAAAAGCTGCCAAGCACCAGCCCGTGGCCCGAATACCCACCGCTGGTGAACAGGCCATCGCCCAGATCAGCCACATAAGGCAGCCGTGTGGCCGTCACCGCAAGGGTGCCGCCCCAGGTGTGGGTAAACGTGACGTCCGAAAGGTCGGGGTAAATGCCCATCAGGTTTTTGCGCACCCGAGCGGCGATATCGCGGGGAAAGCGCCGTCCATAGCTTTCGCCACCCCCATAAATCAGCCGACCATCCTGTGTCTGCCAAAAGTAGTTCAGCACGAATTTATCATCAAAAACGGCAACGGGCCGCGTGATGGGGGCAGACAGGCCAAGCGGCTCTGTCGCGGCCATATAATTGTTGATCGGCAAAACCCGCGCTGCGGTTTTGCGTGTCAGATGCGCGCCGTAGCCATTTGTTGCGTTCAGGGTAAAGCGGGCTGTCACGCGCCCTGCATCGGTTTGGACCATGCCGGGCGCAATTTTGTGGACGGTGCTACGTTCATGAAACACCACACCCGCGGCAACGCATGCACGGGCCAGCCCGAAGGCATAGGCCAGCGGATTGCAGTAGCCAGAAGTGGTATCAAGCACGCCCGATTGATAGGCTTTTGTCCCAAGTGTCCCGGCCATTTGGTTGGCATCAAGCGGGCTAAGAGTATGACCCAAGCCATTCAGCGTCTTTAGAACACGGGGCTGATCGCGTGGCGCTTGCGCAAAGGACGCAGCCAGCAGCCCTGCTTGAAACTGTGCATCGGGTGCGTGTTGGGCCATAAGATCGAGCGTCATCTGGCGGGCCTTGATCGCCAAACGCTCAAAATGTTCGGCCTCGCCACGTCCGAATTTTGCGGTCAGCTTTTGAAGATCCCAATTCCATCCGCGGCCGACCTGTCCACCATTGCGCCCCGATGCGCCCCACCCAACGCGGTGCGCGTCCAGCACAATGACCGACATGCCCGACAGGGCCGCGTGCAAGGCCGCAGATAATCCTGTAAAGCCAGCGCCGATAACGCATAGTTCGGCTTTGGCCTCTCCGCGCAGCGGATCGAAATGGGCAAGCCCTTCACAGGTTTGGGCATACCAACTGGACGGGTAGTGGCCTTGGGGCTCATTTGCGAACAGCCAGCGGCTCATACGTTCAGCAAAAGGTGTTCGCGTTCCCAGGGGCTGATCTGCTGCAGAAACTCGTCATATTCTGCGCGTTTGACGATGGAATAGACACGAGAGAATTCTTCGCCAAGCAGGGCGTTGATCTTGGGCGCGTTATCCATCGCATCAAGTGCTGCATAAAGGCCCCTTGGGATGGCTTCGGCAGCATCATAAGCATCGCCTTCGCAAACGTCGGTCGGGCTCTTTTTTTCAAGCAAGCCAAGAAGCCCGCAGGCCAAAGATGCGGCAAACCCCAGATATGGATTACAATCCATGCCAGCCAAACGGTTTTCGACGCGGCGGGCATCCGGATCGCTAATGGGAATACGAATGCCTGTTGTGCGGTTGTCGCGGCCCCATTCCAGATTAATCGGGGCTGCGTGATCAGGCACGTAACGGCGGTAGCTGTTGACGTAAGGGGCCATCAACGCAATGGCGCTTGGCATATGGTTTTGCAGTCCCGCGATAAAATGGGCAAACGCATCGGTTTCGTTGCCAGCAGCATCGCTAAAAATATTACGCCCGTCTTTGCCCAGAATAGAATGATGAACATGCATGGCGCTGCCTGGTTCGTTCTCTATCGGTTTGGCCATGAACGTCGCAAAACAATCATGTTTGAGCGCAGCTTCGCGGATCAGCCGTTTGAAATAAAATACTTCATCAGCCAGTTTCACGGGATCACCGTGTCGTAGGTTGATCTCGACCTGACCCGCACCGCCTTCTTGGGTGATCCCGTCAATCTCGAAACCCTGCGCTTCGGCAAAATCATAGATGTCGTCAATAACGGGGCCGTATTCGTCGACTGCAGACAGCGAATAAGCCTGCCTTGCTGCGGCGGGGCGGCCTGTGCGCCCAAGCATCGGTTCTATGGCGTGGCGGGGATCGGTGTTGCGCGCAACAAGGTAGAACTCCATCTCAGGGGCGACAACAGGGTGCAGACCTGCCGCTTCATAGGCCGCCACCACGCGTTTGAGCACATTGCGTGGAGCCATCGGGATCGGTTCTCCATCGCGCGTCGTGGCATCGTGGATCACTTGTAACGTCCAATCACCTGTCCAAGGTGCCGCTGTCGCTGTGCTCATATCAGGTGTCAGGATCATATCGGGCTCGACAAACCCGTTTTCCCCTGCAGCTTCCCCCCATCCACCAGCGATGGTTTGAAAGAAGATGGAGTGTGGCAGGAAAAACTGTTTCTGCTTTGCAAATTTGCTGGCAGGCACCGCTTTGCCGCGCGCAATCCCCGACAAATCGGCGATGACACACTCAACTTCGTCCAAGCGGTGTCCCTTTAGATAGTCACGCGCGGCTTGGGGAAGATCATCTGTCCATGTCATGGCGCACCGCGCTTCAAAAAGTCGGCAAGTGCCTGGGCGACTTTGTCCCCCTCGTTGGGAAGGCTGACCGCGGCTTGTGCCTGATCCATCAAGTCCTCCGGATAATCCGCGGTCCCGCGCCGGTTTTCGATATAGCTACCGATGACAGGGTTGGTCAGCTCGGGGTGGGGTTGGACCGTCATCACCTTGTCACCGTAGACAAGTGCCGCATTACGACAAAACGGGCTGGACCCGATGACCCGCGCATCTGCTGGCACAGTGACAACCTGGTCTTGATGCCACGCATTTACAGCAACCCGTCCAAGGCCTTCCATTTCATAATCATGACGCCCGATGGCCCAACCGCCTGTGAATTTTTCCACCGTGCCACCAAGCGCCTGCGCAATGATTTGATGACCAAAACAAATACCAACCATCGGACGATCTGCATCATAAATCCTGCGGATCAACTCTTCGAGCTTGGGAATAAATGCGTGGTCCTCGTAGGCGCCGTGTTTGGACCCTGTGACCAGCCAACCATCAGCCGATTTCGGGCTGCGTGGAAATGCCATGTCCACCACATTCCAGGTCTGAAATGTGAAATTTTGTCCTTCGAACATTTGATGAAACAGAAGATCGAAATCGCCGTGACTTGCTTTTACTTCATCAGGCGTATGCCCACATTGCAGGATGCCGATTTTCATCTGTGACCTCTGTCGTTTGCCAAAGCCTAGCCGATGCATTTAACCCGCGCTAGAGCCGTTCGCGGTAGAGCGCAAATTGCTCTGATTCAGGAAGTGCGCTGATCTTGGTCACCTCCTGCCGTTTGGTGGCGCATAGATTTTCGATAAGCAGTGGATCAAAGATCGCCTGCATCGTGGCCGCGGTTTCGAACCGATCAATCGCGCTTGTCCAGTCGGGCGCAAGGCGGGGTAAATCCAATGTGTATGCATTGCCTGTTATCGCAGGGGGCGCGGAAATCCCGTCTTCAATTCCACTTAGTGCGCTGCCCAGTATGGCGGCCAGCATCAAATACGGGTTCGCATCACACCCCGCGACCCGATGTTCGATACGCCGCGCATGGCTTGGCCCGCCGGGAATACGTATGGCGCAGGTGCGGTTGTCATACCCCCAACCAACCCCGCACGGTGCATGCGTTTCGGGGATAAGGCGGGCGTAGGAATTGCCATGGGGTGCAAAGACCAATGTCGCATCACTCATCGCCGTCAGGCAGCCTTGCACAGCATGATGCAAAACATCTGATCCCGCGCGGCTTGCATCATCAAAAATGTTTTGCGCGCCTTGCATAACGCTGAAATGGACATGCATGCCGTTGCCTGCATCGCTGTCGTCGGGCTTGGCAGCAAAGCTTGCATTCAACCCATGCTTCAGCGCCATCTCCTTGACCAGAAGTGTAAAAAGAGCCGTGTCATCTGCGGTCTTTAATGCATCCTGATGGTATAGGTTTATTTCGAATTGCCCCACACCAGCTTCGGAAATCGCAGCATCGGCGGGGATATCCATCGCCTCCGCCGCATCATAAAGCGCATCGAAAAACGCCTCAAACCGATCCAGCGCGCGCAAAGACAGAACCCCCGGTGCTGTGATTGGTGCGCCTGATTTGGGATCGTCCGCGTCAAGCAATGTGAATTCCAGCTCGGTTGCTGCGATGACCCTAAGACCCTTTGCTGCAAATCGATCCAACACCCTGATCAATGCAACACGCGGATCGCCTGCAAACCCGGCCATATACATCGGGATCAGGGTTGAAGGCGTGCGCAGCCATGGCATAGGGACAGGGTCGCGCTCCCAAGGGGTAAGGATGCCATCGGCATCGCCTGTTTCAAAAACCAGCTTGGATCCATCGATATCTGCCCCAAAAATATCGACATTCAAAACCGAAAAAGGCAGCGCCATTGGCTGACCTGCATGGGCCGCCGCGACCCGTTTGCCGCGCCACTGACGGTTTAGATCAACACAAGCCATACGTACGGTTTTTGGATGTGCTGTCATCGGATGATCTGTGGCATCAACTTCATCTTGGGTCGTGCTGTTTGCGGCAAATGGCGGTTCAGCTTTTTGTTAATGATGCCAAAAATCCCGATGATAACCAGCGTAAGCAAGATGAAATACATCGCCAAAATGGGGTAGGGTACGAAGGGGTTAAACGTCTTGTCGGCAAAATAATTGGCATAATAAAGCGCGTCTCCGCGTTGCTGCCATGCCGGAAACCCGCTGAAAAAGACGAGGGTTGTGGAATGAAACAAAAAGATCGCCTCATTGGTGTAGGCAGGCCATGCCAGCCGCAGCATCGTTGGCCATATGATCCGCTTGAACCTTGGCCAGCCTGACATGCCGTAGGCGTCGGCGGCTTCTGTGTCACCTTTGGGTATGGATTGCAGGGCACCATAAAAGATCTCGGCGGAATAGGCGGACGTGTTGAAAAACAAAACCACAAGTGCCCCCGCCCAGGCCGCGGAAAGCGGATCAAAAATGGGCGAGACCTGTTTCAAGGATAGAAAACAGAAATACCCAAAGAAGAACTGGATAAACAAAGGCGATCCGCGGAAAATGAAGATGAACCATTCAGATGGTTTACGGATAAGCGGATTTGGACTGGCTTTGCCGACGGCCAGCGCGGTCGCAAAAAAGAAGCCTGCGGCAAGTGCGATCACACCGAAATAGATGTTCCAGAGCATGCCAGACCCAATCAGTGTGAATTGCTGGCACAGGGTAAAGTCCGCACGCGGCAACAAACGCTCGCCAATACCGACCGATCGCAGGCCGTAGTCCATGATCGTCTGCGCACAGCTCATGCGGCTTTCCTTTGTGCTTCACCTGCAGCGGTGGCTTGGCCGTGCGTCAGGCGCGCCATCAGCCTGTCCAGCACAACCTCGGACAGTTTGGTGAACGCCAGATAAAAGACCAGCAAGGCAAGGAAATACCACATCCGCCAGTCCCCGTGGGGGTAATCGGTGAACCGCGGGGTTTTTGATCCTCCAAGCTCGCGCGCCCAATAGACAATGTCTTCCACACCAAGCAGGAACAGCAAAGGCGTGGCTTTTATCAGAACCATCCACAGGTTCGATAGACCCGGCAGCGCGTAGACCCACATCTGCGGAACAAGAATGCGCCAGAAGGTTTGACGCTGGTTCATGCCATAGGCGGCGGCTGTCTCTAGCTGCGCTGAGGGGACAGCCCGCATCGCGCCATAAAGCACGTTGGCCGCAAAGGCACCAAATACGATGGCAAATGTTAGAACTGCCGTCGCAAATCCGTAAACTTCATGCACCCATTGCGGCGCGTTTCCCAATGGTAATTTAGCGGCTGCACAGACAACAAAGTCGTTTCCCTGGCGCACGGCTTCCGTCCAGTCGGGACAAAGAATGCGGTGACGGATGTATTCAAACATCTGGTCCAACGCGATAACGAAAAACAAGAAAAACGCGATGTCAGGCACGCCGCGCACAATGGCAATATAGGTCTTGCCGAACCATCGTAGGGGCGCAAAACCCGCCCGCGCGGCAGAGGCGCCGCCAAAGCCGAATAACAGCGCCGTTGGTGCCGTGATCGCCAACAAAAGAAGCACAGTGCCAACAGACCAGTAGAGCGACATATGTTTGCCCGTGGTCAGGTAGCAGGCCATCCATTGCCAATCGGGCAATGAGGCGGGGTCTGTGCAGAAGGTGAACATGGCGCTTGCCTATGCGAATGGATAAAAAAAGGGCGGCCCGAACCGACCGCCCTTTTCAGTTTGATTTAGAACGTCGCCGAATCTGGCAGCCACTTTGTGATCAACGCGTTCAGCGACCCATCGTCTTTCATGGATTGAATGGCGGCGCTCATTTTATCGCGCAATTCGTTGTCGCTTTCGCGTACGCCCATGCCAATGCCGCCGCCCAAAAGAACGTCTTCCCCAACGATCATCAATTCGGCTTCTGCTTCGGCGATTGGCATCAGGAAGGATTTGTCGGCCAGCACCGCATCGGCTTCGCCAGCTTTGACGGCTGCGACCGTTTCTTCCGGTGTTGCAAACTCTACCAGTGTTGCGCCCATTTGTGCTACGTGACCTGCTTGGATGGTGCCCGATTGCGCCGCGATCACGCCACCGTCCAGATCAACGCTGTCTGACATCGCCAGATAGGCCGAAGGGTCGGGTTGCGTATATGGATCGGTGAAGTCGATCACTTCATCACGTTCGGCCGTGATCGACATGCCTGCGATAATCGCATCGTAATTGCCCGACACAAGGTTCGGAATGATGCTGTCCCATTCGTTTGTAACCCACTCGCATGAAAGTTCCGCGCGGGCACACAGTTCATCACCAAGTTCGCGCTCGAATCCATCCACTTCGCCTGCATCGTTCAGGAAGTTGTAGGGGGGGTATGCGCCCTCGGTGCCAAGACGCACAGTGCTGTGGCCATCGGCCATTGCCATGCCTGCCATCAAGGCTAATGCAGCCGTCGAAATAATCAGTTTTTTCATGAGTTTATTCTCCCTTGCTCATGTATTCGTTTAACTGTGGCCTGCGCTGAGAAACTGGCGCAGGCGGTCAGATTTTGGCGCGCCGAACACAGCGTCGGGCGGCCCTTCTTCTTCGATCAATCCGTGATGCAGGAACACAACGTGGTCCGATACATCGCGGGCAAGATTCATATCGTGGGTCACAATCAGCATGGTGCGCCCTTCGGCGGCGAGGTCTTTGATCACGCGGATCACCTCTTGTTCCAACTCTGGATCAAGGGCTGATGTGGGTTCATCAAACAGCAATGCTTTGGGCTCCATGCACAGCGCACGGGCGATGGCGGCACGTTGCTGCTGGCCCCCCGAAAGCTGTGCGGGATAGACATCGCATTTGTCGCCGATCCCGACTTTGTCGAGGTATTTGCGGGCGGCGGTTTCAACCTCGGACGCGTCGCGTTTGAGAACGGTGACAGGTGCTTCCATCACGTTTTCAAGAATTGTCATATGCGACCACAGATTGAACTGCTGAAATACCATGCACAGGTTCGTGCGGATGGCCCGGACCTGTGCTGCATCCGCAGGTTTGCGGTTGTGATTGGCCCCGCGCCAGACCACGGGTGCGCCCTCAAACAGGACATCACCTTGCTGGCTATCTTCCAGCAGGTTTGCACAGCGCAGCAGGGTGGATTTTCCCGAACCCGACGAACCGATCAACGATACCACATCCCCGCGACAGGCACGGATAGAGACGCCCTTGATAACCTCAAGGTCGCCATAAGACTTGTGCAAGTCCCTCATCTCGATCACGGGATCTGTCGTCAAACCCAATGCTCCCTCAGCGCGCAAGTCGTCAGTAAGAGGCGATTCTATGGTGATTGCAATGGTTTGCGTGGCGTGAAGAAGGCGCTTCAACCCTAGGGGGAAGGCGGGATCGGTTGCGCGAAATAAGCAGCGATTGGAATATCGACCAACTGTTGGATGCCAAGGCTTTCGCGCAGCGTGGCGGGGGCCGTTTCGATCGCCGCGCGTATGGCCGCCGCAATCTCATTTGGGTCCTGATCACGCGCGGTGATATACGGAAGGCCCGGCGTTGGTGTGGTCTGCGCGATGACTTGCAGGCATGCAGGCAAACGACCTGACGTTTTCAATAAACCGAAGGTGATTGCGTCGACGGCGCAGACATCAGCTTTTCCTTGGGCAACATATTCCAAAGATGCGGCGTGGCTGCCTGTTGCCAACTTCTGGATAGGCGCAGGACGGCTGGTTTCGGCGGCGTAGGCGCATAATGCCGCCCATCCTGATTGTGACAACGCGTCGTTGAAGGCCCATCTATCGCCCCAAGATGATCCCTCACGAGTGACAATGACGCTGAAATAATAGCCAGCGGGGCAATCCGGAAGGCCATAGTCAGGCGTGCCGACCAGCTGCACCTTGTCTCGTAGTTTTGTGCGCAGTGGTAAGGCGCAGGTTTGTGACAGTAGTAAATCTTGATCCTGCCAGTGGCCGATCAAATCAGTGGGGTGGCATAGGTCTTGGGGGCCGTATCCTAGGTTTTGCTCTATTCTGACCCAGTAGTCCGCTAGCGCGGCAGACGGCACATCATACATCGGAAGGCTTGCAAGCATGGGACGCGACAGTGCGCTAGTCGTCCGTCGCACGTTGCCGCGCAAGGTTGCTGTCCATGTCCGATACGCCAAGGAACTTTGCGACCATACGCAGCAGGGCCACTTCCTCGTCGTCGCGTTGGTCGTCGGCCATTGCCACGGACCAGAGCGCTTCGATCACGGCGACGCGGTCTTCATAGGCAATGGCGTTTTTGATGGCATCGGTAAAGCGCACGGTATCAGGCGCTTCGGATTCCAGCGTTTCAGCGCGCAGCTTGAGGTCTTGCGCATCAGGCCCACTGAGGCCGTAGCGTTTTGTGATAATCGCGGTGATGCGATCTTGTTCGGACGCAGCATAATCGCCATCCGAGCGCGCAACGCGCACCAAAAGGGCGGTAAGGGCCAAGCGCGCATCTGTCTGGGACAAAGGTTCGGGCTTGGGCGCCGAGAGGCGGGAGAGGAAATCTGCAAACATACCAGTAATTTAGGCGATGTTTTGGCGGTGACAACCCCTAGCTGTCATAGCCTTCGACAATCACCAGATCACCTTCGCTGATTGGTGTGCGCAAGGCCTTTGCGGCTTGGTATTCGGGGCTGTGATAGCAGTCTTGAGCGGCTTGGAGGCTGGGGAATTCGATGACAACGGTCCGTGGATTGCTGCTGCCCTCTTCAATCGTTTGGGTACCGCCGCGCACCAGAAAACGGGCGCCATATTTGGCAAAAGGCGCGGCATTTGCAGCCTTGTAGGCTTCATATGCATCAAGATCATGCACGATATTGTGGGCAATCCAATAGCCTTTGGGCATGGTTCTTCCTTCCTGTTTTTGGCCGAAAATCGGCGTATGGCCTAGCGTCTGCTCACGGTATGGCAATGCGTCAGACGTTTTGCTGACGGAACCGTTTGACGAATGGCGTTTCGTTTGATCTTTGGAGCGCAGAAATCATTCCATTGCAAGGACCCGCGCCATGAGCTCCAAACCCCGTATCGTTCTGTCGAGCGACCACGCTGCCATTGACCTGCGACAAGCCATCGCCGCGCATGTCAAAGGTCTTGGCCATGAGGTGCATGATATCGGCCCGACCACCACCGAAAGCACGCATTATCCCAAACATGGGGCCGCAGCTGCACAAATGATTGCAGATGGCGATGCCGATTTGGGTATCATCGTTTGCGGCACGGGGCAGGGTATTATGATGGCGGCCAACAAGGTGAAAGGCATCCGCTGCGGTGTGTGCAGCGATACGTTTTCGGCCAAGATGATCCGCGCCCATAATGACGCAAATATGCTGGCCCTTGGCGCACGTGTTCTGGGCGAAGGTCTGGCGCTTGAAATCGTCGAGGCGTTTGTGGATACCGCATTTGAAGGCGGGCGGCATGGCACGCGCGTGGACATGATCAAGGCGTTGGAAGAGTAGGTACAACCGTTCAGACGTAGGGAAGTCGCGTTTCTGAGGGGGGTATCGTCAAGCTGGCTACAGAACGCTAGGGCACAGCGATCGTCCCACTGGAGATCGGCACGGCGGTCCCGCCGATGCGGACGGCCGTCAGTGCGCCGTTCGCCACATCCGCTTCAAAGCTGATCCGGGAGGGGCGGCCCATCTGGACGCCTTGCGTCAGGGAAAGCCGGGTGGTGCCATCTGGCAAAGCAGAATGACCAAGCAGCTGGCTGGCGAGGATGGCGCTGGCGCTGCCTGTGGCGGGATCTTCGGGAATGCCAGCCGTGGGGCTGAACATGCGGGCATTAAAGGCGGGCGTATAGAGATAGGCACTGTCCACATCGCAAGCGGCCATAAGTGCGGACCACTGCGGCTCGATCGGGCGGGCGCGGGCCAGCGCGATATCTGTTTTAACCGGCACATATAAAAACCGCGGTCCGCCTTCGTGCACGCCCGCAGTGTGCGGACCAAGATCATCGCCGTTCAGATCAAGCGCGTTGGCGAGCAAAGACAGGTCAATCTGTGCATCATACGCACACGGGATAACGGGGGCGGTGAACTGCGCCGCGCCATCGCGGATGACGACCGGGACAAGGCCAGCCGCCTCTTCCAGTGTTACCTGTGTCAACTGGTGTGTCTTGGCAAGGTGCAGCGCACAGCCGATTGTGGGGTGCCCTGCAAAGGGGATTTCTGCGGTGGGAAAGAAAATACGCACCTTGGCGGTGTGCGCTGGATCATCGGGCGTTTGAACAAAGATCGTTTCGGACAGATTAAACTCACGCGCGATGGTTTGCATTTGTGTGTCCGATAACCCGTCTGCCCCTTCGACGATGGCTAAGGGATTGCCGGCAAAGGCGCGGTCGGTAAACACATCATAGGTGTGAAAGCGCAGCATCATTCAGATGTGTCGAGGCGATCCCGCATGTCGACATAGATTTCATGTTCGCGGCTGTCTTCCGAGCCGTCGGCTAGGATGACCTCGCGCAGATCGCCCAGAAACGCCTGACGGTCTTGCAGGCTGGTGACGCTGCGCAAAACCTCTTCTACAGCTTCGGTTTCGGGCATTGCTTTTTCCAAGGCTTCACATTCGGCGCGCAGTTTTGCGGCTTCGACAACATTGATGTCAAAGCGCAGGGCCAGAAGTTTGTCGATCATGGCAATTTCCGAGGCCCGATAGGTCCCGTCGGCCTTGGCGACACGCACCAAAAGCGCGCCAAGCGCGTGTTTGGCATCCATTTCAGCCAGTGGTTTCGGGGCATCTGCGGTCCACAGTGCGGTGATCCGTTCAAACATGGCAGCCTTTCAAGGTCGGTTTGTTAACCAGTTGTCCCTGTTCGTGCGGCATCGGTGCGGGCGCTGTCAATAAGTGTTTCCACCCGTTCAATCAAAATCGCCTCGGCGGGATTTTCCACTGCGTCGCATAGGACGACGGCCCAGACATCTGCCAGCAGCTGGTTCAAATCGGGTTCGGTCAGGTTGTCTGCGATCACTTTGGCAAGCACATCGGTTTGCGGCATTTCGCGTTCGAGACGTTCGCCGCTGGCCCGCATCTGTGCCGCAGCAAGGGCGTTGATGTCGAAACGCCGCGACAGAATACGATCGATGGTCGAAATCTCTGGCAGGTTGTAGGTGCCATCAATTTTGGCAACGCGCACGAAAAGCGCAACCAGACTCAGCCGTGGATCAATCGACGGAAGGGGGGTGTCCGAGACGGTTTGAGGGCGCGAAATCACGCCGAAAATCCTAGATAACATGTCACTGCTCCGCGCGGTTGTTTTTATGTGCGCTGCGGTGAATATGACCTAGGTTTCGAATTTCACAAAGAAAAATCGCATCATGTGGTGCGTTGCCCTAGTATGAAGGGGGCAGGACTGTGGCGGTAGGGGGCGGCATTTACGCCCCGACGGGGGGCGTTAATCGTTGTGTGATGCAATCAAACGAGGCGCGAGGCATCCTTGGCCGCTTTGACGAACCCTTCGAACAGGGGGTGCGGATCAAAGGGTTTTGACTTCAGCTCGGGGTGGAACTGCACGCCGATGAACCAAGGGTGGTCTTTCCATTCGACGATTTCGGGCAGGCGGCCGTCGGGCGACATGCCGGAAAAAGCCAGCCCCACTTTTTCAAGCTGTTCGCGATATTTGATGTCCACCTCATAGCGGTGGCGGTGACGTTCTTCGATGGTGGTTGTGCCGTAGACCTCGGCCACTTTGGAGCCTTCGGCCAAGGTGGCGTCATAGGCGCCCAGACGCATGGTGCCGCCTTTGTCGTCATCGGCCTTGCGCTGCACCTTGGCGTTGCCTTGGACCCATTCCTTGAGGTGGTACACCACGGGTTCGAATTTTTTGTTGCCGCGTTCGTGGTCAAATTCTTCGGAGCCAGCCGAACTGACCCCTGCGACGTTGCGTGCGGCTTCGATCACCGCCATTTGCATGCCCAGACAGATGCCCAAGTATGGCACTTTGCGGGTGCGGGCGAATTCCGCGGCCTTGATCTTGCCTTCGGTGCCACGTTCGCCAAACCCGCCTGGCACAAGGATTGCGTGGAACCCTTCAAGATGCGGCGCTGGATCCTCGCGTTCGAACATTTCAGCGTCCACCCAAGAGACATTCACCTTCACACGGTTGGCCATACCCCCATGGGTCAGGGCTTCGTTGATGGATTTATAGGCGTCTTCAAGCTGTGTGTATTTGCCGACGATGGCGACATTCACTTCGCCTTCGGGGTTGTAAATACGATCGGCCACATCTTCCCAACGCGCAAGGTTAGGTTTGGGGGCGGGCGTGATGCCAAAGGCGTCCAGCACTGCCTGATCCATGCCTTCGCGGTGATAGGCCAAGGGGGCCTCGTAGATGGATTTGAGGTCTTGGGCGGCAATCACGCTGTCGGGGCGCACATTGCAAAAGAGCGCCAGTTTTTCGCGTTCCTTTTCGGGGATCGGCCCTTCGGAGCGGCACACCAGAATATCGGGGGCCAGACCGATGCTGCGCAATTCCTTGACGCTGTGCTGTGTCGGTTTGGTTTTCAATTCGCCCGAGGCTTTGATGTAGGGCAGCAGTGTGAGGTGCATGAAAATGCACTGTCCGCGGGGTTTATCGTTTGCAAACTGGCGGATCGCCTCGAAGAAGGGCAGGCCTTCGATGTCACCAACGGTGCCGCCGATTTCGCACAGCATGAAATCAACCTCATCATCGCCGATGTCGATGAATTCCTTGATCTGGTTTGTGACATGCGGGATGACCTGAATGGTTTTGCCCAGATAATCGCCGCGGCGTTCTTTTTCCAGAACGGTCGAATAAATGCGACCCGACGAAACGGAATCGGTGTTGCGTGCGGCGACCCCTGTGAAGCGTTCGTAGTGGCCCAAATCCAGATCCGTTTCAGCACCGTCATCGGTGACGAACACCTCGCCATGTTCAAAGGGTGACATGGTGCCGGGATCGACGTTCAGATAGGGGTCCAATTTGCGCAGACGCACCGTAAACCCGCGCGATTGCAAAAGCGCACCAAGGGCAGCCGACGCGAGGCCCTTTCCAAGCGAAGAAACAACACCACCGGTGATGAAAATAAAGCGTGCCATGTGGTGAGATATCCCCGTAAAATCGATGCGTCTTGAGTGCAAATGAACGCGCAGATGCGTCCTATCACGGGATTTAAGACTAACAGGATTCGGGCAGGAGGCGCAACACGCCATCCGCAATATCCTGTGGGTATATTTGGTCGTCCCCCTAAATTTAGAGGCAACTTACCCTTGGTCAGGAACGTGTGTGTGGTTAGTCGGCGCGTGGCGTCGGTGTGACGTCATCAGCGGGTGGAAGCAGGCTGCCGCCGTCCGCCGGCACGGTATCTGTCGCGGCAGCAGGTGCCAGTTGGTCCACAACAGAGCCTGAGCCATTCTGGCTTGTCAGCACCGTCATCGCCAAGGCGCAGGCCATAAAGGCAATGCCCAAAATCCATGTCACTTTCGACAGGGCCGACGCAGCCGAACGGCCCGTCATAACACCGCCGCCGCCACCGCCGCCGCCCATACCCAGGCCGCCACCTTCAGACCGCTGCAACAGCACCACGCCGATCAGGGCAAGGGCAAGAAGCAAAAGGACGATAAGAATGACGTTTTCCATGGGTGCAGATCCAGCTGAGACGCGTTGTTTGTGGGTATGTAGTCGCAACCGCGCGTGCTCGCAAGCGATGAAATCCGCGCTGCAGTGTCGTGTGGCAGGGTTTTCGACTTCCCCCTTCGTTTGGCTTGGCCTATACGGACGCGGGTTTGAACCGGACAAGAAGGCAAACAGCATGGCAAACGTGGTTGTGGTTGGCGCACAGTGGGGCGACGAAGGCAAAGGTAAGATCGTCGATTGGCTGTCGGAACGCGCAGACGTGATCGCGCGGTTCCAAGGTGGCCATAACGCGGGCCATACGCTGGTGATTGATGGCAATGTGTACAAGCTGCATGCGCTGCCATCGGGTGTGGTGCGGGGCGGCAAGCTGTCGGTCATTGGCAACGGTGTGGTGCTGGACCCTTGGCACCTGATGAACGAGATCGAAACAGTCCGCGCACAGGGTGTCGAGATCACGCCCGAGACGCTGATGATTGCGGAAAATACACCGCTGATCCTGCCGATCCACGGTGAACTTGACCGCGCCCGCGAAGAAGCCGCCAGCAAAGGCACCAAGATTGGCACAACCGGCCGCGGGATTGGGCCGTGCTACGAAGATAAAGTGGGCCGCCGTGCCATCCGTGTGGCCGATCTGGCCGATGATGCCACGCTTGAGGCCCGTGTGGACCGCGCCTTGCAGCACCATGATCCGCTGCGCAAAGGTTTGGGAATTGCGCCGATTGACCGCGATGCGTTGATTGCACAGCTGCGTGAAATTGCGCCGAAGATTTTGCCCTATGCCGCGCCTGTGTGGAAAGAATTGTCAGAGCGCCGCCGCGCGGGCCAGCGTGTCCTGTTTGAAGGCGCGCAGGGCGCTTTGCTGGATATCGACTTTGGCACATATCCGTTTGTGACCTCGTCCAATGTGATTGCGGGGCAGGCGGCAACCGGCACCGGGCTTGGCCCGACGGCCATTGATTTTGTCTTGGGCATCGTAAAGGCCTATACAACCCGTGTGGGCGAAGGGCCGTTCCCGACAGAGTTGGATGACGCCGATGGCCAACGCCTTGGCGAGCGCGGGCATGAGTTTGGCACGACCACAGGGCGCAAGCGTCGGTGTGGGTGGTTTGATGCGACAATCGTGCGCCAAACCTGCGCGACCTCTGGCGTGTCTGGCATTGCCCTGACAAAGCTGGACGTTCTGGACGGGTTCGACACGCTGAAAATTTGTGTTGGGTACGATCTGGATGGCGAACGGCTGGACTATCTGCCCACGGCGGCGGACCAACAGGCGCGGGTCGTTCCGATCTACGAAGAAATCGAAGGCTGGTCAGACAGCACTGCGGGTGCGCGATCATGGGCGGATTTGCCTGCGGCTGCGATTAAGTATGTGCGCCGCATCGAAGAGTTGATCCAGTGCCCCGTCGCCCTAGTTTCCACCTCACCTGAACGCGATGACACAATCTTGGTCACTGATCCGTTCGCCGACTAACAAAAGGTGAAACATGGCGCTGAGTCACAAAGCTAAGAAACGCTGGTCTCTTCTGGTGCTGGTGGTCGGCCTGCCTGTTTACATCGTGTTATGTGTCACGCTGGCCGATTGGGCGCGTGAGGTTATGGGGCGTCCGTCGATCTTGGTGGAATTGGGTATTTTTGTCGGCATGGGCGTGCTTTGGGCGTTTCCTTTGAAGGCGATTTTCAAAGGGGTTGGTCAGGCCGATCCGAACGAGCCCACCGACACCTGATTGGCACCCATAAAAAAGGCGACCCCCGAGCAGTAGGGCCGCCTTTTAATACGCATGGTTTGTAACGGATTACTCGCCTGCATATCTCGCTTGTGGATTGAAACGGCTGGTTTCTGCAACCACGAACTGTCCTGCGCGTTGCTTGCTGATCTTACCTTGGCGCAGCAACTGACCGAAGGACCGCAACCCGTCTTCGCGGCTAAAGCCGTCTTCACCTTGGGCGCTTGCGACTGCGCGCATGACCTGTGGGCGCGAGAATGTCGGCTTGCCTTCGACGAACGACATATAGGCAGCGGCGGCCTCCAGCAGATCGGGCAATTCGCTTGCGCCCATGTCTTCTGCAAATTCCGCAAATCCGCCGCTTTGTTCGGGCTGTGGGGCCACTTTGGCCACACGGCGCGGACGCACCGGGGTGACGGGGGCTTGGGGTGCATCATCTGCTGCGTCGCCTTGTTCGATGTCCACACGTTGTTCGGCAACCAGTTTGAGCGGTGGCACCGATGAAGGGCGGCGCGTTGTGCTGCCGTCCGCTTTTGCGCGTTTGGGGCGCACAACCTGGGCCAGATCGGCGCGGTAATCTTCGGTTTCATCCTTTGGCGTGTTTCCACCTTCGCGGCGTTCGGCTTCGGTGGCGGCCACGGCGGCTTTCAGATGGGCGATTGCGTTCTGACGGCGACCTGTTTCAGGGGCTTTCAACTCGCGGTCGGCCTGATCCATCAGGCGATCAACGTCCAATGCCTTTTTGGGCAGTTCAGCTTCGGCCCGTGGGGTCTGCTCTGGCTGCACGGCATCGTCTTGGGACTCTGTGACAGTCTCGGCCTCGGCCTCGGCTTCTGCCTTTTGCACGGCGGCCAGTTCGGCCTGCAACTCAGCCTCTTGGGTGTCGGAAAGGGTTGTGCGCCCTGGAATTGGCTCCAGATCGGCGGCTGAGGTCATATCATCGTCGAGCGTTTCATCGTTGAAATCGTCATCGTCCTCGTCAACCTCTTCAAGCTGGCCTTCAGCGACAGCGCGTTCGAAATCCTCGCGTTTGACTTTGATGACCCGCGCGATTGGCGCAGTGGGCTTGGTCTCGGCAACCTGAGGTTCGGCGTCGGTTTCCGGGGCTTGTGTGGTCAAAAGTGCGGCTGCAATGGCTGTATCCGTGTCACCATCTGTGTCGGTTGGGGCGTCAAACTGCTGTGTGGCGTCTTCAACTGCGTCTTCTGCATCGACATCATCGGCGATAGAAGCGAGGACCGAAGAGATATCAGCCTCTTCCATTTGTGTCGCGGGGTCTTCAACCTCAGCTACCTCAGCTACCTCAGCTACCTCAGCTACCTCAGCCACCTCAGCTACCTCAGCTAACTCAGCTACCTCAGCCGCTTTGGACAGTTCAGTGTCCTCGGCAGGGGCTTTGCTATCTTCGGCGGTGTCCAGATCAAACCCGTCCAATGCGCCAGCCAGATTATTGATGGTGTCATCGGCATGTTGGTCTTCGATGTAGTCTGTCGGCTCTTGCGTGGGTTCTGACGATACCATCGCGCGAATACGCTGCAATTTTGCGGCAACGCTCTCGCCTGATGGTGCGTCTTCTTCAGTCTTGAGGTCTTGGGTCTCGACCAGACCTTCGGCATCGTCCAGACCTTCAGTCTCGATATGCTCTTCGGGTTGTGCGGCCATCGCGGTCGCATCCTCGATAGCAGGGGCTTGCGACACTTCTTCGGCAATATCCTGAGCCGCCGCGCCATCCAAAGATGCCAGATCCGCGATGTCTTCGGCCTCTGGTTCGGCCTCTTTCGGCGTATCCATTTGGGGGGCCGCAGCAACAGATTGCGCTTCGGAAGGGGCCGCGGTCACGTCTGGTTCTTGCGATGTGATCGCGGCAACACCCATAGCCGCACCTGTATCAGAGGCACGCAGTTTGACTTCATTGCCTTCGATACGCGCTTCGACGCGGCGTTCGATCTCGCGTTCTGCGATACGGGCCAGCATGTCTGCATCGGGCGTGGGTGGTTCTGCACCGAAATAGCGATCATCCGCTGCAAGATCGCGGAAATACTCTGCAATGGCTTTCATTGTGGAAAATGAATCGTCAAACCCTTCGAGGGTGCACGAAAAAGTGCCATAGGACACCGTCAGAATCTTATTTGGACCAACCATTGTTTTGCTCGCTTTCGTTTATCCAGCATCCGCTTTCTAACGGGCATTGGGTCCGCAAATGGCACAAAGGCGCGTTTTTTGCGGTATTATTTCGTGGCCTAATTGTGGTCTGTTTCCAAAATGGCCAGTAATACGCATATGACTTCAGCAATTGTTCACAGTTCGCACCCAGTTGCTCTGATCGGAGGCGGAAAAACCCGCCAAGCCGATTGGGTGGCCGTGGAATCATTGGTTAACAAGTTAGTGGCTGCGGACGGTGGCGCAAGAACTGCGCGTGCGCTTGGCTTGGTGCCTGATGCGGTTATCGGTGATCTGGACAGCATTGACAATGCAACGCGCGCGGCCTTTGAAGACCGCTTGCACCCTATTTGGGAACAAGACAGCACCGATTTTGACAAAGCGCTGCGCCATATCTCGGCGCCGCTTGTGTTGGGGCTTGGGTTTTTGGGCAAACGCGTGGATCACCAACTGGCCGCCTTCAGTGTTCTGGCGCGATATCCCGATCGAAAATGCATTCTGGTCGGCAAACATGATGTCGTGTGCCTGGCGCCTGCGAAGATCAGCCTGACGATGGACGTGGGCGAGCGGCTTTCGCTTTTTCCGCTAGGCGAGGTGAAAGGCACATCGCACGGGTTGGAATGGCCGATTGATGATGTGGCGTTTGCACCTGACGGGCGTATTGGGACATCAAACCGATCCAATGCGCGACAGGTTTATCTGACGTTTGAGGCGCCAAAGATGGTTTTGATCACACCGCGGGCGGCGCTGGCGTCTGTGGTCGCTGCTGTGACAAACGCTTTGCCGTGGCCTGCTCGCGTGCGATAATATAAAGCCCCGCAGCAATTGTGATGACGATCCCGAGGGCGGCCAGCCCGTTGGGCAGATCCTGAAACAACAGCCAGCCGATCAACGTGCCAAAGGGGATTTCGAGATATTGCATCGGTGCAACCGTGGCGGACGGGGCCAATCGCAAGCTCCACGTCATTGCCAGATGCGCGACTGTGCCAAGCAGCCCAAGGGCGACAAGCAACCAAAGCGTTTGCGGATCCGTGGGCGCGGTCAGCATTAACCCCTTGGTCTGGGTGAGGGCGCCCCACACCAAAAACGGGGCAAGCAACGCAATCGCCATCGCGCCGCTGATCCCTTGCAAGGTGATTGCATCTACTTCCTTTGCGATCTGCCGTGTCACCAGCATGAACAAAGCAAAGGCCACTGCCACCACCAAAGGAAGCAGCGCAGGCCAACCGACCGTGGCGAAGTTTGGCTGGATGACCAGAAGCGTGCCGATAAATCCCACCGTACAAGCGGCAAGCCGGTGCGGGCCTACGACTTCATGCAGGACAAATTTACCAAGCAACAACATGATAAAGGGCATCACAAAGGCGATGGCCAGGGCATCAGCGAGCGGAAGATAAAGAAGCGACGTGAACATCGTGGTCAGGCCGATCACATGAAAGACCGTGCGCAAAAACGTCAACCACAGTTGGCGACGCGTCAGAAGTAAGCTGCGGTTTAACACGCGCGACAAAGGCAAAAGCACAATGGCCTGCGTGCCAAACCGCACAACAACCAACAAAAGGACCGAAACCTGCGCCCCCAGATATTTTGCCAAACCGTCGCCAAGCGGCGCCATAACGCAAAAGCCGAGCATAAAAAGAATGCCCAGAAACGGTTTGTCAGGAATTGCGTCAGCTTTCATATGCCGACCTTACGGCGTCATCGCGGTCAGGGCTAGCAATTGGGCACATTCACGGCCAAACCGCCAAGAGAGGTTTCTTTGTATTTTTCGGACATATCAAGGCCCGTCTGGCGCATGGTTTCTATGGCTGCGTCCAGCGGCACAAGATGCGTGCCATCGCCCCGCATTGACAGGGATGCTGCCGAAACGGCCTTGATTGCGCCCAGACCGTTGCGTTCGATGCAAGGCACCTGAACCAACCCCTTAACGGGATCGCACGTCATGCCAAGATGGTGTTCAAGGGCAATCTCGGCTGCATTTTCGACCTGCATGGGGGTGCCGCCCATCACTGCTGTCAGCCCTGCCGCAGCCATCGCGGCGGCGCTGCCAACCTCGGCCTGACATCCTGCTTCGGCCCCCGAGATGGACGCATTGAACTTGACCAACCCGCCAATGGCGGCCGCCGTTAACAAAAAATCGGGGATTTTCGTGCTGGTCGCGCCGGGCACGTGATCAAGGTAGTAGCGGATCGTTGCAGGCACGACACCTGCCGCGCCATTTGTGGGGGCAGTGACCACCTGACCGCCCGCCGCGTTTTCTTCGTTCACGGCCATCGCATAAACGCTCATCCAATCGTTGATCGTATGGGGCGCGGTCAGGTTCATGCCGCGTTCGGCCTGTAGTTTATCATAAATCCCCTTTGCGCGGCGCTTGACTTGTAAGCCGCCCGGCAAAATGCCTTCGGCTTGCAAGCCCCTGTCGATACAGCAATTCATAACCTCCCAAAGGCGGGCAAGGCCGCGGTCAAGATCATGGCTCTTCATGCGCGAAAGTTCATTGGCGCGTTTGAGGTCTGCCACGGATTTGCCCGTGGTTTCGCACATGCGCAGCATGTCGGCGGCAGATTTGAACGGGTAGGGGACGGGGGCGCCTTCATCGCGATCGGCGCCTTGCGTCAGCTGTTTTTCGGTCAGAACAAAGCCGCCGCCGATGGAGTAATAGGTTTGCGACAAGATGATGTCGCCTTGCGCGTCAGTTGCGTGGATTTGCATGCCATTCGCATGACCGCCAAGCGGTGGGCCATAATCGAAAACCAGATCATGTTTGGGATGAAACTGAAGCGGCGGCAGATCAGGCGCGTTAATGGTGTGCGTGTCATGGATTTGCGCCAGCACAGCTTCGGCCCTGTCTGCGTCATAGGTACCTGGTGAAAACCCTGCCAGTCCTAAAATTGTGGCACGGTCTGTTGCGTGGCCTACACCCGTGAAAGCCAGTGATCCATGCAAAGAGGCCCTGAGCCCATGCGCTGTGAAAGGTGCATGACGCAACTGATCCAGAAACAGGCCCGCTGCAACCATCGGGCCCATCGTGTGACTGGAGGACGGGCCGATCCCGACTTTGAACATCTCGAATACCGACAAGAACATCTACACCACTCCCTTGGGGTCAGAGTAAGCAGATGCCAGCGAGCGGTAAGGCTGTTTGCGACCTCTGGTCGTCGAAACGCAACCTATTGGGCGTTGATGGGGCGGTATTTGGATATTTTTGAACAAAAGAAGATCAGTTTTTCTGCCAATCCTCTCGCACCTTTCGGCCGTGCGGCTTATACAGATGAAAACGATTATCAGGACACTGCCATGGCCGCCGACCTCTCTCCAATCGACAAAGCGAAGTTTATTGCAGCCCAACGTGCCTGCGCCTTTGTGCAATCGGGCATGAAGGTCGGTCTTGGCACAGGATCGACCGCCGCCTGGATGGTGAAATGTCTGGGCGAGCGGGTGCGCGACGAAGGATTGCGCATCAAGGGGGTTCCGACGTCGAGCCGAACAGCCGATCTTGCCCGCGAGGTCGGGATCGAGGTGATCAGTCTTGACGAGGCGCGTTGGCTTGATCTGACGATTGACGGGGCTGATGAATATGATGGCGAGCTGAGCCTGATCAAAGGCGGTGGCGGCGCGTTGTTGCAAGAAAAGATCGTTGCAACGGCCAGTGACCAGATGATTGTCATCGCGGATGCGGCAAAGAAAGTTGACACGCTTGGCGCGTTCCCCTTGCCCGTCGAGGTGATCCCATTTGGCTGGCAGACCAGTAAGACGCTGATCGAAGAGGTTTTGATCGGATTGGATGTTATGGGGCGTACGGCCAGTTTGCGGATGAATGGCGACGCGCCTTTTGTGACGGATGAAGGCAATCATATTCTTGATCTGCACCTCAAACGAATTGGTAATGCCCGTCAGTTGAGCCTTGTGATCAATCAAATCCCTGGTGTCGTTGAGAACGGATTGTTCATCGACATTTGCGACATTGTTGTTGTGGGGCACGGGGATGGCCGCGTCGAAGTCAACGATATCAACAGCGGCACATTTGACGAGACCCGCGTTGATTTTCTTGAAAATGAAAACCTGTTTGCCGACTTGGATTAGACACCTCCACGCGCTTACCCTGACACGACCCTGACCCTTTGAAAGGCCCCTGACATGACAAACTTCGACTACGACCTCTTTGTGATAGGTGGCGGATCGGGCGGGGTGCGCGCGGCGCGCGTCGCGGCAGGCGAGGGGGCCAAGGTCGCGCTGGCCGAGGAATACCGGTATGGCGGCACCTGTGTCATCCGCGGGTGCGTTCCCAAAAAGCTGATGGTGTTTGCAAGTGAATACCGCGAAAGCTTTGCAGATGCGCGCAACTATGGTTGGGATGTGCAGGACGGCGCTTTTGATTGGCATCCGTTTCGAAAGCGGATGCACGCAGAATTGGACCGGCTGGAAGGCATTTATCGCAACTTGCTGAAAAATTCGGGTGTGACCAGCTTTGATGCGCGGGCGACATTGAAGGATCGCAACACAGTTGAGCTGAGCACAGGCGAAACAGTAACGGCCAAAACCATCTTGCTGGCCATGGGTGGGCGACCCGTCAAACCCGATTTGCCAAACGCGCATCTGGGCATCACCAGCAACGAGATTTTCTTGCTTGATGAATTGCCCAAGTCGATCCTGATCGTGGGCGGTGGCTATATCGCCTGTGAATTTGCGGGCATCCTGAATGGCCTTGGTGTTGAGGTCACGCAGTATTATCGCGGGGCCCAAATTCTACGCGGCTTCGATGACGAGGCCCGCGGCATGGTGGCCGAGCAAATGCGCGAAAAGGGCATCAACCTGCGTCTTGGCATCAACATCCACCAAATGTCGCTTGCGGCTGATCATGATCCGGACATGACGGGGCCTGTTGGTGACGACGGCACAACGCCGCTGTCCGAAGCCGGCAAGGGCGGCCCGATTTACGTGAAATCCACCCAAGGGGACGAGGCTGAATTTGATCAGGTAATGTTCGCGACAGGCCGTGTGCCCAACGCAGATAACATGGGGTTGGAAGAGATCGGCATTGAAATCGGCCGACGCGGAGAGATCGTTGTGGATGAGTATTCCAAAACGACTGTCGATAACATTTACGCGATCGGCGATGTGACAAACCGCGTACAGCTGACCCCCGTTGCGATCCGCGAAGGCATGGCCTTTGTCGAAACCGTGTTCAAGGACAATCCCACCCCTGTTGATCACGACCTTATCCCGTCGGCGATTTTCACCCAACCCGAGATGGGAACAGTTGGGCTGTCCGAAGAGGAAGCCCGCGATCAAGAGCCGATTGATGTCTATTGCACCAGCTTCCGGCCCATGCAGACGGCCTTTGCAGACAGGCCCGATCGCGTTTTGATGAAACTGGTTGTCAGTCAAAAGACCCGCGTAGTTCTGGGGTGTCACATTGTGGCGCCGCATGCGGGGGAAATGATTCAACTGGCAGGCATTGCGATCAAAATGGGGGCGACCAAAGAGCAGTTTGATCAGACCTGCGCGGTCCACCCGACAATGTCCGAAGAATTGGTGACAATGAAAACCCCTATGCGCTCGGCCTAAGGGGCGTGTTTCGGTCGACTTCGACTTGAAATCCGCAGAAAAGAGCGCAGTTTAAGCGTCAATATCCTCAGCAATCAGAGAGTAACCGAATACATGGCTGGAAATAACGGCGGCCCTTGGGGCGGCGGCGGTGGCAACCGCGGCAATGACGACCGAGGCAACAATGGCAACAACGGCGGCGGGCGTGGCCCGAACCGCCCGGGGCAGGGGCCTGATGGCCCCCAGATTCCTGAAATCGACGAGCTGATGAAGAAAGGCCAAGAACAGTTGCGCGTCCTGATGGGCGGCAAAGGTGGTGGCAACGGGTCCAACGGATCGGGCGGCGGCGCTGGCGGCGGTGGCCCGCTTTTGACACGTGGCACCGTTGGTATTGCGGCCGTGATCGCTGTTGTCGCTTGGGGGTTGTCGAGCTTTTACACGGTGCGTCCAGAACAACAGTCTGTTGAGCTTTTCCTGGGTGAATTTCACGACGTGGGCACAGAAGGTCTGAACTTTGCACCCTGGCCCTTCGTGACCGCAGAAGTGTTCAACGTCACCACCAACCGCACAGAAGACATCGGCGCTGGCCGGTCGGGCAGCGATGATGGCTTGATGCTGACAACGGATGAAAACATCGTCGACATTGATTTCCAAGTAGTGTGGAACATCAAAAACGCGCGCAACTTCCTGTTCGCCTTGCAGCAGCCACAAGAGACGGTTCGGTCCGTATCGGAAGCTGCGATGCGCGAGATTATCGCGCAATCCGAATTGGCACCGATCCTCAACCGTGACCGTGCAGCCATTGAAGCTGAAGTGCGCACACGAATTCAGAGCACGTTGGATGCGCGTGAAACAGGGATCAACATTATCCGTGTCAACTTTAACAAGGTTGACCCGCCAAGCCAACAAGTCGCCATTACGGATGAGGCGGGCAACACCCGTCAGGTTAGCGTCATTGACGCGTTCCGCGATGTGCAAGCGGCCGAACAGGAACGTGACCGTGTTGAACGCCAGGCTGACGCTTACGCAAACGCGCGTCTTGCGGATGCACGTGGTCAATCCGCACGGATCCTTGAAGAAGCAGAGGCCTACCGCGCGCAGCAAGTAAACGGCGCGATTGGTGAGGCCAGCCGTTTCAGCTCGGTTCTGGATGAGTATTTGCAGGCGCCCGAAGTGACACGCAAACGTCTCTATCTTGAAACAATGGAAAAGGTCTTGGGCGATGTTGATAAAATCATCCTCGAAGATCAGGCAGGTGGCGGCGGCCAAGGTGTTGTCCCCTATCTGCCCCTAAATGAATTGCGCCGTGGAGGAACAAACTAATGCGGAAATCAAGCTTCCTTCTGCCCGTGATTGTGTTGGCGATTGCCGCCGCGCTTTCATCCATCTTTATCGTCGACGAGCGTGAAAAAGCGCTTGTGCTGCGGTTTGGTCAGATCATTCAGGTGCGTGAAGAGCCCGGCTTGGGCTTTAAAGTGCCCGTTCTGGACGAAGTGGTGCGTTATGAGGACCGTATCCTGTCGCTCGAAACGCCTACGATTGAGGTGACACCAGCCGATGACCGCCGTCTCGAAGTTGACGCCTTTGTGCTTTATCGCATCACGGATGTGGTTCAGTTCCGTCAGGCGGTTTCGTTTGGTGGATTGCGCGAAGCCGAAGCGCAGCTGGCCAATATCCTTGACGGTCAGATCCGTGCAGTTCTGGGGAGCGAGGGTGTCACATCAAACACCATCCTGTCGCCCGAACGTGGGCGCCTTATGGAAGACATCCGCGTTCAGGCCGATGCCCGTGCCGCGGCACTTGGCCTTGATGTGGTCGAGGTCCGCTTGCGCCAGACAAACCTGCCTGCGCAGAACTTCGATGCGACCTTGCAGCGGATGATTGCAGAACGTGACCGTGAAGCGACAGACGAACGCGCCCGTGGCCGCGAGGCTGCCAGCCGTGTAACTGCGCTTGCCGACCGGACATTTGATGAAATCATCGCCGAAGCAACCCGTGACGCACGCATCATCGAAGGTGAGGCAGACGCCGAACGCAACCGCATCTTTGCCGAAGCTTACACACGCGACGCCGAATTCTTTGAATTCTACCGCTCGCTTGAGGCCTATGAGCAGGCGTTGCAGGGCCAAAACTCGACCATGGTGATGTCGCCCGATAGCGAGTTCTTCAACTATCTGAAGAGCGACCAAGGCGCGAACGCGCAGTAATGGCGGATCTCTCGCTGGTCCAGTTCGCGCTGGTCGGCTTTGGATTGGTATTGATTGTAGAGGGGCTGGTCTATGCACTGGCCCCTCATCTTGTTGAGGACCTGTTGCGCGCCCTGCGCGACTTGCCCCTTGAAGCACGGCGGCTGATTGGTCTGACAGCGATGGTCATCGGCGTCATTTTGCTGTGGATTGCTTTGTAGTTTCGAAAGATCCTGCGACACTTCTGCATCGCGCCTTTTCTTCGGCGCACCGTGTCCTATGTGGTCTTTCAAAGCAGCAGCAGGACAGCCCAATGATGACGCATCAACCAGATCTGGAACAATCAAACGCATTGCAAGCGCTTGTTGTAGCGTTGCTTGGCGTCATGATCCTGGGATGTGTGCTGGCCGTTGCAACGGCGACCGATGTGGACACGCGGGCCATTTTTCAAACCGGCGCGATTGAACCCTTGCTGCGTGCTGTAGCCTTTACGTCATAGGTTAAACGGCGCACGCCGTATTTGCGAAAAACCTTTCACACACGCGTGACTTGAGGCTGCGCCCCTTGGCGTAAGGACCATTCGGCCCTACCTTGTAACCACCAGCGGAAAGATGTGCGCCAATTTTGGTCTTTCGCACGCCGCTTTCAATTACGAGGAGTTTACGTTGAAACCCAACGCACAACGAAACCAGTCTCGCGCAATTGCTGTGGCACGGTCACAGAGCGCTTCTTCCAATTCTTTCTGGCTTGCGACTTTGATGGCAGTGCTTACGGCCCTTGCGGTGATCGTTATGACTGCAACGCCTTCCAAGGCGCGCCCGGACAGCTTTGCTGATCTGGCAGAGCAGATCAGCCCGTCGGTTGTAAACATTACCACGTCCACAGTTGTTGCAGGTCGCACAGGACCGCAAGGCATCGTGCCAGAAGGAAGCCCGTTTGAGGATTTCTTCCGCAACGCCCCCGGCAATGAAGGTCCGCGCCGGTCATCGGCCTTGGGATCGGGCTTCGTGATTTCCGAGGACGGGTTTATCGTCACCAACAACCACGTGATTGAAGGTGCCGATGAAATCCAGATCGAGTTTTTCCCCGGTGACGGTCAGCCAACAGAACTGCTGACAGCAACGATCGTGGGAACGGACCCGAACACTGATATCGCTTTGCTGAAAGTCGAAGCCGATGGTCCACTGAAATTCGTTAACTTCGGGGATAGCTCGGTTGCACGCGTGGGCGATTGGGTCATGGCGATGGGGAACCCGCTTGGTCAGGGCTTTTCGGTATCGGCGGGGATTATCTCGGCGCGCAATCGCGCTCTGCAGGGCACATATGACGACTACATCCAAACTGACGCGGCCATTAACCGTGGTAACTCGGGCGGACCGCTGTTCAATATGGACGGGGATGTTATTGGCGTGAACACTGCGATCTTGTCGCCAAACGGCGGGTCAATCGGTATCGGCTTTGCGATGTCATCTGCCGTCGTCACCCGCGTGATTGATCAATTGCAGGAATTTGGCGAAACACGCCGCGGTTGGCTTGGCGTGCGCATCCAAGATATCGAGCCTGACATGGTGGAAGGTATCGAAGGGCTTGAAAGCGTCAACGGTGCCTTGATCACCGACGTGCCTGACGGCCCTGCCAAAAACGCAGGTCTGTTGGCGGGTGATGTGATCCTGAGCTTTGATGGTTTTGATGTCGAAGACACACGTGGACTTGTCCGCCGCGTTGGTAACACAGATGTCGACAAGACAGTGCGCGTTGTGGTGCTGCGTCAAGGCAAGACCGAGACACTTGCGGTCACTCTGGGGCGTCGTGAAACAGCAGAAGCCACCGCCGTTCCTGCGGCCGCCACACCAGAAGAGCCACAAGAACTGGAAATGCTTGGCCTGTCGCTGTCGGAACTGACAGATGACATGCGCAGTGAATTGGGGATTGGCGAAGGCGTGAACGGCCTTGTCGTCACCAACATTGATCAATCATCAGAAGCTTATGAAAAAGGTCTGCGTTCAGGTGACGTGATTACCGAAGCCGGCCAACAGGCTTTGTCCAGCTTGTCGGACTTTGACGATCGCGTGGAAGAAGCCAAAGAAGCGGGCCGTACATCGCTTCTGCTTTTGATCCGCCGTGATGGTCAGCCCCGTTTCGTGGCGCTTTCGATCGAAGACTGATCTTTTACAGAGAGAACCCAAAGCGCCCCGCCTGAGTGTGGGGCGCTTTTTTTATGGCGCATCGTCGGTAGGGGCAGGATAGCTGCCATCGGCATCATGCACCTCATCACCTTCCAGCGCAGGCAGGAAAACAGCGATCAGCCGCATGGTTTCATGACAGAGCACGCGGTGTTTTTTGTGATCGTCAGGGCAGTAAAGCGTCCCCGGTCGCAGGGTGTGGGTGCGTCCCGTCTCAAGCTCTGTCACCTCGCCGTGTCCTTCCAAGATATAGCAGGCCTCAACGTGATGTTTGTAGTGAAGCACCAGTTCTGCACCGGCATGGATGGTTGTTTCATTGACGGAAAATCCCATGCCATCCGAACGCACCAAAAGCCGTAGGCTGTCCCATCCGTTCCCCTTGGCATCGCGGCGTGTGCCGACAAACTGGTCGCGGTCAACAACGTGCATGGGGCGGCTCCTTTGGAATTGAACGGGTCAGCTTGGTTTTGGCGCTCTGACAAGACCCAAACGCTGTGCGGCGGCAAGTGACAGAATTCCGCTGTCCAGACCTTCGGGGCGTTGATAGGCGCGGATGGCCGCACGTGTTCTGCCGTCCATCTGCGATGTAATGGGCCCTGAATAGTGCCCCCGTGCTTTTAGCGCACGCTGCAAGCTGGCGACAAACTGTGGCGTTAGATCCTTGGCGCAGGGCGTTTCGAACCACAGTTCCTTGCGCTCATCCACAATCCGCTGCAGCGTTTCTGTGCGGTACACCGCAGGAGAGCGCACGTTGCCCGCCACATCGACTTGCGCAGGTTGCACCAGCACTTGGTTGGTCACCGTTTCGATGGTTGCAGGGCTGACATCGCGGCCCCAACAGCTACCGTCTTGGGCCACAGGTGGACCGATCCCAACCTGACGTGTCACCTCAGGCTCGGTCGCGGGCACACATCCCGCCAATGCCGCGCATACGGCGATAAAAACTGTCATGTCACGCATCTGCTCACGTGCCTTAGGTGCGGGATCTTTGCCCCTTCTTGCTTGCAACCTACCGCAATAATCGGCCATGGAATAGCCCCCTGCATCAGACATCGGCGAACCATTGCGAAATAGTGACTGGTCAAACCCCATCTGCCCGCCTAAATCTTGGCGCAGACCAGAACAAAGGGACCAACGATGGCCAAAATTACATACATCGAATTCGGCGGAAAAGAACACGTGGTTGATGTGCCAAACGGATTGACCGTCATGGAAGGCGCACGCGACAACAATATCCCCGGCATCGAAGCCGATTGCGGTGGCGCTTGCGCATGTTCCACATGCCACGTCTATGTCGACGAAGCGTGGGCCGATAAGGTGCCTGCGATGGACAGCATGGAAGAAGACATGCTCGATTTTGCCTATGAGCCGAAGCCAGGTCAGTCACGTTTGACCTGTCAGCTGAAAGTCACCGATGATTTGGACGGCTTGATCGTTCGGATGCCAGAAAAGCAGATCTGATGCGCGGTTTGGTTGCGGTTTTGGGTCTGTCCTTGATTGCAGGGGCAGGCCATGCGCAAACCGTAACATCGGCCGCGTTCGCGGACGAAACCACCCGCTATGGTCATGCCATTCTGGGCGATGCCGTCGAATACGGCACGCTTGTCATCACCTCTCAGACACAGGCTGGCGCGACCATCACTCACCGTGTTGTTCTGCCCCAAGACCATGTGTTCGAAGACATCGCCCCCCGTTTGTGGGATGTCACAGGTGACGGTGCGCCCGAAGTTATGGTGATCGAAACGGATGTAAATGCGGGGGCTGCACTGGCCATTTACGGGCCGCGCGGCAAGATCGCAGAAACCCCGCACATCGGACAGCGCAATCGCTGGCTTTCGCCGATCGGTGCTGCCGATTTGGACCGCGATGGCCATATCGAGATCGCATATATCGACCGTCCCCATCTGGCCAAAGTTTTGCGCGTGTGGCGTTGGACGAATGATAAGCTGACCGAAGTTGCCAGCATTTCGGGGTTAACCACACATAAAATCGGCCAAGACTTCTTGCAGGGCGCGGTTTTGGACTGTGGTGGCCGAATGGCGGTCCTGACTGCAGATGCCAACTGGCAACGCAAGATAGCAACGACTTTTGATGGCGCAACACTCAAAAGCGAAGATATGGGCCCTTACACAGGTCCAGACAGCCTGAGCCGCTGCTAAGGGTTTACAAAGCCCGCCAGCCGATATCACGGCGGCAAAAACCCTCTGCCCAATCGATCTGATCAACCATATCATAGGCCGCTTTTTGCGCCGCTTCCAAATGGGGCCCACGGGCTGTCACGTTCAAAACCCGTCCACCTGTTACCACCAGATCGGTGCCCTTCATGGCCGTTCCTGCATGAAAACACATCTGGGTGCTGGTTTGGGGCAAGGCGTCTACACCTTTGATAACGGTCCCTTTTTCATAAGACCCGGGATAGCCATTGGCCGCCATCACAACCGTCATGGCATGGTCGTCGGCCCAGTTGACTTGCGCATCTGACAGCCGTTTTTCTGCGCAGGCTTGCATCAGGTCCAGTGCCTGTGCGCCCAAGCGCATCATCAAAACCTGACATTCCGGATCGCCAAAACGGACGTTGTATTCCACCAAACGGGGTGCTCCGTCTTTGATCATCAGCCCTGCATAAAGCACACCTTCATAGGGTGTGCCGCGACGGGCCATTTCGGCCACACAGGGTTTGATGATCTCTTCCATCGCCCGTGCTTCGACTTCGGCTGACAAAACAGGTGCTGGCGAATAGGCCCCCATGCCACCTGTATTGGGGCCGGTGTCGCCTTCGCCGACGCGCTTGTGGTCTTGCGCGGTGCCAATGGGCAGAACATCCGTGCCATCGCACAAAACAAACAAAGACCCTTCTTCGCCGTCCATGAATTCTTCTATGACAACTTCTGCACCGGCGCCGCCAAAGGCCCCGCCGAACATGTCATCCACGGCATCCAGCGCGTCTTTTTCGGTCATTGCGACGACAACGCCTTTGCCTGCCGCCAAGCCATCGGCTTTCACAACAATCGGCGCGCCTTCTTTGCGAATATAGGCCTTTGCAGCCTCAGCATCGGTAAAATGCCCATAGCCCGCTGTGGGCGCAGCGCAGGCATCACAGATGGCTTTGGTGAAATGCTTGGACGCTTCCAATTCGGCGGCGGCTTTGGATGGGCCAAAGACCAGAATACCCGCCGCGCGTAAATCATCTGCCACACCCGCGGCCAAAGGGGCCTCTGGCCCGATGATTACAAAATCAACGGCGTTTTCTTCTGCAAACACACAGACCGCGCCGCCATCGTTGATGTTGATGTCTGCACATTCGGCCAGTTCGGCCATGCCTGCATTGCCGGGGGCCACGATCAAACGGTCGCATTTGGGGTTTTGCTTGACCGCCCATGCCAGCGCGTGTTCACGCCCGCCACTGCCTAAAATCAGGATGTTCATGCGCGTGTCCTCTCGTGCTTGGCCTTTTGTTGCCAGCCTTCTAAAGTGGCGTCAGTCCAATCACAAGCGAGCAGGCCTATGGATTTGATCGACGAACCGCGTCAGGGCGAAAACGCCCCCGAATTCAGCGTGTCCGAGATTTCCGGCGCGGTAAAACGCACCATTGAGGGCGAGTTTGCCCATGTGCGTGTCAAAGGCGAGGTGGGTCGCGTGATGCATGCGCGGTCTGGACACCTGTATTTCGACATCAAAGACGACCGTGCCGTTTTAGGATGCACCACTTGGAAGGCGCAGGTAGCGAAATTGGCGGTCATCCCTGAAGAGGGGATGGAGATTGTGGCGACAGGCCGACTGACCACTTTTCCCGGTCAGTCAAAATATCAAATGAATGTGCAAGACGTGGCTGTGGCGGGCGAAGGCGCGCTGATGGCGATGCTGGAAAAGCGTAAAAAGAAACTGGCCGCCGAAGGGTTGTTTGATCCGGCCCGCAAGAAACCTCTGCCCTATTTGCCCGAAATCATCGGTGTGGTCACATCGCCAACCGGTGCTGTGATCCGCGACATTCTGCACCGGTTGCGCGACCGTTTTCCACGCAAGGTTCTGGTCTGGCCCGTTGCCGTGCAAGGCGCCAATAGCGCGGCAGAAGTCGCACGCGCGATTGAGGGCTTTAACGCCATGACACCGGGGGGCGCGTTGCCGCGACCCGATTTGCTGATCGTGGCGCGAGGCGGCGGCAGCATCGAAGACCTTTGGGGCTTTAATGAAGAGGTGGTGGCGCGGGCCGCGGCCGCCAGTGCCATCCCCTTGATCTCGGCGGTGGGGCACGAAACCGATACGACCTTGATTGATTTTGTCTCAGATCAACGCGCACCGACGCCCACGGCTGCTGCCGAACTGGCTGTTCCTGTGAGGCTAGAGCTTTTGGCATGGACGAGCGAGCAGGGGGGGCGGTTGAACCGCGCACTGGCCGCGGGCGTCGCACAGCGCCAGCAACGGCTGCGTGATCTGACCCGCGCCCTTCCACGCGTGGACCGTCTGACCGAGACCGCATCGCAACGGCTGGATCAGGCCAGCGCCCGGCTGGACGGGGGGCTCAACGCGTTTGTTGCGCAAAAACAGATCGTGTTGGGTCGCATCGCGGGCGGGCTTCGTCCGTCGGCGCTGCGCGGGCTGCTTGATCGCAACGGCCAGCGTCTGGGATCGGTCGAACACCGTTTGCCATCTGGCCTTGCACGCCAGACCGATCAGGCCCGAGCGCGGCTAGAGGCTGCAATCTCGCGGTTACGCGTTGATGCGATGACGCGTGAGATTGAAGCGCAACGCCAGAGTGTGTCCCAGTTGGCAACACGGCTTGACCGCTGTCAGCTGGTGCAAGCCGCAAACCGCAGGCAACGTCTGGCGGCGCTGGATAAACTGCATGAAACTTTGGGATATAAAGAAACGTTGAAACGTGGATACGCGGTCGTCCGTCAGGGCAAGGACGGGGATGTCATCACCAGTAAATCAGTTGCGCAAAACACCGCTGATCTTGCAATCGAATTTGCCGATGGTGTTTTGCCGCTCGGCGCCGCGACACGCAAAGCGCCCGCAAAGCCCAAGCAATCGCCACCTGAACAAGGCAGTTTGCTCTAAAGGTTTGCGTTAAACGCCCACATCTGGACCCAAACACATCAAACGGTCTGTGCTATTGGTGATTTCGTAAAGCGGGGATGTTTCTTCGTCACCGATTGTGGCGACCAAACCACCGCCTCGCGTTTCGAACGTCCAGCAGTGCGTTGTTGGATCATCTTCATAAACAAAGCAGATCTGCTCGTCTTGTTGATAGTACTCACCCTCAAGACAGCGCCCGTCCAGAAACGACCAGCGCACACGACGGTTTGGCAGATATTGCTCTGCGCCATAGGGGTCTTCGCCTTCAGCGCCGTAGAACAGGGTTTTTCCCAAAACATAGGCTTCAAATTCCTCCACGCTCAGGGTTTGTGCGCTTGCGGCATGGGGCAGCATCAGGCAACCCGCGAGAATAATCAGCTGTTTCATACTGCCTTTGTGCCAAATAACGAATGCTGTTGCCAGCCTGTCGGCGAAGTACGGCGCTACTCCGCCGCGATTTTTGATGTTTGATGTGTTTGTGCCGACCACGCGCGCGCGCGGTCGTCCATGACCTTGCGCCAGAATGCAGGATAGAGGGCAAGGCATGCCATGACAGGAAGGCTGCGTGGCAAAATCGGGGCCTCGGTCTGGGATGGCATATGAAGTTCGCTATACGGTTTTGCAGGATGCGCGTGGTGGTCTGAATGTCGTGGTGCATTGAGCATGAGCGCGCTGGAAAACCAGTGTGGCGCGTTCCACGAATGATGCGCGGCGATCGGTTCAAGCTTGCCCGAGGGCAGGTAGGCCCGCGTCAAACCGTAATGCTGGACATAGTCAGACAGCATCAACTGGACCTGCGCGTTCAAAGCAAACGCGATCATGATCAACGGCCCCGTTGCCCCGCCAATCACGGCCGAAACACCAAGCAATACAGCTGCGCCAATGATGTAGTCATAATACGGATTTCGATATGTCTTGCGCGGGGGACTGGCCATTTTGGTGATGGCTTGCTCCAATCGCCAGCCTTTTACGAAACTCTGGCGCCATGCCCGCCAGAAAAACACGTAAAACGATTCGCCCAAACGCGCGGTATTCGGGTCTTCTTTTGTGCCGACAAACCGATGATGCAGATGTCTGTGCGCGCTTGTGTGATGGCCGAAAAGGAGGCTGATATAAATCCATTTGCCCAAGCTGAACAAAGGACGTTTGGAACGGTGGATTAACTCATGTGCGTTAGAATTTGACACCTGACCGAAAAACAATCCGAACGCGACAAAGACCTCAATCTTTTCGAGTGTCGATAACCCGGTCGCACCAGATATTGCGGCAATCCCTAAACCGAGCAGCATAAAATGTGCCAATCCTAGGATCACAGACAGCAGGTCGTGATGGGGGAATTCCGCGCCCTTTGGCGCATCGGTCGCGGCAAAATCGATGAATTCATCCATCACGAAGGTCACCAGCGTCATGTAAGCGGCGGCGCCCAATATCCAAAGCCCGCCCCAAAGCGCACCTGCCGCCAAAAGCGCGACAATGGTTAATGTCACTGCGGAAAACAGGACCATAGGTGAAGGGGCGCGGCGCGGTAGCATCTGAACCTTTCGTTTTTTCGACGACGATATTAGCACATGTCCGCCATTGGCCTGCGGTGAATTTGTGCTTTTATAGCGCGATAAGGCTTAACAAACTGTTTCCGATACGCACGGTTTGCGATGTAACGGCTCGGACAAAGAGCCGTGATGCGCCTCGGAATGTCGTTTTTACACCTAGGGCCGCCAGCGTGTTTGGCTAAACTGACACAAAGCCAAATCAGGGAAGCGCGACATGGCATTTGATCACGAAGACCAAAGCAAAGGTGTTTGGAAATCGGGCAAAGGAAAAGGCAGACGGCATACAAAAGGACGTCAGCTTGATGATGTTGCTTTGGCCGAGGTACGCGAACTGTTAGGCGATCAAGCGCGGGATCGAGACCTGCTCATCGAATTTCTGCACCTGATCCAAGACAGGTTTGGGCATCTTTCTGCAGCCCATTTGCGCGCATTGGCAGAAGAAATGCGGCTTTCGATGGCCGAAGTTTACGAAGTTGCAACCTTTTACGCGCATTTTGATGTGGTGAAGGAGGGAGAAACCCCGCCGCCCGCACTGACCATTCGGGTGTGTGATAGCCTATCGTGCGAGTTGGCTGGAGCGCAGCAGCTGAAAGCCGCACTGGAAGACGGTTTGGACGCATCACAGGTGCGGGTGTTGCGCGCACCCTGCATGGGGCGGTGCGATACGGCCCCGACATTGGAACTGGGGCATAATCACATCGATCACGCGACAGTCGAGAAAGTGAAGGACGCGATTGCAGGCAACCAGATCCATGCGACCGTGCCGGAATATGAAACTTTTGATCGCTACCGCGACGGTGGCGGGTATGAAATACTGGCCAAGCTGCGAAAGGCGGGTGATTGGGAAAAGGTTCAAGAGGATATTCTGTCTAGCGGTCTGCGCGGTTTGGGTGGCGCTGGTTTCCCATCTGGCAAGAAATGGAGCTTTGTGCGCGCCAATGCAGGCCCCCGCTATTTGGCGGTGAATGGTGACGAAGGAGAGCCCGGCACATTCAAAGACCGATACCACCTTGAACGAACGCCGCATTTGTTTTTGGAAGGTATGCTGATTGCCGCATGGGCGGTCGAGGCGGAAAAAACCTATATCTATATGCGCGATGAATATCCTGCTGTATTGAAAATTCTTGCCATGGAAATCGCAGCTTTGGAACATGCAGGTATTGTTGACCAAGGGTTCATCGAACTGCGCCGCGGCGCGGGTGCATATATCTGCGGTGAAGAATCCGCGATGATCGAAAGCATAGAAGGCAAGCGGGGCATGCCGCGCCACCGCCCTCCCTATGTTGCGCAAGTGGGTCTTTTTGGCCAACCTACGTTGGTCCATAATGTCGAAACACTTCATTGGGTTGCGAGGATCTGCCGCGAGGGTCCTGAAATTCTGTCCAGTGTACAGAAAAACGGACGCATCGGCCTGCGCAGCTATTCCGTTTCAGGCCGCGTGGCCAAGCCGGGGGTGTATCTGCTGCCATCGGGCTCCACCATCCGCGATATTATCGCGGCGGCGGGCGGAATGGCGCAAGGCCATGACTTTAAAGCCTATCAACCCGGTGGCCCTTCATCGGGTCTTTTGCCAGCTTCGATTGATGATGTGCCTTTGGATTTTGATACGCTTCAACCGCATGACACTTTCATCGGTTCTGCTGCTGTTGTTGTGTTGTCGGACAAAGATCGCGCGCGCGATGCGGCGTTGAACATGCTGCGGTTTTTCGAGGACGAAAGCTGTGGTCAATGCACGCCGTGCCGCGTGGGCTGTGAAAAAGCGGTTAAGTTGATGCAGGCCGACACGTGGGATCAGGAATTGTTGGAAGATGTGAGCCAAGCGATGGTAGACGCATCAATCTGCGGTCTGGGACAGGCGGCACCCAACCCCATACGCCTGACGATCAAGCACTTTGCGGACGAGATATGATCGCAGCGGCTTGGTTAAGGCCACAGGCTAATTGCGATACACGCGGCAGGTGCAGCCAGCGCGCGCCAGTTTTCGGCAAAGCGCATCAGCGCCACTGCGACTGTTGCGGCTGATACGCGCCATGTAGTAGCCTTTGCGCCCGTTGCCGCCTGCGCGTTTGTACACCAAATCCAGTTGTTCCGATGCGACCGTGCTGCGGCAGCGCGCTGTTTTGCGTTTGTAACTGGCGCGCGCCACGGATTTGTTGGGCCCGAAGGCCAGCTGAACACCCCAAGGGCGAAGGGAGGGTTTCGGCGGGGCCAGCTTGGTGTAGGCACGCCCCTTGGCCATGTCCAAGCACGCGGGCAAAAACGCTTTGTCCTTTGACAGTCTCAGGTCGATCGTTTTGGGCTGGCCATCGCGCCAGGCTTCGGCAGGCAACCCTGTGATGATTGGCACATAGTTTACGGTTTCGGGCGCAAGGCCTTTGCCGTCCAAAAACCCTTCTGCACGTGCCTCGCCGCCATTGTATCCGATCGCGGCCATCCCTTCGTTGCCGTATTTGGCCACCATTTCAGCAAGATACTGCGCGGAATGATCCAAGGCATCGGCAGGATTGTAGGGGTTTTGCAAACCGCGCAAATGCGCCGTCGAGGGGATGAATTGCGCAATGCCACGTGCGTTGGCGTGGCTCAGAGCGTTAGGATTAAAGCGGCTTTCCTGCCAAATCAGACGCGCGAAAAAATCACGGTTCAACCCATGGCGTTGCGCCAGATGATCGATCGCAGAGCAGGTATCATATGCAAAATGCGCATTACGGATACAAATTTTGTGCCCCCATTTTTGGGTAGTGCAGGCACGATCTGGCGGTTCCGCCAGAAGCGGGGAGGACAAAAAAAACATCAAGGCAACAAACCAGCGCATCTTTCTTGGGTGCTGCAAGGTGGCGGACAAGTCAATCACGCATCTTTCAAACCCTGTGCCAAAAGGTTAGATGATGGATCAAGACATGTCGGAGAACCTCTTTGTCCTTTTTCAAAAAACTAAAAACCAAGCTGTTCAAGTCATCCTCAAAACTTGAGGAAGGATTGGATGCAATCGTTGAAGACGGCGGAGAAGTGGACGAAGGCGGCGAGCCGCCCTTGCAAGAGCAAACCGCTGTGCAAGATGCTCTTCCAGAGCCAGAGCCAGAGCCAGAGCCAGAGCCAGAGCCAGAGCCAGAGCCAGAGCCAGAGCCAGAGCCAGAGCCAGAGCCAGAGCCAGAGCCAGAGCCGATTGTTGCGGATGTGGTGGATGAGATCGTCGAGTTTGGCGAGGCGGAAGATGTGGTCCAAGCGGTTCAGGATGCGGTTGACGCTGATATAAATGTCGCGCAGCCGCTTCCCGAACCCGAACCCGAACCCGAACCCGAACCCGAACCCGAACCCGAACCCGAACCCGAACCCGAACCCGAACCCGAACCCGAACCCGAACCCGAACCCGCCGTGCAAGAGGCTCCGAAGGTCGGACTTTTGGGGCGCATGTTCGGTCGCGGTTCTGCGTCGGGTGAAGACAAGCCAACCGAGCCAGCCAAGACAGTCGTGCGCCGCGTCCTTGACGACGACATGCTTGAGCAGCTTGAAGAGCTTCTGATCGCCTCGGATATGGGGGTCGATACAGCGTTGCGGGTCACTGCGAACATGGCCGAAGGACGATTTGGCAAAAAGCTGTCGACCGCCGAAATCAAATCCATCCTGTCACAAGAGGTGGCACGCATTATGGAGCCCGTGGCCAAACCCATGCCGATTTATGCTAAAACACCGCAAGTGGTGCTGGTTGTGGGCGTCAACGGATCGGGCAAAACCACAACGATCGGCAAGCTTGCGCTGCAGTTTCAAAACGCGGGCAAGAAGGTCGTGATTGCCGCAGGCGATACCTTCCGCGCGGCCGCGGTTGAGCAGTTGCAGGTCTGGGGGGACCGGGCGGGCGTTCCGGTTCTGACCGCGCCCGAAGGGTCTGATCCGGCCTCATTGGCCTTTGATGCGATGACCAAAGCCGAGGCCGATGGCGCGGATCTTTTGATGATAGATACAGCAGGCCGTCTGCAAAACCGTGCGGATCTGATGGAAGAGCTGTCAAAAATTGTGCGTGTCATTCGCAAGAAAGACCCCGACGCGCCGCATAATACCCTTTTGGTGCTGGATGCGACCACGGGCCAAAACGCACTTAGTCAGGTCGAGACTTTCCAAAAACTGGCAGATGTGTCTGGCCTTGTGATGACAAAACTTGATGGCACGGCCAAGGGCGGTGTTCTGGTTGCTTTGGCCGATAAATTCGGGCTGCCCATTCACGCCATTGGCGTGGGTGAACAGATCGATGATTTGGCGCCATTTGATCCCGAAGACTTTGCGCAGGCGCTGACTGGGTCCAATGGCTAGCACCTCGTCACCAAAGCGGGGTGCGGCGCAGGTATGAGCGAGTGGCTCATCTCTTTGGAGGGCACGGCAGAGGGTCACCGTGTTGCGCTCATTCTGGCGATCAGTGCTGCGTTTCTGCATGCGGTTTTCGGGGCGTTGCAAAAAGGACGGCATGATCCGTGGCTGTCGCGCGGCGCGATTGATGCCAGTTACGGGTTGATGGCCGCGCCTTTCGCATTGTTCGTGGTGCCTTGGCCCGAGCCGCATATGTGGCTGATCTTTGCAGGCGTCTTGTTGATCCACACACCTTACAAATTCTTGCAGGCCTGGGCCTATACCAAAGGGGCCTATACGGTGGTCTACCCTGTGGTCCGCGGCACGGGGCCGCTTTTTGCTGTGATCGGCGCCTATCTGATTTTTGATGAGGTCTTTACCCTAACCCAATGGGCTGGCGTGGCTGTTTTGTTGATGGGGATTTTCGGGCTTGCCGCCTATAACCTTTGGAAGATCGAGGTGGATCGCGACACGCTTGTCCCCGCGTTGGGACTGGCTGTTTTCACAGGGTTCTTTGTGGCACTTTACACGACCTATGACGCCTTTGGCATTCGCGCCACGGCCGACCCTTTCACGTTTCTGGCATGGTTTTTCATGATTGACGGCATCGTCATGCCTGTCTTTGCCACGTGGCACTATCTTCGTCTGGTTGATAAACCTGTTTTGCCGCCCCTTGCGTTGCGCGGTGTCATCGGCGGGATCATTGCTTTTGCCAGTTTCGGTTCGATCATGTTGGCCACACGGCTCGACAAAGTGGGCGAAGCGGCTGTGCTGCGCGAAACCTCGACCGTTTTTGCAGCTTTCATTGGCTGGCTGGTGTTGAAAGAAACGGTTGGCCCGCGGCGCATTGCGCTTATGGCCCTGATTGCGTTAGGGGCAGTCATCGTCGAGGTGGGAGGTTAGGCCATGGCAGAAAAACAGATCAATCCCGTGTTGAAACAGGTTCTGGAACTGGGACCGACCTTGGCGTTCTTTCTGATCTATCTTCGGATCAAAGACGACACCTTCACGATCGCAGGCACAGACTACACGGGCTTTATCGTTGCGGCGTTGGTCTTTATCCCCATTCTGCTGATCGCAATGGGCGTTCTATGGGCGTTGACGGGAAAACTGTCGCGGATGCAGGTCTTTACCGCGTTTATGGTAATCTTCTTTGGCGGGCTGACTGCCTGGTTCAACGACGAGACGTTTTTCAAAATGAAGACAACTATTGTCTACGGTGTTTTTGCTGTCATCCTTGGGATTGGCCTGCTTCAAGGGCGCAGCTATCTGGCCTACGTCTTGTCAGACGCGTTGCCAATGGCGGATGAAGGATGGATGATCCTGACCAAACGTCTGACGCTTGCGTTTGCGGTCCTTGCCATCGCCAATGAGGTTGTCTGGCGCACCATGTCGACAGACGCATGGGTCAAGATTGAAACCTTCGCATTCCCCGCAGCCTTATTTGTTTTCCTTTGGGTGCAGATCATCGCGCTCCAGAAATATATGGAGACAGAGGAGAAGTAAGCTGGATTGCGATCCACCTTACGTTTTGGGTTTCGGCGGTTCCTTCCTGAGATCAGCAAGAACGGCCCGACCGCGCTGAACGGCAGGGCGCGCCGCCATCAGATCAAGCCAGCGTGCCATATTGGGCTTGTCGTCTAAGGTCTGTTGCTGGCCTTCCCAAAGCGACGCCCATCCCCAAATCGCCATGTCTGCGATGGAATAAAAGTCACCCGCGACAAATTCGTTTTCCGCAAGCTGCCGATCCAGAACACCGTAAAGCCGCGCAGTCTCGGATCTGTAACGGTCTTTTGCGTAAGGAATATCTTGGGGCGGATCCATCACTGGGGCGTATTTCAAAAAGTGATGGGCCTGTCCTGCCATGGGCCCGAGCCCGCCCATTTGCCACATCAACCACTGATCCACGGCAATGCGCTGTCGTTCTGTGCCCCCGCAAAACTGCCCTGTTTTACGTGCCAGATATTGCAAGATCGCGCCGCTTTCAAAAATGCTGACAGGCGCGCCATCTGGCCCGTCGGGATCGGTAATGGCAGGCATGCGGTTGTTTGGTGAAATCGCAAGAAACGCGGGTTTGTGTTGGTCACCTGCACCGATATCAACTTTGTGGACGGTGTAGGGCAGCCCCATTTCCTCAAGTGCGACAGTGATCTTCCAGCCGTTTGGCGTGGGCCAAAAGTACAGATCGATAGGATTGGTCATTGCGCACTCCGTTGGCATTTTGCGCCAGTCTGACGCGCTTGACCCTGATGGGCAACGGGCGTATTGCAAGGATGTGGCGATTTGTTACCGGATTGCGGGCCACGTTAAACATGCCGCTAAAGAGGGGAGGGTCGCTTTGCAGCCCCGCCTTGACCGGTGGGGCTTTATTTTTGGGTTTTGACCCGACAAGGACGATACACAGATGACCGATCACCACCCCCGCACGAAAGCCGTTCATGCAGGCACGCGCCGTAGCCAATATGGCGAATTGTCAGAGGCGATTTTTCTGACGCAGGGTTTCGCCTATTCCACTGCCGAAGATGCCGAAGCGCGTTTCATCAAAGCGGGCGAGGATGAATTTATCTACGCCCGCTATGGCAACCCGACCGTGCGGATGTTCGAAGAGCGCATCTCTGCAATCGAAGGGGCAGAGGACGGGTTTGCCACCGCCAGTGGCATGGCGGCTGTCAATGGAGCGCTTGTTTCGATCCTCAAAGCAGGGGACCACGTTGTTGCCAGTCGCGCTTTGTTCGGCTCATGCCTTTATATTCTTGAGGAAATCCTACCGCGCTACGGGGTCGAGGTCACTTTGGTGGATGGCACCGATCTGGCCGCCTGGAGGGCCGCAATCCGCCCCGACACATCCGTGGTTTTCTTTGAAACGATCAGCAATCCCACGCTGGAAGTGATTAATGTAAAGGCCGTTTGCGATCTGGCCCATGCGGTTGATGCCATTGTCGTGGCCGACAATGTGTTTGCCACCCCAGTCTATTCCAAAGCAATCGAACAAGGCGTTGATGTGGTCATCTATTCGGCCACCAAACATATCGACGGGCAGGGCCGCGTTTTGGGTGGCGTGATCCTTGGCACAAAGGACTTCATCCGCAAAACGGTAGAACCTTATCTGAAACATACGGGCGGTGCGATGTCGCCCTTTACGGCGTGGACATTGCTTAAAGGGCTGGAAACGCTTGATCTGCGTGTGCGCGCGCAGACACAGACGGCGATGAAGCTGGCCAAAGCCCTTGAAGGGCATGAAAAACTGGCAAAAGTGATCTACCCCGCGCTGGAAAGCCACCCGCAGCACAAGGTCTGTATGGATCAAATGGGCGCTGGCGGCACCATTTTGGCCATTGATGTCAGCGGCGGGCGTGATGCGTCGTTCAAAATGCTAAATGCGTTGGAAATATTTAGTATTTCCAATAACTTGGGTGATGCAAAGTCGATTGCGACACCGCCCGCATTCACCACCCATCAACGGCTCCCCCAAGACCAGAAGGATGTGCTTGGCATTACCGATGGCTTGATCAGGCTCAGCATCGGGTTAGAGGATGCCGACGACCTTCTGGCTGATCTGTCGGGTGCACTTAACGCCATTTAAGTGTGATCCAATGTCGGCTCCCTGCCGTATATGTCGTATATTAAGTGGTAAAACTTGGCAGAGCGCCTATATGTGATCTGTTCGCGTTGCCCGACGACCGATGAAGGGAGGGACTTTAGATGAACATTCATTCCACCGATCTTAGCCGTGAGCCTAGCCGCCGCGAGGCTGAAGAGGCACTTGCCGTCTTGCGCCAATGGGCGGGGCAGGCAACAGAAGTTGAGGTTGCGGACCTTGATCCCTTGGTCGCCCGTCTGATCCCGGGCCGCGAGGTCAGCAATTACCCCGCTTTGGCCCGCGCCTACCCAGAGGATTTCGAGGTGGACGCAGGATATAAGGCGTCCATGCCGGACCTGCAAAACGGTCCCTCCAGCCTGATCCGCGGCGCAAAGCAGCAGATCCAACATGTTGGCATCAGCAACTTCCGCCTACCGATCCGCTTTCACACACGTGACAACGGCGATCTGACGCTGGAAACATCGATCACCGGCACAGTCAGTCTTGAGGCGGAAAAGAAGGGCATCAACATGTCGCGCATCATGCGCACCTTCTACAAACACGCCGAAGAGACGTTCAGCTTTGACGTGATTGAACGTGCATTGGATGCCTATAAAACCGATCTTGAGAGCTTTGACGCCCGTATCCAAATGCGCTTCAGCTTCCCGATGAAGGTGGACAGCCTGCGTTCGGGGCTTTCGGGCTATCAGTATTATGACATCGCGCTTGAGCTGGTCGAACAGAACGGCGTGCGCAAAAAGATCATCCACTTGGATTATGTCTATTCGTCCACATGCCCGTGTTCTTTGGAGCTGTCAGAGCACGCGCGCCAATTCCGTGGCCAGCTTGCCACGCCGCACTCGCAGCGTTCAGTCGCGCGTCTGTCTTTGGTGATTGACCCGCAAGCGCCCAAAATGTGGTTCGAGGATTTGGTTGATCTGGCCCGCGCCGCTGTGCCAACCGAAACCCAAGTGATGGTGAAACGCGAGGACGAACAAGCCTTTGCAGAGCTGAACGCGGCCAACCCGATTTTTGTGGAAGATGCAGCACGTTCGTTCTGTGAACAATTGCAGCTTGATCCGCGTGTTGGCGATTTCCGTGTGATCGCCAGTCATCAGGAAAGCCTGCATAGCCATGATGCGGTCTCGGTGCTGACAGAAGGGGATACCTTCGCGTCTGACAGTCTTGATCCCAAGCTCTTCAACACTCTGTTCCACGTCGGGTAGAGATGTAGATATGCTCTGAACAAAAGGCGTGCCTTGGGGCGCGCCTTTTTTTGTGTCACATCTGCATGTATGCAACATCCCACCCCCCCATCTTGGCGCGAACTGTGGCAGGTCTTTGGTAAGATCGGTCTTTTATCGTTTGGCGGTCCCGCGGCGCAAATCGCGTTGATGCACCGCGAGATTGTGGAGCGCAAAGGCTGGCTATCGGAAACTGCGTTTCTAAACGGGCTTGGATTTTGCACACTCCTCCCGGGACCAGAAGCCATGCAGCTGGCAACCTACACAGGCTGGAAGCTCAAAGGCACGTGGGCGGGCTTGCTGGCAGGGTGTCTGTTTGTATTGCCTGGGGCGATTGTCGTTCTTTTTCTGAGCCTTCTCTACGTTTCGTTCGGATCGGTCCCGCTGGTGCAGTCCCTGTTTTTGGGCATCAAAGCGGCGGTTCTGGCGATTGTTGTGCAAGCGTTGATCAAAATTTCACGCAAAGCGTTGACAGCAACAAGCGCGTGGGTTCTTGCGGGACTGTCCTTTGCGGCGCTGTTCTTTTTCGGCGTGCCCTTTCCTTTGATTGTGGGCGTGGCCGCGATCTATGGCGCAACCCTGCGCATGGGATCAGCGTCGCCGCATGTGGCATCAACCACCGCTGTGGCATGGAGAACAACTCTGCGCACAACTGCTATTTGGCTCTTTCTTTGGTGGGCGCCACTTTTGCTGATCATCGGTGTCATGCCCGACGGTATTTTGTCGGACATGGCTCTGTTTTTCTCAAACCTTGCGGTCGTCAGCTTTGGGGGCGCCTATGCGCTTCTGGCCTACATGGGGCAGGTCGCCGTTGAAACGCAGGGCTGGCTTGACGCGTCACAAATGATCGACGGTTTGGGGCTTGCCGAAACAACGCCCGGCCCGTTGATCCTTGTGACGCAATTCGTAGGCTTCATGGGTGGGTTCAACTCAGGCGGGGTCGCGATGGCCTTGGCCGCGGTTGGCGTCACGCTTTGGGCCACGTTTGTCCCGTGTTTTTTATGGATATTTGCAGGTGCGCCGTATGTGGACGCCATCAGTGCCAATCCGCGCTTGCGCGGTGCGCTGTCAGGGATCACCGCCGCGGTGGTTGGTGTGATTGCAAACCTTGCCCTATGGTTTGCCCTGCATGTGGTGTTTGCAGGTCTTGAGCAAAAAAGCCTTGGCCCGTTGCGCCTGTGGTCGGCCGATTGGACCAGTGCATCCCCCCAAGTCTTGGCGCTGATTGCCATGTCTGCGCTTTTGCTCTTTGTGTTCAAGCAGGGGATTGGCGTGACTTTGGTCATCTGTGCGGTGGCGGCCTTGGGGATGCAAAACCTTCTGCTCGCTTGACACCGCAGGTGGCGCAGGCCAAGCCTTACCCCATGTTTGACATGCGCCCAGTGGGATATGTAATCGGCCTTTTGGTGGCCGCCTTGGGGGCGATGATGATCATCCCGATGGCGGCGGATTTCATGCAGGGTGATCCCCACTGGATGATCTTTCTGGAAGCGGCAATCATTACCGTTTTCACGGGCGGGCTTGTTTCATTGGCCTGTTCAAACAGCGGCGGCAAAGGCCTCACGATCCAACAGACCTTTATCCTGACCACAGGTGTTTGGGTGGCGCTGCCGATCTTTGGTGCGTTGCCGTTCATGCTTGGCGCGACAGAGGCCAGTTTCACAGACGCGTTTTTCGAAGCGATGTCAGGTTTGACCACAACAGGGGCAACCGTGTTTTCAGGCCTCGACGGGTTGCCGCAAGGGATAAATCTGTGGCGTGCGATCCTGCAGTGGCTTGGCGGCGTGGGGATTATCGTCGTGGCGATGGTATTCTTGCCGGAATTGAAGGTCGGGGGCATGCAGATTTTCCGCTCCGAAGGCTTTGACACTTTCGGTAAAATCCTGCCGCGCGCAACCGAGATTTCGCGAAGTATCTCAACCATCTACATCGGGATCACAGCGGCTGCGATTGTGGCCTATCTTGCCTCTGGTTTGCGCACCTATGATGCGGTGATCCACGCCATGACAACGGTTTCAACCGGGGGCTTTTCCAATCATGACGCCTCTTTCGGGGCGCTGCCACCTGCTGCGGAATATGTGGCCGTCATCTTTATGTTGGCCGCGGCCCTGCCATTTGTGCGCTATGTGCAGATCGTGGCGGGCGACAACAGCGCCTTGCTGCGCGACAGCCAAGTGCGCTCGTTTCTAATGACGCTATGTGTGATTGCGGCCGCGATGGTCGTTTGGCTTTGGGTGCGCGATGGCCTGTCAGAACAGGCGTTTCGCCAAGCCATTTTCAACACCACATCAATTCTGACGGGCACGGGCTATGCCAGCACCGATTATATGGAATGGGGCAGTTTTGCGATTTCGCTGTTTTTTCTGATGGGCCTTATTGGCGGATGTGCGGGGTCGACCACCTGTTCGATCAAGATATTCCGCTTTCAGCTGCTCTTTGCCTCGGTGCGCGCGCAGATCAACCAGATCCATTCGCCTCACGGTGTTTTCACCCCGCGCTATGAAGGGCGCAGTATCAGCGAAGAGGTCGTCAATTCTGTGATGGCATTTTTCATGCTGTTCATCGTGACACTTGGGATCATCGCAGTTCTTTTGGGGATGACGGGGCTGGATTTTGTGACTTCCGTTTCAGGCGCCGCCGCGACACTTGCAAATATTGGGCCGGGTTTGGGCGATGTGATTGGACCGGCTGGAAACTACGCAACCGTGAATGATACGGCCAAATGGGTGATGACCTTCGCGATGTTGATCGGACGGCTGGAATTGGTGGTGGTCTTTGTGCTTTTGACCATCCGTTTTTGGAGAGAGTAGGCATGGCCAAACGTCCGCTTGGTGCGCAAATTTCACATATGCTGGCCGCGCGCGGGGTCGATACGATTTTCGGAATTCCCGGTGTGCATAATCAGGAAATGTATCGCGGGATTAACGAAGCAGGCATAACGCATGTTTTGGCCCGTCATGAGCAAGGCGCGGGTTTTATGGCCGATGGGTATGCGCGGGCAACAGGCCGGGTCGGGGTTGCCTATGTCATTACGGGGCCGGGTCTGTGCAACATCATGACCCCGATGGGGCAGGCCTATTCAGATAGCGTTCCGATGCTGGTGATCTCCAGTTGCTTGGACGAAACCGCAGCAACCAAAGGTCAGTTGCACCAGATGAAGGATCAGGAAGGTGCGGCCAGCACGGTTTGTGACTGGTCGGTTACAGCAAGACATGCGGATGCCGCCTACGCATTGATTGACCGCGCATTCGCCGAGTTTGAAGCAGGACGCGCGCGGCCCAAACATATCACGGTGCCGATCTCGGTTTTGCAGGCTGATGCGCCGTCACCACCAGCCCCGAATGCGCATGTAGCGCACAGCGTGCATACGGTGCGCGATAGTGTGATCCATGACCTTGCCAACCAAATCAAAGCAGCCGCCAAGCCGCTGTTCGTTTTTGGTGGGGGCTGTATTCCTGCGAAAAACGGTATTCGCCTTGAAGACCCTGTGCGCGCGCTTTTGCGACGCAGCGGTGCGGCTGCCTTCACCACTTACGCCGGTCGCGGGCTGTTGGCTTGTGATGATCCTATGGCATTTGGCGCATATCTGGCCCGACCAAGCAGCGCAGAGGTTTTTGCCAAAGCCGATCTTGTTGTGGTGTTTGGATCAGAGCTTTCGGAGTGCGATTTATGGCGCCCCGATTTGGGCCATGATTGCCCGCTTGTGCGCGTGGATATTGATCCCGGGGTGCTTGCGCAAAAAATAGGCACAACAACACAGCTGCAGGCCGATGCCACGCAGGTGGTGATGGCGCTTGGTGCTGCCCTGCCACAGATAACGCCGCCCAAATGGGCCGCGGGCGAGATCGCTCAAACGCGGCAACGGTGGCGCAGCGAGGTGGATGCGGAACGCAGTGGCATTGTGCCGATCTGCGATGCGCTACGGGCAGCTGTGCCCAAAGATACGATGATTTATTCCGATATGACCCAATTTGCCTATGTCGCCAAAGAGGTGTGGGACATGGAGCAGTCAGGTCACTGGCATCACCCCACGGGTTTTGGCACACTTGGCTATGCCACACCTGCCGCAATCGGCGGTTCTGTGGCGCGTGGGGGCAAACCCACCTTGACGATCATCGGTGACTACGGGTTTCAATACACAGTGCAAGAACTGGGAACAGCCGTTGAACTTGGCCTGAACCTGCCGATCATCCTTTGGGACAATGACAAGCTGCAAGAGATCGAAGACAGCATGACCCGGGCGCAAATCGCCCCGCATGCCGTGCAGGCGCATAACCCCGATTTTTGCAAATTGGCACAGGCGTATGGTGCAAACGCAGCCAAACCCACATCGCTTTTGGCTTTAGTGGATGCAGTTCAAACGGCCTTCGAGGCCGACAAACCCACGTTGATCCACGTGACGCCAGCCATCCTAGACGATTAGTCCCAACACTGAACCAGCACAGTAAATGCGCGTGTCCGCAGCGTGAGGTCTTCGGCCAAGATGCGCGTGCCAGAGGGTTGGGTCTGGGTTGTTACACCAGCCTTGTCCAATGCGGTCTGCAGGCTGGCGCTGTCCAGCGTGAATTGCACTTCGGGCGGGAAGGCCTGTGCCCCGATGACAGGCGGTGGGATCAACATGCCAAGCACAGCCCCGTCACGCCCCACAACGGGGCCTCCGACATCGCCTTCGGCGCTGGTCAGATCCAGACGGTCCAACTCTTCTTCGCCTTGCAAGCCCCGTAAATCCGCAAGCCTGCCAAACGTCAGCGTCGGCGCGCGCAAAACACCGCCATAGGGATAGCCTGCGACCGCAATTTCGCTGCCCAGTTGAGCAGGCTCAACCGCGAAGCGGGCAAAGCTGTCGGGGGCCAATGTGTCTTTGGGGCGCAGCACCGCAATGCCCGCATCCAGATCAAGGTTCAGAACTTCGGCATCATGCAAGCCGTCAATCGTCAAGCGCGTACATTGCGCCACGGTCTCTGCATGGGTGACGACAGTGCCCGCGCCATCCACAAAAAATCCTGATCTGCTGCGTTTGGGTTTGCGCAGTTCAAGACCGGACAACAAATCCACGGCCTGTTCAGACGGGTCGCCTGCGGATGGATCAAGCGTGCCGGGAATAGGGGTAAAGCCTGCTTGCATGCGCTCAAGCACGCGGGCGCGGCGGTCTTCATCGCCGTTGGGCCACAACAGCATGTAGCCTTTGATCTCGTCATTGCGGGTCTGCGCAAAGGTGTAGCTGACAAAATCCGCGCTACGCCCCTCGATTTCAAAGCGGTCCCCACGGAGGCTGCGCGGCCCTTCAAGGGGCACAACCTCAAGCGTTTGCAGAATGTCATAAAGCCCCGCCAACGCATCACGCCCACCCGCTTGGCTGATCATCAGCACGCGGGCCTGTTCAATCGCGCCCGTCGGCTCAAACCGCACAAACGGCGGGGTGTAGCGGTCAAAGGTCACAATCGAAAGGGGCAGGTCCATTTCCAGCCCTGCATCGGGTTCGCGCAAGACAGCAAAGCCCAAACCTTCAAAGACAGCGTTCCAGTCTGCCAGCGCCTCGGCGCGTTGGGCGCTCGTTAAAATGCCCGTATCGGGGTAGCCCTTGCGCGTTTGCCAGGCGGCCATCGCCCCGCGCGTGCCACGGCCATAAACGCCATCAATTGCGGCTTCATATTTTCCGGCCCATGCCAGCGCGCGCTGAAGGTCTTTCTTTTGTTCAACACTCATTTGTTGTTCCGAGCGTAACGCCTCTGCGCGGGTTTCGTCGGGGACGTAGACAGGCGCGGCGGGTTCTTCTGGCTCCGGCTCAGGTTCTGGCTGCGCCTGTGCCGTTTGCGGCACGTCGGTTTGCGCATCTTCTACAGGAGCAGGGGGCAAGGCCGCGCCGACGGGCCAGAATTGGCTGCGCAAACGGTTGGGAAACTGCACAAAACTGTCGCTTGGGATACGGCGATCACGGCGCAACTGGCGCAAGACCGTGCGGGCCTCGCTGGCGTCGTAGGGGCCCAAGACAATCCCGTACCACCCCGACCCCAGATCAAACCCTGCAATATTGGTGAAATCCTGCGCGTAATCCCGGATCCGGTCTTGCGCCTGTGTCAGCGATGGCTGCGCTTCGATTTGCAGCCAAACGGTTTCCTGGGCCTGGGCCTGTGCCGGTGTCGCCGTGGTAAGAGGCGCAAATGCGACGCCAAACCAGATAAATATGGCACAAATCAACTGACGCATCGTCTTTTCCATTGTCTCGAAATCACCCCAACCAATTTGGCGCGACAATGCACCGTTCCGCCTTTGGCTGCAAGGTGCTGCAGCTGCATCCTGATGCGAAAAGCAGCTTTGGTTGACCCGCTTTGCGCCACGGCTTAAAGGTCGCTCAAACCGCATTGAGGCCCGTTTCATGAGCACGCAAACCGATACGCCCCGCAGCTTCCAAGAGATCATCCTGCGCTTGCAGTCCTATTGGGCCTCCAAGGGCTGTGCGATTTTGCAGCCCTATGACATGGAAGTGGGCGCTGGCACGTTTCACCCTGCCACAACCCTGCGTGCGCTTGGCAGCACGCCGTGGGCGGCGGCCTATGTGCAACCATCACGCCGTCCGACCGATGGCCGCTACGGTGAAAACCCCAACCGTTTGCAACACTATTACCAGTATCAAGTGCTGATCAAACCGTCGCCGCCCGATCTGCAAGAGCTGTATCTGGGCAGTCTGGCCGCCATAGGTATCGATATGGCGCTGCATGACATCCGCTTTGTGGAAGACGACTGGGAAAGCCCAACGCTTGGCGCTTGGGGTCTGGGTTGGGAGGTCTGGTGCGACGGAATGGAAGTGTCGCAGTTTACCTATTTCCAGCAGGTCGGTGGCCACGATTGCGCTCCTGTATCGGGCGAGTTGACCTACGGCTTGGAACGTCTGGCGATGTATGTGCTTGGCATCGATCACGTGATGGATATGCCCTTCAATGATCCGTCTGCACCGATCCCGCTGACATACCGCGATATTTTCAAGCAGACCGAAGAAGAATATGCGCGTTGGAACTTTGATGTGGCCAATACCGATATGCTGCTCAAACACTTTGAAGATGCGGAGGCCGAGTGCGAAAGCATCCTGTCCCAAGATCATATGGATCCAAAAACAGGCAAACGCATCATCATGGCGCATCCCGCTTATGACCAATGTATCAAGGCCAGCCATCTGTTTAACCTGCTGGACGCGCGCGGCGTGATTTCTGTAACCGAACGCCAAGCCTATATCGGGCGCGTGCGGGCACTAGCCAAAAAATGCGCCGATGCTTTTGTGCAAACCGAAGCAGGTGGGCACGCCGCATGAACCCCGCAAAAATCGCAATCGGAGGCATTGTCGTGTCTGCACTCGCCGCTGGTATCGCCCTTTATTATTTGCAGGTCTACGCCTTCTACGACGAAGTCAGCAGCGACGCCGAAGACGTGCGCTTGACGACCTATGCGACCCAAGCCCCCGAGCCGATCCCCTTTGATAACTTCCAGGGGATCGATGCCAACAGCTCGCCGCTACGGTACCGCGCGTGTTTCACAACGCCACTGTCCGATGCCCTACTGACCGAAACCTACGTCAGCATAGAAAACGCCGAGCCGCGCACGGCCCCAAGCTGGTTCGACTGTTTTGATGCCGAAGCCATTGGCGCGGCGCTCGAAGACGGGCAGGCGTTTGCCTATATGGGGACCGAAAATATCACCTATGGGATCGACCGAATTGTCGCGATTTTTCCAGACGGGCGCGGCTATGCGTGGCATCAGATCAACGCTTGCGGCGAAGTGGTCTTTGATGGTCGCCGCCCGCCTGAAAACTGCCCCCCTGCACCCGAAAGTCTGCAATAATGCCTGATCTTCTGATTGAACTTTTCTCCGAAGAAATTCCCGCTCGTATGCAAGCGCGTGCTGCGGCCGATCTTCAAAAGCTGGTCACAAACGGGCTGGTCGAAGCGGGCCTGACCTATGCTGGCGCGCGCGCCTTTCACACGCCGCGCCGCTTGACACTCGCGGTGTCTGACCTGACCGCGCAAAGCAAAGCAACGGTTGAGGAACGCAAGGGCCCGGCCACGGATGCACCCGAAAAAGCGCTGCAAGGATTTTTGCGCGCGACAGGGCTGAGCAAAGATGATCTGGAGGTGCGCGACGCAGGCAAGAAACAGGCCTATTTCGCAGTGATCCGCAAAGACGGACGCAAGGCAGCTGACATCATTGCGGACGTTCTTGACCAAACGGTCCGTAACTTCCCTTGGCCCAAGTCGATGCGGTGGGGCAACGGCAGTCTGAAATGGGTCCGCCCGCTTCATTCGATCCTGTGCATCCTCACCACCGAAGAGGGCGCAGAGGTTGTGCCTGCCACCATCGAAGGGTTCGAAACAACGAACCACACGCGCGGCCACCGTTTTCATGCCCCTGACGAATTTTCTGTAACGTCTTTCGAGGATTACGAGGCAAAGCTAAAGCGCGCAAAGGTGGTTTTGAACGCCGAAGAGCGTGCCGATGCCATCTGGTCAGAGGCCACCTCCCAAGCCTTCGCCAATGGTCTTGAAGTTGTCGAGGACAAAGGTCTGCTGGCAGAAGTATCGGGTTTGGTCGAATGGCCCGTTGTTTTGATGGGCACCATTGACGCAGAATTCCTGAGCCTTCCTGCTGAGGTGTTGCAAACCTCAATGAAGGAACATCAAAAGTTTTTTAGCGTCAGGGATGCGAAATCGGGACAAATTGTTCGATTTGTGACTGTGGCAAATGTCGAAACTGCGGACAATGGCGCAACCATTCTGGCAGGGAACCAAAAGGTTCTGTCTGCACGTCTGGCCGATGCCAAATTCTTTTGGGAGAACGATCTTCGCGAGGCCAAAGCAGGCATGACGGCTTGGACCGACGCGCTGTCGAATGTGACGTTCCACAACAAGCTTGGGTCGCAAGCCGATCGCATCACACGCATCGAGGCATTGGCCCGCGAACTCGCACCCGTGACAGGGGCGGATGCCGAAGAAGCCGTCCACGCCGCCCGCGTTGCCAAAGCTGATTTGTCGTCCGAAATGGTCTATGAATTCCCCGAACTTCAAGGGCTTATGGGCCGTTATTACAGTGAACAAGCCGGTCTTTCATCCGCCATCGCCGCAGCCTGCCAAGAGCATTACTCGCCCCTCGGCCCAAGCGACGATGTGCCCAATGCACCTGTGTCTGTGACGGTGGCGCTGGCCGATAAGCTGGACACGCTCACGGGGTTTTGGGCGATTGATGAGAAGCCGACAGGCTCCAAAGATCCGTTTGCGCTGCGCCGCGCGGCTTTGGGGGTTATCAGGCTGATCCTCGAAAACAATCTGACGGTTTCGCTGACCGATGTTTTTGCATCCGCCGATGGACGCGCTGACGCTGCAAACCTGCTGTCCTTCTTCCATGACCGTCTCAAAACCTACCTGCGCGATCAGGGCATTCGCCATGACATCATCGACGCGTGCATTGCGATGGAGGGCAATGATGATCTGAACCTTCTGGTCAAACGGGCGCGTGCGCTGGCAGAAACACTGGCCACTGACGATGGCGAAAACCTGATCCAAGGGTTCAAACGCGCCAACAACATCCTGAGCCAGGCCGAGCAAAAAGATGGTGTCGAATACTCTTTTGGCGCAGATGTCAAATTCGCGGAAAGCGACAGTGAAAAAGCCCTTTTCGCAGCCCTTGATCGCGCTGACGAAGTGATCAAACCTGCGATGGCGACGCAGGATTTTGGCACCGCGATGGCTGCGATGGCCAAGCTGCGCGGTCCGATTGATGCGTTTTTCACGGATGTTAAGATCAATGCGGACAGCGAAATAATCCGTCGAAACCGTCTGAATTTGCTAAACCGTATTCGGGCAACCTGTGGGGCGGTGGCTGATCTGACCAAGATCGAAGGCTAGCGCTTACGCCGCGTCCCAAGGTGTCGCATGCCCTATGTGTCACCTTGTGACGAATCGAAAACATCCTATGCTGCGCGCAACACAAGGAAGCGCCGCAGTGCAGCACCATAGCAATATCAAAGACTTCACCGTGATCACGCCCTCCGCACCAATGGCGGCCAATACGCATGGGGGACGTGCCAAATGTTTGCAGCGTTTGGTGCGTCTGGAGATGCCTGTCCCCAAAACAGTGGCGCTGCCGTTTGAAGCCGTCAAAGGGATTGCGGATGGCGAAATGCCCGATTTGCGCGCCATTCTGGCGGAATTTCCCGAAAACGCGTTGCTGTCCGTGCGTCCGTCAAGCCAGGACCCTGATTGGGGCGGCCCGGGCGCTGTGCTGAACATCGGTATTAACGATGCCCGCTATCTACAACTGAGCGAGGAGATTGGCCCCGACGCCAGCAGCTTGATGTATCTGCGTTTTGTTCAGTCCTACGCGGTTCATGTGGCGCGGCTGGACCCTGACGAATTTATGCAGGCCACGGATTATCCCAAAGCCGCGCTTGCCGATGCGCTGGCATCCTATTTCGATGAGATGGACGAGGACTTCCCGCAAGCGCCTGCGCAGCAATTGGGAGAGGTTCTCCGCTCGATGGCGCGGGCGTGGGAGGGCACAACCGCACGATTGTTGCGCCAGGCAAAAGGCGCGCCTGCGGATGCTGGCTTGGGCCTTGTGGTGCAGGAGATGACCCTTGGCGTCGGTCAAGGCATCTGTGGGTCGGGCGTTATTCAGGGTGTCGATGCAACATCAGGCGAGCGGCGGATTATCGGGCGCTATCTTGGTCAAAGCCAAGGCCGCGATGCGCTGGATGCAGACCGTGCGATCTATCTGACAAAAGACCCGCGCGGCCCCAGTTTGGAAGAACGCCACCCCGAAATATACGCGCAGCTTTTGGCGCATCTTGACGTCTCGCGCCGCCGCCTGCGTGAGGAAATGGAGCATGAATTTACCGTTCAGAACGGGCAGCTTTTTATTCTGGATGGCTTGCGCGTCCAAAGATCCAGCCGCGCATCTGTGAAGGTTGCGGTTGATTTGGCCAAGGATGGTGTGATCAGCAAGGAAGAGGCGCTTTTGCGTGTGCCCCCTAATATGTTGAGCGAGTTGCTACACCGTCAGGTCAGCGACAAGGCCACGCGGGATGTGGTTGCAACCGGCATTGCCGCCTCGCCTGGTGCGGCGGCGGGTCAAATCACCTTTTCATCGAACGAAGCCCAGGCCCTTGCCGCGCAGAACGAACCCTGCATTCTTGTGCGCCGTGAAACAGCGCCCGAGGACATTCGCGGCATGAATGTTGCCAAAGGTGTGCTGACAGAACGTGGCGGCATGACCAGCCATGCCGCCGTGATTGGCCGTGGCCTTGGGTTGCCATGCATCGTGGGGGCAACGGGCATCACGATTTCCATGCGCAAGAAAACCCTGACAACCTCGGATGGACGCGCGTTTCGCGCGGGCGATGTCATCACCATTGATGGATCGTCAGGGCAGGTGCTTGCCGGCGAACCACCACTGATCGAAGCGGCGTTGGACGGCGCGTTTCAGACACTTTTGTCATGGGCTGATGAGGTACGTGATATCGGTGTGCGGGCCAATGCCGACACACCTGTTGATGCGCAAACGGCTCGTAACTTCGCAGCCGAAGGCATCGGGCTTTGCCGCACAGAACATATGTTTTTCGTAGGGGACAGGCTTACGGTCATGCGCGAGATGATCTTTGCCGACACGCCTGAAGATCGGCGCGCAGCACTTGATCGGTTGTTGCCCATGCAGCGCGATGACTTTGGGCAGTTGTTTGAAATCATGGCAGGTATGCCCGTGTGTATCCGCCTGTTTGACCCACCGCTGCACGAGATTTTGCCAAATGACCGAGAAGGACTGCGCGATCTGGCCGAAGCGCTGGACCTGCCGATGTCTGACGTAACCCGCCGTGTTGAGGAGTTGTCAGAATTCAACCCGATGCTTGGGATGCGCGGCGTGCGCCTCGGCATCACTGTGCCCGAGATTTATGAAATGCAGGCACAGGCGATTTTTGAGGCCACAGCCAAGGCGGCGGCCAAGGGCGTGACGATCGTGCCTGAAATCATGATCCCGCTTGTCAGCGCCAAGCGCGAGGTCGAATTGGTCAAAGCGCGAGTGGACGGGGTGGCCGCCGCTGTGGCCGTGCGCTCTGGCCAGACCTTTGACTACCGTCTTGGCGTTATGGTTGAGACCCCGCGTGCTGCTTTGCGTGCTGGTGATATTGCGCAGCACGCGGCGTTCTTGTCCTTTGGGACCAACGACCTGACCCAGATGACCTATGGGCTGTCCCGCGATGATGCGGGGCGCTTTATGTCGGCCTACGTCAGTCAGCACGTCTATGACGAGGATCCCTTCCAATTCCTTGATCTTGATGGGGTGGGAGAGCTTTTGCAGATCGGTGCCGAACGGGGCCGCGCGGCGCATGAAGGGATCACCTTGGCCATCTGCGGTGAACATGGTGCATCAGAACTTGCGATCCAGTTTTGTCGGGACAGGGGATTCGATTACGTGTCCTGCTCGCCTTTCCGCGTTCCCGTCGCGCGCTTAAGCGCGGCGCAGATTGCGATTCGTGGCAACAAACCGCCGATGACACCCGCCGCCTGACGCCACATGTAGCGCACAGCACACGCAATGCCCCAAGAAACCGCGTCCCAGTGGCGCGGTTCGGGGGCTACGCTGGATTTTCTGGACAAGATAGACTATCTGCCCCCTCGCAACAGGTGTTGGGCCTGTCGCGAACAAACTGGGGGTCCATTATGGGTCGCATTATTTTTGCTTTTGTGGCGCTGTTCGGCGCGACACAAATGATGTCTGCTGCCGACGTCACGTCTGCCAACGTGTCCGCGCAGCTGGTGTCCTTGCTGGAAACAGATCGTAAAGCCTTGCGCAGTGTCGATCCTGACCGTCTGGACCGTCTGACGGCCGCGCCGAAAACATCGCTTTTGCCAAAAACACGGCCCGGCAATTTCAAGGCCATCAAATATGATCGCGCTTGGTTGGCCAAACAGCCCAAAGCATCGGGTGATGCGCAGTGGCGTTGTCTGGCCGAAGCCCTCTATTTCGAAGCGCGCGGTGAAAGCGTCAAAGGCCAGTTTGCGGTTGCCGAAGTTATCATGAACCGTGTGAAATCGCGCAATTATCCCAACTCCATCTGCGGGGTGATCAACCAAGGCACCGGCAAGAAATTTGCCTGTCAGTTCACCTACACATGTGATGGCAAGAAAGAGATCATCAGCGAACCCAAGGCTTTCGCCCGCGTGGGCAAAGTTGCTCGGATGACCATCGACGGCGGTCTACCAAAACTGACCAATGGTGCAACACACTACCACACCAAAGCCGTGAACCCGCGTTGGGCCCGCGTCTACCCACGCACGGCCACCATTGGCTTTCACATCTTCTACCGTCAGCAATATAGCTAAATCGCAACCGCGGGGATGTCGTGTTTGTGGCGTATGACGCCGCGCTTTCCCCTGTTAACTGCGTTTATGCTAGGATAATCCAGCATCATGACCAGTGATATCCACCTTGCTTTCGCCCATCCGTCCGAGCGTGCCGCAGCCACTCAAAGCGGTGATCCGCTGGATCGGATTTCCGTGCGCGATCATGTGATCGAAGTCGAAATCGGGGCCTTTCAGGCCGAACGTGGCACAACGCAGCGCGTGCGTTTCGATGTGGTTGTTGAAGTGCGCCCTCTGGAAGGTCCCATCCTAGACGATGTTGATCGCATCTTGTCTTATGACAAGGTCACCGAAGCGATTGCCACCGAACTGGCCGCCGAACGCCTCAATCTACTGGAGACTTTGGCCGAGCGTGTGGCAGACCGTATTTTGTTGGAACCCCAAGCCATGCGCACCTTTGTGCGCATTGAAAAACTGGATCGCGGTCCATTTGCACTGGGCGTGGAAATTGTGCGTTCGCGGCCCTTGCACGTGGTCGAAGACGTGGAAACCGCCGTTCATCCGCGTGTGGTGTTTTTGTCAAACGCGGCGGTCCACTCTGATCATCTGCCGCGTTGGATTGATCAATTGGCCGCCGACGAAACACCTGTCATTCTGTGTGTTGGCCCATCGCAGACGCCTGCACCCCAAACACAGGTGCAAGCCGCGCAGCGCCGCATTGATCTTTTGGCAATAGAACAAAACGCATGGGTTTTGGCAGGGCGCGACAAACGATGCGTCGTCGTCGGCACAATGACCGAGCTTGATTGGTCCATGAAAAACGGCCAGATCGCGGTTTGGGCGCCGTCTAAAATCGTGCTGGACGCCGTTGATGGCCCCTCCGCGCAACCATCGGATACGATGGCCCTTGTTGCTTGGTTTGCAGGGCATATCGACGCCAGTGGATTGCTGTGCATTGGGACCCAACCGGGACAAGCTATGGAATTCCATACCGTGTATCACGATGGCCAATCTGCCACTCTCTAACAGATGACGCAGTATTACAGGCCCATTCCCCAAACCGATATTGCCCGCCCCCGTGGTGCGCTGACCCTTGCGGGTGGGTGGTGCTGGTTTACCCATGTCGAGGTGTTGGAACGCGGACGTGCACCTGAAATTATATCTGCAAATGACGCCCCCCCCACGGTGCTGGATCCTCTGACATCCCCTCGCACCGCCATCGCGGGGCTGGATACGGCGCGTCCGAACTTGATGGGTATTTTGAACGTCACACCCGACAGTTTTTCTGACGGCGGGTTGTTCAATGCACCCGACGCGGCCCAAGCCCAAGCCTTGGCCATGGCGACACAAGGCGCAGATATCCTTGATATCGGCGGCGAAAGCACACGGCCCGGCGCAGATTTCGTCCCCGCCGATGAAGAGATTTCGCGCACCGCCCCTGTGATAAAAGCAATCCGTGCGCAGTCCAAAACACCCATCAGCATTGATACCCGCAAAGCCGATGTTGCGCAGGCCGCACTGGATGCGGGTGCCGATCTGATCAACGATGTGGCGGCCTTCACCTTCGATCCCGATCTGGCCACCGTCGCGGCGAATTCCGGCACGCCTGTGTGTATCATGCACGCCCAAGGCGACCCTGCGACGATGCAAAACGCACCACAATATGACGATGTGCTGTTGGATGTTTACGACTTTTTGGCCGAACGCATTGCGGTGGCGGTGGCTGCGGGCATTGACCGCCATCAGATTGTGATCGACCCAGGTATAGGCTTTGGCAAAACGCTGGACCATAACCTTGCGCTTTTGCACCGTCTGAGCCTTTTGCACGCGCTTGGCTGCCCAATCCTTCTCGGGGCATCGCGCAAAAGGTTCATTGGCACGATTGGCGACGCCCCTGATGCGCAGGATCGTTTGGGCGGATCTATTGCGGTGGCGTTGGACGGGCGCCGGCAAGGGGTTCAGATTACGCGCGTTCATGATATCAAACACACAAAACAAGCCTTCCTTTTGGCAGACACGCTTTGAAAGCAGGGACATAAATGGCACCGAAACTCTTTGGCACCGATGGCGTGCGTGGCACGGCAAACCAATATCCGATGACCGTGGAAATGGCGCTCAAACTGGGTGCGGCGGCGGGGCGTTATTTTCGCCGCGATCAGCAGCGCCACCGCGTTGTGATTGGCAAGGATACGCGTCTATCCGGGTATATGTTTGAAAACGCGTTGACGGCAGGGTTTACCAGCACGGGTATGGATGTCTTTTTGCTTGGGCCCGTGCCAACGCCTGCGGTTGGAATGCTGACAAAATCCATGCGCGCCGATGTCGGCGTGATGATCAGCGCCAGCCACAACCCGCATCATGACAACGGTATCAAGCTTTTTGGTCCCGATGGCTTCAAGCTGTCTGATGAGGCCGAAGCCGAAATTGAACGTCTGGTGCATGAGGGGACATCGCCTGCACAGGCCGAAAACATCGGGCGTGCCAAACGTATTGATGACGGGCGGTTTCGCTATGGCGAACGCGTGAAAGCCTCGCTTTCGGGGATTTCGTTGCAAGGTCTGAAAGTCGTCGTGGATTGCGCCAATGGTGCGGCCCACCGCGCCGCCCCTGAAATCCTGTGGGAACTGGGGGCCACGGTGATGGCGATGGGCGTTGCGCCCAACGGTCAAAACATCAACGAAGGATGTGGCTCAACCAATACCGCCGCTGCACAAGAAGCTGTGGTTGCCCATGGCGCGGATGTTGGCATTTGTCTGGACGGTGATGCCGACCGCGTGATGATCATTGATGAAACAGGTAAGGTGGCCGACGGCGATCAGTTGATGGCCCTTATGGCAAGCGCATGGGCCGCTGACGGGCGGCTGCAAGGCGGCACGCTGGTGGCGACGGTGATGTCAAACCTGGGTCTGGAACGCTTCATGCAAAGCAAAGGCCTGCATCTGGAACGCACCAAGGTTGGGGACCGCCATGTGGTTGAAGCAATGCGGCGCAGTGGATGGAACTTGGGTGGCGAACAGTCTGGCCATATCGTCATGACCGATTACGCCACAACGGGCGATGGTCTTTTGGCAGGGCTGCAGTTTTTGGGTGAAATGGTGCGTGGCGATAAACGTGCATCCGAGTTGACCCACAGCTTTGAAACAGTCCCGCAGCTTTTAAAAAACGTGCGTTTCACCGCTGGCAAAGACCCGATGGAGGCCGCGAATGTGACAGCTGCCATCGCACAGGCCGAAGCGGATTTGACCGGCAAAGGGCGCTTGCTGATCCGCAAGTCAGGGACCGAGCCTTTGGTCCGTGTTATGGCCGAATGCGAGGACGAGGCGCTTTTGCAGCAGGTGGTCGATGGGATCGTGGCCGAGGTTGAAGCGGCGGTTTAACCCCGCACAAACAGCTTTTTGAGGCTCAACCACTGGCTGATGGCCAATCCTGTCAGGATCAGGGCCAAGGCTGCAAAGAAACGCCACGGCAGATCCTCTGACAAGATCCATGCGCCGAACAGCATGGACCAAAGCGGCACTTGGTAGTTGACCAAGGTCATAAAAACCGATCCTGCCGTGCGGATGGTTGCAACGCGCAACAGGTTTGCAAAGGCGGTCGGCACAAAGCCGAGAAACAAGATCGCCCACGCCGCGCGGGTGCCTGTCCACTCGGGGATACCTTCAAAATACAGCATCGCGGGGATCAGGCAGACCGAGCCAACGACAAGGGTCAGGGCGGCCATTACCACGCTGTCAATCGGCGGGCAGGTGCGTGTCATCACGCTGGAGACCGCATAAGACAGCGCCGCGGCGACACAGGCGATCTGCCCCAAAGGTTCCCACCCGGTGCCAATACGCAAAACGCCCGGGCCGATCAGAACCAAGGCGCCTGTAAAGCCCAGACACACACCAACCAGCTTGCGGCCGCTCATCTTTTCATCGCTGAAAAAATGCGCCAGCGGTAAGACGAACAGGGGCAGGGCGGCCATCGAAATACCGGCAAAAGCAGATGGCACATATTGCTGGCCCCAAGACAAAAGCGCGAAAGGCAGCGCGGTGTTCAGCGCACCAATGACGATCAGGAATTTGATCAGTCGCGGTGACCAGTCGGGCCACTGACGCCCCATCGCTTTCATCAAGCTTAAGAGTGCAATCGCCCCAAGCGTTGTGCGCGCGCAGGCTACCGTCAGTGGCCCGTAGCCTTCCAGCGCAATGGAAACCACCATGAAGGTGCCGCCCCAGATCACGCCAAGCGCGAGGATCGACAGCCAGTTGTTCAATGTGGGTTGGGTGTCCATGTAAGTCCTTCATAAACCTTAACAAAACGTAAAAGGGCGTCCCCGCGGGGACGCCCGATCATGCGACGGTGAAAACAGCCTTAGTTCTTTTCTTTGTCAACCATCTTACCAGCCGAAATCCATGGCATCATGCCACGCAGTTTCGCGCCTGTTTCTTCGATCATGTGCTCGTCGTTTGCACGGCGGGCCGCTTTGATCGTTGGCTGACCAACCGCATTTTCCAGCATGAAGTCGCGCACGAATTTACCTTGTTGAATGTCTGTCAGGACATCCTTCATGCGAGCTTTGGTCTCGTCGTAGTTCAGGATGCGTGGGCCGGTGACATACTGACCATATTCCGCTGTGTTGGAGATCGAGTAGTCCATGTTGGCAATGCCGCCTTCATAGATCAGGTCGACGATCAGTTTTACTTCGTGCAGACATTCAAAGTAAGCCATCTCAGGCGCGTAGCCTGCTTCAACCAGTGTTTCAAAACCGCAACGGATCAGCTCTACCAGGCCACCGCAAAGAACGGCCTGTTCGCCAAAGAGGTCGGTTTCACACTCTTCGCGGAAGTTGGTTTCGATGATGCCCGAACGGCCGCCACCGATGGCCGAACAATAGGACAGACCGATTTCAAGCGCTTTGCCTGATGCATCTGTATCAACCGCCACAAGGCAAGGCACGCCGCCGCCTTTGACATATTCGCCGCGCACGGTGTGGCCTGGTCCCTTCGGGGCCATCATGATGACGTCAACGCCTTCTTTTGGCTCGATCAGACCGAAGTGGACGTTCAGACCGTGGGCAAAGGCAATCGCGGCACCGGGCTTGATGTTGTCGTGGACGTATTTTTTGTATGTTTCGGCCTGCAATTCATCGGGCATGGTGAACATGATAACGTCACACCAGGCGGCGGCTTCTGCGATGCCCATTACCTTCAGGCCTTCGCCTTCGGCTTTTTTGGCGGAAGGCGAACCTTCGCGCAGGGCGACCACAAGGTTCTTTGCACCACTGTCGCGCAGGTTCAGCGCGTGGGCGTGGCCTTGGCTGCCGTAGCCCAGAATGGCCACTTTCTTGTCCTTGATAAGGTTAACGTCGCAGTCCTGATCATAGTAAACGCGCATGGGATGTCTCCTTTTGGGGCGTGGTGAATCTCTGATGTGTGTTTAGGGGGTGAGCGATAGAAATATGAGGTCAAGATCGTTGTTAATTCTAGAAATATAGTCATTTCTATTTGCCATATAGTGATATATAGTGAAAATCATGCTTGATGATGATGATCGCCGTATTCTGCGCAGGCTACAGCAAAATCCAAGCCTGTCGATGGCAGAGCTTGCCGATCAGGTGTCGTTGAGCGCGGCCAAGACAACCCGACGTTTGGAAAAGCTGCAAGCCAGTGGCATCTATCGCGGCCAGGAAGCCGTGATTGATTGGGCGGCCCTCGGGTTTGCGGTTGCTGTATCTTTGCGTGTCACATTGGACAAAACCCAAGCGCGCGCCTTTGATGAATTTATCGCCGCAGCCCGCAAGGTGCCTGAGGTGATCGAGGTGCAAACCTTTTTAGGGCAGGTCGATGTGCGCCTATCGCTCGTTGCACGCGACATGCCGCATTATCACGCGCTGTATCGCGACCGCATTCTGACCTTGCCCCATATTTCTGATATCGAAGCGTTGATGTTGGTCAGCACGGTCAAAGACAGCCAGGTCTTGCCCGTATGACATGGGACGCAATCGATATGGCGATCCTCAAGGCGCTGCATGCGGATGCCGCACAATCCGCAGGGCGGGTGGGGCGCAAACTTGGCCTAAGCCAACCCGCGACGTGGCGGCGTATTCAAAAGTTGCAAGCGGCTGGTGTCATCAAGGGGCGGCGCCTTAAACTGGATGCCGAGAAACTGGGCTTTGGTGTTACGGTTTTTCTGGGCGTCAAACTTGCCACAAAAGGGCGTGTCAGCCTTGAGGATTTTGAACGCGCTGTGACCGCGATCCCAGAGGTGCAAACCGTTGAGCATGTGCTTGGCCTTTACGACTATCGCTTGCGCGTTGTGGCGCGCGATCTGTCGGATTTTGAACGTATTTTGCGGCGTCGCATTATGACCTTGCCCGGGGCAGGACAGGTCGAGGCCAATGTGCTTTTGTCGGAAGAACGGTTGGACGGCCCGCTTGGTATACCAAAATAGACTTTGCAATGTGCCCAAGGCTCTCCTAACGATTGGGGACGTTTTTGGAAGGACCCTCTCATGGCCGCACTTTTGCACGATATCGACCCCGACGGATTGCTTGAATATTCGGTCGTTTTTACAGACCGTTCGCTGAACCATATGTCGGCCGTTTTTGGCGATGTGATGCGCGATATCGGCGGTATGCTTAAAGAGGTCTATCACGCCGACCATGTGGCCATTATTCCTGGCGGCGGGACCTATGCGATGGAAGCTGTCGCGCGTCAGTTCGGCAATGATGCCCATGCGCTGGTCGTGCGCAACGGCTGGTTTTCGTATCGGTGGAGCCAGATTTTTGAAGCGGGCCTGTTTACGCGCGACACAACAGTGATCAAGGCGCGCATGCAGGGCAATGAGACGCAATCGCCGTTTGCGCCAGCGCCGATCGATGAGGTGACAGCGCAGATTAGAGACGCAAAACCAGATGTGGTTTTTGCACCGCACGTCGAAACCAGCGCCGGCGTGATCCTTCCAGATGACTATATCGCAGCACTTGCAACGGCCGCCCATGAGGTTGGCGCGATTATGGTTCTTGATTGCATTGCGTCGGGCTGTGCGTGGGTGGATATGGCCAAAACGGGCGTGGATGTGTTGATCAGTGCCCCGCAAAAAGGATGGTCCTCGACGCCATCGGCTGGCTTGGTGATGCTATCGCAACGCGCCGTCGACCGTATGGAGCAGACCCAATCCAGCAGTTTCGCAATCGATCTGAAAAAGTGGCACGGCATCATGCGGACCTATGAAGATGGCGGTCATGCCTATCATGCGACTATGCCCACGGATGCGTTGCGCGCGTTTCGCGATACCATGCTTGAAACCAAGGACTTCGGCTTTGACAAGCTCGAAGCCGCCCAATGGGCGTTGGGCGCGGCAGTCCGAAAAATGATGGCTGAAAAAGGTATGAAATCTGTTGCGGCAGAAGGGTTCGGTGCGCCCGGGGTGGTTGTATCCTACACCGATGACCCTGATGTGCAGTCGGGGGCCAAGTTCAAATCGCTTGGCATGCAGATCGCTGCAGGTGTGCCGCTGCAATGTGATGAACCAGAAGCATTTCGCACATTCCGTATCGGCTTGTTCGGATTGGACAAGCTCTATGACGTGCCCGCAGCGGTTGCGCGGCTTCAAAAGGTGGTGGACGAGGTTCTTTAGTCGCGGCTACCCACGCGCACCAAGACCAAGCTGCATCAACGTCTTGCGCACAGGTGCCATTGAATACAGGGCAGACACGCCCGCAGCACGCAGATCACGCAGGGGTTGTTCGCCCATCATGGACGCACGGTTCAACAGGTTCACGCCTGCCACGCGTGCATGCACCTCGGCTTTGCGTTTGCGTTCATAAGCTGCAAGCATTTTCGGACTGCCAAGGCTGTCAGGCGCTGCCTGCGCCAGATCCAACAGGGCCCGCATATCACCAATGGACATGTTCAGGCCTTGCGCACCGATGGGGGGGACCACATGCGCGGCCTCTGCGATCAGGGCGGTGCGTTCGCCGTAAAAGCTATCGCTGATCTGGCTGATAATCGGCCAGATGGTGCGCCGACTGGCAAGCGTGAGGGGCCCAAAGAGATGGCATGACCGCTCCGAAATCGCCTCGTTAAAGGCGGTTGCATCCAGTTCATAAAGGCGCCTGGCTTCGGGGCCGCGCTCCATCCAGACAATCGCACTGGACGGTTTACCATTGTAGTCGGGCAACGGAACCAAGGTGAAGGGCCCGCCAGAGCGGTGAATTTCTGTGCTGACACCATCGTGCGGGATGGGGTGCGTGACCGCGAACGCCAGCGCCTTCTGCCCGTAACGTGTGGTTTTTGCGCCAATACCAAGCGCGCGGCGCACAGGGCTGTTTCGTCCGTCAGCGGCAATGATCATGCGCGCCGAAACCAATGTCCCATCGCTCAGGCTGACGCGGGCTTCGGTTTGTCGGGTCAGAACGCTTGCGGTGCCCACACCTGGCCGAAAATCGACGTTTGGCAGTTCTTTCAAACGCGCGACCATTTCGCGACGCAACAGCCAGTTGGGCAGGTTCCACCCGAACGGGCGCTCCGAGATATCGGAGGCATCAAAATCGCGCGTCAATCGCGGTTCGTTAACGACGCCGCCCGCATCGACAATGCGCATTGTCTGCAAAGGGCTAGCGTGCGCATCCAGTTTGGACCAGATGCCCGCATCTTCCAGAAAGTCCCGGGACGGTTGCAGAAATGCTGTGGATCGCAAATCGCTGCCATCCGCGTCGCGTTCTGTGATGGGCGGGGTGGGGTCTACGCAGATGACGTTGAACCCCGCCGTGCCAAAGGCCGCGGCGGCCGTCATACCCGCAACACCGCCGCCTGAAATCAGAATATCAGTCTGTGTCTTTTCCATACGCAAGATGTAGGTCGCGCTGCCGCTATCGGAAAGGGCCAAGACCACAACCGCGACACTTCTTCCGTGTTATTTGCCAACCGTGATCAGCATCAGACACAAGAAGCACACAGGCACAGCTGCCACCGCTGGCACATAAAGTCCCGGCAGGCCAAAAATGGCGATCGCAGCGATCCAAAGTGCTGCGCCAATTGCAAGGGCTGCGTAAAGCAGGCCGAGTTTTGCGCTTTTTTCCACACCAAGCGTGGCGTCGAGTTCAATGGTTTGGTCCTGTTCGTTCAACTGGTCAAAGGGCATGATCTGTTCCTGTTCGCGATTACCCCCGATAGATAGGATGTGCCGCCTGATCCAACAGGTTCATTTCGCCGCAGGCTCGCCGATTTTTAGATCACATTTGACAAAAAAGAAGCAAGGTCATCGGTGTGATGGTGAACATGTGGCGCCGCCGACTGTTGCGGGGCCACGTGAACCGTGCGCAAGCCCAAAGCATGCGGCACCGCAAGGTTGCGGATATCGTCCTCAAACATCGCGGCGCGGGTGGGATCAAGCCCGTCTTGGGCAAAGACTTTCGCAAAGGCCTGTGCTTCGGGCTTGGGCCGATATCCTGCGTGTTCCACCCCGTAGATTTCATCAAATACGCCAGTCAATCCACGCGCCTGAGTGACGGCTTGGGCGTAGGGGCGTGTGCCATTTGTATAAATGATCTTGCGCCCCGGCAGTGAACAGATCGCATCAGCCAATTCAGGACTTGGGGGGATGATCGAAAAATCGATGTCATGCACGTCATGCAAGAAATCTTCGGGCGGCATATCGTGGCGGTCCATCAGGCCTGCAAGCGTTGTCCCATGACTGGCCCAATATTCAGCGCGAAGGGCTTTGGCGGTGCCCAGATCAACAGACAATGCCTTGCAAATAAAGGCCTCCATCCGTTTTTCAATCTGTTCAAACAGCGCCACTTCGGGGGGATAGAGCGTGTGATCAAGGTCGAACACCCATGTGGTGACATGCGAAAAAGTCTGTTTCATGCCCGCAAGGTAGCGGCCCAGATATGGCCGTCAATCGGTAGGGTGCTTGCGGATTTGCAGGCTGTCGGGCTAGGCTAAGCGAAACCATCTATGGAACGGTCCCAAATGCTTAAAGTCGCCCAAAAAGACGCTTACGATATGATCCTCGAAGCGATTGATATCGGAGTTTACAAACCCGGTGACCGTTTGGTGGAAAGCGAATTGGCCGAACGGTTTGGCGTGTCGCGCACACCGATCCGTGAAGCATTGCAGCGGCTGGAAACCCAAAGCCTTTTGACACGCGATGGCCGTAGCCTGATTGTGGCGTCCCTTGATCACAATCAACTGGCCGAGCTTTATGTGGTGCGGGCCGAGCTGGAGGGACTTGCCGCACGGCTTGCTGCGCGTCATGCCACGCCAGAAGAGGTGCAGGTGTTGCGCGAGATGCTTGAGGCAGATCGCAGCCTGATCGGTGATCCATCCGCAATGTCGCGCGCGAACAGACGGTTTCACAAACAGGTTCATCTGGCATCGCACAACCGCTTTCTGGTGCAACAGCTTGATTTGGTGCATCGCTCAATGGCGCTTTTGGCGACGACGTCGCTTGCCATTGAAGGCCGCGATGTCAAAACGCTTGATGAGCATGAGGTGATCGTGGCTGCCATTGAAAATGGTGACGGGGATGGCGCGTATCATGCGTTGCGCGAGCATATATCAGTTGCCTTTCAGGCGCGGCTGAAATCGGATGCTGAGGCCGTGCAGGCGCTGTAACTTTGTCTTGCAAGCCCCTGCCGTGGCTCGTTTTATCCCAATAGAACGGACAGCGCACGATTTCCCAAAGGGCTTTGTAAACGGCCAATGTGCCGAACCAAAAGTAGACGTGCATAGCGGGTATCCATAGCCATAGTGATCGGAACCCCCTGCGGTTTACCGCGATTGCGTTACTGGTGATGGCAATAAGTTCTGCTGCGATAAACATGCCCGCAAGCCCCCATAAAAAAGGCGGTGACAGGCTGTCACCGAAAACGGCCGCGCTGGAAATCGGGATCAGCCATAACGCCCAAAGAAGCGGGGCGAGGATGAATTGCGACAGGGTGCCCAGAAACAGGATTTGGAACCCCAGAAATTGCCAGGCACCAAGTTCGCGCCACAGCTTGCGGGGCGCGCGCATGTGAACACCGTAGGTCACCGCATATCCTTTGAGCCACCGTGACCGCTGTTTGACCCACGGCCAAACGCGGCAGTTGGCTTCTTCGTGCGTCACAGTTTCTATGATATCTGTGCGGTATCCGCGGCGGGCCAACCGCATGCCCAGATCGGCATCTTCGGTCACGTTATGGGCATCCCATCCCCCCAAGGCCTCAAGTGCTTGGCGACGGAAAAACAAAGTTGTGCCACCTAAGGGCACAGCAAACCCAAGTTTTCGCAGGCCGGGCAGGACCACACGAAACCATGTGGCATATTCAATGGTGAAGCAACGGGCCAGCCAGTTTTGGCGGCTGTTATAGAAGTCCAGAACCCCTTGCAGACAGGCCACATCGGGGGGTAATTGCGCAAATCGGTTTACAACCTGGTCGATCTGATCATGGGCAGGCGCATCTTCCGCATCATAGATACCAACGATGGAGCCGCGGCAAAAATCCAGCGCGTAGTTCATCGCGCGGGGTTTGGTCTTGAGGCTGCCTTGGGGGACAACGATGGTGCGCATCCAAGTCGGCAGTCGGGTTCGGCCTAGGGTCGCGCGCGTGATTTGATCGTCATTTTCGACCACCAGACAAATGTCCAGCAAATGTTTGGGGTAGGTGAGTTGCGACAGACGTGCGATAAGATGGGCCGCAATCTCGCGTTCGCGCAAAAGCGGAACAAGAACCGAAACGACAGGTGTGCGAACCTGGGCCACATCTTGCGCAGGCGGTTGCGGCCTGCGATACATTGCAATTGCCCCAAGCCGCAAAGCCGTGGTTGCCGCCAGTGACAAGATGGCCCAAGCGGTCAGCGCAGGAAGCACAATCCAAGGTGCAACATACAACAGCACACACATCGCAAACAAAAGGCACAGCGCCCCCGCCCGCAGTCGCGGGACGTTCCATTGCCTACAACTATCCCGTGTCGCAACCCGCGTTTCGGCCATCTGGGCAAGTTGGGCCGCGTGGTCCTGTGCGAGGGCTGCATGTATATCATCGTCGCTCGCCAGCCCCATAAGAACGGGGTGGTGGCTTTGCGGGATCATGGCCTTGATGCGAGAGAACTGCGATGGGCGCGAGGTGACAATCAAAACACCGCTGCCGATCCGCTGGATTGGCACGACAGACTGGGTCAGGCAGTTGCGCAATCCGATCAGGTCGGCCAAATCCACAGATCGTTCCGTTTGGGAGAGGTCTACGATCTGCGCCTGATGGAATTGGCTTTGCGCGGTCAGCAAATCCTGTGGGCGGATCAAATGCGCCGAGATCAGGGCCTGTTCGAAAGACGCATCGCCCGAACGCGCCATGCGCCGTGCCCGCGCCAGATCATTCGGGTGCAGATCAAAATCGTCGATTAAAAGACTGTCCAGACAGATTGGATGGTCTTTGACGCGGCCCCGTTTGGGAAACACCGCACGTGGCCCGACCAAGGAAAATGGTAAATTGCTCATTCTGACGGACCACCATAGCCGTTAAACCCCGCGACTTTGATGGCACGGGAGTGTTTAACAATCGGTTAACCGTCTTGCTGTGAGCGTTTAGGCTGTGGCTTTGGCCTTCATCGCCTCGGCAAACCGCTTGAACAGGTAATAGCTGTCTTGCGGGCCGGGGCTGGCCTCTGGGTGGTATTGCACCGAAAACACGGGGCGGTCGGCCATTCGGATGCCGCAGTTTGATCCATCAAAAAGCGATACATGTGTTTCAACCACGCCCGCGGGCAGCGTTTGGCTATCAACGGTGAACCCGTGGTTCATGGATGTGATTTCCACCTTGCCAGTATCTTTGTCCTTCACGGGATGGTTGGCACCGTGGTGACCGTGGTTCATCTTGACGGTCTGCGCCCCAAGCGCCAGCGCCAGCATCTGGTGTCCAAGGCAAATGCCGAAGACGGGGATGTCGGTTTGATCCAGCACACCTTTGATCATCGGCACGGCGTATTCGCCTGTTGCAGCCGGATCGCCTGGGCCGTTGGACAAAAAGACGCCATCGGGATTCAGGGCCAGCACATCTTCTGTGGTCGCGCTGGCCGGAAGGACGGTAACGTCGCAGCCAGCCGAGGCCAGACAGCGCAGGATGTTGCGTTTGGCACCATAGTCGATGGCCACAACCTTGTGGCCTTTTTCGGTGCGTTTGGGAAAACCATCGGGCCATGCCCACCGCATTTCATCCCATTGATAGGATTGTGCGCAGGTCACGTTTTTGGCAAGGTCCAAGCCTTCCAACCCTTTGAAAGCGCGGGCTTTGGCAACAAGCGCTTCGATATCAAATTGGCCGTCCTCGCGGTATTCCATTGCGACATGGGGCGCGCCTTGCTGGCGGATCGCGCGGGTCAGCCTGCGCGTGTCAACGCCGCCCATGCCCATGCGTCCGCGTTTGGCAAGCCAGCTGCCCAATTCATCTGTCGCACGCCAGTTTGACGATGCTGTTGGATCCCATTTAACCACCATACCTTCGGCGACAGGATCCGCCGTTTCGTCATCTTCGGGATTCACGCCCGTGTTGCCGATATGCGGGAAGGTGAAGGTCACAACCTGACCCGCATAGGACGGATCGGTCATGATTTCCTGATAGCCCGTCATCGCGGTATTAAAGCAAAGTTCCGCTTGGGTCAGGCCTTCGGCGCCAAACCCGCGCCCGTAAAACAAGGTGCCATCTGCAAGGGCAAGGCAGGCTGTGGGATGAGACGTTTGCTTTTGTGCCATGCGCTTGGGTCCTGTCTGCTGCCAAATCTGCGTGAACATAAGTGGGGCGCGGCGTGGGGTCAAGCGCCAGAAATATTATAAAACCCCATAAAAACAAGGCCTTGTGAATCGCGACTTTGCTTGATTTGCATGCTTGCCAAATCTATATTCACTCATTCAATTGCTTGGATCAAAAACGGCAAGAAGGCAGCTTCCTTAATGGATATGAAAACGCGCATCGGCTCAGCTTTGAAAGAAGCGATGAAGGCCAAAGACAAAGATCGTTTGTCGACATTGCGTCTGGTCAATGCGGCGATCAAAGACCGCGAGATCGCAGAGCGGGCCACCAGCGAAGAGTTTGAAATCTCGGACGCGGATATCGTGGCGATCCTTGGCAAGATGGTTAAGCAGCGCAAGGAAAGCGCACGTGCCTACGAAGAAGGCGGTCGTCTGGAGCTGGCCGAAAAAGAGCACAGCGAGATTGCGATCATCGAAGACTATCTGCCCAAACAGCTGGACGACGATGAAACAGCCAAAGCGGTTGACGCGGCGGTGACCGAAGTGGGCGCAGACAGCATTCGCGATATGGGCAAGGTGATGGCAGCGCTGAAGTCGAAATATACAGGTCAGATGGATTTCGGGCGCGTAGGCCCGATGGTGAAAGACCGTCTGAGCGCTTAGCGCTGAGGCGTCTGATCAATAAGGATGCCCTCGCCTTGTAGGGCATCAGGCCTTTGATACAACCTGTCTACAGTGTCGCGCGGATCAACGATTGCAGTTCGCCGTAAAGCGCCTTGCGTTCGTCGGGCGATAGAAACGCACCAATCTCTACTTCGCGCCGGTCTTCGGGCGATAGGCCACCTTTCAAGGTCACATAGTTCTCAACGGGTCCGCCTGTTTCGTGCAGGTGGACGCTCACCCAATAGGTGTTTGCGTCCCATGTTTGATCGCCCTTGCGCGGGTTCTGTCGGCGCAAATGGCAAGTCTCTGGCGTAATGATCAGGTCTTCACGCAGATTGCCGTCGCGTTGGTTGCGGCGCAGCGCAAACCAAATGCCCCAAAGTGCGATGGCGAAGAAGGGCAACAACCCCCACAACACCGGGCTGCCAAGAATGGCGATGAGGGGGAGGGCGATAAGGCCCGCTGTGATGCCGATGAAAACAACAAACCCATTGGGCGTCATCGATTGATGCGGCCAAAGCGTCACGGTCGTCGGATCATTGCTGGTTGTCTGATACGGCATGGTCGTCATTAACCTGCGGATAACGATTGCAAAAGAAAGTCTCTATCCAATTAAAAAAGCCCCCGCGTGTTAAGGCGGGGGCTTTTCTGTTTCAGATCAGCGGTGCCTTAGTGGCTGTGCTGTTTGTCCCAATCTTCCTGCTTTGGAAGAATTTCAAACGTGTGCTCTGGGGGGGGCGATGGAAGTGTCCACTCCAGTGTATCTGCATATTCGTTCCAAGGGTTGGCTTCTGTCACACGACGCCCTGCCATCAGTGTCGAAGCAATGACACCGATGAAGAACAGGAACGATGCGAAGGACAGGAATGCACCCATCGACGAGACGTAGTTCCAGTAAGCGAATGCTTCGGGATAGTCGATGTAGCGACGTGGCATGCCCTGACGACCCAGGAAGTGCTGTGGGAAGAATGTCAGGTTTGCACCGACGAACATCGCCCAGAAGTGCAGCTTACCAGCCCATTCAGGATACATGCGGCCCGACATCTTGGGCAGGTAGAAGTAGATACCTGCAAAGATACAGAACACTGCACCCAAAGACATCACGTAGTGGAAGTGCGCAACGACGTAGTATGTGTCGTGATATGCGCGGTCCACGCCCGCTTGCGACAGCACGATGCCCGTAACGCCACCAACTGTGAACAGGAACAGGAAGCCGAAGGCCCAAAGCATGGGTGTTTTGAACTCGACCGAGCCGCCCCACATGGTTGCGATCCACGAGAATATCTTAACGCCCGTGGGCACCGCAATAACCATCGTCGCCATCATGAAGTAGGATTGCTGCGTCAGCGACATACCTACTGTATACATGTGGTGCGCCCAGACAACGAAGCCCAGAACACCAATAGCAACCATCGCGTAGACCATTGGCAGGTAGCCAAAGATCGGCTTGCGCGAGAATGTTGCGATGATGTGGCTGATGATGCCGAAGCCCGGAAGGATGATGATATATACCTCGGGGTGGCCAAAGAACCACAGGATGTGCTGGTAAAGCACAGGGTCCCCACCGCCATCAGGCTGGAAGAAGCTGGTGCCGAAGTTACGGTCTGTCAGCAGCATTGTGATCGCGCCAGCCAGCACTGGAAGCGCCAGAAGGATCAACCATGCAGTTACAAAGATCGACCAAGCAAAGAGTGGAACCTTGTGCAGCGTCATACCAGGGGCACGCATGTTCAGGAAGGTTGTGATGATGTTAATGGCACCAAGGATCGAGGATGCGCCTGAAACGTGCACCGCGAAGATCGCAAGGTCCATCGACATGCCTGCTTCCGATGTGGAAAGCGGAGCGTACATAACCCAACCGACGCCCGAGCCAAGCTGGCCGTTACCACCTGGTGCCAGCATCGACGCCACACCAAGTGCCGTACCTGCAACGAACAACCAGTAGGACAAGTTATTCAGACGCGGGAACGCCATGTCAGGCGCGCCAATCTGTAGGGGCATGAAGTAGTTACCAAAGCCCCCGAACAGGGCAGGGATCACCACAAAGAACATCATCAAGATGCCGTGGTAGGTGATCAGAACGTTCCAGAGGTGCCCGTTTGGCGTACACGTGGCTTCCGAGGCGACAAAGCGCGCGCCTTCCAGGCACATGTACTGCACGCCTGGCTCCATAAGCTCCAGACGCATGTAAACTGTGAATGCAACCGAGATGAAACCGACAATACCTGCGGTAAACAGGTACATAATGCCGATGTCTTTGTGATTTGTGGACATAAACCAGCGGGTAAACCAGCCTCGGTTATCCTCGTGGTCTGCGTCGTGGCCGTGAATGGCGGCGTCTGCCATATCCGGTGCCTCCGTATTGTTGGTTCCCAAGTATACTTACCCGACGAAGCGACTCGAACGGGGTATTCCCCGCATGTTCTATTGGAACAGTCTTAAACGAGCAATGCGCGTTCACGATTTTAAGTGGGTAAAAATGGCGCAGTTTGATCTAAATCATTGTTTGGGATGAGGCGCTTACAAACCGTGTTAAATTGCAGCGCATTCCCCAAAATTGCCTTCATTTGACCTGCAAATACGCGAAGTCTTATGTCCATTCTCCCTCTAAATTCCGCCCTTTCGTTTTCTTAACAGGATCAGAGCGTATACTATGCCAACGACCGTTTCGTTGCCCCTTGCCAACCGCCAACTGCGTTTCACCGCGTTGGAAACGGCTGCGCGGCCTTGGATTTTTGTGATCCTTGTGGCGCTGTGGGTGGCTGCCACGTGGCAATGGCTTTGGGCGGACTACGCGGACATGGCGGTCAATATCAAATGGCGCGTGGGGGAGTGGTTAATCAATTCTGAAAGCGGGCGGGTGCGCCGTGGGCTGATGGGGGACGGGCTGATCTGGCTTGCCGATACCACCGGCCTCTCGTTGGCCTTTGTTGTGCTGGCCATCAAATCCAGCATTCTGGCGCTTTACGCTGGCTTGACGGCGCTTTTGGTTTTCAAAAACGGGTTTTCGGATCGTTTGGCAGCAATGGCGCTGCTTCCCCTCGGACTTGTGTTTGTGGAGGGCGTCTACAAAGAAATGCTGGTCTATGTCGCCCTGGCGATGCTGATTGTGTGGCGGGGGCGGTTGTTGGGTCTTGTTGCGGCATGGTTTGCCTATGCGGTTGCCTTGGCAGGGCACGAAGGCCTGGCCTTGCTGCTTCCTGCCATTTTGATACTTTTGTGGTGGACGCACGAAGGGTGGGTTCGTAGCGCGGCGATGCTGGCGTTTTCTGTCATCGCTTTGGCATCGGGGCTCTACGCGGTTGTCTTTACCAATCTGTCCGATATCTCGGCAATGTGCGCCGCTGTAACCGATCGCGGATTTCCTGCGCGCGTGTGTGACGGGGCAATGTGGTACACCAAGGTCGATGAAACCAGCGCAGCCATGTTGCTGAATGCGGTCTACAATCAGCCACGTTTCTATGCGTTCCTTGCGGCGGGGGGCGCCCAGTGGGTGGTAATTTATATGGTTTGGCGCGGTGCCGGTCCAACGGTCCGCCAGCGTCTGATGATTGCGGCTGCGGTCTTGGCGATTCTGCCTTTGTTCTACCTCGCGTTTGACTACGGGCGTTGGATGTCGATGCAGGTGATGGTCGCCTTTTTTGCGCTTGCGCTTTTGCGCACGGATAGGGACGCGCCGCCACTGCCTGCTGTGATATTCTGGCCGTCCGTCACTTTGGGCGCCTTTGTTCAGGTGCCCGTCTTTTTGTAAGTGCGCCTACCGCTGCGGTGGGAAATGCGTCTCGAATGTCTGTTTGAGCGCGACGTCAAGATCATCCATCGTAACTGGCAAACCCAGATCAACAAGCGAGGTCACGCCGTGTCCCGAGATGCCGCAGGGCACGATGCCGTCAAAGTGGTCTAACTCCGGTTCGACATTGATCGAAATGCCATGAAAGCTGATCCACCTGCGCAGGCGGATGCCGATCGCAGCGATTTTATCTTCGCGTGGGCTGCCATCGGGAAGGGGGGGCTTTTGGGGTCTTTGGACCCATACGCCGACACGCCCTTCACGGATTTCGCCTTTGATGTTGAATTGATCTAGCGTGTCGATGACCCATCCCTCAAGACTTTGGACAAAGGCGCGCACATCGCGCCCGCGCTTGCCCACATCCAGCATGGTGTAGATCACCCGTTGTCCCGGACCGTGGTAGGTATATTGCCCGCCGCGTTTGGTCTCAAAGACAGGAAAGCGGTCAGGTTGCGTCAGGTCCGACGGTTTGGAAGAAGTGCCAGCGGTGTACATTGGCGGGTGTTCCAAAAGCCAGATCGCTTCATCTGCGGTGCCTGCATGAATGGCTCCAACACGGTCTTCCATAATGCGACAGGCGTCCTCGTAAGGCACCAAATCACGTGAAGTAATCCATTCAACCATCAGATTTTCCTGAAAAAAGCCCTGCTGCTGCTACGGCCTGGAGGTATCTGCGACTGACCGGAATCACACGATCATTCGACAGGGTGATTTCCGCGCGGTCTTTTAGCTTGTGCACCATTCGCACATGATCCGTTGCAATCCAGTGCGAACGATGCACCTGAAGGCCCGCCGTGTCGCCGACCTCCCGCACAGCGTCTGACAAACGCAGCAATATCATCTCTTCGCCTTTGGTCGTGCAAATACGGATGTAGTGATCTTCTGACGAAATGCTGATCAGGTCCCCCCGCTTATCATAGGGTAAACGCGCATGGATCGCAGGCGGCGCACCTATCTGGCTATCCGTCTGGTGATAGGCGACCTGCATAATCGCCGAGACAATCGCCGAGATGGCAAAAACATTTGCCGCGATGAACACAGTTGCCATCGCATTGGGCACCAGCCCCAGAAACCCGTAGTTCAGCAGCAACACCACGATAAAGACACCCACCGCCGTTACAGGGGCGGCAATCGCCGTGCGCACCCATGGTCCGGACGCATTGGCATATCGATCGGCCAGATTGTTTCCCAGATACCCGATTGTATAGCCAAGCACCGTCAACAGGCCCCAGTAAAAGAACCGTGGCAAGGCGCGCAGCATCTCGTCTGTGTCAAAAGGGGCCAGCAAGGTCAGGATTATCGCAATACCCGCAAACGCCAAAAGCCTTACGGGATTGGCAAAATGGCGGCGCATTTCACGAAGCGCGGGTTGCGACAGGGTGTGTTTCACGAAGGCAGAGCCTCTATTCACGAAAGGCGCGTGGCGCGCAGGAAAATGCTGGTTTCTACATATGTCATCGCAGCGTGACAGTGCAATGCGACCCATAGCTTAGGAGACATCATCATGACAATCACCCCTTTTCTGGATGCCTCATTGGCGTTGCAACTTCATATGATCGCAGCCGTTCCGGCCGTTATAGTTGGTCCGTTCGTGCTGTTTCGGCGCCGGGTTGATATGTGGCACAAGCGCCTTGGATATGTGTGGCTGACCGCGATGGTCGTTCTGGCCATTGCAGGGCTTTTTATCCCAAGCGAATTTGCAATGGTGGGTATGTTCGGGCCGCTTCATGCCTTTAGCGTGATTACGCTGTATTCTGTCGCTGCAGGCCTGCGGTATGCGATCATAGGGAATATTGCGGCACATGGAGCCACGTTGCGCGGGTTGTGGATTGGGGGGATCGGTGCTGCGGGATTGATGCAGTTTTTGCCCGGGCGCACCATTCATATGATGGTGTTCGGGCGCGAGTCAGATGCAGGCTATCTGCTGATTGGCACTGGTGCAGTTGCACTGGTTTACCTGCTCTGGACGCACCGCCCACGCACCAAGGTGCAAGGCCCGCGTCCAGTTTCACGCACCGCCTGACATTTTGGGCTTGTGAAGGCAGCGGGCTTTGGTTTAGGACGCTGCCACCAAGCTAGGATTTGCGGTCGTGGCGGAATTGGTAGACGCGCAGCGTTGAGGTCGCTGTGAGGTAACACTCGTGGGGGTTCGAGTCCCCCCGACCGCACCAGTCTTTCCCTCTTTATGGCAGTTAGCCGTCCAGCAAACCTTCGGCATCCAGCACCTTGCGCGCTGCGCGGAAACACTCCAACGCTTGCGGCAGCCCACAGTAAATCGCAATGACATGAATGATGGCGCGGATCTCTTCAGGCGACACACCGTTGTTCAACGCCCCTTTGCAATGAAGTTCCCATTCGGTCATTTTGCCCAATGCGCCAATCATCGACAGGTTCATCATGGACCGCGTCTTGACGTCAATCACGTCGTCGCCCCACCCAAAGCCCCAACACCATGCTGTCATTGCTTCCTGAAAGGGCCGTGTGAAGCCATCGGCGTTGTCCAGTGATGCCTCAACGTATTGCGCGCCCAAAGTGGCTTTGCGCTGCGCCAGACCTTTCAAAAACAGATCCTCGTCAAAAATGCTCATGGGGGTGTCTCCTCTGGTTTCAGGCTCAGCTCAGGATCAGCAACCAAACCCATATGGACAAGATATTCAGCGCAGTGCCGATCAGCACCGATGATGCCGCAACCCGCTTGGCACGGCCATACATATTCGCAAACAGATAGGCGTTGATACCCGGCGCAGAGGCAGCCGTGATCAAAGCGGATCGCAGATCAGATTGGCTCAGATCCACCCAACTCCCAAGCGTCCAAACGATGATGGGGTGCAAAAGCAACGAAAGGCTGACCACATAGACAATCGTCAGCGCATCGCCTTCGGGCTTGTAACGATAGAGCACCCCCCCAAGGCCGAACAACGCAGCGGGCAGTGCAGCACGGATCATCAGATCAAGGGCGTCTTGGGCGACAGAAGGGATGGGCAAACCTGTCAGGTTCACGAAAAACCCAAGGCTAATGCCAATGATGAGCGGGTTTGAAAACGTGGATTTCACAATCGTGCCACCCACTTGATGCCAAGGTGCACCATGGGCGCGGGCCATCTCCATCGTGATGATCCCAAGCCCAAGACCGAAAGGCGAATGAATGGCGATGATGGCATAGTTGCCCGCGAGGCTTTCGCTGCCGAAAGCGCGTTCCGTGATGGGCAGGCCCAACAATACCGAGTTGGAGAAAAGCGCAATAAAGCCGATGGCCACCGCATCCTCCCAATCGCGTTTGAACAAAACGCGTGCGCCCAAGACACCAAGAATGAAGCACGTCAAAGCGCCTGAATAAAAGCTGAACAAAATCGGCCATTGGAAGGATTGGCCCAAATCGAGGTTGGCAATGGCGGAAAACAACAGGCAAGGAATGGCGAAGGTCTGCGCGAACTTCATCAGACCGTCGACATAGTCTTGCGAAAACCAACCTTTCCAACTTGCGCCATATCCAAAGGCAACCAGAAGGAAAACTGGCAGGATCACATCTAAAAGCGCCTGCATTTACAGGGTCTTACAGATCATAAGTGATCTGCATTCCATCAAAAGCGGGGGTGATGTGATCGGGTGTTTCTGCCTCAAGCGTGGCATAATCCAGATCAAGATGCATGTTCGTGAGCACCGCGCGTTTGGGCGCCAGCTTTTTGATCACCGCAAGTGCGGCGTCCAAATGGAAATGGGTGGGATGTGGGTCGCGGCGCAACGCGTCGATGATAAAGCAATCAAGGTCATGCAAGGCGGCAAAGACGTTGTCGTCCATTTTAGACACATCAGGCAGATAGGCCACATCGCCGATCCGAAACCCAAGTGCATCAATCGTGCCGTGTTCGACCTCGAAGGGGGTTAACGTGATGTCACCACCTGCGCCCGATATTGTGATGTCACCATCGATTTCATGCAGGTTCAAGATGGGCGGATAATTGGACCCCGGTGGCTGGACAAAAGCATAGCCAAAGCGCGATATCAGATCGCTCGTGGTGGCCTTATCTGACCACACGTCGAGCCGCTCTTTCATGTTATAGACAATCTGGCGCAAGTCATCGAGGCCGTGAACATGATCGGCGTGGCTATGGGTATAGACCACGCCGTCCAGCGCACCAATGCCTGCATCCAACAACTGGCTGCGCATATCGGGGCCCGTATCGATCAGCACCGCCGTTGTGCCATCCGCGCCATGTTGTTCAATCAAAAGCGAGCACCGACGACGGCGGTTTTTAGGCTCTGAGGGATCGCATTTGCCCCAGTTCCCACCATTTGGCCCAAGTCGTGGCACGCCTCCAGACGACCCGCAACCAAGGATGGTAAAGATACGTTTCATCAGGCGGCCTTTGCAAAAAGGCGGTGGAAGTTATCGGTAGTGGCGCGGGCAAAATCTTCATAGGGCAGGCCAAACACATCAGCCCCCACTTGGGCCGTATGCACTGTGTAGGACGGCTCGTTGCGCTTGCCGCGATAAGGGGGCGGGGCCAGATAGGGGCTATCTGTTTCCACCAAAACACGGTCCAGCGGCGCGGCGGCAAAAATATCGCGCACCTGCTGGCTTTTGGGAAAGGTCGCAATGCCGGACATGGACAGATAAAACCCCAGATCGATCGCGGTTTTGGCCAAATCCGCACCGCTGGAATAACAGTGCATCACACAGTCAAACGCGCCATTGGCATATTCGTCTGTCAGGATCGCGGCCATATCATCATCTGCGGCACGGGCGTGAATAATCAGCGGCAGGCCTGTTTGGCGGGCTGCTTCAATATGGATGCGTAAGGATTGCTTTTGCACCTCGGCACTGTCGGCGGTGTAGTGGTAATCCAGGCCCGTTTCACCGATGCCGACAAACTTGGGGTGCGCCGCAAGTCTGACCAACTGATCGACCGTTGCCATAGGTTCATCGGCCGCACTCATGGGATGGGTGCCAGCGGCGTAGAATACAGGGTCAAAGCTTTCTGCAATGGCGCGCACCTGTGGTTCCAGTCGCAGTTTGGTGCAGATCGTCACCATTTTGGTCACCCCCGCATCAACAGCGCGCTGGATCACGGCGGGGCGTTCTGCATCAAAGTCGGGAAAGTCCAGATGGCAATGGCTGTCGACTATCATAGGCTACCTTTTTGCCGCCAACCGCGCGGCGGCTTGATCAATCTTGAGACCCGTATCAAGGACCAAAGCGGCAGGGTCAAGATTGACGGCCCGTCCATGTCGCAAACGTGCGCCAATCTCTTGCTGTAATCCCGCCCATTCACGGGCAGCGTGCGGGCTGGCACAGAGCCGCACCAGCAAAGATGCCTCGCGCGGTGCGGCCTCGGCCTCTGGCGGTCCCATCAGGCCTGCGCGCGCAATGCGCGACAACAACACGTCAATCTGGCCAAGGAACAATTCGAATTTAGGTGCTTTGCCCCGACCGACCATACCTTCGGCCATTTTCAAAAGTCGCCCACGATCCAGACCCGGGGCATTTTGCAACAAATCGACCAGATCAGCATACGTATCAAGCCCGCCCAGATTGATCAGGCGCAGCGCTTCACCGACCGACCCATCGGACAAAGTGGTCAGATGATGGGTGTCAGCGGGCAGCGGCACGTTGGCCGCGCGCAGCGCGCGTTCCATATCCTGAGGGTTCAGGCGCGACAAATTCAACGTCCGACAGCGCGAGCGAATGGTGGGCAGCAGTTTTGAGGGCTGATGACAAATCAGCAAGAACACCGTGTTCGCGGGCGGCTCTTCCAAAACCTTCAGGATCGCATTGGCCGTTTGGATGTTCATTTCATCGGCGGCGTCCACAATCACCACGCGGGTGGCGCCATCGGTGGCCGAAAGGGACAGGAATTCCTTGAGCTTACGGGCTTCGTCCACGGTGATGACGGTTTTAAGTTTGGTATTGTCTTTGTCGTCAACAGCACGGCGCAGCACAAAAAGCGACGGGTCACTGCCGGCAAGAATGCGCCGCGCAACTGGGTGATCGTCTGCGATGTGCAAAGATGTGGGCGGCTCTGGCGCGCCGAACATGCCGCCATCGTCAAGCGGGGGTGTTGCAATCAGAAACCGCGCAATTTGGTAGGCAAAGCTGGCTTTGCCAATCCCGCGCGGGCCTTGCAGCATCCATGCATGATGCATCCGACCACTTGAAAAACTGTCCAGAAACGAAGCTGCCGCCGCATCATGTCCGATGACCTGCGAGGTTTCACGCGGGTGGGGGGCACCGTCGACGCGGTCTGGTTGGGGCAAATCGGACATGGGGAAGGTGTGCCATGACCGCCGGGCAGGGGGAAGCGGATTTTAAAGGCAGGCAGCTTTCACATCAGCAAAGACGTCCTCGATCGGCCGATTGCCATCAATTACATGCCAGCGTGCAGGGCCCTCGTTGGCCAGCTCCAAAAACCCATCGCGCAGCTTTTGCTGGAAGGGCAGGCCAAAATCCTCGAACCGATCTTCGCCAGAGCCACGCGCCAATCCGCGGCTCAGCGCCACTGCGGGATCCATATCAATCAACAGCGTAAGGTCGGGCTCTCGACCGATCATCAGTGTATGCAGCGCGTCCACTTTGGCACGCAAATCACCCCGCGTGGCCCCTTGGTAAACGCGCGTGCTGTCTGCAAAACGATCGGAAATAACATCACGCCCAGAGGCGAGGGCCGGTTCAATGGTCTGCTCAAGATGATCACGGCGCGCGGCGGTAAAAAGCAAAAGTTCTGTTTCGGCTGACCAGCGATCAGGATCGCCTTCGACCAAAAGGCGGCGAATGTCTTCGGCCCCTATTGAGCCGCCAGGTTCACGGGTTAGAACGGCAGAGGGCAAGGCGTCGGCCAACATGCGCGCTTGGGTCGATTTGCCTGACCCATCAATCCCTTCGAACGTGATAAAGCGGGCCATCTGCTTCAATCAGTTGGCGGAAGAAGGGGCTTGCAACGGGGCGGCAGGCGATGCGGTCACCTGTTGAACCAAGACGCCCGTGGCTGTGCGCATTTTGCCCACAAATCCTGCGGCAGGGACATCATTGGCGGCCACTAATGGCAGGCGCGTTTCTGGCAGGTCATCCAAGGCGATAACCAGTTCGGCAAGTTGATCCCCTGCAGATATGGGGGCTTCCACGGGGCCGGTGTAGCGGACCTGCGCATCGACGGTATTGCCGCTTAACACAGGCAAAAGGAGGGACAGGTCTTGTGCGGGGACCAGTCCAACGGTTGTTTCCGCGCCATTCCAGACTTCGGCTTCTGCGATCACTGTGCCTGCCTTGATAAGCTCTTTTTGAGCAAATTGGCGAAACGCCCAATTTACAATCTTTTCGGATTCTTCGGCACGTGCGGCGCTGCTTTGCAGGCCAGTGAGAACAAAAATGATACGGCGGTCACCTTGTTGCGCGCTGCCAACCAGTCCGTAGCCTGCCTCGCGCGTATGTCCTGTTTTCAGTCCATCCGCCCCGATCCCAAGGCCCAGAAGCGGATTGCGGTTTAGCCTGTTTTCGCTTTCCTTTGGGTCAAAAAGAAACTCTTTTTGCGAAAAAAGCGGATAGTAGGTTGGGTAATCTTTGATCAGACGGTCTGCCAAGATCGCAAGGTCTTTCATAGACATACGGTGGCCTGCAGCGGGCCAGCCGCTGGAATTGGCAAACGTGGAATTGGTCATACCAAGTTCGCGGGCCCGTGTTGTCATCATCTGTGCAAAACCTGCTTCTGTCCCATCACGGCTCAGTGCTTCGGCGATCACAACGCAAGCATCATTACCAGACAGCACGATGATCCCGCGGATCAGATCTTCGACTTTTACGCGTTCACCCGCGCGCAGAAACAATGTGGATCCCCCAAAGCTCATGGCGTGTTGGCTGACCAAAAGCTCTTCGTCCAACTGCAGGCGGCCATCCGCAATGGCGTCAAACGCCATATAAAGCGTCATCAGCTTGGACATGGATGCAGGGGGCAGCGCTTCGTTTGCGTTTTTCGAAAGCAACACGGTTCCCGTGGTTTGATCAATGACGTAGGCGGCGGTTGCGCGTGTCTCGAACGCAGCGGCAGGCAAAGCCAGTCCGATGACAAAAGCAAAAATGCAGGCAAAACGATACATGACAGTCACTTCCTTGGCAGAATGGTGTTCACTTAATTGGTCACGTAGTACGCGTCTTCGAACCCTTTGGCCTTGACCTTCTTGAGCAAGGCTGCGCGGTCCGATGCATTGGGCGCAGGTCCGACAATCACCCGCCAGAAGGCTTTGCCGTTGCTTTCCCCCTTGAGGACTTGTGGGATGATCCCTGCTTGTCGCATCGAGGTCGCGGTATTCTTGGCGTTTTGTTCCACGCTGAAAATGCCGATCTGGATGAACGGCTTGGCCAGTGAAGACGCCGCAGGGCGGGGTGCAGGGGCAGGCGTGGGCACGGGTGTCGCAACGGCTGCGGCGTCTTGTGCCTCGTCGATGGCCGCTGCGGCCCCTTCGATGGGATCAAGTGGTGCGGCTGCAACCTCGGCAGGTGTTTCGATGGCAACAGGGGCGGTATCAGGCGTTGCGGCGGGATCTTCGACTGTTTCGCGGCGCAGGGCGGTGACATTCAATTCCACAGGCTGGCCTGCCAAAATGCCCAGTGCCGTTGCCGCATCAGAAGACGCTTGCAAGCGCGGACCCGGGTTTTCACGTTCGCGGCGGAACAGCGCGCCAATCACGAATTTCCCATTGGCCTGGTTGCGAATGATGACGCGTTCGGGGTCTTTCACGTCAGGGTGCGCGACCCATACCCCACCCAAAGACGGGCGACCGTCCCAAAGCCCTGCTTCGGTCACGGAAAACACGTCTGGTGCTTCAACGTCGCGTTCGATCAGTTTTGTCGCCGCCGCGGCGCCGCTGTCTGATGTTGCTTCGGCATCGCTTTGCGGTTGGAGTAGTGTAAATTGGCCATTCTCATCGCACCCTGCCAGGGTCATCGCACCTAGCAACAAAGCTGCGCGAACTCCAAAAGTCATGCCTGTCATCGTTATATTCCTGTGCCCAAGTCGTCTGCTTCGTTATTTTTGGGCCGGTGTCCCATCGCTTGAACCAAGCAACACGACCCAACCTTTTGGTTCGAAAGACGCAGCCGCGCCATCCATTGGGCTGAAACTACCCTAAACCGAACGGTGTTGCAAAGTATCTTGGCGTGCGTTCGGCGATATTCCACCATCACAAACACGTTCCAAAACCCTTTTAGAATCAACTTCCCTTCGGTAGGGCATGTGGATATGCGGAGGTTTGGCAGAGTGGTCGAATGCACCGGTCTTGAAAACCGGCGGGCGTGAAAGCGTCCCCAGGGTTCGAATCCCTGAGCCTCCGCCATTTTCTCACTTGTCCCTATGCCGTCGGATTGATGAGGATCGCTCTGAAATCATTGACATTTGTAAGGGTCGGGCCGGTTACGATCTGGCTGTCTAGGCGCTCAAAAAACGTGTGTGCGTTATTTTCGTTCAAATGGGTTTCTGGGCTTAGGCCCATCGAGCGCGCATGGGCAAGGGTGGCCGCATCCGCGTAGGCGCCTGCGACCTCTGCGGCTCCGTCAACACCATCCGTGTCGCAGGCCATCACGTGGATATCTGGCTGCTCACCAAGGGCAATTGCCGCTGCCAGCACGAATTCCGCATTGGGGCCGCCGATCCCGTCGCCTGTGCGGGTGACAGTGCATTCACCGCCAGAGAGCAGCAGAAGCGGTGTGCCTGTTGCAGTAACGTCTTCCAAAAGGGATTTTGCCAATTGGGCCTGATCGCGCCCGAGATCGCGGGCTTCTCCCTCCAGCGCGTCACCAAGGATCCGCACGCGGCAGCCGGCGGCTGCGGCTTTCGATGCCGCCGCCGAAAGGGATTGTGACGGGGCCGCGATCACCTTTGTTTGTGCGCGCGCAAGGCGCGGGTCGCCCGGGCGCACTACTGAGCTTTCGGTGGAAAGCGCGGCATCAATTTTCTTTGGTAAATCAATATTATAGCGATCCAAGATACGGCGTGCATCTTCCGTTGCGCTTGTCTCGCCGACGGTGGGGCCCGATGCGATCAAGGCAGGATCATCGCCCGGGACATCTGAAATCAGAAGAGACTGCACAGGTGCAGGATAACAGGCCGCTGCAAGTTGGCCGCCCTTCACAAGGCTGAGATGCTTTCTGACAATATTGATCTGGCCGATGGGCGCGCCAGAGGCAAGCAACGCGCGGTTCACGTCCATCTTGTCTTGCAAAGAAATGGCGCGCTTGGGCGCACACAGCAACGCAGAGCCACCCCCTGAAATAAGCGCCAGCACCGTATCGTCGGGCCCCAGTGAGGAGACAAGATCGTACATACGCCGTGTGGCGGCTTCGCCCGCGGCATCCGGTACGGGATGTGCGGCTTCAACAATTTCGATGTGTTGGCACGGGCGCGCATATCCGTAACGCGTGATCACAAGCCCCTCACAAGGTCCATAGTGGGTCTCGACCGCTTCGGCCATCCGCGCGCTTGCCTTGCCTGCACCGATTACGACCAACCGTCCTTGCGGTCTTGGTGGCAGGTGCTGTGGAACGACTTGCATCGGATCCGCGACATGGACAGCTGCGTCAAAAAGGGCGCGCAGAAAAGGGCGGGGCGAGGACGGAGTAAGGAGCATTTCAAGCCTTTCGGAGCGACTGGTGTGAAGCTGAACCACGACAATACCCATCAGACATGCTCTGTATCTTGCGGGCAAGTGCCCGTGAGTTGTCCTGATGCGCCCAATATCTCGCCGCGACATATGTGTCGTTCAGGCGCTACAAACAGCCCCCGCGTTGACCTTTGGGCTTGGGCAGGCGATTGTGTTAGCGCCTGACAACGTAAGTAAATAGGGCAAATCGCGATTTGGGGGATTATGATATTGGCAGGCAGTGATATTCCAAACAAGCCAGATTTCCTGACCCAAGGGTGTTTGGCGGCTTTGAACGCTGGAACGCATGATGCCCCTTTCGAAGTTTTGGGTGCCCAAAAAAGCGGCAACAGACGGTGGATTACAACCATCCAGCCCGGTGCGGTCCGCGTGGTCGCCACGCAGTCGGGCAAAGAGGTGCCATTGGACCGCATTGATGGTGATGTGTTCAGCGCCCGCGTTCCCGGCAAATCCTACACGCTGACGGTGACCTACCAAGACGGCACGCGCCATACCACGCGCGACCCGTTCTCCTTTGCCCCTGTATTGTCGGACCTTGATCAATATCTGTTTGGCGAAGGCACCCACAAAGAGCTTTGGCGCGTTCTGGGCGCGCATGTGATCAAACATCAGGGTGTTGCGGGTGTGCATTTCGCGGTTTGGGCCCCCAACGCCAAACGTGTGAGTGTCATTGGGGATTTCAACGTCTGGGACGGGCGGCGACACCCGATGCGCCCCGTAGGGGAGACTGGCATCTGGGAGATTTTCATACCTGATCTCGGGGATGGAACTTTGTATAAATATCAGGTCACTGGCGTTGACGATCAAAGGCGCGACAAAGCAGACCCTGTCGGGTTTGGCTCGCAACATCCGCCTGAACAGGCGTCTGTTGTGCGCGATCTTGCAGGCTATGGGTGGCGCGACAAAGCATGGATGAAATCCCGTGCCGAACGCGCGGACCGCTCAAAGCCGATTTCGATTTACGAGGTTCACCTGGGCTCGTGGCGGCGCAGGTATGATGACCATGGTCGGCCCTTGTCATATCAGGAACTGGCCCGCGATCTGATTGGATATGTCAAATATATGGGCTTTACCCATATTGAGCTTTTGCCGATTTCCGAATTTCCGTTTGATGGGTCTTGGGGCTATCAACCTGTCGGTCTTTATGCGCCGACAATTCGGTTTGGCCCCCCAAATGAATTTCGGGATTTCGTGGATGCAGCACATGCCGAAGGGGTTGGGGTATTGCTGGATTGGGTCCCGGGTCATTTTCCCACCGATGCGCATGGATTGGTGCAATTCGATGGCACCGCCCTTTATGAACACGCAGATCCGCGCGAAGGCTTTCACCAAGACTGGAATACATTGATCCCGAATTTCGGGCGCACAGAGGTAAAGAACTACTTTATCGCCAATGCGCTATACTGGATTGAGGAGTATCATCTGGACGGTCTGCGCGTCGATGCGGTGGCCTCTATGCTCTACCGTGACTATTCGCGCGATGAGGGAGAGTGGGTGCCTAATCATCACGGGGGGCGCGAGAATTACGAAGCGATTGCGTTCTTGCAGGAGATGAACACGGCCACTTATGGCGCCGACCCTTCGATCATGACCGTTGCGGAAGAAAGCACCTCGTTTCCCGGGGTGTCACAGCCTGCCCACACTGGCGGGCTTGGGTTTGGCTACAAGTGGAACATGGGGTGGATGAACGACACACTGCGGTACATGGAAAAAGATCCGATCTACCGCCAGCATGATCACCACTTGATGACCTTCCCGATCGACTGGGCCTTTACCGAAAATTTCATATTACCGATCAGCCACGATGAGGTGGTGCATGGCAAAGGCTCCATGCTCGAAAAAATGCCCGGCACCGAGTGGGAAAAATTTGCAAACCTTCGGGCTTATTATGGTTTCATGTGGACCCAACCGGGCAAAAAACTGTTGTTCATGGGGTGTGAATTTGCCCAGGGTCACGAGTGGGACCACGATGCCGAACTTGATTGGACCGCCGCAGAACAGCCCGCCCACAAAGGCGTGCAGCGATTGGTGCAGGATCTGAACCAACTCTATCGCACCACTCCTGCGCTGCATGTCAAGGATTGTGAACACGACGGGTTTGCATGGGTCTGCAACGATCCCGCGCAATCGGTCTCGGCCTATTTGCGCAAAGGCAATGCGGGCGACAAAGATGTTTTGATCATATGCAATTTCACACCAGTCGAGCGCAACGATTTCCGCATAGGGGTTCCAACTGAGGGTCACTGGACGGAACTTCTAAACACCGATGCCGCAATCTATGGCGGCGGTGATCGCGGCAATCTGGGAGGGTGCGATACACAACAGCTGCCAGAACATGGGCACCCTTATTCACTGGCAGTGACGCTGCCGCCGTTATCAGTGATCGTGTTTCAAAGTTAAAACGAACAAAAAGGGGGAGACATCATGGCCACAAAACGGATCACACAACGATCAATGGCTTTTGTATTGGCAGGCGGTCGGGGAAGCCGTCTGAAGGAATTGACGGACAGGCGGGTCAAACCTGCGGTGCCATTCGGGGGCAAGGCGCGGATTATTGATTTCGCTTTGTCCAACGCGGTCAATTCGGGCATCCGTAAAATTGCTGTTGCCACGCAATACAAAGCCCACAGTCTTATCCGCCATACCCAAAGGGGGTGGAATTTCTTTCGGGCAGAGCGCAACGAATTTCTGGACGTTCTTCCCGCCTCGCAACGCGGTGGCAATGAAAGCTGGTACAAAGGGACCGCGGACGCGATTACGCAAAACATAGATATCGTGGATAGTTATAACATTGACTACGTGGTCATTTTGGCAGGTGATCACATCTATAAGATGGACTACGAAATTATGCTACGCCAACACGTGGAAACGGACGCGGATGTGACGGTCGGGTGTTTGACGGTTCCGCGTGCCGAAGCATCGGCCTTTGGCGTCATGGACACCGATACATCTGGTCGGATCACGAGTTTTCTTGAAAAACCAGACGATCCGCCAGGCATGCCCGATGATCCCGAAATGGCGCTGGCGTCCATGGGGATTTACGTCTTTGGGTGGGCGTTCTTGCGTGACTTGCTTTTGAAGGATGCTGAGAATGCGGACTCTACCAACGACTTTGGCAATGATCTGATCCCGAGCATTGTTGCAAATGGCAAGGCAATGGCGCATCGTTTTGACGATAGCTGCGTGCGCGATGACGGCGCGCCTGCCTATTGGAAGGACGTGGGCACGGTGGATGCGTTTTGGGAAGCGCATATCGACCTGACAAATTTTACGCCCGAACTGGACCTGTGGGACCAAGATTGGCCCATCTGGACCTATAACGAAGGCGTGCCGCCAGCCAAATTCATTCACGACGAACGCGACAGACGCGGCGTTGCCATTTCATCGATGGTGGCGGGAGGGTGCATCATTTCAGGAACCGAGGTGCGCAATTCCATTTTGTTCACAAATGTGCACACAAACTCTTACGCCGTGCTTGACCAAGCGGTCGTCTTGCCCAACGTGGTTGTCAAGCGATCGGCGCGGCTGCGGCGTGTGGTGGTTGACAGCGGCGTGGTCATCCCCGAAGGCCTTGTGGTGGGCGAGGACCCGACCGAGGACGCCAAATGGTTCCGCGTCACTGAACGGGGGATCACGCTCATCACGCAAGACATGTTGGATAAAAAGGCCGCTGCTTTATGATCAAGGCGCTGTTTGTCGTCTCAGAATGTGCCCCGTTGGTTAAAACGGGAGGGCTTGCCGATGTTGCGGGGGCCTTGCCTGTCGCTTTGGCCGAACATGGCGTTGCCGTGCGCGTTTTGCTGCCCGGCTACCGGACGGTACTGAGCCAGATTGATAAGGCCGAGGTGGTCGAAACCTATGCGGGTCTTTTCGGTGGGGCCGCTAAATTGCTGGCCTGCCGTTTGGCAGGTGTCGACCTTCTGATCCTTGACGCGCCGCATCTTTATGATCGCGACGGCGCGATATATGCGAATGCAACGGGCAATGACTGGCCCGACAATCCAGAGCGATTTGCAGCTTTGTGCAAAGTCGCGGCGCAGATCGCAAAGGATGGCGCAGGTGGGTGGACGCCTGATCTTGTCCATGGTCATGACTGGCAGGCAGGCCTGACGCCCGAGTATTTGCATGATCTGAACCAACCCACGCCTTTCGTCTTTACCATTCACAACATCGCGTTTCATGGAAATGCGGATGCATCGAAACTAAAGACGCTGGACCTTGAACCAACGCGGTTTACAGCCGATCACTTTGAATTCTGGGGCCAAATATCAGCGCTGAAGGCAGGGCTGATCGGCGCGACCAAGATCAATACGGTGTCCCAGACCTATGCCGAAGAGCTGCTTACACCCGAGTTCGGGATTGGAATGGACGGGGTTTTGGCAGCGCGGCGTGCGGATGTGTTGGGCATCGTGAATGGCATTGATCTGGAGGCGTGGAACCCCGAAACGGACCCCAACATCCAAACCTATAAAACCGCGGCGGGCAAAGCAGCCAACAAAAAGACCTTGCGCAAAACCTTTGGTTTGCGGCCATCCAAGGGGCCGCTTTACGTTCTGGTCTCGCGGCTGACCGAACAAAAGGGCATCGACCTGTTGCTTGAAGCGTTGCCAAGCCTTCTGGCCGATGGTGGCCAGCTGGCCTTACTGGGATCAGGTGATCCACGGCTAGAGATTGCCTTGCTAGAGGCCGCGGATGGCCACGAAAATGTTGCCGTCAAGATTGGCTATGACGAGCAACTTTCCCATCAGATGATGGCGGGCGGGGACGTCATTCTTGTCCCATCGCGGTTTGAGCCGTGTGGCCTGACGCAGCTTTACGGTCTGCGTTATGGCACGGTGCCGTTGGTGGCGCTGACGGGTGGGCTTGCTGATACTGTGATCAACGCGTCACCGGCTGCGCTGGCGCGCGGTGTTGCCACTGGCGTGCAATTCTTTCCAATCACGGCGCAGGCATTGGCAAATGCGTTGGAGCGGATCAACGAACTTTTCAAAGACCGCAAAACTTGGAAAAAAATGCAACAAAACGCGATGAAACAACCTGTCGGATGGCAAACATCTGCGGCGGCCTATCACGACCTATACGTCTCAGCGCTTGAGACCACCAAGTGAGTATTGGCACATTTGAAATTCGGCCGGGCCGGCCTTCGCCGCTTGGGGCAACGCTTGACGATGAAGGTGTGAACTTTGCCATTTTTTCGCGCCATGCAACCAAGGTGATGCTGTGCCTGTTTGACGAGGACGGCAACGAACATCAAAACATTACATTGCCCGAACGCGAAGGGCATGTCTGGCATGGTTACTTCCCTGGTATGAAGGCGGGCCAACAATACGGTGTGCGTATGGATGGCCCCTATGCGCCCGATGAAGGGCACCGTTTCAATCCCTATAAGCTTCTTATCGATCCTTACGCCAAGCGCCTGACCGGTCATCCGATCTGGAACGATGCGTTGTTTGGCTATGACAACGACCACAAAGACAAGGACCTGACCTTTGATAAGACCGATAGCGCGCCGTATATGCCGCGATGTGTCGTGGTCGATCCGTCGTTTGACTGGGGCGATGATGACCACCCGCGCACGCCCATGGAAGGATCAATCATCTATGAAGCGCATGTCAAAGGGTTGACGGCCGGGCGTCCAGACATTTCGGGGCGCGGCACGTATCTTGCGATGGCATCAGATCCGATTTTGGAGCATCTGAATAAGCTAGGTGTCACGGCGGTTGAATTGTTGCCTGTGCAAGCGTTTCTGAACGAAAAGTTTCTGCTGGATCGCGGCCTGACAAATTACTGGGGGTATATGACCTACGGGTTTTTTGCGCCCGATCCGCGCTACATGCAAAATGGCGATATCGCGGAATTCCAACAGATGGTGAAGCGGTTCCATTCTGCGGGGATCGAAGTGATTTTAGATGTGGTATACAACCATACCGCAGAGGGTTCGGAACTGGGCCCAACACTGATGTTTCGCGGTCTGGATAACGCAAGCTACTATCGCTTGGCCGATAATCCACGCTACTACATTGATGATGCGGGATGTGGAAACACGCTTGATTTCGAAAACCCGTTTGTCATTCGACTTGTCATGGATAGCCTGCGTTATTGGGTTGAAGTCATGCATGTCGACGGGTTTCGGTTTGACCTGTGCTCGGCACTTGGGCGCACCGCGCGTGGCTTTGAAAGAGACGGTCCCTTTTTTCGCGCCATCGGCCAGGATCCCGTTCTCAATCAGGTGAAATTGATCGCCGAACCTTGGGATATCGGGCCAGGCGGCTATCAGTTGGGTGCCTATCCATCCCCCTTTGCGGAATGGAATGATAAGTACCGCGACAATGTGCGAGAGTTCTGGCGTGGCGATGCTGGTAAAGCCAAGGATGTGGCGGAGCGCTTGGTGGGGTCAGCCCCGTATTTTGATCATGACGGACGGGCGGCAACCTCATCGTTGAATTTTTTGACAGCGCATGATGGCTTCACCCTTCACGACACGGTCAGCTACAGTCGCAAGCACAATCTGGCCAATGGCGAAGATGACCGCGATGGTCACTCTAATAACCATTCTGACAATATGGGCGTCGAAGGACCGACTGATGACCCTGGTATTGCCGCGGCGCGAACCCGTCGCAAACGGAATATGATTGCGACGCTCATGCTGTCACAAGGCACGCCGATGATCCTTGCGGGCGACGAGCTGAGCAATTCCCAAGGTGGCAACAACAATGCCTATTGTCAGGACAATGAAATCGGATGGGTGAATTGGCCCGACGAAAGCGATCCGTTTTTTGCATTTTGCGAGCAAGCGATTGCCTTTCGCAAAATGCATCCGTTGTTGCGGCAATCGCGGTTCTTACACTCGCGTCAACGCCTGATTGATGGTGAGCCGGATCTATTCTGGCGCAGGGTGGACGGGGCCGCGATGCAACAAGACGATTGGGATAATCCGGAATTGGATACTTTGGTCGCTGAAATGCGAATGGCCTCTGGGTCACCTGAATATGTCAAACGTGAAGGTGCTTTGCTGGTGGTGCTAAACAGAGGCGGGGACATTACAGTCACACCGCCCGACCTGCCGCAGGGCGAGAAATGGGTGCGCCGTTTCGATACAAGCCAAGAAGATGCTATTAAAGTGACAGATGGAATGACCGTTGCGAGTGACAGCCTTGTGGTATTCTCGCACGAGACGCCCAACCGATAGGCAAGGAACGAACAAGAAGGAAAAACGGATGCCGATGCAAAACGTCAGGACCAGCCCGATCGAGGGCCAGAAACCCGGCACAAGCGGGCTTCGCAAAAAGACAACCGTTTTTCAGCGGCCGCATTTTTTGGAAAATTACGTCCAATCCACGTTCGATGGCATTGGTGGGATCGAAGGCAAGACCCTTGTTATCGGTGGGGACGGGCGCTTTTTCAACGATCAGGCCATCCAGATTATTTTACGCATGGCCAGCGCGAATGGTGCCAAAAAATGCATCGTCGGCCAAGGTGGACTGCTGTCGACGCCCGCCGCCTCGCACCTTATTCGTTTGCGCGCGGCAGACGGTGGGCTGATTTTGTCGGCAAGTCACAACCCGGGCGGTCCAGATGCCGATTTTGGCCTGAAGTATAACGGCCCAAATGGCGGTCCCGCGACTGAGGCCGTCACGGATGAAATTTTCAAACGGACCACACAGATCACATGCTACAGGATCGCCGCTGCCGATGACTTGGACTTGTCCAAACTGGGCACTCATTCCTTTGGGGACATGACCGTCGAAATTGTCGACCCCGTCGCCGACTATGCCGATTTGATGAAAACGATCATTGATTTTCCCAAGATACGCAGCCTGTTCGAGGGTGGGTTTCGGATGTGCTTTGATGCGATGCACGCCATTACCGGACCCTATGCGCATACCATTCTGGAAGACATGCTAGGCGCACCAAAGGGCACTGTTATCAATGGCGTGCCAAGCCCCGATTTTGGCAAAGGACATCCTGACCCCAACCCGATCTGGGCCAAGGATTTGATGGACCGCATGTATGGTGCGGATGCGCCAGATTTCGGGGCTGCGTCGGATGGCGATGGCGATCGGAACATGGTTGTGGGGCGCGGCGCGTATGTCACGCCGTCCGATAGCCTTGCTTTGCTGACCGCGCATGCGCATCTGGCGCCGGGCTATCGGGACGGGCTGGCGGGGGTTGCACGGTCTATGCCGACCTCGCGCGCGGTTGACCGTGTCGCGGCAAGCCTTGGGATTGACTGTTTTGAGACGCCAACAGGTTGGAAATTTTTTGGCAATCTGCTGGACGCAGGCAAGGTTACGCTTTGCGGAGAAGAAAGCGCGGGGACAGGATCAGACCACGTGCGTGAAAAGGACGGGCTGTGGGCTGTGTTGCTTTGGCTGAATATTTTGGCAGAAACAGGAAAGCCAGTGTCTGAGCTGATGAACGATCTGTGGCAAGCGCATGGCCGGTGTTACTATTCGCGTTTTGATTATGAAGACGTGGAGAGTGCCAAAGCGGGCGCCATGATGGATGCGCTACGCAGCAAACTGAATGCGTTGGTCGGCGTGAAGGCGGGTGACTTGGTGGTCGAAGCGGCCGATGAATTTTCCTATCTTGATCCGGTAGACTGGTCTCAGTCGTCAGGGCAGGGCATACGGATCGCTTTTGAGGGTGGTGCGCGTGCTGTGTTTCGCCTGTCTGGCACTGGCACCCAAGGGGCCACCATTCGCCTTTATCTCGAACAGCTTGAAACCGATCCTGCAAAACTACAGGTCTCGCCAGACGTGGTTTTGCAAAAGGTGCGCGATGCAGCGTTGTCCATCTCGCAGCTTGAGCCAATGACAGGCCGCACCGCACCTGATGTGATCACGTAATCGCGCCAAGCGGCGCAGCACCGTCCTGTGTCAAATAGGCAAACCCATTACCGTCAAGCACCAGCGCCTCGCCCGTGATCGTTGCGGCTTGGCCTTTGACGATCTGCGTTTGCCCAACAAGCGGGATGGTGTGTGCGTCTTTGGACAGGTTGAACACAAAGCTCATCGCCTTGCCCTCGTGGCTGCGCGAAAAGGCCAAAAGCGGTTCTGGCAGAGAGATAAATTTTGTCTTACCGCGTGCCAGCACCGCATTGGCTTTGCGATAGGCGATCATCTCTTTGTAGTAGGCCAAAATGCCCGTGTCGGTTTGTTGATCGACGGCATTGGCCGCTTGCGGCTCTTTGACGGGCAGCCAAGGTGTTCCCGTCGAAAAGCCTGCGTTCGGCGCATCTTTTTCCCATACCATCGGTGTGCGGCATCCATCGCGCCCTTTTACGGCGGGCCAATAGCGTATCGCAGGTGGATCGGTGAGTTCTTCGAAAACCAACTCGGTTTCGGTTTGGCCCAATTCTTCGCCCTGATAGATACCGATGGTGCCTTCAAATGACATCAACATCGCACATGCCAATCGTGCTATGTGATCGGGCGAAACGGCATGATCTGCCCACCGCGATACCTGTCTTGGCACATCATGGTTGCTGAATGACCAGTATGGGTGGCCATCTGGCGCACCCGCTTGAAACCCTTCGATACAATTGCGGAAGTGTTCGGCGTTGAAATCGGGACCCAACATCGCAAAACTATAGGCCATATGCAGCCTGTCACGCCCTTGGGTGTATTCACCCATGATCTCGATCGAGCGGTGACCCATTTCGCCGACTTCGCCCACCATCATGACATCATCATATTGATCGGTCAAAGCGCGAAGGCGTTCCAGAAACGCCAGGTTTTCCGGGCGTGTTTTGTTATAGATGTTGTTTTGCATTCCATAGAGATCGGTCGCCATCACCTGTGGTGCAGCTTGCGCGGGCGGGTTGGACCGCAGTTTCTGATCATGGAAGTAGTAGTTGACCGTATCAAGGCGGAACCCGTCCAACCCGCGATCCAACCAGAATTTACAGGTATCAAGGATTGCATCGATCACATCGGGATTGTGAAAGTTCAGATCGGGCTGCGATGCCAGAAAATTATGAAGGAAATACTGACCCCGTTGCGGATCAAATTCCCATGCAGGGCCCCCGAAGTGGCTGTGCCAATTCGTGGGCGGGGAGCCGTCGGGCAAGGGATCAGCCCAGACATACCAGTCCGCTTTATCGTTATCACGGCTGGTGCGGGACTGTTTGAACCACGCATGCTGGTCAGAGGTGTGTGACAGAACCTGATCGACGATAACCTTCAAACCACGCGCATGCGCGCCCTCAATCAAAGCATCAAACGCTGCCAAGTCGCCAAACAGCGGATCGACTGCTTTGTAGTCGGATACATCGTATCCCATATCTTTTTGGGGGGACGCAAAAATAGGCGAAAGCCAGATACAATCCACGCCAAGGTTTGCGATATGATCCAGCCGCTTCGTGATGCCTGCAAGATCGCCAACCCCGTCGCCGGTGCTGTCTTGGTAAGAGCGTGGATAGACCTGATAGATTACAGCGCTGCGCCACCATTCTTGCATCGTTCCACGCTCCCTTTAGCGGTAACATCTGCCACGCTCTTAGCGGTCAAACGCAGGGAAGGAAAATGAATAATGCCTCGCGGGCCCTTGCGTATCATTCTAGTTTTGCGCGCGCGCCTCTTTCACCCAAGCAACAATTTTTGTTCGGCTTTCCGCCGTCATCTGGACGGCGTTGGGCGGTGGCATGGCATGGCTTCGTCCGGCTTGAAGATAGATTGCCTCGGCGTGCCGTGCGACGTCAGCAGGCGTTTCCAGAAAAACACCTTTGGGCGCCCATTGCATATTGCCCCACACGGGTTCGCGGGCATGGCACATCGAACAGTTGCCAAGGACTGCGTCATAGGCATCGTCAAAGCTGGCAACTTGGGTGAATTGCGCCTCATAGGGTGTCAGTGCGCGTGCCTCGGCTTCCTCCCATGTCTCATGCCCCGGCACGGTTGAAAGCCACGCAATGACGAGCATCAAAAGCACTGTGACACCCCAGGTCCAATGGGGGCCTTTGCCGGTTTTGTGCATGGTGTTGAAGTAGTGGCGGATGGTGACGCCCGTCAGGAAAATCAGCGATGCGATGATCCAGGCATATTGCGTGCCAAAGGCCAGTGGATAGTGGTTGGACAACATCAAAAAGACCACTGGCAATGTCAGGTAGTTATTGTGGGTAGACCGCACCTTGGCAATCTTGCCGTATTTGGCATCAGGTGTGCGACCCTCCTTAAGGTCCTGCACCACGATCCTTTGGTTCGGCATGATCTGGAAAAACACATTCGCGGTCATGATCGTCGCCGTAAACGCACCCAAATGCAGCAAAGCAGCACGGCCTGTGAAGATCTGATTGTATCCCCACGACATGATCACCAGCACCCCAAACAAAAGCAACATCAGCACCGTGGGCGTGTCCGCCAGTTTGGATTTGCACATCGCGTCATAGACAATCCAACCGACGGTAAGCGAGCCTGCAGAGATCAAAATGCCTTGCCATAGGGCAAGGTCGGCCTTGGTCGGATCAAGCAAATAAAGCTCTCCGCCGACCCAATAGATAATCATCAGCAGGGCCGCGCCAGACAGCCAAGTGGTGTAGCTTTGCCATTTATGCCAGGTCAGATGCTCGGGCATGCGTGCCGGCGCCACCATGTATTTGACAGTGTGATAAAAGCCGCCGCCGTGCACTTCCCATTCTTCACCGTAGGCCCCATCGGGCAGCGCATCATTTGGCTTGAGCATCAGATCAAGCGCAATGAAGTAAAAAGACGCTCCGATCCAAGCCATGGCAGTGATGACGTGCAACCAACGCACGCTGAAAGCGATCCAATCCCATAAGATAGCGATGTCATACATGACGGTTCTCCGACGAATCCAGTTCCCAACACCCTATGCCAAGGTCAATTATTCTGGTATCGCAACCAAACGCCAAGCAGTATCAAAAAAGTCCGAAGAATGTCTTACCTTGATAATATCCGCACGTTTGTTCGTGTCTACGAATTGGGCAGCATGTCGGCGGCAGGCCGTGATCTGCGTATTTCGCCTGCTTTAACATCCTCGCGCATTTCGCAGCTCGAGGACAAGCTTGGTGTGCGATTGTTTCGCAGGACCACCCGAAGTTTGACCGCAACCGAACAGGGCAAGGCATTTTATGGCGGCGCCTGCGAAATCCTTGAATCCGTAGAGGCGGCAGAGGCGCAGGTTGTTCGTATCACCGATAACCCGAAAGGATCGCTTTATGTCGCAGCACCCCTTGGTGTCGGGCGCAGGTTAATCGCCCCGCAAGTGCCCGGGTTTCTTGATAAATACCCAGATGTCAGTGTTCGTTTGCGCCTGACAGATCGAAAGGTGGATTTGACGACAGAAGGCTTGGACCTTGCGTTTTTCCTAGGTCAGCCAGAAGACAGCACCTTACGCATCCGCAAGATCGCAGATGTTGAGCGGGTTTTATGCGCCTCGCCTGACTACATCGCCGCCCGCGGGATGCCAGAAACGGGGGCTGACCTGCTGAACGACAACCACGAGTGTTTGAACCTGCGTTTCCCCGGGGCGACCGAGTTTCAGTGGCCGCTGCAAACCAGCAGTGAGACGAAACGCTATTCTGTCAAAGGGCGCTACGAATCTGACGATGGCGATGTGCTGACCGATTGGGCCTTGGCGGGACGCGGCATTGCTATGAAGCCCGTGTTTGAGATTGCCGATCACTTAGAAAAGGGTCGACTTGTGCCTGTCGCATCGCAAACACCGCCCGCACCCGTCCAAATGGCGTGTTTGTTCACCCACCGCCGGCGGCAGGACCCCAAGGCGCGTATGTTTATGGATTTCGTAATTGAGCGTATAGGTGCTGTCATCCGCGATACGGCGTCATCAGGCTAACTGCCGCGATAAGTGGAATAGCCAAATGGGGAAAGCAAAAGTGGCACATGGTAGTGGCTATGCTCGGACATGCCGAACCGAAGCGGAATAACGTCCAAGAAACGGGGGGCTTCAGGTGCGACACCCGAGGCATCCAGATAGTCGCCTGCATGAAAGACCAGCTCATAAACCCCCGTTTGGAAAACTGCTTCGGGCAGGATTTGTTCATCCGTGCGGCCATCCGCATTGGTCATCAGCGTTTTGAGATGTGTGCGCGCTTCGCCGTCCAGTCTGAACAGTTCGATCTTCAGGCCCTGCGCAGGGCAACCGCGTGCCGTGTCAAGAACGTGCGTTGTCAGATATCCAGACATAGGGCGTCTCCTCAGACCATGATTTCCATCTTATAGACTGATCCGACAGCTCGCATCAAAGGCGCGCATACAAATGGGTCTTTCGAATTTTTTTTGAAAATGAAGAGCATTCTTTTGGCATAAAGTGAAGGCAACAATGAAAGAGGTCGATTCCGTGAACCGATACCCCCGTGACATGACAGGATATGGTCCGAACCCACCCAAAGCTAATTGGCCGAATGGGGCCAATATCGCTGTCCAGATTGTCTTGAATTACGAAGAAGGCGGCGAAAACAACATCCTGCATGGTGATGCGGCATCTGAGGCGTTCTTGTCCGAAATCACAGGCGCGCAGCCTTGGCCGGGGCAACGTCACTGGAATATGGAATCCTTGTATGAATACGGCAGTCGCGCGGGGTTTTGGCGCCTTCACCGCATGCTCAGCGATTTACCCGTAACGGTTTACGGCGTGGCAACTGCCCTGGCGCGTGCCCCGCAGCAGGTTGCGGCGATGAAGACGTCTGGTTGGGAAATCGCCAGTCACGGTTTGAAGTGGGTTGAACACAAGGACATGCCCGAAGATCAGGAGCGTGCTCAAATTGCCGAAGCGATCGCGCTGCATACCGAAGCCACGGGAGAGCCGCCGCGCGGTTGGTACACGGGCCGGTGCTCAAACAACACAGTGCGCCTTGCGGCTCAGACGGGTCAGTTTGCCTATGTTGCGGACAGCTACGCCGACGATCTGCCCTATTGGATGTCCTTTAATGGCACGGATCAACTCATCGTTCCTTACACGATGGATTGCAATGATATGCGGTTTGGCATTCAGGCGGGTTTTACATCGGGCGATCAATTCGAAAGCTATTTGAAAGACAGCTTCGATTATCTGCTGGAGGAGGGGCGCAACGGTCGTCCTGCCATGATGTCTATAGGCCTGCATTGCCGCATTGCGGGGCGTCCGGGGCGCGCGGCTGCCCTGCGCCGGGCCATAGATTACATGAAAAGTCATGACGATGTCTGGTTTGCCACACGCCTTGATGTTGCCGAACATTGGGCCAGCACGCATCCCGCACCCCGAATGCAACGCCCGTCCAAGATGTCACGCACGACCTTTGTCGCCGAGTTCGGAGGCATTTTTGAGCATTCACCTTGGATTGCCGAGAGCGCCTTTGACGGCGAGCTTGGGCCGACCTATGACACCGCGGCAGGCATTCACCAAGCCTTGGCGCGGGTGTTTCGGCGTGCATCAGATGCGCAGCGATTGGGTGTTTTGAAGGCGCACCCCGATCTGGCGGGCAAGCTGGCCGCCGCAGGGAAACTGACAGCCGACAGCACCGCAGAGCAAGCAGGTGCAGGGCTTGATCTGCTGACGGATGAAGAGCGTGACCTGTTTCAAAAGTTGAATGCGCAATACGTCAAACGCCATGGTTTTCCTTTCATTATTGCGGTCAAAGACAATACCAAAGCGTCTATTTTAGAAGCGTTCCGTCGCCGAATTGAGAACCCGCGCGACATCGAGTTCGCAGAGGCCTGCCGCCAAGTCGAAAGAATTGCCGAGCTTCGTCTGCTCGATAAGTTCCAGTCATGACCCATCCGATCATCATCCAGCCCCTGACGCATGATGCCTTCGCGCCTTTTGGTGACGTTCTCGATACCTCGGGTGAGGCGGACATGATCATCAACCAAGGCAAATGCGGACGCTACCATGACCGCGCCACCCTTGAGTTCACCCAAGGCAAAGCAGGCATAAGCCTTTTCAAAGCCGAGCCTCGCACATTGCCATTGGAGCTTGAGATGATGGAACGTCACCCGGAGGGATCTCAGGCGTTCATTCCGATGTCCGAGCATGGGTTTTTGATTGTCGTGGCACCTGATGAGGATGGTCAACCAGGAACACCTTTGGCTTTCGCATCATCGGCAGGACAAGCCATCAATTTCCACCGCGGCACGTGGCACGGCGTGCTGACACCGCTTTGTGAGCCTGGGTTGTTTGCGGTCGTGGACCGCATTGGGCCTGGCGCAAACCTTCAAGAACACTGGTTCGACAGCCCGTATTCGATCGTGCCAGATTAAAAAAAACACGGGACAAAGAAAACAACAGCGAGGGACTGAAATGGCTGATACTTCAATCGGAACACCGCAACAGATGCGCGATCCAAATTACACACCACCGCTTGCAAAAGCGATCCCCTTGGGGATTCAGCATGTGCTGGCGATGTTTGTGTCAAACGTCACACCCGCGATCATTGTTGCGGGGGCGGCTGGCTTCGGGTTTGGCTCAAACAGCCCCGATTTTCCTGAGCTGCTTTATCTCATACAGATGTCCATGTTGTTTGCCGGGGTTGCCACCTTGCTGCAAACCATCAGCCTTGGGCCTGTTGGCGCCAAGTTGCCCATCGTACAGGGCACGTCCTTTGCCTTTATCCCGATCATGATCCCACTTGTGGCGGGTAAGGGCGTTGATGGTTTGGCCGCACTTTTTGGCGGCGTGATCATTGGTGGTCTGTTCCACGCCGTTTTGGGCCTATTCATCGGCAAGATCCGTTTTGCCTTGCCTCCTTTGGTGACGGGACTGGTCGTGACAATGATTGGTTTGGCGCTGGTCAAGGTGGGGATTCAATATGCGGCTGGCGGCGTTCCAGCGATTGGCACGCCTGAATACGGCTCACTTTTGAATTGGTCGGCGGCATTGGTCGTCATTTTTGTCACCCTTGGCTTGAAGTTCTTCACCAAAGGCATGCTGTCTGTATCTGCTGTTCTGATCGGGCTTATCGTTGGCTATTTCTACGCCTTGGGAGTTGGTATTCTGGAGTGGTCCGCCGTGATTGGATCATGGGAACGTTCGGCAGCTTTTGCGTTACCCCAACCTTTCAAATACGGGTTCGAATTTTCTGCAGCGGCGATTATCGGTTTTTGTCTGATGGCGTTCATTTCAGCGATTGAAACCGTGGGCGATGTATCGGGTATCACCAAGGGTGGTGCGGGTCGTGAGGCAACCGACACAGAAATTCAGGGTGCGACATATGCCGATGGTGTCGGCACGGCTGTTGCGGGTATCTTCGGCGGCTTTCCCAACACATCCTTTAGCCAGAACGTCGGCCTGATCGCGATGACCGGCCTAATGTCGCGCCATGTTGTGACCTGCGGTGCAGTCTTTCTGATCATCTGCGGGCTGGTGCCCAAAGTGGGTGGGGTGATCCGCACGGTCCCGATTGAGGTTCTGGGCGGCGGCGTGATTGTCATGTTTGGTATGGTTGTGGCCGCTGGCATTTCGATGCTGTCGGACGTGGATTGGAACCGTCGCAACATGGTGATTTTTGCGATCTCGCTGTCAATTGGTCTGGGCCTTCAGCTTGAACCCGGCGCTGTTGCAGGATTGCCTGATACCGCGCGTATTTTGATGACCTCGGGTTTGCTGCCAGCGGCTTTCATCGCAATCGTGCTCAACCTTGTTTTGCCCCATGAACTTGCCGCAGAGGCCACCGAAGAAGTCTCGGGCAGTATGCAAGGCCACGGTACGGGGTCTTTGCCAAAGGACGATGCCAGATAGGTTCGCACAACCACTAAAAAAAGCCCCCGTCATGATGCGGGGGCTTTTTCATTTTTGGATCGCAACGGCTTAGGAAAGCGTGCGTGCCGCGATCTTGCGGGCCATATCTACCATACGTGCCGAAAAGCCCCATTCGTTGTCGTACCACCCGAATAAACGAAGTTGGGTCTCACCAATCATTTGCAGCTCAGGCAGAGCGATCACCAAGGATTCCGGCCTGCCGCGCATGTCAGACGACACACAGGGATCATCTGTTTTTCCGATGATATGTCCATCGGCGCAGATATTCCTGACTGCTTCATGCACCTCATCTTTGGGTGTGCGCTGCAGCTGCACCACCGCATCGATGGCTGAAACAGACAGACTTGGGACACGCACCGCGGCAACGCTAAGCCGCCCGCTCATTTGCGGGCAGACCTGTGTGATCTGGGTGGCTGCGCTGGTCGTGGTCGGGATCATCGAATTTGCTGCGGCACGGCTTCGTTCAAGCGATGGGCCAGGCACGTCCACGGTGGGCTGACTGCCTGTGTAGCAGTGGATTGTGGTGATATGCGCACGATTGATGCCAAGGCTTTGGTCCAGCCGGCACAGCAAAGGGGCAATCGCGTTCGTCGTACACGATGAATTGGATACGATGCGCGCATTTGCCAGCTCGTGATCGTTGGCGCCCAAAACAGTTGTCACATCCGCGGCCTGTGAGGGGCCGGAAATCAGAACGGACCTAGCCCCCGCGATCAGACCTGCTTGGGCAACCTCGCGTGTGGTAGCGCGGCCTGTGCATTCCAAAAGAACATCAACACCCCCCAGATCAACATCACGCAAGTTTTCGTGGCGATGCAGGGGGATGGCGTGGTCACCGATCCGCAGATCGCCAGCTTCTATGCAAACGGGCAGGGGGCAGGGGCCATAGACGCTATCGTATTTGAACAAATAAGCGCAGGTCTCAATTGGCGCGATATCATTGATCGCGACCACCTTGATGTCGGAATGATGGGGCGACGTAAGCAACTGGCGCAAAACCACGCGCCCGATCCGGCCGAACCCGTTAATTGCGATGCGTAAAGGTGTCATGTCAGGTCTTGGGACAGATTAAAAATCAACCTCGATAGCGATACCCTTTTCAATCGCAAGATCAACCACAGAAGCTGCCACCGCCAAATCCTGTAGGCCCACGCCCGTTCCATCGAATAGGGTAATCTCGTCGTCGCCTGTTCGGCCAGCATGGGTGCCATTTATGACCGCTCCAAGCTGTGCCACATCACTTTCCTTGATAAGACCATCTGCAATGGCGTGCTGCGCCTCTCCGATTGAAATGGATTGTGCGACCTCATCGGTAAAGACGGTCGCCCGTGCAAGAAGCGCCGCTTCAACCTCTTGTTTGCCTTTGGTGTCTGTCCCCATGCAGGCGATGTGTGTGCCTGCGCTGACATGCGCGGCCATCAAAGACGGGGCAAAAGCAGACGTGATCGAGATAATGACATCGGCTTGTGTCATGCCTTCCAGCGCGACCGCTTCGAACGGAACGCCCGCTTCACCCGCAACTTTTTCGATATTGGGGAGCATGTCCGGGTGATAATTCCAGCCAATCACTTTTTCGAAAGTGCCCGTTTCAAGGGCTGCGCGCAATTGGAACGTAGCTTGATGGCCCGCACCGATCATACCCAAAACCTTTGCATCCTTGCGGGCCAGATGCTTGATCGAAACCGAGGACGCTGCAGCCGTGCGCAGGGCCGTCAAAAGGTTTCCGCCCACCATTGCTTTGGCTTTGCCCGTATCGGGATCAAACAAAAAGACCGTTGACTGGTGATTGATCTCGCCCCGTTTTTCAAGGTTGTGGGGCCAGTAGCCCCCCGCCTTCAGCCCCAACGTGAGCCCTGCTTTGTCAAACCCGCCTTTAAACCCGTAAAGCGCATCTTCATGGCCAATTGCCTCGCGGATTACCGGGAAATTATAGGCGTCTTGGGCCGCCATCGCCGCAAAGACTTTTTCAACCGCGTCAAAAGCAGCGTCGCGTGTCATCAGGGTCGCGATTTCGCGCTCGGGAACGATATACATTGGGGATGTCCTTGAAACAAAAAGAAACGGGGCCGCGCATCACGGCCCCGAAAAGGGCCAATCAATAGGCTTTGCCGCGTGCGCTGACAGGCCAGACGGTTTCGACTTTTCCGCCCCGCACACCAACATACCAATCATGCACGTTACATGTTGGGTCACAGTGGCCTGGCACCAACTTGAGCTTGTCATTTACCTTGAGCACAGCTTTGGTATCCATCACCACACCATGTTCATCCGAGCATTTGACGTATTCAACGTCATCGCGGCCGTAGATCGTGGGCAGGCCACTGTCCACCGATTGTGCCTTTAGCCCCGCATCCACAATTGCCTTATCGGCCTTGGCGTGTGACATCACCGTCGTCAGGATGAACAGCGCGTTTTCCCATTCGCCTTCATCGATGCGTTTGCCGTCTTTATCAAGAATACGGCCATAATCGGCATCCATGAACGCGTAGGACCCGCACTGCAATTCATTAAACACGCCGGAATTGGACTCGAAGTAGTATGACCCCGTGCCGCCGCCGCCCACGATGTCGCATTCCAGACCATTGGCTTTCAGACCTGCAATCGCGTCCTTAACCATATCAATAGCGACATGGGTTTTGCTTTCGCGTTCCGCGTAGCTGTCAAGGTGCTGCATTGCCCCTTGATACGCCTGAATACCAGCGAATTTCAGGCCTTCGGCCGCATCAATCATCTTGGCGATATTCACCACATCCTGGGTCGATGTGACACCGCAACGACCAGCGCCGCAATCAATCTCGACCAGGCATTCAATCTGGGTTCCGTGCTTCTGTGCGGCTGCCGACAGGTCAGCCACATTGGCAGGATCATCCACGCAACATAGCGTCCGTGCCCCAAGCTTTGGCATGCGCGCAAGGCGGTCAATCTTGGCGGGTTCTGTGACTTGGTTCGACACCATGACATCCTTGATGCCGCCGCGTGCAAACACCTCTGCTTCAGACACTTTCTGGCAACACACCCCACATGCACCGCCCAATTCAACCTGCATCTTGGCCACGTCTACGGATTTATGCATCTTCCCATGCACGCGGTGGCGCATGCCGTGGGCCTTTGCGTAGTCGCCCATTTTCTTGATGTTGCGTTCCAGCGCATCAAGATCCAGCACAAGCGATGGGGTTTGGATCTCACTTTCATCCATGCCTGGTTTGGCGGGGATATCAAAGCCGACTTCAAATTCTTCGAAACTTGGCTGCTTGTTCATGGGGCACTCCGTTCAATTGGTTGGGCGGCAGGGGCCGCTATTTAGCAATCCTGGTATGTTTCCTATCGGAAACTTTGGGGCGGATAAAGGGCTTTTGTGCTATTGCGGCGTCACCCATGGCAATTTATCCAGATCAACATTTCCGCCCGTGACGATCACGCCAACGCGCTTGCCTGCGAAATAGTCTTTGTTCTTCAGGATGATCGCGAGGGGCACAGCGCAGCTGGCCTCCATGACAATGCGCAAATGCTTCCACGTCAGTTTCATCGCGTCGATAATCTCTGCGTCAGAGGCTGTCTGAATATCGGTCACGTAGTTTGAAACAAAATGCCATGTGCGTTCTTTCAACGGCACCAGCAATCCGTCGGCGATGGTCTTTGGCGCGTCATCGGCAATGATGTGGCCGGCTTTGAAACTGCGATAGGCATCATCGGCTTGTTCGGGTTCGGCTGCAATGATCTGAACCTCTGGTGCAAGCGTTGACAGGGTCAGACATGTGCCTGAAATCATACCGCCGCCCCCGATCGGGGCAACCATCATGTCCAAACCGTCTGTCTGCTCCATGAACTCTTTCGAACATGTCGCTTGGCCGGCGATCACACGTGGGTCGTTATAAGGGTGTACAAAATCGCCGCCTGTTTCGGCCTGAACTTTTGCAAAGGTCTCTTCACGCGATGTGGTCGACGGCTCACATTCGGTGATCTTCCCGCCGTACCGCGCGACCGTGTCTTTCTTGGCTTGTGGCGCGGTTTTGGGCATCACAACATTGCAAGGAATGCCGCGTAGCATCGCGGCATAACTCAAGCAGGACGCATGATTGCCGGATGAATGTGTCGCCACGCCTGCTTTGGCCTGCGCATCATCCAGTCCGAACACAGCATTGGTTGCGCCGCGCACCTTAAACGCGCCAGGTGTCTGGAAATTTTCGCATTTGAAAAACAGCTCGGCGCCCGTCAATTCATTGAGGTAGCGAGAGGTCATCACAGGAGTGCGCACGATATGGGGCGCGATGCGTTCGTGTGCGTCCAGCATGTCTTGGTAGGTCGGGATATACATCAAAAAGCTCCTTACGATCCGTAACGGTAGTGATCTTGGGCGGCCGCCACGCCAGACCCCAGTTTGATGTCGAGCCCCAGATCCACCATCACCATCTCTGCAACGCCAAGGCCCGACAGCATCATTGCATCGGTCAGAGATCCCAAATGCCCGATGCGAAACACCTTGCCTGCAACCTCGCCAAGACCTACGCCAAACGCCATACCATAGGTATCCGCCGCGCGGGTGACGATATCGGTGGCGTTGAAACCGTCTGGTGTGCGAATGGCCGATACGCTGTCCGAATAAACGTCGGGCGAGTTGGCGCAAAGCTTGAGGCCCCACGCGGCAACGGCCTTGCGCACGCCTTCGGCGATGCGGGTGTGGCGGGCAAATACGTTCTCCAGTCCCTCGGTTTCAAGCATTTCAAGCGATGTTTGCATCCCGCGCAGCAGACCAACAGGTGGCGTGTAGGGATATGCGCTGGCGGCATAGCCATTCTGCATATCTTTTACGTCAAAGAACGTGCGTGGCAGCTGCGCGGTTTCGGTTGCCTTCATCGCTTTTTCAGAGAAACCAACGATGGCCAGACCAGATGGCAGCATGAAGCCCTTTTGCGATCCGGTAACCGCAACATCAACGCCCCAATCATCCATCCGAAAGTCCATTGACCCGATAGACGACACGCCATCGACAAACAGCAGCGCAGGGTGGCCCGCCGCATCCAAGGCCTTGCGGACAGCTGCGATGTCGGACTTTACGCCTGTTGCTGTCTCGTTGTGTGTGGCCAATACTGCTTTGATGTGATGGTTGGTATCAGCGCGCAACAGCTCTTCGTAGGTGTCGGCTGGCAAGCCATCGCCCCAAGGTGTTTCAACTATTTGCACGTCCAGTCCGTGGCGTTGGCACATATCGATCCAGCGATGCGAAAACATCCCGTTGCGTGCCGCAAGGATTTTATCGCCCGCACTCAGACAGTTGGACAGCGCCGTTTCCCAACCGCCTGTCCCTGTCGAAGGGAAGATGAACACTTCGGCAGTTTTTGATTTCAGCACGCGACGAACGCCGTCCAAAACAGGATGCAAGATCTCGCCAAATATAGATGAGCGATGGTCAATCGATGGCATCGAACATGCTTGCCTGATCTCCTCAGGCATGTTCGTCGGGCCTGGTATAAAGACGGGATTTTGAAAGCTCATCGTGGATTCCTTTAATATTTGACCCTTTGTAGCGGGATAAAATGAACGCGTATATTTTTTTGAAATACTATTTCATAAATGCCAGACGCAGAAAAATTAAGCATTGTCAGTAGGTTAAATTTTTCATAATATGAATGAGTTTTTTATTTTATGCGGAATTTGATATGGATGGATCAGAAAAACAAGGGTTAGCAGGCAGACGCGCCCGTGGGCGCCCGCGCGACTGGAACGACAAGACGGACCAGAACACGATTAAATCACTGGACCGCGCCATGGAGGTTTTTGAATACCTCAGTGAAGCGCAAGGTAAAGCCCTGACGACAATCGCCAGCGAAATGAAGCAGTCGCCTGCAACGCTTTACCGTGTCCTGACCACCTTGGAAGGGCGGGGTCTTGTGGAGTTCGACACCGATGACCAGACTTGGCATATCGGCTCAAAGGCCTTTGTCATCGGCGCGCGGTTTTTGCGCCGAACCTCGCTTGTAGATCGGGCGCGACCCATTTTGCGAAAACTCATGTTTGAAACGGGGGAAACGGCCAATCTGGGGGCGCAGCGCGATGGTGCTGTTTTGTTTCTTAGCCAAGTGGAAACGCATTCGAACATTCGTGCATTCTTTCCGCCGGGGTCTTTATCGCCGATGCATTCTTCTGGGATTGGTAAGGCGCTGCTGGCGGAAATGACGCCCGAGCAGTTGGCGCTCTACCTAAATGGACACAGCCTTGAAGCCTTCACGCCGCATACAATTACGTCTGCACAGACCCTGTCTGTAGACCTCGAAAAGACGCGCGCACGTGGATTTGCGATTGATGGAGAGGAAAAAAACCTGGGGATGCGTTGCATTGCGGCCCCCGTGTTTGATGTAAATTCGGAAGCCGTGGCAGGCATTTCGGTCTCGGGCCCAACCAGTCGTGTGGGCCTTGAAGACATCCCTCATTTGGCCGCAGCAGTGATGGAGGCCGCGGTCGACCTGACCCATGCAATAGGTGGCGCGGCGCCGCGTTAGCCTTTTGACAGCGGTGTCAAAGGCATGTGGCGATTGACGTCTTTGTAAAGCAGGTAACGAAACTTGCCCGGACCGCCCGCATAACAGGCTTGCGGGCAAAAAGCGCGTAGCCACATATAGTCGCCAGCCTCCACTTCGACCCAATCGTTGTTCAACCTGTAAACGGCTTTGCCTTCCAAAACATAGAGGCCGTGTTCCATCACATGGGTTTCCAAAAACGGGATAACCGCCCCGGGTTCAAAAGTGACAATCGTGACATGCATGTCGTGACGCAGGTCAGCCGGATCTACAAACCGCGTTGTCGCCCATTTGCCATTCGTATCGGGCATGACAGTTGGTGCGATATCCTTCTCGTTGGCAATAATGAGGTCAGGTGTGTCCAGCCCAGGCACGGCTTGATAGGCTTTGCGCACCCAATGAAACCGCGTGACCGCATCTGATGTATTGCGCAATGACCAATCACAGGCGGGCGGCAGATAGGCATACCCACCTTCATTTAACTGATGCGCTTGCCCATCTACGGTCAGCGTAAACCCACCCTCAACGACGAAAAGCACAGTTTGCGCACTTGCGTCTGTTTCTGGTCTGTCGGACCCGCCACCGGGCTGCACTTCCATAATGTATTGTGAAAACGTCTCGGCAAAGCCCGACATCGGGCGTGCGATCACCCAAAGTCGCGTATCTTCCCAAAATGGCAGGAAGCTGGTCACAATATCGCGCATCGTTCCTTTGGGAATAACGGCATAGGCATCGGTAAAAATGGCCCGATCTGTCAAAAGCTGATTTTGCGGAGGATGCCCGCCTTTGGGGGCGTAATATGAAGCCGTCATATCTGGTCCAATCGACAAAAGAATGTGCTCTTACAATGGCTTTCCCGCGTCCCTATCGGAAGAGTGAAAGCGTAGAAAAGTCTTATTGGGTTATTTTGATAATCAAGACGAAATGGATGCTGAAAGGCAAACAGGGCGATCCAGGCCAATGTTCAAGGTCTGGCTTTCCATACCCGACCTTTGCTTGTGGCGACGCGACGCACAGCTTAGCTTTACCCTATGAAAACCATGAATGTGACCTTCGCAGGATCTGGTCGTGCGTTGCCAAAGCTTTGCGTAACGGCTGATGCATTGGATGCCCGCGCAGGCCTTGAAATCGGATATTTGGCGAACAAAACGGGCGTTACCAGCCGGTATTATTGCCAAGAGGAAACGCAAGTTGATCTGGCAGTCGTGGCGGCGCAGCGTGCGTTGCACGATGCCCAAATCGGGGCGGATCAGATTGATTTGGTGCTTTTTGGCGCAAGTGTTGCGTTCCACAGCATTCCTGCGACCGCCCCCCTTATCATGCAACGCCTTGGCATGGATGATGCAGCTGCGGCAGCATTTGATATCAACAGCACATGCCTGAGTTTTCTGACGGCACTTGAAACGGCTGCGCTGCGTATCTCGTCAGGACTTTCGAAAACCGCCCTTGTGATTTCAGCAGAGCACGCCAGTCGCGCCTTATCGTGGGACGATGCGCCAGAAACAGCTGCCCTGTTCGGTGATGGTGCCGCGGCGGTAGTCCTTCGGCCAACCCAAGGCGCAGGCGGTATCAAAGCAAGCCTGATGAAAACCTTTCCATCAGGATATTCTGCTTCAACCCTTCGATCGGGCGGGACCGCCGTTTCACACACCACAGACCCCCTTGCTTTTGAAGCAGGCAGTCAGTTCGCAATGAACGGCAAAGTCCTTTTTCAACTGACCACACGCCATTTCAACGACTTTTTTGACCAGCTTTTGCAGCAGTCAGGGTGGGCGCGCGATGATATCTCTTTGGTTGTTCCCCACCAAGCGAGCCCTTTGGCGCTGCAACACATGGTGCGCCAGCTTGGTTTGAAGTCTTCGCGCGTGATCAATATTGCAGCAGAGGTTGGCAATCAGGTGGCCGCATCACTTCCCTTTGCTTGGGATGTTGCGCGTCAACAGGGGCGCGTTTCGTCTGGCGATAAGGTGTTGTTTTTGGGAACAGCGGCAGGCGTTTCGTTTGGTGGCTTGGCGATGGAGATGCCCTGATATGTCTCGGGTTCTTGTTACAGGTGCGACGGGTTTTTTAGGCGGTGCTTGCCTGCGCAAATTGCGCGCGCGCGGCTATGATGTTGTTGCGACCGGTCGAAACCCCAAGCTGTGCGCCGCGCTAAAGGTGGAAGGAATTACGACGATATGTGCCGATCTGGGGGACGCAAAACCTCAGGAATTGGCAGCAGCGCTTGGTGCAGAAAGGATCACTGCCGTGCTTCATTGTGCCGGGCTTTCGGCCCCGTTTGGGCGTCTTTCGGCATTTATGACATCGAATGTCAGCGCAACCCGAACATTGCTGGCCGCGTCCAAAGCCGTTGGTGTCGGGCGATTTGTCTATGTGTCCAGCCCTACGGTCGGTTTTGCCTTTCGCGATTGCCTGAACCAGTCCGAAGACATGCCACGCCCAAGACCTGTGAATTACTATGCAAAGACCAAGGCAATCGCTGAAAATCTCGTGTTGGATGCGGCCGATGTCGGCCCAGTGGTTTTGCGTCCCAGAGGCCTTTACGGGCAGGGGGAAAGAACACTTTTGCCAAGGATGCTAAGGGCTGCGCAGGCGGGCCCATTGCCCGTTTTTCGTGACGGTGTGGCGTGCATGGATTTGACCCACATTGATGATGCTGTTGATGCCTGTGTTGCCGCTCTTGGTGCGGGGGATCAGGCGGAAGGCGAGATCATCAATGTCTCTGGCGGTGACGTGCGCGGGGTCCGCGAGATTGTGGACCGTGCCTGCGCCAAAATGGAATTTGCCCCGCGATGGCGCAAGGCACCTCTGCGGCCAGCACTTGCACTTGCGGGGCTTTTGGAGCGTGCGGCACTGTTGCGTGCGACCCCCGCCGAACCCCGCGTTACGCGGTATTCCATCGGCCTATTTGCCTATGCCCAAAGTCTGAACCTTGAAAAAGCCGCGTGTCTTTTGCAATGGCACCCACGGATTGATTTTGACGAGGGTCTCGAACGGACGTTCGCCCGATCACCATTGGAGCGTGCGCAATGACGCCGAAATTCGCAAACAGTGCATGGGTCCGAACCCGCGAGAGATTGGTTCTGCGCGGCGGGGCATGGCGACCGATTGATCTGCCTGTGCGTTACGGGATCTTCGAACACCCCAGGATCGGACTGTGCCTGATTGATACGGGCTACACCGCCGCAGCACTTGAGGGCGCAGATCGAAGCCTTGCCATGAAAGTATACGGGTGGGCCTTGAAGCCAAGGTTGATCCCCGAAGGCCAAGCCAAAGCCGTGCTGTCAGGCTTTGGCGCAAGCTGTGAGGACGTAAAAGCCGTCATCGTCACCCATTTTCATGTCGATCATATTTCGGGGCTTGGACTGTTCCCGAATGCCAAGGTCTATATGCGCAAAGATATCCATGATCGTGCGTCAAACCGCGGGACGCTGGCCAATCTAAGGCATGGCGTTTTGCCCGAATTGCTGATGGCCAACGACGCAGGGCACAGTGTTGATATCGCCGAATGCGCGCAGGTTTCCACACTCACACCATTTGCCCAAGGCCATGATCTCTTTGGCGATGGGACTGTGATTGCCATCGACTTGCCCGGGCATGCCGAGGGGCATTTTGGTGTTCTTTTCCCCAAGCTTGAGCGGCCGCTTATGTATGCTGTTGATGCGCAATGGATGCGTGCGGCGTACCAACAGGATCGCGTCCCGGGGTTTCCTGCAGCCATTGTGGCTGATGACCCGCGTGGACAGCTTCGTACGATTGCCGCACTTAAGACTTTCGAAGCCGCGGGCGGCGATATCGTTTTGTGCCACGACCCTGCCGTGACGCAGTATGATTTGGCCAGCGGTCCTGCATCATGATCAACGCGTGGGAAGCGATATCTTCTTTTGCGCTCACCAAACGCATGTCGCGGAGTGGTTTGTCCCGCACGCGGTTTGAACAGTGGCAAGCACGGGATGTTCGGAATTGGCTGACCCACAGGGTGCCGCAGGTCGGTTTTTATGACGGCACGGCCCAAGATTTATGTGATTTGCCGATCACCGATAAAGCAACAATCATGGCGCAATTCGAGGCGTTCAATACCCACCAGATCACGTCTGAACAGGTCCGCGACGCGATGGCGTGTGATTGTCAAATCGGCGCGTTGACTGTTGGGGCTAGTTCGGGGACCAGCGGTCACAAAGGCTATTTTGTCGTAAGTGATGCAGAACGGTATCGCTGGCTTGGCACGATTTTGGCCAAAACCATCGGGGATATGCTTTGGCAAAAACAGCGTGTGGCGTTGCTGTTGCCATCGGTCACCACATTGTATTCTGCAGCGGAGCAAACCCGTCGCATCAATCTGTCTGCATTTGATCTGACCCGTGATCCAGAGGAATGGGGCAGGGGTTTGGTGGCATTCAATCCAACGGTCATCGTCGCACCACCCAAAATTCTGCGTTTGCTTGCTGACATGAAAACGCCCGTCCGACCAGTGCGTATCTTTGCAGGAAGCGAAACCCTTGACCCGATTGATCGCCCTGTAATCGAAGGTTATTTCGGAATGCCCTTGCGCCAGATTTATATGGCAAGCGAAGGCTTGCTCGGCGTGACCTGTGCGCATGGTGCACTGCATCTGGCCGAGGATTCAGTTGCCTTTGAATTTGAGCCTGTGACGGAAAATCTGGTCACACCATTGATCAGTAGCTTTCGTCGCGACACGCAAATCCTCGCCCGCTACCGCATGAACGATCTACTACGCCTATCAGATTCACCATGTGTGTGTGGCTCGCCCCTTCAGGTCGCGGCCGAAGTGATTGGCCGTGTCGATGACATCTTCTGCTTAAAGACACCAAACGGCGAACGGTTTATCCCGCCTGACCGTTTGCGCAATGCTGTCACCGATGCCGATCCTTCCATTCCTGATTATCGCTTGGTTCAAACGGCGCCGGATGAAATTGAGCTAAGTCTTCCCCCTACGGTTTCATCGGAAGCGACGCAAAAGGCCATCGCAGCACTGGACCATCTGACAGACGGCCACGCGAGGATTGATTTGAAAAGCGCAGAACTGCCATGCGACCCACTTCGTAAGTTAAGGCGCGTCGAAGTGCGTTTTAACAATTCACGATGAATGATCGGGCGAAAAACAAGCCGTTGGATGTGGCACGCTTTGTTACGATGTGCCAAGCGGCGCCCGTCACGCAATTTGTCGAAAACCTCCAAACGAAGGTCCACCAATGGACGGTGAACGATCTTGATCTGCCTGTCACTATCACTGTGAAGCCAACCTGTTATATCTGCAGCCCGTCGGTTGCCTACATTGACTATGCCAAGCACGAAACGCGCCATTTTGTGCAGCATCCGTTGCTTAGGGGCCTGCTTGCGGCGCTAATCACATGTCTTGCGTTCGTGGTGCGTCTTAGCGGTTTGGACAGGCAAGTGCAGCTGAACAACTGGCTTTTGTCCACCAATCCTGTGCCTTTTATTGATGCTCCCACGGCCCATGCGCTGCGCGACAGACACCTAAAGACATTCCCCAATCATGCGCTTGTCATACGGTCTCTTAACCAAATGGCAGATAGCCGCACGATTGAGGCGCTTTGCGATATCGGGTTTTGCTTGCTGCCCGCCCGTCAGATATACATCGGACCGCCCGAGGGCAAACTGACCAAATCGGCGCGCGAGGATCGCAGAAAACTGGCCAAAACGCAGTATGATTTAGTCGAAAATGATGCGTTTGAGGTGGGCGATTATGCCCGCGCCGCCGAGCTATATGAGATGCTCTATATCGACAAATACACAGCGCTTAATCCGCAATATACGGCGCTGTATATCCAGCAGATGCACAGATCGGGACTGATGCGCTTGATGGGACTGCGTGATAAAGATGGGCAATTGGTGGCGGTTACGGGGATGTTTCAAAACGGCAAAACGCTGACCCAACCAATCGTGGGCTACGACACCAAGCGCCCTAAAAGCGATGGGCTTTACCGTATGATAATGGCGCTGGCGCAAGACGTAGCCCATAAAGAGCACCTGTTTTTCAACATCAGCGCGGGTGCGGCCGATTTCAAACGCCGCCGCGGGGCTGTCCCAACAATCGAGTTTACAGCCGTTTATGTCGCCCACCTGCCTTTGGGGCAAAGAGTGTGCGTCTGGCTGATGTCCAAGGTGCTTTGGGGCATTGGTATTCCAGTCATGAAAAGGTTCGGCTTATGACGATGCCCCCCCGCCCGCATTGGCAGGCTGTTGCGCTTTCAAAAGATCTGCGACGCAAACCCCTTCGGCTTTTGTTCAATGGTGCGCCTGTGGTCCTTTTTCGCGCGGGCAGTGAAATCAAGGCGATTGAGGACCGGTGCCCGCACCGGTTTGCAAACTTGTCTGATGGCAGGGTCGTGGAGGGGCAAATTGAATGCCCCTATCACGGCTGGCGCTTCGATGGGCAGGGGCAGTGCCGGGCCATACCTGGGCATCAAGGTCCGCTCCCTCGGGTGCGTATCCGTCGGTTTCACGTAGCACAAAAAGACGGCGCAATTTTTATAAGCGGCGATGGGCAGGACCACCCGCCCTTTACGTTTGCCCAATCGGGGCAAGACGTGGTTGTTCACCGTGCGCGCAGCACGACGCGATCAACCGTATTGGACACTGCAGAAAATATCCTTGATGCAACCCATACCCATTTTACACATAAGGGGCTGTTGCGCGGCCTAAGCCACAAGCGGCATCTTGTGGATGTCAAAGTGACAGGAGGGGCCGACTGGGTCCAAGCCGATTACACGGGTGAACCTGCACAGGAAGGACTGGTGAGTAAGTTGTTGGACGGGCTGCGCGTGCGCACCGTTGGCAGGTTTCGCGCGGGCGGGATCGTTGAGTTGGAGTATTGGGGGCCCAGAGGGTTGGTGCTAGCAACGACCTTTCATCTGCGGCAAGCAACCACGGACACAGTTGAAGGTATCGCTTGGCTGGTGGGGCCGCGTCAAAAGGGGTGGGGCCATATCAAGGGGTTGGCGTTCAAACCCCTTTTCAATATCGCGCTTTGGCAGGACAAACGGATTTTGGCTGCGACGTTTGACAACGCATCCCTGCAGCCTCGGCAATCGCCTGTGATCGGCCCGCTTGATTTTCTACGTCGCGACATCGCACGGATTTTGGAAGGTAAGACACCGAACGCCGCGCAAAAGCCGCAGGCGTTCCAGATAATGCTATAGGGCGGTCGTGTCGGGCCCATCCCATTCGATGTCGCGCGTGCTCGCCGTTTGCAAGGAAATGCGATGTTTCAACGCGGTGGCGGCGATTTCACAAAGCGCGCGAAATTGGCGTTTTTTGGGGGCAGGATCAGTGGGCCAATCCAGAATATCTTGTGTGTCTTGCAAAGCCGTTTTGAATTGGCCCAGGCGGCCATGCCTGATTGCATTGGGCAATCCATAGACCCAAAGCGCAAGGCGCACGCCTAACAAACCCGTTGCATCGGGGGCCACAAAAGGACCGCCATCGCAAACGGCATCGGCAAAGGGCGCTGAATCGGTAAAAAAATGCAGGCCACTGGTCGCACGTGGGTTACATTCGATGGGCCAGATCGTGCCGTCGGCCGCCTCAATCAGATCAAAGGAAATCTGCCCCGTCCAAGCGGTCTTTTGCACATATCGCGCGACAAACGCTTGGATCCGATCGCTCATCACAGGCTCAAAACAAACGCCTGCCCCAAGACCTGCCCGAAACAGCGAATGATACGCGGAAAGGGCGATTACGGTCCCGCTGCGGGCATAGGCATAAACGCTGATCTCGCGTCCTTCGATATGTTTCTGGGCGACCCACGCCGCCCTGTGGGTTGGCCTTACGTCCGCCAATTCCGCTTCAGTTGGTTTGATAAGAACCCGGCTGGCAAAACGGGACCACACGGGTTTGAAAACATATTCCGCTGCGTTCGGCACAAGATCCTGAACATCTTGGGTGGTTTGCAAAAGCTGCGTCTGAGGAACTGGAATACCGAAAGAGGACAGCTGTTCGATAAAAGCAAATTTGTTATGCGCTGTCGTCAGATGGTCTAGTGAAGGTGCATCCAGAGGGGCAGAAAGCGCGTCCTGCGCAACCAGCATGGCAAGGTAAAACACCTCTTCACAGGTCGGAATGATAAGGTCGATATCGTAGTCGTTGATCACCGCATTGATGGCATTGGCATAGGGCGTCAGCCCGTCAGCTGGCGCGGGGATTTGAACATAAGTGGCAAAGCGACATGCCGCGCCCAACGGGTGTTTGAAGCTGTCTGCAAGCACAATTTTGTAACCCGCTTGCCCCAACAGACGCGCCAGATGAAGCGCCACTGGCGCGCGTGCGCCGGTGATGAGCAAGGTTTGCATTACGCCAATCGGCGTAGTGTAGAAGTAATCACAAAGGCCAGTGCGGCCACGCAAATGATTGTCGGACCTGACGGCGTATCAAACAAAGCAGACGCCCACAGCCCGCCCCCGACTGAGGCCGCGGCAATCACGGTTGTCACAACCAACATGCCTTCTGGCGTACGCGACAGAGGCCGCGCAGCGGCTGCGGGAACAATCAATAGCGCTGCGATCAACAAGGCGCCGATCACCTTGATCGCCACAGCAACAACCAGCGAAAGCGATAGCGTCAGAAACAGCTGCTCGCGACGGGCATTTATCCCGCTTGCAATGGCAAGATCGGGGTTGAGTGTTGCGGTCAACAGCGGGTTCCAACGCCACGCGATCAAGGCAAGAACCAACGCCGCGCCAATCCACACAACCAGCAGGTCAGCGCGATCAACGGCAAGGATGTCGCCAAACAGATAGGTATCCAGATCAAACCTGACCTCTTGCAGAAATGAAACGGCCACCAATCCAAGCGCCAAAGCCGAATGGGACATTACGGCAAGCTGCGTGTCGCTTCCGTTGGTGCGTTCGGACATGCTGCCCAAGATCATCGCCATTGCGACGGCCGTGCCCAAAACGCCGAACAGAATTGCAACATCAAACGCAAGCGCCAGAGCGACCCCAAGAATGGCGGCATGTGCCGTCGCATCCCCGAAAAAGGCCATCCGCCGCCAAACCATCAAGCACCCTAGGGGCGCTGCGGCCAAAGCGATGCCAAACCCCGCAATCAAAGCGCGAACCAGAAAGTCGTCTAACATCACTCTGCAGCCTCATGGGGGTGGTCATGATCGCTTGCTTCGCCGTGGTGATGGTGATCGTGGTCATGACGATAAAGGGCCAAAGCACCATTCGTGCCCTTGCCAAATAGGGCGCGGTATTCTGGGGCCGATGCAACCACTTCGGGCGTGCCGTGGCAGCAGACATGACCGTTCAGACATATGACGCGATCTGACGCACTCATTACGACGTGCAGCTCGTGGCTGACCATGAGGACGGCGCATCCGGTGTCGCGTCGCACAACCTCGATCTGGCGGTAAAAATCGGCTGATCCTGGTTGGTCCAAGCCCGTTGTGGGTTCATCCAAAATCAGCAAATCAGGGCTGTCCAGCAGAGCGCGGGCCAAAAGCACGCGTTGAAATTGCCCGCCCGAAAGTTCTGACATCTGGCGGTTGCCCAACCCTGTGACGCCCGCCTTATCCAGCGCGGCGAGTGCCTTTGCCTTGGGCCTGCGTTTGGGCAGCGACAAAAAGCGCAGCACCGTTAACGGCAGATTGGCCCCGATACTTAACGCCTGTGGAACATATCCGATACGCAGGCCATCGGCGCGGGTGATCTTTCCCTGAACGGCAACCGCGCCCAACAAAGCACGCAGCAACGTGGTTTTGCCAGATCCATTTGGGCCGACAACCGTGACGATCTCTCCGCGATCAATAGAGAAATCCACATGGTCCAATGCCTGATGGTGCCCGAGATGCACGCTGATATTTTCGGCTTTGATCAAGCTCATCTTCTTATCCTTGGCAGTCGGGGCACAGGCCTTGGGCTTCTTGAACTGTGGCTTCTATCTGAAAGCCTGTGGATTCGGCCACACGCGTTAGTGTGGTCATATGCGTTTGTGCCTCAGCAACGGCATCGCAGGATCGGCAAATCATGAAGGCAGGCGTATGGTCCTGACCCGGGTGGGCGCAAGCAACATAGGCATTCAGCTTTTCGATCTTATGGGCAAAACCATTGCTGACAAGAAAATCCAATGCACGGTATGCCACGGGTGGCTGTGCGGCCAGCCCCTCTTGGCGCAGCACTTCCAAAATGTCGTAAGCCCCGATCGCACGATGTTTTTCAAGAAGAATACGCAGCACACGTTTGCGCGTTTCGGTGAACTTCAATCCGTTTGCTTCGCAATATGTCTGCGCTGCGCTCATGGCAGAGCTGACGCAGACAGAGTGATCGTGGGGGGCAAAGGCCATATGACGCTCCGTTCTCAAGTGGGGTTGTAATACTATAACATTACAGGCAATAAAACCCCAAAACCCCAAAACCCGATTCACCCCAAGGAGAATACACATGTTGCGCAATACCGCTTTATCCGTTGCTTTGATCTGCGCGGGCCCCGCATTGGCCGAGGCCCCGAATGTCATGACCGACATCCCGCCCGTTCATTCTATTGTGTCAGCGATCATGGAAGGGGTCGGAACACCTGATATAATCGTGGATCGCCAGACCTCGGTGCACAATATGCAGCTCAAACCAAGCCAGATGCGCGGGTTGCAGGAAACGGACCTTTTGATCTGGGTTGGACCCACACTATCGCCGTGGATGGAAAAGCCCGTTGCCTCGGCCGTGGGTGAGGGAAAATCCATGGTGCTTGCAGATGTAGAGGGCGTGATCCGTCTGGAAGGCCACGACCATGACCACGATCATGGCGAGGAGGATCATGCAGAGGACGAGCACGCGGATCACGAAGGACATGATGACCATGCAGATCACGAAGGGCATGATGACCACAAAGACGACGCGGCCTCATATGACCCCCATCTGTGGCTATCACCTGACAATGCGATTGTCTGGGTGCAGGCGATCACAGGCAAACTCATCGAGATTGACCCGGAGAACGCGGAAACTTACGCGGCCAATGCCTTGGAGTTCGCAAGCGGTCTGGCTTTGATGAGCCTTGCGCATGCAACCGAGCTTAACGATTATCCGCACTTCACCTACATCGTCGGGCACGATGCATTGGGCTATCTTGAGGCGTTTTATGATCGTCGCTCGATTGCTCAGATTGTGCCAACAGACGGCTCAGCTGCGTCGGTTGCACGTGTGCAAATGCTTCAAGGCTTGATCGCTGAACGCAAGATTAGCTGTGTGCTGCAAGACTATGAAACACCAGACAAAATCGTAGCACAGCTTGTAGCGGGCGAGGATATTCCGGTTCGCCGTATCGACCCGCTTGGTCAAAGCCTTGAATTTGGCCCGGACCTCTACATGGCGGTCATGACTGATCTTCATCAGGCGATGCTGGACTGTGCCCAAGCCACTCCCGCAGCGGCACATGATGACGACCATAAAGAGGAAGACCATGATCATGATGATCACGACGATCATGATCATTAAATAGGTCTGCGCGGCGTTACGTTTGGCTGTCGGCCAAACGCACGCCGCGGATACGCCCCAGAAGGCTTGGGATCTTGTCTTTGAAGCGGAAGAACCCGTGTGTGGCATGTGGCCAAGCCGCTGTATCGTAGGGCCTGCGAAGTTGGGTCAAGGTGATGCCCTTGTCAGACAAGGCGCGCTGCGCGGGTTTGAGAGCATCTCTAGCGGGTCCGACCGGCACATAAGACGTCACGACTTGGTCGAGACCCTGTTCATTGGCCCACTGGGCAAGCTGTTCGGCGTCAATAAACCCTGCCTGTGTTCCGATCCGTTCCGAATACCGCGCCGCCCCGTCGCTGATCAAATCTTGGGTGAAGCTGTGAACTGATGGTGCGACGTGCAAAGGCGATCGGTGTGCGGATGCGTTCAGACAAGCCGTTGCAACGGGTGTGACCTGATCGACGATCCAGCCAATGCTGGTGTCGTCTTCCGTGATCAAAAGACCCGTTCGCGCCCCAGTGATCAGTTCGCCGGCTTCAGGCAGGGGGCTTCTTTCAGGGTTCGGCATGCCTGTCAAAGGTTCTGCGTGCGTTGCAAGGCCCGTTGGTCGAAACCGGCCTTCGGTATATTTTGCAATGTTGTCGGGGCGGGCGAGGTAGGTTTTGCCTTTTGTGTGCAGCCCACCAACCCATCGCCATGACAATGTGTTCGATGCGGGATCGCCATCCAACAAATGCCGCAAGAAAAAATCAGCGCCCAAGGCCCAAGGAAGTCGCAGCGTGAAAATCCAGATTGAGGCAAACCACATCCGCGCGTGATTGTGCAGATACCCCGTTTGCACAAGTTCCTTGGCCCAGTGATCAAAGCAATCAATGCCCGTTTCACCCTTGCACGCCGCCTCCCATTCACTGCGCATGCCGCTTTGTGTCTGCACATCGTTCCAGGATGAATGAACGGCCTGTTTGTAGTCAGACCAGACCGACGGGCGCATCTCAAGCCAGCCTTTCCAATAGGTGCGCCAGAACACTTCCTGTACGTATTTTTCCACCGTTGAAGGGGCATAGCGGCCAAGAACGGCTTGCAAGACCTCGACCTCGGTCAACACGCGGTGCCGAATATAGGGCGATAGCACAGACACATGCGGATGGCCTGAAATATCGTAGTTACGTTTGCTGGCATAGGCGCCAGCTTTGGGGACGAATGATTGCAGCCGTTCAAGGGCTGCGGTGCGGGTTGGGGCGAAAAGCTGTTTTGTCATCTCGGGCCAGATAACGCGGCCAAGCGGTGTTTCAATAAAATGCTCAGCTGCGCCTTGTAGGTCGGGGCGGTGCGACCTACTGTCTGACAGAGTTCGAAACGCGAGCAAGATCGCAAAGCATGAAGTGAGGCGCAGATGCAAGACCCCGTAGAAACCTATATGAACCTCGTGCCGATGGTGGTTGAACAGACCAGCCGCGGCGAACGCGCCTATGATATCTTCAGCCGTCTGCTGAAAGAACGGATCATCTTTTTGAATGGGCCCGTACACGACGGGATGAGCCAGTTGGTGGTGGCACAGTTGCTCCACCTTGAGGCGGAAAACCCGAGCAAAGAAATCAGCATGTATATCAACTCGCCCGGCGGTGTCGTCACAAGCGGCCTGTCGATCTACGATACAATGCAATACATCAAGCCCAAGGTCAGCACTTTGGTGATCGGGCAGGCAGCATCTATGGGCTCGCTTTTGTTGACGGCAGGCGAGGCTGGCATGCGCTTTTCGCTGCCAAATAGCCGTGTGATGGTGCACCAGCCATCGGGTGGGTATCAGGGCCAAGCGACGGATATCATGATCCATGCGCAAGAGACCCAGAAGCTGAAAACACGCCTGAACGAGATTTACGTCAAACATACAGGCAACAAGCTCAAAGACGTAGAAGCCGCACTTGAGCGTGACAACTTCATGTCGCCCGAAGAAGCGAAAGACTGGGGATTGATCGACGAAATCGTGGAAAACCGCGCAAAAGACGACGATTGATCGCAAGCCTTAACGGTTTGTTAAGGCATCCAGCGTCAATGATCCGTGAAAATTAAGAAACGGGCATTTTCGCATTGTGGACCAAAAAGGACTGTCCTAGCATGTGTGCAAGGGCGGTCCTTTCTTCTCTTTAGGACCCGTTAACGGGGACGCACCCCGAAGGATTTGTACGATGGCGAACGCATCAGGCGGCGACAGCAAGAATACACTTTACTGTAGTTTCTGCGGAAAATCGCAGCACGAGGTACGCAAATTGATTGCGGGTCCCACAGTGTTCATTTGTGATGAATGTGTTGAACTTTGCATGGATATCATCCGCGAAGAGACCAAGGCAACGGGCTTGAAATCTTCCGAAGGCGTGCCCACCCCATTGGAAATCTGCGAGGTTCTGGACGACTATGTGATTGGTCAGGCCAAGGCCAAGCGCGTGCTGTCTGTCGCGGTGCATAACCACTACAAACGTCTGAACCACGCGGGCAAAGGCGGCGATATTGAATTGGCCAAGTCCAACATCATGCTAATCGGTCCGACTGGTTGCGGTAAGACACTGCTGGCTCAAACACTGGCGCGCATTCTGGATGTGCCGTTTACCATGGCCGATGCGACGACGCTGACCGAAGCAGGTTACGTTGGTGAAGATGTCGAAAACATCATTCTCAAACTGTTGCAGGCGTCTGAATACAATGTTGAGCGTGCGCAGCGCGGCATCGTTTATATTGACGAGGTCGACAAGATCACCCGCAAATCCGACAATCCGTCCATTACCCGCGATGTTTCGGGTGAAGGTGTGCAGCAGGCTTTGCTGAAAATCATGGAAGGCACCGTTGCATCTGTGCCGCCTCAAGGGGGGCGCAAGCATCCGCAACAGGAATTCCTGCAAGTGGATACAACCAACATCCTGTTCATCTGCGGCGGCGCATTTGCGGGACTGGACCGTATCATTGCGCAGCGCGGCAAAGGATCCGCGATGGGGTTTGGCGCAGACGTGAAAGACGAAAGCCAGAAAACGGTCGGCGAATACTTCCAGGATCTGGAACCCGAAGATCTGTTGAAATTTGGTCTGATCCCTGAGTTCGTGGGCCGCTTGCCCGTGATCGCGACGCTGGAAGATCTGGACGAAGATGCGCTTGTCACGATCCTTACACAGCCCAAAAACGCGCTGGTTAAACAATACCAGCGCTTGTTTGAACTGGAAGACGTGCAGCTGAACTTTACGGATGATGCACTGCAAGCCATCGCCAAGCGCGCGATTGAACGTAAAACAGGGGCACGCGGTCTGCGCTCGATCCTCGAAGATATCCTGCTGGATACGATGTTCGACCTGCCAGGGCAGGACAGCGTCACAGAGGTTGTGGTGAATGAAGAAGCGGTTGGCCCCGATGCCGATCCGCTGATGATCCACGGAGAGCCAGAGAAAGCCGATGCAACGGCCTAAGCATGTGGCCATGACGTAGGTTTGCGCGGTCTCGTTCCTACGGGGCCGCGCTTTTTTGTTGGGGGACATAATGATCAAACGTATCCATTCAGGTAGCGAATTCGAAAGCAAGATCGGCTACTGCCGCGCGGTCGTTGCGGGCGGGTTTGTGCATGTGGCCGGAACCGTGGGCCAAGGCGACGATGTGGTCTCGCAATGCCGCGCGGCGCTTGAAACCATCGAAGATGCGTTGCGCGAGGCAGGCAGCGACTTAACCAAAGTCGTGCGGGTGAGCTATTATTTACCCGACGCGGCCGAGTTCGAACCCTGCTGGCCTATCTTGTCGGAGGCTTTTGGCGCACACCCGCCCGCGGCCACCATGATCGAATGTGGCTTGATTGATTCGAAATACCGGATCGAAATCGAAGTTACGGCGTTGGCATAACATGCGTCGGTTTATTCTTGGTCGCTTGGTGCCGCGCGGTTTGCTGATCGTTTTGATCGTTTTGTTTTGGTAACGAATTATGACGTGGATTATTCGAATTCTGATGGTCGCTTTGATCGGGCTGACGCTTTATGCAGCACGTGATGTCTTGGCCAGTTTAGGGCTGTCAGCGAACACAAGAAATGCGATCGAAGATGCCGATGTGTTCTTTGGCCCGCTGCCAATTTCGGGTGTTCGTTCCTATAAACCGCGCCACATAGGGCCCTATGGATGTACTTACGTGCTGTTGCGCCTTGAAGCCGATGCGCCCGAAATGCCACCCAAGCTGACCGTGTCCAAATGGGGACCAACCGCCAGTCTGGAACAGGACGGCGGATGGCAACCTACGCCGCAGCTCTTCCCTGACAGTCATGGTTCTGCGCAGTATTGCTTCACAGGGTTCCCTGAAAAAATGGACGGTGTCGGCATTGACGGTCACGCGGATGAATTGCTGAGCGTGCTTCAGTCGCAAGGCGCGTGGGTGTCCTTCTTTGGGGGTGGCGAGGGGCAATACATGGCGCTTTACTCCGCAGAACACCGTTTGGCGTTTCGTCTGCGTTGGGGCGACTAGCGGCGCGCCGCTTTGCCCACTTTACCATGGCCTTCAGATGGGCCATATGTGCGGGGACGAAAACGCGAGGCGCTCATGGGTATCCTGAACTTTATCAAACGTGCGGTAACATGGTGGGACGGCCAGTCCCTTGGCACACAGCTTTGGACATGGCGCAAAGGCAAACGCGTGGGCGAAGATGACCAAGGGAATGTGTTTTACGAAACCAAAGACGGCAAGCGCCGTTGGGTTATCTATAACGGCCTTAACGAAGCATCGCGTGTATCGCCTGATTGGCATGGTTGGTTGCATCATACGTGGGACAGTGTTCCGACAGACAAACCCCTTCCACATAAGCAGTGGGAAAAACCGCATATGCCGAACCTGACAGGGACTGCGATGGCTTATGCGCCCGCTGGCTCGATCCGCAAATCCGACCCCAAAGAGCGGTCGGACTATGAGGCGTGGAGCCCAGAATAATGTCAGACACACGGGGCGAGGTGATACTGGGCGGCGCAGTTTTGGCAGCCGCCATCGGCTTTCTGGTTTATGCCGCCCAAGCAACAGGCTTTGCCAACGGTGCATCTGATTTTGAACTTACGGCAAGTTTCAGATCCGCCGAAGGCATCAGCGTTGGAACCGATGTGCGTATGTCGGGTGTCAAGATCGGCACCGTGACGGGGATGGAATTGAACCCCCAAACCCTGCGTGCCGATACGACGTTTGCTTTGATCGACGGTGTCGAGATCCCTGATGATAGTGCGATCACCATTTCATCAGAAGGTCTGTTGGGTGGCAATTTCGTTGAAATCCAGCCGGGTGGAAGCATGTTCGCTTTTGAAGACGGCGCCGAAATCGAAGACACGCAAGGTGCGGTGAGCCTTGTTTCCCTGCTTTTGGCCTTTGTGGGTGGAAGCGATCAATGATCCGCGCGCTCACTGCATGTGTGCTCGGCTTGGCCATTGCAGCCCCTGCCGTGGCACAACAGACCCGAAATGCCCCACAAGGCATCATCCGCGTCCTCGATAAAACCACTGGAACAGTCCAAGACCTAGAGCTTGAGATATTTGAAACCCGCACCGTGGGCCGTCTGAGCGTTGCAATGCAAGAGTGCCGTTACCCCAGATCGAACCCGTCGGGTGACGCTTATATCTTGCTTACCGTCACAGCGCAGGGCAGTGAAACACCTGTTTTTGAGGGCTGGATGATCGCGTCTGCGCCTGCACTGAACGCAATGGAACACCCCCGCTATGATGTTTGGGCGTTGCGCTGCAAGACCTGATCAGCGGCCGGACTGCCTGGGCCTGATGCCCAAAAATCCGCGTCTTGCGACAAACCATGGGCCAAGAGATCGTGATAGGTCTTGCGGGATATTTCGACCCCTCCGAGGCTTTCAAGGTGCGGCGTGATGAATTGCGTATCAAACAATGTGAACCCACCCATGCGCAATCGGTCCACCAGATAGGCCAGCGCAATTTTTGATCCGCCTGTTTGGCTGGAAAACATGCTTTCGCCGAAAAACACACCACGGATTGCGACCCCGTAAACACCCCCAAAAAGCGTGCCGTCGGGTGTTGAGACCTCAATGGAATGTGCAAATCCGCTTGAAAAAAGCTGTTGATACAACTTCTCAATTCTTGTGCTGATCCACGTGTCTTTACGCGCGGCACACTGCTGTAGGACTGCATCGAAGTGTTGATCCGCGGTGACTGCGTATTCCCCCTTGCGCATCTGTTTGGCCAAACTGCGCGAGATGTGGAACCCGTCCAATGGCATCACGCCACGCTTGCGCGGATCAACCCAGTAAATATCGGGATCGTGACGCCCGTCCGACATCGGAAAGATGCCCGCCTGATAGGCGCGCAGCAGCACCTCTGGCGTGAGTGTCTCGTTCATTATGGGATCTCCTGCGCCAAACCATCGCAAATGGGGCGGCAAATGAAAAGGGCCAGATCGGTGATCTGGCCCTGTGTCTTAGTATATAGTGCGTCGCGCTACCCTTGCAGGTTCGTTTCCAGCCAGTGTTCAAGCCAATGGATATCGTAATCGCCCGTCAGAATGTCTTTCTGTCCAAGCAACGCATCAAAAAGCGGGATGGTCGTATCGACGCCATCCACAATCAATTCGCCCAAAGCGCGGTTCAGACGCGAGAGAGCTTCTGGACGGTTGCGGCCATGAACAATCAACTTACCGATCAGACTGTCGTAATAAGGCGGGATCGAATACCCATCATAAAGGGCGCTATCCATGCGGACGCCCAGACCACCGGGCGCGTGATACTGGGTGATCTTGCCAGGGCAAGGCGAGAAATTGGGGAGTTTCTCTGCATTGATCCGCACTTCGATTGCGTGCCCATTGATCACCAGATCGTCCTGGTCGAACGACATGTCAACGCCCGCGGCAACGCGGATTTGCTCGCGCACCAGATCAACACCAAAGATCGCTTCGGTGACAGGGTGTTCCACCTGCAAACGGGTGTTCATTTCGATGAAAAAGAACTCGCCATCTTCATAGAGAAACTCGATGGTGCCCGCGCCGATATAGTTGATATCGGCCATGGCATCGGCGCAAATCCTGCCGATCCGTGCGCGCGTTTCGGGATCAATCGCAGGACCCGGTGCTTCTTCGAAAACCTTTTGGTGACGTCGCTGAAGCGAACAATCCCGCTCGCCCAGATGAACGGCTTTGCCTTTCCCGTCGCCAAAGACCTGAATTTCGATATGGCGCGGTTTGCCGAGATACTTCTCGATATAAACCTCGTCATTGCCAAAATTCACTTTGCCCTCTTGGCGCGCGGTCTGGAAGGCTTGCTCCATCTCGTCGGCGGATTTGGCCAGTTTCATGCCTTTGCCGCCACCACCTGCTGTCGCCTTGATGATCAGCGGATAGCCAATTTCTTCGCCCAGTGCCTTAGCCTCTTCGACTGTTGCAACACCACCTTCAGAGCCTGGCACACATGGCACACCCAGTTTCTTCATTGTGTCTTTGGCGGTGATTTTATCGCCCATGACGCGAATGTGCTCGGATGTTGGGCCGATAAATGTGATGCCGTGATCTTCGAGTATTTCGACAAACCGTGCGTTTTCAGACAAGAAACCATAGCCGGGGTGTATCGCTTGGGCGCCGGTGATCTCGCAAGCCGCCACGATCGCAGGGATCGACAAATAGCTGTCGGTTGAGGATGGCGGGCCGATGCAAATAGCCTCATCCGCCATGCGCACATGCATGGCATCTGCGTCTGCGGTCGAATGGACCGCGACAGATTGCACACCCATTTCACGGCAGGCGCGGATGACCCGCAAAGCAATTTCGCCACGGTTGGCGATCAGGATTTTATCGAACATTGCCAATGCCTTATTCGAGGATCACAAGCGGTGCGCCATATTCGACAGGGGCACCATCTTCGACCAGAATACGTTTGACGGTCCCTGCACGTGGCGCAGGAATATGGTTCATTGTTTTCATGGCCTCTACAATCAGAAGGGTATCACCTTCTTTGACCTGCGTGCCTACGCTGACAAAAGATGGCGCGCCGGGCTCTGCTTGCATGTAGATCGTGCCGACCATTGGCGATGTCACAGCGCCAGGATGATTGGCGGGGTCATCGCTGGCCTCTGCCAAGGGGGCAGGTGCTGCGGCAGGCGCTGCCGCTGCAACTGGTGCCGGCGCTGCGACAGCTGCGGGCGCGGCTGCGACCATTTGGGTTTGTCTGCTCACACGAACGTTCAGACTGTCTGCTTCGCCATAGTCCCGTTTGACCTGCAATTCTGTCAGATCATTCTCGCGCAAAAGCTCGGCCAACGCCTGAATGAACTCAACATCGCTATCGTGGGTTTTTTTCGCCATTTTTGTGTTCCCTAACGCATGCACCCTGTTGTTCGCGGGCGTCTTAGGGCCTGTATAGGTGAAGCCTGACCCAAGGAAAAGCACCCCGATGCGTTTTAACATCGGGGTGCTTTGATGGGACTTCAAGGTAAACGACGGTTCTTAGATATTCATTCTATTTTCGATGAGGTCGTCGACGACGGCGGGTTCGGCGAGTGTTGATGTGTCGCCGAGTGCGCCGAAGTCGTTTTCGGCGATTTTGCGCAGGATGCGGCGCATGATTTTGCCGGAGCGTGTTTTGGGCAGGCCGGGGGCCCATTGGATCAGGTCGGGTTTGGCGATGGGTCCGATCTCTGAGCGGACCCATGTTTCCAGCTCTTTGCGCAGCTCTGGCGTGGGCTCGACCCCGTTCATCAGCGTGACATAGGCGTAGATGCCCTGGCCTTTGATGTCATGGGGGTAGCCGACCACAGCGGCCTCGGCCACTTTGGCGTGGGCGACCAGCGCGCTTTCGACTTCGGCCGTGCCCATGCGGTGGCCCGACACGTTGATCACATCGTCCACGCGGCCGGTGATCCAGTAGTCGCCATCGGCGTCGCGGCGGCAGCCGTCACCTGTGAAGTAATAGCCCGGGTAGTCGGCGAAGTAGGTCTTCTCGAAGCGTTCGTGATCGCCCCAGACGGTGCGCATCTGACCGGGCCAGCTGTCTTTGATGACCAGCACGCCTTCAACGTCATTGCCGTGGATTTCTTCGGCCGATTGTGGGTCCAGCACCGCAGGCTGGATGCCAAAGAACGGCTGTTGGGCCGATCCGGGCTTGAGCGTTGTGGCACCGGGCAGCGGCGTCATCAGGTGGCCGCCTGTCTCGGTCTGCCACCACGTGTCGACGATGGGGCAGCGGCCCTTGCCGACCACGTCGTTGTACCAGTTCCAGGCCTCTGGGTTGATTGGCTCGCCGACGGTGCCCAGAACGCGCAGATCCGACAGATCGCAGCCTTCCACAAAGGAATTGCCCTGACCCATCAGCGCGCGCAGGGCGGTGGGGGCGGTGTAGAACTGGGTGACCTTATGCTTCTCGCAGACCTGCCAGAAGCGGCTGGCGTCGGGGTAGGTGGGCACGCCTTCGAACATGATCGTGGTCGCGCCATTGGCCAGCGGACCGTAGACGATATAGCTGTGGCCCGTGACCCAACCGACGTCTGCGGTGCACCAGAAGATATCGCCTTCGTGGTAGTCAAAGACCAGCTCCTGGGTCATCGCCGCATAGGTCAGATAGCCGCCCGATGTGTGGACAACGCCCTTGGGCTGGCCTGTCGAGCCTGAGGTATACAGAATGAAGAGCGGGTCTTCGGCGCCCATCTCGGCGGGGTGGCTGACGTCCGAGGCCTCAAGGGCCATCTCGTTGTAATCATAGTCGCGGTCTGTCCATGTGGTCTGCCCGCCGGTGCGCTTGACGACCAGACATTTGACGCTGTCCTTGCAGTGCAGCAGGGCCTGATCGGCGTTGGACTTGAGTGGGGTGACGCGGCCGCCGCGCGGGGCCTCGTCGGCGGTGATGACCACCTTGGCGTCACAGCCGTTGATCCGCGCCCCCAAAGCGTCGGGGCTGAAGCCCGCGAACACGATGGAATGGATCGCGCCGATGCGCGCGCAGGCCAGCATGGCATAGGCGGCCTCGGGGATCATCGGCAGATAGATCACCACACGGTCGCCGCGACGCACGCCAAGCTCTTCAAGGATGTTGGCCATCTTGCAAACCGACGTGTGCAGCTGCTTGTAGGTGATGTGCTTGGCAGGCGTGTCGGGGCTGTCAGGCTCCCAGATGATGGCCGTCTGATCACCGCGCGTGGCCAGATGGCGGTCAATACAGTTGGCCGCAACGTTCAGCGTGCCATCAGCATACCAGTTGATCTTGACCGACCCGAGCGTGTAATCCACGTCCTTGACCTGGCTATACGGCTTAATCCAATCCAACCGCTTACCCGCATCCCCCCAAAAACCGTCAGGATCACTGATAGAACGGTGGTACATTTCTTGGTATTTTGCCGCGTCGATATGGGCTGATTTCGAAAATTCGGGGCTCGGGGCGTAGTTCGACATCAGATCAAATCCTCCCAAATGTCATAGTCTTAAAATTTTGGCCCCACACTCTGGGGGAATGCAGGGCCAAGAGACGTCCTCGGAACGTCGCAGGGACGTCAGATCGCGAGATACTCGGCGCGCAATTCGGCGTTGTCCAGAACCTCGGCGGCGGTGCCGTCAAAGACAATGCCCCCGGTGTCGAGGATCACAGCACGGTCGGCCAATTCCAAAGCACGTACTGCGTTTTGCTCGACCAACACGGTTGTCATGCCCTGTTCTTTGATATGGATCAGCGTCTTTTCGATTTCGTCCACGATGACAGGCGCCAGCCCTTCGTAGGGTTCGTCGAGCAGCAAAACCTTGATGTCGCGGGCCAGTGCACGTGCGATGGCCAGCATTTGTTGTTCACCACCTGACAGGGTTGTGCCTTCCTGTTTGCGGCGTTCGCCCAGACGTGGGAACAACTCGTAAAGACGTTCGTGCGACCATCCGATAGGGGGAGCAATTTGCGCCAGCGTGATGTTTTCTTCAACGGTCAGGCCTTGGATGATACGGCGGTCCTCGGGAACAAGTCCCAAACCGACAGAGGCCGCTTCGTGGCTGGACATATTGTGAAGTGGCTGGTGATCCAGCCAGATCTCGCCTTTTGTTACCTGCGGATCACCGATCCGCGCGATTGAGCGCAGGGTGGATGTTTTGCCAGCGCCATTGCGCCCCAAAAGGGCGAGGATCTCGCCTTCGTGGACGTTAAAGCTGACGCCTTGGACGATGTAGCTTTCGCCGTAGTAGGCATGCATATCCCATACAGACAGAAAGGCGGGGGCGGTTTGGGCGTGGTTGGCGTTTTTGCCGAAATCGGGTTTCACGTTCATATCATCAATCCTTTAATCAGCGCTTTCGCCCAGATACGCTTCGCGCACCTTGGGGTGGCCCTTGATCTTGTCGGGCGTGTCTTCGACCAGTGGGGTGCCTTGGGCCAGAACGGTGATCCGGTCTGCAAGGCTGAACACAACATGCATGTCGTGTTCGATGATCGCGATTGTGATGTCGCGCTCTTCCTTGATCTGTTTGAGCAGGTCGATGGTGTTGTTGGTATCGGCGCGCGCCATGCCTGCTGTGGGTTCGTCGAGCAGCAGCAAGCGGGGCTCTTGGGCCAAACACATCGCGATCTCGAGGCGGCGTTTGTCACCGCGCGACATCGAGGCTGCATGCATGTGCCGCTTGTCAGCCAAGTTCATGTCCTCAAGCATGTGCATCGCTTTGTCCTGCACATCCTTTTGGTTGCGCACCGCAGAAATGGCGTTCAGTTCGAACGAGCCATCGCGCTTTGCAAAGCAGGGGATCAGCATGTTTTCCAACACCGACAGATCGGCAAAGATTTCAGGTGTCTGGAACACGCGGCTGATGCCCATTTGGTTAATCTCGTGTGGGCTGCGCCCCAAGACTGATTGACCTTCAAAGGTGACCGACCCCGTATCGGGGATCAGCTTGCCGATGAGACAGTTCAACAATGTGGATTTACCGGCCCCGTTTGGCCCGATGATCGCGTGGCAGCTGTTTTCTGCCACGCTCAGGTTAACGTCACCCAATGCCTGCAAGCCGCCGAAGCGTTTACCGACACCTTTGACTTCAAGAATACCCATGGTGGTTGCTCCTTATTCCGCAGGTTCGGTGGTTGCAGTTGGTTTATCGTCGTCGGCTTGCTTGCGCTTGAACATACGTCCGATGCGCTGGCTGCCTTCGACAAGTCCGCCCGGCAGGAAGATAACGACCAGCATAAAGATAATGCCAAGCGTCAGGTGCCAGCCTTTGCCGATAAAGGGGTAGATCATCCCCACGATCAGATTTTCCAGACCATCGGGCAGGAAAGCAAACCATGTGTGAAGGATGTCCGAGTTGATCTTGGACAGGATGTTTTCCATGTATTTGATCGCACCCGCGCCCAACACCGGACCAATCAAGGTGCCTGCACCGCCAAGGATCGTCATCAAGACAACTTCACCAGATGCGGTCCAGAACATCCGTTCAGGGCCAGCCAAAGGATCCATTGCCGCCATCAGGCCGCCCGCAAGCCCCGCATACATGCCCGAGATGACAAAAGCCGCAAGGGTATAGGGTTTGGGGTTCAGGCCAGTATAGGTCAGACGTTGCTGGTTCGATTTGACCGCCCGCAGCATCATGCCAAACGGCGAACGGAAGATGCGGATTGACAGGTAGAAGGCCAGCAACATGATAACGCCGCTGAAATAGTAGCCTGCCGAGAAGGTGAAAACCCAATCGCCCAGGTTCAGTTCGGTCGCGCTGCGCATCTCCACGCCGAAAAGGCTTGGGACAGGGATGTTGCCGCTCTCTGTAGTTTGCGCGCCCAGAATACGGGGGTCTTGCAGCGTCAGTTGCAGACCTGTTTCACCACCTGTCAGACCCTTTTGCAAAAGGCCCTGTTTGTCAGGACCGTCCATATCCGTGGCCAGCACCGAATAGGCAAGGGCGTAGGACATCATGGCAAAGGCCAGTGTCAGGATCGAAAAGTAAATCCCGGATCGCCGCAAACTGACGTAGCCGATCACAATCGCAAACAGGCCAGACATGGCAATCGCAAGCCCCAAGGCTGGAATGACATTCATCCCGAACAGCTTGAACATCCACATCGCGGAATAGCTGCCCACACCCAGAAACGCGGCGTGCCCGAACGACAGATACCCTGTCAGGCCGAAGAGGATATTGAACCCGATTGCAAAGATACCAAAGATCACGAAGCGTTGCATCAGATCAGGGTAACCCGCGTTGAACTGTGCCATCGCACTGCCTTCGGGGAAAGGGTTGAGAAGGAACGGTGCCAACAGTGTCAGGCCCGCCACGAACATCAGTAGACGTAGGTCTTTCTTTTCCAAACCGAACATGGCTTATTCCTCCATCACGCCTTTGCGACCCATAAGGCCACGTGGACGTGTCAACAGAATGATGATTGCGACCAGATAGATGATCACTTGGTTAATACCGGGGATCAGGTCGATCACGGCTGACATGGATGCCAGGCTTTCAAGGATACCAAGCAGGAAGCCCGCCAAAACCGCGCCAGGCAAACTGCCCATACCGCCCACAACAACCACGACAAACGACAGCACAAGAAAGTCCATGCCCATATGATAGTTGGGCGAGTTGATGGGCGTATACATCACGCCAGCCAAACCCGCGACCGCGGCCGCAATGCCGAACATGATGGTGAAGCGGCGGTCGATGTTGATGCCAAGCAGACCAACGGTTTCGCGGTCCGCCATACCTGCGCGCACAACCATACCAAAGGTGGTGAACTGCAAGAAGGCAAAGACAGCAGCAATGATGATGGCTGCAAAGCCGAAGTAGACCAGGCGCCAGTAAGGATAGATGATCACGTTGGGGTCAAATCCAAGTGCTGCCCCAAAATCGAACGATCCGCGAAAGACCTCAGGGGCAGGGGTCGGGATTGGGTTTGCGCCATAGTAATACTTGATGACTTCCTGAAGAACGATGGCCAGACCGAATGTCACAAGGATCTGGTCGGCATGGGGACGCTTGTAGAAGTGCTTGATCAGGCCGCGTTCCATAATCACACCGATGGAAATCATGACCGGTATGGCAAAGAGGATGGATAGAGGCACCGCCCAGTCCATCATCCACGCACCCGCCGCTTCGCCGAACCATTGTTGCACATAGAACAGATCATCATAGCTTGGGTTGCCCAAGAAGTCTGTCCCCGTGGGCTCGGGCGATTGATAGGACAGGGTCAGCAAGTTCGAGAAGGTAACCGCACAAAAGGCGCCCATCATGAACAAGGCGCCATGCGCGAAGTTTACCACGCCAAGCGTGCCGAAGATCAAGGTCAGACCCAGGGCAATCAACGCATATGCGGAGCCCTTGTCTAACCCGTTCAGAATTTGAAGGATGATTGCTTCCATTGTCCCTTACCGATGCTGGTGTTGGCTGGTGCATAAGCCGATTACACGGACCCCTTTAGGTCGGGTATGTGCGGTGACGGCTTTTGAATGTCGTATGAAGTGCAAGTGGGGCAGACCAAAGCCCGCCCCACGCCTGGGCGATTTACGCGCCCGGGTTACATGTGCCCAATGCACCGCCCGAGAATTGGGGGTGATCTGGTGCGTATGTGACCTGATCAACAGGTGTGACTTCAACGATCTCAAGAAGGTCGAACTCGGATGTCGGGTTTTCTTTGCCCTTCACAACCAGCACGTCTTTGAAGCACTGGTGATCTTCGGCGCGGTAAAGTGTTTTACCATTGCCCAGACCGTCGAATTCAAAGCCTTCAAGTGCTTCGACAACGCCACATGGGTTGAATGTGCCAGCACGTTCACAAGCATCCGCATAAAGCAGGGTCTGCACGTAGCATGTGTGCGCCGCCTGGCTTGGTGGGAAGCCGTATTTGGTGCCGAAGGATTTAACAAACGCTTTGGAGCCTTCGTCTTGCAGCGACCAGTGCCAGTTTGTCGAACCAAAGATACCTGCAACGTTTGCACCAGCACCCTTCGCCATCAGGCGCGAGTAAAGTGGCACAACGATCTGGAAGTCTTTGCCGTTCACTTGCTTGTCACGCAGACCGAACTGGACCGCGTTTGTCAGCGAGTTCACCATGTTGCCGCCGTAGTGGTTCAGAACCAGCGTGTCGGCGCCCGACTGAAGAACAGGCGCGATGTAGGACGAGAAGTCAGTCTGTGTCAGCGGCGTTTTCACGGCGTTCACAGTTTCCCAACCCATTGCTTCGGTTGACGAACGGACGGCTTCTTCTGTGGTATAACCCCAGTTGTAGTCCGCTGTCAGGTGATAGGCTTTACGGTCTGTGCCGTAGTTTGCAGCCAGAACCGGCGCAAGGGCAGCACCCGACATGTACGAGTTGAAGAAGTGACGGAAGCCATTGGCCCGCTTGTCTTTACCCGTGGTGTCGTTGGAGTGGGTCAGACCCGCCATAAAGATAACGCCTGCCTCTTGGCACAGCGCCTGAACAGCAACAGCCACACCGGACGACGAGCCGCCCGAAATCATGACCGCACCGTCTTTTTCGATCATCGACTTGGCCGACGCACGGGCTGCGTCTGATTTCGTCTGTGTGTCACCTGTGACGTAGACGACTTTCTTGCCAAGGATACCGTTGCCTTTGAGAGCTTTGGACGTAAACGTTGGCATCATGCCGCCGTCGCCTTCACCGTTCAGGTGTTCGACAGCCAATTCGAACGCGCGCAACTCGTCTGCACCTTCGTCCGCATATGGGCCAGTCTGTGGCACGTTGAAGCCAAGTGTTACAGTGTCGCCTTGTGGTGCGTTTGTGTAGCCTGCGTGGTTTGCAGCCGACAGATATGTCGGAACCGCAAGACCGGCACCAGCAACTGCACCTGTTTTGATCACGCCACGGCGTGTCAGATTCATTTTAGACATTGAAGTCCTCCCTAGGGTTTTATCACGAAAATCTGGCGTCCTCCTCAGTCAACCGGATTTACGTCGGCACTATTTGTGCTGACGTCAGCATTGCGGGGGGATGAAAACAAAGCAACAAATGCTTCAAACATATGAATTTTTTTGTAAACAAAATCACACTGCGCGTGTATAGATTGTAAATTCATTTTCTCGCATCTGCAGAAAGTAATTGGAATCTTTAAGGAATTGCCATGCCCGCGTCCGCTCTCACAGGAACCCGCATCCGCGAACACCGTCTTGCCCAGAAGATGCGTCAGGCAGATTTGGCCCGAGACGCGGGTATTTCGGCCTCCTACCTCAACTTAATCGAGCATAATCGCCGCAGAATCGCAGGCAAAGTGCTGGCCGATATCGCACGCGTCCTTGGGGTCGAGGCCAGCAGCCTTGCAGAAGGGGCCGAACGATCGGTCATCGAGGCCATTCAAACAGCGGCAGCCGAAGCACCCGGATTTGATGCAAGTGCTGCATCGGCCGAGGATGTGGCAAGCCGCTATCCCGATTGGGCACGCCTGATCGCCGACCAGAGAGCACGCATCACGCAGTTGGAGCACTCTGTCAACACGCTCACGGACCGTCTGGCCCATGACCCTTTTCTCACCGATGCATTGCACGAAGTGATTTCCAGCGTCACCTCGATCCGGTCGTCCAGTTCGATCCTGAGCAGTGATGAACCCATTGAACCTGACTGGCAAAAGCGATTTCAGCAAAACATTTTCAACGATAGCCGACGTCTTGCCGAAAGCGCCCAGTCCTTGGCGAGCTATCTTGAGGGCACATCAGGCGAGACGGCCAATGCGGGCACGCCGCTTGAGGACTGCTTTGGCGCCCTACAGGCGGCCGAATATCACTTCTCTGCACTGGAAAGCCCAGATGCAAACGCCGAAACGGTCGCCGCTATCGTTGGGCAGGCGGCGCTCAGCTCTGATGCGGCAAGGGCAATACTGCGATCAAATCTTGAACGCTATCTGTCCTTGGCGCAAAGCATGCCGATGGCTGCGTTTGCCGATGTCTCGTCGGTTCTGGCGGACCCTGTGTCATATGCCAGACATATCGGTCAGCCACTTGCGAATGTTCTACAACGATTGTCGTATTTGCCCCAAGAGGTCGTTGGCCAACCCATCGGCTTGGTCCAATGCGATGCGGCGGGCGCGCTGGTGGCGCGTAAACCGATTAAGGGGTTTGATGTTCCGCGCATTGGGTCGGCGTGTTCGCTTTGGCCCGTCTATGCCAGTTGGTCGCGTATGGGGATGCCCATCAAAAGCCTGATCCAGCAAGACGGGCAGGGTCGCCCGGCCCTGATTGCCTATACCGCGACGACAGAGGTGATCCCCGCCAGTTTTGAACGCGCCTGTGTCTACGAAGCGGTGATGCTGGTTCGGTATGCGCAATCAGGCGAAGTGCAATCAACACCGCAGCTGGTCGGTGCCACCTGCCGTGTCTGTGCAATTTCCGATTGCCCTGCGCGGCGTGAGCCATCGGTGCTTGGATCGTTGCGCAGCTCTGCTCCAGATGATGGGCTTTGACAGATGCAGCATATTGAACCAAACTTGCCAGCTATAACGCCAAGTTGACTGAAAACTGTGCGGTTTGAAAACCTGCATCTTGGGCATAAGGGCGAGGGACCAAAAATATGACGGGTGTGCAAGCCAAGGTGCTTCTTATCGAAGACGAGCCGAATATTTCGGAGGCGTTGACCTTTGTGCTGGCCCGCGATGGCCATGACGTGCGCACCCATTCGGACGGGCTGACAGCGTTGGATGCGATCAAGGACTACGGCCCTGATATCATCGTCTTGGATGTGATGCTGCCCAATCGCTCGGGTTTTGATATTCTGGCTGACCTGCGGGCTTCGGACTTTGCGCCACAGACACCTGTTTTGATGCTGACGGCGCGCGGACAGAAAAAGGACCGCGATATGGCTATTGATGCAGGCGCGTCACGTTTTATGACAAAGCCCTTTGCGAATGATGATGTTCGGCAAGCTATAAATGCGTTGTTGCGACAAACCGGTAATCACGCCTAAAATCCCCAACAAGCCGAGCAAGGGAAACCTGATGAAACCGCCAGCAAAATTGCTGTTTTTGGAGCGTAACACCTATCGTCGTCGCCGCATCGGCGACGCCATCAAAATGCTTCCAATCCTTGGCGTCATCCTGTTTTTGCTGCCTTTGCTGTGGGGAAGCCGCCAAGAGCCTGCGCTGACATCTATCACGGGTCTTTATATTTTTTGCGTATGGGGCGGGCTGGTTATTGGCCTTCTGGTGCTAACACGGCTGCGTGGCAAATCAGCGGCGCCCCCTGAAAGCGATAGCTGGACCAACCCGCAGGATCCCACACAATGATCAACGCCAACATCTTGTTGGTTGTGTCGCTGGCCTATGTGGTCTTGCTGTTTGCGGTGGCATTCTGGGCCGACAGGCGCGCAGAGGCGGGCCGCTCGACATGGCTGCGCAGCCCGTTGATTTATACGCTGTCGCTGTCGGTCTATTGCACGGCGTGGACCTTCTATGGCGCGGTCGGCTTTGCCGCGCGATCGGGGCTTGAGTTTATCACCATCTACCTCGGACCGACCCTTGTTGTCGTGGGGTGGTGGTGGATCTTGCGCAAGTTGGTGCGCATCGGAAAAGCACAACGGATCACATCAATCGCTGATTTACTTTCGTCGCGCTATGGCAAGTCAAATTTGGTGGGCGCGATTGTCACCATTCTGGCAGTGGTCGGAACAACACCATACATCGCTTTGCAGCTGCAGTCGGTCACCTTGTCGTTTGAAGCGTTCAATCAAGTGTCGCCTGCGGCATCGGGGGGCGGTGTGCGCAATACCGCACTTTGGGTCGCGGCAGGTTTGGCGCTGTTCACGATCCTTTTCGGCACGCGAAATCTGGATGTGAACGAACGCCACCACGGGGTTGTCACCGCCATCGCAATCGAGGCCATCGTCAAACTTTTTGCGCTTATTTCGGTTGGTGTTTTTGTGGTCTGGTTTGTGGCCGACGGCCCCGCCGACATCCAGCAACGTATTGATGCCTCAGCGATTTCACAATTTGATGTGGATGGCAGCCGTTGGATGGGTCTGACATTCCTTGCCGCCGCTGCCTTTATATGTCTGCCGCGCATGTTTCATGTGACGGTCGTTGAAAACGAGGACGAGAAAAACCTTGAAATGGCCAGTTGGGCCTTCCCTCTCTACCTCGGTGCGATGAGCTTGTTTGTCATTCCAATCGCCGTGGTCGGGCTTGAGCTTTTACCTGCCGATGCAAACCCTGACCTTTTTGTTCTAACCGTCCCGCTCAGCCAGGGCGCGGACGGGCTGGCATTGTTGTCTTTTCTGGGCGGGTTCTCTTCTGCCACATCAATGGTGATCGTTGCGGCCTTGGCCCTTGCGACGATGGTGTCCAATAACATTGTAATGCCGCTGTATTTGCGCAGCAGAGCAGGGGACGGCGCAACGATTTCGGGGGACGTGCGCAACGTCGTGTTGTTTTCGCGCAGGGTGGCAATCGTGGCGATCCTCACGCTTGGCTATCTGTATTACTCTGTATCGGGGGGCAGCCGCGCGCTGTCTGCGATTGGGCTGATCTCCTTTGCAGGTGTCGCACAGGTGTTGCCTGCTTTGCTTGGGGCGCTTTTTTGGCGGGGCGGAACACGCACGGGCGCCGCCGCAGGCCTGATCACCGGATTTACACTGTGGGCATTTACACTGCTTTTGCCAAATCTGGCAGGCCAGAGCGCATGGTTCGGGCCGATTATGGACAACGGATTGTTCGGCCTTGCGATGTTGCGTCCCGAAGCCTTGCTTGGCGTCACCGCGCTGGATCCGCTGGTTCATGCCATTTTCTGGACCATGCTGCTGAACACTTTGGCATATATCATCGGCTCGGTCAGTTCATTCCCGACACCTCTGGAGCGATTGCAAAGTGTGGAATTTGTGAACGCATTTGACCAGCAATCCAGCCCCAAAGGATGGAGCCAGAGCCGCGCCGAAGCAGAAGACCTGTTGGTGATGGCGCAGCGCATCATCGGTGGCCGCGAAACGCAAAGGCTTTTTGCGGCGCAAGCGCAAACGCAAGGCAAAGACGGTTATCTGCCCGACATCACGCCGGCGTTTATCGAAACACTCGAAAAGCGTTTGGCTGGTTCGGTTGGTGCTGCGACTGCCCATGCGATGATGGCCCAGATTGTCGGTGGCAGCTCTGTATCGGTCGAAGACCTTATCGCTGTGGCCGATGAAACAGCACAGATGATGGAATATTCCAACCAGCTGGAAATCAAATCGACCGAGCTGGAACGCACCGCGCGCCAACTGCGCGACGCCAACCAAAAACTAACAGCCCTTTCCGTGCAAAAAGACGCATTCCTGAGCCAGATCAGCCATGAATTGCGCACGCCGATGACCTCGATCCGGGCGTTTTCGGAAATCTTGCGTGAAGGGGAGTTGAGTGTCTTTGAGCAAAAACGCTACTCAAGCATCATCCATGATGAGGCGCGCAGACTAACGCGATTGCTCGATGATTTGCTTGATCTTGCCGTGCTCGAAAATGGGCAGGTTTCGCTGAATATCGAAGTGGACGCGATTGGCGATATACTGGATCGCTCGATTGCCGCGGTGGCCAAAAAAGACACCAAGCTGGATATCAAACGCCGTAGGATCGCCGAGCGCATAAAGGTTCAGACGGATGTCGATCGCCTGTCGCAAGTCTTTATCAATTTGATCGCAAATGCCCAAAAATACTGCGATGCCGACGCCCCCGTTTTGCATATCGAGGTCAGCCAGGTCGGGGCCGATGTGATTGTTGATTTCATCGACAACGGCAGCGGCATTGATAGCCCGCAACAAGCGGTGATCTTTGAAAAGTTCTCGCGTCTGTCAGATCATCAAAGGGCGGGGGGTGCAGGTTTGGGATTGGCAATTTGTCGAGAAATTGTCTCGAAACTCGGCGGGACCATTCGCTATTTGCCAGGCCATGACGGCGCTGCATTTCGCGTAACCGTTCCAAAAGCGCTTGCTTTGGCGGCACAATAAACGGCTTTTTGGCCCGCGCGATAAGCCTTCGTTAGGAATTTCGCGCTAGTCAGGCCGCATGGCAAAGCAAGTCAGAAACATCCAAATCAGGTCAGCGGCCCCGTGGTTGATCGTTTGAGCGGGCAACCAACAACGCCGTCTGTGTTGGCCAAAAAGCTGCGCAAAGATGGCACAGCCCAACAGGCTGATACCACCTCACTGGTTCGACGGGCGGTGGCGAAAGCCGCAGACCAAACCTACGGCCTGATGCTTGAGGTATCGCAGGCGAAATCCGAAACGATGACGCTTGATCAAGCCGTGTCCGACATCCAAGGGACACCGCTTTTGATTGAATTGGTGCACCTGACAAAAGGGCAGGGCTTCGCCGTTCTGGACGCGGCTTTGCAGACAGCGCTTGTTCAGCAAGCCACGATATCGAAAACCACAGGTGGAGCGCCTGATGATCGGCCTGCAACACTCACTGATGCGCGGCTTGTGGCGCCTTTTCTCAACAGCTTGTTTGCGTTGGGCCCAACTGCGCTTGGTGCCGAAGGATATTCGGCCCAAGATATGCTTGCCTCGCCGCGGATGATCTCCTTGCGATTGCCAGCGGGCGACTTTTGCGTTCACCGATATGGCCTAAGCATTGCAGGCGGGCAAGGCGAAGGGCAGCTTACCCTTGTCATGCCCGTGGCCCAACCCGACCCAACCCAAGACGTGCCGATCACTGCACGGCAAACCTTGTCAGAGCCGTTGCAGGACGCGCATGTCGAACTGTCCGTTGTGTTGCATCGCGTCAGCTGGCCTTTGTCAAAACTCAGGGCCTTGGAGGTGGGAAGCCATGTCCCAATTCCGCGCCACGCGCCCCAGTCGCTGGAGGTTCGTTCGGTCACAGGCGGGCTGATTGGCACTGCAGATCTGGGTATGCTGGATGGGCAAAAGGCTATTCGCTTGCACCGCGACAAGGACCTGAATGTCGTCTCTGCGCGGTCAGCCAGCCCTACGCCTGAGAGTGTCGCTGCCGACTAGTTACCGCTGGCCAACGCATCGATCTGCCCGCGCATCCCGTCCAAGGCATATCCGCCGCGCGCCGCGGCTGCGATGATATCGTCGGTGGGCATTTGTCCCGCGACCGACAAGGCCCAAACCATAGTGGACCGCGTGCCAGACGCGCAATAGGCCAAGATCGGCCCTTCGGCCTGATCCAAAAGCCCCCGCTGCGCTGTCACATGCTCCATCGACAACATCGGCGTTGGAAACTGATTAACCAGAAAGGTAAGCCCATGCGCCTTGGCTTCTTGTGCCATAACCTCCGCACTGTGAGAGGGCGGGTTTTCGGCATCGGGGCGATTGCAAATCACAGTTTTGTAGCCAAGCGCTGCGATGTCGGCCATGTCTTGGGGCTCGATTTGCGGCGCAACGGAAAAGTCGGGGGTAAGCTGTCGAATGTCCATGGTGCTTGTTAAGCCGCTTTTGCGGGGCCGTCCAGCGTGCGCCGCACAGGTGGCGCCACGGCGAAGCCCGCGACAAGGGCTGCAAAAAAGACCAATCCGCTTGTGCCGCCGAAGCTGAGCGATGCCAAAGCGGGTCCAGGACATAGCCCCGCCAACCCCCACCCCACGCCAAACAAAACCGAGCCCATAACGAAGGGGCGGTCAAACACCGTTGGTGCAGCTGCGGGGAACGTGCCGCCCAAAGAAGGGGTGCGGCCCTTGGACAGCAGCCAGGCAGCCGCCATTGGCACAATCGCGCCCCCCATGACAAACGCCAGCGTCGGATCCCAATTGCCAAAAAGATCAAGCCAGCCCTGAACCTTGCGCGTATCGGTCATGCCCGAAACCAACAATCCGGCCCCAAACAATCCGCCAGCCAAAACCGCAAACACCAAACGTATCATCACAGCGCCCCCATCATTCGCAGGATGGCCACGGTGACACCGCCCGCCCCAATGTAGATCAGCGTGGCAACAATCCCGCGCATCGAAAGCCGCGATATGCCGCAAACACCGTGTCCAGATGTGCACCCATTGGCCAGACGTGTCCCAACGCCCACACACAAGCCTGCGGCGACCAGCACAGCGAGATTGGTGGTGGCATAGGTGGATGCCCCGCCACGCAGCAAAACAATAACAGCAGGAACCGCGATAAGGCCGATCACAAAGGCCAAACGCTCGCCCTTCGCTTTGCCCGCACTGCCGTCGACCAAACTGCCAGCAATTCCGCTGGCCCCCATAACCCGTCCGTTGACCAGTAGAAAAACGGCACCCGCGCAGCCGATCATCAGCCCACCAAGCAGCCCGTATATCCAATCCATGTGCATGTGCTGTCCTTTAGAGTTTGTTGAGCGGAACCTTCAGAAAGACATCACCGTCCTGATCGGGTTCTGGCATATGCCCTGCGCGCATATTGACCTGCAATGACGGCACAATCAGCCGCGGCATGGGCAACGTGGCATCGCGGGCTTCCCGCATCTCGACGAAATCCTCGGCCGCTTTTGTTTGCGACAGGTGGATGTTCTTTGCCTTTTGCTCGCCCACGGTGCTTTCCCAAGCAAATTCATCGCGTCCCGGTGCCTTGTAATCGTGACCCACAAAGATACGCGTGTCATCTGGCAGGCTTAGAATCCGCTGGATAGAGGCGTAGAGATCTTTGGCAGACCCACCGGGGAAGTCGCACCGTGCGGTGCCAAAATCAGGCATAAACAACGTGTCGCCCACAAAGGCCGCATCCCCCATCACATAGGTCAAACAGGCGGGCGTATGACCGGGTGTGTGCAACACATCGACCCGCAGTTGCCCGATCATGATGCTATCGCCATGTTCAAACAGCTGATCGAATTGCGACCCATCGCGCTGAAATTCGGTGCCTTCGTTAAAGACCTTTCCAAAAGTATCCTGCACCAGCTTGATGTTGTGGCCGATCCCGATTTTCCCACCAAGGGCGTCTTGCAAATAGGGGGCGGCAGACAGGTGATCTGCATGGACATGGGTTTCCAAAATCCATTGAATATCAAGGTCGTGTTGTTTGACATGCGAGATAATTGTGTCGGCCGATTTTGTGTCGGTGCGTCCTGCGGCATAGTCAAAATCCAGCACGCTATCGATGATACAGGCCGCGCGGCCATTCGGGTCTTTGACAACATAGGACACGGTGTTGGTTGCCGTGTCGAAAAAAGGCGTCACATCTGGCGTCATCATCGCTTGGAACCTTTACATATCAGGCGCTTGCTCGGGCGCGGCGCTAAATTCAGTAATGGGAATGTAATGCACCTTGCCGCCCCGTGCCATCCTTATTGCTTATATTTTCTCTTGGCTGCAAACTGTGCGTAACACCACCGCACAAACGGGGGCGCGCAGGCGCGCAAGAGCAGATGAGCAAAGTAATCCAGACAACGACCCAAGATGGCGTGCGGCACATTCAGCTTTCCCATCCCCCGGTGAATGCAATCACGAAAAAGATGCGCGCGGCTTTGATTGCGGCGCTTGCACAGGCGGGTGGTGATCCGGCGGTTACGCAGGTTCTGATCTCTTCCAAAGGCAACACATTTTCTGCGGGCACCGATATTCGTGACTATCGCCATCCCCAAGGCGCACCCACGCTGGCCCACCTCTGCGATGTGATCGAACAGATGACAAAGCCTGTTGTGGTCGCTTTGCACGGAACGGTCCTTGGGGCGGGGCTGGAAATTGCCTTGGCGGCACATCACCGCGTGGCGGCTTCAGATGCCCGATTTGCGTTTTCCGAGGCCAGTTTGGGCCTTATCCCAAGTGGCGGCGCAACACAGCGGTTGCCGCGTCTGATCGGGGCGCGTGCCGCTTTTGATTTGATGGTGTCGGGCGTGCCAATGCAGGCCCAGACAGCCAAGGAACGCGGGTTGATCGATACGCTGGCGACGGGGGATTTGGTCGGGTCGGCGATGGACGTTGCACGCGCCCTTGGCCCATCAGACCTGCGCCGCACCCGCGATCAAAGACAGCGGTTTGTCCCCTTCGATGCGTTTAGTGCCGAGTTGAAAAGCATTCGCAGCCTTGCCGATGTATTGGACGGCGCACCGCCTGAGGTTTTGGCTGACCTGATCGAAGGGGCCGCCCTTTTGCCTTTTGAAGCTGGTATCGCGGCCGAAGCGGATCGGTTTGAGAACTTGCGCACCTCTCATAGCAGTCAGGCGATGCGATATGTGTATACGGCCACGCGCCGTGCCGCGCGGTCGGGCGTGGCCAAGGGCACAACCGCGCAACCCGTGGCGCAGGTCGGGGTGGTCGGGGCCAGCTCTGCCGGCTGCCGACTGGCCATTCGGTTTTTGCAAAAAAATATACCCGTCACGCTTTTGGATCAGGACGAGGCCACGCGCACTGCGGGGCTTGGGTTTATTGAAAAACAACTGGTCAAAAGTGGTAACGCAAATGGGTTTGCGCTGTTAACACCGTCGTCTGATCTGGGTGATTTGGCGCAGGCCGATGTGGTGATCGAAACGGTCAAGGAAGACCGCGCCTTGAAAGAAGGGTTGTTCCGCGTTCTCGGGGCGCGGTGCAAGAAAGACGCGGTGTTGGCGACGACCACCGAAGCCTTTGATCTGGCGGCTTTGGCGGAAATGTCTGGCCGCCCCGAAGATGTGATTGCCATCCGTATTTCCGACCGTATGCCACGGTCAGACCTTTGGGAAGTGACAAGCCACACACGCAGCGCGGACCGCGCGATTGCCACGGGATGTGCCTTGGCGCGACGGGTTCAAATGCCGCTGGTGCGTGGGTTCGGCGCGCGTGCTTCACTTGCCCAGTCGTTGTTTTACGCAGCCATCCGAGCGGGCGAACATATGGTTATGCGGGGGGCGGATATCAGCGCGGTGGATGGCGCGTTACGAGAGTTTGGCTTCCCCCTCGGGGTATTCCAGTTGATTGATATCAAAGGGGTTTCGACCCTTTCGCACCAGCTGGACGAGCATGGGCAATCCAGCGCTTTGTTGCATCATCTGTCCGAGCATGGATGGGGTGGCGTGCGGTCGGGGCGCGGGTTTTACGACTACGGGGGCAATGCGCCTGTCCCCAACGTGGCCGCGATGGAGCAGGCCAAGGTTTTGGGCGCTGACGAAGGGCTGGAGCCGCGGGTGTTCAGCGCGCCGCGTATTCAGTTGCGTATCTGGACAGCCCTTTTGGCAGAAGGGGCGCGGTTGGTATCAACGGGGGCCGCCAAGCGTCCGTTGGACGTGGATATCGCGGCCATCTGTGGGTTGGGCTTTCCGCACCACCGCGGCGGGCCGATGAAAGCCGCGGATATCGAGGGGTTGTTGTTGATGCACAAAGCACTTCGACGCTACGGCACAGAAGACGCGGTCTGGGCCCCTGATCCGTTGATCGCCGAGGCGTTGAAAACAGCCGACGGTTTTGACGTATTCAACGGTGCCTAGAGCACAAGATCGGGCGTGCCGCGGCGGTGTTTGAGCTTTGCAAAGACATCGATACCCATTTGAAGCGCCATGTGAATGACATCCATCGGAACCCAGTTTTCGCTTATTTTTCCGTCGGTTAGGTGGTAAAAATCCATCACACGCATGTCTATGTGACGCCCCGTCGGGGCCATGCCAAGCCATTCGCCGGTATGGGTTGCCGTCACCGATGGCCAACCGCCAGTGACGGCAAATGGACCATCGCCGATGCGGATGTAGTGACCTGCGCCGCGGCGGTCGGGAAAGGCGCGTAGGAAGGGGATTTGATGGTGGGCGCGAAAGCCTGACAGGCCGCGCGTTGTCCCGATGCCTGCGGGGCCATACCACAAAAAATCATCCGTCCAATAGGCCGAATGATCCATGCTATCGAGGTTGCGCCCGTCGAAATCGCCCAAGGCGGCGTGCATCTTGAGGACGGTCTGCATGGCGGTGGCACCAGCATCGGTATCGGTGGCGTGCAGCCTGACGGCGTGCCCCCCTTTGGGTGGTTGCCATTGGCCTTCAGCGCCCAGTGACGGGGCAAGTGGCCAGACGCCTGCTTGGGCCATAAGGTCCAGAAAATCCAGCATAATATAGCTGTGGCGTATCTTGTCGCCGTCGATGTGATGGGCCTCGCAATATCTTATGGTGGCGACGCCGTGGGTGGCGGGAATGCCCAACAAATCCGCGGTGAATGTGCCTTGCAACACCCCCATACAGGCGACCATATGGGGGGCGCGCGCGGTGGTGACGCGCGGGTCTGGCAGGTTGGGGCCTGCAACGGTCAAACCGGGGCGGCGCTCGAGATCGGGGAACGCGTTGCGCAAGATGGACCACACATCAGATATGCCGTCCAAGTCACTGATTTCATTGAAGGGATGCACGCCGAACCATGTTGCATCCTGGTGGTAGGCAAGGGCCACGGGGGCGCCTTGGGCCACATCGCTGAGCTGCTGTTCAAGCTGTTGTTTCATGGCTGTGAAGTCCACCACGCTGCCCTTTCGTCATTGACTTTGCAATCCTATGCAAGTCAGGTTTGCGCGGAATTTGTAACACTGTCCAGAGACAAATCGAGGAGACCCGAGATGGCTGGTGCCCGCCCTGAACAAGCCGTGCTGACACGTGATACCGACATGAGCAAAACAGATGAAACCCGCGCGGTCATCGAAGGTATGGTGGACGGTTTGAACGACCACCGCATTGCCGACATTGGAGAGTTTTTTGCCAGTAATTTCAGATGGATGGGCAATCAGGGGTGTGGCACGAAAGAGGGGCTGCAAGCCTTTCAGGACAACTGGCAAAAGCCCTTTCAGGCAGCGTTTTCCGACAAGGTCTGCATTGATGAGGCGCGGCTTTACATGGGCGAATGGGCCGCGGCCTTCGGGCGGCAGGAGGCCGTTCATTCAGGCGAATTTCTGGGCATTGCGCCAACAGGCAAGAAGGTGGAAATCCGCTATATGGATTTTTGGAAAGTGGTCGATGGGAAGATCGTTGATAATTACGTGAATGTGGACTTTGCGCATGTGGCAGCACAGCTGGGCGTCGATCTTTTTCAAGGGCACGGATGGGAGGCTTTTGACCGCGCAGAAAAGACGCCGCCCACGCCTTAACCTTCTGTTTATGAATTTTTTTTGCGGCAAAAATCGATGTATGGCCTAGCGTCTGCTATGCGTATGGCAATGCGTCAGACACTTGGGTGACACCAATGCGTACGTTGCATCCCCGCCCGAAACTTTACATGATGTTAACAGGTATGTGCAGGGTAGGCGATTATGGTGAACAGGCGACACTTCGGAACGGGTATGATTGCGGCGTCAGGCATGGTGCTTTTGGCAGGCTGCGGCGGTGCGGATGATCGCGCGGGGCGTGCGGCGCCTGTGGCCAACGATCTGCGCCCGACGCGCAACGCGGGCTACGCACGGTGGGTTGACGGGTTTCAGGCGCGCGCCTTGGGCCAAGGGATCAGCGCCCAGACCCTGAGCCGCGGTTTTCGGGGCACGGGCTATTTGCCAGGCGTGGTGCGGCGTGATCGCAATCAGGTCGAGTTCAAGCGCAGTCTGGAAGATTACTTGTCGATCGCAGTAAGTGACGAGCGGTTGCGCAAGGGCCGTGCGGCCTTTGGCCGGCACCGCGGATTGCTGCGCGATCTGGAAGGGCGTTACGGCGTGGACGCGGAGATTATCTGCGCGATCTGGGGGCTTGAGAGCTTTTTCGGAGAACGCCGCGGCGACATCTCGGTGGTTAGTGCCACTAGCACGCTGGCCTATGACGGGCGGCGGGGTCGGTTTTTTGAACAGCAGTTGATCGCCGCTTTGCGGATCGTACAGAACGGCGATATTCCCGCCAGCCGCATGGTGGGATCATGGGCGGGCGCGATGGGTCACACGCAGTTTATCCCGACCTCGTACCAGCAGTTTGCGGTTGACTACACGGGCGACGGGCGGCGCGACATCTGGAGCGATGATCCGAGCGATGCGCTGGCCAGCACAGCCGCCTATTTGCAGCGCAACGGTTGGCAGCGCGGTGTGCGATGGGGGCGTGAAACCGACAGCGGTGGATTGCAGCCGCAGGCAGGCGGGCCGCGCTTTGCCACGACCGCGAATTTCAGGGCGATCAAACGGTATAACAATTCGGATGCCTATGCGATTGGCGTGGGCCATCTGGCCGACCGCATTGCGGGGGGCGGGCCACTGCGCGCCGATTTTCCGCCCGATGCCAACGGGCTGACCAAGCGCGACCGCGTGGCTTTGCAAAGGGGTCTTACTGCGGCGGGGTTTGACACGGGCGGCGCGGACGGGGTGATCGGGCCGAAGTCTCAGGCCGCGATCCGTGCGTTTCAACGCGCCCGTGGCTTGGAAGTGACGGGGGTTCCGTCGCCTGCGTTGCTGCGGATGCTATCCTAGGATCACGCCTGCAACGACCATCATCAGACCGATGGCCGAGATGAAGAACGCGCCAAGATTGAGCGGCATCAGCTGGCTGAGGCGGGCCTTGAGCGCGTCGTCGTCCAGACCTGCACGCGCGGCTTTGCGCACTTTCGAGATGAACATGAAAATCCCGATCACCCCGATCAGGGTGATGATCGCGCCAGCGGCGATGAGCCATTCAAAGGGGAAGCCATTTTCCATGGCATGAGGCGCTAAACCATCCGTGCGGCGCTTGCAAGAGTGGGGCGCGGGCGGTAGGTGTTGGGCCTTGAAAAACAAACTTAAAAACCGCTGATATGAAGGAGCGCAGGTGATGCAAGATGCTATGGGAAACGTCGTTGAAATGGACAGCAAGCCCGACAGCTACCGTGTGACCGCTGATGAGTTGCGCCAGTTTATCGAACGTTTTGAACGGCTTGAGGCCGAGAAGAAAGACATCGCGGACCAGCAAAAGGAAGTGATGGCAGAGGCCAAGGGCCGCGGCTATGACACCAAGGTGATGCGCAAGGTGATCGCGCTGCGCAAACGCGAGGCCGATGACATCGCCGAAGAAGAAGCGGTGCTGGAGATGTATAAAGAAGCGTTAGGGATGTAAGCGAGGGGGCCATGCCCCTGCTTTGCGTTTACGGCGTGATCAAATTCACGCAGTTTTTATTTAAGGCGTGATCAAATTCACGCCAGGCATGCGCCCGATTTGGTAGACGTCTTCTTCGTAGAAGTCCGAGAGCGTGTCGATGTAGTCTTCGCTCCAGTGGGCCAGTTCGGGCGGGAATGGCACGTCGATGCGGTCGTCCATCGCGTATTTGTCGAGGAACGCCACCATGATGCGGCGCAGGTGCACTTCGGATGTGGGCGGGTTTTCGGCGATATAGGCGCGAAAGCGGACCATGCCTTCGCGTTCCATGATCTTGGACAGCAGGAAGTGCGGGTTCAGCAGGTCGATGGTGGGGTCCACCCCGCCGATCTCGCGCATCAGTTGTAGCCACAGCAGGGGGCTGTCCTCGTTGCACCAAGTAGTGATCTGGGCGTGGGGCAGGACCGATTGGATGCGGGCGATGATTTGTGACCAGCGGATGGTCAGCGGGTCAACGCCGCCCAGAAGTTCGGGGCGTTTGTCGTCATCGACTTTGCCGTAAAGATCGGGGATGAGCGTGCCGGGGTCGCGCAGGGCGAGGAAAATCTCGATCTGGTCGCCTTGGAAAATGCTGCCAAACCCCGCAAGTTTTTCTTCGAGCTGGCTGTAGAACAACCCGTCTTCGAACACGCGCTGCGGCACGCATAAAAAGCTTTCGTGGCTCATCACAAGGCGGTCGACATTGTCCTCTTCGATGATGGCATCCAGAATGATTTCGCGGGCATCGGGCGAGGGCTGGGCGCCTTTCAAGCTCTGGATTGTTTCGCGCAACAGGCGGCGATAGCGCCCCGGACCAGGCACTGCAGTGCCTTCACGCGACAAGATTGCCTTGTTTTTCAACAGGCATTTCAAGAGCTTGTCTTCATCGGTGCAATGGGCGCCGATATGAAGCGCGATTTGCATGTCCGTCCCCTTTTGGGTCTGCTCGCTGGTGCGGCCCTGCGCGGGCTCTGTTTTCTATCACGGCAGATATGACAACGGAATGGGGCCGTTTAAAGACATCTGCACGGCATTTGATTGCCTGAGTGATGCGCGGGGCAGGGTGAGGCGCAATTTTCCGCAAATTTCGCAAAAAAGGGTCTTGCGCGGCGCAATGCTACGGTCTATTTCGCCGCTTAGTGCCCCTATAGCTCAGCTGGTAGAGCAACTGATTTGTAATCAGTAGGTCCGCGGTTCGAGTCCGTGTGGGGGCACCATTTCACCAATAAAATCAATGACTTGACCGTTTCGAAAAAACACGTTCGAGTTGCGTGAAATTCTAGGAACCCTATAGGAAGCCGATTTAGGGGTGTTGCGCTATTGCGACTGCCAATCGATTGATTCCCGTAAGTTGCCTGAACGGGGCTGATGCTATGTAGCCTCAGTCGGGGATGTAGCCCATTTCGGTGAGGTGCCGAGAAGGCTCGATTTTACGATTGCGCTGATTTGCTCAATTCTGCATCGTAAAGTTGTAATGATGTGAGCGCCCAATGTCTGAGATTTCAAGTTTTATCGAAAAGTGGAAAGTCTCGGGGGGCAGTGAACGCGCCAACTACCAAATGTTTTTGAGTGAGCTTACCGAGGTCTTGGGCGTGCCCAAACCTTTGCCCGTGACGGACACGAACGAAAACGACCATTATAGGTTTGAGCGGGGGGTCAAGTCGGGAATAGCAGGTGATCAAAGTAGTAAGTTCATCGACCTTTACAAAAAAGGGTCATTTATCCTTGAAACAAAACAAGGCACGCAAAAGCGGTCAGGCGAAACCGATCAACTGACCCTACCAGATATGCCCAAGGTCACACGCACAGGGCATGGGGTGCGGGGCACGCGCGCTTGGGACAAAATGATGGATAAGGCCCGTGCGCAGGCCGATGGGTATGCGCGTTTAATTGCGCGCGATGACGGGTGGCCACCGTTCCTTATTGTTTGCGATGTGGGCTATGTGATCGAAGTTTATTCCGACTTTTCGGGGCAGGGGCACGGCTACACACAGTTTCCAGATGGCAATTCGTTTCGCATATTCATAGATGATCTTGCCGACGAAAAGATCCAAGACCGTTTGCGCGCCATTTGGACCGATCCCCAAAGTCTTGATCCGTCCAAAACTGCCGCGCGCGTCACGCGTGAAATATCGGAACAACTGGCCCGCCTTGGTAAATCGTTTGAGGCTTCGGGACACGCACCCGACAAGGTTGCAGCCTTCCTTATGCGCTGCCTGTTTTCGATGTTTGCCGAGGACGTAGACCTGATCCAGCGTGAGAGTTTCACGAACCTGTTGATCGAAATGCAGGCCAGCCCTGAACATGTGGCGCCTGCTTTGGAGTCTCTTTGGCGGGATATGAACACAGGCGCCAAGTTTTCCCCGATCTTGAAAGCAAAGGTTCTCAAATTCAACGGCGGTTTGTTTGCGGATGCAGAGGCGCTGCCCCTTGATAGTGCGCAGATTGCCCTGTTGATCGGGGCGGCCCGTAAGGACTGGCAATTCGTGGAACCTGCGATCTTTGGCACTTTGCTGGAACGCGCCTTGGACAAACGGCAACGCCATAAACTTGGCGCGCATTATACGCCGCGCGCCTATGTCGAACGGCTTGTGGTGCCTACTATCATTGAACCGCTGCGCAAGGATTGGGAAGCGGCCCGCACCTCGGCCTATACGCTTGCCAAGGATGGCCAGACACATCAGGCGCTGGACAAGGTGCGCCGCTTTCATCGCAAACTGGTGGACACCCGCGTGCTGGACCCTGCCTGTGGCTCTGGCAACTTCCTTTATGTGGCGCTGGAATTGATGAAACGGCTGGAAGGCGAGGTCACGGCCCTTCTGGACGAGCTTGGCGATGATGAGATCAACCCGGCCATGGCAGGCTTTACCGTTGATCCGCACAACTTTCTGGGGATCGAATTGAACCCTTGGGCTGCGCGTGTGGCCGAATTGGTGCTGTGGATCGGCTATCTGCAATGGCACTTTCGCACCTATGGCAAGGCCGCCCCTGCGGAACCTGTGCTGAAAGACTTTCACAATATCGAGAACCGCGATGCGGTGCTGACCTACGGTGCCAAATCCCCGCGCATGGCCGAGGATGGCACGCCCGTCACCCGTTGGGATGGCATCACCACCAAAACCCATCCCGTCACGGGCGAACAAGTCCCTGACGAGACCGCGCGGGTGCAGGTCTATGACTACACCAAACCCACCGCCGCCAAATGGCCCGAGGCGGATTTCATCGTTGGCAATCCGCCGTTTATTGGCGCGTCACGGATGCGCGATGCCTTGGGCGATGGCTATGCCGAGGCGCTGTGGGCCGCCTATAAAAAGATGCCGCAATCTGCGGATTTTGTGATGTTCTGGTGGGAAAAAGCAGCGCTGGCTGCGCGTGGGTATGCCGCCAAGACGGGCAAGGGCACGCGGCGCTTTGGGTTTATCACAACCAATTCCCTGCGCCAGACGTTCAACCGCCGTGTGCTGGAACCGCACCTGAGCGATACCAAGAAACCCCTGTCGCTGATCTACGCCATCCCCGATCACCCTTGGGTGGACGCCGCCCAAGGCGCTGCCGTGCGCATTGCCATGACCGTGGCACAGCTTGGTCGTCATGAGGGACGGTTGCTGACCATTGCAGATGAGGTGAAAGGCGAGACCGAAGACGAAGGCCGCGTCGTGCATTTCGATATGGAAGTGGGGAAGGTCTTTGCGAACCTGCGGACAGGTGCGGATGTCGGAGGGGCGAAGGCGCTGAAGGCGAATGAGGGGCTTTCACATCGAGGTGTTACTTTAGGTGGTCAAGGGTTCCTTTTAACATCAAGCGAGGCCCGAACATTCTTGAGTGGTTCTGACAAAAAATTGGTTTTCCCATACCAAAACGGACGCGATCTAATATCGGGAGTCAGTTATAGGTTCGTCATTGATGCATTTGGCTATTCGCCAGAAAAACTTCGCAGTGTATATCCGCGTAGTTATCAGCAATTACTTGATCATGTGAAGCCAGAAAGAGAGCAAAACAATCGCAAGTCATACCGAGATAATTGGTGGGTTTTCGCAGAAGCTAGAAGCGAATTTAGGAACGCAAAAAAAGGGCTGACGCGGTTCATAGCCACGACGAGAACGGCAAAATACCGTAATTTTGTCTTTGTTGAGAGCGCTACAGTAACTGAAAGCGCAATCGTTAATCTGGCCTTAGAAATGGCTTCGTCACTAGCAGTGGTTTCATCAAGACATCATATACTATGGTCATTGGCCGCTGGAGGTTGGCTAGGAGTGGGAAATGATCCAGTCTACAACAATTCAAAATGCTTTAATACTTTCCCCTTCCCAGACCCCAATGACACGCAAAAGGAAACCCTCCGTGCTTTGGGCGAGGAACTGGATGCGCACCGCAAGGAGCGTCAGAAACAGCACCCCACGCTCACTCTGACCCAGATGTATAACGTGCTGGAAAAACGCCGTGCGGGTGAACCCATCGAAGGCCGTGATCTTGAGATTTACAACGACGGGCTGATCGGCATCCTGCACGATATTCACGACCGCATAGATGCCGCTGTTGCCGATGCCTATGGCTGGCCCACTGATCTGACCGACGACGAGATTTTGCACCGTCTGGTTGACCTCAACACTGAGCGCGCCCGCGAAGAAGCCGCGGGCCACATCCGCTGGCTGCGTCCCGACTATCAGAACCCCACAGGCGCACAGGCGGCGTCAAAGGATCAAAAGGAAATGGATATGGGTGTGGCCGACACCGCCGACAAACCCGCATGGCCCAAGGATATGATGGACCAGGTCGCCGCCATCCGCGATGCCCTGTCCGATCTGGACACAGCCACCCCCGCCCAGGTCGCGCGGTCCTTCAAACGCGGGCGCGCGGCGACGGTTGAGCACCTGCTGACCAGCATGGTGGATTTGGGATTGGCTGCCCCTGCGGGCGACGGGGCCTATAGGGTGGCGCGATAGGGAAGCGGATGCGGATGGTGCGTGGTTTGACGATACTGATGTCTGTTGGTTTGGCTCATACGGCTTTTGCCGATGGAGCGGTCAGGTCTGATCGGCATTAACCCCGAATACGTGCTGCATTCAGGGGTAATTGCGCATGGTTAACGGTGCATATCGCTTGGGCTTTTGAACACATACCGATCCTTGGCCCTTTGCAGCTGTTTTGCGTAATGATCGGGATTTGCGCGTAATTTGGACTGCATGACTTGGCAGGTTTTACCGATATGCCCTTCCAAGTTATCGAAGGTTACACCCTGCAAAGCTGCGATTGTGACGGTGCATCCCAAGGATTGTTTGACGATCAGGTCAATGTGGGCCGCGCGGTCGACTTGCTTGACCGCGCTTGGGTCCACATTGGCCCTCATTTCCGCCAAATCCTGTGCAAAGCTGTGCAAGGCCACCTCCCAAATGGGGTGATTGGGCCACCGTGAGCGGTTGGTTTCGCCGCCCTGTGGGTCCGCATAGCGCGTGGCAAGGCCCATCTTTTGCACCAAATCCCCATAGCAGGTGAACAGTTGGGACCACGTTTTGATGTCCCATTGACGTAACGCGGGTTTGCCTGCCCTGAACTCTATATGCCAGATGCGGCTTGCTGTGGCGTCCTTTGGGTCCAACGTGGTCCCTTGGGGCAGGTCGCCTTGTGCTATCATGCGGTCAATGTTGCCTTGCCAGATGGTCCACCAATAGGCTTTGCGCTTGGCGGTCACCTCGGCCCGCTTGTCGTAGATCGTCACTTGCTTGCGGGCGGAACTGCCCAATGTGACTGATCCGGTGCGCCCTGATGTGCCATGCACCGCAAAGCTGTCGCTGTCCGCATATGAGCCGTGTCGCGTGTTGCTATGGGTCACAAAGTGACGTGGGTTGAGTGTGAAGTCGGGGGCCCAAATATCTGTGCAGATATCGACACGCGACAGGCTGACTTGGTGGTCGTCATACCTGATCCCGAGGGCGTCGCACACAAGGTCGATGTGCGCCCGCACGCGTCCCAAGTCCCCCACGGCAAGCGCTTTTGAGCCTATGATAAGACGCACGCCCCACGGATCTTTGGCGTTTGGTGTTTTGAAGGCAAAAGCGGCCCCGAAATCCCCCGTGTTGCACAATAGCGCATAGCCTTTGCCGCCGTGCGGTTTGACGTGCATCTGCACGCCGTTGATGTGGGTAAGCACGGGTTCGCCATCGTCGTCGGCCCTTTGCGTTTCGGCCAAAAGAGTTTCGAACATGTCATGCGGCAGGTTGGCTTCTATCGACAGATGGATGGTGTCAAAGCCTGTGTGCAGCACGGTGTAAGGGGTGCCATCGGGTGGCATGTATTTCTGGAGAGGGGGTGTTACTAGAACCCCCTCTTGCCCGTTCGGTTTGACGGTTTGGCCACCTTTCGCCTCGTCGGTGTCTCCGACGGGGCAGGCAGGGTTTTGGGGCCGAATGGTGTTGTCGTTGGCTTGATTAACGGGGTGCATTGGCGGCTCCTGTGATCCAGTTTTCGGCGCGTTGGGCGCATTTTGACAGGTTCAACAGATCGGCATAACCAAAGCTGGATGTGCTTTGCCATTGGCCTTGCGCGTCTTTGTATGAGCGGGCCAGGTCGACGGTGTAGAACCCGTCATTGTCCCAGATGGTTGCGGTGATCAGCCCGAGGCGAACCTTGTGGGCAGGTAGTTTCGACATAGGAAAATCCTTTCGGTTTGAGTTAATGGCAGGCAAAGAAAGGGCGCGAGATCGCGAAACCCCGCGCCCGTTTGAGAACCTTTCGGCCCCAAAACCCCCTAGGTTCCTGCCAAGGCCCTAGGGGTAAAACTGATGTGTGTTAGGTGGTCTGTGAGGTATTGCTGACCGTGCGGTCTGCGATCCATTTTTCCAGATCGGAACGGCGGTAACGGACAGACCGGGCCGAGACCTTTACAAAGTCAGGCCCGCCGCCGCGATGCCGCCAATTTTGCAGCGCGCGGACGGAGTAGCAGAGGATCGACGCTGCCTCGCGTTCGTCGACGAGGGTGGTTGGGGGGAAAGCAGTATTTGGCATTTCGACCTCTTTTTCGCATGGTTGCTTAGTGTGAGGTCAACGTGCACCAGCGAAAAACCAAAAAAAATGACAGTAAATTGGTTTCTAATTTATTGTTTTTTGGTTTTTCCCGCATTGCATCAAGGCGGTGCTAAAAAGAACTGAAATAACGGGATAAATAATTTCTGATCGTCTCGTTGCTAGGCGTCGTGTCGCTGTATTTTTCTGGAAAAGAAATGCAAAGTCGCTGCCTAATTACTGGGAAATGCGCAACGAGTTTGCCTTTAGGGCTAATCGCGCCCTCTTTATACAATGCGTCGATGCATTCCTCTAAATCACGTTTCATCGAAGGCCGCCCTACTTTGGGTTGATCGATCACAGATATTTTTGGCAATTCACAAATTCGAACCTCTACAAAGTGTAAGCCCTCTATTCGAATATCGTTTTTGTCCCAGTCGATGTGTCTGTGGTCAAAGGTCTTTTCGATAGTGATTGGGACGTCCTTTGCGCGGCGTGGCGGCTCAAATCCAAGGATGTAAACACCGTTCTGATTCACATGTTCAAAAAATCTTTTGTAAGTCGCCGCTGTCATTTCTTGCTCATTATGCATGATTTCCAGCTGCGCTTTGTTTTCTTGAGTAAAAGTGGTGCCTTTCTGTTGCGCCCTCAAATTTGCTTCTCCAAAGCCCCGCACCAGAGATGAGAAAAGCCCTTGCTGTTGCTGTGTAAGAGCAGCCTGTTCTGTTTTATCAGCCAAGGCATACAAAACGGTCTTTAGGGATTTCCCATTTTTCCATAAGTCGGGGGGACACATCATCATGATAAACTCCGTTTAGAAACCGCCACGCCACACTACCCAAAGCTGCTGCCAATCGTCCAGCGACCTTGCCAGCCGCTTTTTGCACGGCATCATCCGCCAGATGCGCGTAGCGTAGGGTGGTGGATAGGTTTTTGTGGCCCAGAATTTCCTTGAGCGTGAACGGATCAATGCCGCTTTGCATCACCATCGACGCATAGGTGTGGCGCAGGTCGTGGATGCGCACGTCATCGAGGCCTGCGGTTTTCCTGATCTTGCGCCACGGCTTTTGAAGGTCGTTGTAATACCCGTCGCTGTGGCTTCCCAAAATGACATTGGGGTTCCCGTCGCGCCGTTCCAGACTGTCGAGGATCGTGCGTGCTTCTTGGGGGAGGGGAATACGGCGGCGGCCTGTTTTGCTGTCGGGTAAATCCAAGTGGGTGGGCATCACATATGACCATTTGAGGCGTTGAATTTCTCCCAATCGGCATCTTGTTAAGAGCAAAAGATAGAAGGCTGCAAAAACATAGGTGGTGATTTCGCCGGTCCGTAAAAGTGTGAACATCGCTTCCCCAAGGCGTTCTTGCTCGGGTTCGCTAAGATAGCGTTTCTTTTCCAGTTCACGGTAACGCTTGATGCGGCGTGTCGGGTTTGAGTGCATCGCACGGATGCCCGAATCTTCGGCCAAATTCAGCATTTTGGACATGACCATAACGGTTCGGTTGGCCTGATAAGGGGTGTCCGCGCGTTTCAAATGAAGGGCCTGCACGTCTGCAAACGTAAGTTCGGATGCTTTGATGCTACCCAGTGCGGGATAGACGACGTTTTGCAGAAGGTTGGTGTAATCATAGTGTGTTGTCGGTTTGCAGTGCAGCGCGACGTGTTCTTTTAAAAACTGGTCTCCCAGTTCTTTGATCGTCGGGCTGGAAAGTCGCGCTTTGCGTTCTGCTGATGGATCAGAGGCGTATTGTTGCTGACTTATGCGCCATGTGTGCGGCCAAACCCTTCGATCAGGTGGCGCAGGCCGAGGCGGGCGCCGAAGATAATGGCGGCCAGGACCAGTGGTGCGCTGTAGGTCCAGATGGACATGGCCGAGATGCCTTGGCCGATAGTGCAGCCCAGAGCAAAGACGGCGCCCACCCCCATCAGGGACGCGCCAAGCACCTGACGGCCCAATTCGCGCGGGTCTTCGCATGCTTCCCATCGGAAGTGGCCTTTGATCAGGCTGCCTGCAAAAGCCCCTGCCAGAACGCCGATGACAGAGCCGACACCAAAGCTGAGGCCGCCGCCGCTGGATGTCATCAAAAACAGGATCGTTTCACCCAAGGGGGCGGTGTAGGTGTGGCTGAAGGTCTGGGTTTGGGAAAAGCCGTTTTGGGCGATCCAGTGGGTGCCGACCCATCCGCTGGTGATGGCCAAACCGACGAGGGCGGCCCAAAAAAGGCCCTTTGGGCTGGCGCGAAGGGCGGTGCTGCGTAAGGCATAAAGCGCCAGAGCTGTGCTGAGTATCGCGATGCCCGCCCAATCGGGCAGGCCCAAGTGCGCCGCGCCAAGTTCGGGCAGGGTGCGGCTGGCCACGGGCAGGGCGGACAGATCGGTCACTATCACCCGAAAGGCGGCCAATGGACCTGAGAGTGCAACATAGGCTGCAATGCCCATAACCAGCACGATCACGAAGGCGCGCAGATCGCCGCCGCCAAAGCGGGCCAACGCGCCGAACCCGCAGTTGCCCGCCAGTGCCATGCCGTAGCCAAACATCAGCCCGCCGATGATGGCCACAAGGGGCGACCAGGGGGCGAGGTGATAAAGCGTGGTGCTGAGATCCAGCAGGCCAAGTGCCACGAAAAGCGCGTTCAAAAGGCCCGCAACGGCGATTGCCAAAAACCACATCTTCAGGCGGCGGTCATTGCCTTGGTAGTAAAAATCCTCGACGGCGCCGAGGGTGCAAAACCGGCCCAAACGCGCCGCAAGTCCCAACAAAACCCCGCCGAGCAGACCGATAAGGGCCAGTGCCCAGTCATCTGACAGAAACTCCATGTGATCTCCCCTCCCAAGGCTCACAGGTGTCGAACGGTACGGCGCAGCTATTTCGATTTACAAAAGAGGTCGTAAACCAGATCCAGTATCTGGATCGCGCGATCGTCGGCCAAGCTGTAGTATATGATCAGCCCTTCGCGGCGCGGTGTCACCAGTTTTTCTGCGCGCAGCCGTGCGAGTTGTTGTGATACGGCGGCTTGCCGCGCGGACATCAGCTCTTCCAGTTCGGTGACCGATTTTTCGCCAGAGGCCAGATGGCACAGGATCATCAGTCGGCCGGGATGGCTGATCGCTTTGAGGAAATCAGAGGCTTCATCGGCGCTCGACATCATGCGATTGATGTCATCGTCGGACATATCTTTATGAAGGACGGGAAGGGACATCGGCGCTCGTGATAGGTTGAGGTGTTGTTGTGTCATAACCTGTTCGCGTTCTGTGGTGCAATCTTTGTTGCCATGTGGACTTGTGAGTGCCGCCGCGTCATTGGCGGTTGCCTAATTTTCAATCGTTGTATGTTCGGGATGCGCGTCCAGAAGTTGGCCGAGCAGGAACCAGAAAAATTCATCACCAGCGTAGCCTTCCAACCTGCCAAGTTCCTGACCGTCCTGGACCAGAACAAAGGTAGGGGTGAAAACGGGCGTGGAGGTGAAGGTCAGATCGTCTGGCAAGGCCCGCAGATCGACGCGCCGCAATGGGGCGCGTTGGCCTTCTTCCGTTTTGGGGTAGGCGGGGCCAATTTCGGCGTTCCATTGGGCGCACCAATGGCATCCCGCCTGTTCGACCATGATCAATTCGGCAGACCATAGCGCACCGGGTGTAACCGCCAAAAGAGCCGAAAAGACTAGGGACTTGATCCGCACACCACCTGCTCCGTTGACGTTCTGGTTTCAATATATGATATATTGAATATAGTTGAATGCAAGTGCGAGAGGCCAAACGGTGTTTGATGTAACCATTCTGAGCGCTCTTGCAGGCGGGTTGATCGTGTTCTTTTCGCCCTGCGTTTTGCCGATTGTCCCGTTCTATCTAAGCTATATGGCTGGCGCGTCGATGTCCGAGATCAGCGGTGATGGTCAACTGTCTGCCGGTGTGCGAAAGCGGGCGTTTTTGGCCTCTATCATGTTTTCGCTTGGGATTATCACGGTTTTTGTGCTGCTTGGCGCGGCGGCCTTCGGGCTGAGCCAGAGTTTTCGCAGCGCGCAAACCGAATTCAGGATTGTCGCGGCCCTGATCGTTTTTGTGATGGGGCTGCATTTTCTGGGGGTTATCCGCATCGGGTTTTTGAACCGCGCCTTTCAGATGGAGGCAGGAGACACCCAGAACATGTCGGTTCTAGGGGCCTATGTGGTTGGGTTTGCCTTTGCGGCGGGCTGGACACCATGTGTAGGCGGCGTGCTGACGGCCGTGGTGTTTACCGCCAGCACGGAATCCACGGCGCTGGAAGGTCTTGGGCTTTTGCTGGTGTTCGGCGTGGCGATGACGGCGCCGTTTGTTGTGGCATCCTTGTTTATCGGGCCGTTTTTAAAATTTGTTGCAAAGTTTCGCCGCCATTTGCCCAAGGTTGAAAAGGCGATGGGGCTGCTGATGATCTTGTTTGCAGTGCTGATTGCCACTGATAGCGTGAACTACATCGCCCAATGGATGCTTGAGACTTTCCCTGCGTTCCAAAATATCTAGAGGAGTTCGTTATGTCCCGTTTGTTTGCGATGATACTTGCCCTGCCATTTCTGGCGTTGAGCGTAAGTGCGGCCGAAATTGGTGATGACGGTCTGCACAAGACTACATGGATGCGCGATACCTTTAAAGACCTGCGCGAAGATCTGGAAGAGGCGAATGCGGAAGGCAAACGCCTTGTTGTGATGATAGAACAGCGCGGCTGCATTTATTGCACCAAGATGCACAACGAGGTCTATCCGCGTGACGAAATTGCCAACTATATCACCGACAATTTTTTCGTTGTGCAGATCAACCTTCATGGTGATCTTGAGGTCGTTGATTTTGACGGGGAGGTGCTGAGTGAAAAGCAGGCCGCCCGAAAGTGGGGGATGTTGTTTACACCGTCTGTGATGTTCTTTCCCCAAGAGGTTGAGGCCGATCTGACGGCACAACAAGCCACGGTTGCAATGATGCCGGGTGCGTTTGGCGCACAAACGACTCTGGATATGTTTACATGGGTGAATGAGGAGCGATATCTGGATACATCCCAAGAGGATTTCCAGCGATATCACGCCCGTAAAATCCAGGAACGCAGAGAAAGTAATTAATTCTTTCAATAGGTTGACCAACTAAAATCACTTATTCGAATATAGTGATTGCTTGCTTACATTTTTGTGTCCTACAGTATGCCGACAACAAATGTGGAGTGGAGGACACATGCGAACCCCAATAATGTCTTTTTGTGCGGTTGTGGCGACCAGCTTTGCGCTGAACGCCGCGGAAGTGTTGCCAACAGATGTAAAATACGAAGATGGCGCTGTGGCCCAGTCCCTGACAGGTGTTGCGGGTGATCCCGCAGAGGGCCGCAAAATTGTAAGCAACAAAAGCCTTGGTAACTGCGTGGCGTGCCACACAGCGACCGATTTGGCAGAGATCCCATTCCACGGTGAGATTGGTCCGATGCTTGACGGTGCAGGCGACCGCTGGAGCGAAGCAGAGCTGCGCGGCATTGTGGCAAACGCCAAGATGATGTTCGACGGATCTATGATGCCTTCGTTTTACAAAACCGAAGGGTTCACCCGCCCGGGCAAGGCCTACACAGGCAAGGCGGCGGATGACACATTCGCGCCGTTGCTGACAGCACAACAAATCGAAGATGTGGTTGCCTATCTGGTAACCCTCAAGGATTGACCCCGAGGTCGCAGGCCCAGGGCCGCGACCCACAAGATCAGGAGTTAAATATGGAACTGACACGACGCAATGCATTGCTGATGGGCGCTGGCGCGCTGGTTGTTGCGGGCATCCCTTTCCGCGTTTCGGCGGCAGGTGAAGATGCGATTGCTGCTTTTACAGGTGGCGCAGATGTTGCGGATGGCGGGGATATCACGCTGACCGCGCCAGAGATTGCCGAAAACGGCAACACTGTGCCAATCGAGGTGTCGTCAGAGGGCGCGGCTGAAATCCTCGTTCTGGCGATGGGCAACCCGACACCGGGCGTTGCGAACTTCAAATTCGGTAAGCTGGCCGCATCGCGCGCTGCTTCGACCCGTATCCGTCTGGCCGGCACACAGGATGTTGTGGCGATTGCCAAGATGAACGACGGCACATTTGCGAAAGCATCCAGCACCGTAAAAGTCACAATCGGCGGCTGCGGCGGCTAAGGTAAAGATATAGGAGAATACGACATGGCAAGTGGTGCAAAACCCCGCGTTAAGGTCCCAAAGACAGCGGCTGCCGGTGATACGATCACCATCAAGACCCTGATCAGCCACAAGATGGAATCGGGTCAGCGTAAAGACAAAGAAGGCAATGCGATCCCACGGTCGATCATCAACCGCTTTACCTGCGATTTTAACGGTGAAAACGTGATCGATGTGGCGATGGAGCCTGCGATTTCGACCAACCCGTTCTTCGAGTTCGAAGCCCTTGTGCCAGAAGCTGGTGAGTTCAAATTCACGTGGTATGACGACGATGGTTCGGTCTACGAGGAAAGCAAAACGATCGCGATGGCCTAAGGGCACTGCGTTTTTGTCATATAATAATCCGGGGAGGAGTAATAATGACACTACTCAAAAACACATTGAGCGCAGTTGCCGTTCTTTCGATCATGGGTGCCGCGGTCTCTGCCGAGCCAGCAGATGACACGCTGATCCTGAATGAAGAGACCGAGATGGTGACCAAGACAGCTGCGCCTTCGCATCTGTCGGACGCTTTGGACGAGATTTATTCGGGCTGGCTTTTCCGCGGGACAGAAACCCGCGCAATGCAGGCCGATGATTTCGACAATCCCGGTATGATCTTTGTGGAGCAGGCCGAAGAGGTCTGGAACACCCCCGAAGGGTCCGAAGGCAAATCCTGTGCAAGCTGCCATGGTGCCACGGACTCAATGGCGGGTGTGCGGGCTGTCTATCCCAAGTGGAACGAGGCAACAGGCGAAGTGCGCACGCTGGAGATGCAGGTCAACGATTGTCGTGAAAACCAGATGGGTGCTGAAAAATACGGCTACACATCAGGTGATATGACGAACATGGTTGCTCTGATCTCGTCGGTATCGCGCGGTTTGCCCATCAATGTGGCCATTGACGGCCCTGTGGCCGAGACGTGGGAGAAGGGCAAAGAGCTTTACTACACGCGCACAGGCCAGTTAGAGCTGTCATGCGCGAACTGTCATGAAGACAGCTATGGCATGATGATCCGCGCCGATCACCTGAGCCAGGGTCAGATCAACGGTTTCCCTGTATACCGTTTGAAAAACACCAAGCTGAATTCGGTGCATGCTCGTTTCAAAGGCTGTGTGCGTGACACACGTGCCGAGACATACAACCCCGGTAGCCCCGAGTTTGTCGCACTTGAGCTTTATGTCGCCTCGCGCGGCAATGGTTTGTCGGTCGAAGGTCCGTCGATCCGTAACTAACGCTTAGAAATGCCCCCGCCATGAGACTGGCGGGGGTATTTTTTCCCAACAATATTCAAAAATTCGCATGAAGATGCAGTGGAGAGAGTAGCCCGATGATTTCACGCCGTGATTTTTTGCAAAGCAGTATGGCCGCCAGCGCAATTCTTGGGGCGTCAGGCTTCGGAAATTGGTCGCGACTGGCCGCGCAACAGGCGCTGACCCAAGACCAGCTTTTGCAGTTCGATACCTTTGGCAATGTGTCGTTGATCCACGTCACAGACATTCATGCGCAGCTTAAACCGATCTATTTCCGCGAACCTTCGATCAATATCGGGGTTGGTGATAACCGCGGGAAGGTGCCCCATGTGACGGGCGCTGATTTCCGCAAGATGTATGGCATCAACGACGGTTCGCCATCCCATTATGCGCTGAGTTCGGATGACTTTACGGCGCTTGCGCAAGGCTACGGGCGCGTTGGCGGGTTGGACCGCATGGCCACTGTGATCAATCAGATCCGATCCGATCGCCCCGATGCGTTGTTGCTGGACGGCGGCGACACATGGCACGGCAGCTACACCTGCTATCATACGCAGGGCCAAGATATGGTGGATGTGATGAACGCGCTGAAACCCGATGCGATGACATTCCACTGGGAATTCACCTTGGGGTCCGAACGTGTGAACGAGCTGGTTGAAGGGTTGCCTTTTGCGGCACTGGGTCAGAACATTTTTGATGCAGAGTGGGATGAACCCGCTGAATTGTTCCCGCCCTACAAATTCTTTGAGCGTGGCGGTGTCAAGATCGCCGTCATCGGTCAGGCCTTCCCCTATATGCCCATCGCCAACCCGGGCTGGATGTTCCCCGAATATGCCTTTGGCATCCGCGACGAGAATATGCAGGAGATGGTTGATGAGGTCCGCGCACAAGGTGCGGAACTGGTGGTTGCCCTGTCGCACAACGGCTTTGATGTCGACAAGAAGATGGCCACGATCGTCAAAGGCATTGATGTGATCCTGTCAGGTCACACCCATGATGCTTTGCCTGAACCTGTGACGGTGGGCGAGACGATCATTGTCGCCTCAGGCTCAAACGGTAAGTTTGTCAGCCGCGTTGATCTGGACGTGCGGGACGGTAAGATGATGGGCTTTCGTCACAAGTTGATCCCGATTTTTTCGGACGTGATTGCCCCCGATGCGGAGGTCGCGTCGGTCATCAACAAGGTGCGCGCGCCTTATCAAGAGGCGATGGGCGAGGTCATTGGCCAAACCGGATCGCTGCTTTATCGCCGTGGTAATTTCAACGGCACATGGGATGATCTGATCTGTGATGCGCTGATTTCGGAGCGTGAAGCCGATATCGCGCTATCGCCCGGTGTGCGGTGGGGGCCAAGCCTGTTGCCAGGGCAGGACATCACTCGCGAAGACATCTGGAACGTCACATCAATGACATACGGCAAGGCCTACCGCACTGAAATGACGGGGGAATTCCTGCATGTCGTGATGGAGGACGTGGCCGATAACCTGTTCAATCCAGATCCCTATTATCAGCAGGGCGGCGACATGGTGCGCACAGGCGGACTTGGGTATCGCCTTGATATCACCAAACCGCAGGGCGAACGCATCACCGATATGACGTTGCTTAAAACAGGTGAAAAAATTGGTCCCGCCAAGACCTATCAGGTCGCGGGGTGGGCCTCTGTCAACGAAGGCACCGAAGGGCCGCAGATTTGGGACGTGGTGGAAAACCACATTCGCAAGCAAGGCACCGTCACCATTGATCCAAACAACAGCGTCGAAGTGATCGGCGCGTGACCCAAGATTAACGAGCTTATGAAGGAGGCACACAGGATGTCAAAACCCTCAAAAGGCACATCACGGCGCGGGTTTTTGCGCGGCGCGGCGGCTGCAGGCGCGGGCGCCGTTGCGGCAGGGGCGGCCAAGGCCAATACACCCGACCCCCTGATCACCGAGGTCCAATCATGGGCCAGTGGTCTGGGCGATGGCGTGGACGCCACGCCCTACGGCATGCCCATCGAATTTGAGGGCGATGTGGTGCGGCGCAATGTCGAATGGCTGACCGCGGATACCATCAGTTCGATCAACTTCACGCCCATTCATGCGCTGGACGGCACCATTACCCCGCAGGGCTGCGCGTTTGAGCGTCATCATTCGGGTGCGATTGAATTGCGCAAGCAAGACTACCGTTTGATGATCAACGGGCTTGTCGACCGTCCGCTGATTTTTAGCTATGATGATCTGGAACGCTTCCCACGTGAAAACCATGTGTATTTCTGCGAGTGTGCGGCCAATACGGGTATGGAATGGGCGGGCGCACAGCTGAACGGTGCGCAGTTCACCCACGGCATGATCCACAACATGGAATACACAGGCGTCCCGCTGCGCACGCTTTTGGAAGAAGCAGGCTTGGATACGGCGGGCGATCTGTCGGACAAATGGGTGTATGTGGAAGGGGCTGATGCGTCGTCCAACGGGCGTTCGATCCCCATGGAAAAGGCCCTAGATGACTGTCTGATCGCGTTCAAAGCCAATGGTGAGGCCCTGCGCAAAGAGCACGGCTATCCTGTGCGGCTGGTTGTGCCCGGGTGGGAAGGCAACATGTGGGTCAAATGGATCCGCCGCATTGAGGTCATGGACGGCCCCGTTGAAAGCCGCGAGGAAACCAGCAAATACACAGACGTTATGGAGGACGGCACCGCCCGCAAATGGACATGGGCGATGGATGCCAAATCGGTTGTCACCAGCCCAAGCCCGCAAGCGCCGATCAAACACGGCAAGGGGCCGTTGGTGATCACGGGGCTGGCGTGGTCGGGGCGCGGGGCGATTACCCGCGTTGATGTCTCCAAGGATGGTGGCAAGACCTGGGAGACGGCACGGCTTGCCAAACCGGGCGAGAAAATGGCGCTGACCCGTTTCTATCTGGATACGGATTGGGACGGTGAGGAAATGTTCCTGCAATCCCGCGCGATGGATGAGACGGGCTATGTCCAGCCAACCAAAGCGCAGCTGCGCGAGGTGCGCGGTCTCAATTCAATCTATCACAATAACTGTATCCAGACATGGTGGGTGCGCCCAGACGGGGAGGCGGAAAATGTCGAAGTTTCTTAAGGTAGGTGCGGCGCTGATGGTGATGGCGACCCCTGCGTTCGCCGAGGGCTTTGGCCTTGGGCGCACAGCGTTGCCAGAAGAAATTGCCGCTTGGGACATCGATATCCGTCCTGACGGGACGGGGCTGCCCGAAGGGTCTGGCGATGTTTGGACAGGTGAAGAGGTGTTCGCAGATCAATGCGCGGCCTGTCACGGCGATTTTGCCGAAGGTGTCGACAACTGGCCCAAGCTGGCCGGTGGTGCCGATACTTTGGCCGATGAAGACCCGTTGAAAACGGTCGGCAGCTACTGGCCCTATCTGTCGACAACGTGGGATTACGTGAACCGCTCGATGCCTTTTGGTAACGCGCAGTCTTTGGAACCCGATGATGTTTATGCGATTGTGGCCTACATCCTGTATTCCAACGATCTGGTCGATGATGATTTTGTTTTGTCAAAAGAGACCTTTGCCGCGTTCGAGATGCCAAATGCAGGCGGCTTTTTCGTGGATGACCGCATGGAAACCGAATTCACCAAATGGGTCGGCGAGCCATGTATGGAAAACTGCAAAGACAGCGTTGAAATTACGATGCGTGCCGCTGTTCTGGATGTCACGCCCGAAGAGGAAACGACAGAAGACACAGCCCAACAAGATGCCGCTGTGATAACCGAGGACGCCACCGAAGAGGCGGCTGAGCCTACAGCTGTGCAAGTCGCAGCCGTTGACCCTGAATTGGTCAAAGCGGGTGAAAAAGTGTTCAGAAATTGCAAGGCCTGTCATAAGGTTGGGGACGGGGCCAAAAACGGGTCTGGTCCTATGCTGAACGGCATTATCGGGATGACGGCTGGCAGTGTTGAAGGGTTCCGCTATTCCAAACCCATGGCTGCGGCTGGCGAAAACGGTTTAGTGTGGACGCAAGAAAACCTGCAAGCCTTCCTCGCTGATCCGCGTGGCTATATGAAAGGTACCAAGATGAGCTTTCGTGGCTTGAAAAAAGAAGAAGATTTGAAGGCGATCACGGCTTATCTGTCAACATTTGACGGTAGCTGAGATGCGCGTTGCGTTTGTCCTCCCCCTTGCTCTGGCTGCGCTTGTCGTGGCCGGGGCAAGTTTTGCAGAGGCGATTGGCGACGCCGAAAAGGGTGAAAAGATCTTTAATCAGTGCTCTGGATGCCATCAGGTTGGCAGCGGCGCCAAAGACCGGATTGGCCCGCATCTTAACGGCGTTTTTGGCAGCAAAGCGGGCGATCACGAAGGATATCGCTACTCCAATTCGATGCAGCGTGCGCGTGCCGATGGTCTGGTTTGGACCGCGCAAACGCTTGATACATTTATCGAAAATCCCAAAACACTTGTTTCCAAGACACGGATGAGTTTCCGTGGTATCAAGAACGCCCAAGAGCGGGCGGACCTTTTGGCATATTTGCGGATCTATTCAGATGATCCTGCCAATATACCCGAGGCCGAACCAACCGCCATTGGCACGGACCATGACCTTGATCCGGCAATTCTTGCGCTCAAAGGTGATGCTGAATACGGCGCGTATCTGAGCAGCGAGTGTTTGACCTGTCACAGGGCAGATGGATCGTCAGATGGCATACCTGCGATCACGCAATGGCCCGAAGAGGACTTTGTGATCGCGATGCACGCCTACAAGCGAAAGCTGCGCCCGCATCCAGCGATGCAAATGATGGCGGGTCGTTTGTCAGATGACGAAATTGCAGCTTTGGCTGCATATTTTAAGGACCTCGATTAACGGGGCCATTTTCTGGGAGGAAAACTATGAAACTTAACAGACGCATGTTCATCGGAACGGGTGCGGCGGCTGCAGCCTCGTTGCAAGCGCCTGCCGTTCTGGCAGCGGGCCACGGCAAACCGCGCGTGGTTGTCATTGGTGGCGGCGCGGGAGGCGCTACAGCCGCGCGCTACATCGCCAAAGACAGCAAGGGCGAGATTGATGTGACCTTGGTGGAACCAACGCGCACCTATTACACCTGCTTTTTCTCAAACCTCTATCTTGGTGGCTTCAAAGAGATGGATGATCTGGGCCATAGCTATGGCACCTTGGCCGCGAAATACGGGATCAATGTCGTGCATGACTGGGCCGTGGATGTTGACCGCGACAGCAAGACAGTTGCGCTGGCTGGTGGTGCATCGCTGCCCTATGACAAACTGATCCTGAGCCCCGGAATTGATTTCGTGGACGGCGCCGTTGAAGGCTGGTCGGTTGCGGCACAAAATGCCATGCCGCATGCCTACAAAGGTGGATCGCAGACCGAACTTCTCAAAGCGCAGATCATGAATATGCCAGAAGGCGGCACATTTGCGATGGTCGCCCCGCCAAACCCGTATCGCTGTCCGCCCGGCCCTTATGAGCGGATTTCGATGGTGGCCCACCAACTCAAGGCGAACAACCCAACCGCCAAGATAATCGTGGCGGACCCCAAGCCGAAGTTTTCGAAAATGGCGCTGTTCCAGGAAGGGTGGGGCAACCACTATGACGGTATGGTCGACTGGATTGGCGAGGACTTCGGCGGCGGCAACGTATCGGTGAACCCTGATGCGATGACACTGACCATCGACGGCGAAGAAACCAAGGTTGATGTGTGTAACGTCATCCCTGCGATGAAAGCTGGCCGTATCGCCGAGATGGCAGGCGTGACCGATGGCAACTGGGCGCCCGTCAATGCCGCGGACATGAGCAGTAAAGCCGATGCAGATGTCTATGTGTTGGGCGATGCAAGCCAACAGGGGGATATGCCCAAGTCGGGCTTTTCGGCCAATTCGCAAGCCAAGGTCTGTGCGAACGCGGTCCGCGGTGCGCTGACGGGATCACGTGTTTTCCCTGCGAAGTTCTCCAACACGTGCTGGTCGCTGATTGACACAAATGACGGTGTCAAAGTGGGCGCAACCTATGAGGCGACAGACGAAAAAATCGCCAAGGTGGATGGCTTTATCTCGCAAACAGGTGAAGACGCAGAGACCCGCAAGGCGACTTATGAAGAATCGGAAGGTTGGTACACAGGTATCACCACCGATATGTTCACCTAAAAAAGTGCCCCCGTCTGACATGGGTCAAGGCGGGGGTGCGCGCCGCGTGCTAAAAGATCAGCAATAGAGAAGGGAATACCATGAAACGACTTCTTATCGCTGGACTTATTGCGGTATGCACCGCACCTGCAATGGCCGAAGATCAGGCTGTGACCTACCCGTTTGAGGGCAGTTTTGACGATGCCACCTTTGCCGTTGAAAGCGCGATTGTCGGCCGCGGACTGGTGATTGATTACGTCAGTCACACGGGCGCTATGCTCAACAGGACGGGCGCAGATGTGGGCAGCGACGTAGAGATTTTTGCCCAAGCCGATATCTTTTTGTTCTGTTCGGCCAGCCTGTCGCGCACAGTTATGGAAGCCAACCCGATGAACATCGCCCATTGTCCTTACGGGATTTTTGTGGCCGATCAAGCGGGCGAAATCCTGATCGGTTACCGCGAATACCCTGAAGGCGAGATGCAACAGGTTGAAACCCTTCTCAAGGAAATCGTCGAAGAGGCGTTGGAGTAATCCAGCCCGTCGGCGCCCCTTTATTTGACAGAAATCAACGCACTATTTGGGGGCGTCTGCTGCGGGTGTGCCATAGCAACCAAAGGTGACATGTGCTCGAAAATCTGCTGGATACGTTTGGGGACGGGGGTGTCTTGATGATTGCAGGCGCCTGTGTCGGTATTCTGTTTGGATGTGCAGCACAACATTCCCGGTTCTGTCTGCGGGCTGCGACGGCCGAAGTGGCAGAGGGGCGATTTGCACAAAAACTTTCGATCTGGCTGGTGGCGTTCCTGGCTGCGCTGTTCTTGGTTCAAAGCTCGCTAGCAGCGGGCTGGCTGGATGTGTCGGACGCCCGCCAACTTGCCGCCACGGGCAGCTTGTCAGGGGCGATCATCGGGGGCGGTTTATTTGGCGTCGGCATGATCCTTGCACGCGGCTGTGCCAGTCGGCTTTTGGTTCTGTCGGCCACGGGAAACCTGCGTGCCATTATCACAGGGCTGGTTCTGACGCTGGTGGCCCAAGCCTCGCTAAGGGGGGTGTTGTCGCCCGCGCGTGAAAGCCTGTCACAGCTGTGGCTGGTCGATGGTGGCCCCGCGCGCAGCATGCTGGTGCAGTTGGGCTGGTCGCCTCTGTTTGCGGCCATATGTGCGGGGGTGGGACTGGTGATCGCCTTGATGTTTGCGCGGCGCAGCGGGCAGGCAGGATCACGCGTCTTGGCCGCCGCTATGGTCGGTGGCGCCGTCTGGCTTGGCTGGATGATGACCTTTGCGATTTCCCAAACCTCTTTCGATGTGGTGGCCGTGTCATCTGTGACATTCACAGGACCATCGACCGACACGTTGATGGGGTTGGTGAACTCAACCGATTTGCCGCTTGGCTTTGGTGTTGGTCTTGTTCCTGGCGTTTTCGTCGGGGCGGCGGTCATGGCCCTTTTGAGCGGGGAGTGGCGCATACAAAGATTTGGCCCCGACACCCCTATGGAGCGTTATCTTCTGGGCGCTGTCTTAATGGGGTTTGGCAGCATGTTGGCCGGTGGCTGCGCCGTTGGCGCAGGCATGTCGGGCGGATCCATCCTTGCGCTGACGGCATGGGTTGCGGTGTTTTCAATGTGGATCGGCGCGATGCTGACCCACCGCATTTTGCAAAGCGTTCAGCGCTCGGTCCACGTCTGAAGGCTACTCAAATTCCATCTGTTCGTAGACGCGGCCCGCGTTTTTCGTGGCCAATTCCTCATAGGTATCAAGGTTTTTATATGGGGTCTGGTCCACGTAGTAGGCCTCGGCCAGATCACCGCCCGCGTCCAGATGTGCGCCGATCTTGCCGCGCAGATATTCCAGATAGCCTTTGGTGTATTTGCGCACCTGATCCATGTTGGTGGGATGGCCGTGGCCTGGAATGACATAGGTGGCATTCAACGCCTCGAATTCCGTATCCCATGTCTCAAGCCAGTCAGCGGTCATCGTATCTTCAAAGATCGGCAACATACGCTCGTGAAAGGCCATATCGCCCGAAATAACAAGGCTTTGGTTTGGCAGCCAAATGACGATATCGCCCGGGCTGTGGGCAGGGCCCAGGTAGCGTGCCTCAATTCGGAAATCCCCCAGTTCGACGATGTAATTGTCGCTGAAACCTTCGGTGGCAGGTTGCACCACCGTGCCTGCAGCCTTGTCGCGGTTGTAGCGTTGCATGCCTTCAAGGATCGACCCGCCGATCGCTTCCACTTTGGCGATAGCGTCATCATGGGCAATCACGGGGATGCCCTGTTCGGTCCAGTAGTTGTTTCCGAGGACCGCATGGCCTTGGCCGTTTTCATTAAAAACCATTTTGACGGGTTCATCTGTTACCGCCTTGATTTCGTCGTGTAAGGCTTTGGCCAGCCCATATGCGGCGCCGCCGTTGACCACGACCACCCCGTCGCCCGTTACGATGAACGAAAGGTTGTTGTTGTGACCTGCGTTTTCATAGGTGGGTGGGGCCGTGGCCCCGATAGCAGACCAAACGCCCGGGATCACTTCAACGGGTTTGTTATAGAGCAACGAGCCGGGGTATTTGTCCGCGATGTCTTCATGGGCAAATGCGCTGGTTGCGACAAGGCAAAGGGCAAGGGCGATCCGCATCACATCTCTCCCGCAATGAAACGATAGCCGCTGTCTTGACGCTCGATCCGGCCCAGTCCGCCTTGGGGCAGGTGAAAGCCCAACAGCGCAATATCATCTGCAACCAATCGGTCCAATAGGGCCTGGCGTGTGCTGGCACCCAGTTCGGGGTTCTGGTCAGAGCCGCTGGCCCAAGCGGGCCGCGCAAGGGCGACGTGATGGTTGCCGATGGCGTCGCCCCCCACCAGCACGGCTGATGTGCCAGAGCGCAGCTCGAAGGACGTATGTCCAGGGGTATGTCCGTGGGTTGCAATGGCCTGCACACCCGAGAATACCTCGTCCCCGTCTTTGAAAAACGTGATCGTGTCGGCAATCGCCTCCAGCCTGCGGGCCGCCCCCACAGCAAAGGACGCACGATCTGCGCCGATGCTGTCAACGGTTTCAGGATTGGTCCAATAATCCCATTCCACCTGACTGATCATATAAGACGCATTGGGGAACATCGGATCATCGAAATCATCCAGCACACCCCACAGGTGATCGGGGTGGGCGTGGGTAAAGACCACATGGGTGATATCGTCAACGGCCACGCCAATCGCATCCAGACTGTCTTGCATCATGCCAGCCGATGGCATGAACCCGCTGCCAGAGCCTGCATCAAACAGGATCGTCGCATCCGGGGTTTGATAAAGCGTCAGATTGCATGGGGGGCTGACCGCATCGCGGGACACATTGGCCGCTTGCAAAATGGGGGCCAACTCATCCTGCGGAAGCGCGGCAAAAAACATGTCTCCCGGTAGGGACAGGCTGCCATCGCTGATGCTGTGCAATGTAGCCGCGCCAAGCTGCACTTGCGTTTGTGCAAAGGCCCGACCCGCCGCACATGTCGCCACAAAGGCACCCGTATGTTGGAGTAGCGTTCGACGACTGATCATGGTCCATCCCCCTGAATTCAATTCCTTGAATGTAGGTGGACAGCGCGTCTCTAGGCAAGTGTTAATCACGCGATACCGCAGATTGGGTGGTGCGCGGGGTTATTCGTTTGACGCGATGACCTTGTCGACTTCGGGCGTATCAAGTGTGGACCATGTGGTGTCAACCGATGGCGCATCGGGCATATCGCACGAACGCGTGTGAAGATTGACCTTGGCGATGAAATTCGCGGTCACAGGGGCCGTAACGAACAAGAACCCGATCACCAGCAATTCATGCATCGACGGTTCACCCATCAAAAACGAATGAAGCACAGATGCGATCAGGAACGAACCGATCCCGAGTGTGCCTGCCTTGGTTGGTGCATGCAGGCGCGTCATCCCGTCATTGAGTTTCAGAAGGCCGATTGCAGCAACAAACGTGAACAACAGCCCCACACAAAGGAAAAAGGCGATGGCAAGGGGAAGAAAGGTTTCGGCAATCATTCGATGATGTCCCCCCGCAAAACAAACCGCGCATAGGCGATGGTCGATACAAAGCCAAGCATCGCAATGATCAGTGTCGCCTCAAAATAGATCTGGGTGCCTTGGTAAATCCCAAGCAGAACAATCAAGCCGATGGCGTTGATCACCATTGTGTCCAGCGCAAGGATGCGGTCAGCGGTGCTTGGACCGATCCATAGGCGGATCACGGCCATGATCTGCGACAACGCGGTGATCGCAAACGCCCCCATCAGGGCATAATTCATCAGGTCGGCGGGGGCAAAGCTCATTGGAAAATCTCCATCAGGCGGCGCTCATATCGGGTTTTGATCTCGTCTCGCACGGCGGCGGGGTCGGGCGCATCAAGGGCGTGCACCAAAAGGCTATGCCCTTCATCAGACAGGTCCGCCGACACGGTTCCGGGGGTCAGGGTGATCGTGCCTGCCAACAAGGTGATCGCTTCTGGCGTTTTCAGATCCAGCGGGATTTCGACCCATGCAGGCTTCATCTTGCTGTTCGGTTTGGTCAATACAATCCATGCGACATGGATGTTGGCCACGATAATATCGTAGATCACCAAAAGCGTGTAGGACAGCATCTTGCCACCACGAAACCCCTGTGGACGATCAGGCCACCAGCGTGCCGTGCCGATCGGGATGACGATCCCGAGGATGATGCCAAAGACAAACATGCCTGCCGAGAATTCGTTTTGCAGCAAGATCCAGGATATGGCCATCAAAACGGTCAGAAGCGGGTGGGGGAACAGCCAGCGCAAAAGTGATTGAAGCATCAGTGATCCTCCCCTTTCTTATCATCGGCTTTGGCGTCTGACAGCTTGCCCGGCGTATCCAGAACCGTCGAGATATAGGCATCGGGCGCATAAAGCTGCGCCGCAATTGCGTTGGTGTAGCGTGTCATTGGACCGGCAAAAACCGTATGGGCGACCAGCAGGGCCAGCAATCCGCAAACGGCGATATAGGACATGGCCGTTGGTGTTTGCGGTGCCTTTGCGTCCGCTGGACGTTCGATGGATTTGGCCTTCCAGAACACTGTGCTGCCTGCGCGGCCAAATCCCACCACCGCCACAAGGCTTGATGTCAGGATCACAGCCCAGACCCAAACCATCGTGCTTTGTTCAATCGCCGAATGCAGGATGAGCAATTTGCCCAAAAAGCCCGAAAGCGGCGGCAAACCCGTCATGGCAATCGCAGCGATAAAAAACAGCCCCGCCGTCAGATGGGCGCCGCCGATGCTTGGCTGGTCTGTCAGGTCAAGGTTTGTGCGCCCTGTGCGCACCAGATCAGAGATCAGGAACAACGCAGCCGCGGCAAGCGTTGAATGAACGATGTAGTAAACAGCGGCGGATGTCGCCTCGGGCGTGAAGAGCGAAATCGCAATCATCACCATACCCATCGACCCGATCACGGCAAAGGTGATCAACCGGTCCAGCTTTTTTGCGGCCAGCACGCCGATCATCCCAAGCGCCAGCGAAACCAAGGCAGCAGGCAACAGCCACGCGCCATGCAATCCTGCGGTCACTTCGACCTCGGGGCCAAACACCATCGTGTAGACCCGGATAATCGCATAGGCACCCACCTTGGTCATGATCGCAAAAAGGGCGGCCACGGGGGCAGGGGCTTCTGCATAGCTTGAGGGCAACCAGAAATGCAGCGGCACAAGGGCGGCCTTGATCGCGAACACCAACAGCAACAAAACGGCTGCGATACGGATGCCGACGGTTTCTTCCGGGCTGACAAGTGCCACACGCTGCGCAAGATCGGCCATATTCAGGGTGCCTGTTTCTGCGTAGATCGAGCCCAAAGCAAACAGGAAAAGCGTTGAACCAAGCAAGTTGAACAGCACATACTGCACGCCTGCTTTCAAGCGCACAGTGCCGCCCGAATGGATCATCAACCCATAAGAGGCGATCAAAAGAACCTCGAAGAATACAAACAGGTTAAACAGATCGCCCGTCAGAAACGCGCCCATGATGCCCATCAGTTGGAATTGGAACAACGCATGGAAATGCTTGCCCCGATCATCCCATCCCGATCCGATCGCATAGAGCAGCACGAACAGGCCAAGCACCGCCGTTAGAAGCACCATCAGCGTTGACAGACGGTCGCCCACCACCACGATCCCGAATGGCGCAGCCCAGTCGCCCAGTTGATAGAGCAAAACTGTGCCATCGCTTGTGGCCCATGCAAGGCCCGCAGCCACCGCGATCAGACCGATGACACCCGCCACGGACAGAACGCGCTGGATGCCGATGTGATACCGCGCAGCAAGCACGATGAATGGCGCCAGAATGGCCGGCAGAATGACAGGCAGGATGATCCAGTGGGTCATTTGCTGTCTCCTGCGTCTGTCGGCGCAATATCGTTTACCGCGTCATCATCGGCCCCCAGATACGCACCAAGCGCGATCATCACGACCACCGCGGTCATGCCAAAGCTGATGACAATCGCGGTCAGCACCAAGGCTTGGGGCAGCGGGTCTGCATAGGTGGTGGCATCCGTCAGGATAGGCGGTGCGCTGACCGTCAGGCGACCCGATGTAAACAGGAAGATATTCACCGCATAGGTCAGCAGCGAAATTCCCATGATCACCGGGAACGTGCGCAGCCGCATGACCAGATACAGACCTGCGGCTGTCAAAACGCCAATAGCAGAAGCAACAAGAAATTCCATCGATCAGGCCTCTGCTTTCGGGGCGTCATCGCGTGACGGGTTAATATCCATCGGGTGTTCTGGGTCCTCCACATGGGCGCGGCGCGCAAGCCGCGAGAAACTTTCAAGCGATAGCATCACCGCACCAACGACCGCGAGGAACACGCCCACATCAAAAAGCGCCGCTGTCGCCAGCTCAAATTCGTTGAAGGGTGGGATGCGGACATATGTGAAATCCGACGTCAGGAACGGCTTGGCAAAGAACCAACTGCCAATCCCCGTAAGCCCTGCCACCAGCACCCCTGCGCCAATCACGCCGTGATAGGGGTAGCGCAGGCGCGACGATGTCCACGCAAAACCGCTGGCCATATATTGCATCACAAAACCGATTGAGACGACCAGACCCGCGATGAAACCACCGCCTGGTTCATTGTGGCCGCGCAAGAAGATGTAAAAGCCCACCAGCATCACAAGCGGCATGATCACGCGGGTCATCACAACCATCATCATCGGGTGCATGTCGCCTGCGCGCGGCTGATCTGGAAGGCGGTTGAGCAAACGCGCCCGCACAGGACCGTTCAACAAAGCTTCGGTCAGCGCAAATATAAGGAGGGCGGCAATGCCCAGAACAATAATCTCGCCATAGGTATCAAACCCGCGGAAATCGACCAAAATCACATTCACCATATTGGTGCCACCGCCACCTTTGTAGGAATTGGCGATGTGGAACTCGCTGATCGAAGGCGCCACGGTATCGCGCAACATATAGTGAAACGCCAATGCAAAGGTCGCCAGCCCCCCGACAATGGCAATGCCTGCATCGCGCATCCGCATAAGCACAGGGCTTTCAACAGGGGTGCGGTTTGGCAAGAAATTCAGCGCCAACAACAGCAAGATGATCGTGACAACCTCAACCGTCAGTTGCGTCATGGCAAGGTCAGGGGCGCTAAAGACCACAAAACCAACCGAAACCATCAGCCCGACAATCCCGATCAGGATAAGCGATAGAAGGCGGTGGCGATGCAACACCACCATGCCAAGCGTTGCGGTGACCAGCAGCGCCCACCCCGCAATCTCGACCACGCCAGCAGGTTGAACCGCGCGCGTCGGGGCACCGACGGTCCCCGTTGTCCATGCATGATAGCTGATGGCGATGACTGTGATTGCAAAGATCGCCGCATAGCGGGTGAAAGCGCCATTGTGCAGCGGGTGGGTCAGGGCTTTGGCCAGTGCAACGGCACTGGCGATGACAGCCTCGAAAATCGTCTTGGCTTCGGGGCGTGGTGTGGCGTCCCAAGCCGCTTGCAGCGGTTTGTAAATCGCCATCACGATCAAACCACCGACCACCGCAATGATCGACATGAAGAGCGCAGGCACAAAGCCGTGCCAAATCTTGAAGTAGTTTTTCGGCACCTCTGCGGCGTCACCAAGCACCGATGCGGTGACCGTCTTGATGAAAGGTTCGGCCAAAAACGGTGCCACGCCAATCGCCACAACAATCACCACCAGCAAGGCAGGTGGACCCCACATGCCAACGGGCGGATCATGCGGGGTGGCAGGATAGTCATCGCGGACAGGGCCAAAAAACGTATGCCCGATCAGGCGGAAGCAATAGGCCGCCGAAAACAGAGATCCGAACGTTGCAAGCGCAGGCACCAGATAGGGCGAGCTAAAGAGCACTGTGCGCTCTGCCTCTTCCAGCATCATCTCTTTAGACAAAAAGCCATTCAAAAACGGAATACCTGCCATAGAAAGTGCGGCCAGCGTGGCGATCACAAAGGTCACAGGCATCAACTTGCGCAAGCCTCCAAGGCGGCGGATATCGCGCGTATGCGCTTCGTGATCGATGATGCCTGCCGACATAAAGAGGGCGGCTTTGAACGTGGCATGGTTAAGGATGTGGAACATCGCGGCCATCGCACCAAAGGCCGTGCCGGTGCCAAGCAGCATGGTGATCAGCCCCAGATGGCTGACCGTCGAAAAGGCCAGCAGAGACTTCAGGTCATGTTTGAACAAGGCAATCACCGCGCCAAGCACCATCGTGATCAGCCCCGCGGTGGTGACAATCACAAACCATTCAGGCGTGCCTGACAGCACAGGCCATAGTCGCGCCATCAGGAAAATCCCCGCCTTCACCATCGTGGCCGAGTGCAGATACGCCGATACAGGTGTGGGCGCGGCCATCGCGTGTGGCAACCAGAAGTGGAACGGGAATTGCGCTGATTTGGTAAAGCATCCTAGAAGGATCAGGATCAGGGCGGGCAAATACATCGGCGAGGCTTGGATCGCCTCACGGTTTTGCAAGATCACAGACAGATCATAACTGCCCGCGATATTGCCAAGGATCAGCGCACCACCGATCAACGCCAGCCCGCCCATCCCAGTGACCGTCAGCGCCATGCGCGCGCCTTGGCGGCCTTCGGGAAGATGCTTCCAATATCCGATTAGCAGGAAGGACGAAAGGGAGGTCAGTTCCCAAAAAACGATCAAAAGCAATATGTTGTCGGACAGAACAATTCCGACCATCGCGCCTTGAAACAGCAAAAGATAGGTGAAAAATTCGCCCATATTGTCTTTGCGCGACAGATAAAACCGCCCGTAGGTGATGATCAAAAGACCGATGCCAAGGATCAAACAGGCAAAGAAAAACCCAAGCCCATCCAGCATTAAGGTCACGTTCAACCCAAGATCAGGCAGCCAGGTCACACCTGTCTGCACAACCTCTCCGGCCAGAACGGCGGGCAGGTTGGTCAACAGCCCGACAAGCGCGGTCAGGGTGATCATAAACGTCACGCCCGCGCAGGCATTGCGCCCCGCTGAATTCATCAAGCCGGGCAACAACGACCCGACAAACGGCAAAGCAACGATAAGGAAGAGGGACACGCGAACTCCTGATCTTATGTGGGCTCAAACGAAATGAGTGGACCCGTTTTGTGGCAATTTTGAAAGCACCTCAAGAGCAATCGTGTCGTATAACACATTGCAGGATTGGAATAATTCCCAATCCGCACTTGCGCTGGAGACGCCACCAAACGTGCGACTTCGCGAAATTTTCGTAAATGTAGGCCCAAATCTGGCGGCTGCAAGACCGCGCAAGGCAAGATTTAGCGCTAAACCGCGCCAGTATGGAGTAAAATTTGCTTCCAAATGGCTGTTTCATCAATCAGCGCGTATTCACGGCGCAGCCCCCACGGTCCGAATTCGGCCTGTGCCAGCCCCATGATATAGACAGGCGCGCCCGTCGGCGTCCCGAAGCTGCCCCAACCATCATGTGTGCCTTCCAGTGACCACAGCAGCGATGCCCGCGGGCTCATCATCGCGTCATCATTGCCGATCACTTGCAGCACTTTGAACGTGGCCGATGGAAAGGCAGAGCGAAGGCCAAGCCATGTTTGATCGACAAAACCATGGCCAAAGCCGCTGGCGTGGCGCCAATAATGTGCCTCCACCGCGCGGTCGTAGTGCGCAGGGATCACGCTGAACGCGCCTTGCATCATTTGGGTCAGCAGATCGGCATAGCGGCTGCCGATCTGAGTTTCATTGCCGCGCCCCGTGTAAGGGCCTTGCTGGTCGATTGCGGGGCTAAAGGGCGTCACACAGGCCTCTGGCCCGCCTTCGCGGGCAATCAAATCGCGGGTGAAATCCACGATATCCCATCCCATCTGTTCAACAATGGCGCTTTGATCGCGCACAAGCCATTCATCATTGATGTAGTTGGCCTGTGCATGACAGTTGGCGATGATCCTGTAGGCCAGTTTGCGACCCGTGGGGGCGCCATACATGCCCGCCCCTGTATGGGTGGCGGTGCAATACAAACGATGTGACGACAAAAAGCCGTCATTGGGTGCATCGCACCAGATCACGTCTTCCCCAAGAAGTTCGCGATCAGGAAATTCGGCAAGGGTTGATTGCGTGGCGGGGATCACGCCGCTGTTGCCAATCACCATCGAAGCAGGCGAGCGCACATGAATGTCGTCGCTGTAGTAGTCGCGCAAGGAATGGATGCGACGGTCTTCCCAGATCTCTTTGGTGACACCAATGATATAGTCAGGGACATCTTTGAACTTCGGGTCGAAGCCGGCTTTGAAAGGGTGGGTCATGGGCGCCTTAGTCAACGGGGATACCAGACGGCACGGCCAAGGGTTTGCCCATCGGTCGCATGTCGTGGTTTTTGTCGGTCAAGGCGTGCATGAAGGCGACAAGTTGGTCAACCTCCGCATCGCTCAGATCAATTGGGGTGATGTCGATTTTTGACGCCTGCCGTGCCATCTCGCGGCGGTCTGACTGTATCACGAAATCAATTTGCTGCACCTTTTCGGGCACATTGGGCAATTGCGCCAAATCCTTGGTCCAACCCTGTAACGCGGCGGCGGGATTAAGGTGGTGTCGGATCATACCTTCCAAAGTGGGATAGGCACCGTTGTGCCCATACGGACCCGTTAACGCCACATTGCGCAACATGGGTGTGCGGAAACGGTAGGCATCTTCCAACACATTGGTTTCGCCCATGCGCCCCACATCGCGCGGGATCGGATCAAACTTGCGCGTGCGCCCCGGTCCAAATGCGGGCAGGGCCAGCGCATGGAAGGATTGATCCGACAACAGCGCGCCAGAATGGCAACTGCTGCAATTTGCCTTGCCGAAAAAGAGCGCGCGGCCCGCTTCGGCCTGCGCGGGCAGTGGCGTGCCATCGCGCAAGAAGGCATCATAAGGCGTGTCGAAACTGCGCCATTCGGTGGTGATGAAAGCGCCCAGTGCATTGCCAATATGGGTGATGTCTATGTCGCCCGCGGTTTCCACATCGTCAAAGGCCGTTTTGAACAAAAAGACGTATTTCTCAATCTCGCTGACGCGATCGGCGATAAGGGGCCAGGCGCGGTCAATCCGGATCTGCGTGGCATGGGTGACATCATTTTCGCCCAGATTGCCCGCCATTTCGAATTGCGCGGTCAGCGGAAACAGGGATTGGGCGGCCACAATGTTATCAAGCCCTTGCGGCAGCCATTCTTCGGCAGGTGAATTGAAACCGTTGCCGAAAAGGTCCGATGGCGTCAGCCGCCCATCATGAAACACAACGCGCACATCTTTATGGCCCAAATTCCACAGGGCAGGGGCGTTGCGCGGCACGCGTTTGCGAATGGCGTCCTGTCCCATGCCTGCTGTGCGCTTTGTGCCAAGGCCCATGCCGCCTTCGCCGATCCCAAGCGATAACCCGTCGGTGCCTGCAAGATCATGATGATGGCAGGTCGCACAGGCGATGTTTTTGTTGCCTGACAGAACTTTGTCATAAAACAAAAGCTGGCCCAGTTGGGCTTGCAACGGGTCGGCGGCAACGTAATCATTGGCCGTGATCAGATCGGCCTGCGCGGTGGTGCCCAGTCCTACAAGGAATGCGATATGTGGAAGTATATTCTTGCGTTTTGCCTGCTTGCGGCCCCCGCCCATGCCGAATTGGAAGAGGCGCGCGACGCGATGGAGGCGGGGGACTTCACCCGCGCTTATGAGCTTTTCTGGCCAGCGGCGCGTTCGGGCAATGCCGACGCCGAAGAATTGATCGGCGTGATGTATGCGCTTGGACTTGGGGTTGAGCAAGATTACGAGCGCGCGTTTGAATGGTATCTGCGCAGCGCGATGAAAGGGCATCCGGGCGCGCAAAGCGGCGTGGGATGGTATTACGAGGTTGGACTGGGCATGCCCGCGCCCGACCTGACCCGCGCTTACATGTGGTATGTCCTGAGTGCCATTGGAGGCGACCCCGATGCGGCGATCAGTCAGGAAGAAGTCGTGAAAAAGATGACGCCAGATCAAATTGAAAAAGCCCATGTGTTGATCGATGATTATCGAGTGTGGATGTATCCCTTTCGCTGAATGTAACCGAAAGGGTGCGGCAGGGAAGCCCTGTTCTGTGCAACGGCTTGTTTCCCAAACAGCATTTAACGCCAAAGGTCTTAACACATCGTAGGGCCCGCGCACGCAGCTTGGCCAATGCCGCAACGCCGCGCTGGCTTTGTTATCCTCAGGTTTCGTAGATTTGTAAGTGTTCTGGCCTTGTGTGTCAGCGCCAAGCGGCGCAAACTGGTGTCCGACCGCGAAAAGAGTTTGGCTTGAAATCTGCTGGGCACTGCCCCACCTATCAAGCCTATGACCGGAGACGGCCGCTGCACTGTTGCAAAGGATTGCTGCCAAGCGGGATCCCTGCCGTCTGCCAAACGAGAGGAAGAGCTATGCAAGACCCCCTTAACGCCTCGTACCCCGTATTGCCCCTGCGCGATATTGTGGTGTTCCCCCATATGATCGTTCCGCTGTTTGTGGGCCGTGATAAATCTGTGCGCGCCCTCGAAGAGGTGATGGCAGATGACAAACAGATTTTGCTGTCCAGTCAGGTTGATCCCTCCGTCGATGATCCGACGTCTGACGGGATTTACAAAGCTGGCGTGCTGGCCAATGTGCTGCAACTGCTCAAACTGCCCGACGGCACCGTCAAGGTGCTGGTCGAAGGTATCGCGCGGGTGCGGATCACGGAATACCTTGAAAACGACCGCTTCTTTGAAGCGCGTGCCGACTATTTGACCGAAATGCCCGGTGATGCCGACACGATCGAGGCATTGACCCGATCGGTTGCGGAAGAATTCTCCCGCTACGCAAAGGTCAAGAAAAACGTCCCCGAAGAGGCGCTTTCGGCCGTCGAAGACACGGATGAGCCTGCCAAACTGGCCGATCTTGTGTCAGGTCATCTTGGGCTTGAAGTTGATCAAAAGCAGGACCTTCTGGAAACGCTCACCGTGTCAGAACGCCTTGAAAAGGTGTATGGCCTGATGCAGGGCGAGATGAGTGTTTTGCAGGTTGAAAAGAAGATCAAAACCCGCGTCAAAAGCCAGATGGAGCGCACACAGCGCGAGTACTATTTGAATGAGCAGATGAAGGCCATTCAGAAGGAACTGGGCGATGGCGAAGACGGTGCTGGCGAAGTGGCCGAACTTGAAAGCAAGGTGGCTGAAACCAAGCTGAGCCAAGAAGCCCGTGAAAAGGCCGACGCCGAGATCAAAAAGCTTAAGAACATGTCGCCCATGTCGGCCGAGGCGACGGTTGTGCGCAACTATCTCGATTGGATGCTGTCGATCCCGTGGGGTAAAAAATCCCGCGTTAAGAAAGACTTGGGCAATGCCCAGAAGATCCTCGACCGTGATCACTACGGGCTTGAGAAGGTCAAGGAACGCATCGTTGAATATCTTGCGGTGCAGCAACGCTCGGCCAAGCTGAAAGGCCCGATCCTGTGTCTGGTCGGACCACCCGGCGTGGGGAAAACCTCGCTCGGCAAATCTGTGGCGAAGGCAACGGGGCGCGAATTTATTCGTATCTCGCTTGGCGGTGTGCGCGACGAAAGCGAAATCCGTGGTCACCGACGCACCTATATCGGGTCGATGCCAGGCAAGATCATTCAGGCGCTGAAAAAGGCGAAAACCACCAATCCGCTTATCCTGCTTGATGAGATCGACAAGATGGGTCAGGATTTCCGTGGCGACCCCGCCTCGGCGATGCTTGAGGTTCTGGACCCAGAACAAAACGGCACATTCGTCGACCACTACCTTGAGGTGGAATACGACCTGTCGAATGTCATGTTCCTGACCACTGCGAACTCCTACAACATGCCGGGCCCTCTTTTGGACCGCATGGAGATCATTTCGCTGGCGGGCTACACCGAGGACGAAAAGGCCGAGATCGCCAAACAGCACCTTATCGACAAGCAAAAGAAGAACCACGGCCTGCGCAAAGGCGAGTTCGAGTTGAGCGATGATGCGCTCAAAGAGGTTATTCGCACCTATACCCGCGAAGCAGGTGTGCGAAACCTGGAACGCGAGATTGCAAAAGTTGCACGCAAGGCTGTGACCAAGATCGTCAAGAAAGAAGAGGAGGCGATCACCGTCACCCCTGACAACCTTGATGATTATCTTGGTGTGCCCAAATACCGCTACGGTCTTGCCGAAAAGGAAGATCAAATCGGTGTGGTCACGGGGCTTGCCTATACCTCGGTGGGGGGCGAGTTGCTTCAGATCGAAGCGCTGCGTTTGCCGGGCAAGGGCCGGATGAAGACAACGGGTAAATTGGGCGATGTGATGAAGGAATCCATCGACGCGGCCTCAAGCTATGTGCGGTCGATCAGTCCGCAGATCGGTGTGAAGCCGCCAAAATTTGACGCGCTGGACATCCACGTCCACGTGCCAGATGGCGCGACGCCCAAAGATGGTCCAAGCGCTGGTTTGGCGATGGTGACATCCATTGTCTCTGTCCTGACGCAAATCCCCGTGCGCAAGGATATTGCCATGACGGGCGAAGTCAGCTTGCGCGGAAATGCCATGCCCATTGGCGGGTTGAAGGAAAAACTTCTCGCGGCTTTGCGCGGTGGCATCAAAACGGTGCTGATCCCTGCAGACAACGAAAAGGATTTGCCTGAAATCCCCGATAACGTGAAAGAAGGGCTGGAAATCATCGCAGTGACCCATGTGAGTGAGGTGCTTGAACACGCGCTGATCCGCCAACCCGAAGCCATCGAATGGGACGAGGCGGCAGAAGAAGCGGCCGCGGCGGCAGCCTTGGCTGAACGCAGCGGTGGCACCAGCGCCACGGCCCATTAAGCAATCGGTCATCAGACCAAAGAAAGTGCCCCTGTTGATCAGGGGCATTTTTCGTTTGGGGGCCAGCGGCGTTGTTGACGCATGGGTAAGGAGAGTGTTGTCCTTTTGACTCAATTCTAAAGGAGTTTCCCCTTCGCCGTCTGGTAAGTTTTATGCGACACTGTTACCAATTACGAAACAATCCACAAAGGGCAGTGAAACAATGGCAAGATCGACCACACGTAAAACCACCACGAAAAAGACACCCGTGAAAACAGCCGCGCCAACTGCGCAGGTTGTATCGGCCGCAAAACCAGTTGTTGCGGGTCCGATGCTCAAGAAAAAAGAGCTGATTGAACGCGTTGTCGAAAAGAGTGGCATCAAAAAGAAAGACGCCAAACCAGTGATCGAAGCGATGCTGGATGTTTTGGGAACGGCCATCGCCTCGGGCGAAGAGCTGAACCTGCAACCTTTCGGTAAGGTCAAAGTGAACCGCGAAAAAGAGATGTCGGGCGCCAAGATTTTTGTGTGTAAAATCCGCCAGACCAAACAGACGCCATCGGATGGTCCAAGCGATCTTGCGAAGGCCGCAGAGTAATACTATCTCCTGAACTGACGGGTGATTAGCTCAGTGGTAGAGCGCTTCGTTCACATCGAAGATGTCAGGAGTTCAAATCTCTTATCACCCACCATTTTTCTCCGCGGTGTGATGTGCTGCGGGGCAGTTTCAAGTTGAGAGGGTTATAGATGACAATTCAAAAGACACTTGTGATCGGTGCGATGATCGTACCGCTGGCTGCATGTGGCGGCGGAAGCGCTGGCTCGGGCGATGCGCGCGTCGATGCTCTCGCTCAAGGGATTGTCGAAACGGGCTGGAATGGCTCGGTGAACGATGTTGCAAACCTTGTGGATGTCGATCCCGCAACCTTGCCGACGACCGCGGATCTGACTGGTCAGGTGGGTGTGGCTGTTTTTAACACAGAGACGACTGTTGTTGGAGATGTCAACGCAACCGCTGATTTTGACAATGGGGCTTTGACAGGCTCCGTTTCGAACCTCGCCGAATTTGACGATACAAACGAGTGCGATGTGATCCAAACCTGCACAGTCGGTCTGCTACAGGAACTCACAGGGACGCTTGATCTGGATGCGACTATTTCAGGCACCGCCTTTGATGGCGACATCTCTGGGACTTTGGGTGGCTCGGACGCCGATGGTGGCCCTGCAAGTATCCAAGTAGACGCTGTCATCGCAAACGGAAATGGCGTGTTCGGTACGGTTGACGGTGATCTGACGGGCATTGCAAACGTGGGTGGTTCCGTAACAATCACATCTGGATTTGGGACCGAGACGAGCGCAATTGGCGGTGTCCTTATTATTGAAGAAACCCAGTGAGGTGACGACATAGTGGGGGGCCTTAACCTGCCACCGTTGATGGTTTTGCGGCATGGCCAAACCGAATGGAACCGTGAAGGGCGCATGCAAGGCGCGCTCGACAGCCCTCTGACAGCTTTGGGCCAGTCGCAGGCTCTGGCGCAGAACCGTATTTTGAAAAATGTCGATGTGGGCCATTGGGACTGGGTCAGCAGCCCCCAAGGTCGTGCGCGGGCGACCGCGGCGATCGCAGCGGCGGGGATCACTGATGACGTGCGCACCGATCCTGCCCTGGTCGAGATTGGCGTGGGGGCGTGGTCGGGCCAGCTGCGGGCCGAGTGTCTGGCATCGCTGCCGCCTGATGTGACCGTGCAGGATGGGCCTGATGGGGCGTTGGAGCTATATGAATACGCGCCCAACGGGGAAGGGTTTGAGGCGTTGCGCGCGCGGTGCGAGGCCTTTGTGTCCGCATTGGACAGGCCAAGCGTGCTGATAACTCACGGGATAACCAGCCGTATGATACGTGCAGTCATCCTTGGATTGCGCAATGATCAGTTGGCTGAATTGCCCGGCGGTCAGGGCGTTGTTTATTCTTTGATAAAAGGGGTGCAAAAACGTCTCGAATAGGTCTTGCACACCAGATCGGTTTGAGGCTAAACCCTGCGCCAACGGGTCGTTAGCTCAGTTGGTAGAGCGCTTCGTTTACACCGAAGATGTCGGGAGTTCGAGCCTCTCACGACCCACCATTCCCCTCGCTAATACAGACATTCGTTAATCCACGCACATAAGCTGTGTGGATTGGGCGGTTTTGTGCATTTCCGTTTGGCGCTACCTGTATGCAAACGAAACGGAGTTAGTCACATGAGCTGGAACCCTGCACTCGACCCGCATTGCCCAACGGGGGATGACGTGGATGCCATTGAAACGGTCATCGTGCCGCGCGCCCGTGATTTGGGCGGGTTTGAAGTGCGCCGTGCCTTGCCTGCACCGAAACGCCAGATGGTTGGGCCTTTCATCTTTTTTGATCAGATGGGACCGGCCGAGTTTATCACCGGGCAGGGGATTGATGTGCGGCCGCATCCCCATATCGGTTTGGCCACTGTGACATACCTTTACCAAGGAAAAATTCATCACCGCGATAGCCTTGGCACGGATCAATGGATTGAGCCGGGGGCGGTCAATTGGATGGTGGCTGGCAACGGAATCACCCATTCTGAACGCACCGATGGTGAGGTGCGCCACAATCCCCATTCGCTTTTTGGCTTTCAGACATGGGTGGCAAGCCCGAAAGAGTTTGAGGACGCGCCCGCTGATTTTATCCATGCCCCAAAAGACAGCCTGCCGCTGTTGCAGGCCGAAGGCAAAGAGGTGCGGTTGATCCTTGGTGATGCCTACGGCGAGACCGCGCCTGTCGAAACGCAATCGGAGATGTTTTACGCCGATGCCGTGCTAGAGGCGGGGGCGGCCATCCCCATGCCTGACAATCATGAAGATCGCGGCGTTTACGTGGTTCAGGGCAGTATTGATGTTGCCGGGCAGAGGTTTGAGGCGGGCCAGATGATGGTGTTTCGCCCTGGCGATCAGATTAGTCTGAAGGCCGGCGAGCAGGGCGCACGCCTGATGCTTTTGGGGGGCGCGACCCTGGACGGGCCGCGATATATTTGGTGGAACTTTGTGGCATCGTCGAAAGACCGAATTGATGCGGCGAAAGAGGCTTGGCGCGCCGAAGATTGGGCGCATGGGCGCTTTCAATTGCCGCCCAATGACAATGCAGAGCATATTCCGCTGCCTGATCGCTAAATTATTTGTCATTGTGCCGCGAAAATGCCGTTCAAGCGGCTTGACGGGGTCACATGGCGTGGGTATCTGCTCAGGACGCTTTGGTTCAAAGTGTGCAGCGGGCGGTTGTAGCTCAGTTGGTTAGAGTACCGGCCTGTCACGCCGGGGGTCGCGGGTTCGAGCCCCGTCAACCGCGCCACTGCTGCAGATGGAACCAAACGTAAGATGCGCGGTTGTAGCTCAGCTGGTTAGAGTACCGGCCTGTCACGCCGGGGGTCGCGGGTTCGAGCCCCGTCAACCGCGCCACTTATTTCAGGACATCGTAAAAAATGAGCGGCTTGCGCCGCCCATCCTGTTTTTATGGGGGCGCTGCCCCCAACCCCCCGAGGTATTTGGGCAACAATGAAGGGTTAGTCGGCCAAAGCTGCCAGCACGCGGGCCCATGACCGGATGCCTTTGTGAAAGCTTTCGAGGTCGTATTTTTCATTTGGGGAATGGATCGCGTCATCGTCGCGGCCAAATCCGATCAGCATGGCATCTGTGTCCAATTCGGTTTTGAAATGTCCTGCGATGGGGATGGATCCCCCGCAGCCCACAAATGCCGCGGGGTTCGGCCATTCGTCGGACAGGGCCAGGCGCGCTTTTTCGAAAGCGGGGTCTGCCGTTGACATTTGCACCGCTTGGCTGGCGCCGTGATCGGCAAATTCGACTGTGCAATCATCTGGCAAGGCATCCTGAACCATTTGGCGGAAGGCCTTTCTGATTGCATGCGGGTCTTGCGTGCCGACAAGGCGGAAGCTGATTTTGGCACTGGCTTTTGCTGGCAGCACTGTTTTGAAGCCATCCCCTGTGTAGCCGCCAGTGATGCCGTTGACTTCGCAGGTGGGGCGCGCCCAAAGCATCTCGAGCGCGGTTTTGCCGTTTTCGCCTGCCAATTCGGATAGGCCGACCGCGTTCAAGAACGCATCGTGGTCAAAATTGAGGTCGTTCCATTGCTGTTTCAGATCGGCAGGCATTTGCGGCACGCCTTCATAGAAGCCGGGGATTGTGACCTTGCCTTTGCCGTCATGCAGCGAGGCGATGATCTTTGCCAAAACGCGAATGGGGTTGATGGCCGCGCCGCCATACATGCCTGAATGCAGATCAATGCGGGGTCCAGTGATCGTAATTTCTTCGCCCAGAAGCCCACGCAATTGCGTGGCGATAGCAGGTGTTTTGGGGTCGAACATGCCTGTGTCGCAGATCAGCGCAAGATCAGAGCGCAGTTCTTTGGCGTTGTCGCGCATGAAGGGCACAAGCGAGGGCGATCCGCTTTCTTCTTCGCCTTCAAAAAAGAAACTGACGTTCACAGGAAGGGTGCCATGCACGGCGTGCCATGCGCGGCAGGCTTCGACGAAGGTCATCAGCTGGCCTTTGTCGTCAGCGGCTCCGCGGCCCCGGATCACCTTGCCTGATTTGGTTGTCTCGATTTTGGGGTCAAACGGATCATTGTCCCAAAGATCAAGGGGATCAACGGGTTGGACATCGTAATGTCCATAAAACATTACGTGCTTGCCTGCGCCGTTTGTATGGGCCACGACCATCGGATGCCCCGGCGTTTCGCGTTTGCTGGCATTTGCACCAAAAGAGGCCAGATCGGCAACCAGCCAGTCGGCGGCTTGGTCACAGGCCTGTTTATACGCCGGATCGGTAGAGATGGACGGGATGCGCATCAATTGAAACAGCCTGTCCGTGGCCGCTTCGAGATTGGCGTCGATATGGGCGAGGACGGGATCGATCTGTGACATTGCCGGACCTTTGTGATGAGACATTTTCGCGAGCCTATCAGCTTCGGTTGAGGTGTCCAGTCAGCCGCGATACTGTGGCGGCACGGCATACCAAAGGGGCGGAATCATGCGTATTGTTAGCGGTTTATTGGCGGGTGTTTTAGCTGTTTCGCAGGCTTATGCGGATGCGCCGTTTGGCAATGAGGATGCAAAAGATGCTTTGTTTGCGCTTAAAGGGCGCAGCGTGGAAATTTTTAAGCAGGATTTTTTGACGCAGCGGGATGTTGCGCTTTTGGAGCAGGTGGCCGAGAGCCAGCTTTACTATGCTGCAATCGCGGCCTCGCCTGAGGACGGTATTTTGAACAAGGCGACCATTGCGGCAGCCAATCACCATTCGATCGAAGTTGCAGAGCAAGAGGCGCTGTCAGCTTGCAATGAGGCTCGGGACGGCACGCAGGAGTGTGTGGTGGTCGCCCATATCAAGCCACGCGGTTGGGTGCCGCGGGATCTGCAGTTATCGCATGATGCAACGGCGGCGTGGCGCAGCCAGTATCGCCGCGTGCGAGGCGAAAAGGCATTTGCGGTGTCGCCTTCTACGGGGCGGTTTTCTGCGGCGAAAGGGGACGGTGCGGCAGCGCTTGCGGTGAGCAGTTGTGAGGCGCTGGCAGAGGCGCAGGATTGCACGGTTTTGTTGCAGGATTGACCTATATCAAAGCGACATTTTGTAACCTTTGCATATTTCACAACTAGCCTATTTACGAAGGTAGCTGTTTGGGAGACTGCCGTGACCTACAACGATCAACTCGATGCCGCTTTGCAACGCCTTCACGATGAGGGGCGTTATCGCACGTTTATTGATATCGAGCGCACACGCGGCCAGTTTCCACATGCTGAGTGGACGACAGAAGACGGGACCCGCAAACCTGTGACGGTTTGGTGTGGCAACGACTACCTTGGTATGGGGCAGAATGAAGAAGTTTTGGATGCCATGCATGAGGCGCTGGAGGCAACGGGCGCAGGATCGGGCGGAACGCGCAACATCAGTGGCACCACAGTGTATCACAAACGTCTTGAAGCGGAATTGGCAGACCTTCACCAAAAAGAAGCGGCTTTGCTGTTCACCAGCGCATATATCGCCAATGACGCGACGCTGAGCACCTTGCCCAAACTTTTCCCCGGTTTGATCATCCTGTCAGACGCGTTGAACCACGCCAGCATGATTGAAGGCATCCGCCGCAACGGTGGTCAGAAACGCGTATTCAAGCACAATGATCTGGATGATTTGCGCCATCTGCTGCAGCAGCTGCCAGCCAATGCGCCCAAGTTGATTGCGTTTGAATCAATCTATTCGATGGATGGTGATTTTGGCCCGATTGAGGCGATCTGCGATCTGGCAGATGAGTTTGGCGCGCTGACCTATATTGACGAGGTTCACGCGGTGGGCATGTACGGGCCGCGCGGTGCGGGTGTGGCGGAACGTGATAATCTGATGCACCGCATTGATATCATTAACGGAACCTTGGCCAAAGCATATGGTGTGATGGGGGGCTACATCGCCGCCAGCGCCAAGATGTGTGATGCCATCCGCTCTTATGCGCCGGGCTTTATCTTTACCACTTCATTGCCGCCAGCTGTTGCTGCGGGTGCTGCAAAGTCGGTAGAGGTGCTCAAGCGCCGTCAGGATTTGCGTGACGCACACCAGACCCAGGCAAGCGTTTTAAAAACGCGGTTTCGCGCGCTTGGACTGCCCGTTGTCGATCATGGAAGCCACATTGTGCCCGTGATTGTGGGTGATCCAGTTCACACCAAGAAGCTGTCGGATCATCTATTGGCCGATCACGGCATTTACGTTCAACCCATCAACTTCCCCACAGTGCCGCGCGGCACAGAACGGTTGCGGTTTACGCCATCACCTGTTCATGGACCCCACGAGATTGACGCGCTTGTGTCGGCGCTTGATGGCTTGTGGTCTCATTGTGCGCTGAATCGTGCTGACTTGACGGGTTAGCATCCTCGGCGGTGTAATTCCCCCTGTTTTATGGTATGAAAACTTGCAAAAGACGTGGGGACGTCTCGAATCGCTGTGAAAAAGCGAGAGATTTGGGACAAGGCAAGTAAGGGTAAGACATGATCGGGCGCATGTTCTCTCAGAATAACGAGACAAACGAGGGCGAAACACCTCGTGGATTTGACGCTTTTGATATGCGCCTTGGCGACGTCATGCGCGGCGAACGTGCAACGCTTGGAAAATCCTTGCTGGATGTTCAACGCGAATTGAAAATCAAAGCATCCTATATCTCAGCTATCGAAAATGCCGATCCTTCGGCTTTTGACAGCCCCGGTTTTATTGCAGGGTATGTGCGGTCTTATGCACGGTATTTGCATCTGGATCCTGAATGGGCGTTTCAGGCGTTTTGTCAGGAAAGCGGCTTTGCGACGGCGCATGGAATGTCGGTTGATGCCTCCAGCCCGCGCCCGTCTCGGCCCGTTGTGGCCACAGGATTGGCGACCCGCAATGTATTCGAAGAGCCATCGACCCCTTTTGTCCCCAAACCCGACAGCGTGTTTTCACAGATCGAAGCAGGTGCCATCGGCTCGATTGCGGTGATGATCGCCTTGGTAGCGGGTCTTGGGTATGGTGCGTATTCCATCGTACAGGAAGTCCAGCAGGTTGAATTTACTCCCGTCGACCAGACACCTGTTGTTGCAGCAAGCGTTGACCCGCTGGCAACATCGCCTGTCGCGCCATCCCTGAACGGACCCGAAATGGCAAGCGTGGCCCCAGTTGCACCGAACACCGAAGCGTTGGACCGCCTTTATCGTCCGGCCGCTTTGGATGTTCCTGTTCTAACACCCCGTGATGAGCCGATCGCGGCGATTGATCCACGGTCCGTTGGGGCGTTTGTCGAAACACCAACAGAAGAAAGCAGCCTTCTGGCCGCAGCAAGCACACCGCAGGTTGTAGATGGACCCACGCCAGACGTTGTTCTGTTTGCCGTCAGTCCCACTTGGGTGCGCGTGCGGGGCGCTGATGGCAGTATCTTGTTTGAAAAGGTTTTGGACAAAGGCGAAGAATACGCATTGCCTGTCACGGAAGAAACACCCGTGCTGCGGGCAGGAAATTCCGGATCACTCTACTTTAAGGTAAACGGCACGATTGTAGGGCCCGCGGGTCAAGGCACAAGCACCGTTAAAGACGTGCAACTGGCCTCGAACGATCTGAGTGCGTCTTACAAGCAGGTGGATCCTATTGAGGACAAGGCCCTGTTTGCACTTCTCAAGGAATTGAATGCACCTGATGTTTTGCCTGCAAGCGCGAATGCAGCAGAGGCTTTAGCCGAACCTGAAACGCCCGAGCAGATTACGCTTGGTGCGGGTGAAGTCGCGCTATTCGCGGTGCGTCCTGCTTGGGTGCGTGTGCGCGACGGCGACGGCAAAGTGATCTTTGAGAAAATCCTTGAAAAGGGCGAAGAATACCGCGTTCCAGCAGAGATTGCTGGTACCAACCTGCGGGCTGGTAATTCTGGTTCGCTGTATTTCCGCGTAGGGGATCAGGTGATCGGCCCTGTTGGTCCAGGCACGTCGACGGCACGGAATGTATCGCTTGCGGTTGAGGATCTGTCTGCGAAATACCAACCTGCCGACACCGCCGCAGACCCCGCGCTGCGCGACGTTTTGCAACAATAATCTACCTTTCAAAACCTTGTCGTGCGCATCGCGGCGCAATACCTGTGGCCTAGCTATGGCGCGAGGCATTCGCCTTGTGTAAGGTAAAGTTGACACTGCTTACAAAGGTCTTCTGACATATGTCCATCAATCATGTTCGCCCTTGGAAAAACATCTACCGTCGTGAAAGCCGCCAGATCATGGTGGGCAATGTGCCAGTAGGGGGCGATGCACCAATTGCGGTGCAGACGATGACCAACACGTTGACGACCGACGTGAAAGGCACGCTGGCGCAGGTGATTGCGGCAGCAGAGGCTGGCGCAGATATTGTGCGCGTGTCGGTGCCCGACGAAGCCTCCAGCGCGGCGCTGAAGGAAATTACCCGTGAAAGCCCTGTGCCAATCGTGGCAGACATCCATTTCCACTATAAACGCGGGATTGAGGCGGCAGAAAATGGTGCGGCCTGTTTGCGGATCAACCCGGGCAACATCGGCGATGAAAAGCGTGTAAAAGAAGTGATCAAAGCCGCGCGCGATCATAACTGCTCGATCCGCATTGGGGTGAATGCGGGGTCATTGGAAAAACATTTGCTGGATAAATACGGCGAGCCTTGCCCCGATGCGATGGTCGAAAGCGGGCTGGATCATATCAAGATATTGCAGGATAACGATTTTCACGAGTTCAAAATCAGTTGCAAAGCCAGTGACGTATTTATGTCAGCGGCGGCCTATCAAAAGTTGGCCGATGCAACCGATGCGCCGATCCACCTTGGTATCACTGAAGCGGGCGGCCTGGTCAGTGGCACCATCAAATCTGCGATTGGTCTGGGCAATCTTCTGTGGATGGGGATTGGCGATACAATCCGTGTCAGCCTGTCCGCCGATCCCGTGGAAGAAATCAAAGTCGGGTTTGAAATCCTCAAATCCCTTGGTCTGCGCCACCGCGGTGTAAACATCATCTCCTGCCCAAGCTGCGCGCGTCAGGGGTTTGATGTGATCAAGACGGTCGAAACGCTTGAAAAGCGGTTGGAACACATCAAAACGCCGATGTCCCTTTCGATCATCGGCTGTGTTGTGAATGGCCCGGGTGAGGCGCTTATGACAGACGTGGGTTTTACAGGCGGCGGGGCAGGCAGCGGGATGGTCTATCTTGCAGGCAAGCAAAGCCACAAAATGTCCAACGATCAAATGGTCGAACATATCGTGGAAGAAGTTGAGAAAAAGGCGGCTCAGCTTGATGCCGAAGCCGCTAAGGCAGAACAAGCTGCTGAGTAATCAGCCGCGCTCTTCTGCGACCACTTGTTGCATGCCTTCCAGCGGCAAGTAGCCGCGCACCATCTGATCGCCCATCACAAACGTCGGCGTGCCGTTGATGCTCAGGCGTTGGCCAAGTGCCAGATTTTCTGCGATCACCTTTTGGACGGCATCGCCTGTCATGTCTGCGATGATCGCCTCTCCATCAAGGCCAAGTGTTGCCGCAAGCTGCGCCAGAACGGCATCTGATGGGTCCGGGCGCAGATCAATCAGGGCATCATGTGCAGCCTTATATGCTTCGTCACCTGCGGCCAGCTTTACGGCCACGGCGAATTGGGAACTGCGCAATGAGGCTTCGCCCAAGATCGGGAATTCTTTGACAATCAGGCGGATGTTGCCATCGCTTGTCAGAAGTTCGTTCACCTCTCCATGGGCGCGGCGGCAATACCCGCACCGGTAGTCCAGAAATTCCACAATGGTTATATCACCATCGGGGTTCCCGCCGATCCATGAGTTCGGATCGTTATAAAGGTCATCGGCATTGACGCGCAGCATTTCAACATCGCCCGCGGCCTGTTGTTCGGCTTGGCGGGCCTCTAACACGCCGATGGCTTCCATCAGCACCTCCGGGTTATCCATCAAATAGGCGCGCACCTCGCTGCGGAACGCATCCTGTTCGGCACCTGACAGCGCCGTCGAAGCCGCGATCTGTGCAGGGGCTTCTTTCGGCGCGCCGCCAACAGCGGACAGCCCGATCAGGCCCAATGCGCCCAATCCCACGACACCTGCGCCCATTGCCAAAAATGCCGAATTGCTCATTACCGTTTCCTTTTTGCGTTTTGAGAAGCAGACAACACATCTTGTGCCCTTTGCCAAGGGGCAGAGCCCCGCGACAACAGCCCTGCGGCGCGTTTTGCATGCACCTCGGCGTCCTTGAGCCGACCTGCTAATGCATAGCGTTCCGCTGTCAGCAAAGATGCCATGCCGCGATTGCCTGCTTTGGCATAGGCCCCTGCCAGATCACGCATATTGCGGCTGTCCAACGCATCGCGTGCCACCGCTTTGCGCAGCACCTCAAGGGCCTTTTTGTTGCTGGCAGGGGTGTTCTGGGCCAAAAGCGCCCGACCGTACCCCCCCAAAATCAGCGGTTGGTTTGGGGCGAGGTTCACCGCACGCGCATAGGCACGAACCGCCCGATCAAAGTCGCGATTGTCGAGGAAAATGTCAGCCTGCAACTCATGGGCATAGGGGTTGTTGGGCGCGATCTTCAAAAGGTCGGCCGCTGCAGCATAGGCCCGCTTGCGATCAGGTTTGCGCTGATAGGCCACCGCGCGACGCATGGTCGAGACATAGTCGTTTTTGCCGCGTGTCTTGCGCAGGGTCCAACTGGCTGCACGTTCATACGCGGTCACTTTGCCCTGAACGATGCGAAACCAGTAGTCAGCGGTCTTGTCGGTCGGGAAGTCACCAGAATTCGCGGCTGCCAAACCGTCAAGGGCGCGAACACGATCACGGCTGAGCGGATGGGTGCGCACATAGGGGTCTTGCCGCCCGACATTGAGCGCCTCTTGGCCACGAAACAGCTCCATCAATTCGCTGGCGGCTGCGGGATCGACGCCTGCACGCACCATGTAACGCACGCCTGATTGATCGGCGCTGGCTTCTTCGGCGCGTGTGTGGCCAAAAAAGCGGCGTTGCGACGACCGAATTGCGCCCGCGGCGGCGGCGGCGCCTGCGCCTGCGTTATCTGTTGCGGCCCCTGCCAAAAGCGAAAGTGCGGTGCCAATGCCCGCTGCGGTTTGCGCGTTTTTGAAGTTTGCCGCACGCCGTGCCATATGGCCATTTGCAATATGGGCGGCTTCATGGGCAATCACCGCTTGCAGCTGTTCGACCCGTTCCACCCGCATCACCAACCCTGAATGAATAAAGATTGCCGATCCGTTGATGACAAAAGCATTCAGCGACGGATCATCCACCAGCAGGATTTTGGTGCGCGACGCACTCAGCCCCGCGGCTTGCAAAATGGGTTGCGCCATTTTGGCCAGCCCGTGTTCGACTTCTGCGTCGCGCAAAAGGGTCACAGCTTGCGCTGGTAGGGCGGCAATGAAAGCACAGCAGACAATCACAGCATGCAAGACAGAACGATAGATCATTGACGGGCGTCCTTTGCTCGGGTTCAAAACCAATCAGCAGAGTATCGGGGGCGCAGATGACAAATTCAATACACAAGCCAGTGGGGTCAGCGATCCACGGCTCAAAACGGGGTGATGTCGATCCGTTCATTGTGATGGATGTGATGGCTGCGGCCGCGAAAGCCGAAAGCGAAGGGCGTCATATTATTCATATGGAGGTCGGCCAACCAAGCACGCCTGCACCCAAAGGGGCGCGGCTTGCGGTGGCAAACGCAATGGGTGGTGACCCGATGGGATATACGGTCGCGCTTGGTCTGCCAGCTTTGCGGGCGCGGATCGCGCAATTATATCTGGATTGGTACGGTGTGACGGTGGATCCTGCGCGCATTGTGATTACGCCCGGTTCCAGTGGTGCCTTTATTCTGGCCTTCACCGCGCTCTTTGATGCAGGCGACAAGGTGGCGATTGGAGCGCCCGGCTATCCAAGTTACCGGCAGATTTTGAAGTCATTGGACATTGAGCCCGTCGACATCCCCACAACGGCGGAAAACCGCCTGCAACCTGTCGCGGCAGAGCTTGATGATGTGCAAGGACTGCTTGTTGCATCGCCTGCGAACCCAAGTGGCACGATGCTGGACCATCGCGCGATGCGCGCGTTAATTGAAAGCTGCGCCGAAAAGGGCGCGGCGTTTATCAGTGACGAGATTTACCACGGGATCGAATATGAGGCCAAAGCTGTCACCGCGTTGGAGATCAGTGACGACGCTTGGGTGATCAACTCGTTTTCCAAATATTTCAGCATGACCGGCTGGCGTGTTGGTTGGATGGTCGTGCCGCAAACGCATGTGCGTCGGGTGGAACGTTTGGCGCAAAATATGTTTATCTGTGCCCCGCATATATCGCAGATCGCCGCGCTGGCCGCCATGGACTGCGACGCGGAGTTGCAAGAAAATATGGACGTTTACCGCCGCAACCGTGCGCTGATGCTCGACGGTCTGCCCAAAGCAGGGTTTGACAAGATCGCCCCGCCTGATGGCGCGTTTTACATCTATGCAGATGTGTCAGAGCATACGGACGACAGTTTGGCCTTTGCAGCAGAGATACTGGACAAGGCAGATGTGGCCGTAACGCCCGGGTTAGACTTTGATCCTGAGCGCGGTGCCACGACCATTCGTTTTTCCTATGCACGTCACACCGATGACATCCAAGAAGGGCTGCGCCGCCTTTCGAAATTTATGGCAGAGCGCAGGTAATCATCTTCTTTCTGTTTAGGGCCATTTGGGCTATACTGGCCGAATAATAAAAACGGGGCACAAACGCTTTGATCGCCCGAGCAGTGATATGTTGGCTTTTACTATGCTTGGCCTTGCCCGCTTTGGGGCAGGACCTGTCAGCTCGTGCGCGCTTGGACGTTTCAAAAAGCTATGTCATCGATGGCTGGTGGGGCGATAGCGCCTTGTCCCTGCACCTGTCCCAAGCTGTGCCATATCGCATCCGCCATTTGGATGATCCTTATAGAATAGTAATGGATTTCAACGGATTGCAGGGCGATGTTGATGCATCGGGCGTGGACCAATCAAAGCGTGTCACCGCACTTCGCTTTGGCGCTGTGCGTTCGGATTTATCGCGCTTGGTGCTTAACCTTGATCGGCCCATGATTGTCAAAGATGTGGATTTGCGCAGCCGTGATGACCAAGCCTTTGCCACGCTGTCGATGACACTTGATACGGTGGATGAGGCGGATTTTGCTGTGGCGGTCAATGCGGATCGAACGGATCCTGAGGTTGCTATGGCCGGTCCGCCGAAAGTGGCAGATGTGCAGGCAAAGACCAGACAAACCGGCGAGGGCGGTCTGACAATCGTTCTGGACCCGGGGCACGGCGGAATTGATCCGGGCGCAGAGGTTGGCACACTGCGGGAGGCGCATCTGATGCTGCGCTTTGCGCGTGAGTTGCGCGAGGCATTGGTGCGCGATGGCCACAGAGTTGTCTTGACCCGCAACGAGGATGTGTTCGTCTCACTGGCCCAACGGGTCACAATTGCCCATCAAACGCAGGCCGATTTGTTTTTGTCCCTGCACGCTGATGCGCTTGAAGGCGGCGGCGCGCGGGGTGCAACGGTTTACACGCTCGCCGAAAGTGCCAGCGACGAGGCAAGCGCGAAACTGGCGCAGCGTCATGAACGGGGAGACATTTTGTCGGGCGTTGATTTGACAGGACAAGACGATGTGGTGGCAGGGGTCTTGATGGATCTGGCGCGGCGCGAGACGCAACCGCGCTCGAACGCTTTGGCAGATATGTTGGTCAGGGGCCTAGAGGTTTCGGTAGATGCGATTAACAACCGTCCCCGTCGTGAAGCGGGATTTGCCGTTCTGAAGGCACCTGATGTGCCGTCCGTGTTGCTGGAACTTGGTTTTATGTCCGATGCCCGCGACCTGGAAAATCTTCAAAACCCCGAATGGCGCGCGCAAGCTGTGCTTGGAATTGTTGCGGGTATTCGCCTTTGGGCCGCCCAAGATGCGGCGATTGCGCAGCACCTGCGACAATAGGGCAAAACCTCAGCAAAATGTGAGAGGTAATGGGCGAAAAGGCGCGTCTTTCCCCCTTGGATGCTTTTGACGCCTCATGGCCTTCCATATATAGCAGGGGTAGCGCGCGAACGATGGGATGGCACGATGCTTCGACCACTTTTTTCATTTATCGGGGCGATCTTTAGTTGGATCACCTTAGGGGCCTTTTTTGGTGCCCTGACCATCGGTGCCATTTTTTGGATGTATGGCCGCGATTTGCCAAGTCATGAAAGCCTTGCGCAATACACGCCCCCGACAATCAGCCGTATTTATTCGCGTGAGGGGCAGGTCATCGACGAATTCGCACGCGAGCGCCGTTTGTTTGCACCCGCCGATGAAATCCCCGCATTGGTAAAGCACGCCTTTATCTCGGCCGAAGATAAGCTGTTTTATGAGCATAAAGGCTATGACCCCCGCGGCATGGCGGCAGCGGTTGTTGATGCGGTGAAATCGCGTGGCCAAGACGTGCGCGGCGCGTCTACGATCACACAGCAGGTGATGAAGAACTTTTTGCTGTCGGGTGATCGATCTGCCGAACGCAAGATCAAAGAGCTGATCCTCGCGGCGCGTATCGAAGACACGTTGGAAAAAGAGCAGATCCTTGAGCTTTATCTGAACGAGATTTTCCTTGGGCAGAATTCCTATGGCGTGGCTGCCGCGGCCCAGACCTATTTCAACAAGCCATTGACCGAATTGAACGTGCAAGAAGCGGCGTATCTGGCCGTATTGCCCAAAGCCCCGTCGCGTTATCACCCTGTGCGCCAACGTGATCGGGCCGTAAATCGCCGTAATTTTGTGCTGCGCGAGATGTTTGAAAACGGCTATATCCCCCGTGATCTTTATGAACAGGCGCGCAATGCCCCCCTTTTGACAGTGCAGAACGGTGATTTTGAAAGTTTCAAAGGCAGCTTGCCACCGCGTGACTATTTTACTGATGAAATTCGCCGCCAGTTAACCCAGGATTTCGGGGAAGACGAGTTCTTTACGGGCGGCATGTCAGTCCGCGCCACCGTAGACGAAGACATGCAAATCGAAGCGGCCGATGCCTTGCGGCGTGGGTTGGAGCGCTATGACCGTGGCTTGGGACGCTGGCGCCCCACCGGGCTTACGCTTCCTGCTGACGTTTTGGGTGATGAAGACGCATGGCGCGCGGCCTTGGCCGAGGTCAATATCGCCCGCGACATTCATCTGGAAAACAAATGGCACCCTGCGGTCGTTCTGAGCGTCGAGGGCAACAGCGCCCGCGTTGGCATAGAAGGTGTGCCCGAAGGTGAGGATGGGCACTTTGTGCCAGCCAAAGACGTGCAATGGGCGCGTCGCGTCAATGAGGACGGCAGTCTGGGTCCACGTGCGACACGCCCTGCGGACCTGCTGCGGGTGGGCGAGGTGATCCACATTCGCAAAATGACCGCGGATGCCGACGGGAGTTTTATCCGCTGGACCATCCGTCAGGTGCCAGAAGTGCAAGGCGGCTTTATGGCCATGGATGTGAACACGGGCCGTGTTTTGGCAATGCAGGGTGGGTTTAGCTATCAACACTCGGTCTTTAACCGCGCGACACAAGCGAAACGCCAGCCCGGTTCGGCCTTCAAACCGTTTGTTTATGCGGCTGCTCTCGACAGTGGTTACACGCCTGCAACCGTCGTGGTTGACGCACCGATCGAGATTAATACGCCGCAAGGGCTGTGGCGCCCCAAAAACGCATCGAACCGTTATTACGGCCCAACCCCCGTGCGTACAGGCATCGAACAGTCGCGCAACCTGATGACAATCCGTCTGGCCCAAGAGGTCGGGATGGGAACCATTGCCAACTATGCCGAACGCTTTGGCGTATACGAGCCTGGAACGATGGGGCGCTTTTTGGCCAATTCACTGGGCAGTCAGGAAACCACTCTTTTCAATGTGGTCGCCTCTTATGCGATGTTTGCCAATGGCGGTGAACGGGTTGAGCCGACGCTGGTTGACCGCGTGCAAGACCGATTTGGCCGCACAGTTTACAAACATGACCAGCGGATTTGTGATGACTGTCAGCTGGCGTCTTTGGAAGAAGGGGCTGCGCCGCGTATCGTGTCCGACCGCGAACGAGTGATGGACGCTGTTACGGCCTACCAATTGACCTCGATGATGGAAGGTGTCGTGAAACGCGGCACAGCCAAGAAAACAGTGGGGCTGAGCGTGCCAGTGGCAGGTAAGACAGGCACAACCAATGATGCCAAAGACGTCTGGTTTGTGGGCTTCACCAGCAACATCGTAGCAGGATGTTATATCGGGTATGATACGCCGCGTCCTCTCGGCCAAGGGGCAGGGGGCGGCAGCATGTGCGGCCCTGTGTTCAATCAGTTTATGCGCAAAGCCACCGCAAAATACGGTGGCGGCAAATTTAGCGTTCCCAAGGGCTGCGAATTTATCAAAATTGATCGCCTGACAGGGTCGCGCCTGCCAGCAGATGCCTCGGGCGAGCATGTGATCTCTGAATGTTTCCGTGAAGGCGAAGAGCCCATCTTTGGCGTTACCTTTGACGGTGGGTTTGCCATGGGCGCCGACTTGCCGCTTTATAACGCGCCGGAAACCCAAGTGGTCAAAGAGGTTGTGACCTCTTCAGGCAAAAAGGCCAAGGTTGCACCCAAAGCCAGCTTTGGCACACTTAGTTCGGGTGGCTTGTACTAGCCAAAACGCAAAATACAGGCGGGGGGCGAAGGGGCAGTGCCTTGCCGCCCCTCGTGTCGTCAGTTAGAACCGCGATGCTGATAAACGGGGCTAAGACATGCGTGCAGAAATCCAAAACATTGTCGACGATATCGAAAAGTCGCTTGAGTTGGTGCGCCAGCGTATGGACATCGAGACAGCGGCGTATCGGCTGGAAGAATTCAACGCCCGCACCGAAGATCCCGACCTTTGGAATGATCCCGATAACGCCCAAAAGCTTATGCGCGAACGGCAAGTTCTTGTGGATGCCATAGAGGTTGAAAAAAGCCTGACGCAGACGCTGTCTGACAATATGGAATTGATCGAACTGGGCGAGATGGAAGGCGACGCGGACATCGTCAAAGAAGCTGAAGACGCCCTACGCCAACTCAAACAAGATGCGGCCAAAAAGGAATTGGAAGCCCTGCTGAACGGCGAAGCCGATGGCAACGATACCTTTCTGGAAATCAATGCAGGTGCAGGGGGCACCGAAAGCTGCGATTGGGCCAGCATGCTTGCGCGGATGTACGTGCGATGGGCCGAAAAGAAGGGCTATAAAGTTGAACTGCAGTCTGAGAGCGCCGGTGACGAAGCGGGGATCAAATCAGCAGCATACAAGATTAGCGGGCCAAATGCGTATGGCTGGTTGAAGTCCGAAAGCGGCGTGCATCGTCTGGTCCGTATCTCGCCCTATGACAGCGCGGCCAAGCGCCATACCTCGTTCAGTTCGGTCTGGGTTTATCCCGTGGTGGACGACAACATCGAAATCGAGGTGAACCCTGCAGATATCCGGATTGATACCTACCGGTCGTCTGGTGCGGGCGGGCAGCACGTGAATACCACCGACTCGGCGGTGCGGATCACCCACAACCCCACGGGGATCGTTGTGACCAGCTCTGAAAAATCACAGCACCAGAACCGCGATATCGCCATGAAGGCGCTGAAATCGCGGCTTTACCAGATGGAGTTGGACAAACGGAACGCAGCGATCAACGAAGCGCATGAAAACAAGGGCGATGCGGGGTGGGGCAACCAGATCCGCAGCTATGTGTTGCAGCCCTATCAAATGGTAAAAGACCTGCGCACCAATTTCGAGACCTCTGACACCAAAGGGGTTTTGGACGGTGATCTTGATGGGCTTATGGGCGCAACGCTTGCGATGGACGTTTCGGGTAAATCACGCGCCGAAGCCAATTTGGAAGACTGACATCCCCCCTTGGCAAAGCACAGAGTGCCGCGCTAGCCTTGGGCTATGACAACCCTGACCAACCGCCGTCCACACGGACCCGCTTTGCTGAGATCGCCAACACTGGGCGATATCGTCCATGCCCTGCGTCTGGGCTGGCGTGATATGCGTCGCGCACCGCTCTACGGGATCTTCTTTTCCAGCGTATATGTGTTGCTTGGCTGGTTGATCGCGGGTGTGACCTATCGCACGGGGGAAAGCTATTGGATGGTTCTGGCCGTTTTGGCATTTCCGATGATCGGCTCGCTTGCAGCACTGGGGTTTTATGAAATCAGCCGCAGGCTGGAAGTAGGAAGCCCGCTGAATTTCGGGGAAATCCTGACAGATGTCTGGCTGCATAAAGAAGGGCAGGTGCCTTGGCTGGCTGTTATTATCGTTGTGATGATGTTGTTTTGGTTCTTTCTGGGCCACATGCTTTTTGCCCTGTTTTTGGGCAATCAAACAATGACCAACGTGTTCAGTAGCTTTGAGGTTTTTCTGTCAGGTGATGGCCTGATGATGCTGGCCGTCGGCACGACTGTGGGGGCGGTTTTTGCAGGTCTGATTTTTGCGATGACCGTTGTGGGATTGCCGATGCTTGTAGACCGCGACGTTGATTTTATGACAGCGTCGTTGATGTCCATCGGAGAGGTGAAAGATGCTCCGCTCCCCTATCTGATGTGGGGGGGGATTATCGCCATCGCCACGTTTATTGCGTTGATCCCTTGGTTTTTGGGGCTTTTTGTTGTGCTCCCCCTGTTTGGGCACGCCACATGGCATCTTTATCGCAGCATGATTGAAGATGTGTCCAACGACTAGAGGCACAACGAAAAAGGGCGCCACGAAACGGGCGCCCTTGGGTTGATCTGATAGGATTGCTTAGGATTTCGCAGGCGCTGCCTTATCGGTTGCTGGCTTGGCTTTTGTCGCCGACAGCGGATCGTCCTGCCGCTGGACCGAGCCTTCGAAATGCGCGCCGCTTTCGATTGCGATTGTTTTATGGATGATGTCGCCTTCGACCCGTGCAGTTGATGTCAGGCGCACCTTCAAGCCACGCACACGGCCAACCACATGGCCATGCACCACGACGTCATCAGCGATGACTTCACCGCGGATCGTTGCGCTTTCGCCGATTGTCAGCAGGTGGGCCCGAATGTCGCCATCTACTTCGCCTTCGACCTGAATATCGCCTGCGGTGCGCAGGTTGCCTTTGATGTGCAGATCAGACGAGATCAGCGAGGCAGGGGCCTTGGGCTTTGGCGCAGAGGGTTTGAACTCTGGCGCAGGTGCTTTTGCAGGGGCCGCAGGTGCTGCTGCTTTGGTGTCATCAGCCTTGGGTGCGGGATCGTTGATTTTGCTTTTAGAAAACATTTTGTGCAGCCTTGATGTAGATCATTGGGTTAACGGGCCGTCCGCCCACACGAATTTCATAGTGAAGGTGGGGGCCTGTTGACCGTCCAGAATTGCCAATATCACCGATACGCTGGCCTTTCGAGACCCTTTGGCCAACTTTCACGCGGATTTTTGATTGGTGGGCGTAGCGTGTTTCGATGCCAAAAGCATGCTGAATTTTCACCACACGTCCATATCCTGAGGACCAGCCGGCAAAAGTCACAACACCGTCCGCCGGTGCATAGATGGGGGTGCCAATAGGCGCCGCGAAATCGGTGCCATTGTGCATGCGGCCCCAACGCGGCCCAAAGCCTGATGTGAAGCGGAAATTGCTTTTGACGGGCATTCCGAAGGGCGCTTTTTCAGCGGCGATTCGGTATAGGTTCAGCCGGTCCAGTTTGCTCATGATGTCGTTGGCACGCGCGGCGTTGGGATCGGCTTCGCCTTTTGTTGAAAACGACAGTGGCGTCAGAGGACCGCCCTGACCAGAATAACCGCGGCGAACTTCGCGCAGCAGGTTGTCTGTAGACAGGCCCGCTTGGCGGAACATTTTATCAAGCGGCGCAACAGAGACGGTCATTGCTTCTTCGAGGCTGCGGAAAATCTCGTCATTGCGGTCCTCAAGCACTTTGATCTCTGCTGCCATTTCATCGGCGGCAATCAAAGCGGCCTGCGCATCCGCCACAACGGTATCACGTTCGGTGGCCGTATCAGACAACGCACCTGCCAGAAAATCGACGGTCGTCTCCAGATCACGTGCTTGGACAAGCGGGTTTTGCGCCGCACCGTTTTCGCCCTCAAGCGAGGCGGTCAGGTTTTCCAACGCGCCTTTTGCAAAGTCACGCTCTTCGGACACACGTAGCAAAGTCTTTTGAAACGCCTCCATGCCGATCTCAAGCTCGCGGCGGCGTTCTTCGGTGGCCAGAAGCTGCGTTTGCATGTCGGAAATCTGGTTCAGCGCGGCGTTGAACCGTTCTTGTGCCGCAATCGCTTCGCCTGCGCGTGTGTCTCGTTCTGATGCAAGTTCGTTCAGGCGAGCTTGGTAAAAGGCCTGGTCACGTTTGGCTTGATCCCGAAAATTACCCGCGCCGATGTTGTCCATTATCAGGATTGCGGTTGCAAAGATGCTCCAAGCGATAATCGCCGAGCTGCCTGCCAACGCAACAAGCTGCGTCAAAGGTTTCATCAGGATGAAACGCGTTTCGGTGTCCGAGCGCAAGAAAAGCCGGCGTTCGGGCAAGATACGTTCCAAGCCGTGATTGATACGGTTCAAGATTGATGGCTTCACAGGTGACTGCCCCGTTTTTAGTGTCCCAACTTCACTAGCCTCGTTCCCCAAAACGGACCGCGTGGGTGGGGTGTAACAATCCACCGTCCATGCTGCAACAAATTTGAGTGAATCGAAGGGCTTGAGGGTGAAAACGCTACGGAAACGGGCAGGTTTTCGCCGACGTGATCAGCGCGGTTAGGGAACCTTTGGCGCAGGTATCTCGCCCGCGTCGGTCAGTGGCCAGTAAAAATCAGGCGGCAGGCCTGCCTCGGCGCGTTTTTCTTCGTTGAAAGGCGGCTTGAGTGTGCTGTGAAAATACCGCCTGACCAAGCCATGAAAAGTGGGCGTCGGGTCAAGCGCATCACGCCCGCACAAGTAGTGAAACCATTTTGATCCGTAGGCCACGTGGTGCACCTCTTCGGAATAGATCACATCCAGCGCGTTCACGGCGTCCATATCTTTGGCCTGCTTGAACAGTTTTATCATCCCGGGGGTGACGTCCAATCCACGCGCTTCCAGCACCATTGGCACCACGGCCAGCCGCCCAAGCAGGTCTTGTGCAGTGTCCTCTGCGGCGGCCCACATGCCAGCATGCGCATCCAGATCGCCGTACTGTGATCCGTAGCGCGCCAGACAGTCCGACAGAAGGCCGAAGTGCTTGCTTTCTTCATCCGCGGATTTGACCCAATCGTCATAAAACCCGATCGGCAAATCCACGCGCCCGCCGAACCGCGCGATAATATCCCAATGCAGGTCAACGGCGTTCAGTTCGATATGCGCGACGGCATGCAACATTGCCGTGCGTCCTTCGGGCGTGCCGGGGCCACGGCGCGGCACATCACGTGGGTGCAGCAGGTCTGGCTTGGCGGGTCGGGCAGGGCGCAAAGGTGGTTCAGCCATTCCGATCGGGATGGGTTTGTTGGCTTTACGCGCCTCAAACCAAGTCTTGGCGTGCCGCCGCGAAAGCCGTGTTTTTTCCTTTGCATCCGCGGTTGTCAGAACCTCGCATGCCATCTGTGTCAGGGTGGTCATGGTCAAAGCGCTTGCGCGGCTTCCAAAACAGCATCTGCGTGGCCCGGCACTTTCACCTTGCGCCACACTTGTGCGATTTGTCCTTCGGAATCAATCAGATACGTGGCCCGTTCAATGCCCATATAGGTTTTGCCATACATGCTTTTTTCTTTCCAGACGTCATAACGTTCACACACGTCGCCCTCTTCATCGCTGATCAAAGCGACCTTCAATCCATGTTTGTCGCGAAATTTGTCATGCTTTTTGACGCTATCTTTGGACACGCCGACAATCACTGTGTTGGCGGCCTCAAAAGCGTCCAGATGTTCTGAAAAGGCGATTGCCTCTTTCGTGCAGCCGGGTGTGTCGTCACGCGGGTAGAAGTACAAAACGATGTTTTGTCCTTTTAAATCCGCCAAAGATAATGTTCCACCACCGTCACGCGGAAGGTTGAAGTCTGGTGCAGCTTGGCCGATGTCAGGCATGAGGCGATCTCCGTGATGGTATGATATCTATTCCCCTTTCGTTTTAGTGTTGTTCCTAGGAATATAAAGAGATGAACGACGAAACATCTGCACAAGGCGCACCAGAAGAGGTGACACAGCCCAATCGCCCGCGGCGCGCGTGGTTTGGTGTGCGTGCTGTGCAGTTGTTCTTTTCAATGCTGGTTCTGTTTTGTGTCGGTTTGGTCTTGGCGGTGGTGGTTTCCATTGACCGCCCGATACCCGCGCCTGACTGGCTCAAAGCGCAAGTTCAGTCGCAACTTTCCGATGCGCTTGAAAATGGGGATGTGGAGATCGGCGAGATTAGTGTGGTTCTGGACCGCGAACTTCACACCCACATTCAACTGCAGGACATCCGCCTTGCGTTCGCCGAAACGGGAACAGTGGCCCGCCTTGCTGACGTGCGCATCGATTTGCTTCGGCGTGCCTTGCCGCGCGGAGAAATCAAGGCAAAACGGGTCGAGCTTACTGGATTGCAGATGAACCTGCGCCGCGATGAAGAGGGGCGGTTCAATGTATCTTTCGGGGAAGACACCTCTGCCGTAAGAGCCCTGCAATTTGGTGATTTTATAAATGAAATCAATAGCCTGTTTTCATTGGAAACAACCCAAACCATTGATGCCGTTGTTGTTGAAGGCGTGACGCTGCGATATGTGGATGCGCTTTCAGGACAGGTTTTGGTGGCCGATGGCGGGCGCATTACGGCCGAGCAGGACAGGCAGGGCATTCGCCTGCGCACAGACATTGCCGTGTTGTCGGGTGGGGTCGATGTCACCACGATGGAGATCACCTATGAGGCACCGCGTCAGCCTGATGGTGTTACATCTGGTGGAACGGTTGGGGTCAACCTAGTGTCGGCGCCTGCACAGCTGATTGCCAGTCAGGTGCCCGCGATGGCATGGCTTTCTGTGCTGGACGCCCCCCTGTCTGGGGCCATGCGATTTGATCTGGATACGGCAGGCACCATTGGCACTGTCTTTGCAACTCTGGATATCTCGCAAGGATCGCTTTCGCCCCAAGATGGCGCACGCCCCATCCGATTTGAGGGCGCGCGCACGTATTTCACCTATGATCCAGCCGCTCAAAGCCTTTCGTTCGATGAACTTGCGTTGCGCAGCGACACGCTCTCCGCATTGGCATCGGGCACTGCCTATCTCGGCGCTTTCCAAGATGGATTTCCCCAAGACGTGGTCGGGCAATTTCAGTTCTCCGAACTGGTGGCCAATCCCGAAGGTTTGTTTCGAAATGCGCCCACGTTCAAGGATGCCGCGATTGATTTCCGTTTGGCGCTGGACCCGTTCACACTGGATATTGGCGACGCTTTTGCCATACCCGATCTTGGCGAGACCGACGCCCCTGTGCTGCGAACGAAAGGCAAAGTCGCTGTGAGCATCGATGGCTGGTCGGTCGCGCTGGATACGGTGGTTGAGCGTATCGCGGCACGCACGGTGATGGATCTTTGGCCTGCCAACGCAAAACCGCAGACCCGTGCATGGTTCGACCAAAACCTTCTGGGTGGAGAGATTTTTAACGCAGGCATGGCGCTCAGACTGATCCCGAATGCAGAGCCTGTTGTCGAAAGCAGCTTCGAGTTTTCAGACGCAAATGTCCGTTTTATGGCCCAGATGCCACCAATCGAAGGTGGTGCGGGTTTTGCGACGCTTCAAGGTGAGCGCTTTGTGCTTGCTTTGGACAAAGGGTTCGTGACTGCGCCGCGCGGGGGACGTATTCAAATCGCTGGTTCGGACATGCGTATCGCCAACTTGTTTATGCGTGATCCACCCGCTGAGATTCGTTTGAAAACAGACAGCACGATCACCGCAGCCCTGTCGTTGATCGATCAGGAGCCGCTGCAATTGATGCGTAAAAACGATCAGCCGGTCGATCTTGCAGATGGGCGGGCGCGGCTGGATGTGGATCTGTCCTTACCGTTGGCAGAGAAAATTGGCACCGATGATGTCGATTATGCGGTGCGGGGACTCTTGCAGCAGGTCACAACCACCAAATTGATCGAGGATCGGACCCTGACGGCGCAAGCCCTGAACATTCAGGTCGCGCCCCAAGGCATGTCGGTGGAAGGCGGCGTTCTGCTATCGCGTTTGCCAGCCGAGGTGCGCTGGTCGCAACAGTTTGACGGGTCGCGCACCAGCGCGTTGTCTGCCGATGTCGTCTTGGACGAACGGTTTTTAGATACCTTCAACATCGCATTGCCTGATGGTGCGCTGCGCGGCGCAGGACGCGCGCGACTAACGGCGTCATTAGAGGCAGACGGTGGTGGCAGCTATCAGCTGCGCTCGGATCTTGGCGGTGTCAGGTTATCAATTCCCGCGCTGAGCTGGCGCAAGGGGCGCAACCAAACAGGGACGCTGGAGGTCGACGGCAGATTTGGCACGCCGCCGCGGATTGATCGGCTTGTGCTGCGTGCCGCTGGCCTGGACGCGCAAGGCACAATCACGGTCTCGCCCAACGGTGGATTGCAAACGGCGCAGTTTAATCGGCTGCGGGTCGGCAACTGGCTTGATGCACCTGTCACGCTTACGGGCCGCGGGGTCGGGGCCACGCCTGCGGTCCAAATTCGCGGTGGCACGTTAGATCTGCGGCAAACCAGTTTGGGCACCTCAGGCGGCAATTCGGATGGTGGCCCCATCACTTTGGCGCTGGACCGATTGATCCTGAGCGATGGTATCACATTGACGAACATGCGTGGTGATCTGAGCACGCGCGGCGCGTTTAATGGCAAATTTCGGGGGCAGGTGAATGGCGGGGCAGCGATTACGGGCACCTTGGTTCCCGGACCACAGGGGACAGCCATCCGCATCCAGTCAAGCGATGCCGGCGCTGCGGCGCGCGGCGCCAATCTGCTTCGGCAAGCACGCGGTGGCACGCTGGATCTGACCTTGCAGCCGACAGGGGCCGAAGGGACATATGACGGGGTGCTCAAGGTCACAAACACACGGGTTTTTGAAGCCCCTGCTTTGGCAAGCCTTCTGAACGCAATAAGCGTCATTGGCCTGCTTGATCAGATGGGCAGTGGTGGGATTTTGTTTACCTCGGTGGATGCCTCCTTTCGTTTGAGCCCTTCAAACCTGACAGTGTTTTCCAGTTCGGCAACGGGGCCATCGATTGGCCTGTCGATGGATGGCAGATACAGGTTGGCCGACGGCGCGATGGATATGCAGGGCGTTGTCTCGCCGCTTTATGCCCTGAACGGTATCGGGCAGATATTTACGCGACGCGGCGAGGGGCTCATCGGGTTCAACTTTACTTTGCGCGGCTCTTCCAGCCAGCCGCGCGTTGTGGTTAACCCGCTTTCAGTTTTCACCCCTGGCATGTTCCGCGAAATTTTCCGCCGTGCGCCCCCTCAACGAAACTGAGACTTTGCGAATATGAAACTGTCCGACTTTGATTTTGATCTGCCAGATCACCTGATCGCGACGCGACCCGCACAGCCGCGCACGCATGCCAAGTTGTTGGTTGCAAGCGGTCCAAGTAACGTCATTGATGCGCAAGTCTTTGATCTGCCAAAGTTTTTACGGTCGGGCGACAGGCTGATCCTGAACAACACCAAAGTCATTCCCGCACGGCTGACGGGGACGCGGACCCGTGATAGCGGCCAAGGCCCTGTGGCCGCCAAAATTGAAGTGACCTTGCTGACACCCCAACCGCACGGCGGGTGGTCAGCCTTGGTCAAACCGCTCAAAAAGGTAAACGAGGGCGAAACCATCAGGTTTACCGACGACTTGGAGGCGGTGGTCGAAGGAAAAGTGGATGGGCAAGCCATTTTGTCTTTCAACCTTGCAGGCGATGACTTTGACGCTGCGCTAAATGCGGCGGGTGCCATGCCCTTGCCCCCTTATATTGAGGCCAAGCGAAAAGCCGACGATCAGGATAAACACGACTATCAAACGGTGTTTGCCCGCCATTCGGGTGCGGTTGCGGCCCCCACAGCCAGCCTTCATTTTGATGAAGATTTGTTGCGCCAAATCGCGGATATGGGCGTGGCCTTCACCGAAGTAACGCTACACGTGGGCGCGGGCACATTCCTGCCAGTCAAGGTTGATGACATCACCGATCATAAGATGCACGCAGAGTGGGGGCAGGTGAGCCCTGATGCGGCAGCCCAAATCAACGCAACCAAAGCGGCGGGAGGCCGCGTCATTCCAGTGGGCACCACCGCCTTGCGGCTGATCGAAAGTGCCGCGGCACAGACAGGCCAGATCACCCACTGGACAGGCGAGACCGATATCTTCATCACACCGGGCTTCGACTTTAAGGTTGCCGACGGTTTGATGACCAATTTCCATTTGCCAAAATCTACGTTGATGATGCTTGTATCGGCGCTGATGGGCTGCGACCGTATCAAATCCATTTACGCGCATGCGATCGCAGAGCGATATCGCTTTTTCAGCTATGGCGACAGCTCTTTGCTATTGCCCGAAATCGAATGAAGTGTCTGGAAACGGCATCGCTGTGTCGCACCTACGGGTGACGCAGGGTGCGGTCCGCTGATAGGGCTAACCAAAGGATCGAACGGAGATAGCAATGCTTGAAGTCCTCAAAAGCTCTTGGGCGCTCCTTCTGGGGATGATGTTGCTGATGGTTGGCAATGGCGTGCAAGGCACGTTGCTTGGCATCCGTGGGGGGCTGGAAGACTTTGGCACCTTCGAGATGTCCGTGGTGATGTCGGCCTATTTTGTGGGCTTTCTGGGGGGGTCGAAACTGGCACCGGAAATGATCCGTCGGGTCGGGCACGTGCGCGTCTTTGCGGCCCTTGGCAGTTTGATATCAGCGGTGTTGATCCTCTATCCCGCCTTCCCAAGCATTTTGCTGTGGACGTTTGGGCGGGTGATCATCGGGTTTTGTTTTTCTGCGGTCTATGTAACCGCGGAAAGCTGGCTGAATAACTCAACCGATAACGAACATCGCGGCCAAGCATTGTCACTTTACATGATCGTGCAAATGTTCGGGATTGTGTCTGCCCAGGGGCTATTGGTGCTTGGCGACCCGTCTGGGTTTATCTTGTTCATCGTGCCGTCTGTTTTGGTCTCGATCAGCTTTGCGCCCATTTTGCTGTCGATCAGTCCGACACCTGCGTTTGAGGCCACCAAACCCATGACCTTGCGAGAGTTATATGGCATCTCGCCTTTGGGATGCATCGGCATGGTCCTGCTTGGCGGGGTCTTTGCGGCGCAATTCGGCATGGCGGCTGTCTACGGGACAGAGCGTGGGCTGAGCGTTGGTCAAATCTCGGCCTTTGTCTCATCGATCTATATCGGGGCATTGTTGCTGCAATATCCGATTGGCTGGATTTCAGACAGGATGGACCGCCGCCTATTGATTTTCGCAGTGTCGGCGATTGGCGGTGGGGCAGGGGTGCTTGCTTATCTGTTCGATCAGAACTTCACTATTTTGCTGGTCTCGGCCTTTATCATCGGCGGCATGTCCAACCCGCTTTATGCGCTGTTGCTCGCCTACACCAACGACTTTTTAGAGCATGAGGACATGGCTGCGGCCAGTGGCGGGCTTGTCTTTATTAACGGCGTGGGCGCGATTGCAGGGCCGCTTGTCGTGGGGTGGATGATGGGGGTGATCGGGCCAGAGGCGTTCTTTTTGTTTGTCGCGTTGCTGATGATTGGGCTGGCGTTTTACGCCGCCTACCGTATGACGCAGCGCGCCTCGACCACCGAGGTCGAAGACATGGTATCCTATGCGCCTATCCTTGCCACAACCAGCCCCGTTGCGGTGGAAGTCGCACAGGAATACTACATCGAAACAGAGTTGGAAGACGCATCCGACGGCATTTCAGGCGACTAAAACCTGCATAAATGTGTCAAAATGCAGCAAAACGTGTCGCTCAGCGCTCTTGCGTTGCTCCCAGACACGCTTAACCTTGAGTTATCATGTCCAATCGCGAAAGGAAGCGAGATGACAAAACCTGAGGACGTTCTGGCCTATTGGATCGACGAAATCGGTCCCAAAGGGTGGTATGCGGGCGGCGAGGTGCTGGACGCGGAAATTACCCTTAAATTCCGAACGGCATGGAACGAGCTGATGGACGGCGGCATGTCCATGTGGCTGACGTATCCATCAGGCACCTTGGCTTACATCATTCTGGCCGATCAGTTTTCGCGCAACATGTTCCGCGGTTCGGCTCAGGCCTTTGCCAGCGATCGTCAGGGACTGGCCGCCGCTAAGGCAGGGATCGACAAAGGGTGGGACATGCGCATTGATGAGCCTGCGCGACAGTTCTTTTATCTGCCACTGATGCATTCCGAAAATCTGTGCGATCAGGAACGCTCTGTGCGGCTGGTGCTGACACGCATGCCGGACACGGGCGCAGACAACCTGCTTCACGCCCGTGCGCACCGCGAAGTGATCCGACGTTTCGGGCGCTTCCCCTATCGCAACGATGCTCTGGAGCGGGCGTTCACAGCCCATGAAGAAGCCTTCATCGAAGAGGGCGGTTACGGCCAGACGCTTCAACAGTTGCAGGCCTAAACCCGCGTATCAGCGATACCATGCATCCGCGTCACTTTGCGCGGGTGCAATTCCTTTGCATATCTGACAAATAATAGTTTAACGCTAAACTACTTTTGTGATGACCTGCGAGGACTGACTTTCATGGCAACTAAATCCTTTGATCTTATTGTAATTGGTGCGGGCCCCGGCGGCTATGTTGCGGCCATCCGCGGCGCACAGCTTGGGATGAATGTCTGCGTGATCGAGCGTGAAAACCTTGGCGGCATCTGCCTGAACTGGGGGTGTATCCCGACCAAAGCGATGCTGCGCAGCTCCGAGGTGTTTCACCTGATGCACCGCGCCAAAGACTTCGGCCTCAAGGCCAGCGGTATCGACTATGATCTTGACGCGGTCGTCAAGCGCTCGCGTGGTGTGGCAGGGCAACTGTCCGGCGGTATTGGCCATCTGCTCAAGAAAAACAAAGTCACTGTCATCATGGGCGAGGCAACAATCCCTGCCAAAGGTAAGGTCAGCGTCAAAACCGACAAAGGCCGAGAAGACCTGAGTGCCAAGAATATCGTCTTGGCCACCGGTGCACGCGCACGCGAATTGCCTGGCTTGGAAGCGGATGGGGATCTGGTCTGGACATATCGCACCGCGCTGACCCCGCCGCGCATGCCCAAAAAGCTGCTTGTCATCGGATCAGGGGCGATTGGGATTGAATTTGCCAGCTTCTATAACACGCTTGGTGCCGACACGACGGTTGTCGAAGTCATGGACCGTGTGCTGCCTGTCGAAGATGCTGAAATCAGCGCTTTCGCCAAGAAGGCCTTTGAAAAACAAGGCATGAAGATCATGGAAAAAGCCATGGTCAAACAGCTTGATCGCGGTAAGGGCAAGGTAACGGCGCATATCGAGAAAAATGGCAAAGTTGAAAAAATCGAATTTGATACGGTCATTTCGGCGGTCGGAATTGTTGGAAATGTGGAAGGGCTTGGCCTTGAAGCATTGGGCGTCAAAATTGATCGCACCCATGTGGTCACAGATGAATTCTGCCGAACCGGTGTTGATGGCCTCTTTGCGATTGGTGACATCGCTGGCGCACCTTGGCTGGCGCATAAGGCCAGCCACGAAGGTGTGATGGTTGCTGATTTGATTGCTGGCAAAAACAATGTTCATGCGGTTAAACCCGAAAGCATTGCAGGGTGCACCTACTGCCATCCACAAGTTGCAAGCGTGGGCTATACCGAAGCAAAAGCGAAAGAGCTTGGGTTTGATATCAAGGTCGGTCGCTTCCCCTTTATCGGCAATGGCAAGGCGATTGCCTTGGGCGAGCCTGAGGGTATGGTTAAAACCATTTTTGACGCCAAAACGGGCGAGCTTTTGGGCGCGCATATGGTTGGTGCCGAGGTGACCGAGATGATCCAGGGCTATGTGATCGGGCGCAAGCTTGAGACCACAGAAGAAGATCTGATGGAAACCGTATTCCCCCATCCAACACTGTCCGAAATGATGCACGAAAGTGTGCTGGACGCATACGACCGCGTCATTCACATGTGATCCGTAAATACGCGCGAAAGACAAAGGGGCGGTTGCGTAAAGCAGCCGCCCTTGTCATGTGGGGCGCATGGAACGGACGCAAACAGACTGGCTGCTGGTAGGCCTTATCTTCATTCTTGGGCTGTTTGCTGCGGCGCAGTTCGGCAAGGTGTCACTTCTGCTGCCCGATCTGGCTGCGCACTACGACACTGGTATGGCAAGCGTGGCGCCGCTTGTGTCGATGGTTGGCCTGATCGGTATTGCGTTTGGGGTGATCGCTGGTGCCGTTGCTGCGAAATACGGACTGAAAACAGTGCTTTTGGTGGCAATTTGGCTTGGCGCGGCCTTGTCCTTGGCCCAAAGCCTTTTGCCGGACTTACCCGTTTTGTTTGTGCTGCGCCTTTTTGAGGGGGTTTCTCATCTGGCGATTGTGGTGGCGGCACCACCCATCATGGCCGCGGCGGCCAATGATGCGCACCGCGCCATCGCCATGAGCATTTGGGCGATGTTCTTCGGGGTATCATTTGCAATTCTGGCTGCCATTTTACCGGCGCTGATCGCGATGATCGGGGTGTCTGGCGTCTTTCTGAGCCACGGGGTTGGCCTTGCAATTATGGCCCTTGTCCTGATGTGGCGCATCCCATCGATAGAACGCGAACCGGCGGTCATCGAACCCATCCAAGCCCATAAGCGCGCTTATTCATCTGCCCGCATTGCAGCGCCCGCGATGGCCTTTGTGTTTTATACCTTGATCTACATCGCTTTGCTGACGTTTCTGCCTATCGAGCTTGGCAAGCCGTCCTTGGGGACGTGGTTGCCGCTTTTCAGCCTGATTGGCACGTTCGGGGCAGGCTGGTTAGCGCGCTGGATCCACCCCTATATTCTGGCTGGTCTGGGCTTTGTCTTAACCATCGTGTGCGTCCTCATTGCCATGTGGGGTGGTCTTTGGGTGCTGGCCCCTCTTTTCGCGCTGATGGGCCTAATTCCGGGGGCCTGTTTCGCGGCAATTCCCCATTTGAACGCCTCGACGAAAGACCGCGCACGCGCGTCGGGTGTCTTGGCACAGATGGGCAACATCGGAACGTCATCAGGCACGCCGATCTTTGCGCTTGCGCTGTCAGCAGGCGGGCTTTCGGGGCTGTGGAGTGTCACGCTACTGGCATGTTTGATCGGCTTGGGGCTGGTCTGCGTGATGTGGTGGGCGCTTTCGCGTCAGCAATAGGCGGGCGTTCCTCTTTCGTTCGCAATTTTCCCTTGGCCATGCCCCTTTGGCCGCCTATGTAAGACCTAAGAGCCATGGGGGGCGACATGCCAGAGCTGAAAAAGATCGAAGTACGCGGCGCACGCGAACATAATCTCAAGAACATCGATGTTGATATTCCGCGCGATCAGCTGGTGGTCATCACGGGACTGTCTGGCTCAGGTAAATCCAGCCTTGCCTTCGATACGATCTATGCCGAAGGGCAGCGCCGCTATGTCGAAAGCCTTAGCGCTTATGCCCGTCAATTCCTTGATATGATGGAAAAACCGGACGTCGATCATATCACGGGGCTGTCGCCTGCTATTTCGATTGAGCAAAAAACGACGTCGAAAAACCCCCGCTCTACTGTCGGCACCGTGACAGAAATCTACGACTATATGCGGCTTTTGTTTGCCCGCGTTGGCACACCCTATTCTCCCGCAACAGGCGAGCCGATTGAGGCGCAGCAAGTTCAGGATATGGTGGACCGCGTCATGGCGATGGAGGAGGGCACGCGTGGCTACCTTCTGGCGCCCATCATTCGGGACCGCAAAGGCGAATATCGCAAAGAATTCATGGAGTTGCGCAAGCAAGGGTTCCAGCGCGTCAAGGTGGATGGCGCGTTTTATGAATTGGACGAGCCGCCCACATTGGACAAAAAGTTCCGCCATGATATCGATGTGGTCGTTGACCGGATCGTCGTCCGCGAGGGGCTGGAAACACGGCTGGCAGACAGCTTTCGCACAGCACTCGATCTGGCAGACGGGATCACCATTTTGGAAACGGCCCCTGCCGAGGGCGATCCCGAGCGCATTACGTTTTCGGAAAAATTTGCCTGTCCCGTGTCAGGCTTCACAATCCCCGAAATTGAGCCACGGTTGTTTTCGTTCAACGCGCCGTTTGGGGCCTGCCCTGACTGCGATGGTCTGGGCCATGAATTGTTTTTTGACGAGCGGCTGGTGGTTCCGGATGCAACGCTGAAAATCTATGATGGCGCACTGGCGCCTTGGCGCAAAGGCAAGTCCCCCTATTTCCTGCAAACGATCGAAGCCATTGCGAAACACTACAAATTCAACAAATCAGCACGTTGGAAAGACTTGTCTGAAAAGGTGCAGCAGGTGTTTCTCTATGGTTCTGGAGACGAGGAAATCCCGTTTCGCTATGATGAAGGCGGCCGCGTCTATCAGGTGACACGCACCTTCGAAGGCGTCATCCCGAATATGGAACGACGTTACCGCGAAACAGATAGCAGCTGGATCCGCGAAGAATTTGAGCGCTATCAGAACAATCGCTCCTGTGGGACCTGCGGGGGATACCGTCTGCGGGCCGAGGCTTTGGCAGTAAAAATTGCGGGTCTGCACGTGGGGCAGGTGGTCGAAATGTCGATCCGCGATGCCTTTGACTGGTGCGAAACCGTTCCAAGCCAACTGAGCAAGCAGAAGAACGAAATTGCGCGCGCTATTCTCAAGGAAATACGCGAACGCCTTGGGTTTTTGAACAACGTTGGTTTGGAATACCTGACGCTGTCGCGCAATGCGGGCACGCTTTCGGGCGGTGAAAGCCAGCGCATCAGGCTTGCAAGCCAAATTGGATCGGGTCTGACAGGTGTTCTTTATGTTCTGGATGAGCCATCCATCGGGTTGCACCAACGCGACAATGATCGGCTTTTGACAACCCTGAAAAACCTGCGCGATCAGGGCAATACCGTGATCGTGGTCGAGCACGATGAAGAAGCCATCCGCGAAGCGGACTACGTCTTTGATATTGGGCCGGGTGCAGGTGTGCACGGCGGACATGTTGTGGCCAAGGGAACGCCGGCACAGATCGCCAAAAACAAGAAAAGCGTGACAGGTCAGTATCTTACGGGAGCCCGCGAAATTCCGTTCAGCGCGGACCGACGCAAAGGCAACAAAAAGAAGATCACGGTCAAGAAGGCCACTGGCAACAACCTGCAAAACGTCACGGTTGATTTCCCGTTGGGCAAATTCGTCTGTGTGACGGGCGTATCAGGCGGCGGGAAATCGACGCTCACGATTGAGACATTGTTCAAAACCGCGTCCATGCAACTAAACGGTGCGCGCCAGACGCCCGCGCCCTGCGAAACCATCCGCGGTCTCGAACATTTAGATAAGGTCATCGACATTGACCAACGCCCCATCGGACGCACCCCGCGCAGCAATCCTGCGACGTATACAGGTGCGTTCACCCCGATCCGTGATTGGTTTGCCGGTCTGCCTGAGGCCAAGGCGCGCGGCTATAAACCAGGGCGCTTCAGCTTCAACGTCAAGGGCGGGCGTTGCGAGGCGTGCCAGGGCGACGGTGTCATTAAGATTGAGATGCATTTTCTACCTGATGTGTATGTGGAGTGCGAAACCTGTCGTGGCGCTCGGTATAACCGCGAAACTCTTGAGATTCGGTTTAAGGGCAAATCCATCGCCGATGTGCTGGATATGACCGTTGAGGACGCGCAGGAGTTCTTCAAGGCCGTGCCGAGCATTCGAGAAAAGATGGACGCGCTGATGCGGGTGGGTCTGGGCTATATCAAGGTCGGACAACAGGCGACGACCCTGTCAGGGGGGGAAGCGCAGCGGGTGAAACTTTCTAAGGAATTGGCAAAACGCTCTACTGGTCGTACTTTGTATATTTTGGACGAGCCAACGACGGGTCTGCACTTCGAAGATGTTCGAAAACTGCTAGAAGTGCTGCATGAATTGGTCGAAGGCGGCAACACGGTGATCGTGATTGAGCATAATCTGGATGTCGTCAAAACCGCAGACTGGATCATCGATATTGGTCCCGAAGGCGGGGATGGTGGTGGAACCGTGGTGGCCGAAGGCACGCCAGAACAGGTGGCCCAAGTTGCGGCATCCCACACGGGCAAATATCTTAAACCGATGCTTGAGGCCAAATCGCTGGCGGCTGAGTGATCAAAAGGTCAGTTGCGGCCAATCGTTCGGGATGGGCATGAGCATTTTGGACACTTCTACGGCAGGCACGCTTTCTATCGTATGCGGCCAGTTGGGGCTGCGGTCCTTGTCGATGATCGCTGCGCGGATCCCTTCGATAAAGCTGCCGTTTTCAGCACTGCGGCCCGTGTAGCGATATTCGGTTTCCAGTGCTTTTTCGATGCTATCAAAAGGGCGCACGCGGTGGATCATCTCGATGGTGGCAGCCATCGCCAACGGATCATTGCGCCCCATCTTTTTCAGGGTTTCCGTGGCAAAAGCACTATCCACAAATGTCAGCGGACCCACGATATCGGTGAGGCTTTCGCCACCAAAATAGCGATCAATATGGGGTTGCAGGCGGGCCAGCGTGCCGGCGGGTGGGGTCTGGGCACTTCGGTCCACCGCCTCCCAATCACCCGTTTCAATCAGTGCTTGCTTGAGTGACGGCCAATGCGCTTCGGGGATGTAGAAATCCGCAAACTCCGCATAAATGGCATCGGCGGCGTCCATACGCGTGGCGGTCGTGCCCAGATACTCGCCCAACCGGCCCCTTGCGCGTGCCAGCAAAAGCGATCCACCGACGTCCGGCACGAGCCCGATCCCACATTCGGGCATCGCGATTTGGCTGCTTTCGCACACAATACGGTGCGAGCCATGACAGCCCACGCCAACACCGCCGCCCATCGTAAACCCTTGAAGAAAGGTGATGACGGGCTTTGGGAAATGAAACAAGGCGCGGTTCATCCGGTATTCATCGGACCAGAACCGGCGCCCGTAGTCGAAATCACCCGCTTTGGCAGTGGCATACATCTCTGCAATGTCGCCGCCCGAACAAAATGCACGCTCTCCTTCGGCATCAATGATCACCAACGCAACGGCGCCATCTTCTGCCCAAGCGCCAAGCGCTTTTTCAATCTCAAGGCACATCTCCCAAGTCAGCGCATTCAGGGCTTGGGGACGGGTTAAAGTGATGCGACCTGCGCGCCCCTCTATGCGGATGTCGATATCTGTCATTTTGCCAAAAGCCCTCGCGCCACGATCATGCGCATAATTTCGTTCGTGCCTTCGAGGATTTGGTGAACCCGCAAGTCCCGCACGATTTTTTCGATCCCGTAGTCGGCCAAATAGCCGTATCCGCCGTGTAATTGAAGGCATTGATCCGCGACGCGGCTGCCGACCTCTGTGACCTGCTTTTTCGCCATGGCGCAGAATGCCGTGGCATCGGGTGACTGGGCGTCAAGTTTCCAAGCCGCTTGGCGCAGGAAGGTGCGGGCGGATTGAAGCTCGATCTCCATATCAGCCAATCGGAATTGCAGCGCTTGGAACTGGTCGATGGATTTACCAAAGGCCTTACGCTCGCCCATGTACCGCACAGTCGCATCAAGGGCGGATTGGGCCGCACCAAGCGAACAGGCTGCAATGTTCAAACGCCCGCCATCCAAGCCCTTCATCGCATAAGTGAAACCTTTGCCTTCCTTACCAAGCAATTGATCTGAAGAAATATTGCAATTATCTAACTGGACTTGGCGGGTGGGTTGGCTGCGCCACCCCATTTTTTCTTCCAGGCCACCAAAGGACAGCCCTGCTGCGCCGTCATCAACAATCACAGCCGACACTCCTTTGGGCCCATCCTCTCCTGTGCGGCACATCACGATGTAGGCGTCCGAATATCCGCCGCCAGAGATGAACGCTTTGGTGCCATTCAGCACGTATCCTTCATTCGTGCGCTCAGCCTTGGTTTTAAGGGCGGCCGCATCTGACCCTGATCCCGGTTCGGTCAGACAGTAGCTGAAAAACGTCTGCATCCCGATCGCTGGCGCAAGGTATTTTTCGCGCACGACGTCCGAGCCAAAGGTCTCGATCATTTTAGCGCACATATTGTGGATCGACAGGAACGCCGCGACAGACGGGCAGGCCATCGAAAGCGCCTCGAACACCAATGTCGCATCCAAACGGCTCAGCCCCGCACCTCCAGCCTCTTCTGATACATAAAGCCCCCCAAACCCAAGCTCTGCCAGTTGCGGCCAAAGCTCTTTCGGGATGGTGCCCTCTGCTTCCCACTGCTGCGCAAAAGGCGCGATCTGTGTGCGGCCAAAATCGCTGGCCATGTCAAAAATCGTGGTCTGTTCTTCGGAGAGTGCGAAATCCATCGTAGCCGTCCTTTTGCAGTCTGCTCGGGTAATATTGAACACTTGTTAAATTAACCGAATGTGCGGTGCGGGCAAGCGATTGCTTGACAGCCCTAGGGGGCGGGGGGCTAGGCTGATGGCACGGGGGCGCGCCATTCCCAACAAAATAAGGAAAATTTGCAACATGCTGGTTCACCAAATTCTGAAAAGCAAAGCCACAGCTGATGTGGTGACCGTGAAATCGGGGACTTCGGTGTCTGATGCTGCAAAGGTTTTGGCGGAAAACCGGATCGGGACAGTGGTGATCAGTGATGATGGCATTGTTGCCAAAGGTATCTTGTCGGAACGCGACATTGTGCGAGAGATCGGCACGCGAGGCGCAAGCTGCATGAACGAGACCGTGGACGATATGATGACAACAAACCTGATCACCTGTGGGTTAAGTGACCGCGCGGGCAAGGTGCTTCAGATGATGACAGATGGCCGCTTTCGCCACATGCCTGTCCTTGAGGATGGAAAGATGGTTGGCTTGATCACGCTTGGCGATGTGGTCAAAGCGCGGATGAGTGAACTTGAGGTGACCAAAGATGCCCTTCAGGGCATGATAATGGGCCACTAAGCGCCATCAATTTACTTGCATATCAGAAGGTTAACAGGCCATCTAGGCTCAGTTGACCGTTGAGGCCCGCCATGCGCATTGGATTGTATCCTGGAACTTTTGATCCCATCACCTTGGGACATATCGATGTCATTCGCCGTGCGACCCGATTGGTGGACAAACTGGTGATCGGTGTGGCGATCAACCGCGACAAAGGCCCGCTGTTTTCTTTGGAAGAGCGCGTCGCGATGGTCGAGGCACAAACCTCGCGGCTGTCGGCGGAGGCGGGGGTGGAGATTGTGACGCATCCGTTTGAGAATTTGTTGATCGATTGCGCCAATGATGTCGGCGCGCAGATCATCGTGCGTGGCCTGCGCGCCGTTACGGATTTCGAGTATGAGTATCAGATGGTCGGGATGAACCGCCAGCTGGACGACAGTGTTGAGACTGTCTTTTTGATGGCCGAGGCGCAGCACCAGGCGATTGCCAGTAAGCTGGTCAAAGAGATTGCCCGCCTGGGCGGTGACGTCAGCAAATTCGTAACGCCACCCGTACAGAAAGCCCTTGTCGCTAAACTGGGCTAACGCATTGATTACTTTCCATAAACCACGCGCGAGGCGATCTTTTCAGCGTCTTCTGGAAAGAGGTCGAGATCCCATCCAACTTGACGTGGCATAGCGCGCAATTCAGCAACGGTGCGACGGTAAGCGAGGCGTTTTTTTACAACTTCTGTTAGCAGTGTCATAGCGCATTTCCTTTCGTTTCGATACGGCTAACATAGGTCTGCTGCACTGCAGCAAGTAGAGGCTTTTTTAGAAAACCCGTCATGCAAAAACTGCAACTGTCGTAAGGTCAGAGCGTCCAAAAAGGCGGTTGGCAGAGCGTCTGCTCACGGTATGGCCTAGCGTCTGGCCAGCGTCAGACGTTTTGGGGTTTGTTGCCCCCTGCGCGTTGCCGCCTATCTGTGTGCCATGACACAAACCGCGCCATTGTTTCCCGACCTTCCCGAGCCGCTGGTTGACCGCTACAGGCGGCTGAGCGGTGAGGTGCTGCCCCGTCTTGCACGCACCAAAGCGCGGCACTGGCCAATTTGTGAGGATCACTGTTTTCAGCGTGTTGTACTGGATCATGTGTGTGGCGGGCGCTGGTATGATCACATCAAACGGCCCGCCTACAAACATCTGAGCACGCCACAGGCCGCCCGCGCGGTTGCCTTGTGCGAGCAGATTATAGATGGCACCGCTGATCTGTGGGCGTTGAACCGCCAGTCGCTGATCTGGCGCGGCAAAGGCGAGGGGGGCTAGCCTATGCCCAGACGCACCTATGAGGGCGATGCCAAGCACGTCGAACATGCCGAGGACCTTGAAGAGATGGTGTCCGACAAACGCGCAGGGTGGCGCGCCAACGCGGCCAAAGGGCGCCGCCGCCAGCGACGGTACAAAAAGCGGCTGACGAAGGAATTGCTGCGCGGCGGCTATGCGGACCCCGACGACGCGCTTTAGGCGTGGCTGGCGGACGCCATAAAAACGCTTTTCACGGGGTCGGATGCGTGCTGTCGATGTAGGCGGTGGGGACCGTGGGTTTGTTTTCGAAGGTGGCAATGGCTTTGCCCGTGGCAAGCTGCGCCAGAACCCCGGGCAGCATCGCCATGTGCATGAACATTTCCAAGGATGTTTTGGAATGCAGGTTCGGACCGCGCAATGGGGCTTCGATGAACCTTATATTGATCTGGGAGGCTTGCCCGTCTTCGTTTACGGCGTGGAGGTCAAGGTTGATTTGTCCGTTACCGGACGCGCTGTTGGAGGCGCGCATCTTGTAGTCTTTCAAATTGAAAGCGATAGAACTGCCGACAGGGATTACGGAAACAAATGTCATCTGGGCGGTTCCTTTCGATGTCAGTTACAAGTGTATTGGATGGACATATCCTGTTCGATGTATTGTCGGCGAATACGTTGGAAGCCGTTATCGATGACCGAGGTTTGTGGCCGTCGTGCGCCGGGGATCACTTGTGTGATTGTATAGTCACCCCCGCAGGTCACGCGGGCTTGGGGTTGGCAGGCATAATATGCGGGCACGGGTTTGCCTTTGTTTTCGCCAAAAACGGCGCGGCCGCCCACCGCGGATGTGTCCACCACGCAATCTGTCTGAAAGAGCGCTTTGCCGTTCAGTTGGCCGACTTGGCTGCCTGTGCCGTTCCATGTGGGGTTGGGGCCACATGCGCTGAGACATAGGGCGGCCAGTCCAAGGCAGGGAAAGAATTTCATGGGGTTTGCTCCCGTTATCGTTGTGCTCTGTCTTGGTGATAGCAAAGCCGCGGTGCGGTGGCTACGGTTTTGGGGGCGACAGATGCCTGCGCCACGCAAAAGACCCGCAAGCGGTTGGCCTGCGGGTCTTTTCCAAAGGGGTTCGGTGCGATTGGGTTAAAGGAATTTGCCCATGGCAACGGCTGTGTCTGCCATCCGGTTCGAGAAGCCCCATTCGTTGTCATACCATGTCAGGATGCGGCAGAAGGTGCCGTCCATCACTTTGGTTTGATCTGTGGCAAAGATCGAGGAATGTGGATCGTGGTTGAAATCCATGCTGACCAATTTGTCGTCGGTCACACCCAAAATACCCTTAAGCGGGCCGTTGGCGGCAGCGGCGGTGATGGCTGCGTTGATCTCGTCCACGCTGGTGGCGCGGGAGGCTTCAAAGGTCAGATCCACAACCGAGACATTGGGCGTTGGCACACGGATCGCCACGCCGTCCAGCTTGCCCGACAGTTCGGGCAGAACAAGACCCACGGCCTTGGCCGCACCTGTGGAGGTGGGGATCATCGACATGGCAGCCGCGCGGGCGCGGTAGAGGTCGGAGTGCATGGTGTCCAGCGTTGGCTGGTCGCCTGTGTAGCTGTGCACTGTCGTCATCATGCCTTTGGTGATGCCGATGGTGTCGTTCAGCACTTTGGCCACGGGGGACAGGCAGTTGGTGGTGCATGATGCGTTGGACACAACGATGTCATCTGCGCTCAATGTGTCGTGATTGACGCCGTAGACGATTGTTTTGTCGGCATCTTTGCCAGGTGCCGAGATCAGAACGCGGCTTGAGCCGTTTTCAAGGTGGGCTGCGCAGGCGTCTTTCGAGGTGAAGATACCTGTGCATTCCATGACGATGTCGATGTCGCCCCACGGCAGATCGGCGGGGTTGCGGATGGCCGTTACGCGGATCGGGCCGCGGCCTACATCGATGCTGTCGTCTGTGGTGGTCACCGTGGCAGGGAAGCGGCCATGCACGCTGTCAAAGCGCAGCAGGTGGGCGTTTGTTTCCACCGGGCCAAGATCGTTGATGGCGACCACTTCGATATCGGTGCGTCCCGATTCAATGATGGCGCGAAGCACGTTGCGGCCGATACGACCGAACCCGTTGATGGCTACTTTGACTGACATGCTGAAGTCTCCCCAGACCTGAGATTGCGTTGTTACCGCTAACAAACGTATTCGGCACAAAAGGTCAAGGGGGCAGGGCGGCTCAGGCGGGGTTGCGCCGCGCCAAAGCTGTCAGCGCGCCCATTGTGATCAACATCGCGCCGCCAAACCGGGCCAGCCATGTCTGCACCGACGGGCGGGTGATGCGGCTGCGCAAAGTGTCGGCCAAAAGCGCATAGGCCAGCGCGTTTACCGCGGCCAGTGCGACGAAGGTCGCGATCAGGATGACGAACTGCGGCAAGAGCGGCGCAGTGGCATCGATGAATTGGGGCACGAAGGCGATGAAAAACGCGATGGATTTGGGGTTCAGCGCCGTGACAAGGGCGGTGTGGGTCAGGATCTCGCCCGCGGCTTTTGGTGGTGCGTTTTGGGTCAGGGCATGGGCGCTACCCGCCTCGCGGACCAGCTTGACGCCCAGAAAGACCAGATAGGCCGCGCCGACCCATTTGAGGATCGTAAAAAGCGTGGCAGAGGCCAGCACCAGCGCGCCCAGACCCAACAAAGACAGGCTCATCGCGATCAAATCGCCCAAGGCCACGCCTGTGGCAGATGCAACCGCAACCCGTTTGCCCTGTGACAGCGCATAGGACAGCACCAGCAGAACCGTGGGGCCGGGAATAAGCAGAAGGGCAGTGGAGGCGGCGACAAATGCGAGCCAGAGGGTGAGGTCCATGGGGGTGTCCCGTTGTGAGTTATGTACACAGCGTAGATAGGGGCCGTGTCGATGGGAAGGGGTTTTATGGGGGCTGGCACTGATTGAGAATTCTGGCCCTGGTAGATGAGGGCTGACTTCGACGGATGTCTGGTTTGCGGACAAAGCACCATTTCGCCGCCGGTGCAGCTATGTCGGCTGTGAAAAAGCCGATCAACAAATGATAGTGTCAAGACAGGTCATGCAACCACGCCGCATGGCAGGTCTGGAAGGCAACGAACGGGGGAGGTCGTGGATCATATCACCCGGACGGAATGCCATGGAAACAGGTCACCATATCCAGCCGCTTCCAGATGCTGCTTGCACCCGTCCGAAAAGAATACGACGCTCGGCAATATGAAGTCTACCCAGATATCGGCGCCGATGAGCGCCGCTTCGGATACGGCGAAATCATCATCCTGCATCATATCGGGCGGATACCATTGTTCTGCGACCTTTCGGTTGTGACGCGGGTTGTGTTTGATCAGGCCTCGACACTCATGCGGGAGTAATACCTTCTTCTGACTCGCGATGTTCCAAAATAGATGACGGTGCGGGAGCGGTTTGCCCGCTTCATCCTCGAACGCAGTAGGGACGAACGACCCATCCCCCAGATCAAGCCGAGCTAGGCAGGCGGCCAAATCCTCCGACACCATGGGCAGCCTGCCGCTGATTTTCGTAAATGGTTTCAACTTCGGTGCGGGACTATCCATCGCCCTGACCCGCTTTGGAAACTCTTCCGCGGCCAACGGCATTCCGCGCTCCAGATAGCCAAAAAGCCTTGTTTCACTTTTTCGCGCTTCTGGCGTGTCTTGTGGTCCTGCATAGGCTGTAAACAATTCATGGTTGACGAATATACGACTGCACCAGACCAAAGGGCGGTCCGGCACTGCGCCAGTAGGGCGCGGCCGTTGCTTTGGGGTCCGCCCGTCCTGCGATGTCGGCACAGCTTTTCTGGTCGGTCTGGATGGTTCCGCAAGGCCCGGCGTGTTGCTTTCTTTCGAAGCGGTCACGCGCCGGTCCATGCGATCTTTGATATCTCCCGCAATGAGCAAACCCACACCGATAGACATCAGTATGTAGGCGCCAGACGGATGTTCAGCCAGCTGGGGAAAGAGATCGTTCAGTCGCTTCAGCCCGAAGCGATACGTGTCGAGAACCACCCCAAACCATATCACGCCGAAGGCCAGAAAGATGCCACCTATGTTTCTGAGAAGGTATCCACTCATGATCTCAACTCCTGATGAGGTCATTTACCTCTTATGGCAAATTGTCACCGTGATGGCCAAATCTTGACTTCGGTGCCAAAATTGCCGGACTGCATCACTGCGTAAGGACGTCGTTCAGACGTGCTGAGCGGTGAAGGTGGACATTCCAGTGAACAATGAAAGCCTTTACAGCCTTCACTGTCTAATGGAAATCGTATGGATACAGCTGTCTCCGAATTTGTTTGGAACCTATTCGAGCTGAGCGTGAAGGGCGCCCCTGATTTCGGAATGACTAATTGAATTGAAAAAACTGTCTCGAAACTATCGAAGATGGCAATGATTTCTGGTCATTCTGATGGTCTTGGCCATTCGAATAGAAAGCAGCATCCATCAAGGTGTGCTTAAAGCCGCTATCAGCAGCATTGCCCTCTACCGCCAGAACGCAACCCATTCGATCATTTCAAGGAACTTGCGGGCCATGAACAAAGTGGCTGTGCTTTCGTTCCATTGGTGATCCCAAAAAAGGGCCCCTACGATCAGGAGCCCCAAGATGATTGCGAGTTTGTTTGTCATGGCTCAGCCCCGATAGTTGCGGGTCTGCTGCCCGCTTTAGTGCATCAAGCGGCCCATGGCGCTGGCCACATCTGCCATACGCACCGAAAAGCCCCATTCGTTGTCATACCATGCCAGAACGCGCACGGTGCGGCCACCCACGACTTTGGTCTGGTCAGGCGCAAAGATGGACGACTGGGGGGTGTGGTTGAAATCGATGCTGACTTTTTGTTCGGCGTCATAAGACAGAACCGCGCCCATATGGCCTGCGGCGGCTTCGGCCACAATCTCGTTTACATCGGCGACGGTGACATCGCGGGCGGCCTCAAACGTCAGGTCAACGGCGCTGACGTTGGGGGTGGGCACGCGCATTGCGGTGCCGTCCAGTTTGCCACTGAGTTCGGGCAACACTTCGCCCAAGGCTTTGGCAGCCCCTGTTGATGTGGGGATCATCGCCATGGCCGCGGCGCGCGCGCGGTAGAGATCTTTGTGGCGGCGGTCCAGCGTCGGTTGGTCGCCGGTGTAGCTGTGGATCGTGGTCATGATGCCGCGTTCGATGCCGATGGCATCATTGAGAACCTTGGCCAGCGGGGCCAGACAGTTGGTGGTGCATGATCCGTTCGAGATCATCCGCTCATCGGCTTTCATATCGCGGTGGTTCACGCCGTAAACAACTGTGCGGTCCACATTGGAGGCAGGGGCGGAAATCAGTACCTTTTTGGCGCCGCGGTTCAGGTGGACGCTGGATTTTTCACCATCGTTAAAAGCGCCTGTGCATTCCAGAACCACGTCGACACCGTCCCAATCCAGTTCTTCGGGGTTGTAGGTCGATTGTACTTCGATCGGACCACGGCCCAGATCCATCGTGTTGCCTTCGGTCGTAATCGTGCCAGGGAAGCGGCCATGCACACTATCGTAGCGCAGCAGGTGGGCGTTTGTTTCAATCGGGCCAGAGGCGTTGATTTTGACGACCTGCACATCGTTGCGGGCCATTTCCGAAATCGCCGCAAGCGTGCAGCGACCGATGCGTCCAAAACCGTTGATACCAAGCGTGACTGTCATAGGGGCCTCCTGAACCATTGGGTTTCGTGTAGGCCAAGCCTGTGACCAAAAAAAGGAAAAATGGGTTTTTGGTCAGGATGTTAGCGGTAAACCAGACAGGGTGTCGCGGATAAACGGCGGTTCGCGCTAACTGTCGTGCGCTAACATGTATGCAAATGTATGCAGATGTGGCTCGGCGAAGCAGAGAGATTCGCAACGTGGGAAAATCGTGGTGATGAAGGCTTTTGCAAAAGCCTTTGGACTGCGCCTTTCGTAAGGCGCAGAGGTAACGGGCTTGGAAGCCCGTTGAGAAATGCTCTTGCAAGAGCATTAGGGCGGGAGGAAAACGTAAAAGGCCCGCCATATGAGGGGCGGGCCTTACTTCCTTGGCGATAGAGAAAGAAACTAATCTGGTAAGCCAGTTTCCATGAAAAATTCATGACAGATTTGATTTAGCAAAGCTTCATTTGGGTTTCTTTGAAAGAGAGCGCCGCAGGCTTTGTATGTTGCCACTAGAACCGTTTGGTGTCGTTGTTCTATTTTTTGCTGTTCTCTCGTTTCGCGCTCTCGTTTGACTCTAGCTTCTTCCAAAGCCAATTTTCTTTCGGCTTCGTCCCTTGCACTAACTGCGTTTTTCTCGGCTAACAGCGCCTCTTCTTCGGCTTCAACAATTGCTGCTTTTTTGAGTGCATCTTTACGAATTGCTATAACTGCGTCAGCAGAATCCTTTGGAAGATACATTTTGGAAATTGGCTCAAATACGAACGGTTCACCATAAACCCATGAAAAACAATCTATTGCGCTGTTCAGTGTAGTCCCGTTTAATGTCGTAAAACGTTTCAGTTTCTCAGTGATTTCAAGGCCAAGTTTTTTATTGTCGGTTAGCTTAGCCTCCGAACATTCGTCAAAAATTGACGCTTGTAAGGCTGTTCCATTGCCAGAAACCGCCAGAACTAAAACCGCCAACAAGCCAGAGCGAAAAATCATTTGATCAGCGACTTTGCTTTGTCGGCCACAGCCTGTGCGGTGATGCCGAACTGTTCATAGAGCACATCTGCAGGTGCCGAGGCGCCAAAACCGTGCATGCCCACAAAGCCCGATTTCTCGCGGCGGCCACGTTCGCCGTAAAGCCAGCGGTCCCATCCAAAGCGGATGGCTGCTTCAACCGCCACGCGCACGGGGCCAGCGGGCAACACTTTGCGGCGCACGCTGTCGTCTTGTTCTTCAAACAGCTCCCAACAGGGCATCGAGACGACGCGCGTGCCGATGCCTTCGGCTTGCAAGATATCGCGGGCGGCCATGGCGATTTCCACCTCAGAGCCTGTGGCCATCAGGATGGCTTGGCGTTTGCCTTCCGCATCGGCCAGAACGTAAGCGCCTTGGGCGACCATGTTCTTGTTTTTGTGATCTGTGCGCAGGGTTTTAACGTTCTGGCGGGTCAGCGACAAAACCGATGGTGTCTTTTTGCTGGTCAGCGCCAGTTCCCAGGCTTCGGCAGTTTCCACCGTGTCGCAGGGGCGGAACACGTTCATGTTGGGCGTGGCCCGCAGCATCGCGAGATGCTCGACAGGTTGGTGCGTGGGGCCGTCTTCGCCCAGACCGATGCTGTCGTGGGTCATGACGAATGTCGTCGGGATCTGCATCAGCGCCGCGAGGCGCATCGCAGGGCGGGCGTAGTCGGTGAAACACATGAAGGTGCCGCCATAGGGGCGGATGCCGCCGTGCAGGGCCATGCCGTTCATCGCACTCGCCATACCGTGTTCGCGGATGCCGTAATAGACGTAGCGACCCTTGCGGTTGCCTGTGTCGAACACGCCCAGATCTGCGGTCTTGGTGTTGTTCGAGCCTGTCAGATCGGCCGAGCCGCCCAGTGTTTCGGGCATGATTGGATTGACGACTTCCAATACCATTTCACTGGATTTGCGGGTTGCCACCGATGGGGCGGTTTCCGAGATTTGCTTTTTCAGCGCTTTGATCGTGGCCGACAGCTTTTTGGGCGCGTCACCTGCGATCACGCGGTTGAACTGGTTTTGCTTGTTGCTCGACAAGGTGTCGAACCGCGCCTGCCATGCCGTGACATCGGCGTTGCCGCGGCTGCCGATGGCTTCCCATTCGGCCTTCAGATCGGCGGGCACTTCAAAGGGGCCCGTGGTCCAGCCGTAGGCGGCTTTGGCGGCGGCCATCTGGTCTTTGTCGGTCAGCGCGCCGTGGCCTTTGGAGGTGTCTTGCGCCGCATGGCCCAGTGCAATGTGCGTTTTGCACGCGATCATCGACGGTTTGCCCGCTTTTTTGGCCGCGGTAATGGCGGCGTCGATGGCTTTGGGGTCGTGACCGTCGATTTCCTGCACATGCCAGTCGGAGGCTTTGAAGCGCTGGACCTGATCGGTGCTGTCAGACAGCTCGACCGTGCCGTCGATGGTGATGTTGTTGTTGTCCCAGAACACGATCAGTTTTGACAGCTTCTGACGGCCCGCCAGCGCGATGGCTTCCTGGCTGACGCCTTCCATCAAGCAGCCGTCACCCGCGATGACGTAGGTGTAGTGATCGACGATCTTTTTGCCGTAGTGCGCGCGCATGGATTCTTCGGCCATGGCGAAACCCACGGAATTGGCGATGCCTTGGCCCAATGGACCTGTTGTCGTTTCAACCCCTTTGGCGTGACCGAACTCGGGGTGGCCTGCGGTGATCGCGCCCCACTGGCGGAAGTTTTTCAACTGCTCAAGGGTCATATCCTCGTAGCCTGTCAGATACAGCAGCCCGTAGATCAGCATCGAGCCGTGGCCCGCCGACAGGATAAAGCGGTCGCGATCTGGCCAATCGGGGGTCTTGGCGTCGAATTTCAGATGGTTTTCAAACAGAACAGTCGCGACATCGGCCATACCGATGGGCATGCCTGTGTGACCCGAATTTGCGGCGGCCACCCCATCGAGGGCAAGGGCACGAAGGGCTGCGGCTTTGCGCCAGTGATCGGGATTTGCTTTGGCGAGGGCTTTGAGATCCACGGGGTAGGTCCTTTCGGGGCTCTGGGGGCTGTTTATTTGCGGGATATGCGGCACGCGCGATAAGATCAACTGTTGATGGGGCGTCAACAGTGCAGAAACGGGTGAAACGCTTGCATTTACCCCTTGAGAGGGCCAAACTTGGACCAGACGCAGTCATAAGAGGTGAGCAGGCCCATGAGCGATATCGAAGATCTGGAACGTCGGATCACCGCCGCGATGGAGCGGATCGGACGCAGCATTGATGGCATGTCAGCCGCCCCTGCCGATGGTGGCGATGCGGTGGCAGACTTACAAAAGCAGCTTGAAGAAGAACGTATGGTCACAGCGCAACTGGAAGCGCGCGTTGCTGCGTTGAAAGAACGCCAGGAACTGGCAGGTGACGTGGAAGCGCGGATGGCTGCGCAGTCAAGTCACATCAAACGGTTGGACAGCGAGCTGCAACAGCTGCAAGCCGCCAATCAACAGCTGCGCGATAACAATGCAGCACTCCGTGATGCAAATGAAAAGGGCGTCGCGGAGCCGCATTTGATCAACAAATCCATGATGGCAGAACTGGACGCCTTGCGCGCCGCACGCGCCGCAGACCGCAGCGAGCTGGACGCCATCTTGTCCGAATTGAAACCGATTGTTGAGGAGAGTGCGTAATGGCAAGTGTGGATATCACAATCGGCGGACGCACATTTGAGGTGGCCTGTCAGGACGGCGAAGAAAGCTATCTTCTGGCCGCCGCAGGCATGCTGGATAAAGAAGCCAGCGTTCTGGTCGATCAGATCGGGCGGCTGCCCGAGGCACGTATGCTGCTGATGTCGGGCCTGATGTTGGCCGATAAAACCGCGGCCTTAGAGGACAAGGTTCGCGTGGCCGAAGCAAAGGCGGCGCAAATTCAGGCGCAACTGGATGAGGTGCAGGCCCGTCCCGCGCCCGAGCCTGAACGTGTTGAAGTGGCCGTCATTCCGCCATCGGTGACAGACACCTTGCAAGAGCTTGCCGCACGTGCGGAAAGTCTGGCAGAGGCTGTCGAGGCAAAAGCAGGGTAGAGGTAAGGTGGATCCTGATCCACCTTACGGACCCATCATGCTCTGTAGCGCTTGAGATACGCGGCAACGCGGCGGCTAAAGACCTTCGGAGCTATTGGTGTGCGTGCTCGATTTTGCCGCTATTAGCAATTTTGATCGACTGGATGGAGCATCATTGATGTCGGAACAATCGGTAGTTGAACCTTCAAACAGCCATCCTTGAGTTTCTGATTCATTTAAAACAAAGACAGATGTCGCATCTTTCATGGGTTGTCCGAAAAGTGGCCCAAAGCAAAAACCAGTTTGAATGGAGGCGTAGTAGATGGTGTCCGTTATACGCCTTTGAGGTAGAACGACGCGAAGCACCCCTGTTTCGGTAAGAGTGATACTTGTTGGCTGCCAAGCTGCGAAAACTTGTTTTGCATCGGCAATTGTGTCGGCAAGCAAAAGTGACGGCGAGGTTAAGCCTGCTAAAATCAAACACCTGAAAAATCTCATTTGGTTGGCCTCGAAGTTAAAATTTTTGAGAAATTGATCTCATTTTCTTTCTCAAAAAGAACAAATCTACCTATGCGATCAGCCGTTGGCATCGCGGATTTGATCTGCTTTGGCTTTGTCGAATGTCACGCCGTTTTCTTCGAACATGGTATCCAGTTCGCCAGACAGCGTCATTTCTGTGATGATATCGCAACCGCCGACAAATTCGCCCTTTACATAAAGCTGCGGGATTGTGGGCCAGTCCGAGAAATCCTTGATCCCTTGGCGGATGTCCTCATCGGCCAGCACATTCACGTCCTGATAGTCGACCCCCATGAAGTTCAGCACACCCGCAACACGGCTGGAAAACCCGCATTGTGGCATCTCTTTGGTGCCTTTCATGTAAAGCACCACAGTGTTTGCGTTGATGGTTTCGGTGATACGGTCGGCTGCATTGCTCATTTGGGTGCGTCCTTTGGGATAAAGCGTTTTGCGTAGTCTTGTGGGTCTTTGGGGATTTTGTAGCTGGTCTGCTGCGTACCACCCCCCCCGCCCGAATTATAGTTAACGTGGATCACGTGATCGCCCTTGCCAGGCGGGCTGCCGCGTTCTGTTCCCTTGGTGTCTCGGATCGACATCAGCCCAAGAAGAACGGTGACGAAACCGATGCCACCAATCAGGTAGAACATCAAATCGGTCATCAGTCGGGGGCCCGTGTTGTCAGCGCCAGCGCGTGCAATTCGCCTTGGCTGCCATCCATCTTGCCCTTCAGCGCGGCATAGACGGCGCGTTGTTGTTGCACGCGGTTCTTGCCCGCAAAGCTGGCGTCGACCACTTCGGCGGCGAAATGCTGGCCATCATCGCCCTGCACGGTGATCTGCGCATCGGGAAAGCTGTCGCGGATCAGGGCTTCGATGTCGTGTGCGGTGATGGGCATGGGTGTTTACCTTTTTTGTTGACCAAAAGATAGGGTGGACCCGCAGCCGCTGCAAGCGTTTCGGGCGAGAGACTTCGAACCATAGGGTTCGTATCAGGCGACAGCGGCAGCGAAGGATGTGCGATAGACCTCGCTCAATTCGGACAAAGGTGCTTCTGATCCGCCCATTTTGACGCAATCGCCAGTGAATTTGCCGACAGAGGTCAGCGTGACACCCGACTGGCCTGCGGCGGTCATCAGCGCCTCGGCTTTGTCGAACGAACAGGCCACCAGATAGCGCGCTTGGTCTTCGCCAAACAAGGTTGGCGTGTCGTCGCTGTCCAGAACCACACCGACGCCAGCGGTTTCTGCCATCTCAAACGCAGCCAAGGCCAGCCCGCCGTCCGCGATATCTGTGCAGGCGTCAATCCATTGGGCATTGGCGCGGATGAAATCGCCGTTCTTTTTCTCTTCGGCCAGATCAACCGATGGCGCGTCGCCATCTTCGCGGTTAAAGACCTCGGCCAGAAGGGCGGATTGCCCCAGATGACCATCGCATGCGCCAATCATCAGCAAGACATGACCGTCGCGCACATCACGCAAGATCAGTTGGTCCCGATTGGCAAGCAGGCCCACGGCCCCTATGGTGGGGGTGGGCAAGATGCCCGTGCCATCGGTTTCGTTATACAGGCTGACATTGCCCGACACGATTGGCATGTCCAGCGCACTGACCGCTTCACCGATGCCTTTGATCGCGCCCACAAACTGGCCCATGATCTCGGGCTTTTCGGGGTTGCCGAAATTCATGTTGTCGGTTGTCGCAAGTGGTGTTGCACCAACGGCGGTCAGGTTGCGGTAGGCTTCTGCCACGGCCTGTTTGCCGCCTTCAACAGGATTTGCTTTGACGTAGCGGGGGGTCACATCGCTGGTAAAGGCCAGCAATTTGGGCGTGCCATGCACCCGCACGATGCCTGCGCCAAAGCCCGGGACGCGCACAGTATCGCCCATCACTTGGCTGTCGTATTGTTCATAGACCCATTGTTTGCCTGCATAGTTCGGGCTGGCCAGCAAAGCGCGCAGACCGTCGATCGGATCAATCTGCGGCACATCATCCAGCGGATCGGCGGGCGGCGTTTCCACCCACGGGCGATCGTATTCCGGCGCGGTGGATGCCAGTTTGGACAGCGGCAGGTCCGCTTTGGTCTCGCCGTTGTGCAAGATCAAGAAGCGGTCTTCGGCGATGGTTTCACCGACGATGGCAAAATCCAGATCCCATTTTTCAAAAACGGCGCGGGCTTCGGCTTCCAGCTCGGGCTTGAGAACCATCAACATGCGTTCTTGGGATTCCGACAGCATCATCTCGTAGGCTGTCATATTGTCCTCGCGTTGCGGCACGTCTTCTAGGTTCAGCTTGACGCCCAAGCCGCCTTTGTCGCCCATTTCCACCGCCGAGCATGTCAGGCCAGCGGCCCCCATATCCTGAATTGAAATCACGGCACCTGTGGCCATCAATTCAAGGGTTGCTTCCATCAGGCGCTTTTCGGTGAACGGATCACCCACCTGCACCGTGGGGCGTTTTTCCTCAATGGTGTCGTCAAATTCGGCCGATGCCATGGTCGCACCACCAACTCCGTCACGGCCTGTCTTTGCACCCAGATAAACGACAGGCATGCCCACACCGGACGCTGCCGAATAGAAAATCTTGTCAGCATCTGCCAGACCCGCTGCAAAGGCGTTGACCAGACAGTTGCCATTGTAGGCCGGGTGGAACCGCACTTCGCCGCCCACGGTTGGCACGCCAAAGCAGTTCCCATAGCCGCCCACACCTTCGACAACGCCGTTCACCAACTGGCTGGTCTTGGGGTGCGAAGGCTCTCCGAACGACAGGGAGTTCATGGCCGCGATAGGGCGTGCGCCCATCGTGAATACATCACGCAGAATGCCGCCCACGCCTGTGGCCGCCCCTTGGTAGGGCTCGATATACGAGGGGTGGTTGTGGCTTTCCATTTTGAACACGACCGCTTGGCCATCACCAATGTCCACAACGCCCGCGTTTTCGCCGGGGCCGCATATCACCTGCGGGCCTTCGGTGGGCAGGGTGCGCAGCCATTTTTTGGAGGACTTGTAAGAGCAATGCTCGTTCCACATTGCCGAAAAAATACCCAGTTCGGTAAATGTCGGCGCACGTCCGATAATCTCGAGAATGGTCTGGTATTCGTCAGGTGTCAGCCCGTGTGCGGCAATGAGATCGTCGGTGATGGCAGGATCGGTCATGTCTGGCAAAGCCCCCTTAGCAGTTGGCGCTGTCTTTAATTCAGCGCTGGCCCGAGGGAAAGGGGCTTTGCGCACCGCACTAGCGGCGGGCGCGCCCCCCAAAAAAAAGCCGGGTCTGCAAAAGCAGCCCGGCAAGTCCAACAGGGAGGTAGAGACGGCAAGCCGCCTCTGATGATGTGCAGATAGGACCACGTATTTGCGCAAACAAGAAAAAAGTGTCGCAGCGCGGGCATAGCCGCTATGCACTTGCTGCATAGCTTGCCCGTTTTTTCGGCGTTTTGCTTTGTTTTCGGACAGTTAGGAAACGCCAGACCCGTCTTTGGCGCGGCGTTTGTCATTGCTGATCTCGTCCTGAACAAAGTCCCGAAATGCCTTGATGCGCTGCGATTGGCGCAATTCTTCGGGGTAGGCCAGAAAGACCGGAACTTCCTGACTGGAAATCTGGGGCAGGACGCGTTCAATCTCGGGTGTGTCATTGACCACGTAATCGGGCAGAACGCCGATTCCAAGATTGCTCAGGATGCCTTGAAGCACCCCGAAATAATTGTTCACCGTTAAAAGGGAAGTGATCTCTTCGGTCATCAACTCTGCCACAAGACGCGCGCCTGCACCCACCTGGATCGAATTGGGGCTTTGACAAATCAGGCGGTGCTTTTTCAATTCCCGCAAGGTTTGCGGCGCGCCATGCTGAGCGATGTAGGATTTGGACGCATAGAGCGCCATCCGCACTGTCATCAGTTTTTTGCGGATCAGATCGGACTGGCTTGGCTCTTTCATACGGATGGCCACATCGGCTTCGCGCATGGGCAGGTCCAACACACGTTCTTCCAGCATCAGGTCAATCTTGAGTTCAGGATATTTGGCATAAAGCGCAGGCAGCCGCGGCGCCAACCACAAAGACCCGAAGCCTGTCGTGGTCGTGACGCGCAGTTCACCAAAAACCTCTTCTTCACTGTCTTTGATACGGGCCGATGCCGCCTCTAGCCGTTTGTTCATGGCTTGTGTCGCGTCAAACAAAAGCTCGCCCTGTTCGGTCAGGATCAAGCCGCGGGCATGGCGGTGAAACAAGGTCACGTTCAGCGATTCTTCCAGTGCGCGAATTTGGCGCGATACCGCCGATTGGGACAGATGCAACGTGTCGCCTGCATGAGTCAAAGACCCCGCATCCGCGACGGCATGAAAAATTCGTAACTTGTCCCAGTCCATTTTGGATCTTTCTTTACTGATAACTGCTCATTTTAAGCGCTAGGTATCGCAAACATGTGATGGCGACGAAAGGCAAAGTTTCGCAAAACACTGTTGATAGGTCAGATATTATGACCTAACGTTGGGAAAATGATCGTTTCGTAGGGGAGGTGCGCAATGACCATGCAAGATGTAAAGCTGTCGGATCGGTTTGATCTGACAAAAGACACAGTTCTTTTGAACGGCACGCAGGCTCTGGTCCGTCTGATGTTGATGCAAAAGGCGCGGGACACGGCCGCCGGCCTGAACACCGCGGGCTATGTAACGGGCTATCGCGGCTCGCCGCTTGGGGCGGTTGATCTGCAAATGGCGCGCGCCCAAAAAGAACTGGGCGCTGCCGATGTCACCTTCCATCCCGGTCTGAACGAGGATCTGGCCGCAACCGCGCTGTGGGGTAGCCAGCAGGCGGAATTGCGCGGCGAGGGCAAATACGATGGCGTTTACGGTCTGTGGTACGGCAAGGGGCCGGGCGTTGACCGGTCTGGCGATGTGTTGCGCCACGCCAATATGGCAGGCACGTCCCCGCATGGCGGCGTTCTGGTGGCGATGGGCGATGATCACACTGGCGAAAGCAGCACAACGTTGCACCAGTCCGAATGGACAATGGTGGACAGCTTTATGCCCGTATTGTCGCCTGCAGGTGTGCAGGAAATCATGGATTACGGCCTGTTTGGGTGGGCGATGGGGCGCTATGCGGGCGTCTGGGCGGGATTGAAATGTATGAAAGACACCGTCGAGGCCACAGCCGTCGTCAACGGTGATCCGCATCGTTTGTCCTTTGTGACGCCGCACTTCGAGATGCCCAAGGGCGGGCTGAACATTCGCCTGGTCGATACCCCACAAGATCAAGAAGCCCGCATGATGGATTTCAAGCGTCATGCGGCAGAAGCCTTTGGTCATGCCAATCAGATCGACAAGCGGATATGGGGCAAGGCGGGGGCCAAGATCGGGTTTGCGGCGGCGGGCAAAAACTGGCTCGATACCGTTCATGCGCTGCAGCTTCTGGGGCTTGATGCCGACAAGGCCGAAGCACTCGGGATCACCACCTATAAGATCGGCATGACATGGCCGCTGGACCGCAAAGGGTTTCTGGACTGGGCGGATGGTCTGGATCTGATCGTCATCGTCGAGGAAAAACGCAAGCTGATCGAGGTGCAGGCCAAGGAATACATCTTTAACAACCGTCAGGGCCGCCGCATCTATGGTGGCACCATGAACGGCGAAGAGCTTTTTTCGGCCAAAGGTGCGCTGGACCCCGTAGAGATTGCCGAGAAACTGGGCCGCATTCTGATAGCCGAAGGGCGCGAAACAGATGACATCAAGAGCGGCTTTCAACGCATTGAAAATGCAAGAAAAGCCGATAATGCCGAAGAGATTGCAACCCGTGTCCCATACTTCTGTTCGGGCTGTCCGCATAACTCCTCGACCAAAGTGCCAGACGGCAGTCGCGCCTATGCAGGCATCGGCTGTCACTACATGGTGCAATGGATGGACCGTGAAACCACGGGCTTTACGCAGATGGGCGGCGAAGGCGCGAACTGGATTGGCGAGGCCCCGTTTTCAACGCGGGATCACATCTTTCAGAACCTTGGTGACGGCACCTACAATCATTCGGGCGTGCAGGCCATTCGCGCAGCCCTGCTGAACGATACAAATATCACCTATAAAATCCTCTATAACGATGCCGTGGCCATGACCGGCGGGCAGGGCAACGATGGGGGGCTGAGTGCGGATCAGATTTGCCGCGAAGTGCTGGCGATGGGTGTCAAACACGTGGCCCTTGTGCATGATCCCAAAGAAGAATTGGACCTGTCGGTCTTTCCTTCGGGCCTTGATGTGCATGAGCGGTCCGAACTGATGCGCCTTCAGGATAAATACAGCAAGATCAATGGCGTATCCGTCATTGTTTACGTGCAAACCTGCGCCGCTGAAAAACGCCGCCGCCGCAAACGTGGGCTGTTTCCCGACCCCGATCAACGCATCTTCATCAATACGGATGTCTGCGAAGGCTGCGGCGACTGCGGCGTGCAATCCAACTGCGTCAGCCTTGTGCCGGTGGAAACCGAATTGGGCCGCAAGCGTGCGATTGATCAATCCTCGTGCAACAAGGATTTTTCCTGCGTTAACGGCTTTTGCCCCTCCTTTGTGACCGTAAAGGGCGCAAAACCACGCAAAGCCGCGACCGCGCAGGTGGAATTGCCTGATTTGCCAGACCCAAATCTGCCTGTGATCACAGGAACCCATAACGTTGTGATCACAGGTGTCGGCGGCACGGGCGTTGTGACCCTCGGTGCGGTTTTGTCGATGGCGGCCCATTTGGATGGCAAGGGGGCCGCGATGATGGAGATGGCAGGGCTGGCCCAAAAGGGCGGCGCTGTGCATATTCACTGCCGTCTGGCCAACAAACCAAGTGATATCAGTGCGATACGCGTGGCCACCGGCGAATGTGACGCGCTGATCGGCGGGGATTTGGTTGTCAGTGCAGGGGCCAAGACGCTTGCGCTGACCAGCCGCGACCGCACGGGCGCTGTTATCAACAGCCACGAGATTATCACAGGCGATTTCACACGCGACACCGAATTTACGATCCCCACAGATCGCCTGTCTGTTCAGCTGGAGGCGCGGCTTGGCGGGCATCTTTCGATGTTCGACGCCTCGGAACTGGCCCGCACCCTTTTGGGGGATGCGATCTTTAGCAACATGATTGTCTTTGGTGCGGCGTGGCAGCAAGGGCTGATCCCGTTGTCCCAAGAGGCGCTAAAACGCGCGATCACCCTGAATGGCGCGGCAGTAGACGCCAACTTGCGCGCCTTCGATCTGGGGCGTTGGGCGGTTGTTGATCCTGACGCAGCCAGCAAATTAACAGCTTCAAAAGTGATCAATAAGCCTAAGTCCTTAAAGGAAAAAATAGACTTCTGCGCAGATCATCTGACGCAGTATCAAGGCAAGCGTCTAGCCAAACGCTACCGCAAATTCGTGGATCAGTTCACCGATCCCAAGCTGAAAGACGCGGTTGCGCGGGGCTATCACAAATTGCTGGCTTATAAAGATGAATACGAGGTTGCCCGCCTTTTGCAAACCACACAGGAAAAGGCGGCCAAGGAATTCGAAGGCGATCTTGCGTTTGAGTATCACCTTGCACCACCCATGCTGTCTGGCACAGGCCCCGATGGGCGGCCCAAAAAACGCGCCTTTGGCCCGTGGGTTGCCAAAGCCTTCCCGCTGTTGGCGCGGTTCAAACGTCTGCGCGGCACCCCGTTTGACCCCTTTGGCTACACCGCCGAACGGCGTATGGAACGCGCGCTGATCAAGGAATATGAGCGCGATATGATTGCTGCCCATGATCGGTTTGACCAACAGCCTGATGCGGTCATTGCCTTGGCTGAATTGCCCCTGCAAATCCGCGGCTTTGGCCCTGTGAAAGAGGCGAATGCAAAAGCCGCTGCAAAGCGCCGCGCCGAAATCAAAGAGGTGATTGCAAGCGATCCCGCCATAGCGGCACAAGCCGCTGAATAACCTTTTGGTCGCAGGACACCGTTCTGTCACTGGTATGCGGCGGATGCTGTGCTAAACTGCGCAAACGTTCGTCAAAGGTATCACAGCCATGCCAAACCGTGCGCAGGATCGCCAAGTCGCCCGCGAGATCACTTATGCCCACTCTGCGTCGTCGCGCCCAGGACGGGCTTTGGTGCGCGTGACTGAAAATGTCACGGGGCGGATCGGCCTGATCAAACGCGTCAAAGGCTATGAAGAGGCCGTGGCCCAAGGGCAGGACTTCTGGAAGGTCATGGTCGAACGCTACGGCCTGACCCTTGATGTGGTGGGCGGCAGTCTGGACAATATCCCCAAAACGGGACCGCTGGTGTTGGTGGCCAATCATCCCTACGGCATTCTGGACGGGCTGATTATGGGGTATATCCTGTCAACGGTGCGCGGTGATTTCCGCATTCTGGCGAATTCGGTTTTTAACAAGGCCGAGGATATCCAGCGTATCATCCTGCCCATCAGCTTTGACCAAACCAAAGACGCGATGCGCCAGAACCTTGAGACCCGCAAAACCTGCCTTGATTATCTGGGGCAGGGTGGTGCCATCGGCGTCTTTCCGGGCGGCACGGTCAGCACAGCCGCCAAACCGTTCGGGCGTGCGCTGGATCCAAGCTGGCGCAGCTTCACCGCCAAGATGATCGGCAAATCAGGGGCAACGGTGGTGCCTGTCTATTTCGAAGGGGCCAACAGCCGTTTGTTCCAACTGGCCAGCCATCTGCACACAACGCTGCGCATGGCGCTGTTGATCAATGAATTCAAACGCCGCGTGGATGAACCCGTGCGCCTGCGCATCGGCACCGCGCTGCCACACGGCGAGATTGCCGCACGTTCCAAAGACCCCAAGGCAATGATGGCGTATTTACGCGAACAAACCTATGCGCTTTCCCCCGATCCGATGGGGCAGAAAGAGCTTGGCTTTGAGTTCGAAGACCAGCACAAAACACAAGAACAACGCATCGAGAAACGGGTATACTGATGGCAGTGGGAATTTTTGACAGCGGCCTTGGCGGGCTGACAGTGTTGGACGCTGTGACCAAACGTTTGCCTGATGTGCCGTTTGTCTATCTGGGCGACAATGCACATGCACCCTACGGCGTGCGCGATGCAGATGATGTCTGTGATCTGACCTCCAAAGCCGTGCACGAGCTTTGGGGCCGTGGGTGTGATCTGGTCATTCTGGCTTGCAACACCGCCTCGGCCGCCGCACTGCGCCGCATGCAAGAAGCAGGCGTGCCAGACGGCAAGCGCGTTCTTGGTGTATTTGTCCCGCTGATCGAGGCGCTGACCGAACGCGAATGGGGCGACAATTCTCCCCCGCGCGAGGTGCAGACCAAACATGTGGCCCTTTTTGCAACCCCCGCGACAGTGCGCAGCCGTGCCTTTCAACGTGAATTGGCGTTTCGCGCCGTTGGCGTCGATGTTGAGGCGCAGGCCTGCGGCGGTGTCGTCGACGCGATAGAGGACGGCGATCTGATCCTGGCCGAAGCCCTTGTGCGCAGCCATGTGGATGCGCTTAAACGCAAGATGCCAGATCCTGACGCGGCCGTTTTGGGCTGCACGCATTATCCGCTGATGGAACATATCTTTGCCGATGCCCTGGGCGAAGGCGTCAAAGTGTTCAGCCAGCCCAATCTGGTGGCCGAAAGCCTTGCCGATTATCTGGCGCGTCGCCCCGATATGATCGGCAGCGGCAAAACCAATCAGTTCCTGACGACAGGGGATCCCAAAACCGTGTCAAACCACGCCACCCAGTTCTTGCGACGTCAGATCAGTTTCGATGCGCTTTAGATTGATCTGACAGGCTTTTTGCCTTAAGCGGCTCACAGCCAAAACGGGAAGACACGATGCACCATAACGTCATTATTCTGGGGGCCTCAGGCTACACAGGCGCGGAACTTGTGCGCCTGATTGCGACCCATCCAAGCATGGAAATTGTGGGCCTTTCGGCCGACCGCAAGGCAGGTATGGAAATGGCTGCCGTCTTTCCGCATCTGCGCCATATGCAGCTGCCAAGATTGCAGCGCATCGAAGAGATTGATTTCAACCGCGCCAACCTTGTGTTCTGTGCGCTGCCCCACGCCACATCGCAGGCGGTGATCCGTGAATTGCCTGCCGATATCAAGGTTGTGGACCTCAGCGCGGATTTCCGTCTGCGTGATCCTGATGTCTATGAGAAATGGTATGGCAAACCCCATGCCGCGCTCGATCTGCAGGCGCAGGCGGTTTACGGTCTGACCGAATTCTACCGCGACGAAATCGAAAGCGCACGCCTTGTGGCGGGAACTGGCTGCAACGCCGCGACTGGGCAGTTTGCGCTGCGTCCCTTGATTGCGGCAGGGGTGATTGATCTGGACGACATTGTCATCGACATGAAGGTCGGTGTCAGTGGGGCAGGCCGCGCGCTCAAGGAAAATCTGCTGCATGCCGAATTGTCGGAAAATGCGGCCGCCTACGGCGTGGGCGGCGTTCACCGCCATCTGGCCGAATTTGATCAAGAGTTTTCCGCCATCGCAGGCACGCCCGTGGAAGTGCAATTCACCCCCCATCTGGCGCCCTTCAACCGCGGCATTCTGGCGACCGTCTATGTGTCGGGCCAGGCCGATCAGGTCTATGGCGCGCTACGCGACGCCTATGAACCCGAAACCTTCATCGACGTGCTGCCCATGGGCGAGGTGCCACAGGTCAAACACGTCCGCGGCTCCAACTTCTGCCATATCGGTGTTGTCGCCGACCGCAAAGAAGGGCGCACAATCGTCGTGGCGGCCCTTGATAATCTGACAAAAGGTAGCAGCGGCCAAGCCTTGCAGAACGCAAACCTGATGTTAGGTGAAGAAGAGACGGCAGGCCTACTTTTGGCCCCCGTTTACCCCTAGCTTTCGCCCCTTCCAAAAGGATGGACTGCCAATGAAAAGCCTCAAGAAACAACGCCGCATCCAAGTGATCGCACTGGCCACGGGTGCGTTGATCGTCTCGTTTGGGTTGATCTGGTATGCCAGCCAGGACGCGTTTCAATTCTTCCGCGCCCCGTCCGAGGTGGTAGAGGCACCGCCCGCACCAAACGAGGTGTTCCGCATCGGCGGTCTGGTCGAAGAAGGCACGCTTATTCGCGGCGAAGGGGCCACAATCACCTTCCGCGTCACCGATGGCGGCGCCTCTGTCCCTGTCAGCTACACAGGCGTTTTGCCCGATCTGTTTGGCGAAGGCGAAGGCATGGTCGGCACGGGTTCTTATATTGATGGCGAGTTCAAGGCGACAGAAATTCTGGCCCGCCACGATGAAACCTACATGCCTGCCGAAGTGATCGACGCGTTGAAAGAGCAGGGGGTCTATGTCGACCCTGACGCAAACGATACTTAACCCTTCAGTAACCCGACCGTGCGCAGGTGTTGACGATTGTTAACCCCGCTTTGGCATCTTGATCCTCGTTCAAACAAGAAACGAGGCAAGACATGCAGACCAGCGTTTATCAAATCGCATCCCAAATCGTTCACCGCGAAGGCGGGTTCGTCAATGATCCCGATGATCCGGGTGGGGCCACCAACTTTGGTGTGACCATTCATACCATGCGCCAGCTCGGGCTGGATCTGGACGGCGATGGTGCCGTGACCACCCGCGATGTGCGTCACCTGTCGCGCGCGCAAGCGATAGAGATTTTCATCGACCACTATTTCAACAAACCGCGCATCGCGGATCTGCCCGATGCCTTGCATGCCACCGTTTTTGACATGCAGGTCAACGCGGGCAGCAATGCCGTGCGCATTTTGCAGCGGCTGCTGAACCGCATGGGTCAACAGGTGGTCGTCGATGGTGCCATTGGCCCGCAAACCATCCGCGCGACCCATGCAGCCTATGCTTTGGCGCCCGCACATATCGTGGACGCCTATGGCATCGCGCGGCGCAACTACTACTACGCCATCGGCGATCGTCGTCCGGCCAGTCGCAAATTTGCCCGCCGCAGGGACGGTGGCAAAGGCGGCTGGATTATCCGTGCCGAAGAATTCATCTCGCCGCGCTATCACCTCAGCGCGACCGAGCATCTGGAAAGGACAGCACAATGGGCCTGATTTCAAACGCTGTTCAAACCCTCTTCGGCCAAGGCCGCAATCTGGTCAAAGACACCGCAGAAGTGTTTACCGAAAACCGTGAAGCCGCCGCCACACGCGCGGCCCACCTGCGCCAGGTGGCGATGGATCAATATGGTGCCGAATTTGCCGCACCGTCCCAAAGCCGCTTTGACCGTGTGATGGACGGGGTGAACCGTTTGCCGCGTCCCGCACTTGCACTTGGCACGCTTGCGTTGTTCATCGCGGCGATGGTTGACCCTTTGTGGTTTGCCGCGCGCATGCAGGGCCTTGCCCTTGTGCCCGAGCCGCTGTGGTGGTTGCTTGGTGCGATTGTCAGCTTTTATTTCGGTGCGCGTCACCAAATCAAAAGCCAGCAATTTCAACGCTCTATCGTCCGAACGTCCAACCGCGCACCGCAGGTGGCGGCGCACATATCGGCGCTGGACCAGATACGCGCCGACAGCATCGGTGCCGCAGATACCCGCACCGATGCAAAGCTTTCCCTGGGCGTCGATACGCCCATGGATAACCCCGCGCTGACAGACTGGAAAACCAGCACAGCGCAGCCCTAAAGAGGCACCCCTACAGGCAAGACGCGCCCCGTTGGTTCTCTGGATCAACGGGGCATTTCCAAGCTGACAGAATTGTCAGAGGCACAGGTGTCGCACCCCATTGGCGACACCCCTTTGACGGACTATACCTAGATTATGATTACAGAACTCGGACATTTCGCCCTGATCCTCGCCTTTGTTGTGGCGATCTTTCAGATGATCGTGCCCATGGTCGGCGCCACCAAAGGTTGGAACAGCTGGATGGCCGCGGCCGAACCTGCTGCGACGGCTCAGTTTTTGCTGACACTGCTCAGTTTCGGCGCGTTGACATATGCCTTTGTGGTATCCGACTTTTCGCTGCAACTGGTCACGCTCAACAGTCACACGGCCAAACCGATGCTCTATAAAATCACGGGCGTCTGGGGCAATCACGAAGGCTCGATGCTGCTGTGGATCCTGATCCTGACCCTCTTTGGCGCGATAGCCGCGTGGTTTGGCCAAGGGTTGCCCCCCACCTTGAAGGCCCGTGTTCTGGCGGTGCAATCCTCGGTTGCCGTGGCCTTCTTTGCTTTCCTGATTTTCACCTCAAACCCCTTTGTCCGCTTGGCAATCCCGCCATTTGACGGGCAGGATTTGAACCCACTGCTGCAAGACCCCGGTCTGGCGTTCCACCCCCCCTTCCTCTACCTCGGTTACGTGGGGCTTTCGATGTCCTTCAGCTTTGCCGTTGCCGCGCTGATCGAAGGGCGCGTTGATGCGGCATGGGGCCGTTGGGTGCGCCCGTGGACCTTGGCGGCTTGGGTGTTCCTGACCATCGGCATCGCGCTTGGCTCTTGGTGGGCCTATTACGAGCTCGGTTGGGGCGGCTTCTGGTTCTGGGATCCTGTCGAAAACGCCAGCTTCATGCCTTGGCTGATCGCAGCGGCATTGCTTCATTCGGCCATCGTTGTCGAAAAGCGCGAGGCGCTGAAAAGCTGGACCATCCTTCTGGCCATCCTTGCCTTTGGCTTCTCGCTCATCGGCGCGTTCATCGTGCGTTCGGGCGTTCTGACCTCTGTCCACGCCTTTGCCAATGATCCCGAACGCGGCGTCTATCTGCTGGCGATTACGGGTGTCTTTATGGGCGGCGCCTTGGTGCTTTACGCATTGCGTGCCGACCGCATGGAGGCCAAGGGTGTGTTCTCTGTCGTCAGCCGTGAAACCGCACTTGTGGCCAACAATGTGCTTCTGGCCGTCTCGTGTTTCGTGGTGTTCATCGGCACCATCTGGCCGCTGGTGGCCGAGATGTTCTTTGATCGCAAGCTCAGCGTCGGTCCCCCCTTCTTTAACATGGCCTTCACGCCCTTCATGGTGCTGCTGTCGATCATCATGCCGATTGGTGCGCTCATGGCATGGAAACGTGCCAAATTGGGCCGCATCAGCGCGTCGCTGACCCCCATCCTGATCCTCTCTGTCGCCATCGGTGCGCTGGCCTATGCGGTGCAATCGGAAAAAACAGCGATGGGTCCGATTGGCATGGCGCTTGGTGCGTGGCTTGTGTTTGGCTCTGCTTGGGAAATCTGGACCCGCACAGGCAAAGGTGGTGCGCGGTTTGCCCGTCTCAAAGGGCTGCCCCGCGCGGATTGGGGCAAAGCGGTCGCCCATGCAGGCATGGGCATCACCACAATCGGCGTGGCCGGCATCATGGCATGGCAGATCGAAGATATTCGCGTGGCCCAAGAAGGCGATCGCTACACGGTGGGCAACCACCAGATTGAGCTGATTGCCGTCGAAGAGGTGCGCGGACCGAATTATTTCAGCACAATGGCCGAAATCGCCGTCTACCGTGGCGGGCGCGAGGTGGCACATCTCTATCCTGAAAAACGCATCTACCCCGTGGCGGGCATGCCAACGACCGAAGCGGCCATCAAAAACGGCATCCTGCGCGATGTCTATGTGGTGATCGGTGATCCGCAACAGGGCGGTGGATGGGCCGTGCGGACCTATATCAAACCCTTTGCAAACTGGATTTGGGCAGGCTCGATCATCATGGCGATCGGTGGCTTCCTGTCACTCACAGACCGCCGTATCCGTGTGGCTGGCGGTGCGCGCAAGGCACAGACCCCCAAGGTCAGCGGAGTGCCAGCAGAATGAAACGACTGCTGTTGATCTTGTGCCTTTTGGCGACACCCGTTTTTGCGGTGCAGCCCGACGAGGTGCTCAGCGATCCGGTTTTGGAAGACCGCGCGCGCGAGCTTTCCAAAGGGCTGCGTTGCCCGGTCTGCCGTAACGAAAGCATCGACGAATCCAGCGCAGAGGTCGCCCGCGACCTGCGTCTGGTGCTGCGCGAACGGCTTGTGGCAGGCGATACTGATGCGCAGGCCATCGCCTTTCTGGTCGAACGCTATGGCGAATACGTGTTGCTGAACCCGCCTGTGAAAGGCTCCACATGGCTGTTGTGGTTGGCAGGGCCGATCATGCTGCTTTTGGCGGGCGGTGTTGCCGCGACCTATCTGCGCGGTCGATCGGACGAAGGCCGCGCCGAAGCCGCGACTCTGTCGGACGAAGAACTTGCGCGGCTGAACGACCTGATCGGCGAGAATTCTGACAAAACGTAGCGTCTTGGTGCGATTTCCTTGGCTGTTCGGCTTCCCCTTTGGGGCAGGTAAACTAAAGTGTTCAGGACACGCCGAATAAAGGACTGCACCTGATGCATTATGAAATGATCCGCTACGATGTGGCCGACAACATCGCCACCATCACACTGAACCGTCCCGAGGTGAAAAACGCCCTGAACGGGTTGATGCGGGCCGAGCTGACCCACGCGGTAAAAGCAGGCGCCAAAGATGCACGTGTTGTTGTGCTGACGGGCTCTGGTGGCGCTTTTTGTTCAGGCCAAGACCTTGGCGATGGTGGCTCTGCGGCCAGTCTGGATCTGGAACGCACTTTGCGCGATGAATATGTGCCCATGCTTGAGGCTATTTTTGACTGCCCCGTGCCGACCATTTCCGCGGTAAACGGCGCCGCGGCGGGGGCAGGGGCCAACCTTGCCCTTGCGGCGGATGTCGTCATTGCCACGCAATCAGCGTTCTTTTTGCAAGCCTTCACGCGCATCGGCCTGATCCCTGATGCAGGCGGCACCTACTGGCTGCCGCGCCAGATGGGGGCGGCCAAAGCCATGGGCGCTGCTCTTTTTGCAGATAAGATCAGCGCCGAACAAGCCAGCGATTGGGGCATGATCTATGAAGCCATCGCAGACGATGCGTTTGAGGCCCATTGGAAGGCCCGCGCGGCACATTTGGCGGCTGGACCGACGCAAACCTATAAACATCTGAAAACAGCGATCCGCAGCTCGTTCGAAAACACGCTGGAAGATCAGCTGACACTTGAAGCCCAGTTGCAAGGCGCGTGCGGTGAAACCCGAGACTTCAAAGAAGGCGTGCTGGCCTTCCTTGAAAAGCGGCCTGCAAACTTCGAAGGACGTTAGGGCGGGAAAAACCTTCAAGAAGGTTTTTCGGCGCGCAAGACTATTCTGGAATAGTCTTGCGCCCGGAACACAGTTAGACGTGTTCGCCTGATTGGATGGCATTGGCAAAAGCGTGGTTTGTATCCCGGTGCTCTGCCTCATCCGCGCGGATGACCAGAACGACTTCACGCAATCGCGCATCCTCTGCCAGCCCCCAGTAGTCCTTTGCGATTTGGGGGGCAGGGACGTTTTCCACTGTGCCCGCATCAATCTGCTCAAGGTATTGCGTATAGCTGATCACGGCTTCCTCTTCGAGATATCCCACAACGCGGTGTGCTGTTTTGGGGGCAAAGAGGTAGAGGAAAAAGTAGAAGTTATAAAAGATTGCCTGCGTGATCATAATAACCCATCGTTCAAAGCGCGACGGCTCTGCGATATGGATGAATGTCATCAGATGCATCCGCTCGTTGTCGGCCTCTTCGATCAGTTCTTTGATCCAGCCTTGGTCATCGCGGATGTGACGGATAGCTTTGAGGTGTTGCAACAATCCCCCCACCATGCCAGGCACCGCGGCCACGGTTTCGAGCACCACAGCGCGGTGCCCGTAGCGGCCTGCAAAGAATTTATCGGCAAAGACCCGTAGGAATTTCACAAAGCGCAGGGCGATCCGGTCGTGGATGTCCTGTGGTTCGTGATGGACCGTTTGGAAGTGGTCTTCCAAGGTCGAAAAGTCATGGTGGTGTTTCATAAAATTCGCGCTCCAAAACCCTTATCTGATTAGATAAATAGGGTTGGAGCGCGATTTTTCAGTGCGACAAATCAGTCGCGTTTTCCGTTCGGTATTACAGCGGAACGTCGACATCGTTCGAGATGAACTGAAGGTCTGCGGCTGCCAGTGTTTGGGCCGTTGCACCCACAACAAAGGCAATTGGTTCGCCGTCCAGCAAGATGAAGGTCCCATCGGGAACAGCCGGTGCCGCGACCTCGGCCTCAGCGGCTTCGTCGGTTGCCTCGGCCACGGCTTCAACCACGGGTTCGTCTGTTTCGGCCGCTTCTGCTTCAGTCGCTTCGACCACTGGGGTTTCGGCTTCTGTCGCTTCGCCCCCAGTCGCTTCGCCCTCAGTCGCTTCGCCTTCTGTCGCTTCACCTTCTTCGGCATCCGTTGGTTCGGCCACGGCAGCTTCTGCAAAGTTCTGATCAAAGGTGATCGCACCAGCGGCGGCCCCTGCGGGCAAGGCGATGACGATTGTATCGTCCTCTGGGGTGAAGTCGGTGATGACAGCAGCGCCGCCTTCGGCACGCGCGTCGCCTGCCAGCACAGCAAAGATATCTTCGCCTTCGCCGCCGACACCCACGTCGGTCGCGCCAAGGATCAGCGTATCGTTGCCTAACCCGCCGCTCAGCAGGTCGGTGCCAGCGCCATCGGTGAAGTCATTGGTGATGACCGTCGCTGCGGCCACGGCTTCGACGGCTTCCTCAACCTCTGCGTCGGTTGCTTCTGCTTCTGCTTCGGCAACAACAGCTTCTTCTTCGGTTGCCTCTTCTTCGTCAGCCGCACCCTCAGTCTCTTCGCCGGCCATGTCTTCGGCTACTTCTTCAACGTCGGTTGGGGCGGTCGGGTCGGCTTCGCCTTCGACCTCAGCTTCTTCTTCTTCGGCTGCAACAATCGGGGCAGGTTCGGAAGCCGCACGGTCTTCGCGCAGGTCGCGCAATTCGTCGAGACCCTGGAAGTTATCAAAGAAGGCATCGCCTGTCAGCGTATCATCACCGACGCCACCAAAGACCGAGTCGTCACCCTTGCCACCTTCAAGGAAATCGTCATCTGCGCCACCAAACATGCGGTCAGCGCCTTCGCCGCCCAGAAGATAATCATCGCCGTCGCCACCGACCAACAGGTCGTCGCCGCGGTTGCCATGCAGGATATCGTCGTCGACGCCGCCAAAGACACGGTCCTGACCAGCGCCACCGCTGAGAATGTCATCCCCTTTGCCGCCCAACAGCACATCATCGCCCGAGGCGCCATGCACAACATCATTGCCGCCGCGTGCTGCGATTTCTTCGTTGTTGGCATCGCCGAAAAAGAAGTCGCCAGCAGATGTCAGTTCTACGGCTTCGTCGGTTGGATTAGGCTCGTTGGGGCCATCATCATCGTCATCGCCAAACAGGTTTCCCAAGAAGAGAATATCGAAGGCAATCGGTATAAGTATCAGTGTCGCAAGAGCAAGCATGTCGGTTTCCCATCCCAGTATATTTGGGTCAGGATATCCGCCCTTGTCTGATTAAGGAATAGTTAAGACAAAAATGTGTTAAATCTGGACGAAATCGGGAACAATTCCCCGTCAGTAATCCGCATTGTTTCGCCCCACGCGCGCAATCGCTGTGCATCTTGCCAAAGAAAAGGCCGCATGCGGGGATGCGGCCTTTCAAATCGGGATGTGATCGCGGGATCAGCGCTGTTCGATATCGACGTAATCGCGCAGTGTTTCGCCGCAATAAAGCTGGCGGGGGCGGCCGATTTTCATGCCCGGATCGCTGATCATTTCTTTCCACTGCGAAATCCAGCCCACGGTGCGCGACAGCGCAAAGATGGGGGTGAACATGGATGTCGGGAAACCCATCGCCTCAAGAATGATGCCCGAGTAGAAATCGACGTTCGGGAACAGTTTCTTATCTGCGAAATACGGATCTTCGAGGGCGGCTTTCTCAAGCTCTTTGGCAACCTGAAGGATCGGGTTGTTTTCGACACCCAGAAGATCAAGCACCTCGTCGGCGGATTGCTTCATCACTTTGGCGCGCGGATCGAAGTTTTTGTAGACGCGGTGGCCAAAGCCCATCAGGCGGAAGGGATCATCCTTGTCCTTGGCGCGGGCGATATATTCGGGGATACGCTCAACGCTGCCAATTTCCTTGAGCATTTCTAGGCAGGCTTGGTTCGCGCCACCGTGGGCAGGGCCCCAAAGGCAGGCAATGCCGGCGGCAATACAGGCAAAGGGGTTGGCCCCTGACGACGACGCCAGACGCACGGTCGAGGTTGAAGCGTTTTGTTCGTGATCGGCATGCAGCGTAAAGATGCGGTCCATCGCGCGGCTGAGGATCGGGTTCACCTCGTAGTCTTCGGCGGGGACTGCAAAACACATGCGCAGGAAGTTGGAAGAATAGTCCAGATCATTGCGCGGATACACAAACGGCTGACCGATGGTGTATTTATAGGCCATCGCCGCGATTGTGGGCATTTTGGCGATCAAGCGGTGGCTTGCAATCTCGCGCTGGCGCGGATCAGCGATGTCGGTGCTGTCGTGATAGAAGGCGGACATGGCCCCGACAACGCCCGTCATAACAGCCATCGGGTGCGCGTCACGGCGGAAGCCGCGGAAGAAGTTCATCATCTGCTCGTGCAGCATCGTGTGACGGGTGATTGTCGTCTCAAATTCTTCGAGGGCTGTGGCCGATGGCAGCTCTCCGTAGAGCAGTAGGTAGCAGACCTCGAGGTAGTGCGATTTTTCGGCCAGTTGGTCGATAGGGTAGCCACGGTGCAGCAATTCGCCTTTGCCGCCATCAATAAAGGTGATGGTGCTGTCGCAAGCGGCTGTTGAGGTGAAACCGGGATCATAGGTAAACACTTTGCCTTCGGCATAAAGCTTGCGAATGTCGATCACCTCTGGACCCACGGTCGGCGCATACATCGGCAATTCGATGGATTTGTCGTCAAAGGTGAGTGTTGCGGTTTTGGTGCTTTCTGGCATGCGAGCGTCCCTTCCTAGCAAGGTGTGCCCCATGTGGACACACGTGTTCAGTATGCGACCTTCAACGACGGTTTACGCAGGATGCGTAACGATCAGATGTCAGCAGCGTGCGCTTCGTTCAAACGGGCGATGGTTTCATCGCGCCCCAAAACGAGCATCATATCAAAGACCGATGGGGTGACAGCGCGCCCTGCAAGGGCCGCCCGCAAGGGCCCTGCCAGCTTACCAAACCCGATCTCGTGGGCTTCGCAGATGGCGTTGGCGGCCTCCTCCAATGCGTCTCTGGACCAGCTAACAGTTTGCAAATGCGGCGTCAATTCCTTCAGTATACCAATGGATACCGCATTAAGCTGCTTTGCGGCCTTTGCATCCACGTCCAAGGGGCGTTTCGTCAGAATAAAGTGAGCCTTTTCAAGCAGATCAGGGAAATGCTTGGCCCGTTCCTTGAGGCAATACATCGCACGTTCCAACCCGTCTGATTGCGCCTGCGACAAAGGAGCCGCATCTGTGACGGCCAAGAAAGCCTCGATTTCCTGCCGCAGTGCAGCGTCATCCGCCATAGCGACCTGCGCGCTGTTGATGCTGTCGAGTTTTTTGAAGTCAAACCGTGCAGGGCTTTTGCCGATGCCGCCCAGATCAAACCAGTCTTTGGCTTGCGCGTCGGTAAAGACTTCGTCGTCGCCGTGGCTCCATCCCAGACGGGCCAGATAATTGCGCATACCGGCCGCCGAATACCCCATCGCCTGGTATTCTTCGACGCCCAACGCGCCGTGGCGTTTGGACAGTTTCTTGCCGTCTGCCCCGTGCAAAAGCGGGATATGGGCGTAGGTGGGCAGGGTCCATCCCATTGCTTGATAAATCATCATCTGGCGCGCGGCGTTGTTCAGGTGATCATCGCCGCGAATGACATGGGTCACGCCCATATCGTAATCATCCACCACGACGGCCAGCATATAGACAGGTGTGCCATCGCTGCGCAGCAAAACCATATCGTCCAGCTGGTCATTGCGGATGGTGACGTCGCCTTGCACCTGATCGCGGATCACGGTTGTGCCGTCTTGTGGGGCTTTGATGCGCACGACAAACGGCGCATCCGGGTGGGTGGCAGCATCCGCATCGCGCCAGGGCGAGCGGAACAATGTGCTGCGCCCATCGGCCTTGGCCGCCTCGCGGAAGGCGGCAATCTCGTCTTGGGTGCTAAAGCATTTGTAGGCCTTGCCCTGCGCCAGCAAGTCATGCGCCACTTGGGCGTGCCGCGGGGCGTTGTCGAACTGGCTGACCACATCGCCATCGTGATCAAGCCCGAGCCACGCCATGCCGCGCAAAATCGCATCGGTTGCTTCGGGGGTCGAGCGTTCACGGTCGGTATCCTCAATGCGCAGCAGGAATTTGCCACCGCGTCCGCGGGCATAAAGCCAGTTGAACAGCGCGGTGCGCGCACCGCCGATATGCAGAAAACCAGTGGGCGAGGGCGCGAAGCGGGTAACGACTGTCATGAGGGCATTAACCTTTGGGTAACCGTGATTGGGGTAAGTCAGGTGGGGTCTAATCGTGCAGAGGTGGAAGAACAAGTGGAACGGGCGTCCTTGCCACTTATCCTATTCGAAACACTGGAAGCGCAGAGGGATCGGACGTTCCTTTGGGCGCCTGTCTGCTTTGCCTTGGGCATCGGGCTGTATTTCGCCTTGCCTGCTGAGCCTGCAAGGGGCGCCCTATGGACGCTTGGCGCAGTCGCTATCGGGCTGGTGTGGGCGGCGTTCAAAGGCCCGCGTCTTGTTGCGCCGCTTGTTGTTCTTCTGGCCTTGGTTGTGGCGGGCATCCTCGGGGGTGCGCTTCGCACTCAGTGGGTTGCGGGCCCGGTGCTGGACTGGCGCTACTACGGCGCGGTTGAAGGGCGGGTCGTGGCCCTTGATCGCTCCCAATCAGGGGCGTTGCGCATGACCTTGGACCAAGTTCATCTTGAGCGTGTGGCGCCTGCAAAAACGCCCCGCCGCGTGCGTATCAGCCTGCATGGGGCCGCGCCCGCGGCTGCGATAGAGATTGGTCAGCGGGTTATGACAACCGCACATCTGTCGCCGCCCAACGGCCCTGTTGAACCTTATGGGTTTGATTTCAGGCGGCACGCCTGGTTTTTGCAGATCGGTGCGTTTGGCTATACGCGCAACGCGGTTTTACTGTGGGAGGATGCGGCCCCCCAAGGACTGGCGCTGCGCATCAACGCGATACGGCAGGCGATCAGCACCGAGGTTTTGTCACAGATGCAGGGGCGCGAAGGGGCTTTTGCGATGGCCGTGACCACAGGGGACCGATCGGCCATGGATGCACAGACTTTGCAAAACCTGCGCCGATCGAACCTTGCGCATTTGCTGGCCATTTCGGGGCTGCATATGGGGCTGTTGACGGGGGTTGTCTTTGGTGCGGTGCGGGCAGGTCTGGCACTGGCGCCAGCGGTCTCGATGCGGGTGCGGCCCAAGAAAATTGCTGCTGTTGTCGCTCTTGGGGCAGGGGCTTTTTATCTTGGGCTATCAGGTGGATCGGTCGCAACCGAACGCGCGTTTATCATGGTCAGCGTGATGCTTGGCGCGGTGTTGGTTGACAGGCGTGCGTTATCGCTGCGCGCCGTGGCCCTGGCGGCGTTGATTGTGTTGTGTTTGCGGCCAGAAGCATTGGTCGGGCCCGGTTTTCAGATGTCGTTTGCCGCGACAGCAGCGCTTGTGTGGGCCTTCGGGCTGCTGCGTGATTTGCAACTGCCGTTGCCCAGATGGGCCAATCCGATTTTATCGGTTGTTGTCTCGTCGGCAGTGGCAGGGGCGGCGACGGCACCCATCGCGGCCATCCACTTCAACCAGATCGTGCATCTGGGGTTGTTTGCCAACGTCATTGCGGTGCCGGTCATGGGGATGGTCGTTGTGCCTGGGGCGGTGATCGCGGCGGTGCTTTGGCCTGTTGGCCTGTCATGGATCGGGTTTGAGGTGATGGCGCTTGGCTGCACTTGGATTTTAACGGTCGCTGATTTTTTCGGCACGATGGATCAAGCGGTGTCTGGGGTGCCGATGCCGCCGCCTGCTGTTTTGCCCCTCATTGCGGTGGGTGGCGTGATCTTTTTGCTATGGCGTGGTGTCGGGAAATGGGTGGGCCCCGCTGTGGGGCTTGTTGCTCTGACGGTTTGGGGCAGTGGCCAGCGGCCCGATGTTCTGATTGCAGGCTCTGGCGGTTTGATTGGTGTGATGACCGATCAGGGGCGCGTCATCAGCCGTGCGCGTGGCAACGGATTTGTGGCGGACAACTGGTTGGAAAATGATGGTGCGCTGAAGGTGAGCCAAGAACAGGCGGCCGCGGGTTGGGCGCGCATGACAAACACGCCGTTTGTGCAAATTGCGGGAAAAAGACAAGTAAATGCGCTGAATTCGTGTGAACCCCCGCTCATTTTTATTGCAAATGTGCAGCCCGAAGAGGCGGTGCTATGCGGAATGTGGACACCAGAAACGCTTGCCCAGACGGGGGCGGTTGCGTTGCGCTTTTCACAGGACGGCTGGCAAATGATGACGGCACAAGATGTGGCGGGCAACCGACCCTGGAGCCGTGTGCCTGCGGGATATGATGACCTTGTTGGCCAGATGCGTGGTCAGGTCAAAGCCCTGCCCACGCAATCCGTTGGCGATCAATATGTGCGGATCAATCCGACCAGCCGACCCTGAACCTTCACCCGATCAGCCGGGAGAATCCGCGTCTCATAAGCGGGGTTGGCAGCTTCCAGCCCGATGGACGAGCCGTGTTTGCGCAAGCGTTTCAGCGTCGCTTCCTGATCTTCGACAAGGGCAACCACAATGTCACCGTCATCGGCCACAGACGTTTCGCGGATCACCACGACATCGCCATCATTGATGCCCGCGTCGATCATGGAATCGCCTTTAACTTCAAGGGCATAGTGGTTGCCTTGGCCGGACAGCATAGCGCCCGGAACAGCAACACTATGGCTGGCGTGTTGAATGGCTTCAATCGGCACGCCCGCGGCGATCTTGCCCATCACCGGCAGTTCGGTCGCGTGGATGGTCACTGTGTTGGCGGCGGGGGGTGTTGCGGCGGGCCTGTCGCCTTCGATGACTTTGGGCGTGAAGCCCGACGTCGGCGCACCGCCCATGCTTTCGGGCAGTTTCACAATTTCAAGGGCACGTGCCTTATGGGCCAAACGGCGGATAAACCCGCGTTCTTCAAGTGCTGTAATCAGACGGTGAATGCCCGATTTGGAGCGCAGATCGAGCGCTTCTTTCATCTCGTCAAAACTGGGGGGGACGCCATCACGCTGCACCCGATTTTGGATGAATTCGAGCAGTTCCAATTGTTTCTTGGTCAGCATGCAAGCGCCCTTTCTGCAACCCGTGTTTTACATATGTTCTAGGCATGTTCTTGTTTTGTGTCAATAATTATCGAGAAGAATGATCTCGGTCTCTTCGCCAATCGCGACGTCGGGGGCGTGGGGCGCACGTTTGATCAGGCAGTTGGCTGCATGCAAAACCTTGATGAGTGCGCTGTCCTGGCGGTCAAACACCTTGACCTGGCCGTCCTGCAAACGGCCGCGCATGTAGTGTTCGCGCGGGCCATTGGCGGGGATGGGTTTGCAGGTGGGCGCTGTGCGCGTGGCGCGGGGCCCTGCGGGCAGGCCGCGCATTTTATTCAGCAGGGGACGCAAAAAAACCTCTCCGCAGACCATTGCGGATACGGGGTTTCCGGGCAGGCCAAGCATGGCCATGTCCCCGATGTTTCCTGCCATGAGCGGTTTACCGGGCCGCATTGCGACCTTGTAAAAGGCGCGGTCCAGCCCTTTGTCCTGCGCCACTTGGCCGACCAGATCGTGGTCGCCCACCGATGCGCCGCCCACTGTCACCAAAAGATCGGCGCCCTGCGCCAGATCAAAGGCCAAGGACAGCGAGGCGGCGGTGTCGCGCGCGATTGGCAACAGACGGGCTGTCCCGCCTGCCGCTTCGACCATCGCGGCCAGCCCGTATGTGTTGGACGCGATGATTTGGTCGCGCGCGGGTGTTTCGCCGGGTTGAACCAACTCGTCCCCCGTGGCGAGGATCGCAATGACAGGTTTGCGTGTGACGGGGACCTGCGCGATGTTCATCGCAGCAAGCAATGCGATGTCGCGCGGGGCCAGAAGGCGCGGGGCTTTGATTGTGTGGCCCGTTTTGAAGTCTTGGCCCGCGGCACGGATATGGCGGGCCTGATCAAGCTGGCTGCCAAGGGTGATTGTGTCGCCTGTGCGCGTCACATCTTCTTGGATGACAACGCGGTCTGCACCCTCCGGCACGGGGGCGCCTGTGAAAATACGGACAGCCTGACCTGCGCCCAGTGGTGTGTCACAGCTATGTCCTGCCGCAGCTTCGCCGATTACGGTCAGGGTCGCACCGCCGGTCCAATCTGCATCGCGTACCGCATAGCCATCCATGGCTGAGCTTGCGAAAGGCGGTTGGGTGAGGGTGGTGGTCACGTCTTGGGCCAGCACGCGACCTGCCGCTTGGCGCAAGGGAACCTCTTCGCTTGGCATGGCATCGGCCAAGGCGAGAACGTAATCAAGTGCCTGCGCGACGGTGATCATTCGGCTTCAAACCGTCCTGATTTGCCGCCATCTTTGAGCGTCACGCGGATTGCGCCGATTTCCATATCCTTTTGCACGGCCTTCAGCATGTCATAGGCCGTTAGCCCCGCCACGGACACGGCGGTGAGGGCTTCCATCTCGACGCCTGTCTGTCCGGTTGTTTTCACCTCGGCGGTGATTTGCAGGCCGGGCAGATCGGTATCGGGGGTCAGATCCACAGTGACTTTGGCGATGGGCAAAGGGTGGCACAGCGGGATCAGATCGGCGCAGCGTTTGGCGCCCATGATGCCCGCAAGCCGCGCAACAGCGATCACATCGCCTTTCTTGGCGCGGCCTTGTTCAACCATTTCAAGGGTTTGCGCGGACATCTTGATGTAGCCCGCCGCAACGGCCACGCGTGCGGTTACGGCCTTGTCAGAGACATCGACCATCTGTGCGCGGCCCTGTTCATCGAAATGCGTCAGGCTCACATCCCACCTCCTGCCGACATCAGGGGATTGCCAATGAGCGCCTTGGTGGCGGCGGCCACATCCGCTTGGCGCATCAGGCTTTCGCCGATCAGGAACGTGCGTGCGCCGTATTTCGCCATATCGGCCAGGTCCTGCGGTGTTGACAAGCCACTTTCACACACGATTGTGCGGTCGCTTGGCACCATGCGCGACAGCTGGCGCGTTGTGTCCAGCGTTGTCTCGAACGTCTTGAGGTTGCGGTTGTTGATGCCCATGAGGGGTGATTTTAGAAGGCAGGCGCGTTCCAGTTCTTCGGCGTCATGCACCTCAAGAAGCACCGACATATTCCATTCGCTTGCTGCCGCCTCAAGCTCTGCGGCTTGGGCATCCGAAACAGAGGCAAGGATGATCAGAATGCAATCGGCATGCAGGGCGCGGGCTTCGACCACCTGATAGGGATCATACATAAAATCCTTGCGCAGGGCGGGCAGATCGACGGCGCCGCGTGCTTGGGTCAGAAATTCGTCGGCCCCTTGGAAACTGGGGGCATCGGTCAGCACTGACAGGCAGGTCGCACCACCCTTTGCATAGGCTTTGGCCAATTCGGGCGGGTTGAAATCTTCGCGGATCAACCCTTTGGACGGGCTGGCTTTTTTGATCTCTGCGATAAGCCCATACCCCGTTTTGGACGCCTGTATCAGATCGCCAGCAAAGTCGCGCGGATGGGGGGCGGCTTTGGCCAAAGCCTCAACGCTGGCCAGATCGGCTTCAGCCTTGCGGGCTGCAACGTCTTCAAGTTTGTAGGCTTTGATTTTGTCGAGGATCGTGTCGGTCATGTGGCCTCCGATGTGATGCGGGCAAGGCCCTGAACCTTGGATTTTGCAGCGCCGCTGTCGATACTCTCACGGGCCAGTTCGACACCTGCTTTCAAACTGTCGGCTTTGTCAGCAACCACAAGGGCGGCTGCGGAATTGAGCAAGACAGCATCGCGGTAGGCGCTGTGCGCGCCCTCCAGCAACGCGGCAAAGGCGCGTCCGTTTTCTTCTGGTGTGCCGCCCATGATCTCGGAAAATTTGCGTGGGGCAAGCCCTGCGTCTTCGGGGTGCACCTCAAGCGCGGTGATTTTACCATCTTGCAAGGCGGCGACGGCCGTGGTGCCCGAGATCGCAATTTCATCCGTGCCGTCAGAGCCGTGGACAAGCCATGCTTTTTCAGACCCGAGCTCTTGCAAGGTTTCGGCCATCGGGAAGATCAGATCAGGGGCAAAGGCGCCTGTCAGCTGGCGTTTGACACCAGCGGGGTTGGTCAGCGGGCCAAGGATGTTGAAGATCGTTTTGCATCCCAATTCCTGACGCACAGGCATAACGTGGCGGATAGCAGGGTGGTGCATCGGCGCCATCATGAAGGCGATGCCCACCTCGGCCAAGGCCTGTTCAACCACATCCGCGCCAACCATGACGTTGATCCCCATCTGGCCAAGCGCATCAGCCGCCCCAGACAAGGACGACAGGTTTTTGTTTCCGTGTTTGGCCACGGGCACGCCAGCCCCTGCCACAACAAAAGCCGTGGCGGTGGAGATATTCAGCGTGCCTTTGCCGTCACCACCTGTGCCGACGATATCCATCGCACCGTCGGGTGCCTTCACCGCATTGCATTTGGCGCGCATGACGGCGGCGGCGGCGGCATATTCGGCCACGCTTTCACCGCGTGCGCGCATGGCCATCAGCAACCCGCCCATTTGTGCAGGCGTGGCTGTGCCTTCAAACAGCTCCTCAAAAGCAGCCTCGGCTTGGGTACGCGACAAGGGCCCTTCGGAGGCGGCAAAAATCAGGGGTTTGAGAGCATCGCTCATGCGGGCACCTTTAGCGTGTCTGTGAAGTTCTTGATCAAGGCGTGGCCGTGTTCGGAGCGAATGGATTCAGGGTGAAACTGCACGCCGTGGATCGGCAAATCGCGGTGTTGCAGCCCCATGATTGTGCCGTCTTCCAGATCGGCTGTGATTTCAAGACAGTCTGGCAGGCTGTCACGCTCAACCACCAAAGAATGATAGCGCGTGGCTTCAAAAGGGGATGGCAGGCCTGCAAACAGCCCTTTGCCAGAGTGCCTGACGGTGCCCATTTTGCCGTGCACAATTTCCGAATGGCGCACCACTTTGCCGCCAAAGGCCTCGCCGATGGTTTGATGGCCCAAGCAGACGCCCATCAGCGGGATGCGTGTTTCGGCGGCGGCTTGGGTCAGGGCAAGGCAAATGCCCGCTTGGGCTGGATCACAAGGCCCGGGCGACAGCAAAATGCCAGCGGGGTTCATTGCCATTGCCTCTTGCACATCGATGGCATCATTGCGTTCAATGCGCACCTCGACCCCCAATTCGCCGACGTAATGCACCAGATTATAGGTGAAACTGTCGTAGTTATCGATCAAGAGCAGCATTTGGCGCGACCTTTGGTTTGCAATAATCCGTATCCTCGACGCGATGGTGTAAAAAGGGGGTGCGCGTCGTGGTTTTGTCGCGGTATAGATGGTCAGGCTTGAGGGGCAAGGTCAAGGTGCATCCGCGCATGGTCTGGCCGTCCAAAAGAAAGAAAAGCGGTTCGCGTGCTGCGTGAACCTGGCGAAAGATAGGGGTATCTCAGGGTGGCTAGGGGCGTAATTGCAGGTGTTGTTTGGGGCGTGGTTGTTGGCAGCACGGGTGTGGTGGCTACGCATATGATCGCGCCGCCTGTTTCGGTCGCGCCCACGGATGTTGTCGATGTAGCGCCCATTGCGGCCGGCCAGGCGCCCGAGATTGCAGCCACCGATCCCCAAGCCCCCGCTGCGCCGTCGTCGCCACAGCCCGAAAATATGGCGCCTGTCCTTGAAGGTGCTGATGTCGCGCAAGCCCCTGTTGCGGATACCGAAACGGCCGAGCGTCCGCAGACAACAGCGCAGGCCCCCGATCTGGGCGACGACGCACCAACCGCGCCGCCCGTGGGGGTTGAGGTGCAGATCGAAGCGCCGGTTTTACCAAACCCGCAAGCCCTGGCTCCGACAGCCCCCGCGCCAGAGGCCGAACCCGAAGCCATAACGCAGACCGAAGCGCCAGCAGATACTCAAGTCGATGCGTCAGCAGCCGAACCCACCACCAGCCCCGATGTCACCGCGCCAGAGGCTGAGGACATCGCGGCATTGGCAGAGCCCGAGGCATCGCAAGACACAACACAGCCCGCCGCGCAAACAGAGCAAGCACCCGCCGAACCAGAGCCTGCACCACAGCAGATACCATCGGTGGTTGAGACATCGCAGGGTGGCACCATCGGCAATCTGGCAGAAGGCGTGACCACAAACAGACTGCCAACAATCGGCGCAGACGCCCCAACGGATGAAGCTGCGCAAGATACAGCCGCACCCCAGACCACACCCGAGGCCACTGGCCGCGCCATCGAAGACTTTGCCGTGACCGTGGATGTGGACCCGACCAAACCACTGATGTCGATGGTGTTGATTGACGACGGCAGTGTTGAGATTGGCCCAGAGGCGCTTCAGAGCTTTCCCTATCCGATCAGTTTTGCGGTCGATGCCAGTTTGCCAAATGCTGCCGCACTTATGCAGCAATACCGCGCAGCGGGTTATGAGGTGATGGCGCTTACGAACATCCCCGAAGGCACGCAACCCAGTGATCTGGAGGTCGCTGTCGAGGCCTATCTGTCATCGGTGCCCGAGGCTGTGGGGCTGTTTGAAGTCTCGGGTCGCGTTGTCCAGACCGACCCCGACCTGCGCGCACAGATGATTGATATCGCCGCTGACCGTGGACTTGGATTGCTGAGCTATCAGGCAGGTCTGAACCCGCTTCAACAGGACGCCGCACGCAGCGATGTGCCTGCCGCGGTGGTGTTTCGTGATCTGGACGGCGACGGGCAGGACGCCAGCGTCATCCGCCGCTTTCTGGATCAGGCCGCGTTCCGCGCGTCGCAAGAGGGCGGAGTGATCATGGTGGGGCGTGTGAAACCCGAAACGATCAGCGCACTTTTGATCTGGGGTCTGGGACAACGCGCAGCGCGCGTGTCTTTGGTGCCGATTTCCACATTACTGACAGCGCGGTAGGCATCGGGCGGCTCAGCCCGCTGCGTTGCCGCCTGCATCCATGTCTGTAAACCGCACCGCATCTTCGGCGGCTTTTCGGATCGCGTTGGATTTGTGGACGGTTTCTTGATATTCCGCCTCGGCGTCGCTGTCATAAACCACGCCGCCGCCTGCCTGAATATACAGCTTTTCGTCCTTGACCACGGCCGTGCGCAGCGCGATGCACATGTCCATGTCGCCGCCTGCGCTGAAATAGCCGCAGCCCCCGCCGTAGACACCGCGCTTTTCGGGCTCAAGCTCGTCAATGATTTCCATCGCGCGGATCTTGGGTGCGCCCGACACGGTGCCAGCAGGCATGCCCGCAAAGAAGGCCGATAGCGCGTCCTGATCATCTGCCAGCTCGCCCACCACATTGCTGACGATGTGCATCACATGGCTGTAGCGTTCCACGATGAATTCTTCGGTGGGTCGGACAGTGCCTATTTTGCTGACTTTGCCCGTGTCGTTGCGGCCCAGATCCAGCAGCATCAGATGCTCGGCCAGTTCCTTTTTGTCGGCCAGCAAATCAGCCTCTAACGCGCGGTCCTCTTCGGGGGTGGCACCACGCGGACGGGTGCCAGCAATCGGACGGATCGTCACCTGTGAACCAAATACGCGCACAAGGATTTCGGGGCTGGCGCCAATCACCTGAAAACCGCCGTAATTGAAATAGAACATGAAAGGCGAGGGGTTGGTGCGCCGCAAACTGCGATAGAGCGCAAAGGGCGGTTCTTTGAAATCCTGCGTCCAGCGCTGTGACGGCACCACCTGAAAAATGTCGCCTGCGCGGATGTAGTCTTTGGCGACCTCAACCGCGTCTTTATATTCCTGATGGGTGAAGTTGGACACCGCATTGGCAGGCGCAGGGTCTGCGGCCATGGCGCGGGTGTCGCGGGGCAGTGGCCGGTCCAGATCGCGCAGCGCCTCTTGGACGCGGTCAGCGGCCTGTGCATAGGCGGCCTTGGCCGACAGCCCCGCGTTGGTCCAGGCCGGCGACACAAGGATGACCTCGCCTTTCACGCCGTCTAGAACCGCGATGACTGTGGGACGCAGCATCACCGCGTCAGGCAGACCAAGGGGGTCGGGGTTCACGCCCGGTAGGTGTTCGACCAGACGGATCATGTCATAGCCCAGATAGCCGAAAAGCCCTGCCGCCGCCGCAGGCAAATCGGCTGGCATATCGATGCGCGTTTCGTCGATGAGGGCGCGCAGATTGGTCAACGGGTCTGCGTCTTGGGCCACAAAGCTATCTGCATCTGTGCGCGCCATGCGGTTCACCTCGGCCTGTGTGCCGCGGCACCGCCAGATCAGATCGGGGCGCATGCCGACAATCGAATAGCGCCCACGCACTTCGCCGCCTGTGACCGATTCCAGCATGAAGCTGTTGGTATCCGCGCCCGCCAGTTTCAGCATGAGCGATACGGGCGTGTCCAAATCAGCAGGCAGGCGCGTGTAGACCAGTTGGTTTTTGCCCGCCTCATAGCCTTTGGCAAAGTCATCAAACGAGGGGGTGAGGGTCATAACTTATTGAAATCCTGCGTGAATAGCGTTGATCGCACCTTGATCCAGCTGGATACGTGCATCTGATTGGATGCGGGCTGTGAAAGCGTCCAACAGGTCCTGGCCCATGTCTTGTTCGGTGGCCGACGTGAGCGCATCGCGCAAGGATGCAACCTCGGCGTCGGCGGCATCTGGATCGTTGATGGCGTCCAGTCGCAACACATAGATGCGCTCTGGCCCTTCAATCACCTGAACATCGCCTGCGGCCATTTCAAAGGCGGGACCGACCAGATCAACGGTCTGCCCGGGGATGCCATCACTGCGCAGAATGTCGGTTTCGATTGTTTCATCAAGGCCCTGATCAGGCAGGGCCGTGCCGTCCCGAAGCGCAGCAGCAACGGCTTCGGCCTGCGCCAGCAACGCTGATTTCTGTTCAGCCGAACGCCATGCAGTAACGGCCGTTTCACGGACCTCTTCAAGCGGTTGCAGGCGTGGTTCAAGCACCTCGTCCAAGCGCATCGCAAAAACGCCGCCATCTTCGAGTTCCAGTACTTCGGGGAAGTCGCCATCGCTGATGGCTGCCGCGGCTTGACGGAACGCATCATAGGCTGCGATGTCCGTGTCGACGCCTGCATGCCAGTCAATCGTGCCAAGTTGCAAATCGCTTTCGGCGGCCAGATCTTCCAGCGTCGCACCTGATGCGAGGCTTTCGTCATAATCGCGTGCACCACTGGCAATCAGGCGGCCTGCACGGTCTGCCACGATCTCGGCAGCCAGATCATCGCGGGCTTGCTCAAATGTGGTTTCCTGGGCGGCCAGAATGGCATTTACACGGAAAATCGCGGGGCCGAGGTCTGTTTCAACGACGCCAGTGACGCCTGTATCGTCCAGCGCAAAGACGGGATCGGCAGAGCTGCCCAGATCAAGTGGCGTAACGGTACCCATATCAATATCGCTCAGGGTCAGGCCACGGTCTTCGACAATACCGTCAAAGCTGCTTGGATCGACAGAAAGTTGGGCGGCCGCTGAGGCTGCAGCTTCGGCATCGGGAAAAATCAGACGTTCTACCAAACGGCGCTCTGGCTGGACATATTCGGCCAGACGTTCTTCATAGAGCTGGCGCAGCGTTTCATCGTCCACATCAACGGTTTCGGCCATCATGTCGGGTGTGAGCCAGACATAGGTGATCCGTTTTGTTTCGGGCAGGGTGAATTGATCGGGGTTGGCTGTGTAAAAGGCCACCAGTTCTGCATCTGTTGGCGCACCAATGGGCGTTTCCAGATCCTCTGGACGCAATGATGCCCATGTAAAGTTGCGGCGTGCGGCAACATAATCAAAAAGCGTATCCAGATAGGTCGGAGAGGCCGTGGCCCCCGTCATTACCGCAGCTTGCAGGATAGAGCGCGCCGACTGGCGGCGTAAATCGGCTTCAAACTCTGCTTCCGACAGGCCCGAGCGTTGCAGGGTGAAGGCATAGGCCTCGCGGTCGAAATTGCCCTGAAGATCGCCAAAAGCAGGGATGGCAAGGACCTGGCGGCGCACTTCTTCGTCGCCCACCGACAGACCCATCTCGCGGGTTGCGTTATCAAGGGCGGTTTCGCCAATCACCCGCTGTAACACAACGCGGTCAAGCCCGAATTCCTGCGCTTGCTGGAAGGTCAGGTTTTGACCCAGTTGTGCGCTAAAGGCGCGCAGATCATTGTCCAGCGCGCGGCTGTAGCTGGCGGCAGGGATGTCCTGATCGCCGACGGTGCCGATGGACCGAATGTTTGTGCCAAAGCCGCCTGTGCCGAAACCCACAAGGCTGACCGCCAGAAGGCCAAGCAAGATGTAGCCTAGTGATTTGCCGTTTTTGCTCGCCATCGAATTATCCGCCCCAAAATGGTGTTTGGATTTGTTTATGCGCCCTATGCGCGGCCTTCAAGGTGTGCTGCGCGTTTTAGGCGTCTCGGGCGTGCGGCAGATCAATGTCTGCCAAACGGCGATACAGCTGTTCGATGCCCGCACGGTCGATATTGGCGAATGCGATGCGCAGTTCCGCGCCGCCGGCTGTGTCATGGCTTGGCCGAAACATTGTGCCGGGAAGGGCAAGGATGCTCTGGTTTTGAACCATCCATTTGGCCAGCGCATCGGACCGCATTGCAAACGGGTGGCGCATGTAGGCAAAATAGGCGCCGCAGCCCATCAACTGCCAGCCTTTGGCGGCAAGCACGGCAAAGCCATCTTCAATCGCGGCACGGCGATCTAGTATTTCGAGACGTTCGCCCGCAAGCCAATCGCCGAGGTTTTGCAGCCCCCAAAGTGCCGCCTTTTGACCAAGCTGGTTGGGACAAATGGCAACCGTATCAAGAAATTTTTCGACCTCTGCCAGAAAAGCTGTGCTGGCCAGCATGGCGCCCACGCGGTGTCCCGTCAGGCGGTAGGCTTTGGAAAAGCTGTAAAGCTGGATCAACGTGTCGTCCCAGTTGTCTTGGGCCAGCAGTTGATGGGGCGGCTCGTCGCGGCTGTCAAAGTCGCGGTAGGTTTCATCGATGATCAGCTTGATCCCGCGTGCATGCGCCAGATCGAAAAAAGCCTGCACGGTCGCAGCCGGGTATTCCACGCCGCCTGGATTGTTCGGAGTGACTAGCACAATGGCACGGGTGCGATTTGTGATGTGGCGTGCAGCGTCTTGGGCCGTTGGGATCAGGCCCGCGCCACAGGGCAGGGCAACGGTGCGCACGCCCGCCATATCAAGCCACATTTTGTGATTGAAATACCAAGGCGTCGGCAAAATGACCTCGTCGCCTTCGCCGCAGATGGCGGTAATCGCGGCGGAAAAGGCCTGATTGCAGCCAGAGGTGATGGCCACTTGGTCGGGGCGGGCGGTGCCGCCGAAGTGAGTAGACCATTGGCTGGCCAGTTCGGCACGCAAGGCAGGCAAGCCCAGAACGGGGCCGTAAAGATGTGTGTCATCCTCTTCCATCATCGCCGCCATTGCCGTGCGCATGGCCGCGGGGGGCGGATCAACAGGGGCCGCTTGGCTGACGTTGATCAAAGGCAGGGCGCCGAAGTCAGCGCCGTCAAGCCAGCGTCGCGCCTCCATCACGGGTGGGGCGAAGGTTGCGGCGGTGCGCGCGGTCATCCATCGGTCCCGCGGTAAGGTTGCACATATTGGAGCGCCATATCCCACGGGAAAAAGATCCATGTGTCCTGGCTGACCCCTGTGATGAAGGTATCCACCTGTGGCTCGCCCTGTGGTTTTGCGTAGACGGTGGCGAAATGCGCGTTGGGATAGAGGCTGCGCACCAGTTCAAGTGTTTTGCCGCTATCGACCAGATCATCCACGATCAAGATACCCGTGCCATCGCCCATCATCTCGGGATCGGGGCTTTTGAGGACTGTCGCATCGCGTCGCTGGTCCGCTTTGCCGCCGCCCGAGTGATAGGATTTCACGCTGATCGTATCGACTGTGCGGATATCCAATTCGCGCGCGACGATCATGGCAGGGGCCATGCCGCCACGGGTGATGGCAACAACGGCGCGCCATGCCCCATCATCAGGCCCATGCCCGTCCAGACGCCATGCCAAAGCACGGCTGTCACGGTGAATTTGGTCCCAAGAGATGTGAAAGCCTTTTTCGTGTGGCAGACGGTCGGTCATTGGTGAAGTCCTTTAAGTCAGAGCAATCTTTGCGCCCAATATGGCAAGAATACCGCCAAAGCTTCGGTCTAGCCATAGCTTGAAACGCCCGTAGGCGGCACGCGCCCGTGGTTGGGAAAAAGCCCATGCCACAACGATATACCACGCCGTTTCAACCCAGAAGATGTTGAACAGCACAATGGCCTTGTCTGCCACGGTCGCCCCAAGCGGGATGAACCCGACAAAGACAGCGCCAAAAAAGATCGCGGGTTTGGGGTTGGCCAGCATCGCCACGGTACCAAGCCGTATGGCCGACCACAGGCTGCGCGGCGCGGCACCTTGGGTGATCTGGGGCATCGGATCGGGCGCGTGGCGCCACATCATATAGGCAAGGTAGATCAGGAATAGACCGCCAATAAGCTTGGCCGCCGTGAACACTGTTGGTAAAACCTCAAACACCAAAGCCAGCCCTGCAATCGCGGCAAAGGCCCACACGCAGGCACCTAAGCCGAAGCCGATGGCAAGGCCTGTTGCTGGCACAAACCCTTCGGATGCGGCCGTGCGGACCGATAATACAAACGATGGCCCTGGCGAAATCGCTGCCAGCAAATGGACAAAGGCAACGCCGATGAAGGCCGCAAGGGTCATGCGCCGTCAGTCTTTCTTGGGGGGTGTCATGTCAGGGGCGTCAACCGCTTTCATGCCGACCACGTGGTAGCCTGCATCGACATGCAGGTTCTCGCCCGTGGTGCCGCTGCCCAGATCGGACAGCAGGAAGAGCGCGGATTTACCCACTTCGTCGATGGTCACGTTGCGGCGCAGGGGCGAGTTATATTCGTTCCACTTCATAATGTAGCGGAAATCGCCGATGCCGCTGGCGGCCAGCGTTTTGATCGGGCCTGCCGAAATCGCATTCACGCGGATGCCGTCTTTGCCCAGATCTTCGGCCAGATATTTAACCGATGCCTCTAGGGCGGCCTTGGCCACACCCATGACGTTATAGTGGGGCATGACTTTTTCGGCGCCGTAGTATGTCAGCGTCAGGCATGAGCCGCCGTTGGTCATCAACTTCTCGGCACGCTGCACAATGGCTGTGAATGAATACACAGAAATATCCATCGACATTGCGAAATTGCCGCGTGACGTGTCCACATAGCGGCCTCGCAACTCATTCTTGTCGGAAAATCCAATGGCATGCACCACAAAATCAAGGCTGCCCCATTTCTCCTTTAGCGTGTCAAACAATGCGTCCATCGATGCCTCGTCCGAGACATCGCAGGGCACAACCGTGTCGCTGCCCAGTTGCTCGGCCAATGGGCCAACACGCTTTAAAAGCGCGTCGCCTTGGTAGGAAAACGCCAATTCTGCACCTTGTTCGGCCAAGGCTTTTGCAATCCCCCACGCGATGGATTTATCGTTTGCCAGCCCCATGATGAGACCGCGCTTTCCTGCCATAAGTTGTGCCGACATCGACTTCGCCTTGCATTATTGATCAATTTCCAGCGAGGTGTAAGACAACTGCCGTTGCGCGGCAAGTCTTGCGACACCATGTTGATGACGTGAGGACGGGGGTTGCGCCTTTGTCGCAAGGTGCGATAACGCCGAGCAAAGCGAGGATTTAAACCATGTCGACCCGAGATGGAAAATTTGCAGGCGATGACCCGTTTGCCATTGTGCGCAGCTGGATGGCTGAGGCCGAAGTGTCGGAGATCAATGATCCCAACGCCATCGCCCTGTCGACGGTCGACGCAGACGGGTTGCCCAACGCGCGGATGGTTTTGCTCAAAGACGTGGAAGATGACGCCTTCGTCTTTTACACAAATTACACCAGTAAAAAGGCCCAAGAGCTGGACGGGGCCGAAAAAGCAGCCTTTGTGATGCATTGGAAGTCATTGCGTCGCCAAATCCGCGTGCGCGGTCATGTCAGCCGCGAAGACGGGCCGCAGGCTGACGACTATTACAACTCGCGATCGCTCAAAAGCCGTCTTGGGGCTTGGGCGTCGCAGCAATCACAACCGTTGTCCAGCCGCGCGGCTTTGATGGCCGAGGTGGCAAAGGTCACGGCAAAGCAGGGTCTTAATCCGGCACGACCGCCGTTTTGGGGTGGCTATCGCATTCGCCCTGTGGAAATCGAATTTTGGGCCGATGGGGATCACCGCTTGCATGATCGTTTCCGTTGGACGCGACCAACCGTTGATGCGCCTTGGTCTATTGATCGGCTAAACCCATAGCCTGACGTTTTTTTCCGAGTTTTTTGTTTTCACACAACAATGAAATTGGCGCCCTGTGACGCGGGGGTGCCACGCTTGAAAAGGTGAGGTGCGACGAGCGCGCCTTGGATAATTTGATGACCGACATAACAGAACGACACGCGCACGTTGTCGAGGGCACAGTGAAATGGTTTGACCCGGTTAAGGGGTTTGGGTTTGTGGTATCCGACGAGGGCGGCCCCGATATCTTGCTGCATGCCAATGTGTTGCGCAACTTCGGGCAGGGGTCTGTCGCTGACGGAGCGCGCATTGAAATTGCCATCCAAGAAACCGACCGCGGCGTGCAGGCGGTTGAGGTTGGATATATAGAGCCACCCACTGGCGATGAGACTTCAGGTCTGGACGATTTGGCGGATATCGACGCAGGGGATATCGCGGCATGCCCGCTTGAGCCTGCACGTGTAAAATGGTTCGATAAGTCGAAAGGCTTTGGGTTTGCCAATGTGTTTGGCAGCGGCGAAGATGTGTTTGTACATATCGAAGTGCTGCGCCGGTCCGGCTTGGCCGATCTGCAACCGGGCGAGGCAGTGGGCCTGCGGGTCATAGATGGCCAACGCGGGCGTATGGCAATGCAGGTCACAGCATGGGAAGCGGGCATCGCACGCGAAGAGTAGGGCTAGATTGAATGACGCGTTTGTTTTGTGTGATTGGCTTTTGTCTGGCGCTGTCCTCTCCTGCATGGGCCCAAGCGGACTGCCGCGAGGATACCGTTTATCTGAGGGGGCCATGGGGGCAGGCGCAGTTTTCCGTGGAAATCGCCGATGATGATGACGAGCGCGCGCAAGGCCTGATGCACCGGCAGGATTTGCCACGCGGGGCGGGGATGCTCTTTATCTACGACCGCCCGCAAGCCGTGAGCTTCTGGATGCAAAACACGCTGATCCCGCTGGATATGATTTTTGTTGATGCCCAAGGGGTGGTGCAAAAGATCCATCAGGATGCAGTGCCCATGGACACCACGGGTATTTTTGGCGGTGACGGTATCTTTGCTGTGCTGGAAATCAACGCGGGTTTAAGCGCGTTATATGGAATGGATGAGGGGACGCAGCTGCGCCATCCCCGGTTTGAAAAAGACATGGCGAAATGGCCATGTTAGGGGTTTTCATTTCTCAAAACTGATATTAAACGACACGCAGTCGGGGCGTGGCGCAGCCTGGTAGCGCACCTGTTTTGGGTACAGGGGGTCGCAAGTTCGAATCTTGCCGTCCCGACCACTTCACAAAAAGCAAACAAGATCGCGTTCGGTAGGCATATTTGGTGCCATATCGCGCGGCGGCGTAGGCTGTCGCCAGATCTTGTGGTGGCCTGTGTGTGGGGATTGCATCACCATATGTGGGTCTGGGGTTCACCTTCCCACCAAATCTGGTGGTTTTGCACATTTTTGCAGCACTATTTCTGAGTGATCAAAACTCGGCCTTTTTCCGTATGAAATTCTGAAAAGCGGCGAGTCTGCGGGCCCGGCACAGCAGCAAATTTCCAAAAGCCACTGGTTTTATTGCGAAAATATGAAACCATCCCCAAGGATGATTTCGGATGCAAATTCACCTTGGGTCAAAGTGAATCACTCAATCGCGTCCAAGGCCCATCTACCCGTGGGGGGTCAACAGAAAAGATACACCAAATATGGTAAAAAAAGCGTTGACCCAAACCGTCGCACTGGGTCATGTTGTGCGGGCTGACAGGGTAGCCACAACATATAGTGGCATCTCTGGGGCGAGGACAGGTTCGCAAGAACACAACAATATTTGAGAAAAAACCATCACTGCATCGAAGTATCGAGGCAGCGAGCAGATGAGATTTGTCCACGCCAGCAATTAGAGCGCCGCCGAAACTTCGGGGGCAGGGGATAGACGCTTTTGTATTGGGAAACAGGGCAACATGAAAATTGAACGCAACTTCACCGCAGCCGGCAATGATGCTTACGCCGAGTTGGATTTTGTCACCACAACATCGGAAATTCGCAACCCCGATGGCACAGTCGTTTTCAAGCTGGATGATCTTGAGGTGCCATCGTCGTGGAGCCAGGTGGCCAGCGATGTGATCGCACAGAAATATTTCCGCAAGGCTGGTGTCCCGTCCAAGCTTGAGAAGGTGAAGGAAAAAGGCGTTCCCGAGTTCCTCTGGCGCTCGGTCCCTGCCGAGGGCGCAACAATGGGCGGCGAAACATCCGCCAAACAGGTTTTCGACCGTCTGGCAGGCGCTTGGACCTACTGGGGTTGGAAAGGTGGATATTTCACCACCGAAGAAGACGCCCGCGCTTATTTTGATGAAATGCGGTACATGCTGGCGACACAGCGCGCCGCACCAAACAGCCCACAGTGGTTCAACACAGGTCTGCACTGGGCCTACGGTATCGATGGTCCTGCCCAAGGCCACCACTATGTGGACTACAAGACGGGCAAACTGACCAAATCCACCAGCAGCTATGAACACCCACAGCCGCACGCGTGTTTCATCCAGTCGGTTGCTGACGATCTGGTCAACGACGGCGGTATCATGGATCTGTGGGTGCGCGAAGCTCGTCTGTTCAAATACGGCTCTGGCACAGGCACCAACTTTTCGTCTCTGCGCGCCGCAGGCGAGGGCCTTTCGGGCGGAGGCAAATCGTCGGGCCTGATGGGTTTTCTGAAAATCGGTGACCGCGCAGCGGGTGCGATCAAATCGGGCGGCACAACACGCCGCGCTGCCAAGATGGTGATCGTTGATGCCGATCACCCTGACATTCAGGAGTTCATCAACTGGAAAGTGCTGGAAGAGCAGAAGGTAGCGTCGATCGTTGCGGGCTCGAAAATGCACGAAGAAAAGCTGAACGCGATCTTTGCCGCGATCAAAGCATGGGACGGCGCAGAAGAAGACGCCTATGACCCCAAGGCAAATCCACAGCTGAAAGAGGCGGTGAAATCTGCCAAAAAGGTTGCGATCCCAGAGACTTACATCAAGCGCGTGCTGGATTATGCAAAGCAGGGTCACACAAGCATCGAATTCCCGACGTATGACACGGATTGGGATTCGGAGGCCTATAACTCGGTCTCGGGGCAAAACTCCAACAACTCGATCCGCGTAATAGATGCGTTCCTGAAAGCCGTTGAAGAAGATGGCACGTGGGACCTGATCAGCCGCGTGGACGGCAGTGTGACCAAAACCGTGCAAGCGCGCGAGCTTTGGGAACAAGTGGGCCACGCCGCTTGGGCCTGCGCCGATCCGGGCATCCAATACCATGACACCGTCAACGCATGGCACACATGCCCCGAAGATGGTGCAATCCGCGGCTCCAACCCGTGTTCGGAATATATGTTCCTTGACGATACGGCCTGTAACCTCGCGTCGATGAACCTTTTGACCTTCCTCAAGGACGGTGAATTCCAATCGGCCGACTACATGCATGCCTCGCGTCTTTGGACGATCACTTTGGAAATCAGCGTGATGATGGCGCAGTTCCCATCCAAAGAGATCGCACAGCGTTCGTACGATTTCCGCACGCTCGGTTTGGGCTATGCAAACATCGGCGGCCTGCTGATGAACATGGGCTATTCCTATGACAGCGACGAAGGCCGTGCCCTGTGTGGCGCTCTGACAGCGATCATGACAGGTGTGAGCTATGCCACATCCGCCGAAATGGCAGGCGAGCTTGGCCCATTCCCGGGTTACAAAAAGAACGCAGACCACATGCTGCGCGTCATCCGTAACCACCGCACCGCGGCTTACGGCGCGTCGGATGGATATGAGAGCCTTGCGATCAAACCAGTGCCGCTTGACCACGCATCCTGCCCAGATAAATCGCTGATCGATTTGGCAATGTCGTCATGGGACGAGGCGCTCAAACTGGGTGAAAAGCACGGCTACCGCAACGCGCAAGCCACTGTTGTTGCCCCCACAGGCACCATCGGTCTGGTGATGGACTGCGACACGACAGGGATTGAGCCAGACTTTGCCCTTGTGAAGTTCAAGAAACTTGCGGGCGGTGGCTACTTCAAGATCATCAACCGTTCGGTGCCAGCCGCTTTGGAAAAACAAGGCTACAGCAGCGCGCAGATCGAAGAGATCGTCAGCTATGCAGTTGGTCACGGCACATTGGGTAACGCACCCGGCATCAACCACACATCGCTGATCGGACATGGATTTGGCCCGGCAGAGATTGAAAAGATCGAAAGTGCACTGCCTTCGGCCTTCGACATCCGCTTTGTGTTCAACCAATGGACCTTGGGCGAGGAATTCTGCACCAACGTGCTTGGCATCCCTGCACAAAAGCTGAACGATCCCACCTTTGACCTTCTGGCGCACCTCGGGTTCACCAAATCCGACATCAACCTTGCCAACGATCATGTGTGCGGAACAATGACGCTGGAAGGCGCACCGCATCTCAAAGAAGAGCACTACAGCATCTTTGATTGTGCCAACCCGTGCGGCAAGAAAGGCAAGCGTTTCTTGTCGGTCGACAGCCACATCACCATGATGGCTGCGGCGCAATCCTTCATCTCGGGGGCGATCTCGAAAACGATCAACATGCCGAATGATGCAACGATCGAAGACTGCCAAAAGGCCTATGAATTGTCGTGGTCGCTTGGTGTGAAAGCCAATGCGCTTTACCGTGACGGATCGAAACTGAGCCAGCCTCTTGCGGCCTCTCTGGTCGAAGACGACGAAGAAGCACAAGAGATCCTGGAAACAGGTGGCACGATGGAAAAGGCGCAAGTGATCGCTGAAAAAATCATCGAAAAAGTTGTCGTCAAAGAGATCGTCAAATCGCACCGCGAAAAAATGCCAGAGCGCCGCAAGGGCTATACGCAAAAGGCCATCGTGGGGGGCCACAAGGTCTATCTGCGCACGGGCGAATACGAGGACGGCAACCTGGGTGAGATTTTCATCGATATGCATAAGGAAGGCGCAGGCTTCCGTGCGATGATGAACAACTTTGCCATCGCCGTGTCGGTGGGCCTGCAATACGGTGTGCCGCTGGAAGAGTTCGTGGATGCGTTTACCTTCACCAAGTTCGAGCCAGCGGGTATGGTTCAGGGTAACGACAGCATCAAGAATGCAACGTCGATCCTTGACTATATCTTCCGCGAACTGGCCGTGTCCTATCTGGACCGCACCGATCTGGCCCATGTGAAGCCCGAAGGCGCCACATTCGATGATCTGGGTCGCGGTGAGCAGGAAGGCGTAGCCAACGTCAAGGAGCTGTCCGATGAAGGGGCCGAAAGCGCGAGCCGCACACTTGAAGCGCTCAAGCACATCAGCTCGACAGGGTATCTGCGCAAGCGCGTGCCACAAGAGCTGACGGTTCTGCAAGGTGGCGCAGCGGTGGCGTTCTCGGGATCGGCTGATCCTTCGGCCGCGCTGCAGACCATTGTATCAGAGACGGTGACTGCACCCGCCACATCTGTGGGCACAGGCACCGTCACCATGGACGCCCGCGCCAAAGCCAAGATGCAAGGCTACGAGGGTGAGGCTTGCGGCGAGTGCGGCAACTACACGCTGGTGCGTAACGGGACCTGCATGAAGTGCAACACCTGCGGCGGCACTTCGGGGTGTAGCTAAAAGACTTGCCGCGGCCCCCTGCGCAAGCGGGCGAGGGCCGCGGTGACAACAATCAGGCCGCAGGCAATAAAACTTTGAGCGGTATGAATGATGAGCCTGATTGTTAAACTAGGGGTCCTTCGGGGCCCCTTTTTCTTGTGCCTATTGTGATCGAATAGTGCGGCTTGCGCCGCGCATCATGTTTTAGCTTAGGGGCGCTGCCCCTCAAACTCCCCGAGGTATTTGGACAACAATGAAGCGGTCAGAGGCGGCCGTGTTTTTTGAGGCGTGCTGCCAGTCGCGGCAGGCCGGCATCTGCGCTTTCGAGCGCAAAGACATAGGCGTGTGTAAGGAAAAAGCAGGCCTCGTCGATATTTGCGTTCTCTTCGGACTGGTCGGCCGCATGTGTGTAAAGGCGGATCAGCGCAGCGCTATTCCCGGCAGCATGGGCTGCCAGAAGCTGTGTGTTCAGTTCAGTCGGTTTCACGGAACGTCTGGATTTGGCGTGCGACCCAGTCATGGTAGCAGTGTGTTGGTCCGTCCATCGCCGGGCTAAACCGTCCACCGTCAAAGGCGGGCGCGCGTCTGCCTGATTGCATGCCTTCGACAACCATGATGTCTTCTTCGAACACCTCTTTCCATTGGGTGGCATTTTTCACGCGCATTGCCGGATCGGTTTGGGGTGCGGCGTAATAGAGGTGAATGTGTTCGCGGGTGTGGGCGTGATCAATCGGTTCCAGCACAATCGCGAAGGCATGATCGCGCTGCGCGCCCAGAAGAACGTTGGGATAGACCGTGATGTATTCCGCACCTTCGTTCCAGAACTCTGACAGGTTGGGGAAGTCTGGAAAAACGCGCCCGTCATCGCCTTTGAGTTGGCGGTAGACCAAAGTGCCCTGGCCTGAGTATTTGCCCATTTCGGTGATGTTGTAGTGATCTTCGAGGCGAGAATAGCTGTTAAGGCCCGGGTGCACCCAAGGTAGGTGATAGCTTTCACAGTAGTTTTCGACAGCCAGTTTGTAGTTCGTTTTGACATCAAGCTGGAAAGTACTTTCCGGGCCACCGTGATAGTGGGGGCTGTCAAATTCCGACCAACGTGCGATCAGCTCTGCGTGCATCTCTTCGAACGGTGCGGCGGTGCCCGATAGGTTGATAAAGATGACATCGCGCCAGATGTGGCTGCGCACTTCGATCAGTCCCAAGTCATCTTTGACAATCGTTTCATGTGTGTTGTGGCCCGCGCCACCGACATGCGGCGTGCTAACCAGCTTGCCTGCCGTGGAATAGCACCATGAGTGATAGGGGCAGCGGATCGCGCCTTCGATTTTGCGCGGCTCGGACACAAGGATCATCCCGCGGTGGCGACAGATATTGTTAAACACGCGCACCTGGTCATCTTTGCCGCGCACCAAAAGAAGGGGGATGCCCAGAAATTCGAGCGGTTTTGCATCCCCGATTTCGGGCACATCGGCTGCAACGGCCAACCCTGACCAATTTGCCATGAGGACAGCTTTTGCTTCTTCGGCAAAGGTCGCAGGATCGGTGTAATGCGCATTTGGCAGGCCGTTTGCGGTGGCAACGGGGCGTCGCACAGCGTCAAGCGGATCGGGGCAATGGTCTTTGGCCATGGGATACTCCTGTCACGCGATTCTGCGACTAGTGTCACACCAGCAGCCCCGCCTGACGCGCCTGTTTGCGACCTGCAAGATGCCGCTCAAGTCACTTGATTTGCTAAGAGAAGGCTTGCCGATCAAAGCGCGGGTTTCCGCCATAAGCGTTTGTTTGCAATGCAAAATCGGCCATTCGCGCGGTGGAATGCGCAATTGTGCCCGATCGCCCCGATGCACTGGCGCAGGCCGCCACGCGCCGCCAATTTAGCGTCACACACCGCCAAAGGGGCGGGTGAGACAGTCTTAAAAGGAGACACCTATGACACGTTTTTTCATGAGCGCGATTGCTGCAACCCTTCTGGCAACGCCTGTGATGGCGATGACAGAGATTGATACGGATGGTGACGGGTTTTTGACGCTGGCAGAGATGCAGGCGGCGTATCCGGACATGAGTGAAGAGATGTTCACAGCCATCGATACCAATGGTGACGGTGTGGTGAATGCCGAGGAAGTATCGGCTGCCGAGGACGCGTCACTGCTGCCCAAAACCGACGGCTAACAGCACCTTCCCGAGGGTCCCTATCCCCAGTGGGGACGGCCCCGACACCCATCGTTTTACAGGCGCGTAATCGCGGGGTGTCGGGGTTTTGCTATTCCGGACCGCGGCTGAGCGCGGCCACACCCGTGCGGGCCATTTCGACCAGCCCGATGGGGCGCATCAATTCGGCGAAAGCGTCGATTTTGCCGACATCGCCCGTGATTTCAAACACGAAGCTGTCAAGCGTGCTGTCGACGACATTGGCACGAAAGATTTCGGCTAACCGTAAGGCTTCAATACGTTTGTCGCCTGTGCCCGTGACTTTGAAGAGCGCCAGTTCACGCTCGACGGCGGGGCCTTCGACGGTCAAATCATGCACGTCATAGACAGCCACGATGCGGCCAAGCTGCGCTTTGATCTGGTTGATGATCTGGGGCGTGCCTGTTGTGACGATGGTGATGCGGGACAACCCACCGTCGTGATCCACTTCGGCCACCGTCAGGCTTTCGATGTTGTAGCCGCGTCCCGAAAACAGGCCGATCACGCGGGCCAGAACACCGGCTTCGTTGGCCACAAGAACGGCCAGCGTATGCCGTTCCTCAACGTCCGAAAACGTAGGCCGCAGGTTATAAGCAGAATGGCTGGTTGAGCCTTTTTTGAGCTTGAGAGGGGACATGATTTTTTCCGTTCTATTCGTCAAATTCGATGTATGGCCTAGCGTCTGCTGATGGTATGGCAATGCGTCAGACGTTTTGCCATCCTTGGGTGCGGATCATGCGCGTCCCAAGCCCTTCGAAAGAGGCCGCGCCCGCGGGGGGATGATGCTGTATTACACCATCACAGCGCCGTCGGCTTTGATGACACCTTGGGTTTCCGCTTCGCCCAAAAGCATCTCGTTGTGGGCCTTGCCAGAGGGGATCATCGGGAAGCAGTTTTCATGCTTTTCGACCAGACAATCGAAGATCACCGGACCGTCGTAGTTGATCATTTCCATGATCGCGTCGTCCAGATCGGCAGGATCGGAACAGATGATCCCTTTGCACCCGAAAGCTTCGGCCAGCTTGACGAAATCGGGCAGGGCTTCGGACCATGACTGCGAATAGCGTTCGCCGTGCAGCAATTCTTGCCACTGGCGCACCATGCCAAGCCGTTCGTTGTTCAGGATGAACTGTTTGGCGGGCAGGCGGTATTGCACGGCTGTGCCCATTTCCTGCATGTTCATCAGCCATGACGCTTCGCCCGCCACGTTGATGACCAGCGCGTCGCGGTGCGCGGCCTGAACGCCGATGGACGCAGGTGTGCCGTAACCCATGGTGCCCAGACCACCCGATGTCATCCAGCGTTTGGGGTCTTCGAACCCCAGATATTGCGCGGCCCACATCTGGTGCTGGCCCACTTCGGTGGTGATGTAGCGGTCCATGCCTTTGGTCAGCGCCTCAAGCCGTTCAAGCGCGTATTGCGGTTTGATCACCTTGCCTTCCTGGGTAAACTTCAGACAGCGGACGGCGCGCCATTCGTCGATCTGTTTCCACCATTTCGACAAGGCCTCTGCGTTGGTTTTGCGGCCCTTGGCTTTCCAGACCTTGAGCAGGTCCTCCAGCACGTGTCCCACATCGCCCAAGATCGGGATATCAACGTGGATGACCTTGTTGATCGAGGAGGGATCGATGTCGATATGCGCTTTTGTGCTGTTTGGGCTGAAAGCATCAATGCGCCCTGTGATGCGGTCGTCAAAACGCGCGCCGATGTTGATCATCAGGTCACAGTCGTGCATCGCCATATTGGCTTCATAAAGACCGTGCATCCCGAGCATGCCAAGCCAGTTGTCGCCCGATGCAGGATAACAGCCCAGACCCATCAGGGTAGAGGTGATTGGAAAGTTCGTGGCCGCAACCAATTCGCGCAACAGCTGGCTGGCCGCGTCGCCAGAGTTGATGACGCCACCGCCTGAATAGATGATCGGGCGTTTGGCCTTGGCCATCGCCTCTGCCAATTCCTCAATCGCGGCCATGTCGCCTTTGACCTGCGGCTGGTAGTGCGATTTTTGCGGGGCAGGCGGCGTGTAGGTGCCTGTCGCGAATTGCACGTCTTTCGGGATGTCGACCAGAACGGGGCCCGGGCGGCCGTTGGTGGCCACGTGGAATGCTTCGTGGATGGTTTGCGACAGGTTGTCGGTCTCTTTCACAAGCCAGTTGTGTTTGGTGCAGGGCCGCGTGATACCAACCGTATCAGCCTCCTGAAAGGCATCCGAGCCGATCATGAATGTCGGCACCTGACCAGTCAGAACGATCATGGGGATGCTGTCCATCAGCGCATCGGTCAGACCCGTCACGGCATTTGTGGCACCCGGGCCAGAGGTGACAAGAACAACACCCGGCCGGCCTGTGCTGCGCGCATAGCCTTCGGCGGCGTGTGTCGCGCCCTGTTCGTGGCGCACCAGAATGTGCTGGATGCCCTCTTGTTGAAAAATCTCGTCATAGATCGGCAGCACAGCACCGCCGGGGTATCCAAAGACAGTATCCACACCCTGATCCTTCAGGGCTTGGACGACCATTTTCGCTCCGCTCATCTGGCGTGACATGATGTGTTCTCCGATTTGTCTACGTTTCGCGTTCCGAAATGCTGCAATATTGGGCAAATCGGGGCGCGTCAACAGGGGTGGCGGAGAAAATAACGTATGTTTGGTGTAAATCTTTTCGAAAGTTGCGCAAATATGGCCGCTTGGTGAAATTTTGCAGAAAATCACATGATTGAGATGTCGTTCAGAGCATTTCACCTGTGCCTTGCAGAACACCGTGTTCCATCGCATAGCGGGTCAGCCCCGCGGTGGTGGAAATACCGAGCTTGCGTTTGATGTTTTTGCGGTGCGTTTCCACCGTGCGCACGGAAATATCGAGCGCCAGCGCGACTTCCTTGTTTGATTTGCCCGCAGCCAGTTGCAAAAGGATGGTTTGTTCGCGGCTCGTCAGCACTTCGCGCCCGCCTGCTGTGGGGGGATCAAGCGAGCCTTTGGCGCCCGTGCACAGATAGCGGTCGCCTGCCAGCACGGCGTCGATGGCGGTTTTAATCTCTTCGGTGGGCACATCCTTGAGGATATAGCCGCGCGCGCCGTGGCTGAGTGCGGTGGAAATATATTCGGCGCTGTCATGCATCGACAGGATGACGATGCGGGTGTCGGGGCGGCGTTCCAGAATGATCTCGGTGGCTGACAGCCCGCTGACGCCTGGCATGTTCAGATCCAGCAAGATGACATCGGGAGCCAGCTCTTCAACGCGGTCGATAGCGTCTTGTCCGTTCGAAAGGGTGCCTACGACATGCAGATCGTCGTAGGTTTCCAAAAGCGCCTGAATGCCTTGGGCGACCATCGGGTGATCATCAACAATAAGGATGCGGGTCATGCGGAGGCCTTTGTGGGTGTTTCGGGGGGCAGCAGATGGGTGAGAGGCACTTGCGCTTCTATCACCGTGCCGGATTTGGATGACAGGATGCGCAGCGTGCCGTCAAGCTGTTCGATCCGTTCGGCCATATTGCGCAGACCCAGACCCGAGGGGCCATCGTCATTTTGTTGGGGCAGCCCGCGCCCGTTGTCGGAAATGCGCAAGGTCGCACCATTTCGGTGGCCTTTGAGGTCCATCCGCACGCGGGTGGCATCTGCGTGGCGTTCGATATTGGTCAGCGCCTCTTGGGCGATGCGGTAAAGCGCGATCTTGGCGTCCTGATCCAGACGGTTGCGGAACACCACGGTTTCAAAATCGGTGGCAAGGCCTGTGCGGTCGGAAAATTCATCGGTCAGGGATTTCAGGGCAGGGCCAAGCCCCAGATCATCCAGCACACCGGGGCGCAGATCACGGCTGATGCGGCGCACCTCGCCGATGGCTTCATTCAGACTTTCGATCCCGCGGTTCAGACTGTCGCCTGCGCCCGTGTCGCCTTTGGCAAAACGTCGTTTCGCCAGTTCCAGCGAATAGCGGATGCCCACAAGGATCTGGCTGATCCCGTCATGCAATTCGCGGGCCACGCGGCCGCGTTCTTCTTCCTGGGTGTCAAAAATCCGTTCGGTGAGTTGTTTCAGTTTGGCATCGGCCAAACGGCGTTCGCGGATGTTCAGCACCAGCCCGCTGACAAAAACGACCATCAGCGCACCAAGGGTGATCGCAACGATATAGACAAAGGTGCGATCGATGCGGCGTTCCACATCGGCGCGGGCTGCGGCAACCGTTGCCTGCACATCATCGACGAAGATGCCTGTGCCCACCGCCCATCGCCAGTCCTGCAGACCCGCAACGTAGGTAATGAAGGGCGCTTTTTTGCCCGTGGAGGGTTTGGTCCATTCAAAGCTGTGATAGCCACCACCCGAGCGCGCGATATCAATCAGTTGATCGGTGATCGGCACGTCGTTGATGTCGGTCAGTCCAGACCAGTCCTTGTCGATCAAGAAGGTCTGGCGCGGCGCCACAAGGTTGGTGCCGTCGTAATCAAACACAAAGAAATAGCCGTCTTGCCCGTAGAGCATCGCTGACAAAAGCTGGCGGACTTCTTCTTTGGCCACCGCATCATCAGGCGCGGCGCGGCCGTAGATATTCACAAACCCCGTGCGGGCAATCGACAGGTAATTCTTTAGCTCTTCCTTTTTGGCGGCCAAAAGCTGTGTTTCCAGCGCCGCGATTTCGCGTTCCGCCAGTTCGCGTGACTGATCAAGTACCACCCACCCGATAATCGTGGCCGCGACCACCAAGGGCAGGGTGGCCAGAAAGAATAGTTTTTGGCCGTATGACAGCCTGATGGGGGACGAGCGTTTGCGCATATTGATTCGATAGCGGGGAATCATCGAGGTGTTAAGCCAATATCTGGGCCTATGTGCTGCAAGAATAGCCGATATGCAGGGTGCGCAAGGCTGGCGGTGCAAATGTTAACGCTAAAATTGGTCAGAAAATCGGTCCAAACGTCCGATCTACGTAGTACTTGGTATGGCATCCTTTGAGAGCGCGTCATAGGCTCCGGCCACTGTTAACGATCCGGTGGGTGCGGTCTTTTGGGGCGCACTGCTGACAAAAACTATCTCGGGAGGATACTTATATGGATCGTCGTTCTTTTCTGAAAACTTCGGCTTTGGGTGGCGCAACGGCCGCTGCAGCGTCGACGCTGGCAGCGCCAATGTACGCACAAGGCAACCGCACGCTCACGATGGTTACATCGTGGGGCCGTGGTCTGGCAGGCGTTTTTGACGCCGCACAGCATGCAGCCGACAGCATCACTGCGATGACAGACGGTCAGCTGACTGTCGACATCAAAGCTGCTGGTGAGCTTGTAGGCGCGTTTGAAGTGTTTGACGCCGTAACTGCGGGTCAGGCTGACATGTATCACGCGGCTGACTATTATTTCGTAGGTCAGCACCCTGCGTATGCGTTCTTCACGTCGGTGCCATTCGGTATGACAGCCCAAGAGCTGGCAAACTGGTACTACCACGGTGAAGGTGCCGCGCTGCACGACGAACTGGGCCAGATCTTTGGTCTGAAATCGTTCCTGGCGGGTAACACAGGTGCCCAAGCGGGTGGCTGGTATCGCAAGGAAATCACATCGGCTGCTGACTTCAACGGTCTGAAGTTCCGCATGCCAGGTCTGGGCGGTAAAGCCTTGGGCAAACTGGGTGCATCGGTTCAGAACCTTCCAGGTGCCGAAGTGTATCAAGCACTGGCATCTGGTGCGATTGACGGCACCGAGTGGATCGGCCCATGGGCGGACGAAAAAGCCGGTTTCCAGGAAATCACACAGTTCTACTACACAGCGGGTTTCCACGAGCCGGGTGCGGGTCTGTCGCTTGCGACAAACCGCGACGTGTTCGACAGCCTGTCGCCAGCGCATCAGAAGATCATCGAGATCGCATCGGCGGAAGCACACCAGTGGAACCTTGCTCAGTTCCTCAACAACAACGGTTCGGCGCTGCAGCGTCTGCAATCGGGTGGCGTGAAGGTTTTGGAATTCCCGAACGACGTTTGGGATGCATTCGGTTCAGCATCGGACGAAGTGCACCAAGAGAACATGGGCGACGACATCTACAAGAAAGTCTACGACAGCTACCAAGCGTCGATGATGGCGTCCTCGGGCTGGATCAAGCAGGCCGAAAGCGCCTACCGCGACCAGCGCGACCGCGTTCTGGGCTAAGCCCAACGGCCAAAACGGGAAGGGCGCGGATATCCCGCGCCCTTTTCACACCAAAACAAGCCAAGGCCAGTGCGACCAAAAGTCGGCACGGCTAGAAGAATGAAGCTCTGAACAAGAGTGGGGGGAACATCATGGACGCGATCCTGTGGCTTTTCAAAAGTCTGGGCATGGCCTTTTACAACCTTGGATATGCGATCTTTAATCCATCGTCGTGGTTGGATTGGCTGACGTGGAACAACACCGTCGAAGATAAAGAAAGCCTGATGCGCTTTATCTATTACGGCGGCAGCCAAGAGTTCTTCTTTGTGATTTTCACCGTCCTGATCGTGATGACGATTGTGGGCGTGGTCTATCGCCCCTTTATGTGGGGTGTGGTCCGCGTGCTTGAGGGGTTTGCCAACGGGGTTGGCCGGCTTTTCGCATGGGCGGGTCTTTTGATGGTGCTGCAACAGATCGTAATTGTCTTTATGCAACGTATCTTTGCAGCCTCCGAGCTGTCGTTCGGGTTTGGCCGCGCGCTGACGCATGATGTGTCGTGGTGGTCCGAAGAACTCAAGCTTTATAATGCATTGGTGGTCACGCTGTGCTGCACCTACACCTTTGTGCAGGGCGGTCATGTGCGGGTTGATCTGGTCTACTCAGCGGTCAGCCGTAAGACCAAGAAGGTCATCGATATGATCGGCTCGATCATCTTTATGATGCCGGCGGCTGTGCTGACGTGGATGTATGGGTGGTATTTCTTGTGGCGTCACCTTGTGGTGCCGAACCCGTCGGCGTCTGACACGCTGGACCGTCTGGTGCTCAAGGCCCGTGCGCTGCGCTGGAATGTTGAAACCATCGGTTTTTCGCCCAACGGGTTCAACGCCTACTTCCTGTTCAAGGTGCTGTTGGTTGTGTTCACCGCAATGGTGTTCTTGCAGGCCGTGGCGTTCCTTTACCGCTCGTATCTTGAGCTGCGTGAGGGTCCTGAATCGGACGAAAAATATCTTGACCGTGACAAGCTTGGCGACGCTGACGCCGAACTTGCCGCCTCGATCCACTAATTCAAAGATAGGTCTAATCCCATGTTTCTAGGACTTGATGGCGTCGAGATCGGCCTGATCATTGTGTTCCTCTGCCTGTTCGCAGGTATCTTGTCGGGCTTTCCCGTGGCGTTTGCCATCGGTGGGTCGGCGGTGATTTCTTTTGCCATTATCGCGGCGCTGGACAGCAACGGTTTGCTGATCCACCAAGCGATTGACAAAGACAGCGCCGAGTTTGCGGCCCTGATTGCCGAAGGCATAAGGCCCGAGGCGATATCGATATTCCGATACCCCGAACTACCGCGCATTGGTGAGCCTGTGTTTGTGGCAGGGTGGGAAACCGCGTTGGACCGCAACGTCAGCTTTATCGTGAACCGCATCAACGAGCGCGTGTTGGCGGGCCAGTCAATCGAGACACTACTGGCCGTTTTGATGTTCGTCTTGATGGGCATCACGCTGGAACGGTCCAAGATCGCCGATGACCTGTTGAAAACAATGGCGCGGGTGTTTGGCCCGTTGCCCGGTGGTTTGGCTGTGTCTGTTGTTGTCGTGGGCGCGTTCCTTGCGGCCTCGACGGGGATTGTGGGCGCGACCGTCGTTACGATGGGGCTGCTGTCACTTCCCACCATGTTGAAAAACGGGTATTCGCCGCAGCTGTCGACGGGCGTTATCGCCGCGTCGGGCACCTTGGGGCAGATCATCCCACCCTCTATCGTGATCGTGCTTTTGGGCACGCTGGCAGGAGACCTCTATTCGGCGGCCCAAGAAGAACGCGCACAGCTTGTGGGCTGTTCGGACGCGCTGACCTATCTGGGTGAGCCTGCGGTTGTGTCGGTGGGCACATTGTTCCAGGCGGCGTTGTTGCCGGGGATCTTGCTGGCGTTGCTCTATGCGACCTATGCCTTCGTCTATGCGCTGTTCAACCCGTCCAAGGCACCTGCCGTGGAAATGGGCAGCACCAATTCAGAGCCGATCACCCGCAACGAAGCGCTGACATGGTTCCTACTGGCGCCTGTTGGCCTGATCGCGGGTTTGATCTTGTTGATGAACGTCAATGTCATTGGCAGCCAGTCGGTGCTGGTGGATAGCTTTACAGATGCGGGTCAGACGGCTGATTTGCGCACAGGCGTGTCGCCACAGTGCCAAGAGGCGATGATTGAGCTTCATGGCCAAGAGCGTTGGGACGCAGCTGTCGCACAGCAAGCCGAGATTGACGCCGCAGGTGGTGTTGAACAAAGCCGCGCCCTGACACCTGAAGAGCGTGAGGCACTGGTCCTTGAAAAGGTCGAGAACGCCGCGCCGATTGGCACAGGGTTGGCTGTTGGTCTGCTGCTGCTTGGTCTGGTTTTGACAACGGCCCGTGGTGTGGCCCCGTCGGCCAACAAGACACCGCTGTTGATTGGCGGGCTTGGCATCGTGCTGGCCTTGTTGGTGGACATCGTTTTGATGGGGCCGACCATGACCGCAGGGGCGCGGACGCTGCTGCTGGCCATTCCGCTTGGCCTGACCCTTTGGGGCTGTCGCGGGGCGGCGCAGATGCTGGCGCAGAACGAATTGCTGCGCGTGGTCTTTCCGCCGCTGGTGCTGATTGTGGCTGTGCTTGGGTCGATCCTTGGCGGGATCACCAACCCGACGCCTGCCGCTGCACTGGGTGCGGGTGGCGCGATCATGCTGGCGGCCTACCGCAAGCTGGCCGATCAGGGCAAGTCGGGCAAGATCATCTTGCAAGCGACCTTTGCGATCATCGTGCTGATCCTGATTGGCGTGAACTTTGATCTGCGGATCGGCACGGATGCGACCACGACGGAAAGCGTGATTGCGTTTATCTTTGCCAAAGCCGCGTATCTGTTTGCGATGTTCGGTATCCTGTTTGCCTGCTGGATCCTCTATGCGGGCGGGGTTCTGAGCCCTGTTGTGCGCGAAACGGCCAAGGTGACGTCGATGGTGTTTACCATCCTGATCGGCTCGCAACTGTTGAACCTTGTGGTCATCAGTTTCGGGGGCGAGCATTACATCCAGCAGTTCCTACGCTCGTTCGATAACGAGTGGACGGTGTTCCTGATTGTGATGTTGGTGCTGTTTATCCTCGGGTTCGTTTTGGACTTCCTTGAGATTATCTACATCGTGATCCCGATTGTGGGCCCGGTGATTTACGGCGGCACGATGGATCCCAAGTGGGTGACGATCATGATTGCGGTGAACCTGCAGACATCGTTCCTGACGCCGCCCTTTGGCTTTGCGCTGTTCTATCTGCGCGGGGTTGCACCCAAAGAGGTGACGACGGGTCATATCTATCAAGGGGTGTTGCCGTTTGTGTTGATCCAGGTGGCCGGTCTGGCGTTGCTTGCGGCCTTCCCCGGTGTGGTGACGATTATTCCGAACCTGCTGAACTGATCACTGGCAAGGGGGGCGGCAACCCCCCCTGCACGCAAAAGAAAACGGCGGCCCAAAAGAAGGGGCCGCCGTTTTTCATGTCAGCATGTTAGGGGGCTAGGATTTAACCGATACGGTATCGGGCAATGAAATATTCGCCACTTGTTCAGCAATAGGGTCGACCGACAAAGGATGCGTTTCCGCCTCATAATCGTTGGGATCGGTCATCGTCTCCCACTTGCCGCCACGATATACCTCAAGCCCTGTGAACTTGGCTTTGTAGTCCATTTTGGGCGAACCCGGCACCCAATAGCCCAGATAGACGTAGGGCAGGTCTGCTTCGCGGGCGATCTCGATATGATCCAGAATGATATAGGTCCCAAGAGAATTGCGGGTCAGATCGGGGTCATAAAACGAATAGACCATCGACAGACCATCATCCAAAACATCTGTCAGACAGACTGCCGCCAGATCAGGCCGCTCACCCTGCGCGGGGCTGTTGTATTCCACCACACGGCTGCGCACGGGCGTTTCTTCGACCATGGCCGCAAATTCGAAAATATCCATATCTGCCATACCGCCATCCGCGTGGCGCGTATCCAAATACCGCCGAAAGAGCGAGAACTGTTCTTCGGTGGCCCAAGGGCTTGTCGCCTTGCGTTGCAGATGGGCATTGCGTTTGAGGATACGTTTCTGGCTTTTTGACAGTTTGAAATCGGAGACTTTGATCCGCGCCGACAAACAGGCCGAACAATCTGCGCATGACGGCCGATACAGCACATTTTGCGATCGGCGGAACCCTTGCTTGGACAAGCCGTCATTCAGCTTTTCCGAGAAATCCCCTTGCAGCGCGGTAAACAGCTTCCGTTCCATCCGTCCCTCAAGATAGGGGCAGGGTTGGGGCGCTGTCACATAAAACTGTGGTGCTATGGGTAGGGTGTGGCGCATGGGTCTCCGCAGGTAGTTTTGAGTAAGCTAACAACTGCAAAGCCCTGCGCCAACCCCCCCAATATAGCGAGGGTTAAAGGGTCGCGGCAGACCTGTTCAACGCCACCGTGCCCAAGACATGATCCGTTAGCCCCTGTGCGCGCTGCGTGCTGAGCATCAGCACGATCGAGACCAGCTGAAGCGGCAGGATCGAAAACGACAGATAGAACGCCAAGGTGTGCAAGAAGGCCGTCAGCAGATCAAACCTTTGGCCATCAGCGCGGCGAAATTCGACCGAGGCCAGACGCATCCCCCAAGTGGCCGAGCGATTGGCCAGTGTGACCACGCGGTACGCAAACCCGATCAAAGCCATGATGCCAAAAAAGACAAAAAACCCGATGCCGAAGGTCAGAAGGGATACAAGCACTGCAAGAGCGGTGATGATAACCAAATCAACCAACCAAGCGATGGCCCGCTTGATGGCGGTGTCGGCATAAAACTCTGACTGGTGAACAGGATCGGGCAGGGTGGTGTGCATATCGGTTGCTGTTGCGCTCATCTGGTTGCGGGCTCTTTCGGGATACATGGGGATGGATTGTGGGGAAGGGAAGGGCCAGCCCCGATTGCGGGCGCGGTGGGGCTGGCAAAGACGGATTTACGCGTCTTCTTTTGTGGGCTCTGGCTTGGCACGGTCGTCCATGAATTGGTCGAACTCAGCCTTGTCTTTGGCTTCGCGCAGACGCTCTAGAAATTGCTCAAAGCTGGCCTGTTCTTCTTCCAGACGGCGCAGGGTATCGGCCTTGTAGGCATCAAACGCGGCGTTGCCTGTATTGCCCAAAGTCATGTGCGATTTGTAGGTGTGGCGTGTGGTGCAGGACCGTGAAAACATGTTTTTCCCCCAGATCATGTAGGCAAGAAGAGCAAGGCCAATGGGCCAAAAGAAGATAAAGCCGAACACCATCGCAGCGATCCACGCGGGTTTTCCTTTGTGATCGAGCCAGTTTTCGGCGCGACGAAACCATCCTTCGCGCGGTTGGGCGGCGTAAGTGGTTTGTGTCGCATGAGGATGCGGGGCGGCGGTGGTCATATGGTCGGCTCCTTCAAAATAGCGGGTTAGAAATTCAATGTGAATGTCTTTCACATTACATAGATGGGGTAGGCGGGCGCCGGGATCAAGGTAAAATGTAAATGTTTTTTACATAAACTTATGTAATTTAATGAAATCAACAACTTGCTTGGCGGTCGCGTGGGTGAAGTCAGTGGGTTTAGACCGGTGAAATCATATAAATCAGCCGAATTCACAAAGATACTGCGCCTTTCGTGATGGTTTTGACGGTCATTGTGGTGTCACTTGCTTGACCAAGGCATGGTGCCGCCGCAAAGCTGGTGGCATGACTTTTGCCTCTCGTATCACCCGCAGCCCGATCGCTTATGACCCCGACATCGGGGCAGACGCCGCCGCCCTGTTTCCCGAGCTCGACCGGGGTATCTTGCAGGTCATTGAGGGGGCCGCAGGCTGTAGTCCCTACCTTAAAAGCCTGATGAGCAAAGAGGCCACGTGGCTTACGGCGGCTTTTGGTGATCCAGAACAGCATCTTGCAGCCGAGCTGGCGGATCTGTCCGCCGTGCCGCTGGCCGAGATGCCCGCACGCATGCGGCAAGCCAAAAGGCGCGTCGCAGTTCTGGCGGGGCTGGCGGATCTTGCAGGCGTCTGGCCGCTGGAAACCGTGACCCGCGCGCTGACGGATTTGGCGGATCGCTGTTTGCAAGTCGGGTTGAGCGCGCTTTTGCAGGCCGAGGCCGCCCGTGGCAAACTGCCCATGCTGACGGCGGATGATCTGGCCGTTGACGGCGGTATGGTTTTTCTGGCGATGGGCAAAATGGGCGCTTATGAGCTGAATTATTCAAGCGACATCGATATGATCTGCCTGTTTGATGATAGCCGCTACGCCCGCGAGGACTTGCCCGAGATCCGTTCTGTCTTTGTGCGGGTCACACGCAAGTTGATGCAGATGATCGGGGATGTCACGCGCGACGGTTACGTCTTTCGCACCGACCTGCGGCTGCGTCCTGATGCAAGTGTGACGCCTGTTTGTATCTCAATGGCCGCCGCCGAGCTGTATTATGAGGCCGAAGGGCGCACCTGGGAGCGTGCAGCCCATATCAAGGCGCGTCCCTGCGCGGGTGATTTAGTGGCGGGGCAGGTGTATCTTGATCGTCTCAGACCCTTTGTCTGGCGCAAGCATCTAGATTTTGCGGCGATCCAAGACGCCCATGACATGCGCCAGAAAATCTGGGCCCACAAAGGCCTATCGGGGCCGATTACCCTGCCAGAACATAACGTCAAACTGGGGCGCGGGGGCATTCGAGAGATCGAATTCTATACCCAGACACGCCAGCTGATCGCAGGTGGGCGCGACGCGGATCTACGGGTCAATGGCACTTTGGTCGGGTTGGATGTTCTGACCCGAAAAGGCTGGACCGATGAGACCGTAAGCCGCGATCTGAAAAATCACTACCGCGTGCTGCGCGAGGTTGAACACCGTTTGCAGATGATCGGGGATGCACAGACCCACAGCCTGCCAAAATCCGACGACGGGTTTGACCGTTTGGCGGCTTTTATGGGGGTGACGACGGCCGATTTGAAGGCGGATTTGATTGCGCGGTTTGAGGCGGTTCATTCGCTCACCGATGATTTCTTTGCGCCCAACGCACCAGAACCGGCCAGCGCTGTGCCAGAATTCGGGGAAGAGATTTTGGCCCGCTGGCCCAGTTACCCTGCGCTGCGTTCGTCGCGCGCAACCGAAATATTCAACCGCCTGCGCCCGGATATTCTACGCAAACTGGCCCGCGCCGCCCGCCCCGAAGAAGCCCTTTTGCAATTTGACGGGTTTCTGCGCGGCCTGCCAGCGGGGGTGCAACTGTTTTCCCTGTTCGAGGCGAACCCGCCTTTGGTTGATCTGTTGGTGGATATTTGCGCCACATCGCCCGCGCTGGCCCAATACCTTGGACGCAATTCATCCGTGCTGGACGGTGTGCTGGCAGGGCATTTCTTTGCCCCATGGCCCGGCCTTGATGCCCTGCGGGATCAGCTATCGCAGGATTTGACCGCCCAAACCGACTATGAAGTCGCCTTGGGTCTTGCGCGACGGTTCAAAAAGGAATGGCATTTCCGTATTGGCGTGCATCATCTGCGCGGTCTGATCACCGCCGCTGAAGCAGGCCAACACTATGCAGACCTTGCAGAGGCGATTATCGCATCGCTCTGGCCCGTTGCGGTGGATGAGTTTGCCAAGAAACACGGGGCCCCGATGGGCCGCGGCGCTTTGCCGATTGGCATGGGGTCTTTGGGGGCAGGGCGGCTGACGGCCACTTCGGATCTCGATTTGATCGTGATCTATGATGCACAAGGGGTAGAGGCGTCAGACGGCCCAAGAGAGCTATCGACGCGCCCGTATTTCGCGCGGCTGACCCAGGCTTTTATCACCGCTTTGACCGCACAGTTGCCCGAAGGTCGGCTGTATGAGGTTGATATGCGGTTACGGCCTTCTGGGCGGCAGGGGCCTGTGGCGACCTCTTGGGCGGCTTATCAAGACTATCAATGCAACGAGGCGTGGACGTGGGAGCATCTTGCCCTGACGCGCGCGCGCGCCCTGCACGCCACGGATTTAAGTAGTGATTGGCAGGCTGCACGCCAAACAGTGCTGCACCTTGATCGGCCCCTGGCCACGCGCGTAGCGGATGTGCAAGACATGCGCAAAAGACTGGCGGATGCAAAACCTGTGCAATCGGTGTGGGACATCACCCGCGGTGCGGGCGGGTTGCAAGACATCGAATTGTTTGGCCAGACCATCGCCTTGGTGTCTGGCGCGACATCTGTCGACACGCTTGCGCAGTTGCAAGCGGGTGTCGCGATTGGATGGTTGTCTGCCGTTGAATTGCAAGACCTGTGCAATGCCTACAGCCTTTTCTGGACTGTGAAGGTTACCTCGAAACTTCTCAACGAAGGGGCCTTTGACCCGAGCGAAATCGGACAGGGGGGATGCGCGATGATGATGCGAGAAACAGCACAAACCACTCTGGACGCTTTGGCAGATGAGCTTATGTCACAACGCAGCAAAACGGCAGCAATCATTGAGGCCAAATACACATCTGCCGCAAACCGCAGCCAGAAAGACGATTAGTCATGTCACAGCAACCAGACGCCAAGATGAAAGATGTTGATCCCAAAGGATTGATCCGCGAAAGCTATCGTATTGAAGGGATCACCATGCCCGAATGCCGATCGATATTTCTGGACTGGGCCATCAATGTCGCGCTTGATCAGGACACGCCGACGCTGATCCGTCAGTTGTTGGCGCATTACGGCGAAGATGACCCCGACCATCCGATGACGGCCGTGCTAAAAGAAGGCCTCGCCGCCCCCGCAACGAAGGGACGCCGTGGAGGGCGTTCGGCCCGCGTGCCTGACGCTTAACTGGGCAGAGCTGCAGCTTGCTTGGCCAAGGCCTCAATACCCGCCCAATCTTTTGCATCGATCAGGTTTTGCGGGCACACCCATGAGCCGCCGACACAAAGCGTGTTGCTAAGGCCAAGGTAGTCAGGGGCGTTGGCAAGGCTGACCCCACCTGTTGGGCAAAAGCGCACCTGCGGGATCGGCGCGCCGATGGCTTTCAGGGCCTTCGCGCCACCGTTTGCTTCGGCAGGGAAGAACTTTTGAACCGTAAAACCCTTTTCCAACAAGGCCATCGCTTCGGATGCGGTTGCAGCACCTGGCAGCAAGGGCAATTCTTCGGTTGAACAGGCGTCCAGCAAAGTATCTGTCGCACCAGGGGAGACGCCAAAAACGGCACCCGCCTGTTTGGCGTTGCTCACATCTTCTGGTGTCAAAAGGGTGCCCGCACCCACCATTCCGCCTTTGGCCTTTGCCATCTCCGAGATCACGTCAAGTGCTGCGGGTGTACGCAAAGTCACCTCTAACGCAGGCAAGCCGCCTGCAATCAAGGCCTCGGCAAGTGGTAGGGCGATATCTGCGTCATGGACGACAAGCACAGGAATGACAGGCGCGAGGCGACACACCTCTTCGGAACGAATGCTTGCGGATGCGGGGCTTAACATTGAAAAACCTTTCAAGTCTTGGGGAAGGCTGGATGCCTTCGGCGAGGATATTTGGAAAACAAAAGAAGATTAAGAGCCTATTAACCTTAACGCGTTATCCATGAAGGGCGGTACAGGCGGGGACGCCGATGACCGTAACGAAAGAAGTCCCTCCGCGTTTGCAATAGGCGCGGAGGGCATAAAACGTGGCGCTGGTGGATATCTTCTTTTGTTCAAAAATATCCAAATCCAGCATTACACAACAACGCCGGCGCCTGCTGTGGATGGACCGACATTGGCACGGAAAACCTCAAACAATTCGCGGCCAACGCCAAAGGCATTGTTGCTCAGGTCGGGGGTTGCGGCTTGACGGCTCTCTACGCCTTCGGTCAGCACATCAAGCGTGCCCTTGTCGGCATCCACGCGGATTATGTCGCCGTCTTGGACCTTTGCCAGTAACCCGCCATGCAGGGCTTCCGGAGCGACATGGATCGCACTTGGCACTTTGCCCGATGCGCCCGACATCCGGCCGTCGGTGACCAGAGCAACCTTGAGCCCACGGTCTTGCAACACTGCCAGTGTTGGTGTCAGCGAATGAAGTTCTGGCATGCCGTTGGCTGCGGGCCCCTGAAAGCGGACCACAACGACAGTGTCGGTGGTAAATTCCCCGCGTTGGAACGCGGCCTTAACCGCGTGCTGGTCGTCAAAGACGCGGGCAGGGGCTTCGATCACATGGCGCTCCGGGGCGACGGCGCTGACTTTCATCATGCCATGGCCAAGATTGCCTTCGAGCTGTTTCAACCCGCCTTCTGGCTGGAATGGATTGCTGGCAGGGCGCAGGATCTTTTCGTTTTCGCTTGTTTTCGGGCCTTCGCGGTAGTGAAAGCCGCCGTTCAGAATTTCAGGCTCGAGGGTGTAATGCGACAGGCCGTGGCCCGCGACGGTTTTCACATCATCATGCAAAAGGCCCGCGTCCAGCAACTCGCCAATCATATAAGCAAGCCCGCCTGCGGCGTGGAAGTGGTTCACGTCAGCCAGACCATTCGGATAGACTTTGGCCATCAAAGGCACGGCGGCTGACAGGTCTGCAAAATCTTCAAGTGCCACATCAACGCCCGCCGCCCGCGCCATCGCGGGCAGGTGCAACACAAGGTTGGTAGAGCCGCCTGTGGCCATCAGACCGACCATACCGTTCACAAAAGCCTTTTCGTCCAGCACGTCGCAGACGGGTGTATAGTTGTTACCCAAGGCCGATAGGCCAACGGCTGTTTTCGCAGCTTCTTCTGTGAGCGCTTCGCGCAAAGGCGTGCCCGGATTGACAAAGGATGCGCCAGGCATGTGAAGCCCCATGAACTCCATCAACATCTGGTTTGAGTTGGCGGTGCCGTAAAAGGTGCAAGTCCCCGGACCGTGATAGCTGGCCATTTCGGCCTTCATCAACTCTTCGCGGCCCACTTCGCCCGTTGCAAATTGTTGGCGGACCTTGGCCTTCTCGTCGTTGGGCAAACCGCTTGTCATGGGGCCTGCGGGGATGAACACCCCGGGAATATACCCGAACGTCCCTGCAGCAATGATGAGACCGGGAACAATCTTGTCACATACGCCAAGGTAGACAGCGGCGTCATAGGTGTTGTGCGACAGCCCCACACCTGCGGCCAAGGCGATCACGTCGCGCGAAAAAAGCGAAAGTTCCATGCCGACCTGGCCTTGGGTGACACCATCGCACATCGCCGGAACGCCACCAGATACCTGTGCAGTTGCGCCAACTTTGGCCACGGCGGCTTTGATTTTGTCGGGGTAGTCTTTGAAGGGTTGATGGGCTGAAAGCATATCGTTGTATGCGGTGATAATCCCGAGGTTCGGAGCCTTTTCAGCGACCAGCGCGTCTTTGGCGTCCCCCATGGCAGCGTAAGCGTGGGCTTGGTTGCCGCATGTCAGGTGGGCACGGCGCGGTCCGTCTTCAGCGGCGCGGCGCATTCGGTCAAGATAGGTTGTACGGCGCGCTTTTGAGCGCTCGATGATGCGCTGAGTGACAGCTTCGATAGTGGGATTCAGTGGCATGATCGCGTCCTCGGTTTTCGTTGAGTGCTCTCTATATGGTTAGCGCTAACAGGTCCAGTGGCGAGGCGCAAAATGTGGCAATTTGGACCGCCCCCGGCCGCGGCAGGCTGTGAAATGGTCCCGAAGCTGCACGAATTGGGGCGCAATTCTGCCCAATTCGGGGTGTTTAACCGCGATCAAGCGGTAAACACCGTCAGGCCATTTGGGGGCCATGATCCAGAAAGGATTGTAAAATGAAAGTTTTGAAACTTCTTGTGGCTGCGGCCGTTCTTGGCACGCTTGGGGCCTGTGCAAATGTTGATACCGCAACACGTGGCGCAGTTGACCAGACACCGTTGAACAGCACCAGCCGTGCTGCGATTGAAAACCAACGCGCCGTTGCGATTGCGCCATCCGTCAACATTGCACAGATCAATGTGCGTGTGCCGCGCAGCCTTCGTGTGTCAGAAGCCAACCGCTATTACCCTTCGGGCGATATTGTCTGGCGCGAGGATCCTATCGGGGATCGTCATGCGCAAGTCGCCAAGGTCATCGACGAAGGCTTGCGCAAGGGCGCAACACGGCTGAACGGTGAACGCCCTGTCATCATCGACGTTCAGGTGACGCGCTTTCATGCGCTGACCGAAAAGGCGCGCTATACTGTGGGCGGGGTTCACGCGATCCAGTTCTATTTGCAGGTGCGCGACGCGCAGACCAAAGAAATCCTGATGCAGCCCCGTATCGTTAAGGCAGATTTTGATGCGCTTGGTGGCAATGCAGCGGTGCAAGCCGAGGCCAAAGGCATCACACAACGTGTTCGCATCACCGACCATCTGGCCAAAGTGTTGGAACATGAGATGACCAAACGCTACGGCTATGTCGCTGAAAGCACAGGTGTGATGGGCGCGATTAACCAACTCTAACGCTATCATCCCGCGAAAAACTGATTTAGAGGGGGCTGCATGACGCAGCCCCTTTCTTCATCCGACCTCCCCGTTGTCCGCCTCAAGCCCAAGGCCGATGCCCGATCCATCCGTTTTGGCGCCCCTTGGGTCTATGCCGCCGACCTTGTCACCGACAGGCGCACAAAGGCGCTGGATGCAGGCAGTCTGGCGGTTCTGGAAGATACCAATCGCACGCCGATGGGTGTGGTGGGGGTAACGCCCGAAAGCCAAATCATCGCGCGGATGCTGGACCGTGATCCGACAGCTAAGATTGATCAGGCGTGGTTTGCATCGCGTTTGCAAGCCGCTCTGGATCACCGCACGCGGTTGTTCGCAGAGCCTTTTTACCGTCTGATCCATGCCGAAGCCGATGGGCTGCCTGGCGTGATCATTGACCGGTTTGGTCAAACGGCTGTCGTTCAGCCCAACGCTGCCTGGGCCGATGCGCGACTTGACGCGCTGTGCGCGGCGTTGGTGGATGTGACAGGCGTGGAATGTGTGATCAAAAGCGCATCCGGTCGCGCGCGCAAGCTTGAAGGGCTTGATGATGTCTCCGCGGTTGTGCACGGCACGGCCCCTGATGCTCCGATCCCTGTGCAGATGAATGGTGCCACATATTTGGCCGATGTCATGGGTGGGCAAAAGACGGGGCTTTTTTACGACCAACGCCCTAACCATGCTTTTGCGGCATCCCTGTCCAAAGGGGCGCGGGTTCTGGACGTGTTCAGCCATGTGGGTGGTTTTGGTCTTGCGGCTTTGGCACATGGGGCTACGCATGTGACGTGTGTGGATGGTGCGCAACCTGCGTTAGACTTGGCTGAGGCTGGTGCGAAGACCATGGGCAAGGGCGCGGCGATGAGCACGCGAAAAGGCGATGCCTTTGATGTGCTGGAAGCTTTGGGCGCGGAAGGGGCACAATTTGATGTCGTCATCTGCGATCCGCCCGCATTCGCACCCAATAAACAGGCGCTTGATCGTGGGTTGCGCGCCTACGAACGTGTGGCAAAACTGGCCGCGCCATTGGTTGCCGATGGCGGGTATCTTGGGCTTTGCTCATGCTCTCATGCCGCTGATATTCAGAAGTTCGCCCGTAGCAATCACCGCGGTATCGGGCGGGCAGGGCGGCGGGCGCAGCATGTCCACACGGGCTTTGCAGGGCCAGACCATCCGCTGATGCCGCAGCTGTCGGAAAGCGGTTATCTGAAGGCCATGTTCTACCGCCTCGTTCCATGAAAGTGATGATCGACGCTTGCGTGCTTTATCCAACTGTGATGCGGCAGGTGGTGATCGGTGCCGCGCGCGCAGGATTGTATCAGCCCCAATGGTCGCCGCGCCTGCTGGAAGAATGGGCGCGGGCTGCTGCACGGCACGGCGGGGCTGACGAAGCCGCCGCACGTTCAGAGGCGGTTATGTTGAACGCCGCATTTCCGCGCGCCAATGTGCAGCCCCGTGAAGGGGATTTGAAACGCCTGTGGTTGCCCGATGAAAACGATATCCATGTTTTGGCGGCGGCGGTTGCAGGATCAACCGACATCATTTTGACCAACAACGCCAAGGATTTCCCCCGCGGCCTGCTGGCCGAAGAAGGGGTCAGCCGGGCTGATCCCGATCAGTTCCTTTTGGGGTTGTGGCAAGCCAACCCCGATCCCATCGCCCAGGTAGTCGAAGACGTGCGCGTCGAGGCTGACAGACTATCTGGTAGCACATGGAGCACGCGTGGATTGCTGAAAAAGGCACGTATGCCGCGTCTTGGCAAAGCGCTAGCTTAGCGCGCCGTTCCACTTGGCTTCATTGGCCTCAATCGCCTTGATACGATCGGCGGTTTTAGGGTGCGATGCCATCCAGACAGGGGGCGCGCCACGTGCGCCTGTCAGCTGTTCAAGCTTGGTGAACAGGGTTTTTTGCGGCTCAACACCGATCCCTGATTTATACAGCAAGGCGCTTGCGTAGGCATCGGCCTCATATTCATCTTCGCGGCTGAGACGTGCTGCCAGAAGGCTGGTCAGGGCATTCGCAATGAAAGGTCCAATGCCCGGAATAAACCGTGAAATGATCATCGCCAGGGCCGTGCGCAACGCGTTCTGGCCCGAAAAGTCGATCATGCGGCGCTTGGAATGGCCCAAAGCCACATGGCCCAATTCATGCGCAATCACGCTGGCCAATTCAGCGCCTGTTACGTCACCTTGCTGGAATTTTTTATAAAAGCCCCGCGTGATGAAAATCCGCCCATCCGGGGCGGCCAGCCCGTTGACAGGCTCAATCTCGTAAAGGTTCACGCGGATACGGTCGACATCCAATGCGGTGGCCATCGCGGACAGATGCGTGTTCAGGATCGGGTCCATCAATTCGGTGCTGTTGGCGTCCAGCTCTTTGGCCGTGCGCCAAGCCGAAAAACGGTAAAAGACATAGCCGTAAAGCACAGCCAAAAGAATGGGTAAGAATTTGATCATGCTTCTTATATGGGGCGCGGTTTTGATATTTCCCAGATTGTTCTGTTCCAAGGCATAAAAAAACGCCCTGCCAAACCGTGGCAGGGCGTTATGCGGTGTGTCAGGGCAGGGAGGGGACCCCGATCACATCGGATGTCTTAGAGGCCGGCGCGCGATTTCAATGCGGCCGCTTTGCCACTGTCACCTTCCGCTTCGGCGTCTGCGATCAGGCGGGCATAATCGATACCGCCTGTGTAGTTGTCACCGTTTTGCAGCGACTGAAGCGAGGCGACCTTGCCGCTGTCGCCATCCTGTTTTGCCTGGTCAATCAGGCGGTCAAAGTCGATGGCTGTGCCACGGGTAGAAACGCGCACGTTGTCGTTTGTGCGATCCAGCAGATAGGCGACCAATGTGGCGTTGCCGTCTTCTTTTGCGGTGATCAGCGCTGCCAAGGTGTTGTCGGAGTATACACCGGGCGCCACGCCTGCGGCTTTAGCAAGCTGGTCTGCCGATGCAGCGGTTGCTGACAGGGCAATAAGGGCGGTTGTTGCGAATGCTGCAAGTTTCATAATCGGTTCCTTTCATTGGCCAAAGGGCCGCTGTTTCATCTGTAGGGGAGCGTGTTGCTCCGATACCAAGGAATATAAACTAAACCATTCAGTTTGAAATATACTAAATTGCACCGCCCATATGTGCAAAAAAGCACATCACGGGCGTGTGATGCGCTATTGAATAACGAAAGGCAGATATAATCACCCTTAACGGGTCAGCAGCTTCATGCCGGTTTCCAACCCCTCAAGCGTCATCGGAACCATCTGATCGTCGAAAATTTCGCGGATCATGTCGATGCTTTGTGTGTAGGGCCAATATTGCTTGGGCACGGGGTTTATCCAAAGGTTGGCGGCCCATTGATCGCGGGCGCGTTGAAGCCAGACCTGGCCCGCCTCCTGGTTCCAGTGTTCGTTTGCGCCGCCTGCATAGGCCACCTCATAGGGAGACATGCTGGCGTCGCCAACAAAGATACACTTGTAATCAGGGCCATAGGTGCGCAGCACTTCATGCGTCGGGATTTGTGCGTCCCACCGGCGGCGGTTGTCTTTCCACACGCCTTCATACAGGCAGTTGTGGAAATAGTAGTATTCCATGTGTTTGAATTCGGCACGGGCGGCGCTGAACAGTTCTTCGACCACTTTGATATGCGGATCCATGCTGCCGCCGACATCCAGAAACAGCAACACCTTCACGGCGTTGCGCCGCTCGGGCCGTGTTTTGACATCAAGATAGCCGTTTTCGGCGGTGCTGCGGATGGTGGTATCTAGATCAAGCTCTTCATGGGCACCGTCGCGTGCCCATTTGCGCAGGCGTTTCAGGGCGACCTTGATGTTACGCGTGCCCAGTTCAACACTATCATCAAGGTTGCGAAACTCGCGTTTGTCCCAGACTTTCACGGCGCGTTGATGGCGGCTTTTGTCTTGCCCGATACGCACGCCTTCGGGGTTGTAGCCATAGGCACCAAAAGGCGAGGTGCCAGCGGTGCCGATCCATTTGTTGCCACCCTGATGGCGGCCTTCTTGTTCTTTCAGGCGCTCTTTGAGGGTTTCCATCAGCTTGTCGAACCCGCCCAACGCCTCAACCTCGGCGCGCTCTTCCTCTGACAGGTGCTTTTCGGCCATTTTGCGCAGCCACTCTTGCGGGATGTCCACGGCGTCCAGAACCTGTTCAGAGGTGATCGCCTCAAGCCCCTCAAAGCTGGCTGCAAAAGCGCGGTCAAATTTGTCGACGTGGCGTTCGTCTTTGACCAGACAGGTGCGGGCCAGATAATAAAAGCCTTCCATATCGTAGGTGGTCAGGCCAGCCTGCATCCCTTCCAAAAACGCCAGATGCTCGCGCAGCGACACAGGGACGCCGTGGGTTCTGAGGTTTTCAAAGAACGGCAGGAACATAAGGCGCGCCTAACGTGCGCTGAGGACCAGATAGAACATGGTCACGATCAGCCCGATAATGCCCCACACAAAGAAATAGTGGATCATGTCATTGCGCTTGCCCTTGCGCAGTTTAGCTGTAACAGCCCCTGCGACACCCCCACCTAAAAAGCCAATCAGCAAAACAAGCGGGTAGGGGATCATGTGGGTCTAGCCTCCGATACGCCACGTCATGGGCGAAAGTGATGCGATCTCTTTAAGACGCGATTTAACTTCTTTGTCCGAGCCAAATCCGTATCGCGCCCAACCAAGACTGTCCACCCTGACAAGTTGCGCCGCAGATGCCCGTCCCTGCAGTGCCAAACCTTCTGCTTTGATCATCATAAGCGTCGCCAAAAGCGCCGCGTTTTCGGATGTCTGTGCGACGGGCAGGTGCAAATCGGCCCATGCGACAGCGGCTTCGCCGTCACCCGATGTCAGCGCGAAAGCCGCCATGTGCACCCCCACATGGGCGCGTTGCAACTCGGCACCGGGGATGCGGGCATAGATGCTGTCGGCCATGCGGAACTGTTCAAATGCCACGTCATTGTCGTGGCCCATGTGCAGCCGCCCTTTGGCAAAATGCGAGAACGCGCGGCGTGCATCGGTCCAGCCTTCTTTTGATGCGATATTCAATGCAGCTTCGGCAGCTTGGCGGCGTTGGGCGGCGGCCATGCTTGGACCCAGGGCGCGTTGCACGGCTTGCGACCAGCTGCGCGGCGTAGAACTTGCAGGGCGGGGCGAGACGTTTTCGCCCGATGGGTTCAACCGCGCAAGGATTGAGGGCAAAGCGGCCGCCACTTGCGCGCGCGTCATACCACTGCGCAATTCAGGCGCATAGGTCGCCCGCAGGATGAGCATGTCAAATCCCGTCAGAACCGTATGGAAATTGTCGTCGTTGAATGTGCTGTCAGGCAAGCGATACAGGTCATTGAGCGGGCCAAGACCTTGCGCCACTTCTTCATGCAGGCAGTCGCGCATTTCTTGTGGGCTTGTGTCACCGGGCAGGAATACGGCGATACGGTCACGGGTTTTCAGGCGCGTCCAGTCCAGGACACCACTGCGACGGGCAGCGCGGTATTCGCTCCAGCTTGAAACGCCGGGGACTACGAAACACGCAGCGTTCGGAACCACGCGGCGCAATTCTTTGGTGCTGATCACCTCGATATTGATCTGTGCATTTGCAACATTTGCAGGGCTGCGTGTGATGTCGATGCGGGCTTCATTGCGCAGGCGGCGCAATAACGTATCAAGGTCGCGATTGACGCTGGAGGGCACAGCATCCCCCGTCATCCGCACTTTGATCGGACCCTCAAAGCGGGTCATGTATGGAATTTTGCGGCCGCTTTCGAGCTGGAATGTCAGATCAAGGAAATCGCGTGCGATATCGCGGTTTGAGCGTTTGGGTGCTTTGTTGCTGATCGTTGAAAAGACCTTCATCGGCGGAAGCTCTGTGTTTGCCGCACGGCTGGCCACATCGGGCGAAAAGTTCGGCGCACAAGAGCTGAGGGCGAAGAGCCCCGCAAGAATAACGGATCGCATTAATTATTCCCAAACATGTCAGAAGGGAACATCGCATTGCGGGTCTGATCCAGCTTGCGGGTAGCGGGGCGCAATGCCAAACGGCACTGGGCAAAACTACCTTTGTAGCGAAGGATCAGGGACATGCTCGGTTCCACGGTTTTTATCGTTGGAACCAGCGTATGCGGGTCAAATTGGGCGAAATTAGGGTTTGCGGGGGAAATTCCCGCGGCAAGCGTCAAATGTGACGCGCCGATAGTGGGGGTGCCGCGATTATTGCGGCCGCGCGCCCCTGTCATGATCCGCGCCGCGCCATAAAGGCAAGTCGCTCAAACAGGTGCACATCCTGCTCGTTTTTCAGCAATGCGCCGTGCAACTTGGGAAGGGCGTTTGTGCCATCGCGCTTGAGGTCGGCTGCGGTCAAATCTTCGGCCAACAACAGTTTGAGCCAATCCAGCACCTCGGAGGTGGATGGTTTTTTCTTCAGACCCGGGGTGTCTCGCACCTCCATAAACTGGGTCAGCGCGGCGCTAAGCAAGTCTGATTTGATATTGGGGTGATGCACCTCGACAATTTTGCGAAGGGTCTCTTCATCGGGAAAACGGATGTAGTGGAAAAAGCAGCGGCGCAAAAACGCGTCGGGCAATTCTTTTTCATTGTTCGATGTGATGATGACAATGGGGCGATGTTTGGCGGTGATCGTCTGGCCTGTCTCATAGACATAAAACGCCATTTTATCGAGTTCTTGCAGAAGATCGTTGGGGAATTCGATGTCGGCCTTGTCGACCTCGTCGATCAGCAGAACCACGCGCTCATCGGCCTCAAAAGCCTCCCAGAGCTTTCCTTTGCGGATGTAATTGGCCACGTCGCGCACCCGTTCATCGCCTAACTGGCTGTCACGCAGGCGACTGACGGCGTCATATTCGTAAAGGCCTTGCTGCGCGCGGGTGGTGGATTTGATGTTCCATTCGATCATCGGAACACCCAAGGACGCGGCCACCTGCAACGCAAGCTCGGTCTTGCCTGTGCCAGGTTCGCCTTTCACCAAAAGGGGGCGCTGCAACGTGACGGCTGCGTTTACCGCAACAGTCAGGTCATCCGTGGCCACATAGCCGTCGGTTCCTGTGAATTTCATAACTGCCTCATTATCGCGCACTTTTATGCGTCGTTAACGGCACATTAGCAGGTTGCGCGAATCAGGCAAGCCTGCAGTTGACGCTGGATATATCGTGCGTCGCGCATACGTTGTTGGTTGGGTTTTCTGCTTGGCAATTGCCTTCCGTTAGGGTAGTGCGCAGGCAGGGAAGCGGTGGGATAGCAGGAGAACGTTATGACCCGCAGCACAGCTAAGGGAAAAACAAAAATGAAAGCAGAGTCCTTTCTGCCCGACGATTATCGTCCTGCCGAAGACGAACCGTTCATGAACGACCGTCAAGTTGAATACTTCCGCCGTAAACTGCTGGAATGGAAAGCGGATTTGCTTTCCGATACACGCGATACCATCGAAGGGCTGCAAGACGGCACGCGCAACATCCCTGATGTTGCTGACCGCGCCTCGGAAGAAACAGACCGCGCACTAGAACTTCGCACCCGGGACCGTCAGCGCAAGCTGGTGTCGAAAATTGATGCAGCCCTGCGCCGCATCGATGAAGGCGAATACGGATATTGCAGCGTGACGGGCGAACCAATCAGCCTCAAGCGCCTTGATGCACGCCCGATCGCGACCATGAGCCTTGAGGCCCAAGAACGTCACGAGCGCCGCGAAAAAGTCCACCGCGACGACTAATCCTATTGCGGATGATCAGAATTCTAGGCATCGCTGCGTAAAACCAGCGGTGCCTTTTATGTTTGAAACAACCCAATTTCACATTGCCGGAGCAGGGGTTGCAGGTCTTGCAACTGCCAATGCACTGGCGCAACGTCGCGCGCCCGTGTCCGTCTATGATCCGGCCCCGGCCATCACAGAAGTCGGCGCAGGCCTTCAGATCAGCCCCAATGGATTTGCTGTGATGGATGCGCTTGGATTGGGCGATGCGTTGCGCGACAGATCGCTTGAAAGCCGCGCGGTCGTGCTGCGCAATCAAGCGGGGCGCGAGGTGTTGCGGATGGATTTGGCACAGCACGCGCATGGGGTCTTTTTGCTGGCGCACCGCGCGGCATTGATCGATGTTTTATATGAGGGGATCAAGGGCTTAGGTGTCGATCTTCACCTAAATAAAGCGGTCGATACACCTCTGTCGGTTCCAGACGATCAGCTTTGGATCGCGGCCGATGGTGTGCGCTCAAAAACACGGGCCAAGATGAACCGCGATGGCAATCCGTTTTTTACCGGCCAAGTGGCGTGGCGCGCCCTGATCGAAGGGGATGGCCCGCCAGAGGCTGAAGTGTTCATGGGCCCCGGCTGTCATTTGGTCAGCTATCCGCTGCGCGGTGGGCTGCGCAACATCGTAGCGGTGCAAGAGCGTAGCGCGTGGGCCGAAGACAGCTGGAATGCCCGAGACGACCCCGACAACCTGCGTGCCGCTTTCAAAGGGTTCGGCGGTCCTGTCCAAGACTGGCTGGCACAGGTTAAGACCGTGCAGATCTGGGGGCTATTTCGCCGTGAAGTTGCACGCGTTTGGCATAAAAACCGCACCGCACTTGTGGGCGACGCCGCCCATCCCACGCTGCCCTTTCTGGCGCAGGGCGCCAACCTTGCTTTGGAAGACGCATGGGTGCTCACCCAATGCCTTGCCGATCATGAAACAGCCGCCGCTGCCTTTGAAAGCTATCAATTCAAACGCCACGACCGCGCCATACGCGTCATCAAAGCCGCCAATAACAACGCCAGAAATTATCACATTCGTAACAAGGGGTTACAGGCAATAGCTCATTCAGGATTGCGGGTGGGATCACGTCTGTTTCCGCAAGCGGCGCTCAAGAAATACGCGTGGATCTACGGTCACGATGTAACACGGTCCTAAAGGTCCAATTCAACCCAGATCGGCACGTGATCTGATGGTTTTTCACGGCCCCTGACGTGGGCGTCAATCTGACAGTCGGTTAGCATATCGGCGGCTTGCGGCGACAGCAGGAAATGATCAATGCGGATGCCATCGTTGCGATTGTAGGCCCCCGCCTGATAGTCCCAGAACGTGTATTGTTCGGGCGCCATATTGCGGGCGCGGAAGGCTTCGGTCAGCCCCAGAGCGCAAAGCGTGCGAAATTTGGCACGGCTTTCAAGGCGAAACAGCGCGTCGTCTTTCCAAGCGGCAGGGTTTGCGCAGTCTTCGGGCTGCGGGATGATGTTATAATCACCTGCCATGAGGAAGGGAATATCGTGTGATAACATAGACTTGGCATGGGCGATCTGCCGATCCATCCAAGCCAGTTTGTAATCATACTTAGGCCCCGGTGTCGGGTTTCCGTTCGGCAAATAGAGCCCGCAAATACGGATCGCCTGTTTGCCAACAACCGTCGCTTCGATCCAGCGCGCTTGTTCGTCGCTGTCATCACCGGGCAGGCCGCGGGTCACATCTTCCAAAGGATGCTTTGACAAGATCGCCACGCCGTTAAAGGATTTTTGCCCGTGCGTTTCGACGATATAACCAAGGTCCTCAATCGGCTCGCGGGGAAAGGCCTCGTCCACGGATTTGATTTCCTGCAGCACAGCTACATCGGGTTGCGCTTCTGACAACCAATCCAAAAGGGCAGGCAGGCGGGCTTTGATCCCGTTGATGTTAAAACTTGCAATTTTCATACAGGCTTAGTGCCATGCAGGTGCGCGACGGGGAAGGCAAAAAAGCAAAATTATCGGTAAGGGTAATGGCCTGTGCAAATCGGGTGTGATGCAGGTGCAGCAAAATGATGCGGGCGCGGCATTTTTCCCATGCAACCGAGTGGAAAATACCATATGATCAAAGATAACATAGGGGGCTATTATGCTTAAATTTCTTTTCAAACGTCGTGGCGCCGAAGTCGAAGCCAAGGTCGAAACGCAGCGCGAACAGTTCGGGCGCGTCACGTCCGAGCTTAACGCCCTGATGGCGTTGCAAGGCGACAAACCCAAAGTCACGATTGACCCTGCATCCGGCACCATCGAATTTGAGTTGCCAGAACAACTGGCCGACGAAGCCTTGGCACTGCCGGCCCCATCGCAGGAGCAAGCAGAAGAAGAACCAGCCGCAGACACCGATGATGCGGTTGTTGAAGGCAAAGCCGATGATGCCGAGCCGAAGGAAGAAAAAGCGGCCTAGCTTTACCGAAATACCGGTCAAAAGCGCGGTGGTCACAAAACCAACCGCGCTTTTTTATTGGAAAACACCGCGGTCAGCCACTCTGATGATTGAATGATTAATGGAAACAGACTGTTCGCCATATTGATGCCCAATTTGCAAGTTACCTTTACGGCAAGCAGTTCAAAAAGGAGATCAATTATGGTCCGAGCAGTTTGTTTAATTATTGCCCTTGGTGGTTTGTCCGCATGTGGTTCACCCGTCGAAACTTCGCGCAGTTATTCGCTGCACACAGGCCCCATTCTGGCAGGCAGGTAAGGCCGTACGGCCAACTTACATCGAAAAACTGGTCCCGCAGCCACAAGAGCTGCTGGCGTTCGGGTTGTTGATCACAAACCGCGCGCCGATCAGTTCTTCGGAAAAATCAATGATCGCGTCTGCCAAAAATGGCAGTGATACACTGTCGACGACAACTTTCTCTCCAGATCCCTCCAAGATCAAATCGTCGTCCTTCGGGTCATCCAGATCAATTTCATACTGGAACCCCGAACATCCGCCGCCTTCGACCGCAACGCGCAAGGCTTTGCCTTGTGCGGCGGCGCCAATTTCGGACAGCCGTTCAAATGCGCGTTCTGTGACTTTGGGCGGAATGGTCAGCATATCTGTCGTCCGTTGAATGTTTGTTTGACCAGTATATAAGCGCAGGCAAAGGCACCACAAGAGAGATGGTAGAATTCCAATGAGGACGGCAGCGCCTTATGCATCAGATCCCTCCCGCGTTCGTGGGCGGCTGTTTGCCGAAGATGAAAGCGCCTTTCGCAGCCCGTTTCAGCGCGACCGTGATCGGATTATCCACGCCAGCGCGTTCCGGCGGCTCAAACACAAAACGCAAGTGTTTGTAGAACATGAAGGGGACAGCTTTCGCACACGCCTGACCCATACGATTGAGGTGGCACAGGTCGCCCGAACAATCGCGGGCGTTTTGGGCCTGAATGGTGAGCTGACCGAGGCTGTCGCCTTGGCCCATGATCTTGGCCATACGCCGTTCGGTCATACGGGCGAAGACGCGCTTGAGGCGCTGATGCAGCCCTATGGTGGGTTTGATCACAACGCCCAAGCGCTCAAAATCGTGACATCGCTGGAAAGGCACTACGCTGAATGGGACGGATTGAACCTGACTTGGGAGTGTCTGGAAGGGATCGCCAAGCACAACGGCCCCGTAACGGGTGCGTTGCCATTTGCGTTGGCTGAATATTCAGCGCGTCACGATCTGGAACTGCACACCCACGCCAGTGCAGAGGCTCAGGTGGCCGCACTGTCCGATGATATCGCCTACAACAATCACGACTTGCACGATGGTTTGCGCGCAGGTCTGTTCAGCGATGATGACATCTGCGTGCTGCCCATCGTCGGTGCGGCCTATGAACAAGTAGACCGTCTCTACCCGGGGCTTGAGGCGAAACGACGTCGACATGAAGCGTTGCGCCGTGTGTTCGGGGTGATGGTCGAAGATGTGATCGACACCTCGCGCGGGTTGCTCGAAGGGCTCGGCTCGGTCGAAGAGGTCAGGGGACTGGGCGCGCCCTGCGTACAGTTTTCACCGGCCCTCTGGGGCGATCTGAAAGTGATCCGTAAGTTCCTGTTCACCCAAATGTATCGCGCCCCTAGCGTGGTGGAGATGCGCAAACAGGTCACTGCCGTCGTGGAAGGCTTGTTCCCGCTATATATGGAGCGGCCCGACCTGTTGCCGACCGAATGGGCCAAGGACGTCGACGCCGCCACCACAGACATCGCGCGCGCCCGCCTGGTGGCTGACTATATCGCGGGAATGACCGATCGGTTCGCTCTGGCTCAGGCCGAGGTGTTGTTGTGAGGCGGTAGGGAGAACGGGTCCGTGGGTGAGGGTTTCAAAGGACTGCATTGCGGACGAAGCGCCATTTCGCCGCGATTGCTCCAATAGCTGCTTTGGACCAAACGAACAGTTTGGAATGGTCATCGCAATTCGATTTGGTGCGCGCGGATGGCTACGTTTCCATGAAGAGAACTGTTCGTACCAACGTTTGGAAAACAGGGAGATGTAAGGACATGAGAGACGGGTTCGATAGCGATACTCTGGGCCTGGGGTGGGACGTGGATTGTCACTTCATCGAATGCACCGAACAGCCCTAGGCTGAGTTGGATCCCCGCCAATTGCTTCACGAGTCGCACGTCTGGACCCGAAAGGCGGTATGAACGGGTCGACGCTACATCGCGCAGTCGCATTTTCAAAGCCTCGGACCGACGCGTGAACGGGCGCGCAAATCCTTCGGGGTCATTCATCGATACCGCGTCGGCGTCCAGCAGAAGAAGGCTGTCCCCGTCTGCGCGGAAATACGGATGCCATCCAAGTGCGAACGGTGCTGGGCCTTCTGTCGTTCCTACGGATTGAGAAACCTCAAAACGATCATCAAACGCCGCGAATGTCATTTCGCAGTGACCCTCAAACGGCCAGTCCGTGCTCGGCCAATCGAGTGACAGCGTTGCAGCATTTGGGGAGCGATATTTCAAACCCCAAGGTCGTCGCGCGCCGTCTCCATGCAACACAAGGCCCGATTCAGGCGGGTGTTCGGGGACGCGGACCATGCCTGTTTCGGTTTGAACGGCGGCATCCCTCAATCGCCCCCCAAAGGGGATGAGCGGAAAAGCCGTAGCTTTTTTGCCGGCATAGGGCGGTGGTCCTGCATCTGGCATCAGTGCCTGCCATTGGCCTGCGTCGTCGCGCCAATCAAGCGATATCAGGCGGCCGCCGTGATGCGGGGCAAGTGTTGCTCGGTAGCGGTCGCTTGCAATTTTGACTAAGGGATCAATCAAGAAAATCTGTTTCGGCGTCGGCGGCAACGGGTCCGCCCATAAGGGGCCATGGTTCAACGTCCGGATCGCCCGTAATATTGGCGATATGCGATTCCGCGTTTTGCTGTGGATGGTATTCGATACGCCGCGCAGTTGGATCATCAACCTCGACACGGGTGTTGCCGGACAGGCCCCAAATCATCTGATAGCCCTGTGTTTCGTCACAAAGGCAGCGATCAAACAGATGCACTGTATCGTCGTATCCGATCCATGTACGGAGTTCGCGCGCGTCAACAGGGGCAGGACGAAAACTGCAAATTCTCACCGAAATCGCACGTATATCAGCCTTCTGTGAATAGACTCGCAGCAACCCTTCAGAGGCGAGTTTTGATACGCCGTAGCTGCCACTGGGCCGATCCGGCAAGTCTGGCACGAACGGTGTGCGCGCTGGAAGGCCGCCAATCGTGTGAATTGAGCTAGCGTAGATGATCTGCGACACACCCTCGCGACGCGCGGCCTCCAGTATCGTTCGCGTGCCGTCGATATTGAGCCGGTTGACCGCTTCCCAGCCCGGTTTGGCATTAGGCGTACCCGCCAGATGGATAACCGAGCGGCAGCCTTTCATCAGGCCCTGCATCGTTTCAAGGTCACAAATGTCGCCTTGCGCGACGCCGTCAGGGCCATCTGCCACATCACAGCCCCGAACAGACCAGCCCGCTTTTGCCAGCCCTTCCATAAGCAGGGAGCCGATACGACCGTTTGCACCTGTAATCAGCACTGAGCCAGACATGCGCGACTCCCTAGTGGCCGTTCTTGGTTTTCCACTCTTCGAATTTTTCGAGGTTCGCAGGGTCGGTTGCTGGATAGAGGCCGATGATTGGCGCGCCACTGTTGACCTGTTCCAGAACAAAGTCTTCGTAAAGCTCCATAGGTGCGCCTTCCTCGGCAATCTGCTTGGCCATATGGCGGGGAATGACCATCACCCCGTCGCCGTCGCCCACAACGATATCGCCTGGGTAAACCGGACAGGTGCCGCAGCTAACGGGCACATTTATATCGACAGCATGATGTTTGGTGAGGTTCGTCAAAGCACTGGGGCCGGCGGCATAAACCGGCATTTCAAGCTCGCCGGCGCCATCAGCGTCACGCACGCCACCATCTGTCACAACGCCTTCCCCGCCGCGCACTTGAAGGCGGGTCAGAAGGATCGAACCCGCAGAGGCGGCGGTGGCATCTTGACGGCAATCCATGACGAGAACATGCCCTTCTGGGCAGGTTTCAATCGCCTTGCGTTGCGGATGATCAGCTTTGCGGAATTCGGTCAGCTGGTCGGTGTCCTCACGGGCTGCCATATATCGCAAGGTAAATGCAGGGCCGACCATACGAGGCTTACCGCCGCCACCTAGACGCCCTACACCCTGAACAAAAGCGTTCCGGATACCATGCTTATACAACAATGTGGCAATAGTGGCTGTGCTGCAATTGCGCAGTGCTGCGATGGTCTCGTCAGAGACGTCAATCGAATGGGTCATGTCTATCCTTCAAACAGTCGCGATTGGGCATTTCGTAAATGGGTCATCATCGCGTGTGCCGCACCGTCGGCATCGCCTTGCGTCAAGGCTTCGATGATCATGCCATGTTCATTTTGAACCAGTGACAGTCGCGGCCCGGAGCTTTCCAAAGACAGTGTCCGGTTGATCGCAATGCCTTGTGCGATGTGGCTGCGCACTTGTTCAAGGCCTGACACGAAGAAACGGTTCTGACTGGCGCGGGAGACGGCAAGGTGGAAGGCAAAGTCCTCCTCAACGCCGGTCTGCCCAGCGGCATTGCGGCTGTCCATGGCATCAAATGCACGTTTGATCCGATCAAGGTCCGCCTCGCTCCGATGCATCGCAGCTAGGCGGGCGGCCTCACTTTCCAATCCGACGCGGTAGTCAAAGCAGCGCTGTAAATCCGTCAAGTTGGCCAGCGGTTCTACCTTTTGAACACGCTCCTGGCCGGCTTGCACGTATGCACCGGAGCCCTGTTTGGACTTGATCAGACCGTCTTCACGCAACCGCGCAAGCGCTTCGCGAACGGTGGGGCGTGATACGCCATATTCGCGGGCGATCTCGGTCTCAGACGATAGTCGGGCGCCTGGGGCCAGCCGGAGCGATTCGATGTCCGCCAGCAGCTGATCGTAAATTTCGTCACTGCGACGACCGCTTGATGATTTTGACGTTTGAACTGATGCCACTTGCGCGCCTCCTTTCGCTAGAAACTACGCTTTGGTCGCTAATTCGTCAAACAAAAATCAAATATGTTTGACAACTTTCTAAGGTTGTCATACCCGTCGATCTACTTGTATTGGGAGGACAGCATGAAATTCACGACATTCACGGCCGCCGCAGTAGCAACTGTTATGGGCACCACCGCATTCGCGCAGGACATCACACTGCGCTATGCGATCCAGAACCCCGAAAGCCATGTCTCGGCCAAAGCCGCTATGGAGTTCGATCGCGTCTTGCGCGAGGAAACTGACGGCGAAATGGGCATTCAGCTGTTCGCTGGTGGCCAACTTGGCGGCGTTAAAGACGTGATCCAGAGCGTCCAGCTTGGCGCGATTGACATGACGATCGTGCGCCCGGGCCACGTAGCCGATCTTGGTGCGACCGAGTTCAATGCGCTCAGCATGCCCTACATCTTCTCGGATGACGAACACCAGGATGCCGTGTTGTTTGGCGACGTTGGTGAACGCATCCTTGCGACGCTTGAGTCAATCGACATTAAGGGCGTCGGCTTCTACCGTGACCTGCCGCGTCACTTCTTTTTCACGGACACTGCCGTGACCGAAATTGCCGACATGGAAGGCCTTAAGCTGCGTTCGCTGACGTCTGAACTGGCCGTCGATACGATTGCCGCTGTGGGTGCTGCCCCAACGCCGATGCCGTTCTCTGAGCTATACGGCGCGCTTCAATCCGGTGTCGTTGACGGCGGCGACCAACCGATCACAGGCTTTGCTGCCCAGCGGTATCAGGAAGTAGCCAAGCACATCATTCTTGACGGTCATGACGCGTCGCCACTGATCGTTCTGATGTCTAAGCGCACTTGGGACGGTCTGAACGAAGCCCAGCAGGCCGCTGTCATGACCGCGCAGGATGCCGCAGCCAACATCTTCGTCCAAATCAATGATGAAAGTGTTGGCGCATTGACGGAAGAGTTGACCGCTGCTGGCGTCACGATTGTTCCGGTTGAGGACAAGACACCTTGGCAAGAAGCCACCGCGCATCTGATTGATGAATACGGTGCGGACTTCCCTGACCTGATCGAAGCCATCCGCGCTGCCGATTAATACGATATGACCGGGTCGCCCTTTGGGGCGGCCCGTATTCTTAGGGGGGCTCATGAAAAATTTGATGAATATGCTGTTTGCTGGCGTCGACATCCTGTGTCGGTCGCTGCTGGTCGCGTTATCGCTCAGCGTGTTGTCGACCGTGTTTGGTCGATATATTCTGAACAGCACACCACGCTGGGGCGAGGAACTCGCCCTGACCTTGATCGTTTGGCTTTCCCTTTTGGCTGTTCCCCTTGGTTTTCGTAACGGCTGGCATATCCGGCTTGACCTCTTGCAACGCTCGCTCGCGCCTGTGGGCAAACGCGGACTGGATGGGCTGAATTGGATTCTATCCTTCGGAATGGGGATATTGTTCGTTTGGTATGGGGTAAAGATTGCCATTCAGAACCTGAGCAACCTTATGCCAGGCTTGGGCATTTCCGCATTCTGGCAATACCTGTCAGTGCCGGTGTCCGGCGTTCTTATCGTGATTGCACTGGCTGAAATCGCGCTGACCCGCACTCCCGAAACGCCCGTAGAAGGAGCGCCCCGCAAATGACCGATCCTATCGCAGTCTCGCTCCTTCTGGGCTCATTCTTCCTTTTGCTCATCTTGGGAACCAACATTGCGTTCTCGATGGCGATCGCAGCCATTGGTACGATGATTTACCTCGACCTGCCGCTTGAAATCGCATTTCAGCGGATCGTTTCGGGGCTTTCGTCCTTTTCGCTTCTGGCGGTTCCGTTCTTTATTCTCGCCGGTGACATCATGTCCGAAGGGGGCATTACTGATCGCTTGCTACGACTTGCGAGGGCTGTCGTCGGTTGGATGCGTGGCGGCCTTGCGATGGTCAATATCATGGCGTCCATGTTCTTTGGCGGCATCTCGGGTTCGGCCATTGCGGACATGTCCAGCCTTGGCAACATCCTGATCCCTGCCATGCACAAGGGCGGCTATGACAAGGATTTCGCGACGACCGTAACCATGGCAAGCTCGGTTCAGGGTATGCTGATCCCGCCAAGCCACAACATGATCATCTATGCAATGGCTATCGGTGGCGGTGTGTCTGTCGGGGCGCTGTTTATGGCTGGGCTGGTGCCAGGTGTGGTGCTTGGCGTCGCGCTGATGGGGTATTCCTATTACATCTCGCGCAAGCGCAATTATCCGGTGGATTCAAACTTCACAGCATCGGAATTGATGACGTCTTTCGTCGGAGCAATCTGGGGGATGATGACCATCTTTATCATCCTGTCGGGCGTTCTCACTGGCGTTTTTACAGCCACGGAAAGTGCCTCGGTAGCGGTGCTATGGGCCGTGATTTGTGCGCTGTTTATCTATCGGGCAACGGACCTGAAAGGGATCTGGCGCGCGCTGGGGTCAACCGTTGTGCCCTTGGCCCAGATCATGATCATCATTGGCGCGGCTGGTGCCTTTGGCTGGGTCATCGCGTTCTTGCGGGTGCCCGATTATCTGGCAAATTCTGTGTTCGACTTTATCGGCAGCAAATATGCGTTCCTGCTGGCTGTGAATGTGCTACTACTGGGTCTTGGACTGCTGGCGTCGATGACATCTATCATCGTGATCATGACGCCGATCATCATTCCGTTCCTCGACAAATTCGAGATCAGCTATGTCCACTTTGGCGTTATCCTGATCCTGAACCTCGGCATCGGGTTGATTACGCCGCCCGTGGGGGGTGTCCTGTTTGTCGGCAGTGCCATCTCGAAAATATCAATCGAAAGGCTGAGCGTCGCGATGTTGCCCTTTTATCTCGTGATGATTGTGGTCCTGCTGCTTGTAACCTTCATTCCGGCAATCTCGCTGTGGCTTCCACGGCTGATGGGGCTGGGCGTATAGAACGAATAAAGGAAACGAACTCGTGTTCAAACAAAAACATCTGATCGCAGGCAAATGGGTCGGCGGGTCCGAAACCTTCGCCAATGAACCAACCACAGGCACGCCTGATACCTTTAGTGTTGGCACGGTCGAGAATGTCAAAGCCGCATGTAGCGCGGCAGAGGGGGCCTTCCCTAGCTACGCAGCGACCAGCCGTGCGGAGCGGGCCGACTTCTTGCGTCGCATCGCCGATGAGATCGACGCGCGCGGCGGCGACATAACGGCCATTGGCACCCGCGAAACCGGCCTGCCTGCGGCGCGTCTTGAAGGGGAACGTGGCCGCACCTGCGGTCAGCTGCGCCTGTTTGCGGATCATATTGAAGATGGGGCCTATCTGGACAAGCGCCATGATACAGCTTTGCCGGATCGCGCCCCGCTGCCACGTCCCGATCTGAAGATGATGCAGCGCCCCGTTGGCCCGGTCGCTGTCTTCGGGGCCTCCAATTTTCCGCTCGCCTTCTCGACCGCAGGCGGCGATACAGCCAGCGCCTTGGCAGCAGGTTGTCCGGTCGTTGTCAAAGGCCATTCTGCCCATCCCGGCGTCAGCGATCTTGTAGCGCAAGCCATTGAGGCCGCTCGTATCGCTTGCGATTTGCATGAAGGTGTCTTCAATCAGGTGCAGGGTGGTAACCGTCACGTCGGCACGGCGCTTGTCCAGCATCCGCTAATTAAGGCTGTCGGCTTCACCGGCTCGCTGGGCGGTGGGCGCGCTCTGTTTGACCTCTGTGCGTCACGCACAGAGCCAATCCCCTTCTTCGGCGAGCTTGGCTCTGTCAATCCGATGTTCCTGTTCTCCGCGGCGCTCAAGTCTCGCGGTGCAGAGATCGGCTCCGCTTGGGCGGGGTCATTGACGATGGGTTGCGGGCAGTTTTGTACCAATCCCGGTATCGCAGTGGTGCTTGACGGTGACGGCATAGACGCCTTCACCGGCGCAGCACATGCGGGCCTGTCAGATACGGCACCACAGGATATGCTGACCGGATCAATGGCGGAGACCTATCGCAAAGGGGCCAGCGAATTGGCCGGACGGCCAAAGGTCGAAACGCTCTTGTCTGCTCCGAGCGACGGGCGGCGGGGCGCACCTGTTTTGCTGAAAGTCAGCGCGAGCGATTGGTTACGTGACGAAACATTGGGTCATGAAGTGTTTGGCCCGCTGGGGCTAATCGTCGTGGCAAAGGACGGCGATGAAATGATGCGTGTTGCGCAGGCCTTGGACGGCCAGTTGACATGCACATTACATCTCGATGACGCCGACGCTACCAAGGCCGCCCTCATGGTTCCGATCCTTGAACGCAAAGCCGGTCGCCTTTTGGCCAACGGTTTTCCGACCGGGGTCGAAGTGGCGGATGCCATGGTCCACGGCGGACCGTATCCGGCCTCGACAAACTTTGGCGCGACCTCTGTCGGTACGTTGTCGATCCGGCGCTGGTTGCGGCCTGTGTGCTATCAGAACATGCCTGATGCGCTTTTGCCCAAGGACCTGCAAACATGAAAATCGAAGCCGTCGAAACCTTCCTTGTCCATGCCGGTGCGCCGGGCGAAACAGCATGGTCCGGCAATACCGGCACAAAGGCCGGCGGGATGAGCATGGGCACGACACGGCATTGGCTGTTCGTCCGTGTCACCGTCGAAGGCGGATTAACCGGCGTCGGCGAGGGAAGCGGCTGGCCACGTGTGGTCGAAACTGCTGTAAACGATCTTGCCCCACTTTTAATTGGCCAAGACGCCCGTCACATCGAAAAGCTGTGGGGGATGATGCACCTCGCCACGATGAGTCATGGGCAGGTCGGCACAGTCGGCGGCGGTGCAGTTGGTGCGGTTGACATGGCGCTTTGGGACATCAAGGGCAAAGCACTGGGCGTTCCTGTCCACGAGCTGTTGGGTGGCAAGGTCCGCGACAGCCTGCCCGCCTATGCTCATGCCTCAACCCCCGAAAAGGCGCGCAAGGCGTGGGACATGGGATATCGCGCGTTTAAATCCGGGAACGTCAAAGGCACAGTTGAAAAGGTCGCCGCACTGCGCAAGGAACTGGGCCCCCAAGCGGATCTGATGGTCGATCTGCACGGTCCACCCTGGCTGACCGTTGGCGATGCAATCGCTATGGGCCGCGCCTTAGAACCCTTTGATTTGATGTTTCTTGAAGAGCCGCTACCGCCCGAAAACCTCGAAGGCTACGGCCGGGTGCGTGATGCCGTGGCCTTGCCGCTGGCCGCGGGTGAACGTCATTCCAGTAACCTGTGGTCTGCCGCTCCGCTTATCCAACGCGGTTTGATCGACGTGGTGCAACCTGACAGCGGCCGCTGCGGCGGCATCACCCAGTTCCGCAAAATTGCAGCACTGGCGGAATCGCATTTTGTTCAGGTCGCACCGCACGCAGGCACCCTTGGCCCTGTGGCTGAATTTGCGGCGCTGCATTCCATGTCCGCGATCCCAAACGCAATGGTGCTTGAAAAGTTCGCGACCGACTGGGAGGGCCGTTATCAGGTCGTCACGCAGGAACCGCAGATGAAGGACGGACGTATGGTCGTGCCGGACGCGCCCGGTCTTGGCGTTGATCTCAACCTTGACGAGGTGCGCAAGTATCCCGGCGGTCACAATGCGTCGATACCCAATACCGTGTCCTATGCGGACGGCACTCAGGAAGAATATGTCTATGTCCAGCCGCGCTGGCAGCGCACGACAGCCTTCGGCCATGAGCGAGATTAAGGTCGACATACTACCCCTTCCGAAAATGAACGTGGGAGAGGGGATTATCTGGTGCGATCGTAAGCAGTGCCTGTGGTGGGTCGATATCGGGCGCGATCAAGTGTGGCGATATGCGCCTGAAACGGGCGAGGCCCAATCATGGCCAATGCCAGACAAACCGGGGTGTCTTGCTCTGACCGAGGGCGATGATATCCTCGTCGCATTGACTGGTGGTTTGCACCGATTTGATCCGAAAACCGGTACACTCGCGTTTGTCGCACCGTTCAAGAGTTTCCCCGAAGGACACCGGCCCAACGATGGCGCAGTGTCACGTGCCGGTCGGTTCTATATCGGGAGCACAGCGCTGGGGAATCGAAGTGCGCCTAATGCACGGCTTTGTGTCTTCGATGGTCACGATATCGACGACCTGATGGGAGGATTGCACGTTTCGAATGGATTGGCGTTCAGCCCTGATGACCGCACCGCCTATCTCTCTGACAGTTGGCCGGATGTCCAAACGATCTGGGCGTTCGACCACGATCCCATGACGGGTGAGCTATCTCAGCGGCGCGTTTATTTCGATGCGGAAATTACAGCCGGACGACCAGATGGCGCCTGTGTCGATCGACAAGGCGGTTACTGGATGGCCGGCGTCGGCGGAGGCGAAATGCTTCGGCTTGATCCATCAGGCGCTATCGCGCTACGAATTCCCGTGCCGACGAGCCGCCCAAGTAAGCCATGTTTTGGAGGAGCGAACCTGTCCACCCTTTTTGTGACGAGCATTGGGACCGGGGAAGACGCCGCAGCCAATGACGGACGAATTATGTCAATCAAGCTGCCTTTTCAGGGTCTTGCGGAGCCCCGGATCAGATTGCTTTAAGACTCGCTGGCCAAAACAATCGGTAATACTATCCTACCAACTGGCTGGGGACTTGAGGAGCAATCATTTCTCGCTGTTAGGTTGGCAAACGCGGCGACAATTCTTCCGGCACCAACCCAAAAACTGTAGCAACCCTCTCTTAGAAAATTGCCCTATCTGCGGGTTTCGAAGCCTGCCGTTAAATGCCATTGATCGGATAAGTCAGAAAATGCATGTGCTGATAATGCCTTGCGCGTGCTCATTCCTATCTATCTTGCGCACTGTCCATCACGAATTTTGTGAAGCAACCCGTATCTTGCCCAGTTCGGCGGATAGGACGTTCGTGCAGAACGCAGCATTAGTCACTTTGGGCTCAAAGCGGTCTTTCGCGGCGGTCTGTATCAATGTCTGCTCTTTGGCAAGGAACCTCTCCGTCCTCCAATTTATTGACCTCCACCCCACGCGTGGTAAGGGGAAAGCTTAAATTTCAGGAGTGACCCCGATGAACCTTTTTGCCGATATGCGCGCGCTTGTGATTTCTTCGCTGGACGAGATGGTGCGCCGAGGTGATCTGCCTGAGGGGTTGGACTTTGCAAATGTCACGGTTGAGCCGCCGCGTGATGCAAGCCACGGCGATATGGCGACAAACGCGGCGATGGTGCTGGCCAAGCCTGCCAAGATGAAGCCACGCGATATTGCCGAAGCGCTGGCCGCCCTGTTGGTGGCCGATGCACGGGTCGTGACCGCCGATGTTGCAGGACCGGGTTTTTTGAACCTGCGGTTGGATGCAAGCCTGTGGCGTGATGTGGTGCGTGCGGCCCTGACGGATGGTGGTTTTGGCCGCTCGGAGATGGGGGCGGGGCGCAAGGTGAATGTCGAATACGTCAGCGCGAACCCCACGGGGCCGCTGCATGTGGGCCATACGCGGGGCGCGGTCTTTGGCGATGCGCTGGCGGGGCTGCTGGAATACGCGGGCTATGACGTCACGCGCGAATACTACATCAATGATGGCGGCGGGCAGGTCGATACTTTGGCACGCTCTGTCTATCTGCGCTACCTTGAGGCGCATGGCCAAGAGGTTGCCTTTGAGGATGGCACCTATCCCGGTGATTACCTGATCGCCGTGGGCGAGGCGCTGAAAGCCAAGGTTGGTGATGCCTACGTGAACCAGCCCGAAGATATCTGGCTGGCCGATGTGCGGGTCTTTAGCACGGATGCGATGATGGACATCGTGCGCGAGGATTTGGCGGCATTGGGCATTGAAATGGATGTGTTTTATTCCGAAAAATCGCTATATGGCACAGGCCGCATCGAAGCGGCGATCGAGGACTTGCGCGGCAAGGGCCTGATCTATCGCGGCACGCTTGAGCCGCCCAAAGGCCAGATGCCCGAAGATTGGGAACCACGCGAACAGACGCTCTTTAAATCAACAGACTACGGCGATGATCAGGATCGCCCGATCCAGAAATCGGATGGCGCGTGGACCTATTTCGCCCCCGACATTGCCTATCACTATGACAAGGTGACCCGTGGCTTTGATCTGCTGATTGACGTCTTTGGCGCCGATCACGGTGGCTATGTCAAACGCATGAAGGCAGCCGTGGCGGCGCTGTCGGAAAACAAGGTGCCGCTTGAGATCAAGCTGGCACAGATTGTGAAGCTGTTCAAAAACGGTGAAGAATTCAAAATGTCCAAACGGGCAGGGACGTTTATCACTGTGCAGGATTTGCTGGCCGAAGTTGGCCGCGATGTGACGCGGTTTATCATGCTGACGCGCAAGAATGACGCGCCGCTGGACTTTGATTTTGACGAGGTGACGGCCCAATCCAAGGACAACCCTGTGTTTTACGTGCAATACGCCAGCGCGCGTGTGCACAGCGTGTTGCGCAAGGCGGCCGATGCGGGGATCGCTGTGGATGATGCGGCGCTGGCCGCGGCCGATCTGGACCAGTTGGCCCATGAGGCTGAATTGGCACTGGCCGCTAAACTGGCTGAATGGCCACGTCTGGTCGAGATTGCCGCACGCACCCAAGAGCCGCATCGCGTGGCGTTTTACCTTTATGATCTGGCATCTGATCTGCACGCACTTTGGAATAGGGGCAATGACGACACCTCGCTGCGCTTTATTCAGGAAGACGCCCCCGCCACGTCACAGGCGAAAATCGCCCTTATCCGCGCGGTTTCAGTTGTTATTTCGTCAGGATTGGGTATCTTGGGGGTAACTCCTGCGACAGAGATGCGCTGATCTAACAAGCCGCACCTGCCGCACCAAAGGGGTATTGAGGCAGCAAAAGAGACCTGAAGGCGCGTCAAACATGATGCGACCAGCGGGCAGTGAGGCGAGATGTATAGCGATTTCGACCGTGACAGCGGCGCAGCGCACCCCCATGCGGGTGGTGAACAGGGTATGCCGTTTTCCCGAAACGTAGGGCGCAAAGCCACAACATTTGTAAACTGGGCAGGGGCGGTAACTTCGGTCGCACTGATCATTGGCGTGGGCGTCTGGGGCTACAAACTGATGGTGCGCGATGTCAGCGGCGTGCCGGTCGTTGCCGCGATTGATGGACCCATGCGCGTACAACCCGACAATCCAGGTGGCCGCGAAGCGCGGCATCAAGGGCTTGCCGTCAATGAAGTGGCCGCTCTTGGCACCTCGGCGCCGCCACCCGATCAACTTGTCCTGGCCCCTGCGCCGGTGGATATTGAGGCCGATGACGCCGTTGGTGTCGTTCTACCTGTATCAGGTGAAAATATTGTAAATGAAGAAGTCCCCATCGAAGTTTCTGGCCAAAATGCTCAGTTGAATGTTGAAAATGTGCAAGACGTATCCGCCACACCCAATGCGCCCGCAACACAAGCGGCGCTAGAAGAGCTGGTCGCGGCAATCGGGGCCAGCACGCCCGCACTGACCGCCACGACGCCTGCGGTCGTCACAGGCGGGCTTGGAACGTCGCTGCGTCCCAAAACGCGTCCGGCCGTTATTCCTGCAAGTGCACCGGCCTCGCAGCCCAACAGTGTTGTAACAGGGGCGGAAATTGCACCGGAAAGCATTCCCGCCGGAACGCGCCTTGTCCAGCTTGGCGCCTTCGATAGTCCAGATGTTGCCCGCGCCGAGTGGCGCAAGCTTGCCAAACAATTCGATGGATATCTTGCTACCAAAAAGCGCGTGGTCCAGCGCGCCGAAAGTGGCGGCAAGATTTTTTACCGCTTACGGGCCGTAGGATTTGAAGATCTGGCAGATGCGCGACGGTTTTGTACGGCTCTGGTGGCCGAAAATGCAGCCTGTATTCCTGTTGTGACCCGATAAGTGGCGCAACGGGGCGCCTATATCCTAGGCTGTGTAGGGCAAAGCCTGACCCCTGATGAACGCGCATTTTTCCGCGCGGCCGATCCTTGGGGCTTTATCTTATTCGCTCGTAACATTGCGGACCCAGAGCAGTTGAAACGGCTGACAGGACAGCTGCGTGAAGCTGTCGGGCGCAATGCAATGATCACCATTGATCAAGAAGGCGGGCGCGTCCAACGCATGCGCGCGCCGCACTGGCGCGAATGGATGCCACCACTGGATCAGATGCGTGCGGCGGGGCCTGCACATGCGGCCCGTGCAATGTATTTGCGGTATCGTATCATTGCAGCGGAACTTCTGGGCGTGGGGATTGATAGCAACTGCGCGCCCATGGCGGATGTGGCGACATCCGAAACGCACCCGTTTTTGCAAAACCGGTGCTATGGCGATGATACGGCGATTGTGGTCGGTGCTGCGCAAGCGGCCAGCCGCGGGTTGCTGGATGGCGGCGTCCTGCCTGTGTTAAAGCACATGCCGGGCCACGGACGGGCGACAGTGGACAGCCACAAGGACTTGCCACGGGTTTCGGCGACTGCGCGCAGTTTGCGGGCCACGGATTTTGCGGCTTTTCGCGCGCTCAATGATCTGCCGATGGCAATGACCGCGCATATTGTGTTTGAAGCCTTCGACAGCAAGCCCGCCACCACATCTATGATCATGCAACAATTGATCCGCGAGGAAATTGGCTTTGGTGGTCTATTGATGACAGACGATATCAGCATGCAGGCTTTGTCGGGCACCGTGGCCGAACGATCTGCCGCCGCGATCAGGGCAGGTTGCGACGTCGTCTTGCATTGCAACGGCGTTTTGGATGAAATGCACGCCGTGGCTGACGCAGCGGGACAGATGAGCCTGACCAGCGCTTTGCGGGCAAAAGCGGCGCTGGCGATGCGGACACCTGCGCAAAGCGTTGACATTGCGGCTCTGGAAGCGGAATTTGAGGAACTTCTGACCGCGTAAGGGCACAGCTGCTTTCATGTCTGCCGATCTCACCTCTGAGGACCCGAAATTCGACACGGACGCCGTGGCCGAACGGCTGGCGGCCGAGGCGCTGATCATCGATGTTGACGGGTTTGAAGGGCCTCTTGATCTGCTGTTGACGCTGTCGCGCACCCAAAAGGTGGATTTGCGCAAAATCAGTGTTCTGCAATTGGCCGAACAATATCTGGCGTTTATCGAAAAGGCGAAAGCGCTTAGGCTGGAATTGGCGGCGGATTATTTGGTGATGGCGGCGTGGCTGGCGTTTCTGAAATCCCGCCTTCTGTTGCCGCCCGATCCGGCCGAAGAGGGACCATCTGGCGAAGAACTTGCCGCGCATCTGGCGTTTCAACTGGAGCGTTTGGCCGCCATGCGGGACGCTGCGGCCAAACTCATGGCGCGCGATCAAAAGGGACGCGACTTTTTTGTGCGTGGTCTCCCCGAGGACGTGGCCCGCGTGCGCAAGATCACATATACCGCCACGTTGATGGATCTGATGCAGGGCTATGCGCGGATCAAAACCAAAGATGAATTCCGGCCCTTCGTGATGGACCGCGAAGCGGTGATGACGTTGGAGCAAGCGTTGGAACGCATGCGCAGTTTGATTGGCTACGCAGGCGAATGGACCGACCTGACCAGTTATTTGCCAGAAGGGTGGGAACTGGATCCCAAGAAACGCAGATCGGCGACAGCGGCAAATTTTGCGGCTTCGTTGGAATTGGCGAAGGCGGGTAAAATTTCGATCAGGCAAGGCGAGATATTTGCGCCCATCCAGATCAAAAAGCGAGACGATGGATAGATGAACGACGACCCACAAGACATTGAAGGTGAAGCTGAAAGCCTGTTTGAGGCCCCGCCCATGGGCGAGCAGGAACGCATGGTAGAAGCGATCTTGTTTGCCAGTGCGGACCCCGTCACCGTCAAGGAGATCGAAGGGCGTATGCCGCTTGGCTGTGACGTGGCAGAGGCGTTGGTTCACCTGCGCAAACGGTATGACGGGCGCGGTGTGAACCTTGTGAAAGTTGGCGATGCCTGGGCCATGCGCACTGCGGGTGATTTGGGGTTCTTGATGCAAAAAGAGACGGTTGAGGTGCGAAAACTAAGCCGCGCTGCCGTTGAGACATTGGCGATCATCGCCTATCATCAACCTGTGACCCGTGCCGAGATTGAGGAAATCCGTGGCGTCGCAGTAAGCCGCGGCACCGTTGACCAGTTGCTGGAAATGGAGTGGATCAGATTTGGGCGGCGGCGTATGACACCGGGCCGTCCCGTTACCTTTGTGGTCACCCAGGAATTTTTGGATCATTTCGGTCTGGAAACGGCACGCGACTTGCCTGGTTTGAAAGAGCTGCGTTCGGCTGGACTGTTGGACAATCGCGCGCCGATGGGCGAGATGCCGATTGGTGGCGATGGTGAAAACGATCCAGACGAAATGGAAGCCCAAGAGGGGCAATCGGAACTCTTTGAGGACTGATGGTCGAAATTCTGCCCATTTTACCCTATATAAAACGGTAATGGCAGTTTTTGGAGCGAATAGATGAACCAGATCATCAACATGATCACACGGATGTTGCTACGCAAAGTGGTAAACAAGGGGATCAACGCAGGGATGGGCGCAATGGCCAACCGCGGACAAAACGGGCAGGGCGCGGATCACGCCCCCGATCAAACTGCCGCGGCCAAGCAAGCCGCCAAAAAAGCGCGCAAAGCTGCGCGTGTGACCCGTAAGTTCTGATCGGAATGTGCGGGCAAGCCCGCCATTGATGCTAATTATCGCGGCTTTTCAGCCACGATAAGGGTGCGAGACGCTGTCTCGCGCTCTGAGGTATTTTCGGCAACAATGAAAGCTAGAGGGCCTTGAAGTGTTTGGACAGTTTAAGGCCCTGGCCTTGATAGTTGCTGGCAATTCCAGCCCCATAGAGCTGTGTGGGCACGTCTGACATACGTTCATAGACCAGACGCCCCACGATTTGGCCGTGTTCCAGCACAAATGGGGCTTCGTGACAGCGGACTTCCAATACCCCGCGCGACCCTTGCCCGCCTGCGCGCGCATGACCGAAGCCTGGGTCAAAGAAGCCTGCGTAATGGACCCGAAACTCACCAACCATGGCCAGATAGGGGGCCATTTCTGCGGCGCAATCAGGGGGGATGGTGACAGCTTCCTGACTGACGAGGATGTAGAACGCCCCAGGATCGAGGATGATCCGTTTGTCGTGAGTGTAGATTGGTTCCCAATACTCGGCTGGATCGTAGTGGGCGATCCTGTCCAGATCGATCACACCTGTGTGGGGCTTGGCACGAAACCCGACAAGTCCTGATGCTGCGCTGTCATTTGACGGGGTCAGGTCGACTGAAAAGCCCAAGCCATTGTCGATATGTGCGGGGCCGTTGACCAAAGGGTCTTCGGCGTGGAGTTTTTTGAGTTCGGGATCACTGAGGATGGCCTGACCCTTGCGAAAGCGGATCTGGTTCAGGCGTTGGCCCGGACGGACGAGCACCGAAAAAGAGCGTGGGCAGATTTCTGCATATAGCGGCCCTGTGTAGCCCCGCGGAATGCGATCAAATTCCGTGCCGCCATCGGTGATGGTGCGCGTCAACAGATCGAGACGGCCTGTGGAGGACTTTGCATTTGCCACAGCGTTGATCGTGTCCGGCAAATCAAGCGATTCCATCAAAGGGACCACATAGACCGCGCCTTTTTCCAGAACGGCACCATCTGACAGATCAATGCGGTGCATTTCAAATTCTTCGAGGCGGTCCGCAACGCTGCGTCCGGTCCCTGCCAGGAAGGATGCACGCACGCGGTATGCAACGCTGCCGAGGCGTAAATCCAGGCTGGCAGGTTGGATTTGTTCAGGCGTGATCGCGGGATTGCCCGTCAGCTGGCCATCCGCGATGAGCGTTTCAATCTCTTGGCAAGGCAAAACACCCATCAGCAGCGATCCTTATATGCAAAACGCCCCTGCGATATCTCGCAAAGGCGTTTTAAGCGGTAAAAAATGGTCGGGCTAGCAGGACTCGAACCTGCGACCTTCCGTCCCCCAGACGGACGCGCTACCAGGCTGCGCCATAGCCCGCTTGTGGTGTCTTTAATCGCAAAGCGGATCACAGCACAAGCGTGTTTTGCGGTAAATTGAAAGTGAGGGCGAGACAGATACACGTCGGTTCGCACGTCAGCTGTTTGCGTTCATTTTTTCCGCCAAGGCGGTCAGACGCGCATAGAGGGGTTTCATACGCGAGGCGTTTGCCGTCATCGTCTCTTGCGATGCCGCGCCAAGGGCGGCCAGACCTGACGGGACCACTGATGCGTCATCATCTGCCGGATCGTCTGGCGTTGTTACCACGAGTGGTTTGGGAGGGGTCGGGGCCGAGGCGGCAGGTTGGATATCCGTTGCGGTTTCAGGGGATTGCCGCGCATCTTCGTTCGAAGCATTTTCTGGCTCTGGCTCTGGCTCTGGCTCTGGCTCTGGCTCTGGCTCTGGCTCTGGCTCTGGCTCTGGCTCTGGCTCCGCTTGGGTCGGGAACTCTACGACCTCTGCTTCTGGAACAGCGGTTTCGACAGTCGCGGGGGCTGTCTGTGGCGCTTCTGGCGTATTTTGGGGCGCTGCGTCGTCGCCTTCGAATGGCGGCGAGAATGACGCAACATGCTTGGCGCCTTGCTCAGATAGAAGCTTTTGCACGCCTTTCACCGTCATTCCCTGATCGTGGAGCAAGGTTTTTATACCGCCAAGAAGTTGCATGTCAGACGGGCGATAGTAGCGCCGACCACCAGCACGCTTTACCGGTTTCACAGATGAAAATTTGCTCTCCCAGAAGCGCAGCACATGGGGTGCCACGTCCAGCCATTCGGCCACTTCCGAGATGGTGCGAAATGCGTCTTTGGTCTTGGCCATGGGCCGTCCTTACCGCTTTTGCCTATCGCTTGTTGCCTGAGGCCACGCGCTCTTTCATCAAATGCGAGGGGCGGAACGTCAAAACACGGCGCGGCGGGATCGGGGCGCTTTCGCCTGTCTTTGGGTTGCGCCCGACGCGGGCTGCTTTGTCGCGGACGCTGAATGTGCCGAAAGACGAGATTTTGACCTGTTCACCGCGCACAAGGGCATCCGACAAATGATCAAGGACGGATTCAACCAGAGAGGCACTTTCGTTGCGAGATAGGCCGACCTCGCGAAATACAGCTTCGGATAAATCCATGCGCGTCAGAGTTTTTTCGGCCATTTGTTTTCTCCCTCGATCAGTTGAGGGAGTGTGGCCTGCGCAGAATAATGAGTCAATAACAACGGCTTAAAGAACGCAGCTAAGGTGCGGAAATCCGCGACGTGGGGGGCTGTCTTACCAGCGCAGAACCACCGATCCCCAAGCAAGGCCGCCGCCGATGGCTTCGGTTACCACCATATCGCCCTGTTTGATCTGTCCGCGTTCAACACCAACCGACAGGGCAAGTGGGATGGACGCGGCAGAGGTGTTGCCGTGATCTTGCACCGTAACAACAACGTTTTCCAGCGGAAGCCCCATTTTGGTGGCGGTTGCCTTAATGATCCGAAGGTTCGCCTGATGGGGCACGACCCAGTCAACATCGCGTGTCTCGACGCCTGCTTTTTCCATGGCTTTATGCGCTGTGGCGGCCAGTTTTTCAACGGCGTGGCGGAAAACCTCTTTGCCTTCCATGCGCAATTTACCGCTGTTTTGGTCGTTTACGCCGCCATCCACATAGAGCAGGTCTTTGTAGGTGCCGTCACTATTGAGGTCCGTGGCCAGGATGCCGCGGTCGGCTTTTGTGCCATCCCCTGTGCCTGCTTCCAGCAAAACCGCACCAGCACCATCACCGAAAAGCACGCACGTGCCGCGGTCCGTCCAATCCATGATGCGGCTGAATGTTTCCGCGCCGATCACCAAAACGCGTTTGGCCTGCTGCGACACGATCAGTGCATTGGCATTGGCCAGCGCATAGACAAATCCCGCACAGACCGCCTGAACATCAAAGGCAAAGCCGTTTTTCATGCCCAATTCGGCCTGAACCATCGTCGCCGCAGACGGGAAGGTCAGATCGGGGGTAGACGTGGCAAGGACAATGGCATCAACCTGCGCGGCATCCACACCTGCCATATCCAGCGCTTTGCGTGCAGCATGGGCGGCCATCTGGCTGGTGGTTTCGCCGTCGGCTGCAAAATGGCGCCGCTCGATGCCCGAACGCGCCTTGATCCATTCATCTGTGGTCTCAAGTGTGGCTTCGAATTCGCTGTTTGGAACGACACGGGCAGGAAGATAGTGGCCAACGCCTTTTATGATCGCACGGGTGGTCATGGGGGTCAGGTGTCCTCTTTGTCCATATCAGCGATCAATTCATTGGCGCTGGCAATTCGTGCGGCCAGCCGTTCGGTAAAGCCCGATTCTGCCAAAGTGCTGGCCAGATGTACGGCCGAGGCTATGCCAAGGGCGTCTGCACCGCCATGCGACTTCACGACCGTGCCGTTCAGACCAAGAAAGACACCGCCATTTACGCGGCGCGGGTCAATCCGTTTGGTCAAACGGCGCAGAGATGTGAGGGCCAAAAGAGCGGCTAGACGCGACAGGGGGGTATGTTTGAACGCTTCTTTCAGAAAATCGCGGATCAGGCTTGCGGTGCCTTCCCCTGTTTTGAGTGCGACATTGCCAGTAAACCCGTCGGTGACAATCACGTCCACACGGCCTGATGGAATATCACCGCCCTCAACGAATCCCACATAGTCCAGATCGGCACGTTTCGCGGCGCGGCCGATCAGTGTGTTGGCAACCTTCAGTTCTGCACGGCCCTTGTGTTCTTCGGTGCCGACGTTCAAAAGACCGATGCGCGGCCGCGCAAGGCCCAGACCGTTGCGCGCGTAAGACGCGCCCATCAATGCGTATTGCAGCAAATCATGCTCATCAGCGCGGATATCAGCGCCGACATCCAACATGACGTTAAAACCGCCCTTGCTGCGCGACGGCCAAAGGCAGGCAATGGCAGGGCGATTGACGCCCTCAACCTTGCGCAGGCGGATCATCGATATGGCCATCAACGCGCCTGTGTTGCCGCAAGACACCGCAACGTCCGCGTCGCCATTGCGCACCGCATCAATCGTCGACCACATAGAGGTGTTTTTGCCGTGCCGCATGACGTGGCTTGGCTTGTCTGTCATCTGAACCACGGCTTCGGCGTGACGGATTTCAACCACATCCCCCAGTTTCCGCTTTTCCACCAAGGGCCGCAACACGTTCTCGGGCCCGTGCAGGATATACCGCAGGTCAGGGTCTTTGTGCATGCAACGTGCAAGACCCGCAACAACCGTTGCGGGCCCGTTATCGCCACCCATGGCGTCAACCGATACAATGGTCGTGCTGCGCTTTGCGGACCCAGATGTCACTTGGTTAGCGGCCAAACCGCTGTGATCTATCGGGTGGTCTGCTGGCATTGCGCCTCACATTAAGTTGGTTGTTGGAAGCAGCTTACGCCGCGTCGTCTTCATCCAACTCAACTTCGTCGACCAGTGCAACCACTTCTTTGTCGTCATAGTGGCCGCAAGCTGCACAAACGTGGTGCGGGCGCTTGAGTTCGCCACAGTTCGAACATTCGTTCGGATTCGCAGCCGTCAAAGCGTCATGTGCGCGACGGTTGTTGCGACGGGATTTTGAAATCTTATTCTGGGGGACAGCCATGTCTCAACCTCAGGTATTTGCAGGGGACCATTTGGTGCCCTTAGGTGTCTGTTGTGGTGCGTGTGCGGCGCAGCTAAGGGATTCCCGCCGCACTGTCCAGCCCCGTTTGATCGGATTGGTATATCTCAGAGCCGCGACCTACAGCCAAACCCCCCATAAGCGCAAGCATTTTTACATTTGTCTGCGCGTTGCATCGCCATTTTTGTGGCAGACGCCGAAAGACAGGCTAACCTCACCTGCATGCGGGACAGTCCCGCCGACAGATCAAAGGATCCTGAAACATGCGTTATTCCATGAAATCCCTGAGTGCTGCATCGCTGATCGCGCTTTGCACGGCCGCGCCAGTGCAGGCCGAAACCTTCAAGTGGGCGGGCACGACCGATCCGCAGACAATGGACCCCCATGCCGTCAATTCGGCCCCTGTTCTTGGCTTTTTGAACAATGTTTACGAAGGGCTTGTGCGGCGCGGCAAAGATATGGCGGTTGAGCCGGCGCTTGCGACCTCTTGGGAACCCATCGGAGATGGCGAGGGCTGGCGCTTTACACTGCGCGAAGGGGTCACCTTCCACGGGGGGCAGGCGTTTACGGCCGAAGATGTCCTTTTTAGCTATCAGCGCGCCAGTTCTGAAACCGCGGACACGGCCAGCTGGTTTGCCCCTGTGTCGCAGGTTAAGGTCGTCGATGACTTCACCGTTGATATCATGACCACGGCGCCAAATCCGATCTTCCCTGATAGTATTGCCAACTGGATGATCATGGACAGCGGGTGGGCCGCTGAAAATGACGTGGTGGCGCCCACCAAAGAGGGCGAGAATTTTGCCACGCTCAATGCCAATGGCACAGGCGCGTTCCAGTTGGTTGAACGCCAGCCCGGTCTGAAAACGGTGCTGGAACCCAATGCCACTTGGTGGGGCGAGGCAGAGCACAACATTACCCGTGCGGAATTCACCCCGATCCAGAACTCGGCCACGGCTGTTGCTGCGCTGCTGGCGGGCGATGTGGATATGATCAACCCTGTGCCCATTCAGGATGCGGCGCGCTTGCAAGGTGCGGACGGCGTTGATGTGATCCAAGGCATCGAGGCGCGTGTCATTATGCTTGGGTTCCCGCATGCCGCCGACAGTTTGAAATACGCCGCCGATGCAGGCGCACCAAACCCGTTTCAGGACGTGCGCGTGCGCAAAGCCGTGGCCCACGCGATCAATGTGCCAGCGATTTTGCAGACAATCATGCGCGGCAACGCCGAACCTGCCAGCCAGTTGGTCAGCCCCGCGATGCGCGGCTACACATCTGCATTGGCCGATCGCCCCGCCTTTGACGTCGAGGGTGCAAAAGCACTTCTGGCCGAGGCGGGCTATGCGGATGGGTTCTCATTTGGTCTCAAATGCCCCAATGACCGCTATCTGAACGACGAAGCCGTGTGTCAGGCGGTGGTGTCGATGCTGGCGCAAATCGGCATTTCAGCCGAGCTGGAGGCGATGCCTGTGCGCGGCTATTGGGCCGAACTGCGTGAAGATAATTTTGACATGTATCTGCTTGGCTGGTCGCCAGGCACGTTTGACGCAGAACACCCTGTGCGCTTTTTGGCCCATACGCCGGACACCGAAAAGAAACTGGGCAGCTGGAACTTCGGGGACTTTTCGAACGCACGTGTGGACGAACTGCTGCCGATGATTCAATCCGAGATTGACGATACCAAGCGTCAGGCGATGTTGGATGAGGTTGCGCAGATTTTGCAGGACGAACAGGCCTATGTGCCGCTTTATGTGCAGCCGCTTGTTTGGGGCGCGCGGGACAATATCTCGCTTACGCAACGCCCCGACAACTTCTTTATCCTGCGGTGGGTGACGGTAGGCTAGGGCGCAATCCTGTGCGCGCCGTTAGGTTTCGTCGCTTTTCTTCAGCAAATCTGCCAAGCCCGCAAAGGGCTTGGCATCATCATCTGTCATCGCCTCTTTGCCGGGCTCGGTGACGCTGATCTCAACGGCAGGGGCATCTTCCGCGCGTGGAAACGCCGGGATCGCCAAGGCCAGCGCCTCTGACAAAATTGCCATCAGATCAATCTCTTCGGGCAAGGCCTCGATGCGGTCGTCTTCGGGCATTTCGATCTCCGAGGCGTCTTCGACTTCGGGGGGGGTGTCTGTGTAAAGCCGCTCGACCTCTTCTTCGATCCGCGTGGTCACAGGCGCGAAGGTGCTCACGCAAGGTTGCACCACCGTGGCGCCCAGATGGGCAGACAAAAACCAGTTGCGCTTGCCTTGCGGACTGATGTGCCCCTCAAACCGCAACTTGCGCAGATCATCGACCTCAAACATCTCTTGGAGGGCCGCAAGCGCGGCACCCGTGGGGGCGATGTTGAAACGTGTTGGTTTGCGTGACGCCAGATCAGCCAAACGCAATCGTGTCGGGGCAGAGGTCATGGGGCATCTTTCCATTCTTGAACACATCGTGCGCGTTCTATAAGCCTGAGCCAAGCAAAGGCCAAGGGCAGGGGCATGATCGGCACAATGACACGACTAAAGGCGCGGATCGCAAAAGCAATTCTTATCGGCGGGGTTGTCATCAGCTTGGCTGCATGTGCCGCACAATTTCGCAATCACGGCTATGCGCCGACCGATGCGGAACTGGCCGAGGTGCTGGTGGGTGTTGATATCCGCGATTCCGTGATCGAACTTGTTGGTCCCCCCACAGCGGGCGGTGTGACCAACGACGCAGGCCTCTACTATGTGGCAAGCCGCTGGAGATACTTTGCCTATCAACAGCCCCGGCCCATTGATCGTCAGGTCGTTGCGATCACGTTTGATGATGCGGATTTTGTCGCCAATATCGAACGCTTCACCCTTGAAGACGGCAAAGTTGTTCCGATTTCCAGACGCGTGACCGACAGCAATGTCCAAGGCGTGACGTTCCTGCGCCAGTTGCTTGGCAACCTTGGACGCTTTGATGCGGGCACGGTGCTGAACCCCGACGGATAACGGTGTTGGCGGGGGCAGCCCCCCGCCAAGCATTGTCTAATCGTCCTCAGGCTCAAACTCCAAAGCGACGCCATTGATGCAATAGCGCAGGCCTGTCGGGTTTGGACCATCGGGAAAGACATGCCCCAGATGCCCGTCGCAGCGATTGCAATGCACTTCTGTGCGGCGCATGAAAAAGCTGTTGTCCTGACTTTCGCCAACCATTTCACCGTCCAGCGGCTGATAGAACGATGGCCAGCCTGTGCCGCTTTCAAACTTATGGGCCTGATCGAACAGCGGCGCACCACAGCCCTTGCACATATATGTGCCGGGCTCTTTGGGGAAATCATCATGCGTGCCTGCGCGTTCGGTGCCGTGTTTGCGCAGCACTTTGAACGCCAGATCGTCCAGTTGCGCACGCCATTCGGCGTCTGATTTGACGACTTTATCCATACCGTCTCCTTTTTTGCCCGTATCTTGGTGCCTTGGTCATCCCAATGCTTGCTAAGGGCGTGACCTTGTGTGCAACACTAAATAGGGTCAGATCGGCAATCACCAAGGGGCCGGTGGTGCAAAGCGCGATGAACAAAGGACACATCACTGTGACGGCACAGGCGAAAATCACGCAACGCTACATCGTCCAAGAGGCGCACAGCCCAGATGCGATCCGTGATGTGCAGCGCCTGCGCCATCGTGCCTTTTTCGGCCGCCCGGGAATTGATCAAGACCGCTTTGATACCGCATGTCGCCATTTTGCCGTGCGCGATCAGCGCAATGGCGCGGTCGTTGGCGGGTTTCGCGCATTGGTTCTGGCCAATGGGGCCCAGGCCGCGCAGAGCAGTTATTCGGCGCAGTTTTATGATCTGGCTCCATTGGCCGTCATTCAAAAACCGCTGTTGGAACTGGGCCGCGTCTGTGTCGAGCCTGACACTACAGACCCCGATGTCTTGCGTTTGGCGTGGGGGGCTTTGGCCCAGATTGTCAATCAGCTAGACGTCGCATTGATCTTTGGCTGTTCCAGCTTTGCGGGCGCGGATGCCACACGCCACAGCGCCGCGCTGTCACGCCTGAACGCGCGTCATTTGGGGCCAGCTGCTCTCAGGCCCAAGATCAAATCCGCTGACGCGGTTGCCTTGCCGCTGATAGAAGGCGCGCAAAACACGCCGCTTCCGCCCTTGTTGCGTACCTATCTGATGATGGGCGGTTGGGTTGGTGACCATGCGGTGCAAGACACGCAAATGCAGACAACCCATATTTTTACCGCCCTTGAAATCGACGCAATTCCCGAAAATCGCCGCCGTCTTTTGATGGCATGGCAGGGCTAGTGCTTGACGGGCGCGTGGTGGCCCTCTAGCTGCAGCTCATGGCACGCGCACCCCTATTACAGCTTTCCGACATTTCGCTGACCTTTGGCGGCGAACCCGTATTTTCTGATCTGTCCCTGATCGTTCAGCAAGGCGACCGTGTGGCGCTTGTGGGGCGCAACGGATCGGGTAAATCCACCTTGATGAAGGTCATGGCCGCATTGGTGGAACCCGATACAGGCGACCGTGTGGTGCCGCCGGGCTTTAGCGTGGGGTATATGGAACAAGACCCAACGATGGAGGGCTTTGCCACGCTTGGGGATTACGCCACCAGCGGGCTTGATCCGTCCGAGATGTACAAGGTCGAAATGGTAGCGGAAGGGTTAAAATTTGATCCTGCAGGCGATGTTAACACAGCCTCGGGCGGTGAACGCCGACGCGCGGCGCTGGCCAAGCTGATGGCCGAAGCGCCCGATCTGATGCTGCTGGACGAACCCACGAACCATCTGGATATCGAAGCGATCAACTGGCTTGAGGCCGAGCTAAAACAAACCCGTAAAGCCTATGTGCTGATCAGCCACGACCGCGCCTTTTTGCGGGCCTTGACCAAAGCCACCCTATGGATCGATCGCGGCGCGGTGCGACGCCAGGAAAAGGGGTTTGATGCGTTTGAGGCATGGCGCGACAAGACCTGGGAAGACGAAGACATGCAGCGCCACAAGCTTGATCGCTTGATCAAGGCGGAAGGCAAATGGGCCGTAGAAGGCATCTCTGCGCGGCGCAAACGTAACCAAGGGCGGGTGCGTGCGCTGCAAGAGCTGCGCGCAGAACGATCCAGCATGATCCGCCGTCAGGGGGCCGCCGCGATGACGCTAGAGGCCGGGCCGACATCTGGCAAGAAAGTCATTGAAGCGGTGGGAATTTCAAAGGCTTACGGCGAAAAACGTATCCTCGATGATTTTTCGATAAAAGTGCACCGCAAGGACCGCGTGGCCTTTGTGGGTCCAAACGGCGCAGGCAAGACAACGCTGCTCAAAATGCTGATCGGCGACGAAACACCTGACAGCGGATCGGTGAAAATGGGCACCAATCTGGAATTGGCGGTTTTTGATCAAAGCCGCGCACAGTTGGATCCTGACATGACCCTTTGGGACAGTCTGACAGGGGACAAGGATATGCGGGTGTCGGGCAAAGCCGATCAGGTGATGGTGCAGGGCAACCCGCGCCATGTGGTCGGCTATCTCAAGGACTTTTTGTTTGACGAACGTCAGGCGCGCGCGCCTGTGCGGTCTTTGTCGGGCGGTGAGAAAGCGCGGCTCCTTTTGGCGAAAATCATGGCGCGGTCGTCGAACTTGTTGGTCTTGGACGAACCGACCAACGATCTGGATGTTGAAACGCTGGACCTGATGCAAGACCTTTTGGGTGATTACGACGGAACGGTCCTGCTGGTCAGCCACGACAGGGATTTTCTGGACCGCGTCGCCACAACAACCATCGCAATGGAAGGCGATGGCCGGGCCACGGCCTATGCTGGCGGATGGAGCGATTACCAAGAACAGCGCCAAGAGGTAGCTGCGGCACAGATGGCCCAAACAAAGACCCCCAAACCGCAAGACAAACCAAAAGCGGTCGAAAAACCATCGGGCCTGTCATTCACACAAAAGCATCGCTTAGAGGCCTTGCCCGCTGAGATGGAGCGCCTGCAGGCCGAGATTGCGAAGCTGGAACACTATCTGGCGCAACCCGACCTTTATACCGCAGAACCTGTGAAGTTCGCCAAAGCCACCGAGGGGCTGGTCGAGCGGCAAAACAAGCTGGCCGCGGCAGAAGAAGAGTGGCTGGATCTGGCCGAAAAATCCGAAAGCTAGGGTGCACCCGACATCGCAGGTCACGCCGCCTGCGGCGCAGGTATTTGTGCAACAATGAAAGAGCGGGCGGCTTAGCCTTTCAGGCCAAAGCGCGGCGTCTGGCACGGATGTATTTTGCCGCAGATCGGTAGTGACTGGGTCCTGCGGCTTCGGCCCAACGGCCTGTGGTCCATGTATTTTTCGCCCCCTTCATCGGGCCGCCATAAAGCGCGCTTTCCGGCAATTTGGTTATGAACAGCAAAGGTGTTTCATGGGCCGTGGCGAACATCTGCTTGGCTTGCGGCCAATCCACAGTGGCTTGTTTGGCACGCAAATCGGCATTGTAGCGCGGCAACGCGTTCCATTTATAGCCCGCGGCAGGGAAGGCCGCGTCTTTGCCGGCTTGCCCGTCCGCATACCATCCCATGAACAAGGTGATCCAACGGGCGCGGTGCGCGATGATATCCTTGATGGATATATCATCACTGTCTTTTTTCTGCGCCTCGGTGCTGCTGATTGCGTCGATCAGGCTTTGAAGTTTCTGGTATTCCTTGACCGTTATCTCTTGCAAAGCACGTTTTGATGTCGCTGGCATAGCGGGCCTCCTGCAAAAACGATATCAGGTGGCCGCCGTGCCGGCTTTGATGCGGATCAAGGCATGCGTAAGGCGCCGTCAAGGCGAATGACCTCGCCGTTCAGATAGTCACATTCGATGATAAACTGCGCCAGGCGTGCAAATTCGGCCGGGTCCCCCAAGCGTTTGGGAAATGTGACATCGGCTGCCAGGTCATCCATGATATCTTCTCCCAGACCCTCCAGCATGGGCGTGCGAAAAATCCCCGGTGCAATGGCCATCACGCGGATCCCCAAGCTGGCCAGATCGCGGGCCATCGGAAGTGATAGTCCCGCAATACCGGCTTTAGAGGCTGCATAAGCGGTTTGGCCCTTTTGCCCGTCAAAAGCGGCGATGGAGGCGGTGTTAATCACAACACCCCGCATGGGGCCGTCATTTTGCGCCATTTTGGCGGCTGCAAGGCGTGCCACGTTGAAACTGCCTACAAGGTTGATATCCACCGTGCGCCGAAAGGACGCCAGTTGATGCGCCCCGTCACGGCCCACGGTTTTTTCACCCGTCGCAATACCGGCGCAATTGACCGCGACGTCCAGTTTCTCAAGATCGGCAAGCGCGGTCTGCACGCTGGCGTCATCCGTTACATCGGTTTGTGCAAACCGCGCACCGATCTGCGCGGCAACCTGCGCCCCTTTTGGGTCAAGATCCAGCAAAAGCACCTCGGCCCCTGCCGCCAAAAAACCTTTGGCCGTGGCCAAGCCAAGGCCAGACGCGCCCCCCGTTACAATGCAGCTTGCACCTTTGATGTTCATCGCAAAACCCCTTGCTTCATTGTTGCTTAAAATACCTAAAAAGCGCGGCAGGCCAAGGGCACCCGAGATGGATAATTGAGGAACGGGTTATCCACTTCCAGCTGACAGCCACATGCCCTTGCACTCATTCAGATTGCCGCCGCCGTGCTTGGCCGCGCGGCAAAGCAAAGTGTTGCCGACCGTCTTTGACTGCGCAGACATCTGCCGCATGGCGGTTGTGATGGGCGAAACGCTGCGCGGGGTTGCACGATTGTCGCGTTTTCCGCACGCATTTCGGGCGTCCGCCGAGCGTCAAAAAACTGTGATCGGACAAATTCAAAACGGGGTGATCAGCCTGTGACACGTGTCGCGCAACAGGGCGCGAGACGCATCCAAAGGAGAACGACAGATGACGTTTCAACACATGAAACCCCGTGCAATCATTGGCGCATTGGCTTTAACGGCAATGGTGGGGGGCGCGCAGGCAGGCTCAATCGACGCGCCGATCGAGGACACCCCCATCCAACCCGCACCTGTGCCTGTTGCGGCCAGTGGTGATTGGTCGGGATTCTACGGCGGCCTGCAGCTTGGCTACGGCGATGTCGGCACCAGCGGTGCGGCTGATCTGGACGGCGATGGTCTGGTCGGCGGTCTTAGCCTTGGCTATGATCTCGACCTTGGGAATTGGGTCGTTGGCGGTGGCTTGGATTTCGACGTGACTGATATCGACATCGGCGGTGCCACAGACCTTGATAGCGTGCTGCGCCTTAAGCTGCGTGGGGGCTATGATCTGGGCGAAAGTTTGATCTATGGCACGGGTGGATGGGCGCAGGCCGACACCAGCGATATCGGCAGCGATGACGGTTATTTCATTGGTGCGGGGTATGAGCAGTTCATCACCGATACGATTACCGTGGGGGGAGAGGTGCTCTACCATGACTTCGACGACTTTGATGGCAGTGGCATCGACGTGCGGGCCACCACCGCTCAGGTCAAACTCAACTATCGTTTCTGAGCAGTCAAAAGGGCGTCTACCGCGTCGCCCGCCATGCCGTGTGACAAAGGAATAAACGTGCCGTCGCCAAAAATGGCGGCGGCCGCGTCATGGATGGCGTGGTGTGTGACGCGCGCCAACGCCGAGCCCAAGGAGACCCGCGCAACACCTGCTTTTGCAAAATCAGAAAGCGTGTAGCGTGCGAACGGACCTGCAGCCAAAGCGTTTACAGGGATGGAAACACTGGCACAGATGCGCGTCAGGTCGTCCATTGTCTTGGGCAATGGCACATAGACGCCGTCAGCTCCTGCAGCCTCAAACGCCTGAATGCGGGCAATGGCTTCGGTGATGTCATAATGACCGGTCATGATACCATCTGCGCGGGCCACCAGAAAGAAATCCTGCGGCGCGGCACGGGCTGCGGCTGCAGCCGCTTTGATCCGCTCTGCGGCAAGCTTCGGATCATAGGGGGTGCCAGCAGGGAAGGCGATATCTTCGATGCAGATACCGGCCAGTCCAATTTCGGCAGACAGGCGCACGGTTTCGGCGCATGTGTCGGGGGCGTCACCAAAACCGTTTTCAAAATCACCCGAGACAGGGATCCCGACAGCCGCAATCAGGTCTTGTGCATGGGCCAAGGCTTCGTCGCGGCTGATGGTGCCGCCGTCAGGCCGCCCAAGTGTGAAGGCCTGGGCAGCACTTGATGTGGCAATGGCCTGCGCCCCCAAGGCCTGCAGCATTTTGGCAGACCCCGCGTCCCAGGCATTGGCCAAAACAAAAGGGTTGAAGGGGCGATGCATCGCACGAAAGGTCATTCGGTTCTCCATCTAGTGTGCAGATTTTTCAGGAAAAATCTGCTGGCGAAAAATCATTCTGGAATGATTTTGGGTCAGGATGCGAGGGTCTGCGCAAAGGTCAAAAGACGGCGTAATGCCGCTTTGAAGGCTGTGTCATCTATGGTCATGGCCACACGTATGTGGCCAGCGGCGGCGGTGCCGAAGCTTTCGCCGGGCATGGTGGCGATGTGGTGGGTTTCAAGAAGGGCATTGGCAAAGGTTTCGCCGCTCAGGCCTGTTGCGCGGATATCGAGCATCAGATACATCGCGCCGCCGTTGGGGATCGCTTTTATAATCGTCTGCTGCCCCAAAAGGTCCATGGCGATGGCGCGTCGGCGCTTGAAGGGGGCGGCCACCTCGGCCTCAAGTTCGGGGCGCGCAGTTAGGGCAAAGACGGCGGCATCCTGAATGTAGCCAGGCACACCGTAGGTGGTGTGGGTGGCCAAGGTGATCATATGCTCGATGATCGGCGCAGGGCCACAGACCCACCCCACGCGACTGCCTGTCATGGCGTGGCTTTTCGACATTGACCCCACCACCAAGACGCGGTCTGCCATGCCCGGCAGGGCGCGGGGTGACAGATGCGTGCCCTCCCAGATCTGGGTGTCATACACCTCGTCCGAGATCAGCCAGAGGTCATGGTCGCGGGTTGCTTGGGCGATATGCTTCAGGGTCTGGCCGGAATAGACAACACCTGTGGGATTGTTTGGCGTATTTATCAACAAGCTGCGCGCGCCTGCGCAATTTTCCAACGCCTTTTCAGTGGGTTGGAAGGCGGTGTCGGGAGTTGTGACAATTGCTTTTGGCACGGCGCCCACGGCGCGGATTGTGCCCGGGTAGGTCGCATAATACGGATCAATGTAGCAGGCGATATCTCCGTCGTCGCAGGTGGCGTGATGTGCCGCGAAGAGTGCGGATTGCCCACCGGGTGTGATCATGATGTTGGCGGCTGTCGTTGGCACGCCAGTGCGCTGCGCGATCCGCGCGGCCACGGTGTCGCGCAGATGTTGGGTGCCTGGCACCATCGCATATCCTGTATGTCCTGACAGGGCCGAACGGTGCATCGCGTCCAGAATGGTGGGGTGTGTGCGGATGTCGTGTTCGCCGATTGTCAGCTCGGTCACGGGCGTGCCGGCGGCGATCATGGCGCGGGCGCGGTAGAACACGTCCCACCCGTCCGAGCCGCCGCCGGTAAGAGTTGATATGCGGTGCGAGGGTTTCATGGGGGGATGGGGCCGAAAAACCGCTGTTGCGTCAAGTCCCGCCCTGAAAATGGTAACAATTTGTTAGGGTTAAGCGAAAATATCGCTGCCACGCAACGTATGGCCTAGCGTCTGCTCACGGTATGGCACTGCGTCAGACGTTCGGTGGTGTAAGGTTTTGGTAACACATCAGAGAATCAGACGATCATGGCCGCGATTGAGACCTATGTGCAGATTGCTGTGACCAGCCGCCAGCCCACCCATGACCAGGCGTTCGCACGGCGTGCCTTGCAAGTGCTTTATGATGCGGACGCGCGGCTGCACCCCGACCGCGTGGGTCTGGATGACACGGACCTGCGCAAACGGCTGTCCTGCGCGAAAGCGGCGGAGGTAGAGCCGCTTTCGGCCATATGCACCGATCCTGTAACCGATTTTTCGCGCGAGGGGTGCCCGATGCACCCGCTGTTTCCGACGTATTAGCCCGATCAGGCCTGTTTGCATCTGTTCACCGCGCCACAGTTGCAGCCGATCGTTACGCAAGAGGTGTCTATCGCCAACCTTGGGCGGGATGCGGCCAAGCAGATCATCGGGCGGGAGGGGTTTGAAATCAGGCGGGAGCCTGTGCGGCCAGAAGGCATTTCGTAAGCACCGCCTTGTAGGTGCTGTAGTGGCCCAGGCCTTCGTGGCGGTGCAGCACGGCATTGGGCAATGCCTTCATCAGTTGATCTGCCATGCGTATGGGCGCCCATGTATCAGCGGTGCCGTGGTGCAGGGTCACGGGCGCTGTGATCTGCGGCAAAAGCGCGGACCAGTCTTGGACATATGCCGTCAGGGCCGCGCGGTAGGCGGGGCCGTGATACAGTAGACTGTCGCGCAGAACGCTGATCAGTTGTGATTGGTGGCCTGCCGCAAAGCTTTGATCGGCTGAGCAGGTATCTTGGAAGAGCATCGCGAGGAAGCGGTTAGGGGCTGCGCGCAAAAACAGCGATTGCCCCAGATGCAGGCCACGCAGGCCAAGGGGGGAGCGAGCTGCTTTGAACACGGGCGCGCCTGCCACGCCGTGCAGATCGGCAGGGGTGCGGATGGGGGCTGCGGGGGATATGAGCGTGATCTGGGTCACGCGGTCAGGGTATGCCGCGGCGTAGGTCAGGGCGCGGTGCGCCCCAAGTGAAAAGGCGATCAGGTGGCCATTGTGGGTCGATAGGGTGCCGAAATCTGTGGGGGCGTGGCCTGCAAGGGCCACCTCTGCTGCGGCGCCGGGGATGCCGTGGAAATAGAGCGGCTGTGTCATAGGCTGGCTTGGACCTTCTTGGGCAGGCTTGCGCGGATGGTGGCATAGCTGGTGGTCAGCCGCGCACGCAGATCGTCTGTGTCTTGGAAGCTGTCCCAAGCGATCCACATCCAGCCGCCACGTTTGAGGTAGGGGGCGGGTTTGGCCACGCCGATGTCAATGAGGAATGCAGCCTGTTCGGGATCGGCGGCTTTGAGGCTGATGCCATCGGTTTTCCATAGCGCGAAGAGCTTGCCACCCACTTTGTAGGTATGGGTTTCGGGGCCAAAGGGTTGATCGTATGTGGCGCCTGGCTGGGCTGCGCAGATGTCATGGGCGGTTTGCATGGGGCCACTGTGCCGCAAGCGGGGGGTTGGCGCAATCGGGGCAGGGTGATAAGCCGCGCTGCAAGCCAAAACGGAACGTCTGACATGACCATCACGCTCTATAACACCAAGACCCGCCGCAAGGAGGCATTTGCCCCTTTGGACCCAGAAAATGTGCGCATGTATGTCTGTGGACCCACCGTCTATGACCGCGCGCATCTGGGCAATGCGCGGCCTGTGGTGGTGTTTGATGTGCTGTATCGGTTGTTGCGCCATACCTACGGCGCAGATCATGTGACCTATGTGCGCAATTTCACCGATGTGGACGACAAGATTAACGCCAAAGCGGCCGAGACCGGGCGCGCCATTGGCGAGATCACGGATGAGACCATCGGCTGGTTTCTGGACGACATGGGCGCGTTGGGCGCGTTGGAGCCTGATGCCGCGCCGCGGGCTACGGCCTATATCGCGCAGATGGTGGCGATGATTGAGGGGTTGATCGCCAAGGGCCATGCGTATGAGGCCGAGGGCCATGTGCTGTTTTCCGTGAGCAGCTATGCAGAATATGGCGCGCTGTCGGGACGATCTGTCGATGATATGATTGCAGGTGCGCGTGTGGAAGTGGCGCCCTACAAGCGTGATCCGATGGATTTTGTGCTGTGGAAGCCTTCGGATGCGGGCACCCCTGGTTGGGACAGCCCGTGGGGGCGCGGGCGGCCCGGTTGGCACATCGAGTGTTCGGCTATGGCGCATGATCTGCTGGGGCCGTCCTTTGATATTCACGGGGGTGGCAACGATCTGCAATTTCCGCACCACGAGAACGAGATCGCGCAGTCGCGCTGTTCGGGTCATGATTTTGCACAAGTGTGGATGCACAACGAGATGTTGCAGGTCGAGGGCAAGAAGATGTCCAAGAGCCTTGGCAATTTCTTTACGGTGAAAGACCTGCTGGATCAGGGCGTGCCGGGCGAGGTGATCCGGTTCGTGATGCTGAGCACGCATTACAGGAAGCCGATGGATTGGACGGCTGAGAAGGCTGCGAGTGCTGTGAAATGCTTGGGCAAATGGGCCGAGATTGTGGGCGATGCGGATGCGGGGGATGTGCCTGCTTCGGTGGTCGCTGCGCTGTCGGATGATTTGAATACGGCAGGCGCGATTGCCGAGATGCACAAGCTGGCAGGCGCAGGCGATGGCGCTGGGCTGAAGGCGGCGGCGATGATGGTCGGTTTGGATTTGTCGGCAGGTGACACAGTCGATTTGAGCGAGTTTGAGGCACGGTTTGCGACAGTGCGTGCCGCGGCGATGGCGAGCAAGGATTTCGCGGCGGTGGATGCATTGAAAGCGGCGTTGTTGGATGCGGGCGTCGAGGTTCAGATGTCGAAAGACGGTGTTGCGTTGAAAACGGGACCTGCATTTGATGCAGCGAAGTTGGAGGCGTTGAAATGATGCGACGCAAAGTGACGTGCCAGACCGCGGGGGGGCGTGTGCGCCCGCCCATGGGGGCGGTCGGGCGCGGCACGTGCAAAGCACGCGCCAGTTGGAGCGGGTAAATGACCGAACGCCTTTACATCTATGACACCACGCTGCGCGACGGGCAGCAGACCCAAGGGGTGCAGTTCAGCACCTCCGAAAAGCAGCGCATCGCGCAGGTGCTGGATCAGCTGGGCGTGGACTATATCGAAGGCGGCTGGCCCGGGGCGAACCCCACGGACAGCGAGTTTTTCGAGGCGGCCCCTGCGACGCGGGCCACCATGACCGCCTTTGGGATGACCAAGCGGGTGGGCCGCTCGGCCGAGAATGACGACGTGCTGGCGGCGGTCATGAATGCGGGCACGCTAGCGGTGTGTCTGGTGGGCAAGGCGCATGACTATCACGTGACGCAGGCCTTGGGCGTGAGCCTTGAGGAGAACCTGCACAGCATCCGCGACAGCATTGCGCATATCGTGGCGCAGGGGCGTGAGGCGCTCTTTGATGCCGAGCATTTCTTTGACGGATTTGCCGCCAATCCCGACTATGCGCTGGCCTGCGCCAAAGCGGCCTATGACGCTGGCGCGCGGTGGGTGGTGTTGTGCGATACGAACGGTGGGGCGTTGCCAGCCGCGGTTGCGGAGGCGACACGCGCGGTGATTGCGGCAGGGGTTTCGGGCGATCATGTGGGTATTCACACGCATAATGATACAGAAAACGCAGTGGCCAATGCCTTGGCCGCGGTGGATGCGGGCGCACGGCAGATCCAAGGCACGCTGAATGGTCTGGGCGAGCGGTGCGGCAACGCCAATCTGACGACCTTGCTGCCGCTTTTGGCGCTGAAACCCGCCTATGCAGAGCGGTTTGAAACAGGTGTGACGGCACAGGCGCTGGAGGGGCTGACGCGCGCCTCGCGGCTTTTGGATGATATTTTGAACCGCGTGCCTGCGCGGCAGGCGGCCTTTGTGGGGGCCTCAGCCTTTGCCCATAAGGCGGGGTTGCACGCGAGTGCAATTCTCAAAGACCCGAGCACCTATGAACACGTCGATCCCGCCCGCGTGGGCAATGCGCGGAGTGTGCCGATGTCGAACCAGGCGGGGCAAAGCAACCTGCGCAAGCGGCTGGCCGATGCGGGGCTTCAGGTCGCCAAAGGCGATCCCGCGCTGGCCCGTATTCTGGAGCGGGTGAAGGCGCGCGAGGCGCAGGGCTATTCCTATGACACGGCGCAGGCGAGCTTTGAGCTGCTGGCGCGGGACGAATTGGGGCAGCTGCCGCAGTTTTTCGAGGTCAAGCGCTACAAGGTGACGGTCGAGCGGCGCAAGAACAAATACGACCAGATGGTCAGCCTGTCAGAGGCCGTGGTGGTTGTGAAAGTGGGCGACGACAAGATGCTGTCGGTCAGTGAAAGCATGGACGACACCGGCAGCGACCGCGGCCCCGTGAACGCGCTGGCCAAGGCGCTGGCCAAGGATTTGGGGCCTTATCAGACGCTGATCGACGATATCCGGCTGGTGGATTTCAAAGTGCGGATCACCGATGGCGGCACAGAGGCGGTGACGCGGGTGATCATCGACAGCGAGGACAGCCAAGGGCGGCGCTGGTCGACCGTGGGGGTCAGCGCGAACATCGTAGATGCGAGTTTCGAAGCACTTCTGGATGCGGTGAACTGGAAGCTGGTGCGCGATGTGTGACGCGGGCGTTTGGGCGGTGGCCGCGATTTCGAAATCGCGGGGGCAAGAGCCTTCGAAGGCTCTTGCGGGGTGGCGCCCGTGAGCTTTGAGGCCTGCGCTGCGCTGGTGGAACGCGGGGATGCGGATCGCTTCGCCGCCGTGATGGCCGCCCCTGTGGCGGTGCGGCGTGTGCTGTTCCCGCTCTTTGCGTTCAACGTCGAGGTGTCGCGCGCGCCTTGGGTCACAAAAGAGCCGATGATCGCAGAGATGCGCCTGCAATGGTGGCGTGATGCTTTGGAGGAGATCGCCAAAGGCACGGCACGGCGACATGATGTGGTGGATGCGCTGGCGGGTGTTCTGGATGCGCAGGCCTGTACGGTTCTGGACGGTTTGATCGCGGCACGGCGGTGGGATTGCTACAAAGACAGCTTTGAGGATGCGGCGCATTTCGAGGATTACATCGGTGCGACGTCTGGGGCTTTGCTGTGGACTGCGGCGCGGCTGATGGGCGCGCAGGACGAGGCGGCGGTGCGTGGTTATGCGCGCGGTGTCGGCATGGCCAACTGGTTGCGCGCGATCCCTGCGCTTGAGGCGGCAGAACGTAAGCCGATGATTGATGGCACGCCGCAGGGCGTGGTCGATCTGGCGCGGTCGGGTCTGGCGGATCTGGACCGCGCGCGCGGTCCATTGCGGCGCGAGACCGCGGATGTCAGAGCGGTGATGCGCACGGGCTGGCGGGCCAGGGCCACGCTAAAGGCCGCGATTGCCGTGCCTGAACGGGTGATAGAGGGCAAGCTGGACGAAAGCCCCTTTGCGCGCAACGCGGGCCTGACGTGGAAGGCGCTGACGGGCGGGTTTTAGACCGCTTCTTTGGGGCGCATCACCAGCCAGATCAGCGCGCCACCTGCCAGCGCCAGCATCGGCACCATCGCCAGATTGACGGCGGTCCAGCCCTGAACGACATCACCGCCCGAACAGTTCATCAACCCGCCAGAGGCCAGCGAGGCGAGGGTAACAAGACCGTAGATCAGCATGTCGTTCATACCTTGCATCCGCCCGCGCTCGGCCGGGGAATGGGCGCTGGTCAGCATTGTTGTCGCGCCGATAAAGCCAAAGTTCCAACCGATGCCCAAAAGGACCAGCGCGAGGTAGAAGTTAAACAAATCAATGCCTTGCAGCGCAACGACACCCGCAGCCGCAAGAATGATAAGCCCCGTGGCGATGATCTTTTCAACGCCAAAGCGCACGATCAGATGGCCCGTAAAGAACGACGGCCCGAACATGGCCAGCACATGGCCCGTGACCACATTGGCCGCATCCGCGGTGCTGTAGCCACAGCCCACAACCGCAAGCGGCGTGGAGGTCATCACGAGGTTCATTAACCCGTAGGACACCATCCCGCAGATTACCGCGACAAGGATGCGCGGATCGCGCATGAGTTGCCCGCGTGTGCGCCCACCGCCCAGATCGCCTTTTTCCACCTTGGGCGGCTTGGGAATGTCGAGGCCGAAGAAGATCACAAAGCCTATGACGTTCAGCAATGCGGCGGCGATATAAACGCTGAAATAGCGCATCTCGGTGTTGTCGGCGCTGCCCGAGGTCAGAAAGCTGACCAATTGCGGACCGATGATGGCCGACAGAAGCCCGCCTGCCAGCACGTAAGAAATCGCTTTGGGGCGGAAGGCGTCGGAGGCCGTATCGGCGGCGGCAAAGCGGTAAAACCCTTGGGCGGCCATATAGGTGCCCGTGATGAAACTGCCAAAAAGGAACAGATAGAAGCTGTCGATCCAGATGGCGTAGGCGCCGATGGCGGCCCCCATCATGCCTGCGAAGGTGCCAACAAGGAATCCTGTGCGGCGTCCCTGGCTTTGCATCAGGTTCGACATCCACGGTGCCGAGGTCATGGTGCCAAAGACAATCAGCGAGATGGGCAGGGTCGCAAGGCAGGCGATAGGTGACATGATCTGGCCTGTCAGCCCACCCACCACAAAGATCATGGTGATCTGGCTGCCAAGCAGGGCTTGGGCGGCAACAAGGACGGCCACGTTGCGCTTGGCGCGGCGGTCGTCGACGTAAGGGCTGGATGTATCTGTCATATGCGGATCGCTAGACCTGTTTTATGACGCTGGCAAGCCTGCGTCGATGATATGCGCAAAGGAGCCGCAGGTGCGCGCGGCACGCAGCCCCATCGGCGGCAGCGCGGTGCCTTCGGCGTCTGTGGCTTTGAAAAGCGGGGTGCCGTCGGCGCGTAGGGTCGTGGCGTAGTGAAATTCGTGGCCTGTGTAGCTGCCGTGCAAAAGCGGGTGATCGGTGGTCAGGGCGCGGTAGCCAAGGTGCAGCTTACGCGCGGCAAAAGAGGTCTCTAACGCAAGCAGTCCTGCCATGCGGTGGCGCGTGCCATCCGCATCGATTAGGCCCTCGCCAAGCGCCATGTATCCACCGCATTCGCCGTATATATCAGATGTTTGCGCGGCGTTTCTAAGGCTTTGCATGAAGTTCGAGTTGGCGGCCAGTTTGCCTGCGTGAAGCTCTGGGTAGCCGCCCGGCAGAAAGACGAAATCGGCGGGCGGCACGGCGTCATCATTCAGGGGCGAAAAGGGTGTGACCTGAGCGCCTGCGCGGCGCCAGTCGTCCAGCATATGCGGATAGCAGAACCCGAAGGCGAGGTCCTGGGCCACGGCGATGGTTTGCGCGGGCGGGCGCATGGGGTGCGATGTGCCAAGGGGCACCTTGCGTTCCATCGACAGGCGCAGCAGCGCGTCGGTTTCCAGATGCGCGTCCATGATATCGGCGGCGTGGTCCAGAAATGCGTCAAGATCGGCGCGTTCACCTGCCTGCTGCAAACCAAGGTGGCGTGAGGGGTGTGCCAGCCCCGTGTCCCGCGGCACCGCGCCGAACACAGGCGTGTCGCCAAGGGCGCGGCGCAACATCGCCTCGTGACGGGGCGAGCCGACGTTGTTGAGAATCACGCCAGCCAGATAAATGCGCGGGTCGTGGTGCTTGAACCCATGATAGATCGCCGCGACCGACCCTGCCATGCGTGCGCAATCGATGATCAGAACGACAGGTTGACCAAGGATGCGCGCCAGATCGGCGGTGCTGCCGCGACTGTCGGGCGGGGCGCCGTCAAAAAGGCCCATGGCCCCTTCGATCAGCAGGGTTTCGCCTGCTTTGTGACGGGCCAGACTGCGCAGACGGTCGGGCGTCATGGCCCATGCATCAAGGTTAATGCAGGGGTGGCCAGATGCGGCGGCATGAAAGCGGGGGTCGATGTAATCCGGTCCTGATTTGGCCGAACGGATCGCAGCGCCGCTGCGCGAAACGGCCCTTAGAAAACCAAGGGTCAGGGTTGTTTTGCCGCTGCCAGAGGAAGGCGCGGCAAAGATCAGGCCGCCCATGGCTCAGGCGCTTTCGGCGGGGCGGCCACGGCCAAGCGGATCAAGGTTGCGCACAGGTTCGCCCATCATTTGGCCTTTCCAGTCAAGGACTTGGCGCATGGTCACGGCTTGGCCGACGCAGATGATTGCGGGTGGTTCCAGGCCTGCTTGGGCGATGTCGGCCTCAATCGTGCCAAGGGTGGTTTCCAGCACGTGTTGTTGGTCTGTGGTGGCGGTGGTGACAACGCCCACAGGTTCGGACGGGCTGCGCCCGCCTGCGATCAATTCCGACGCGATGCGCGCGATATGCTTCATGCCCATGTAGATCACGATGACCTGCGAGCCTTGGGCAATGGCGCGCCAATTGAGCGACGAGGGCGTGTTGCCCGACTGGTCATGACCCGTCACGAAGGTGACCGATTGGTTCACATCGCGGTGGGTGACGGGGATGCCCGCATAGGCCAGCCCGCCGATGCCTGCCGAAATACCGGGGATAATACGCACGGGCACGCCGTGTTGGATGAGGGTCTGTGCCTCTTCCCCGCCGCGTCCGAACACAAACGGATCGCCGCCCTTGAGCCGCAAAACGCGTTTGCCCGCGCGGGCCAGATCGACAAGGCGCAGCGAGATGTCGCGCTGCTTGGCCGAAGGTTTGCCGCCGCGTTTACCTGCGTAGATATGTTCGGCCTGCGGCGCCCAGTCCAGAATCGCCTCTTGCACCAGCGCGTCATAGATCACCACATCGGCCTGACGCAGCGCATTCAGTGCATGCAGCGTCAAAAGCCCCGGATCACCGGGGCCTGCGCCACAAAGCCAGACCCATCCGGGCTGAAGCTGAGGCCAATCATGCGAAGGCAGTTGAGTCGTCATGGGCCTGTTATGGCGCGGCCTGCGGCGCGATGGAAGGGCGCAAAACGACCCAAGTTAGCGGCTTGGCGTCAGAGTTCACCGCGGTATAGTCTGGCGTGAGGAATTGAGGGCAGATGGCGCGCAAACCGACAGGAGAGTTACGGCGGGGCTGGACGACGGGCGCCTGCGCCACGGCGGCCGTGAAGGCGGCGCTGATGCGGCTGCGCGATGGCGCGTTTGGCGCGGATGTTGGTATTACGTTGCCACGCGGCGAAACCCCGGTGTTTCCGCTGGCCCATCATGCGGCAGGCGATGGGTGGGCCGAAGTGGGCATCACCAAAGATGCAGGCGACGACCCTGATGTCACCCACGGTGCGCTGGTGATTGCGCGCGTGGATCTGGATGGCACAGGCGTGACGTTCAAGGCGGGTGAAGGGGTCGGAACTGTCACCAAAGAGGGGTTGCCGATTGCGGTGGGCGAACCTGCGATCAACCCGGTGCCGCGCCAGATGATGCAAGGTGTTGTGGCGGAATTTCCAGAATTTCCAGATGTTTGCATCACCATCAGCATTCCCGACGGGGCGCAGATTGCCCTGAAAACATGGAACCCGCGTTTGGGCATCGAAGGGGGCTTGTCGATCCTTGGCACCACGGGCGTTGTGCGCCCCTTCAGCTGTGCGGCGTGGATCGCCAGCATCCACCGCGGCATTGATGTGGCCCGCGCCGAGGAGCTAACCCATGTGGCGGGCTGCACGGGCGCGACCAGTGAAAAGGTGGTGCAGGGCATGCACGGTTTGCCCGATCACGCCATGCTGGACATGGGCGATTTTGCAGGGGGCCTTTTGAAGTATCTGGCCAAACACCCCGTGCCGCGCATCACAATCGGCGGGGGCATCGGCAAGATGACCAAGCTGGCGCAGGGGGCGGTGGATTTGCACTCGGGCCGCTCGCAGGTAGATTTTGCGGCCCTTGCAGAGGTTCTGGAGCGTCCAGAGGTCGCCCAAGCCAACACCGCACTGGCCGCCTATGAGTTGGTCGGTGCCCCCATGGCCGAATGGGTGGCGCAACACGCACAGGCCAAGGCTGCCGCAATGGTGCCGAATGTTGTGGTGGATGTGGTTGTGATTGACCGCGCAGGCACCGTGCTGGCGCAAAGGGGATAGGCAGGCATGAAGGTTTTGTTGCTGGCAGGCACGGGCGAGGGACGGCGCATTGCAGCCGAATTGCACCGCATGGGCGTGCCTGCGGTGGCCAGCCTTGCAGGGGAGACGCGCGAGGCCATGCCGCTGGCTTTGCCAACACGGGTTGGCGGTTTTGGATCGGCGCAGGGGTTTGCGGACTATCTGCGCAAGGAAAAGATCACCCATGTTCTTGATGCCACACATCCTTTTGCGGTCAATATTTCGGCCCGCAGTGCACAGGTTGCTGCGCAGCAGGGGGTGAAATACCTGCAATTTTTGCGCGACCCTTGGGTGGCGGGGCCAAATGATCTGTGGACCGAAATCGACACAGAAGAGGCGGTTGCGGGACTTCTAAGCACACCGTCGACCGTGTTTCTGGCCACGGGGCGCAAGACACTTGCCAAGTTCAAAAACCTTGAAGGGCACCGCGTGTTGGTGCGCCAGATTGATCCGCCCACCAGCCCCATCCCGTTTGAGGGCGGAGAGTTCATTATCGGACGTCCCCCGTTTTCGGTCAAACAGGAGGTCGCGCTGTTTGAAGCGCTTGGTGTAGATTTGCTGGTGGTCAAAAACGCAGGCGGGCAGGCCAGTTATTCAAAGCTGGAAGCGGCCAGCGTGCTTGGATTGCCGGTAGCGATGATCCGCAGGCCCGCGCAACCCGATGTGGCGCGCGTGGCACATATCGAGGCCGCCCTTGATTGGGTGCGGGCCAGATAGATGGGCGAGCGGATCATCACCGGTGATGCCTGCGTGGCCGAAGGGGCTGCGTGGCTGGCGGCCCATGAGCCGCGCTTTGCCCCTGCGCTGGATGCGGTTGGCCCTTTGCCGCTGCGTCTGCGCAAAGACGGGTTTTTGGCGCTGATGGATGCGATCATCAGCCAGCAGGTGAGTGTGGCTGCGGCGCGCGCGATCTCGGCCAAGTGTCGCGCAGGGGGGCTGACGGGCCCGCGCAAGGTGATGTGGGCCAGCGAGGACCAGATTCGCGCCTGCGGGTTAAGTGGCCAGAAGGTGCGCTATATCAAGGCCCTGGCCGCAGCGAATATCAACTATCGCGGGTTGCGCGATGCGCCCACATCGCAGGTGATTGACACGCTTGTGGCCGTGCCTGGCATTGGTGTCTGGACCGCCGAGATTTACGCGATGTTCAGTTTGGGGCGTGCGGATGTCTTTGCGCCCGGTGATCTGGCCTTGCAAGAAAGCACGCGGGTGCTGTTTGATCTGCCTGCACGCCCCACCGAAAAAGAGCTGCGCGCGATGGCGGCGCATTGGTCGCCGTGGCGGTCGGTTGCGGCCCGCGCACTCTTTGCCTACTACCATGTGGCAAAGGACAGGGAAGGCATCACATGACACGAGCACTTGAAGCACTGCGGCGCGAACCGCTTTCTGGCGAAACACGATCTGCGGTGGTTTTTCTGCATGGCTATGGTGCGAATGGCCAAGACCTGATCGGTCTGGCCGATCCGCTGGCCGAACATATGCCCGACACGCTGTTTATCAGCCCCGATGCGCCCGAAACCTGTGACGGGGCGCCGATGGGACGGCAGTGGTTCCCGATCCCGTGGATTGATGGCTCGTCCGAGGAAGTCAGCCGCGCGGGTATGCTGGCCGCCGTGGATGATCTGAACGCCTTTCTGGACGGTGTGATGGTCGACGAAGATCTGTTGCCCGAGCAGGTGGTTGTCTTGGGCTTCAGTCAAGGCACGATGATGGCGCTGCATGTTGTCCCGCGCCGCGAAGATCCGATTGCAGGGCTTGTGGGGTTTTCGGGGCGCCTGTTGGAGCCTGACCAACTGCCCGACGAGGTGCAATCGCGCCTGCCCGTGCTTTTGGTGCATGGCGATCAGGATGATGTGGTGCCCATCGACAGCCTGCCTGCCGCGGTTGAGGCACTACAGGCTGCCAAGTTCAAAGACGTCTATGCCCATGTCATGAAAGGCACGCCCCACGGCATTGCCCCTGACGGGCTGTCGGTGGCGCTGGCCTTTATGCGCGAGCAACTGGGCTATCAGTAACTAGTCTGTGCGGCGGGTCGCGGTCAGCGCGATCTGCACATCAACTCCGAACAAAAGCGACGATTCATCGGCCATGCTGGCGCCGATGTTAAAATCCATGCGGTTCAATCGCACGGTGCCTGACATGGTTGCCGTGTCGCCCTCAAGCGTCATGGTGAAGGGGAAGCTGACAGGCATGCTTTGATCGCGGATCGTCAGCGTGCCTGTGGCCATGTAGGTTTCATCATCGCCCCCTGTGATCGTGCCCTCATAAGTGGCGGTGGGGAAGGTATCGGCATCAAAGAAATCGGGGCCAAGGGCCTGATCGGTGACAGAGCCAAGCTGGAGCGAGGGGATATTGATCGTCGTGGTCACGCGCCCCGTTGCGTCCGCCCCATCGGGCGTTGAGGGCGGGGTAAAGGCGATATCGGCGGTCCAGTCGGCGAACGCGCCATCGACCTGACTGCCGAACTGCGTGATGGTCAGCCCGATGGTGCCATCGACGACCTGCCATTCACCTGTGGCTTGTTCCAGCGCGTCGACCTGTGCGGCCTCTGACGTGGAATACAGCCCTGCGGCCCCCCCGATACCAAGGGCGATCACCCAAACGCCCAACGCACCTGCCAGCGGAAGGGCGCGGCCATGGGGCTGCGTGGTCGGTTCCAGACATGCGCCACCTGCCATGCGGCGCAGCGTGTCGTCGCGGTCCACAAAATGGTGTTTCAGCGCGCCTGCGATGTGCAAGGCCAGCGCGATCACCATGACCCGTTCAAAAAGCAGATGAAGATTTGCTGTCACCTCGGCCACCTGTGCTGTCTGCGCGACAAAGGGCAGGGATTGGCCAAACGGCCACCAGATCGGCGCGAAGCCAGAGGTCGATGCGTGATGGATCCAACCCGTGAGCGGCACCAGAACCAGCGAGCCGTAAAGCAGCCAGTGCACCACAGCCGACAAAGTATGTTCCCACCCTTTATGACGGGCCAGGGGCGCGGGTTTGGGTTGCGTTACCGCCCAGAAAATACGGGCGAGGGCCGTGAAAAAGATCACCAAGCCGATGGTCTTGTGCAACGAAAACAACGTCGCAGTCAGTTGGATCGTTTCAGACGATGCCGTGCCCGCTTTGATGCCAAGGCTGAGGTTATGGGCGATCACCCCCAAGGGGATCACCGTGAAAATACCAATCGCAATGGTCCAGTGGAAAAAACGGGCCACGCTTCCGTAGCGTGTGGCGGTGTTGGCGATGGCCATGGCGGGTCTCCTGTCGGTGCTGAACGATATGTAGCCCCTCGGCGGCCTGCGGCCAATCGCACGCGGTGCACATCATTTGTGCGAATGGATTGCAGGGGGAGATGGGGCAGGATAAACCAGCGCTTAATAAAGAGATAACGCGAAGGACAGTGCCAATATGAGCCGAGCATTTCTATTTCCCGGGCAGGGGGCGCAAACCATCGGGATGGGCAAGGCCCTGGCCGATGCATACCCCGCCGCTAAGGCCGTGTTTGAAGAGGTGGATGACGCCTTGGGCGAAAGCCTGTCCAGCCTGATCTGGGAGGGCGCGCAAGACACGCTGACCCTGACACAAAACGCACAGCCTGCGCTGATGGCCACATCATTGGCCGCCGTGCGGGCGTTGGAGGCCGAAGGATTTTCCATTGCGGGTGGCGCCTTTGTGGCGGGCCATTCGCTTGGGGAATATTCGGCGCTGGCCGCCGCGGGGGCCTTTTCGGTGGCCGATACAGCACGTCTGTTGCGCATCCGCGGAGAGGCGATGCAAGCAGCCGTCCCTGTGGGTGTGGGCGCGATGGCAGCACTTTTGGGGTTGGATTTCGCCGCTGTGCAAGCGGTGGCCGCCGAGGCCGCAGGTGATGAGGTCTGTGAAGCCGCCAATGATAACGACCCCGGTCAGGTGGTTGTTTCGGGGCACAAAGCGGCTGTTGAACGCGCGGTCGAGATTGCCAAGGCCAAAGGCGCCAAACGTGCGGTTTTGTTGCCGGTCAGTGCTCCGTTCCATTGCTCGCTTATGCAGCCCGCTGCGGACAGGATGGCGGAAGCGTTGCAAGATGTGACGATCCACGCGCCGTCGATCCCTGTGGTGGCCAATGTGCGCGCTCAGGCGGTCAGTGATCCTGACACCATCCGCACCCTTTTGATCGAACAGGTCACATCATCGGTGCGCTGGCGCGAAAGCGTGGCATGGATGAGCGCCCAAGGTGTAAACGAAGCTTGGGAAATCGGTGCAGGCAAAGCACTGTCCGGGATGGTGCGCCGCATAGATCGCGACATTGCGTGTCAAGCGATTGGCACGCCCGACGATATCGCGAAACTGTCATCATAAGGCCAAAAATCCTCCAGAGGATTTTTCGGCCCACAGGATTTTTCTGGAAAAATCCTCTTAGTCAAAGGAATGGAAGCAATGTTCGATTTATCTGGTAAAAACGCACTCGTTACGGGGGCATCGGGCGGAATTGGTGGCGAAATTGCAAAGGCGCTCCATACGGCAGGCGCCACCGTTGGTCTGTCTGGCACGCGCACCGAACCGCTTGAGGCGCTGGCCGGCGAACTGGACGAGCGTGCCCATGTGCTGCCGTGCAACCTGAGCGATGCAGAGGCGGTGACGGCGCTGCCCAAACAGGCGGCCGAGGCGATGGGCGCGGTGGATATTTTGGTCAACAATGCAGGCATCACCCGCGATAACCTCTTTATGCGGATGTCGGATGAGGAGTGGGAGACGGTGCTGAATGTCAATCTGACCAGCACGATGCGCCTGTGCAAAGGGGTGATGCGCGGCATGATGAAGGCCCGTTGGGGCCGTATCGTCAACATCTCCAGCATTGTGGGGGCCACGGGCAACCCAGGGCAGGCCAACTATGCCGCGTCCAAGGCGGGCATGGTCGGCATGAGCAAATCACTGGCCTATGAAGTGGCCAGCCGCGGCATCACGGTAAACTGTATCGCGCCGGGCTTTATCACCACGGCCATGACCGACAAGCTGACCGATGATCAGAAGTCGGGCATCCTGACCCAAGTGCCCGCTGGACGCATGGGCGAGGCCGCAGAGATCGGCGCAGCTGTGCTCTATCTGGCCAGCCCCGAGGCGGGATATGTGACAGGCGCGACCTTGCATGTGAATGGCGGCATGGCCATGTTATAAGCCAATCGCGGTCCTTGGCGTCGGGTGACGCAAGGGCCGCGAAAGCGTTTGCGTTGTCTGAAATCTATGATAAAGGCGGCGCAGAATTTGAAGGTCTCACGGAATCGTGGGCGCCTGCGACCCGCCCTTTGGGGCAAAACCCTGAGGCCCTAGGCTTCAATAAAAGAACGAGGATTGCCATGAGCGACGTTGCTGATCGAGTGAAGAAAATTGTAGTTGAGCACCTTGGTGTGGAAGAAGACAAGGTTGCGGAAAACGCGTCCTTCATCGACGATCTGGGCGCAGACAGCCTCGACACAGTTGAGCTGGTCATGGCGTTTGAAGAAGAGTTCGGCATCGAAATCCCTGACGATGCGGCCGAAACAATCCAGACATTTGGCGACGCGGTGAAGTTCATCAGCGAAGCAGCCTAATTTCTGTTTGATACGTCAAAGCGGCGTCCCTTGGGGCGCCGTTTTGCATTTTTAAGCGCCTTTTTTCAATTTAGACGGGCAGGGCAGCGCTTATAAGCGCAACCGCCTCTTGCCCCTGAGTATTGTGGCGCGGTAAGAAGCAGCCACTATGGACAGTAGTAATTTGGGAGTAGTCCACATGCGTCGTGTCGTTGTCACAGGTCTTGGAATGGTCTCGCCGCTGGCAGACGGGGTGGATGCGACGTGGTCGCGTCTGCTGGCTGGCAAATCAGGCGCGGGCACAATCACCAAATTCGATGCCAACCACCTTGGCACCAATTACGCGTGCGAAGTGCCATACGGCGATGGCAGCGATGATACGTTCAACCCCGATACCTACCTTGCGCCCAAAGAGCAGCGCAAAGTCGATGATTTTATCCTGTATGGCATGGCCGCCGCCGATCAGGCGATTGCCGATGCAGGCTACACGCCTGAAACCGAAGAACAACAATGGCGCACCGGCGTCATGATCGGTTCGGGTATCGGCGGGTTGAATTCCATTGCCGATACGGCTGTGTTGATCAACGAAAAAGGACCGCGCCGCGTGTCGCCTTTCTTTATTCCGGGCGCGCTGATCAATCTGGTCAGCGGTCAGGTCAGCATCAAATACGGGCTCAAGGGCCCCAACCACGCGGTGGTCACCGCCTGTTCCACAGGGGCGCATGCGATTGGCGATGCGGCCCGTCTGATTGCGCTGGATGACGCCGATGTCATGATCGCGGGCGGCGCTGAAAGCCCGATTTCCGAGATCGGGATCGCCGGGTTCAACGCCTGCAAGGCGCTGTCGACCAAACGTGCCGATGATCCGACCACCGCCAGCCGCCCTTGGGACGCAGACCGCGACGGGTTTGTCATGGGCGAGGGCGCGGGCGTTGTGGTGCTGGAAGAATATGAACACGCCAAAGCCCGCGGCGCGAAAATCTATGCCGAAATACTGGGCTACGGCCTGTCAGGTGACGCCCATCACATCACGGCCCCACCCCCCGATCACGAAGGGGCGGAACGCGCCATGCGCGCCGCCGTCAAGCGCGCGGGCATAGAGTCAAGCGCGATTGACTACGTCAACGCCCACGGCACATCGACCATGGCGGACACGATTGAGCTTGGCGCGGTTGAACGCGTGCTTGGCGACAGTGCCGCAAGCTGTTCCATGTCCTCTACCAAATCGGCCATCGGGCATCTGTTGGGCGCGGCTGGCGCGGTTGAGGCAATCTTCTGCATCCTGGCGATCCGCGATCAGGTGGCCCCGCCGACATTGAACCTTGAAAATGTCGATTGTGCGCACACGATTGATCTGATCGGCCCTGAAAAGCGCGAACGCGACATCAACATCGTCCTGTCCAATTCCTTCGGCTTTGGCGGCACGAATGCCAGCTTGATTATGGGTAAGGTGTAAGCGGATATGTGGCGGCACGTGGTCTCGAATGTCCTGACACTGGCGATTGTCGTGCTGTTCCTTGTGGGAGGGGTTATCCTGTGGGGGGCCAACACCTACAGCGCCCAAGGCCCGCTGGACCGCGCGATTTGCCTGCAAGTGCAATCAGGCAGCACCATGCGCCGCGTCAGTCAGAACCTTGCCGATCAGGGCGCGATTTCCAGCGCCTCTATCTTTCGGATGGGCGCTGATTATTCGGATAAAACAGGTCAGCTTAAGGCAGGCAGCTTTCTGATTGAGCAAGGCGCCAGCATGGAAGAGATCGTAGATATCGTCACACGCGGCGGGCGCAACACCTGCGGCACGCGCGTTGTCTACCGGATCGGCGTGACACGCTCGCTTGTGCAGGTCAGTGAATTGGACCCGGCCAGTGGCGATATGGTCGATCTGGCACGGTTTAACCCCGCGACCGAAGACACACCCGATGCCTATACCCAAGTCAAAGACCAACAGGATACGCAATTCCTGATCGCGTTGGCCGAAGGCGTGACCAGCTGGACGATTGTCGAGGCGCTGAACGATCTGGATTTGCTGGAAGGCGAAATCACCGCCATTCCGCCAGAAGGCAGCCTTGCCCCCGATACCTATGAAATCAGCGAAGGCCAGAACCGCGCGGATGTGCTGGCCCGTATGGCCGCACGTCAGGACACCATTCTGGCCGAAGCCTGGGCCAACCGCGCCGAAGGCCTGCCGCTTGAAAGCCCTGAAGAGGCGTTGATCCTTGCCTCGATCGTTGAAAAAGAGACAGGTGTCGCCGAAGAACGCAGGCAGGTGGCCAGCGTGTTTATCAACCGTCTGAACCGCGGCATGAAATTGCAAACGGACCCCACTGTGATCTATGGCATCACCAAAGGGCAGGGCACCCTTGGGCGCGGTCTGCGCCGCAGTGAATTGCGTGCCGCAACGCCGTGGAACACATATGTTATCGACGCGCTGCCGCCCACGCCCATCGCCAATCCGGGGCGCCTGTCGATTGAAGCCGCACTGAACCCCGATGAAACGCCCTACATCTTCTTTGTGGCCGATGGCACGGGCGGGCACGCCTTTGCCGTGACGCTGGAAGAGCACAACCGCAATGTTGCGGTCTGGCGTCAGATCGAGGCGGAACGCGCGGCGGAAACGCAAGAAAACTAACGCCACATTTGCGAGAGGGGGGCGCGATTTCGAAATCGCGCAGTGCTGCGTTTTCCAAAACGCAGCCCCCTCAAGCCTCTGATTTTCCAAGATATTAAAGGTTTGTTAATCCCCACCGCGCGGTGGGGTGTTGCGTCTGCCCTGCGCTTTTATTGCCTGGCACAACCATAACGTGTAATTTCCATATCACGCTAGCAGAGCCAAGGCGCTGATCCACACCAGATCACCCCCCACACTCTGTCGGTCTTTGGCGGGGCAATGAAAAACCCAACCATAGGCAAGATTACAAATGAGCAACATGACACACAAAGGCTTCGACGAAGCCTCCAAAACGACTGCGCTGGAAACGGATCTGCAAAGCACGCTTGCACAAGTGCGCTTTTACGAAAAACGGATCACCGACCTGCTGGATGACATCAACAACGGCGTCTTTGACGACGCCCCGAAAATTCAAAATGCGATCACCAGCCTGCTTCGGGCCAAGGACGCAACAATCGCGGAAAGGGCGCGGCTTTATGACAAAGAGCTTAAGCAACAAGGCAAGCATTCCGAGCATGACATCGACTTCGATGCAGCCCGAACTGCGCTCGGCTGTCGCCTGGCTAAGCTGCGCACCTGCTGCCACGCAAAGCGCCTTTCTGAATGATCTGAGCGCCGATGAATTACGCGCCTTGCCCTTCCTGTTCGAGGTCTGGGCGCATGATCATCAACTCCCCCCCGCGGCAACGGCTGCGGGGGACACCTGGCGCACATGGGTCATCATGGGCGGGCGCGGTGCGGGCAAAACCCGTGCCGGTGCGGAATGGGTCCGTGCGCAAGTCGAAGGCAATCTGCCGCTTGACGAAGGGCGCGCCAAACGCGTCGCACTGATCGGGGAAACCTATGATCAGGTCCGCGATGTCATGGTCTTTGGCGACAGCGGCATTCTGGCCTGTTCGCCCCCCGATCGCCGCCCCGAATGGCAGGCCTCCAAGCGCAAGCTGGTTTGGCCCAATGGGGCCCAGGCACAGTGTTTTTCGGCAACCGAGCCTGAATCCCTACGCGGTCCGCAATTTGACTGCGCTTGGGTCGATGAATTGGCCAAATGGAAAAAGGCCCGCGATACGTGGGATATGCTGCAATTTGCCCTGCGTTTGGGCGACAACCCGCAGCAATGCGTCACCACCACGCCGCGCAATGTTGGTGTGCTCAAAGACGTGCTGGATGCGCCATCAACGGTCACAACCCACGCCCCGACCGAGGCCAACGCCGCTTATCTGGCCGGCAGCTTTCTGGAAGAAGTGCGCACGCGCTATGCAGGCACCCGTCTGGGCCGCCAAGAACTGGATGGCGTGCTTTTGTCGGACGCAGACGGCGCGCTTTGGACGACCGACCAGCTTGAAAGATGCGCGGCCAAATCCATCCCGCCGCTGGACCGCGTTGTGGTGGCCGTTGATCCGCCCGTCACAGGGCATGCAGGATCGGATGAATGTGGCATCGTCGTTGTGGGCGTCGTCACCCAAGGCCCGCCGCAGGACTGGTGCGCCTATGTGCTGGCCGATTGTTCGGTCACCGCCGCGTCGCCCTTGGCATGGGCCAGCCGTGCCATTGCCGCGTGCGATGATCACAGCGCCGATTGCATCGTGGCCGAGGTAAATCAGGGCGGCGATATGGTCGAACAGATGATCCGCCAGATCGATCCGCTGGCCCCGTACAAACCCGTGCGCGCCACACGTGGCAAGGCCGCCCGCGCCGAACCCGTGGCGATGCTTTATGAACAGGGCCGCGTGCGCCACCAGCGCGGCCTCAGCGCGCTGGAAGACCAGATGTGCAAAATGACCGCCCGCGGCTTTGAAGGGCGCGGATCGCCCGACCGTGTCGATGCGCTTGTCTGGGCGCTCAGCGAGACCATGCTTGATCCCGCTGCCGCCCTCCGAAACCCCACCATTCGTAGCCTTTAACCCCTGATCAGGAGCCGTCCCGATGATGAATTTCCTTCGCGGAAAAACCGCCACGCCCCCCGCGCAACAGGGGCTCGACCACAAAGCCCGCGCCTATCGCCCTGTGGGCGTGTCAGGCGGTGGCATCGCGTGGTCTGCACGCGACACAGGCTCGCTCACACGCTCTGGGTTTACAGGCAACCCCGTGGGCTTTCGCGCCGTCAAACTGATCGCAGAAGCCGCAGCCGCCTTGCCGCTGGTGCTCCAAGACGCCAGCCGCCGCTACGATGCGCACCCCGTGCTGGACGCTTTGGCCCGCCCTAACGCAGGGCAGGGCCGCGCCGAACTTCTTGAGGCGCTTTACGGCCAGATCCTTTTGTCGGGCAACGGCTATCTTGAGGCCGCGATGGACGCACACGATGCGCTGGCGCTGCATGTGCTGCGCTCTGATCGTGTGGTCGTTGTTCCGGGCGCCGATGGCTGGCCCGTGGCCTATGACTATGTGGTTGGCAGCAAAACCCACCGTTTCAACGTGGGTGATGTCAGCCCCATCTGCCATATCAAGAATTTCCACCCGCTGGATGACCACTATGGTCTGTCCCCCATGCAGGCAGCCGCCACGGCGCTGGATGTGCATAACGCCGCCTCGCGGTGGTCCAAGGGCCTTCTGGACAACGCGGCACGCCCCTCTGGTGCGATTGTGTATCAAACCCCTGACGGCGCAGGCACGATGACCACCGATCAATATGACCGACTGGTCCACGAGATGGAAACCCACCACCAAGGCGCGCGCAACGCAGGACGGCCGATGCTGCTGGAAGGCGGGCTGGACTGGAAACCGATGGGCTTTTCGCCCTCCGACATGGAGTTCCAGAAAACCAAGGACGCCGCCGCCCGCGAAATTGCCACCGCCTTTGGCGTCCCGCCGATGCTGCTCGGGATCCCGGGCGATGCGACCTATGCCAATTACGCCGAAGCCAACCGCGCCTTTTACCGCCTGACGGTTTTGCCGCTTGCCACGCGCGTTACGGCCGCATTGGCCAAGTTTCTGGCGCAGTTTCACGACGATCAGGTCACGCTCAAACCCGACCTTGATGGCATCCCCGCACTGGCCGCTGAACGCGACCAGCAATGGAAACGGGTGGGCGATGCGGCCTTTTTGTCGGATGCCGAAAAGCGCAGCCTTCTGGGGCTGCCCGCCCTGTCGCTGGAGGACACCGCATGAGCGATCCCGATCTATCCCTGATCGACTGTCTGCCCGCCCAACGCATCACGCTGCACGAACGGGTCAGCCAGTTGCAATTCGATGCTTTGGCCACGCGGCTTGATCGTCTCGAAGACCTGCTGGAACGGCTCGAACGCCGTCTGTGGCTGATCGTGTTCGGTGTTGTTGGCGTGATCCTTGCCCAAGCCTTTCAATCTGTTCTGTCCGTCACCCCATGAAGGAGACTGCACCCATGACCCCACTTCAACGGCCCCTCGAACGCAAAGACTGCGCCACGGCTCTCAACCTGCAAGCGCGCGGTGGCGCAGGCGTCAGCGTTGCGGGCTATGCCTCGCTTTTCGGACTGCCCGATCAGGGCGGCGATATCGTCGCGGCGGGCGCCTATACCCGCAGCCTTGCGCGGCTGGCCCAAAAGGGCGGCACCGTGCGCATGTTGTGGCAACACGACCCCGCCCAACCCATCGGCGTCTGGGACGAGGTGCGCGAGGACGCCCGTGGTCTGTTTGTCAAAGGCCGCCTGCTGATGGATGTGGCGCGCGCCAAAGAAGCCGCGGCGCTGCTTGAGGCAGGCGCAATGGACGGGCTGTCCATCGGATACCGCACCATCAAGGCGGGCAAGGACGACAAGGGCCGCAGGCTGTTGTCTGAACTGGAGCTTTGGGAGGTGTCACTTGTGACCTTCCCGATGCTTCCCCAGGCGCGGGTCGCGGCCAAGGGCCATGCCCTTGATGCGCCCTGTGCCTTCACCCGCGCGTTACAAGACGCGCGCACCCAACTGGCGACCTGAAGGCGCCACTCACCACCAGTAAACAGGATTTTATCCATGCAAACCCCCGAGACCACGTCACGGGCCAGAGAGCGTGTGCCTTCTGCCCCTCAAACGACCACCAGCCAGACCTTCGACGAGGCGCTGACAGGATTTGTCAGCGATCTCAAGCACTTCAAGGCGGACATCACCGCGCAACTCAACACACAGGACACAAAGATGACCATGCTTTCCACGAAAATGACTGCCGCCCGCCCGATGCTTGAAGGGGCCCGTCAAGACGCGCCACACCAAAAGGCCTTTGACGCCTACATCCGTTCGGGCGACGACGATGGCCTGCGCGGGTTGGATATTGAAGGCAAATCGCTGAACACTTCGGTGGCAGGCGACGGGGGCTATCTGGTCGATCCGGTCACATCGGCCACGATCAAATCCGCGCTCTCCTCAACGGCGTCAATCCGGTCCATCGCATCGGTCGTCAATGTCGACGCCACATCCTATGACGTGCTGGTCGACCACGGCGACATGGGGTCGGGATGGGCCAGCGAAACGGCCGCCCTGACCGAAACAGGCACCCCCGCGATTGAACGTGTGTCCATCCCGCTGTACGAGCTTTCGGCCCTGCCAAAAGCCAGCCAGCGCCTGCTGGACGACAGCGCCTTTGACATCGAAGGATGGCTTGCAGGCAAGATCGCCGACAAATTCGCCCGCGCCGAAGCGGCCGCCTTCGTCAGCGGTGACGGTGTCGACAAGCCCATGGGGTTCCTGAGCCACCCAACGGTTGAAAACGACAGCTACGCATGGGGCAACATCGGTCACATCATCACCGAAGAAGCAGGCGGTCTGGGCGATCCTGATAAGCTGGTTGAGCTGGTCTACACCCTGGGCGCCGAATACCGCGCCAATGCGACCTTTGTGATGAATTCCAAAACCGCAGGCGAAATCCGCAAGGTCAAAGACAGCGAAGGCCGTTTCTTGTGGTCTGATGGTCTGGCCGCGGGCGAACCTGCCTTGCTGCTTGGCTATCCTGTGCTCATTGCCGAGGACATGCCAGATGTGGCCATCGACAGCTATGCCATCGCCTTTGGGGATTTCAACGCAGGCTACACCGTGGCCGAACGCCCCGATCTGCGGGTATTGCGCGATCCCTTCAGCGCCAAGCCGAATGTCCTGTTTTACGCCACCAAACGCGTGGGCGGGGACGTCACGGATTTTGCAGCGATCAAGCTGCTGAAGTTCGCGGCCCTCTAAACCGCGCATCAGACAGACCGGCCCCGCGCCACCATGCGGGGTCGCTCTCAGGGCAGGGCGCGTCTGCGGCGTCTAGCTGCTCCCCCCCGATGACCGAGCGTTGCAATCGCGCGCCCTGCCTGCCTTTTGATCCACCCCATTCATAGGACCCTCCCATGACCCTTCAGACCCTTATCTCTGTGCCCGATAGCGCCTTGCCGGTGGCCGCCCTCAAAGCGCATTTGCGCCTTGGCACGGGCTTTAGTGACAATACGGTCCAAGACCCTGTTCTTGTGGGGTTTTTACGCGCGGCCATGGCCTTGATCGAAGCGCGGATCGGCAAAATCCTGATGCGCCAGACGGTCGAATGGACCCGCGATGACCTGCCTGCGCAATTCGTGCTGCCCGTGGCCCCCGTCACGGCGATTGAACAGGTGTTGCTTGCCCAGTTTGATGGCCCTGATGTGGATGTCACCGACACGTTCCATCTGCACCAGGACCCCCACCGCCCTGTGCTGCAAGGCAGGGCTGCGCTTTTGTCCCAAGGCGACCGCGCGGTGATCCGCATGGTCATCGGTCTGGCCGAGGATTGGGCGGATGTGCCGTCTGATCTGGCGCAGGCGGTGTTGCTTTTGGCCACGCATTACTACGAACACCGCGACCAGACGGGGCTGGACCAATCATGCATGCCCTTTGGTGTGACGGCCCTTTTGCAACGCCACCGCCAGATGCGGCTTGGGGGTGCAACATGAGCGCGCCGCGTCTGAACCGCGCGGTCTGGCTGCAACAGCCCACCGCAACCCCTGACGGGGCAGGCGGCTACAATACGGGCTGGACGGAAATGGGCATGCTGTGGTGTGCGATCAAACACGGCTCGGGCCGCGTCAGCACCGGTGACGGCGGCGCTGTGTCCAAGATGGCCCACCGCTTTATCGTGCGCGCCTCGCCCGTAGGCACCTCTAGCAGGCCCATGCCAGGCCAGCGCTTTGTCGATGAAACGGGGCATTTCACGATCACCGCCGTGGCCGAACATGATCCGATGGGCCGCTTTCTGATCTGCTTTACCGAAAAGGAGATCGCGGTATGAGCTATGCAATCGCGGCTGATCTTCAGGCCCATATCTATATGCGTTTGACCACGGGTGATGGTGCGACTGCGCTGAACGGCGTGCCAGTTTACGACGTGCCGCCACCTGCCAGCACAGATGAAACCTTTGTGCTGATCGGCATGGACAAGACCCGCAGCACCCGCGACAGCGCAGGGGCGCAAAGCCGTCACCAGCTGGTGATTTCGGTCATCTGCAAAACCAGTGGCTTTCATCAGGCCAAGACCATCGCAGGCCGTGTGAGCGATCTTTTGCAGGCTGCCCCGCACGGCGTTTTACCCTCTGGCACATTGCTCGATCTGCGTTTTGCGCAGGCCACCGCGCGGCGCATCGACAACGGCGCAGGCCGCAGGATTGACCTGCAATTTGTGGCCCAGGCGGACACTGAAACGCCAACCCCAACCCTCTAAACCCAATCACTGACGGAGTTTCGATATGACAGTTCAAAACGGCAAAGATCTTTTGATCAAGATGGATATGACAGGCGATGGCCTGTTTGAAACGGTCGCAGGCCTGCGGGCCACGCGCATCAGTTTCAACGCCGAAACGGTTGATGTGACCAACATCGCCTCGCAAGGCGGCTGGCGCGAATTGCTTGGCGGTGCGGGTGTCCGCTCGGCGGCAATCTCGGGGTCAGGTGTGTTCCGCGATGCGGCCACGGATGAACGCGCACGCGCCACATTCTTTGACGGGGCCACGCCCGATTTTCAGGTGGTGATCCCCGATTTCGGGATTGTCGAAGGGGCGTTCCAAATCTCGGCGCTGGAATACAGCGGCAGCTTTGACGGCGAGGCGACCTACGAGATCTCGATGGCCTCAGCCGGTGCGCTGAGCTTCACGGCGGTCTGAGCCGATGGTCAACCCCCATCGCGGCGAGGTCGAAGTGCCCATCAACGGCGTGCCATTTACCGCACGCCTGACCCTTGGCGCATTGGCCGAGCTGGAACACGCGCTTGGCGAGGACAGTCTGATGGCGCTTGTCGAACGGTTCGAAAGCCAGCGTTTTGCCGCCACCGATATCCTGCATTTGCTGCATGCAGGTCTGCGTGGCGGGGGCGGCTGGCACGGCGGCACCGATGATCTGATGGCCGCCCATATCGGCGCAGGACCACTGGATGCCGCGCGGCTGGCCGCACAGCTTCTGGCCCGCGCCTTTGGACCGGTTGATGCCAGCTGACGGTCTGGACTGGGGCGCATTGATGCGCGTGGGTCTGGGGCAGGCAGGTCTGCCGCCGGCCACCTTCTGGGCCATGACACCTTATGAATTCAGCCTCTCGCTTGGGCTGGAGCCACCTCAAACCCCTCTGCGCTTTCAGGGCTTTGCCGATCTGATGGCAGCCTTTCCCGACGGCGCAGATGATCAAAAAGGACACCAAGATGAGTGACGCCGACGACTTTGACGCGCTGGACGACGAGATCGCCAGCCTTGGCACATCGTTGCAACAGGCCACGCAAATGGCCGCCGCCTTTTCGGGCGAATTGGGCAAGGTGCAACGATCGTTTTTGCAAACCAGCCAGACCAGCGGCGTGCTGGCCAAGGGCATGGACCGCGGGCTGCGCCGTGCGTTTGACGGTGTGGTCTTTGATGGCATGCGCGTCTCTGACGCCATGCAGCAGGTGGGCCAGACCTTGATGAAAGCGGCCTATTCGGCGGCAATCAAACCTGTGACAGGTCATTTTGGACAGCTTTTTGAGGGCGCTTTGGGCGGTATTCTGGGCGATGCGATGCCCTTTGCAAAGGGCGGTGCCTTTTCGCAAGGGCGCGTGCAGCCGTTTGCCAAAGGCGGTGTTGTGGCCGCGCCCACGACCTTCCCGATGCGCGGCGGCACGGGGCTGATGGGCGAGGCGGGGCCAGAGGCGATCATGCCGCTGACCCGCGGCCCCGACGGATCGCTTGGCGTCAAGGCGCAGGGCGGGGCTGCGCGGCCCGTGACGGTGGTGATGAACATCACAACACCGGATGTGCAGGGCTTTGCCCGCAGCCAATCGCAGATTTCCGCGCAGATGACCCGTGCCTTGGCACGCGGTCAGCGCAATCAATAAACCAATTCGGAGGGCCACGACATGGGGTTTCACGACGTCAGATTTCCAACCGCGCTCAGCTTTGGGTCCATGGGCGGACCAGAGCGGCGCACCGATATTGTCACGCTGGCCAACGGCCATGAGGAGCGCAACACCCCCTGGGCCCATTCGCGCAGGCGCTATGATGCAGGGATCGGGCTGCGCAGTCTGGATGATGTGGAAACGCTTGTGGCGTTTTTTGAAGCGCGGCGCGGCCCGTTGCACGGGTTTCGCTGGAAGGATTGGTCGGATTGGCGCTCGGCCCGCGCCAGCCGCACGATCACGCCCGAAGATCAGGTCATTGCCAAAGGCGACGGGATGCAAACCGTCTTTCAGCTGCAAAAGCAATATATATCGGGCGCATTTTCTTATGAACGGCCTGTCACCAAACCCGTGGCTGGCACAGTGATTGTGGCGCTGGACCGCGAACCGCAGGTGCTCGACGTTGATTTCACCGTCGACGCAGGCACCGGCAAACTGACCTTCGCGGTGCCGCCCGAAGTGGACGTGCAAATCACCGCAGGCTTTGAATTTGACGTGCCAGTGCGCTTTGACGTGGACCGCATTCAGACCTCGGTTGCCACATTTCAGGCGGGCGAAGTGCCTGACGTGCCAGTGGTCGAGGTGCGGGTATGAGCGGCGCGAACACTCTGATCGCCCATCTGGAAAGCGCCAGCACAAGCGTGTGCCGCGCGTGGCATCTGCGCCGCGCCGATGGGCAGGCCTATGGGTTTACCGATCACGACTGTGATCTGGAATTCGACGGCATGATCTTTCGCGCCGACAGCGGCCTGACGGCGCGCGCGGTGCAGCAAACCACAGGATTGGCCGTGGACAATACCGAAGCTGTGGGCGCGTTGATGTCGGATGCCCTGCGCGAGGATGACATCCAGGCAGGCCGTTTTGACGGCGCCGAGGTCACGGCGTGGCTGGTGAACTGGCAAGACGTGACGCAACGCAAAACCGTGTTCAAAGGCACCCTTGGCCAGATCGAGCGTGCGGCAGGGGCCTTTACGGCCGAATTGCGCGGTCTGACAGAGCCTTTGAACCAACCGCGCGGGCGCGTCTTTCAGCGCACATGCAGCGCGGTTCTGGGCGATGCGACCTGTGGATTTGATCTGGGCCAACTGGGATATGGCGGTCTGGGGACCGTGACCCAAGTGCGCTCTGACAGTGTGTGCGTGGTGACATTCGACGACAGCTTTGCGCCTGACTGGTTCGAACGCGGTGCGTTCGAGGTGCGCACGGGCGCGGCCACGGGGCTGCAAGGCCAGATCAAACGCGACCGCGTCGAAGGCGACGGACGCCTGCTAGAGCTGTGGCAGGACCTGCGCGCGCCTGTGGCTGTAGGCGACCGCATCTATGCGCGTGCGGGCTGTGACAAACGGCAGGCGACCTGCAAGCTGAAGTTTGCCAACTTCCTGAACTTTCAGGGTTTTCCAGATATTCCCGGCGATGACTGGTTGATGAGCTATCCTGCCATCACCAGCGCCAAAAGCGGGGGCAGCCGCCGATGAGCCGCGCAGATATCATCGTGGCGGCTGCACGCAGCTGGATTGGCACGCCCTATCAGCATCAGGCCGCGCTGAAAGGCGCTGGCGCGGATTGTCTGGGGCTGGTGCGCGGCGTCTGGCAAGAGGTTCTGGGCGATGCGCCTGTGGACCTGCCTGCCTATAGCGAGGACTGGAACGAAGCACGCGGATCCGAACATCTGTGGACCGCTGCCGCCCGTATTCTGGCGCCTGCGCACAGCCAGGCAGAGGGGCAGGTGCTGTTGTTTCGCATGCGCGACGGCGGCATTGCCAAGCATCTTGGGATCACCGCCACACGCGACGGTGCGCCCAGTTTTATCCACGCTTATTCGGGCCACGGCGTTGTTGAAAACGCGCTGACGGCCCCGTGGCGCAAGCGCGTGGTCGCGCGTTTCGCCTTCCCAACACAAGGAGATTGACCCATGGCGACACTTGTTCTTTCAGCCGCAGGCATGGCGCTTGGCAATGCCGTGGGCGGCACGGTTCTGGGCCTGTCATCTGCCCTTGTGGGGCGCTTTGTGGGCGCCAGCATCGGGCGTTCGATCGACACGCGTCTGATGGGCGGCAGCCAAGCGGTTGAAACGGGCCGTGTGGACCGGTTTCGCCTGACAGGTGCCTCAGAAGGCACGGCCATCGCCCGCGTCTACGGGCGCATGCGCACGGGCGGGCAGGTGATCTGGTCGTCGCATTTTGAAGAAACCAAAACCACCAGCGGTGGCGGCAAGGGCAGCCCCAAGCCCAAGGTGACCAGCTTTAGCTATTCGGTGAACCTTGCGATTGCGCTGTGTGAAGGTCCGATTTCGGGGGTGGGGCGCATTTGGGCCGACGGGGTCGAGATTGCCCGCGATGAGCTGACCATGCGTGTTTACACAGGCACCCCTGACCAGATGCCCGATCCCAAGATGGAAGCGATTGAAGGGGCAGGCGAGGTGCCAGCTTACCGCGGCACGGCCTATGTGGTGTTCGAGGATCTGGCGCTGGCGCCTTTTGGCAACCGCGTGCCCAGTTTTTCGTTCGAGGTGCTGTCGGGGGGCAACCAAGACGCCGATCTGCCCGATGTGGCCGATGCCGTGCAGGCCATCGCCTTGATGCCGGGGACGGGCGAATATGCGCTGGCGACCCAGGCGGCTTATGTCGACAAGCCCGAAGGGACGGTGGCCGTGAACGTCAATTCGCCTTCGGGCAAGGCTGATCTGCCTACATCGATTGATACGCTCGGGGCAGAGGTGCCAGGCTGCAAGGCGACATCGCTGATCGTCAGCTGGTTTGGCGATGATCTGCGCTGCGGGTCGTGCCGGGTTGAGCCTCTGGTCGAACCCAATGGGGCCGATGCACAGGACCCCGTTGGCTTTCGCCTGACGGGTGGTGGCAATTTCGAGATACTGGACCGGCTGCGCTGGCGCATTGGCGATCACGTGCGCGGCGATGCAAAGGCGGTCCCCGTGGATACGCAGGGACGCGCGGTTTACGGTGGCACGCCTGCGGATTTTGCCGTGCGCGAGGCGATCACCTATTTGCGCGATAGCGGACAGGAGGTGCTGTTTTACCCATTCGTGCTGATGACCCAGATGGCGGGCAACACATTGGCTGATCCCTATTCGGACGCGCAAAGCCAGCCTGCCTTGCCGTGGCGCGGACGGATCACGGCCAGCAAGGCGCTTGGCCAGGATGGCAGCCCCATCGGAACGGCGCAGACCCGCGCCGAAGTGGATGCGTTTTTCGGGCAGGCACAGGTGTCGGACTTTGGCGAGGCGGATGGCGAGATCGTCTATTCCGGCCCCGATGAATGGAGCTACCGCCGCTTTATCCTGCACTACGCCAAGCTGTGCCAGATGGCAGGCGGGGTGGATGCGTTTTGCGTGGGCACCGAAATGCGCGGCCTGACATGGCTGCGCGATGATCAGGGCTTTCCTGCCGTAGATCAGTTTATCGCACTGGCCCGCGACGTGCGTGCCCTTCTGGGGCCCGATACCAAGATCAGCTATGCCGCCGACTGGTCGGAATACTGGGGGTATCAGCCGCAAGACGGCTCAAACGACCGTCTGTTTCACCTTGATCCGTTCTGGGCCGATGACAACGTGGATTTCGTGGCCATCGACAATTATTTCCCGTCCGCGGATTGGCGCGACGGGACCGATCACGCCGATGCCCATTGGGGCAGCATCTACAACCCCGACTACCTTCAGGCCAATATCGAAGGCGGCGAAGGCTATGACTGGTTTTACCATTCGCCCGAGGCGCGGGCCGCGCAAATCCGCACGCCGATCACCGATGGCGCTTACGGCGAGCCTTGGGTCTACCGTTTCAAAGATGTGCGCGGGTTTTGGGAAAACCTGCACCACGACCGCATTGGGGGCGTGCGATCAGAACGGCCTACGGCTTGGGTGCCGATGTCAAAACCCATCTGGTTTACCGAAATCGGCTGCGCGGCCGTCGACAAGGGGGCCAACCAGCCCAACAAGTTTCTGGATGCCAAATCATCTGAAAACGCCTTGCCGCATTTTTCCAACGGGGGGCGGGATGAATTGATGCAGATGCAATATCTGCGCGCGCATCTGAGCTATTGGAGTGCGCCGGACAACAACCCCATGTCCGATCTGTATGATGGGCGGATGCTGGATATGGCGCATGCCTATGTCTGGGCGTGGGACGCGCGGCCCTATCCGCATTTTCCCGCCAATCGCGACCTTTGGACCGATGGTGTGAACTATGACCGCGGTCATTGGATCAACGGGCGCAGCTCTGCGCGGGCGCTGGCCTCTGTGATCAAGCAGATTGCCGCAAATGCGGGTGTGCAGGATGTGGATACCACGTCCCTTTATGGCTATGTGCGCGGCTATCTGGATGACGGGGCAGAGACCGCACGCGCGGCCCTGCAACCCTTGCTGACGGCTTATGGCGTGGATGCGTTGGATCAGGACGGCGTGTTGCGGTTTCGGATGCGCGACGGCATCAGCACCGGGCAGGTGGCGCGGGGGGATTTTGCGGTCAGTGACGGGCTGTCGCGTGGCGTGGCCAGCACCCGTGCGCCGCAAGCCGAGATGGCAAGCCGCGTGCGTCTGACCTATGTGGAAGCCGATGGCGATTACGCGGTGCGCAGTCTTGAGGCGGCTTTGCCAAATCAGGACAACACCGCCGTTGCAGGCAGCGAAGTCAGTCTGGCGCTGACCGATGGCGAGGCGCAGCTGATTGCAGAACGCTGGCTGGCCGAAGCGCAGGTGGCCCGCGACACGGTGCGCGCCGCGCTGCCCCCGTCGATGGCGGGTGTGCGGGCGGGCGATACGCTCACGCTTGATGTGGATGGCGCAACGGGTGACTACCGCGTTGATACGATTGAAACATCCGACCGGCTCGAGGTTGAGGCCACCCGCGTAGAAGCAGGCGTCTATGAAGGCGCGGACCTGCTGGAACCTAGCGTCAGCCTTGCGCCCTTTGTGCCGCCTGTGCCGTTTACGGGCATCTTGATGGATCTGCCGCTGTTGCGCGGGGATGAGGTGCCGACCAACCCCTATCTGGCGGCCTATGCGCGGCCGTGGTCAGGGGGGGCGGCGGTCTATTCATCTGTCACGCAAGATGATTTCACCCTGCGCACCGTGGCAGAAACCCCCGCGCGGATTGGCGCCTTGGAGGTTGATTTGCCCAAAGGCCAATGCGCGTTGATCGATCGAGTGGCAACGATGGAGATCAGCCTGCGCAATGGTGTACTGGCCTCGATCGAGCGGGCGCAGCTTTTGGCAGGCGGCAACACGCTTGCGCTTGGGCGTGCTGATGCAGGAGGGTGGGAAATCATCCAGTTTGAAACGGCCGAGTTGATTGGCCCGCGCAGATATCGGCTCAGCGGTCTGGTGCGCGGGCAGGCGGGCACAGATGCGATCATGCCCGATGTGTGGGACGCTGGCACGCCGCTGGTGATCCTTGATGGGGCGGTGCAGCAATTTGATCTGGCCCCCAATCTGCGCGATGTTGCGGTGAACTATCTGATCGGTCCAGATGGCCGCCCGTTTTCGGATGCAGCCTACCGCGCACAAAGTTTCACGACCACGGGCGTGGGCCTGCGCCCCTATGCGCCTTGCCATCTGCGGGCCGAGGATGCAGGCAGCGACTGGGCCATCCGCTGGATCAGGCGCACGCGCAAGGACGGTGACAGTTGGGCAGGGCTTGATGTGCCGCTGTCAGAGGATCGCGAGGCCTATGTGGTGCGGCTGATGGATGGGGCGCAAATCGTGGCTGAATACAGCGCCACACAGCCCTGGATCACCGTGCCAAAACCTGCCAAAGCAGGGCAGGTGGCGGTTGCGCAAATCTCGGATCAGTTCGGCTATGGCCCGTTCCAAACCATTGATCTGCCTGCCTAAAGTGGCAATCATTCGAAATTGTGACCCCCTGCGCCACAAGTTTTGACTTGGCGTGCGGGGCCGCGGGCGTATATGGCTGCGGGTAAGGAGGTGCCAAATGTTTGAACAAAGCACCAAGGTAAGCGAAGTGGATCCGATCTGGGCGCAGGTCCAGCTGGAAGCGCGTCAGGCGATTGTGGACGAGCCGCTTTTGGGCGGGTTGGTCCATTCGTCGATCCTACACCACGACACGCTTGAACGGGCGTTGTCCTATCGTTTGGCGCTGAAACTGGCGTCTGGCGAGATGTCGGAACAACTGCTGGCCGAGATTATTGACGGCGTTTTGGCCGCGGACACGGGCTTGGGGCACGCAGCGCGTGCAGATCTTGCGGCAATCTATGATCGTGATCCCGCCTGTTCGCGTCTGATGCAACCGCTGCTTTATTTCAAAGGGTTTCAGGCGGTGCAGGCCTACCGCGTCAGCCATTGGTTGTGGTGTGAAGGGCGCAAGGATTTGGCCTATTTCATCCAGATGCGCAATTCCGAGATGTTTGGGGTGGATATCCATCCTGGCGCGCAGATTGGCAAAGGCATCATGATTGATCACGCCCATTCGATTGTGGTCGGCGAAACGGCCGTGGTGGGGGACAATGTGTCGATGCTGCATTCGGTCACGCTTGGCGGCACGGGCAAGGAACATGACGACCGTCACCCCAAGATCGGCGATGGTGTGCTGATCGGCGCGGGTGCGCATGTGCTTGGCAATATCCACGTCGGCCATTGCAGCCGCATTGCTGCGGGGTCTGTGGTGTTGGAAGATATTCCGCCGATGAAAACTGTGGCGGGCGTTCCTGCCAAGATTGTCGGCGAAGCGGGCTGTTCGCAACCGTCGATCAGTATGGACCAGCTGCTTGGCAAGTCGATGGGCAAATGAGGTCCTAGCCTTTTGAAAAAGGAAAGCCGCGCGATTGGGCGCGGCTTTTTCTTTTTTTCAGCGTCCCTTGCCGCCGTGGATGGGCGATGTTGGGTTGTGACAAATGGACAAGGCGCCGCGCGGGAAGCGCAACGCCTTTTTGAGGGTCTTTGGATTGGACCTGGGCTTAGGCCAACATGCCCATCGGATTTTCAAGGTTGTCCTTGATCGCGTTCAGCAGGTTGGCACCCATTGCGCCGTCAATCACGCGGTGATCCACCGAAAGTGTTGTGGACATGACTGTTGCTACCTTCAGCTCTCCATCCGCGCCCACGACGGGTTTTTTCGCACCAGCGCCCACGGCCAGGATTGCGGCGTGGGGTGGGTTGATGATCGCGTCGAAGTTGTCGATGCCGAACATACCGAGGTTTGAGATTGCAAAGCTGCCGCCTTGGTATTCATTGGGGGCAAGTTTGCGGTCGCGTGCGCGGGCGGCCAGATCCTTCATCTGCGTGGACAAAGCGGAAAGCGATTTTTGATCCGCATCCTGCAACACAGGTGTAAAGAGGCCACCTTCGATGGCCACAGCCACGGCAACATCTGATGATGTCATCTGCAAGGTGCGGTCGCCTGCCCAGACGGCGTTGGCTTCTGGCACTTGTTGCAGGGCCAATGCGCAGGCCTTGATGATGAAGTCGTTGACCGACAGTTTCACGCCGCGCCCTTCGAGATTTTTGTTCAACTGGCCGCGGAACGCCAGAAGCGCGTCGAGTTCAATGTCGCGGCGCAGATAGAAGTGCGGCACGGATTGTTTGGCTTCGGTCAGGCGGGCTGCGATGGTTTTGCGCATGCCGTCCAGTTTGACCTCTTCGAAGTCGCGGCCCTGATACATCGCGATGACCTGATCTGTGGTCGGGCCTTGCGCCATGGCGGCACCTGCGGCAGGGGCTGCGGCTTTTGGGGCATCTGCGGCGGGGGCCGAAGCGGCAGCGGCGGGTTGGGCCGTTGCATTTTCGACGTCTGCCTTGATGATGCGCCCATGCGGGCCTGACCCTTTGATCGCTGACAGATCAAGGCCTTTGTCTGCGGCGATGCGGCGGGCCAGAGGTGTCGCAAAAAGCCGGCTGCCATCGCTGGATTTTGGCGCAGCGGGGGCAGGGGTCGCGGCCGCGGCCGCAGCGGCGGGCGCGGGGGCCTCATCTGCGGCGGGTGCCGCGTCTTGGGTTTTGGCAGGTGCTGCACCGATGTCATCGGCGCTTTCACCGTCTTCGAGCAAGACCGCGATGGGGCTGTTGACCTTGACGCCTTCGGAGCCTTCGGGAACGAGGATTTTGCCAACAACCCCTTCGTCGACGGCTTCAAATTCCATCGTGGCTTTGTCGGTTTCAATCTCGGCCAGAAGATCGCCCGAGTTGACGGTGTCGCCTTCCTTGACCAGCCATTTGGCCAGCGTGCCCTCTTCCATTGTGGGCGAGAGCGCGGGCATGAGAATTTCTGTAGGCATTGTCCGTGCTCCTTAGCGGTAGGTGACTTGTTTGCAGGCGTCGACCACTTCTTCGGTCGTGACCAGCGCAAGTTTTTCAAGGTTGGCCGCGTAGGGCATTGGCACGTCCTTGCCTGTGCAGCTGATCACGGGGGCGTCGAGGTAATCGAACGCTTCTTGCATGATGCGGCTGCCGATGTAGCTGCCGACGCTGCCTTGGGGCCAGCCTTCTTCGACGGTCACGCAGCGGTTGGTTTTCATAACCGACGCCAGAACTGTGTCCATGTCCATCGGGCGCAGGGTGCGCAGGTCGATGACCTCGGCGCTGATGCCCTCTTCGGCCAGTTTTTCGGCGGCTTCGAGTGCGTATTTCATGCCGATGCCAAAGCTGACGATCGTCAGATCCGTGCCTTCGCGCCAGATCCGGGCCTTGCCGAAGGGGACGGTGAAATCATCCATCACAGGCACATCGAAAGACTGACCATAAAGGATTTCGTTTTCCAGGAAGATCACAGGGTTGGGATCGCGGATCGCGGTTTTCATCAGGCCTTTGGCGTCAGAGGCCGAATAGGGCATGACAACCTTGAGACCGGGCACCTGCATATACCACGCCGCATAACACTGCGAGTGTTGCGCGCCAACGCGGGCAGCGGCGCCATTGGCCCCGCGGAATACCATCGGACAGCCCATTTGACCGCCCGACATATAAAGGGTCTTGGCCGCGGAATTGATAAGGTGATCAATGGCTTGCATGGCGAAGTTAAACGTCATGAATTCCACAATCGGGCGCAGACCAGCCATGGCCGAGCCTGTGGCAATCCCCGCAAAGCCGTGTTCGGTGATGGGCGTGTCGATCACACGTTTGTCGCCGAATTCGTCCAGCATACCTTGGGAGATTTTATAGGCGCCTTGGTATTCGGCAACCTCTTCACCCATCAGATAGACACGGTCGTCGCGGCGCATTTCTTCGGACATTGCATCGCGCAGGGCTTCGCGGACTGTCGTGGATTTCAGCTCGGTGCCTTCGGGCCAGTCGGGGGTCTGGTCCGGCACGGGCGCAAGCGGTGCCGCAGCAGCCGGTGTGGCGGCGGGCGCTTCGACATTGGTCGGCGCAGCAGCGGCAGGCGCGGGGGCGGCATCGGCCACGGCGTCTGCATCTTCACCCTCTTCCAAAAGCACGGCGATGGGGCTGTTGACCTTGACGCCTTCGGTGCCTTCTTCGACCAGAATTTTGCCGATCACCCCTTCGTCGACGGCTTCAAATTCCATCGTGGCTTTGTCGGTTTCGATCTCGGCCATGATGTCGCCCGAGTTGACGGTGTCGCCTTCCTTGACCAGCCATTTGGCCAGCGTGCCTTCTTCCATAGTGGGCGAGAGGGCGGGCATGAGGATTTCTGTTGCCATGATTTAGGCCTCCGCTTCTGCGTAGATGTCTGTCCAAAGCTCGTCCACATGGGGCTCTGGGCTTTCTTTCGAGAATTCTGCCGCTTCGTTCACGATGGCTTTGATCTCTTTATCGATGGCCTTCAGATCGTCTTCTGAGGCGTGTTTGCCTGTGGTCAGCATGTCGCGGATCTGTTCGATCGGGTCCCGTTCGTCTCGCATTTTCTGCACTTCTTCGCGGGTCCGGTATTTGGCAGGGTCCGACATGGAGTGGCCACGGTAACGGTATGTTTTGATTTCCAGAATGTAGGGGCCTTTGCCTGCGCGGCAGTGCGCTACGGCCTTTTCACCTGCGGCTTTGACAGCCAGAACATCCATGCCGTCCACTTCTTCGCCTTCGATGCCGTAAGCGGCGCCACGTGCAAAGTAGGAAGGGGATTTGGTGGACCGTTGGGTCGATGTGCCCATGGCGTATTGGTTGTTTTCGATCACAAAGACCGCGGGCAGATCCCAAAGCTCGGCCATGTTGTAGGTCTCGTAGACCTGCCCCTGGTTGGCCGCACCGTCGCCGAAGTAGATGAAGGTGACGTTGTCGTTGCCATTGTATTTGTCCGCAAAGGCCAGACCCGCGCCAAGAGGCACCTGGGCCGCAACAATGCCGTGACCGCCGTAGAAATGCTTTTCTTTGGAGAACATATGCATCGAGCCGCCTTTACCGCGGCTGTAGCCCCCTTCGCGGCCTGTCAGTTCGGCCATCACGCCTTTGGGGTCCATGCCGCAGGCCAGCATATGGCCGTGGTCGCGGTAGGATGTGATGCGCTTGTCGCCCTCTTTGGCGGTGGCTTCCAGACCGACGACAACAGCTTCCTGACCGATGTAGAGGTGGCAGAACCCGCCGATCAGACCCATGCCGTAAAGCTGGCCTGCTTTTTCTTCAAACCGCCGGATCAGCAGCATTTCGCGGTAATAATGCAGCAGCTCTTCGGCTGATACGTTGGATTTTGCGGAAGATTTCTTCGCAGCCATTTGGGGGCTCCCTTCACCAGTCGGCACAGGTTTTCAAAACAGTTTAACGTTAAACTATCTCCTAAAGCGCACAAAAGCATACCGCAACAGGTATAAATGTCGCGGAAGAAATTATCTGATTTGGGGGGGGCGGCAGGCGCGTTAGCGGATGACGATCTCGTCGTGGCGGACATACCCAAGCACGTCGCGGGCCTGTTGATCCAGAAGGTCCAGATCAAGGAAGGTGTCGGACAGGCGTTTGGTTTTGTTTTCCATCACGCTGACCTGCACGCGCAGGCTGTCGCGTTGGGCGCGCAGGGTTTCGGCATCGGCGTTGATTTCGGCGCGGCTGAAAATGCCGTAGTCGCCCTGAACGGCGGCGAAGGTGAAGTAGAGGCCAAGGGCAAAGGCAATCACAAAATAGACAAACACCCCGATCGCGGGGCGCGCATAAGCTGAGCCTTGGGAATAAAGTGCCATTGGTGTCGTGCCTCAATATCGGACGGACCTCGTTAAGCGGGCCCGATACCAAGACACTACAGCAAGCGATTCGCCGTGTGAATCCCCTTTGTGCTGTTTTTTGGACGCAGTGGCGGGGATCAGCCTGCGATTGAGGCGTCGTAAATTTCGCCGATGGTCTGGGCGAGTGTGGCGTCAAATTCCGCGTCCGTTTGCTGTGCCGACAAGCCTTCGGTCAGCGCACGGCTGAAGCTGGCGACAACGCCTGTGTTCTGGCACAGACGCGCATTGGCCTCGGCGCGCGAATAGCCACCCGACAGGGCCACCACGCGCAACACCTGAGGGTGTTCGCACAGGGCTTGGTATTGGTTGGCCGTCTCGGGCAGGGTCAGTTTGAGCATGATCTTTTGGTCGCTTGGCAAAACCGCAAGCTCTGCCAGAATGGCGTCGCGTAGCATGTTCTCGGCCTGTGCCTTGTCGGCCATGTTGATGTTGATCTCGGGTTCGATGATCGGGACCAGACCGTGCCCGATGATTTGGCGCCCGATGGCAAATTGCTGTGCGACGATGGCCTTGATGCCTTTGGTGTTGGCGTGGTTGATGACACTGCGCATCTTGGTCCCGAAAATGCCCTTGTCCACGGCGCGCGACAGCAGCGCATCCAGATCGGGCATGGGTTTCATCAGTTGCACGCCGTCTTCTTCGTCCTCCAGCCCCTTGTCGGTTTTCAGGAAGGGGACAACACCGCGTTCGTTCCACAGGTATTGCGCGGTGGGGGTGCCGTCGATGTCGCGGTCCATTGTCATCTCAAAGAGGATCGCGCCTGCCACCTTGTCGCCCGTGAAGGCGGGGGATTTGATAATGCGGCGGCGCATGGCGTGGATCAGGTCAAACATTTCCGCGTCATTGGTGTAAGCATCCGCGGTGACACCGTATAGGCCAAGCGCCTTGGGCGTTGATCCGCCAGATTGGTCGAGGGCTGCGATAAAGCCAGATTGTTCGGTGATTTTTGCGGCTTGTGCGGCATTCGACATAGAAAAGACCCCTTAAATATTGCTGTCTTAAAGGGTCTTTAGGTGAGGTTATTGCATCGCACAATCTCGGTTGCGCTAACGGTGCGCGAATAGCGCAGGTCAGCTCATTAAAGCGGCAACACCGGGAAGCGTTTTGCCTTCCATCCACTCAAGAAATGCACCACCCGCGGACGAGATATAGGTGAAATCATCGGCCGCGCCTGCCTGATTGAGGGCCGCGACCGTGTCGCCACCGCCTGCGACCGAGATCAGAGCGCCCGCGCGTGTCAGTTTGGCGGCCTGCGCTGCGGCGGCGTTGGTGGCCGCATCGAAAGGGGTGATCTCGAACGCGCCGAGCGGGCCATTCCAGATCAGGGTTTTGGCGCTCGCCAGTGTTGCGGCGATTTTGGCGACAGACGCGGGGCCTGCGTCAAGGATCATAGCATCGGCGGGGCAGGCATCGGCGGCCACGGTTTCGTTGGCGGCACCTGCTGCAAATTCGCGGGCCACAACCACGTCCACTGGCAGGATCAATTCGCAATTCTGCGCGCGGGCTTTGTCCATCACGGCGCGGGCGGTATCGGCCAGATCGTTTTCACACAGCGATTTGCCCACATCAATGCCTTGGGCGGCCAGAAAGGTGTTGGCCATGCCGCCACCGATCACCAGATGATCGACCTTTTCAATCAGGTTAGACAGCAAATCCAGCTTGGTCGAGACTTTGGCCCCGCCCACAACGGCCACCACGGGCCGTTTGGGCGTGGCAAGGGCTGCTTCAAGCGCGAAAAGCTCGGCTTGCATCAGGCGACCGGCGCAAGCGGGCAGATGGTGCGCCACACCTTCGGTGCTGGCATGGGCGCGGTGGGCGGCGGAAAACGCATCGTTGCAATAGACATCCCCCAAGGAGGCCAGAAACTGCGCCATTTGCGGATCGTTGGCCTCTTCCATGGGTGAAAAGCGGGTGTTTTCGATCAGGATGATGGCATCTGCGGGCAGCGCGTCGATCGCTGTGCGCTCGGGTTTGGCGATAAAGGTCACAGGCGCGCCGAAGGCATCAGACAGGGCAGGGACCAAAGGTTCAAGCGACATTTCGGGCACGACTTTGCCCTTGGGCCGTCCAAAATGGGCCAAAAGAACGGGCGATCCGCCTTTTGCGCGGATGTCGGTGATGGTGGGCACAATCCGATCAATCCGGGTTGCGTCGGTGATCTGGCCTGCGTCATCCATCGGCACGTTAATGTCCACGCGGGTCAGCACGCGTTTGCCAGACAGCGCCATATCATCCAGTGTTTTCCAGCCCATGTCGCGGTCTCCTTGATCGAATGGTGAAGCGCCCTCGTCTTACGCAGCGGCGACCTGCTTGGCAATCGGGTTGATCCGCCCTAGGTTGCCGCGCAACGGACAACAGGAGTTTCCAATGGCTGAAATCAAAGACCCAGAAAATACAATTCTTATGGAACTGAAGGGCGGCACCGTCACCATCGAACTGATGGCAGATGTCGCGCCCGAACACACAGCGCGCATGAAGGAATTGGCGCGCAGCGGACAGTATGACAATGTGGCCTTTCACCGTGTGATCGACGGGTTCATGGCGCAGACAGGCGATGTGGCCAACGGCAACATGGAAAACGATTTCAACCTGCGTATGGCAGGCACCGGTGGCTCAAGCCTGCCTGATCTGCCAGCCGAGTTTTCCAAGCTGCCCCATGACCGCGGCACGCTTGGTGCGGCCCGTTCGGCCAACCCCAACAGCGCAAACAGCCAGTTCTTTATCAACTTTAACGACAACCATTTCCTGAACGGTCAGTACACGGTCTATGGCCGCGTGATCGAGGGGATGGAGCATGTGGATGCCATCACGCGGGGCGAGCCACCTGCGGAACCTGACCGTATGATCAGCGTGAAAGTGGCCGCCGATGCGTAAGGCGCTTTTGGCAATATTGCTCAGCGCGAGCCCTGCATTTGCTGCGGGGATCGAGATTGATGTGGCTGGCGAGGCGAATGGCACGATCAAGATTGATCTGTTTGAAACCATCGCCCCGCAGCATGTCACACGCATTCAGACGCTTGCGGCCGAAGGCCAGTATAACGACGTGGTGTTCCACCGTGTCATCTCGGGCTTTATGGCGCAAACGGGTGATGTGGAGAACGGCAAGATGGGCAGCGACATGCGCCGCGCGGGCATGGGTGGCTCCAGCTTGCCTGATCTGCCTGCCGAGTTCACGGACCAGCGCAGTTTCGAGCGCGGCGTTGTAGGCATGGCGCGGTCGCAAAGCCCCAACAGTGCAAACAGCCAGTTCTTTATCATGTTCGCGCCTGCGCCCCATCTGGATGGTCAATATACCATCGTGGGTGAGGTGACCGAAGGGATGGATGTGGTCGATGCAATCAAGCAGGGCAATCGCAACGGGGCCGTCACCGGCCAGCCTGACCGCATGGTTGAGGTGCGTGTGACCGACTGATCACGCGCTTGTGGCTTTGAGAATGAAGGCTTCTTTGGCTAGGGTTTCACCCATTGGTCAAAGGAGCCTTTTTTTATGATCCGTATGCTTATCGGTTCAGCCTGTCTGAGCCTTGTCGCGCTGAGTGCATCGGCCAGTCCCGAGTTCTGGAAGTTCGAGTGGCCCCAGACCGATTTCGAGACCACGAGTGTGGACAACTGGGTCGAAATCCTGTCGGGTGGTCCGCCCAAAGACGGCATTCCTGCGCTGGATGATCCGCAATTTATTGTTGTGCGTGACGAGGACCAGATCGGCGAGCGCGAACCTGTAATTGCAGTCGAGATCGGGGACGCGCGGCCAAGAGCCTATCCAATCCGCTATCTGACATGGCATGAAATTGTGAATGACACGGTGGGCGGTGTGCCTGTTGCGGTCACGTTTTGTCCCTTGTGCAATTCGGGCATCACCTTTGACAGGCGCGTGCGCGGGCAGGTCTTGTCCTTTGGTGTGTCGGGCAAGCTGCGCAATTCGGATATGATCATGTATGACCGCGAAACCCAGAGCTGGTGGCAGCAGGCGCTTGGGCAGTCAATTGTGGGCGAGATGACAGGCGCACAGCTGACTCAACTGCCGACATGGATGGAAAGTTGGGCCGAGTTCAAGGCGCGCAACCCCGACGGGTTGGTCATGGCGCAGCCTGCGTTTAACCGTCAATACGGGCGCAATCCTTATGTGAGCTATGACAGTTCACACAAACCGTTTCTTTATTCAGGCGATATGCCGCCCCACGGGATCCCTGCGCTGGCGCGGGTGGTGCGCGTCGGCGATACGGCCTGGCCTGTTGCGCGGCTCACCAAGGGCGAGGTGCGCGAAAACGGGCTGGTGTTGTCGTGGAGCAGCGGGCAGGCCAGTGCGCTGGACAAAGGCAGCATTGCCAACAGCCGTGATGTGGGCACCGTGCGGGTCCGCGACCGCGCAGGAAACGATGTGCCCCATGATGTGATGTTCGCTTTTGCGTTTCACGCATTTTGGCCTGAGGGGACGTGGCGGATTGATTAGGCGCGCGTGTGTGTGACGGGCGGATTTTGTGTGAAGGGGCACGCCCCTTCACGCCTGCGGCGCGGATATTTTTAAACAAAAGAAGTTTGGTGTTGGTGCTTTTATTCGGCGGGCCGTTAAGGTTAATCATGTGGCATGAGCGCGAAAGACATCATTGAGCATCTTGGTTTGGAACAGCATCCCGAAGGGGGATGGTATCGACAGACCTGGGTAGGTGAGGGTGCGGGGCGCCCTGAGGGAACCTGCATTTATTTTCTGTTGGCTGACGGCGAGGCGAGCCATTGGCACAAGGTGGATGCAACAGAGATCTGGTTTTATCACGCCGGTGCGCCGTTGGTTTTGTCTGTTTCGCAAAGCGAAGCCGGACCTGCGAAAGACATGCGGCTTGGGCCAGATGTGCTGGCAGGCGAGGCAGGGCATTTGATTGTGCCCAAAGATGCATGGCAAGCGGCACGCACCACGGGCGATTATACGTTGGTAAGTTGCACCGTGACGCCCGGGTTTCGGTTCGAAGGATTTACGCTGGCAGAGGCCGGTTTTGATATTCCACGGGCGTGATCAGTTGCCAGACGGTTGGCTGAGGGTGCCGCCGCCGACGGCTGCTGATACACCTGTGGTAGAGGGACCAGAGGTGGGCAACCCGCGGGCCACGCGCACGGCCAGATAGCCGAACGCTTGTGCTTCGAGCATGTCACCGTTGAGGCCAACGGCATCGACCGGCTTAACTGGCACATTAATTTCGCGCTGTAGCGCATTCATAATAAAAGAATTATTTCGCCCGCCTCCTGTGACGTAGATCGCTGTTGGCTGGCTTGGACAATGGCTGAGACCTGCAGCCACGCTTTGCACCAGACACGCCACCAGCGTGGCGGCTGCATCAAAGGGCGAGAGCGTGTCGATGGCGTGCACCAGTGCGTCGAAACTGTCGCGGTCGAGCGATTTGGGGGGGATTTTGAAGAAATACGGGTGCTTGAGAAACTCGCCAACAATGGCGTGATCCACGGTCCCATCGCGGGCGGTGTCGCCATCTGCGTCATAGGGTTTGCCAAACCAGTCCATCATCACATCGTTGATCGGGGCATTCGCGGGGCCCGTGTCAAAGGCCAAAAGCGCGCCGTCATCTTCGGGCTTTGCCTTGCTTGGGTCGACCCAGGTGATGTTGCCAACCCCCCCGAGGTTCAGGAACGCCACAGGCGCGCAGGCGCCGATGTATTTTGCGCAGGCAAAGTGGAAAAACGGGGCAAGGGGCGCGCCTTGACCACCCATCTGCATATCGGCGCTGCGAAAATCCCAAACGAGCGGTTTGCCCAGAACATCTGCAAGGATTTGTCCATCGCCTGCCTGATGGGTGCGGCCTGCGTCGGGGTCATGGGCAAGGGTTTGGCCATGAAAACCGATCAGTTCTGCATCCTGAAAACGGTGGAGCGCTTGGGCGTGGGCCGTCTCGATCAACTCGCAGGCTTCGGACAGATCATCATCGTCTTGCCAGCGCCCGAGGGCCGCGCGAAGGATAGACTGTTCGTTGTCCGAATAGGGGCGAAAATGATGCGGGCCGAAGCCTTTGATCACGTCGCCATCGGTGACAACAATCGCGGCGTCCACACCGTCCAGAGAGGTTCCCGACATCGCACCGAGGGCGCGCACCATACCGCTTTTCAACATGCTCTTTTCCTTGGGCCTTTGCGCCCTTATAGAGACGTGAAACGGCCCAAGGAAGAACCAATGACATACCATCCCAAATCGGAATTCATCGCCATCATGATGGAACGTGGCTATCTGGCCGATTGCACCGATTATCAGGGCCTTGATGAGGCGCTGATCAAGGGGGTGGTGCCTGCCTATATCGGGTTTGACGCAACGGCCAAATCGTTGCATGTGGGCAGCCTTATCCAGATCATGATGTTTCGTTGGTTGCAAAAGACAGGCCACAAGCCGCTTGTTTTGATGGGCGGTGGCACGACAAAAGTGGGCGACCCCAGTTTTCGCGCAGATGAACGGCCTTTGCTGAACGAAGAGCAGATCAACGCGAATATCGACGGGATCAAGCAGGTATTTGCCAATTACGTCACCTTTGGGGACGGTCCCACGGATGCCACGATGCTGAATAATGCCGAATGGCTGGACGGGCTGAACTACCTTGAGTTCCTGCGCGATATCGGGCGGCACTTTAGTGTGAACCGCATGCTGTCGTTCGAAAGTGTGAAATCACGGTTGGACCGCGAACAATCGCTGTCGTTTCTTGAGTTCAATTACATGATTTTGCAGGCCTATGATTTTCTAGAGCTGAACCGCCGCTACGGGTGCCTGTTGCAGATGGGCGGCAGCGATCAATGGGGCAATATTGTCAACGGGATCGACCTGACGCGCCGTGTGCTGGACCATGAAATATATGGGCTGACCTCGCCTTTGCTGACCACCAGCGATGGCAAGAAGATGGGTAAATCGCAAGATGGCGCTGTCTGGTTGAATGGCGACATGGTCAGCCCCTATCAGTTCTGGCAGTTCTGGCGGAACACCACGGATGCCGATACAGGCCGGTTCCTTAAACTTTATACCGAATTGCCAGTGGACGAATGTGAGCGGCTTGGTGCACTGGCAGGCTCCGAGATCAATGAAGCCAAGATCATTCTGGCCAATGAGGTCACTGCGCTTTTGCACGGGCGTGCCGCGGCCGATGCGGCGGCGGCCACGGCGAAAGAGGTGTTCGAAAAGGGTGGTGTGGGTGATGATCTGCCCACGCTTGATTTGAGCGCGGCAGAGGTGGGCGACGGCATGTCCATCGTGCAGCTGATCGTCAAATCCGGGTTGGCCAAGTCAGGTAAAGACGCCAAACGCTTGATCGCGGAGGGCGGCGCCAAGATCAACGATGCCCCGTTGAGCGATGCGGGACTGATGATTGATGTGGCGGCTCTTGCCAGCCCGATAAAGCTGAGTGCGGGAAAGAAACGTCATGCGCTGGTGAAGCTAAGCTAGAAGCTTTTGTCGCCCCCATAGGCGTCCTCAACAACTCCAAGGATGGCACGGGGGAGGCAGAAATCATGCTTCCCCTTTCTGTAGACCGGGAAGTAATTCGTCGGGCAGGGCGCACCATTGGCGATCCACGTGTCGCCTACTTTTTGATCACAGCTGTCTTTACCCTCAGGAAATCCTGCGATGCCCGTGAAATAGTCCTTACGATAGCGATGCTTTCGTGCGTCCCGTGCGTTGCAGCTATCGCGGGTTGTATCGACATTGATGAAACATACCCGCGCCTGTGTGGTGCATGTGTACGTGCGGCCCAATGTACGCAAGCGCCACACGTTGCGTGTGCAATTTGTGGTCAGATTGCCCGTGCGTTGGAGCATCTCAAGCGAGATCGGATTTTCCGTCTCGCTCCAGCCCATCTTGGTGCGCATCATGTTGTAGATCCGGGCATGCAGGTTTTTTTCCGAGGCACTTCGGGCGCGGTCTTCGCGTTTGAAGTTGGAGGTCGTGTTTTTCACAATCCCCACATCGTCAAAGCAGGCCATTGACCCGATTTCGCCGTCAAGGCGGTCTAAATAGGCATCGGCCAGACCCAAGGACGGGAGGGTCAGGCTTGCAGTCAGAAGAGCAGAAAGAATAAGGTTTTTCATAAACGGGCCTCTCGAATTAAAAATAATCCAAGAGTGCCCGCCCTGTTTTGCCCTGTGAAGTCAGGATTTCCCGACCCCTGCGGCAGACGTATTTTCAAGAAAATACGTGCGGGGCGAAGAGTTTTCGGGAAAACTCTTCTGCCTTGCCCGCGTTACGCTTTTAGGATCGAACGGCCCGCGTATTCCGCGGCTTCGCCCAACTGTTCTTCGATGCGGATCAGTTGGTTGTACTTTGCCAACCGGTCGGACCGTGCCAACGAGCCTGTTTTGATCTGGCCACAGTTTGTCGCCACAGCCAGGTCTGCAATCGTGGCGTCTTCGGTCTCGCCCGAACGGTGCGACATCACATTGGTCATGCGCGCACGGTGCGCCATATCAACGGCCTTGAGCGTTTCGGTGAGCGTGCCAATCTGGTTCACCTTGACAAGCATCGAGTTGGCCGAGCCGCGCTCGATCCCCATGGCAAGGCGGGCAGGGTTTGTCACAAACAGGTCGTCACCCACCAGCTGGCAACGGTCGCCGATTAGATCGGTCAGGGCCTTCCAGCCGTCCCAATCGTCTTCGGACATACCGTCTTCGATGCTGAAGATCGGGTAGTCGTTGACCAGCGCTTCGAGGTATTGGGCGTTTTCTTCCGAGGTCAGCGATTTGCCTTCGCCAGCCAATTCATATTTGCCATTTTTGAAGTATTCTGTTGCCGCACAATCCAGCGCCAGCATCACGTCATCACCCGCTTTGTAGCCTGCTTTTTCAATAGATTTCAGAATGAAATCAAGGGCATCGCGGGTAGAGCTGATGTTGGGTGCAAAGCCCCCTTCATCGCCGATCCCAGTGGACAGACCTGCCGCCGACAGCTCGCCCTTGAGCGTGTGAAAAATTTCGGAGCCCATCCGCACCGCGTCGCGAATGTTGTCGGCATTCACAGGCATGATCATGAATTCCTGAATGTCGATGGGGTTGTCGGCATGTTCGCCGCCGTTGATGATGTTCATCATGGGCACAGGCAGCACGCGGGCGGATGTGCCACCCACATAGCGATAGAGCGGTTGGGCGGTGAAATCAGCGGCAGCTTTGGCGGCGGCCAGCGACACACCAAGGATTGCGTTGGCGCCCAGGCGCCCTTTGTTTTCTGTGCCGTCAAGTTCGATCATCGTCATGTCGATTTCGACCTGTTCGGTCGCATCAAAGCCCACCAGCTCTTCGGCCAATTCGCCGTTTACGGCGGCCACGGCCTCAAGCACGCCTTTGCCTTTGTAGCGCGATTTATCGCCGTCACGTTTTTCAACGGCCTCATGGACGCCAGTGGAGGCGCCAGAGGGAACGGCTGCGCGGCCCATTGTGCCGTCCTCAAGGACCACATCGACCTCGACCGTTGGGTTGCCGCGACTGTCCAGGATCTCGCGGGCGTGAATGTCGATGATGGTGCTCATGTCAGGTCTCCAGTTGGCTACGTTTGGGCGCTCTATACTAAGGGTGGTGCGCGGTGGGAAGCCCGTTTCAACGCGGCCTCACGCAGCAAGGTGAAAAGGCCAGAGCCTACGATGATCGCCGCCCCAAGCAATGTCAGCCAATCGGGGCGTTCTCCAAAGACCGCGATGCCGATGATCAGCGCGAACAGCAGGCGGCTGTATCTAAAGGGTGTCACGAAGGCGACTTCCCCCACACGCATGGCCGCCACGATCATGTAATAGGCAATCACACCGACGATCAGTGCTGCCCCGAGTGTGAGCCATTGGCTTTGCGTGGGCATCACCGCTTCGCCCCAAAAAAGCATCAAGATACCGCCCGCTGGCACAAGCATTGCAAAGGCGAAGGTCGAAAGCTGCATAGATGTGATGTCTTTTGGCACACGGCGCGTGGCCAAATCCCGTATCGCAAGCCCGACCACGCCTTGGACGGCAAAGAAGGAATTGGGTTCAAAATCCGCAGCACCTGGCCGAATGATCAGCAAGACGCCGAAAAATCCGACAAGGATTGCGGCCCATCTGCGCCAGCCCACTTGCTCTTGCAAAAACACGGCAGCCCCCAGGGTGACAACCAATGGCGTGGCCTGCAAAATCGCGGATGCGGTCGACAAGGGTGTCAGGATAATGGCCGTGACAAACCCAACCGTGCCGATCAATTCACCAAGGTTTCGAAGGATGACCCCAGGATGCAAAATGGCGCGTGACCAAAGGGACTGCCCCTGAAGCTGCACCATGATCCCGAAAAGAACCGCACCCCCAAAACCGAAGATCATCAGGATCTGCCCGACAGGCATGGCGCCTGCCAGCGTTTTGATAAAAGCGTCCTCGATGGCGAAACCGAGCATGGCGCTGACCATTAAAATGGCGCCGCGTAGATTGTCATTCATGGCTGTTATCCTGCACGTCCCCGTTGGCCGCAGCCCTAGCAGGTTCCAATTTGCAACGACATCTCAAAAATGATGGCGCTTAGGGTGGGAGATTCACTTTTTGGGAACGCCATATAGCTCCAGCCGGTGACCGCGTAATTCATAGCCAAGTTTCGCTGCGATCTTTTCTTGCAGGGCTTCAATCTCGGGATCGACGAACTCAATCACGGCACCGGAATTCACATCGATAAGATGGTCATGGTGGCTGCGGTCTGCGGCCTCATAGCGGGCGCGGCCGTCGCCGAAATCATGTTTGTCCAAAATGCCCGCTTCTTCAAAAAGTTTGACCGTGCGGTAGACCGTTGCCAGCGAAATACCTGCGTCTTGGGCGCTGGCGCGGTTATACAGCTCTTCGACATCGGGGTGATCTGTCGCGGCTTCCAGCACGCCCGCAATGATCCGCCGTTGATCTGTCATGCGCAGGCCCTTTGCCTCGCAACGGTCAAGAATGCTGGTGTGCATGATGCGCCTCGCCTTGGTGAATGCTCAATTTTTAGCCTGATTTTCCGAAAGGGACCAGTAGCAAGCCGTAGCTAAATGACAAGAAACGGGGAAAAGGGGTGCTGCTTTAACCGTGATTTTACCTCTGTCATGCCACATTCCTTTTGCATGGTTTGAATTGAAAGGATGCGCGATGGACTTTGCGTCAACAGCTTCGGCCTGGCCCTATGTGGCCCTATGTGTCTTTGCAGGCCTTCTTGGCTTTTCTTTGCTGCTCACCTTTGTTGAGGCGCGGATGCGGCGGTTTGCAAACACCGTTTTGCCTGTGCCAACCACGCGGCGCGCACAGCATATAGAAACCGCTATCGCTGCAGTTTTGATCCTTTCAAACCCCGTCCTGATCTGGGGTGGGGTCAAAGCGATCGGGTTGATCTGACATGAAAAAAGCCCCGCAGCATATGCGCTACGGGGCCTTCGGGTATCACAGTTGGGTGGCTTAGCTGTAAAGCGGCTGAACACCCATTTGATTGTGGATCATGTTCACCTGCTGTTGATCCAGACCCATGGCTTGCGCCAGATCGTTCAGATATTGTGCCTCGCCTTGGGTATCCACTTTGATGGCCATCAGCGACATCGCGTAGACTTCGGGTTTCTGCGCATCGGTGGCGGATGCCGCAAGGCCTTGAACATCAATCGGTGCGGCAAGCTGCGCTTTTACAAAGGCGATTTCCTCTGCATCGGCATCATCGCCGAGCGAGCCCAAGATGCGCTCTTGCTCTGTCGCGTCGATCTGGCCGTCGGCTTTGGCGGCCTGGATCATGGCACGCAACATCAGCTCTGCCTTTTGATCGGCATCAGGCTGCGCGGCCCCCATTTGGTCCAGCATGCCAGCCAATGCACCGCCGCCGCCCGTTGCCGCGGCCATGCCACCCGCCGCTGCCAGCAAGCCTGCCAGACCAGCGCCACCGCCAGTGAGCGAGCCGAGCATGTCTTGCATACCACCGCCTTGCTGACCGTCCGTGCCGCCGCCCATCATGCCACCAAGCATGTCTTGCAAGCCGCCGGCCTGACCGCCCTGCGCGCCGCCCATCAACCCGCCAAGCATATCTTGCAGACCGCCAGCGCCGGATTGTGCCGCATCCTGTGCGCCGCCCATCATCTGACCCATCATGTCCTGTAGCGCGTTGCCGCCTGCTTGGGCATTGCCTGCCGCCATCTGTCCGCCTTGCTGCAGCTGGCCGAGCAATCCGCCCAACCCTTCGCCACCAGACGCCTTGTTGACGGCTTGGCTTGCGGCATAGCCGATTGCAACTTTTGCGAGTGTTCCCATAAGACCCATGGATAAATCCCCCTGATTGGTCAGTATTTCATTGGGGGCAGCCTGCCACGTTACCGTCGCCCGCGGAAAGGGGAAAAGCGCGACCTGTGCGTCTTGGCCACAAGGCTTAGGTGCCGCAAAAGGTTGCTTGAACAACTTCTTCGGGGCGGGGGGGGGCGGTCAGGTCATCATCTCGTTGGGCAAATGGGTTGGCAAGCGCCGTATGGAGCCGCTCAAACGGGGCCATATCGCCTGCGACAGCCGCGTCAATCATCTGCTCAATCCGGTGATTGCGCGGAATGATGGCTGGATTGATCGCCTGCATCACCGCTTCCGGGTCCGGCTCTTTGGCGATCCGTGCGGCCCATTCGGCCTGCCAATCGGGGAAGGGGGCTTGGGCCAAATTGCGGAAGGTGTTGGTGAAATCGGCCTCCGCCAGTGCCATTTGCTTCATCAGATCATTCAGCAAATCCATATCGCCATCTTGGGGTGTGGTGATGCCAATTTTGCGCAGGAAAATCCTGTCGTATGCGGCCTCGAATATCGGCCCGAACCCGTGCACCACTTCGGTGAATGTGGCCACCGCCGCATCGCGGTCCGCCTCAAGCGGCAGCAGTGCGGTCGCCAGTTGCGCACAGTTCCAAGCAGCAATGTTGGGTTGGTTGCCATAGGCATAGCGCCCCGTGTGATCGATGCTGGAATAGACCTGCATGGGGTGAAAGGCATCCATAAAGGCGCAAGGGCCGTAATCAATCGTGAGCCCGCCAACATGGGCGTTGTCGGTGTTCATCACCCCGTGGATAAAGCCCAATGACAGCCATTTGGCGACAAGTTCGGCCTGTGCGCGGACCACATGTGCAAGAAAGTCCTTGGGGCTATTGGCCGTCGGATAGTGACGCGCACTTGTATGCTCAAGAAGCGCGCGCAGGCTGTCCGTATCGCCCACGCTGGCAAAATACTGGAAGGTGCCAACACGGATGTGGCTGGTGGCCACGCGCGTCAACACCGCACCGGGCAGCGGGCCTTGTTCGCGCAAAACGGGCGCACCGGTGCCAACCGCCGCCAAGGCGCGGGTGGTGGGCACGCCAAGCGCGTTCATGGCCTCCGAGACCACATATTCACGCAAGACGGGCCCAAGCCACGCCCGACCATCGCCGCCACGCGAATAGGGCGTGCGGCCTGCGCCCTTTAGCTGGATGTCATGGCGTGCGCCCGAACGGTCCAAAACCTCGCCAAGCAAAATCGCGCGGCCATCCCCCAAGCGGGGGTTCCAGTTGCCAAACTGATGACCTGCATAGACTTGGGCGATCGGGTCTGCACCATCGGGCAATGCGTTACCACTGAAATATCTAGCTTTGTCAGTATCTTGCAGGTCGATCTTCAAGTCATCAGCAAGTGGTTGGTTCCATGCCAAGACATGCGGCGCAGGCACTTCGGTGGGCTGGACGCGGGCAAACATGGCGTGCGGCAAGCGGGCGTAGCTGTTGTCAAATGCGATGGTCATGTCAGCGCCAGTTGCATGGTTTGCGCATCAGTTTCGATAAAGCGCAATCGCGCGAACAAGGACTTGGCGCGTGTGTTGTCTGACGGAATATGGGCACGCATGGTCATGACGCCAGCGGCGGCCAGTGCTTTGGGCAGGGCGATCAACACTTCGCTGCCCATGCCGCGCCCGCGGATGTTTTCACGAATAAAAATCTGGTCAATCGTGGCGGTCATCCCGCCCGCATTGACGCACCAGCCAAAACTGACCAGCACAAACCCCACAGGTGCGCGGGCCGGGCCGATAAGATACGCCGCACCGTGGGGCGTGCCATTCAGGATCGGGGCCAGCGCGCCTTCGATTTGTGCAAAGTCCAAAGGGCTGCCTGCAGCGTCTATCATCGTGGCCAAACGGGCCAAGGCATCGGGGCCAGCAAGATGCAAAGACGCGCTCATAATGTGGCCAATCGTGCGGTGAGCAGGGCATAAAACCCGTCAGCATCAACATCTTGCATAAACATCGCGTTGGGGGCGCGGTCGGTCACTCGCCAGTAATCGGCCACTGTCATTCCAAGGGTCAGGGGCGAATCTGTCTCGATCTCGACATTGATGTGGCGCCCGTCAAACAAGTCAGGCCTGATCAAATAGGCAATCACACAAGGATCATGCAGCGGCGCGCCTTCGCTGCCGTATTTTTCCATGTCGAACCGTTCAAAGAAGTCTGTCCAGGCTGCCACCATGTCGCCAACCTGCGTGCCCATATCGCGAAAGGCCTGTATGCGCGGTTTGGTGGTCAGCGCCTTATGGGTGACGTCCAGCGGCATCACCGTCAGCGGGACGCCTGATTTGAACACAATCGCGGCCGCTTCGGGATCGACGAATATGTTGAATTCGGCTGTTGGCGTGATGTTGCCCCCTTCGAAATACCCGCCGCCCATCAGCACAATTTCCTGAATGCGGCCAACGATGTCAGGGGCTTCTTGCATGGCCAAGGCGATGTTTGTCAAAGGTCCGAGCGGGCACAGCGTAACTGTGCCTTCCGCCTCGGAGCGCAGGGTTTCGATGATGAAATCCACGCCGTGCTGGTCTTGCAAGGGCATGGTGGGGTCATCCATTTTTGGACCGTCCAACCCCGTTTTGCCGTGCACATGTTCTGCGGTGACAAGTTTGCGTTGCAACGGCGCGTCGCACCCTGCAAACACCTTGACGTCTGACTTGCCCGCCAATTCGCAAACGATCCGTGCATTCTTTTGGGTGAGGGGAAGCGGTACGTTGCCAGCAACCGCCGTGATGCCCAGAACCTCCAGATCGTCGGGCGAACCGAGCGCCAGAAGAATTGCAACGGCATCGTCCTGACCGGGATCGGTATCGATGATGATTTTGCGGGGCATGTGCCCTCCCGTGGTGGTTAATTGCTGCGTGCGTTGTGGTTAATGTGCGCCCTGTCGGTCAGGGTTTCAATGCGTCTTTGGCCTTGTTCCAAAGCGCGTCCATTTCCGCCAGATCACTGTCTTCGGGGCTGCGGCCTGTTTTGGCCAGTTCCGCTTCGATCCATTCAAAGCGTTTGGTGAATTTGGCGTTGGTGCGCCGCAATGCGGCTTCGGGATCAACCTTGAGATGCCGGGCAAGATTGGCCATGACAAACAACAGATCGCCCATCTCGTCCTCCAGCGCATCGGCATCCATTTGGTCGCGGGCCTGCACAAGTTCTGTGGCTTCTTCCTGAATTTTTTCAAGCACTTGGACCGTATCGGGCCAGTCAAACCCGACCCGTGCCGCGCGTTTTTGCAGCTTCACGGCACGCAACAGGGCGGGCAGGGCCTTGGCCACATCATCCAACACGCCTGCGGCCCCTTTGGTGTCGCGTTCGGCGGCTTTGATCGTTTCCCAGTCCAGCTTTTGCTGCTCGGATGATTTGGCGTTGCTTTCGTCGCCAAACACATGCGGATGGCGGGCCACCATCTTGTCGGAAATCGCATCTGCGACCTCATCGAACGTAAAATGCCCCGCCTCTGACCCGATTTGCGTGTGGTAAACGGTTTGCAGCAAAAGATCGCCCAACTCCCCCTTCAGATCGGCCATATCGCCGCGTTCGATCGCATCCGCGACCTCATAGGCTTCTTCGATTGTGTAGGGCGCGATGGATTGGAATGTCTGCTCTATGTCCCAAGGGCAGCCTGTGGCCGGGTCGCGCAAACACGCCATAATATGAAGCAGACGCGGCATGCCGCCTTTGGGGTCGTGGATCAAATCAGGTTTTTGCATTGCGGGGCCGCCGTGATCGGTGTTTTGTGTCCCCAACAGGAGTATCAGTCCCATGCCCATCATCAACCGAATTGCGGGATTTTCTGACGAAATGACCCAATGGCGTCGCCATCTGCACGCCAATCCAGAGCTTGGGTTTGAGTGTCACAACACCGCAGCTTTTGTGGCAGACCGCCTGCGCGCCTTTGGTGTGGATGAGGTGCACCAAGGGTGGGCAACAAGCGGTGTGGTGGGCATCATCAATGGGCGCGCGGACGGGCCGACGATCGGGTTGCGTGCGGATATGGACGCGCTGCCTATTCACGAAGAAACAGGGTTGGCACATGCCTCTGGCATCGACGGTGTGATGCACGCCTGCGGCCACGACGGGCACACGACAATGCTGCTTGGTGCGGCGAAGTATCTGGCAGAGACGCGCAACTTTGCTGGCCGCGTCGCGCTGGTTTTCCAACCTGCCGAAGAAGACGGTGGCGGCGCGGGGGTTATGGTTGAAGAAGGGCTGCTAAGTCATTTTGATATCAGCCGAATTTACGCGCTGCACAACGCGCCCAACACCCCCGTTGGTCAGTTTTTCACCACTCCGGGGCCGATTATGGCAGCGGTGGACAGCTTTCATATCCACATCACCGGACGCGGCGGACATGGCGCGATGCCCCATGAAACCGCCGATCCCGTGATGGCGGCCGTGGGGGTCGCACAGGCGTTACAAACCATTGTCAGCCGCAACCATTGCGCGCTGGACGATCTGGTCTTGTCGGTCACCCAGATCCACACAGGCAGCGCCGAAAACATTGTGCCCGAGACCGCTTATGTCGGTGGAACCGTCCGCACGTTTGATCCGCTGGTGCAGGACATGGTGGAAAAGCGCATGGGCGAGGTTGTGCAAGGGCAAGCCGCCAGTTTCGGGGTGACGGCCCACCTGCAATACGACCGCTGGTATCCTGCCACAATTAACCATGAAAAACCCACCGAGTTTGCTGTCTCGGTGGCCAGTGCGCTGGTGGGGGCCGATAAGGTGGATGGCGACGCAGGCCGCGAGATGGGAGCCGAGGATTTCGCCTACTTCCTGCAGGCCATCCCCGGCGCATATCTGTTTATCGGCAACGGCAAAAGCGCGGGTCTTCACAGTGCCTCTTACGAATTCAATGATGAGGTCAGCCCAATCGGTGCGTCGTATTTTGCGCGGTTGGTTGAATGTGCGCAACCTGTCGAAGGGGCAGCGTGATGGCGTTGGAAGATGCAAAAACCCAAGTTGATCATGCCTTCACCCGCGACGATCCCAAGGGATTGAGCTTTGAAAACGCCTTTGGCGGCGCGCCGTCGTTTATGCGCCGCAAATACACCAAAGATCTCACAGGCGTCGATATTGCAGTCACAGGTGTGCCGTTTGACCAAGCCGTCACAAACCGCCCTGGCTGTCGTTTGGGACCGCGCGCGATCAGAGAGGCCAGCACCCTGCAGCCGTTCGATCCGCCCTACGGGTGGGGTTTTGATCCGCTGTCCGACTTTACCGTGATAGATTTTGGCGATGTGCCTTTTGACTACGCCAAGGTCAGCGCCGTTCCGCAGGCGGTGACAGATCATACCGCCCATTTCGTCAAGCATGGCGTCAAGCCGCTCACACTGGGCGGGGATCATTCCATTTCCCTGCCCATCCTGAAGGCTTTGGCCGCCAAACACGGTCCTTTATCGCTGATCCATTTCGACGCCCATTCCGACACATGGCCCGATGACGATATGGACAGAATTGACCACGGAACGATGTTTTACAAAGCTGTGAAACTTGGATTGATCGATCCTGCCACCTCTGTGCAAATCGGTATACGCACAACAAATCCCGATACCTTGGGGCTTCACCAGATTGATGCGCGCGCCGTTCACGAAAGGGGCCCCGCGCAGGTGGCGCAGGACATAAAAGCGATCACACAGGGCCGTAAAACCTACCTTACCTTTGACATCGATTGTCTCGATCCCGCGTTTGCGCCCGGCACAGGCACCCCTGTTTGGGGCGGTCTAAGCAGTGGGCAAGCGGCGATTATCCTGCGCGATATCGCGGGGGTTGAGGTGGTAGGCGCGGACGTCGTAGAAGTTGCTCCGCCCTATGATCCAAGCGGCGCAACCGCCATTGCAGGGGCGCATGTCGCGATGGAACTTTTATGCCTGATGACATATACGATGCGGTGATGGCCGCAAAAGCTTGGGGCGGTATGCGCGCGAAATTAGGAACAAGGCGACATGAAAATGATCGGTTGGATTTTAACAGGGCTGGCAGTCGCGGTGGTTGCGACCATGATCTACGTGCGCGTCACCCCGGTGAATACGGATCGCGCGCCCAAACCCCAAAATATGGCGGCGGGCGACTATCCTGTGGCGGGGGGCTTTTATGCCGTCCGTGACAAGGCTGCGGATAAACGGGATGCGCTGATTGACGTGATTGAAAATACGCCCCGCACCCGAAAACTCTCGGACGGTATTTACGTAACGCGCTCGGCCCTTTGGGGCTTTCCCGATGTGACGCGGGTCTGGACACACGACGACACCCTTCATGTCTCGGGGCATCTGGTTTACGGCCGCTCGGATCTGGGCGTCAATCGCAAACGGATCGAAGACTGGTTACAGCAAGCAGGTGTTTAGCCTGTCTCGTTGATCAGTGGGGATGCCTTGGCCGAATGTGGCAGCGGGCGGGACTGCGATGACAGGCACCCGGGGTTCATCTCGCGCCACATAGGCGAATTCAGCGACATCTGGCATTGCGCGGTAAAGCTGCGTCCACCAACGGTCATGCAAATGGACTGCCCGATTTCGATGCGTCCACCTGTACTGTCCGTGCAATAGCAGTCCACGGTTTTCTTGGTCTCAGCAAAGGCTGGTGTGCCAACAACACACAAAACAAGAAGTATCCTTTTCATATTTACCTTTTAGCATGTTTTCATTGTTGTTGAAATACCTCGGGGGTTTGGGGGCAGCGCCCCCATCGCGACCATGGCCCTTGACCCGCAGTCGGCTTTAGGAAAAACCACCACTATGGTTCCAGCAGATACACTCGCCCAAATCATCCAACGGTTTGAATACCTTGAAGCGGCCATGGCCGAAGTCGGGGCCGATATCGCGACCCTGTCCAAAGAGTATTCAGACTTGCGCCCTGTGGTGGAGCAGATCACAGAATACCAGCAACTTCTTGCCGATCTCGAAGAGGCAGAAGCCATGATGGCCGACCCCGAGATGAAAGAGCTTGCAGAAGCCGAACTGCCGCATCTCAAGGCCCGCTTGCCAGAGGTTGAGCAATCGTTGCAACTGGCGCTGTTGCCAAAAGATGCTGCCGATGCGCGTCCGGCGATGATCGAAATTCGTCCCGGCACGGGCGGAGACGAGGCCGCGTTGTTCGCTGGCGATCTGTTGCGCATGTATCAACGCTATGCCGATGCACAGGGTTGGAAATTCGAAATCATCGAAGAACAGGCAACGGAACTTGGTGGCATCAAGGAAGTCACAGCCCATGTGCAGGGGCAGGGCGTTTTTGCGCGGCTCAAGTACGAAAGCGGCGTGCACCGCGTGCAGCGCGTGCCAAGCACGGAAAGCGGCGGGCGCATCCATACGTCGGCCGCCACGGTCGCTGTTTTGCCCGAGGCGCAAGACGTCGACATTCACATCGATCCATCCGATCTGCGCATTGATACGATGCGGGCCAGTGGGTCGGGCGGGCAGCACGTCAACACTACGGATTCGGCGGTGCGGATCGTTCATGAACCCACGGGCATCATGGTGGTCAGCTCTGAAAAATCACAGCACCGCAACCGCGAAATTGCGATGCAGGTTCTCAAAACGCGGCTCTATGATCTTGAGCGGCAACGCGTCGACGATGAACGCTCGGCGGATCGTAAAAGCCAGGTGGGAAGCGGCGACCGCTCTGAGCGCATCCGCACCTATAACTTCCCGCAAGGTCGGATGACGGATCACCGCATCAACCTGACGCTTTATAAACTGGACCAAGTGATGCAGGGCGATCTGGACGAGATCATTGACGCTCTCAGAGCCGAGGCACAGGCCGCGATGCTGGCCGAGATGGAAGGGTGAGCCTGACAGTCAACGCCGCTCTGACCCAAGCGATTGCGGCGCTGCGCGAGGCAGGTATCGAGGGGGCTGCGACGGATGCGCGTCGTCTTATGGCTGCAGCACTTGGGGCGGATGGATCACGCCTGTCACTTGTGGGGCCCGATACGCTGGAACCCGATCAATCGGCGTTGTTGCAGGCCTATGTCACAGCGCGTCTGAGCCGCCAGCCCGTGGCGCAGATAATTGGCAAACGTGCGTTTTACGGGCGCGATTTCAAAGTGACTGCGGATGTATTGGATCCGCGCCCCGAAACGGAAACGCTGGTGGATATTGCGCTGTCCGCGCCGTTTGAAACGGTATTGGATGTCGGCACGGGATCAGGCTGCATCCTTGTCACCCTTCTGGCCGAGGTGCCGAATGCGCGCGGTGAAGGGGTGGATCTGTCCGCCCGCGCCCTTGATGTGGCCCAAGAAAACGCACGCTGGCACGCAGTGGCAGAGCGCGCGGTGTTTTACCGTTCGGATTATTTGGGCGCTGTGACCGGCCCTTATGACCTGATCGTCTCCAACCCGCCCTACATTGCCGCCCGCGAGATGGCAGATTTGTCGCCCGAGGTGCGTGAGTGGGAACCGCATTTGGCGCTGACACCCGGGACAGACGGACTGGCGGCGTATCGGGTGTTGGCGGCCCAAGCTGCGCAGTTTTTGAACGAGACAGGCCGCATCGTGGTTGAGATCGGATATGCGCAAGGCGCAGATGTGTGCGCCTTGTTCAAGCAGGCGATGTGGGATCGCGTTACCTTGCATGCCGATTTAAATGGGCACGATCGGGTGGTCAGTGCCGTCAAATCGGCATCGCAACTGCTCTAAATACCGCCGATGATCGGTTTTTGACGTTTTTGGCTTGCCCTAGGGGCGGTTAAATGGTTTGACGAGGTATCAGCGGTTAAGAGGCCTGCCTCCCGCGTGATACCAAGCTGACAGTATGGGTTCGGATGACGCTCAAAAAAGCGATCAAATTTAGGAACCACCCTGAAAAACTGTCACCAAGATAACCGCGCGTCTGCTGCGCGATAAACTGGGCGAATTGAGACCTATGAGATCCTCCAAAAACCGTTCGCGGAACAAAAACCGCAACAACAATCGACCGTCTGGCGGCAATATCATCAACCGTGTGTTTGATAGCTCTGGACCCGAAGGCAAAGTTCGCGGAACACCGCAGCAGATCATCGACAAATACAACCAGCTTGCCCGTGACGCGCAGCTGTCTGGCGACCGTGTTGCCGTGGAAGCATTCCAACAACACGCCGAGCATTACACCCGTATTTTGGGCGAAGCGCAGCGCGAGGTAGATGCCAAACGCGAAGAGCAGGAACGCCAGAACCGCGAACGTCAGGAACAACGTGATCGTGAACGTGCCGAACGTCAGGAACGCGAAAGCAATGGCAGCGGCGAGCAGGCACAAGCTGCCGAAGAGGGCGGGTTGGTCGAAACACCAGAAGCCAAGGCCGATGCACCCGAAGCAGAGGCCAAAGCGGAAAAACCAAAACGTGCGCGTCGCCCCCGCAAACCCAAGGCCGAAACACAAGATCCGGCAGACGCGCCAGCCGAAGCACCTGCGCCGGACGCTGCCGAATAAAGGCTTAGTTCAGCAAAACCTGATCTGCGCCTTGGGCGCGGATCAACGTGCTGATGGCGCAGTGCGACTGCGCATAAAGGTCCAGATCATTCCTCCACATATGACGATCGCTGTAGCCCTGAGGCAGCTCTTTTGTGACTGTGCAGGTTGATGGCGCGGGGCCTTTGGCAACCCATTCAGCGATGCCTTCTTCGCGCCAGAGTGTCGGATATCTCAGTGGTCCTAGGACAGTGCGACGTCGCGCGATATGGGTCAGCTCATGGGTGACGATGATGGCATCCACACCGCGCGGCGCCAGTTTTATCACAAAAGTCCCATAGGCAATCCCACGTGGCCCTTGTGCCCCGAGCCGTGCGCTGCAGGCGTCGCTTGTGCAGATCAGCACCCGTGCGGCGCTGCTGACTTCGCCAAAAAGACGATCCACCCGCGCGTGACTGGCCGCAACCATTGTCACAAGACGCTGGTGTATTTGCGGATCAGTGGTGTCTGTCCACACAGACGGCGCGATGCGCTGCAGCCCGAACATCGGCGGGAACAGTCCCGCCAGAATGGGACGCGCAAACAGATAAAGGATCAGAGCGATTGGCCAGACCAGAAGGGCGCCGCGTCTGATCCAGACCCTCACGTTTCAAGCCCACGCGCCAACGCGCACCATTGTTCGAGATGCACAGTCTCGGCGCGGTCTGTCGGTTGAATGCCTGCCGCGATCAGACGGTCCTCGATGTCGGGGGCCTGACCTTTGAGAGAGGCGCGCAGCATCTTGCGCCGCTGGTTGAATCCCGCCGCCACAATACGCGACAGGATTTTGGGATCAGCGGGGTAGCGCGGCTCAGGCAAAGCGGTCAGGTGAACAACGGCGGAATGGATTTTTGGCGGGGGGGTAAACGCCTCTGGCGGCAAGGTCATGGCGATCCGCGCGTCTGCGCGCCATTGCGACAGGATCGCCAAGCGGCCGTATTGCTTGGCGCCCGGTTTTGCCACAACGCGTTCAGCAACTTCTTTTTGGAACATCAGCGTCAGGCTGTCCCAAAAGGGTGGCCACTGTGGCGGGGTCAGCCAACGCACCAACAATTCGGTGCCCACATTATAGGGCAGGTTCGCAGCGATGCGGATGGGCGGTGTGAGGTGATCAAGGGGGTCAACCTCAAGCGCGTCACCGTTGATGACCTCAAGGCGGTCTGGATAGGCCTGCGCGATTTCGGCCAAGGCAGGCAAGCAACGCGCATCCTTTTCGATGGCCAGAACACGGCGTGCGCCTTCTGCCAGCAAACCGCGCGTCAACCCACCTGGGCCGGGGCCAATCTCAAGCACATCACAGCCCGCTAAATCACCTGCTTGCCGCGCAATTTTCGCAGTCAGGTTCAGGTCCAGCAAAAAGTTCTGACCAAGCGACTTCTTGGCCGATAGCTGATGGTCAGCAATCACTTGGCGCAAGGGTGGAAGGCTGTCGATCGTTCCCATGGTTCAGCGTGCCGCGGCCATTGCTGCGGCTTGGCGCAGGGCATGGATCAGGCTGGTCGCATCCGCGATATCCTGGCCTGCAATATCAAATGCCGTGCCATGATCGGGCGAGGTGCGCACAAATGGCAGGCCAAGCGTGACGTTCACCCCACTGTCAAAACCAAGCGTCTTGATCGGGATCAGCGCCTGGTCGTGATACATGCAGATGGCCACATCATATCGCGCACGCGCGGCGGCATGAAACATCGTATCCGCAGAAAGCGGCCCTGCGATGTCCAGCCCTTGGCCGCGCAGCGCATCCAGCGTTGGTGTGATCATTTCGATCTCTTCATTCCCCATCGCGCCACCTTCGCCTGCGTGCGGGTTCAGCCCCGCCACCGCAATGCGCGGCGCAGGTAATCCGAAGTCACGGCGCAGGGCGGCATGGGTGATCAGTATCGTGTCGGTCAACTTGGCGGCGGTCAGCTGGTCAGGGACATCGGTCAACGCAATATGGATGGTCACGGGCACAACCCGCAGCGCATCGCAGGCAAGCATCATCACCACTTGGTCGGTGCCCGCCAGTGCCGCTAGATATTCCGTGTGACCGGGATAGTCGAAATCGGCCCCATCCTTGAGCGCTTTTTTGTGGATCGGATTGGTGCACACGGCGCTGGCGTGCCCCGTTTTGACCAGATCAACAGCGCGCGCAATTACGTCTATCACACCTTGCGCGTTTGCCTGATCTGGAAGGCCCGGCGTGGCATGGCCATCAAAGGCGTGGGGCAGCACGGGCAGCGATGTTGCTGTGCGCGCCTCCAGCGGATCGGTGATGACCTGAAAGGCGGTGCCTTGGGGCAGATGACGTGGATCCCCTATCCAGAAAAACGGCACATCGCCTTGCAGCGCCGTCCACGCCTTGATGGTGATTTCCGCGCCGATGCCCGCAGGCTCGCCGCAGGTCAACGCAACAGGCGGTGTGGGTTTACTGTTCACGGATCAATGCGTCGGCCTCAAGATCGGCCAAGAAGCCTTCGGCCAGACGTTCCACACGCTCGTTAAACAGCGCGTTGCGAATGCTTTCGCGGTCTGCATCCTCACCAAGGGCCGTCGTGCGCCCGCAGAGCATCAAAAACACCAGCGTTTGGCCATTGGCGCGGGTCAGATTTGTCGACACCTCTCCATCGTCCAGTTTGGCCAGTTCCAGCGCGATATCCTGTGGAACCTCTGATGGGGGCAGGGCGCCGCGTTCCAGCACCTCGTCTGGTTGGCCCTTTGCAATCCCGTAGAGATCATCGCAGGTGTCAACACGCGACCGGATGCGTTTGGCCTGTGCCAGTGTTTCGGCGGTGCGCCCGCCGGGAATGTAGTAAGCGGCATAATCCACAGCAGCGATTTCCGCAGGGGCAGAGGGTGTTTCTTCAATGTCGCGCAATTGAAGGACGACCAAGGCCTGTCCTGCATTCAGCGGCTGTGTTGTTTCACCCGGTGACAGGCCCAAAAGTAGTTGGCCCAACTGTGGTGGATAGTTGGAAAGCGGCGCCCAGTCCAAACGCCCACCGCGCGCGCGCGATGGTGAAAATGAAAACTCCCGTGCAAGCGCGGAAAATTCGGAAATGGATGTCACACGCGCCGCACGTTCTGCACGGGCACGGCTTTGTTCGGCCAGTTGGGGCACGTTTGGCAGCACGATCTCTGACAGCAGCACCCGCAATCCACCGCCTGATCCTGCCTGGGCCACGCGGCGGTCAATCTCGGCTTCGGTCACTTGGGCGCGTGGCGCAAAGCGTTGGCCGACAAATTGCCGCCAGCCCAGACCGACCGATACAAAATCACGAAAGGATTCTTCATCCACCCCGCCTTGGCGCAGAGCGGCGACAAATTGTTCAGCGCTCAGGTTCGCGCGGGCCGCAAATTCTTCCATGCCGCCAGACACTTCTTCTGGTGTGGGCTGGATGCCTGCACGCGCCATTGCCTCTTGCTTGAGACGTTCTTCAATCAGCTGTTCGCGTGCGACGGTCTCGGGATCGCCCGGGGCATTGAGAAGGCGGATAAAGCGCGCGCGCTGGTCCAGCTCATAATAGGTGATCGCACGATCGTTGACTTTGATCGCCGTGGCGAAGGGGTTGTTTTGCGCCACCGCGACGGGGGCTGTCATCAACGCGCATATCACTGTGATCAAAGCAGTGAAGCGGCGCAGTGGGGTCAGGCGGCCTGTAGATTTAGAGGTCACTGTGTTGTCCTTTGCTCTGCCATCAGGTCAGTTGCAACGATGTGCGGTGTCGACCGTGCCACGCGCACCGCCTGTGCTGAACCCTTTTAGTGAAACCGACAAATCAAAATCCGTCGTTGGGTTCAAGGTTGTGGTTTCAGTAAATCGCCGTGATAGGCCCATATTCACCAAGATACATTCGTTTTCGTAGCGCAGGCCCAGTCCCGCGCTTGCGGCTTCATCTGCGTTGAAGTCATAGCGCAGATCGGCCAGTCCCGTCCAATAGCGGTTGAATTTGTAGCCTGCGTCCAGTGTCAGTTCGGAAAATTCGGTCTGGGCGGGCGCCAGTGCGGGATCGTCGATGGACCAGTAATAGGTGCTTGCCAGGGTCCACAGCTCGTTGCGCCAATCAATACGCAGGTCATTGCGGGTCAGCGACAGATCATCGTCAAAGATCGCGCGGTTGGTCAGTGACAACCCATTGCGGTTTTTGATCTGAAGTGTGGTCAACCAGTCAGAGCGTTTACCGTCCAGCCCCGATGAGACTGTAAATTGGTTATGGTCATCGGAGCGGTAGCTGCGCCCGACAGCGGCCGATAGTGTCCATCCGTTTGGATCAATGCGGGTGTAGCCCAACCCAAGGGTCGCGCGTGCGCCGACTTCTTGCGCATCAACACCCGCAAAGCGGTTGAGCGCATAAAGATTGCCTTCGTCAAAACTGACACGCGTGCTGTCTTCGTTGAACACATCATCGCCATCCGTATCCGACCACGCAAGGTGCACCACAGGTTCGATCAGATGCGAAATTCCAGTCCGTCCCCACTTGTGCAGGGGATAGCGCAAGGTCAATGCCGCAGCGGGTGTGCTGCGCACTTGCGTGCCTTGGAAGTTCGGATCTTGCCCGACGTTATAGGCATCAACCCTCAAGCCCAGATCCAGCCCCAACAAAACCCCGCCGTTCAGCAGCCAGTCGCGTTGGTATATCGCTTCGGCCGAAAGCCGTGCCACATCACGTCCGTTGGCATCTGTCAGCGTGGCATCGGTGTCATCGAACCGGTTGTGGCCGTGGATCGCTGCACCCAGATCAAGCGTGCCCCCGAACCGCGCAGGGCGCAGCCGTGTGTTATATCGCACATCGCCGACCAGTGGCGGCAAAGCATCGGTTTGTTCCCCTGCGCGCAGTGTTTTGTAATAGGTCAACGTCGCGTCGAATGTGTCGTCGCTGCGGGTGCGTGCAATAGAAATGGCACTGTCCAGACGGTCTTTGCTGGAATAGCCATAGTCCAGCAAATAGGCATCGTCGCTGGTGACTTCCAGATCGAAGGTAAGCGTATAGCCACGCGCCAAATCAAACTGGCCTTGGCCGAAGATATAGCCGCGATTGTCGTTCAAAAGATCATCGTTGGTCACCGCGCCAACAAAGTTGATGTCCCCTTTGACAAAGGCTTGGCGATAGCGGAACTCCAGCGTGGTTGTCTTGGACGAAAGGTAAGGGGTGAGTGTCAGATCCTTATCATCGCCAATAGGAATGAAATAGGGAATTTTCAGACCCGTTCCCAGTTGTGACGTTGTGCGCAGGCGCGGCACCATAAAGCCGCGGGCGCGGTCAAGCGTTGGATCGGGCAACCGCATGCGGGGCAGCCAGAACACCGGCACATCCAGCACCCGCAGTTGCACATTGTCGAAATAGAGTTGGCGTTCAAGCTGGTCGTGGACAACGCGTTTGGCACGGATTTGCCACAACGGTTGATCATCGGGGCCGCACACATGACAAGACGAGGCGCTGACCTTGTAAAGCTGCGTGTAACGGCCATCAACGCGGTTCACCTCAAGGGCGGCAAGCTGAAGCTGCTCGGCCAGAACGATACGCGCACCCGACAAGACACCGTTGCGCAGGTCGTCCGATAGCTGTGCCTGATCGGCGATGACAATCAATGTGTCGCCATCGATCAAGGTGATCGGCCCGTCGATCTGAAGCGTGTCGGTGGTTTGATCATATGTCACGCGTGTGGCTTTCACGCGGGTTGTCTCATAAAGAATTTCGACATTGCCTGTCGCCACAAGGCGGTCGCGTCCTTCGATGGTCATCGCATCCGCGACAAGGATTGCTTGCTGCGCCTGTGCGGTTGTCGTCGCAAAGATCAGCGCAAGCGCCCAAAGCCAGCGCATCAGCCGTCCTCCAGATGCAGCAACAACGCCAGCGAGCCGCAGATGCCTGCGATAGGCGGCGCCCAAGCGGCCAGCAGGATCGGGATTTGGCCGTTTTCCCCAAGCACCTGGGCAAAGTTGCGCACAAAATAGAGCCCAAACCCCGTTAAGATCGCCATCAACACCATTTGCCCCGTCTTTCCAAACCGCACATGCCGCATCGTGAACCCGGCCCCAATCATTACCATCGCGATCAAAAAGAGCGGCAATGCCAGTTCCATCTGATACCAGATGCGATGACTTTGCGCCGAAAACCCCGCGCGTTCCAGATCAGAAATGAAGGTGGGCAATTCCCAGATCGGAATGGCGCTTGGCGTGCCGAAACTGTCCTGAATACGGTCGCGGGTCAGATCGGTGGCCACGGCAAGGCTTGCGTAGGTGCGTGCGGCCTGTTCGGGGTTTAAGCGGCCTGTCAGCTCCCACTCTTTTGCATTCAACAAGGTCCACGCGCCAAGCGTCAGTGTTGCGCTATCGGCTTCGATGCGGCGGGTCGGGGTGCCATCTGGCGAGAAGGTCAGAAACGTCACATTTTGCAGCGTGGTTCCGTCAAGATTGGCGCGCACCGCGCGGATCACCGTTTGGCCTGCATCCCCGCCCTGACGCAACCACAGCCCTTCATCGGAAATTGACAGCACCGAGGCGGTATCATCTTTGAATTGTGCCGAACGCAGCTCGTATTGCTTTTGCGTGGCGGCAACGATGGGGTTGAACGCAGCAATGGCAATCACGCCCACAAGTCCCGCGACCAACACAGGCGACATCAGCGATCGCAAAGCGGACCGGCCCGCCGCACGTGTCACCACCAATTCCGACGTGCGCGACAGGCCCAGAAACAAGGTGACAGTTGCGATGATCGTCAACAGCGGCAGGATGGTATAGATCGCCGTTGGCACGTTGAGCACCGACAACCCGATGGTATCGGCAAAACTGACGTTTTCGCCCGAATAGCGGCGCAACTGTTCGACCAGATCAATCAGCATCAAGATCACGAAGAAAATGAACGTCACAACCAAAAAACTGCGCAAGAACTTTAGCGCGAAATAGAGATGCAGCCTCATGCCATCCCCCTTTTGCGGCGGACGAAAAGCGTGGGTTTTGTGGACAGCCAGAGCAAGCCATAGGCTGCGGCCAGCCCCAAGCCCGTGGGCAGATACATCAGCATCCATTGATCGGGATTGGTTTCCACCTGATCGGTCAGCTTATTTTCAATCAGTTTAAGTGCGATGATCAGAAACACAGCGAAATTCACCTGCCGCCACACCCCGAAGCGGCTGAAACTGCCGACCATCAGCGTGGCAAACCCGATCAGCGCACCGACAAGCGCAAAGAGCGGTTGGGTAAAGCGCGAATGGCCTTCCTGCACCAAGGTGCCCCGCGTGCGGTTCGCCTCTGCCAAAATGGCGGGGGACGGGTTGATCAGATCAATTGTGGGCATCTCTCGGAACGAACGGGCCGTATCATCGGTGTCGTCAATCAGCCCGCCGATATCGTAGGCAAAATCGCTGAAGGACGTGATGGACAGCCGGCGTGTTTCGACGGTCAGCGCCTGGGCCTGCCCATCAAACATGACCAGCTTTGGCCCGGTGTCTGACCGCACAAGCAGCGCAGACCGTGCGGTATACGTCACGCGGCGATCAGGTGTGCGATTGTCAGACAGAAACAAACCCTTCAGCTCGCCATTCGACGTCACCTCGCGAATATAGATCGTCACACCGTCGGTCGGGTGTTGAAAGCGGCCTTCGGATAACAAACGCGCGGTGACATTCTGGGAAATCTCGCTGGTGCGGTCGGCAAGACGGCCAGAGCTTATGGGCACCAAAAAATGCGTCAGCACCGATAAAAGCAAAGCAACGGTCACACCAAAGGTGATGATCGGGCGGGCCATGCGATAAGGTGAAAACCCTGTGGCCTGCACCACCACCAATTCACTTTCAGATGACATACGATTGGTGACATAGATGCTGGCTGCCACCGCGGCGATGGGCAAAACCAGCCGTATGGCATTGGGCAGGGTCAGGGCCGTGAATTCCAAAAATACCACCGCCGATTGCCCGTCTGCAATCAGTTGATCAAACAGCACAACCGCCCGGTTGATCCAGTAGACGAAAACCAGAACAAGGCTGAAAAATCCGAACACCACCATCAATTGGGACAGCAGGTAACGGTCAAAGCGGGGCATGGGCGCCAATGCTCCTGTCAGGTGGGTGTCGGCAGACAATTAAGGGCGTTGTAAACCATGCGGCACGGGTGTGAAACTCGTTTCTGGTCAAAGCCCGGGGGCTGCATTAGGTATAAGGCGAAACGCTGCCGACGCTTGCGCGCTGCAAATGCCAATTCTCTAGCCACAGGACATATTCCCATGACCACACCCGTTGATCTGAGCTTTATCGAGACATCGCTTGATGAAATCGCCGAACGCGAAGGGCATCTTGCAGTCTGCGTCGCAAGTTCGGGCAAGCTGGATCAAACAGCGCGGCGTCTGAACCGCCTGTTGAAAGGCGCGGTAGAGCGGTTTGCGGACAGCGAACAGTTCGATGATATGGAAGTGGGTGGCCTGCAAACACTGCGATTCCCCTCTGGCGTGGTGGCGCAATCGGTGCATGTGATCAAACTGGACCGTCGCCCATCGCAAGACGAGGCACGCAAAGCAGGCGTGTCCTTGGGCAAAACCATGGGCAAGTCACCACTCACCGTTCTTGCGGGAAACCTTAAACACGCCGATCAACTGGCGTTGGGGGTGATGCTGCGGGCCTATAATTTCCAAGACCACAAATCGTCCGAGCCGACCCAGATGGGGGCAGTGCAGGTCATGGTCTCCAAACCGGATGAGGAAACCGCAAAGTTAGAGGCTTTGCGCGCCGTGGCCGAAGGCGTGTTCTTCACCCGTGATCTGGTGGCCGAGCCTGCAAATATTCTGACAACGACAGAGTTCGCGGACCGCCTAAAGGCATTGGAAACTCTGGGTCTTGAGGTCGAAGTGCTGGACGAGCCTGAGTTGGAAAAACTTGGCATGCGCACCTTGCTGAGTGTTGGCCAAGGCAGCGACAGCCCGTCCAAAGTGGTGGTGATGAAATGGAATGGCGGCGGCGATGAAGCGCCGTTTGCCTTTGTCGGTAAGGGGGTCGTCTTTGATACGGGCGGCATCAGCCTCAAGCCCGCGGGCGGCATGGAAGACATGACCATGGACATGGGCGGCGCGGGCGTTGTGGCTGGTGTGATGAAGACACTGGCGATGCGCAAAGCAAAGGCCAATGTTGTCGGACTTGTTGGATTAGTGGAAAACATGCCCAGTGGTAACGCGACCAGGCCCGGTGATATTGTTCGATCTATGAAAGGCGACACAGTTGAGATTATCAACACCGACGCCGAAGGGCGCCTCGTTCTGGCTGATGTCTTGTGGTACGCGCAAGAGCGTTTCAAGCCAACAGGCGTGATCAATCTGGCCACACTGACAGGCGCGATTATCATCGGTTTGGGACATGAAAACGCGGGCGTCTTTTCAAATGATGACACGCTTGCCAATGATTTTCTGGCCGCGGCCAGCGCCGAAAACGAAGGGGCGTGGCGGATGCCAATGGGCCCTTCCTATGACAAGCTGATCAAGTCACAGCTGGCGGATATGAAAAACGTAGGAGGGCGCGGCGCAGGGTCGATCACGGCGGCACAATTTTTGCAGCGGTTTGTCAAAGACGACACGCCGTGGATCCACTTGGACATCGCAGGTGTTGCAAGCGTAAAGGCCGATACGACCTACGCGCCCAAAGGGGCAACAGGGTGGGGCGTGATGGCGTTGAACCGCCTGATCGCGGACCAGTTTGAGAGCTGATGGGCGCTGTCTATTTCTATCACCTGACGCGCCGCCCGCTTGAGGCGACCTTGCCTATGCTGCTGGAAAAGGCGGTTGGGGCAGGGTGGCGCTGTGTTGTGCGCGGCACAGACCGCACGGCACTCAGCCGTTTGGACGAGGCGCTTTGGACCTTTGGCAAAGACAGTTTTCTGCCCCACGCGTTGGATGGCGGGCCGCATGATGCGGAGCAACCGATCTTGTTGACCGATCAATCGCAAATGGCGCAATGCGTGATGAGCGTGCATGGCGCAGCGGTGAGCGCCGACGACATCAATGCCAGCGAACGCACCTGTATTCTGTTTGATGGCAATGACCCCGATGCCCTGCAACACGCGCGTGGCCAATGGAAATCCCTGACAGGGGCGGGTGTTTCTGCGCAATATTGGTCAGAAGAAAGCGGTCGGTGGGAAAAGAAGGCCGAGACCTGAGTGTGCCGCGTGCCTAAATCTGCGCGAGGCGCTGATAGTGGCGCAGCACGAACAGCCGAATGGCCGAGGCCAACCCAATATCAGTGCCGCGCCCTTCGTCAATTTGCGCCGCCAAAACATTGATCGGCAAGCCGCGGTCTTCCGCGATGGCGCGAAATGCAGTCCAGAATTCATCTTCCAGCGACACAGATGTGCGATGCCCCCGCAAGGTGAGCGAGCGTTTTTTTGGCCGCTCACTCATCGCGTTTGTGTTGATCAAGCCGTATAACGCGCTGATCTTCCTTCGCTTTTTCCAAATCCCGTTGCGCTTTGCTGCGCCCGAACTTCACCGCATTGGCATCGGCCCGCGCTGATTTCTCGGCGCGGGCCTTCGCCTTTCGGGCTTTGTTCAGATTGATTGGCTTCATTTAGGGCCGATCATCAATTCGGGGCGCACCACACGGTCAAAGGTTTCTTCATCAACATACCCAAGGGCGATCGCCTCTTGTTTGAGGGTCGTGCCGTTTTTGTGGGCCGTCTTGGCCACCGTTGTTGCGTTGTCATAGCCAATCTCGGGGGCCAACGCGGTCACCAGCATCAGGCTTTCATTCATGATGCGGGTAATATTGTCGGTGTTGGCTTTGATGCCCACGACGCAATTATCGGTGAATGCCGCCGATGCATCCCCCAAAAGTTGCATGGATTGCAGGACGTTATAGGCCATCATCGGTTTGTAGACGTTCAATTCAAAGTGGCCTTGGCTGCCCGCAAACCCGACGGCTGCATCGTTGCCAAAGACATGGGCGCACACTTGGGTAAGTGCTTCGCACTGGGTCGGGTTCACCTTGCCCGGCATGATAGAAGAGCCCGGCTCGTTTTCAGGCAACATCAATTCGCCCAAGCCGCAGCGCGGGCCAGACCCAAGCAATCGGATGTCATTGGCGATTTTGAACAGCGATGCGGCCACTGTTTTCAGCGCACCTGACATCTCGACCATGGCGTCATGGGCGGCCAGTGCTTCAAATTTATTGGGCGCGGTGACGAAGGGCAGATCGGTGATGCTGGCCATATTGGCGGCGACTTGTTCGCCCCATCCCTGCACGGTGTTCAACCCGGTGCCTACAGCCGTGCCGCCCTGGGCCAGCTCATAAATGCGGGGCAGCGCCGTTTTGATGCGTTCCAGCCCCATCGCGACCTGATGTGTGTAGCCTGAAAATTCCTGCGCCAGCGTCAGCGGTGTCGCATCCATCGTGTGGGTGCGACCGATTTTGATAATGCCGTCGAATTCCGCAACCTTGGCAGCCAAAGCGGCGTGCAGTTTTTCCAGCCCCGGGATTAGCACATCACGCGCTGTCATCGCCGTCGCGATATGCATGGCGGTGGGGAAGGTATCGTTGGAGGACTGACCCATGTTGCAGTGATCGTTGGGATGCACAGGATCTTTGGAGCCGATCACACCGCCCAGAATTTCGATGGCGCGGTTCGCGATCACTTCATTGGCGTTCATGTTGCTTTGGGTGCCTGAGCCTGTTTGCCAAACAACAAGCGGGAAGTTGTCATCAAACTTGCCTGCGACAACCTCAGAGGCGGCTTGCACAATCGCCTCGCCCAGTTTGGCGTCCAGTTTACCGTTTTCCACGTTGGCCTGCGCACAGGCCTGTTTAATCACGCCAAGGGCGCGCACCACTGCGATGGGTTGCTTTTCCCAACCGATGGGGAAGTTCATGATCGAGCGTTGGGTTTGTGCGCCCCAGTATTTCTCGGAGGGGACTTCGAGGGGGCCAAAGCTGTCGGTTTCTGTGCGGGTGGTTGTCATCATGCTACTCCAGTATGCCGTTGCATGCCGTTTAGCGGGGCTATGTGCCAAGAGCAACGGGCCAAATGGCGCAGGCCGACACAGATCGGATCATGACTTGCGGAAACTGTCCAAGCTGACCACTTCTGCTTCCTTCGGGCCGTCATCTTCGTCCGCCGTATCTTCGACCAATTCGGTCATAGGGGCTTCTGCGATCTCTTCGATATCATCGTCGTCACCCTCTTGCGTTTCAAAGCGTAGGCCGAATTCAACGGACGGGTCTACAAATGTCTTGATCGCATCATAGGGAATATAGAGTGGTTCTGGGCTGTCGCCGAAATTCAACGTGACGGCAAAGCCTTCGTCGGTCACGGTCAGATTGTCGAACCAATGCTGCATAACTACGGTCATCTCGCCAGGATAGCGGTCAGAAAGCCAATCGGCGATTTCGACATCAGGATGCATGGTGTCAAAGGTAATAAAGAAGTGGTGATCACCCGGCAGTCCGCCAGATTTCACATCTTCCAGCACCTTTTGGATCAAGCCGCGCATCGCTTGATGCATCAGGTTTCCGTAGTCAATTTTGCGGTCCATGGCAGGGATCCCTTGCTCCGTTATAGACAGCATAATCCAATTTCTGGGAAACAAAAGGCCGAAGCGCTGATTTATTGACCCAAGGGTAACCGCGGCAACGCGATGTTTATTATTGCGATCGATGCTTTGCGTGCTTGTCAGAAAGCCGCGTGATATGGTATTCGCCTTTACAAACGCTACCTTATTTTGGGGTGGTCCATAATTATGATCGGCTTCTGTCAAAGCCGACACGTCTGGGGGAAATCGAGATGAATACACTTCAAGCAGCTGGTCTTGTTGGCGCAGGCGTTGCCTTTGGTCTGGGCAGTGCATTTTTGATGGGCGGCGGCGAAACGCAGGCGCCGCAGCAGCAGGCCGAAATGGCCACGCAAGCCGCTGAAACGCAAGATGCAGCAGAGGTCACGCGCCAAGCCGCCGATCCGCTTACCTTGAATACCATTTCAAAACTCAATGCGGTTGTGTCCAAAGCACAAACTCCGCTTACACGAACAGAGGATCTGACCGACGAACAGTTGGAAGTTATCGCCTTTTTCGAACGCACAGCCCGCGAGATGAATGAAAGCGGCCAAGCGCGCGGCGGACAGGCATTGCGATTCAATAATATGACAATCGACCGTCTGAACGTGCGCTATTATTACACCGTCGGCCAGACCTTCGACCGTATCAGCCCTGCTGCAGTAATGGCTGAACAGGACGCTTTGGTGCACGAACAAATCTGCAATGACGCATCGATTCAGACACTCATGCGCGATTATGGGTTTGAATATACCTATCGCTATGCGTCTCAGGATTTCCGATTTGTCGGCGAGGTTAAAGGTGATCTGGCCAAATGTGAGGCCTAAAAGGTCCACATATTACGTTACAGGGGCAGCTTCTGCTGCCCTTTTGCGTATCTAGGGAAGGAAAATGCAGGTTTCTGTTGCCAGGTACCTGCGAACCCCGCCTATCGCGGCTAGGCAATAGGGCTTAAGATTTCAGTATTACGCGCTGCTTACGCTGCGAGTGCTACTGGAGCTTTGTTGTCATTTGCAACTAGCTTAAACGAACCGATAACGGTGGTATCTCACCGAGACAAAGCTAACCCCTTTAGACGTTCGTCGATCCTGTTTCGGCCCCATGATCCCCAAATGAGGGATTTTGGTGGAGCCGCCGGGTACCGCCCCCGGGTCCGATCCGCTTATTACGAGCGCGTTTATGTCCATAGTCCCGAGGGACATTCGGTATATAGGCGGACATCCCGGTCTTTGCAATGCGCGGCGTTAGATGTTCCACGTGATTAGCCATGCGGCTGGCAGGGCTTCAAACAGGAAGAACACCAGAGCTTTGGGCATGGGAGGTTTGTCTATTACGATTGAGATAAATCGCCCTGCTGCGGCCCCTGTGTAGGCCACGCCAAGCATCACATATGTCATGGGCTCGGCCGAGATCAGACACACCACCCCGATTGCGACAAACAATCCGCCGGCGCTGGCGCGCATTTCGGACAACCCCATGGTGCTTTTCACGGCCTCAAGATCAAGCGCACTGGCTGTAAAGCGCGGTGCCAGAAAGCCAAACAGTCCCAAACCGATGGTCAAAAGGGCTAGGGCAGGGTTTATCAGATCGAGCATTGTTGACTTTCACGAAAAGTTAACGCCTAGTTTACGTCGAGTTATCTGGTTTTTGTTTGGGCCGCGTACCCAGTTCAGATTTAAGTTTAGTTTGTTTTGTGCCCAAGATCCAACATGATTAAGGGATTTCAATGTCAATACGCTCTAGTTTTTTCACACTTCCGACGATCCGCGTCATTAATGATGTCGATGACATCTATAATTGGTCATCGATCGTAGAAGTGTTCGATCCTGATACAGATGTCGTAACACAGCGCACAATTACGCGTGATGACGGTACGCAACGCGAGTTTCGATATGACGAAACTGGCGTTTTGACCACGCGTGTGCTGCGCGATGCAGAGGCCAACCTGAAGCCGTACGAAAAGATCACCTTCACCTATGACGCAACCGGCGAAATAGCCGGCAAAGAGGTCGAGTTCGACAACGGGGTGCGTCAGGTATCGCAAAACTTTGAAGGGTCTTCATATCGCAATAGGTTCGATGAGGATGATGTTTTCGAGTGGTCTACGAAGACATGGAGTTATGATAACGAGGGGACCCTGACACAACGATCGGTCTTTTTCGACGATGGTGCACGGATCATAAGAGAATTCGATCAAATCGGCAGCGATGTGTGGGAAGAGGTCTCGATTTTTGACGGTGAAGACGACAGATACAACTTTTCTTCGTTTGAACAAACGAAGGTAAATGGTGAGGTGGTCTACTCGCGTGTTACCAAGGATTCGGGGCTACGGATCGAGACTGGTCTGACAGACGAAAACGGGTTGAAATATACTTTTCTTGAAGACTTACCCGTAGGCGGCGATCGTTTTGAAGCGACTGAGGTGCTCGTTGGTATCGACGAGGATCCTGGCATGACGTCCGATGCTTTTGTATGGGCAACGACATTGCGGGTGTTCGACGAAGACGGAAACATGCAGGCCCGCCTACGCACAATGGACGATAATGATGCGACGGCAGTGTTGTTTGCAGAAGATGGATCAATGACCCACCGGTTGCGGTTTGAGTCTGACAACCTGTCACCAGGCGATTTTCTGGGGGAGCCGATCGTGGTGGGGACGCCGGGCGACGCGCCTTCGATAGACCCTGGTGTTGATGACTGGCTGTTCCAGTTGCAGCTATTTGACGAAACAGGTGCCCTTTCGGAAACCAAGTTATACTATTCGATCGGCGAGCTTTTGAATGATCAGGCAGTGCTGGCAGAATTTACCGCGGGGTTTGATTCAGATGGGGATCTGTCGCTGATATCTCAGGTAATTCCGGATTTCTTTGACATCATCGATTAGACGGTTTGACGACACGTCTAACTGTACAAAAAAGCCCCGCAAAAGCGGGGCTTTTTATTGTTTGATGGCCAGGGCTTTAAAAGCCCGCTTTGATCTTTTCAAACTCAGCCGATTGCTGTTCGCGGCGCGCATCATCCATGGGCAGTTGCGCCAGGACGGGCGCATCGATGGGGCCAAGACCTGCGGCAATCAAATCGTCTTGGGTCATCTGGTCGGCCATGGCCGCTGCGTTTGCGTGACCGTAGCCATCATCCATCAGCGCTTGGGTCGAGGACGGATCCAGAAACGCGTTCAGATAATCATAGGCTTTATCCTCAACGCCTTCGCCGTCTTTGAGGTTCACATATCCGCACAACCACAGCGAGGATCCTTCGGCCGCTTCACGTTGGAACCCCACGGGAAATCCTTCGTCCGCAAGCGTGGGATAGGTTTCGTTCCACGCCCACGAGACCAGAACTTCGCCTGTTGCCATCAGTTGCGCCAGCTCGCCCGGGTCAACCCAGTAGGTACGCAGGTTTGCATGCGCCTGACGCAGCCAGTCAGAGGCGGCGGCGAACTGTTCATCCGTGGCGGTTGTCCAGTCGGTGGTGCCCGTTGCCAGATACGCCAAAGCGTAGGCATCATCCACATTGTCAGGGATGGTCATGCGGCCTGCATATTTGGGGTTCAGGAACACATTGAGCGATGCCACATCATCGGCGGGAACTTCATCGGTGTTGTAGGCGATTGCGGTCGAGCCGAAATCAACGGGAATGAAATACGTGTCTTCACCAGCCACGTTTTGGCCCGTCAGATTGGCGTCCAGATTTGCGAATTCAGGGATTTTTGCGGTGTCCCAAGGCTCAAGAATACCAGAGGCGGTCCATTTGTTGACCGATCCTGCGCAAACATGGCTGACATCTGCGCGAAAGCCCGAGCGGATTTTCTGGAAGGCTTCTTCTTCATCGCCGAAGAAGGCAAAGCGGGGGCTTTGGCCGTGCTGTTCCACATATTTGCTGTGGAACGCAGGGAATTCAAAGCCGGAATAGTCGAAAACCAGAAGATCGGCGTCTTCTGCAAAGCTGGCGGTGGCCAACATGACAGCGGTGCTGGCAAGTAGGATATGTTTCATGATTGGAAGGCTCCCCAAAGGTGTTATCGCGCCAGACGCTATGGCGCAGCGCAGGTTGGTGCAAGTGGATAAGGGCGCAAGTCGCATGGGATCGGCGGTTTTTTGAAGGCCCGCCTACGAGGTTTTTTGCGTTGCCTGGCGTGCGGCGAACACCGATAGGGCCAACTGCGTTGTGTAATGGGCCAGATCAGCGAGTTTTTGATCGACCGTCGCGGCATCACGGGCATCGAGCGCATCAGCGATATCGGTGTGCAAACCGATGATATGGTCGCGGCTGCGGGCAGTAAAGGTGATCATGTTCATCAAGGGCTGCATCGCTTCAACCGCGCCGGCAAGCTGATAGGACAACACAGGGTTGGCCGCACCATCCACCAAAGCACGGTGGAAGGCCACATCACTGGCGCACCACGCCTCATCAGACAGACCTGTTTGCCCCTGACGGTGGATCTCGGCCCGCATGGTGGCCAGTTGGTCAGGGGTTCGGCGCTTGGCCGAAAGGGGCGCGCAGGCGCGTTCCAGTGCAAAGCGCGCCTCACAGGCGGTTTCGAAATTCACCGCATTCATCGACAGCAAAAGCGTAGAGGTCGTGATCTGTTGGGCGTGCGCGTCGGCATAGCTGAGGCGGTTGACAAAAGCGCCACCCGTTGCGCCGCGCTGCGTGCGGATGAGAGACTGCGCAGCAAGACGTTTGAGCGCTTCGCGCACCGTCGATCTGCCGACCTCGAAGGTCTCGCACAGCTCGGATTCAGAGGGCAGCCGTTCGTCAACGGGCAGGGCGCCCGAGATGATGGCATCGCGGATTGCAGTGGCAATCTGGATGGATAAATCGGCAGAGGGGTCGAGTTGCGTTTTCATCGGGCTCGCTATTGTCAGACATTTATTGTTTGCCCCGTTTCTAAAAGTCTGACATTTAATTTGCAACGCATGAGTCGCTTGGGAGGGCACGTTGGCTCAACTTATCTCGAAATTGCCGACACGGTCGCTGCTGTGGATCACGTTTTTCGTGGTTATCCTGTTGGCGTGGTGGGTGATGTGGATGATGGCGCAAATGTCGGGCGTGGATATGATCGGCCGGCCTGTTGGCGCAAATATGATGCCCATGGAAACCTTTGGAGCCCTTTTCCCGATGTGGGCCATCATGATGGCGGCGATGATGTTGCCGACACTTGTGCCGACATTGCGCGCTTACGAGGATTTGATGACCAGCGCCAATGGCACCCGCGTGGGATGGACGGGGGTTTTACTTGGCTATTTTGTGGTCTGGGTTGGCTTTGCCGCGTTGATTTCTGTGGCGCAGTTGGCGCTGACATCTGCGGGCATGATTGACGCGCTTGGCATTGCCACGTCACCTTGGTTTGCGGGCGTGTTGCTGATCGTGGTGGGCGCGTTCCAATTCAGCCGCACCAAAGAGGTGTGCCACGGCGTGTGCCACGCGCCGATGATGTATTTTCTAGGCCACTGGCGCACCGGCTTTTTAGGCGGCGCCCGCATGGGGCTTGGGCTTGGCGCGTTTTGTGTGGGCTGTTGTTGGGGGTTCATGGCGCTTGGGTTTGTGGGCGGCGTGATGAGCCTTCTTTGGATGGGGCTTGCGACGTTGTTGATGGTGTTGGAAAAACTGCCAGCCGTGGGCCATGTCATCACACGGCCTTTGGGCTTTGGTCTCATTGCAGCGGGCGCGGGCCTGTGCCTCTACGGAATTCTTTAGGAAAGGTCAGACCATGACTGCGAAAACACGACAACCTGCGGATAAACTGCCGATCTCGCAACGCATCGACCAGCGAATGGATAACAACCCGTTGCGCCGTAAAATGGACCCCACCGATTGGGCCATCAAGGGCGAGTTGTTTTTGAATTGCTCTTGCACGGTCTTTTGCCCTTGTGTGGTCAGCCTTGGGGCGCACCCGCCCACAGAAGGGCATTGCCATGCCTGGATGGCGATTGCGATTGATGAAGGCCATTTTGAAGGCGAGGACCTGTCTGGCCTGAACGTCGGTTTGCTGGTCGATATCCCAGGCCGCATGGGCGAAGGCAACTGGCGTGTCGCGGCCTATGTGGATGAACGCAGCACGCAAAAAGCCTATAACGGACTGCTCAAGATATTTAGCGGGGCAGCGGGCGGCACGACGGGGCTGTTTACTTTCCTTGTGTCCGAAATCATCGGGGCCGAGCGCGAAAAGGTCGAGATTGTCCGCGATGGCAAGAAACGCGGGCTCTATATTGGGCGCAAGATTGCCGGTGAAATCGAGATGATTGACGGTGGCAACCCGGACCACCCCGTTATGATCACCAACTCGAAATACTGGATGGGACCCGATATTATTGCAGCGCGCGGCGTGAAGTCCAAAGTGCGCGACTATGGCCGCGTGTGGGACTTTGGTGGCATGTCCGCTGAGATTTGCCCGATCGACTGGAAAGGCCCCAAGCCATGATCACCGCTGATTATTGCCGCCATATGGCGCGGTATAATCAATGGCAAAACAACGGCTTGCGTGCAGCACTTCTGGCGATGGATGAAGATGATCTGACCCGCGATCACGGGAGCTTTTTTGGCTCGATCATGGCCACGGCGAACCATCTGTTATGGGGCGATATGCTTTGGATGTCGCGCTTTGACGGTGGCGAGGCGCCAACGGGTGGCATTTCCGAAAGTGTCTCGTTGTTTGAAGATGCAGGCACTTGGGATGTCGCGCGGTTTCGCACCGACGGGCGCATTATCAAATGGGCCAAATCGCTGAAATCCATTGATCTGACGGGGCAAATGACATGGTTTTCAGGCGCCCAAAATCGTCATGTCAGCCAGCCCATTCAGGCCTGTGCGATACATATGTTCAACCACCAGACGCATCACCGCGGTCAACTGCATGCCATGCTTACCGCCAGCGGTGTGACCATGCCTGACACCGATCTCGTCTTTATGCCAGAGGACAGCTAAATGGCCATGATTTCCCCCTCGCGGCGTGTGCGTCGCACCCCGTTTTCCGATGGTGTCGAAGCGCAGGGCGTCAAAGCTTACACGGTTTACAACCGCATGCTGTTGCCCACCGTGTTCGAAAGTGTCGAATACGACTACCGCCACCTGAAGGAGGCGGTGCAGGTCTGGGATGTTTCCGTTGAGCGGCAGGTAGAATTGCGTGGTCCGGATGCGGGCCGTTTGATGCAGATGCTAACCCCGCGCGATCTGCGCGGCATGCTGCCGGGGCAGTGCTATTACGTGCCGATGGTGGATGAAACAGGTGGGATGCTGAACGACCCTGTGTGCGTAAAACTGGCCGAGGACCGGTATTGGGTATCGATCGCCGATAGCGACTTGTTGCTCTGGGTCAAAGGCATCGCATATGGCTACCGTCTTGATGTGCTGGTCGATGAGCCTGATGTCTCGCCGCTGGCCGTGCAGGGGCCGCTGGCTGATGATCTGATGGCACGCGTTTTTGGCGAAGGGGTCCGCGATGTGCGGTTCTTCCGCTTCGGCATGTTCGATTTTGAAGGCAACACCTTTGCCGTCGCGCGGTCTGGCTATTCCAAACAGGGCGGGTTCGAGATTTATGTCGAGGGCACGGAAAATGGTATGCCGCTTTGGAATGCGTTGTTTGACGCAGGCAAAGACCTTGGGGTGCGGGCAGGTTGTCCAAATCTGATCGAACGGATTGAGGGTGGTTTGCTGTCCTACGGCAATGACATGACCCGCTGGAACACGCCGCATGAGGCCGGTTTGGGCAAATTCTGCAGCACACAAACTGCGATTGGCTGTGTGGGGCGTGATGCGTTGCTGCGTGTGGCCAAAGAAGGCCCTGTGCAGCAGATACGTCCGATTTCGATTGATGGGGGCCTGCCGCCGTGTGACCGTATTTGGCCCATCGTGGTCAACGGCAAAAAGGTGGGGCAGGTCACATCGGCGGCCAATTCACCCGACTTTGATACAGGCGTGGCCATTGGCATGGTCCGCATGACCCATTGGGACGAAGGCACCAAGGTGCAAGTCGACACGCCAGACGGCATGCGCGACGCAACCGTTTTGGAAAAATTCTGGATTTAGCAGGGAGAGCACGATGTTCAACGCATTGGTGGTAGAGAAAGACGGCGACGGAAAAACAAGCGCATCGGTGCAGCAGATTGGCGAAGACCGTTTGCCCGATGGCGACGTGACGGTGGCGGTCGAATACTCAACTGTGAACTACAAAGATGGTCTGTGCATCGGACCTGGCGGCGGATTGGTGCGCAACTATCCGCATGTGCCTGGCATTGATTTTGCGGGCACCGTCGAAAGCTCGGATGATACGCGCTACAAGGCGGGCGACAAGGTGGTCCTGACGGGCTGGCGCGTGGGCGAGGCGCATTGGGGTGGCTATTCGCAAAAAGCGCGCGTCAAAGCCGACTGGCTGGTGCCGTTGCCAGACGGTTTGGACACACGTCAGGCCATGGCCGTTGGCACCGCAGGTTTCACCGCGATGCTGGCTGTGATGGCGCTGGAAGATCACGGCATCAAAGACGGTCCTGTGTTGGTCACAGGTGCTGCGGGCGGCGTCGGTTCGGTTGCCACAGCGATCCTTGGAAACCTTGGTCATGACGTTGCGGCGGTGACAGGGCGGCCTGATACGGCGGACTACCTCAAGAGCCTTGGCGCGACACAGATTGTGGCGCGCGAAGATCTGAACGAGACCACCAAACGCCCGCTTGAGGCCGAAACATGGGGCGGCTGCGTTGATGCGGTGGGCGGCGAAATGCTGGCCCGCTTGCTTGGACAAATGAAATACGGCGCCAGCGTGTCTGCCGTGGGTCTTGCGGGTGGCGCGGCGTTGCCTGCGACCGTCATTCCGTTTTTGCTGCGCGGTGTGAACCTGCTTGGCATCGACAGCGTGATGCAGCCGTATGACAACCGCCTGCGCGCTTGGCAACGTATAGCCAAGGATCTGCCGATGGATAAGCTGGAGGCGATGATCCAACCTGCGGTGCTGTCTGATCTGCCCGCTTTGGGCAAAGACATCCTGAAAGGACAGGTCAAGGGCCGCGTTGTCGTCGACGTCAACGGCTAGGGATTCGTTTGGCCTTGCAGCATTCAGATGCTGCAAAACAGCAAAGCAAAAATGGCTCCGAATGGTTCAGTTCGGGGCCATTTTTATGGTTAAAAGCGCAAAAAATAAGCGATTTTGCACGGTTTTTCGTCGTATTTCATTTCATGAATGCAACCATGTGCGATAGGCTTTCCTCATAATAAACAGAGAGGGAACCACATGGCCATCAAAGAGCCTTTAACCGAACTGCCAATCAGGACCGCCGAAAAGGGGTTTTATCGCGGCTTCAGCATAGACGTAACGGTTGTCAGCAAAATCATCATCAGTTTGCTTGTCGTCTGGTGCATCGTCTGGCCCACCCAAGCAGGCACGATCCTTGGCAATTGGAATAGTGTGATCCTTGCCAACTTTGCCGCCTGGTATATCTGGGCGGTCGCTTTCTTTATCATTTTCTGTCTGGGCCTTGCGATCTGGCCGACAGCGGGGCGCATGAACCTCGGGTTGGATGGGGAAAAGCCGGAGTTCAGCAATTTCTCGTGGTTTTCCATGATGTTTGGCGCGGGGATCGGTGTGGGCATGCTGACGTGGGCGGTGGCCGAACCCGTGGCGCATTTCGGGTCGAACCCTGAAACCATTCAGGGCCTTACGACAGGCGGCGAAGCCGACAACGTGCGTATGGCCTACAAATGGTCGTTCCTCCATTGGGGGTTGGGGGCTTGGGCCTGTTACGCTGTGGCGGGGCTTTCGCTTGCGTTTTTCAGTTATCGCCGCGGCTTGCCGCTTACGATCCGGTCATCGCTCACACCGCTTTTCGGCAAGGCGCTTTCGGGCAACCTGGGCCATCTTATTGATATTGTTGCAGTTGTTGCGACTATTCTTGGTGTCGCCCAAACCTTGGGCTTTGGCGTTGAACAATTCGTGGCAGGCCTGACACGTATCGGCATTGGCGGTTTGGTCGAAGAAAGCGGTGCGGCCACCACATTCGGCATCGTCGTCGCTTTGCTGGCCATTATGGGGGCATCGACCCTTTCAGCGCTGTCAGGTGTTGGTAAAGGCATCAAATGGCTGTCGAATATCAATATGGTTTTGTCCATCATCCTGTTGGGTTTCTTCATCATTTTCGGGGCCACGTGGTTTGGCGCACAGGCGATGTTTGTCGGCCTGTGGGACTATCTGGTGGCGCTCCCCGAGATGAGCTTCAACGTATTCAAATCAGATGGCGTTGACGGGTCCGAAGCGTTCCTGCTGGCGCAGTGGCAGGGCTGGTGGCCCGTGTTCTACTGGGCATGGTGGATCGCCTTTGCGCCCTTCGTCGGCCTGTTCCTTGCGCGGATCAGCCGTGGACGCACCATTCGTGAGTTCGTCTTGGGGGCGATGATCGTCCCGTCGCTGATGTGTTTTGTCTGGTTTGCATGGGCGGGCGGCACGGCCATCGACCTGGAGCTGAACGGGGAGGCGAACGGCGTCATTTTTGACGCGGCCAACGGTGACAAGATCTTTGCCATGACCGAATTCATGCTGGCCCCGATTGCGGAAGCTCTGGCATGGGGGATGGCGATGCTGATCGTTGTATTGTTGATGACGTTCCTTGTGACCTCTGCTGACTCTGCTGTGTTGATCGTGAACACCATCAATGCGGCAGGCGATGAAGGCCCCAAAGCACGCCCGCACATTCTGTTCTGGGGCGCTGCCCTTGGTCTGGTGGTTGCAGGCTTGCTGATTTCTGGCGGCACATCGGCCATTCAAACGGCGATGGTGATCGGTGCCTTGCCATTCAGCTTTGTGATGGTGTTGATGTGCCTTTCGATGATCAAGGCGATCTGGAACGATGGGCGGCGCGAAGCCATGGGTGTTGCGACAACGGTGCCTGCGGAATAAAGGTGCTTGGCAGTTAGGCAATAGCCCCGCATCTGGCGACAGGTGCGGGGCTTTTTCTATGGGGGTGAGTTGGCTGAACACCCTGTGGGGACATATTCGCAAATATTGATATTTCTGCGATTTCTGTGCATATAATTCTGTATGCAATTGGACACCGATTTTATCCGCGCCCAGTTTCCTGCTTTTGCAGAACCAAGCCTGCGCAACCTTGCGTTTTTTGAAAACGCAGGCGGGTCTTTTACCTGTCGGCACGTGGCGTGGCGCCTGTCGCGGTTTTACCGTGAACGAAAAGTGCAGCCCTATGCGCCTTACAAAGCGTCTTTCCTTGCGGGCAACGAAATGGACGATGCCCGCACCCGACTTGCCCGCATGTTTGGCGTGGCCTCCGATGAAGTGTCATTCGGCCCCTCGACCTCGCAAAACACATATGTGCTGGCCAAGGCGTTCGGGGAATGGCTTAGCCCTGGTCAGGCCATCATTGTCACCGAACAGGACCACGAAGCGAATGCAGGCGTGTGGCGTCGGTTGGAAGATCGCGGCATCGAAATTCGTGAATGGACGATCGACCCCGAGACGGGGGCGCTCGATATCGACGATCTGCATGATCTGATCGACGACAATGTGAAATTGCTTTGCTTTCCCCATTGCTCAAACGTGGTCGGGCAGATCAATGATGTGGCCGCGATCTGCAAAATTGCGCGTGACGCCAGTATTTTTACCTGCGTCGACGGGGTGAGTTATGCCCCACATGGTTTCCCGAATGTTGGCAAGTTGGGCTGTGATATTTACCTTTTCAGCGCTTATAAAACCTATGGCCCCCATCAAGGGATTATGTTGATCCGCCGCCCCCTTGGCATGGCTTTGCCCGGGCAGGGGCATTACTTCAACAATGATACGTTGCACAAACGCTTTACCCCCGCAGGTCCCGATCACGCGCAAGTTGCGGCCTGCGCTGGCATGGCAGACTACATCGATGCGGTTTATGCGCATCACCGAAAAGAAGGGCGCGACGGGGCAGGGCGCGCCGCCGTTGTGGCCGATATGATGCAAAATGCAGAGGCGGCATTACTGGAACCGCTGATGGATTATCTGCGCACAAGATCTGATCTGCGCATCATCGGGCCTCAAACCCATAAGGGGCGTGCCCCCACGGTTGCGCTGGCCCTCAAGACCCCTGGCGAAGAGATGGCCGAGGCGCTGTCGCATCACGGTATCATGGCGGGGGGCGGTGACTTTTACGCTCGCCGATCACTGGACGCGATGGGCGTTGACCCTGACAAAGGTGTGCTGCGTCTTTCTTTTGTGCATTACACCACCCCCGCCGAGGTTGACCTGCTGATCCGTGCCCTAGATCAAACGCTATAAGGCAGGGCGTCCAAGACCCTGCGCAAGTAAGGGCTGACTATGGCACATACCTCTCCGACCATTCTTTGGCTTCGCCGCGACTTTCGACTGGGCGACCATCCCGCGCTTTGTGCCGCAGTCGAACGCGGTGGTCCTGTGATCCCGGTGTTTATTCTGGACGAGGTCGCCGAAACCCACGGGGCTGCGCCAAAATGGCGATTGGAACAGGCCGTTGCGCAATTTGCCGAAACGCTGAAGGCGAAAGGCAGTCGCCTGATCTTGCGGCGCGGGAAAGCCAGTGATGTCTTGGCGCAGTTGGTGCGCGACACCGGTGCGGGTGCCGTTTATTGGTCGCGGGCTTATGTGCCAGATCAACAGGCGCGTGACACCGATGTGAAGTCCACCCTGAAAGATCAGGGTGTCGATGCGCAAAGTTTCAAAGGGCATTTGTTGTTCGAGCCCTGGACCGTCGAGACCAAGACAGGCGGTTTTTACAAAGTGTTCACCCCGATGTGGAACATGGTGAAAACCCGCGATGTGCCTGCGCCGCTTGCAGCACCTGGCGACATACCCGCCCCTGATAATTGGCCCGCCTCGGACAGTTTGCAAGACTGGGGCATGGGAGACGCTATGCAGCGGGGCGCATCGGTTGTGGCGCAGCACGCCTGTATCGGCGAGGAGAAGGCCAAGGGTCGCCTTGGTGCGTTCATCGCGCACAAAGTTCAGGGCTATGACACCAACCGTGATCTTCCGTGGAAAGATGGCACCAGCCGCCTTTCGGAAAATCTGGCCGTCGGCGAAATCAGCCCAAGAAGTTGCTGGCATGCAGGCATGCGCGCGCGCGAGGAAGGAAAAGCAGGGGCAGAAACCTTTCTCAAAGAATTGGTCTGGCGCGAGTTTGCCTATCATCTGGCCCATCACACGCCGCGTATTCTGGACCGTAACTGGAAAGAGGATTGGGACGCCTTTCCATGGAAAACCGATGAACGTCTGGCCGAGGTCAAAGCGTGGAAACAAGGACGCACAGGTATTCAATTCGTGGATGCGGCCATGCGCGAGATGTATGTGACAGGCACCATGCACAACCGCGGTCGCATGATCGTGGCAAGCTATTTGACCAAACACCTGCAGTGTCATTGGAAAATCGGTCTTGCGTGGTTTGAGGACTGTTTGATTGATTGGGACCCCGCCAGCAACGCGATGGGCTGGCAATGGTCCGCAGGCTCTGGTCCAGATGCCACGCCGTATTTCCGCGTGTTCAACCCTGTCACACAGCTCGATAAATTCGACAAAAACCGCGATTATGTGGGCGCGTGGATCGCCGAAGGGCGCAGCCGCCCCGCCGATACGGCACTGGCCTATTTCGACGCCATCCCGCAGGCGTGGCCGATCCATGCCGATGATGCCTATCCATCGCCCATCGTGACAGCCGAAGAAGGGCGCAAGAAAGCCCTTTCCGCATATGAAAACCGAGACTTTTGAAAGGCTTGCCCCTGACGCCTATCCGCGTCACAAGGGGCGTAACACTAAAATACCACACTCCCAAACAGGTAGCGATTTATGATCCTGACCACGACGCAGGGGCAAGACAATCTGCCCCGCTATTTCACCCAAGTCTTTGCCATGGCGCAAAACATGAACCGCGGCCAACTGGACATGGTTTTGCCAGATGGTCGCCGGTTTCGCGCAACAGGCAAGGCGCCCGGTTTTGTGGCAGAACTGGACATCCACAACGATGACATCTTCGGCCGCCTGATCCGCGAAGGCGATCTGGGCTTTTGCGATGCCTATCTTGACGAGTGGTGGTCGACCCCCGATTTGCAGGCCTTTATGGATCTGATCCACGACGACAATGATGAAATCTACGATGGATTTGCAGGGCAGGCCCTGGTCCGGATGTACGAAAAGCTGCGCTTTTGGTGGCAGTCAAATTCAAAGGCGCAGGCCAAGAAAAACATCAGCTATCACTACGACCTTGGCAATGATTTTTACGCCGCTTGGTTGGATGACACGATGACCTATTCATCGGCCCTGTTCAAAACGGGTCAGGAAAGCACCGAAAAAGCCCAAGAACAGAAGTACGCGCAACTTATCGACGAAATGGGCGCGGTTGCAGGCGACCACCTGCTGGAGATTGGCTGTGGTTGGGGTGGGTTTGCCGAATATGCGGCCCGCGAACGTGGGATCAAGGTGACAGGATTAACGATCAGCCAAGAGCAGTTTAACTATGCCGTGGATCGCATTGAAAAGGCTGGACTTTCCGATATGGTGACCTTCAAGTTGCAAGACTACCGCGACGAAAAGGGGCAGTATGACGGCGTTGCAAGCATCGAGATGTTTGAAGCCGTCGGCGAAAAATATTGGCCTGTCTATTTCGAAACGCTCAAGAAGTGCCTGAAGCCGGGCAAGCAGGCGACCTTGCAGATCATCACTGTCAAAGATGCGCGTTGGCCTGTCTATAAACGCGGTCCCGATTTTATCCAGAAATACATCTTCCCCGGCGGAATGCTGCCCGCACCCTCTATCCTCAAGCAAGAGGTGGAAAAAGCGGGTCTTGATGTAGCGAAGTCGGTTGAATTCGGCGAAAGCTATTCCATCACGTTGCGCCGTTGGTTTGATGACTTCAATGCGCAGTGGGACACGATCAAGCCGATGGGGTTTGATGATCGTTTCCGCCGCATGTGGAACTTTTACTTGACCTCTTGCGCTGCGACCTTTTCCAGTAAAAACTGTGACGTAACGCAAATAACAGTGGCGCGGCCTGTCTGATACATAGGGGAACGCGCCCTTGCACATAGGGAGAGCAGCCCGAATGCCAACCGCCGCACGTTTAGTTGCCGCCGTCATCCTTGCCGCGATGGCGTGGTATGTTTCGGACCTGATCCAGCCCTTGATGGTCGAGGACCCGCCGCACCCGCGGTTTCAGCTGATCAACGCGGGCTTGGGCCTGCTGGTTGGATGGACCGTTATCGGCAGCCGCGCCCGCGATACCTATGTCGCGGCATTTGCCCATGGTTTGACGGGGGCCGCGGCTTGGGTTTTCTGGGCGATGCTGGCCCATTCCACGATCAAAATGGTCGAACTGTCGCTGCGCAAACAATATGACGACGCCATGCAAGCGGTCGTGGGCGTCTTTGAGATCGCTTTGAAAGACGGCCAGATCATGGGAAGCGCTTTGGTTGTGACGACGATTATCATCGTTGGAATGGGAGCAGGTCTGGCCGCAACTTGGGCATCGCGACGCTTTGACTAGACCGCTGATCGTTTATGGCACGTTGCGCGACCACACGCTTCTTGAAATCGTTGTGGGTGACACCGCGCACCTGCGGCTGACGCCAACCACACTTCATGGCTATGCGGTTCACTGGGTGCAGGATGCGCCTTTTCCGATGTGTGTGGCGCAGGATGGCGCATGTGCTGAGGCTCTGTTGATCGATGGGTTGACGCAAGCCGATCAAGATCGGCTGGATTTTTATGAAGGTGGCTTTGCCTATGATCTGGTCGATGTGGGCGGTGCGCGGCTTTACGTGCCGCAGCAGGGGCGTTGGCCCAAGGGAGCGCCGTGGTCGCTCGGTGATTGGCAGGCGCGTTTCGGGGCGCTGACATATGCGGCCGCCCGTGAAGTGATGGCCTATTACGGCCAACTGACCGCCGAGGAAGTGGCCGCGCGGTTCGAGATGATCCGCGTCAGGGCATCTGCCACTGTGCGCGCCAAAGCGGCGCAATCACTGCCCACGGGCAGTGCGTTTCGGTCAGATGACGTGACGCTGCATGCAAGCCGCTATCCCTATTCAAACTTCTTTGCCCTGCGCGAGGTGGATCTGGCGTTCGAAACCTATGGCGGCGGGCGCAGTCAGGTGGTCACACGCGCGGGATTTGTGGGCACCGACGCAGCAATCGTTTTGCCATATGACCCCATGCGCGACCGCGTCATGCTGGTGGAACAATTTCGCATCGGCCCGTTTCTGCGCGGCTCGGACGCGCCGTGGTCCATTGAACCGATTGCTGGCCGTGTCGATGCCTTTGAGACACCGCAGCAGGCTGCATTGCGCGAAGCCCACGAAGAGGCGGGCCTGTCCATCACGCGGTTGGAGCCTGTGGCAGAAGCATACCCGAGCCCCGGCTGTTCGACCGAGTTTTTCTATTGCTATGTCGGTCTGTGCGATTTGCCAGATGGCATCACAGGCATTGGCGGAGAGGCCAGCGAAGCCGAAGACATCCGCTCGCTTTTGATGCCTGCCGAAGAATTGATTGCCCATGCCGATGCCATGCGTCTGACCAATGTGCCGCTGATGACCTGTGCCCTTTGGCTGGCCCGTCACCGCGCGCGTTTGCAAGCAACGTATTGAGGTTAGGCAAACCCTGTCCTACATCTGGTGCAACGATAAAAGGACGCGCCCAATGCGTATTGCAAAAGACCTCGCCGATGCTGTTGGCAACACCCCTCTGATCCGCCTGAACAAAGCCAGTGATGAAACGGGCTGTGAAATTCTGGGCAAGGCCGAATTTCTCAATCCCGGTCAATCGGTCAAGGACCGCGCGGCGCTTTATATCATCAAACAGGCCGTGGCCTCGGGGGCATTGAAACCGGGTGGCACGATTGTTGAGGGGACCGCGGGCAATACGGGCATCGGACTTGCGTTGGTCGGGGCCTCAATGGGGTTCAAAACGGTCATCGTGATCCCCGAGACCCAGTCAGAAGAAAAGAAAGACATGCTGCGTTTGGCGGGGGCCGAATTGGTGCAAGTGCCCGCCGCGCCCTATAAAAACCCAAACAATTACGTGCGCTATTCCGAACGTTTGGCAAATGCGCTGGCCCAGACAGAGCCGAATGGCGCAATTTGGGCCAACCAGTTCGACAATACCGCCAACCGCCAAGCCCATATCGAAACCACAGGGCCTGAGATTTGGGAACAGACAGGCGGTAAGGTTGATGGATTTATCTGCGCCGTTGGCTCTGGTGGCACAATGGCGGGCGTCGGGATGGCGTTGCAGCCCAAAGGTGTCAAAATTGGTTTGGCCGATCCCATGGGGGCTGCGCTTTATAGTTTTTACACCGATGGTGAGCTGAAATCCGAAGGCAGCAGCATCACAGAAGGGATCGGGCAGGGGCGCATTACTGCGAACCTTGAAGGGTTCACCCCCGATATGGCCTTTCAGATCCCCGATAGCGAAGCTGTGCCGATTGTCTTTGATCTGCTTCGCGACGAAGGGCTTGTCTTGGGCGGCTCCAGCGGCGTGAACATCGCAGGGGCGATGCATATGGCCAAGCAAATGGGGCCGGGTCATACGATCGTGACGATTTTGTGTGATTACGGCACGCGGTATCAGTCCAAATTGTTCAACCCCGAGTTTTTGCGTTCAAAAGACCTGCCAGTCCCTGATTGGCTGGACCGTGCCCCACGCGCGATCCCGACGGTCTTTGAAAACGTTTAAGGGGATGGCACCCGTTTTTCAGGCACTCTGGCTGGCGCTGTGGATTGCATGTGCGTCTGCCACAGGGGCGCTGGCGCAAACCACGCCGTCGTCTGATGTGGCGCTTGCAGCAGAGGATTACACGGCCTTTCGCAACTTCGCAGCAGAGGTCGAAGGCGCGCTGGAACAAGATCGCGCGACCAGCCTTTTAGAGGCCATGCGCACGGAATTGGCCACGTGGAGGGCGCAATTTGTAGAAGCGCAGACCGAAAACGCGGCGCGCATTGATAACGTCCGCGATCAGCTGGATGTGTTGGGCCCCCCGCCCGAAGAAGGCGAGACCGAAAGCGAAGATATCGCCGACCGCCGCGAGGCCTTGAACACACAGCTCAATACGTTGCGCGCGCCCGTGATTGCGGCCGAACAGGCCAATACCCAAGCCGATGGGTTGATCTCTGAAATCGATCAGGTCATCCGCGAACGTCAAGCCGAGGCGCTTTTTTCGTCAGGCGCCAGCCCGCTTGACCCAAGCAATTGGGCCACCGCGTCACGTGCCGTGATCCGCACAACGGAACGGATGGGCGCCGAAGTGACCTCAGCCCTCGGCAACCGCACGCGTTTGACCGAAGTGGCCAGCAAAACACCCGAAATCCTGTTCTATCTGGCGTTGGCGCTGATCCTGTTGCTGCGGGGGCGGTTCTGGATGGAGCAACTGGCCAACCGTTTTATCGCCCGCGGCTACGGGTTGGCCAGTTTTGTGATTTCCCTGGGCCAAATGCTTTTGCCCATTTTGGGGCTGGTGGCCTTGTCTCGTGCGTTGCTTGCAACGGATCTGGTGGGGCTGCGCGGCTATATCCTGGTGGATGCTTTGCCCGTGATCGGGGTGTTTGTCTTTGTGGCCCGCTGGCTTGGCAACCGCATGTTTCCCAAGGTTGATGACGGCAATGGCCTGGCACAAATGTCGCCTGATGACCGGACAATGGGACGCCGTGTGTTCAGTTGGATTGGCGGGGTGTTGTGCGTTCCCTATCTGATTTCCTCTTTTGGCAGTTTTGAAGGGTGGAGTGATGCAACGCTGGCTGTGCTGCAGTTTCCTGTCATCCTTGGCCTCAGCGTTCTATTTTTTCTGTTTGCCCGGCTTTTGCGCGGACAGATCGTTTCGGACGGCGACGAAAGCGATGAAGCACCGCGCCTGAAGGGCAGAGTGTGGAGCCTGTTGGCCACTGCGCTGACCTTTGCCGCGATTGCGGGGCCGGTGCTTGCTGCGATCGGCTATATGGCGGCCGCCGTCGCGCTGGTCTATCCCACGGCCTACAGCTTGGGGCTCATGGCGATGCTGTGGATCGCGCAACAGGTTGTGGGGGGTATCTATACCCTTGTGACGCGCAAACCGTCCGATGCGCTTATCCCCATTCTGATCGGCTTTGGTCTGGTGATCTTGTCGCTGCCGCTTTTTGCGCTGATCTGGGGTGCACGGCTTGCCGATTTGACGGAACTTTGGACGCAGTTCCGACAAGGGTTCCAATTCGGTGAAACGCGGATTTCGCCAACGAATTTCCTAACCTTCGCGATTGTTTTTGTGGTGGGCTACACGCTGACGCGTTTGTTTCAGGGGACGCTCAAAACCAACGTGCTTCCCAAAACCCAGATCGACAAAGGTGGCCAGAACGCAATCACCAGCGGGGTTGGCTATGTCGGAATATTCCTTGCGGCGCTTATTGCGATTACCACCGCGGGGATTGATCTAAGCGGGCTGGCCATTGTTGCTGGTGCGCTATCCGTGGGGATCGGTTTTGGTCTGCAAAACATCGTGTCGAACTTTGTTTCGGGCATTATTTTGCTGATCGAACGTCCCATCAGTGAAGGTGACTGGATCGAAGTGGGCGGTCAGATGGGATATGTGCGTGACATCTCGGTGCGGTCGACCCGCATCGAAACATTTGATCGCACGGACGTCATTGTGCCCAACGCGGATTTGGTCAGCGGCACTGTGACAAATTACACGCGCGGCAATACCGTTGGCCGCGTGATTGTCCCTGTTGGCGTAGCTTATGGCACCGACACCAAGAAGGTTGAAAAGATCCTGATGGATATCGTGACCAGCCATCCCATGGTCTTGCTGAATCCTGCGCCTGCGGTGGTATTTCAGGGGTTCGGGGCCGACAGTATGGATTTCGAAATCCGCGGTATCCTGCGGGACGTGAATTGGGTTCTGAGCGTCAAATCCGAGATGAACCACACGATCGCCCAACGCTTTGCCGAAGAGGGGATTGAAATTCCATTCGCACAACGCGATGTCTGGCTGCGCAATCCCGAAACGTTGAATCCGCAAGGTGATACATGACCGAACCGCTTTTTCTGACCGATGCTTATTTGCGTGACGCCACAGGCAAGGTGGTTGCCCATACCGAAGAGGGCGGAATCGTTGTCGATCAAACCAATTTCTATGCCACAGGTGGCGGCCAACCGGGGGACAGTGGGGTCATTCGCTGGCAGGCCCAAGGCGGTCAGGCCAGTATGGAAATTGCCACCTGTGTCAAAGGGTCGGGCGGGTTGATCCTTATTCCCGCCGAACCTGTGGCACTGCCACCTGTCGGGGGCCAGATCACCCAGGAAATCCATTGGGACCGCCGCCATCGTCACATGCGGGTCCACACGCTTTTGCATCTTTTATCGGTGGTCATCCCTTTGCCCGTCACAGGCGGCGCGATCGGAGCCGACAAGGGACGGTTGGACTTTGCCATGCCAGAGCCACCAGAAGACAAAGCTGCAATAGAGACGGCGTTGAAAGCGCTGATCGAAGCTGATCACTACGTCACGGATGCATGGATCACCGAACGCGAGCTTGAGGAAAATCCCGCGCTGGTCAAAACCATGTCCGTGCAGCCCCCCAAAGGCGCGGGGGTGGTGCGCCTTGTGCGCATCGGCGACCAAGCCACCCAAATTGATCTGCAGCCCTGCGGTGGCACCCATGTGGAACGCACGGGCGAGATTGGTGCCATCCGTCTTGGAAAGATTGAAAAGAAGGGCAAGATCAACCGCCGCGTTTATGTCCATCTGGAGGCATAGATGTTTCGTGCGCTTTTGACGGTGTCAGGTGTGTTTGCTGTGGCGTTGGGGCTTTTGCTGTTGATCGCGCCAGACGCCTATCTTGCTGTTTATGTCGACGTCAGTGACGGCATGGGATTTGGCGCGCGGCGTTTGTCGCCAGCCATCATCGGACTTGGCGTTGTTTTGCTCTTGGTGGCACCAATGCCGCCGGGTCCGTTTCCATCGCGCTTCGCGGCGGCCACGGCGTTTGTATGGTTGGGTGTGGCAGCAACAGGCATTTACGATTTTCTGACAGGCACCGCGCACGCGAACATTTTGCTGGCAGCGGTCACTGAAGTGATCCTTGGGGCTCTGTTTCTTTGGGCGGCGCGGGCGCATCGCTAATTCGCTCTTGAACCCAGACCATCTTTGCAGGTATTGCGCTTTTTAACGGAGCGGTGGCCGAGTGGTCGAAGGCGCACGCCTGGAAAGTGTGTAGGCGGGAGACCGTCTCCAGGGTTCGAATCCCTGTCGCTCCGCCATTTTTTCCGACCATTTTATTGCGTCAGGGCGGCGCGCTGCGGGTGTGACAACACCCTAGACCCTGTGCTAGTCAGAATAACCTGATTAATGGAAAGACGCCCCAGATGTTCCACCGCTTGACCCCTAAGAACGCTCTTGGATGGGCGGGGCTGTTTTGGGGCGTTCTCAGCGTATTCAGCCTGATCATCCTGATCGAGGCATTGTGGGATCCCGAAAGTTACTACACCACAGACTTTGCGATTAAGTATGTCGACGGGTTCGCCCGCCGTGGATTAGGTGGCGAGGTCCTTTATTTTCTCAGCGATCTATCCGCCATTCCGATGACCACGGTTTTGACGCTCCTTCTGGTGCCGCTTCAAGCCGTATTTTTATGGAGAATGTGGCGTATTTTGCGTGTGGCGATGACGGAACCAGCCCTGTGGCCCCTTGTCCTGAGCCCGGTCATGCTGATCGGCTATTCCGTCACCCAACAGATGGGCCACAAAGAAATCCTGATCCTGCCGCTCTTGGCAGCGATGACCGCATCTACATTGCAAGGCGGGCGCGTGCCGCAAAAGCTCCTTGCAGTTGGCTGTCTTGCGTCGGGGCCGATCGTGTTGGTCCATGAAGGGCTGATTGCTTGGCTTTTGTTCTTGCCTGCACTGGCCGCTTTGACGTGGCGGGATCTGTCAGGTGCCACGCGGTTGGCTGTGCTTGTGGGCGGCGCGGGGGCAGGGGCGGCGTTGCTGGCCTCCTTGATGGCACCCGGCACGCCTGCCCAAGGTCTTGCCATGTGCATCCTCTACCTTGAACGGATTGGCAGCGACGCGTCCCAATGTCCTGACTTCAAGGCCTTCACCTACTTTGGTCAGGACAGCGCCCAAGGGGTGGCCCTTCTTTTTGAGAAGATGAACGGCGACGGGTGGCTGCCCGTGCTTGGCGCCTTGGTCTATGTTGCGCCACTTGCTTTTGTGGCGGCGCTCATCTGGCGGCGCGGCGGCTTTCGCGGCGCGGGCTTTGGCGGGTTGCTGGCGGCCGTGTTGATGGTTGCGATGATTGTTATGACGGCATCCATCATGATGGTTGCGGTGGATTGGGGGCGGTTTGTGTCGCTTGTGGTGATCGTTCTTGGCTTTTTGACGCTCATTTTTGCATTGCGCCCCGAGGTGTTCGGCGCAAACCGTGTCTCGCTTGATGTGGCGTGGATCACCACGCATCGCAACGGGTGGGGGTGGCTGATGGCCGCTTGGGCGCTGTCTTGGGCGCCATCCAAAGTGGTGCCTGAACTTGTGTCGCCATTGCCTATGCCGCTGATCGTGCTGGTGATATGGGGCCTGACAAAGCTGCTGCGCAAACAACACCCGCAGCCTGAATAACCAATGTCACAGAAATGGCGGAGCCACAGGGATTCGAACCCTGGGTGGGCTTGCACCCACACCGGTTTTCGAAACCGGCCCGTTCGACCACTCCGGCATAGCTCCGCGCATGAAGTGGTGGGGGCGGTTTATGCAAAGCGTCTGACCCATGCAAGGGCCGAAATGCACGCAAGATGCGAAAAATCATGGGCGCAAACGCGTCTGGCGATGGAAATGCGAACCGATCATGCTTAGTCTTGGGAGTAACGCGGTGCATCTTTGCACCGAAGCTATTGGAAAGGTTGCCTATGCTGCGCTGCTCACTTGCTGTTCTTGCCACTGTTTTGATCCCTGTGACCGCGCCCGTCGCGGCCCAAGCGGCCACGGCCCAAGCCCTGTTGGACGCGCTGCGCCTTGATGACATGGTGGCGCTCATGCAGCGCGAGGGTCTGGACTACGGGGCTGATCTGGGCACGGAAATGATGCCCGGACGTGACACCGCCGAATGGGAGCGCGAGGTCGCCCGCGTCTATGATCTGGACGTGATGGTTGATGGCATGTCCGCGGCGTTCCTGCGCGAGATGGAAGGCGTGGATGTCACCCCGCTTGAGGCGTTCTTTACCTCTGATCTGGGCACCGAAATTGTCACGCTGGAATATACGGCGCGCGAAGCGTTTCTGGATGAAAGCGTCGAGGAAGCTGCAATCGCGCGTGTCGTCACGATGGAGGAGGCCGGTGATGCCCGCCTTGAGCAGGTCAAGGATTTCGTGGCGGCCAACGATTACATCGAAACCAATGTCGTTGGTGCGTTGAATGCCAATTACGCTTTCTACATCGGCATGATCGACGGGGGTGGCATCAACATGGGGCTGACCGACGATCAAGTGCTGTCAATGGTCTGGGAACAAGAGCCCGAGATCAGGGAAAACACGACCGAATGGCTCTATTCCTATCTTTACATGGCCTATCAGCCCTTGGAGGACGCGGAACTGGCCGAGTATCAGGCGCTTTTGCAAACAGATGCCGGCCGCGCCATGAACCGTGCCCTCTTTGCAGGATTTGACCAGATGTATGTGGCCATCAGCCGACAGTTGGGGATTTCGGTTTCGCGGTTCTCGGGCGGGGAAGAACTTTAGCGACCGTGCACCATGATGGCCACGACAAGCGCCTCTTGATTGGTGGCGTATAGCTCTGCATCCGCTTTTAAGACGTGACGCAATTCGCGGTGGCGATCCGCAGGCACACGCGCGATCTGCATTGCTTTGGTCAGGGCAGGGCCGCCGCCAGCTTTTGCATCTTGTAAAATGGCATCGCTGTTGGCCGCAACATAGCGGCTGACTTTGCCGCGCCGTGTGGTGTAAGCACTGTTTTCAAGTCCGGTGATAACCGCCTGTCCGGGCAAAAGAAGCGGGTTGGGTAAATGGCTGGCTGTGCCGCCGCATCCCGCAAGGGCAAAGGCCAGAAAAACAATGGGTTTCATCCCCCCAGTCAGCGCGATTCAGGCTTGACTTGCAAGGCAATCCGTCCCATATGCGCCATTCCCCCGCTCATTCGGAGCGCGTGGGGTGCATGAAATATCGTCTGCCCCGGTCGCGGGGATACATCAGGCGCGCTGTTAACAGGTAGTCCAACGCCTTATTTATAAGGGGCCTGTAAGACGCGGAAGACAAGGAAGAACGATATGTTCGCTGTTATGAAAACAGGCGGCAAGCAATACAAAGTTTCCAGCGGCGATGTGCTGCGCGTGGAAAAATTGGCTGCCGATGCTGGTGAAAAAGTCCAGTTCAACGAAATTCTGATGATCGGTTCGACAGTGGGTGCACCACTGGTAGACGGCGCTGCGGTTCAGGCCGAAGTGATCGACCAGATCAAAGGCGAAAAGGTGATTAACTTCGTTAAGCGCCGCCGTAAGCACAGCTCCAAGCGCACCAAAGGCCACCGCCAGCAACTTACACTGCTGCGCGTGACGGACCTGCTGGAAAAAGGCGCGGACAAATCGGGCGTAAAAGCGGCTGTCGGTGCCGGTTCGGTTGCTGGTGTTGCTGTTGCAGCGGCCGCTGCTGCCAAACCCGCCAAAAAAGCAGAGCCCAAAAAAGCCGCGCCAAAGAAAGCGGCTGCCCCAAAAGCAGAAGCGCCTGCAGAAGGCGGCACAAAGCCTGCCAACCTGCTGAGCGAAGCCCGCGGTGGCCAGCCAGACGATCTCAAGAAGATCTCGGGCGTGGGTCCGAAACTGGAAGGCCTGTTGCATGACAACGGCGTATTCCACTTTGACCAGATCATGGCTTGGGGCGCAGACGAAATTGCCTATATGGATGACAAGCTGTCGTTCAAAGGCCGCATCGAACGCGATGACTGGATTGCACAAGCAACCAAATTCGCAGCTGAAAAGGAGTAATTCCAGATGGCACACAAAAAAGCAGGTGGTTCGTCCCGTAACGGTCGCGACTCAGCAGGTCGCCGCCTTGGCGTGAAGAAATATGGCGGCGAAGCTGTCATCCCAGGCAACATCATCGTGCGTCAGCGCGGCACCAAGTTTTGGCCGGGTGAAGGCGTAGGCATGGGCAAAGACCACACAATCTTTGCAACTGTCGAAGGTGGTGTTCAGTTCCATAAGGGCCTGAAAAACCGCACATTTATTTCGGTTCTGCCAGCAGCAGAGGCCGCTGAGTAAACCGAAACCTAAGCGTTTGAGATTAAGGGATCGGTCATCAGACCGGTCCCTTTTTCTTTTAGGGTCAATCATGGCCCGACAAAATGGGGAGGAGAACCCATGAGCCTCGACACCAGCAACGTACCACAAGTGCGCTACGACACCGACCGCATGATTTTGCGCCCTCTGCGCATGTCTGACCTTGGGCTGGTCGAAATGTATGCAAGTGATCAGCGCGTCGCGCGAATGACGTCCTCTATCCCCCATCCTCTGCCGCCGGGCGCAATCGAAGCCTATATCACCCGCTCATTGGCTGACGATCGCACAGAAGACGTTTGGGTGATGGATGGCTCTCATACGGGTTTGGCCGAAGTTTTGGGCCTCATCAGTTTGACCCGCCTTGATGAAAAACAATCCGAAATCAGCTATTGGGTTGCCCCTGCCTTTTGGAACACCGGCTTTGCATCCGAGGCGTTGGACGGGATCGTCGCGGCAAATCCGCAAAACGTCCAAACGCTGTTTGGCAGCGTGTTTCAAGACAACCCCGCCAGCGCACGCGTGCTGACCCATTGCGGTTTTCAATACTTGGGCGACGCAGAAGTCTATTCTGTCGCGCGCGAGACAACCGTGCCCACATGGACCTATTTGCGCAAACTGGATTAAGGCGCTAAGGCAGTCCTCGAAAGGACCCTGACATGAAATTTCTCGATCTGGCCAAAGTCTATATCCGCTCAGGCGCGGGTGGGGGCGGCGCTGTCAGCTTTCACCGCGAGAAATTCGTGGAATACGGCGGTCCCGATGGCGGCGATGGCGGGCGTGGCGGTGATGTGATTGCCGAATGCGTCGAAGGGCTGAACACGCTTATCGATTTTCGCTATCAACAGCACTTTTTTGCCAAAAACGGTGTGCCCGGAATGGGCAAACAGCGGACAGGCGCAGACGGCAAGGCGATCGTTCTGCGCGTGCCAGTCGGCACGGAAATTCTCGACGAAGATCAGGAAACGGTCATCGCGGATCTGACAGAAGTGGGCCAGAAGGTCATTTTGGCAAAAGGGGGCAACGGCGGGTTTGGCAACCTGCATTTCAAATCCTCCACCAATCAGGCGCCGCGCCGTGCCAATCCTGGGCAAGACGGAGTGGAACGCACGATCTGGCTGCGGCTGAAACTGATTGCGGATGCGGGTCTTTTGGGCCTGCCTAACGCGGGAAAATCGACGTTTCTGGCGGCGACATCAAACGCCCGCCCCAAGATCGCGGACTATCCATTTACCACGTTGCACCCCAACTTGGGTGTGGTCGGCGTGGACAATACGGAATTTGTGATGGCCGATATTCCGGGCCTCATCGAAGGCGCGTCGGATGGCAAAGGCATCGGGGATCGCTTCCTTGGGCACGTAGAGCGCTGCGCGGTTCTGCTGCACCTGATCGATGGCACCTCTGAAACCATCGCGGAAGATTATCGCACCATTATCAACGAGTTAGAGGCCTATGGTGGTGAGCTGGCAGAGAAGCCGCGCGTCACGGCCCTCAACAAGATTGACGCTTTGGACGAAGACGAACGTCAAGCCGCCAAAGCTGCCCTTGAGGCCGAAGTGGGCGCGCGCGTCATGCTGATGTCGGGCGTCAGTCGCGAAGGGCTGGATACCGTTCTACGTGCGGTGCGTGGTCAGATCGATGATGACCGCTTGCGCCAGAAAAAAGGGGCCGAGGAAGACGCGCCATGGCAGCCCTAGCAGACGCCAAACGCGTGGTTCTCAAAATCGGGTCTGCCTTGCTGGTGGACCGCGAGACAGGGGCGCTGCGCGAGGACTGGCTCTATTCTCTGGCCCAAGACGTGGCTTGGCTCAAATCCTTGGGCAAAGACGTGGTGCTGGTGTCGTCCGGTTCGATTGCGCTTGGTCGCGGTGTGCTTGGACTGCCTGCGACAGAATTGGCTTTGGAACAATCGCAAGCCGCCGCCGCCGTTGGGCAAATCCGCTTGGCCCGTGCATATGAGGAGGCCTTGGCGCCCCATGCGATCACCACCGCACAGGTTCTTGTCACGCTTGAGGATTCTGCGGATCGCAAACGCTATCTGAATTCCCGCGCGACCCTTTCGCAGTTGCTTAGCCTCGGTGTGGTGCCAATCGTCAATGAAAACGACACGGTGGCCACCGATGAAATTCGCTATGGTGATAATGATCGTTTGGCCGCGCAAGTGGCCGTCACCGTCGGGGCGGACCAGCTGATCCTTTTGTCGGATGTGGACGGCCTTTACAGCGCCAATCCGCAAGATGATCCAACGGCCACACGCTTTGACGTGATCGAAGCGATCACGCCCGAGATAGAGGCCATGGCAGGCGATGCGGGGTCAGGGCTGTCAAAAGGCGGCATGAAGACCAAAGTGATGGCGGCCAAGATGGCCACCGCTGCGGGCTGCGCTATGGCAATTACATTAGGATCGACCAGCAACCCATTGAAAGTATTGGAAAGTGGTGCGCCATCGACATGGTTTTTGGCGCAGGACAATCCGCAACACGCGCGCACCCGCTGGATCGCCGCGATGAAACCCAAAGGGTCTGTGAGTGTCGACGAAGGGGCTGCGCGGGCTCTTGCACGCGGCAACAGCCTTTTACCCGCGGGCATTACACAGGTGCGGGGCGATTTTGAACGTGGTGACCCCATTGATATTCTGGATGCGGGCGGGGCTAAACTGGGTCTTGGGCTGACACGCTACACCGCGGATGAGGCCCGAAAGATAAAAGGCCATCAAACCAGCGACATTGCCGACTTGCTTGGCTATTCTGGCCGCGCGACCCTGATCCACCGAGATGACATGGTGATATGATGAAAGACCTGACAGATATTCCCAACCTGATGGCACAGATCGGCCGCGATGCAAAAAAGGCCAGCGTGGCATTGGCCAATGCCAGTGCCGAGCGCAAATACGCAGCCTTGATCGGTGCGTCCGAACATATGTGGCGGACACGGGAAGATATCATTGCAGCAAATGCCAAAGACATGGCTTACGGCCGCGACAAAGGGTTGAGCGCCGCGATGCTGGATCGCCTCATGCTGGACGAGGACCGCATCCGCGCCATGGTGGATGGGCTGCGTTCGGTGGCAGAGCAGGCCGATCCGGTGGGGGCGGTGATCGCAAACTGGCAGATGCCATCGGGGTTGGACATCAGCCGCGTCCGCACACCACTCGGTGTGGTTGGTGTGATCTATGAAAGCCGCCCGAATGTGACGGCGGATGCTGCGGCCTTGTGTGTCAAGTCCGGCAACGCTGTGATCTTGCGGGGCGGATCAGAAAGCTTGCACAGTGCCACAGCCATCCATGCAGCGGTCGTGCAGGGCCTTGTAGAAGCTGGCTTGCCGGAAGCGGCCGTTCAACTTGTGCCAACACGCGACCGCGCTGCCGTGTCGGAAATGCTAAGCATGACACAATTCATTGACGTGATCGTGCCGCGCGGCGGCAAAGGTCTGGTCGGTTTGGTCCAGCGCGAGGCACGGGTGCCCGTCTTTGCCCACCTTGAAGGCATCGTGCATATCTACATCGACAAGCAAGCGGATCCCCAAAAGACAATGGATGTTGTTTTGAATGCAAAAACCCGACGCACGGGCATTTGCGGCGCGGCTGAATGTCTGTTGATCCACCAAGATATCGCGGACGGTCTTGGGGCCGATGTGATCCAGATGCTACTGGATGCGGGCGTGACGGTAGATGCCGACATGGCGCTTCAAAGCGACAGAACGAAGACGGCCACCGATGATCACTGGGGCAAGGAATTTCTGGATATGGAAATCGCGGCAAAAACTGTTTCGGGGCTGGACGACGCCTTGGCCCATATCCGTCAGTTTGGGTCAGATCACACCGACTGTATCCTGACCGAAAACGCGGCAACAGCCGAGCGGTTTTTGACCGAATTGGACAGCGCCATTGTGATGCACAATGCGTCGACCCAATTTGCCGATGGTGGCGAATTTGGCATGGGGGCGGAAATTGGCATTGCCACCGGCAAGATGCACGCGCGTGGCCCTGTCGGGGCAGAGCAGCTAACCAGTTTCAAATATATCGTGCGTGGTGATGGCACCGTTCGGGCCTAAAATGTTATGGCAATCTCAGTATCGCTGACATCGGCTGTCACACGAAATCCGTGGTCGTGTTGTAGCTGCGCAATCAGTTCAAAATGCACTTGGCTGGCTTGGAGTGGTTGGTCAGCGTTTTGTGTATCATCGACATATCGCCACAATGCAGGGTCATGGACCAGCCGATCTGCGGTTCCTTTAATCACCCATGTGCCGGCTGTTTCAGACACTGTAATCTGCCCACCGTAAGCCATGGCGGTTTCCAGGGCCTGAACCAGTAACAGCGCAAATCGGGCGTGGATGCGCAATGCACTGCCCTGCGCTTGCCAGTCATACCTAAGCCTGCCGCCACGGGTTAACCCCACCATAATCGCCTGCATATCGCTGGCGTTGACCTGTTGATCGGCCGATGCCGCACCAAAGGCGATGCGAAACATCTTGATGCGCGCGTTCGCGTTTTCCACGCTATCGGCAATCAGGGCCATTTCGGGCGTTTGTGGCAGGCCAGATAGGCTGAGCAATTCAACCCCATTGGCAATCGCACCCAATGGGCTAATTAGATCGTGACAGATGCGCGAGCCTACAAGTGTGCTAATATCAAGGTCGGTTTTGGTCATCGGGCATTCCTAGCTTTCGAAATGGACGAAAAAATGTCGGAAATGAATTCATTGCTTGAACCTGGCCAGTTGGTGCGCAATCCCAACGCGCCCAATTGGGGGGTGGGGCAGGTGCAATCCAATATCGGCGGCAAGATCACCGTGAATTTTCGTGAAGAGGGCAAAGTGGTCATAGATGGCGCGCGTGTTGAGCTTGAGTTGGTGTTTGACCACTCCTAACCGCTTGATGGTTAAAACCACGTTAATGGCTGGACGCTTGCGCAAGTCGGACCTGCACAGTAGGACACATCAATGCCCTTTGACGGACCGCTGCACGTTATGCCCGACACCCCAGACTTTCTCACGCGCTTGGCCCAGAACGAGGCGGATCTTCGCGCGGCCCAAACCTTGCGGTATCAGGTGTTTGTCAAAGAGCTTGGGGCGGATGGTCCTTTGGTGGATCATGCAGAGGGCCTCGAAAAAGATGCGTTTGATCCGTTTTACGATCATCTTTTGCTGATTGATCGGGCAGGTGATGTTGAACGGGTCGTAGGGGTCTATCGTCTGTTACGCAGTGATCAGGCCGCACGGGCAGGGCGGTTTTATTCCGAAGGGGAGTTTGATCTATCGCCTCTCAAACAAAGTGGTCGGCGCCTGCTTGAACTTGGCCGGTCGTGTTTGCACCCCGATTACCGCGGCGGGACGGCCATGCTGCACTTGTGGGCTGCTTTGGCCGACTATATTGCCGATCACCAGATTGATGTATTGTTTGGCGTCGCCAGTTTTCACGGAACAGATGCCCAAGCCTTGGCCCATCCGTTAAGCAACCTGCATCACACCCATCTTGCGCCCAGTGATCTACGCACCCGCGTTCTACCGGGCGCGCACGCGCAGCCCTTGGCGCTTTTGGCGCGCGAAGATGTTGATCGCAAACGCGCCATGCTTGAGACACCACAGCTTATCAAAGCCTATCTGCGGCTTGGCGGCTATGTGGGGGACGGTGCGTTTATCGACCGTGATTTCAATACAACCGATGTGTGCCTTATCCTTGATGCGGCCAAGGTGAACGACAAGCAGGCCGCCCTGTTCGCACGCGGGCGCGGGACATGAGCAAGCCTGCGTGGAACCCCGATGATATGCCGCCCTTGCCGCCTATGACAGCGATGGCCCTTGTGCGCGTGGCATGGCGCGGGGGCATCCTTGGGCTGGTGACCTTCAGCTGTCTTGCCCTTTTGTTGCTGGTGCGGTTGATCGAACGTCCGGTTTTCGGGCAGGCACGGCCTGTGACACCTTTCATTACGCAATTTGTGTGCCGTGCGGCCTTTGTCATTTTGGGGATCAAACGGCGTGTGATCGGCGAGGTCATGCCCCACAAGGGCGCGATTGTTGCCAATCATTCAAGCTGGCTGGATATTTTTACTCTGAACGCCAGCAAGCGCATCTATTTCGTGAGCAAAGCCGAGGTCGCCAAATGGCCCGGCATCGGTTGGCTGGCGCGGGCCACAGGCACGGTCTTTATCGCGCGCGACCCACGTCAGGCACGCATCCAAAAGCAGATGTTCGAAGACCGTCTGAAGGCGGGCCACCGTCTTTTGTTTTTCCCCGAGGGCACAAGCACCGATGGCAAACGTGTTTTGACCTTCAAGCCGACCCTATTTGCCGCGTTTTTTGAGGATGCCTTGCGCGAAGAGATGTGGATACAGCCCGTTTCGGTCATCTACCACGCCCCCAAAGGCGCCGAGCCGCGGTTTTACGGCTGGTGGGGGGATATGGATTTCGCGCCGCACCTGTTGTCCACTTTGGCGGCACATCGCCAGGGATCGGTTGATGTGGTGTATCACCCCGCGCTCAAAGTCGGTGACTTTGCCGATCGCAAAGCATTGGCGGCGGCCGCCGAGGCACAGGTGCGTGCAGGTCTGGACAGCTATTTGACCGATCAGACCATCGCCGCGTGAAATGCCTTGAGCGTTGCAACGGGATCATCGCTGGCCCAGATTTCATCACCCAGACCAAAGAAATCAGAGTAGGGCGCAAGCTGGCGCACAAGGGGCAGATCCAGCGCGCCTTCTGCAATGCATGGCACCTCAATCATCTCGGACCACCATTGAAACAGCTCTGTCTCTGCCACGCTGCCATCGCCCAAAGGCGTCTGACCAACAGGACCAAACCCCGCATAGTCTGCGCTGGCCTCTCCTGCGCTCATCCCGTCATGCCGCGACGTGCCGCAAAACGTGCCAACAATCGCATCATCGCCCAATTCCTTGCGGGCATATCGGATGCTGCGGGCCCCATCGGTCAAATGCACGCCGTCCAGCCCAAGCCGTTCGACCATCATCAAATGCTTTTCGATCACAATCGCAACGTCGCGTGCGTGGCATATCTCGCGGGTGGCATCCGCTACGCGCGCGATATGGTCTTCATCGGTGCCTGACAGGGCAAGGCGGAAACAGGCGACAGGAACCGCATCAAGAACGTCTGCCAACACATTGGCAAAGCTTGATAATTCGACCTGAGGGGGCGAAGTCAGATAGACCTGCGGGATGATCTGTTCGTCTGCTGTAGCATCTGTCATTGGGTGGCCTGCGTTCATCTTGATTTCTGTCTCTCTATCAAGGGCTTGCGCCGCCGCCAAGAGGTTGTAAGTGAAAGGCATGACACCAGATCCGCAACCCACCTTTATCCTTGTGCGCCCACAGATGGGCGAAAACATCGGCGCGGCGGCCCGCGCCATGTGGAACTTCGGCCTCGACCGCATGCGCATCGTTGATCCCCGCGACGGCTGGCCCAATCAAAAAGCCGTGGCGATGGCCAGTGGCGCAGGGCGCTTGCTGGACGAGGCAGGCTTGCACACAGGGCTGCCAGAGGCTTTGGGGGATTGCGACTACATTTTTGCAACCACTGCGCGCCACCGCGGATTGACCAAACCGATCTATTCGCCCGAACGCGCCATGCAAATTGCCGCGGAAAAAATCGCGGCAGGCCAGCGCGTGGGCGTGATGTTCGGCCCCGAAGCATCGGGCCTTGAAAACGAGGATATCGCGCGGGCCAACGCCACAATCACCGTGCCCGTAAACCCCGATTTCCCAAGCCTGAACCTTGGGCAATGTGTGCTTCTGACCGCTTATGAATGGCGCCGCCAAATGGCAGAGGTGACCCACGAGACCCATGAGATGGTCAAAACCGACTGGGCGCCGCAGATTGAGGTCGAAAAACTGGCCGATCATATCGAAAGCCGGATGGAGACTGCTGGCTTTTTCTACCCGGTTGAGAAGGCCGAAAACATGAAGTTGAACCTGCGCAACATGTGGAGCCGCATGCCACTAACCCGCGCAGATGTTCAGATGTTGCACGGTATGATGCGACAGCTTGTCTGGTGGAAAGAGAACGACAAGAGCTAATTGCGCTGAAAGACGCGCCGCAATAGGCTGCGCCCAGAAGAGGTGAGACATGGCACAAAAACGCTCCATTTTTGAAGAGGTTGGCACTGATCAGAAGGTGGCCGCGGCCCCCACAACAGGTGTGATCGACGCCGCCAAACGCGGTGCGCGCGGGGCCATCCGCATTTGGCTGATGGTACTGTTTGCCTTGGTGGTTGTCATGATCGCAGTGGGCGGGCTGACACGGCTGACCGACAGTGGTCTCAGCATCACCGTCTGGGAGCCGATCAAGGGCGCGATCCCGCCGCTCAGCGCCGCCGAATGGGAGGCCGAGTTCGACCTTTACCGCCAAATCCCTGAATACATTGAACAAAACCGCGGGATGAGTATGGCGGAGTTCAAGGTCATCTATTGGTGGGAATGGGGGCACAGACAGTTGGGCCGCTTCATCGGGCTGGTTTGGGCGCTTGGATTTCTGTTCTTTCTTGGCACGCGCAAGATCCCCACAGGCTGGACAGGCAAGCTGGTGTTTGTCGGCGCCCTTGGTGGGCTGCAGGGCGCGATTGGCTGGTGGATGGTCTCAAGCGGTCTGCAGGCGGGCATGTTGGATGTGGCCAGCTACCGTTTGGCGACGCATCTGGGGCTTGCCTTTGTGATCCTCGGGGTGCTGGCGTGGTATGTTTTCCAGCTTGGCCGCAAAGAGGCGGATTTGATGCAGGCGCGGCGCCAAAAGGACGCCAAACTGTGGTCCATGGGCACAGGGCTGATGCATTTCGCGTTCCTGCAAATTCTGATTGGCGCGTTGGTTGCGGGCATTGATGCGGGCCGCAATTACACCGATTGGCCGCTGATGGCAGGGGGCTTTTTGCCGCCCGATCTGTTCGCGTTAGAGCCGTGGTGGCGCAACTTTTTCGAAGACGACGGATTGGTGCAATTCATGCACCGGATCGCGGGCTATCTATTGTTTGCCTTCGGTCTGGTGGTCTGGCTGCGCGCGCGCAAATCCCCCAATGGTCAGACGCGGTTTGCCTTCAATCTGGTCTTTGCGGTGATGGTTTTGCAGATGGTTTTGGGCATCGTCACGGTGATGAATTCGGCGCCTTGGTATTTAGCGATCACCCATCAATTCTTTGCCGTGGTTCTGTGGGTGTCGATCCTGCGCGCGCGGTTCCTGGCGGGCTATCCGCTGGCTCAATCCATCAGGGGATAAGACATGTCATATAGCGAAATGATGGCCTATGTGCGCGAAACAACCGCACTGGGGCAGGTGGCTGGCCGCTTGGGTTGGGATCAGGAAACCATGATGCCGCGCGGAGCTGCGCCGCAACGTGGCGAGGAATCAGCGGCTATGGCGGCTGTGTTGCATGCGCGATCGACTGATCCGCGACTGGGCGCATGGCTTGAAAATGTAACACCTGCTGATGAGGTGGAAGCGGCCCAAATGCGCCTTGTGCGCCGCGGCTATGAGCGGGCGGTGAAAGTGCCTGCCGATCTGGCCAGCGAAATTGCGCGCGTAACATCGCAAAGCCAAGGCATCTGGGCGGAAGCCCGCGCCAATGATGACTTTAAGTCTTTTGTGCAAACCTTTGAAAATGTGGTGCGATTGAAGCGCGAGGAGGGGGCGGCACTGGCTGATGGTGGCGATGTCTATGACGCGATGTTGCAAGACTACGAGCCCGGTGCAAACGCCCAAAGACTGAGCGGCATGTTTGATGCGATGCGCCCGAAGCTGGTTGAGTTGCGCGACCGCGTGTTGGCCAGTGCGCAGCCCCCCGCGCTGACGGGCCTGTTTGACGAGGCCAAGCAATTGCAGGTGTCCACTTTATTGGCCCAGACCTTTGGCTATGATCTGACACATGGGCGGATCGACAAGGCGGTGCATCCGTTTTCCAGCGGGTCGGGATTGGACGTGCGGATTACAACCCGCACGGCACCACAGGATCCGTTTAACTGTTTTTATTCGACCATCCATGAGGTCGGCCACGCCTGTTACGAGCAAAACATCGACCGCGCCTATTTGATGACCCCTGTGGGGTCCGGGGCGTCAATGGGTGTGCACGAAAGCCAAAGCCGCATTTACGAAAACCAGCTTGGCCGCAGCCGCGCCTTCACGGGCTGGCTGTTTGGACAAATGCGCGACACGTTCGGCGATTTTGGCGTCGCTGATGAAGAGGCCTTCTATCGCACCGTTAATCGTGTGCAAAACGGGTTCATCCGCACAGAGGCCGATGAGGTGCAGTATAATCTGCATGTCATGCTGCGTTTTGATCTGGAGCGTGCCCTGATTGCAGGGGATTTGCAGGTGGCTGATCTGGAAGCTGCGTGGAACGATCGCTTCAAGGCCGATTTCGGTTACGACGTGGACCGCGTTAGCAATGGCGTGCTGCAAGACGTACATTGGCCCGTTGGCCTATTTGGGTATTTTGCGACCTACACGCTTGGAAATGTCTATGCGGGGTGTCTGTATCAGGCCTTGCGCCGCGATGTGGCTGATCTGGATGCGCAGCTTGCCAAAGGCAACACGAGCGGCGCGACGGGGTGGTTGCGGCGCAATGTGCAAACGTACGGCGGGCTTTTTGAGCCTGAGGCTCTCATCGTGCGGGCTGCCGGAGAGGTGAGTGAGGCGCCACTATTGGGGTATCTGGAAGAGAAGTTCGGCGCGTTTTGCTGAAGGCCGACTGGGGCGCTGCCCCAGACCCCGAGGTATTTGGACAACAATGAAGACATGAAAAAGGGCGCTCTGGTTAAGGAGCGCCCTTTGTCGTTTCGTGGTGAGGCGCTTTAGGCCGCTTTGGCCAGATTGCGCAGCACGTAATGCAGCACGCCGCCGTTTTCGATGTATTCAATCTCGATCATTGTATCGATGCGGCACTTCAGAGTGATCTGTTTGGTGCTGCCATCGGCCATGGTGATCGTGGCTGGAACCTCTTGAAGGGGTTGGATGGTGTCCAGGCCGTGGATTGCTACGGTTTCATCGCCTGTCAGACCAAGCGATTTACGTGTGTCGCCGCCCGTGAACTCAAAGGGGATAACGCCCATGCCAACGAGGTTCGAGCGGTGGATCCGCTCAAAGCTTTCTGCGATCACGGCTTTGACGCCCAGAAGCGCTGTACCTTTGGCCGCCCAGTCACGCGACGAGCCTGCGCCGTATTGTTCACCACCGAAGATGACCAGCGGTGTGCCCTGTTCCTGGTATGCCATGGCGGCATCGAAGATCGAAGTTTGCTGTCCGTCGGGACCTTTTGTGTAGCCACCTTCAACGCCGTCCAGCATCTCGTTTTTGATGCGGATGTTGGCGAAGGTGCCGCGCATCATCACCTCGTGGTTGCCGCGGCGCGACCCGTAAGAGTTGAATTCACGCACAGGCACCTGACGGTCCATCAGATACTGACCTGCAGGTGTTGTGTCTTTGAACGAACCTGCGGGGCTGATGTGGTCAGTTGTGATCATATCGCCCAGAACAGCCAGCACTTTGGCGCCTTCGATGTTTTCGATCTTCTTGGTGTCCATCGTGATACCCTGGAAATACGGCGGGTTTTGCACGTAGGTCGATGTCGGCGGCCAGTCGTAGGTTTTTTCTTCCGTGGTCTCAACGCTTTGCCATTTTTCGTCGCCTTTGAAGACGTCGGCGTATTTCTCAAGGAACGCATCGCGAGTCACGGTCTGTTCAACCAGTTCGGCGACTTCCTGGCTGGTGGGCCAGATGTCTTTGAGGAAGACATCGTTGCCGTCTTTGTCCTGACCGATGGCATCTGTGGCCAAGTTAATGTCGAGCGTACCTGCCAGCGCATAGGCCACAACAAGGGGCGGCGAGGCCAGATAGTTGGCGCGCACGTCGGGTGAAATCCGCCCTTCAAAGTTACGGTTGCCCGACAGAACGGAGGTTGCGACCAGATCGCCCTCGGCGATTGCGTCTGACAGCTCTTTTTGGATGGGGCCCGAGTTGCCGATACAGGTTGTGCAGCCGTAGCCGACAAGGTTGAACCCGATTTTGTCCAGATCGTCTTGCAAGCCAGCGGCTTCAAGGTAGGCCGACACAACTTGCGAGCCCGGTGCCAGAGATGTCTTGACCCATGGCTTGCGGTCCATTCCCAAGGCGGCCGCTTTGCGCGCAACAAGGCCCGCGCCGATCATGACGTAAGGGTTGGATGTGTTGGTGCATGATGTGATCGAGGCGATCACGACCTTGCCGCTTTCCATAGTGTAGTCTTCACCAGCGACAGCCACTTCTTTGCCCATGGGGCGTTTGAAGGTTTCTTCCATTTCGCGGCGGAATGCGGTCTGGCCTTCGGTCAGGGCAACGTAATCCTGCGGACGCTTTGGACCCGAAATCGCGGGAACGATCGTGCCCATATCTAGGTGCAGCGTGTCGGTGTAGACAGGTGCGTAATCGTCGCCGCGCCAGAAGCCATTTTCCTTGGCGTAGGCTTCGACCAGTGCAATGCGGTCCATCTCGCGGCCTGTGGTTTTCAGGTAGCGCAGGGTTTCGTTATCGATCGGGAAGAAGCCACATGTTGCGCCGTATTCGGGTGCCATGTTGGCGATTGTGGCACGGTCGGCCAGTGGAAGTTTGTCCAGACCGGCGCCGTAAAATTCGACGAATTTGCCCACAACGCCTTTTTCGCGCAGCATCTCGACAACCTTCAGCACAAGGTCGGTGCCTGTGGTGCCTTCCATCATTTCGCCTGTCAGTTCAAAGCCCACAACCTCGGGGATCAGCATGGAAATCGGCTGGCCAAGCATTGCGGCTTCGGCTTCAATCCCGCCAACACCCCAACCAAGCACTGCAGCGCCGTTCACCATGGTGGTGTGGCTGTCCGTGCCCACAAGCGTATCAGGGTAGGCCACATTCGCGCCGTTCTGATCTACGTCGGTCCAAACGGTTTGGGCCAGATACTCAAGGTTCACCTGGTGACAGATGCCCGTTCCGGGGGGCACAACGCGGAAGTTGTCAAATGCCTTTTGGCCCCACTTGAGGAAGGTGTAGCGTTCCATGTTGCGTTCATATTCGCGGTCGACGTTCATCTGGAACGCGCGCGGGTTGCCGAATTCGTCGATCATAACAGAGTGGTCAATGACCAGATCAACAGGGTTCAGCGGGTTGATCTTTTCAGGGTCACCGCCCAAAGCCACCAGACCATCGCGCATCGCAGCCAGATCCACCACGGCAGGCACGCCTGTGAAGTCCTGCATCAAAACGCGGGCAGGGCGGTAGGCGATTTCGCGGGGGTTCTTGCCGCCTTTGGCGCCCCACTCGGCGAAGGCTTTGATGTCATCCACAGTCACCGTTTTGCCATCTTCAAACCGCAGCATGTTTTCCAGCACCACCTTCAGGGCAGCTGGAAGTTTGCTGAAATCACCCAGACCGGCCGCTTGGGCTGCGGGGATCGAATAATAGGCGATCTCCTGATCTCCGACTTTCAGCGTTTTGCGGGTTTGGGCGCTATCTTGTCCTACGACGATGGTCATGGCGGTCCTTTCAGATGGCTACATGTAGAAAAATGAATATCTTGGGGGCGGTGTAGCCCTGCTTTGCCCCTACGATCAATGGCAAATGGTGGCCCTGCGTCACTTTTGTATACCGTTGCACACATTTTTTATGCGCGATTGTAACAAAAGGCCGAAAAGCCTCGCAAAACCTTGATTGGCAGCCTGGTCCTTGATGGCCTATCTATGAGGCAACACAGATTTGGAAACCGATATGCGCGCTCTTACCCTCGCCTTTGCTCTGGCTCTTTTCCCACTCGCGGCTTTGGCGGATGATCATCCTGTGGTGCTGGAACTGTTTACCTCGCAGGGCTGTTCCAGCTGCCCGCCTGCGGACAAATTGTTGCATGAGCTTGCGGACCGCGACGATGTGATCGCGCTGGCACTGCATGTCGATTACTGGGACTACATCGGTTGGAAAGATGTCTTTGCCAACCCCGCCTTTACCGAACGACAAAAGGGCTATGCCCGTGCCGCGGGCTCGCGCTCAATCTATACACCGCAGATGGTGATTGGCGGTAGTGATCACGTGGTAGGCTACAAACCGATGAAAGTGGCCGAAATGCTGCGCAAACATTCGGAATTGCAAGAGGTCGTATCGGTCTCGATCGACCGCGACGGGGCAGCGCTTAACATCGCCGCCCGCACGGATGCCCCGCAGGATATGGTGGTTCATTTGGTGCGTTATCAACCGTCTGAAACCGTGGATATCAAACGCGGTGAAAACCGTGGTAAGACGTTTGAATACGCAAATATCGTGCGCGAATGGCATGTGCTTGAGACATGGGACGGCCAAGCCGATCTGACACTTCAAGCCGATGTCGACGGGGACATGCCCATCGTCGTGCTGGTGCAAAAATCAGAGAGCGGCGCTGTGCTTGGTGCTGCACGGCTGCGTTAACTTCGCGCTACAATTTATTGATTATATGATATTTTTCCAGCGCCTGTGAATCCAGAACCATTGCGCGGGGTCGTCTTGCACGCGGGCTTCCAACCGGTGTGAAAGCGCCTGCATAACTTGCTCTGGCGTATCGCCGTCAACAGGGCGTTCCAGAACGACCCGAAAGCTATGACCATCCGCTTGGCGGATACCGAAAAACGGGATAACCACCGCATCGAACTTCTGTTTCAATTCGCCTGCCGTGGTCGCGGTAAGTGTCGGCTGCCCCATAAATTGCAGCTCGGCACCTTCATAGTCAAAAATATCGAACAGCAATACCAACGCACCGCCCGCACGCAGGTGTTTGACAAACCCGCGCGTGCCACGCGGACCTTGCTCAAACACGGGTCCGCTGACATCTGTCATTGTTTTTACATAATGCTCGTTAAAAAACGGATTTCGCATCGGGCGATACAACCCGCCAATGTTAAACCCTTGTTTATGCAACAAGATCCGCGGCACCTCATGATTACCAAAATGGCCCGTCATCAACAAAACCGGGCGGCCTTCGGCTTGGGCCGCCTGTAACGCGGCCAAACCTTCGCCTTCGATCTGGGCGCCTGTGATATGTCGCTCCAGATCATTGCCCGAGTAGTTTTCAATAATGGTGCGCCCTGCGTTATTACAGGCTGCCTTGGCCAATGATCTACGCCTGGCCGCAGACATGTCGGGATAGACCAGCGCAATGTTGCGTTCCGCGCGCTTGCGATACCCGGCCACCCGCGCGATGCCCCCCGATACAATCCAGCCCATCAAACGCACGCGCTGCTTGAACGGGATCAATCGCAAACCACCGATCAATCCACGCAAAACACGGTCAATCAGCCATTCGCTTAGGGTGCCGCGGTGTTGGGGTGTGCTTGTAGCCATGGCGAGCGTTTAAAACGCCGCGGCGTCCAAGGGAAGGCCTGTTCCGATCATGCTGTCGCGGGTGACCAATGCGGCCAACGCGTCTGCATCCATATGCTCTGTGCCCTCGGGGCGGGCAGGGATCACGATATAGCGCATATCGGCGGTGCTATCATGCACACGCACCTCCACATCAGGCGGCAGGAGGACACCGAACTCGGCCAGAACACTGCGCGGTTCACGGACCGTGCGACTGCGGTAAGCGCGGGTTTTATACCAATCGGGCGGCAGCCCAAGCAAATTGCGCGGATAGCAACTGCACAGGGTGCACACGATGATGTTGTGCAGCTGTGGGGTGTTTTCAACCGCGATTAATTTCATCGGGCCGATGTCAAAGCCCATCTTGCGCGTCGCCTCTGATGCGTCCGCCAGCAAGTCGCGCCGAAAATCGGGGTCTGTCCAGGCACGTGCCACCACTTTGGCGCCATCGCTTGGGGACCGCGCATCCATCGCCTCGATCTGTCTGGCAATCTCAGATGACGTTGTCACACCTTTTTCGACAAGCAATTCCCGAACGGCAATTTCCATGCATTGCCAGTAGCTTAGCGCGCCGTCATTGTCTGTTCGATACGGGTGTCCTGATGCGGACACCCCATTATCGTGGGGGTGGTCATGTGGCATGGTGGCGTGTCCTTGGGGTTGGCGCAGGCTCTAACCAATGCTCATAGATCTCTGCTTCGATGGTATCGCTGGCCGCTTCGCAATCTGGCCCCCAAACCTCGGACATCGTAAAGCGCACACGCCGCAACAGGGTAGGGGTGCCATCATGCCCGTAGGCCAGCTCTTCGGGGTTGCCAAATGGGCCAAGGCTACGTTCGATCACACCCGTTTTGCCGCGCAGGTAGGCAGGGGTGCGCACATGTCCGGGGGGCGCCCATGTTTTGACGCGGACATAGATCATGATGTGCGCTCTGGCGCGGCGGCCGTGGCATAGTCTGCCCCACGCCGCGCGACCTGTTCCATTTTTGCTGCCAGTTCCGCCACGCTATAGCTGCCCGCTTCCAGCAAGTTCTGGTTCACAGATGCGATCCAGCGTTCGTAATAGCTCATCGTTTCAAACGCATCCGGCCCCATATCTTCCAGCACGCGGCGCAGGCCGTCGACGGTAAACAATCCTTTGCTGGAACACAGCACCATCAGCGCATCCACGCGCTTTTCCCACAGCGCAAAATCGTGCTGCGCTATATCGATTGTGCCCGCTTCATCGCCACCCATATCGTGCCAACGCTTCATGGTGTGCCTTTCACCTTGCTCACGGTGAAAAGCGTAGGCGAGCCGACGCTGTCCCGCAAGTCAGTTTGGCGTGTCCTGCTCAACCCGCAATACGATTTCGCCTGTGGACTCTAACGCGCGTATGGCCGCGACAACCTCGCCCATCGCGGCCTCGCCGGCATCCTCTTTGATATTCCCAAGTTCGGCCATCTCGTCACGGATACCTTGGGACAGGCGTTTTGACATATTGTCCAAAATGAAGTTTGCAGGCCCCTCCATATTGCTTTGCATCGCGGCTTGCAGGGCCACCGCCAAAACATCTGCTGCCACATCTTTGGTCACTTTTGGCACGTCGCGGTCGGTCAGGCGCGCGGGGATATTTTCGAAGGTAAAGATGGACTTGCGGACCTGTTCGGCCAGGTCCTTGTCCTCTTCGTCCAACCCCACCAAGACATCGTCGCGGGTGCGCGCCTGGCTGAAATTCAGGATCGCGCCCATACGCTCGATCGGGTCATCGTCAAACGCCGTTTCAGGTGTATTGTCGATCTGATCGATGAGGGCTTGGCCAATGATGGCCACCGATTGCGGGGATACGGTTTTTGTCAGCGACATGGCAAAGGTGATCTTGCGCGCGCGCGACCCTGCCATCTTGCCAAGCAATTCCGCCGCGCGGGCAACGCTGAGCTTGGACAGGATAACGGCTGCAACCTCAATGCTTTCGCATTCCACAAGCGGCAAAAGCACTTCGGGATCCAACGTCGTCAAACGCTCCCACGGGTCGGCCGTGTCACCACCGCTGGCATCACGCTTCATCTGTTCGGCAAGGGCGGGGTCAATCTTGCCGCCCAAAACCTCCAAGGCGCCCATGATCCCGCCCTGAAAGGATACGCCGATGCGGTCCAACGCGTTTAGGAATTCCTCGACCACAGCGGCAACAGTGCTGCGATCGACATGAGACATCTGTGCCATCTGTTGCATCAGTTGTGCCTGGCTGTGCGCATCCAGCTTATCAAGCGAGAGATCCACACCTTCGGCCAACAAGAACCGCACCACCACGGCTGCCTTTTCGCGCGAGGTCAAAGCCTGCGGCCCAGAAACCGCAGGGGCAATACGCGTAGCAGTGTCGGCAACCAGCTGTGTCATCCCGTGCCCTTAAAGTCCCATCCAAAGGTGGGTATCGCACGAAATTATGAAGAAGCTGCTAAAGATCGAACTTTAACGATCAGTACGCAAACCCCTGACCGTTTTCGATGGCCAACCGCAAAGATACCTCTGGCCAACTGCCGCGGCCGCCTCTTGTGCGGATTTCGGTCAGTTGAGCTGCGGCCAGTTCAACAGCGCCGGTTTCCACAAAGGCCTGACCCATATAGGACCGCGCTGCAAGGTTATCGGGGTTGATCGACAATGCCTGCTTATAGAACGTCATCGCATCCTCCATCCGCCCTTCTTTGCGGGCGGTGAACCCCATATAGGTCAACACGCGATCGCTGTCGGCCTCATCCATGGCTTCAAGGGCGGCACGCGCATCTGCAAAACGGCCATGATAGGCCAATTCGCGTGCGTTTTCATAAAGGGCATCAGGGCTCAGGCTGCTTTCTTTGATCTCTTCACAGCTTTGCGTATCCGCGTTCCACACAGTGCCTGTGGCACATTCGGTTGTTGTATTGGTTTGTGTCGGTGGTGTGGATGTTTCGCCGCCGGCGGCAAAAAGGACAGTCGGGCCGATCAAAGCGGCGGCAGTCAGAAGGGCGAAGCGCATGATGAATTCCTTTTCCTGTATGCCGATAAAGTAGTCTGGTCTGCGATAAACCAAGGGTGCAGACAAGAAAAAGGCACTGGCTTATGTTCAGCCAATGCCTTTTTCACTTCGCATTCCCAGTGTGGTTAGCTGGTTGTCGACGGCACACATGCGCCTTGGTCGGCATCCCAACTTGTCCCTTCCGCACACGACATCTGGGCCGTGTGCCCATCACTGCATCCCATCGCAAACCCGAAGGTGGGCACAACGGCCAAGGCGAGGGCGGCAAGGATCGTCTTCATCTTCATGTTGGCTCTCCTTTATTACGTAGAGGTAAGGTAGCACGGGTTTTGAATATGTCCAAACGGCCACCACGGTCAGAGGATTTTTCTGAAAAAATCCTGCGCCCGAAGAGTGTTCTTGAACACTCTTCTTAGCCGAACACCCGCTTGAAAATCGTATCGACGTGCTTGGTGTGATAGCCCATGTCGAATTTTTCATTGATCGCATCGACGCCAAGCGCTTGGACCACATCTGCGTCAGCCAGCAGCTCCTCGCGGAAATCCGTGCGATGTTCCCAGACCTTCAGCGCATTGCGTTGCACCATTGTGTAGGCGTCTTCGCGGCTGACACCCGCTTGGGTCAAGGCCAGCAGAACCCGCTGGCTCATCACCAAACCGGGGAACTTGTTCATGTTGTCCAGCATATTGTCGGGGAAGATCAGCATCTTATCGATAACGCTGGTCAGGCGGGCCAAGGCGAAATCCAGCGTAATCGTGGTGTCAGGGCCGATGTTGCGTTCAACCGAGCTGTGCGAGATATCGCGCTCGTGCCAGAGCGCCACGTTCTCCATCGCAGGCACAACCGCCATGCGCACCACGCGGGCCAGACCTGTCAGGTTTTCGGTCAGCACGGGGTTTTTCTTATGCGGCATCGCGCTTGAGCCCTTTTGGCCCATGCTGAAAAACTCCGCACCTTCCAGAACTTCGGTGCGTTGCATGTGACGGATTTCGGTGGCGACGTTTTCAATGCTGCTGGCCACAACGCCAAGAGTTGCAAAGAAAGCGGCGTGACGGTCGCGGGGAATCACTTGGGTGCTGATCGGCTCTGGGTTTAGACCAAGCTGCGCACAGACATGCTCTTCGACGCGCGGATCGATATTGGCAAATGTGCCGACCGCACCGCTGATGGCACCCGTCGCAATCTCGTCGCGGGCCACTTTCAGGCGGGCGAGGTTGCGGTCCATTTCCGCGTAGAACCGTGCAAATGTCAGCCCCATTGTCGTAGGCTCGGCGTGGATGCCGTGGCTGCGCCCGACGCGCACGGTGTCTTTGTGCTCGATCGCGCGGCGCTTCAACGCGGCCAGCAACCCTTCCATATCCTTGATCAAGATATCGGAGGCCCGCACAAGCTGGACGTTGAAACAGGTGTCCAACACATCCGAACTTGTCATCCCCTGATGGACGAAACGCGCTTCCTCTGATCCCACATGCTCGGCCAGATGGGTCAGAAATGCGATCACGTCATGCTTGGTCACGGCTTCAATCTCGTCGATGCGGTCGACATCGAATTCCACATCTTTGGCTTTCCAAACGGCTTGCGCGTTCTCGCGCGGGATCACGCCAAGATCAGCCATGGCATCACAGGCGTGGGCCTCGATCTCGTACCAGATTTTGAACTTGGTCTGCGGCGACCAGATAGCGACCATTTCGGGGCGGGAATAGCGAGGAATCATGAGCTTTGGGCCTTTCGTCTGCGGTTGCGGCCTCTTAAACTGCGTGGTGACTATGAACAAGAGAGCGCGCCCGAAATGAGACACCTTGCCCTGATCGCAGCCTTTGTTTGCGGGCCTGCCTTGGCCCATGTCGGTGGCCACTGGCAAACCTTTACGGGCGATGAAATCAAATATATGCTCAACGATCGTCAACTGACCTACACGACGGGCGGCGCGCAGGTGTTCTACAGCTCGGGGCGCACGCTTTTTAATGCGGGCCAAGAGTCGTGGGGCACTTGGGAGGTGCGGGGCGATCAGTATTGCAGCCAGTGGCCCCCCGGCGATCAATGGGACTGCTACACCATTCAGGGCGATTTCGAGAGCGGCGGCGTGCGCTTTATCGCACCAGATGGCAGCTATACCGAAGGGTATCCGCCGCGGTGATTGCATTGACCGATTTTGCAGGCAGGTGGGCGATTGACCGTGAGGTGATACACGACAACGGCCAGACCATGCAGGCCCAAGGCACCGCGACCTTCACACCCGATGATGGCGGGCTGGCCTATTACGAAACGGGCCAGATGCACATGGACGGGCTGGCCCCGCTGACATTTGAGCGGCGCTACCGCTTTGGCCCGGATCTATCGGTTTATTTTGAGGATGGTCGCTTCTTTCATCACATCCCCGCAGGTGGGGGCAGGGCGCATCATCACTGTGCGCCCGATGATTATAACGTCACCTACACCTTCACATCTGCCACCGAATGGAGCGCCGTCTGGCAGGTCAGTGGGCCCAAAAAGGGGTATAAGATGACAACGCGCTACACCCGCCGTTAGCGCTTAGCGCTTGCGTATCGGCTTTTCGCTTGGTTAAACGGAGGCAAGATAACCAAATGTGGAGACCGACCCATGAGCATTGCTCTGAACGACAAAGCGTTGACCGAGGCCTTTGGCCCGACCGAAGGCACAAGCCTGCGCATCAAACAAGCCATTCTCGTGGTTCTTGGCATCGCCGCTCTGGCCATCGCCGCAAAAATCAAAATCCCGATGTTCCCGTCGCCTGTGCCAATCACACTTGGCACATTTGCTGTCCTGACCATCGGCGTAACATACGGGCCCCGTCTGGGTCTGGCGACAATCATGGGCTATATGATCATCGGCGCGCTTGGCTTTGACGTGTTCGCATCCTCGTCGGCTGAAGCAAACGGCATCAGCTACATGATGGGCGGCACTGGCGGCTACCTGTTGGGCTATGTTGCTGCAACGCTCTATCTGGGCTACGCGGCCCGCCGCGGTCTTGACCGTTCGATCGAAGGCATGGGCGGCGCGCTTTTGGTGGCAAACGCGCTGATCTACGTGCCTGGCGTTTTGTGGTTGCACCAGTTCACAAGCGGTTGGGCGCAGACAATGGAATGGGGCCTGACACCTTATGTCATCGGTGACCTGATGAAGCTGGCACTGGCAGCCCTGTTGATCCCCTCCCTGTGGAAGCTGGTCGGCAAAGCCCGCGGCTAAACCACTTCGATATGCGAACAAAAGGTGCCATTCGTGGCACCTTTTTTTATGCAAGAGAGCGGCGGCGTCATGTTTGGCGTCTGGTAGCGATTGTCACATCAGGCCAGTACGGTCTCGATCCGACTGCTGTGTTCCAGCGTCTTGTGAACGGGGCACTTATCTGCAATCTCAAGCAACCTTTGGCGCTGTTCAGCGCTCAGATCGCCGTGCAGGTGGATTTCGCGGCGGAAGTTGTCAATCCGCACCCCTGTGGCCGTTTCTGAATCCTGGGCGTGCATTTTGTCATGGGTCACATCGACAAAAATATGATCCAGCGGCCAGCCTTTGCGACGCGCATACATGCGGATCGTCATAGAGGTGCAGGCCCCAAGACCTGCTGCCAGAAATCCGTAGGGCGACATGCCCAGATCGGTTCCGCCGTAGGCCATCGGTTCATCGGCGCGCACATGATGTTTTGGCCCGCTTTGAACGTCCTGCAAAAAGCCCTTGGGATCAGCCTCTGACACGCGCGTGATGCCTTCTGGCACACCGATGGGTGGGGCAGGCGGGCGCAGGTTGAGGTATCTTTTTACCCACGCGCTGATCACTTCGGCTGCGTATTCCGCATCGTCTTTTCGGGTGATCAAATGGTCTGCGTCATCCAGCGTGACGAAGCTTTTGGGGTGTTTGGCGGCTAAAAAGATTTCAGACGCGTTCGAGATGCTAACCGTTTCATCCAAAGGTGCGTGCATGACCAGCAAGGCTGCTTTGAGGTTCGAGATAGCAGGCGTCAACGCGCCCTGCGCCACATCGTCGAGAAACTGTTTGCCGATCGTAAAGGGCCGTCCCCCAAGGGACACTTGTGCAATGCCTTTTTCGATAATCTCGGGCAGGGCGTCTGCGAAATTATGGGTCACGTGTTCGGGATCAAACGGTGCGCCAAGCGTGACCACTGCCTTCAATGTGGCGATCTCGGGCGCGGCTTTCAAAACGGCGGCACCGCCAAGCGAATGACCAATCAGAAGGGACGGCGCCATGTCGCGCCCCGCCAGATAGCGGCTGGCGGCCAACAAGTCTTGGACGTTCGAGGTGAAATTGGTGTTTTCAAATTCGCCTTCGGAATGGCCGAGCCCTGTGAAATCAAACCGTAAAACCGCGATGCCCATAGCCGACAGCCGCGCTGCGATCCGACGAGCTGCGGGAATGTCTTTGGAACAGGTAAAGCAATGGGCAAACAGCGCCGTTGCGAGGTGGTCGCCGTCCGGTAAATCCAGCCGTGCGGCAAGTTTTTGGCCCGAGTGGCCTTCGAATGTGATGCGTTCAGTGGTCATGTGACAGGGCCTTTGTTGTTGCCCTCTACATCGGGCAGGCCCCGCTTGTGCGCAAGGATCGTGACAAAGCTGTCACGCGATGGTGAGGCCTTGCAACACTTCATGCGCACGAAGATATCTCTGTGCGCGCCTGTCCCCGCGGGGACAAAAGGTTAACTTAACCCTTTGTTAAGGTTAATTAATCCCAGAGGTGCGGAGGTTTATCCGTCAATCCGTTTGCCCATGATGGCGATCGCTTTTTGATAAACACCCGCGGCATTCCAAGCCTGAATAACTTTGAAATTCGGCTCGCCTTCTTGATAGCCTTTGCCCTTGCGCCACCCTTTGCCTGCCAGAAAATTCGCTGTGCTTGCCAGAGCATCCGCTTGGTTGGTCAGATCAATGCGCCCATCTCCATTTCCGTCCACACCGTATTTGAGCGCATTGCCGGGCAAAAACTGCGTATGCCCCAACTCGCCATGTTTGGCCCCGATTGCCGAGGCACTTATGATCCCCTTGTCGACCATTTTCAGCGCAGCAATGGCGTGGGGGCGGAAGAAATCCGAACGGCGGCAATCATAGGTTAAGGTGTTAATTGCGCTGACAACATTGGTGTCGCCCATAAACCCGCCAAACCCTGTTTCCATCCCGTGAATGGCAATGATGACGCCCGCGGGCACACCGTATTTGCGCTCAAGTGCTGCGTAGAAGTCGGCGTTGCGGGCTTTGCGTTTGCGCCCTTGGGCCACGATGGTATCGCCACCGCGCACTTGCCAGAACCGCTCAAACGTCAACTTAAACGATTTTTGATTGCGGTCCGCCTTGATCGTCCCTGTTGAGTATGTGGTGTTGGCCAAAGCCTGCAAGCCACGCGCGCCTACACCTGCCTTTTGGGCTTCAGCGGCGAATGCAGCTTTCCATGCGCCATAGCCAGAGCTGGTGTTGCCACATGCAGCAGCATGGGCCGCAACGGGGGCCACAGATATTATCAGAGCAGTAAAGATTGGCTTAAGCATGGTTAACCCTCCACGGAAAACTGGTTAGCCGTGATCGTAAAGAGGGCCGCGGCCCATGACCAGCCGTTTATTCGCGTAGGCAAAATGGGGTCAGGTTTCGCCCATCAGGTCAGGGTCAAATGGGTAGGTCGTCAGGTTTTCGAACCCGTTTTCGGTAATCAGTACCTGATCTTCCAATTTGATCGAAAAATCACCGCCCACTTCACCAACGAGCGCCTCTACACAAATCACCATTCCCGCTTCCAGTTCGTGATCAAACGCCCCTTCGACCATTTTATCGGGATAGGCCACCAGCGGCCATTCATCGCAAAGTCCGACCCCATGCATCAGGCAGCCATATTTTAATGCCTGGTATTTGTCGTGCAAAACATGAGTGTTGCGCGACAAATCCTGAATATTCACCCCCGGGCGCAGCATTTGCATGTTGGTCTGTATATGTTCGACCCCGTGCTTCATCGCTTCGATCATGTCAGGGCGGGGCTTATCGGGGCCAATCCACCAAGAGCGGCTCATATCGATACAAATCCCGTAAGACCCAATCAGATCGGTATCAAAGCTGATTACTTCGTTTTTTTGCGTGATGCGTGGGCCGCATTCCTGAAACCATGGATTTGTCCGCGGACCCGACGCCAAAAGGCGCGTTTCAATCCATTCACCACCTCGTTTGATGTTTTCGGCGTGCAGAACGGCCCATATGTCATCTTCGCTACACGTGCCATTGCCCGCATTGGCACGCGCGAAATCCTCCATCGCTTTGACGGCCGTTTCGCACGAATGATTGGCACAGCGCATGGCCAGAATTTCGTCAGGTCCCTTGATCGATCGGGCGTGTTCGGTAACCTCTTCGCCTTCCATCACTTCAAAGCCGCGCGCCTCCAAAGCGCGCAATCCGTCGACCATAATCTTATCAACCGCCAAACGCATGTTCGTGCCCGCATGATCGCGCATCACATCCTTGATTTGGTCAGCGAAATCAGAAGCGGCCTGCAAGCCTTTGTTTCCATTTGAAAAATAGAACATGGATGCACCGCTGCGTTGTTCTTTCACCAGCGGATTGAATTCACTTAGGAACGGCGAATTCTTGTAGTCCCATATCACCATATAGCCATCCGCGCACAGTAGGACCGCGCGGAACGGATTATGTGTGTTCCATAGCTGCATGTTCGTGCTGTCTGTCGCATAACGAATGTTGAGCGGGTCGAACATCAACAATCCACCATAACCGCGATCGACGATATGTTGCGTCAGTCGCTTGTGACGAAAGGCGCGCATGGCTTGTAGATCAGGCAGTTGAAGACCCGCGGCTTCCCATTCTGAAAAGGCCAGTTGGGTTGGTCCAATTTCGATGCGTTCGTTGTCGTTAGGTGTGTTGTCCCCCAACGTTGCCCCGCAGCTTGGGTCAATCTTGCGCGTGTCACGGTAATGCTGGTTCATCTTTGTGGTTCCATATGCTTTTATCACTCAAGGTGAGTGGGTAAGCAGCGCAAGTCATGTTGGTTTCCGACAGGACGATGCCGCAATAAGACGGGAAGGGCGCGACAGCAGATGTCGCTTTTGACATATCAAAACCAGATCCCGTGGATCGCTGCTGCGCAAAGGCCGCTGCCTGGTGTGCAGCCTTTGGGCGACCTTCCTTGGCTGATAAGGGGCGATGATTATGCGGTTCAGATGACCGAGCGCGCGCGTCTGATACGGGACCACTTTGGTGATGTGGCCGCGCAAACCGATCTGGGATCTAGCGCCGTAGATGAGTTGAAAAGCCTTGTTATCAATGCGGTAGGGCATGACGCTGATGTAAATGATGCCGCGCCACTGGCGTCTTTAGCGCTGCTGGCGCAAGAGGATTTTTGCATTTTGGTGAAACAGGGTGCACAGCATGTTTTGGCGGCTGCACTGGTGTGCTTTCCTGCCAGCTGGCAGTTAAAGGAAAAAATGGGCAAGCCAATGACAGATATTCACGCCCCCGTCGAAAGCTATGCGCCCGTTGCGCAGCGTGTCGAGCGGTTGTTTGACGGGGTGCAGGTCGGGCGCCCTTTGTGGCGGGCCAATGTTTTGTGGTATGAAGATCCTGCGTTGTTTCAGCCCCGTTCGGTCAGCCAACCCCGCCGCATGCCTGATTGTAAGGCGCGGTTTTTGCGATCCGAGCGTCAGGTTATCTTGCGGTTGCCTGAAACGCGCGCAGTGGTGTTTTCAATTCGGACCAAGGTGGTGCCCGTATGAGACGATTTGTGAGCATTGGTCTTTGTATGCTTCTGGCCACGTCAGCGCTGGCCGACAACAGGCGTGCCGCTATGGCCGCGCAGATTGAGGCGGCAGGGCGCAACGAGGCCCCTGCAAAACGGCATGCCGTTGAAATCGACGGCTGCATAATGACCACCTTTGTCTGGAAGCCTTACAAAACACACGGGTTTCAGCTTTGGTCGTCATGGCGCATTGATTTGCGAGGGCTTGATCCGGCTGAAAGCTTCGGGACAACACAGAACCGGTTTTTGATTGAAAAACAGTTTGTTGCGGATGGTCAGCTGCCGATGGACCCAAGTGTGCGCATCTTTTTACGCGCCTCTGCGGGATGGATGTTTCGCCATGAAATCCCGATGTCGCGCGCCCCGGTGGCCCCGTATCAGACCAGCCCGCGCGAGGGCGTAGAGGACTATGTTTACCAAGACAAGAACGGCCTGATGATTTGGATGCAAGGCCCTGATGTGGTTGAGAAAGCGCAGGCCTTTACCGAAGGGTTAATCCAATACCGCGCGGATTATTGCCAGCTTATCGGATAAAAAAACCCGCGATGCACAAGGGATGCACACCGCGGGTGACAGTCTAGGGGGAGATGAAACCTTTGAGACTAGCAGGGGCTACAGATCATTTGATGCCGCAGGCGCTGTTCCATTGAGGGTTTGGCAGCGCGCGGTGTGCCGAGGCGAAAACGGATTTCTGACCAGCCGCCATTGCCGCGTTTGCGCAGCGAAATGGTTTGCAACCGTGTGGGTTTGGGCGCCACGCGGCGCGGAACAACGGGTTGGTTGATATTTAGCTGTGTCATTTTGAACCTCATACTATTCGATGATCCCTGATTAGAGGGCGAATTGGGAACAATTTGGGTCAAAATGTGGAATTGTTTTGTTTCTTTATCCGCAACAATCTTATGCAGGGGCATTTGGGGGCAGGGACAACAGCAAAACAAAAAGGGCGCTCCGAAGAACGCCCTTTTCTATAATTGTGCGCTGATTAGCAGCTGTAGTAGAGTTTGAATTCCACAGGGTGTGGTGTGTGCTCGTACTGGATCAGCTCTTCCATTTTCAGCTCAACGTAACCGTCGATCTGGTCTTTGGTGAACACATCGCCAGCCAGCAGGAATTCGTGATCTTCTTCCAATGCTTCGAGTGCTTCGCGCAGGCTGCCGCAGACCGTTGGGATGCCAGCCAGCTCTTCTGGTGGCAGGTCGTAGAGGTCTTTGTCAGAGGCCGCACCCGGATCGATCTTGTTCTTGATGCCGTCAAGGCCAGCCATCAGCAGGGCTGCAAAGCACAGGTATGGGTTAGCTGCGGGATCAGGGAAACGCGCTTCGACGCGCTTGGCCTTGGGCGATTCTGCCCATGGAATACGCACACAACCCGAGCGGTTACGCGCCGAGTAGGCCCGCAGAACAGGAGCTTCAAAGCCTGGGATCAAACGCTTGTAGCTGTTTGTCGACGGGTTGGTGAACGCGTTCAACGCTTTGGCGTGCTTGAGGATACCACCTATGAAATACAGCGCCTCTTGGCTCAGATCGGCGTATTTGTCGCCAGCAAAAAGCGGCTTGCCGTCTTTCCAGATCGACATGTTCACGTGCATGCCTGTGCCGTTGTCGCCTGCGATGGGCTTGGGCATAAAGGTTGCCGATTTGCCGTAGGCGTGGGCCACGTTGTGGATGACGTATTTGTATTTCTGCAGCTCATCGGCTTGCTTGGTCAGCGAACCAAAGATCAGGCCAAGCTCGTGCTGACACGATGCCACTTCGTGGTGGTGCTTGTCCACTTTCATGCCCATGCGCTTCATGGTCGACAGCATTTCGCCGCGGATGTCTTGCGCATCATCGATTGGGTTAACAGGGAAGTAACCGCCTTTGATGCCGGGACGGTGGCCCATGTTGCCCATTTCGTATTCTGTATCGCTGTTCCAGGATGCGTCTTGCGCGTCGATCTGGTAGGACACTTTGTTCATCTCAACCGAGAACCGCACGTCATCGAACAGGAAGAATTCAGCTTCTGGGCCAAAGAACGACTGATCGCCGATACCAGACGAGATCAGATAGGCTTCGGCTTTTTCGGCTGTGCCGCGTGGGTCACGGGCGTATGCCTCGCCTGTGTCGGGCTCTACGATCGAGCAGTGCAGGCAGAGTGTTTTTTCTGCATAGAAGGGGTCGATGTAGGCCGAGTTGGGATCGGGCATCAGTTTCATGTCGGATTCGTCGATCGATTTCCAACCCGCGATGGACGACCCATCGAACATGAAGCCACCGTCAAGAAAGTCTTCGTCTACTTCGTCATTGATGACGGTGACGTGCTGCAGCTTGCCGCGTGGGTCGGTGAAACGGATATCGACATATTCGATGTCTTCGTCCTTGATCATCTTTACGATGTCAGCGTTCGTGGTCATGTGTGTCATGCTCCCTTGGAATGAACTGAGAATTGAGGGGGTTAGATAGCTTCGTCGCCAGATTCGCCTGTGCGGATACGGATCGCTTGGGCAATGTCGGAGACAAAGATTTTGCCATCACCGATTTTGTCGGTTTTGGCGGCGTTGATGATCGCTTCGATTGCGGCGTCGGCCTGATCGTCGGCCAACACGACTTCGATTTTCACTTTGGGCAGGAAGTCCACGACATATTCGGCGCCGCGGTACAGTTCTGTGTGACCTTTTTGACGACCAAACCCTTTGACTTCGATGACCGAAAGGCCCTGAACGCCAACATCCTGAAGGGCTTCTTTCACCTCGTCCAACTTGAACGGTTTGATGATCGCTTCGATCTTTTTCATGGCCACGACTCCCTTGGCGTAAACGTATTGGGAAAGGGCAGACCATGTTCGGTCAGGGGCGACAATGCGAGGCGAGGATTGCCTGTTTTTTGAGCACCGACTTTTCGCTATAATGCACAAAAAATAAGCATAATGCTGGAAATTGACGCAAAAAAAGAACGCACATTGTGCAAATCAGCGTAATTCTGCGTCAATCGTTCAGACTTGGACGGCCAATTCGGGTTGATGGCTGATCACTTCCATCCCGCTGGCATAGAGAATATGCGCACGCTCGAACCCAAGGCGGAACAGGATCAAGCGGGCATGTCCTGCCTTTTGAAGATATTCGCCATCGACCAGCCGATGTGCGGGCACAGCCACGCGGGGCGCACCGAAAACGGCCTTGGCGCGCCAATCGCGCAAATAGATGTTTTGACCCGCGGGCATCAGCATATCGCGCACGGGGCGCCCTTTGCCAAATGCGCCGGCCGCAATTTTGATCATGTCGCTGCGCACCGAGATTTTTTGAATGATCTCGAGCCGCGCCATACCGCTGTCGCGGGTAATGACACGGTCGCCCACCTCAAGAAACTCGACAGGGATCATCCCATCGGCGGTCATAATGTCGGTTCCGGCTGTAAAGCCGTGTTGGTGAAGATATCGCGCCTGAACGCCCGCAGATGCCTTGCCAGTTTTCTGGTCAAGAACGGTTTGGTGTTCAGTTGCGCGCTCGGCCTTTTTCGGCTCCATTGCGCGTGTCCTGCTGTTTTTATTGCCTCAGTGGGTCTCATAATACCCTTAATAAAGCGTGATGTCTTGGAAAAAACGCGTTCATTTTTGACATGGGCGCGACAACGCGGGGGCGGGGGCGTGCGCGGCTTTGTGAATATAGCCAAAAAGGCGCAAAAAACGCCTGTTTTGCTCTCGCAATCCGCGGCGTGCTTTGCTACACGGCGCGCAACGCGGGTGTGGCGGAATTGGTAGACGCACCAGATTTAGGTTCTGGCGCCGCAAGGCGTGGGGGTTCAAGTCCCTTCACCCGCACCAAAGTTGTTGAAAAGGACGATAAAATGCAGGTCACCGAGACGCTGAACGAAGGCCTCAAGCGCGGCTATTCGATTGTGGTTCCCGCCACCGAGCTGGACGCAAAGGTCAACGAAAAGCTGGCCGAAGCGCAGCCCGAAGTTGAAATGAAGGGCTTCCGCAAAGGTAAGGTGCCGATGGCGCTGCTCAAAAAGCAGTTTGGCCCACGTATCCTCGGCGAAGCGATGCAAGAAGCCATCGACGGCGCGATGAACAAGCATTTTGAAGAAACAGGTGACCGTCCTGCGCTTCAGCCTGACGTCAAAATGACGAATGAAGACTGGAAAGAAGGCGACGACGTGCATGTTGACGTGTCGTACGAAAACCTTCCAACGATCCCAGAGGTCGATTTCTCGGACGTCACACTTGAGCGCATGGTTGTCAAAGCCGACGACGCTGCGGTGGACGAGGCGCTGGCGTCGCTGGCCGAAACGGCCCAGAATTTTGAAGACCGCAAAAAAGGCAGCAAAGCCAAAGATGGCGATCAGGTTGTTATGGACTTCGTGGGCAAGGTCGATGGCGAGGCCTTTGATGGTGGCTCTGCCGAAGATTATCCGCTGGTTCTTGGCTCCAACTCCTTCATCCCGGGCTTTGAAGAAGGTCTGGTTGGCGTGAAAGCGGGCGACGAAAAAGACGTAACCGTCAACTTCCCCGATGACTACCAAGCCGAGCATCTGGCTGGCAAAGAAGCCGTTTTCACATGCACGATCAAAGCTGTGAAAGAGCCGAAGGCCGCAGAAGTAAACGACGAAATGGCAACTAAATTCGGCGCCGAAGACCTGAACGCGCTGAAAGGCCAGATCGCCGAGCGTTTGGAAGCTGAATATTCGGGTGCAAGCCGCGCTGTTATGAAACGCGCTTTGTTAGATGCGCTGGACAGCAAGGTTGATTTCGAATTGCCACCAAGCCTTCTGGATGCCGAAGCGGGCCAGATCGCCCACCAACTGTGGCACGATGAAAACCCTGACGTCGAAGGCCATGATCACCCCGAGATCGAAGCCACAGACGAGCACAAAGAGCTTGCAGCCCGCCGTGTCCGTCTGGGTCTTTTGCTGGCAGAGGTTGGTCAAAAGGCAGAGGTTGAAGTGACCGACGCTGAAATGACCCAAGCCATTATGAACCAAGCACGCCAGTACCCTGGCCAAGAGCGTCAGTTCTTCGAGTTTGTTCAGCAAAACCAGCAGATGCAGCAGCAGATGCGCGCACCAATTTTTGAGGACAAGGTTGTCGATATGATTATCGAACAGGCCACTGTAACCGAAAAAGAAGTGAGCAAAGAAGAGCTGCAAAAAGCGGTTGAAGCGCTCGACGAAGAGTAATCGTCACCGCTGATGCGTTTTTGAAAGCCGCTCTCTTAACCGAGGGCGGCTTTTTTCATGCCCGAAGCACGCCCTGTCGACTGTCGTAGGTATTTTTTCAACAATGAAGTTGCTAGGCCGAGCGCAGCAGAGGAGAATTTGATGAAAAAAGTGATTTTGTTTGCCCTGGTTTTGGCGGGCTGTGCGCCATCTTCGGCACGGTTGGAGCAGGCCAGTCAGGAACGCAGCAAGTCGATTGTGGTCGCGCAGCAAGAGTATCAGGCCCTGTATCTTAGCACGACCGGAATAATCTATATGAATAAGGCGACGGGGCTGACGCCGGGCGAAGAGATGGCAGCAGTTCGCGCAGGCGAAAACCCGTTTAGCCCCATCTCGATTGCCGAGGCACGCATGGCTGCTTTGGTCCTGACGCGGCGCGAAGAGGGGCGTGATTGCACGATCACCGATTTTGAGCAGAGCGCCGAAACGTTGGTCCGGTTGGAATTCCGCTGTTAGCACCAACGAAAAAAGCCGCCCCGAAAGGAGCGGCTTTTGTGTTTTGTTAACGATCGCTTACGCGTCGTCTTTGGTCTCTGCTTCGGCGTCATCTGCGGTTTCAACACCTGCAGCTTCGGCCAGATCATCATCGTCTTCAGCGGCAGCACCGATATCGTCAAAAAGCTCTGCGATTTCGAATTCTGCTTCTGCTTCCGCTTCGGCAGCCAGTTCCTGAATAGACTTACCGCTTGCTTGCAGCTCGGCCTCTTCTGTCGAACGGGCCACGTTCAATGTGATCGTGCATTCGACTTCTGGGTGCAGGCGCACTGTCAGATCATGCAGACCAAGGTTTTTGATCGGGTCGACCAGAGCGACTTGCTTGCGGTCAATGGTGAAACCTTCGGCGGTTGCCACATCAGCAGCGTCACGTGTTGTGACCGAACCGTAAAGCGCACCTGCATCCGATGCAGAGCGAATCACGATAAATTGCTGACCACCAAGCTTTTCAGCCATAGCTTCGGCTTCTTTCTTGGTTTCGAGGTTCTGAGCTTCAAGCTGTGCTTTTTGAGCTTCAAAGCCTTCGATGTTGGCTTTTGATGCTGTCAGGGCTTTGCCTTGGGGCAACAGGAAGTTGCGGGCGTAGCCTGGCTTGACGTCAACGACTTCACCCATCTGGCCCAGTTTGGCCACACGTTCGAGAAGGATAACTTGCATGTGCTTTCTCCTTACTTAACGGCGTATGGCAGAAGGGCGAGGAAGCGGGCGCGTTTGATGGCGCGGGCCAGCTCACGTTGCTTCTTGGCCGAAACAGCGGTGATACGGGACGGAACGATCTTACCGCGCTCGGAAATGTAGCGTTGCAGCAGACGTGTGTCTTTGTAGTCGATCTTTGGTGCGTTCTCGCCCGAGAAGGGGCACACTTTGCGACGGCGGAAAAATGGTTTGGTTGCCATGGTTTAGCTGTCCTTCTTGCTTACGAGCGACGTTCGCGGCGTTCGCCACGTTCTTCGCGTTTTTGCATTTGTACCGAAGGCAGTTCGGCGTGTTCGTCCACTTTGATCGTCAGCACGCGCATGACGTCTTCGTGCAAGCGCATCAGGCGTTCCATCTCTTGGACGGCAGCGGCTGGTGCATCAGAGCGCAGATAGGCGTAGTGGCCTTTGCGGTTCTTGTTGATTTTGTAAGCCATCGTTTTGACGCCCCAATATTCGTGATCAACAGCTTTGCCGCCGTTGTCCGAAAGGACTGTCGAAAAATGTTCAATGAGGGCTTCGGCTTGCGTGTTGGACAGGTCCTGACGCGCAATAAAGACATGCTCATACAAAGGCATGTAAGTCTCCAGTTTTTCTGGCGCACTTCAAAGGGCGGGCTTGGCTGCTGATCCCCACCCACGAGAGGTCACGCGGTTCAAATCTTTGATCAACAGAGCTGCCGTTTAGCGCGCCATGGGTGGTCGCGCAACCCTTCATTCGCGCGCAAAAGCGGGCATAAATCGTTCGCGTTTACGTTGAGGAAACAGTCCGTTTCGCAACTTTGTAGGCCCTTTGCCGCTTTTTTGCCCCTTTGTGCCATCAAACGTCATCTTGCAAACGACAACACCACGGGGACCACGGTTAAATGACCATCGCGAACAGCTTTGACAAATTTGACGCGCAGCCGATCCAGAGCGCCACTGGATTGCAGATCACGCATACGCCTTGGGGCATGATCCTGAAAGAGGCCCGCCTGTCCAACAATCGTGTGGTTGAACAGATCGCATCCGCGATGGTGGGGGGCGCGTTTATCATGGTGGCTCTGATGATGTTCTTTTCAACGGGGCTCGATAGCCAGTTTGCAATGACAGAGGTCAAGCTGGCCCTGACGGGGCTCTTTGGCATCATTGGCGCATTGCTGATCCGGTTTTCGCTGGATTCAGGGGCGATTAAAACCGAAGTGGATTTGGAACGCCGGGTGATCCGCATTTGCAAGGTCACGCCGAAACGCAAAGTTGTTGATCAGATCTTCATTGGTCAGATGGCGGATATCTTGGTTGTGCAAACACCCGAAGGGGCAGGGTTGGCGATTGAACGCGCCCATGGCGCGCGGGCAGACCTTCTGGCTGTGGGGACGCAGTATCAGATTGCCATGATTCACCAGCGCATCAGCGATGCCATGCCAGAGACGCACGTCTGATACCGTCTAACGCGTGTCTGCGCGCAAATGAACACGCAGTGTTGAACGCCGTGGAATTGCCTTTGAGCGAGTCGCGCTAAATACTTGGCGCATAACTGATGCAAAGGATTTCGCACATGACCTCTCGTTTCACCGCCGCTTTTATGGGCACCGCTTTGGCAACAACGCTGGCATTCGGGGCAACAACTGCCGCGGCTGACGCGCAGAAATTCGAATTGGATGCAAGCCATAGCCAAGTGCTGTTTAGCTACAACCACCTCGGATTTTCGACCACCTTCGGCATGTTCTCCGGCTTTGAGGGCGAGATCATGTTTGACGAAGAAAACCCTGCGGCCAGCAGCGTTTCGGTGTCCATGCCGGTGATGTCGATGTTCACGGGGTGGGAAGCCCGCGAAAGCCACTTTATGTCGGATGACTTCTTTGGCGCGACACCTGAAGATATGATCACCTTCACCTCCACGGGTATTGAAGTAACAGGCGACACAACGGCACTGATTACCGGTGATCTGACCATGAACGACGTCACGCAATCGGTTGTGTTGGAAACCACTTTGAACAGCTCGGCGCCATATCCGTTCGGTCCAAAGCAGGGCACACCGACCCTTGGCTTTGACGCAACGACAACAATCCTGCGTTCAGACTTTGGCGTGGGCAATTTCGCGCCAGCGGTCAGCGATGAAGTTGAGGTTCAAATCTCGCTTGAGGCTTTGGCCGCCGAATAATCGACAGGCGATTTGTTGCAACCGAAGGCGCGCTCTGAACGGGCGCGCCTTTTTTGTGTGTCTGGGGGCGGTCTGTTTTGGTTCAAAACACCGCATATGAGGGGCTTGTCAGGGGCAAACCGCGATATATAGTCAAGATCAGACGGGACGCTGCGACCCGCCAATAAACCGCGCGCGATCCCGTGATTTGGGCCCTCATCCGGCCCACTGTGTCATGTGGAGGACGCAAACGCGATGCAAGCAGAGTTCAGGACCAGTTTCGTCAGAGAGCCGAATAACCTGCGCCATAATCCAGCATTGGTTCTGAATGCTGATTACCGACCGCTGAGCTATTACCCGCTGTCTTTGTGGCCTTGGCAGGAAGCGGTCAAAGCCGTCTGGCTGGACCGCGTGGATATCGTGGCTGAATACGACGACTATGTTCATTCCCCATCCACGCAGATCCGCATCCCGTCTGTCGTGGTGCTGAAAGACTATGTGAAACCGCAAAAACGCGTGGCCTTTACCCGCTTTAACCTGTTTTTGCGCGATGAGTTTTGTTGCCAATATTGCGGCAGCAAGGGCGATCTGACCTTTGACCACGTTGTGCCACGCGCCTCTGGCGGCATCACCAGTTGGGAAAACGTTGTGGCGGCCTGTTCGCGCTGCAATTTGCGCAAGGGCAGCAAATCCTTGCGCCAATCGGGGATGAGCCTGCGCAAACCGCCCAAACAGCCCCAAGCCGAACAGCTGCGCAACATGGGCCGCAAGTTTCCGCCAAACCATTTGCACGAAAGCTGGCTCGACTTTCTCTATTGGGATGCAGAGCTGGAAGCGTGATCGCCCCCTAGACATAACACACGTGTCGGACTAACAAGGCGCCAATTGTTTGTTACCGCTAACGGCGGACCTGCCGAGAGGATAGCCCGATGGTCTCACGCGTCATTCCAGTTGATGATTTTGATTTGGTGATTTTTGGCGGCACGGGTGACCTTGCACGTCGCAAAATCCTGCCAGGGTTGTTTCGCCGTTTTTGTTCGGGCCAGATGCCCAAAGATGCCCGCATCATCGGCGCGGCGCGCTCTGATATGGATGACGCCGGTTTTCGGCAAATGGTGCGTGATGCGATTGCGGAATTTGGCGGCAAAAATGCCACCGAGTGTGATGAACTGGACGCCTTTCTGGCCGCGCTACACTATGTGACAATCGATGCGCGGGGCGAAGGCGGGTGGTCCGAACTGGCGGGCAAAATGCGCTCTGGCGTCGTGCGCGCCTTCTATTTCAGCGTGGGCCCAGGCCTGTTCGGTGATCTGGCTCAACGCCTGAAAACACATAACCTCGCCGATGATGACAGCCGTATCGTGGTTGAAAAGCCGTTTGGCCGCGATCTGGCCTCGGCCAAGGCGTTGAACAAGGACTTGGCCACCTATTTCGATGAAAGCCAGATTTACCGCATCGATCATTATCTGGGCAAGGAAACGGTCCAGAACCTGATGGCCGTGCGCTTTGGCAACGTCTTGTTTGAACCCCTTTGGAACAGCCAATACGTTGATCATATCCAGATCACTGTGGCCGAAACCGTGGGCGTTGGTGGGCGCGGCGGTTACTACGACAAATCGGGCGCGATGCGCGATATGGTTCAAAACCACCTGATGCAATTGCTGTGCCTGATTGCGATGGAGCCGCCATCAAAGTTTGATCCCGATGCGGTGCGCGACGAAAAACTAAAGGTGATCCGCGCGCTTGACCCCGTGGACAGCCATCACATCGTGCGCGGCCAATATGCGGCGGATGGCGACAAGAATTCCTACCGCGATGATGTCGAAAATCCCAAATCCTTTGTGGAAAGCTTCATCGCGATGAAGGTGCATTTGTCGAACTGGCGTTGGGCGGGCACACCGTTTTATCTGCGCACGGGCAAATGTATGAAGGCGCGGTCCAGCGAAATCACCGTTGTGTTCAAAGATGCGCCCCATTCGATCTTTGGCGCCGATGAGGGCCGCCACCGCAATGTGCTGTCAATCCAGTTGCAACCCAATGAAGGCATGACGCTGGATGTGACCATCAAGGAACCGGGACCGGGTGGCATGCGCCTTGTCGACGTGCCGCTGGATATGACCTTTGCCGATGCGCTTGGGCCAGAGGCCGAAGATGTCCCAGACGCCTATGAGCGGTTGATCATGGATGTCATCCGCGGCAACCAGACGCTGTTTATGCGCGGCGACGAGGTTGAGGCCGCATGGGCTTGGACCGACCCGTTGATTGAGGGCTGGCAGGCGCGCAATGATGTGCCAAAACCATACGAGCAAGGATCAAACGGCCCCGAGGATGCGTTGATGTTGATGCACCGCGACGGGCGCCGCTGGCGCGAAATCAAGGGGTAAGTCATGGAATTTATTGAGTATCCTGACAGTGAAATGATGATGATCGACCTTGCCAACCAACTGGCAGGCGAACTTGAAAACTGTCTGTTTAACCACGATCACGCCAGCCTTGCGGTGCCCGGTGGCACCACGCCCGGACCCGTTTTTGATGCGCTCTGCGCCGCGGATCTGGATTGGAGCCGCGTGCACGTCATGCTGACCGACGAACGATGGGTGCCTGAAACCTCGGACCGCTCGAACACGCGGCTGTTGAAGGAACGCCTGTTTACCGCCCGTGCCGCCAAAGCGCAGTTCGTGCCGTTCTACACAGGTCACGCCACGCCCGAAGACGGGCTGGACGAGATTGCAAAGCGGCTGAAAGGCGAATTGCCGATTTCGGTTATGTTGCTTGGCATGGGAGAGGATATGCACACCGCAAGCCTGTTCCCCGGCGCCGACCGTTTGGATGATGGGCTGGCCGCAAATGCACCGCCAGTTTTGCCCATGCGGGCCGCGGGCGCACCTGAACCGCGTGTGACACTGACCGCGCCTGTGCTTGAGGGCGCGATGAGCACCCATGTGCTGATCAAAGGAGCGGCCAAGAAAACCGCGCTGGAGGGCGCACATGGGTTGTCACGCGCGCAGGCGCCGATCAACACGGTGCTGAAAAACGCCAAAGTGCATTGGGCAGAAACCTAGAAAGGCCTTACGATGTGGACTGATCTGAAAGCGCGTGCGGACAAGGCGCGTCATCGCTCTATTTCCGAGCTCTTTGCCGATGACACACGTGCAGCCACGTTCACCGCGCGTTTGGGCGATGTGTTGTTTGATTTTTCGAAAACGCATCTGACGGCTGACGATCTGGCGGCACTTGTTGCGATGGCAGCCGAAGCGGGGGTCGAGGCCAAACGCGATGCGATGTTTGCGGGCCAGCAGATCAATGAAACCGAAGGCCGCGCGGTGCTGCATACGGCGCTGCGCAACCTTGACGGTGGCGCCCTGATGGTGGACGGCAAGGATGTGATGGGGCAGGTGCTGGCGACGCTGGAGCGGATGAAAACCTTTGCCCAAGCGGTGCGCAGCGGCGCTTTTGCAGGGCAGGGCGGCAAGATTACGGATGTGGTCAACATCGGGATCGGAGGATCGGATCTGGGGCCTGCCATGGCGTGCCTTGCGCTGGCGCCATATCACGACGGGCCGCGCACACATTTTATCAGCAATGTGGACGGAGCTGATGCGACCGAAACCTTGAAGGGGCTGGATCCGAAAACGACGCTTGTGATTGTGGCCTCCAAGACCTTCACGACCATCGAGACGATGACCAATGCGCAAACCGTGCGCGACTGGATGGCGGGGCAAGTTACTGATCCTGCAGCACAATTTGTGGCGCTTTCGTCGGCACCTGACAAGACGGGGGCCTTTGGTATCCCGCCCGAGCGTGTGTTCGGATTTGAGGATTGGGTCGGCGGGCGCTATTCGATGTGGGGGCCGATTGGCCTGTCGATTATGCTGGCGGTTGGGCCTGAAAATTTCACCGATATGCTGCGCGGGGCGCAGGCAATGGACCAGCATTTTGTGTCTGCGCCATTGGCTGAAAACCTGCCCGTTCTTCTGGCGCTTGTCGGCGTTTGGCATCATCAGGGCATGGGGCTGCCGACGCGCGCTGTGCTGCCGTATGATCAGCGTCTGAGCCGGTTTGCGGCCTACCTGCAGCAGATGGAGATGGAGAGTAACGGCAAGTCGGTGCGCGTGGATGGCAGTGATGTCACCACCGTGACGGGGCCTGTTGTGTGGGGCGAGCCTGGCACGAATGGGCAGCACGCATTTTACCAGTTAATCCACCAAGGCACGACGCCTGTGCCGTGCGAATTTATGGTGGCCGCCGAAGGGCATGAGCCTGAATTGCGCAATCATCACAACCTGTTAGTGGCAAATTGTCTGGCGCAATCCGAAGCCCTGATGCGCGGGCGCAGCTTGGACGAGGCGCGTGCGATCATGGCCGCAAAGGGGCTGTCGGGCGACGAGCTGGAACGCCAAGCACGCCACCGTGTGTTCAGTGGCAACCGCCCTTCGACAACCTTGGTCTATCCCAAGCTGACACCGCATATTCTGGGGCAGGTCATCGCGCTTTATGAACACCGCGTGTTCGTGGAGGGGGTGATGCTTGGCATCAATTCCTACGACCAGTGGGGCGTTGAACTGGGCAAAGAACTGGCAACTGCATTACAGCCGATTGTTGAGGGAAAACAAGGGGTTGACGGCAAGGACGGTTCAACCGCCCAACTGGTCAATTACGTGCAACAGCACCGTCACGGGTGATTAACGTTTGCTTAACCTGATCGGACAGGGGCCGTTTGGTCCCGTCCTGATTAAGCTGCACAATCACTGCCTGACCTGTGGTCCGCAGATCGCCTGAAAACACGGCATAGTGCATCACGAAACTTGTGGTGCCGAAAGAAACAGTTTTGCCGCAGACGATGTAATCCTCGTTTAACAGCATTTCCTTATGAAATTCTAAACCGATCGCTTTAAGCACAATTTTGGGTGCATCCGCTTTGGTGTAATCCGAGATGCCGTAGTCGCGCAAATAGTGCAGGCGGAACGCCTCAAGCCAGCGCAGGTAGGCGGCATTGTTGACGTGGCGCAGCGCATCCAATTCGCCAAATCGCACGCGGTCGGAAACGCCAAAAGTCCAATCTTCTGGCACCTTTGCAGCGCGAAGTTCATCCAATGATAGCGGTGTGAGATACGGGTGCATAGCAGGCCTGTTGACGGGTGGAGCGGGTAACGGGAATTGAACCCGTAACTTAAGCTTGGGAAGCTCGCGTGATACCTTTTCACCATACCCGCATGACCTTTGATTTATGCGCGACAATCGGTCCCGTCAACGGGCAATCTGGGCCAAAAACCGGTGTATGGCATAGCGTCTGCTACGGGTATGGCAATGCGTCAGACGTTCTGCCTTTTGCGGTTTGCGCAACAGGGGGCATGTGTCGCAGGCGCAACGGGGTGCGACCGTTGCGTGGTCTCAGGCGCGGCGGCGTCTGCGCCGTCCGCCCCCTTCACCGCCCGAGCCTGTGTTGAAATTCACGTCCGGCAGGGGCGCGATAGTGGCCAGATGCGGGAAGGGATCGGTGGCATGGGGGATCGCATTGGCATTGACGAAATGTTCTTGGAACTTCGGTTCAATCGCCGTTTCGACCTTTTCGATGGCGCGCACTGTTTTCGAGATACCTGCGCGTTGCGTGCGGTTGCACAGCGCGATGCGCGCACCGTGACCTGCTGCATTGCCCGCAGAGGTGACGTTTTCAAGCGTTGCGTCGGGGATCATGCCAAGGACCATCGCGTGTTTGGGGCTGATATGTGCGCCAAACGCGCCTGCCAGCGTAACCTTATCAACGGTATCCACGCCCATTTCATCCATCAAGAGCCGCGCACCCGCATAGAGCGCGGATTTCGCTAGTTGAATGGCGCGGATGTCGCCTTGGGTGACGGTGATGCGGGGACCGTCTTGGTCGGTTCCGTCGTAAATGAGGTAGCTGTGGGTGCGCCCATCGGGAATGCTGCGTTCGGTGCCTGTTTGCGCAGCCGATCCGATCAGGCCCGATGGGTCCAAAAGCCCCGCCATGCGCATTTCGGCCACAGCTTCGATGATGCCAGAGCCGCAGATGCCCGTGATGCCTGTCTGTGCCGTAGCGGCCGCAAACGCAGGGTCATCGGACCACAGATCGCAGCCGATGACCTGAAAGCGTGGTTCTTTGGTGGTGGGGTCGATCTCGATCCGTTCGATTGCTCCCGGGGCCGCGCGTTGCCCGCTGGAGATTTGTGCGCCCTCGAACGCGGGGCCTGTGGGCGACGAACAGGCGAGGACTTTGGTGGTGTTGCCAAGCAGGATTTCGGCGTTGGTGCCCACATCGACCACAAGCACCAGCTCGTCGGATTGATCTGGCGCCTCTGACAAGGCCACGGCAGCGGCGTCTGCGCCCACGTGACCCGCGATGCAGGGCAACAGAAAGATGCGGGCGCTGTCGTGCATGGAATTCAGGTCAAGTTCGGCTGCGGGCAGTTCGACCGCTTCCGATGTGGCAAGAGCGAACGGGGCTTGGCCCAATTCAACAGGGTCAATCCCGAGCAGCAGATGATGCATGACGGGATTACAGACGAAGACACATTCGACGATGTCTTTGGGGTCGATCATGGCGTCGGTTGCGATCGCCTCGGTCAGCCCGTTGATGGAGGCGCGCACGGCGGCGGTCATTTCGGCGTCGCCACCAGGGTTCATCATGGCGTAGGACACACGGCTCATCAGGTCCTCGCCAAAGCGGATTTGCGGGTTCATCACGCCAGAGGAAGCCACGACGTCGCCATCGGTGAGCGAACACAGATGCGCGGCAATCGTGGTCGAGCCCAGATCGATGGCCAACCCGTAAAGCGGACCTTCGAAGTAGCCGGGCCAGACATCGATGATGCGCGGGCGGTCGTCGTGCAATGCGCTGTGCACGGCCACGGTGACCGACCATTGCCCCTTGCGCAGGGCGGTTTGCAGTTTGCGCATGACGGTGAGGTCGGCAAAGAGATCGGTGAGGCCCCATTGCTTTTTGAGCGCGCGTTTGAGGCGTTCGAGATCGCCAGAGGGCTCGTGCATGTCGGGCTCGACCACTTCGACGAAATAGAGGCGAGTGGCAGGATCCATTGTGATGGGGCGGGCGCTGGCGGCTTTGCGCACAACTTGTTTATGCACTTGGCTTTCGGGGGGCACATCGACCACCACATCGCCTTGGACCGTGGCCTGACAACCCAACCGGCGGCCATCTATCAGGCCGCGTTTGTCCTTGTAGCGTTGCTCAACGCTGTTCCATTTCGACAAAGCATCGGGCGCGACCGTCACACCGTGTTTGGAAAATTCGCCTACCCCGGGCGTGATCTGGCACTTGCTACAAATGCCGCGTCCACCGCACACGCTGTCCAGATCAACGCCAAGCTGACGGGCCGCTGTCAGAATGGGTGTCCCCACGGGAAAATGGCCGCGTTTGCCAGAAGGCGTAAAGACGACAAGGGGATCAGACATATACAACACCTTTGCATGTGGGGTGCCATCCGCAGAACGGCTGAAGATTTTTCTGGAAAAATCTTCAGCGCGAAAAAACTTCTGGAAGTTTTTTCGGGGATCAGACGATGACGCGTAGACCACCCTTGGAGCAGATGACGATAAATTGACCACCTGCCTCAATAAGGTGAAATTGCCGACGCCGCACTTCCAGCTCCAAAGCGTCGCGGCCGACTTTGCGTTCCACGTCTTGAACCGATCTTCGGATGACACCTCCGTTTTGGGCGGCCTTGGCATGAAAGAGTTGCTGCAGCCAGATTTCGTTTGTCGGTATTTTGCGAAGATATGTCATAGGACATGCCTTGCAAAATAAAGTTAAGCTTTCGTTTATGCGCGGCGGCGGCGGCGGCCACCTGCGCGCCCGCCTTGGGGGGCGGCGTCGGGGTCTTTGTTGAAGTTGATCCAGGCACCGCCAGAGGGATCATGGTTCATCAGGAAGTTGGCGGCGCGGATCGCTTCCATCTCTTTGCCCGCACGTGGTTTGGTCGATCCCAGTCCAAAGAGTTTGACGAATGTTTCATCGTCCATTCCTTCGGGCAGGACGATGCCAGAGGCGGCTACTTTTTCCTTGTGTTCGGCGATTTTCTTTGGGCCCACGGGCAGGGCGACGGGGTTCATGATCGCGCTGGTCATACCTGCCTGAAAGGCCATCGGCAGGAACGCGTTGTTGATCCCGTGACGATTGGGCAGGCCAAAGCTGATGTTTGAGGCGCCGCAGGTGGTGTTCACGCCCAGTTCCTCGCGCAAGCGGCGCACGAGCGTGAACACTTGTTCGCCCGCGGTTGCCATGGCGCCGATGGGCATGACCAGCGGGTCCACGACGATGTCATGGGCTTTGATGCCAAAGTCGGCGGCCCGTTCCACGATCTTTTTGGCCACGGCAAAGCGCACATCCGGGTCTTCGGAGATGCCTGTGTCATCGTTTGAAATGGCGACCACGGGGACATTGTATTTGGCCACAAGTGGTAACACCAGTTCGAGGCGTTCTTCTTCGCCGGTGACGGAATTGAGCAGGGGGCGGCCTTCGGCGGTGGCCAGCCCGTTTTCCAACGCACCTGGCACAGAGCTGTCGATGCACAGCGGCGCATCCGTGACGGCCTGCACACATTCGACCAGTTCTTTCATCAGAGTTGGTTCGACAAAGTTGTTGTCGGCATAGCGGGGGTCTTCGGCCATTTTGTTGGAGAACACCGCACCCGAGTTGATGTCGAGGATGTCAGCGCCCGCTGCCATCTGCGCAATCGCGTCGGCTTGCACGCGTGAAAAATCGCCGCGTTCCAGTTCTTCGGCAAGGATTTTTCGACCTGTGGGATTGATGCGTTCGCCGATCACGCAGAAGGGCTGATCAAACCCGATGATGGCAGTTTTTGTTTTTGATTCAACGACAGTACGGGTCATTCTTAATCCTGTTGTTCAGAGGCTGGAACGGCAGAAGCGCCGCCATTTTCGATGGCCCAGTTTGCGTTTGTCTTGATCCCGCCAAGGGGAAAGAAATGCACATGGGTGATGTTAAAATCCGGGTTTGCGGCCTTATGCGCTGCCAGATCGGCGATGAACTGGGTTGGTTCAAACGGCAAGAGCAGTTTGGTTACGTCTTTGGCACGTTTTTGCAGCACCTTGAGCGAGGCACCCACGCCGCAGGCGATGGAGAATTTGATCAGCGTTTGCAATTTGGCAGGGCCCGCGACGCCGATATGGATGGGCAGGGTAATGCCTGCCGCCTTGAGATCGTTGGCCCATTGGATCACCGGCTGTGCTTCAAAACAGAACTGTGTGGCGATGGCCATGTCAGCATCGGTCGTTTCTGAAAACTTCTGTTTCCATTCAAGGGCTTGTTGCACGTTCTTCATGCTGCCATCGGCGTCAATGTCGCGGTTGCCTTCGGGGTGGCCTGCAACATGCAGGCGTTTGAACCCTGCTTTATCAAAAAGGCCCGTTTCCAAAAGCTGCATGGAATCTGAAAAATCACCGTGTGGCTTATCGACCCCGCCCGCCAGTAGCAGGGCTTGATCAACATTCGCTTCGCCCTGATAGCGTGCGATCCAGTCGGCAAGGGTGGCGCTGTCTTTGATGATGCGCGCAGGAAAATGCGGCATGACTTTGAAACCGTCGGCGGATAGTCGTTTGGCCGTGGCCACCATATCGTCGATGGGCGTGCCTTCGATATGGGCAATGTAGACGCGGGTGCCTTGGGGCAGCAGGGCGCGGAAGTCTTCGACCTTTTCGGCGGTGCGCGGCATCACTTCGATCGAATAGTCCTGCAAGAAGGCCTCAACCTGTGGATCAACCCCTTTCGGGGTCCCTGTGTCTTTACGTTTGAAGTTCAACAGAGCCATTTTGCGGCCTCCTTTGCGTCGCTGGCCTAAGCCCATCCATTGTTGGCGATCAGCGCCTTGATGCGGTCTTGGTCGTATTCTGTGTCGATACGGGCGATTTCGGCGTCGGCGACATCTTCGTCGGCGCCTTCGACCGTATAGGGATCGGCCTTGCGCCATTCGGCCAGATAGTCATCGGTGCCTGCCGCGCCTGATTTCATGGCCGCGCGGTCAATGGCTTGTTCAAAGCGTTCGGGAAGGGGTTTTTTCACGCCGCGCCGCCCTTTGCCCACGATAACCTGTGCAGGCATGTCGCGCCAATAAACGATTGTGACTTGCGCCATGTGATTCCGCCTCCCCAAGAGTTCTGCCCCAAGTGTTACGCATGTGATGTGCAAACTTTGGTTCTGTTTTCGACACCTCGCAGCAACCCTGCGACGCATTGGCTAAAATGGGATTTTTTTCGCCAGACGCCAGAGGGCGGCGTCCTCAAAACACGCATGGAGATTATGAATATGACCACACGTCCCACCTTGCGCGGGATGTCGCGGATGGCTACGTTAGGGCTAACTCGATATGAAAGGCGTTCAAGATGACGCCACTGCGTCCCGATGGTGCGGGCGCGGTCCCTGAAACGGTAGATAGCCCCGCGCCTGAAAACCAAGGCTCGGATGTTGCCCCGCTCTATGCGGCGCTTGATCTGGGCACAAATAGTTGTCGTATGCTGATTGCGCGCCCCAAGGGTGCGCAATTTGAGGTGGTCGACAGTTTTTCGAAATCCGTGCAGTTGGGCGTGGGCCTTGAAAGCAGTGGCAAGCTGCATCGCTCAAGCATGGCGCGCACGGTTCAGGCGCTCAGGATTTGCAAGCAAAAGCTGAAAAAACACAAGGTTCAGCGGATGAAACTGGTGGCGACCGAAGCGTGCCGCCGGGCCGGCAACGGGCGCGATTTCATGCGCTACATCAAACGCGAAACGGGCCTGGAGCTGGAGATCATCACGCCTGAGGAAGAAGCGCGTTTGGCTGTGATCAGTTGTGCGCCTTTGGTGAGCCGCAAAACCGAGCAGCTTTTGGTGGTAGATATCGGGGGCGGGTCGACCGAATTGGTCTGGATTGATCTGTCGGGCGTTGAGAAGGCCAAGCGACCTCAGGCGATTATGGCGCTGCATGCCGGGTTTGAATACGATGGCGGCGCGCGCGTGGTGGACTGGATTTCGGTGCCACTGGGTGTGGCCACGCTGCGCGAACAATTCAGCGATGTGGATGATGATGCAGCCTGCTTTGCGCTGATGTCGTGGTTTTTTGAGGAAAACCTTGCGCCGTTTGCGCCCTATGCAGAAGAGCAATCGCGCGAGGGGTTTCAGATTATCGGCACCAGCGGGACTGTCACAACGGTGGCGGCTTCGCATCTGGGGTTGAAACGCTATGACCGCACCAAGGTAGACGGGCTGCGGATGACGAGTGACGAAATTGATCTGGTGATCCGCGATTATCTGGCGCTTGGTCCTGAAGGGCGGCGCAAAGACCCGCGCATCGGGCGCGACCGTCATTCGCTGATTATGTCGGGCAGTGCGATTTTGCAGGCGTTGCTGCGCTCGTGGCCGACAGATCGTTTGTCGGTGGCAGATCGCGGTTTGCGCGAAGGATTGCTTTATGCGCAGATGTCTGCGGATGGGGTTTTAGAGGATGTAGGCTATGACTGATGGCACAGCGGGCGGGCCAAGCGGCCCCAAGAAACCTGCCAAGAAAAAGAACACATCGGGCCGCGGGCAGCGGGATCTGAAAGTGAAGGTCAAGACAGCGCGGGGGCGCAAGATGTCGTCCACGCTGTGGCTGCAACGGCAGTTGAACGACCCTTATGTCAAGCGTGCGCAGGCCGATGGCTACCGTGGGCGGGCGGCTTATAAGATATTGGAGCTGGACGATAAATTCCGCTTTCTGGTGCCGGGTGCGCGGGTTGTGGACCTTGGATGTGCGCCGGGGGGGTGGTGTCAGGTGGCGGTGCGCCGCGTAAATGCGCTTGGCGACCGGCCTGCCAAGAAACAGGGTACAATTCTCGGGATTGATCTGCAAGAGGTTGAACCGATTGCAGGGTGCGATCTGCATGTTCTGGATTTTCTGGAAGACGATGCGGATGAAAAGGTGAAGGGCTGGCTTGGCGGCAAGGCCGATGTGGTGATGTCGGATATGGCGGCGGCCAGTTCGGGCCATAAACAGACCGATCACTTGCGGATCATGGCGCTTTGCGAGGCGGCGGCTTACTTTGCCTTTGACGTGCTGGACCCTGGCGGCACCTTTGTGGCCAAAGTGCTGGCGGGCGGGGCCGAAGGCGATTTGCAAAAGCTGCTCAAGCAGAAGTTTACCAAAGTGGCCAACGTCAAACCGCCTGCGTCGCGGTCGGACAGTTCAGAAAAATTTGTTGTGGCCACAGGGTTTCGTGGTGGTGACTGACGCCCATTGGCTTGAGGCGGGATCAAACCGTGTTGGGCTGGAAACGGATGTGGGGCATCTGACGGGGCTGTGTTTGGACGGGCGTGCGCCGCTGCATGCGGTGCCGTGGCGCGGCGAACCTGATGTGCAGGCGGATGATGCGATCCCATTGGTGGACCGTCGCCTGTCCGAGGACTTTTTCGCCATGCCGTTTGGCGGTGAAGGCGCGGGGCCGCCGCATGGGCCATGCGCGCAAAGCCCTTGGGATCATCGCGGCCGCAACAACGGCGTGGATTGGTTTGATCTGCGGACGCCTGTCTTGGGGGCGCGGCTGTGCAAGGGGCTGGCGCTCTCGGAAGAGGCACCGATCCTCAAGCAATGTCATGTGATCGAAGGTGGGTCTGGCGCGGCCAGCCTTGCCCATCATCCGATGGTTCATATGCAGGACGGCGGGCGTATTTTCACCTCTGCCAAGCGGCGTGTGATGACGCCCCAGACCGCGCTGGAGGCGGGGAAAAACTGGTTGCCCAGTGGACAGACAGCGACGGCGTTTGGTGCGTTTCACGGCTTTGATCTGACGCGCTACCCCGATCAGGTGACCGAGGATTTTGTGGTCTGCGTTGAGGAGCCAGGCAATGATCTGGGCTGGACGGCGGTGATGCGCGAAGCTGAACGCGATATCGTGCTGATCCTGAAGCGGCCTGCGCAACTGCCCATAACGATGCTTTGGTATTCCAACGGCGGGCGCAGTGCGCGGCCTTGGAACGGACGGCACCGCGGTGTTCTGGGGGTAGAGGACGGCTGCGCGGCGGCGTTGGTGGGGGATGCATTGCGTGCGGCAGGCGTGCCTACGGCTTATGCGCTTGGCCCAACCCATGTGATTGACCACGCCATTGTGTCACTTGCATGGCCCCAAGGCTGGTCGGGCATCAGCGATGTGACACTGGAAAACGAGGCGTTGAGGATTGTCGGCGATGACAAGAGGGCGGTTTGCCTGCCCTTTGGGTCTTGGATTTCACAGTCAGATTTGTTAGCGCCACCGTAGTGGGATGCGGGGGGAGCGCGTAACATGACCGAAGACAACACCCTTTATGACCTGTTTGTTATTGGCGGCGGTGTGAACGGCTGCGGTATTGCGCGTGATGCGCAGGGGCGGGGGCTGAAGGTGGCGCTGGCCGAGATGAATGATCTTGGATGGGCCACGTCAAGTTCATCGACCAAGCTGTTTCACGGCGGACTGCGGTATCTGGAATTTTTTGAGTTTCGTCTGGTACGCGAAAGCCTGATCGAGCGTGAAACGCTGCTCAAGGCGATGCCGCACATCAGTTGGCCCATGCGGTTTGTGTTGCCGTTTCACAAAGATATGCGGTTTGAAAGCGATACGCCCACGTCCAAGCTGTTGTCGTTTGTGATGCCTTGGATGAAAGGGCGTAGGCCCGCGTGGCTGATCCGATTGGGCTTGTTTCTCTATGACAATATGGGCGGGCGCAAAGTGTTGCCCGGCACAAAGACGGTGGATTTGACGCGCGACCCTGTTGGTGCGCCGCTGGATGATCGTTTTGCCAAGGCGTTCGAGTATTCGGATTGTTGGGTCGAAGACAGTCGTCTGGTCATTCTGAACGCGCGGGATGCGCAGGCGCGCGGTGCCAAGATCATGCCGCGCACCAAGGTGGTGAGTGCCGATCGGCGGCCCGATCACTGGGAGGTCACGCTGGAGGACGGTGCGGTGATCCGCGCCAAATGTCTGGTCAACGCTGCGGGGCCGTGGGTTGAAGATGTGATCCGTGGCGTGGTGCGCCAGAACACAAGCGAGGGCGTGCGGCTGGTGCGCGGCTCGCACATCGTGACGCGCAAATTGTTCGATCATGACAAGTGCTACTTTTTTCAAGGCGAGGACGGGCGGATCATTTTTGCCATTCCCTACGAATATGATTTTACGCTGATCGGCACGACAGATGCAGAACACACACAGGCTGATACAGCTGCCGAAATATCTGATGCTGAGCGCGACTACCTGATTGATTTCATAAATAATTATCTGAAAAAGGACATATCGCCGAAAGACATTGTCTGGACCTATTCGGGGGTAAGACCGCTTTATGATGACGGGGCCAGTTCGGCCACGGCTGCAACGCGCGACTATGTGTTGTCTCTGGATGAAGCCGGCGCGCCTGTTTTGAACATCTTTGGTGGGAAAATCACAACATATCGCAAACTGGCCAAACACGCGCTGGCCAAGCTGGACGAAATTTTCCCGCAGATGGGATCTGACTGGACGGCAGGCGTTGCGATGCCGGGTGGGGACTTTCCCGTCGACGGGGTTGACGCGTTGGTGGCCAAGCTGCAAGGAGACTACCCGTTTTTGATAGACAGGCACGCCCTGCGGCTGATCCGCGCCTATGGGACCGAGGCGTGGGACGTGTTGGGCGATGCCAAAATCATGGATGATTTGGGCAAACATTTTGGTGCAACGCTGAGCGAACGCGAGGTGCGCTGGCAGATCGCAAACGAATTTGTCACCTGCGCCGACGATGTGTTGTGGCGGCGCACAAAACTGGGTCTTCACATGGGAACAACCGAACGGGCGATGCTGTCGGCGTGGTTCAAGTCCGAAGGGAGCATGCAATGACGTTTATTCTGGCGATTGATCAAGGCACGACGTCCAGCCGTGCGATCCTGTTTGACCAAGACATGGGCGTGCATGCGACGGCGCAAGAAGAGTTTCCGCAGCATTTCCCGCAATCAGGTTGGGTCGAACATGATCCGACCGATCTATGGTCCACCACAGCGGGCACCTGCCGCGCGGTGATGGAGAAGGCGGGGATTTCTGCGGCCGATATTGCTGCGATCGGCATTACCAACCAACGCGAAACAACGGTGGTGTGGGACAAAGCCACCGGGCAGGCGGTTGGCAATGCGATTGTTTGGCAAGACCGCCGCACGGCCGAGATGTGCCAGGCGCTCAAAGCCGATGGTCACGAGGCGATGATCACCCGCAAGACTGGCCTGCTGCTGGATCCGTATTTCAGCGGGACGAAACTGAAATGGATTTTGGACAATACCGATGGCGCGCGCGCACGCGCCGAAAAGGGCGAATTGCTGTTCGGCACGGTGGATAGCTTTTTGATCTGGAAGCTGACAGGTGGTGCGTCCCACGTCACGGATGCCACCAATGCCGCGCGGACGATGCTGTATAATATCCGCGATGGGGTATGGGACGCCGAGATTTGCGCCTTGTTGAATATTCCGATGCAAATGCTGCCAAAGGTCCATGACTGTGCGGCCCATTTCGGTGAAACCCGCGCCGATCTCTTCGGGGTGCCCTTGCCGATCTTGGGGGTCGCAGGGGATCAGCAGGCGGCAACGCTTGGGCAGGCCTGTTTTGCACCGGGGATGTTGAAAAGCACCTATGGCACAGGTTGTTTTGCGCTGTTGAACACGGGTGATACGCTTGTCGAGAGCCAAAACCGCCTGCTTGGTACAATCGCCTATCAGTTCGATGGCAAGCCGACCTATGCGCTTGAGGGGTCGATCTTTATTGCGGGTGCTGTTGTGCAATGGCTGCGCGACGGCGTGAAGATGATCCGCGAGGCATCCGAAACCCAAGGGTTGGCGGAAAAGGCGGATCCGGGCCAAGAGCTCTATCTGGTGCCTGCCTTCACGGGACTGGGCGCGCCATATTGGGATGCAGAGAGCCGTGGCGCGATTTTCGGGCTGACGCGTGGGTCGGGGCCAGAGGAGTTTGCGCGTGCGGCCCTTGAAAGTGTGGGCTTTCAGACCCGCGATTTGCTGGAAGCGATGACTGCCGATTGGCAGGCGCAGGGCGGACAGGCCGTATTGCGTGTTGATGGCGGCATGTCGGCAAGCGATTGGACCATGCAGTTTTTGGCCGACATCATCGGGGCGCAGGTGGACAGGCCCAAGGTTTTGGAGACAACGGCGCTTGGTGCGGCGTGGCTGGCAGGCATGCAAGCGGGCGTTTACCCCGATCAGGCGGGATTTGCGCAGACGTGGGCGCTCGACTGGCGGTTTGAGCCGCAAATGGCCGATGACACCCGCGCGGCACGCTATGCGGGGTGGAAAGATGCCATCGCGCGCACGCTCAGTTCGGGCGGCACACGCTAAGCCCTTGGCGCTGTCGCGGCTGCGTGTCACTGTGCTCCCATGCGATTGATTTTGGCGATATCTTTGATGATTTGGGCAGGCGCTGCGCAGGCAGCGCAGGTCACAGTTTTTGCGGCCGCCAGCCTGAAACCTGCGATTGACCCGATCGCCGAGGCGTTCGAGGCCGCGACTGGGCATTCGGTCTTTGTGTCTTATGCTGCGACATCCTTATTGGCCCGCCAAATTCAGCAAGGCGCACCTGCGGATGTGTTTTTATCCGCCAATACCGCGTGGAGCGATGTTTTGGACGGCACAGGCCATGTTGCTGATGCGCAGGTTTTTGCACGCAACCGTCTGGTTGTGGTGGGGGCGCAGGCAGTGGCATTTGACCCTTATGATGCGCAGGCTTGGACGCAGCAGTTAGGCGCGGGGCGGCTGGCGCTTGGCTTTCTCGATGCGGTGCCGGTGGGGATTTATGCGCGCGAGGCGCTGGACAACCTGCGCGTCTGGGATGATCTGGCCGCGCGCATTGTGGAAGCTGATAATGCCCGCGCCGCTTTGGTTTTGGCAGAGCGCGGAGAGGTGCCTTTGGCCGTCGTTTACGCAACCGATGCGCAGAGCAGCGAAAAGGTGCACGTGGCCGCACAGATACCAGCGGACGTGCACGCGCAGGTTGCCTATGTGGCAGCACGGGTCAGCGGGGGGCAGGACCACGGGTTTGTGCAATTCTTGTTGTCACCTGCCGCGCAGGACGCGTTGTTGGCCGCGGGTTTTGAGGCGGCGCCATGATGCAGCTTCCGCCAGAGGTGTGGCAGGCCGTTTTGCTGTCTTTGAAGGTGGCATCCGTTGCCACAGTGGTGATGTTTCCACTGGCGTTGTGGGTCGCGCATCTGTTGGCTCGGGGTCAGTTTCGGGGCCGTGTGGCCCTGTCTGCTTTGGTGCATTTGCCGTTGGTGTTGCCGCCCGTGGTCACGGGGTATTTCCTGTTGATCGCCTTTGGTGTGCAGGGGCCAATCGGCGGGTTTTTGGCAGATTTCGGGATTGTCCTGGCCTTTCGCTGGACGGGGGCCGTGCTGGCGGCGGCTGTCATGGGGTTTCCGTTGATGGTGCGTGCCTTTCAACAGGCGATAGAGGCCGTGGACCCCAAGGTCGAGCAAGCCGCGGCAACACTGGGGGCCAAGCGATTTGCGCGGTTTCGATTGATCACCTTGCCCTTGATGAAAAACGGTTTGATCGCAGGTTGCGTGTTGGCTTTTGCCAAAGCTTTGGGCGAATTTGGCGCAACGATCACCTTTGTGGCCTCGATCCCGGGGCAAACGCAAACGATCCCTTCGGCCATCTATGCCTTTTTGCAGGTGCCCGGTGCGGAAGGGGCGGTTGCGTGGTTGGTGGGCATGTCATGCGTTTTGGCTGTGGGCGCTGTTGCGCTGAGTGAATGGCTGATCCGACGGGGGCGCCGCGCATGATTTCGGTCGCGTTTCAGCATCATCTTGGACAGCTGCCCTTTGATGTGCGGTTCGAAGCGCCTGCGGGTGTGACCGCGTTGTTTGGCCCGTCAGGTGCTGGCAAGTCAACGACGCTAAAGGTGATTGCAGGGTTGGAAAGCCCCAAAACAGGTATGGTGACAATCGCAGGCAAGACCCTTTTGGATACCGAACGAGGCGTGAACTTGCGCCCCGAAGCCCGCGGGCTTGGCGTGGTCTTTCAGGAGCCGCGGTTGTTCAGCCATATGTCGGTGCGGCGCAACTTGCTGTTTGGTGCGGGCTTTCGCAAAGGCGGCACCCTTGGGCTTGACGAGGTGGCAGGCCTGTTGGGCATTTCGGCGCTTTTGGACCGTGATTGCCCAAGCCTGTCTGGTGGAGAAGCGCAGCGCGTGGCCATCGGGCGTGCGTTGTTGTCGGCCCCGCATGCGTTGATCCTTGATGAGCCTTTGGCCTCGCTTGATCAATCCCGCAAATCCGAAATTCTGCCCTATCTGGCGCGGCTACGCGATCATCTTGCCATGCCGATGCTGTTGGTAACCCATGATCTGAATGACGTGGCGCAGCTGGCCGATTACATGGTTTTGATGGACACGGGCCGTACAATCGCAAGCGGGCCTGTGACAGATATTCTGGCCGATCCCGTTGTCGCGCCGCGGCTTGGCATCGCGCAGATGGGCGCGGTGATCACGGGTCAGCTAAACGCCCATTTCGATGACGGGCTGTCGCAACTGAACTGCGCGGGCGGCACGTTGTTGGTGCCCCTTACCGATGATCCATTGGGGACACGCTATAAGCTGCGGGTTCTGGCCAAAGACATCACCATCAGCTTGTCACAGCCCAAGGATGTCAGCGCATTGAACACTTGGCCCGCGATTGTCCGGGCCATACGGCGCGGCGACGGCCCCGGGGCTTTGGTGACGCTGGAGTGTGGCGGTGATATGCTTTTGGCGCGTCTGACCAAGCGGTCGCTGGACGGGCTTGAGCTGCGCGAGGGGCAGGCGTGTTGGGCCATGCTCAAGACCATGTCGATGGCGCCTGCGCAGATCGGTGCCTAGACCGCGCTTGCCGCCAGATGATTGGCGCAGCCCGTCAGAGCGGCGTAGTCATCTTCAACGACCGATACACCAAAGTTGCGCATGAACCCCGCAAAACGGCCCTTGTCACGGAAGCTGTCTGAAAAGCCCATATCCTGCAGATAGGGCAACACGGCCCGCGCGACACCGCCCACCAGATAGACGCCCCCAAAGGGCAGGTGGATCAGCGACAGATTGCCCGCAACCGTGCCGAGGATTTTGATAAAGACCGCCAGCGCACGCTGCGCGCGGTCTTCGCCATCTGCCACGGCCTGCATGATTTGTGCTGCTTTCAGCGGGCGGGGATCGCCATCTTCTTGACCAAGCCAGTCATAGACGCGCTCCAGACCGCGCCCTGACAAGACGTCCTCAACGGCGGGAAATCCATGCGCCGTTTCAACAAACTGGCACAAACGCAATTCTTCTTCATTGCGGATCGGCAGGTTGGCGTGACCGCATTCCGAAGGCGTGACCACACGGTGCGTTTCAAGCTGCAAAACAGGGGCCGCGTTGAAGCCTGTGCCCACGCCAATCACCAGCCGCGCAGCCAAGGGGCTGGCCTCTGGTTGTGGAATAATTTCCGTGAGCGTGCCATGTGCCAAATGCCCCAACGCATGGCCTTGGGCTTGCAGATCATTCAGGATGGCCACATTGGTCGCGCCCGTGGCCGCAGCCAATGTCGCTTTGTCGATCGTCCAATCCAGATTGGTCATCGTCCCTACGCTGTCGCGCACCGGACCTGCCACAGCAACGCAGGCCGCGTCGCACTGTCCAACGGCCTCTGTCGCCATATATTCGGCGATAATCGGGGCAAGGCCTGCGTAGTTTTCGTTCTTGAAGCGGCGCACGGATGCCATCTGGACTTCGGTGCCATGGGCAAAGGCCACACGTGTGTTTGTGCCGCCGATATCCGCCACAAGTGCGACGCTGTTTGATGAAGTAGACATGAGTTACCTTTTAAGAGCGGCTGCCAGCGCCTGATACGAGGCTTTGGGGGTGCGCTTCAAGGTGTCAAAATCCACATGCACCAGTCCAAAGCGTTTTTCATAGCCCAAGGCCCATTCGTAATTGTCCAAAAGCGACCAGATCATGTAGCCTTTCAGCGGCACGCCATCGTCCATCGCCTTTCGCGCCATGGCGATATGCGCCTGCAGATAATCGATGCGGGGTTGATCCACATCTTCGGCGGGACAGGCGTGGGCCATTCCGTTTTCAGTCACGTAGAGGGGCAGGGTGCCTGTGTAGGTGTCGGCTGTGCGTTTGAGGAATTCGTAAAGCCCTTGGGGATAGATTTCCCATGCCATATCGGTTTTGGGCAGCGGGCCTTCAACCTCTTCATGAGACGGCCATGGATCGGTGTTGGGCGCGATTAGCTTGCGTGTGTAGTAGTTTACGCCAACCCAGTCTAAAGGTGCCTGAATGACGTTGAAATCGTCCTGCCACCCCTGGGGCATATGTGGGCCAAGCCCCTCCATCACAGTGTCAGGATAGCGCCCCTTGAACACACCACTGAGGAAAAAGTGATTGTAGTAGCCGTCATAAAGCTCTGCGGCGCGGGCAGCTTCGGGGCTATCATCGGCGGGGGTGGCCCATTCCATATTGAACACGCCGCCAAGGTTTTTCAGCCCCAGATCCCGCATGACACCAATCGCTGTGCCATGGGCCAGCATCACGTGGTGCATCGCGTGGGCCGTGGCGCGGATGTCGCGCAAGCCGGGCGCATGATGGCCCAAAAAATGCGATAGCCAGCCCACGCACCACGGCTCGTTAATCGGGGCGACGCTGTGCATCCGATCGCCGATTTTGCCCATGATGGTATGTGTGAACTCACCAAACCATTTTGCGACATCGCGGTTTTGCCAGCCGCCTTGCACGGCCAATGCTGCGGGCAATTCCCAATGATACAGTGTGGCGCAGGGTTTCAGCCCGCGTTCCAGCATCGCGTCTGTGAGCCTGTCGTAAAAATCCAGACCGTCCGGATTGACCGCTTTTCCATCCGGCATCACCCGCGCCCAAGATGTTGAAAAGCGATAGGCGTCCAAGCCTGCGTCTTTGATCAGATCAAGGTCTTGTTCGTATCGGTGATAATGGTCGCACGCCGTATCCCCATTTTCGGCCCGCACCACATTGCCCGGGGTCGCGGCAAAGGTGTCCCAATGGGTTGGGCCCGCGCCGCCAAAGGCATGGCCTTCGATTTGATAACTTGATGTTGCAGCGCCCCAGATAAAATCCTGTGGAAAATCACTGCGCGAGAAGGAAAATTTGGTCACGTCGATAGGTCTTTCGGAGCAGGGCCAGTTGAGGAGCCAACAATCAAGGCGGCTTCCAGAAGGTGGCTTTTGGGCGGGGCGGTCGGGGTCAGGATGCGTTCGATCAACATATCAGCGACCATGCGGCCTGCCTGTCGCACAGAACTTTGCGTCGATGTAAAAATCGGAACATCCCCGCCATTAGGAAAGTAGCTCAGCCCGTCGTCATGCGTCAGGATCGAGACGTCTTGGCCCATGCGCAGCCCCAATTCGTCCAAGGCGCGGCGCACGCCCAGTGCCATAATGATCGACGAGACCAAAAACGCGGTCGGCGGGGTGTCGGTTTTGAGCAGATCACGCGCATGAAGATAGCCATAGCTTTCGGACATTTCTTCGCTGCGCATCAGCGCGGTGTCTGTTGTCAAACCCGCCTCGGTCATCGCGCGTTCGTATCCGTTGCGCCGCCGAAGGGCAAAGTCCATATGCTCCAACCCGTTAAAAAGCGCGATGCGGCGATGGCCCAGATCCAGCAAAAAGCGTGTGGCGCGGTAAAACGCCTGAGCGTTGTTCATATCAATCCACCAATAGCTGTCGGGATCGGCCGCGGTGCGCCCATGCACCACGAATGGCAGACCCAGATCCGTCAGCAATGCGGGGCGCGGGTCGTTGCGGTGCGGGCCGTGAATGATGACACCATCAATCGTGCCCTTGGCCTTGAGATCGCGGTAGGCGCGTTCTTCCTGGCCGTCGTCGACAATCGACAAAACCATATCATAACCGCGCTGCGCATAGACCTCTCCTGCGCCGGATATGAAGTCTCCGAAAACGGGGTTCACCATCTCGTGCTGATTGGACAAAGGGATCACATGACCGATCGCCATGGCGCGGCCCGTGGCCAGTGCTTTGGCGCGGGTGTTGGGATGGTAATTATGTTGCTGCGCAGCATTGCGCACGCGCTCGCGGGTGGCCTCTGACACTTCGGGATAGCCATTCAAAGCGCGGCTGACTGTTGTGGGCGATAGCCCCAGATTCTTGGATAACTCTTTGAGGTTCATGTATTTATTACGTCCAAAGCGCTTTCAATTTCAAAAGGACGTTAGCTGTGGCGTGTCACCTCGTCAAAGTGATTTCGCGGCAGGTGAAAATGCTGCACCTGCGAATAGACTATTGAAATAAGGATGTTTTTGCGCAGAGCGATTGACACATTGGATGGATTGAACAACGGTGTTCGTGTTCAAAGCGCTTTGGAAGTGATTCCGCCGCGCAGGAAACGTTAAGGGAGGGAAACTGGCGTGCGCAGATACGAATAGTTTCCAAAATGGGAGAATACACATGAAAAAATCACTCTACGCGAGTGTAGCCGCCTTTGCGATGACCGCAGGTATGGCGGCGGCTGATGGCCATCTGGCAGGTCAGCAGGTGACAGTCTTTGGTCCGTGGCTTGGCCCCGACCAGGAAACCGTTGAAACAGTTTTGTCAGGTTTTGCAGAAAAAACAGGCGCGGATGTGCGCTATGTGGGTTCGGACAGCTTTGAAAGCCAGATCCTTGTAGATGCCGAAGCGGGCTCTGCCCCCAACGTGTCCGTTTTCCCACAGCCGGGCCTTGCGGCTGACATGGCGGGTCGCGGGTTCCTGACGCCGCTCAAAGACGGCACAGGCGATTGGATCCGTGAAAACTATGCAGCGGGTCAGTCCTGGGTTGATCTGGGCACTTACGCAAACGCAGACGGTGCCGATGAACTTTTTGGCTTTTTCTACAAAGTCGATGTGAAATCGCTGGTCTGGTATAGCCCTGAAAACTTTGAAGACGCGGGTTATGAAATCCCGTCGACAATGGAAGAGCTGAAAGCGCTGACAGATCAGATCGTTGCAGATGGTGGCACACCGTGGTGCATCGGTCTGGGATCGGGTGGTGCGACAGGTTGGCCTGCAACCGACTGGGTTGAGGACATGATGCTGCGCACACAAGAGCCAGCTGTCTATGACGCGTGGGTTGCCAATGAAATGCCATTCGACGCACCCGAAGTTGTGGCCGCGATCGAAGAGTTCGGCGCATTTGCGCGCAATGATGCCTATGTTGCAGGTGGTGCAGGGGCCGTGGCCTCGACCGATTTCCGCGACAGCCCCAAGGGTCTTTTTGCATCGCCACCACAGTGCTACATGCACCGTCAGGCATCGTTCATTCCTGCGTTCTTCCCAGAAGGCACTGAAGTCGGCACAGATGCGGATTTCTTCTATTTCCCCGCCTATGAAGGCAAAAACCTTGGAAGCCCCGTTTTGGGCGCTGGCACGCTTTGGGCCATCACCAACGAAAACGACGCAGCACATGAGTTGATGGCGTGGCTGCAAACACCAGAGGCGCATGAGGCGTGGATGGCGTTGGGTGGTTTCTTGACACCACACAAAGGTGTCGACAGCTCCAAATTCTCGGACCCTGCGACAGCCAAGATGAACGAAATTCTGCTTGGCGCGACAACTTTCCGCTTTGATGCATCCGATCTGATGCCCGGCGGTGTTGGTGCAGGCTCGTTCTGGACAGGCATGGTGGACTACGCAGGTGGCAAAGATGCCGGCGAAGTGGCATCGGCCATCCAAGACAGTTGGGACGCGCTGAAGTAAGCGCCTTTGACCTCAGGAAGAGGGGCGGCACCAGATCGCCCCCTTCCACGCTTTTAGCATCTTTACCTTTGGGAGGGGACGGGAATGCATCCAGCTTTACTTGGATTGATCACCATCATTGTGGGCGTCGGTGCCTGTATCGGCTATTTCTGGGCCTCAAACCAAATCCTGGACAAATTCATTTTTCCAGCCAAAGGGCCAAACGCGGGGCGCAATATCAACCGCGCCAATATGATCCGCCCTTGGTTGTTTCTGTTTCCAGCCCTTACCGCACTTGGGCTTTATCTGGCCTATCCCGTGGTTGAGACGGTCCGCCTGTCACTGACCGACCGCGATCAGGGCGGCGCTTTTGTGGGGCTTGCAAACTACCAGCAAATGATGGGCGAGCCCAAGTTTTGGGAAGCCCTGCGCAACAATATGTTGTGGCTGATTATTGTGCCTGCATTCTCGACGGGCTTTGGACTTTTGGCCGCACAGCTGACCGATCGCCTTAAATGGGGCAATATTGCAAAGTCGCTTATCTTTATGCCAATGGCGATTTCCTTCGTGGGTGCGGCGGTGATCTGGAAACTGGTCTATGACGCGCGGCCCCCGGGGACAGAGCAGATCGGCGTTCTGAATGCGATCTATGTCTATTTCAGCGGCAACGATCCACAGCAATGGCTGACCATTCCGTTCTGGAACAGTATTTTGCTGATGATCGTTCTGATCTGGATCCAGACGGGGTTTGCGATGGTTATTCTGTCGGCCGCTCTGCGGGGCATCCCCGAAGAAACCGTTGAAGCCGCGATTGTTGACGGGGCCAACCCGTTTCAGATTTTTTTCAAGATCAAGGTGCCGCAGATCATGGGCACCATTGTGGTGGTCTGGACGACCATTACCATCGTCGTGCTGAAGGTTTTTGACATCGTTTTTGCAATGACCAACGGGCAATGGGAAACGCAGGTTCTGGCCAACTACATGTATGACAAGCTGTTCCGCGCAAATGATTGGGGTGTCGGCTCGGCCAGCGCGATGGTGATCATGCTGCTGGTTCTGCCGATCCTTGTGTGGAACGTGCATAACGCGCGCAAAGAAATGCGATAGGGGACAGACAGATGGACAATATTGCAGGAACAAAATCCAGCCTGAACTGGGCTGTGCAAATCTCGACCCTTGCGCTGGTATTGCTTTGGCTTTTCCCGACGGTTGGATTGTTCGTGTCGTCGTTTCGCACGGCCGATCAAATTTCATCCAGCGGGTGGTGGTCCGCACTTGGCACCCAAACCAGCCAGAACCCCGCGATCCGTATTGAAGGCGAAGAATTTGTCGACGGTGATCTGTTTGTGATCGAAGGGCAGCTGTTTACCAACGCCGATATCGAAGTGTCAGCCTGGGGCACATCAAGCCGCGCACCCCAAGCCTTTGTGCCCGGCGATGTGGCCGAGCTGAGCCGTGACCGCACGATTACAGTCGATGTTGGGGGCGCATACCGCTTTACGGCCACCGAAAGCCAAGAGGGGCAACGCTTGCCGCGCGTCTTTACGACGGCCACCGCACCGCCAGAATTTACGCTTGATAATTACCGCACTGTATTGGTCAGCGGCAACGCCACCGACAATCTGGCCAAGGCGTTTTTCAACACGCTGACAGTGACAATTCCTGCGACAATCATCCCCATCTTGATCGCTGCTTTTGCGGCCTATGCGCTGGCGTGGATGGACTTTCCGGGGCGCGCGCTCTTGGTGGCGGTGGTTGTCGCTTTGCTGGTGGTGCCTTTGCAACTTGCACTGATCCCGCTGCTCAAATTCCACAACGAGATCGGCATCGGAAAGGGCTATATAGGGGTGTGGATGGCACACACAGGATTTGGCCTGCCGTTGGCGATTTATCTGTTGCGCAACTACATGGTCGGTTTGCCCCGCGATATTATTGAAAACGCGCGTGTGGACGGTGCAACGGATTTCCAAATTTTCGTGAAGATCATTTTGCCGCTGTCGTTCCCCGCGCTGGCCAGTTTCGCCATCTTCCAGTTTCTGTGGACGTGGAACGACCTGTTGGTGGCTCTGGTGTTCCTGATTGATGCAACCGGTGAAACGACCGTGATGACCAAACAGATCGTAGAGCTTTTGGGCACCCGCGGCGGCAACTGGGAAATCCTCGCGACTTCGGCGTTTGTCAGTATCGCTGTGCCGCTGGTAGTGTTCTTCGCAATGCAAAAATATCTCGTGCGCGGCCTGTTGGCTGGTTCGGTTAAGTAAAGAAAGACAAAGAGTTGACAGCACAAGCTAATGTAACTGGGCAAGTGGCCTCTCATGTTGATGCAAACTGGTGGAAAGGTGCGGTGATCTATCAGATTTACCCGCGCTCTTATCAGGACAGCAATGGGGACGGGATCGGTGATCTTTTGGGCATCGTCCAGCGCCTGCCGTATATAGCAAGCCTTGGTGTCGATGCCATCTGGATTTCGCCGTTCTTCACCTCGCCGATGAAGGATTTTGGCTATGACGTCAGCGATTATTGCGACGTTGATCCGATGTTCGGAACGCTTGCCGACTTTGATGCGCTGGTCGATACCGCGCACAAACTTGGCATGAAGGTGATGATTGATCTGGTGCTGTCGCACACCTCGGATCAACACGCCTGGTTTACCGAAAGCCGCGCCAACCGCACCAACGACAAGGCCGATTGGTATGTGTGGTCCGACCCCAAGCCCGATGGCACGCCGCCTAACAACTGGCTGTCGATCTTCGGGGGGTCGGCCTGGCAATGGGACGCACGACGCGAGCAATACTATCTGCACAATTTTCTGGTCAGCCAGCCCGATCTGAATTTCCACAATGAAGAGGTGGTCCAAGCGGTGCTGAATGCCACCCAGTTCTGGCTGGACCGCGGTGTTGACGGCTTCCGCCTTGATACCATCAATTTCTACTACGCCGACAACGAATTACGCGACAACCCGCCTTTGCCGGCCGAAGAGCGTAACGCCAATATTGCGCCATCGGTGAACCCGTATAATCACCAAATGCATCTGCATTCCAAAAACCAGCCCGAAAATCTGGAATTTTTGCGCAAGTTCCGCGCCTTGCTGGATCAATACGGTGCGGCGGCCGTGGGCGAGGTTGGTGACGCGCAGCTTGGTTTGGATCTGCTTGGTGAATACACGGCGGGCGAAGATTTTGTGCAGATGTGTTATGCTTTTGAGCTTTTGGCCAAAGATACGCCCACGCCTGAACGGTTGGCACAGGTTTTTGCCAAAGTGGATGAGGTTGCAGCCGATGGGTGGGCCTGTTGGGCGTTTTCAAACCACGATGTGATGCGTCATGTGTCACGGTGGAATTTGACACCAGCCGCTGCACGCGCGTTTTGCACGCTGATGATGTGCTTGCGTGGCTCGGTTTGTATTTATCAGGGCGAAGAGCTTGGGTTGCCAGAAGCAGACGTGCCATTTGAAGCGCTCCAAGACCCCTACGGCATCGAGTTTTGGCCAGAATTCAAAGGCCGCGATGGGTGCCGCACCCCAATGGTGTGGGAGCCGTCCAACCAAAACGGCGGGTTTTCGGCCCATCAACCATGGCTGCCCGTCAGCAATGAACACCTGCAAATGTCTGTCGCCGATCAGGAAGAAGACCCCGCTGCGCTTTTGCATCACTACCGCCGCGCCATCGCGTTTCGCCGTGCGCATCCCGCGCTTGTTGCAGGCGATCATTCGGGTGTTCAGGCAACTGACGACATCGTCCATTTTATCCGCATGGCAAAGGGTCAGCAGATTTTCTGCGCGTTTAACCTAAGCGATAGCCCAACCGCTTTGACCATGCCCGATGGCAACTGGCAGCCCATTGGCGCCGAATTGGGAAGTGCGCATCCTTCGGCTGATGGAAAACTGCATCTGGGCCCATGGCAATGCGCCTTGGCGCTTCACGTATAAAAGGGAGAGGGGACAACCATGACCAATCTGAAACTGACAGATGTGGCCAAAACCTACGGCGGCACGGTGGATGTTCTCAAGAACATCAATCTTGATATCGAACAGGGCGAATTGATCGTCTTTGTTGGCCCGTCGGGATGCGGTAAATCGACTTTGCTGCGCATGATTGCGGGCCTTGAAAAGATCACGGGCGGCACGCTTGAGATTGACGGGCAGGTGGTCAACGATGTGCCCCCTTCCGAACGTGGCATCGCAATGGTGTTTCAGTCCTATGCGCTTTACCCGCATATGACCGTGCGCGAAAACATGCAGTTCGCGCTGAAATTGGCGAAAAAGCCCCAGTCCGAAATTGATGCAGCCGTCGACAAAGCCGCCAAGATTCTACAGTTGGATGAATATCTGGACCGCTTGCCCAAAGCCCTGTCTGGCGGGCAACGCCAGCGGGTGGCCATTGGCCGCTCGATCGTGCGCGATCCCAAAGTCTACCTTTTTGACGAGCCACTGTCGAACCTTGACGCGGCCCTGCGGGTCGCCACGCGCATCGAAATTGCCCAACTTAAAGAAGCAATGCCAGAACGCACGATGATCTACGTCACCCACGATCAGGTCGAAGCGATGACGCTGGCCACACGGATTGTCGTGCTGGCCAACAAAGGCATTGCACAGGTCGGCACGCCGCTTGAGCTTTATGAACGCCCCGAGAACGAATTTGTGGCACAATTCATCGGCTCGCCTGCCATGAACCTGCTGCCCGGCGAAGTGATTGAAACAGGGGCGCAGACGACCGTGCGTATGGACAGCGGCCTGACAATTCATTCTGCCGTGCCGACAACGGATGCGGACATGGGGCTAAAGGTCAATGTGGGTGTGCGCCCCGAAGACATGGTTGTGACCGAAGGCGAAGGCGTGTTTGAGGGCAAGGTCAGCTATACAGAAGCCCTGGGCGAGGTCACAGTGCTCTACTTCGAAAGCGTGAATGGCGCGGACCAGGTGCTGGCGAAGATGCCAGGCATTCACCGTGACATGCGCGGCAAAACCGTGCGTGTGGGGGCCGACCCTGCCAAGGTCCAGCTGTTCTCTAACGGTCAGTCGCTGTATTACCGCTGATGGGCGCTGCTGTTAATACTTTGAAAAGCCGCCTTGCCGCGGGCGAGATGCAATTGGGCATCTGGCTCGCTTCGGCCAGTCCGACCATTGCGGAACTGGCCACTGGCGTTGGGTTTGACTGGTGCCTGATCGATGCGGAACACGGGCCGAACACATCTGCCTCAATCCTCGCGCAGTTGCAGGCCTTTCGGGATGCACAGCCCGTGGTGCGCGTGCCCATCGGACAAGACTGGGTGATCAAACAAGTCCTCGATCTGGGCGCGCAATCCATTCTTGTGCCAATGGTCAACACGGGCCAGCAGGCCCAAGACATCGTCGCCATGACCCGTTATGCGCCTGCAGGGCGTCGTGGTCTGGGCGGTGCCGTTGCACGCGCCACCTTCTACAATCAGACGCCTGACTACGCGACCACCGCGAATGACCAAATCTGTGTCATGGTGCAGGTCGAAACGCGGGAGGCATTGGAGAACCTTGATGAGATCGTTTCGACCGATGGTGTTGATGTGGTCTTTATTGGCCCTGCGGATTTGTCTGCTGATATGGGATATCTGGGGCAGATGGATGCGCCCGCGGTGCAAACGGCCATCGATGATGCGATCAAACGCATCACGGCTACAGGCAAATCTGCGGGCATTATCACCTTCGATCCTGCCGAAATGCGCCACTATAGCGATCTTGGTGTGACGTTTTTGGGCGTTGGTTCTGATGTCACAACACTCAGCTCGGCGCTGCGCATGCTCGCCCAAGACGCAAAAAGCCGTACATCTGGCGAATAGGACTTTATCCATCCCTACATCTATGCGATAGGGCAGCGTCAAACGATGCTTTCCAATTTGTCCAGATTTTACGAAGGGGACCTGTCATGGAAATTCGCGAGGCGCTCACCTTTGATGATGTTTTGTTGGTCCCCGGGGCTTCCAGTGTTTTGCCGTCTACGGCTGACACGCGGACGTTTGTGACCCAATCCATCGCGTTGAACATTCCGCTGCTCAGCTCTGCGATGGACACGGTGACAGAAGCACGTATGGCCATTGCGATGGCACAGGCAGGCGGCATGGGCGTTATCCACCGCAACCTTGATATAGAAGAACAAGCGCGCGAAGTGCGCCGCGTTAAACGCTTTGAAAGCGGGATCGTCTACAACCCGATCACGCTGACCTCCAACCAAACCCTTGCTGACGCCAAGGCGCTGCAAGAACGCTACCGCGTCACGGGCTTTCCTGTCGTTGACGGGTCTGGGCGCGTCGTGGGCATTGTGACCAACCGTGACATGCGGTTTGCCAAGGATGACAAGACACCCGTTTCAGCGATGATGACATCCGACAATCTGGCCATGTTGCGCGAACCCGCCGATCTGGACGAGGCCCGTAGCCTAATGAAGGCGCGCCGCATTGAAAAACTGCTTGTCGTGGATGGCGATGGTAAATTGACGGGTCTTTTGACCCTCAAAGACAGTGAACAGGCGGTGCTGAACCCACAGGCGTGCAAAGACGAATTGGGCCGCCTGCGCGTTGCCGCGGCAACCACAGTCGGAGACGCGGGTTTTGAACGCTCGCAAGCGCTTGTGGATGCAGGCGTTGATATGATCGTCATTGATACGGCCCATGGACACTCGGAAGGTGTTGCACACGCGGTGGAACGCGCCAAGACGCTGTCCAGCGCCATTCAGGTGGTCGCGGGCAACGTGGCCACGGGAGAGGCGACCAAGGCGCTGATTGGTGCTGGTGCAGATGCCGTAAAAGTGGGTATTGGACCAGGCTCGATCTGCACCACGCGCATGGTTGCAGGCGTCGGTGTTCCGCAGTTGACCGCAATTATGGATTGCGCCGCCGCAGGGGGCGACGTGCCAGTGATCGCCGATGGCGGTATCAAGTTCTCGGGCGATTTTGCCAAGGCCATCGCGGCAGGCGCATCTTGCGCGATGGTCGGCTCAATGATTGCAGGCACCGATGAAAGCCCCGGTGAGGTGATCCTTTATCAGGGCCGTTCGTTCAAATCCTATCGTGGCATGGGCAGTCTTGGGGCCATGGCGCGCGGCTCTGCCGATCGGTATTTCCAGAAAGACGCCGCAAGTGACAAGCTGGTGCCCGAAGGTATCGAAGGGCAGGTGCCTTACAAGGGGTCCGCAGGCGCCGTGGTGCATCAACTGGTCGGTGGCTTGCGTGCCGCAATGGGCTATACGGGCTGCGCGACGGTCGCGGAAATGCGTAAAAACTGCAATTTCGTGAAGATCACAGGCGCAGGCCTGAAAGAAAGCCATGTGCATGATGTGCAGATCACTCGCGAAAGCCCGAACTACAGAATATCATGATATATCAATGATATGTAGCGCATACTTAATGTCGATGGGGGCAAGATGACGCCTGTGGCCCGCTATGCGGCGGCCATTGATGTTCTGGACAATATCCTTGTGGGTGCGTCTGCCGAACAATGCCTGACCACATGGGGGCGCAAAAACCGCTATGCAGGCTCCAAGGATCGGGCCGCCGTCCGCGATATCGTGTTCCGTGCATTGCGATGCAAAAACTCCTTTGCGGCTTTGGGCGGATCGGCCACAGGGCGCGGACTGGTCCTTGGTAGCCTTCGGACAGATGACATCGCGCCAGAAACGGTCTTTACAGGGCAGGGGTATGCACCGACACCACTTGACCCTGAAGAACAGACAGCGCCGCAATTACAACAGCTTCCCCCAGACGCGCCCGATTGGATCGTCGATAAACTACATGCACAACTGGGGCAGGCGGCGGCAGATGCGGCGCTGACGCTTTTTAGGGACCGCGCGCCCATTTCCCTGCGGATCAATACCAGCAAAACCACCGTTGCAGAGGCTCAGGATTCCCTTTTGCACGACGGTATCACAACGCAAAGCGCCGCCGATTGTGCAACGGCACTGATTGTCACGGATGGCGAAAGACGCATCCGAAACGCGACGGCCTATCAGACGGGACTTGTAGAACTGCAGGATTGCTCCAGCCAGCAGGCCTGTCTGGAATTGCAACTGCGGCCTGATGATCATGTGCTTGATTATTGCGCGGGGGGCGGTGGCAAGTCTTTGGCGATTACGGCGCGCGGTGTTCGTAAAATTTCCGCCCATGATGTGTCGGCTGATCGCATGCGCGATATTCCGGACCGTGCCAGTCGTGCAGGTGCCCAGATCGAAGTGCTGCCAGACCTCACCGGCCGTACGGAATTTGACGTCGTTCTGGTCGATGCCCCCTGTTCGGGAAGTGGCACGTGGCGGCGAACCCCACAAGCCAAATGGGCGCTTACACCTGATGACCTTGCAGCCTATCAACAGCTGCAACGAACCTGCCTCACCCAAGCGGCGGGGTATGCCAATCGCCTTTTGGCCTATGCAACATGTTCCGTTTTTGAGGAAGAAAACGAAGAGCAGGTTGCATGGGTCTTGCAGAATTTTCCGCAGTTTGGCCTTGTCTCGAAAACGCGATACCCGATTTCGATGTCTGGCGACGGATTTTTTCTTGCGCAATTTGAAAGAAAAATGCCCGTATAGCGTGTAAAACGTGTTATCGCTCCTCCTCTTAGGTGTTTCTTAAGATTTATGCTGCGAAATGAGGGCAGGCATTTGTGGGAGGCTGATTTGCTCAGGCATGTTGCGGGGCCGCGTTGGATGGGCCCAGATTGGACGGTTTGGAAACGCGTGGGCGCGCTTTTGGCGCTCGCAGCTGTTGGCGTGGGTCTGATCATCTCATCTGGTATGGTGTCTCAAGGTCTTTTTGCGATTTCATTTCTTGGGTTGGGCTGTGCATTGCTGGCCTTTGCTGGCGTGCTGTCCTTTGCGGTTGAACGTGACCATGTGCGAAAAAAATCCGCAAATTCAGAGGTTTTGAGCTATCTCGAGGACGATCACGCCGCTTGCCTTGTGGTGGATGCGCTTGGCGACGTGCTATTTGCGAACCGCAAGGCCCGCCTTGATCTGCCAATCCCAGATCAAAATGCCACGCTCGCAGGTGCCTTGAAAGGTGCGTTTGCAAACCCTGTTGCAGTTCTTCACCGTCTGCAAAGCAAAGCACTTGTGCAAGGTGCGGGGCAAGAAGATGTGGTGACCCGCCAAGGCCAAATTCGCATCGCTGTTCGCCCGTTCGGAACCGGCAGTTATGTCTGGCGCGTTGAAAAAGTCCCGTTCTCCGCCTCGTCTCGCACGGGCGCGAATGCCCTTGGTGCGGCGATGCTTACAACAGGCAGCCGCGATGCAATCTTGTTCATGAACGATGCATGCCGCAGGCTTTTTGGCGGGCGTGCCAAGAACCTGTCTGATATCTTGCTGAATCAATGCGTCACATCGGGTGCGCTACACCAAATGCGGGGGCAGGACGAAGCCTTCCATGCGCGTATATTTGAAACGTCCCATTCATCTGGGCGCAGGGAGCTTTTGGTGTTTCCCACGGCAGATGTTGGGCCCTCAGTCGGCGGTCCGTCCAGCGTGGAAGAGTTTGTTGGCAGCCTGCCAATTGCGATGCTCAAGCTCGGTCAAAGCGGCGAAATCCTGCATGCCAACGATATTGCAGATGATCTTCTGGCAAGCCATGCGCTGGTTGGCACAAAACTCGGATCGGTTCTTGGTGGGCTTGGGCGCGATGTGGATGACTGGATCGGGGAGGTCACGCGCGGTCACGGGCTGGACCGGCCAGAGGTTTTGAAACTGCGGCGCAAGGATATTGAGCGCTTTGTTGAGGTGCATCTTTGCCCGATTGCGGATGACCCAAACGCTGTTTTGGCGCTAATGCATGACGCCACAGAATTCAAATCACTTGAGCTGCAATTTGTGCAGAGCCAGAAAATGCAGGCGATTGGCCAGTTGGCAGGCGGCGTGGCCCATGATTTCAACAATTTGCTGACCGCCATATCAGGCCACTGCGATCTTTTGTTGCTGCGGCATGATCAGGGTGATCAAGACTACGGCGATCTGATCCAGATCCATCAAAACGCCAATCGCGCAGCCAGTCTGGTGGGGCAACTTCTGGCTTTCTCGCGCAAGCAAAACCTCAAACCCGAAGTGCTTGATTTGCGTGATACCTTGTCCGAACTCACCCATTTGCTGAACCGGTTGGTCGGCGAAAAAGTGACATTGACACTGTCGCATGACCCAACCCAAGCGCCCGTTCGGGCAGATAAACGCCAACTTGAGCAAGTCTTGATGAACCTTGTTGTAAACTCACGCGATGCGATGCCCGATGGCGGAGAGATCAAAATCGCCACGTCCTTGTTCGAAACGGCATCTCCCACGAAACGCGACCGCGCCGAGATTCCCCCCGGCACCTACGCCCAAATCAAAGTGTCCGATTGCGGCACGGGCATTCCCGCAGAAAAAATCGGCAAGATTTTTGAGCCCTTTTTTACAACTAAGAAAACAGGCGAGGGAACAGGCCTTGGGCTTTCGACGGCCTATGGCATTGTCAAACAAACGGGCGGTTTCATCTTTGTGGACAGTGCTGTTGGTGTCGGAACAGAATTCACATTGCTGTTCCCTGTCCACGAGGCCGGACCCACGCAGCCGTCCCTGCCGCCTCTGGCGCAACCTGTTTCCAAGCCGACCCCCTGCAGCGGTGTTGTCCTGCTTGTGGAAGACGAGGCGCCTGTACGCGCTTTTGCATCACGTGCTTTGTCAATGCAGGGGTTTACCGTGATCGAAGCGGATTGCGCGGAAATGGCGTTGGAGACGCTTGAAGATCAAAGCCTTCACGTCGATATTTTTGTCACCGACGTTATAATGCCCGGCATGGACGGGCCAACATGGGTCCGCCAAGCACTTGAAACACGCCCAGAAACCAGTGTTGTCTTTGTGTCGGGCTATGCTGAAGATGCGTTTAAAGACAACGAAAAAACCATTCAGAACGCCGTTTTTTTGCCAAAACCGTTTTCACTTTCGGACCTGACGTCGACCGTACAATCGCAAATTCCAACGCGCCTGCAATAAAAACGATTTGGCCGCCCAAAGCATCGTAATGGTTTGTTAACGATCGTGGACCAAGATGAAGGTGTGAAAAATCACTTGCAATGTTCTTCTTTTGATCTCATACCAGAACATAAGAACAAGAGGCGAACATCAGCAGTGATTGCCGCGACAACCGACCTATGAAATAAGGAGCCGAACACATGGCAACGGCAGATATTTTAAAAATGGACAGCAAGCGTAATTCCGACAAGCAAAAGGCACTCGACAGTGCTTTAGCTCAAATTGAGCGGCAATTTGGCAAAGGGTCGATCATGAAACTGGGTGGCGAGAACGCTGTTCAGGAGATTGAAGCAACGTCGACAGGATCTTTGGGCCTTGATATCGCACTGGGCATTGGTGGTGTCCCGAAGGGACGGATCGTTGAAATTTATGGCCCCGAAAGTTCTGGTAAAACAACACTGACGCTGCATTGTGTGGCCGAAGAGCAGAAAAAAGGTGGTGTGTGCGCATTTGTCGATGCGGAACACGCGCTGGACCCACAGTACGCCAAGAAATTGGGCGTGAACCTTGATGAATTGCTGATCTCTCAACCCGACACTGGCGAGCAGGCGCTCGAGATTGTTGATACGCTTGTGCGCTCTGGTGCCGTAAGTATGGTTGTCGTGGATTCGGTTGCGGCCCTTACGCCGAAGTCAGAGCTTGAAGGTGATATGGGTGACAGCAGTGTTGGCGTGCACGCACGTTTGATGAGCCAAGCGATGCGCAAGCTTACCGGATCGATCCACCGTACGAACTGCACGGTCGTATTTATCAACCAAATCCGCATGAAAATCGGGGTAATGTTCGGCAGCCCGGAAACCACAACCGGCGGTAACGCGCTGAAATTCTACAGCTCTGTCCGTCTGGACATTCGCCGCATCGGTGCAATCAAGGACCGTGATGAGGTGGTCGGCAACCAGACGCGGGTGAAAGTCGTTAAGAACAAAGTCGCCCCTCCATTCAAGCAGGTTGAATTTGACATCATGTATGGCGAAGGCATCAGCAAAATGGGCGAATTGCTTGATCTTGGTGTAAAAGCAGGCGTCGTGGAAAAATCGGGCGCGTGGTTCAGCTGTGGCGATGAACGCATTGGGCAGGGCCGCGAGAATGCCAAAACCTATCTGCGCGAACACCCCAAAATGGCGTGGGAGATCGAAGATAAAATACGCGCAGCGCATGGTCTGGACTTTGATATGCCGAAAGAAGAGCAGATCGAAGACGACGGCGGCGATCTTTTGGAAGAATAAAGATCCTGTACTTACCTTCATCAAAGCGGTCGCAATAATATGCGGCCGCTTTTTTGCTGCGTTGCGCTTGGTTTTTCGTCCTGCGTTATGGACAGGGCGCAGCGGCAAAGTTACATCCGTTTGACACATAAGCATTTTGTATCGGACACCCTATGCGCACCTTGAATGATATTCGCAGCACCTTTCTGGGCTATTTTGAAAAGCAAGGTCATGCTGTTGTCGACAGCTCGCCCTTGGTGCCGCGTAACGACCCGACCTTGATGTTTGCCAATTCGGGAATGGTGCAGTTCAAAAATCTGTTCACTGGCGTTGAGACACGCGACTATCAACGTGCCACCACCGCGCAAAAATGTGTGCGGGCAGGGGGTAAACACAACGATCTCGACAATGTCGGGTATACCGCGCGGCACCATACGTTTTTCGAAATGCTCGGCAATTTCAGCTTTGGTGACTATTTCAAGGCCGACGCCATCGCATTTGCTTGGGAGTTGATCACGAAGGACTTCGGGATCCCCAAGGACAAGCTTTATGTCACGGTTTACCATACCGATGATGAAGCCGCAGAGATCTGGAAGAAAGTCGCAGGTCTGAGCGATGACCGGATTATTCGCATCGGCACCTCGGATAACTTTTGGATGATGGGCCCGACCGGCCCGTGCGGCCCGTGCACGGAAATCTTTTATGACCACGGCGAGGCCTTCTGGGGCGGCCCTCCCGGATCGCCCGAAGAAGACGGCGACCGCTTTATTGAGATCTGGAACATCGTTTTCATGCAAAACGAGCAGTTCGAAGATGGCTCTATGACACCATTGGACATGCAGTCTATCGATACCGGCATGGGAATTGAGCGCGTCGCGGCCCTTATGCAGGGCACCAACGATAACTATGCCACCGATCTGATGCGCAATCTGATTGAGGCGAGTGCCCATGCCACCTCAACCGATCCCGATGGCCCCGGCAAAACCCACCACCGCGTTATCGCGGATCACCTGCGTTCGACGTCCTTCTTGATCGCCGATGGGGTTATGCCGTCCAAAGACGGTCGCGGGTATGTTTTGCGCCGCATCATGCGTCGCGCGATGCGTCACGCGCATTTGTTGGGGGCGCAGGACCCCCTGATGCACCGTCTTGTGCCAGCCCTGGTGCAACAGATGGGTGCGGCCTATCCAGAATTGGGACAGGCGCAGGCACTTATCGAAGAAACGCTGCGCGCGGAGGAAACGCGTTTCCGCACAACCTTGGACCGTGGTTTGAAACTGCTAGACGACGCGCTGGATGATCTGCCAGCAGACGCTGCTTTGCCGGGCGAGACCGCTTTCAAGCTCTATGATACGTTCGGCTTTCCGCTTGATCTGACCCAGGATGCCTTGCGCGAAAAAGGTCGCGATGTGGATACCGACGGCTTTGATCAGGCGATGGCGGCACAAAAAGCAACCGCGCGTGCCGCGTGGTCTGGCACGGGCGAGACGGCGGATGCGCAGCTCTGGTTTGATATCGCCGATGCGCACGGAGCCACGGATTTTCTGGGCTATGATACCGAGCAAGCTGAGGGCCAGATATTGGCGTTGGTCAAAGATGGCGCTTCGGTTCAAGAGGCGACGGCCGGTGATGAGGTGATGGTGGTCCTGAACCAGACACCGTTTTATGCCGAAAGCGGCGGGCAGGTTGGCGACAGCGGAAGTATCAAGACAGACACAGGTGTATTGGACGTCACAGACTGTAAAAAGCAGGCCGATGTTTTCATTCACATCGCAAAACTGCGCGACGGCACGATTTCGGTAGGTCAGGGGGCTGAATTATCTGTAGACCATCAGCGCCGATCCACCATTCGCGCCAACCACTCTGCGACCCACCTTTTGCATGAAGCGTTGCGCAACGCCTTGGGCGAGCATGTGGCGCAGCGTGGATCGTTGAACGCGCCGGACCGTTTGCGGTTCGACTTCAGCCATAATGCGGCGTTGACAGCGGCCGAGCTCAGAAAGGTAGAGCGGCAGGTCAATGACTTCATCCGCCAGAACACGACGGTTGAAACCCGTATCATGACGCCCGATGATGCGCGCGCCATTGGGGCACAAGCGCTGTTTGGTGAAAAATACGGTGACGAGGTGCGCGTGGTCAGCATGGGGCGGGCGGACACGGGCAAAGGCGCGGATGGTCAGACCTATTCATTGGAACTATGTGGCGGCACCCATGTGCGCCAGACGGGTGACATCGGGATGTTCGTGACCCTTGGCGATAGTGCGTCAAGTGCGGGCGTGCGGCGCATTGAGGCGCTGACCGGTGATGCGGCCTTGGCGTATCTGAGCGAACAGGACGCGCGGTTGACCCAGGTTGCAGGGCAGTTAAAGGCGCAGCCCGCTGACGTCGCCGACCGCGTCAAAGCGCTGATGGACGAACGAAAGACTCTTCAAAATGAGGTCGCACAGCTTCGCAAAGACTTGGCTATGTCAGGTGGTGCTGCGGCGTCGCCTGCGGTTGGGGATGTAAACGGCACGTCCTTTCAGGCGCAGGTGTTACAGGGCGTGACGGGCAAGGACCTGCCGTCGATCATCGACGAGATGAAAGCACAAATGGGGTCTGGCGCTGTCCTGTTGATCGCTGAAAGCGGTGGCAAAGTGGCGGTTGCTGCGGGTGTGACGGCTGACAAAACAGCGACGCTGTCGGCGGTTGATCTGGTCAAAGCAGCTGTGGCCGAAATGGGGGGCAAGGGCGGCGGCGGTCGGCCCGATATGGCCCAAGGTGGCGCCAAAGATGTGGCAGGCGCAGATGCCGCGATTGCCGCGGCCCGTAAGGTGCTTGAAGCATGAGCGCCCTTTGGATCAGTCACGTCACCGTTACGGACCCCGACGAATACGCGAAATACGCAGCACTCGCCACGCAAGCCATTGCGGAACACGGCGGCGTCTTTTTGGCGCGTGGTGGCCGTTATGTGCAAAAGGAAGGCACAGATCGCCCCCGCAATGTTGTGGCGCGTTTTGACAGCGTCGAGGTGGCAGAGGCATGCTATGCCAGCGCGACCTATCAACAAGCACTGAGCCATGCGCGCAAAGCCAGTGAACGCGAGTTGGTGATCGTCGAAGAACTTTAAGCGGCTCAAAAGAAAAGCCCGCGACCAGATTGGCGCGGGCTTTTTTGTTTTGTTGTCAGCCGCTTACGCGCTGCGTGCGGCGCGCTTGCGTTCATGCGGATCAAGGTGACGTTTGCGCAAACGGATCGCATTTGGGGTGACTTCGACCAGTTCATCGTCGTCGATATAGGCGATTGCCTCTTCCAGCGATAATTTGATGGGGGTGGTCAGGCGCACCGCTTCGTCGGTGCCTGAGGCACGGACGTTGGTCAATTTCTTGCCCTTCAGCGGGTTCACTTCCAGATCGTTCTCGCGGCTGTGTTCGCCGATGATCATGCCTTGATAGACATCTTCTTGGCTGCCGATGAAAAACTTGCCGCGGTCTTCAAGGTTGAAGATCGCATAGGCCACGGACACACCGTTTTCCATCGAGATCAGGACACCCGCACGTCGCCCCGGGATGGCGCCTTTGTGGTCAGCCCAACCGTGGAACACGCGGTTCAAAACACCTGTGCCGCGGGTGTCGGTCAGAAATTCGCCGTGATACCCGATCAAACCGCGCGACGGCACCGTTGCGATGATGCGGGTTTTGCCCGCGTTTTGCTTCATCTCAACCAGTTCGCCTTTGCGTGCGCCTGTGATCTTCTCGATCACAGCACCCGAATATTCATCATCCACGTCGATGGTAACTTCTTCGATCGGCTCCAGACGTTCGCCGTTTTCGCCTGTTTGGAACAAAACCTGTGGGCGCGAGATGGACAACTCGAACCCTTCGCGGCGCATGTTTTCAATCAGGACACCCATTTGCAATTCGCCGCGACCAGCGACTTCGAACGCATCGCCGCCCGGTGTGTCGGTGACACGGATCGCCACATTGGTTTCGGCTTCTTTCATCAGACGTTCGCGGATGACACGGCTTTGAACCTTTTTGCCGTCACGTCCCGCCAGCGGGCTGTCATTGATCCCGAAAGTAACCGTGATGGTGGGCGGATCGATGGGTTGGGCAGGGATCGCGGCGTCGACCGACAGATCGCAGATCGTATCGGCCACGGTTGCTTTTGACATGCCTGCAAGGCTGACGATATCGCCAGCTTCGGCCACGTCGATGGGCGACTGGGCCAGCCCGCGGAACGCAAGGATCTTGGTCACGCGGAACTGTTCAACCTTTGTGCCGTCGCGCGACAGGGCTTTGACGGTCTCGCCTGTTTTCAGCGTGCCAGCTTCAACGCGGCCTGTCAGGATACGTCCAATAAACGGGTCAGCGCCCAGTGTCGTGGCCAGCATGCGGAAGGGCTCATCCCGTTTGGCAACCTGCGCAGGGGCGGGCACATGTTCGACGACCAGCTTGAACAAAGCGTCAAGATTTTCGCGAGAACCGTCCAGCGTCTCATCACACCAACCGTTGCGACCTGATGCATAAAGTGCAGGGAAATCAAGTTGTTCGTCGGTTGCGTCCAGCGATGCAAAGAGGTCAAAGACTTCATCCAGGGCGCGGTCAGGCTCGGCGTCGGGTTTGTCGACCTTGTTCAACACAACAATCGGTTTGAGGCCGAGCGCAAGGGCTTTGGACGTCACAAATTTGGTTTGTGGCATCGGGCCTTCGGCTGCGTCGACCAGCAGGACAACGCCGTCAACCATCGACAGAATGCGTTCGACCTCTGCGCCGAAATCGGCGTGACCGGGTGTATCCACGATATTGATCCGCAGGCCGTTCCATTCGACAGAGGTCGCTTTGGCCAGAATTGTAATCCCGCGCTCGCGTTCCAGATCGTTGCTGTCCATTGCGCGTTCTGCGACGGCTTGCTTCTCGCGGAAGGCGCCAGATTGTTTCAGAAGTTCGTCCACGAGCGTTGTTTTGCCGTGGTCAACGTGTGCGATAATCGCGATATTGCGAAGGTCCATGGGTCGGGTTGCCTGTCTTGGAAATGATGTGTTGGGCGCGCCTTACAGGGGCTTTACCAAAAAGGCCAGAACTTCGTGCTGTGGGGCGTTGACGCGGGTTGGAAGTGGGGCTACACGGACGCGGCGTGCCGGTGTGGCGGAATGGTAGACGCAGGGGATTCAAAATCCCCCGATAGCAATATCGTGTCGGTTCGAGTCCGACCACCGGTACCATGAACATTCCTAGGAAGCCTCGAGTGAGGCGTTGGAAACCCCAATCGAGATTATGATAATGATTCGGCAGTTTGTGGCGGGTTTGTTAACGTTTCGTGGAGAACGCTGCTTTTTTCATCGGATTGATGCTGGATATTTAGCCAATTGAGGAAAAGGGTTAACGCAGGGTCATCTCGTGGACCATGTGAATGCCGCGTGTGATATCGGTTTCCAAAACATAAACAATCCTTGCGTGAAATTGGCGGACATTCGTAACTTTATTGCAAACGGAAATGCGAATGCGTTCCATTATTTCCTAAAATCCCCAATCAAGTATCGTTTTGAGGCCTGTTTGTTTCCATTTGAGATATTTTGAGCTGGCAGATCTGGCCCTGAAGGGCCGATTGCGACAAATATATCGGCCACGTTTTGAACAAATTTGGCCATGTTCCCCGAACATTCCCCTTTGTGCCGCCTTGGCATGTGCTAAAACCAATCTTGCCCAACTGGGGGGCATAATGACCGTGGGGGCGGTCACGGCTGAATAACTGTGTTTGGTCGATTTATGGTGTCTGTTGAATTGGGTCTCCCAAATTACAGCGCTTTGAGTGAGGGCACGTTCGCGCGTGTCGAAGAGGAACGTTTCGGATCAGTTGTTTCGACTGGTCTGAACACTGAAAGCAATTTGTGAGACCGTTTCGGTGAACGCCGACAGACGGTTAGGAGTAAAAAGAATGACTGACTATACTCTCGATTGGAGTTCGGCGAATTCGAATGGCGGCAATACGCTGTCGGCGAATGGGCAAGATGTACATGTAAACGTGTCGACACCGGGAAGTGGTGATGCAGAATTCCGTCTGGATCACTTTGAAGGCAAAGATGCCCTTGTTTCGGCACAAGATGACGACACAACAAAAGCCTTCATTACATTCGGCACGGGTGTTGAGAACGTAAACTTCCAGATCCTTGATGTGGATAAGAAGTGGACTGGCAACTACAACGACAGTTGGGGTGACAAGGTCCAGATCATCGCGCGCGATGCCCATGGCAATGTTGTGCCCGTTACATTTTCCAACGTCGATTCCTCTCAGACGGTTAATGGAAACACCATCAGCGGCCACCAAGTTCTCGACAACAGCACCCCCGTAACAGTTCAGGTTCAAGGCGAAATCGTATCGCTGGAAATTATCCACAGCAAAGCGCACAGCGGCGTTGCTGAAACGGGTACAGTGGGCATTACCGATATTAAATTCGATGTTGCCGCAACCGAAGACGGCTATGTGGATGGCACAAGCGGCGGCGATCTGATCAACGGTGCTTATGTTGACCAGGATGGCGACCGGATTGACCAAAACGACCAGCTTCTGCCTGGCGAGGCGTCGCAGGACGATGTTGTCCTTGCTGGCGCAGGCAACGACACTGTCTACGCGGGCCAAGGCAACGATGAAGTCTTTGGCGGCAATGGCGCAGACATTCTTTATGGTCAGGGCGGCAACGATTACATCGCTGGTGAGAACGGCAACGACATGCTGTTTGGTGGCTCGGGCGACGATCAGTTGGTCGGCGGTAAGGGCAATGACAAGCTGGAAGGATCGTCTGGCGACGATACGCTTTCTGGCGGCGGCGGCGCTGACGACCTTTGGGGCGGCCTCGATGAGGATTTCATCAGCGGTGGCCGTGGCAACGACAACATTGAAGCGGGTGACGGAAAAGATGTCGTCTATGGCGGCGCTGGTGCTGATGTCATCAAAGGCGGAGATGGTAACGACGTCATTTATGGTGGCAACCAATCTGTTAACCAGAATTACAATTTCAACCATCTGCACTCGGGCGAGATTGTAACCACGCAATTTACCGATGGCGGTTTCACCGTATCCAGCGGCGATGCGAAAACACCCGTGATGGTGTTTGACAGCTCCCACCCAACGGGCGACGATGGTGATCTGGCGACAAACAACCTCGGCAATGTGTTGATCTTGTCCGAAGATCGCGACGGCCACGACCCCGATGACAATGCGGGTGGCGGTGATATGATCTTTGATTTCGAGGGTCCAAGCACAGTTAACAGCCTGCGCGTTCTTGACGTAGAACAGGGCGCGACGATCACATTGTTTGATGGCGGCGGAAATATTCTGGCAACACAAACGGTAACAACGCCCAACAACGGCCAGGCAACTGTTACGTTCAACCAATCTGGCGTGTCGCAAATGGTCGTGACGCTGAATGCCTCTGGCGCGGTCGATAACCTTAACTTTATCACAAACGCGGATACCGCGGATGGTGATGACGTCATTCACGGCGGCAACGGCAACGACGAAATCTTTGGTAACGCTGGTGATGATACCATTACGGGTGATGCTGGCCACGACGTCATTGAAGGCAATGACGGCAATGATGTGATCGATGGCGGTGCGGGCGACGACGATATCCTTGGTGGCGCTGGCAATGACGATCTGTCTGGCGGCGACGGCAAAGACAGTATCCTTGGCGGAACTGGCAACGACGACATCGCGGGTGGTGAAGGTGAAGATAAAATTGACGGCGGCGCGGGCGACGATGTGATCGACGGCGGTGCGGATAAGGATGAAATTGAGGGTGGCGCTGGCGACGACGTTCTGTTGGGCGGCGACGGCGACGACAAGATCGAAGGCGGCGACGGTGACGATACGATCACAGGCGGCGAAGGCGAAGATAAGCTGTTCGGCGATGACGACCGTGATACGTTTATTGTCAACCGTGACGACTATGAAATTGATGGTGGCTCGGGCGGTGACGATTTTGATACGCTTGATCTGCGCGGCTTGGGTGATTTCCGTTTCAAAGACCTCAAGCCCGATCACAATGGCAATGGTCAAGATGGTAAAATTGAATTCCTAGATGACAACGGCCACGTCGTTAGCACGCTGAAATTCAAAGAAATCGAGAACTTTATTTTCGATGCGAACGAAGCGCCGTCTGCCAACGACGACACGGCAACGACAGATGAAGATACGCCTGTCACAATCAACGTATTGGGCAACGATACCGATCCGGAAGATGACGTTCTTACCATCACGGACGCTTCGGTTCCTGCCGATCAAGGCACGGTCGAGATTGTTGGCAATCAGCTGGTCTTTACCCCTGCTGATGACTTCAACGGTGATGCGACCATCACCTACACAATCGAAGATGAGGGCGGTAACACGGACACGGCAACGGTTGATGTTACTGTCACCCCTGTAAACGACGGTCCCGACGCAGTAGATGACACGGCGTCAACCGACGAAGATACGCCTGTCACGATTGACGTGTTGGGCAATGACACTGATCCCGATGGTGATGATCTGACAATCGTCGATGCGTCAGTGCCTGCAAACCAGGGCACAGTGGAAATCGTTAACAATCAGCTGGTGTTCACACCCGCGGATAACTTCAACGGTGATGCGACAATCACTTACACGGTTGAGGATGAAAACGGCGCCCAGGATACGGCGACTGTTGATGTTGATGTGGCATCGGTCAACGATGTACCCATCGTTTGCCCAGACCTTTACTTCGTGACCGAAGAAGAAGGCGACGGCGATGTCGATGGTAACGTCATCACAAATCCGTCTGACAACAACGCAGGTCTGGATATCGATCCTGATGGCGATACGCTGACCGTTGTTGAAGTGAACGGCAATGCAAACGGCGTTGGTTCGGAAGTTGTTGGATCCAACGGCGGTGTATTTACACTGAACCCCGATGGATCGTTCGACTTCTCTGCCAACGGCGAATTTGATGAGCTTGCACCGGGCGAAAGCGCGGAAACAACAATCACTTATACCGTAAGCGATGGTAACGGCGGAACAGGCACAGCGACGCTGACAATTAACGTCCAAGGCGTGAATGATGGCCCCGAGGCTGTTGACGACACCGCATCCACGGATGAGGACGAACCTGTCACCATCGACGTTCTGGGCAACGACAACGACCCGGAAGGCGATGATCTCACAATCGTTGAGGCCTCTGTTCCAGCCGATCAGGGCACAGTCGAAATTGTCGACAATCAGCTGGTGTTCACACCTGCGCCTGATTTCAACGGCGATGCGACAATCACCTACACCATCGAAGACGAAGACGGTGCGCAAGACACAGCCACAGTCGATGTCGACGTGGCAGCGGTGAATGACGGCCCTGTTGCGACCGACAATGATTATCTCGTTGATCAAGACGAAGATGATGCTGCGGCCGAGGGCAATGTTCTGAACCAGGACACTGGCGACGGTGTTGACAGTGATGTGGATGGCGACACCATCCGCGTTGTGTCGGTCACAGGGGATGATGGCACTTCAACGATTGCCGATCCGTTTGGCGATCTTGGCCAAGGTGTGACCGTTGAAGGCGACAATGGTGGTCTGATCACGATCAACAACGGCGGCAACGTCAACTTCAACGCAAATGGTGATTTCGACGACCTGGGCGAGGGCGAAACAGCCACGACCACAGTCACATATACCATTTCCGACGGGAATGGCGGCACAGACACTGCGACTGTCACCTTTACAGTTGAAGGTATCAATGACGGCCCAGAGGCTGTTGATGACACCGCAGCCACGGATGAGGACGAACCCGTCACCATCGACGTTCTGGGCAACGACAGCGACCCAGAAGGCGATGATCTGACAATCGTTGAGGCCTCTGTTCCAGCCGATCAGGGCACAGTCGAAATCGTTGACAACCAGTTGGTGTTCACACCTGCGCCTGACTTCAACGGCGAGGCGACCATCACTTATACCGTCGAAGACGAAGGCGGATTGCAGGACACGGCCGATGTTACTGTTGCTGTTGCATCCGAAAACGATGGTCCGGTTGCTGTTGATGATGCAGATGAAACAGATCAGGACACAGCGATCACGCTGGACAATGTTCTGAACAACGACAGCGACGCCGATGGCGATGATCTGACAGTTCTGCGCGTCGAAGGCCTGACAGGGAATGTCGGGTCACCGATTGAAGGCAGCAACGGCGGTCTGATCACCATCAATGAAGATGGGACAGCCAGCTTTGATCCAAACGGCGACTTTGACGAACTGGGTGAAGGCGATACAGCTGAAACGACTGTTCTTTATACTGTGACAGACGGCAACGGCGGCACTGCAATTGCAGAAGTCACTGTGACTGTGACTGGCACAAATGATGATCCGGTTGCTGAAAACAGCAGCTATATCGTCAGCCAGGACGAAGCCTTTGGTGACACGGACGGTAATGCGATCACCGATGACACAGGTGAAGGCGCTGACAGCGATGTCGATGGCGATCCTTTGATAGTGTTGGAAGTGGATGGTGCTGCTGGCAACGTCGGAGAGCCTGTTGCAGGTGACAACGGTGGTTTGTTCACCATCAATGAAGATGGCACAGTCGACTTCAGCGCGAATGGTGAATTCGATGATCTGGGCGAGGGCGAAGAGGCCTCAACCACCGTCACATACACAATCACCGATCCCGAAGGTGGCACCGATACGGCGACTGTGACCTTCACGGTCACGGGCACAAATGATGGCCCCGTCGCGGTTGAAGACACCGATGAGACCGATCAGGACACCATTATCGATCTAGATAACGTCCTCGGAAATGACAGCGATCCAGACGATGATCCGCTGACAGTTGCCGAAGTTGATGGCGATGATGCCAATGTTGGACAGCCTGTGGCTGGCGACAATGGCGGCCTGATCACGATCAACGAAGATGGCACCGCCAGCTTTGATCCAAACGGTGAGTTCGACGATCTGGACGAAGGTGAAACGGCGCAAACGTCTGTCACCTACACCATCAGCGATGGCAATGGTGGCGAAGACACAACCACGGTCACGATCACAGTTACAGGCACTGACGATGCACCAACAGCAGTTGCTGACACCGCATCGACAGATGAAGATGCGCCTGTCACCATCGACGTTCTGGGCAACGACAGCGACCCGGAAGGCGATGATCTGACAATCGTTGAGGCCTCTGTTCCAGCCGATCAGGGCACAGTCGAAATCGTTGACAACCAGTTGGTGTTCACACCTGCGCCTGATTTCAACGGCGAAGCGACAATCACCTATACGATCGAAGATCCATCAGGCAATTCGGACTCGGCTGATGTAACCGTTGACGTCACACCTGTGAATGATCTGGAAGCCGTCGATGACACAGCCACAACCGATGAAGACACACCTGTCACCATCGACGTGGTTGCCAACGACGAAAACCCAGAAGGCGACGCGCCAACGATCATCGATGCATCGGTCCCTGCGGATCAGGGCACAGTCGAGATCGTGGACAACCAGCTTGTGTTCACGCCCGCCGAAAACTTCAACGGCGAAGCGACGATCACCTACACGGTTGAAGATGAAGAGGGTGCGACTGACACAGCCGAAGTGACTGTTGATGTGACGCCTGTGAACGATCTGGAAGCCGTGGATGACACCGCGTCGACAGACGAGAACACGCCTGTCACAATTGACGTCATTGCCAACGACGAGAACCCCGATGGTGGTGAACCTGTGATCATCAGCGCCGATGTTCCTGCGGATCAAGGCACGGTCGAGATTGTCGATAACCAGCTGGTGTTCACACCTGCCGAAAACTTCGACGGTGAAGCGACAATCACCTACACCATCGAAGACGAAGAAGGTGCGCAAGACACTGCCGAGGTCACAGTGGACGTTGCAAACGTCAACAAAGTGCCAGACGCCGTGGACGACGCCTTCGACGTGCCAGCAGATGAAACATCTGATGTCACCAATATCCTTGGCAACGACGAAGATGGCGACGGTCCATCCGAAGTGTCGGAAGTGAATGGCGATCCAGCCAATGTTGGTGCACCTGTTGCAGGCGACAATGGTGGCCTGGTGACCATCAACGATGATGGCACCACCAGCTTTGATCCGAACGGTGAATTCGATGACTTGGCCACGGGCGAAGAAGCCACAACATCGGTGACCTACACAATCACCGATGAGGACGGCGATACATCCGAAGCAACGGTGACATTCACAGTCACCGGCGTGAACGATGCGCCTGAAGCCAATGACGAAGCGGTCACGACAGACTTCAACACACCGATTGTGATTGACCTTCTGGGCAATGACACGGACGTGGATGGCGATGATCTAACCGTTGTGTCGGCATCAGTGCCCGCAGAAGAAGGAACACTGGACGAAAACCCAGATGGCACCTTCACCTTTACACCTGCACAGAACTTCACAGGTGTGGCCACGGTCACTTACACGATCGAGGACGAAGAAGGGCTGCAAGACAGCGCGATCCACACCATCACAGTTGGTGATGCGCCGCTTGATGGCACGGTTTCGGGCACCGACGGTGATGATCTGATCGATGTGAATTACATGGGCGATCCCGATGGCGACATGGTCGACAACGAAGACGCGATTGTCCCAGGTGAAGCACCAAACGATGACATCATCGAAGCTGGCGACGGCAACGACAGCGTCATCGCGGGTCAAGGCGACGACACCATCATCGGTGAAGGCGGCGACGACACGATCAGTGGCAACCAGGGTGATGATGAAATCTCAGGCGGCGACGGTGACGACAGCGTTATCGGTGGTCAAGGTGATGACATCATTTCCGGGGACGCAGGCGATGACGATCTTGCTGGCAACCTTGGCGACGATGAAATCGACGGCGGCGATGGTAATGATACCATCGGTGGCGGTGACGGCAGTGACGCGTTGTTCGGCGGCGAAGGTGACGATACCTTAAACGGTGGCGAAGGCGACGACTTGCTGGATGGCGGCAACGGCGAAGACGACATCACTGCTGGCTCTGGCGATGACATCATCAATGCGGGTGACGACAACGATACTGTCGATGCTGGTTCGGGTGACGATGACATCGATGGCGGTGAAGGCGACGATTCCATCATCGGTGGCGATGGTAGCGATGTGGTCGACGGCGGCGATGGCGATGACATCATCGACACATCGGGCCACGCACCACTGCCTGATCTGAGCTATGGCGATTTGATCCCGGAAGACGGTGTGACGATCGTTCTGCCAGATGGCACAGTGGTCAACACTTCGCCCACAGATGATCTGGACACGGTCTTTGGCGGCGCTGGTAACGACAGCATCACCACAGGCGACGACGCTGACTTCATCGACGGTGGCACTGGTGATGACACGATCGACGGCGGTATCGATGCCGACACCATCCTTGGTGGCGAAGGCAATGATACGATCATCGGTGGTGAAGGATCCGATACCATCGAAGGTGGTGATGGCGACGACCTGATCTATGCAGGTATCGAACCTGGCACGACAGTGCTGCCCGATATCCCTGGTGCGCCGTTTATCCCCGAGCAGATCGACGATGATCTGGGTGATCCAGAGCCCGACAACGGCGATGACACCGTATCGGGTGGTGCGGGCAACGACACCATCTTCGGGGCGGACGACAGCGATGTTCTGTTCGGTGACGAAGGCGATGACTTTATCGACGGTCAAATCGACGACGACACAATCGACGGCGGCACTGGCAATGACACATTGCTCGGTGGCGAAGGCGAGGACACCATTACAGGTGGCGACGGCGATGACCTGATCGAAGGCGAAGAAGGCGACGACAGCATCTTTGGGGGTGACGGTAACGACACCATCCTTGGTGGTGACGGCGACGACATCCTGCGCGGCGGAGAGGGCGAAGACGTTCTCGATGGTGGCGACGGCGACGACACGATCTTTGGTGGCGGTCAGTTTGACACCATCACAGGTGGCGACGGCGACGATGTCATCGAAGGACGCGGCGGTGCTGACCAAATCGATAGTGGTGACGGCGACGACATCGTTGACGCAGGTGAAGGCAACGACACCATCCTCGGCAGCCTTGGTGAAGACGAGCTATCAGGCAACATCGGCACCGATACCTTCGTGATCGACAGTGCAGAGGACGGCATCGGTGATGTGATTGTTGGTGGTGAAGACCCCGATGATAGCGACATCGACGTTCTGGATCTGACCGGTTCGGGCCCGATCAACATCATCTTTGATGAAAACGATCCCGAAGCGGGTACTGTTGAATTCCTTGATGGTGTGGGCGGTGACGTCACGGGCACGCTGACTTTCTCGGAAATCGAGAATGTGATCCCGTGCTTCACACCTGGAACGCTGATTGCAACACCGCAAGGCGAACGCCTGGTGGAAGAGCTGCAGGAAGGTGACCGCATCATCACCCGCGACAACGGCATCCAAGAGATCCGTTGGGTTGGTCAGAAGGACATGGACTACAAAGGTCTGGCCGCAGCGCCGCACCTCAAGCCAGTTCTGATCAAAGCGGGCAGCTTGGGCAACGGTTTGCCAGAGCGTGACATGATGGTATCGCCAAACCACCGCATGCTGGTGGCCAACGATCAAACGGCCCTCTACTTTGAGGAACGTGAGGTTCTGGTCGCTGCCAAGCATCTGGTGAACGGTGCAGGCATCCAGCAGGTCGACACACTGCGGACGTCCTACATCCACTTCATGTTCGACCAGCACGAGGTTGTTCTGTCGGATGGCACATGGACGGAAAGCTTCCAGCCGGGTGATTACAGCCTGAAAGGGATCGGCAACGCGCAACGCAACGAGATCATGGAGCTCTTCCCAGAGCTGCAAACCCAAGATGGTCTTGAAAGCTACACCAGCGCACGCAAATCGCTGAAGGCGCATGAAGCCAAGCTGATCGGCCTGAAATAAATCCGAATCTATCAAAAAAAGGGGCGGCCTGGTTGGGCCGCCCTTTTCCATTCCATAAACAGTCCCGATATCCTGCGCATTATTGTTGCGCTGCGGCACAGGCTCTTTCCGCATTTTCGGGGAAATATGCCCAAAGTTGGGCATGTATGCTGCAGATGCAAAGGTAAATTTGCACGGATGATCCACTCTCCCGTATAGTTATGTCGAACATCTTGGGGGATGGACGAATGGCCGACATCACAGGCACCAGCAACAACGACACGCTTCAAGGCACCAATGATCAAGACACCATTCTTGGTCTGAATGGTCAGGATTTGATCAGCGGTGAAGGCGACGATGACAGCATTGATGGCGGGGGTGGTGACGACATCATCTATGGAGATGAGGGTGTGGGCACGAGCCCCGGCAACAACGCAACACCGCTCAGCCTACGCAATTCCAATGCCACCAACGATACATCTTCAGGCAACAATGCCGTGGTGGGCGATAGCGTTACCTATCAAAACATTGCAACGCTGGATGACGGAACCGTTGTTGCGGGGCGTCTGGTTCTGTTGGAAAAATCCGATCCAAACTTGCGGGTCGATATTACTGGCGGGACGGGCAGCGAGATTTTAATCAACAATGCTGTGCGCCTGCCAGCTGGTGAAACCGCGCGCTTTCGGTTGGAGTTTTTCAACCAAGCGACGGGGCAATCTGTTTCCCTCAATTCCGTGGCCACCTTTGGTGATCTGGACCGCAATAGACCGGGTGATCAGGAAAGCGTCACCATCGATTCAAATAGCTTTGGTACATTCGGCACGGATTCCAATACGTCGCTGTCCGTAACGGAACAAAACGGCGCGATCACCGCATCGGGGACACAAGCCAACAGCCCCAACGACCAAGACGCATGGTTTTCCGCGCGGTTTGAAGATCGCTCCAGCATCGAATTCACCCTTGAGGCACGCTCCACGCCATCGGGCTTCACGCTCAATGGGTCTGTGATTGACGATGAGGTGGTCGAGGTCGTTCCCGCCGGCGATGACAGTATCTTTGGCGGCACGGGGCAGGATACCATTTTCGGACAGGGCGGTCAGGATACGCTCGATGGCGGCGACGGCGACGACCGCCTGTTTGGTGGTGCCGATGATGACAGCTTGTTCGGCGGGCAGGGTCAGGACCTTTTGGACGGTGGCACAGGCAACGACAGCCTGTCAGGTGGCCAAGGCGATGACACGCTGCGCGGCGGCGATGGACAAGACACCATTGGCCTTGGTCCCGACAATGACTTGGCCGAGGGCGGTTTTGGGTCTGATCTGTTTACTGTGGAAGAAGCAGGCAATCACCGTGTGATCGGTGGTGAAGATGCAGACGGATCCGATATTGACGTGCTGGACCTACGCGGCCAGCCCTTCAATCTGATTGAAACGGGGCCTGAATCCGGGCGCGTTGAGTTTCTTGATGAAAACGGCAACGTCACCCGCCGACTTGAGTATTCTGAAATCGAACAGGTGATTGTCTGTTTTACCACGGGTGCGATGATCGCCACGCCCCAAGGCGAACGCGCCATTGAGACGTTGCGCGCAGGCGACAAAGTGTTCACCCGCGACAATGGTATTCAGGAAATCCGCTGGATCGGCCAACGCCGTTTGGGCAAGAAAAAGCTGGCACAAGCGCCGCAGTTCCAGCCAATTTTGGTGCAAAAAGGCAGTCTGGGCGAGAATATGCCCGAACATGATATTCTGTTCAGCCCGAACCACCGCATTTTGATGAGCAACGAAAAAACCCGCGTTCTTTTTGATGAGCCCGAAGTTTTGGTGCCTGCAAAATTCATGACGGACCAGGCAGGAATTGATCAGGTGGAAACGGACGCTGTGACCTATTTCCATATGTTGTTTGATAACCATGAGGTTGTTCTGGGCAACGGCTTGTGGAGCGAAAGTTTCCAACCAGGGGATCACTCGTTGAAAGGGATCGGTGCGGATCAACGGGCTGAAATCATTTCGCTTTTCCCAGAGCTTGAGACTGAAAGCGGCCTGGTTGACTACGGATCTGCGCGCCAGTCGGTCAAATCCCATGAAGCACGGTTGTTGCTGAGTTAACCACGCGCGGCAGTGATTGTTTCTGGTTTAGGGCGAAAGGCACCTCAACGGCCCGATTGTGTCACGGGTAGGAACGCGATTTCACGCCGCCGACACAATCACTCCGCCATTTCACCATTATGCGAGCTTAACTCTTATCGCTAGCTGGCTCGAAAACCGAGTCACATCGCGATTTGGAGATGCGTAATGGGTTTTGTCCTCGGAAACGGGCTGTTCATCAGTGAGATCATGGCAGATAACGCCGGTACGAATGCCGTCGATATTGACAATGATGGCACTGCGAACAAGGCCGATGAGTTTGTCGAAATCCAAAACGCCTCTGGTGGCCCTGTGTCCCTTGACGGGCTTGAACTTTGGTCCGCGACGGGTGGTTTGCTGTATTCCTTTGGGGCAAGCGATACGATTGAAGCGGCTGGAACCGCCACAATCGTCGGCGAATACACAGGTGCCTTGCCCGCGGATTTCTACGAGGCGACAACCAACGATAGCGTAAATTTCCTGCCCGATGGCGAATTCAGTCTGCGCGAAACGCTCTATCTGCTGGACACAAACACGGGTGAATACGTGGCGATCGCTTACGGCGACCCGGCCAACCCGGCCTTGCCAACCGGATTTCCCGGAACAACCGATCTGGGCACAGAAACCATCGACACAAGTGTGGTCAACGGAACATCAATCCAGCGCGACGCGAACGGTGATTTGACCGAAACTGCACCAACAGCTGGCACCGCAGGCGCAACCGTTGCATTCACGCCCACAGCTGCGCCCAACGACATCGTTGATGGGACAGGTGGGGACGATACAATCGTTGCAGGCTCTTATACCGACGGGCAGGGCGAAGAAGTTGATGCGCTTGATAATGTGGCGGGATCCAATGAAGACGTCATTAACGCAGGCCAAGGCAGCGACACAGTCAGTGCTGGCGAAGGCGACGATATCGTTTACGGCGGCGGTGGAAGCGACTCCATCGAAGGCAACGATGGCAGCGACATTCTTTATGGCGACACAGTGCAAAGCCCCGCAGCGCAGCAAAGCGAATTTCTGGATTGGACAGCGCAGGGCAGCGGTGGCACCGATATTTCTGGCGGGTTTGTTCAGAACACAGGCTCGGTCAATGTTATTGTCGATATCATAAATGATGGTGGCCTGACGGGTGCGGTCATCGACAATTCGTTGAACTACGCACCGGAAACAAACATCGACACCAATTCATCCCTAAGCTTGAATGGTGCCGGCAACGGTGGGGCGGGCGTGTCTGACACGACGACCATCAACATGGAATTTCAAACCGATCCAGAAAGCGGTTTTGGCTATGGTGTCGAAAACGTCCAGTTCCGAATCAATGACATCGATCAGCAGTCCTGGGATGATTTGGTCACCGTGACAGCCATCGGCGTGGACGGTCTGCCCGCGCTGGTCACGTTTTCTATCGCGGGCGATGAAACCCTTATTAACGGTAATTCGACCATTGATGGGGCGGGCAATGATACCCAAGCCAGCTCAGGTGGGTCGGTTCTGGTCGAAATCGCCGGACCTATTCAAAGCTTGTCGATCGACTACGACAATGCGGGAACAGGCGGCCAAGCGCTTTGGATTACCGATGTGCACTTTGACACCGTTCTTGATGATATAGGCGACGGCGACGAAATCGACGGCGGTGCAGGGTCTGATGAGATTTACGGCCAAGAGGGTCAAGACATCCTCACTGGTGGCACGGGCAATGACTATATCATCGGTGGTGATGACAACGATTCCATCTCGGGCGGTGCAGACGATGATGTGATCTATGGCGACGGCGAAACGTCTGTTTCGGCAAATGAGGATTTCGAAGGCGGTGCAACGGGCTGGTCGAACAATACGACCAATGACACCGAAGCGGGCTATACCGAAGTGCTTGGTTTGGTCGAAGGCACGGTATCCGCGACAGATGTTGAACTCAGCAAAACCTTCCAGCTTGATCCTACTTTTGATGATGCGGTGATCGAGTTTGATTTTCATCAGATTGACAGTTGGGATAGCGAAGACTTCATCATTTTCATTGATGGACAAGCCATCGACACGCGCACTTTTGCGACCGGAAACAACAACCCTGGCGGGACAAATACTGTCACCGTTGGCGGTACTGACTATACCATCACCTTCACCCCCCAAGGGCCATCAGCCGAGCAAGGTTTCTGGAATTCGGGTGCTAATTGGACGTGGGATCAGTCGTTCCGCGTGCGCATCGAGATGGAAAATGCCCCGTCCGAGTTTGAACTTGGCTTCGGCTCGACGCTCGATCAGGACGCCACCGATGAAAGCTATGCGATCGACAATGTTGTCATCGTTTCAACCAACGACACGTCGATTGACGTGGCCGAGGTTGCTGCCGCTGTTGAGGAAACGGGCGACGATACAATCGACGGTGGCGCTGGCAATGACCTGATTTTCGGCCAGTCTGGCAGCGACTCGATCCTGGGCGGCGACGGCAACGACACAATCTGGTCAGGCGTTGGCAATGATGACCTGTCAGGCGGCACGGGTAACGATTTTCTTGGCGGCGAAGAAGGGGATGATACGCTCTTTGGCGGCGATGGCGATGATACGCTGGATGGTGCAGAAGGCAACGACAGTCTATTTGGTCAGGCTGGCAACGACACGCTTTATGGTGAAGATGGCGATGATTACGTCGATGGCGATGCAGGCGATGATCTGGTCATGGGCGGCGCTGGCAATGACGTACTGATTGGCGATGAAGGCAATGACACGCTTCTTGGTGGCACCGACAATGATCAAATTTCCGTTTCATCAGGCAACAACTCGATTGATGGTGGGTCGGGAATTGACCAGGTCTTTGCAGGAACAGGCGATGACCTGATTGCAGGTGGCACAGACGCCGACAATTTGAACGGTGGCGACGGTGACGACATTATCTACGGCGGTATGGGGCCTGATGCGGCGCCAACGTCTGCGACGCTGGATTGGTCGAATGTTTCACTGACCTCTGGCGACGGCACGGTGACCGTGAATGATGGCACGACCGATATCGACATTACGATCACGGGTAATGGTGGTATCAGCTCTTCATTTTTTCCAGAAGACAGCTATCGCCCTGGCGGAAGCGTTACGCAAGCCAACCCGACACTGATTGAGTTTGATGAGCCTGTCCAGGACATCAGTTTCTTGATTTATGGTGTCGAAGAGAACCTCAGCATCCCCTATGACGACCAGATCACAATCGTCGCTTTGGATGCCAACGGCAATCAAGTGCCTGTCACATTCAGTGGCCTGACCCATCAAACGGTTAACGGCAATTCCATCGAGGGTGATGGCGATGCGGGCGACAACATTGACAACCAGATTACGGTAAACATCTCGGCACCGATCGTGAGCCTGCAAATTATTCACGAGCCTGGTCCGGATGCACCGGCTTCGGGTGGTGTGGGTATTGGGGATCTGACCTTCTCGCTCAGCGATGGGTTTGTCGATGATGAAGCGGCAGATAACATGTCTGGCGGCGACGGGACCGATACCTTCTATGCAGGATCATTTGATACGGTCACAGGCGGCGAAAGCACAGACGACAATGACACATTGGTCGTGCAAGACGTTGATTACATTGATTATGTGAATGGCAACCCCGAAGCGGGCACCGTTTACTTCAATGATGGAACGACCATGACGTTCTCGGAAATCGAGAATGTGGTGGTCACCGAACGCGACGGGACCGTAAGTGGGACCGCAGGCGATGATGTGATTGACGTTGGCTATACGGGCGACCCCGATGGTGATGTTGTCGACGGCAATGATCAAATCCTTGCGGGTGCAGACACGAATGATGACCTGATCCTCGCTGGCGACGGCAACGACAGGGTGTTTGCTGGTGCGGGCGATGATGAAGTCTATGGCGGCGCCGGTGACGATGTTCTTTCCGGCGATGTCGGGTCGGACACGCTCTTTGGTGATGACGGCAACGACACGATCTATTCGGGTTCGGGCAACGACACCGTTTATGGCGGTGCTGGCAACGACTCGATCGGTTCGTCCATCGGCTCTGACGAAGTTTATGGCGGCGATGGCGACGATTATATGTCCGCTGGCGGCTTTGCAGGTGCGGGGGATATCCTCGACGGTGGCGCAGACAACGATACGATCATAGGTGGTGCAGGCGATGACACGCTGATCGGCGGCACGGGGGACGATAGTCTGACTGTGCGCAGCACGGGTGGGACCGATACCATTACCGGTGGCGAAGACACAGATGATCTGGATGTCGATACGCTCACATTCCTCGATGATAACGGCCCCGATGGCGTGAGCGTGACGACAAGTGGCAGCGAGACAGGGTCCTATACCTTCGCAGGTGAACTGGGGTCAGGTGATTTCGCCGAGATTGAGTCCATCGAAGGCACGCAGCAAGATGACGTCTTTGACGTTCAGGGTGGCAGTGATGGCATGACCCTGAGCGGCAATGACGGTGATGATGTGTTCACGGGCGTTGGTTCGGGCTCAACCGTTTTTGGCGATGACGGCAATGATACCATTACTGGCAACGCCTCGGACGGTGCAGGTGTTTCGAGCATCTTTGGTGGTGCAGGGGATGACACCATCGACGGTGCTGACCGCAGTGACATTATTGACGGCGGCAGCGGCAACGATACCATCGAAGCGGGCGAAGAAAACAGCCAAGGCGACGACGACACTATTTTCGGCGGCACAGGTAACGACACAATCACGTCGTCCGAAACAGACAGCGGTTCGAACGACTCGCTTTATGGTGAGGATGGCAACGATACGATCACTGTCGTCGGCGGTGATGCCAACCTTCTGGATGGCGGCACAGGCGATGATACGCTGACAAGTGGGACAGGCGACGACACTCTGGTGGGTGGCGATGACGCGGATGCCATTTATGCAAACGGCGGCGATACCGTTGATGGCGGCGAGGGCGGAAACGACCTTGATGTACTTTACGTCGAAGGCGTCGCGAGCATTGATTATGATCTCAACCCCGAAAACGGTACCGTTAACTTCAACGATGGGTCGACGCTGACCTTTAGCAATATCGAAGATGTCATCATTACAGATCAGGATGGTACAATCTCTGGCACTGCAGGCGACGATATCATTGATGCCGCATACACGGGGGATCCTGAAGGTGATTTGGTCGATGCGGGGGATGCGATCCTTGCTGGTGCCCAAGATGATGATGACCTGATTTTTGCTGGTGCAGGTGTGGATGTCATCTCGTCAGGTGCTGGCGATGATGAGGTCTACGGCCAAGACGGAAACGATATTCTAACGGGTGGGATTGGTGACGACACGCTTGATGGCGGTTCGGGATCCGACACATTCAATATCGAAGACGGGCATGGCAACGATACCATTGTCGGGGGGGAAGATGTATCGGAAACCGATCGCCTTGTCTTTTCCTCAAATCTGACTGACGGCGTTGATGTCGTTCTGAATAATGCAGAAGATGGCACGTATTCCTACCAGACAGGCCCGGCTTCGGGTGAGTTTTCAGAAATCGAACTCACCATTCTGACATCCGAGGACGACAATTTCGACGCCTCAGCTGTGACAGGTGGCATAACAACGTCGCTTGGGTCTGGTGATGATACAGCCCTTGGTGGGGCGGGCAGCGATACGATTTTTGCGGGCGCAGGCAACGACTCCATTGATGGTGGTGCGGGTGACGACCGCATCACTGGCAATATCGGCAGCAACACACTTTCGGGCGGCGCTGGTGCGGACGAGATCTTTGGTGGCGCGGGCAGTGATCAGATTTTTGGTGGCGATGACGCCGATCTGATTTTTGCGGGCGAGGGTGATATCGTTGATGGCGGCGATGGCGGCAATGATGATGATACGCTTGATCTGACAGGCTCTGTCGCCGTTGGTGGCAGCTACGCGATCACCAAATCTACGGACAGTGATGGCAATGGGTTTGACGGAACGGTCACCTATTTTGACGACACAGGCGCACAAACAGGCACGTTGGATTTTACCAATATTGAAAACTTTGTGCCGTGCTTCACACCTGGCACCCGAATTGCCACGATGCGCGGTCAGATTGCGGTGGAAAACATTTTGCCCGGCGACAAGGTGCTGACCCGCGATCACGGGTTCCAACCCGTGCAATGGGTCGGGCAAAAGCATGTGGATGCAAACGGTCTGACGGAAAATGAAGCTCTTATGCCAATTCGTATCCGCACGGGTGCCTTGGGCAATGGCGTGCCAGAACGCGATATGCTGGTCTCTCCACAGCACCGCATGCTGATCAGCGCGCATAGTGCCGAAATGTGGTTTGGTGAGGCAGAAGTTCTTGTCGCGGCCAAGCACCTTACCTGTCTTGATGGCGTTGACGTCGCTGATGCGGCAGAGGTGACATATATCCACATTATGTTCGCACGCCACGAGGTTGTTTTGTCGGACGGCACATGGAGCGAAAGCTTCCAGCCCGGTGATCTGTCCATAGCGGGGCTGGACGGCGAAGCGCGCCGTGAACTCTTTGCCCTGTTCCCCGAGTTGGCCAGCGCAGATGGTGTTGCAGCTTACGAAGCTGCACGCCTGTCCCTCAAAGCGCACGAAGTGCCCTTGTTGTTCTAAGAACGACGGGTCCGCCAGCGGGCCCAATCCTCTGGCGTATCCAGATCAAGAATGGCGCGGTCCCCATCCAAAGGGATCCGCGCCATGTCTTTACCTGCCTGTTCAATCACGCGTTTTGCGCCGTTGTCACCCTCTAGCGACCTCAACGCGTCAAAAAGGGAACGGGCAAAGATGACAGGGTGGCCCGGTTGCATTTTGGCGCTTGTGGCCTGAAGCACCTTTGCTTTGGCCACGCCGAATATCGCGATCATCTGTGCCATATCTTCGCCAGTGATGTCAGGCATGTCTGCTGGCACGATCATCACAGCATCAATGGCAACGGGCAGGGCAGCCACACCTGTTCTGATGGACGCAGCCATGCCTTCGGACGCGTCTGGCACCTGGGTGACGTTGACGTCAATATCCCCGATGGCCTGCGCGCGCGGATGATCAAGGCTTGGCACCGTCACATATACAGTCGGACACGCCTGCGCGGCACGCCTGACAACATGGGCAAGACACGGTCTGCCATCCACATCTTCAAGCAATTTATCTGCCCCGCGCATCCGCGTTGATGCGCCCGAGGCCAGAACCAAAATGGCGACTTTCATAAGTGCGATGATAACGGGCCACGCATTCTTGCGCCATCTTCATCAAAGAGGGGTGTGGTGATCAGACGGGCAGGGCGCATCTGACCCAGAATTTCAATCTCAACTTCCAGCCCGTCCATCGCCTGATCTGCAGGCACAAAGCCCAAAGCGATGCTTTTGCCAGTATAATGCGAAAACCCGCCCGACGTGCAAAAGCCCGCAACCGCGCCCGCGATAAAAATCGGCTCATAGGCCACAACATCTGCATCATCTGCATCGACCTCAAAGGCACAGAGTTTGCGTGTGGGCGTGTCAGCCTCTGCCGCTGCGCGACCAATGAAATCAACGTTTTTCTTGAAACTTATGAAGCGATCGAGACCCGTTTCTGCCGCGGTGTAGTCGGGCGAAAACTCCGCCAGCCACGAGCCGAAAAACTTATCAAGGCGCAACGACATCATCGCGCGCATCCCAAAGGGTTTGATTTCAAACGCCTGTCCGTTTTCCCACAAAGATGTCCACAGGGCGCGTTGCTGCATGGGTGTGCAGTAAATCTCAAAACCCAGATCACCTGTGTAGCTGACGCGCTGCACCAGACAATCGGCCATGCCGACGGTCATCCGCCGAAGATCCATGAAGCGCATATCGGTGATGTCTGTCCGCGTGCAGGCTTGCAGCAAACGCGCAGCATTGGGTCCGGCGATCTGAAAGCCGTTCAGCGTATCGCTTATGTTTTCAAGGGTAACACCTTCATCCTGGTGCTGTTTGAACCACCGCCAGTGATAGGCTTGTGATCCGTAACTCGCGGTCAATTGGAAGGTCTGGTCATCAATGCAAGACACAGTGAAATCGCCGATCAGCCGCCCTTTTTGCGATAGCATCGGGGTGAGCGAAAGGCGCCCTTGCGCAGGAATACGGCCCGCCATGATCCGGTCCAGCCAACTGCGCGCATTGGGTCCGGTGACACGGTATTTTCCAAAGTTATGCACCTCGTTGATGCCAACGCTTTTTCGGACGGCCTGAACCTCGCGCGCTGTCGCCTCAAACGCATTGGAGCGGCGGAACGATGGTGTCTCGTATCGCGGCTCGTCGTCTTGCGCGAAATAGTTAGGCACCTCAAGGCCGAACTGCTGGCCCCAAACCGCGCCCATGCCATCGAAAATATCATACATCGGTGTCGTTTTCATGGGGCGCGCGGCGGGCAATTCCTCGTTCGGATAAACCACGCTGAACCGCGTTTGATAGTTTTCGGTCACTTTAGGCAAGGTGTAGCCCGCGTTGATCCAGTCGCCAAACCGCGCGACATCCATCGCCATGGTGTCACGCTCGCATTCCCCTTCGATCATCCATTGCGCCAACATCAGTCCAACGCCGCCGCCCTGACTAAAGCCTGCCATCACACCGCAGGCGGACCAATAGCCGCGCAAACCAGGAATTGGGCCCACAAGCGGGTTGCCATCAGGCGCAAAGGTAAAGGGGCCATGAATGACCGATTTGACGCCTGCACGCTCCAGAACGGGGAAACGATTATAGGCGAAGGCGATGCTGTCTTCGATTTTATCCAGATCGTCAGGCAATAACTCATGGCCGAAATCCCAAGGCGTGCCGTCAATCGCCCAGGCCTTGGCCTTTTGCTCGTAAAAGCCGATGCACAGACCGCGCCCTTCTTGGCGCAGATAGCTTTCGCCAGCGGGGTCCATCACATGGGGATGTTCTGCGTCGCGCTCGTAAATCTCGGCCACGTCATCGGTGACGATATATTGGTGCTCCATCGGATGCAGCGGAAGATAAACACCCGCCATCTCGCCGACCTCTCGGGCCCAAAGGCCGCCCGCGTTGACCACGTGTTCGGTATGGATTGTGCCTTTGTCGGTGACCACGTCCCATGTGCCATCGGGGCGTTGCGTTGTGGCCTCAACCTTGCAATGGGTGACGATTTCGGCGCCGCCCATACGTGCGGCCTTGGCATAGGCATGGGTGGTGCCGCTTGGGTCAAGGTGTCCGTCCAACGGGTCATAAAGACCACCGATGATACCATTCAGATTGGTAATGGGTGCGATTTCCTTGATTTCAGCAGGGCCGACAATGCGGGTATCAAGCCCCATATGCTTGTGCTTGGCGCGTTCGGCGATCATCATATCAAAACGCTCTTGGGTATCGGCCAGGGTCACACCGCCCACATGGTGAAGACCACACGACATTCCCGTCAGCGCCTCAAGCTCGCGGTAAAGCCCGATGGTGTATCCTTGCAAGGCGCACATATTTGTGTCGCCGTTGATCGTATGAAATCCACCCGCGGCATGCCACGTTGATCCGCTTGTCAATTCCGAGCGTTCAACCAACATCACATCTGACCACCCAAGCTTGGTCAGGTGATACAAAACCGAACAACCGACGACACCGCCGCCAATCACAACAACCCGAGTGGTGGTTTTCATAAGCGTTTCTCCTGCTTCGTTGTTTTTGAATAGAGCGGAAATTCCTTTTGCAGGGAAACACAAACGCGACATGAAATGTCGCGCGCGGGAAAACGTCTGCCGCGTCATCAGATCAACCTTGAGTGCAAAGGCGTCAAACACAGGATCAATTCCCATGCGCACACATGCCCAAGCCGTTGTTATCGGAGGCGGCGTTATCGGCTGCTCTATCCTCTATCACCTGACCAAACTGGGCTGGTCAGATGTGGTTTTGCTGGAACGCGACGAGCTGACAAGCGGCTCGACATGGCACGCAGCTGCCAACATTCATGGCCTGCACGACAACACCAACATCACGCGGATCCAGCATTATACGATGAACCTTTACAAGGAACTTGAGCAGACCACAGGGCAGGGGTGCGGTGTGTTCCAACCAGGGTCGCTTTATCTGGCGCAGACACAAGCGCGCGAACATCAACTGCGATTGCAGGCCGCCAAAGCCAAATACTACGGCATGAATTTTCACGAAGTCAGCCGTGACGAGGCCGAACGCCTGCATCCGCTTGTCAACTATGATGGTGTGCGCTGCATCATGTATGAACCCGATGGCGGTAACGTTGATCCATCAGGTGTGACAAACGCCTATGCCGCAGGTGCCCGCAAAAACGGCGCGGAAATTCATCGCTTCACACCTGTTACAGCTACCGAACAGCAGCCCGATGGCGCCTGGATTGTGCGAACGCCCAAAGGCGATATCCATACACAATGGGTGGTGAATGCCGCAGGCCTTTGGGGGCGCGAGGTCGCCGCGATGGCGGGAATTGATCTTCCACTCCTGCCCACCGAACACCAGTATTTTGTCACCGAAACCATTGCCGAGATTGCAGCCATGGACCGGCGTTTGCCCAGTGTGGCGGACCGTGATGGTGAATACTATCTGCGCCAGGAAGGTCAGGGCCTTCTGGTCGGGGCCTATGAAAAAGACGTCCGTTTTTGGGCCGAGGATGGCACACCCCAGGGCTTTGGCCACGAATTGTTCGCAGATGATCTGGAGCGGATTGAAGACAACATGATGCGCGCCATTGACCGTGTGCCAGCGGTTGGTGAGGCGGGCATCAAACGCGTGATCAACGGACCGATGATCTGGTCGCCGGATGCCAACGCGCTTTTTGGTCCTGTGCCAGAACTGGATGGCTACTTTTGTTGCAACGGCATTATTCCCGGCTTTTCGCAGTCCGGTGGCCTTGGCATGCTCAGTGCGGATTGGATCGTAAACGGCGAAAGCCATCTGGATATGTTTGCGTGGGATCTTGCACGGTTTGATGATTGGGCCGACAAAGCCTTCACCAAGGCGCGTGTCGGTGATCAATACGCAAACCGGTTCTCTATTCACTTTCCCAACGAAGAGCGCAGCGCGGGCCGTCCCGCGCGCACCCGTCCGATATATGAGATGCAAAAACAGATGGGTGCTGTCTTTGGACTAAACAGCGGGTGGGAGCATCCGCTTTGGTTTAGCTCTGTCCCAGAAACTACTGAAACAAATGGATTTACGCGCCAAAACTGGTTTGAACCTGTCGGCGATGAATGCCGTATGCTGCGTGAGCGTGCAGGCATCATCGACATCTCGAACTTCGCCAAATACCGCTGTCACGGTGCGGGGGCCGAAAGCTGGTTGAACGCCATTTTTGCCAATACGATGCCGCGCGAGGTGGGACGGTCGTGCCTGACGCCACTGATTGGCGTGCGCGGCGGGATTGCGGGGGATTTCACCGTAACCAAACAGGCCGAGGATACATTCATGATCATCGGGTCTGGCATGGCCGAACGCTATCACAAACGTTTCTGGAAGATGGTCCCCTTGCCTGACGGCACAACATTCGAAAGCGTGACCAACACAATGTGCGGCTTCAACGTGGCGGGGCCAATGGCGCGTAAGTTGTTGCAAAGGTTGACCAATACATCGCTGGAAACGGCGGATTTTCCGTTTATGCGCTCAAAAGTGATGGACGTGGCAGGGATTGAAGTGCTGGCCCTTCGTGTCAGCTTTACGGGTGATCTTGGGTGGGAGCTGCATTGCAAAGCGCAAGACCAGCAGGCCCTTTACACCGCCTTGATTGACGCAGGCAAAGACGTGGGCGCAGGGCCTGTCGGGGGGCGCGCTCTGATGTCGTTACGGGTCGAAAAAGGATATGGGTCATGGGGTCGCGAGTATAGCCCCGAATACTATGCCCATGAAGTTGCAATGGACCGATTGGTCAAGACCGAAAAGGAATTTCTGAATAAATCAGCATATTTGGAGGTGGAAGCTAAAGCAGCGCGTGAACATCTTAAACTCATTCACGTGACGGATGTGGAGGATGCCGATGCAAGCGGCGGGGAGCCAATTTTCCTGCCCGATGGCACGCCCGTGGGCCGTGTGACAAGCGGCACCTATGGCTACACCGTGGGCATGTCGCTGGCGCTTGGCTTTTTGAAAAACGTGGAAGTTGGCGCAGAAGTGGACGTGATGATCTTGGGCAAACCGCACCGCGGAGTGGTTCTCTCGGAGCCGCCATTTGATCCAAAAGGGGCGCGTTTGCGGGCCTGAAAACCCCTGCCATTTCATGTATGGCCTAGCGTCTGCTCACGGTATGGCAATGCGTCAGACGTTTCGATTAATGTTGGGTTAATGTTCGCCCTTTGATCGCAATCGCGCTGTTCACAACATTTCACAACACGGAGAGATGTGGCGTCCGTCACTGGTGACGTTGCCGACACATTGTCACAACGAAGGGATATCAATCAAAAGGATCCCTGACATGCGCCTCGCCGTTCTTTCCACCGCCCTTATCCTGTCCAGCACTGTTGCCAGCCACGCGGCGGCCATCAGCCTGTCGGACGGGTGGACCAATCAGCGGGTGTCGATCTTTTCCAAGAACACCTATTCGTTCGGGTCGTCGCTTGGGATCACGTCGGACGATGCGATTTCGATCGCGTGGCGGCGGTTGCCGAGCTCTGTCTGGGACGCAACACGCGCGAATTGGTCGTGGTCGGTTGATCAATCTGTTCCCGCGACCAATCTGGCGCGAAAGGGCGGCGATGATCGCAACATCAGCATTTATTTCCTGTTTGCGCCCGATGATCAGGCACGGGCGTTGTCTGGCGCAGGTATCCGCAAACTGCTTTCGAACAAGGATGTGCGCGTCTTGCAATATGCTTGGGGCGGCAATCATGGGCGTGGGGCTGTGTTGCAAAGCCCCTATGCGCCCGGTCAGGCCGTGACCGTGGCCTTGCGGCAGGCGGGCACGGGGCAAAACAGCGAAAGCGTCAACCTTGCATCAGATTATGCGCGCGCCTTTGGTGGCGCACCTGGAAAGCTGCTTGGTATGGCCGTGTCCGCCGACAGCGATGACACCGACAGCATGATCCGCGCCAGCATCAGCAACATGCGCTTGCAATAGGCGCAATCAATCCAACAGGATTTCAGCGCCAATAATGATCTTGCCGAAACGGTTGCCATTCACGACGACGGCGCCCGTTTCGGATGCCCCCGTCAGGCCTGCGATCGGGGTGCCTTTGAAGGTGCCAGTCATGGCGCCGTCGACCGCAACCTCCAGACTTCCAGATGTCAGGCTGCCTTGCATATCGGCCGTGTAGGTGTTGGGGCCATCAAACCCGATGTCGCCATTTGAAAAGATAATCTCGCCTTGAACATTGGACACGTTTTCGGAGTTTGTGTTGTAGTTCAGGAAGTTATCGGCCTTTCCAGACAGGCTTCCTTGGCCAAAATCTGCTGTAAGCTGTAAGTCACCGACCATTGCGTTGGTGCAGTTGGGCATCGGCGCGCAGACCGCTGCATTGCCCTGAAAAGTGGCGGTTGCGTTCATATTCGCAAGGTCGTCCATTTCCGAAAAACGGGTGTTGGACATATCGCCAAGATCGGAAATCAGCGCTTCGGTGTCTTCTGCGGCTTCGATGTAATCAAGCGTTCGTTCAATTCCGCTACAAGCGGCAAGGGGCAGTAAAAGGGCAGCGGTCAACAGGCGGTGCATGAAAAAATCCTTGGGCAGTTGGTGTGCCCAAGGATGTGCGTGAAGCTGTTAAAGTGGCGTTGACAGATAAAATTGTCAGGACTTTTGCTATCGTCCTACCGCTCTGGAATAAGGCCACGGGGGAAGAACCGCAGCATCAAGAGCAAGATCAGACCCATGGTAAACAGGCGCATATAGGCCACGCTTTCGATCAGATGATCCTTGAGCCACCATGCATCAGGCATGGGTGCTGTCACAAACCCCATCAAGGCCGCGCCGTAGGGTTCAACCTGCACCCATAGGAACCAGATCAGAAAGCCGCCCAGAACCGCGCCGTAGTTGTTGCCCGATCCACCCACGATCACCATCACCCAGATCAGGAAGGTAAAGCGCAGTGGTTGGTAGGTGCCGGGCGTCAGCTGTCCGTCCAGCGTGACCATCATGGCCCCTGCGACACCGCAAATGGCCGATCCAAGGATGAAGATCTGCAGATGGCGTGCGGTGACGTCTTTGCCCATTGCACGGGCTGCAACTTCGTTGTCACGGATCGCCCGCACCATACGGCCCCAGGGCGAGTTCAGCGCCAGCTGTGCGGCCACAAAGATAAGCACCAGAACGGCCGTAAACATCAACGAATACCCCAGTTTCACGTAAAGCGTCGACGCGGTCACCGGATCAAGGCCCAAGCCTGCGGCCTGTTCGATGAACGCCGGGTCTTGTTGCAGGTCGATTTCGTTTGGCAGGGGGCGGTCAAGCCCGATCACATTCTTGACGCCGCGTGCCAGCCAGTCCTCGTTTTTCAGCGCGGCGATGACGATCTCTGAAATACCAAGCGTTGCAATCGCCAGATAGTCAGATCGCAGCCCAAGCGCTGTCTTTCCGATGATCCATGCGGCACCAGCGGCCAACAGCCCGCCCACAGGCCAAGCCAGCACGATGGGCAGGTTCAAACCACCAAGGTTGCCTTGAAGGGCAGGGTTGATGGCTTCAATCGCCTCGACCGCGGGATCGAAGACGGCGCGATAGAGGAAAAACCCGCCAATCAGGATCACCAGCGTTGCGATGGTTTGTAGGCGCCCCGATGTCTTGGCGCGCACAAACACCGTCAGCGCCACGGTCGCAAAGCCCAATAGCAATGCACCGATCACCTGAAAGCCACCAGCGCCCCACGCGCCTTCGGTCGGCGGCTCAGAGACCAGAACCGCGGCCAATCCACCGAGGGCCACAAACCCCATGATCCCGATGTTGAACAGCCCCGCGAACCCCCATTGCAGGTTCACGCCAATGGCCATGATCGCACTGATCAGCCCCATGTTGATGATCAGCAAAGCTGAGTTCCACGACGAGGTGAACCCCGTTAGCAAGATAAGACATGCAACGCCCGCAAAGAGCGCGATATTCGTAAGCGACCGCGTCATACCGATTGCCCCTTGAAAAGACCCGTTGGTTTGAACAGCAGCACCACCACAAGGATCGCGAAGCTGACGGCGAATTTGTAATCTGTCGACAAAAGCTGGACGAGGCCACTTGGCTCAAGCGCTTCAGGCATCAGATAGACCAGCACCTTCTTCCATGCGTATGTGATGAAGATCTCGGAATAGGCGATAAGAAACCCTCCGAAAATGGCACCAAGTGGATTGCCAAGCCCCCCGACAACCGCACTGGCAAAGATGGGCAGCAGAAGCTGGAAATAGACAAAGGGTTTGAAGGATTTATCCAGCCCGTAAAGCACACCCGCAATGCAGGCCAGCGATGCCACGATGATCCATGTCACCATGACAACGCGTTCGGGATTGATGCCTGACAGCAGTGCAAGGTCTTCGTTGTCGGAATAGGCGCGCATGGATTTGCCTGTGCGTGTCTTGTTCAGAAAATAGAACAGGGCCGTCACGCAAATCACAGCGACAACCACAGTGATGCCTTGGGTTGTTTTGATGGCCAGCCCTTCGCGCAGGCCTGACCATTCCTTGAAATCACGGGCGGACACGATGAAGCGTTCGCCGTCCGAAAACCGTTGTTCGTCAGGGCCGATGATAAAGCGCACGATACCGTTCATGATGAACATCACACCCATCGACACGATCACGAAGATCACGGGGGCTGCCTTTTGTGTGCGGTAAAACCGATACACCGTTTTGTCGGTCAAAAGGGCCAACCCAATGGTCGCCAAAATCCCGAAGGGCAGGGCCAAAAGCGCCGTGGGCAATGGGCCTGCCGTGATACCCGCCGCTTGGAAGCCCCAGGTGATCAGGATGGTCATAGTCGCCCCAAAGGCCATCGTGTCGCCGTGGGCGAAGTTGGAAAACCGCAGGATGCCGTAGATAAGCGTGACACCAAGCGCACCAAGCGCCAGCTGCGCGCCATACGCCAAACCCGGGATCAGCACGAAATTGGAAAGCGCAACGATTGCATTCAGAAAATCGGTCATTGGCATGATCCCATATAGGTAACGCTGAATTCGGATGAGATGTGGGTGGTGTAGGTCGCCTGTGCGTCGGACCAGACCGTGAAATGATGAGATACGGGGAACACGCCAGCACCATTGAGCGACAGTTGCCCGTCTCGTGACAGTCCGCGCAGTGTAAGCGTCTCGGCATCGGTCGTCATCACGCCATTGGCGACCGAGATAATGGCGTTTTGCGCCTCCTCTGTCAGCGACAGGCTTGCCTTGAAATCAGTACTCTGACAGGTCTCGCCTATCACGCATTCTTGCGTGAACGTGCATTGCAAGCTGATGTTATTTTCATTAGCCACAACAGGTTGCGCGGCAAAGCTAAGGTAACACATTAGGATTAGGGATTTTTTCATAACGATCACCCGCCCAAGAAAGATTTGCGAACTTCGGGATCGTTCAACAACGCTTGGCCTGTGTCCGTAAACGCATTGCGGCCCTGAACCAGAACATACCCTTTGTCAGCGATTTCAAGCGCTTGGCGGGCATTCTGTTCGACCATCAGGATCGAAATCCCTGTTCGGGCCACTTCGATGATCCGATCAAACAGCTCGTCCATCACAATCGGGCTGACTCCTGCGGTCGGCTCGTCCAGCATCAGCACGGTGGGTTGGGTCATCAGCGCACGCCCCACGGCGACCTGCTGGCGTTGACCGCCCGACAGCTCGCCTGCGGCCTGATTGCGCTTGTCGCGCAGGATCGGGAACAGCTCATAGACCTGCTCCATCGTATGCTTGATCTCATCGGTGCGGATAAATGCGCCCATCTCAAGATTTTCCTCAACGGTCATCGAGGTAAAGATGTTGGATGTCTGGGGCACAAACCCCATGCCCTTGCGCACGCGCGCTTGCGGGGTGAGGGCGGTGATGTCTTCACCGTCCAGCATCACCGCGCCGCTGCGCACATCCAGCATGCCAAACACGGCTTTCATGGCTGTCGATTTGCCCGCCCCATTCGGGCCGACAATCACGGCAATTTCACCTTTTTCAACGCCGATGGTGCAGTCGTGCAGAATGTCGGGGCCCTTGCCATAGCCGCCCGTCATCTCGCGTCCAATCAGGAAAGGATCGCTCATGCCTCTACTTTGTCCTTATTTTTCAACCCAGTGCCAAGATAGGCCTCGATCACCTGTTCGTTGGCTTTGATCTCGTCCAATGTGCCTTCGGCCAAAACCTTGCCTTCGGCCATACAGATCACGGGGTCACACAACCGTCCGATAAAATCCATGTCGTGTTCGATCACGACAAAGGTGTAGCCACGTTCCTTATTCAAACGGATGATCGCATCACCGATGGTGTTCAGAAGTGTGCGGTTCACGCCAGCGCCGACTTCGTCCAGAAAGACAATCTTGGCGTCCACCATCATCGTGCGTCCCAGTTCCAGCAGCTTTTTTTGCCCGCCCGAGACCTGACCCGCCTTATGATCGGCCAGATGGCTGATCGTAAGAAATTCCAACACCTCATCGGCCTTGGCACGCAAGGCGCGTTCTTCATCTGCGATCCGTTTGCGGCCAAACCACGTGTTCCAAAGGGTCTCGCCGGTCTGCCCACCAGGGACCATCATCAGGTTTTCGCGGCACGACATGGACGAAAATTCATGCGCAATCTGGAAGGTGCGCAGCAAACCTTTGTGAAACAGCTTGTGCGGGGGCAGTCCCGTTATGTCCTCGCCCGCCATGGTCACGCGGCCACCTGTTGGTTCAAGAACACCTGCGATCACATTGAAAAGAGTGGTTTTTCCCGCACCATTGGGGCCGATCAGCCCCGTGATTGAGCCCTGTGCAATTTCAAGCGATGCGCCATCTACGGCGCGAAAGCCGCCAAAATGCTTGGAAAGGTTTTCTACCTTAATCATCCACGTCCCCATGCGCGGTTTAATAACGCGCCCTATCTTATTGAAACAGCGCGACAAAAGCCGCGCTGTCTGATGTTGTTTTGCCGAAGGTTAGCGGTATTTCGCCGTGGTGATTTCACCACCCTCGATAACAATCTGGCGGTAGTTACCAGCAGATTCACCCGGGCCGATCAACTCAACAGATGTTGCGCCGACATAGTCGATGTCGATGCCCTTTTCGAGCAACGCAAGACCCGCCGCCAACTGACCGGGGAAGATCTTGACGCCTGGCGCGTTGGCCACGTCCATGACCGTTGCCTTGTAGTCAGCAGGTTCAGCAGACCCTGCCGCTTGCATCGCCAACATCATCAACGCAGCCGCGTCATAGCTTTCTGGTGTAAACGGCGATGTACTATCAAATGCATCGCCGACCATCTCGCCAAACATCGCCACACCGGGGCTGTCCGTGCCGGGGTGCTGACCCGTCGAGCCTTCGATCTCGTCACCGAAGTTCTCTGCCAGCTTGGCGCTGATCATGCCGTCGGGGAAGTGGAACGTATCAAATGCGCCTGAATCCAGTGCCGCGCGCACAACGCCAGACCCACCTTGGTCAACGTAACCCGCCACAACCAGACGCTCGCCACCCGCAGATGCCAGTGCACCAACTTCAGCCGAATAGTCCGCTTTGCCATCTTCGTGGGCTGCCGAGATCGTGACTGTGCCGCCCGCAGCTTCATAGGCGGTCTGGAACGCATCGGCCAAACCTTTGCCGTAGTCATTGTTTGTATATGTCAGCGCAACCTCGTTGATGCCTTCTTCCAGCAACACTTCGGTCATCACGACACCCTGGCGCGCATCCGACGGGGCAGTGCGGAAGAACAAGCCATTGTCTTCTGCATCAGACAGGCCGGGCGATGTGGCCGAAGGCGAGATCATGACGATACCATTGGCCAGCGCGGCGTTGGCCAGAATGGCACCTGTCACACCCGAACAGTCGGCCCCCATAATGCCCTTGACGCCATCTGCGGTGATCAGGCGTTCTGCGGCCGCTGTCGCAGCTGCGGCATCAACACATGTGCTGTCCGCGCGGACAGGCATCACCGATGCGCCGCCCAGCAAAAGGCCACTGTCGGTCACTTCTTTCATGGCCAATTCCGCGCCATCCGCCATCGACGGTGTCAGCGATTCAATCGGACCTGTGAAGCCAAGAATGACGCCCAGCTTAATTTCGGAATGCCCGTCCGCCAAAGCAGGCGTGCTTGCAACGGCTGTCAAAGCGGTTGCCATCAATAGTTTTTTCATTTTTCTCTCCCAGTTGGATTTTGTTCCAGTCGATAAGTTAGGCCGCTGTTTTGAAAATTAAAACCCAAATAAGACCCAAGTTACGCAGGGATTTCGCCCGAAATCATCGCGGAGCGCAGTCGATTTGACCTTACCACACCGCGCCCCCATATCATTCGCAACCAAGAGGAGAATTACGATGCGGTGGATCACAACAGGTGCGGCAATTCTTTGGACCCAAGCCGCAGCGGCTTTGACGTTTACCCCCGTTGTGACAGGGCTTGATACCCCTTGGGCGGTCGAGGAGCTGCCAAGCGGCGCATTTCTTGTCACCGAACGGGACGGCCGGCTTTTGCATATCGCGGATGGCACTGCGCAAAACGTGCGGGGCGTGCCGCAGGTCTCGGCCAACGGGCAGGGCGGTCTGCTTGATGTAACCCTCCCGCGTGATTTTGCACAAACCCGCGAGGTATTTCTGACCTATGCCAAACCCCAGGGACGCGGCGAAGGGACAGCACTCGCCGTAGGCACGCTCAGCGCCGATGGCACACGTCTGCGCAACGTGCGCGATTTGTTTGTCGCAAAGGCCGGCAGCCGCGGCGGGCGGCATTTTGGCAGCCGCGTGGTCGAAGGCCCTGACGGCATGCTTTACGTCACAATCGGGGATCGCGGGGACCGCCCAAGTGCGCAAGATACCACCAACCACAATGGCGCGATCATCCGCGTCACCCGCGCCGGGCGCATCCCCAATGACAATCCGTTTGTGGCCCGCGATGATGTGCTGCCCGAGATCTTCAGCTTTGGACATCGCAATCCGCAAGGGGCCGATTTTGACGCAAATGGCACCCTATGGACCGCAGAACACGGCGCGCGTGGTGGCGATGAAGTCAATCGGATCGGCGCTGGCAACAATTACGGCTGGCCCGTCATCAGCTACGGGCGCCACTATTCGGGCGCGCGCATCGGCGAAGGCACAACGCAAGACGGGATGGAACAGCCCGAATTCTACTGGGACCCAAGCATCGCCCCATCCGGTCTTTTGGCCTACACAGGCAGCGCATTTCCCCAATGGCAGGGCGATCTTTTGGTCGGAAGTCTCAAATTCGATTACATTGCACGCCTGTCCACCAACCCCGTCCGCGAAGTGGAACAAATCCAGACCCCCCAAACCAGCCGCGTGCGCGACATCACCCAAGCCCGCGATGGATCAATCCTGTTCATCAGCGTCGGCAACGGCACCGTCTATCGATTGACCCCGTGATCTTCATTGTTGTCGAAATACCTCGGGGTTTGGGGCAGCGCCCCAACAAAGTATGATGTGCGGGCTTGCCCGCTCATTTGGGTCCCTTCATGTAAGCGCGCGTGAGGATACTGCTCGCGTAGCTTGCTAAATCCTTTCGTATCTCACGTTCAAACCAAGGGCCACTTGCTGCGCGTCCTGCGAATAAGGCCTTGCTTATGTCCTGCGCCGCGGGTGTGTCGTCCAGCCAATCAGTCAGCGATTGCCAAAATCCATCACCGAGCATCAGAAAATAGGCGCTCACCTGCGCCCAGAACTCTGGGGGCTCGTTCTGCCGCGCGTTGATATTCTTGTCGATATCGACCTGCGTGTTCAGCGCTTTTTGCATCGCATCGAAATATCGCAAAATCAGATAGCCCCCGAGGCTCTTGATGTGCCAGTGTTTTGTTTGAAGCAGGTCATGGCCGACCACGCTGCCCCGAAATTGTGCCCCATAGATCAATCCACCTTCATCACACAGACACAGCGCACGGCCCTCCCAGATCGTCGTGCCGCGTACCGCGACACCTGTCGATTTGAACGGCAACGACAGATCATTGCGGAAATACCAGTCGGGGTGATCCAGCGCTGGAAATGCCGGTTCACAGGTGTTGCGCAGCGACGGAAAGGGCACATGGGGCACATCAAACCGATGCACAAACCGCGCCGCCAGCCTGTCCAGATCATTGGCGTGGGGGTGACGATCCGCCTGGGCAATCACCTCCACCTCGCGCAATTTCGGGTAGGATGCTATATCGACAGCCGCGCTGCTTGCGCACCGCGCTCCCTGTAAGGCGTGGTCTGGTAATGCGAGCGGTAGCATTTGGAGAAATGCGACGGCGACGCAAACCCGCAGGCCAGCGCCACATTGATCACACTCATATCCGTCTGCATCAGCAGGTTGCGCGCTTTTTGCAGGCGTAATTCCATGTAGTAGCGCTTGGGACTGCGGTTCAGGTAGCGGCGAAACAGCCGTTCCAGCTGGCGCGTCGACATGCCGACCTCCTTGGCCAGGATCGACGGGCTTATCGGCTCTTCGATATTGGCTTCCATCATCTGGATCACTTGGCTCAGTTTCGGATGACGCACGCCAATTCGGGTGGGAATGGACAGCCTCTGTGTGTCCTGATCGGTGCGGATAGAGCTATAGATCAACTGATCGGCCACCGCGTTTGTCAGCTCTTCACCATGGTCATTGGCAATCAGCTTGAGCATCAGATCAATCGATGCAGTTCCACCGGCGGTCGTGTAACGGTTGCCGTCCATGACAAACACCGATTTGGTCAATTCGACCTCTTCAAACTCTTCGGCAAAACTGTCGGAGTTTTCCCAATGGATTGTGGCTTTCTTTCCATCCAGCAATCCCGCTTTGGCCAGCGAATAGCCCGCTGTGCACAGCCCCGCCATTGTGACGCCGCGCCGCGCTTCACGGCGGATCCAGTTCAACAACCGCTTGGTTGTTGCCGCCTGCACATCAATGCCGCCACACAAAACAACCACGTCATCGCGCAGCTGTTCTTCCAGATCGGCATCCACCACATAGGAAATCCCCGCAGAGCATTTGACGATATCGCCACCTTCACCAACAAGATGCCACGAATAGAGCACGCTACCGGCCATACGATTCGCAATCCGCAAGGCCTCAACCGCGGCCGAAAAAGACAACATGCTGAAATTATCCAGCAAAACAAAGACAAACCGTTTCGGCTTATTGGGGGCGGTGACGGGAACTGTCGTGCGCGTTTCGCTCATGGTGCAAACCTTTTGCAGGCGTATCGTGGTCAAGCCTGCTCAGTTTTGGCACCGCTTTTCAAGAGCAATTCGATGCTGCGCTGCGTCATCTATAAGCGAAAAACCCGTTTTGCCCGCACATGACCCATTGGCCTTATCCACAAGCTCGTTTAACAAAGGTGCGTGGTATCGCTAACGGCGGGGCCACAGCAATAGATGTTACCCATTCCACAAGGGACTTAGGACGATGAGCAACTGGCAAAAAACCGCATGGCGCAACAAACCCCGCGTGCAGATGCCCGACTATACCGATGCAGCCGCATTGGCCGATGTCGAGGCCCAGTTGCGCCGCTATCCCCCTTTGGTCTTTGCCGGTGAAGCGCGCCGCCTGCGCAGTGAACTGGCGGCTGCCTCGCGGGGGGAAGCGTTTTTGTTGCAAGGCGGCGATTGCGCCGAAAGCTTTGCTGAATTCAGTGCCGACACCATCCGCGATACCTTCAAAGTCATGCTGCAAATGGCGATGGTTCTGACCTATGGCGCAAAGGTGCCTGTGGTCAAAGTGGGCCGTATGGCAGGACAATTTGCCAAACCACGGTCGGCACCCACCGAGGTGAAATCGGATGTCGAACTGCCAAGCTACCGCGGTGATATCATCAACGGCTTCGACTTCACGCCAGAAGCGCGCATCCCCGATCCGCAGCGCATGTTGCAGGCCTACACCCAAGCCGCCGCATCGCTGAACCTTGTGCGGGCGTTTTCGACAGGCGGCTATGCCGATGTGCATCAGGTCCACGCTTGGACGCTTGGCTTTACCGAAAGTGAAAAAGCCGCGAAATACCGTGATCTGGCCGACCGCATCAGCGATACGCTCGACTTTATGAAGGCCGCAGGCGTCAATCAGGAAACAGCGCATACGCTGCAGGCCGTGGATTTCTACACCAGCCACGAAGCGCTGCTGCTGGAATATGAAGAAGCGTTGTGCCGCGAAGACAGCACCACAGGTCTGCCCATCGCAGGCTCGGGTCATATGATCTGGATCGGCGATCGCACGCGCCAGCCCGATGGGGCGCATGTCGAATTCTGCCGCGGCGTGCAAAACCCGATCGGTTTGAAATGTGGCCCGACCACAACCGAAGAGGATCTCAAGGTTCTGATGTCCAAACTGAACCCCGAAAACGAAGCTGGTCGTCTGACGCTTATCGCGCGGTTTGGGGCAGGCAGCGTGGGCGATCATCTTCCACGGCTGATCAAGACTGTAAAGCAGGAAGGGGCCAATGTGCTTTGGTCCTGTGATCCGATGCACGGCAACACCATCAAATCGTCCTCTGGCTACAAAACGCGCCCCTTTGACAGCGTGCTGCGCGAAGTGCGCGAATTCTTTGGCATCCACGCCGCCGAAGGCACCATCCCGGGCGGTGTGCATTTTGAAATGACAGGCAAAGACGTGACCGAATGCACCGGCGGTGTCCGCGCCGTCACCGACGAAGACCTGTCGGCACGGTATCACACAGCCTGTGACCCACGTCTGAACGCCAGCCAAGCGCTGGAACTGGCCTTCCTGGTGTCGGAAGAGCTGTCGAACCGCCGCGCAGATGCCCGTCAGGCCGCTGCAAGCTAACGGTTTTGTTCCGCAAACAAGAGAAAGGCTCCGTATCTTACGGAGCCTGTTTTATCAGTAAGTTATGGCTTTAAGTTAATGTATCACATTAACTTTGACAGTCGATCAGAGTGAGCGCAGGGCGCTTTTCGTCCAGCGCACGTTTGGCATGGATCTCACGCACGGTCGCAAGCTCACGTTCCAGTTTTGCGGCACGGTCTTGCGCGTTTGGAACGGGTCGCGGCGCATCTGTCTCAACAGGGCGAACAGACACATCGCAAATCGTACAACGGCGCGGCGCGCGTCCCAGTTTGCTACGCGTTTCCAAAGCGCCCAAGACGCGCGTGACCTGCCTATCATCATCCAGCAGCGGCAGCAGGATCATCTTTCCATCCAAAGGCGGCTGACCAATGCGGCCTTCAGACCGAAGCGTCATCTCAACCACCGAAGGTTGGGCAAAGACCGTCTCAAGCGCGTCAGACAGCCGAATACGGTCTTGCGGTTCAATGAAACTGGCCAGCGGCATCCCGCGCACTTCCAGCCCCAACAGATCGCTCAGGTGCATCCCCGCCAACCGCAGCCGCGCAATTCCTGGCGCAATCCGTTCTGCGATAAACGCATATTCCAAGGCGTTCTCGATCCCGCGGGGGTTCACGTCGCGTCGGGCTGGAATGGTCTGACCATGTCGCAACCCCTGCCAATAGGCCTCAACCGTATCAATCGCAGGGTAGCGCAGATTGCGGTTGTATTCGAAAATCGACACAACTGCCTTGGCCTCTGCCGATGCTTGCCCGTCTCCCATTGTCTGCCTCATCGTCTCGAACCCTTTGTTTTCGGTTGATCTGTGTATGACACAACCCGCCCCAGATTTGGCGTTCTTTCTTACCAAATGGTTAATGCTTACCAAAGCGTTAAAGGATCAGCACAACCCTTGCGGCGCGGCGCATTTGGCGGCAAGAGAGGGGGCAAACGGATTAAGGATCAGCCCATGCCACAGGTCACGCGCCATTCGATGACAGGCTTTGCCAATGCCAGTGGTGCGGCAGGCGATATCACATGGACCTGGGATATGCGGGCGGTCAACGGCAAAAGCCTTGATGTGCGTTTGCGCGTCCCCGACTGGATGACAGGGCTGGAAGACGGCGCCCGCAAAAAGGTGGCCGCGGCAATGGCGCGGGGCAATGTCACGCTGAATGCCCGTGTCACGCGCGATGAAACACTGGCCCAACCGCGTATCAACGAAGCCGCACTTGGCGCCGTTCTCAAAGCGCTGGCGCATATTGAACAAGCCGCGATGGATGCGGATGTCACCACCGTTGCGCCTTCGACTGTTGAGGTTTTGGCCCAACGCGGGGTGCTGGAGACCACCGCTGCCGATCAGGACACAAAGCCGCTTTTGAATGCAATTCTTGCCCATCTGGACGAGGTGATCGCCGCGTTCAATGCCAACCGTGCCGCTGAAGGGGCGCGTCTGGCACAGGTTGTATCGGGTCAGGTCAGCACCATCGAAAAGCTTACGGCGGACGCAGACGCCCTTCAGGATCGCCGCCGCGCGGATATGGACGCACGATTCAGAACCGCGCTGGACCGCGTGGCCGACACCGCCGAGCCAGAGCGCGTTGCCCAGGAAATTGCCATGATCGCGGTCAAAGCCGATGTCACTGAAGAGCTGGACCGCCTGCGCGCGCATATCGCTGCTGCGCGCGATCTGTTGGCAACGGACGGTCCCATCGGTCGCAAGCTCGATTTCCTGAGCCAAGAGTTCAACCGCGAGGCAAATACCCTGTGCGCCAAGGCCCAACATGCTGAGCTGACGGCCATTGGTCTGGACCTCAAACTCGTCATCGACCAGATGCGCGAGCAAATCCAAAATCTGGAGTAACCCCATGTCCCAAGCTGCCGACCGACGCGGTCTTTTGATCATCCTGTCTTCGCCCTCGGGCGCGGGGAAATCCACTTTGGCAGGGCGGTTGATGAAATGGGACGCCAGCTTGTCATTCAGCGTATCGGCCACCACGCGGCCGCCGCGCACAGGCGAAAGCCACGGTGTGCAATACTATTTCGAAACCCGCGAACGGTTTGAACAGATGGTGGCCGATGGTGACATGCTGGAACATGCCGAGGTCTTTACAAATCTTTACGGCAGCCCCCGTGCACCTGTTGAAGCCGCGATTGCCGCGGGCCGCGACGTGCTGTTCGACATTGATTGGCAAGGCGGACAACAAATCCGCAATTCGCGTCTGGGGCGCAATGCGCTGTCCATTTTCATCCTTCCACCCTCCATCGCAGAATTGGAGCGCCGTTTGCGCAACCGCGCCCAGGACAGCGATGAGGTGATCGCCGGGCGGATGAAAAAATCCCGCGACGAAATCAGCCACTGGCCCGAATATGACTATGTTCTGATCAACGACGATCTGGACGTAACCGAAGCCAAACTGAAAACCATCATCAGCGCCGAGCGCATGCGCCTGAGCCAGCAGCCAAATCTGGCAGATATTGTGCGCGGCTTGAACGCAGAATTTGAGGCCCGCCAATGACCATTTACGCTCTTGATGGAACCCAACCGCAGATCGCCGCAGATGCATGGGTGGCCGCGGACGCCAATGTGATTGGCGATGTCGTGCTTGAGGCTGCATCCTCTGTCTGGTTCGGTGCAACGCTGCGCGGCGACAATGAACGTATCACCGTGGGCCGCGGTTCAAATGTGCAAGAAGGCAGCGTGCTGCATACCGATATGGGCTATCCGCTGATGATCGGGGAAAACTGCACCATCGGTCACAAGGCAATTCTTCACGGCTGCATCATCGGCGACAACAGCCTGATCGGGATGGGCGCAACGGTGCTGAACGGGGCGGTGATTGGGAAGAACTGTCTGATCGGGGCAGGGGCCTTGGTCACCGAAGGCAAGGTTATTCCCGATGGATCGCTGGTGATGGGAGCCCCTGGTAAAGTCGTGCGCGCCCTTGATGACGCTGCGATCAACGGGCTGACCCTGTCCGCCCTTGGGTATCAGAAAAATGCGGCGCGTTTCGCCAAAGGACTGAAAAAGCTATGACCGACACCCCATCCATTGTGCGGCGCATGCCGTTTCCCGACAGCTCCAGCCGCGCTGTCGTTACACCGTTGCAACCGTCTGTTGTCTATTCCAGCGACACCCCCGATGCGCTGGACGCGCAATACGAAGGCCGCGCACAGGGCTACACCTATGCACGCGAAGGGCACCCCAATGCCGATGTTCTGGCACGCAAGATTGACCAGCTGGAAGGTGTGACGCCGCAGATGGGCGAAGGCTTCATCACGGGCAGCGGTATGGCGGCGATTTCTGCTGTCATGCTTGGGCTGTGCCGTGCGGGCGATCATGTGCTTGGCGGCGATCAGCTTTACGGGCGCAGCCTGCGTATGATGCACGAAGATCTGCCCGCCCTTGGCATCACAACAAGCGTGGCCGATCCCACCAATGCCGATGCCTTTGCCGCGGCCATGCGACCCGACACCAAGCTGGTGTTGCTTGAGGTCGTCAGCAACCCGACCCTGCGCGTGGCCGACATCGAAGAGATCGCCAAACTCTGTCGGGACCGTGGTGTGCTGTTGGTGATCGATAACACATTCACAACGCCGCGCGGCTTTCGTGCTTTTGACTTTGGCGCCGATGTTGTTGTCCATTCGGTGACAAAACTGCTTGCCGGACATTCGGACGTCACGCTTGGATATGTCGCGGCCCGCACGCCACAGATGCGCGATGCGATGTTGCTCAAATCCGTGACATGGGGTTTGACGCCGTCACCATTTGATTGCTGGCTTGCCGAACGCGGCCTTTATTCGTTTGAGCTTCGTTTTGATCGGGCCCAAGACAACGCCGCACGATTGGCAGATGCATTGGCCCTGCACCCCAAGGTCGAAAAAGTGCTCTACCCGGGCCGAACAGATCACCCCGATCATAACCGCGTGCGCGCGCTCGTTGGCGACAATGCCGGCAATATGGTGAGTTTCATTCTGAGGGGCGAACGCGCAGAAACAAACGCGTTTGTGGGCGCTTTGGACAATGTGGCGTTTGCGCCAACCTTGGGGGATATCGGCACAACATTGTCCCAACCGGCCACATCGTCGCACCGTGCGCTGAGCGTGCAGGATCGATTGGCGCTTGGTATGCCCGAAGGGTTTTTTCGGATTTCTGTCGGGGTCGAAGATGCCGAACTGCTGATCGCAGAATTTACCAAGGCGCTGGACGCTGTCTAAGCATCCGCAAGCTCTGGCAGGGTGATCAGTGATATGTCCACATCCGGTGCGGCCTTTTGCAATTCGCGCAACACAACTTTGCGCTGCGCCAGTGGCGGCGCCATCACGCAATATTCCCCCTTGAAGGCCAGGGCATTCAGCGTTGTGGCGACCTCAAACGCATCGCCGCGCGTATCAAAAAGGCTGGACACGACCAAGGGGGGCAGGTCTTCGGCCGTGTGCAATTTCGCGAACTGCGAAAAGCTGGCATGTTGAAACTGCGTGAGGTCTTGATAATTGCATGTCTCGCACGGCGGCAGGACGGGCATTTCGTAACCAAGGATCAGAACATGGTCTGGCATCTGTGTCTGGCTGAAATCCATGCCACACTTTTGGCGCACGCAGTGGTTTGCGTGTCTCTTGCTATTGCACATTGGTCCCAATTCTCACAACCTCGCCCCATAACCTAAATACACCATTTAGGCGAAAGGTTCCAAGAAATTCGCACCTAGGTTGCATTTTTCATAGGCGCTGCGCGGATAACCCAAAGGGTGTTACGATGAACACGACCCAAATGTTGGCGAATTTTCTGCGGGTTTTACCGCTGCCGACGCTGCTGTTGGACGAGGACGGGCGCATATTGGCCGCAAACGCGCCTGCCCAAGAGATTTTGGGCAATGGCATTACAGGTCGCCACTACATCACAGCCCTGCGCCAACCGCCCGCCTTGGACGCGATTGAGCGCGCCTTGGTGCAAAAACATGTCGCCAGCGCACCGTTTTTGTCGACGATTGCGCAAAGCGATGTAACCTACCGCGTGGAATGTGCGCCTTTCGATATCGGCGGTGCCAGCGTCTTTGCCGTCAGTTTTCATGACGAAACAGACGCACAGAACACGCAACAGATGCGCAGCGATTTTGTGGCTGATGTCAGCCATGAATTGAAAACGCCACTGACCTCGATCCTTGGGTTTATCGAGACGTTGCAAGGCCCTGCCGCCAAGGATCCAAACGCCCAAGCGCGGTTTTTGGACCTGATGCAGACCGAGGCCAGACGCATGGATGCTTTGGTGCGTGATTTGTTGTCGTTGAACCGTGTGGAGGCCGATGAACGGTTGCGCCCGACGGATATGGTTGATGTGCAAAAGGTCATTGCGGATGCGGTTCAGCTTGTGACGCCGCTGGCCCAAACCCGTAACACCCGCTTGGTGATGCCAAGCGGGAATGGTCGTTTTGAGGTGACAGGCGATGCCGCGCAACTGACGCAAGTGGTGCGCAACCTTTTGGAAAACGCAGTTCTTTACAGCCCTGAAAACAGCGCGGTGACGGTCCATTTGACGGGGCCGCAATACGCCGCGCGTTTGCGCCGCGAGGCGTTGACCATTTCGGTCATCGACCAGGGGGTTGGCATTGATCCGCTGCATCTGCCGCGTGTGACGGAACGGTTTTACCGCGTCGATGATCACCGTGCACGTGCGATGGGCGGCACGGGGCTTGGCCTTGCGATCGTCAAACACATCATCAACCGCCACAACGGGCGGCTGGAGATTGAAAGCCAAGTGAATCACGGCAGCACCTTTCATGTCATTTTGCCAATATCTGCCGCGTCCTGAGCGCAGAGCGCGAGAAACCACCAATTTAATTACAACCTATTATCAACAGGTTAACGCAGCGAACGGTGCTGTCATAAAACCGTTACACAACTGTCACAAAACTCTGTGCAAACGGGCCTAAACCGACTCGAAGATCAGGTCGCTATTTGGCCTGGTGACATATCAAAACAGGGAGCTGCCCCATATGTCTTTCGTAAAACTTACCGTCTCTTCCATTGCCATTTGCGCCATCGCCGCACCCGCATTTGCGCGTGACAACGTGCAGGTCGCAGGTTCTTCCACGGTTCTGCCATATGCCTCTATCGTGGCCGAAGCCTTTGGCGAGAACTTTGATTTTCCGACACCTGTTGTGGAATCAGGCGGCTCCTCGGCTGGCCTGAAGCGGTTTTGTGAGGGCGTCGGCGCCAATACAATCGATATCGCCAATGCATCGCGAGCGATCCGCGAAAAAGAGATTGCTACCTGTGCGGCCAACGGTGTGAGCGATATTATCGAAGTGCGCATCGGCTATGACGGCATCGTTTTTGCCAATGATCTGAATGGTCATGCCTTTGAGTTCACCCAAGCCGATTGGTTTTTGGCTCTTGCGCCCAAAATTGCCAAAGACGGTGCGATCATCGACAACCCCAACCAGACATGGGCCGATGTGAACCCTGCGTTTCCAGCCCAACCGATTGCGGCGTTTATCCCGGGCACCAAGCATGGCACGCGTGAAGTGTTTGAAGAAAAAGTGCTGGCCGTAGGGTGTGAAGCAACAGGTGCCTTTGACGCGATGATTGCCGCGGGCATGTCCGAAGATGATGCAGAAGATGCCTGTATCGCCGTGCGCACAGATGGTCTGTCAACAGATATTGACGGCGATTACACCGAAACACTGGCGCGGATTGATGCCAACAAGGATGGCATTGGTGTCTTTGGTTTGGCGTTCTACGAGCAAAACACAGACAGCCTTCAGGTCGCTACGATGGCAGGGGTTGTGCCGACCGTCGAAAGCATCGCAACGGGGCAATATCCTGTGTCGCGCCCGCTGTATTTCTACCTCAAAAAAGCGCATATCGGTGTGATCCCGGGCCTCAAGGACTTTGCAGAGTTTTTCGTGATGGATGAGGTTGCCGGTCCTGACGGTCCGCTGGCCGAATACGGCTTGGTTTCCGATCCTGAGCTTGAAGCCACCCAAACAATGATTGCCGAAGAGCAGACCATGGGCCTGGGCAGCTAGAACCATATCAATCCCCCCGCGCGCCGAGACGTCAGGCGCGCGGGTTTTTTTGAACAAGGGACGCAGTTAATGTCGTCAGGTCTTTTGCTCTTGATCATTCTGGCCATTGCTGGCGCGGGTTACACCGCGTCGCGCAAGCGCGTCATGCAACTGGCGCACGGCGAAATCCGTGCGCTTCATTCGCGTCCCAACTATTACGGTATGGCCACGGCGTTGATGGTGCTTGTGCCGACGCTGATCGCCTTTGCGGTCTGGTCGCTTGCACAGCCGCAGATTGTGACCAACGCGGCGACCAAGGCCCTGCCCACTGCGGCTATCCCAGACGGGCAGACCATTGGCCTTGTGATGTCGGATGTGCAACGTGTTGCGGACGGGTTGGATCAAGCCATCGAACAAGGGCTGATCACGCGTGATGCCGCGGCCAATCTTGTAAGCCAGGACACAGATATTCGCGCCGTTCTGGGGCAGGCGGGTGTCGCGCTTGGATCTGATGTGCATGCAGGTGTTCTTGCGGCGGCACAGGTCTATCGCACCACGCAAAGCACAGGCAACCTGTGGCGCAGTGTGGTCCTGATTGTGCTGGCCCTTGCGGCCTTGGGCTTTGGGCTGGCACGCAGCACACCGCAGTTTCGCGCCAGAAATACCGTTGAAAAAACCATGCGCGGGATGTTGTTGGCAGCCGCCTGCGTGGCAATCCTGACCACGGTTGGCATTGTCTTTTCGCTGATCTTCAACACCATCGATTTCTTTTCGCTTTATCCCGCGCGGGATTTCTTTTTGTCGCTGACATGGTCGCCCAGTTTTGGTGGCGGCTCGTCGCTTGGGGTGTTCCCGCTGCTGTGGGGCACGCTTTACATCAGCGTGATTGCCTTGGTCGTTGCAGTGCCGATTGGCCTTTTTGCCGCGATCTACCTGTCGGAATATGCCAGCCCGAAGGTGCGTGCGGTGGCCAAACCCCTGCTTGAGGTTTTGGCAGGCATTCCGACAATCGTTTACGGGCTGTTTGCCTTGCTGACCGTGGGGCCCTTGCTGGTCAGCATTTTTGGTGATGGCGGCAGCCTTGGCGTGTCTTGGATGCAGGGCGGCACGGCTGTGATGACCGCAGGCCTTGTGATGGGCATTATGCTGATCCCGTTCGTGTCATCGCTATCGGACGATATTATCAACGCGGTACCCCAGACCATGCGGGACGGATCGCTTGGGCTTGGGGCCACGCCGTCGGAAACCATCCGACAGGTGGTTTTGCCTGCGGCATTGCCGGGCATTGTGGGGGCCATCTTGCTTGCGGCCTCGCGCGCGATTGGCGAAACCATGATCGTGGTTTTGGGGGCAGGGGCCGCTGCACGGCTGTCGATGAACCCGTTTGATGCCATGACAACTGTTACCGCCAAGATCGTCAGCCAGCTGACGGGGGACGCGGATTTCGCCAGCCCCGAGGTTTTGGTGGCCTTTGCCTTGGCGATGACGCTTTTCGTGATCACCCTTGGCTTGAATGTGTTTGCCCTGCGCATCGTGCGCAAATACCGGGAGCAATACGACTGATGACCGACACCAGCCACATCTCCCGCGCGCCGCGCACATCGTCGCTTTTGACCGAAGATGCCCGCACCAAAAAGCGCAACGCCGCCGAAGCGCGGTTCAAAATTTACGGCATTGTCGCGATTGCCATCGGTCTGCTGTTTTTGCTGGTGTTGCTGACCACGATCATCAGCCGTGGAACAGGCGCGTTCCAGCAAACATTTGTGACCCTGAACGTCGAATTGCAGGAAAGCCGTTTGGACAAAAGCGGCGCGCGCGACATCGAACAGATCAAGAAGGTGTCGACCTTTGGCTACAATCCGCTTTTGGCCGATGCGCTGAGCCAAAGCATCGTCGACAATGGATTTGAGACCGAGATCACCAAAAGCAAGGCCCTGCGCCAACTGCTTTCGACAGGTGCGATTGGCCAGCTGCGCGCGTATGTCATTGCCAACCCCGACCAGATTGGCCAGACGGTCGAGTTTAACTTCATGGCGTCCAGCCGCGTCGACGGATACCTGAAAGGGCGTGTCACGCGCGAGAGCCTTGCCCGCGACAAAAACCTGAGCCCTGCGCATCTTGATCTGGTGGATCAAATGTTGGCCGCGGGCATGATCGAAAAACGCTTTAACGCCGATTTCATTCTGGGGGCGGATGCCTCAAGCAACCGACCTGAACAGGCAGGCATGGGCGTCTCTATGATTGGATCGCTGTTTATGATGCTGGTGGTGCTGCTTTTGTCGGTGCCGATTGGCGTGGCGACCTCGATCTATCTGGAAGAATTTGCCCCCAAAAACAAATTCACCGATCTGATCGAGGTGAATATCTCGAACCTTGCTGCGGTGCCGTCGATTGTGTTCGGTATTCTGGGCCTTGCGTTCTTTATCCAGTTTTCGGGCGGCGTTCTGGGCATCCAGTCGATGAAAGCCAGCGCACCGCTTGTGGGCGGGCTGGTGCTGACATTGATGACCTTGCCCACGATCATCATCTCGACGCGGGCAGCACTCAAGGCGGTGCCGCCTTCAATCCGCGATGCGGCTTTGGGGGTCGGGGCGTCCAAGATGCAGGCGGTGTTTCACCATGTGCTGCCCCTGGCGATGCCAGGTATCTTGACCGGAACCATCATCGGCCTGGCGCAGGCCTTGGGCGAAACGGCACCGTTGTTGTTGATTGGCATGGTGGGCTTTATTGCCTCGAACTATCCCGACAGCATCATGTCGGGGCTGACCGATCCCAACTCGGCCATGCCTGCGCAAATCTTTGAATGGGCCAAACGCTCGGACCCTGCCTTTTATGAACGCGCGTGGGGCGGTATCATTATTTTGCTGGTGTTCTTGATGACAATGAACATCATCGCAATCATCCTGCGTCGCCGCTTTGAGCGCCGCTGGTAGGGGAAGGCAGACATCATGGACGACCTCGGATTTACGGAGACTATCTTGACGCAAGACACAAAAATCTCTGCGCGTGGTGTGCAGGTTTACTACGGCGACAATCACGCCATCAAAGACGTTGATGTCGACATCGAGGACAAGACCGTCACCGCCTTTATCGGGCCATCGGGCTGTGGCAAATCCACCTTCTTGCGCTGCTTGAACCGCATGAATGACACGATTGATATCTGCCGTGTGGAAGGCGACATTCATATCGACGGCGAAGACATCTACGACAGGGCCGTTGATCCGGTGCAACTGCGCGCCAAGGTCGGGATGGTCTTTCAAAAGCCCAACCCGTTCCCGAAGTCGATCTATGATAATGTCGCCTATGGTCCCAAAATTCACGGGCTGGCCAAAAACAAGGCCGAGTTGGACGAAATCGTCGAAAAGGCCCTGCGGCGCGGGGCCATCTGGGACGAGGTCAAAGACCGCCTTGATGCGCCTGGCACGGGGCTGTCGGGTGGGCAGCAACAGCGGTTGTGCATCGCACGCGCCGTGGCGACCGAACCCGAGGTGTTGTTGATGGATGAACCCTGTTCGGCCCTTGACCCGATTGCCACCGCGCAAGTCGAAGAACTGATGGACGAGTTGCGCAAGAACTACAGCCTTGTGATCGTCACACACTCGATGCAGCAGGCCGCGCGGGTCAGTCAGAAAACCGCGTTCTTTCATCTGGGCAATCTGGTGGAGTTTGGCGAAACGGGCCAGATTTTCACCAACCCCCAAGACCCGCGCACCGAAAGCTATATCACTGGACGGATTGGATAAACGACATGAACGATCAGCATATTCTGTCGGCCTATGACCGCGATCTTGAAGGGATCCAATCGCACATCATGAAGATGGGCGGGTTGGTTGAACATTCGATCAAGCTGGCCGCCCAAGCCCTTGAAACCCGTGATCTGGACCTTGCGGCCAATGTGCGCAGCGACGACAAAAAGATCGATGCGCTGGAAGAACAGATCAATCAGGAAGCCGCACGTCTGATTGCGTTGCGCGCGCCCATGGGCCGTGATCTGCGTGCGATCCTGTCGGTGATGAAGATCAGTTCCAATCTAGAACGGATCGGGGATTATTCCAAAAACATGGCCAAACGCACCGCCGTGCTTGCCGAAGCCAACCCGCCCAATGGTGCGGCCAAATCGGTGCGGCGCATGGCGCGCGAGGTTGAACTGATGCTCAAGGATGCGCTGGATGCCTATATCCAGAACGATGCAGATCTGGCCAATGCCGTGATCATCCGCGATGAAGATGTCGATCAGATGTATAACAGCCTGTTTCGCAATTTCCTGACCTATATGATGGAAGATCCGCGCAACATCACGGGCTGTATGCACCTTCAGTTCATTGCCAAAAACGTCGAACGCATGGGCGACCATGTGACTGCTATCGCCGAGCAGGTGATTTATCAGGTCACGGGAGAGATGCCTGATGAGGACCGCCCCAAAGACAATGCCGCGGCTTATGATCCGTCTGCGCAGCCTGGTTAACGGTTGATGGTCACATCGGCAAAACCCTGTGTGCTGGTCGTTGAGGATGAGATGGCCCAACGCGAGGTGTTGATTTACAACCTTGAGGCCGAAGGCTTTGACGTGGCCAGCGCCGATCATGGAGATGATGCGCTTCTTGCGGTCGAAGAATTGTGCCCAGACGTTATTTTGTTGGATTGGATGCTGCCCAAGCTGAGCGGTATCGAGGTGTGCCGCCAGCTCAAATCCCGCAGCGAAACGCGCGATATTCCGATCATCATGCTGTCGGCACGGGCCGAGGACGTCGACAAGGTCCGCGGGTTAGAGACAGGTGCAGATGACTACATGGTCAAACCCTATTCCGTGATCGAGTTGATGGCGCGGGTGCGCACGCAGTTGCGCCGTGTCCGCCCGTCCACGGTTGGGACAAATCTGGAATATCAAGACATCACACTTGATCCCGAAACCCACCGCGTGACGCGCAACGGGAAAGAGATCAAACTGGGCCCAACGGAATTTCGTCTGCTGACAACACTTATGGAAAAACCGGGCCGTGTGTGGTCGCGTGATATGCTTTTGGACCGTGTTTGGGGCCGCGAGGTCTATGTCGATACGCGGACTGTGGATGTGCATGTGGGGCGCTTGCGCAGGTCCTTGTGTCAGCACGGCGGGGATGATCCTGTGCGCACGGTGCGTGGCACGGGCTATGCGCTTGGCTAGCGGCGTGGCTAACTTGACAACTTTGGTCAGAAAAGCGATGCAAGCGGGCAGGGACACTCATCACCAAAAGGCCATCCAACCGTGCCGCGCAGACCGCTCACCACCTCTGAAAAAGGGTTCAGCCTGCTTGCGCTGATCATCGGGCTGATTTGTGCTCTGCCGTATTTCGGGGTGATTTTGGCGGCGACGACGGGATCGTTTGATACGCTTGTGCATTTGGTTGAAACGGTTTTGGGGCGCTATGCGCTTTCGACGCTTTGGTTGGTGGTGCTGGTGTCGATTGGGACGTTTGCAATCGGGACGGGATCTGCCTGGCTTGTCACGATGACAGAATTTCGCGGCCGGCGGTTTTTCGAGATTGCGCTGGTCCTGCCTTTGGCATTTCCCGCCTATGTTCTGGCTTATGCCTATACGCATGTTCTGGACCATCCCGGCATCGTCCAAAGCAGCCTGCGTGCGGTGATGGGATGGGGGCCGCGCGACTATTGGTTTCCTGAAATCCGAAGCCTTGGCGGCGCGGCGATCATGCTGACATTGGTTCTTTACCCGTATGTTTATTTGCTGGCGCGCGCGGCTTTCATTGCCCAGAACGCCACGCCGTTTTTTGCCGCACGCGCGTTGGGGCGCGGACCGATGAATGCGTTTTTCACGGTCTCGTTGCCCATGGCGCGGCCTGCCATTGCATCGGGGGTCTTGTTGGCAGCGATGGAAACCATCGCGGATTTTGGCACGGTGTCCTATTTTGGCGTGCAAACCTTTGCCACGGGCATCTACACAAGCTGGTTTTCGATGGCGGACCGCGGAGCGGCTGCACAGCTTTCGATGGGTTTGCTGGCCTTTGCCTTGCTTTTGGCGGTGCTGGAACGCACCAGCAGGGGTGACGCGAAATACGATGCATCGCGCGGCAGCCGACCGATGGCGCGTATGGTGCTCAGCCGCCGTGCAGGGGCAGGGGCACTGGCTTTGTGTGCCAGTCCCGTGCTGTTGGGGGTTGTAATCCCCGTGCTTGCCCTGTTGACGATGGCGATCGGATCAGAGCAAAACCTGTTCAGCCGCCGCTACATCATGTTCATCACCAATTCGCTGACCCTTGCTGGTGTCGCAGCCTTGGTCACGGTGGGCGCGGCAATCATTCTTGGCACGCTTTACCGCGTGGTGCCGGGGCGTTTGTCAGGGCTGACGCTCTATCTGGGGCGCATCGGCTATGCGGTGCCGGGCGGGGTGATCGCGGTGGGGCTGTTGGTGCCGCTTGCCGCTTTTGACAATGCGTTGGATGCCTTCATGGAAGCGCGCTTTGACATAGATACGGGGCTGTTGATCACAGGATCGATCTGGGCCTTGATCGGGGCTTATATGATCCGGTTTCTGGCTGCGGCCTTGGGGGCGTATGAAGGCGGGATTACGGCGATTAGTGAAAACATCGACGCCGCCAGCCGCGTGTTGGGGCAGGGTGTTTTTGGCACGTTGCGCCGCGTGCATGTGCCGCTGTTGTCCCCAAGCCTTTTGACCGCGATGCTGATTGTCTTTGTGGATGTGATGAAGGAATTGCCCGCCACCTTGATCATGCGCCCGTTCAACTATGACACGTTGGCCGTACAGGCCTATCGCCTTGCCAGTGACGAACGATTGCAGGGGGCGGCTGTGCCATCGCTGGTGATTGCGGGGATCGGGCTGGTGCCTGTGATCTTGCTGTGTCGCCAGTTGGCTGGACGCGGTCGCCCATAAAAAAGGGCGCGACCTACATGAGGTTCGCGCCCTAGTGTATTGGTTATAAGTCTTTTATTCCCAACCGACCTCGTTAAAGATCTGCTGTGCCTGGGGGACGTTTTTGGCAACGGCGGACAGGTCAACCATATCCGCCTGGAACATCCCCAAACGTGCCACAGACGGGCTGAGGCCGACACCTGGAACGGCCGGGTATTCATCGTTGCCTGCCGAAAAATACTCCTGAGCCTGCGCTGTTGTCAGATACTCCATGAATTTGATCGCGTTGTCCTTGTTTGGGGCATGTGCTGCCACACCGCCGCCTGACAGGTTCATATGTGCGCCTTCTGCACCTTGTGCGGGAAAGACCCAACCGATCATGTCAATGCTATCGCTCAGGCCGCTGACATCACGGCGCAGGGCGCGCGCAAAATAGTAGGTGTTGGAGATGCTGATGTCACATTCGCCAGAAACAAGCCCGCGCAGCTGATCGGTATCGCCGCCTTGGGGGGCACGCGCGAAGTTATCGACCACACCTTGCGCCCAGGTTTTGGCGGCCTCCGCACCGTGGTTTTCAATCACGGCGGCCAACAGTGTTTGACTGTAGACGTTTGACGACGAGCGGTGACAGACCATGCCTTTGTATTTCGGATCGGCCAGATCCACATAGCTCATGGGCGGTTCGCTTACATCGGCTTTGTCATAAAAGATGATGCGGGCGCGTTGGGAAAAGCCGAACCATTGATTGTCGCTGTCTTGCAGTTGGGCAGGGACCGCTGCTTCGAGTGTGGCGCTTTCGATAGATTGCAGAACGCCTGCGTTTTTGGCCCGTTCAAGGCGCGAGGTATCGACGGTCAGAAGAATATCGGCAGGAGAGTTTTCGCCTTCGGCCTGCATCCGCGCGATCAGTTCATCTGCCTTGCCTTCGATCCGGTTGATCGTGATGCCTGTCATTTCTTCGAAATCGGAATAGAGCCGTTCATCCGTGTCGTAGTGGCGTGAGGAGTAGAGATTAAGTTCGCCTTCGGCAAAACTTGGCACGCTCGTCAACGCAGTGGTCGTTGCAAGGGCTGCGAGGAAAAGGGGCTTGTTCAAGGACATCATAAGTCTCCGTAAAATTTCTTACCGTTTTTGTCAGATACCATATTTTAGATGGGCTGCAATGCAAAACTTACTTTTTTTGTCAGAAATAATTCTGTGGAGACGAATGACCGTTTAAAAAGCGGATTTCAGTCATATTTGGTGAATTGGCGGCTGCCTGATACGCGCCAATGATGTCTTTGTCTTTGTTATCAAAGGGCTGCGGGGACAGGTTTAACAAGGCGTTTTTTATGCGTTGCTTGCACGACTGGAAGTTGCATTTCATCTCTACTTCTAGGATATTGCACAACATACAGTGGTTTGCTGCACAGCCACGACAAGAAAGAGTATGTGATCTTCGCATGGCGGTGTTCGCCGTGTCACGATCAGGGGGACATCGAGATGATCGAAGCTGTCGCGCGTTTGGCGCGTTTGTGTGTGTTAACGATTTGCACAGTTGTTTTTGGGCTCATCTCGTCCCCTGCGTTTGCGACACAATTTACCATGACGGTGCCTGGTGCGGGCATCCCCGTTCCGAGCCAATACCCCCAAGCTGGTGGTGTGGTGATAGTGATGGTGGGCGTAAACGGTCAAGTCTACTATCAATTTTCCGATCCTGATGGCGCGTTTCGCGGTTACAACAGTAATGGCCAGCCGCCGCAATTCCGCGGCAATCCGTTTACCATCAACGACCCGATCCCGCTGAATTGCGGCATCAGATCATGCACGGATTATTTTGGTGGTGCGATTGCCAATGTCTACATCCGCTTTTCGGCCTATGACGGCGACACGCAGCCCAATGGCTTTGACGAAGATGACATCTCGCTTTTGATCAACGGCTTTAATGTGGGTGGTTGGTCCGGCTTTCAGACCGAAAAAACAAACAACAGCGGCACGGTCAGCCAAGGGTTCCAGACGGGTTTTGGCAATAACTCGTTCAACACAGGCTGGTTCAGCAGCAGCAACCCCGCGCTGATGCAGAACCTTCTGACCACTGGGCAGACCACCACACAAGTGCTGGATGACGATCCAAACGATAACTATTGGGATTTCCGCCGCGGCAATAGTTTGCAATCAGAAGAACTGCGCACCATTGCCCCAGGCTATGAATTCTCCAAAACCGCTGACCGGACAGACTTTTTGAGCGTTGGTGAAACGATCAACTACACATATACGGTGACAAACATCGGATCGGTCGACATCAGCAATGTGTCGGTCTTTGACGACAAGGTGGATGCGCAAGGCGGCACAGTGACCTGCGATACCACCTTCCTGCAGCAGACAACCAATGGCGGCGCTGAGCAGGTCGCAACCTGCACGGCTTCATATGTGGTCACGCAAGAAGATGTCGACGCGGGCGAGGTCACAAACGTGGCGCGCGCAACGGGCACGCCTGCATTCGGGTCATTGGGTGCGGTCGAAAAAGACGTCACCGTGACAGGCCCCGCGTTTGACCCCGATATGGACGTGACCAAAACCGCATCGCCACAGACATTTTCGGCAGTGGGCGAGACAATCACATACACGTTTACGCTGGAAAATACGGGCAACACCACGCTGACAGATGCCCGGATCACGGATGATAAAATCCCGACGCTTTCATGTTCGCAAGCCGCATTGTTGCCTGATGATGTGCTGACGTGCACGGGCACCTACCAGGTGACCCAAGACGATGTGGACGCGTTCGCGCTGAGCGGCACGGCATTGACCAACACAGCCGAGGCAACGGCCAAAGACCGCGGCGGTGACGCGTTGGACCGCAGCGTTCAGGAAACGATTACCGGACCAGCCGCTGCGCCTGATTTGGTGGTGGCGAAATCGGCGCTGCAACAGAATTATGACAGTGTGGGCGATGTCATCCAGTTTCGCATTGAAGTGACTAATACGGGCAATGTCACTTGGCCCGCGCCACCTGCGATTACGGATGCGCTGATCACCGATGCCGGCGGCAGCGTCAGTTGCCCTGCAGGGGCGGTGGCGCCCAATACGTCTGTGACTTGCACGGCGGATTACACAGTTGATCTGCCCGATCTGAACGCAGGCGCTGTCTTGAACGAGGCCACGGCGACCATCACCGTTGGCGGGCAAACAGCGACGGGTGACGCGGATGTGACCGTGCCCGCCGTCAAGACAACAGGGTTGGAGATCGTCAAGCAGTTGAACAGCGCCAGCCTGACCGAGTTTTCGGCGGTGGGCGACATTCTGAAATATGACTACGTTCTGACCAATACAGGCAACGTCACGCTCAGCACAGCTGCGGTGAATGATGATAAGGTTGCGGTGACTTGCCCCGCAACGGATATTCTACCAGGCGATAGCCTGACGTGTACCTCTGCCGATTATGTGGTGGCACAGCCTGATCTGGATGCGGGATTGGTGACCAATACGGCGTCAGCCAGTGCCAATGATCCCCAAGGGGTAGGTGTTGACAGTGACACAGTTGATCTGACCGTGAACGCCAACCAGATGCCAAGCCTTGGCTTGGTTAAATCCGCCCCTGTGGTGCCAGCGGTTGATTTCGAAGCAGGGCTGGAGGTGACCTATACATTCACGGTGACCAACGACGGTAACGTGACCATCACGGATCCAATAACTGTTTCGGATGACAAGTTTGCCACGGCCATTCCATGTGGCACGGATCCACTGGGTGTGGGCGAGAGCCGTGTTTGCCAAGGCATATATACCGTCACCGCTGCGGATGAGGACTTTGGGTTTGTCACCAACACCGCCACCGCGAGCGATGGGACAACCGTGTCCAACGAAGATACGGCCACCATTCCGCAAGCAGGCACGGACGCTATTGAGCTGACCAAAACGCCTGACCTGTCATCGGTCAGCGCGCTGACAGATGTGATCACCTATACTTTCCGCGTGACCAATGTGGGCGACCGCAGCATTGGCACCGAGCGCACAATCACCATTGATGATCCCAAGATCGCCAATGTGGCCTGTGTGCAAACAGACCGTATTTATCCCGTCTCAGACGGGCGGACACCAACATTTATCGAATGTACGGGCAACTATTCCCCGACACAGGCCGAGCTGGATGCAGGCGTGGTGGACAATACCGCAACGGCCAGTTTTTCCCGTGTGAATGGTGGAAACCCCTTTACGGTGACATCGCCTGAGGCAAGCGCATCGGTGCCCGTAGATATTACACCTGCGTTCAGCTTGGACAAACAGGCCCCGGCCGATTTTGGCGGCGTAGGTTCGACAGTTCTTTATACGTTCGATCTGACCAACGACACGGCGCAAACCATCGCTGCTGCAAACATCACCGACCCGAAAATTCCCAATCTGGCGTGTAGCTTTACAGATATCGCACCCTTCGCGACCGAGACCTGCACAGGTGAATATACCGTCACACAGGCCGATGTGGACGCAGGCAGTCTGTCGAACACGGCCACGGCGACAGGCACCAGTGCGACAGGCGCGGTGATCCCGCCATCCACAGACACAGAGACAATTTCGATCGATCCCGCCGCAGCCGTTAAATCCATGAGCCTGTCGAAAACATCTGATGTGCAGACGTTTTCAGCCGTGGGCGATATCATCAACTACACCTTTGCGGTGGCCAATACAGGCACGCAAACCCTGACAGGGATCGAGGTTACCGATACCGATCTTGGTTTCACCTGTTCTATCCCGACGCTTGCGCCACAGACGGTTGATGACACGACCTGTCGCGCGTCTTACACGATCCAGCAAAAAGACCTTGATGCGGGTGAGTATTTCAATGACGCGACAGCAACTGCACCAGACACCCCAGATGCAGACAGCAGCAATACGGTTGATGCGATTGATCTGGAGCCTGCGCTGGTTATCACAAAGACGCCCAACCAGACCGCAAATGTGGCTGTAGGGGACACCATCACCTATACCTATATCGTTGAAAACACAGGCAATGTGACATTGGCCCCCGTCACGTTGGACGATCAACACAGCAGTGCATCAGGCACCGCCGCTTTGACGCTGTCGAATGGTGGCACAGTCGCCTCGCTGGCCCCTGACGAGACTGCCAGCTTCACCGCCACCTACGTGGTGGGGCAGAACGATATTGATGCAGGCGACGCGCTGACCAACACTGTCACGGCCACGGCGGTTCCGCCCGCAGCCCTGGGCCTGCCGGACGTTGAAGAGACAGCAGATGCGACGGTCAGTTTGGAAACGCCTGCGGCTGCAATGTCTGTGGCCAAGACCCAAGCTGCGCCCGCGACGGGTGCGTTCGGTGTCGTTGGCAGCACGGTGAGCTATAATTTCGCAATCACCAATGACGGCAATGTCACGTTGAGCAACGTGGCGCTGACTGACGATTTGGTGAATTTCTCGTGTAGCGTGGCGCCTATTGCACCGCTTACGACGGTAACAAACTGTGCCAATGGTGATCCGTTGACGGTTTCGCGCGTGGTCACGCAGGCCGATGTGGACGCGGGCTTTATCACCAATACCGTGGATGTTGCAGCCACTGCACCAAATGGCGACCCGGTCGATGCGACGGATGAATTGACGCTGTCTGGCCCCGTGCAAGCGCCAAGCATCGATATGGTGAAAACAGCAACCTCTGGCGCGGATTTCACAGCCGTCGGGGATGAAATTGAATATCTTTATACCATCGAGAACACAGGCAATATCACCCTGACGGGAAACTTTTCCGTTGACGATGATAAGGTCGCGGTGACCTGTGACGCGACACCTGTTGGCGGTGTGGCGCCAACGCAAACACTGGCCTGTTCTGCGACCTATGAGGTGACGCAGGACGATCTGGACCGTGGGTTCGTAACCAACCTTGCCACCGCCAGCATCCAGCAGGCCGTCATTCCTGAAAACCTGAACGATCCGTCTGTTCAGCTGGTCGAAAGCCCTGAACGGTCCGAAACGGTGAATGCGGCCCAAGGTCCAAGCCTTGCGATTGATAAGGTGGTCAAGCCAAACACGCCCGCGACCTATGCGGCGCCGGGCGATACCGTTACGTTTGTCTATACGGTGACAAACGATGGTAACGTGACCCTGACCGACCCAATCACGATCAGCGATGACAAGATTGCAGGGGGCGTGGCGCAGCCTTGTTCGAATGTTGATCTGGCACCCGGTGACAGCCTGTCTTGCGAGTTGGTGTGGACCGCGCAGCAAATCGACATCGACAGCGACCCGGCCGAGGTAACAAATACCGCATCCCCCGTCACCACGTTCAACGGCACCCCCGTTCCTGCGGGCAGCGACACAGCGACCGTTCGTGCCGTTTTGACCCCAGAACTCAGCGTCGAAAAGCGCTTTGATGAATTGGAAGACGGATTGTTCCAAGCGGGCAAGACGGTCAGCTATATCTTTGAGGTTGAAAACACAGGCAACACCACAATCACCACGCAGCCTGTGATCAACGACACCATTATCACAACACCCATTGCCTTGGTCGGCACATTCCCTGCGGGCGGTTTGGCCCCTGGTGGCACATTGACCTATGAAGGTGACTATGTGCTGACGCTGGATGACATCCGTCTTGGCAGCGTGACCAATACGGCCACGGCCAGCACGCCTGAAATCACCTCGCCGCCCTCAAGCGTGACAACGCCGACAGATGTGGTGGAACCTGCGCTTAGCCTTTTGAAAGAAGCTGATGTCGCCAGCTTTGATGCAGTCGGGCAGATCATCACCTACACCTACACGGTGACCAACAATTCGACAGGTGCGACACGACCCGCCTTTGCCAATGCGATCACGGTGACCGATGATAAAATCACTGGCCCCATTACGTGTGATCCGACAGCTGATGGCCAGTTGGTCGTCGGCGAGAGCACCACCTGTACGGCGCCCTATACGGTGACCCAAGAGGATCTGGATGCGGTGGCCAGCGGTGTCCCCACAGGTTTTGTGACCAACACAGCCACCGCCGAGACCCTGTTTAACACGACAACCGTGTTGTCGAACGCGGCCACGGTGACTGTGCCAAGCGTGCCGCAAAACATACTGACGATGGCAAAGGCCGTTGTGGCGGGACCAAGCCCTGCTGCGGTTGACGATGTGCTGACCTTTGGCATCACAACCACCAATGACGGAAATCAGACGCTTTCGGGTGTGCTGGTTTCTGACCCGCTTATCCCTGCGTTGACCTGTTATCTGGGCGCCGATGCAACAGGTGCGCCAGCGCCTGCCAATGTCGTGCTTGCACCGGGTGATCAGCTTTATTGCGAAGGGGATTACACGGTTACGCAAGCCAATATCGATGACCAGCTTTTGGAAAACCAGGCCACTGCCACAGGCTCGACCCCGCAAGGGACGCCTGTTGAAGGGCAGGGCGGCACAACCCACCTTGTCGATGATCCACGCCCCTTGGTTGAGGTGGAAAAAGCCTTGTCCGAAGGGGAGCCTGCAACGGCCTTTTCCGCGGTGGGCGAAGAAATCGAATATACTGTGACCGTACGCAACAGCGGTAATGTCACATTGCTGTCCACAGTCGTAACGGATGATCTGGTCCCTGGCGAAAGCTGCACAGTGGGCCCATTGGCACCGGGCGAAGAAGATGACAGCTGCGTGTTTGTCTATACTGTCACCCAAAATGACATCGATGCGGGCGAAATCATCAACCTTGCGCGCGCGGCATCGGTGCCTGCCAATGACCCGACCGATGAGGTCACGGGGCAAGACAGTCTGACAGGCAACGGCCCGCCGCCTGAGCCTGCGTTCAGCCTGACAAAAGACGCCGATCTGCAGGTGTTTGACGCCGCGGATACATTGATCACCTATACCTACCGTGTGTCCAATACAGGCAACATCACGCTGCGTGCACCTGTGACGGTCGCGGATGACAAAATCCCGAATGTCACCTGTCAGGCGTTTCCGCCCCAAGGGTTGCTGCCGCTGGAAAGCATCACCTGCACGGCGCAGTATCGCACGACCCAAGACGATGTGGATGACGGTGGCATTACCAATGTCGCCAGCGTCTCCAGCCTTGAAGTGCCGTTTGATCCGACCAATCCTGACCGCGCAGAGGCGACAGAGACGGTTCCATCCGATCGCACCGCAGCCTTTACGATTGAAAAGACAGCTGACCGGACCGCCGATGTCGCCGCAGGGGAAACGATCACCTACAGCTATCTGGTCAGAAATACAGGCAATGTGACGTTGGATGACATCCAGCTTAGCGACAGCCATACAAGTGCGGCTGGCACAAATGCCCTCAGCCTGAGCAGCGGTGGTCTGATCGCGACGCTTGCGCCAGATGCAACCGCGACCCTGACCGCGACCTATGTGGTGACGCAAGAGGATATCGACGCAGGCATTGCGCTGACCAATACGGTCACAGGCACAGCCGTGCCGCCAACCGATGTGACACCCCCAGATGCCACAGATGATCTGAGCGTTGATCTGGAAGCGGCCGACCCATCGCTGGAGGTTCTTAAAACGATCACATCAACGACCAGCCTTGAAGAAGGGGGTGTGGTCACATTTGAGATCACGGTCGAGAACACAGGGAATGTGACGCTTGATAACGTCGCGCTGACAGATACGCTGCGCGATGCCAATGGAACCGAGATTACGCCAGCGCCAACGCCTGTGTTGGCCAGTGGCGACGGTGTTGAATTGGATGTCGATGAAGTCTGGACCTACTCCGCGACCTATACGTTGACACAAAGCGATATCGATGCCGGGGGCATCTCAAACTCGGTTCTTGTTGAAGCCACCGATCCAACTGGCACACCGACGCAAGATACGTCGGACAATGGCGTGCCATCCGATGGCGATGATACACCGACCTTCCTGTCAATTCCGGCCAATCCAGCGCTTGACGTGCAAAAAACAATTACCAGCACAACAACGTCTGTCGGTGAAACAGTCACCTTTGCGATCACAATCGAAAACACAGGGAATGTGACTCTCAATTCAGTTGCAGTGGCCTCTGATACGCTGACACGTGCGGACGGCGCGGCTTTGACGCTGACCACTGGCCCTGATTGGCAAAGCGCTGATCTGGGCTCTGGCGAAGGCACGCTTGAGGTCGGTGAAACTGCGACCTACGTCGCCAGCTACGTGTTGGAACAGTCCGACCTTGATGCAGGCGGGATCGTGAATGTGGCGGTGGGCCAGGGCGCGCCCCCAAGTGGTCCGCCCGTGACCGACACCAGTGACAATGGCACGCCGACAGATGGGTCTGACGATCCGACCGTCCTGACAATTGACCCCGAACCACAGATCACACTTGCCAAAGAATACATTGGCGCCGATGCGACATTTGACGCTGTTGGCGATGTGCTGGACTACCGTTTTGTAGTGACGAATGTGGGTAACATCACCCTGACCGACCCCATCCTGATTGTGGACCAGACAATCACCGATGCGGGCGGGACCATTACCTGCCCAGAGGTTTCACCAACAGCGCCATTCGCCCCTGAAGATACACGCGTGTGTACAGCCAGCTATACCGTGACCCAAGATAATCTGGACGCAGGCGAAGTGCTGAACGACGCAACAGCCACGGTTGGCGATGCCCCGCCTGTTGATGACAGCGTGACGACACCGGCCAATCAACTGCCTGAAATGGCGTTGGAAAAGGTTGCGGACTCAGTTGATCCGGCAACGGAATTCTTTGTGGGTGCCATCATCGGATATACCTACACCGTGACCAACACGGGCAATATCACGCTCGAAAACCCGATCACGATCAACGACAACCTGATCCCCGCAAGCAATATTGCCTGCGATCCGTTCCCCACGGAGGGTATTGCACCGGGTGGCACATATGAATGTCGCGGGACGTATGAAGTTACCGCTGGTGATGTGGATTTCACATCTGTGACAAACTCGGCCACCGCAACAGATGGCGAGGTGACCAGCCCGCTGGTGACAGAAACCATTCCCAACAACGCAGAGCCCGCGTTGGATACGGTCAAATCCACCTTGCGCGTGACGGATGCGGGTGGCGCTGATCGTGCGTCTGGCACATTTGAAGCGGTTGGTGACCTGATTTACTACCAATTCGAGGTCATTAACTCGGGCACGTTGCCGTTTGTGAATGATGTTGTGATCGACGATGCCCGTTTGGGCGGCCCACTTGTGTGCTTCACCCCAACGGGCAGTGATCCTGATTTCCGTCCCGGTGAAACAGCGATATGCGAAACGGACGCCAGCTTGGCCTACGCGGTCACGCAAGCTGATCTGGATGCAGGCGAGGTGTTCAACCAGGCCCTTGCCAGCACAACAGTCGCAGGGCTGACGGCGCCCGTGATTTCCGCGCCAGCCGACAACACAACAAACGCGGCTACAGACCCCGAATTGGCATTTAGCAAAACCGTAACCCCCGCAAGCTATAGCGTTGTCGGTGATGTTCTGACCTTCGAATTGATCGCCGAGAATGTGGGCAACCAGACGTTGACAGGCGTGCGTGTGACAGACGACATGTTCCCTGATCTGGTCTGCCTAGCGGATACGCTTGCGCCGACAGAAACCCTGACGTGTCAGGCCACGCTGACGGTGACGCAAGACATGATCGATGGCGGCGAAGTTGCCAATATCGCAAGCGTGACAGGTGTCAGCCCGAATGGAACAGGGCTTGATCCTGTCGTTGACGACGCGACGGCCACAGGTCCCAACTCGGAGCCGCTCAGCATGGCGCTGGTCAAATCCGCAAACCCGACACCGTTTGGCCCCGTGGGCAGCAGTGTGACCTACCGCTTTGCGGTTGAAAATACATCGAAGTTTACGCTGTTCGATGCGACCGTCACCGATCCGCTGATCCCTGATCTGGCCTGTGTGATCCCGCAGATTGCACCTTTGAGCACAGATACCTCCTGTGTGGGCGCGTACGCCGTGACCCAACAGAACGTCGACGATGGATTTATCGAAAACTTTGCATCTGTCACGGCGCGTGATTTGAACGGCAATCGCACCGCGCAGGCAGATGCTACCTTGGTCACGGAAGGACCAGACCGCGTGCCAGCACTTGAAGTGACCAAGCTTGCGGATGTCACATCCACTGCGGTCAATGAGATTATCACATATACTTTGCTGGTCGAAAATACTGGCAATGTATCATTGCGCGATCTGGTGATTGACGATGACATGACCCGCATCGGCACGGGCGCGCCAACCTTCCTGACCACACCCTTTGCCAAAGGGGCAGGGGACATCAATGGCGATGACATTCTGGATGTGGGCGAGACATGGAGCTACAGCGCCACCTATCGCATCACGCAATCCGATCTGAATGCAGGTGGTGTGTCCAACACCGCCAGCGTGACAGGCTCTGGCCCCGATGGCACGGGCGACGCGTCTGATGTGTCTGACAACGGCAATGATGGTGACGGCAATACCGATGACGACCCCACAGTGGTCGAAATCACACGCGCCCCTGCGCTGAATGTCGTGAAAACTTTGGTCACAGGCGGCACCCAGGCCGGCGAAACGGTGGTCTTTGAGGTCGTGGTGCGCAATGTCGGCAACGTCGATATCAGCGATCTGGCCGTATCCGACACGCTGACCCGCAACGATGGAACCGATCTTGGCACGCTGGCATTGACGCCGGTTGGTGCTGTGCCTGCTCCACTGTCACCGACCGAATTTGCGACCTACCGTGCAGAATATACCCTGCTGCCCGAAGATATTGATGCAGGCGGGATTTCCAATGTGGCGAGCGCCACAGGGACGGGCCCATCGGGTGACACGGTCACGGATGTGTCTGACAATGGCAATGACGGGGATGGCAATACCCGAGACGATCCCACAGTGTTGGAGATCGCCCCAGAGCCGGGTCTGATCGTAACAAAAACCAGCCCGAACCAATCGGTTGTGCCAACCCAAGCGGGTGACATCGTCACCTTTACCATCACCGCCGAGAATACGGGCAATGTCACGCTGCTTGCCCCTGTTCTTAGCGATACGCTGACACGCGCCGATGGCACGGCACTCACACCAACGACGATCACGCCAGAAATTGCGGCGGACATCCCGTTTGAAGGGTCTGTCACCTACACCGTTACCTACGCGCTGACCCAAGCGGATTTCGACGCTGGCGGCATTGAAAACACGGCATCTGTCACGGCGACATCGCCGATCGGCCAACCCGTAACAGATGTATCCGATGACGGCGACCAGACCGATGGCAACGATGCCGATGACCCCACGGTCATTGCAATTCCTGCCAATACCACAATGTCGGTCGCCAAATCCGCGACTGTGCCCACCCGTGTTTCAGGCACCGTATTTGAGGTTGTCTTTACGCTGGATGTCGAAAACCTTGGCAATGTGACCCAAAGCGATATTGAGCTACGCGACGATCTGACCGCATTTGTCGCGCCCGCCAGCTTGGTTGATGTGGCGACGCCTGTTGTAACGGGCTTTGAAACGGCTGCTCCAAATACGGGTTACAACGGAACGTCCAAGACAAACACGCTTGCGAATGGTGCCACGATCCTGCCCGGTCAAACAGGGCAGTTGGTTCTGACCGTTCAATACGACATTGCCGCGGGCAACCCTGCGGGCACAAACACCGTAACCTTGGCCACGGATCGGTTGCCCAACGTGCTGTCGGACAGCGTGACGGTGCAGTCAAGCGAACAAGACCCCGACATCCTTGCCTCCAAAACGGCGACAACGGCAGGTGTGGTGCAGCGCGGCTCTGTTGTGAGTTACGAGATCACATTTGAAAACCGCAACACCACTGCAGAAAGCGGCCTGACATTCGTGGATCAACTGCCCGTTGGCATGATCTATGTTGATGGCTCTGCCACCTTTGACGGTGGGGATACACCCGCCCCATTGGTCGAAGGGCGCACGCTGCGCTGGAGTGACCTGCGCCTTGAGCCGGGCCAGACTGTCACCATCGGCCTGTCTGCGCGACTGGTGGACGGCGCTGGCAGCTTCACCAACCAAGCCTATGTGCTGAATGCATCGGGCGAACGGGTATCGAACACGGCAACTGCGACAGTAGAGGTTGCACCCGAGCCCATTTTTGATTGTTCGGATGTGATCGGCAAAGTCTTTGATGATCGCGACGGTGATGGCTACCAAGACCCGCCTGCAAGCCTGAGAGGGATTTCCGACCAAGACCTGTTCAGTGACAAATTGGGCAAACTGGCGCCTGCCGAAATCATCGAACAGGGCGGTGAACCCGGTCTGGCGGGCGTCAAACTTGTGACACCGCGCGGCGATATCATCACCACGGATGAATTCGGACGCTTTAGCGTGCCGTGTGCGGCGCTGCCTGCGTCGATCGGCTCTAACTTTGTGCTGAAGCTGGACGAACGCAGCCTGCCAACGGGGTATCGCACCACAACGGAAAACCCCCGCGTCATGCGCCTGACAGCAGGTAAAATGGCCGAGATGAACTTTGGCGCCAGCATCGCGAATGCTGTCGAAATTGACCTGACCGCAAGTGCCTTTGCCAATGGCGCACCGTCCGCGGCCTTGGTGTCGGGACTTCGTGGATTGGTTGGCCAGATTGCCAAAGACCCGTCCGCCATCAAGCTGCGCTACTACCGTGGAAGCGAAAGCGCACAAGACGCGCGCGCACGGCTGATGGCCGTGGAAAAACTGATCCGAGATGAATGGCGCGGGCGTGGAACGTATAAATTGAGCATCGAGCGCACAGTGCGCAGATTGCAGTAGAGGTGTTTGCAATGGGTATCATGACACAGACGAAGGCACGCAAAACATCCACGTTGTCTTTGCGTGCGGCTTTGCTCACCTCGTGTTTGCTGGCATCGGGCGGCGCGTTTGCGCAGGATGCAGGCGAAGGCTTTTTGATCCGAGTGAATGGTGCGCCTGTGGGCGGCGATCCCCGCATCGAACGCCAAGCCAAACGCGCGGATGTGCAACTGGCCAAGGCGGACGTGCGTATCCAATACGACGGGTTGGACGTAACACCGCGACTGGATATCGAAGCTGTCGGCAATGAAACGGGCTTTCGGGCAGGGCAGACCGTTACACTGCAATCGGCGTTGAACTACCCCGGCTTTGTGCGGCGCGGCGAGGTGCGTATCCTTGATTTGAACGCACGTGGTGGTCCCAAGCTTTTGGCACGCTCCGACATCGCACCCAATGGTCAGATCAGCCTGACCATGCCCGAAGGAAATAACATCGCCGTGGTGCACCGTGTTTACGACGACCGCGGCCGCTATGACGAAACGGCCCCCCTCGTTTTGAGCCGTGGCGACGCGCGCAATCTGGCGGACGGGGTTGAAGACGGCAATGACAGCGCTGTGCGGCGGGGGATCCCTGTTTATGGCGGGGCAGTCACGATTTCGGGCAATTCGGTGCCGCAGGGCGCACGCGTGCAAACCTTGGGCGAAAACGTGCGGCCCGATCCGTCTGGCAAATTTGTGCTGCAACGCATCCTGCCACCGGGCCAGCATGCCGTTGATGTTGGTGTCACAGGCGCTGGCCAGAACATCGACATCGTGCGCGAGGTCGATGTGCCGGCCGCGGATTGGTTTTATGTCGGACAAGCCGAAGTCACACTGGGCTGGCGCGACAGCGATCTGGACGGCGAGGATACCTACACCACTGGCCGCATCGCAGGTTACATCAAAGGCCGCCGCGCCAATGGTGTGGAAATCACAGGGCAGGTCGATACGGGCGAGGGCGATCTGAGCGATATTTTCCGCGACCTTGACGAGCGCGATCCACGGTCCGTTTTGCTGCGTGTTGACCCAGATGATCTCTACCCGACCTATGGCGACGACAGCACCATCGTCGATGACACACCCACCAGCGGCAAGCTCTATGTGCGCATCGAAAAAGAAAACAACTATGTGGTTTGGGGCGATTGGCGCGCTGGTTTGGGCGGCGAAGGATATTTGCGCAATGACCGCACCCTTTACGGATTGCGCACACATCTCGAAACAGGCGAGGTCACATCCAAGGGCGAAGCGCGGTTCAGCTTTGATGCCTACGCCGCACAGCCCGAACGGGTGCCGGTGCGCGATGTGTTTCGCGGCACAGGTGGCTCGGTCTATTTCCTGCGCCGTCAGGACATCGGGATCGCCAGTGAGACCATATCTATTCAGGTGCGCGATGCCTCAACGGGGCGTGTCATAGAAACGCGCAGGCTTGTCGCGGGGCGCGACTATGACATCAACTACATCCAAGGTATCGTTACCCTTGCGCGTCCGCTGCAAAGCGGGACAGGCAGCAACGGCTTGGTGCAAACCGAAATCAACGGTGCGGCCGATGTGAACCTTGTGGTGCAATATGAATATACGCCAACAGGCACCGACATCGACGACTTTGCCTATGGCTTGCGCGGGGAAGGGTGGCTGACCGACCGCTTGCGCTTTGGCGCGACCTATATGACCGAAGAACGTGACGCAGGCGACCAATCGGCTTACGGCGTTGATCTGCTCTATCACGTGAACGACGAGACCTTTTTGCGCCTTGAATACGCCGAAAGCGATGGCCCCGGCTTTTCCAGCAATGTGTCCACAGATGGCGGCTTTGCGTTTTCCGAAATTGCGGCTGTCGCAGGATCGGGAGAGGCCGTATCTGTCGAAGGACGCGCAGCCCTACGCGATCTTGGGTGGGACCGTGACGGATCGATCCGCGCTTATTTTGAAGAACGCACGGCTGGTTTTTCAACCCAGGACTACACAACCAGCAGCGACGAAACCTTGTATGGATTGGCCTTTGACGTGCAGGTGTCGGACCGCACGCGTCTGTCGTTTTATTACGATGACTATGAAAACGATGCAGGCGAAATTGACCGCGAAGGCGGCGCCGAAGTCGAGTATCAAGTCTCGGACACCGTGGCATTGGGCTTTGGTGTCGAAAGCCTTGAACGTCGCGGCGGATCAGACGACGGGCGGCGCACCGATGCGGCGCTGCGCCTGACGATGACACCCAATGACGAGCTGACGTATTATGCCTTTGCACAAACGACCTTGGACCATTCGGGCAACTTGCCAGAGAACGACCGCTACGGCATCGGCGGGCAATACACTTGGGACACAGGCTGGTCGCTTGAAGGCGAAATCTCTGACGGTGATCTGGGCGCAGGGGCCCGGATTCTGGTCCGCAACGAAAAAGAAAACGGCGACAGCGTTTATTTCGGCTACGAGCTGGACCAATCGCGCGAAATTGCAGGCCTGAGCCAAAGCGAAACAGGTCGCGATCAGGGCCGCTATATCGTGGGCGGTGAACGCAAGATCAGCGAAAAAGTGTCGATGTTTGGTGAAAACACCTACGACACATTTGGCCGCTACAAATCGCTAAGTTCCGCATATGGTGTGACCTATGATCCAACCACATATGTCAGCTATTTGACGGCGTTTGAATACGGCACGGTGCGCGATGATATCAATGGTGATTTTGATCGCCGTGCGGTGTCGTTCGGCGTGCGGTATGAAGATATCGCGCTGACAGCCTCTGCGCGGTTGGAATACCGCACGGAAGACCGCGTCTCAACGACATCACCGCTGGATAGTAAAACACTTCTGGTCGCTGGCACCGCCAGTTATAAAATCGATGATGACCAGCGCCTTGTGTTCAAATTCCTTGGCTCGGACACCAACAGTGACGGCGGGATTGTGGAAGAGGGCGATTTGCTCGACCTATCCTTGGGGTATGCCTATCGGCCTGTGGCCAATGAACGCCTGAACCTGCTGCTGCAATATCGCTATCTCGATGACAGCTACGGTCAGCAACTTGATAACGATGATGACCGCGGCCCGATCCAGAAAAGCCATGTGTTCAGCATTGATGCCGACTATGACCTGACCGAGCGTTGGACCGTTGGTGGCAAACTGGGCATGCGTTTGTCGGAAAGTGGTCCAGCAGATGGATCGACGCCGATGGTGGACAACGATGCCATTCTTGCGGTTCTGAACGCGCGCTATCATTTGCCGTTTGAATGGGACATGTTGTTTGAGTTACGCTCGCTCGAGCTGGACCAAGCTGGCACAACGGAAATCGGCGCACTTGGTGCTGTGTACAAACACGTCGGTCAAAATGTGAAACTGGGTGTCGGCTATAATTTTGGCACGTTCAGCGATGATCTGACCGATCTGACCTATGATGACAAAGGGGCGTTTATCAACATCATCGCCAAGTTCTGAACCGTACAGCGCCTAAATATCAGGATCTTTATTGATCAATATTTTACATAATACTGATTACACGAACAACGCATAGCGGAAGCTGAATGGAGCCTAGAGTTGGCTAAAATGTTAAGTATCAGAATGTTACGCGGCATTTCTAATGTAATACCATCAGCCGCATACCCTTCCAATCATAATTGGTCGTTGTCAGCGCACCCATTGCAGGTCTAAGCATTGTAAAACTGACTAAGGTATTGAAATGACGCCGATCCTGATCCTCAACGGCCCGAACCTGAATATGCTCGGTACACGTGAGCCTGAAGTCTACGGTGCAACGACCCTGCCCCAGATTGAGGACCGCTGCGTCGCATTTGGCAAATCGCTTGGGCTGGACGTGACATGTGCGCAAAGCAATTCTGAAGGCGCGTTGGTCGATATGGTGCAAGCCGCCAAAGGCACGCACGCTCTGATCATCCTGAACGCTGGCGCATATACCCACACCTCCGTTGCTCTACGTGATGCTGTATCAGCAGCCGCCGTGCCGATGATCGAGCTGCATTTGTCGAACGTGCATGCGCGCGAAGCGTTTCGTCATCATTCCTATCTCAGTGATGTAGCACTTGGGGTCATCTGCGGCTTTGGCGCCAAGGGATATGACCTTGCGCTTGAAGCCGCAGCCAATCATCTGGCCGCCCCATGATTGATCGCGGCTTTCTCGAAGACGTCACACGCGCACAGGCCATGGAAGAAGTCTGGGCGTTGCTGACATCGAAGATGGCCGAATATGGTTTTGACCGGCTGCTTTACGGCTATACCAACTTCATGACGCAAAATTCCTTCGGTTCACCCGAGGATCTGTTGATCTTGTCAAACCATCCCTCAAACTATTCGGACACGTTTATAAACGACCGCCATTATTATCACGCACCAATGGTGAAATGGGCACTGGAAAACGACGGCAGCTGTAGTTGGTCGTGGCTGGAAGAAATGGCGCGCACCGACGGGCTGACCGCAAAAGAACAAGAGGTCGTTCAATTCAACCGCTCGATGGGCGTGACCTGCGGCTATTCGATCAGCTTCAAGGCGGTATCAGCACGCTCTAAAGGTGCCATCGCTCTGACAGGTGCCGAAGGGCTGTCGCAGGCCCATCTGGATGACGTCTGGGGCGACCATGGGCGCGATATCACCGTGATGGCCAATGTGGCACACCTCAAGATCATCTCGCTGCCCTATCTGGCCCCTGCCCGCAGCCTGACCAAGCGCCAACGTGAAACGCTTGAATGGGTGGGTGACGGCAAAACCACGGCAGACATCGCCACGATCATGGGGCTGACGCCCGCAACGGTTGAAAAACATCTACGTTTGGCGCGCGAGTGTCTGGATGTTGAGACCACAGCACAAGCAGTGTTGAAAGCCAGTGTCCAGAACCAGATTTACGTGCTGGATATATGATTTACGGGGAATACCGCGACCCGTTTCCCCTTGTTTTTAGGAATTGGTAAGGAAATCCCTACTTTCGTTACCCTGCGTAAAGGTGCACCTTAAACGTGTTCCGTGAGTGGAGGCTAAGCCTTTGGGACGCTGAGGGGGTAACTTTTGAAATTACAAAACCCTGCCCCTTCTTCTAAACCATTGTAATCGTTTATTTTGGCGAGGGCGGTTTAGGTCCTGGTCACCTCCCTTTATCTCCCTGGTTAATGGGGGCTGATCAATCTTGGGTGTCGTCCTGCGTGTTTGGGGCGGCACCTTCCTTCGTTTATCCAAAGCGGATAAAAAACGCCCCTGTCAGATGTGACAGAGGCGTTCTTGCATACTTGTAACCTGATGGGGTGGCTTAGGCGCCCGACGCTGTTTTGGCCACTTCCGCTGCGAAATCTTCGACTTTCTTTTCGATACCTTCGCCAACTTCAAGACGCACGAAACCTTTGATGTCAGCACCGGCTTCTTTGGCAGCGTCCCCCACCGTCAGGTCAGGGTTCACAACAAAAGACTGGTTCAGCAATGTGACTTCCGACATGTATTTCTTCATGCGGCCCACGATCATCTTTTCGATAACCTGCTCAGGCTTGCCGCTTTCACGGGCAATATCCATCTGAACCTGCTTTTCTTTTTCAACAACAGCCGGGTCTAGATCATCTTCCGACAGCGCAGCGGGGTTGATCGCCGCAATATGCATTGCAACCTGCTTGAGGAAGGCTGCGTCGCCACCGTTGGCTGCAACCAGCACGCCAATTTTGCCCATGCCATCCGCCGCAGCGTTGTGCACATAGGAAACAACGTTTTCGCCTTCGATTGCCGACATACGGCGCACCGACATGTTCTCACCGATGGTTGCGATCGCGTCTGTCACGGTCTGTTCAACCGATTTGCCACCCATATCGGCCGCTTTCAACGCGTGCACGTCCGACACGCCAAGAGCGGCTGTGGCGATGCCACCGACCATGGCTTGGAAGTCCGCGTTTTTACCAACAAAGTCGGTTTCCGAGTTCACTTCGACGGCAACGCCTTTGGAACCGTCAACCGCAACAGCCACCAGACCTTCGGCCGCTGTGCGTCCCGATTTCTTGGCCGCTTTTGCAAGGCCCTTGGTGCGCAGCCAGTCAATCGCCGCTTCCATGTCGCCATTGTTTTCAGTGAGCGCTTTTTTAGCGTCCATCATACCTGCGCCTGATGTTTCGCGCAGCTCTTTTACCATTGCAGCAGTAATCGCCATGGGAGGGTCTCCTCATATCTCAAAAAGGGGGAATTGCGGGACCCCTGCCCCGCAATTTATTTAAAGTGTGAAAAGGCGATCAGCCTTCTGCAGGTGCTTGCTCAGCAGGTGCTTCTTCAGCAACAGCTTCTTCGGCAGGGGCTTCAACCATTTCACCCAGATCGATACCAGCCGCACCCATTTGCGCAGTCATACCTTCAAGGGCGGCACGGGCGGCCAGATCACAGTAAAGCGCGATGGCGCGTGCTGCGTCGTCGTTACCCGGGATGATGAAATCAACGCCATCGGGCGAACAGTTGCTGTCCACAACGCCTACAACGGGAATGCCCAGTTTCTTAGCTTCTGCGATGGCCAGATCTTCTTTGCGCACGTCGATGACGAACAGCAGATCAGGAACGCCACCCATTTCACGGATACCACCAAGCGAGGCTTGCAGTTTGGCCTGCTCACGCTCCATGCCCAGACGCTCTTTCTTGGTCAGGCCAGCGAAACCGTTTTCGGATGCTTCGTCGATATGCTTCAGACGCTGGATCGACTTTGACACCGTCTGCCAGTTGGTCAGCGTGCCACCAAGCCAGCGGTGGTTCATGTAATACTGCGCGGATTTCTCGGCCGCTTCAGCGATTGGCTTTTGCGCCTGACGCTTTGTACCGACGAACAGAACACGGCCGCCTTTTGCGACAGTTTCCTGAACGGCTTTCAGGGCTGCGTCCAGCATGGGCACAGTCTGTGTCAGGTCCATAATGTGGATGCCATTGCGCGAGCCGTAGATGAACTCTTGCATACGCGGGTTCCAGCGTTGTGTCTGGTGCCCAAAGTGAACGCCTGCTTCCAAGAGCTGGCGCATGGTGAAATCAACGGCCATGTCCGTATCCTTTCCGGTTTAAGCCTCAGCGGGGGTAGAAACGGATGTTTCAACCGGCGGACGATTGGGGATGTCTGTCCAATACGCCCAATCCCCGCTTGCGGGATTGAAGTGAGGAGCGTTTAGACCAAGGCCAACCCTAAGGCAAGCCTTGGTTTCAGGTTTTCCAAAGTCGGGTTAAGCGCCCGTGATCATGCCCAACAGACCCGTGCGCTCGACGACCCAATAGGCCCCGATAAAGGCAATCGCGGCACTGGCAGGGATCGCAATCAGCGGGCGATACCACGACTTGTGACGGAACCAGTAACCGACCAGCGCAAAGGCGATGGCGATGACGATCAACTGGCCCACCTCGACGCCGATGTTAAAGCCCACAAGTGCGGGCAGGAATTGCCCGTCCGGAATGCCGTATTCTTCCAGCACAATCGAAAAGCCCAGACCATGCAGCAACCCGAATGCGAAAATCAACGCAGGCCGCCATTTCTGCAAACCGTCGGTAAAGATGTTCTCCACCGCCACATAGACAATCGACAGCGCAATCAGCGGCTCGACAATATCGGGGTTCACAGGCACGGCCCCCGTGGCGCCCAACGCCAGTGTTACCGTATGCGCCAGCGTGAACGCACTCACCTGCCAAAGCAGCGGCGCAAGCCGCGGTGCCAAAAAGAACAGCCCCAAGACAAACAGGATATGGTCCAGACCAAGGGGCACAATGTGCTCAACACCCACAGGGATAAAGCGCACGAATGTCTGCCAGCCACTTTCGGAGTGCCCGCCCTCAACACTGATCGGCGGGGATGCCTCGCCCGCGCTCAGAAGGCCTGCAAAGCCTGCTTCGCCTGCCCCTTGTTGGCGCAAAACCAACGCACCATTGGCCGGCGCCATGGCAAAGGTCACAGGGCCCGCGCCCGCATCCGCCCGCATCCGAAGTGTCGTGGTGCGCGGCAGATCAACCCCCGCTACATCCTCAACCACAACGTCCAACAACTCTAGCGGCAGCCGCGCATCGCCTTGCATCAAAATAAAGCTGTCAGATAAATCAGGAAAACTCGCCCGCACGCCCGCGGAAAACTCCTCGGCAGGCAACGCGCGCAAGGCATCATATGCATCCGCATTGGCCGCATCATCGGTATCTTCGACAACGGCCAGATCAAGCCCCGCCAGGAACGCCTCGGCATTGGCCTTCAGCTGCAAGACCACCTCGGTCTGCGTCACAGTGATATCGGCCACCGTAGGTGTCACCTCATGGGCGACAGCTTTGGTTGACATGGCCACCAAAACAAACACTTTAAGCATCATGAAAAATCGCATCGCCGCTCTTACCCTTTTGTTAACCGCAACCCCGCTATTGGCACATGAGGTTTGGCTGGATGCAAGCGCCTATCAGCTGGAAATCGGTGAAACCTTGCAAGCGGATCTCAAAAATGGCGAAGGGTTTGTGGGATCGCCGTTGATCTTCAACCCCAATCGCTTCACCCGTTTCGACATCACCGTGGGCAATATGACGTCAAATGTCGATGGCACCATCGGCGACCGCCCCGCCTTGCAGGCTACAGCGGCGACCCAAGGGCTTTACATCGCAGGTTATGAAAGCACCGTATCGACCGTGCGCTACGCAACATGGGGCAAGTTCCAATCCTTTGCCGACCACAAGGATTTCACTGATATGCGCGCACGGCATGACGCACGCGGATTGCCCCTTGAGGACTTCCGCGAAGCGTACACACGTCACGTCAAAATGCTGGCCTGCGTGGGCACCTGCGATGGCGCAGATCGGCCCTTGGGGCTGCAAACCGAAATCGTTGCGCTGAAAAACCCCTACCGCGATGATCTAGCGGGCGGCCTGCCCATCCAACTGCTGTATCAAAACGCGCCGCAAGCCGATCGCCAGATCGAAATCTTTGCAAAGGCCGCAGACGGCACTGTTACCATCACAACCGAACGCACAGATGCAAACGGCATTGCGCTGATCCGGGTGGCCCCCGACACCACATATCTGCTCGATGCAGTCACAGTGCGCGAACCCAGTGCGGCGCTTGCGCAATCGTCACAAGCCGTTTGGGAAACGCTCTGGGCGGCCTTGACCTTTCAAACGCCACAATGACCGAAGTTCTATGCATCGGCTCTGTCCTTTGGGACATCATCGGACGCCATGACCGCGATATGATCGCAGGCAATGATCGCCCCGGCCACATCACGCGGCTTCCGGGCGGTGTGGCCTTGAATGTGGCCATGACCCTTCGACGGTTTGATCTGGCACCTGTTCTGCTCAGCGCCGTTGGCACCGACCCCGAAGGCAATGAACTGGCACGCGCCTGCGCTGTGATGGGTATGGACACACAACATCTGTTTCGCCCCGATGATCTGCCCACAGATCGCTACATGGCCATCGAAGGCGCAAACGGTCTGATCGCGGCGATTGCAGATGCCCACTCACTGGAAGCAGCAGGCGATGCGATTTTGGCGCCCTTGCACGACGGGCGCCTGGGCAGTGCCGCCACACCTTACACTGGCACCATTGTGTTGGATGGCAACCTGACAAAAACCCTGCTGGAACAGATTGCGGATGACCCTGCCTTTGCCGCTGCCGATCTTCGGCTCGCACCTGCGTCACCGGGCAAAGCAGGCCGTTTGTTGCCGTTGCTGCACCACCCCAAAGCGACAATTTATGTCAACCTCGAAGAAGCGGGGCTGCTGTGCAACCAAACCCTGCCCGATGCGCCAAGCGCGGCCCAAACCCTGCGCGACAAAGGCGCCACGCGGGTTCTGGTGACAAACGGGGCGCATGCGGCTGCCTTTGCAACGGACAATCAAATCCTGAGCGCTCTCCCACCCAAGGTCCGCCAGGCCCGCGTCACGGGCGCAGGCGACACGTTCATGGCCGCCCATATCGCCGCCGAACGCGCTGGTGCTGCGCCGCAGACATCCCTACAAGACGGGCTTGCAGCCGCGGCCCATTATGTCTCGGTCCTCTGATTTCTTTTGTTTCCAAATATCCTCGCCGAAGGCTCCACCACATGCATTTGCCCCTGTCCCTCTCGTCCGACGTGCACCGCGCACAAAACAGCGCCGCGCCCATCGTGGCACTTGAAAGCACCATCATCACCCATGGCATGCCGTATCCGCAAAACCTGCAGGTCGCCCGACAAGTAGAAGCTGACGTGCGCGCGGCAGGTGCAACCCCCGCAACGATTGCAGTGATGGACGGCACGCTGCACGTGGGTCTGGAAGATGCACAACTGCAAACGCTGGCCAAGGCACAAAATGTCGCGAAACTCAGCCGTGCAGACATGGCGGCTTGTATCGCTACAGGTGGCACGGGCGCCACCACCGTGGCCGCCACGATGATAGCGGCCCGCCTTGCGGGTATCCATGTCTTTGCCACGGGCGGGATCGGCGGAGTGCACCGGGGTGCGGAAAACACCTTTGACATCAGCGCTGATCTGCAGGAATTGGCCCAAACGCCCGTCACCGTGGTGGGCGCAGGGGCCAAGGCCATTCTGGACCTGCCCAAAACTTTTGAAGTGCTTGAAACGCTCGGCGTGCCCGTCATCGCGTATGGTCAGGACACCCTGCCCGCCTTCTGGTCTGCCACCTCTGATATGGCGGCCCCCTTGCGCATGGATGATCCTGCCAGAATTGCAAAAGCCCATCTGATGCGCGCCGCCATGGGGCTTGACGGCGGCCAGCTTGTCGCCAATCCAATCCCTGCCCAAGATCAGATCCCGTCGGACGTGCTTGCACCTATTATCCAAACCGCACTGGACGAAGCCGCAGCCCAAGGCATCACCGCCAAGGCCGTCACGCCCTTCCTGCTGTCGCGCATTTTCGAGCTGACAAAAGGCGCATCACTGACCGCAAATATCGCCTTGGTGCGCAACAATGCGCGGCTGGCCAGTGCGATTGCCTGTGAAATAAGCACGCTGTCCACGCATTAGGCCCCCATCCACGGCAAACCGTTGTATCTATGGGCGAACCTGCCTAGGTATCGTCTACCGACATTTTTGAATTGCGCCTGTTACATGCCTCATACCCAACCCTTCCACCCCGAGCCCCCACGCCGCCCCGGCCTTTTTGCGCGCATACGCTCGAATTTTCTGACGGGGCTTGTGGTGATTGCACCGATCGGTCTGACGATCTGGCTGATCTGGTCTGTTGTGGGGTGGATTGACGGTTTTGTCCTGCCGCTGGTGCCCAATGCTTGGCAGCCCGATAAATTGATCCAAACCTATCTTGGTCTGGAAGTGGATCGTCAGATCAACGTGCGCGGCATCGGCGTGATCATCTTCTTGCTGTTTACGGTTGTGGTGGGCTGGATGGCCAAAGGGCTGATCGGGCGCAGCCTGCTGCGATGGGCCGAAAGCCTGGTTGAACGCACGCCCGTTGTGCGCAGCATCTATGGCGGTGTGAAACAAATCGCCGAAACGATATTTGCCCAGACAGATACCAACTTCGACAAAGCCTGCCTGATCGAATATCCGCGCAAGGGCATTTGGGCCATCGGTTTCATCTCGACCGCCACCAAAGGCGAAGTCCTTGCCAAGGCAGGCGCCGATCAAATGACATCGGTTTTTGTGCCCACGACACCCAACCCCACATCAGGGTTTTTGTTGTTCTTTCCAACGGATGACATCATCGAACTGGATATGTCCGTGGAAGATGCGGCCAAACTGGTGATCTCGGCAGGCTTGGTCTATCCCAACGCAAAAGACCCGTCCGTGCCATCCGACGCGTCCGACTAGCGGAACATCGCAGGCAAATCCACCGAACTTTCCTGACCGATCTGATCCCAATGCGCGTCCAAAAACGCATCCGCCGCTGCACGTCCTGCCTCTTTCAACTTGCCCAAGATCACAGGCTGAGGGATCAACTTGGTGGCCACCCCCAAATCGTTCATCAAGGCATCATCGGCAATCATATGGACATGGATATTCTTCATGGTGCCCCGTTTGATCGCTCCGTCCTTCAGCAGCCGTTGGACAAACGCGATCGCGCGTAATTCGCGCAGCAGGGATGAATTAAAGCTGATCTCGTTGATCCGGTTCTGGATCGCCTGCCCCGTCTTTGGCACTTCGGAACGGCTGAGCGGATTGATATTGACCACCACCACATCGGGCGGCAAGTCGCCTTCAAAAAGCGGAAACAACGCAGGATTGCCCGTGTATCCACCGTCCCAATAGGCCTCGATCTGGTCAGAGGCAGGATCATGCAATTCAACAGCCTTAAACAAAGTAGGCAGGCACGCGCTGGCCATAATCGCCTCTGCGCAAATGTCGGATTCGTCAAACACGCGGATTTTGCCGGTGCGCACATTCGTGGCACAAACATGCAGCCGCGGCCCGTCTTTGGCACAAACGCGGTCATAGGCAAACCGCTCCACAATACGTTCCAAAGGATTGCGATAAAAGGCACCCAAGGCGTAAGGCGAACTCATACGGCTCACACTATCCAGCACCATAAACGGCCACGAGCTTTCCAGCCCTTTGCTCAAGGCCGGCACCGCGCCGCCAAACAAAGACAGCCAACCCGCAAAAACCGGATCATTGATCGCACCAACCTGTCCCCATAGCCAATCCAGGTTTTCGCGCGCCCCCGCGCGTCCACCGGCCACCATGCCAGACTTCAACGCTGCGCCATTCAATGCACCCGCCGACGTGCCCGTTATGGCTGCAATCTCCAGCCGCTCCTCATCCAGCAGACGGTCCAAAACGCCCCACGTAAAGGCGCCATGCGCGCCCCCGCCTTGCAGCGCCAGATTGATCCGTTTTACCGTCATGATGCGCACTCCTTAAGGAAGATGAATGTTCCAGAACATTCATCCCGCGGCATATTTTTCCCGAAAAATATGGCGCTAGAGCGCCGTCCAGCCGCCATCGACCGAAATCGTCGTGCCTGTGATCTGTGCTGCCGCATCTGAACACAAAAAGGCCGCCGTCCCGCCCATCTGCTCAACTGTCGCGAACTCTTTGGAAGGCTGACGCTTGAGCATGACATTCTTGATCACGTCGTCACGGCTCATGTCGTATTCTTTCATCGTATCAGGGATCTGGCTTTCGACCAGCGGGGTCAGCACATAGCCCGGGCAGATCGCATTGGCGGTGATCGGCTCTTCCGCCGTTTCCAGCGCGACGGTCTTGGTCAGGCCAACGACCCCGTGCTTGGCTGCGATATAAGCCGACTTGTAGGGCGAGGCTGTCAGACCATGGGCCGACGCGATGTTGATCACGCGCCCCCACCCGGCTTTGCGCATCATGGGTAGGGCTTGGGCGGTTGTGTGAAACGCAGAACTCATGTTGATCGCAATAATGGCGTCCCATTTGCCCGTCGGGAATTCGTCGATGGGGGCCACGTGCTGGATGCCCGCGTTATTGATCAGGATATCGCACGCCCCTGCATCAGCCACCAACCGGCGGCAATCGTCCCCTTTCGACATATCAGCTGCGATATACTTGGCCTCAACGCCTGTTTCTTTTGCGATCCGCGCGGCAATGGCGTGGTCTTCGTCGCGATCGGTGAAGCTGTTCAACACGACATTGGCGCCCGCTTTTGCCAGTTCCTCGGCAATCCCCAGGCCGATCCCTGAATTGGACCCCGTAATTACAGCTGTTTTGCCCGTTAAATCATAGGTCAATGCCATGGTGTCGTCCTTCTTTATCCGTTAGGCGCACCCTATATGCTGCACGTGCAAAGTAAACCGCCACAGACATCTGCCACCGCGTATGACCAAAAAAAAACGCCAGCACGAAGCTGGCGTTAAGTTATTGAGGCAGGTTTCATACAGGCAAGAAACCTATCGAGCAGTGACTTACTTATACGCAATCCGCTCACAGAGTCCAAGGGGGAATGTTTGAATTGTGTTAACCCTCCGAATACGCTTTGATCTAAGAAAACAAAGCAGTTCTGGGATTGTCCACAAAATGAAACCTATTTTTTCCAATTTGTCGCGTGGCTTAGCCGGTATCTTGCTGGCAGCGGGTGTTGCGGGATTCGCGCAGGCCGAGCCGAAACATGGCATAGCTATGTATGGCGACCCTGCCCTACCCCCAGATTTTGCGGCGCTCCCCTATGCCAACCCCGATGCGCCAAAGGGCGGCAAGATCGTCACTGGCGAAGTCGGCAGCTTTGACAGTCTCAACCCGTTTATCCTCAAAGGCAGCACCCCATGGCAGCTCAGGTTCATCGGCGTCGAGACATTGATGGGCCGCTCCTACGACGAACCTTTCGCGCTTTATGGCCTTCTCGCCGAATCGATTGAGGTGGGCGAAAGCCGCGAATGGGTGGAATTCACATTGCGCCCAGAGGCCCGATTCTCCGATGGCTCCCCCGTCACCGTCGAGGACGTGATCTGGTCCTATGAAACCCTTGGAGATCCCGACCAGGGCCACCCGCGCTATCATAGCATGCTGCAAAAGCTTGAAAGCATCGAACAGACGGGCGAACGCTCGGTGCGCTTCACCTTCAACACCGAGGATCGTGAGCTGGCCCTTTTGGTTGGAATGCGTCCGATCCTGAAAAAAGCGCAATGGGACGGGCTGGATTTCGCAGAAAGTGGGCTGGATACCATTCCCATCACCTCGTCGCCCTATGTGATCGACGATTTTGAAGCCGGCCGCTTTGTCAGCCTCAAGCGCAACCCCGACTATTGGGGCGCCGACATTCCCTTCCGCCGCGGCACCATGAACCTTGACGAAATCCGCCTCGAATTCTTCGGCGATGGAACGGCCCAGTTTGAGGCGTTCAAAGCAGGCATCCTGAATTCGAACCGCGAATTCAACGCCCAGAAATGGGATGACCAATATGATTTTCCCGCCATCGACAATGGCGATGTGGTAAAATCTGTTATCCCGCACGAACGCCCCTCAGGCATCACCGGCTTTGTGATGAACACCCGCCGCGATACCTTTGCGGATTGGCGCGTGCGCGATGCGTTGATCCATGCCTTCAATTTTGAGTTCATCAACAACAACATGACCGGCGGTCAGCAGCCGCGCATCACCAGCTATTTCTCGAACTCGGTTCTGGGCATGCAAGACGGCCCCGCCACGGGGCTGGTCGCTGAATTTCTGCAACCCTACGCCGACACCCTGCTTCCTGGCGCATTGGAAGGCTACGCCCTGCCCGTTTCTGACGGATCAGAAGCCAACCGCCGCAACATCCGCGCCGCCCTCGCCCAGTTCGAAGCCGCAGGATACGCCGTGGGGGACGACGGCAAGATGAAAGCCGCCGATGGCACGCCCTTCACCTTCGAAGTGCTGTTGCAACAAGGCAGCGCCGAAAACCAGTCTATCATCGAGCTTTATAGCAAATCCCTTGAACGTCTGGGCATTGACGTCACGATCACTACGGTGGATCCCGCGCAATACAAAGACCGCACCACAAACTACGACTTCGACATGACCTACTATCGTCGCGGCATGTCGCTCAGCCCCGGCAATGAACAAAAGCTTTATTGGGGCAGCGAAGGCGTAGACACACCGGGGCGGCGCAACTGGATGGGGATGAACAGCCCCGCCGCCGAAGCGATGATCGACCGTCTGCTCAATTCGACCAGCCAAGACGAGTTTCTGGCAGCCACACGCGCCCTTGACCGTATCCTGACGACGGGGCGCTATGTGATCCCGATCTATCAATTCAACATCAGCCGCATTGCACATGCCAAAGAGCTGAAATATCCCGAAAATCTGCCGATCTATGGTGACTGGATCGGCTGGCAACCTGACGTATGGTGGTATGATGAAAACTAAACTTCTGATCCTCGGGCTGATTGCCCTTTTGGCCGCGTGCAATACAGTTGAAGGTGTCGGCCAAGACATCTCTGGCGCGGCACGCACTGTCAAAAACCTCTGATCCCTACTAAAATTAAGGAAATATCAAATGATCCGTGTTCTTGCTGCATTCACTGTGCTGACTGCTCTTGCCGCATGCGAAGCCGAAATGGGTGAAAATCTTTTGGATCGCGGCAACGCCAACTTTATGGAAATCGCACCGAAGTGATTGGGATACGCTACGCCACCATCGGGATATGCATCGCTGCTTTGGCAGCATGCGGCCCCGCGCGTGTGGCGACCAAGGCCGTGACGGTGCCTGTAAAAGTCGTCACCAAAACCGTGTTCTAAAAAGACAGATCGCATGCTGACCCGCAAAATATGTGCAGAGGCGCTTGGAACCGCCCTTCTTTTGATTGGCGTGGTCGGCTCTGGCATCATGGGCGAGGCCTTGTCAGGCGGAAATACCGCCATTGCTTTGCTGGCCAATGCCATTGCCACGGGCTGTATGCTCTATGTGATCATCACGACACTGGGCCCGATATCCGGCGCTCATTTTAACCCCGCCGTCACACTTGCTTTTGCGCTGCGCTGCGAAATAACCTCGCGCCACGCAGCCCTCTATGTCACTGCGCAAGTTATCGGCGGCATTTTGGGTGTCTGGCTAACCCACATCATGTTCGATCAGGCAATTTTGCAGCTGTCCACCACCGATCGCACGGGGCTACCCCTTTGGGTATCGGAAGGTTTTGCGACGTTCGGGTTGCTCTTTGTCATCTTCGGCGGGCTGAAATCCAATGCAGCGGCCGTGCCGACCCTTGTGGCGCTTTATATTACGGGCGCCTATTGGTTTACATCATCTACCAGTTTTGCAAATCCCGCCGTCAGTATCGCACGCGGGCTGTCCGATACGTTTGCAGGCATCAACCCCGACCACGTGCCGATGTTTATCGCCATTCAGGTCGTCGCCACACTTGTTGCGGTCCCCGTCCTGCGCTGGCTGTTTCGCGCCTAATCGGGGCATTCTGACACAGCGGCAGCTTGACCAATGTTTAACCTTTTCGTGCTTGCATACGATTTCAGTGCGAGGACGAGTTTAAGGGAGGCATGTATGCCCATTATGAAGTTGCCAAGTGTTATCACGTTTTCGCCCGCCGCCATCAAACAGCGGTTCCCCCAAGCCGATCTGGCCCATTTGCAAGTTGTCCATCATGACAAGCACAAATTGGTCGCCCATCTTGCCGAAACCCATCACCTCACCATGACCGAAGCGATGGAAGAAATCAGTGATTGGCTCTTTGTTCAGGAATTGGAAGATGATGCCGGCGCTGTCATGGCCGCCGAGTAAGCCCTAGGACAAAGACGTCACCCAAAGGATTGTCGCGTCTTCATCGCTGGTCGACACCACGTTATGGCCCATCGCAGCGTCATAATAGGCGCTGTCCCCGCGACGCATTTCAACAGGTTCATAAAATTCGGTAAACAGCTTCACCGTGCCGGTCAGCACATACAGAAACTCTTCGCCGTCGTGACGCACCCATCCGTCAAATTCTTCGACGCTGCGCGCACGCACACGGGCGCGGTAGGGCAGCATGGTCTTTTTGGTCAGCGTCGCGGCCAACAACTCATGTTCATAGGTTGTTGTCGCATGCTCTGACCCTTCACCGCTTTTGGTAACGGCCATACGCCCGCTGACCTGTTCTTTGGCAGGCGGTGTAAAAAGCTGCGGCACAGAGATTTCCAGTCCAACCGCCAGTTTCTTCAGCGCATCATAGGTTGGTGACATCTGCCCATTCTCGATTTTTGACAGGGTTGAACGGGCCAAGCCCGCTTGCCCTGCCGCCTGCTCAAGTGTCCAGCCACGGGCCTTGCGCAATTCACGCACCCGCACACCAAGGTTTACAGGCTCTGGCAGATCTTCGGCACCGCCTTCGCGGGCAATGCGGATCAGGGATTTGGGATCGGTTTGTGTCATGCAAATCGCTATAGCCGCTCTATGCGCCCCGTTGCAACACATCCGCACACAAGGTAGCTCAAACACATGCAACATATCCTGCCCTATGATCCTGTCCCACCCTGCCCTGCGCCGTTCAACATGGCAGCCCATGTCTTGGCCGCTGCCAAACACGCACCAGATAAAACAGCGATTGCGATCTTGGGAGATGATCCGCAAACCCTGACATTTGCGCAGCTGTCGCGCTGTGTCTTTGGTGTTGCGCGCGGGTTGCAAAACAGCGGTCTGATGTCGGGCGATCAACTATTGATGCGCATGGGCAACCGTATTGAGTTTCCCATTGTCTATCTTGGCGCCATCGCCGCGGGCATCATTCCAGTGCCCACATCAGCACAACTTACCCAAACCGAAGTCGATGTCATCGCGACCCAGATCGGCGCGGCCGCCGTGCTCAGATCGGATGACCTGCCCATCCCGCCCGATGTGCCCTGCTATGATATCCAGACCATCCAAAGCTGGTATGACCTGCCGCCCCTGCCGCCGCAGATGGGCGACCCTGATCGCCCTGCCTATATCGTTTTTACCTCTGGCACATCCGCCGCACCGCGCGCCGTTTTGCACGCGCACCGCGCAATCTGGGCCAGACAGATGATGCTTGGCGATTGGACAGGAATTCACGCCAACGACCGCGTGCTGCACGCGGGTGGGTTCAACTGGACCTATACGCTCGGAACAGGCCTCATGGATCCGTGGAGCGTGGGTGCAACAGCCCTGATCGCGCCTGATGGTCTGGATCCCGCCCATTTGCCACAGACTTTGCGTGATAACAAAATCAGCGTTTTTGCCGCTGTTCCAGGTATTTACAGGCAAATCCTCAAGCATCACATGAAGATGAATGATGCGTCCACCATTCGGTTTCTGTCCGCAGGGGAAAAGCTTTCGGAAGGATTACGAGACAAATGGCAAAAAGCCACAGGCGCATCCATCCTCGAAGCCTACGGCATGTCAGAATGCTCGACCTTCCTGTCAGATCGCCCCGCGCAGCCCCATGCCAGCGGGTTGCGCCCACAATCAGGCCGCCGCATCGCGATCACCCAAAACGGCACCATCGCCGTCCACCGCAGTGACCCAGGGCTGATGCTTGGCTATCTGAACCAACCGCAGGCCACCGCCGCACGGTTTCAAGGCGATTGGTTCGACACAGGTGATCAGGCAGAGCTTGCAGACGACGGCAGCCTGCGGCTGATGGGCCGCAGCGACGATATGATGAACGCAGGCGGCTACCGCGTCTCACCGCTTGATGTTGAAAACACGCTGGCCCGCGTAGACGGCATCGACGAAATTGCTGTCACCGACGTGCAAATCAAAGAAGATGTGCGCGTCATCGCCGCCTTTTACACCAGCCCCGCTCCGCTGCCCCAAGCGCAGCTGGAACAACACGCCCGGACCCATCTGGCCCGCTACAAACAGCCCCGTCTTTACATCCAGTTGGAAACCCTGCCTAAGGGCGCCAACAACAAAATCCTGCGCGGGCAACTGCGCTCAGCGTATGAGGCCCAAAATGGTCAAACTTGATATCATCTCCGACCCCATTTGCCCTTGGTGCTACATCGGCAAGACCCATCTGTTCAAAGCCTTAGAACAGGTGCCAGATCACCCTTTCACGATCGAATGGCACCCCTTCCAGCTTAACCCCGACATGCCCGCAGAGGGGATGGACCGCCGCGAATATCTGGAAACGAAATTCGGCGGCAAGGACGGGGCTGTGCGGGCCTATGCGCCTGTGGTGCAAGCCGCAGAAGATGCGGGCCTTGCGATCAATTTCGAAGGGATCAAACGCACCCCGAACACCCTTGACGCCCATCGCCTGATCCATTGGGCAGGTATCGAAGGGCGCCAGACCGCAATCGTCCATGCGCTTTTCAAAGCCTATTTTGAAGACGGGCGCGATATCGCTGATCATGAGGTTCTGGCCGATCTGGCAGATGCCGCCGAAATGGATGCGGCTGTGGTCTCCAAGCTGCTGGCAAGCGATGCTGACGCCCAGGACATCCGTGATCGTGACGCACATAGCCGCAAAATGGGCATCCAGTCTGTGCCCACCTTCATCGTAGCCAACCAGCACGCCGTGCCAGGGGCACAGCAACCTGATCTGTGGGTCAAAGTGATCGGCGAACTCAAAGACCAGATCGCGGCAGAGGGCAGCTAATGCCGTTGCACAGCGCCCTGTCACGCACCGAATTTGTCGCGCTGATGGCGATGCTGACGGCGACAGTGGCTTTTTCCATCGATGCCATGTTGCCCGCATTGCCCCAAATCGCAGCCGATCTGAGCGCAGATGCCCCAAATCGCGCACAACTGGTGATCACCAGCTTTGTGCTTGGTTTGGGCCTTGGGACATTTTTGGTGGGGCCACTGTCGGACCGCTTTGGGCGTAAACCTGTCATTCTTGTGGGCGCGGGCGTCTATATTGCCGCGGGCGGTGCCGCGATGTTCGCCCCCTCGCTTGATATCCTTCTGGCCGCCCGCATCCTGCAAGGGCTTGGCGCATCAGCCCCGCGGATCGTGGCACTTGCGATTGTCCGCGATCAGGCATCGGGCCGCGAAATGGCGCGTCTGCTGTCATTCATCATGCTGGTGTTTTCGCTTGTGCCCGCCATCGCCCCGACGATCGGGGCAGGCCTGCTTCTGATCGGGCCATGGCAGACGATCTTTGCCGCCTTTGTGGTGTTTTCCATCCTGACGGTTGGCTGGTTTGCCTTGCGCCAGCCCGAAACGCTGGTGACACCGCGCCCTTTGCGGGTGGCACCGCTTTGGGCGGCGTTGAAGCAGATGCTGTCAATGGCAGTGGTTCGTGATGCAATCTTGGTGCAGACGCTATGCTATGCGATGCTCTTTGCAGCACTCAGTTCGACCCAATATGTCTTTGCGCAAACCTTTGACCAAGGTGCTGCCTTTCCGCTTTGGTTCGGGCTCATCGCCATCCTTGCGGCCAGCGCCAGCATCCTGAACGCGCGCATTGTCGTGCGTCTGGGCATGGCGCTTTTGGTGCGGCGCATGCTGAGCGTTCAAATCGGTTTGAGCATGCTGATGATCGCCGTATGGCTTGCCGTCCCAACGCTCGCCTTCCCGGTCTATGTGATCTGGACAACTTCGATCTTCTTTATGGCCGGCATGACACTTGGCAATCTCAACGCGATCGGCATGGAACCCCTGCCCCATATCGCGGGCTTTGCGGCCTCTCTCATGGGGGGGCTGGCCACCATCGGGTCGGTGATGATTGCCGCACCCATCGGGCTGGCATTCGATGGCACACCGCTGCCCGTGGCCATTGGTATTTTGCTATGCGCAGCGGCAGCACGCGTATTGTCGCGCAGGTTCTGACACGCGGGCTTGCGATGGCAAAACGTCTGACGCATTGCCATACCGTGAGCAGACGCTAGGCCATACACCGATTTTCGCTATTTTGCGGGCTGTTTGGCGCTGCGTTTCTTCTCGGCAACCAGCTTTTCGGCAAGGTCTTTGGCGATCTGGAACGCGCCTTTGATCTTGTCAGCTTCCTTGGTCCAATCGCGCTTCACCACGATCTTGTTGTCCTTCACCTTGGCAAGCCCGCGTTGGTCCTGAATGAACTCCACCAGCCCCTCGGGCGAGCCGAATTTGTTGTTGTGAAACCCAATCGTCGCGCCTTTCGGGCCAGCATCAAGTTTGGCGATACCCGCTTTTTTACACATCGCCTTGATCCGCACCACCAGCATCAGCGTATTGACCTCGCGCGGCAGTTTGCCAAAGCGGTCGATCAGTTCCGCAGCAAAGCCTTCCAGTTCAACTTTGGTCGTTAACCCACTGAGACGGCGATATAATCCAAGCCGCACATCCAGATCACCAACATAACTTTCTGGTATCAGAACAGGCACGCCAAGGTTGATTTGCGGCGCCCATTGGCCATCATCGCTCAGCCCTTCCGCCTCGCCCGAGCGGATTTTGGCAATCGCTTCTTCCAGCATGGATTGATAAAGCTCATAGCCCACTTCGCGCATCTGACCCGATTGTTCTTCACCGATCAGATTGCCCGCACCGCGGATATCAAGGTCCTGACTGGCCAGCGTGAACCCCGCACCAAGCGTGTCCAGACTGCCCAGAACCCGCAGGCGTTTTTCGGCCGTTGTGGTCAGTTTCGCACGTGGTTTGGTCGTCAGATACGCATAAGCGCGCGTCTTGGAACGTCCCACCCGCCCGCGGATCTGATAAAGCTGCGACAACCCAAACATATCCGCCCGATGCACAATCATCGTATTCGCCGTCGGAATATCAATGCCCGATTCCACGATGGTCGTGGCCAGCAACACATCATATTTGCCATCGTAAAAGGCGTTCATGGTGTCGTCCAACTGGCCCGCTGCCATCTGCCCGTTGGCCACGATATAGCTGACCTCAGGCACCTGATCGCGCAGGAATTCTTCAATCTCTGGCAGGTCCGAGATACGCGGCACCACAAAGAAAGATTGCCCCCCGCGGTAGTGTTCGCGCAACAGCGCCTCGCGGATTGTCACAGGATCAAATTCGCTGACATAGGTGCGGATCGACAGACGGTCCACCGGCGGCGTGCCGATGATCGACAAATCGCGTACACCCGACAGTGACAGTTGCAATGTGCGCGGGATGGGCGTGGCGGTCAGTGTCAGCACATGAATATCTGTGCGCATTTGCTTGAGGCGTTCTTTGTGCTGCACACCAAAGTGTTGTTCTTCGTCGATGATCAGCAGGCCAAGCCTTTCAAAACGCACAGTTTTTGCCAAGAGCGCATGGGTGCCGATCACAATGTCCACGGTTCCGCGTTTGATGCCTTCGCGGGTGGCATGCGCTTCTTTTGTGCCGACAAAGCGCGACAGTTGGCGCACCTCCAACGGGAAGCCGCGGAAGCGTTCGGCAAAGGAGTTGTAGTGCTGGCGCGCCAGCAAGGTGGTGGGCGCAATCACGGCCACCTGCACGCCCGACATGGCCGCCACAAAGGCTGCACGCATGGCCACCTCGGTCTTGCCAAAGCCCACATCGCCACAAATCAAACGGTCCATTGGCTGGCCGCTACCCATGTCGTCCAGCACATCGCCAATGGCGCTCAGCTGGTCGTCGGTTTCCTGATACGGGAAGCGCGCGCTGAACGCGTCCCACATGCCTTCGGGAGGCTCCATAATCGGGGCGGTGCGCAAGGCACGCTCTGCCGCAACACGGATCAGGCGGTCCGCAATCTGGCGGATGCGTTCCTTTAGCTTGGCTTTCTTGGCCTGCCATGCCCCGCCACCGAGCTTGTCCAAAAGCCCTTCTTCGTGGCCAAACTTGGACAGCAATTCGATGTTTTCGACAGGTAAAAACAGTTTGGCGCCTTCGGCATATTCCAAAAACAGGCATTCATGGGCGGCCCCTGCGGCTGTGACCACTTCCATCCCTTTGAAACGCCCGACGCCGTGGTCGACGTGCACCACCAGATCGCCCGGGGCAAGGCTTTGGGTTTCTGACAGGAAGTTATCGGCGCGGCGTTTCTTTTTGGCGCGCCGGATCAGACGGTCGCCAAGCACGTCTTGTTCGGACACAACCACCATGTCGGGCGCATCAAACCCGTGTTCAAGCGCCCAGACAGTCAGATGAATGCGCCCTGCTTCCACCTCGCGCGCGTCCTTGATCAGACGGACAGTGCCAAGCCCTTCGTCTTCCATAAGACCTTGGAGCCGTTCGCGCGCGCCTTCGGAATAAGACGCGATCACCACAGGTTTTTCCTGTAGTTTTACTTTAACATGATCTGCCAGAGATTTGAAAAGGCTGATACTTTCCTGCTGCCGCTCAGGCGAGAAGTTACGCCCGATGCGTCCGCCCGCGTCCAGCACACCTGCCCCAGTGGCCTGGGGCAATGCCACAAGCTGAAGTTGACGCCGACCACTTAGCGCCGCTTCCCAGGCCGTATCGTCCAGATACAACAACGCAGGTGGGCACGGTTTATAGACACTGCTGCCCATCCGTCCCTTTTGTCTGAGAGCCTCGGTACGTGTTTCATATTGATCTGCGATAGACAGCCAACGCGCATCGCGCATCGGCGTGACCTGATCATCCAGCGTCACCGTCGCGGAGGGCACATAATCAAAAACCGTTTCCAAAGAGGCATGGAAGAACGGCAACCAATGCTCAATCCCCGCATGTTTGCGCCCTGCACTTACCGCCTCATATAGCGGATCGTCGGTGCCGGCGGCGCCAAATTCAATGCGGTAATTCTGTCGAAACCGTGTGATCGCGGCCTCATCAAGAATGACTTCCGAGACAGGGGCCAGCTCAACGTGGGTCAGCTTTTCGGTTGTGCGCTGCGTGACGGGATCAAACCGCCGCGCGCCGTCCAAAACATCGCCGAACAGATCAAGACGCACAGGCCCATGGTCGCCCGCACCTGTTTTCGGCGGATAGATATCAATGATGCCGCCGCGCACGGCATAATCACCAGGCTCCATCACCGTAGGGCTTTGGCTGAACCCCATGCGGACCAAAAAGTCCTTGAGCGCTTTTTCATCGACCTGATGACCGACTGTCGCTTTGAACGCCGCCCCCGCCAACACCTCACGCGCGGGCACCTTTTGGGTCGCTGCATTCAGCGTTGTCAACAAAATAAAGGATTTCGGCGCACCATGAACAAGGCCTGCCAAAACAGCCATACGTGCCGCCGACACATCCGCATTGGGCGAGACGCGATCATATGGCAAGCAATCCCATCCCGGAAAAACCAGCACAGGCACGTCAGGGGCATAAAACGACAGGGCTGCGCGCATCGCTTCAAGGCGTTTGTCATCGCGCGCGACATGGACCACGGGCGCGCCTTTTTGCATTTCGCGGACCAGAAGCTGCGCGTCAAACCCTTCGGGCGCGCCTGAAAGAATGATGGGTGCGTTTGTCATGCCGCTGACCTACTGTGCGTGCCCTGCAGGTCAAGCCCCCCGCGCATATTAGAGGCTTCCAAGGTTAACGTTTTGATACATGCCCCACATGGCCGTCACAAAGATAGAGACGATGCCCAGGACTTGCGTCCAAAAGCGGTGCCGCAAAAGACGGGCATAAAGTTGATCGAGATCCTCAACCGTTTCGCGGATCAACCGTGCCGTCGAAATCGACATCAGCCCCAAAATAGACATCGGAAACAGGATAAGCAAAAGCGCTTGGGCAAATTCCAGATAGTAGACGAACCCAAGTAACGCCAAGCTGGTCAGAATGAAAAAGCCCAAACCAAAGAGCCACAGGCCCGACACCTCGCCAATGTAAAGCAGGCGATTGATGTTGATGCGCACCAGATCCTCTAGGTCCAGCGCGGCTTGCCCGCCTTTACGTTTGGCCCGCAACACAAGATCATACGGCACGCCCAAGACGTAGTGGCTGGCCGATGACCACACCACGGCAAGCGCAATCCAATACCAAAGGTTTGAAAACGAGCGCAGATCAATCAGCTCGAATACGCTATCATACCAATCCAACGGGGCTGCCCTTTTGTCTTCGCGCGTCTTGTTTGCGCGCGCGCAAGCTATAGCCGCGCTTTGCGGCAATTCCTACCCTTGAGGGGCAAGGTTTTTCGTGTCAGGTCTTGAGGCCAGTTTGCTGTTGTGGAGCCCCTTGCTATGAGACCGACCCTGCCCCCGCCCGTGGCCCCACATCCAACCACGCGTTTGCGCCGTTTACGCAGCAGTGATGCGCTGCGGCGGTTGGCCCAGGAGACGGTGCTGACGACCAATGACCTGATCTGGCCGATCTTCGTCATGGACGGCGAGGACATGACCACGCCCGTCCCGTCCATGCCGGGTGTTGAACGAATGAGCGTTGATCGCGCAGTTCAGGCCGCGCGGATGGCGGCAGGCCTGAACATTCCCGCGATATGTATTTTTCCCTATACTGATCCCGCCCTGAAAACCGATGGTTGCGAAGAGGCATGGAACCCTGACAATCTGTCAAACCGTGCGATCCGTGCAATCAAAGCTGCGGTGCCAGAGATTGCGGTGATGACCGATGTGGCGCTTGATCCTTATAACGCCAATGGCCACGACGGGATCGTGCGTGACGGTGTGATCGTCAATGACGAAAGCGTTCAGGCCTTGGTCAAGATGGCGCTGGCCCAAGCGGCGGCGGGTGCCGATATTCTGGGCCCATCCGACATGATGGACGGGCGGATCGGGGCCATGCGCTCTGCCTTGGAAGCCGCAGGACACACCGACGTCACGATCCTGAGCTATGCGGCAAAATACGCCAGCGCCTACTACGGGCCGTTCCGCGATGCCGTTGGCGCATCGGGCGCGCTTAAAGGTGACAAGAAAACATATCAGATGAACCCTGCAAACGGCGATGAAGCCCTGCGCCACATCCAGCGCGATCTGATGGAGGGTGCGGATATGGTCATGGTCAAGCCCGGCCAAGCCTATCTGGACATCTGTTTTCGGGTCAAAGATGCGTTTGGCGTGCCGACCTATGCCTATCAGGTCAGCGGTGAATATGCGATGATCATGGCCGCGGCCGAACAGGGCTGGATCAACGAAGAGGCGGTTATGGTTGAAAGCCTGATGGCCTTCAAACGCGCAGGCTGTGATGGGATTCTGACCTACTTTGCACCGCGTGTTGCCAAGCTGTTGCAAGCAGGCTGATACCCTGACGGCGGATCACCGCCATTTTACGCAAACTGCGCATGCTTATGTCGTGACATGGCTGTTTTTCCTGCGTATTATATGGGTAATCGCCCGCTGAAACGAGGCGACCTAAACATAACGGCAACGAGCAGAGTAGTATCATGAAAAAAGACCTTCCCCTTTTGGCGGATGCGGCCGCGAGCACGCGCCCATCTATGTCGCGCCGTGCCTTTGGCCTCGGTGCATTGGCGGCCACGCCCTTTGTTGCAGCATGTGGCAACGGCATCGGATCGAACGGCAGTGCAAAAATCGATGGCCGCGTGAGCAGCACATTGTCTTTCATGTATAATGAATTCCCCGCAACCCGCGATCTGGCGGATAAATCCAGCGGATTGCTGGTCATGCCATTGGTCACCGAAGCGGGCCTGATCGGATTTGGTGGCGCATACGGGCGCGGCGCGTTGCGCGTGGGTGGCACGTCGGTTGATTACTATTCGACCGCGCAGGCCAACGTCGGGCTGCAACTGGGCGCGCAGCAATACGCTCACGTCTTGTTCTTCATGACAGACGAAGCGCTTTTGGACTTCCGCCGCTCCAGCGGTTGGGCTGCGGGTGCTGATCTGGAATACGCGTTCAATGACCGTGGCGATGCTTTGGAAGCCAACACCGTGACGTCACTGGCCCCCGTGATTGCCGTTGTATTTGGTCAGGCAGGTTTGCTGATCGGTGCGACGCTTGAGGGCACAAAATACACACGGATCATTCCATAAATCATGGTACGTTTGCGGGGCGCGGTCGTGCGCCCCCTTGCATTGCCCCCCGCTTTTGCGCCATTGCCTGACAGACCAACGCAGGTGAATTGGATGGTGTCTTATGGCGCAGCTTTTTAAGTGGCTTTTTCGGGGTTTTGTAGCGGCGGTTGCGCTGGTCTTTTTTGCCGGCGCCATGGTTTACTATTTCGGCGCTCGGTCGCTTCCTGACTATTCCGCCGAAGTCGCCCTTGACGGTATCAGCGCCCCTGTTGAGATCATCCGCGACAACGCAAACGTCCCCCATATCGTCGGCACCACCGACGAAGATGTGTTCTTTGGACTGGGCTATGCGCACGCCCAAGACCGCTTGTGGCAAATGATCATGCAGCGCCGCACAGCGCAGGGACGCTTGTCCGAGGTGTTTGGATCCCGCACCTTAGAGATCGACAAGGTTTTGCGCCGCCTTGATCTTTATACACTGGCCGTCCGTTCGGTTGAGGCGCAAGACGCCCAAACGCGCGCCGCCCTTGAAGCCTATGCCGCAGGTGTGAACGCGCGATTGCTTCAGGTGAACCAGGACGCACTGGGGCGCGGCGCACCCGAATTGTTCCTCTTTTCAAATCGCATTGCACCGTGGCAGCCCGCCGACAGCCTTGCCGTGATCAAATTGATGGCGCTGCAATTATCCTCGCATCTTGAGGACGAGGTTCTTCGCGCACGCACATCCCTGTTGATCAGCCCCGAACGCTTGGCCGATATTCTACCCGATGCACCGGGCCAGGGCACAGCCGCCCTGCCCCCTTATGCGGACCTGATGCCCGGTCTGGCGCGCTACGCGGCCAGCACCCCGATGCCCGACGATCCCCTGTCCCCCTTTCCAAAGCGCGGTTTGGCAGGTGCGTCCAATGCTTGGGCCGCAGCCGAAACGCGGTCCGCCTCGGGCGGTAGCCTTTTGGCCAATGACCCCCATCTGGGCCTGACAGCCCCGACGATCTGGTATTTGGCCCGTATCGAGCTTTCGACAGGTGGCGTCATCGGCGGCACCATTCCGGGTGTTCCACTGGTTTTGACGGGCCGCAGCAACGACATCGGATGGGGACTGACGACCGCCTACGCGGACGATCAGGATGTATTCTTTGAGCAGCTTAATCCCGACAATCCAAACGAATACCGCACGCCTACGGGGTTCAAACCGTTCCGCACACGCGAGTCGATCATCGAGGTCAAGGATGCACCTGCCGTCACCCTGACCCTGCGCTGGACAGACAACGGCCCCGTCCTGCCGCCCGAACATTACAACCTTGGCACATTGGTGCGCGACGGGTTTGTGACCTCGCTTGGTTGGACGGCGCTGACCCCTTCGGACACGACAGTATCAGCTGGCATGGAATTGATGCGCGCCAAATCGGTCGAAGAAGCCTTCCGCGCGACAGAACGCTATATCGCGCCTGCCCAAAACCTCACGGTGGCCGATGCGCAAACCATCGGGCTTGGCACCATCGGGGCGATGCCTGCGCGTGATCTAAATCACCAAACCCAAGGCCGCCTGCCAAGCCCTGGTTGGGTACCCACAAACCGTTGGAACGGCCGCCTGCCCTATGACACCAACCCCCTTGTGATCAATCCAGAGGGTGGCATCATCGGCAACACCAACAACAAGCTGGCCGATCAACCCTTTCCCGAACACGTCAGCTTTATCTATGCCGACACGCAGCGCATCAATCGTTGGGCGCGTCTGATGCAATCCCGTCAGGTGCATACGCGCGACAGCTTTATCGAAGCACAGCTTGATACGGTGTCGATCACCGCGCGCACGATCCTACCCCTTATCGGTGCCGATCTTTGGTTTACAGGTGAAGCGGCCCCTGAAGGCTCGCAAGAGCGCCAGCGCCAACGTGCCTTGCAACTTCTGGCCGATTGGAACGGCGAGATGAATGAACATCTGCCAGAACCGCTGATCTATGCGGCTTGGTTGCGCGCGCTTCAGGATCGACTGATCCGTGACGAATTGGGTCCGTTGGCGCAAGAATATAAACATGTCGATCCGCTTTTCATCGAACGGGTTTTCCGCAACGTCGACGGGGCCTCGGCATGGTGTGACGTGTTGCAATCCTCGCCCATTGAAACCTGCACCGATATTGCACGCCAGTCGCTTGATGATGCGATCTTGTGGATCAACGAACGGTATGGATCGGCGTTGGAAAGCCTGCGATGGGGGGATGCACACCAAGCCACCCACGATCATGCCGTTTTGGGAAATACACGGTTGGTGCGTCATCTGGTGAACATCCGTCAAAGCACGTCGGGTGGTGACAACACGCTGATGCGCGGACGGACCAAAGGCGACGGACCGAACCCGTTTTTGAATGTCCATGCTGCGGGATATCGCGGGGTCTATGATTTCGCCGATCCCGACAGCTCTGTCTTTATCATCGCAACCGGACAGTCAGGGCATCCGCTGTCGCGATATTATGACGACTTGGGCGTTTTGTGGCGTCGGGGCGAATATATTCCGATGTCACTGGATATCGATCTGGCGCGCGCGGGTGCCACGGGCATCACCGTTTTGTCGCCTCAATAACCGATCAGAGCGAACGGAACTGTTTGGCTTGCCGCGCCGTCCAGCTTACCGTGAACTGGTATCCGTTTTCGTCTGCGCTTTCGTCTTCGATCACGCCTTCTTCGAACAGCCAGGCGCGGGATTTGCCGTCTGTGTAGGGCACCGTAATCGTTTCGCGCAGGCGGTCGGGTTCCAGCGTCGATGTGATGGCGTCCAGCAATGCTGCCACGCCCTCGCCCGTGATGGCCGAAACGACGTGCAAGGTGTCTGAACGCTGCGCTTGTGCGATGGCCGCGTCGTGGCCTGCTTCATCCAGCAAGTCGGCCTTGTTCCAGACCTCAAGCATCGGCGCGGTTTCGGCAACGCCCAAATCAGCAAGGATCGCCATGACGTCTTTGGCCTGTTCTTCGGTTTCCGCGTGGCTGATATCGCGGACATGCAGGATCAGGTCCGCGTCCAAAACCTCTTCCAGTGTGGCGCGGAACGCTGCCACAAGCTGCGTTGGCAGATCACTGATAAACCCGACCGTGTCAGACAAGATCACTTCGGGGCCGTCTTCGATTTCCAAGCGCCGCATCGTGGGGTCAAGCGTTGCGAACAACATATCTTTTGCCATCACATCTGCACCTGTGACGCGGTTAAACAGCGTTGATTTGCCCGCGTTGGTATAGCCCACCAAAGCGACCACCGGAAACGGCACCTTGGCGCGGGCCGCGCGGTGCAACTCGCGGGTTTTGACCACCTTGGACAGCTGTTTGCGCAGACGCGCAAGTTGGTCATCAATGGCGCGGCGGTCCGCCTCGATCTGGGTTTCGCCGGGACCACCAACAAAACCAAGTCCACCGCGCTGACGTTCAAGGTGCGTCCACGCCCGTACCAGACGGGTGCGTTGATAGCTCAGGGCGGCCATTTCCACCTGAAGCACCCCTTCGCGGGTGCGGGCACGATCACTGAAGATTTCCAGGATCAGGCCCGTGCGGTCGAGGATCTTGAGACCCCATTCTTTTTCCAGGTTGCGTTGCTGGACGGGCGTGACCGGCCCGTCAATCAACACCAGTCCGATGTCCTCGGCCTTGAACTGCGCCCTCAGTTCGGCAATTTTGCCTTTGCCAAACAGCATACCGGGATGCACCCGTGGCAATGGCACCACTGTGCCCCCTTGCACATCAAGATCTGGCAAAGCCTCGCCCAAGGCGATGGCTTCGGCCAGAGCGTTCACCGCATCGCGCCTGTATTGGTCAGATTTTATATCGGGATGGAGGACCCACGCGCGCATCGCGGGCAGGTCTGTCAGATCGATGGTCAGGCTTCTTCACCGTCATAAAGGCTGATCGGCGTCGACGGCATGATCGTGGAAATCGCATGCTTATACACAAGCTGTGATTGTCCGTCGCGGCGCAGCAGAACACAAAAATTGTCAAACCACGTGATGACACCCTGAAGTTTGACACCGTTGATCAAAAAGATCGTCACGGGCACTTTGGTCTTGCGAACGTGGTTCAGGAATGCGTCTTGAAGGTTCTGCTTATCAGCCATTTTTCTTACCTTTGTTGTCGGATAGCCGCCGCGCATCGGCGTGGTCCCTCGTTAGGCGTGACTATGTAGCGACATTTGGGAAACTTCCACCCCAAATATCGGGGTTGGCGGCAAATTGTGCAGCTGCGGCATGACGCAGCTAGCTGCGCCAGAACTCGGGGTTCAACAGGGCAATGATGGCCAAGGTTTCCAGCCGCCCCAAAACCATAGCGGCCGACAGGATCATTTTCGCCGTATTTGGCAAGCCCGAATAGGCAATTGGCGCATCCGTTGCGACATTCGCCAAAGGCCCAGTGGTGGACAGCGCCGCAACAGACAGCGCCATGGATGTTTCAAAGGTCAGTCCAGACCACGACAGTGCAAGCATGATAAACGCCAGCGACAGCGCAAAAAGCATGAAAAATATCCATGCAATGAACGCCCCTTCACGCCGAATATGACGCGCGCCACCCGCCGCACCACTGACGGAGTTGGGATGCACAAGGCGGGTCATCTCGCGCAGGCCATGTTTATAAAGCGCATAGACGCGCAGCAATTTGACCCCGCCTGCCGTGGTCGCAACACCGCCACCAAGCAAAGCCAACCCCATCAGGATCAACCCGGGCGATGATAGGCCAGACCAGTTCTGGGCACTCGACCAACCGCTGCTTTCATAGCCCGTTGTCGTCAGAAAAGAGACCACGGTGAACACACTGCCCCAAATTGCGCGAACCGCTGCTGCAAAGTTTTCTTCCGAATTCACTTCAAATGCACCAAACCAATGGCGCAAAAACAGCACCACCGGTATTGCGATAATGACAACAGCAGCCAAACGCATTTCTGGGTCCTGCATGAGCCCTGCCCCGTTGCGCGCCCGAAAATCATTGGAAAACGTCAGACGCGACAGGGCAAACACCATAAACAACAGCAACACAAATTCACCGACAAACCCGCTGTTTGCGTTTTCAACACCTCCCACCGCTGAAATACCGCTGGTCGAGATTACCCCCATTGCATGGGTCACCGCCACCAATGGGGTATCGCCTGCCAGTATCAGGATCAGCGCCATTACCGCGGTTAGGCCCACGTAGATCGGGGTCAGTTGCACCGCGTGCCGTGCCAGACGTTTCGCAGGCGCCGTGCTTTTAGAAAACTGTGACAGATTTGCAGCCCGCTGCGCAGCTTCTTGCGTGTTGGATACCTCGAACCCACCAAGGTTCATGGGCGAAAGAACCGCAATCGCCGTGATCCAGATGAAAAGCCCCCCCATCCACGCCACCTGTGCACACCACAGATGCAGCGGCGCTGACAGACGTTCGGGCACGTCAAAGACCGTAGCACCCGTTGTTGTAAAGGCCGACACCATTTCGAAATACGCATTGACAAAGGTGGTTGTGCGCAGTGCCTCATAAAACGGGACGGCAAACACCACTGGCAGCAAAGCATATGCGGCAAGTAGGGTCAAAAGCTGTGCGCGTGCGCTGATCCCCTGCCCTTTTTTGCGCGCCGCCAGGCCGATCATCGCGGTCAAAAAGCTGAGCAAAATCGCAAGATAGAAAAAGACACGCGCTTCAAAAAGGTCGCGCGAGATATAGCCAATCACAGCCGGGGCCAACATCGACACAGCCGCAACCCCAAGCAGCACCACAAAGAGCGGAAAGCTCTCTAACCGTGCCAACATCAGAAGAAATCGACCGATACTTGCAGCAGGCGTTCCACCTCGGGCACATCGCCAGTCATCGAAAAGAGCGCGATAACATCCCCTTCGTCAACGCGCGTGCTGCCTGTGGGTCGGATCATCTTGCCCTGCTTCAAAAGCCCTGCAACCAACACGCCTTCGGGGAAATCCACATCACGGATGCGTTTGCCTGCAAGCTGGCTGGTCGACAAAACCTGCGCCTCGATCATCTCGGCCTCAGCGTCGCCAATCGAATACACGCCGCGCACCAGGCCCTGACGGATATGGCGCAAAATCGAACTCACCGTTGTGGCACGCGGATTGATATAGGCGTCAATGTCCAGCGGTTTCAAAAGCGGCACAAGCGTGGGATCGTTGATCAAACAAATCGCCATCGGACAGCCATTTGCCTTGGCCCGCACAGCGGCCAGAATGTTTGTCTTATCATCATCTGTGACGCACAACACCGCATCGGCACGGTCGATATTTGCCTCGCGCAACAGATTGCGGTCCAGCCCGTCGCCGTGCAAAACAATCGTCTTTTCCAAAATGTCGGCGGCATGTTCGGCGCATTTGCGGTTCTTTTCGATGACCTTGGCGCGGATGCGATCCGGCTGATCCTCCAGCGCTTTCGCAACCGTCAGGCCAACATTACCACCGCCGATCAGAACCACGCGCTCTTGCTTGCGGGCGGTCTTGCCAAAAATCTCCATCGTGCGCGCAACATCTGCAACGTCGGTAAAAAGATAACAGGCGTCACCGGGAAACAGCTGATCCCCCGCTTCAGGGGCAAACAAAACCCCATCGCGACGAATGCCCACAACCAATGCCCGAAGGGTCGAAAAGAGATCGGTCAACTGGCGCAGCGGCGTGTTCACCACAGGGCAATCATCATCAATTGTGATCCCCAAAAGCTGCGCTTTGTTGTCCAAAAAGAATTCGGTATCAAAGGCTGATGGGCTGGACAGGCGTTGCAGCGCGGCCGCCGCCACTTCTTTTTCGGGGCTGATGACCACATCAATCGGCAGGTGATCGCGGCGGTAAAGATCCGCATAAATCGCATCCAGATAGGACTGGCTGCGCAAGCGCGCGATCTTGCGTGGCACCGCAAAGACTGAATGGGCCACCTGACAGGTCACCATATTGACCTCGTCAGAATGTGTCGCGGCAATGATCATATCGGCATCATTGGCACCGGCGCGGTCCAGAATATCGGGATAGCTTGCAAAACCTGCAATGCCCTGAACATCCAGTGTTTCTGTCGCGCGGCGCACCAATTCGGCATTGTTGTCAACAACGGTGACATCGTTGTCTTCGTTGGCCAAATGGCGGGCAATCTGCCAGCCCACTTGGCCTGCGCCACAAATAATGACCTTCATTTTCGGGACCTTTGATTGTCAGATGTCATGGGTGCCACGTGGGGTGCAGCGCGTCAACAAAGCTTACTCTTGGGTTTCTTCGATATAGGCCACGCGCCCGCCTGCGCGGTTGCTGGTCACCACACCAAGCGACTTGAGTTTGCGATGCAGCGCAGACCGTTCCATCCCTACAAATGCCGCGGTGCGACTGATGTTTCCGCCAAACCTGTTAATCTGGGTCAACAGATATTCACGCTCAAACAATTCACGCGCCTCGCGCAATGGCAGTGTGGCCAAGCCCCCAGACAACACGATACGCCCGTCTTCTGCATCCGCGCCCTCGCCTGTCGGTAGGTCTGCCGCTTCGATCGGACCTGTCCCGTCCCCAAGGATCAGCACCCGCTCCATCATATTCTTGAGCTGCCGCACATTGCCCGGCCACAGCATCGTTTGCAGCAAGGCTTCGGCTTCTTCGGAAATATCGCGCAAGGGCAACCCTTGGCTGGTGTGGAACTCCTGAATGAAATGACGCGCCAGAACGGGAACATCCTCGCGCCGTTCGTCCAGACCCGGCACATGGATCGGAACGACATTCAGGCGGTGATACAACTCTTCGCGGAAGGTGCCTTTCTCGATCGCGGCCTGCAAATCGCGGCTGGTGGATGAAATGACACGCAGATCCACCTTGATCTTGTCGTTCCCCCCCACGCGCACAAATTGCTGGTCCACCAGAACACGCAAAATCTTGGACTGGGTCCCCAAAGGCATATCCGCGACCTCATCAAAATAAATGACACCGCCGCTGGCCTGTTCCAGTAGCCCTGTTTCCACGCCCTTGTCCGTCTCGCGACCAAACAGAACATCTTCCATCCGCTCGGGCGCGATACCTGCCGAGTTGACGGTGACGAAAGGGGCCGACGCGCGCGCCGAATGGGTATGAATGAACCGTGCAGCTACGTCTTTGCCTGCGCCTGCGGGTCCCGTCAGCATGACACGACCGTTCGAATTGGTCACTTTTTCCAGCTGCAATTTCAACGCCTTGAAGGTCGCGCTTGATCCGATCATCTCGGCTGTCGGGGCGTCCTTGCGCTTAAGGGCCGTGTTTTCATGGCGCAGGCGGCTTGTTTCCATGGCCCGCCCGATCACCACCATCAGCTGGTCTATGTTGAAGGGTTTTTCAATGAAATCATAGGCACCCTGTTTGATTGCTGCGACAGCGATCTCGATATTCCCGTGACCCGAGATGATCACAATCGGAACATTAGGGTGGTTTTTCTTAACCGCCTTGAGGATGTCAATCCCGTCCATATCGCTGTCTTTGAGCCAGATATCGAGGATCATCAGCGAAGGCACCTCTGCCTCGATCGCGGCCATACATTCGGATGAATTTCCCGCCAGTTTGACCGCAAAGCCCTCGTCTTTCAGAATGTCGCCGATCAATTCGCGGATATCACGTTCATCGTCGGTAATCAGAATATGGCTCATAACACCCTCAAATAGCTACTTTTTTTGGATTGGTTGTTTCTAACTTGGCGGTGGTCAAAGGCAGCCTGATGACGGCCTTTGCTCCTGCATGGTCGTTGCCTTCGAAGATGCTTGCATCCGTCAGCTCTAATGTGCCGCCATGTTCTTCGATGATCTTTTTCACGATGGGCAGACCAAGGCCTGTGCCCTTCTCGCGAGTTGTCACATAGGGCTCAAACAGCTTGGCACGGTCGGCGGGCAGCCCGATGCCGTTATCCTCGATCTCGACAATGCCCCAATCACCCTCTTGCAACAGGCGCACCCGTATCTCGGGTGCATGGGCGCCGTCGGCCTGTGTTTCGGCACGGCTTTCAATCGCTTCGCCTGCGTTTTTGATCAGGTTGTTCAGCGCCTGACTGATCATTGTTGCGTCCAAATCAGCAATCAGCGCCATGTCGGGCAAGTCGCTTTTCAGCGTGGCTGACCCTGTGTCCTGCAACACAACCGCGTCACTGACCAACTCGGTCAGGTTTTGACTACGACGCTCGGGTTCAGGCATGCGCGCGAACTTGGAAAACTCATCAACAATGCGCCGTAAGTCATTGGTTTGGCGCACGATAACATCCGTCATCTGCTTAAGGTCGTCGGGGTGTGCCACCTCTTTGCCGAACTTACGTTTAATCCGCTCTGCGCTCAGTTGTATCGGCGTCAGCGGGTTCTTGATTTCATGCGCAATGCGCCGCGCAACATCACCCCAAGCGGCCATGCGTTGCGCTGAGACAAGATCGGTCACATCGTCAAAGGCAACCACATATCCCTCTGGCCCCGTATCCCCCAAACGTGGCGCCATACGGACCAGAAGGTTCTCGGTTTTACCGTTGCGCGTTACTTTAACTTCGCCTTGCAATGCATTGCTTTTGCTGTCTTTTAGCTGTCCAAAAAGATCACCGAATTCCGGCACAGCAAGACCAATCGGGCGCGCTTCCAAATCAGGGTCAATATCCAGCAAACGCTCAGCCGATTTATTCACAAACGATACACGCCCCTCGGCGTCCAGACCCACAACGCCTGAAGTCACCGATGTCAAAACGGAATCAAACAGCCTGCGCCGCCGCTCGATTTGCCGCGTGTTGTCCAGCAACGTGTTACGCTGCCCCTTCAACTGTTTGGTCATCTGGTTGAAGTAGCGGCCAAGCATGGCAATCTCGTCATCGCCGCTCTCTTCGGGCACTCTGACATCCAGATCACCCATTCCGACACGCCGCGCAGCCCCCGCCAAACGCCCCACGGGGCGCGACAGGCGTTCTGCAAACCACAGACCAAGCCAGATTGACGCCAAAATCAGCATCACCGCAAAGCCCAGATACAACAGTCCAAAATCAAACAGAAGCCGTCCGCGATCCCGCTCAAGCTGCTGATAGAACTGCGCTGTCTCTTGGGTTTCATCAAGCAGGTTCAGGATCTGACCATCCACCGACCGGCTGATATAAAGCAGACGATCCACATAGGCCTCAAGCGGCACCAAAGCGCGAAATTCGCTGTTGTCCCAATCCTCGATGATCAAAAGCCGTTGGTCGCGGGCCTGCGCGATTTGCGCGGCTGTGGGCTGTTCATAGTCAAACAGATAGCTGCGTTCGCCGCGTGCACGAATATCGCCTGCGCCGTCTATGATATACGCCTCTTTCAGCGGGGTTTGGATATTGGGCTGTACCTGTTCAAGGATCGTGCGCAATTCGTTGTCAGCGGCATAGATCGACCCGTCGCGCGCAATATTGAAATATCCCGACAAGATAATCGCATCGCGTGCCAGATTGTTACGGTGTTCACTCTCGTAGGCTTCGGCAGCGGTAAGTGACGCGCCCACCACCTGTTTCACACGGTCTGAAAACCACCCCTCAAGCCCCACGTTTACTGTGATGCCCGCGAAAATCGCCACCAGCACCGTTGGGATCAGCGCCACAAGTGCAAACACCCCTGTCAGACGCAGGTGCAGCCGTGATCCTGCCGATTTCGCGCGACGCGCAGCAACCATTTGGGCCACCCGCTGCATCACAAGGGCGGCAACAACAAGGATATACACAAGGTCGGCCAACAGAATCAGCCGAAGCGCAGGCCCATCAGCGCGGGTTTCAAAAGGCCCCAGAACAAGGAACGTCGCCAGCGCCAAAACAGGGCCCAACACCACCAGACCGATGGTTGCGCTGCTGCGCACCTGTTTGCGCCGCCGAAAACGGCTGAAACGCTCCCAAAACTGACGTTCGGCCCGTATGCTCACGCGCGTTGCCGCCCCGCTGTGTTGTGGGTCCGCCAAGACCCGCCGCCATATTTTGTGATCCTGAATCACGCCAGCAGATGACTGCGGCGCATTGGTCACGGTTATGTTGCGGTTTTACATCAATTTGCGGCGGCGTGTCACCTCTATATCCAAATCTCCGATCTTCTTTCGGAGGGTATTGCGGTTAATTCCAAGTAAATCAGCGCATTTCGCCTGATTTCCGCCCGTCGCATCAAGCGAAATTTCGATGAGTGGCACCTCAATCTCGCGCAGGATTCGCGCATAAAGCCCATCTGGCGGCAAGGCACCGCCGTGCAAATCAAAATACCGACGCAGGTGTTTGTAGACACTGGCCGACAGGCGTTCGCTTTCGGTATTTGACAGGCTGGTATCGACAGCAGGTTGGTTGCCAAGCATCAGTTCGACCTGTGCGCGGCTGATCTCTTCTTCGGCAACCGTCACAACCAAACGGCGCACCGCGTTTTCGAACTGGCGCACGTTCCCGGGCCAGCTGTAGTTGCGCATCAGTTCGATGGCCGGTTCCGCAAAACGTTTGAGCCCAAGACCATCACGGTCCGCGCGGGCAAGGAAGTGATCGGCCAGCAAATCGATATCCTCGACGCGTTCACGCAATGGCGGCATCGACGCTGTCACACCGCTCAACCGGTAAAACAGATCTTCGCGAAACGCGCCGCGTTCCATCTGTGCCTCAAGGCCTGTCTGCGATGTGGCCATGATCCGCGGTGCGGGGTCTGGCAATCCATCCAGCATGCGCACGATGCGCGCTTGTGCATCTGCACTGAAATCCCCGACCTCGTCAAAAACAAGTGTGCCGCCACGCACGCGCGACAGCACCGCAGAGGGGCCGTCCATCCCTTCCAAATCGCGTTCGCTGGCTACAACAAAGGGCAAGGCACGGCGATCGGAAAAATCATGGATGGCGCGTGCAATCAGCGTTTTGCCTGTCCCGCTTTCGCCAAGGATCATCACCGACAGATCCGTGTTCATGACACGTGCAATCAAACGGTAAAGCGCCTGCATCGCCACAGTGCGCCCCACAAGCGGCAAGTCATCCTCGTTGTCCTGGGCATCAGCGTCACGCGGTGCAGGCGCACGGCGCTTCATATCCAACGCCTTGGCCGACCGCTTCATCAAATCGGGCAGATCAAAGGGCTTGGGCAAATAGTCATAGGCCTCGGCCTCATTGGCCTGGATGGCCGTCATGATGGTATTTTGGGCCGAGATCACGATAACAGGCAGCCCCGGGCGCTTTTCCGAAATCAGCGGCAACGCCTCAAGCCCGTTCCCATCGGGCATGATAACATCCGAAATCACCAGATCGCCCTTGCCCTCTTCGACCCACCGCATCAACGTCACCATACTTGATGTCGCATGCACCTTACATCCCGCGCGGGTCAACGCTTGGGTCAAAACCGTGCGAATTGTGCGGTCATCATCGGCGACCAGAACCGTGCCATCCATGTGTATACCTCTTGTCTAAGCGTCAGGCGCGTCGTGCGCGATCGGCAACGAAATGCGAAAAACCGTATGGCCGGGCACACTTTCCACATGTAGCCAACCGTTATGATCATTGATAATTTTGGACACCAACGCCAAACCAAGCCCCGTGCCATTTTCCTTGCCCGATACAAATGGCTCAAACAGGTCTTCAGCCAGATCAGGGGGCACGCCCGGTCCGTCATCGATAATCTCGATTTGAAGCGGCACTTTGGCGCTGGTGCCGTCCGTGCGCCGCAAACGCAGCGCCATGTCATAATAGGTGCGAATACGGATCGTGCCGCCCGTTTTATCGGCGGCTTCGGACGCGTTTTTCAGAAGGTTTAGTGCGACCTGCAATAGCTGATCGGCGTCCCCCAAAGTGGGGGGCAGCGATGGATCATAGTCCTCGAGAACGTTCATATGTGCGCCAAAGCCAACAAGCGCGGATTTGCGGGCGCGGTCCAGAACATCGTGGATGTTAACCGGTTTTTGCTCGGGCGGTTGAAGGTTGCCAAACATTTCAACCTGTTCCAGCAGCTTGACGATGCGGCGGCTTTCTTCAACGATCAAGTCGGTCATTTCAAGGTCGCCATTGCTCAGGTTCATCGACAGCAGTTGTGCCGCCCCAGTGATGCCGGCCAGCGGGTTCTTGATTTCATGGGCCAGCATTTCTGCCATCCCGATGGCAGATCGGGCCGCGGTCTTTGTCGTCTGCCCCCCTTCAAAGCGCGTCGACAGTTCGCGTGGCGAAATCACAAACAGCATCTGCGCATCACTTTCCTGAAGCGGCGCAATCTGAAGGTTGCACAGGGTCGGTGCCCGTTCGCCACTGCCGATCTGCACTTCGTTAACGAAAAGCCTTGATTGCCCTTGGCGGGCGCGCGCAAAGGCCTCTTCCAATGGTGCATTGACCATGACCTTGTCCCAAATCGGCTGGCCCACCATGGATTTAAGCGACAGGTTCAAAAATCCCTCCGCCGCCGGGTTTGCGTCCAGAATAATATCGTTGGCATCAACCAAAAGCATCGGCGCGGGCAAAGAGGCCCAAAGCGTTGGATGAACACTCATGCTGCCACCTCTGCGTGATTCAGGAGAGCCAAGGGCAAAAGCGGCGGCACACCATCAGCTGCGGCCGTCAAGACCTCACGGCGCAGCGTCTGCGGTGTGTTTGCCGCGTCCATATACCAGCCCAAATGTTTACGTGCCACGCGCCCACCAAGGTCTTTGCCATAAAACGATAGCATAGAGGCGTAGTGATCCCCGATCATCTGCACCAAGTCATGGCCTTTGGGGACGCTTGGTGCGGCATAGTCAAAAAGTTCGGATGCGATCTGCGCAAGGATCCAGGGACGGCCCTGCGCGCCCCGTCCGATCATCACACCCGCGGCACCCGATGCATGCATCGCGTCCCGTGCGCTGCCTGCATCGACAATATCGCCATTTGCGATAACGGGGATGGCAACCGCCTCTTTCACTGCAGCGATGGCGGCCCAATCCGCGTGTCCTTTGTAAAACTGGCAACGTGTGCGTCCGTGGATCACGATCTGCTGAATGCCCGCACCTTCGGCCCGCATTGCAAGGCTTGGGGCATTCAGCAACGTGTCGTCCCACCCAAGACGTGTCTTGAGCGTGACAGGCACGTCAACGGCAGCCACCACCGCATCAATCAACGTCAACGCATGATCCAGATCCCGCATGAGTGCTGAACCGGAATACCCACTGGTCACTTTCTTGGCGGGGCAGCCCATGTTGATGTCGATCACACGTGCGCCCATGTCTGCCACCAGTTTGGCCGCTTCCGACATCGCATCGGCATCACGGCCCGACAGTTGCACAGCTGTGTTGGCAAGCTCTGCCCCCAGTTCGGCCTTTTCGCGGGTGCCTGGGCGGGCCGTCAAAAGCTCGCCACTTGCCACCATTTCGCTGACCACGCGGCCTGCCCCAAACGATGCAACCAGCGTGCGAAACGGCAGATCTGTGATGCCCGCCAGCGGCGCCAAAAGCACCGGAGGGTCAAGAGCAAGCGGATCAGTTGTCAAAGGCACAATCCTTAGGCAGCACAGCAGTTCTTTTGTTCAGTTAACGCAATCATAGCCTACATGGAATGAAAGTGTGCATTATTTTTAGCCGAATTATTGCGTTTGCCTAATTTTTAATCACACCCTTGGGTGGATTGCCAATCACGTCGACAATGTTAGACAGGTCGCCAAGACCCACTGCGAAGGACTGACCCAGATGCGCATTGCTGCCGTTATTGTTGCCGCAGGCCGCGGCACCCGCGCAGGGGGCGATCTGCCCAAGCAATGGCAAGCCCTGAACGGACGCCCGATTGCCGCCTGGACCATTGATGCGTTTCGCGCCTCTGCTGATGTTGCCCAGATCGTTTTGGTGATGCACCCTGACGACATCGCACGCGACATCGTAGGGCTGGACCGCGATGGGCTGACCTGCGTGACAGGCGGCGCCACGCGCGATGCATCGGTCGCCTGCGGTTTGGCCGCCCTTGATCCAACTGAGATCACGCATGTCATGATCCACGATGTCGCGCGGCCCTGTATCTCGCAGCCGCTTATTTCCGATCTGGTCCAAGCCCTGCACACCCACGACGCCGTGGCCCCCGGCGTGGCCGTTACGGATGCCCTTTGGATTGCCGATGGATCCACAGTCACAGGCGTTCAGGACCGCAGCGCATTGGTGCGCGCGCAAACCCCCCAATGCTTTGCCCTGCCCCTTATTCAAGCCGCCCACGCGCAGGCAAATCGCGAAACGCCTGCCGCTGATGATGTAGAACTGGCCCGCGCCGCGGGCCACCGCGTTCACATTATCGCAGGCGATGAAGATAACATCAAAGTCACAACGCCGCCCGATTTCGCGCGCGCACAAACCATCCTCAAGACACGACAAACACAAGGACACAGCAGCATGGATATTCGGCTTGGCAATGGCTATGACGTGCACCGGTTCGGCACGGGCGATCACGTCATTCTATGCGGCGTGAAAATCCCGTTTTCGCGCGGGCTTCAGGGCCATTCGGATGCTGACGTCGGCATGCATGCGGTTACAGATGCGATCTATGGCGCGCTTGGGGACGGCGATATTGGTCAGCACTTCCCGCCCAGTGATCCGCAATGGAAAGGGGCTGCGTCTGAAATCTTTTTGCGCCACGCCGTCGCCCGTGCCACCGAGCGCGGGTTTCGCATCAGCAATGCCGATTGCACGCTGGTCTGTGAATTTCCCAAGATCGGCCCGCATGCCATTGAAATGAAACAGGAAATGGCCCGCCTGATGGGTCTGGAGGCTGACCGTATAAGCGTAAAGGCCACCACCTCCGAACAGCTTGGGTTTACAGGGCGCGGCGAAGGGATCGCCTCTATTGCGACCGTGACGCTGGTCAAACCATGAAACAGCACTGGGCCCGCATCACCGCAACCTTTTTCTACACAGGGTATCTGCGTCCAGCCTCTGGCACCTGGGGATCGCTGGCCGCCCTTCCCTTTGCTTGGGCGCTCTACGCCATCGGGGGGCTGTGGTTGTTCGTGCTGGCCATTCCCGCAACCTATATCAAAGGGTATCTGGCGACCAAATGGATGACCCAAGGCCACGACAATCATGACCCTTCGGAAATTGTGATCGACGAGGTGGTGGGCCAGTGGATTGCCCTTTTGCCCGTGATGATTGGCGCGACAGCCGCTGGCACAGATGTGCTTGCCCTTTGGCCGGGATGGATTACCGCCTTTGTCGCCTTTCGCCTGTTTGACATTTGGAAGCCCGGACCCGTGGGATGGGCCGATAGGCTGCATGGCCCCACAGGGGTGATGCTGGATGATGTGATTGCAGGTGTGCTGGCCGCATGTGTGGTTCTGGCCTTCGCGGGGATCGCCCATGGCTTCTGATCTGATGGCCTCTGATCTTGCAGCCCGCGTTTTGGATAGCGCACGCGCTGCGGGCCGCACCATCGCAACGGCCGAAAGCTGCACAGGTGGCATGGTCAGTGCCGCGTTGACGGATATCGCGGGCAGTTCGGATGTGGTGATCTGCGGGTTCGTGACCTATGCCAATTCCGCCAAGCAGCGAATGCTTGGCGTCACCAAGTCCAGCCTGACCAAATTTGGCGCCGTGTCTGAACAAGTAGCGCATGAGATGGCCTGCGGCGCCGTTGCCGCCTCGCAGGCCAATCTGGCCGTGTCGATCACTGGCATTGCAGGCCCCGGCGGGTCGGACCACAAGCCCGAAGGACGCGTCTGTTTTGGGCTGTTTGATGAGGTCACGGGGACCACAGAAATAGAAACCGTCGAATTCGGCGCCTTGGGACGATCACAGGTCCGCATGGCCGCCCGCGATCATGCTTTACAGATGATCCTGTCGCATTTGCAATAAATCCGCAGATTCACTTTCGATGCCTTTTTGGGCAAAGCTGAATTATTACGCACTTATTTTAAGCGATTTACAGATTGCACAGTAATTATACAGCAATTTGTGTACTTGCCTCTTTTCTAGGCGACTGGCGGTGTCAAAAGCAGCGCCAACACACCAAAAGACCTAAGGGGACATCAAAATGGTTGGAGCCGATACAGCGTGGATCATCGTGGCCACAGCTCTCGTTTTATTCATGACACTTCCGGGCCTTGCCCTGTTTTACGGCGGGCTTGTGCGCGGGCGCAATGTGCTGAGTGTATTCATGCAGTGCTACGCCATCGCCTGCTTGATGAGCGTGCTCTGGCTGGTCGTTGGATACTCTATCGCCTTTGGCGGCGGCACATCGGGGCTATGGGGTGGATTGGACAAGATGTTCCTTTTGGGAATCGACGCCAATACAGTTTCGGGCACTATTCCTGAAATCCTGTTCTTTGCCTTCCAGATGACCTTCGCGATCATCACCCCCGCGCTGATCGTTGGTGCTTATGTCGAACGGATCGGTTTTGGCTTTGTGCTGCTGTTCTCGGGGCTTTGGATGCTGATCTGCTATGCACCTGTCGTCCACTGGATCTGGGGCGGTGGCATGTTGGCCGATGGTGGTCTTTTCGGGGATGTTGGCGCACGTGACTTTGCAGGCGGCATTGTGGTGCACGAAACCGCAGGTCTGGCTGCTCTGGTCATTGCTGTGATGCTCGGCAGCCGCCGTGACCAGAACAAACCACCCCATAACCCGGGCTATGTGATGATCGGTGCCGCGATGCTCTGGGTCGGTTGGTTCGGTTTCAACGGCGGCTCGCAACTGGCCGCGGATGGCGGCGCGGCGATGGCGCTGACCGTTACACATATCTCGGCTGCGACTGCATCGCTGTCATGGGCCCTTTGGGAACGTGTGAAATTCGGCAAGGCCTCGCTTGTGGGTATCGTCACGGGCACCATTGCAGGGCTTGCCTCTATCACGCCCGCGTCTGGCTTTGTCGGCCCGATTGAAGCGCTGATCATCGGCGGTGTTGCGGGCATCTTGTGCCAGGAAGCCGTGACACTGATCCGCAATGGTCTGAAAATCGATGATACGCTGGATGTCTTTGCGGTCCACGGCGTTGGCGGTATCTTCGGCACCATCATGATCGCCGCCTTCGGCGCAGGATCATGGGCTGCACAGCTTGGGTCACTTGCGATTGTGGGCGTCTATACCATCGTGGTTTCGGTCGTGTTGGTCTTTGTGTGCAAGCTGATCACACCGCTGCGCGTCGATGCCGAAACAGAGACGACAGGACTGGATCTGGCCGTGCACGGCGAACGCGCCTATGATCATGCCAGCTGATCACAACACGCGATAATCCACCAAGGGCGCCCTTGCGACGGGGTGCCCTTTTTCTTGGCACCCTGCCTATTGGCGCAGTGCTGCTGTCAGCGCCGGGATGTCCACGGTTGCACCCGCACTTAACGCGGACCAAATCTCATCTGCCAAGGCACGGCCAATCAAGGCTTCGGCCTTTTCCTGCACCCGCATCAGACGCGCCGCAAAGGGCGCTGGCACGGCCAGATCATGCTCAGCCTCCAGCATGCCATCACGGGTTGTCACGCGCACGCGGGCTTGCGTGTCGCGCAAGGCTTCGTCACCCAGAACCGTCACGCAGTCGCGCAGCGCCACCACATCAGGCGCAAGAATAACCGAAGGCTCAAAGGCCAGATCACTGGTCATCGCACGCCCCATCAGCGCCAAGGCGGCGGTCAATCGCAGGCTGAATTTCGCCTCGAGCCGCGTTTGCGGACTTGCGATGTTGCACACGTCAAACCAGCGCGGATGCACTGTGATCTCAACGGATCTGACATGTTCGGGCGCGCAATCCGGGCGCAAATCAATCAGCGCCTCAATGGCCGCATGGGTGCCGTGGCAACAGGCGTGAAACTTATGGCTGACCTGCGCAAACAGGAATTCCGTTGAGGCGAAGGCCGACATATCGCCCGCCCCATGATGATTGGCGCCAAATCCGAACGGGCCATCCAACACCTCCTGTGCGCCATCCAGTCCCAATTTGGCTGCGTGCACAGCCTCTACCGCGCCCGCGGCCGCCATGCCCGCGTGATAGGGTTTGCCCATCGTCCCGAACTGCAGCTTGAGCCCCGCCGCACGTGTCGCCGCCAAGCCGATCGCACTGCGGGTCTGGACCGCGTCCAATTCGAAAAGTGCAGCCCCCGCGACGGCCGCGCCAATCATGCCAGCCGTCGCTGTTTGGTGAAATCCCGCCTCATAATGGGTGCGGCCTAGCCAGACACCAACGCGCACCGTTGCTTCGGCCCCCACAAGAGCCGCGCGCAAAAACGCATCTGCCTGCGCATCAGCATGTTCTGCCATGGCCAAAACGGCAGAGACGATCACCGCACTGGGATGACCGATATGGGCAAAATGGGTGTCGTCAAAATCAAGGGCGTGGGCCGCCGTGCCATTGACCATCGCAGCCCCGCGCATTGGTAGCCGCGTGGTACGGCCCACCACACTGGCCTGCGCCGCACCACCGTTTTGCATCTCAACCTCGGCAATGATGCGGGCCACAGGTTCGGCCCGCCCCGCGATGGCCACCGCCGCCCAATCAAGCACCGACAGGCGCATGACATCGAGCGCGGGATCGGTCAGCGGCCCGCCATGCACAGTGCTACATAATTCAACGAGGTGTTCCGTGATGCCCATAGCTTGCCCTTACGTGTTGCGGGCAGGATGGCACGTTCAGCTGCCTGAATACAACGCTGCCGCACGGCGCTCGAACGCCCGCACAATCCGCTGCATGGCTTCGTTGAAAACGACCCCGATAATGCCTTGCAGGATTGCGTTCTTGAATTCAAAATCAACAAAGAAATTCACTTCAACACCACCCTCTACATCCTTGAATTTCCAAGTGGATTCCATGTAGCGGAAAGGCCCATCAATATAGGCGGTGTCGATCTTGTGATCTTCGGGGTGCAATACAACACGGCTGCCAAACCGTTCTCGGAATACCTTGAAGCTGATCACCAGATCGGCCTCCATCACCTCCGTATCGCCCTGCGGTGTGCGCGATCTGATCCGCGCGGCGGCGCACCACGGCAAAAATTGCGGATAGTTGGCAACATCCGCTACAAGATCATACATTTGCTGTGCAGTATACGGCAGAACGCGGGTCTCGGAATGGGTTGGCATCGCTCATTTTCTTTCGTGACAGTCGGGCAAGATGTCGTATGTTAAGGCCGAAAAATCAAGTGGAATGGCCTATATGTCGCGTCCTTATGTAATCGACCCTCTTATCACTGCCAAAGCGATTGCAGCCCGCATCGAAGAACTGGCCCGCGAGATCGAAGCGGAGTTTGCAGATGTCGACAAACTGGTTGTCGTGGGGCTGTTGCGTGGATCGTTTGTGTTTATCGCCGATTTGGTGCGCGAATTGGACATGGTCGTCGAGGTCGATTTCCTGGAGGCCAGCAGCTACGGCGATGCGATGGAAAGCAGCCGCGAGGTTCGGATCCTCAAAGACTTGCGCGGCGCGATTGAAGGACGTCACGTGCTGGTGGTGGAAGATTTGATCGATACAGGCCACACCCTCAAACATGTGTCAGGGCTGCTGAAGGCGCGCAAACCCGCCAAGCTGAAAACGATTGTGCTGTTGGACAAACCCACCCGCCGTGAAGTGGACTGCCAAGCCGATATGGTCGGCTTTGAAATCCCCGATGATTTTGTTGTGGGGTACGGAATTGACTATGCGCAACGCAACCGAAACCTCGACTACATTGGCAAAGTGCGCTTTCCCGATGAATTGTGATATGGGCATGTCGCTATGACACCGCGCCTGCTTTTGCGCATGGCCCGTTGGGCGCGCAAGCCGCCGTCCAAACAGCAAATAAAGATCGCGGCAGGTGTCTTGGCGATATGTGCCGTGATTTTTGCGGCTGAACGGCTCGGCCTCACACCCGACTGGATGGAGGCGCAGCGCGGCTGGCGAAACAACCGTTAACTATGCTTCGGCCAGTTTTGCATCACGTGCCGCTTTGAGACGGGCAAAATCATCCCCCGCATGATAGCTCGACCGCGTCAGGGGCGTCGACGATACCATGTGAAACCCCTTGCCATAGGCAGCCGTTTCATAGGCTTTAAATTCCTCGGGTGTGACAAAACGGTCAACCGCGTGGTGCTTCGGGGTGGGCTGCAAATACTGTCCGATGGTTAAAAAATCGATATCCGCGGCGCGCATATCTTCCATCACCTGCATAACCGCCTGTTTGTCCTCACCTAGGCCCACCATGATGCCGGATTTGGTAAACATCGACGGATCAAGCTCTTTCACGCGCTGCAACAAACGCAGGGAATGGAAATAGCGCGCACCGGGTCGCACCTCGGGATAAAGGCCCGGAACGGTTTCCAGGTTGTGGTTAAAGACATCGGGTTTTGCTTCAACAACGACCTCTAACACCTTGGGATCACAGCGGATAAAATCAGGCGTCAGGATTTCGATCGTCGTATTGGGCGATTGTTTTCGGATCGCGCGGATGGTCTGGGCAAAATGTTCTGCACCGCCATCTTCAACATCATCACGGTCAACAGATGTGATCACCACATGGTTCAGACCCAGTTTTTTGACCGCATTGGCAACGCGGCCCGGCTCAAACGGATCAAGGTCTTCGGGCGGCTTGCCCGTTGCGATGTTGCAAAACGTGCAGGCGCGGGTGCAGACCTCGCCCATGATCATCATGGTGGCGTGGCCTTGGTTCCAACATTCCCCCGCATTGGGGCAACCGGCTTCTTCGCAGACCGTGACCAGCTTGTGCTCGCGCATGATTGCATGGGTTTTTTTGTAGCCCTCTCCCACGGGTGCTTTCACGCGGATCCAATCGGGTTTTTTGGGCTGCGGCGCATCGGGGCGGCGCTGTTTTTCGGGGTGGCGCTCAGCAGGAATTTTCAGATCACGTGTGGCCATTGGGCTGCTCCAAATCCAAAGTTAGTTTAACACTTAACTAGTTTGGCACAGCGTTCCAAGAGCAGTGTCGTCGCAGGGCGCTGACGTTACAAAAATGCGACGTGGCCAAAGCATGGCCACGCCCCTGTGAGACGCTATCACCCGATCATCGGACCGTGTTTGCCATAGCGTTCGTCGTAGTGGCGCTTGAGCCGTTGAAGCGCGATGCGCAACACAATTTTGCCCGACCGTGCCGACCATCCCATGCGTTTTTCAGCCGTTTCCAACCCCTCCAGAAAGCAACAGGTGCGCAAAACAACATCCGCCAGACCTGGCCCAAGGTCTTGCAGCGCATCCGCCACCCGCTGCCGCGCGGGGCATCCATCTGATTGGGGCGCATCGATCTGCCCTGCGACAAGCGCCTCCCAACTTTTGATGGTGCGCGTATCTATCTGGGCCAGCTCAAAATCCTCGCGCAGCCGTTCGCCCACAATCACCAGATCCTCGCTCAGAAAGGGGGTTCCGGATTTATCCTTGCGGCGTGAAAGGCTCACCAGAGTGGTCTCGCCCACCGTGTAGCGCGTCTGCGGATCCTTGGGCACCAGCAGCGTTGTGCCGTGCTCGCGCGGTGTAAAGGGTGTTTGCGCTTCGGCCAGTTCACGGCTGTAGCGATCCAGCAGATCTTTGAGCGCATTGCGGCCCGTGGCCGTAATTTCGTAGCGGGTAATCCGTCCTGATGATTTTACGCTGATCCAGTCCTTCAGCGCCATCGCATAGGCCACGGGCCGATCCACGGTTGCGGTGCGGGTTGTGGAATTGTCAGCCGCTGTGCGCACAACAACCGCTTTTTCCATCTCCTTGGCCACGGCCAACATCGCGCCGCTTTCGCTCAGCCGGCGCAGGATGCGGCGGGCCTCTTTGTTGATCGTGGCTTCATCGGTGCAGATGTCAGGCCCGCTTTGATGGGTTGATTTCTGTTCGGGAGCTTGCGTTTTGTCCCTGTGCAACGCCCCCAGATGGGTCAGCGCCTCGTCAATCAGCATGTCCTCGCGGCGGTTTTCCAGCTTGCGCACCTGACGCAGCACCGTTGAGGCATGGCAGCCCGCGTTGCGCGCCAAAGCACGAATGGAATGCCCCGCCTCTGTGTGCCACAAATAATGGCGCGCGGAATCAGGTACCCAAGACGGAAATACCGCTGGTTCAGAAAGAATTGGTGTCATTGCGTTGTCCCCAAAATATCGCTTCGTCTTTGCCTGTGGGTTGGCGCGCCGCTGGCACGTTTATCCACAGATTTATCCACAGGCCCCCACACAACCCTTGCGTGTAATTGTTACCAGATGATTAACAAAAAGGCCGTGGGAACATCATTGATGCTAAAAGATAACCAATTATAACCATGCCGAACGGTCCTGACGCAGGAAAGCAACACCCGCTTAGGTTGTGCCTTAATCGTCGTCAGTTTGTATTTCTGACCGAAAAGGCGACCAACATGACCGATCTTCTCAGCTTGCTTGCAACCCTGCGCCGTCCGCGGCTGTTGATGCAGACCGCCCGTGTCGGCCTGCATGACTATCGCCGCGAAGCGCACCTGCAACGTGTTCTCAAGGGCACGGCTCCCGCACAACACGGCGCGGCCTTGGCCAAGCTGATTGATGTGGAAAGCCGCCTTAATGACAAACGCCGCAAGGGGGACGCAAACTACAGCACCCTTCACCACGTCGATGTGATGATCGCGCTTTTGGCAGAGGCAGATGCGCTGCAAAAAAGGCGTGCCGCCTTAAACGACACGCCTGAATACCCTGCAAATGAGGTCTCTGCCTACATAAAGGCGTCAGGCTCGGACGCTTTTTTGTCGGCCACATAAGCCTCAAGTGCGGTGTGGATCGCAGGATCAAGCGGGGGTGCCACGTAATCGTTCAGCATCTTTTTCACCCGCGCGCTGGCCAGTGTTTGGCTGTCGCGCCCCCCTTCTTCGTCCCATGTTTCAAAGGGTTTGTAGTCGAACACATCCGACCGCCAGAAGGCATCTTTGAAATTGGCTTGGGTATGTTCGCACCCAAGGTAGTGGCCCCCCGGCCCCACTTCACGGATGGCGTCCATCGCTTGGCCGTTTTCATCATGCGCCACGCCGGCGGCCATTTTGTGCAACGCTCCCAGTTGGTCTGCATCCAGCACAAATTTTTCAAAACTGGCCACCAGACCGCCTTCAAGCCATCCGCAAGAGTGCAACATGAAGTTCACACCGCCCATCAACGCCGCATTCAGCGTGTTGGCCGATTCGTAGGCCGCTTGCGCATCAGGCAGTTTCGAGGCGCACAACCCACCGCCAGAGCGGTAAGGCAGCCCCATACGGCGGGCCAACTGCCCTGTCCCGTAAAGGATCTGGCTGGCCTCGGGTGTGCCAAACGTCGGCGCGCCGCTGTTCATATCGATCGAGGTGACGAAGGTGCCAAAAATCACGGGCGCACCGGGGCGGATGATCTGGCTGTAGGCGATGCCCGCCAATACTTCGGCCAACACTTGGGTCAATGTGCCCACAACCGAAACAGGCGCCATGGCCCCGCCCACAATAAAGGGCGAGATGATGCAGGCCTGGTTGTTCTTTGCATAGACCTCCAACGCGCCCATCATGATACTATCGAAGGTCATGGGCGAATTGATGTTGATCAGCGACGTCATCACCGTGTTGTTCTGCACGAACTCTTTGCCAAAGAGGATTTCGCACATCTCAACGCTATCCTGCGCGCGGCTTGGCTCTGTCACCGATCCCATAAAGGGTTTGTCCGACAGAGTCATATGGGCCAGCAACATATCCAGATGGCGCTTGTTGACGGCCACGTCCGTGGGCTCGCACACCGTGCCGCCCGAATGGTGCAACCATTTCGACATGTAGCCCAGTTTCACGAACTTCTTGAAGTCATCCATCGTCGCATAGCGCCGCCCGCCTTCGGCATCACGCACAAATGGCGGGCCATAGACTGGGGCGCAGACCAGCGTGTTGCCCCCGATTTCAACATTGCGCGCAGGGTTACGGGCGTGTTGCGTAAACTTTGATGGCGCTGTGCTGCACAGCTTGCGGGCCAATCCTTTGGGGATGCGCACGCGTTCACCGTCCACAGTGGCACCCACAGATGTCCAACGTGCTAGCGCTTCGGGGCTGTCGACAAAGGCCACGCCCACTTCTTCAAGCAGGGTTTCGGCGTTTGCCTCGATGATCTGCAACGCCTCTTCCGACAGAATATCCATCGTGGGGATGTTGCGTTCAATAAATTTTGCAGTGTCAAAGCTGACGGCGGTGCGTTCTGCGCGGCGAGCCGAGCCTCCGCCCCCACGGGCGCGACGACGGGTTGGTGCTTCGGTCATGGATCAGTTCTCCCCAAAGAGGCCTATAGTCCCTCACTCATACGGTGCGACCGCGCGTCACAGTTCATCATATCCGCCCCTTCACACGCAAAAGCGACATATGCGCCTTGCTTGCAGACAAAAGGCGGCATAATCACCGCATATGACAGATATTTCCCAACACGAGCGGTTGCTTATCATCGATTTCGGCAGCCAAGTGACCCAACTGATTGCACGGCGCTTGCGCGAACTAAGCGTCTACTGCGAAATTCATCCCTATCAGAATGTGGATGACGCATTTCTGAAGGCGTTTGATCCAAAGGCAGTGATCTTTAGTGGCGGCCCCGACAGCGTGACACGCGCAGGTTCCCCCCGCCCGCCTGCGGCCGTTTTTGATATGGGTGTTCCGATTCTGGGCATTTGTTACGGCCAGCAAGTGATGATGCAGATGCTTGGCGGTCAGGTCGTCAGCGGTCATGGCACTGCAGAGTTTGGCCGTGCCTTCGTGACCCCTGCCAATGGCGACCTTGAATTGCTGCAAGGCTGGTTCAAGACTGACAAAGAACAAGTCTGGATGAGCCACGGCGACCATGTCAGCCAGATCGCGCCAGGCTTTGAGGTGTATGGCACATCGCCCAACGCGCCTTATGCCATTACGGCCGATGTGGCGCGCGGGTTTTACGCGGTGCAGTTCCACCCCGAGGTGCACCACACGCCCAATGGCGCAATGCTTTACGAAAACTTCGTGCGTATGGCGGGGTTCACTGGCGACTGGACGATGGGCACCTACCGCGAACAGGCGATTGAGGCGATCCGCGAACAGGTTGGTGACAAACAGGTGATCTGTGGCCTGTCGGGCGGCGTGGACAGCTCGGTGGCCGCCGTACTGATCCATGAGGCGATTGGCGACCAGCTGACTTGCGTTTTTGTGGATCATGGTTTGCTGCGCAAAGGCGAGGCCGAAGAGGTCGTCACCATGTTCCGCGACAACTATAACATGCGCCTGATCCACGCTGATGAACAAGAGCTATTTTTAGGTGAGCTTGATGGCGTAAGTGACCCCGAAAAAAAGAGAAAAATTATTGGTCGTCTGTTCATTGATGTCTTTCAAAAGCACGCTGACGGCATCGAGGGCGCAGAGTTTTTGGCCCAAGGCACGCTTTATCCCGATGTGATTGAAAGCGTGTCGTTCAGCGGAGGACCCAGTGTCACGATCAAGAGCCACCACAATGTTGGCGGCCTGCCCGAAAAGATGGGCCTCAAACTGGTTGAACCCCTGCGCGAGCTGTTCAAGGACGAGGTGCGCGCACTTGGCGCAGAGCTTGGGCTGCCACCGTCGTTCATCGGGCGTCACCCCTTTCCTGGCCCCGGCCTTGCGATCCGGTGCCCCGGCGAGATCACCCGCGAGAAGCTGGACATCCTGCGCGAGGCAGATGCGGTCTATATCGACCAGATCCGCAAGCACGGGCTCTATGACGATATCTGGCAAGCCTTTGTTGCAATCCTGCCCGTGCGCACCGTTGGTGTCATGGGCGACGGGCGCACCTATGACTTTGCCTGCGCGTTGCGGGCCGTGACGTCTGTGGATGGCATGACCGCGGATTATTATCCCTTCACCCATGAATTTCTGGGCGAAACGGCCACGCGGATCATCAACGAGGTGCAAGGCATCAACCGCGTCACATATGACATCACCAGCAAACCCCCGGGCACGATTGAATGGGAGTAATCGGCAAGCTGATACGCGCTGCCCTTGTGGGCGGTGGTCTGTGCATCCTTGGCGTGTTTGCTGTTTTTATCAGCGTTGTTCTTGATGAACGTCGCAGCCCGAACCTTAGCCTTTCTGACGGCGACAAAGTTGACGCTGTTGTTGTGCTGGCAGGTGGCATGACCAATAAAATTCGGCTGACCAACGAAAGTATGGCGCGGTTTGAACGCGGTGCTGCGCTTTTTAGCGAAGGCATCGGCACACATCTTGTTTTCAGCGGATACAGCCCTGCCCAAAATGTCAGCGAGGCCGAGTTGATGGGCCAACTGGCCGCACAAGCGGGCGTTTCACCCGATGCCATTGTCGTCGAACAGACCTCGCGCTCGACCCTTCAGAACGCGCTGTTCACGGCAGATATTATTGGCCGCGATCAACGGATTTTGGTGGTGACCAGCCGCACCCATATTGACCGCGCGAAACGCGCCTTCCTTTGGGCGGGATTTACACAAGTCGAGACCGCGACAACCGACTTTCGGCAGGCCACGTTGCGTAGGCATCTGCGGGGCATGTGGCGTGAAACCCGTGCAATTTGCTTTAATGCCCTGCGCGCCCCGATCTGGACGGTCGGGCATCGCCTTGGCATGGCGCGCGACAATCTGGACTGGATTATCGCATGACCGATACGCTCAAAGCCTGCCTGTGGATGCTTGGGGCCGTGGTCAGTTTTAGCTCTATGGCGGTCGCGGGGCGCGAGGTGTCTTTCGAACTCGATACCTTTGAAATCATGATGTATCGCAGTTTGATCGGCGTGGTGGTTGTGCTGGTGGTCGCCAGCAGCCTTGGCACCCTCAAAACCGTGCAACGTGCAGACATGCATATCCATTTTCTGCGCAACATATGCCATTTCACGGGGCAAAACCTTTGGTTTTTTGCCTTAACCCTGATCCCCCTGGCGCAGCTTTTTGCACTGGAATTCACAACGCCGCTTTGGGTGGTGATCCTGTCGTTGCTTGTTCTGGGCGAAAAGGTCACCAAGCTGCGCGTCCTGGTGGCCGTCGCAGGCTTTGTCGGCATTTTGATGGTCACGCGCCCCACCGCCGAGACCTTGTCCATCGGCACCCTCACGGCTGCGGCCAGCGCGATTTTCTTTGCAGGATCCATCGTGTTGACGCGCAAGCTGACGCAAACACAATCCACCACATCCATCCTGTTCTGGCTGGTGGTGTTGCAGGCGATATTTGGCCTGATCTGTGCGGGACTTGATGGTGATATTGCGCTGCCATCCTCAAACGCCCTGCCCTTTTTGGTGGTCATCGGATTGGCGGGGTTATGTGCGCATTTGTGTCTGACAACGGCCGTGGGTTTGGCCCCTGCCACGGTTGTTGTCCCGATTGACTTTATCCGCCTGCCATTGATCGGCGTTGTGGGTTGGGTGCTTTATTCAGAGCCGGTTGATATTTGGGTGATCGCAGGGGCTTTGGTGATTTTTGGGGCCAACTACGCCAACATATGGTCCGAAACCCGCAAAGGCGCCGCATAACCGTGACAGATTTGTGACGCCGCGTCGTCAAGCAGGTCATGACGTCGGGTAAGAATTGCGCGAATTTTAGCGCATCTGCTACGTTTTGAAGCAGAGGAAGAAAAACACACACAGACGATCAGGGATGGAATTCATGAAAACAGTATTGTCGGGCGCAGCAGCGCTGGCACTTGCAACGGGTGCAGCACAGGCCGGGGGCATTGACCGTTCAGGCCAATTTTTGTCGCCACTGTTTGAAGATGGTGGCGAAACAGGCGCCTATCTTCAATTCAGCTACGGGCAAGTGAACCCCGAGGCCAATGGCACCGTAAACAGTGGTGCAGCGCCGCTTGGCCAGCCTTTGGGCCGCTACAATTCCCTTAGCTTTGCCTACAAAAACGAATTGTCGGATCAACTGAGCTTTGCAGTTATCGTGGATCAGCCCTTCGGTGTAACCCTAAGCTACGGTGGCACCTTCTTGTCATCGAACCCGACGCTGGAAGCCTTGGGCTTTGAGCCGCAGGCGAATATCTCGTCCAACGCAGTCACGGGCGTTTTGCGCTACAAGTTCAACGAAAACTTCAGTGTCCACGGTGGCCTGCGCAGCCAGCAAATGAGCGGGCGCATTGTATCCACCGCAGGTATCCTTGATGCGTCCAGCAACCGTGACCTTGGCTATCTGGTCGGTGTCGCCTACGAGCGTCCCGATATCGCGATGCGCTTTGCCCTGACCTACAACAGTGAAATTGATCATCGCTTTGATGCACAAACGCTGAATCCGTCGACAGGAGGTCTGGTGCCAATCCCTGATTTCCGCGTTGTGACGCCAGAAAGCCTTAACCTTGAGTTTCAGACAGGCATTGCTGCAGACACGCTGCTGTTTGGCTCGGTGCGCTATGCAAAGTGGGACGGGTTTAACCTGACCGCCTTTGGCACAAGCGGCCCGGAAACCGAGTTCGTAAGATTTACCGAAGACACCACCACGTTCTCGATCGGTGTTGGCCGTCGTCTGAATGAAAATTGGTCGGTGGCTGCCACCTATGGTTATGAATCATCGGGCAGCCGTCCTGGTGACACCTTGCTGGCCCCCACAACAGGGTCCGAAACCTTCGGCCTCGCCGCCACATACACAGAAGGCCCAATGGTTTTGACTGCTGGCGTATCCATGGGTCGTTTGGGCGACCAGTCGGTGCCGCTGGCCCCTGGTCAAGCGGCCACATTTGAAGACAACAAGGTCTTTGGCGCAGGTATTCGTCTGGGCTACAACTTCTAAAGTGGTCGACATGACTTTTGGAAAGCCCCGTCATTTGGCGGGGCTTTTTCTTTGCGCAGGTTTCGGGTCGCATCAATCGACTTCTGGGCATAAGCCTTGGGAATGACGGAACAAAAAACTCTCTCTGGGCGTGCGTGGGCGGAACTTGTGGTGTTGTCGCTTATCTGGGGCGGCTCTTTCCTGTCGATCCGTGTGGCGCTGGACGAAATCGGCGTGTTAACCAGTGTGGCGCACCGCTGCGGGTGGGCCATGCTGATCCTTTGGGGCGTTGTGGCCCTGCGCCGTTTGCCCCTGCCGCGCAGCGCGGGGCTGTGGGGCGCCTTTCTGGTGATGGGGCTTCTAAATAACATCATCCCGTTTGGATTGATGGCATGGGGGCAGCTTTATATCGAAACGGGGCTGACCAGTATTTTTAACGCCTCTACGGCGATTTTTGGCGCCTTGGTCGCGGCGCTTGTTTTCGCGGACGAACGTCTGACGCGGCGCAAGATTATCGGCGTGGCATTGGGGTTTGCGGGCGTCATCACCGTTTTGGGCATAGATAGCCTGCGCAGTTTTAACATCACGTCGCTGGCGCAGCTGGCCGTGATTGGCGGGACCCTCAGCTACGCTTTTGCAGGCGCTTGGGGGCGCATCCATCTGGCGGGCCTGCACCCTATTGTTGCATCTGCTGGCATGTTGACAGCCTCAACCCTGATCATGGTGCCCGCCGCATGGGTGTTTGAAGGGCCGATCCGCATGGATCTACAGGCGGGCACATGGCTGGCGATTGGCTATTATGCTGTGATCGCAACCGCGCTGGCCTATGTGTTTTACTACCGCGTGTTGGGCATGGCGGGCAGCGCAAATGTCATGCTGTGCACTTTGATGATTGCGCCCATTGCCGTGGTGCTTGGGGCCGTGGTGCGCGCAGAACAACTGCCGTGGAATGCCTATGCGGGCTTTGCCATTCTTGCGCTTGGGTTGCTGGTGCTGTCGGGTCGCCTCTTGCGCCGTCTATAAGGCAGGTCTATCTGGGAAAGACTGCCAGAAAAGAGGCCTTTATCATGATCTACAAAACCGCAGACGACTGGCGTGCCGCGCCCAACAAACGTGTGGTGCTTTTTGCGATGTCAGGCCTTGGTAAAACCCATGTCTCAGAGATGTTGCAGCACACGGGCGAATGGTTTCACTATGCCATCGATTACCGCATCGGCACGCGTTACATGGCCGAACACATCACCGACAATCTCAAGCGCGAGGCGATGAAAGTGCCGGCATTGGCCAACCTGCTGCGCCGCGATGCGATTTATCTTGGGCTCAACATCCACGATCACGATCTGACGGCGGTTGCCGATTATACGGGCAAACCGGGCAAAGGGGCGCTTGGGTTTGACGAATATATGCGCCGCCAAAAGCAGTTCCGCGCTGCCGAGTGTGCCGCCCTTCTGGACACAAGCCGCTTTATGGACAAGGCCAAGGATATTTACGGCTATGACCACTTCATCTGCGATACGGGCGGATCCATCTGCGAATGGGTGGACCCCAGTGATCCCGATGATGAAATACTGACCGCCTTGTCCAAGGATGCGCTGCTTGTCTGGATCGAAGGCACCGAAGAACATAACGGCAAATTGGTGGACCGCTTTGATCGCGACCCCAAGCCGATGTGTTATAATCTGTCGTTCACCCAGAAGGTTTGGCAGGAATACCTGAGCGAAAACAACGTGTCAGAAGACGAAGTTGATCCTGATGCCTTCATTCGCGTGGCCTACCGCAAATCGATGGACTACCGCCAACCGCGCTATGCCGAAATGGCCAAATGGGGCGTTACCGTCAAAGCCGCTGATATGATGCGCGTTCAAACGCCACAGGACTTTATAGAAACTATCGCAAATTCAATCGGTTAAAAGGCGAAGTTAAACCATGCCTATCAAATTGCCGTCCAACCTGCCCGCCTATGACGTTCTGACCCGCGAGGGTGTCAGCGTCATGGACGAAGATGCCGCCGCCCGTCAGGACATCCGCCCCTTGCGGATTGCCTTATTGAACCTGATGCCCAAAAAGATTCAGACGGAAAACCAGTTTGCCCGCCTGATCGGTGCGACACCGCTTCAGATTGAGCTGTCGTTGATCCGCATGTCCGAACATCAGACAAAGAATACCGCAGCCGAGCATATGGAGGAATTCTATCGTCCGTTTCAGGAGATGAAGGACCAGTATTTTGACGGGCTGATCATCACGGGTGCGCCGATTGAACATCTGCCTTTTGAGCAGGTCACCTATTGGGACGAACTGCGCGAGGTGTTTGAGTGGACCCAAACCCATGTGCATTCCACCTTTGGTGTCTGTTGGGGGGGAATGGCCATGATTAACTATTTCCACAATGTGAAAAAACATATTCTGGATGCGAAGGCCTTTGGCTGTTTTCGGCATAAAAACCTTGATCCCGCGTCGCCCTACCTGCGTGGATTTTCCGATGACTGCGTCATCCCCGTCAGCCGCTGGACAGAAATGCGCCAAGACGAGATTGATGCGGCTGACGGTCTGACCACGCTGTTGGGCAGTGATGAGGTTGGCCCCTGTCTGGTCAAAGATCCCGCACACCGTGCGCTCTATATCTTCAATCACTTTGAATATGACAGTGGCACGCTCAAACAAGAATATGACCGCGATGTCGCCGAAGGCACGCCGATCAATGTGCCTGCCAACTATTATCCTAACGACGACCCATCACAAATGCCTCAGAACCGCTGGAGAAGCCACGCGCACCTCCTATATGGAAACTGGATTAACGAAATATATCAGACAACGCCTTATGACCTTACCAAAATTGGCACTTAGCCTCGCTGTCGCTGTCGCCGCCCTTGGCGGCTGTGCCATCGTGGACAAACGCGCGGACAAGCGCGAAGCGCAAGGGCTGCAAACCCATCCACCAATCGGCCAGTTTGTTGAGGTGGATGGCAGGCGGGTGCACGCCTATGTCACAGGTCAAGGCCCTGATCTGGTGTTGATCCACGGCGCGTCGGGCAATGTGCGCGACTGGACCCTGGGGTTCATCGACGCGGTCAAGGACAATTACCGCGTGATCGCCTTTGACCGTCCGGGCCTTGGATATACAGACCGTTTGTCAGATGAATTTGGTGGGGCGTTCAACACGGCCGCCGAAAGCCCACGCCAGCAGGCACGCATGCTGAAGGCGGCAGCAGATCAGCTTGGTGTCGAACGCCCGATTGTTTTGGGCCACAGCTATGGCGGTGCCGTGGCGATGGCTTGGGGGTTGGAATTTCCCGATCATGCACGTGGCATTGTCAATGTGTCTGGTGCGACAATGCCTTGGCCGGGATCGCTGGACACCAGCTACCGCATCAACGCAAGTTCGCTTGGTGGCGCGACCGTGGTGCCGTTGATCACCGCCTTTGCCCCCGTAAGTGCTGCGGATGATGTTGTGTCGGGCATTTTCGCGCCGCAAGACCCACCTGAAGGCTATGCCGACCATCTGGGCCTGTTTTTGACCATTCGGCGCAGTCAGCTGCGCGCCAATGCGCGGCAGGTCAACAGCCTGCGCCCCCATGTCGTTGAGATGAGCGCGCATTACGCCGATATTCAGACGCCCGTCGAAATCCTGCACGGCACGGCCGATACCATTGTGCCGCTGACCATTCACAGCGAACCACTTGCCGCCCTTTTGCCAAATGCGCGGCTGACCAGACTTGAGGGCATTGGACATATGCCCCAACACACCAGCGTCGCGCAGATTGTCGAAGCAATTGGACGTTTGCGTTAGGGCGCAATCACGGGCTGGTCACGGCTTTGAACCCACGCCATACTGGGCCAACCGGGAGAAACACGCATGAGCACACCTTTTGATGGCGCGATCACAGACTACTTCAAAAACGAAGCGCCTGATGAGGTCCGCACACGGATCAAAGAGGCTAAAAAAGGGCGTATCCTGAACCCCTCCTACCCCTACACCGAACGTCAGGACCGCAAAGACTATGAGGCGCATCTGGCCGCTTTGCAGATCGAGCTGGTCAAGATGCAATCATGGGTCAAGGAAAGCGGCGCCCGCGTCGCCGTGGTGTTTGAGGGCCGCGACGCCGCTGGCAAAGGCGGCACGATCAAACGGTTTCGCGAAAACCTGAACCCGCGGGGCGCAAAAGTGGTGGCGCTGTCCAAACCCACAGATGCCGAAGCCAGCCAATGGTATTTTCAGCGCTACATTGATCACCTGCCCTCGGGCGGTCAGATCACCTTTTTCGATCGCAGCTGGTACAATCGCGGCGTGGTGGAACATGTTTTTGGCTTCTGCACGCCCGAGCAACGCAAACATTGGTTCAGCCAGGTGGTTCCGTTTGAACAGATGTTGGTCGATGACGGGGTCAAACTGGTCAAGCTGTGGCTGAATGTGGGGCGCGCCGAACAGTTGCGCCGCTTTATGGACCGCGAAGGCGACCCCCTTAAACAATGGAAACTCTCCTGGATCGATGTTGAAGGCCTCAGGAAATGGGATGGCTATACGGCGGCGATTGGCGAGACGCTCAAGAAAACCCATACGGATGTGACACCTTGGACGGTTGTGCGCAGTGATGACAAACGCCGCGCCCGTATCGCTGCCATCCAGACATTGCTTGGCCAGTTGGACTACACTGGCAAAGACGCATCAGCGATCGGCAAGATGGACCCTGCGATTGCGGGTGGCCCCATGGTGTGGGATGCCTAAACGCGGCTATCATCACGGCAACCTTCGCCAAGCGCTGGTCGATGCTGCCCTGCGTCTGATCGAGGAAAAGGGCCCGACGGGATTTACCCTGTCAGAGGCATCCAAAACCGCAGGCGTGACACCCGCAGCCGTTTACCGGCACTTTGAAGGCCGCGAAGAGTTGATTGCGGAAGCCGCGCGCCAAGGCTACGAAATCTTTGCTGACCTGCTCGAATTTGCTTACAGCGATAAACCCTCTGCCCTTGCCGCATTTGAAGCGACAGGTCGGGCCTATCTCGCCTTTGCGCGCCGCTATCCCGGGCATTATGTCGCCATGTTCGAAAGCGGCGTTTCGATCCAGCGGACCCCTGAATTGAACGCAGTGGCGACACGCGCCTTAGGTGTGCTGGAAAAAGCCGCGACGGATTTATCTGAACATATCCCGCCAGAAAAACGGCCGCCGCCCCAGATGTTTTCCGCCCATATCTGGGCGATGAGTCACGGGGTCGTCGAATTATTCGCCCGTGGCAGCCCCGGCACGCGCAGCCCCTTCCCGCCTGAGGACTTGTTGGAATCAGGTATCGGGATTTACTTGCGCGGTTTGGGACTGATTGACCCCGACGCATAGAAAAACCTTCCAAGAAGGTTTTTGCGGCGGCAGATTATTCAAGAATAATCTGCCTGCTGGTCGTTGAACAGCACGATGGATCCTGCGTTCCAACTGACCCGTGTTTGCGTGCCAACATCCAGAATGGGCCGACCCACCAGATTTTTCATCGACAGGGCCAGGGGTTTGGCAACACCGTCAATTTGAAGATCATAATAGGTCATATCGCCATAGTATTCGACTTCTGTAATGGTTGCCGGAGCAACTGTGCCGCGATCGGCCTCGCCGTCAAAAAGGATCGACATGGTTTCAGGACGGATCCCCACATAAGCTGGACCAAGCCGCGCCCCCGCCGGCGCTTGATCTGGCGCAAGCGTGATGCGTCCAAGCCCTGCGATGGTCAGTGCGATTGGATCCGTTCCCACGACATCGGCCTGCAGAATATTCATAAAGCCGATAAACTCTCCCACTTGGCGGCTGATCGGGCGCCGATAGAGCGTTTGGGGGTCGGCCAATTGGGCAATGCGTCCTTCAAACATCACCGCGATGCGATCCGACATGATCAGCGCTTCTTCCTGGTCGTGTGTGACAAGAATGAACGTGATGCCGACCTGCCGCTGCAAGCGGCGCAATTCTGATTGCATCTGTTCACGCAGCTTTTTGTCAAGCGCCGACAAGGGTTCGTCCAATAGCAAAACCTTGGGCTTCAGGATCAATGCGCGCGCCAAAGCCACGCGTTGCCGCTGTCCACCTGACAAAGCGTTGGCCGCGCGGCTGCCGAACCCTGCAAGACCAACCATTGCCAACGCCTCATCAACGGCTTTGGATCGCTCGGCTTTTGACATGCCCGATTTGCGCAGGCCAAAGGCCACATTTTCGGCCACGTTCAGATGCGGAAAAATGGCGTAGCTTTGAAATACCATATTGGTCGGGCGTTGATTGGCTGGCACGCCGTTCATATCCCGATCACTGATCATCACTGTGCCGTCGCTGACCTGCTCGAACCCCGCGATGGTGCGCAAAAGCGTGGTCTTGCCGCAGCCCGAGGGCCCAAGCAGAGAGAAAAACTCGCCCGCTTCGATAGACAGATCAATATCGCGCAGCGCATGGTAATCGCCGTAGTGTTTTTGCACAGCTGTCAGCCTGATGATGCTCATAAAAAGCCCCCTGTGTCCTTGAGCCCTGCCCGTCTAAGCCCGCGTCTGCGCATCCATTCGGCAAACACCAGCAAGCAAATCGACAGCGCCACAAGGATCGTGCCAAGCGCCATAACCACGGGCAGTTTGGCAGGAAAGCGCAGTTGCGACCATAGGTAGACAGGCAAGGTCGGATCGGTAGATGTCAGGAAAAACGCGATGATGAATTCATCCAGACTGATGGTGAAACTGATCAGCAATGACGCGATGATGCCAGGCCAGACCAGCGGCAGGGTCACGAGACGAAACGCGCTGAACGGGCTTTCGCCCAGATCACGCGCGGCCTCTTCCAAAGCAGGATCGATATTTTGAAAGCTGGAATTCAGAATGGCGATGCAAAACGGCATGCAGATCAGCACATGACCCGCAATGACCGCCCAATTGCCCAATGGTAACCCCAGTTGTAAAAACACCACCAAAAGCGCCACCGCCACGATGATTTCCGGCAAGACCAGCGGCAACATGATCAGCCCCAATATGCCGCGCTTGAAGGGGAACTGATAGCCTACCCCCGCCCGCGCGGCGCAAATTCCCAAAAGCGTCGCAATCAACGCCGTGATCGATGCGATCGTCAGGCTGGTTTGCACCGACCCCACCAAGGCGGGGATCGCTGGCAATTCGCGGAACCATTGGGTTGTGAACCCCTGCAGTGGAAAGGCGATGATGGTCGCGTCATTGAACGCAAACAGCGGCAAAAGCAAAATCGGTGCATAAAGAAACACCAGATAGATGATGGCATAGCCGCGCACCGTTACCGCCCCCTCAGATAGCGACGGTTCAGCCAGACAAAGAGAAGCGAGATGATGGTCACACTCAGCATCGCAGTGACCGCAAGTGCGGCCCCCATAGGCGCGTTATTGAGCTTGAGAAATTGCGTCTGGATCATATTGGCAATCATCAGACCACCCGGCCCGCCCACCAACCGTGGCGTGATATAGTCACCGATCACGGGGATAAAGACGATCAACACCGCAGCCACCACGCCAGGCATGGCCAAGGGCAAAGTCACACGAAAGAAGGTGCGCAGCTTGCTTTCACCAAGATCCTGACTGGCCTCTAGCAGGGACCTGTCTATTTTCTCCAAAGCCACAAAAATCGGCAGGATCGCGAAAGGCGCAAAGGCATGTGCCAAAGTGATCACAACCGCGTTGAGGTTATAAAGGATAAAGGACAGCGGCTCATCAATCAGGCCTAGGCCGACCAGCCCCGAATTGACCACACCGTTATACCCAAGGATCACCTTCCACAAAAACACGCGGATCAGATAACTGGTCCAGAAGGGAATGGTGATCAAAAACAACCAAAGCGACTTGCGCGATGGGTGGACATGAAAGCTGATGAAATACGCCACAGGAAAGGCCGTAAGGACCGTCACCAACGTCACCATCGCTGCAATATAAAGCGAACGCGCAAGCAGCTGGCCATAAAGCGGGTCTGTGGCGGCCTCCACATAGTTGGCGGTTGTTAGGGTGCGATCAAGCGTCAGGAAATCCTGGCTCCAAAAGCTGAGCAGCAAGATCATGCACAACGGTCCAGCCAACAGTACAAGCGCCGTCAGAAATGGCGGGCTGACCAGCAGCAATCCCGATTTGTTTTCTGACGAAAGACCGCTTTTCATATCGATAAGAGTGAAGCCGAAACACAATCAGTGCAATCTCGAAATGCATATCTTGTGGTAAATCCCGCGATCGGCGCGCCGCCTTAAAATTGTCCAATGCCGCGCGGATTGCACCAGCAGCACCGCCCAATCCAGCAGGATTAACCTTAATCGTTTCATGCTTTGCACCGATTACTGCCGCATTTGACGGCTAATCCGATGGGTAACGAAATCCTATTCGAGGCGAAAACCATGCTTTCAGCAGTACTCATGATGATCCTGAGCGGCTCGCTCATCCTGCCGTCTGGTTCGGATGATGATGACGGTTTCAAAGGCACAAGTGGCGATGACCAATTCGATGGCGCTGATGGCGATGATGTGGTGCGCGGCCACGATGGTGACGATCAACTGGCTGGCGGCGACGGTGAAGATATTGTGGCCGGTGGGCGCGGTGATGATCTGATGTCGGGGGGTGGCCAAAACGACATCATCCGCGGCGGTCACGGCGACGATGAAATCAGCGGCGGCAACGGGTCCGACTATATCAATGGCGGTCGCGGCGACGATATCATCGAAGGCGGAAGCGGCAATGACGACATCGAAGGGTGGCGCGGCCACGACTATATTGATGGCGGCAATGGTGATGACATGATCAGTGGCGCGCGCGGTCAGGACGTATTGATCGGCGGCAAAGGCGACGACTTTTTGAATGGGGGTCGTGGCGCAGACACGCTGGACGGTGGACGCGACGACGACATCCTGTTTGTCGATGACCGTGCTGGTGACGAGCTGACAGGCGGCCAAGGCGCAGACATCTTTGCGATTGATGACAATGCACGCAACGTGACGATCTGGGATTACGGATCGGGCAACGACCAGATCTATCTGAACCAACCTGACGGCGGCGCGCCCAAAGTTGTCGAGATATTCCCACGCGATGACGGATCGGTTGTGATCTTTGCCGATGATATCGAAATGGCACGGGTCTACGGTGATGTCGCATCCCTGAGCGCGGCAGATATCCAGTTTACCGACTTTGCCAAGATGGCGGCGGACAACGGCGTTACCCTCTGATCGCCCTGCCCTGACCGAAAATGAAAAAGGCCGCATCCAACGATGCGGCCATTCTTTTTGTTGGTATGTTCCGAACCTTAGCGCTTCGAGAACTGGAAGCTCTTACGGGCTTTCGCTTTACCGTATTTCTTACGCTCAACCACACGGCTGTCGCGTGTCAGGAAGCCAGCAGCTTTCAGCGCACCGCGCAGCGCGGGATCATAAAGTTGCAGCGCTTTCGAGATGCCGTGCTTGACCGCACCGGCTTGACCCGAAAGACCGCCACCTTTGACAGTCGCCATCACGTCGAACTGATCTTCTGTGCCCGAAACCGTGAACGGCTGGCGCAGGATCATTTGCAGAACGGGGCGTGCAAAATAGGTGTTCAGCTCTTTGCCGTTGACCGTTACCTTACCCGAACCTGGTTTGATCCAGACACGCGCAACGGCATCTTTACGCTTGCCAGTGGCATAGGCGCGGCCAAGCTCGTCACGGACGGGCTCGCGTGGGGCCAATTCAACTTCTGCTGGTGCAACAGTACCTTCGGCAACTGCGTTCAGCTCGTCGAGGCTTTTGATTTCTTCAGCCATCTATCAGACCCTCGTATTCTTGGAGTTCATGGACGCGACATCAAGCACTTCTGGGCTTTGGGCCTCATGTGGGTGCTCGGCACCTGCGTAAACGCGCAGGTTTGTCATTTGAACGCGGCTCAGGCGGTTGCCTGGCAGCATGCGCTTGACGGCTTGCATCACTACGCGCTCTGGGTATTTGCCCTCGAGGATCTGACCGGTTGTGCGCGATTTGATGCCACCTGGGTAGCCTGTGTGCCAGTAGTTTGGCTTGTCGCGTTTCTTGCCTGTCAGTTGGATTTTGTCAGCGTTGATCACGATGACGTTGTCGCCCATATCCATGTGGGGTGTGAAGGATGGCTTGTGCTTGCCGCGCAAACGCATCGCAACAATCGACGCAAGACGGCCCAACACCACGCCTTCGGCGTCGATGATGATCCACTTCTTGTCGATATCTGCAGGTGTCGCAGAGAAGGTTTTCATGTTTCAATTCCTTGAGATACTCAGCAGGTCGCCCTGCCAGAATTCGATTGGGCGGTTATATAGGGGCTGCAAACACAGTCAACAGCGACAAAACTGTTTTATTGATGCATTTTCAAAGGGTTACAAAATAGGTATTTATTTACCCCACACCTAAACCGCGATCGTCTCTGGCGGGTTATCCAGCAATTTGCGCAAACGCACCATTGCCTCGCCCCATAAGTCGATCGAGATATGCGCATTCACCGAAATCCGCACGGCATGGGGCGCACGCCCGTCGCGCAAGGCGAATTCATCGGCAGATCGGATTTGCACACCTTCGCGTTCGGCGGCACGCACAAAGGCCTCTGCACGCCAGCCATCGGGCAGACGCATCCACAAAAACGGAACTTCGGACCGCCAGACCACATCATAGCCGCCCAATTCATTAATGCCGACCTTAAGATAGGCACCAATCTGTTTGCGGACCGCATCCGCGATCTGCTTGGCGGCGGGATCGGCCAATATCAGGCGGGTCACTTCGGCAAGGGGACGCGCAATGCCAAAAAACCCGTATTCTGCATAGCGGCGCAAATCGCTGGCCCGCCCTTCCGGCGCAATGGCAAACCCAATGCGCAACGACGGTGTGAGCGATTTCGAGATCGAGGTCACATACCAAGCCCGTCCTTTATACAGGGACCGAAACGTCGGCGCCTGCATGGTGCCGATGCGGTAACAATCATCTTCCAAAATATCGAAATCACATCGTTTCGCCACCGCGACCAAGGCTTCGCGCCGCGCAAGCGGGCAAAACCCACCTGTCGGGTTCTGCACTTCTGGGGTCAGACACAAAAGCTGTGCGCCTGTGTTGCGGGCGATGCGCTCAACCTCTGCGGGGATCGGGCCATGTTCATCCATGGGCACCGCGACCACATCGGCGCGCAGTGTTTCTGCCGCGCGGCGGAATCCCGGATAGCACAGATCCTCAACCATGATCACAGGTTTCGGCCCCGTCAGCACCGCCTGCATCACCAGCGAAATCGCGCTTTGTCCGCCATGGGCAAAGACCACATGTTGCTCTGCAAGCGGACCAATCAAAACATCGCTCATCCAGTCCACAACGGCTTGGCGTGCAGGCTTATAATCTTCGCGGATCGGATAATTCAAAAACTCCAGCGGTTCGGCCTTTGCCACTTTTGCAAAGGCCGCCCGCATCAACGCCACCTGCCCCATATCGGGCAGTCGCGGACTGAACAGGTTGATCATCGCTGCACTGTCATCGGGTTTCAGGCGCGACCACACATCATCGAGCACTTGGGTCTTGGGCGCCGCCACAAAGGTGCCGCGCCCCACTTCGGCCTGCAACAGCCCTTCGTCGGTCAGGATCGTATAAGCCCGTGCAACGGTGCCGGGTGTCATTTCCAGACGCCAGGACAGATCGCGCACGGGCGGCAGCTTGGTCCCTTGGGGCAATTCACCCGTTGCCACCGCGTTGCGGATGGCCTGCGCCACGGCTTTGTATTTTGAGGACATCCCCTCGGGCAGCTTTGGCACCCAAATTGTATTCATTACAATATTTCCATAGATTCAGCACATTTTCGATTGTATCAATATTTTTGTAGCAGATACGCTACATTGTATCAATACAATTAACGCGTAGGAGGAATACCCAATGACACGCGATATGCCACTTCTCGACCTTCTTGATCTGACACGGCCCCTGCCACCGTTTTCAGCGCTTGTCGTGAAAGTTGCCGTTGCCCTGGTCACTTGGGAGACCCGTGCGCGAACGCGAAAACAATTGGCGGCGCTGGATGATCACCTGCTCAAGGACATCGGACTGGCAAGGCGCGACGCAACACGCGAAGCCAACCGCCGCTTTTATCAACGCTAGAGTTACCTAAGGTCGGCTGCGTCTTCCCTGCCGTAGCTGACCCTTCCTGACCCCAAGGCCCCCGTGCCTTGGGGTTTTTTTGTCACTCAGGCGGGATGGAATATGTCAGACTGGCCCGCGCCACCGCCCTGTCCGACCCATCCGACATCAGAACGCAATCGCCCACCGCAAGGACGCGACCAAGCTTCAAAAGCCTGAAATCACACAGTAAATCGCGGCCCGCTTCGGGCTTGCGCATAAAATCGATGCTACAGTTGGTCGTCACAGTCAGCGCCTTGGGACCGATACGCGCAAGGATCGCCAGATAGGCGCTTACATCGGCCAAGGCAAACATGGACGGCCCCGACACCGTTCCGCCCGGGCGCAAATGGCGGTCGGCAACAACCAATCGCACGCGTATGCCAGACGCGGTGATCTCCTCGATCGTGAAGTCATCCGCAACCTGCGGAAAGGCCTGCACCAGAAACGCGTTTAAGTCTTCGATATTCATCACAGCTTGCATTGCCAAACCCCTCTGCCTGCGCCTAGTCTTGGCTAAATTTCGTGGAGGAACAAGATGGCTTTACTTGAACGCAGTGATGCGCACGGCGTGGCAACGATCACGCTGAATACGCCGGAAACGTTGAACGCATTGTCCCTAGATATGATTGCGGCCGTGCACGGAATGTTTGATACAATCGCCGCGGATGAAGCGATCCGCGTCACTGTGTTGAAAGGCGCGGGCAAAGCGTTTTGCGCAGGTCACAATCTGCGCGAGATGCAAACCATGCGCCAAAGCCCCGACAAAGGGGCCACTGCGCTCAAAGGGTTGTTTGATGCCTGCGCCGCCATGATGCAGCGCATTCCGACCCTCCCCCAACCCGTCATCGCGCAAACCCACGGCATCGCCACCGCCGCAGGTTGCCAGCTTGTCGCCAGTTGTGATCTTGCTGTCTCGGCGCAGGACTGTCGATTTGGCGTCAACGGGGTGAATATCGGGCTGTTCTGCTCAACGCCGATGGTCGCCCTGTCGCGCAATATTCCACGCAAGCAGGCGTTCGAGATGCTGACGACGGGTGATTTCATCCATGCCGACCGCGCCCTTGATCTGGGGTTGGTGAACCGCATTGTGCCTGCCGCTGATCTTGAGGCCGAGACACAGGCATTGGCCCAACAGATCGCGGGCAAATTGGGCAGCGCCGTGCGCATCGGCAAGCGCGCTTTTTACGACCAGCTTCAGATGCCACTGGACGCCGCCTATGCCTATACAGGCGATGTGATGCTCGAAAATATGGCCAATGATGACACCGCCGAAGGCATCGCCGCATTCATCGAGAAGCGGGCACCTGACTGGGGTTAATGCAGAGTAAATTCGCCTTGCACATTGCGCCACTCGCCGGGGCTCACCTCTTTGCGGTGCGTGAAGCGGACGGAATGTAGCGGCCCTTCGATGTCGCGCTGCCAAAACTCGATAAATTTGAACAATTTGGGATGGTCTGGCGCAAGATCATAGTCCTGCCAGATGAAAGTATTCAGCACATGCGGCGCGTCAGGCATGTGATAGAAAAACTCGGCCAGTGTCAGGCCATAACCACGCAACATCAGTTCTGTTTCTGAACGCATTTTTAACCTCGTCGTTTCTTATGTCTTCGACATTGACGAACGGGAAATAACTTTTCAACAAAAACAATATGTTAGCAGCATTGTGTCATTGGTGCTAACAGCCTGCGCTGCCCCCCATTGCACCCCATATGCGGCCTCTGCTATACATAAAGCAACAAGATATAGACGCCGCACAACAGCGCGGCCAAAGGGCGGAAAATCACATGAGCGACACCCCAGAAACACCTGAAAACGCAGAAGAAAATGGCGATCAGGGATATGTCTATGACGGTCCATCCGTCAGCATCGTAGACGAGATGAAAACGGCCTATCTGGACTACGCGATGTCCGTGATTGTCAGCCGCGCGATTCCTGACCTGCGTGACGGTTTGAAACCGGTGCACCGCAGGATCATCTATTCGATGTATGAAAAAGGGTATACGGCCGACAAACCCTATCGCAAATCCGCCAAGTCCGTGGGCGATGTGATGGGCAGCTACCACCCGCACGGCGACAGTGCGATCTATGACGCGCTGGTGCGGATGGCGCAGGATTTCAGCATGTCCGTGCCCCTGATTGACGGGCAAGGCAACTTTGGCTCAATGGATGGTGATAACGCCGCCGCCATGCGGTACACGGAATCGCGGCTTGACAAGGTCGCCGCCTCCCTGACCGCCGACATCGAAAAAGAGACGGTCGATTTTCAGGACAACTACGACGGCAAGGAACGTGAGCCGACGGTTCTGCCCGCGCGTTACCCGAATATGCTGGTGAATGGCGCTGGTGGTATCGCCGTGGGCATGGCCACCAATATCCCGCCGCATAACCTGGGCGAGATCATCAACGCGACCCTGGCCCTGATCGAAAACCCCGATATGACGTCAGAGGATCTGATTGAATATGTGCCTGGCCCCGATTTCCCAACGGGTGGCATCATGCTTGGCCGTTCGGGCGCACGCAAAGCCTATCTGGAAGGACGCGGCAGCATCGTGATCCGCGCCAAAACTCGTGTCGAAGAGATCCGCAAAGACCGCTTTGCCATCATCCTTGATGAAATTCCCTATCAGGTGAATAAGGCGACAATGATCGACAAGATCGCCGAACTGGTGCGTGAGAAAAAGGTCGAAGGCATCAGCCACGTTCAAGACGAATCTGACCGCAATGGCGTGCGCGTTGTCATTGAGTTGAAACGCGATGCCACCGCCGAAGTGGTGCTGAACCAACTGTTCCGCTTCACCCCGATGCAGACCAGCTTTGGTGCGAATATGCTGGCGCTGAACGGGGGAAAGCCCGAGCAGCTGACCTTGTTGAAGTTCTTGCGCTACTTCATTGATTTTAGGGAAGAAGTTGTCGCGCGCCGCACGGCGTTTGAGCTGCGAAAAGCGCGCGAACGCAGCCATGTGTTATGTGGTTTGGCCGTTGCCGTCTCAAATGTTGACGAGGTGGTTGCAACGATCCGCCAATCCGCAGATGCCGCCGAGGCCCGCCAAAAACTGATGGAGCGTCGCTGGCCCGCCCAAGAAATTCTGCCCTACATCCAACTGATTGACGACCCGACCCACACCGCCAATGAGGACGGCACCTACAACCTGTCCGAAGTTCAGGCCCGCGCAATCCTTGATCTGCGCCTTCAGCGCCTCACCCAGATTGGTGTGAAAGAAGTGACCGACGAGTTGGAAGATCTGGCCGGCAAGATCAAGGAATACCTTGATATCCTGCGCTCGCGCGAGCGGATCATGGCCATCATCGCCCAAGAGCTGACGACCGTGCGCGATCAATTCGCGGTCGAGCGCCGCACCGAGATTGTCGACTGGTCAGGCGATATGGAAGACGAAGACCTGATCGAGCGTGAGGACATGGTCGTGACGGTTACCCAAGGCGGCTATATCAAACGCACCCCCCTTGTGGATTTCCGCGCGCAAAAACGCGGCGGCAAAGGGCTTTCGGGCGGTGCTTTGAAGGACGACGATGTCGTAACCTCTTTGTTTGTGGCCAATACACACACCCAATTGCTGTTTTTCACGACGGATGGGATGGTCTACAAGCTCAAGACATGGCGCCTGCCCCAAGGATCACGCACATCCAAAGGTAAGGCTATCGTTAACATCCTGCCGATCCCGACAGGTGTGTCGATCGCCGCGATCATGCCCGTGGATCGTGACGAAGACGAATGGGATGATCTTCAGGTCGTCTTTGCAACCTCTGCCGGCACGGTGCGTCGCAACAAGCTGTCGGATTTCACCAATGTTATGCGCAACGGTAAAATTGCGATGAAGTTCGAGGGCGAACACGAGGCGACAACTTTGATCAACGCCCGTATCGCCAGTCATGATGATGATGTGATGCTGGTCACAAACTCCGGTCGGGCCATTCGCTTTCCGGCCACGGATGTGCGGGTGTTCAACAGCCGAAATTCGGTCGGTGTGCGCGGCATCAAGCTGCAAGGCGACGATCAAATCGTCTCTATGTCAATCATCCGCCACTTTGAGGCAACGCCAGAAGAACGTGCGGCCTATTTAAAAATGCGTAGGCTTGTCGCAGGCTTAACGGACGACGCTGATGTATCGGATGAAGAAGGCGTGGCCGCGATTAACCTGCCACAAGATCGGTATGCCGAAATGTCGGCGGCTGAAAATCTTATCCTGACCATCACGGCGGGCGGCGCTGGCAAACTGAGCTCAAGCCATGACTATCCCCTGCGCGGCCGCGGCGGCATGGGCGTGATGGCCATGGACAAGGCCATGCGCGGCGGTGAGATCGTCGCGTCCTTCCCCGTAGAGATGGATGATCAGATTATGCTGGCCACATCAAAGGGCCAGTCTATCCGTGTTCCCGTAGAGGGCATCAGCTTCCGGTCGCGCAGCGCAGGTGGCGTCAAGGTATTTGATACAGCCAAAGGCGAAAGTGTTGTGAGCGTTGCCTGGATTGCAGATCAAGGCGACGAGGACGAGGACGCAGATGCCCAAGCCCCTGAAAGCTGATTGTTTCCGATCACGCCCACATTGTTGAAAAAATAAATGTGGCGCGAATGGGGCGAAATGGGTTAAGACTAAGGCAACACACGTCAGGTCCTCCAACCTGATCACATTGCGGCCCCTCCAAGCCGTCACATATACGGGTCCTCCAACCCGAGATCACACCAACCCCTGACGCCACTCACGTCAGGGGTTGTTGCTTTTTGGAAGGCTGCGAATTAGATGCTCCTCATGGAAAACACCCTTCATATCATCGGCGGCGGAATGGCCGGATCAGAGGCCGCTTGGCAGGCCGCAAATATGGGCGTGCAGGTCGTCATTCACGAAATGCGCCCCAAGGTTGGCACCTTTGCCCATCAAACAGGCAATTTGGGCGAAATGGTTTGTTCCAATTCGTTCCGATCCGACGATCATGAACAAAACGCCGTTGGCCTGCTGCATTGGGAGATGGTGCAAGCTGGTGGGTTGATTATGCAAACCGCCTATCAACATCGCCTGCCCGCGGGCGGCGCTTTGGCCGTTGACCGCGATCCATTTGCCGAAACCGTGACAGCCCGCCTGACAGCACATCCGAACATCACTGTCAGCTATGATGAAATCACCACCCTGCCCGAAACCGGCCACTGGATTATCGCAACCGGCCCGTTGACCAGCGGCGCTTTGGCCGATGCGATTGCGGCAGAAACCGGTGCAGAGGCCTTGGCTTTTTTCGATGCCATCGCACCGATTATTTACCACGACAGCATTGACATGAGCCGCGCATGGATGCAGTCGCGCTATGACAAGGGCGATACCGAAGAAGAGCGCACAGCCTATCTGAATTGCCCGATGACAAAGGACCAATATGAGGCCTTTATCGACGCGCTGCTGGCCGCAGACAAAACCGAATTCAAAGAAGGCGAAACCGCAGGCTATTTTGACGGATGTCTACCCATCGAGGTCATGGCAGAACGCGGCCGCGAAACACTGCGCTTTGGCCCGATGAAGCCAGTTGGTCTGACCAATCCGCATCAGCCCGATGTCAAACCCTATGCCGTGGTGCAACTGCGCCGCGATAACGCCTTGGGAACGCTTTACAATATCGTCGGGTTTCAGACCAAGATGAAATACGGCGCCCAAAAAGAGGTGCTGCGCATGATCCCGGGGCTTGAGGACGCGCAATTCGCGCGTCTTGGCGGGATCCACCGCAACACCTTCTTGAATTCTCCGACGTTGCTGGACGATCAGATGCGCCTGCGCTCAAAACCGCACCTGCGCTTTGCAGGCCAGATCACGGGCGTTGAGGGCTATGTCGAAAGTGCCGCAATGGGTCTTTTGGCCGGGCGCATGGCCGCGGCCGACATCTTGGGCCACCCCATCAAAGACGTGCCACAAGAAACGGCTATGGGGGCGTTGATCAAACATATCACTGGTGGCGCAGAGGCCAAAACCTTCCAACCGATGAACGTCAACTTCGGCTTGTTCCCCCCTGTCGAAGGGCTCAAAGGTGGCCGTCGCGGGCGCAAAGACCGCTACAAAGCATATACTGATCGTGCCAAAGCCCTCTGGACCGACTGGCTTGGGCAATCGCAACTGGACGCCGCCGAATAGTCCGCGCTAGGCTTTCGGCATGACCATCACGGCCACAGCTACCACGGCGCAGGAATGTCGCCACGGCCCGCATTTAGGTGAAATCGCAAAGGGATCGGATATGATCGTCCTGCGTCGTCCATGATAACGCGGTTTGCACCATCGCCCACGGGGCCGCTTCATCTGGGGCATGCCTATTCGGCGATCCTTGCCCATGACATGGCGGTTGCCGCGGGTGGCACATTCCTTTTGCGTATCGAAGATATTGATCAATCCCGTGCGCGTGCGCATTGGGAACAACAGATTTACGATGATCTGGACTGGCTTGGTTTGACATGGGAAACGCCTGTTTTGCGCCAGTCCGACAACTTTCACGTCTATGCACAAGCACTTGATACACTTTGGGAACAGGGGGTTTTGTATCCCTGCACCTGCACGCGCAAAGATATTCAAGACGCGCTATCGGCACCACAAGAAGGTGTGTCGCAAATTGGTCCTGACGGGCCGATCTATCCTGGCACCTGCCGACCCAGTGGCCGCCCGTCAGGACAGCGCCCCAACGCGCAAACCCTGCGCCTGAAGATGGATACGCTGGCTGCACAGGCCCCTAAAAGCGCGGTGTCATTTGAAGAAACAGGGCTTGGACCAAATGGCGAAACGGGTGTGAACGCCACAAACGTGGCTACCCTTGCGGCGACCATCGGGGATATTGTTTTGGCCCGCAAAGACATGGGCACGTCCTATCATCTTTCGGTGGTGCTGGACGACGCTGCACAGGGTGTGACCCACGTTGTGCGCGGTCAGGATCTGTTTGACGCAACCACCATTCATGTGTGTTTGCAGCACCTGCTTGGCCTGCCAAGGCCGATCTATCATCACCACAAACTGATCCGCGATAGCGCAGGTAAACGCCTTGCCAAACGCGACGACGCCCGTGCCATTGCCAAATACCGCACTGACGGCGCAAGCCCTGCCGATATTCGCAAAATGGTGGGGCTTTAGTCCATTGGCGACATAAGCTCGGTCATATCTCCATCGGTCACATCTGTATAAAAACAGCTGCGCCGCCCGGTGTGGCAGGCCGCGCCCACCTGATTGACCAGCACCAAAAGGCAATCGCGGTCACAATCCATGCGCATCGCGACCAGCTCTTGAGTATGACCCGACGTGGCCCCTTTGACCCAAAAAGATGCGCGCGACCGTGACCAATAGGTGACCTGACCACTGTCCAATGTCCGCGCCACAGCCTCGGCATTCATCCACGCCAGCATCAGAACCTCGCGGCTGCTTGCGTCTTGTGCAATGACAGGCAAAAGCCCTGCTTCGTTGAATTTGAGTAGGCTTGGATCGAAAGACATGCTGGAAACCTTTTGCATTTTGGTGCCTTGGTATTATCTAGGATCATAGCCAAAGGAAACCGTGCCGCGCATGTCCAGTGATACTGATCTGATCAAGCTTTATTCCGCCCGCATTCTTGCGCTGGCCGCCGATATGCCTGCGGCAGAGAGGCTGGCGGCACCCGATGTATCGGCCAAGCGGCGGTCGCCGCTGTGCGGCTCTGCGGTGACGGTCGATCTGGCTTTGAATGACGGCGTGGTCAGCGGCTATGGACAGGACGTCAAAGCCTGCGCCCTTGGTCAGGCGGCGGCTTCGGTTGTCGGCTCTGCCATCGTGGGCTGCACAAGCGATCAAATCCGCCGCGCACGGGACGAGTTGAAGGCGATGCTGAAATCAGACGGCCCCATCCCAACCGCCCCTTTTGACGGGCTGGAAGTTCTGATCCCTGCACGCGATTACAAAAACCGCCATGCCTCGATCATGCTGGCGCTTGATGCGGCCTGTGATGCGTTGGATGAAACCCAGGCCAGTCAAAACGCATAAAAAAACCGCCGCATATCCGAATGGATAGCGGCGGCAAGGTAACGATCGGGGACATCCCTGAAAACACAAGAGCGGCGAAAGGCAGAACGCGGCTCAGATAAGACGAGGCAGTCGTCACAGCATCAAAGTGGGGACAGGATGCTGGAAGCTTTCAGGGTGATCGTAGGCAGTAACTCAGAAAAAATTAGGCAAGCAAAGCGCAACCGAAAAGATCACTGTCAGCGCAGCAGCACCTGCCAGATCCGTCAGCAAAGTGCCCGATGACCGTTCGATGATTTGTTTGACGTCTGCGATCATGGCGTGTGTTCCTTTGAGTAGCGTCTTGTTGCCGCTTTGTTCTCATTTTATTAACCATCTGTAAAGAACTTTTTGAGAACATTTGCGAACAAAATGTTCCGAACCCCGCTAACCCACTGAAATCAAACGAATTGCCTTGTCCTGCTCCATCAGCCACAGCAGGGTCCGTGCGGCCTGCCCGCGCGCCGTTTCCAACGACGGATCATCGCCCAACAGCTTTCGTGCATCACTTTGGGCCAGTTTCATCAATCCGGCGTCTCGCTCCAGATCGGCGATGCGAAACCGCGGCAGCCCTGATTGTGCGGCACCAATCATGTCACCTGCACCGCGAATGGCCAAATCCTCTTCGGCGATCCGAAAGCCGTCTTCGCTCTCGCGCAGAATTTCAAGGCGGCGGCGGGCCGTATCGGACAACGCCTTGCCAAACATCAGAAGGCAGGTCGATGCAGCGTCCCCCCGCCCCACGCGACCGCGCAGCTGATGCAGCTGTGCCAGCCCGAAACTTTCGGCCCGTTCGATCACCATGATCGTGGCATTTGGCACATTCACCCCCACCTCGATCACGGATGTCGCCACCAGAACCGAGGTTTCACCTGCCACAAACCTTGCCATGGCCGCATCCTTGTCGGCAGGCGGCATCTGCCCGTGGACCAACCCGACACGATCATCGCCCAACTGGGCGCGCAACCGTTTGAACCGTTCTTCGGCCGCAGTCATATCGACCACTTCGCTTTCTTCCACGAGCGGGCAAACCCAATAGGCCTGCGTCCCCTTGGCGATTGTTGCGCGCAGTTTTTCAACCACCTCGTCCAATCGGTCGGTCGAGACCAGAGCCGTCTGGATCGGTTTGCGCCCCGGTGGTTTTTCGTCCAGCACCGACACATCCATATCCCCGTATTGCGCAAGCGACAGGGTCCGCGGGATGGGGGTTGCGGTCATCACCAACATGTCGACCGCGCGTCCCTTTGCCCCCAATTCCATCCGTTGTATGACGCCAAAGCGATGCTGCTCGTCCACAACGGCAAGTCGCAAATCGTCAAATTGCACATCCGCCTGAAACACCGCATGCGTGCCCACAAGGATCTGGATGTCACCGCGTGCCAAAGCCTCAAGCTTGCGAGCCCTTTCACGGCCCTTGTCACGGCCCGTCAAAAGCTCAAGCACAACGCCCGCGCTTTCTGCCAAAGGTTGCAGCCCTTCCAGATGCTGCCGTGCCAGGATTTCGGTGGGGGCCATCATCACACCCTGCCCGCCTGCTTCTACGGCGACCAACAGGGCTTGCATCGCAACCAGCGTTTTGCCCGATCCCACATCGCCCTGTAGCAATCGGTTCATGCGCACAGGCAACGCCATATCCGCCGTGATGTCGGCAATTGCGCGCGATTGTGCGCCTGTCGGCGTGTAGGGCAAAGCGTTCAAAACCTTGCGCTGCAAGACACCGCTTGCATTTGAAATGACCCCTTTGGTTTTACGGGCCACCGTGCGGGCCAAGGCAAGCGTCACCTGATGCGCCATCACCTCGTCATAGGCCAAACGCTGGCGCGCAGCGGGCTGTTGATGCAGGTTTTCTTCGGACGGACGATGCACCAATTGGACGGCGTGGTGCCAATCTGGCCACCTCTCGCGCTGCTTGAGGGCAGGATCAATCCATTCGGCCAGCTCTGGCATCCGCACCAAGGCAGATCCGCTGGCTTTAAGCATCGTCTTTTGGGTCACGCCTGCCGTCAACGGATAGATTGGCTCGAAAAGCGGAATGGTATGGGCCTGCTCAACCGGCAAAATATGGTCGGGGTGAACCATCTGGGCCACCCCGTCAAAATGTTCCAGCTTGCCCGAAACCACCCGCTTTTGACCTGTCGGCAATTGGGCCGTCAGGTATTTTTCATTAGCATGAAAGAACACCAGATCAAAGGCCGTTTGCGCATCTGTGACACTTACGCGGTAGGGCCCGCCTTTTCGGGCGGCGGGTCTATGGGCCCCCACCGTGACCTCAACCGTCACGGTATCTGGGACAGGCACACCCAAAACACTGGCCTTGCGGCGGCGGTCAACGGTCCCACTGGGCAGCGTGAACAACACGTCTTTTGGCGTGGCAATCCCAACACCATCCAGCAGCTTGGCCGATTTCGGACCGATGCCTTCCAGCGTTTCAGTGCTGGCAAAAAGCGGAAACAGAATTTCAGGGCGGCTGCTCATACGCGCAACTTAGCCCTGCCCGATCAAAGAAAGCCAGCCATCCTCATCAATCGTTTCAATTCCGAGGTCCGCAGCCTTTTTCGCTTTTGATCCTGCACCTGGTCCCGCCACCAGCAGATCCGTCTTTGCAGAGACCGAACCCGAGACTTTCGCCCCAAGGGTTTCGGCCTGCGCTTTGGCCTCTGCGCGTGTCAGTTTTTCCAGCGTTCCGGTAAAAACTACTGTCTTTCCCGCCACGGGGCTGTCGGTTGCGCGTTTCTCTGCGTCCAGCACCGTCAGCTGCGCGACCAGCCGATCAATACTTGCGCGCTCCTGCGGGTTGGCAAAAGCGGCAATCAGAGAGCTGGCCATCACCGCACCGATCCCGTCGATGTTGAGCAGGTCTGTATATGCATCACTGGTTTCGTCCTGCGCAGCAGTGGCCGCCGCTTCGAATTGCGCCCAAGAGCCATAGGTCTGGGCAAGCAATCCAGCCGCCGCTTCGCCCACATGGCGAATGCCCAGGCCAAAGATCAGGCGGCGCAGCGCCATTTCGCGCTTGTCTTCGATGGCCTGAAACAGGGCGCTTGCGGATTTTTCGCCCCATCCTTCGCGGTTTTTGAGTTGCTGAAGCCCGCGGCCATAGCGGTCTTGTAGTTGGTAAATATCAGCGGGTTCTTTGATCCAGCCGTCTTGGTAGAATTGCTCGACCTGCTTTGCGCCAAGTCCATCAATGTCAAAGGCGGCACGACTGACCAAATGCTTGAGCTTTTCAACCGCCTGCGCGGGACAGATCATCCCGCCTGTGCAACGACGCACCGCATCGCCCTCTTCGCGCACGGCAGATGACGCACACTCGGGGCATGTGGTCGGAAACCTGAACGTTTCCGAATCCTTGGGCCGTTTGCTGAGATCAACATCCTTAATCTTTGGAATAACATCGCCCGCGCGGTACACCTGAACAAAATCGCCCACACGGATATCGCGGCCTTCACGGATGGGCGCACCTTTGCTGTCGCGCCCTGCGATATAATCCTCGTTGTGCAAGGTCGCGTTTGACACCACGACCCCGCCAACAGTGACAGGCGTCAGACGCGCGACAGGTGACAGCGCCCCTGTTCGCCCCACTTGGATGTCGATCGCTTCCAGATGGGTCCATGCAAGTTCTGCAGGAAACTTATGGGCAATTGCCCACCGCGGCGTGGTCGAGCGAAACCCAAGGCGCCGCTGATAGTCCAGATTATCGACCTTATAAACCACACCGTCGATATCATATCCCAGATCGGCACGCTGCGTTTCGATACTGTGGTAATGGGCGATCATCTCTTGTGCTGTTTCAAACCTGAGCGTGAGCGGATTGGTCTGAAACCCAAGCTGCGCAAGCCGGTCGATCGCGCCTGATTGCGTATCACTCAAAGGGGCGCTGATCGCCCCCCAGGCATAGGCGAAAAAGCGCAAAGGACGGGCGCGGGTGATCTCGGCATCCAGTTGACGCAAAGACCCGGCGGCCGCATTGCGTGGATTGGCAAAGGTTTTTCCACCTGCCGCCGTTTGTCTTTGATTAAGCGCCTCGAAATCCGCATGGCTCATGTAGACCTCGCCGCGGACTTCCAAAATATCGGGCGCCCCTTCAATGGTGGCGGGAATGTCGGAAATGGTGCGTGCATTGACGGTGACATTTTCGCCGGTTTCGCCGTCGCCGCGCGTGGCGGCCTGGACCAAAACGCCGTTTTCATACCGCAAGGACAACGAAAGCCCGTCAATTTTAGGCTCGGCTGTCAGGGCAAGTGGGGCATCATCACCTAACCCAAGATACTTACGAATGCCTTTTACGAAATCCTCTACATCCCTGTCTTCAAACGCGTTGGAGAGTGACAGCATCCGCACCTCGTGACGCACTTTGCCAAACCCATCCGCGACAGGCGCACCCACCTGATGGGTTGGGCTGTCAGCGCGCATAAGGTTGGGGAACGCCGCCTCGATATCCGCGTTGCGGCGCTTGAGGGTGTCATAATCTGCATCCGACAAATCGGGCGCATCTTTGGTATGATAGTCTGCATTGGCCTGCGCCAGAACATCCGCGAGGTAAGCCAACTCTTGCTGCGCCTGGGCCTGCGAAAGGGCATCGACCGCAATGTGATGATGGGGAGACTGTTTGACCATGACGCGCCTCGCTCGGGGTAAGTGTGCAGACCACCGTTATAGGCGTGGCGCGTGTGGCGTCTAGTATGACTTGTCAAAGGCCAGCCGCAAAAAGGGGCCTGATCCTAGCCCCTTTTCGAATTCACAGACCTATGGTTTAGGCACCCAGAGCCAGGCGCTCCATTTCATTGCCGACAGGTTCGGGATCCCGCAGGACATAGCCGCGTCCCCAGACCGTTTCGATATAATTCGCGCCATCTGTGGCATTGGCCAGTTTTTTGCGCAATTTGCAGATGAATACATCGATGATCTTAAGCTCTGGTTCATCCATGCCGCCATAAAGATGGTTCAGGAACATCTCCTTTGTCAGGGTCGTCCCTTTCCGCAGGCTGAGAAGTTCAAGCATTTGATATTCCTTGCCGGTCAAATGCACCGTTTTTCCGCCAACTGAAACGGTCTTGGCATCAAGATTTACCGAGATGCGGCCCGTATCGATAACCGATTGTGAGTGCCCCTTTGATCGACGGATGATGGCATGAATGCGTGCAATCAGTTCCTCGCGCATAAACGGTTTGGTCATGTAGTCGTCGGCGCCAAAACCGAAGCCCTTGATCTTGTCATCCACTTCCGCAGAGCCCGACAGAATAAGGATCGGCGTTTCAATCTTGGACAGGCGAAGCTGGCGTAGCACCTCATGCCCATTCATATCGGGCAGGCCCAGATCAAGCAGGATCAGATCGTAATCATAAAGCTTTGCCAGATCGATGCCTTCTTCCCCCAGATCGGTGGAATAGACATTCAAATTGGCATGCGAGAGCATCATTTCGATGCTTTTTGATGTGGTCGGGTCATCTTCGACAAGTAGTATGCGCATAAGCGATCTCCAAAGTGGCAGTTCGTTGGGCGTTTCTGGTGACCACCATTGCCAAAAATCGTTAACAACCCCTGAACGTCTCGTAAAAAACGTCTTAGGGATACACGCACAACCTACGGTTGTCGATAGTCTTGAAGTTTGGTCGCCTTTAGAGCGGCAGTGCCATGATCAACGATCGCGGCACACCACCCATCAAACTCTTCTTCCGACAGGGCATACTTCTTCAACGCCTCATCCTTGGCAATCAATCCATACAACACGCCCATAACCACTGCGGCCTTGCGCGATGCCACCCACCGCCGCGTATCGGCCGCTGGCAAATCTGCGTGGGTCAGAATTGTCCCATCAGGAAGTGTGACCGAGCGCGGCCCATCCACCTTTTTCAAAAACATATTACAACCTTTCTTCGTTCAACCTTTGGGCCATATTGCCCAAACAGTCTTAAGGAGCGGTGAAACTGCGCCTTGTTAGTCTGTCGAATTTTATTATATGTCTGCCAATCCCGTTCCGTTTTGCTTTGGAAAGCTGCTGACATGGCCCTTGATAAGACGTCAGATCTGAATTCGCTTGGCTTTGCCAAACCGCCATCTGAAACCCGCGTTGTCGTTGCAATGTCAGGCGGTGTGGATAGTTCGGTTGTGGCGGCGCAACTGGCCGAAGAAGGCTATGATGTGGTTGGTGTTACGCTACAGCTTTATGATCATGGTGCCGCGTTGGCCAAAAAGGGCGCGTGCTGCGCAGGCCGCGACATTCATGATGCGCGTCGCGTGGCAGAAGACATGAACTTCCCCCATTATGTGCTTGATTATGAAAACATTTTCAAAGACGCCGTGATGGATGAATTTGCCGAAAGCTATCTTGGTGGCGCGACGCCGGTGCCGTGTATCAGGTGCAATGAACGGGTGAAATTCAAGGATCTGCTGGAAACGGCCAAGGACCTTGATGCTGATTGCATGGCAACAGGGCATTATATTCAGCGCAAGATGGGCGCGCATGGCCCCGAGCTTCATTGCGCCGAAGATGCCACAAAAGACCAGTCATATTTCCTGTTCTCGACCACGCCCGAGCAACTGGATTATCTGCGCTTTCCGTTGGGCCATCTGCCCAACAAAGACGCAACCCGCGCCTTGGCCGAAAAATACGGGCTGGCCGTCGCAGACAAACCCGACAGTCAGGATATTTGTTTTGTGCCCGATGGGGACTACGCAAAAGTGATCGAAAAACTGCGGCCGGGTGCTGCAGAACCGGGTGACATTGTGGATACCGACGGCACAGTGCTTGGCCGTCATCACGGGGTGATTCACTACACGATTGGTCAGCGCCGCGGGCTTGGCATTGGCGGTTTGGCAGAACCTCTCTATGTGGTGAAGCTGGACGTTGATGCAAAACAGGTCGTAGTTGGCCCCAAGGATATGCTGGCCACGCGCACTATTCCCGTCAAAGAAGTGAATTGGCTTGGCGATGGGCCGTTCGAGGGCACAGCAGAACGCGAGATTCTGGTAAAGGTGCGTTCAACACGTCCGCCGCGCCCTGCGATTTTGCGCAGCAAACCAGATGGATTTGCCGAGGTAGAGCTTTTGACCGCGGAAGAAGGTGTATCACCGGGGCAAGCCTGTGTGTTTTACGAAGACGACAGCAGCCGCATCTTGGGCGGTGGCTGGATCTGGCGCGGCGCCTAAACCGCGTTCAACAACGCTTGTGCCGCACGCACGCCAGGTGCTTGCCCGCCCCGCCCCAACGCTTTCATCGTTTTGGCCATCGCATCATGTTGCGCTGTAGGATCTGCCAGAACCCGAAGAGCCGCCGCCGAAATTTGCGCGGGTTGGCAATCGGGGCCGATGTATTCGGGAACAGCGCGGGTTTCGGACACCAGATTGACCAGCGTCACCGTATCGACCAGCAACATTCGCCCAATGATCTGACGGCTGATCCAATTCATGTCATATGCAATAACCATAGGTGTATCTGCCGCCGCCAATTCAAGCGACACCGTGCCAGATGCGGCAAGGGCCACATCCGCTGCACCGAAGGCGGCTCTTTTCATCGCTGCATCGGCGCTATCCACGACACAAACGGGCGCGGACCATGTTTGGGTCACCTCTTGAACAAGTGCCGCAACAGACGGCGCGGCAGGCACGATGACCTGTGCGTTTGGGTGGGCGTCCAGAATATCGCGGCAGGCTTGCCCGAAAATCGGCGCAAGGCGGCTGACCTCGGACCGCCGTGACCCCGGCAGCGCCAGAACCAAAGGCGCATCGGGGGAAAGGTTCAGCGATGCGCGAAACGACTGCACCTGCTCAGGGGTTGCTACGGGTTGGGCCACAACGGGATGCCCGACGAAATCACACCCCATCCCTTCGGCCTGCATCAACGGCGGCTCAAAGGGAAAAAGCGCCAGAACATGATCTATGACGCCTGCCATTTTCGCCGCCCGTTTGGGCCGCCACGCCCACACGGTTGGCGCAACGTAATGCACTGTGCGAATAGTGCTTTGGGCTTTGACGGCCTTGGCAACGCGCAAGCAAAAATCAGGGCTGTCGATTGTCAGCAAGACGTCAGGTTGCGCTGCCAGCACCGCATCAACAGTCTCGCGAATACGGCGTTTAAGGTGCATATATTTGGGCAGTATTTCAGCGATCCCCATCAAGGAAAGCTCTGACATGGGGAACTGACTGGTAAGACCTTGCGCCTGCATCAACGGACCACCAATGCCTTGGTAGTCCACCTGCTGCCCAAGCGTTGCAAGCCCGTCCATCAACGCAGCACCAAGCGCATCGCCAGAGGGTTCGCCCGCGATGACAAATACCTTCATGGGATAACCGTAACAAACAACCCTGTTTCATCGGCTGCGGCGATCACGCGGTCCAGCTCGATCACTTGGGTGTTTGCCCCAAGGGCGATGCCGTTCAGGCCCAGATGTGCAGCCCGATCAATCGTTGCCGGACCGATCGTGGGCAGATCAATCCGCATGTCCTGGGCGGGTTTTGGAGCCTTGAACAGCACGCCACCCGTAGGAAGGCTTGGGTCACGTTGGGCGGCGGCAACAGGTGCGACCACAGGCCCGCCCATGACGTCCGCCGCAAAGCCAAGCGGATCGGAAAACAGATCGCCCGTGCTGGCTGCATTTGTTGGCGCGGGCTGGACCATCAGCGATTGCATCATCCAGTCGGTGCCTTTGATCGCTTCGACGGCCAGCACTTGACCATGGGCCACGATACAGGCCTGACCCACATCTGCTGCAGCCAGTGCCGCATGCACATCCTGTGCGCGTGTGATGTCCTTTAGATCACGTTCGGACGGACGAACGGCCCCAAGCACACCTGCGCTTGGTAACAGATCGGGCAAAATAGCAGGTGCGCCAATCACGTCAAAACCGGCGTCTTCAAAAAGGCCAATGGCCACACGCAGCGTGCCATCATCCCCCCCCGCCATGGCCGCGGCGATCTTGGGAACAAGCGGCAAGGTCGCGCCATCAATCGCGGACATATCGATCTGGGGCCGCGTGACAGCACCCGCAAAACAGACCTGAGTGACCCCTTGCGCACCAAGCTCGGCCAGCAGCGTGCCAAGCTGTTCCAAGCGAAAGGTTTTGATCCCGTCCAAATCGGGGGCCTGTCCTTGCAGCGCATAGATCACATGCGCTTGACCCTGCGCCTGCATCGCAACGCTCAGATGTGCAGGCAATGCACCCTGCCCTGCGATCAGGGCAATCATTTTGGCGTCAGGAAGTGGCGGTCGGTCGCGGCCGTTATAAACCGCACCATATCGGCCACATAAGCGCTATCACTGTCTTGGGTCAGCCGTTCGGCCCGTTCTGCAAAACTACCCTCGCCTTGGCGCAGGGTTTGAAAGGCAACGCGCAGAGCGGTGATATCGGCGCGGTCCACGCCTTTGCGTTTCAGGCCCACAAGGTTCAGCCCATCAAGCTCGCCACGCGGGCCTTGCACCAGACCATGCGGGATTACATCATTCGTCACCATCGACAAAGCGCCGATGATGGCACCCCGACCGATACGCACGAATTGGTGGATGCCGCACAGCCCACCGATGATCACATCGTCTTCGACAATGCAGTGCCCTGCAATGGCGGTCTGGTTAACGATCACAACGCGGTCACCAATCTGGGCATCATGTGCCACGTGGCACCCTGCCATAAAGAGCCCGTCATCGCCGACCTTTGTCAGACCACCCCCACCATGGGTGCCCGTGTTCATGGTGACATGCTCACGAATGCGGTTGCGTGCACCAATGACAAGTTTGGTTTCTTCGCCTTTGAATTTCAGGTCCTGCGGAATTTCACCGATGCTGGAGAACGGGAAAACGACTGTGTCCTGTCCAATTTGGGTATCGCCTGTGACAACCACATGGGACTTGAGCACGACACCTGCGTGCAGACGCACCTTGGGGCCAACCACGCAGAACGGGCCGATCACGCAGCCGTCGGCAATCTCTGCGCCGTCTTCAATCACGGCTGAGGGATGAATATCGCGGGCCATCTATTTGGGCAGGTCCATCATGGCGGTAAAATCACATTCTGCGGCCATTTCGCCATCGACCGTTGCAACGCCGCGGAACTTCCAGACCTTGCCGCCGGGTTTACCGCGTGTCGTCTCAACCTCCATCCGAAGCACATCGCCTGGCGTGACCATGCGGCGGAATTTACAGTTGTCGATGCCCATAAAGTAGACCAGCAAATCCTTGTCGACCATATCCATCGCCACACCGACCATCACGGCCGATGTCTGCGCCATAGCTTCGATAATCGTGACCCCTGGCATAATCGGCTTTGAGGGGAAATGCCCCTGAAAATGCGGCTCGTTCATCGTCACATTCTTGATGCCAACGGCGGATGCGTAGCCATCAATGTCGACCACCTTATCGACAAGAAGAAAGGGATAACGGTGCGGGATGATCCGTTGGATCAGGCCAATATCTGCAGATTTCAGATCGTCGCTCATTAGGTTTTGAATCCCTTATCATTCTGGATCGTGAGTGTTTACAATCTGACTAACAAGATGTGCCCTTTGGGGCAAGGAAGCCAAGGGCTATTGCGTGGGGCTATTGCGTGCCATCGCCAAAAGCTGCGTCAACCGCTTCGATGGCGGCGTCGGTGATATCGATATTGTCAGCCGATAGAAAAACTGTTGAGCGTTCAAGAATGGCAAGCGCGCCGCTGTCGGCAACCAACTGCGCCAAAACCGGCAGGGAGCGTTGGAAAAATTGCTGACGGGCCGTTTCTTCCTGGCGGCTTAATGCGCGGGACGTGAGGGTTTGGGCGCGGCGTGCTTCTTGCACGCGGGCATCAAAAGCGTCGGCCATTTTGGCGAAGTCTTCTGGTGCGGTGGTGTCACGCAGGGTTACCAAACGGGCTTCTTCGGCCTCCAGCTCGGCTTCCACCTGCTCTTTGGCGGCTAGAAGTCTGGTGCGTTCCGCCTCCAGTTCCGCCGCGATCCTGCGGCCAAATGCGCTTTGCAGATAGAACCGGTCGCTGTCCAGAATAAGCAGCGTATTCTGCGGCACCACGGTGAACGGGATTTGGGGCGCAAGTTCTCTGGATGCAGGCGGTTGGCTTGCCTCTTGGGCCGTGACGGGCGTGCAGACCGCGGCTATCACCGCGGCCCAGATTGCCAGCGTTTTGCCAGCGCCGCGCATCAGAAAGAGGTCGAAACCGTCAGATCAAAGGTTTGCGTTTTATCATAGTCCTCAAACTCGAGCGGCTTTGAGAAGTTAAAACGCAAAGGCCCAAGTGCTGTGTCCCAAAACAGTGAGACCCCCACCGAGGACCGCCAGATCAGGCTGTCATCAATCGCGCCGTTCAGATCATTATCCAGCCCCCAGACCGAGCCGATATCAAAATAGACACCACCGTTGATGCCGTATTCTTCTGGCAACCCAAGCGGGAAGTCGGCTTCAAACCGCGCCAGCGCAAAGTAATTCCCGCGCAAAGCGTCTTCGTTCGGGGCATTCAAATCACGAGGACCGATACCATTGGGTTCAAACCCGCGCATCGTGCCATTGACCGAAAAGCGGTCAATGATCGAACTGTCGGTGTCGCCAAGTGAATTCAGCACCCCACCTTCGAAAATCGCACGCAAGGTGACTTCTTCATTCAGAACTTGTGTTTCAGCGCCCAAGAACAGCGATGTCTTGATATATTCCTTGTCACCCGCCAGCGCGAAGTCCTGTCCAAACCGGAACAGCACGCCCGCATTGGGGTTCAGCCCCGATGTGCGGTTGTCGAAGGAATAGGTATAGCCGACAGAAAGATAATCGCGGCGCCCCAAGTCCTGTTCGGCCACCAGCAAATCCGACGAGGCTGGAATAACCGTGATGCCGTCATTTTCAAAATTCGAGCCATCCTGCACTTCCAACACTTCGTCAAATCCAAGCGTGGTGCGCACAGACAGGCGACCGTTTTCGCTGACCGGGAAGGTCAAAGACGGGGAAAGGCTGGCACGTTCGGTATTATAGGCCGCAAATTCGCTGTCAGTTGTGCCGTAAAATCCGCGCAGGCCAAACGAGAGATCCCGATCCAGAACGGCGGGTTCAACGAAGTTAAAGTCTACAGACTCGCTTCCATCGGCGGTATTGAAACCGAATGAGAACAGCTGCCCGCGGCCCAGAAAGTTACGTTCCTGAAACTGGATGGCAACGCCAAAGCCGTCGTTCGTGCCATAGCTTGCGCCAAAGGTCAGCGACCCCGTTGGCTGTTCTTCGACGTCCACATCGACGATCACCTGTTCGGGCGACGAGCCTTCGCGCGCCGACACATCCGCGTTCGAGAAGAACCCAAGCGCACGGATACGTTCGGCGGACTGACGGATTTCGCGTGGGTTGAACGGATCCCCTTCGACAATCTTGAACTGGCGACGGATCACACGGTCAAGCGTTGTGTTGTTGCCTTCGATATCGATCCGTTCGACAAACACGCGCGGGCCGCGGCTCAGCTCATAGGTGATATCAAGGGTCAGATCGCGGTCATTGCGGGTGACGCGGGGTTCGACCCGAATGAAATTCAGGCCCAGTTGCAAAGCGCGGCGTTCCAGACGCGCAATGTTGTTTTCAATCACGCTTGGCGCATAAACCGATCCAACGCGGTGCTTCAGCGCGTCTTGGAAATCGAATTCGTCCACATCATCGATCAGGCTGACGACCGTGGTTTCACCAAAGGTGAATTGTTGGCCTTCGCGCACACTGAAGGTAAGCAAAAAGCCGTCACGGTTACGGGTCAGCTCTGACGTGACATTCTGGACCTCAAAATCAACAAACCCGCGCGAGCGGTAGAAGTCAGTCAGCACCTGTTTGTCAAATTCGATACGGTCCTCAATAAAGGTATCGTTCGAGATCACCTGACGGAACACACCCGCCTGTTTGGTTTGCAAAACGCGACGCAAGCGGCGGTCCGAATAAGCGCGGTTGCCAGCAAAAGACAGGCGTTCCACCTCGACCACGCGGCCTTCGGTCACTTCGAACACAAGGTCCACCCGGTTTTCGCTACGCCGAATGATGCTTGGCTTCACCGTGGCGGCCAAACGGCCTTGCTGTGCGTAGGCTTCGGTGATCAGTTGCGCGTCTTGTTCGGCAATGGTGGGGCTATACACACGGCGTGGTTGCGAACTGAGGATCCCAATCAGCGGTTCATCATCAATGCGGCGGTTGCCTTCGATATTGATGCGGTTGATCGTCGGAAATTCCTGTACCTTGATCACCAGCGTGCTGCCACGCGGTTCAAGTTCAACGCTTTCAAACAGTCCCGATTCCAAAAGCGATTGTGTTGCTGCGTTCAGACGGCCGGCCGAAACTGTTTCACCCCGCGAGATGCCCGCAAACGTCAGAATGGTGCCTGCTTCTACACGGCGGTTGCCTTCGATTTCGACGGTGGAGAATTGAAACGCCTGCGCCGCGGCCATGCCAGTGAACGCAAGTGCGAGGCCGAGCCCTAAACACGCTTGGCGCAATGTGCCCAGTTTATTCGTAAAAACGCCCATGTTCATGGTCTCCGCAGCAGATATCCAGTGTGGGTGGACTACCCCCTTCTCTGCAGCTTGTCAAAAGCAACCCGACGAAGCCGAACAATGAAAAAACGCCGCTCCAAACCAGGGCGGCGCAAGTGTTGCCACGTGCAGGCGGATGCACGCAGAAATTCCTTGGAAGGATGTTAGAAAAGAGTGCCGATGAAGGATCCAACCCAGAGCGCGCCAGCAATCGTCGCCACATACAAGGCACGGTCCCAATTCAGGTCCATAATCAAGCTTAGGCCACGGTATCCAGCGTTCAACGTTTGCATCAGATCAACTCCATTTGCGTTCATCTGACGGTCGCCCGCAAATGTGGCGGGAATGGGGCAAAAGCCGATTGCTTTTGGGGCAAAGCCGATTTTGCCTTATGGGCAGAAAATATCGTTTCCAAGCGCAAAGATCATGAGCGACAACAGTAAAGTAAGCCCTGCCGCCATCAATATCTGAAGCGCACGGTCAGAGGGTTTGCGCCCTGTCACGGCCTCATAGGCGTGAAACACAAGGTGCCCGCCGTCCAATACAGGGATCGGGAAGAGGTTGAGCAAACCAACGGCCGTGGAAAGCACAGCGATAAACCAGATAAAACTTTGCGTCCCCTGGCTGGCCATAGCCGCCGATGTTTGGGCAATGCCAACCGGACCATTGAGATTACAGGTGCTGATGGCGCCTGTGATGATTTGCTTTAACCCGTCCAGAGAACTGGTGATCACCCCCCAGGTCTGGCTGACCCCCGCCCCCATCGCGGCAAATGCGCCCAAAGGTTCGGTTGCGGGCTCAAAGAACAGGCCCGATCCGATGCCAATCATCCAGCGGCGTTCAAAGGTGCCGTCGGCCAACGGCTGGTCACGCGGTCTGGGCACCAGCGTAAACTGCATTTCCTCACCGTCGCGCCAGACGTCCAACAACAGCGCAGAGCCTTCGGAATTTACGACCGCTTCCTGTAACTGGCTAAAAGCGTAAATGGGCGCACCATCAATCGCTGTGATGACGTCACCGACACGCAGATTGACCGAGATGGCGGCAGACCGCGGGGCAATGCTGCTGATAAGCGGCACATAGGGGAATGGCCCCTCCACAGTCACCTCTTGGCCGTCGCGCAGCACCGTGTAATCCAGCCGCGGTTCGACAGGAAGGGCGTCAATGATCTGACCAAACGCTTCCGCCGTGCTGACCTCTAGACCTTCGATTTGCAGAAGTTGGTCGCCCTCTTGCAGCTCCAGTTGAACCTGCGGTGGCAAAGGTGGGAAACTGTCGACTTTCAAAGGATTGGCCGTTTGGCCATTGAAAAACACCACGGCCGAAAAGATCAAAAACGTCAGGATAAAGTTAAAAATCGGACCGGCTGCAACGGTGGCCGCCCGCGCCCAAAGGGGCGCGCCTGTCATGGTGTTGCGCCCGGTGGGGCCGCCCTCTTCTCCGCCGACGGATGCCGCATTCGCGTCGCCCAAAAACTTCACATACCCCCCGAAAGGAAGCGCTGCGATTTGCCAAACAGTGCCACGTTTGTCGGTCCGGCTATACAGGACAGGGCCGAAGCCAAGGCTGAAAACCTCGGCGTGAATGCCAGACCAACGCCCGACAATGTAATGTCCGTATTCATGGATCGCCACGATGATCGAAAGCGCCACAACAAAGGCCAGAAGTGTATAAGCCACGCCGCCAAAGCCGCTGATCAATGTGGTAAGATCCATAGGTATCGCCCCTTAGACGGTTGCGCTGAGTTCTTGTGCTATCTTGCGTGCCATGTGGTCCGCGGCCTGCACCGTATCAAGGTCTGTTGCGGCATTTCTAAGGCAATTTTGCTGATCCATGCGGTTCAACACACCTTCAACCACCTGTGCCATCTCAAGAAAACCGATCTTTTCGCCGATAAACAGATCAAGCGCTTTTTCCTTGGCACCGTTAAAGGCAGCCCCTGCCATTCCGCCGATTTCCATGACATCGCGCGCAAGGCGCAAGGCGGGATACCGTGCATCATCGGGCGCACGAAACGTAAGCTGCGCGATGGCAGCCAGATCAAGACGATCAACAGGCAGATGTTTGCGCTCAGGCCAATGAAGCGCAAAGCCAATCGCATGGCGCATATCGGGCGGCCCTACATGCGCCATCAGCGCACCATCATTGAATCCGACCAAGGCGTGAATAAGGGACTCCGGGTGAACGACCGTTTCAATTTGGTCAGGCTTTACACCGAAAAACTCTTTTGTTTCAATAAGCTCGAGGGACTTGTTAAACATGGATGCGCTATCGATCGTGATGCGCTGGCCCATGTCCCAATTTGGATGGCTGGACGCATCAGCGACCGTGGCCGAAGCGATGGCCTCCAACGGCCAATCCCGAAAAGCGCCGCCGCTGGCGGTGATAATGATCCGTTCAACCGCCGCGATGTCTTCGCCGATCAACCCCTGAAAGACGGCCGAATGTTCACTATCGACAGGCAGCACCGTTGCGCCATGCGTCCGTGCGGTGCCCATCAAAAGCGGGCCAGCCGTGACCAGCGACTCCTTGTTTGCCAAAGCCAGCGTTGTGCCCTGTTTCAACGCCTCAAGCCCCGGCACCAGACCCGCCGCGCCGACAATGGCTGACATAACCCAATCCGCAGGGCGCGCTGCGGCCTCGGCAATTGCCGCGTCACCTGCCGCGACCTCAATCCCGGTTCCCGCCAGTGCCGCGCGCAATTGCGGCAGTTTTTCCGGGTAACAGGTGACAGCGACTTCAGCGCGTAAATCTTTGGCGTCCCGTGCCAATTGGGCGATATTTCCACCACCAGTCAGGGCGACCACATCATAGTCGTCAGGCGCACGTTTGATCAGATCAACGGTGTTTTGACCGATGCTGCCTGTCGCCCCGAAAATACTGACCCGTCTCAAAAGGCGACCCCTGACACATCAAGCACAAAGGCCACGAAAAGCATCACAAGCGAAGCGCCAAGCAATCCGTCAAACCGGTCAAACAAACCGCCGTGCCCCGGAATAAGGGTTGAGCTGTCTTTGACACCCACGCGCCGCTTGAGCGCACTTTCCGCGATATCCCCCATCTGGCTGGCAAAACTGAGCGCGACCGAGACCAATATGATCGCAGCACCTGCATCCGTCACGCGGGCCACGATTGCACCAACCAGGGCTGAGGCCAGCCAGCCAGCAGCCGTGCCAGACCACGTCTTTTTGGGGCTGACTTTTGGCCAAAACTTAGGTCCGCCGATGAACCGCCCCGCAAAATACCCTGCAACATCCGTGACAACGACCACACCGACCAACCAGAACAGCCATTGCGCCCCAAAGTCCGCGCGAAAAATCACGAGGCCCCACCCTGCCAACAGAATGCCCAAGGTAAACAACAAACCTGTCAGGCGTTCTTGTTTCAGGCTGGCAAAAACGGCGAGTGCGGGTATCAAAAGAAGCGGTAGAAAGATGTGATAGTCATTGGCCAAGAGCCCCGACAAGACAGAGGCTGTCAGTGCCGCGCCAAGCATAGCAGGTGTGGGGCGTTCAGGCTGGATCATCATGGCGACTTCCCAGACCATCACAGCCGTTACAAAGACGGTCAGCATCTGGAACCAAACGCCGCCGGCCCAAATGCCCGCCAGACCGACAAGCGCCATAACGATGCCAGACCCGACCCGCGTGCGCAGGTCATCCCATTTCTTGGCCTCGGACTTTGGTGGGATCATGCCAGAACGGCACCAAACCGACGCTCGCGCGTGCCAAACCGCCCGACCACTTCACCAAAGATATCCTTGGTAAAATCAGGCCATAGCGTGTCGATAAACTCATATTCCGCATAGGCCGACTGCCAGAGCAGGAAATTGGAAATACGCGCTTCGCCGCTGGTACGAATGACCAGATCGGGATCGGGCAAAAAATGCGTATCCAGATAGCGCGGCAGCGTTTCTTCATCCACGTTTTCGGGCTTCAATTTGCCTGCCTGCACATCATAGGCCAAACGCTGGGTGGCGCGGGCCACCTCGTCACGCCCCCCGTAATTCAGGGCGATGGTCAGATGCACTTTGTCGTTTTGGCTGGTGAGCAGTTCCAACTGATCCATTAAAGCCACCAGTTTTTCGTCCAGACGCACGCGATCGCCGATAAAACGCACGCGCACCCCTTCGGCCAGAAGATCATTGGCTTCACGGATAATATAGCGGCGAAACAGCTTCATAAGACCTGCAACTTCGGTCTGGGTGCGCTTCCAGTTTTCGGTCGAAAAGGCGAAGATCGTCAGATATTTGACGCCAACATCCGGACAGGCGCGCACAATTTCCTTGACGCGACGCGCGCCCGCATGGTGCCCAAACAGCCGTGGCTTTTTGCGATTGGTCGCCCAACGTCCGTTGCCATCCATAATGACGGCAACGTGTTTTGGGCCGTTGTGTTCACTGTCCTTGGGCATACCATCGCCCTCCGTCATTTGCGGGGCGCAAGCGCCCCTTTGCAAGGTCACACTTGCATGATCTCTGCTTGCTTTGTTTCCAGCAAGTCATCGATTGATTTGATATATTTGTCGGTCATCTCCTGAACCTCAGCTTCCCAAAGCTTTTGGTCATCTTCGGACATCCCGTCGTTTTTGGCCTTTTTGATCTGGTCCATCCCGTCGCGGCGTACATTGCGAATGCTGACGCGCGCGTTTTCGGCGTAACTGCCAGCAACCTTGCCCAACTCGCGACGACGCTCTTCGTTCAATTCGGGGATCGGCAGCATGATGATTGTGCCGTTCAGCTGCGGGTTGATGCCAAGACCGCTTTCGCGAATGGCCTTTTCGACCTTGTTGACCAGCCCTTTGTCCCAAACATTGATTGTCACCATCCGCGGTTCTGGCACGTTCACGGTGCCTACCTGATTGATCGGCGTCATAGAGCCATAGGCATCCACCATCACAGGTTCCAGCATCGACGCAGAGGCGCGGCCTGTGCGAAGCGATGCAAATTCCGTGCGCAGGTTTGAAATCGCGCCATCCATGCGGCGCTCAAGATCGTCGGTATCAAGTAGAAAATCGTCAGACATGTTTGGCCCGTATATTTTTATGTGTCCGTTGCTTGGGGCTTATAACCAGCTTCGCCCCTGCTTTCCAGCGTGTTATATGGCTAGCCGTGGACGCGTGTATAGGTGCCCTGCCCTGCAAGGATTCCGCGGAAGCCACCGGGCTCGTCCAGACTAAACACAATAATCGGCAAATCATTGTCACGCGCCAAGGCGATGGCGCTTGCGTCCATCACATTCAGGCGTTTTGCCAGGCACTCATCATAGCTGACGTCCTCGTAACGCACGGCGTCCTCAAATTTGGCGGGGTCTTTGTCGTAGACGCCATCGACTTTGGTGCCCTTAAAGATCGCTTCACATGCCATTTCATTGGCGCGCAGCGTGGCGGCCGTATCCGTTGTGAAATACGGGTTGCCCGTGCCCGCCGCAAAAATGCAGACGCGTTTCTTTTCCAGGTGACGCACGGCGCGGCGGCGAATGTAGGGCTCTGCGACCTCGTTCATCGTGATCGCGCTGATCACACGGGTATGAATGCCCAGACCTTCGAGTGCCGATTGCATGGCAAGCGCATTCATCACCGTTGCAAGCATGCCCATATAGTCTGCTGTGGTGCGTTCCATACCTTGGGCGCTGCCTTGCAATCCGCGGAAGATATTGCCGCCGCCGATCACCATGCAGATCTCAACGCCAAGTTCCTGAACCGACAGAACTTCTTTTGCAATGCGCTCTACCGTCGGTGGGTGCAACCCATAGCCCTGATCCCCCATCAACGCCTCACCCGATATCTTTAACATGACGCGTTTGAATGTGGTTTGCGGCTCAGACATGGAATCCCCCGAACGATCTGACTTACACTGCCTGCCAAAATGTCTTAATCCCAAAGCAGGTTCAATGCACAAAGCAACAGGTGCGGCGATCCAGCGGAATTCAATGCAAAGGCAAAGCACAAGGGCCATCAGGTGTTTCATATCATTGATAAAATTCCGCATGGTGCCCCTGTTTTGATCGCCGGCCCCACCGCATCGGGCAAATCAGCCCTCGCGCTGGAAATCGCACAGCGTCAGGGCGGCACGATCGTAAATGCCGATGCGTTGCAGGTGTTTGAAAACTGGCGCGTGCTGACAGCCCGACCCTCGGTAGAGGAACACGCCCTCGCGCCCCACATGCTTTATGGCCATATCCCTTTTGATGGCCAGTATTCCGTGGGGCATTGGCTGCGCGAGGTGACGCCTTTTATCGGCACGACGCGGCCAATCATCGTCGGCGGCACGGGGCTTAACTTTCGGGCGCTCACAGAAGGGCTTGCCGATATTCCACCAACACCAGACGCAATACGCAACGCCGCTAATGCACGGATCGCGGATAAAGGAGTGGCGTCGCTGCTGGCAGAACTGGACTGCGAAACCGCATCACGGATTGACCAAAACAACCCCATGCGCATCCAACGCGCTTGGGAGGTCTTGCAAAACACAGGCCGTCCCCTTGCGGCCTGGCAAGATGAAACGCCGCCTGCGGTCCTGCCGCTCGATCAGTGTTTTCCGATTGTCATGGACGCCCCAAAAGACTGGCTTAACGCCCGCATCGAACAGCGCTTTGACCTGATGTTGCAAAACGGCGCACTTGAAGAAGCACAAGCAAATCTTGCGCGTTGGGACGCAGACCATCTGTCGTCCCGTGCGATTGGCGCACCTGAGCTGATCGCCCATCTGCGCGGTGATATCACACTGCAGGCAGCACGCGCGGCGGCCATCACAGCCTCTCGGCAATACGCCAAACGCCAACGCACATGGTTTCGGGCCCGGATGAAAGACTGGCATGGCCTTGACCCAAGCAACTAGTGGCAATCCGCTTTTTTCTCGACAAACCCGCCGATATGCGCATGAATAATTGCACAAACGCAATAATTTCCAAGGCGATCTCCGCATGACCGACCTTTCTGTGCCGCAGGTATCCGAAGCCGTTCAGCCATTGGCGCAAGTCGCAGCTGGCGGTAAGTGGCGCTTGGAATTGCCCCATGACGTGCCGTGGCATCGGTTTGTCTGGATCACACGTGGCACAGGGTCTGTCATGATCGGCGGACGTGTAAGGGCCATGTCTGGCAGCGTTGCGATGTTTGTGCCAGCCGAGACGTTGCACGCGATCCAACTGCCAACAGGCACATTTGGCACCATCATTTCCCTTCCGTCTGACTCCACGTTTTCTTTACCAGAAGGCCCCCGGTTTATCAGGGTGACGGACGTCAAAATGCAACAGGTGGTCAACAACCTTTGGGACAACCTGACCCAAGAGGTAAGCGAAACAGCCCCGCGCAGTGATGTCGCCTGCGCTGCCCATGCGGCTTTGTTGGGCGTCTGGATGGATCGTAATCGTATGACGCAAGACCTGCGTAAGACCACGGCTGCGGAACGGTTGATGCAAAAGTTCTGCGCGGATTTGGTCGCACGCTTCCCAACAGGCGAAACATCGGGGCATTATGCAGACCGTTTGCGCGTGACCGCCACTCATCTTTCGCGCGTGTGCAATGCGGCCGTGGGACTGCCCGCATCGACGCTCATCCAATATCGCATCCAACACGAAGCACGCCGTCTTTTGATAGACACAGATGAGCCCATCAAACTGATCGCGGAAAGCCTTGGCTTTTCATCGCCCGCTTATTTTACCAGAAGTTTCCAGCAACATGCTCAGATGCCACCGCGCCAATTTCGTGAAATGCGGGGCCTGCCTGCACCGGCAAGCCCGACCAACCCCGCCAAACCCGGTCCCCGGTTAACAGTGCGTTTTGGCCGAAATGCGTGATTCTGGGGAACCTTTACCCAAAGTAAACCACGCCCGCACCTCTGCCGCCATGTCGCACCGAGCAAAAATAAATGTCGTTTTTGTTACATTAAAAGCGGGAACGGACCGTTGACGTTACCTTCAAACTAAGGCTCACTGCACAGTGAGTTGGGATGAAGAGCAATCGCGTTCGAATGAATGCGTGAATAAAACGCCATTAATCCTTACCAAAAATGAACGTGTCACAGGGAGATAAAGATGACGCTCAAGACCCAAAAGGTCCACTCAGCCGCGGAAATGTTTGCCAAGGAACACCTTGAAGGCAAAATGGACCGCCGTGAATTCATGACGCGTGTCAGCGCGTTGGGTGTTGCCACTGCAACCGCCTACAGCCTGATCGGGGCAAACCCCGCAGAAGCCGCTGGTCATTCGGTTAAGCCATCGATGGGTGGCACCTTGCGTATCCAGCAAGAAGTGCGCGCGCTGAAAGATCCACGCGCTTTTGACTGGTCGCAAATGGCCAACATCACGCGCGGTATCTGTGAATACCTGATCGAATATCAACGCGATGGTTCGTTCAAAGGTATCTTGCTTGAATCGTGGGAAGCCAATGAAGATGCAACGCAATATACACTGAATGTGCGCCAAGGCGTGAAATTCAACAACGGCGACGACCTTACGGCAGAACACGTTGCTGCGAACTTCGTTGCATGGGCTGATAAAAACGTCGAAGGCAACTCGATGGCGTCGCGCGTTGCAGCGCTGGTTGACGAAGAAACAGGCATGGCACGCGAAGGTGCGATCGAAGTGGTAGACGACTACACAGTCCGCCTGAACCTGACTGCGCCAGACATCACAATCGTTCCGGGCATTGCGGATTATCCATCGGCTGTGCAGCACAAAGACATGATCGGCCAAGACATTGCCGAACACGGTATCGGCACCGGTGCCTACAAAATCGAAAGCTACGATGTGGGCGTCAAAGCTGTTCTGGTCAAAAACGAAGACCATGACTACTGGGGCGAAACATATCTGGACCGCGTTGAGTTTATTGACCTTGGCACAGATCCTGCGGCTTGGGTGGCAGGTGCAGAAGCTGACGAATTCGACATGGTCTACGAATCCGTGGGTGATTTCGTTTCGATCTTCGACAGCATCGGCTGGAACAAATCCGAAGTTGTCACGGCTGCGACAGTTGTGATCCGTCCCAACCAGAAAGCCGAAGTTGACGGCATGATGCCTTACGCAGACAAGCGCGTCCGCCAGGCGATCATGCTGGCCGTCGACAACAACGTGCCGCTTGAACTGGGCATTGCTGGCCAAGGCATCGTGGCTGAAAACCACCACGTCGCACCCGTGCACCCTGAATATGCAGAGCTTCCACCGCTGCAGCGCGATGTCGAAAAGGCGCGCGCTTTGATGGAAGAAGCTGGCATGATGGACTTTGAACACGAGATCATCTCGATCGACGATGACTATCGCCGTAACACGACCGATGCGGTTGCCGCACAGCTGCGCGACGCTGGCTTCAAGGTCAAGCGGACCGTCATCCCTGGTGCGACCTTCTGGAACGACTGGACGAAATATCCGTTCAGCTCGACCAACTGGAACCACCGCGAGCTTGGTGTGCAAATTCTGGCGCTCGCCTACAAGTCAGGTGAAGCGTGGAACGAAGCTGGCTTTGAAAACGCCGAGTTTGATGCCCTTCTGGCCGAAGCCGTTGCAATCGCGGACGCTGATGCGCGCCGCGAAGTGATGGCCAAGCTGCAGGCGATCATGCAAGATGAAGGTGTGACCATCCAGCCCTATTGGCGCTCGCTCTTCCGTCACTACAAAGACGGTATCGTGAATGCAGAAATGCATCCAAAGTTCGAGATCAACGTGCACAACTTGGGTTTTGCATAGGATCTGATCCCAGGGGCGGCGGGGCTTTCCTGCCGCCCTTCTCTTTTCACATATCCCGCGAAAAGCCACTGCGCCGCAGACGACAAGATTTGCGCGCTCGCCACCAACAGGGGACCTTATGGGACTGTTCATACTCAAGCGGTTGGGGCTGATGCTTCTGACCATGCTCTGCCTGACGTTTATCGTATTCTGGCTGACCAACCTCGACGCAAAGCTCGAAACACTTGCCAAAACACAAGGGTCGGCCCGAATGACCGACACCGAAGTGCAGCAATGGATCGCCAACAACGGCTACGACGGCTCGATGATTGGCCGCTATGGTCAATGGTTGGGGATTGTGCCCGGTTGGACAAAAGAAGTGCGCGGCGAAGAGCGTGGGCGCTGTCTTGAGCAAGGCATGACCTTCGCGGACGCTCCGACATATTGCGGCATCCTGCAAGGTGACTTTGGCTATTCCACCGTTCTGCGCGATGATGTCTCGACGATCATCAAGACGCGGCTGACGTTGACAGGCAAACTGATGTTCTGGGTCATGATCGTCATGGTGCCTATGGCGCTGATTGTCGGTGTTCTTGCTGGTATGCGCGAAGGATCACGCACAGATCGTTCGCTTTCAGTGTTCTCCATCGTGACAACCGCAACGCCCGAATATGTATCGGGTGTCTTGTTTATCTTCGCCGTGTCCGCCTTCGGAATAAAGTGGCTTAAAGGCTCCGCCGCATCGGCGATGGACGGGCTGACCTTTGCCAACTTTACCCTGCCTGTGCTGACGATGGCGCTTTACGGTATGGGCTATATCGCCCGTATGACCCGCGCCTCGATGACCGAGGTGATGACCGCACAGTATATCCGCACCGCGCGCCTCAAAGGGGTCAGCTTCGGCAACATTGTAATGAAACACGCCTTGCGCAACGCGCTTATCGCGCCCTTTACCGTGATCATGCTGCAATTCCCGTGGCTGCTGACAGGCGTTGTGATCGTCGAGACGCTGTTCAACTACAAAGGCTTCGGCTGGACGCTGGTCCAAGGGGCTTCGAACAACGATATCGAATTGCTGCTGTCGTGCTCGATTGTTGCCGTGCTGGTCGTGCTGGTCACACAGCTGATCAGCGACATCGGCTACGTTTTCCTCAACCCGCGCATCCGCGTATCTTAATCGGAGGGTTGATCAATGGAACCTCTTAGCACCGCTCAGATCATCTGGAGCATGTTCATCCAGTTCATGCCCGTTTGGGTCGCCCTGATCATCACCTTTGCGGTGTCGATCACATTCAAACGCAAGCTTGGCCTTTACGGGAAACTCTTTGACAGCCCTGTGGGTATGGTCGGCCTCTTTCTTGTCCTCTTTTGGGTCTTTACCGCATTCCTGGCCGATATGATCGCGACCTTCCATCCCATCGAAGACGTTATATCGTCGATGCGCCGCAAGGCCCCCGGCACGGCGATCCCCAATCCGGATGATTTTGGGTATAGCTACTTCCTGCTTGGCGGCGATATCTTGGGCCGCGATGTGTTCAGCCGTATGGTCATGGGCTCTCGCGAGGTGCTAAAAATTGCACCTGCAGCCACGCTGTTCGCATTCATGGCGGGGATCATCCTTGGCCTGCCTGCAGGCTACTTCGCAGGCAAGCTCGACACGATCCTCAGCTTTATCGCGAACCTCGTATTGTCCTTCCCCGTGATCTTGCTGTTCTTTCTTCTGGTCACGCCGGAAATTGTGAACTCAGGTATCCCACGTTACATGGCGGGGCTGCTGTTCCTCTTCCCCATCATCTTCCTCGTGATCTTGCTCAACAGCCGCTATTATACCCAACCACCCCTGCGAAACATGCTGGTTGGCACCGTCGTGGTTCTGGGCGGATGGGTGTATCTGGGCCTTGCGTGGGACGCAGATCCCTTGGGCATGATCACAATGCAAGGCAACCAACTGATCGTGTTTATCTCGGTTGTGTTTGTAAACTCGCCCACCGTTTTTCGCATCGTGCGCGGCATGGTGCTGGACATCCAGACGCGCGACTATGTGGCCGCAGCCCAAACACGCGGTGAGGGCCCGTGGTACATCATGCTGTGGGAAATTCTGCCCAACGCACGTGGCCCCTTGCTGGTCGATTTCTGCCTGCGTATCGGCTACACCACCATCCTTTTGGGCACATTGGGCTTCTTCGGGTTGGGCGTAAGTCCCGAAAGCTCCGACTGGGGCAGCACCATCAATGCAGGCAAGGGCCAAATCAGCTTTGCAGCACATATTGCCGTGCCCCCTGCCATCGCTCTGATGACGCTCGTTTTGGGCCTGAACCTGCTGGCCGATGGCTTGCGTGAAGAAAGTCTCAAAGACTGATCTTCATTGTTGAACAAATACCTCGGGGTCTGGGGCAGCGCCCCAGTCCGCAACCGATAAAGGAGGCAGACCATGCCACAACGTGAACCCTATGACGGACCGATCCTCGAGATCGAAGATCTATCGATTTCTTTCTTCACGCGCTTGCGCGAAATCCCGGCCGTGATGGACTTCTCGTGCCGCGTCATGCCAGGCGAAGCGATGGGATTGGTCGGTGAATCAGGATGCGGCAAATCCACGGTGGCCCTTGGTGTGATGCAGGATCTGGGCGTGAACGGTCGCATCGTCGGCGGCTCGATCAAGTTTAAAGGCCAAGATCTGGGCCAAATGACGCTTGAACAGCTCAGTAAAATCCGCGGCTCCGAGATCGCAATGATCTATCAAGAACCGATGGCTTCGCTGAACCCTGCTATGAAAATCGGCAAACAGTTGATGGAAGTCCCGATGATCCACGAAGGGGTCTCCGAGGACGAAGCCTACAGACGCGCGCTTGAGGTGGTTGAGGACGTCAAACTGCCAGACCCCGCCCGCATGCTCAACAGCTATCCCCACCAGCTGTCTGGCGGCCAACAACAACGCATCGTGATTGCGATGGCACTGATGGCGAACCCCTCGCTTTTGATCCTCGATGAGCCGACGACGGCGTTGGACGTCACTGTCGAAGCCGCCGTGGTCGAGTTGGTCAAAGACCTTGGCAAAAAATACGGCACGTCCATGCTCTTTATCAGCCATAACCTCGGGCTGGTGCTGGAAACCTGTGACCGCATTTGTGTGATGTATTCCGGCGAAGCGGTCGAAACGGGCAGTATCGAAGACGTCTTTGACCAGATGCAGCATCCCTATACCCAAGCGCTTTTCCGGTCGATCCCGCTGCCCGGAGCCGATAAAAACGCGCGTCCCCTAATCGCGATCCCGGGCAACTTCCCCCTGCCCCATGAACGCCCAAACGGATGTAATTTCGGTCCACGCTGCGATTATTTTGAGGCTGGCCGCTGCGACGCTGGCGACATCAAGATGCATGAGGTTCAAGGCGTCGAACGCCACAAAACCCGCTGCCTTCGGTTTGAAGAAATCGATTGGGACGCGCCTTTGGAACTGGCCGAAACCAAGACCAAAGGCGAGATTGGTGACGTTGTCCTGAAGATGGATAACCTCAAGAAATACTACGAAGTGGCGGCGTCTGCACTGTTTGGCGGCGGCAACAAAAAAGTGGTGAAAGCCAACGAGACCCTCAGTTTTGAAGCCCGAGAATCGGAAACACTCGCCATCGTCGGGGAATCTGGATGTGGCAAGTCTACATTTGCGAAGGTTCTCATGGGGCTGGAAACCGCAACCGAAGGCAGCATCACTCTCGACAACAAATCTATCGGAAACACGCCGATCGAAAACCGCGACACGAAAACAGTAGCAGACGTTCAGATGGTTTTCCAAAACCCGTTTGACACGTTGAACCCTTCTATGACCGTCGGGTCACAAATCATCCGTGCGCTAGAGATCTTCAAGGTCGGCAAAAACACCGACGAACGGCGTCAACGCATGCTGGAACTGCTGGATCTGGTCAAACTGCCCCGCGCCTTTGCGGACCGCATGCCCCGTCAGCTATCTGGCGGGCAAAAGCAAAGGGTGGGCATCGCGCGCGCCTTTGCAGGTGATGCGCGCATCGTTGTGGCCGACGAACCTGTCTCTGCGCTTGACGTGTCGGTTCAGGCGGCTGTTACCGATCTGTTGATGGAAATCCAGCGCAAGAACAAAACCACTCTTCTGTTTATCAGCCACGACCTGAGCATCGTGCGCTATCTATCTGATCGCGTTATGGTTATGTATCTGGGCCATGTTGTCGAATTGGGAACGACCGAACAGGTGTTCCAGCCGCCCTACCACCCATACACCGAAGCGCTTTTGTCGGCTGTGCCAATCGCCGACACGTCTGTGGAAAAGAAGCATGTGGTGTTAGAAGGCGATATCCCCTCTGCGATGAACCCGCCGTCGGGGTGCCCCTTCCAAACGCGCTGCGGCTGGAAAGACAAAGTGGCGGGCGGTCTGTGTGAAAAAGAAGTGCCCCCCGTTCGCATTCTGGCCGAAGGACATCAGGTAAAATGCCACCTGTCAGATGCAGAACTGGCCGCGATGGAACCTGTCATCAAAATCGCTGCTGAATAAAAAAACCCCGCCTGAAAAGGCGGGGGTCTCATAGGTGTAAGCCATTATTTCAAACAGCCTCAGCTTCCGTAGATTTTGCGGACGTAGTTGCGTGTCTCGCGAAAGGGCGGCACCCCACCGTGTTTTTGAACAGCACCAGGGCCCGCGTTATAGGCCGCAAGCGCAAGGCGCCATGACCCAAAGGTTTCATATTGCTCGCGCAAATAGCGGGCGCCCCCTTCAAGGTTCTGTCTGGGGTCGCGTGGATTCACACCCAAATACCGTGCCGTCCCAGGCATAAGCTGCGCCAAACCAATCGCCCCTTTATGCGAGCGGGCGTTATGCTTCCAAGCGGATTCTTGCTGAACCAGTCGCAAAAACAGCTCTTCTGGCACGTCGTGTTTGCGCGCAGCATTGCGCGCCATCGTCAAATATGGACCGCGATATTTACCCGTGTAACGGTGTGATGTCGTGGTCGTCTTGGGAACAACTGCTGCTTTCGGCTGCAACCGCACCGAATTGGCATATTGCTTGGACGCCCTGTTATCCAGAACATCCAGCTGTGATTTAAACAGTGATGCCCGCGACTTAGAGGACACTCTTAAAGTATCAGCAAGCGTCGGAACGCTTGTCGCTGTCAGGGCAACGATCGATGCAATCGCGACGACTGCACGTCCGTCCCATCCCCAGTTTTTATCCGCCATTATACCCAACTTTACTATTGGTTTGCGCAAAATATAGCGAATTTTCGGCGGGGGGCTACCCTTTGTGGTTCATAAACCCGCCGTTAACTCTTAGGGTGCTACAAAGCACGGAATCAAAAGGAACAGGCCGATGGCTGGATCAGTAAACAAAGTCATTATTATCGGGAATCTGGGACGTGATCCCGAAGTGCGCACGTTCCAAAATGGTGGCAAAGTGTGCAACCTGCGCATCGCCACATCCGAAAACTGGAAAGATAAGAACACAGGCGAACGCCGTGAACGCACGGAATGGCACAGCGTCGCAATCTTCAGCGAACCACTTGCACGCGTCGCAGAACAATACCTGCGCAAAGGGTCGAAGGTGTATATCGAAGGTCAGCTGGAAACCCGCAAATGGCAGGACCAATCTGGTCAGGACCGCTATAGCACAGAGGTTGTGCTGCGCCCCTACACATCAACTCTGACCATGCTGGATGGTCGCGGTGAAGGTGGTGGCGGCCAAATGGGCGGCGGCGGCGGTGGTGGCTATATGGCCGATCAAAGCGGCGGATATGACAGCGGCCCAAGCTACGGCGGTGGTGGAGGCGGCGGCGGCGGTGCGCCTGCTCCGGCAAGTGATCTGGACGACGAAATCCCGTTCTAGGAAAAACCGTTTCCAAAGCCTAACAAACAGCCCTCTAGAAAGCCGCAGTTTGAAACCTGCGGCTTTTCCTTTTCTACACTTCAAAAAAAGAAAAGCCTATTGGATCTCGGCCCTCGGTGGGCGGCGCACCTCAACATATGTGCCAAGGGTTTGAAGGCCGCCGCGATCTCTCATTTTCAGGATCAAATCGACAACCTCTTTCGAGCCCGCAACTGGGAAATGATTAAGCGGTTCATTGCTGTCAATCGCACTCATGTCGACCAAAGTGATATCAAGGCCGCGCAACTGCTCAATACTGTCCAAAGTGCCCAAACGCGGCTGCCCCCCCACAAAAAGGGACGACAAACGCAACGCCCTGTCCTGTTGGGATGTGAACACGACAAAGGGGTTCGGCAAGTCTCCAATAGCGCTGGCCTGCCTGCGAAAGACCTGTGGATCCACATCCGGCGCAATCAAAACAACGCCGCCCACAACCGCCCGCACGGATGCCCGCGTTTCTTGTCGCAAGTCACGCAATGTTTCCATTACCAGAACCGCACCAAGGGAATGGGCGACCAGAATAACGCGGTCGACGTCCCGTCGCGCGCTTAAATCGCGGACCAAATTGCGCAGCTCGTCGCGTGCAAACAAAATGCTGTCACGGTCATACAGATAGCCCGCCGCCGCCGCCGCCGATGGCCATGCAAACACAACCGATGGTTGGCTTTGTTCAAAATCATGCTTCATTTGCACGGCACGAAACGCAGCCTCTGACACGGTTGTGTTAAAGCCATGCACATAAACCACCACGTCACCGCCCGCGGCCGCTTTTGCAATGTCGCCAATAAACGATGCGCGGTTTTGGTATCTATTATCCGCCGCAACAATGAATGAATTGTTTGCTGTGGCCCGCTGACTTGGCAGCCATTCAATCTGACCGCGCTCATGTGTCGGCGGAATCGAAACGGTCCATTGCGACCACTCCCGCTTATCGGGTCGTTGCGCACCGGCGATGGTGGATTGTGCCAAAGGATCGGGCGGCGAAGAAATGAAAACGTCTTGCCGCGCGGCGCCTTGTGGCAGGGTGGCCGCTGCATCGAGGGTTGCATAACGGACCGTATCACAGCCCACCAAAACCAGCAGACACAGGCCAATAAGAACCCGGCTAGCGTGCGGCATCGTCTAGCACCGATTGCACCACATCAAGCGCGACATCAGAGGTTACAAAAGCCTGACCAATGCCACGTGCCATGATGAAACGGATCTGACCATCGACAACCTTTTTGTCCTGGCCCATCAGGCCTAACAGTGCAGCCGATGACGGCAAAGTGCCGTCGATATCGCGCAAATCCACTTTCATGCCCATCTGCGAAAGATGCGCACGCACGCGGCTTGGATCTTCCTGACTGCAAAGGCCAAGGCGCGCGGATGTCTCGAAGGCCAGCGCACAGCCGATTGCAACACCTTCGCCGTGCAAAAGCCTGTCGGAATATCCTGTCGCAGCCTCTAGCGCATGGCAGAACGTATGCCCGAGATTGAGAAGCGCGCGGTCCCCCTGCTCGGTCTCGTCGCGCACAACGATGTCCGCTTTCATCTGAACCGAATGTTTCACCGCTTGCTGGCGCAGCGCCGTATCGCCTGCGGCCAACGCCGGGCCGTTTTCTTCCAGCCAATCGAAAAACGTGGCATCGCCAAGCAATCCGTATTTCACGACCTCGCCGTAGCCCGCCAGAAAATCACGTGGCTGCAAGGTTCCCAGAATATCGACATCTGCCAAAACCAAAGCAGGTTGATGAAACGCACCGATCAGGTTTTTACCCTGCGCCGAATTAATCCCCGTCTTACCACCAACCGAGCTGTCGACCTGCGCCAGAAGCGACGTTGGGATTTGGACAAAGCGCACACCACGGCGCAACACAGCGGCCGCAAACCCAACCAAATCACCAATCACACCGCCGCCAAAGGCGACAATTACATCGGATCTTTCTACCTTTTGTTCCAGCAGCCATTCCACGGTTTGCGTGAGATAGGGCCAGCTTTTGGTCCCCTCTCCGACGGGAAGGATCAGGACCTCTACCTCGATGCCCTGACGCGCCAGACCGTCGCGTAATGCGCCAAGATGCAAAGCCGCCACATTTTCTTCGCTCACCACACACACCTTCGGGCGGCGCAACAGCGGCGCAATCTGCGCACCTGCCTCTGTTACCAATCCAGCCCCGATGCGCACGTTATAGGCGCGATCGCCCAAAGGAACGTGGACCGTTTCAATCGTCATGCCGAGACCTCCAGAATACCGCCTGCCGCGATCAACGCCGCCTCAACTTTTTCAGCCATTTCGGTGATACTGGCCTGTGGGTCGCAGTCGACCACCACATCCGCCATGGCATAAAGCGGTGCGCGTTGGTCGAACAAATCCGAAAGCGTTTGTTTGGGGTTTTCGGTTTGAAGCAATGGGCGTGTGTCTTTGTGGGCCACACGTGACCAGAGCAATTCAAGGTCCGCATTTAGGCAAACCGACACCCCTTTGCTCGAAATCAGCGCACGGTTTTCCGCAGCCAAAAAAGCGCCGCCCCCCGTTGAGAGAATACAGGCATCACCGCCAAGCAAGCGGTCGATCACTTCGCGTTCACGCATTCGGAAAAAGGCCTCGCCGTCTCTGTCAAAGATTTCCTTGATCGACATATGCGCAGCCGCCTCGATTTCCGCGTCACTATCCAAAAAACCGACACCCAGACGCGCCGCAAGCGCGCGCCCCACAGCCGTTTTGCCCGCACCCATCATGCCAACCAAAACAACTGTCTTTTTCAATCCAACACTCATCGTTTGTCCACTCATGCCTGCGTTGTCTTGCATTTGGGCGCAGCACGCAATAGGCGCCCACCCGCTCAAACCGCAGCTTGAACCGTTCAATGACGTGAAGCCGCGCAAAAGGCCATATATAACGCTCAGAAATTCACCAATCGGTGGTGGGTATCTTTTTATATTGCGGGTATTGGGTATTGTAGCAAACGCAGGGCAGCATAAATGATGCCAAAGGCTGAGGTCGCCGCAAAAAAGAGCGACCCGCCATAGCAAACGAACTGGGGCAAACACGAAATGATCGGGCGACTTTTCAAATATATCGGATATCTGGCAGTTCTTGCCTTGTTGGCGCTGGTCGCTTTTGCCTATGTCGGTCCGCTTGTGATGGAAGATGCATTCAAACCGTCGCAGGTCGATGTATCCAAACCAGTGCAATTGCAGGTGCAATAACGATGCCAGCGCACCGCATAGGCGCCCGGTTTTGTGCGGTTGTCTTGGCCGGCAGCCTTGGGACTTTTGCGTCGGCCCAAGACACCGGAGACACCCAAGGCCCCATTGCGTCTATCGATTGGCTCAGCGATTCATTGCAACTGCCGACACCTGACCAAACTGCCCTGCCCGCCGCCGAACCACCGAAAATAGACGAACCCGATGTCGCCGATAGCGCCACAGCGCCTGCCGTCACCGTGCAACCGCTTGGGGCGCAAACAATTACAGCCGTTGGTCTGGCCCCCAGTGCCACAACGGGGCTTCCGGTATCACTTTGGCGCGACAGCCAAGCCGATACGGTGACAGCCTTGATCGGCGCAACGGGCGTTCCGCGCCTGCCTGCTTTGCAAGAGCTTTTCACTACACTGATGGTTGCCGAGGCCGAAACACCGATCACCACCTCCCCTGCGCAGGATGTGGTCTTGGCGCGTGTCGATGCGCTTTTGCGTATGGGCAACGTCGAAGCGGCAAACGCGCTGCTGATTCAGGTCGGCCCCGATACGCCAGCTTTATTCATGCGGTGGTTTGATCTGGCCTTGCTGACAGGCACAGAAGATACGGCTTGTGCGGCATTAGGCCAGAAACCGGGGCTAAAACCGACCGTGCCAACGCGGGTGTTTTGTTTGGCGCGCACTGGCGATTGGTCGGCTGCGGCATTGACCCTGCGCACCGCAGAGGCGCTGGATCAGGTGACCACCGCCCAAGCTGCGTTGTTGACCGCTTTTCTGGATCCAGAACTGGCCGAAAGCGTGCCAGAGCTTGCGCCCACGGCGCGCTTGACCCCACTTGAATTTGTTTTGCGCGAGGCGACAGGCAGCCCTTTGCCAACACGCAGCTTGCCCTTGGCTTTTGCGACAACCGATCTGACAGACCGCAATGGATGGCGCGCGCAAATTGATGCGGCCCTTCGATTGTCGCGTGCAGGCAGCCTACCCGACAACCAATTGTTGGGTGTGCTGACGGCCAACATCCCCTCGGCATCAGGTGGTGTCTGGGACGATATCGACGCGTGGCAAGCGTTGGATGTCGCGGTCACGACACGCGATCCAACCGCGGTATCGGCAGCACTTGCATCCGCTTGGGACGCCGCTGGCCGTTTGGGGGTCAGCGTTGCCTTTGCGCGGCTCTACGCGGAAAAACTGCAAGGATTGCCGCTTGACGCTGCCGCCATGCAAACGCGGGCAAGGATAACACTTTTGTCCGATCTATACGAAACCGCACAAACCACAGCACTTCCTTTCGCGGTATCGGTTGCCAACGGCACACCGGACGCCGCACTGGCAAAGACGCAAGCCGAACGCGCCATTGTTCAGGCATTTTCAAACGCCTCCATGGACAACGCCGAACGCGACTTGCTTGAAAGCAATGGGCTTGGCGAAGGCATTTTACGGGCAATCACGATCGTCGAACAAGGCACGCAAGGCGATATCCGCGACATCAGCTTGGGTCTTGCACACCTCAGACGCGTTGGCCTTGAAGATGTGGCACGACGCGCGGCGCTGCAAATCCTGCTTCTTGACGATACTGCATGACACAGAGCCAAGACATAATATGGGTGCAATCCTTTCTTGAGGCGCAGGCGGCCGAACTGGATGCCTCAAAGAACACCCAAATGGCCTATGCCCGTGATCTCAAAGACGTCCACGCGTGGTTAGACCGCAAGGGGCTGAGTTTTGCCAATGCCGCACGAAGCGATGTGGAAGACTACCTGATCTTTTGCGAAGCCAACGGACTGGCGCAATCAACCCGCGCCCGCCGCTTGTCTGCTATCAAACAACTCTACCGTTTTGCATTTGAAGAGGGCCTGCGCAGCGATAATCCAGCCATCGAAATTCGTGGCCCCGGGCGTCAGAAATCCCTGCCTAAAACCCTGAGTGTCGAAGAGGTTGACCGTCTGTTGGCGGCTGCGCGTGAACTGGGGCGAAGCCCTGCTGATCGCATCCGTAACACCTGTTTGATGGAACTTCTCTATGCCACCGGGATGCGCGTGACCGAGCTGGTTTCTTTGCCCGTGTCAGCAGCACGGGGTGATCCCAGAATGTTGCTTGTGCGCGGCAAAGGCGACAAAGAACGCATGGTGCCGCTTTCGCCGCCCGCACGCGAGGCACTGGCGGCCTATTTGAAAGACTGGGATGACGCACAAGACACCGCGCGCACCGCAGGCAAACCGACGTCACGCTTTCTGTTCCCCTCCCCGTCCAAAGACGGATATCTGACCCGCCATCGGTTTTATCTATTGATTAAGGAACTGGCCGTTCACGCTGGTGTCAGCCCCGACAAAGTGACGCCGCACACCCTGCGCCATGCCTTTGCAACCCATCTTTTGGCGGGTGGTGCAGACCTTCGTGCCATTCAAACGCTGTTGGGTCACGCCGATGTAGCCACCACGGAAATATACACCCACGTTCTGGATGAACGGCTAAAAGAGCTGGTGTTAGAGCATCACCCATTGGCAAAGCAGCCCAAATCGCGCGACTGAGGCTTGATTTCCCCCACCGACGCCCTTCATAGCTAGACAGACGTAACAAAGGATTTTCAAGTGGATACGGCCTTTTGGTTGACGGCGGGCGGCATTGGCCTGCTTTTGGTATTGTCAGGGTTCTTCTCTGGGTCAGAAACGGCTTTGACAGCCGCATCGCGCGGCAAGTTACGCGCACAGGCTGACAAAGGATCAAAAGGCGCAGAACGTGCGTTGCGGATCACCGAAGACAACGAACGTCTGATTGGCTCGGTCCTTCTGGGCAACAACCTTGTCAACATCCTTGCAACATCGCTTGCCACGGCCCTTCTGACACGGGCCTTCGGCGAAAGCGGCGTTGCATTGGCGACGCTTGTCATGACGCTTTTGGTTTTGATCTTCGCAGAGGTGCTGCCAAAAACCTACGCCATCACCAACGCCGAAACCGCCGCCAGCATGGTGTCGGGGCCTATTTCGGTTGTGGTCCGCGTTTTCGCCCCCATCGTGTCCTTGGTGCGCATTCTGGTGCGCGGCGTGCTGCGTGTGGTTGGCATCCAGACAGACCCCGATAGCAATATTCTGGCCGTGCGCGAAGAAATTGCAGGCGCTTTGCAACTAGGCCACTCTGAAGGCGTTGTTGAAAAAGAAGACCGCGACCGTATCCTTGGCGCTCTGGACCTTGGTGACCGCACAGTTGAAGAAATCATGCTTCACCGCTCGGGCATCGAGATGATCAACGCCGATGATCCCCCCGAAACCATCCTGAGCCAATGCCTGGCCAGCAACCACACCCGCTTGCCCGTGTTTCGTGATGAACCAGAAAACATCATCGGGGTCATCCATGCCAAGGACCTGCTGCGTGCCATCGACAAATTGATGCGCGGCCCTGACGCAAATCCCAAAGACCTTGCGAAATTCAGTGTGACGGACGTGGCGATGCGCCCCTACTTTGTGCCCGAAACGACGACGCTTGATGACCAAATGCGCGAGTTTTTGCGCCGTCGGACCCATTTTGCGTTGGTAGTGGATGAGTACGGCTCGCTTGAGGGATTGATCACGCTCGAAGACATTCTGGAAGAAATCGTCGGTGAAATCGCTGACGAGTTTGATCCCGAAGAAGTCGCCACGATTGTGCCAGACAGTGACGGAAATTACCTGTTGGAAGGCGGTATGACCATCCGTGATGTGAACCGCGCCCTGGATTGGAACCTGCCCGACGAAGAAGCCGTGACCGTTGCGGGCCTTGTCATCCATGAAGCGCAGTCCATCCCGATGGAGGGACAGGTTTTCAGCTTTCACGGATTTCGGTTCGAGGTTGTTCAGCGGGACGCCAATCGCATCGCGATCTTGAAAGTGCGCCCCGCCTGAACGGCCAGACCTTAGCGCCCCTTGAAAAGCCCGCCCAGAATACCGCGCACGATGCGACGACCGGTTGTGCCTTTCAATTCCTTGATCACCAGCTTCCCAATCTCGGCCCCGATCGTGTTGGTGGCTTTGCGGGTGGTGCGGCTGGTGGAGCGGGTGACTTTGGTGCCTGTATATTTGCGCCCCGACTGATATTCGCGTTCGGCCACGCTCATTTCTTCTTCACGGGCCTCGGCCTCCTCGGCAGCTTTTGCAGCCTCTTCGGCGCGTTTTGTCAGCGTTTCAAATGCCGAAGCCCGATCAATGATATGCTCGTATTTGCCCGCGATGGGCGATCCATCAATCACCCCCTGACGCTCGGATTTGGTGATCGGCCCCAACTGGGATGATGGCGGACGGATCAAGGTGCGTTCGGCAATGCCCGGAATACCCTTGTTTTCCAAAAATGAGGTTACAGCCTCGCCCACGCCCACTTGCATGATGGCGTCTTCGATATCGAAAGCGGGGTTTTCACGGTATGTCTCGGCCGCCAGTTTGAGCGCCTTTTTGTCCTTGGCCGTGAATGCGCGCAACGCGTGCTGGATACGGTTGCCCAATTGGCCCAAGATGTCTTCGGGCACATCGGCGGGGTTTTGCGTGATGAAATAAACGCCCACCCCTTTGGAGCGGATCAAACGTGCAACCTGTTCAACCTTGTCGACCAGCACCTTGGGCGCACCATCAAACAGCAAATGCGCTTCGTCGAAGAAAAAGACCAATTTCGGTTTATCGGGATCCCCGACCTCGGGCAGCTCTTCAAAGAGTTCAGACAAAAGCCATAGCAGGAACGTGGCGTAGAGTTTGGGCGAGTTCATCAACTTGTCGGCGGCCAGAACATTGATCCGCCCCCTACCCGCATCGGTGGCCATAATATCGGACAATGCCAAAGCAGGCTCACCAAACAGTTTTGCGCCACCTTGGTTTTCCAACACCAACAGACGCCGTTGGATGGTGCCAAGCGATTGTTTTGAAACATAGCCGTACCGCAGACCAATCTGATCTGTGCTTTCGCCAACCCACACCAAAAGCGATTGCAGATCCTTGAGGTCCAGCAAAGGCAGGCCCTGTTCGTCAGCAACACGGAAAGCAATGTTCAACACCCCTTCTTGCGCCTCGGTCAGTTCCAACATGCGTGAAATCAAAAGCGGGCCCATTTCGGCAACTGTCGTGCGTACGGGATGGCCTTGATCGCCGTACAGGTCCCAAAAACAGACGGGGAAGGTTTCATAGGCGAAATCATCCAGTCCGATCGTGCCGACCCGCTTCATGAAGGCATCATGCAGCTTGTGCGTTTCGGTCCCCGCTTTGGCCAGTCCCGACAAGTCACCCTTCACATCAGACAGGAACACCGGCACGCCTGCGCGGCTGAACCCCTCAGCCAAGATCTGTAGCGTCACGGTTTTGCCCGTGCCTGTTGCACCAGCGATCAGGCCATGCCGGTTTGCATAGTCCAGCCGCAAATGCTGCTGTGTTTCGTAGTTTTCGCCGCCGCCGCCAACGATAAGTGTCTGGGTGTCCATAGGCGTTGCCTTGTTTTGATTTCACTGTCCTGAATGAAAATACATTTTTAACCTTTGTGAGCCATACCTAAAGCGTCAGATCGGGCCAAAGCTTCGATCTTTTGACACCTCCCTGTCAGACTGGCCGTAGCGCACCGTCGCTACGGCTTTTTTTGCAGTCGGCCCTCTTTGCAAAAATGTGAAAAAATCACTGGAAATCCCTGTTGACGGCATGTCGCATGCGTCATAGCGTTGCATTAATAAGTCGGCTGGTCCGACAGGGAGCAAGACAAAGAGGGTAAATCCAAAAGGGTTGCCCTCTTTTTTTATGGCGCGTCATCAGGCTTATCGTTTTAGCATATTTTTGCCGATGGCTGACTGCCGTTGCGTGAATTTGACCTGACATCCTTCCACCACCATGATAGCAGCGCGGCATAATTAACGTTGTTGGGGCTTACATGTCTGATCTATTGAAAACGCTTACACTTGTTACCGCTTTGGGTATGGCTTCTCCGCTTTTGGCACAGACCACGGAAGCAACCGAAACACCTGCGCCCGAAACCACCGAGCAAGAGGCAGCACCTGCCGAAGGGTCTGTGGATGACGGCACAGGGATCGAGCTTCAGATGGGCGAGCCAGAGCAGAGCGAACCACAACCAGGCCAGACCTATGTCATGGAAGAATCCGGTGATTGGGAAATCCGCTGCGTAAAACTGCCCGCTGACGCCGAACAGAAAGATCCGTGCCAGCTTTATCAACTGCTGTCAGATCAGCAAGGCAACGCCGTGGCAGAGATCAACATCCTCTCGTTGCCCGCAGGTGCGCAGGCCGCGGCTGGTGCGAACATCATTGTTCCACTTGAAACACTTTTGACAGAACGTCTGAGCATGTCGATTGATGGTGGCCAGGCCCGCAAATATCAGTTCGCCTTCTGCAGCCAAGTCGGTTGTTTGGCGCGCCTTGGGTTTTCGGCTGCTGATGTCACGGCGTTCAAGCGCGGAAATGCGGCCAACCTGACGATTGTACCAGCCGTTGCACCTGACCAGAAAGTCGAATTGACCGTGTCTTTGTCAGGCTTCACCGCCGGGTTTGACCGTCTGGCAGAAATCGCCGCACAATAAGCGCAAATCAAGATGCACCAGAAACGCCCGCCCTTCGGTGGGCGTTTTTTTGTTAGGGAAACTTGCGCAGGGCGATGACGGCATTCAAACCGCCAAAGGCAAATGCGTTGGACAAAACAACCTCAACCTGACATTCACGCGCCTCGTTTGGCACCACATCCAGCGCGCATTCAGGATCGGGTTCTTCATAGCCGATCGTGGGCGCGATGATCCCGTCACGCAGAGCCATCAAACACGCCAACAACTCGACCGCACCTGTGCCGCCAATCAAATGACCATGCATCGATTTGGTGGATGAGATCATCAATTTGTCCGCATGGGCACCAAAAACCTGCGCCACAGCAGCGCATTCGGTTTTGTCATTGGCGGCCGTGCCAGTCCCGTGGGCGTTGATATAGCCCACCTCTGTTGGATCGATGCGCGCATCGCGCAAAGCACCCGCAATGGTCCGCGCGGCCCCCGCTTTGGACGGCATCACAATGTCACTGGCATCGGATGTCATCGAATAGCCGACAACTTCGGCCAGAATCTCTGCCCCGCGGGCCTTGGCGTGTTCATATTCCTCAAAAACGAAAACGCCCGCGCCCTCGCCCTGCACCATTCCGTTGCGATTGGCAGAAAACGGACGACACGCGTCTTTCGACATCACACGCAGCCCCTCCCATGCCTTGAAGCCACCAAAGCACAACATCGCCTCTGAACCACCTGTGATCATGGTTTTGGCCATGCCAGAACGGATCATCGCAAAGGCCTGCCCCATCGCATGATTGCTGGAAGCACAGGCCGTGGCCACCGTAAACGAGGGTCCACGCAGGTTGTATTCCATAGACACATGACTGGCCGCTGCGTTGTTCATCAACTTTGGCACGATAAACGGATGAACCCTGTTTTTGCCTTCTTCGTAAACCGCGCGGTAATTATCATCTTGGGTGTTCAAACCACCCCCAGAGGTTCCCAGAACAACCCCTGCGCTATCGGACTCATCGCCCGAAAACTTCAATCCAGCCTGCGAAATGGCCTCGCGCGCAGCGAGCAAGGTGAATTGCGTAAATCGATCATAAAGGGCGATTTCCTGACGGTTGAAGTGATCGGCTTCCTCATACCCGTGGATTTGCCCCCCGATCTTGACCGACAAGCGATCAATATCGCGGATATCAAGCTGTGTGATCCCGCAACGCCCCTCTGCCATCGCAGATTGTGTGCTGGCAACATCATTGCCCAACGCATTGATCGTGCCTGCACCCGTGATGACCACGCGGTGCATCAGGCTTGCTCGGCTTTCAATTTGTCCACCGCCGCCACAATGCTTGCCACACTTGAGATATCAAAGTCGCTGTCGGAAGGATCGTTTGCGTTGAACGGCACAGAGATATCAAAGGCCTCTTCAATCGCGAAAATACTTTCCACAACGCCCATGCTGTCAATCCCAAGGCTTTCCAACGTGCTATCCAGTGTCACATCAGACACATCAATCATCGCTTGTTCGGCAATGATTTCAGTCACTTTTGCTGCGGTGTTCATGTAAATTCGCCTTCGTGATCCTGCTATGACCTTGATTTAGGGTCTGGGGTCGTCTTTGGGAAGTGCCTTCTTGAGGGCCGCAACGTCACGGGCCAAACGCGGCAAACGTCGCAAGGCTTTGTATTGCTCGACCCCTGCGGTCATTGGAATGGCCGGATCCCCCATAAGGACGCGTCCAGCAGGTTGGTTTGTGCGAATTTTGCCGCCGCCCCCCAAGATCACGTCATCGCCCACTTTGACATTGTCGACGACACCCGATTGGCCACCAAGCACAACACGGTCGCCCAACACGCCGCTGCCCGCCACGCCAGAGGCACCACACAGCAGACAATCGCGTCCGACGACAGCGTTGTGGGCCACCTGCACCATATTGTCGATCTTTGTGCGGTCCCCCACCACCGTGTCGCGCACAGTGCCGCGATCAATGCAGGTATTCGCGCCAACTTCGACATCGTCGCCGATCGTCACACCGCCCAGACTGTGAATGCGGGTCCAATGCTGTTGCTTGACCGTGCCGCGTTCGCCAAGAGTTTCCTTGATTTCTTCGGTGCCTGCTTTTTCAGGGGTGACAAAGCTAAACCCGTCACTGCCGATCACAGCGCCCGATTGGCAGATGAACCGCGCGCCAATGCGCACATTGTGACCGATGTGCACACCTGCATGGATCAAAGCCTGCGCCCCAATTTCACTGTCATAGCCGATCGTAGAATTCGGGCCGATGCGGGCGTTCTCGCCAATCTGAACGCCCGCGCCAATCACCACAAACGGGGCGATGGCCGCCCCCTTGCCGATCTGCGCAGATGGATCAATCACGGCCGTTGGGTGAATACCCGCAGCAATCGCTGGCCCGCGGTCCAGCCGTGCTGACAAAGGGGCCAAAGCATAGCGCGGTCGTTCGACACATATGGCCGCTTCAAGCCCATAGCTTTGCCAATCAGCCCCTTGCCAAAGCAGGGCCACCTTCGCGGCCCCCTGACCAATCGCCTCCGCGTAGTCTGGCGTGAAAGCCAATGCCATCTGATCCGACTGCGCTGTTGCGGGCTCTGACAAGCCCGTTACCAAAAGATCAACGGCGCCAAGGGCTTCTGCCCCAAGCGCCGTTGCAATGTCTTTTACCGTGTAGGCCATATGGCGTTTCCCGAAGATGGTTTCGGGAGCAGGTTTACCCGCCTACAGAGCGCAGGGCCACCCCTTCACGCGACAAGGCGCGCCAAATTCGGGCGTCACGGCCGTAGATATCGTTGCGGAAGTTCAATGTGCCCTTCGCGTCCGTATAGGCCGTACGGTACATGATATGCACAGGCACAGGTTCCTTGAGATTGACGTAGCTTTCCTGGCCAGACTTCAGCTTGGCTTGGAAGAACCCCTGCGGGTCGCTCGTTTGCTTGGCCAGAAGGGCATAGGCAAAATCAAACGGGTCGTTCAGGCGGATACAGCCGTGGCTGAAGGCGCGCACCTGGCGACTGAACAGGTTTTTTGCAGGCGTGTCATGCAGGTAGATGTTGTATTTGTTGGGGAACATAAACTTCACAAGGCCCAACGCGTTACCGCGGCTTGGCGGCTGGCGCATGTTATAGGGGAACGATTTTTCGTCGTATTTCGCGAAGTTAATGGATGAGCGGCTTACCTTGCGACCTTTGCTATCTGTGATCTCAAGGTAGCTGTTGGCGTTACGGTTACGCTTCATCGCCGGCAGGTATTCTTTGACCACGATGGAACGGGGCACATACCAACTCGGGTTGATTACCATGAATTCCATCACATCCGAGAATTCCGGGCTGCGACGGTCATCTTGGTTTTTCCCAATTACACTGCGGGTGCTGAACGTGACCGAGTTACCATCAACGATCTTTGCGGTGAAATCTGTCAGGTTGACCATCACGTGGCGCTTGCCGCGTGGACGGTTCATCCAGCGCTCGCGCTCCATCGCGACGATGACCTGTTGCAAACGCGATTCCATAGGCACGTTGATCGCCGCGATTGTGCTTGCACCGGCCACACCATCGGGGCTCAGACCATTGGCCTGTTGAAAAAGCTGAACCGCCTTTTGCAGGTTTGCGTCATAGCTGGCGGATGATGATTTGCGCATGAAGCCCATCGCGACCAAACGATCACGCAGCTGCACGACATTCGCGCCTGATTGACCAGGCTTGAGCGACTTGGCCCCGACCTTCGCGCCCCAACCACCGCGGGCCAGCTGGCGTTCCATATCCAGTTTTGCTTTCATCAAGCGGGTGTATTCGGGGTTTTTAGGCGGAAGTGATTTGATAAATCCGTTCGCGTTCGACTTCGAAAATGCGTCAAGTGTCGCAAGGCGGTCGCGGTAGGGGATTTTGCGGACGATATCGCCATCCACCGACGACGGCTTTAGAATGCCGGTTTGGATGTCGCGCGCGTATTGCAGGAAGCGGCGGCTCATTTCGACTTCCAAAGCGCCCCGCGCCTTGGGTCCTTTGGCCGACGAGATCAGCGCTTTCAATTCATTTGCGTCATAGCGTTGCGATGGAAGACCGTGATCGGCCGCCGCATCAACTGCGTTCAAAAATGCATTGCGCCGTGCACGATCTTTACCCGTGATGCCCACCCACAAAGGTTTGTAACCTGTGGCTTTGTAAAAAGCGGCGATATCTTTGTCTTTCGCCGCCGCTTCGGCAATGGCTTGTTTAAGCTGTGTGACCTGGGCAGACCCAGGTGTTGCGGGAACAATCCAGAGGGCCAGCCCCATCAAAATTGCTAGAAAAAAGCTAGAAAAGCGAGTTTGGAGCAGAACCATCTCATCCCTCATCATGTGTTGCGCGTTATTAGTGTCGGTTGTCTAGAAACGATTGCTGCCTGTCCATTCACATTTTAGCCATATTTCTAGGTTATCCAAAGATGTGGCACCCTTGCCGCGCCCGTTAAGGACAAAACGGGTCATTTCGCATCAGATGGCAGATTTCAGCGATAATTTGCCGAAAAGCATTTGAATTTTGGTCTTTTGCGAAACGGGGCTTGGATGCTGATTCTGGCTATGCCATACACACGGCATATCTGGGGAGATAGGCAGATGAACACGCAAAGATGCGGTTCACACAGGTAATGAAAGCTTAAGGGTTCGGGGACCGATGACCAACAGCTCACTTCTGACACGCCGCGGATTGCTTGGCGCTTTTGCAGCGACAGCGATCACAGCAGCACCGACTTATTCCAACGCAGCAGGATTTCTGCGCGGCGCGGGCGATGTCCGCCGCATCCGGATGTATTCGGGGCGCACAGGTGAAAACATCGACATGATCTATTGGATCGAAGGTGACTACCTGAAAGAAGCCCTGAAAGAAGTAAACTGGTTCATGCGCGACTGGCGTCAGGACAAAGATACACGCATCGACACACGCACAATCGATGTGATGTCTGCCGCCCATAACCTGATGGATGCAAACGATCCTTACATGTTGTTGTCGGGCTACCGCACGCCGCAAACCAATGCGATGCTACGGTCACGCTCTGGCGGCGTTGCCAAGAAATCGTTGCACATGAAAGGGCAAGCCGCTGATCTTCGGCTTAAATCACGCTCGGTCAGTCAAATGGCGCGCGCCGCTGCCGCCTGTGCCGGTGGTGGTGTGGGACGCTATTCGAAATCCAATTTTGTTCACATGGATTGCGGCCCCGTGCGCACATGGGGCCGTTAGGCGCCCCTACCCCCAATATTTGGAAACAGCTTTAAAAACGCGCCGTCATCGACGCGTTTTGTCTTTTCAGGCCCGTTGCAAAAACACAACATTAGTTCCGCATCGGACCTTTCACGGGCAAAGCGCACAGCCATGCCGCATTTTTGCCCCAATTCCTGCGTCTGATTAAACTCACGACAGAAACAATCGGCCCTTGCGTCGGTTCAGGCAGAAAGGAAAGATCGATGCCAAGCAGCACTCCTCCCGCGACCGATCCCAAGACCGATCGCCAGACAAGCTCTCCCAAACCAATCTCGGCCCGTGGCACAGCGCCCGCGCCCAAGACACCAACGGACTACCAGTTTACCGATTTCGCCAGCATCTAGCACTGGCCTGCAGGTCGCCCCCATGGCACCCTCCCAACCATGAGCGACCTGCAAACAATCAAAAATATTGGGCCCGCTTTTGCCAAAAGCCTGGGCGATGCAGGTATTTCGACGGCCGAAGAGTTGCGCACATTGGGCTCAGATACCGCTTACGCAATGATGCTTCGTGCGGGCACCCCACCCCATTTCATCGGCTATTACGTTCTGGTCATGGCACTACAGGGGCGTCCGTGGAATGACTGCAAAGGCGAAGAAAAAATTGCACTGCGCAAACGCTTTGACGCGATCAAAGAAGCCAACGTCTATAATGACACGGGCGTTGAAGCGATCCTGAACACCATAGGCACTGGCATACGCCGCCACCGCCCATAAAAAAGCGCCGCCCCCAGGGGGACGACGCCAAACACACGTAAACCTTTGCAGGTTTTAGCCAACCATTTCGAGGCCCGAGAAGAAATATGCAATTTCTTCCGCAGCCGTTTCTGGCGCGTCCGACCCGTGGACCGAGTTCTCACCAACGCTTTCGGCAAATTCGGCGCGGATGGTTCCCGCGGCAGCATCTGCCGGGTTCGTTGCGCCCATAACTTCACGGTTTTTCGCAATCGCGTCTTCGCCCTCAAGAACCTGCGCGACGATCGGTGCCGATGCCATGAATTCACACAGCTCGTCGTAGAACGGGCGTTCTGCGTGCACCTTGTAGAATTCACCAGCTTGGGCTTTGGTCAGGTGGATGCGCTTTTGCGCAACGATGCGCAGACCTGCTTCTTCGAGTTTCGCGTTGATCGCGCCTGTCAGATTGCGGCGTGTTGCGTCGGGTTTGATGATGCTGAAAGTGCGTTGGATCGCCATTGGATGTTCCTCGTCCGAGTGTTGAATTGCGCGCCGCGTAACACGGTTTTTCGCGTGATGGAAGGGGCTGGTCGCATATCATCAACATGCTACCTTTGGCGCATGACCAATCCTGTTCCCGTCCAGCCTGTTGGCGTTGATCACCTTGTTTTTTGGGTAGACGATCTGGCCAAGGCCAAAGAGTTTTACTGTGGTGTCCTGGGCTGTCTGCCGGGGTTCGAATACCCCGATATCGCGATGACACATCTTTGGTTCGGCTCTGTTCTGATCGGTCTTTGGGATGCAAGCGATCCGCGTGCTGCCTATGCAGCACAGCAGCGGACCCGCGGCACAAACATGGACCATGTGGGCCTGGCGGTCGGACCGTTTGACCCAGATGAAATGCGCGCGCATCTTCTTGCCAATAACGTGCATATTGAAAAGGAACTGACCCAAGGGGGCGCACGCGGCATTGGTCATTCCATTTATATCCATGACCCTTTTGGCAACCGCATCGAACTGAAAGGACCACCGCAGTATTGAGCGGCTTGACCTGCCCTGCGCCCCCTGACACACCGCGCATATGTTACGCATTCAAGATATCAGCTTCGCCATGGAAGGCCGCCCCTTGTTTGAAGGCGCGTCCGCGTCCATCCCGACAGGCCATAAAGTGGGTCTTGTCGGACCAAACGGTGCAGGCAAGACAACGCTTTTTCGTATTATCAAAGGCGAATTGGCACTAGAGGGCGGCAGCATATCGCTGCCAGATCGGGCCAAGATTGGTGGTGTCGCGCAAGAGGTGCCTTCGTCCGACACATCGCTCCTTGAGACCGTGCTGCAGGCCGATACGGAACGCAGCAGTCTGATGGCCGAGGCCGAAACCGCCACCGATCCTGCGCGCATTGCAGATATCCAGACGCGACTGGCCGATATTGATGCATGGTCTGCAGAAGGACGCGCCAGTGCCATCCTTAAGGGGTTGGGGTTTGATGCGCCCGAACAACTGATGCCTTGCTCTGCCTTTTCGGGCGGCTGGCGGATGCGTGTTGCCCTTGCTGGTGTGCTCTTTGCGCAGCCTGATTTGTTGCTGCTGGATGAGCCGACCAACTATCTGGATCTTGAAGGCGCTTTGTGGCTTGAAACGTATCTGGCGAAATATCCGCACACTGTTGTCATCATCAGCCACGACCGCGGCCTGCTGAACCGCGCTGTTGACCATATCTTGCACCTCGAAGGGCGCAAGCTGACGCTTTGGGCGGGCGGCTATGACCAATTCGCCAAGGCACGTGCCGAACAACGTGCAATTCAGGCGGCTGCGGCGAAAAAGCAAGATGCCCGCCGCGCGCATCTTCAAAGCTTTGTTGACCGTTTCAAGGCCAAGGCCTCGAAAGCCAAGCAAGCGCAATCGCGTGTCAAAATGCTTGAGAAAATGGAAACGATCACAGCACCCGAAGACGCCGCCAAACGCGTGTTCAGCTTCCCTGAACCAGAGGAGTTATCCCCGCCCATTATTCGCGTTGAAAACGGCGCGGTGGGCTATGGCGACACGACTGTGTTGAAAAAGCTGGATCTGCGGATTGATCAGGACGACCGCATCGCGCTTTTGGGCAAAAACGGTCAGGGCAAATCGACCTTGTCCAAACTGCTGTCTGCCCGGCTTGAGCCGATGGGCGGGCGCATGGTGCAATCGTCCAAACTGCGCATCGGGTATTTTGCGCAGCATCAGGTCGATGAACTCTTTATCGATGAAACCCCCTTGGATCATATCAAACGCCTGCGTCCAAACGAGATGCAAAGCAAACTGCGCGCGCGCCTTGCAGGATTTGGTCTTGGCGCCGATCAGGCCGATACAGTGGTCGGCAAACTGTCCGGCGGACAAAAAGCGCGGCTATCGCTTCTTCTGGCGACCATTGATGCACCCCATCTGTTGATCCTCGATGAGCCGACAAACCACCTTGATATCGAAAGCCGCGAGGCGTTGGTCGAAGCGCTCACGGCTTATTCCGGTGCGGTCGTGCTGGTCAGCCATGACATGCATCTTCTGTCGTTGGTCGCGGACAGGCTGTGGCTGGTAAAAGACGGCAATGTCGCGCCCTACCCCGATGATCTGGAAGCCTATCGCAAGCTGTTGTTGCAAAATGACGCCCCTGCGAAATCCAAACCAAAACCTGCCAAGCCAAAAGCCAGCCGCGATCAGATTTTGGCGATGAAGGCCGAGGTGCGCAAATGCGAAGAGCGCATGACCAAGATTGCGGATATGGCAAACAAACTGGCCAAGAAGCTGGCAGACCCCGCGCTGTATGAAGACGGAAAAGCAGATGAAGCCGCTGTCTGGCAAAAGAAATACGCCGAAGTTATGGATGCCCAGGACCGCGCCGAAGCGCTGTGGATGGCTGCATCTGAAAAGCTCGAAAAGGCACAAAAGTAATGGATGCGGCGCTTCTGATCACGGCTTTTGCCACCTTGTTTGTGATCATTGATCCTATCGGTCTTACCCCTTTGTTCGTTGCTTTGACCCAAGGGATGACGCCCAAACAACGACGCGCCGTAGCGGCAAGGGCTTGTATCATCGGCATCGCGGTATTGCTTCTTTTTGGCCTCTTTGGCGAGGCAGTGATCGGATTTGTCGGCATCACCCTGCCCGCGTTTCGCATTGCGGGCGGCATACTTTTGTTCCTCACCGCGCTGGATATGCTGTTCGAGCGGCGCCAGTCGCGGCGCGAAGATCAAGCCGAAGGCGCACAAAACGATACAGCTGTCGACGACGATCCATCCGTCTTTCCCATCGCAATCCCGTTGATAGCGGGGCCCGGTGCCATTGCCTCAATGATCCTTTTGACAGGGGATCAAGACTGGTTCGGGTTTATGGCAGTATCGGCGGTGATGATCGCGGTGGTCGGGCTTGCCTTTGTCCTTTTCCTTTTGGCAGGGCCCATTGAACGCGCCCTTGGCAAAACCGGTGTCACCATCGTCAGTCGTTTGTTTGGTATGCTGTTGGCTGCGTTGTCGGTGCAATTTGTCATGGATGGCCTGAAGGCCTTTGGCATTGGCGTTTAAGACCCTACATAAGCATCATGGATAATATGGATACCGCACAGCTGATTTATCTAACGCTCTTGGTGGGGGCGATTGCAGGCAGCTATTTGATAAGCCAACGCAAAAACATCGGCAAAACCCTTCAGATGGCCGCGATCTGGGCGCTGATTATCGTGGGCGCCATTGCGGGCGTTGGCCTTTGGGAAGATGTGCGCCAAACCGTTGCCCCCTTCCAAACGGTATCCGAGGGCGGACAAATCATCGTGCCGCGTCAAGGGGACGGGCATTATCATCTTATGCTGGAAGTGAATGGCACCCCCATCGAATTTGTCGTCGACACAGGGGCAAGCGAGGTCGTTTTGACCAAACAAGACGCCGAACGCATCGGGCTCGATCCTGCAACACTGGATTATTTTGGTCGTGCTCTAACGGCCAACGGGCCTGTACAGACGGCTGCGGTCACGCTGGATGAGGTGCGTCTTGGCCCTGTCGTGGACACCAACCTACGCGCCACCGTCAACGGCGGCGAGATGTTTCAAAGCCTTCTCGGGATGACCTACCTGAACCAGTTTTCCGAGATTTCCATCAGAGGCGGAGAACTGGTCTTAACCCGCTAACGACGGGTTGCGCGCACCCAGATTCCGCTTTTTGATCTGACGGTCAGATGCGCCACTGGCACAGGCGGACGGTCGGCATCCACCTCAAAGCGGAAATGGCGCATTACATCCGCCAGCAGCAGCACTCCTTCAATCATCGCAAAGCCTGCCCCCGTGCAAACACGCGGGCCTGCGCTGAACGGGATATACGCGTCCCGCAAGCAGGTTTTGCCGTTGTCTGTTTCAAATCGGGTCGGGTCAAAGCTGTCCGGGTCATCCCAAAGCCGTTCGTGACGATGCACGTGCCACGGACTTAGAACCACTTGGCTTCCAACTGGAACATCGCGATTGCGAAAGGTTACAGGACAGGTTGTTTCGCGCACCATCATGGGCACGGGTGGATAGAGCCGCAACGCTTCGCGAAACACATCGCGCGTCACGCGTAACTTCGCCACATCTGAAAACCCAAGATCCCCCGCCGCCTGCGCCTCAGCGGCAACCTTGTCTTGCCAGTCAGGATAAAGCGCCAGCAGATAGAGCGTCCACGCCAATGCGCTTGCGCTTGTTTCATGGCCCGCAAGAAAGAAAATCGCCACCTGATCGACCATTTCTTCTGTGCTGAACGTCTCGCCGGTATGCGGGTCAGGGGTGGTCATGATCTTGGTTGCCAGATCATCAGGCGCGGTCCCCGCTTTGATTTGGACCATGCGATCACTGGTCAGCTTTTCGATCAAACGTCTGATCTTGGCGGCGGTGCGTTTGCTTTCCGACCGAAAAAACCGCGGCATCCACTTTGGGCCACGGACAAAGGCGGCAAGGTTCAGGATCGGTTGACTGCGTTGATGTGCATTGAATTCGCGAAACACATCGCGCGCCACCTCGTGATCAATCGGAATTGAAAACAGCGTGCGAAAGATAACATCGGCCGCGGCATGGCTCGTTTCGGCTTCCACTTCAAAAGGCTGGCCATTCGCCAGCGCCCCTATGCGCGCGACCATCCCCGCGCTTGCCGCTTGCATTGCAGGAAAGGTATCGCGCAGCCGCCCCCCTTCGAACGCGGGATCAATGATGCGGCGCTGACGCTTCCATGTTTCCCCATTTGTCAGAAAAACGCTCTCGCCCAATAAGGGGCGCAAACCTGCGCCAATCCGGTCGGACTTGGGGAAATCCTCTGGCTGTTGCTTAAGCACCCGTTTGATCAACGCGGGTTCGTTGGCCAGATAGCTGCGAAAGAACGGCGTGCGAAATTCGGCCATCCAGGCGCGGTAAAGCTTGGCAGGCTGCGCCGATAGGATATCGGCGCGAAAAAGTTTCAGGTAGCGCCAAAGCGACACGCGCTCTGGGCGCGCCGCTGGTTTGGGGGGCTTGGGCGGCTGCGTCATGCCGCAAGGCTTGTGTATTTACTCGCTGCGATGTCAATACGGGATTTCGATGGGGCGCGTTCGGCATAGCGTTCACCCAATGTGCGTGGCCCGCCAATAATTTGGAAATAGTCGTAATCTGCAGGGTTATCAAAGGCACAAAGATACTGGAAATGCAGTCGGAAAAAGCGCCAGCGCAGCGCCTTCCACCGCTCTGGTGACAGCGTTTGCGTAAAGGCCGCCGAGATCACAAGCGGCCATTGCTGGCCCTCAGGTGCAACCCCTGACACCGCCACAGGATCGCACAGCGCAAAGGCGCAGCCATCGCCGGGTGCGGTGACGTCGATCCACGCAAGCTCATCACGGGTCGACAGGAAATTCAGATCGGCGCGCAGACGGTGCGCCTGAGGCAAGAAGCTGACCATCGGCACAACTTGCCCGAGCGACAGAAACGAAAGTGCGGGACCGTTTTGGGGCACACGGCCATCGCGGATCAGATCGGACAGAATCGATACGGCCAGATGCGCGCCCGACGAATGGCCCACCACCAAAACCTCATCCACAGGCTCTTGCAGCCCTTGGGCAATTTGCGCGGCAAATTCTGCCATTCTGGCCTCAAGTTCGGGGGGATTGGCGCCCTTGGTCCGCGCCGAATAGCTGTAGTCATGCATCAGATAATAGGCGAAAAACTTGTTGTCGCGCTTTTTAAACCAACTGAGCAGTGCCCACCCCGCGGCCAGTCCTGCAATCCCGAAAAGCGGTCCTGCAAAACTCCCCAAGAGAGGACCGGTTAGCCAAACCCCAAGCCGTAGCACGACCGAAAACACCCATATGGCCAAAAGTGCCTGAAGGATAAGAAACAGCACCGGATAGAGTGCGGCAATCACCGGCCCTTTGCGCAACCACATCAACCGGCGCAACGCGCCGCTTGAGATGTAGGTCCATGCGGTGCGCACAAGTGCGGCGTAGGTTGCAGGGATCGAGTTATCCATGCTGTCGCGCACGATGTCGGACCACACCAAAACCTCAACGTCCGAATGAACTGTCTGACCCTCGACATTACCAACCACATGCCAGCCATAGGGGCCTTCGGTCGTTTTGGGGGCCAGCGCCATCGCGTAGCCGCTGATTTCAGCCTGCGCCTTTGACTCTTTGCGGAACAGCTCGCGGTAGCGCCGCGGATGAATCGGATCATATCCCGGGATATAAAAGACCTTCCGCTTGGTCACGACATTGGTTTGATTGGGTCGCATCACCTGCCCTCACACTGGATTGTCGCAACCCTACCGCGCATTTTGGGCAAAATTAAGAAAACAATCGGAACAGTCGCAAGGATCAGCCCAAGACGGCCAATGCAGGAAAGCGTTCCAACAGCCACCAGCTGAAATCGGTAAACTTACCCGTCAGCATCATCAGCCCTACCGTCCAAAGAAGCAGGCCCATGACCCGTTCAATCCGATCCATATTGCGCTTCATCCACGTCATCACCCCTGTGAGTGACGGAAAGAACGCCGCGACAAGCAAAAACGGTATACCCAACCCTATGGCATAAACGGCCAACAGCGCGGTGCCGCGTGTGGCATTTGCCTCTGATGCGGCCAGTGACAGGATCGCGCCCAGTTGAGGCCCGATGCAAGGCGTCCACCCAAAGGCGAAGGCAAGTCCCAGAACATAGGCACCAAACGCCGATCCGCCCTGATCGCCTGCATCCATACGCATTTCACGGTCCAGAAACCCGATGCGATATATCCCAAGAAAATGGGCCCCGAACACCATAATCACGATGCCTGATACGCTGACAAACCAATTCTGGTTTTGCAGAAAAAACGACCCTATCAGGGATGTGGTGAACCCCAATAGAATGAAAACGGTGGACAGGCCCATAACAAAAAACAATGCCGTGCCAAGCGCCTTGGCGCGCGCACCGCGCTTTTCTTCCATCTCGCCCACACTGACACCGCCCATATAGGCCAGATACGGCGGCACGATAGGCAGAACACAGGGGCTTAGAAACGAGATGATTCCCGCAACCAGCGCAATGCCCATCGCAGGCAAAAGTGTGACGTCCAAAACAGAAATATCCAACATAGCGCCCATGAATATGCACTTTGGCCCGGAAGGCAAAGGGGCAAACCACTCTTTGGAGTCACAATGGCGTGGACAGAATGAAACATCACACCTATGTCGCTGGTATGAGTTTTGATGCCGATCTAGATGCCTTGGGGCTTTTGTGCCCCTTGCCCGTGTTGAAAGCGCGCAAACGCCTGATGGCGTTGACCGCGGGTCAGATTTTGCGGGTGCAGGCCGATGACCCCGCAGCCATCGTGGATATTCCTCACTTTTGTGCAGAAAGCGGGAATGTGTTGCTTGAAATGCAAGATCAAGGCGCCGCTCAGATCTACTTCATTCAAAAAGCCTGAATAAAAAAGTCGCGCACTGCTTGGCAGGCGCGGCTTTTAAGATCAGATCACCGGTGGCTATTTGCCAAGGTTCCACCATCCGCGGCGCTTGGGCTTATCCGCTTTCGGCGTGTCAGCCGCAGGCGTCTCGGCCACGGGCTCGGGCTGCGCGGGTGCGACCGTTTCAAGGACGGGTTCTTGCGCAGGCGCGTCAGCTGCTTGGGCCTCTTCTTCCGCCCGTTTTTGCGCTGCGGTTTTGCGCGGTGCGCGTTTGCGCTTGGGCTTCTCCTCGGCCTGGGCAGGTTCTGCTGGCGCGGCTGGCGTATCGGGCGTTGCATCCTCTGCCGCTTTTGCCTCTTCTTCTGCCCGTTTTTGCGCCGCAGTCTTACGCGGTGCGCGTTTGCGCTTGGGCTTTTCGGCAGGCGCGTCTTCTGTGTCTGCTTTCGGCTCTGCCTCCGCTTCTACCTCTGCGTCTGGTGCAACATCGGCTTTTTTGCGGCTGCGTGACCGGCGCTTTGGTTTTTCCTCAGCGGCCTCTTCAGACGGTGTGTCGGCGTCTGCATCTGCTTGCGCAGGTGTTTCATCCGCCGACGCGTCTTTGGCGTCGTCTTGGCTTGCAGCGTCATCGCGGTTGTCATTGCCGCCCCGACGACGACGACGGCGACGACGGCGTTTTTTGGGCTGCTGTTCGTCCTCGGTCGCGGCTGGCTTGGCGGCCTCAGCTTCTGCCTCTTCCACATCATCATCGATGCCCGCCATGATCGAAGCATCCACCGAAACCACAGGTGCAGCGGCTTTGACAACGCGGCTGGCTGTCTTGAATTTCTCCATCGAGAAATCAGGGCTTACCAAAGCAGGATCACCTTCGATCCGCACAGACATGCCATAACGTTCTTCGATCTGGGCGATGTGTTCGCGCTTCATGTTCATCAAGAAATTGGCAATACCAACGGGGCATTTGACCAATACCTCTTTGGTGCGACCGCGCACGCCTTCTTCTTCCAGCTGGCGCAAGATCGACAGGCCCGTGCTGTCATCGGACCGGATAAGCCCCGTGCCGTGACAGGCGTGACAGGGCTGTGTTGTGGCCTCCAACATACCTGGACGCAGGCGTTGGCGCGACATTTCCATCAGGCCAAAGCCCGAGATGCGACCCACCTGAATACGGGCGCGGTCGGTCTTGAGCTTGTCTTTCATCCGCTTTTCAACGGCTGAATTATTCTTGCGCTCGTCCATATCGATGAAGTCGATTACGATCAAACCGGCAAGGTCGCGCAGACGCAGCTGTCGCGCCACCTCATCGGCGGCTTCAAGATTGGTCTTGAGAGCGGTTTGTTCGATGCTGCCCTCTTTCGTGGCGCGACCCGAGTTCACATCAACAGCCACAAGCGCTTCGGTTACGCCAATTACGATATAGCCGCCCGATGGCAGTTGCACCGTTGGATTGAACATGCCCGCCAGATAGGTTTCGACCTGATGACGTGCAAACAGCGGCAGGCTGTCTTCGTAACGCTTTACGTTTTTGGCGTGGCTCGGCATGATCATTTTCATGAAATCTTTTGCCGTGCGATACCCAACCTCGCCCTCAACCCAGACCTCATCAATCTCGCGGTTGTAAAGGTCGCGGATGGAGCGTTTGATCAGGTTGCCTTCCTCGTAAATCTTGGCAGGTGCCATGGATTTGAGGGTCAGCTCGCGGATTTGTTCCCAAAGGCGTTGCAAATACTCATAGTCGCGCTTGATTTCCGACTTGGTCCGCTTGGCCCCCGCCGTGCGCACGATCAGGCCAGCCCCGTCAGGAACCTGAATTTCATTGGCAATTTCTTTGAGCTTTTTGCGGTCCGCTGCATTGGTGATCTTGCGGCTGATACCGCCGCCACGCGCTGTATTTGGCATCAAAACACAATAGCGGCCAGCAAGGCTCAGGTATGTGGTAAGTGCGGCACCTTTGTTGCCGCGCTCTTCCTTGACAACCTGCACAAGCAGGATTTGACGAACCTTGACCACTTCCTGAATTTTGTAGCGACGCGGACGTGGCTTGCGCACGCGGCGCACTTCTTCGGCGTCATCGTCATCGGCGACAGTGTCAATGCTGTCGTCTTTGTCGGATGCCGTAGGTGCGCTATCCTCATCACTGTTATCAGTGTCGTCATCTGTGTCGTTCTGTGCTGCGGTGTCTTTTTTCAGCGCAGGCGCATCATCTGCCCCCTCGCCTGCATCAGAACTCACCTCGTCAGCGGCAGGTGTTTCAACGGGTGTTTCGCCCACCAGCTCCATCGGCGAGGATCCTTCTGGCGCATCTGCATCCAGATCAATCGTCTCCATTCCGGGCACAGCGTCGTCCGCGACCTCGGCTGTCACAACGGCATCATCGTGCTTGGCAGATTGCGCCTTGGACCGCCCGCGACCGCCACGACGGCGCCCGCGCTTGGGTTTGTTTTCTTCTTCCTCTTCCTGCGCCTTCAGGCTTTCGGCATACGCGCGCTCTTCGGCCAAAAGCGCCTCTCGGTCCGCAACAGGAATTTGATAGTAGTCAGGATGAATTTCCGAAAACGCCAGAAACCCGTGGCGATTTCCACCATAGTCCACGAAAGCCGCCTGAAGCGAAGGTTCCACCCGTGTAACTTTGGCGAGGTAAATATTTCCTGCAAGCTGGCGTTTATTTTCGGATTCAAAGTCAAACTCTTCAACTTTGTTTCCATCAACTACTACAACGCGTGTTTCCTCGGCGTGTGTGGCGTCAATAAGCATCTTTTTAGGCATTGTATCCATTCGCACCGTCCGCCCAAACGCTTAAACATCCCAGGCGGTGGCCTGAAACGCGTAAACAGTTGATCGGATGGGTGTCTATCTGAGGCGATGTGCAGTGCGAAAGACCCGTCAACAGGCAGGCCGAAAAGGCCTGTCATCTGCTGCTGTCCTATCGTCGCGCGCGTCATCGCGTTTCTTCTCCGACGCTGGCCGCTTTTGTGCGGTGCGCCCGTTTTATCGCCCGCATCCATCTGCAAAAGCAGGGATCGGGCCAATTACTCTTGGGTCAAATGACCCGCTCTCGGTCTGATCTGTCTGGTCTTTTCCCGCTTTATGCGGTCTCCACGACAAATCAGCGAAACTCATACCGCGGCACCACTTTTGAGCCCGCGTCCTTACACATAACGACAGTATGATATGAAATACAATGGACAAAGACGCACAGTGGGCAAATTGCGCCGACACGCGATGGTTGTGCTAGGCCAAGTAGTCAGATCGCTGCAGCCCGTATTTGGCCATTTTCTCGTTCAATGTGCGGCGCGGAAGGCAAAGTTCTTCCATTACACTGACGATGCTGCCTTTGTGGCGACGCATTGTGTTGTCGATCAGCATCCGTTCAAACGCTTCGACATATTCCTTAAGCGGCTTGCCTTCGGTGGTCATAACCGGCGCGATTTGATCGGTATCAGCCATAAGAAGCGATGTGATCGAGCCAGAGCCACGGCGGTTTTGTAACACAGCCCGTTCGGCGATATTGATCAACTGACGCACGTTGCCGGGCCAAGGGGCTTGCAACAACTGGGCCGCTTCTTGTGCACTGACCTGCGGCGCATCGCAGCCGTATTCTTCGGCAAATTGATCAGATAGACGGGTGAAAAGGGTCAAAATATCCTCACCGCGTTTGCGCAGCGGCGGCACGGTGATCCGCAACGCGGCAAGGCGGTAAAACAAATCGCCACGCAAAACATCTTCGCATGTGCGGCCCTGCTCTTGCAGGTTCGAGATGGCAACAATGCGTGTTTCCGCAGGAGAGCCCTGTTCGTTGATGACCTGCAACAACCGCGCTTGGGCGGCATCCGACAGGCTTTCGATGTCTTCCAGCACCAAAGTGCCGCCTCGGGCCTCTTCAATCGCAGGGATGCTGCCATCGCTGCCCGGTTCAAACAGCCGCTCAATCAGCGCGTTCTCTTCGAAGGCAGAGCAGCTTACGATAACAAATCGCTTCGATGCGCGCGCGCCAACCGCATGCAGCGCATGCGCGACAAGCGTTTTGCCAGTGCCCGTTTCACCATCGATCAGAACATGGCCGTCCGCCTGCCCCAGATCCAGAATGTCTTCTTTAAGCCGCTCCATCGCGGGGCTGACCCCGATGAGCTTTTTCATCAGTGCACCACCATCTGAAAGCTCGCGGCGCAAGGCGCGGTTGTCCAGCGTCAGACGGCGGGCTTTAGTGGCCTTTTTGGCCAATTCGGACATGCGATCGGGGTTGAATGGCTTTTCAAGAAAATCAAACGCGCCGACCCGCATCGCCTCGACCGCCATAGGCACGTCACCATGCCCTGTGATCATAATAACGGGCAGCGCGCTATCGACGGCCATAAGGCGCTTGAGAAACTGCATGCCGTCCATGCCGGGCATTTTGATATCGCTCACCACGACGCCGGGGTAGTCTTGCTCAAGGCCTTTCAAGGCATCCTCGGCACTGGCAAAGGTTTCTGTTTCATAACCTGAAAGGGCCAACCACTGGCTGATGGACTGGCGCATATCACGCTCATCATCCACAATCGCAATTTTCATTGGTTTCACCATGACTTATGGCTCCTTCTTGATGTGCTTTTTGCGCCGCTCGATCTTATTGCGCCGCGACACCACTGTCTGCGTCTTCGCGGTAAATGGGAAGCCGTACCTCAAAAACAGCCCCGCCATTGGCGGCATTCCGCGCGGTCAGACGTCCTCCAAGGTCGCCCACGATGCCAGACGATATGGCAAGCCCAAGCCCGACCCCATCTCCGGGTTGTTTGGTGGTGTAAAACGGCTCAAACAGATCATCGAGGTTTTCGATCCCCGTGCCATTGTCACGCACCGCCAGCAGAACTTCGTCCCCCACCGTCAGCAAGATATCCAGCGCAGGATCATCACTGGAGCGCGTCGCATCCAGCGCGTTGCGCAAAAGGTTAATGATGACCTGCTCCAACCGCAGCCGATCGGCCATGACCAATACGTCCATCGGTGGCATGGTTTTGGTGATCTGCACGGTTCGGCTTTTTAGTTGCGGCTCCATGATCGCAAGCGCCGAATTGATCGCCTCTTCGCAGTTCACAGGTTCAAAACTGTCACCTGCCTTGCGCGCGTAGGATTTAAGCTGACGGGTGATCGCCCCCATCCGTTCGATCAGATCATCAATCCGCGCGAACGACGACAAAGCCTCTTCGGAGCGTTTGCGCTGCAACAACAGCTTGGCCCCTGCCAGATAGGTTTTCATCGCCGCAAGCGGCTGGTTCAATTCATGGCTGACCGCCGCGGACATTTCGCCCAAAGCCGCCAATTTCGAGGATTGCGCCAAGGTTTGTTCGGCGCTTTTCAGATCCGCCTGCACCCTTTGACGCTCTGCAATCTCTTGTTGCAGTCGCGCGTTCAGCGCCCGCAATTCCGCACTTTCCAGTTGGAACACACGGGCAAGGGATGCAGATTTCCGGTTAAGAAAATAGAACGCCAAGGCCAGTAGAATTGCAAAGGCCATAATCTCAAGCGCCAGCACGCCGTTCACACGCTCGCGCACTGATTCAAAAGATGTGAAACTGGCCAGCCGCCAGCCGCGAAACGGAATACGCGCCTCCAGCCGCATCACCCCACGACCGCTCAGATAAGCGTCTGGCGTGGTGTTCCAATCGGCCGTTGCCTGCAGCGCACGCTGCAGAGCCGTGGGCACAGACGTATCACTCAGCGCGGCCACTTCTGCCTGCCCGCGCCAGCGCGGTTCGGTGGCAAGGATAATCGTGCCTTCACTGTTGGTGACCAAAACAGCGTCCGAAATGCCCGCCCAACTGCGTTCAAACTTTTGCAGATCAACCTCGACCACAACAACACCAAGCCGTTCTCCGCCCACCAAAACACTGCGCGAATAGCGAAAGGCAAAGCCGCCCTCTTCCCGCTCTTCGGATGTAAACACAGTGTCGTTCGAGCGCAGCGCATCCACGAAATAGGCCTTGGTGCGATGGGTTGATCCCAGTTCCTCACGGTTGGTGGTGGCCACAGCGCGCCCGTCAATATCCATGAGCATCAAGGACGCCGCACCAATTTCATCCACAAAGGAAATCAACCGCTGCGTTGTTTGCGAATAGTCCGCCGCGTTCAGTGCCGAAATCAACGTCGGGTCACGTGCCAAAAGCTGTGGCACAATGGCGTTGCGTTGCAATTCGGACAGGATATTGGCGCTATAGAGGGTAAGACGCACCTCGGCGCGGTTGCGCGTGGTTTCCGTGAACCGTTCTGTCAGGATTAAATTGGTGATCCAAATTGTGACACCCGCCAGCGCAAACAACAGCAAAAGCAAGGCGCGCACACGCCAACTCATCGCGCCACGATCACGTTGGGGTCGATCTGACAGGGATGTATCTTGCAGCGCCATTGGGTCAGACTACCGCCCTGCCCGCTGGCTGCCAAGTCAGGCGTTGACCAATCCGTCAACCAATGCGCGGAACATCGCCTGACCATCTGTGCTTGGGTGCAGCGGGTCAATGGCGCGTTCGGGGTGTGGCATCATCCCCAAAACGCGGCGGTTTTCAGACAGAACACCTGCGATATCCGCACGGCTTCCGTTGATCGGCGTTTCGTAGGTAAAGGCAATGCGGTCATCCCCCTGCAACACTTCCAAAAGCGCATCATTTGCGAAGTAGTTGCCATCGTGGTGGGCCACAGGAATTTGCAAGATATCGCCCGCGTTATAACCATTGGTGAAATCACTGTTGGAGGTCACAACCTGCAATCCGACGGTTTTCGACACAAATTTCAATGCGCCATTGCGCATCAAAGCGCCCGGCAAAAGGCCCGTTTCGGTCAGCACCTGAAAACCATTGCAAACCCCAAGCGCATAGCCACCCCGTTTGGCGTGATCCACAACCGCTTGGCACACGGGTGATTGCGCCGCAATCGCACCGCACCGCAGGTAGTCGCCAAAAGAAAACCCACCCGGAACGGCCACCAAATCGACGTTGTCAGGAAGGTTCGCATCTTTGTGCCACACCATTGTGACATCCGCGCCCGCCTGTTCCAAAGCGACCTTCATATCGCGATCACAATTCGATCCTGGGAAAACGATGACAGCGGCTTTCATGGCGATGATCCTTTTGAATGTTAGCGCGGGTTTAGTCGGCACAGACGCATGAGTCTATCCCGCGAAATCAGTTATAACGGCAATTCCCGGCGGGGCTGGTGCATCAAAGGCCGCAACAGCTTCGCTTGCCTGGCTCAGGGCGATTGTGCGGGTGACCAGCGGGGTCAGATCAATCTTTGCGGTCTGGATGAAGGACAAAAGCGACGGGTATTTCCACGCTGGCATCCCGCGCGTGCCAAACACACTGAGTTGCTGGCCATAGACAACATCCATCGGGATTGGCATGACCGTGTGATCGCCTGCGGGCATTCCCACCTGCACCATACGCCCCAGTTTGCCCAAGGCCTTCAAGGCGGGAATGGTTGTTTGCGGCATGCCCAGTGCTTCGATGCTCAGGTCCGCGCCACCGTTCGTCCACGCGTGGATCACAGACACCGCATCTGTTTTGGACGCATCTACTGTAAGATCGGCCCCTAATCCTTTGGCATATAACAATTTATCGGCATCGATATCGACAACGATGACACGTGCGCCCAATCCCTTTGCCAGCAACAAAACCGACAGACCAATTCCCCCGCCGCCAAAAATCGCAACCGTTTCGCCTGCCCGCAACGCCGCGCGATCCGTCAAAGCATGCCACGCGGTTGTCACACGGCAGCCAAGGGCAGCCGCCAAAGGCGGTGCCAGTTCATCTGGTAAGGCCGTCAGGTTTGCATCGGCATGCGGGACCGCCAGAAATTCAGCAAAAGATCCATTGCAGTTGAAACCGGGCAAAACTTGGGTCGCGCACGTCGTTTGATGCCCCGATGCGCAAGACGGGCACTGACCGCATGCCAAAATAAACGGCGCAATCACGCGATCCCCCACGCGCCAGCGCTGCACATTGGCCCCTGCGGCAACAACTTCTCCACAGTATTCATGGCCCGGGATAAGCGGCAGTGCTATCGCGTCACCACCCGACCACACATGCCAATCACTTCGGCACACGCCAGACGACAGCACCCGCACAACAACGCCATTTGGCGGACAATCGGGGTCTGCAACGGTTTCGATGCTCAGTGGTTGGCGAACGCCATGCAGAACGGCAGCGCGCATCTATAAGGCGATTTCGATCTGGTAGCTTTCGATCACAGTATTGGCCAAAAGCTTTTCGCACATTTCAGTGACAGTCGCTTCGGATGTCCCATCGGCCAGATCAAGCTCGATGATCTTGCCCTGACGCACGCCATCAACACCCTCAAACCCAAGCGTTCCAAGGGCGTGTTTGACGGCCTCGCCCTGTGGGTCCAGCACACCGTTTTTCAACATTACATGCACACGTGCTTTCATTTTGCTCGTCCTTCAATTCACAAGTGTTGGTTTGCTGGCATTGCTGACGTTGGCAGGCAACACACCCAGACGACGCGCCACTTCGGTATAGGCGTCGGCCAAATCCCCGAGATCACGGCGGAACACGTCTTTATCCAGTTTCTCGCCTGTTTTCTGATCCCACAGGCGGCAGCTGTCGGGGCTGATTTCATCCGCAACGATCAAACGCTGGTAATCACCATCCCACACGCGGCCAATTTCGATCTTGAAATCCACCAATGTGATGCCGACACCGCACATCAGCCCCGACATGAAATCATTGACCCGCAGTGCCATCGCAATGATGTCGTCCAAATCCTGCTGCGACGCCCATCCGAACGCGATGATATATTCTTCGGGTACCAAAGGATCGCCCAAGCTGTCGTCTTTATAGGAAAATTCGACAATCGGGCGCGGCAACACTGTGCCCTCCTCCATGCCAAGTCGCTTGGCGATAGAGCCCGCCGCACGGTTGCGCACAATCACTTCCAGCGGAATAATTTCGCACTGACGGATCAATTGCTCCCGCATGTTCAGCCGTTTGATAAAATGCGTCGGGATACCGATTTGCGCCAACCCCGTCATGAAGAATTCCGAAAGGCGGTTATTCAACACGCCTTTGCCTTCGATAACGTCCTTTTTCTCGGCGTTAAAAGCTGTGGCATCATCTTTGAAATACTGCACGAAGGTTCCGGGCTCTGGACCTTCGTAAAGAATTTTGGCCTTGCCTTCATACACAAGTTTGCGACGCGCCATCGGGGATCTCCGTGATCAAGCGTCTGCGTCGATGATCGGGCCTTTGCCCACCCGCAGACTCGCGCCATCTCATACGCCAAGCGCATCATTGTCGCAAGCGCGTCACTGTCGCCTTGCGATAGCCCGCGTTCGTCGCCATATTCAACACGAGCCAATGGATAACAAGGACCAACCCCAGATGAGCACTTTTGATGACCGCGAAAACGCATTCGAAAACAAATTCGCCCACGATGCCGAAATGCAGTTCAAGGCGGATGCGCGACGCAACAAACTCCTTGGCCTCTGGGCGGCCGACCTGATGGGCAAATCGGGCGATGATGCCGAAGCCTATGCAAAAGAGGTCGTAAAATCCGATTTCGAAGAAGCGGGTCACGAAGATGTCTATCGTAAAGTCGCAGGCGATCTGGGCGATAAGGTCGACGAAACAACCCTGCGCGCCAAAATGGCAGAACTGATGGCCGTGGCCAAAGAACAGATCATGTCAGAACTCTAGGGTTTTAGACAAATAAACCGGATCAAAGGGGGGCTCCGGCCCCTCTTTTTTGTTGGCTGTTAAGACGGCATTCATGCTGGATGGATATAACACCTACACCAGTCAAAGACGGAAAGTAGGTTGGACCATGACATTTCTTAAGGGCCGCGAACATGCGTTTGAAAGCCAGTTTGCCCTAGACGCTGACGCCGAATTTCGCCAGCGCACGGCCAAACATCGCGCTGCCGGACTTTGGGCCGCGGCTCTCATGGATCACCCTGCCCCCGATGCATATGCCGCAAAACTGGTCAAATTGGGCATGCAACCGCACGGAGAACGCGACATTTTTGACAAATTGCATGCAGACCTAAATGACCTTACTAGCATTGCAAATATTCGGTGCCACCTTTCTTCCCCAAACGGCGACACGATCCGCCAAGCATAGTTGCAGGCATATGACTGTAGACAGCTCTTTTGAAAAACTTGGCCACGGCCAAAACATCGGCGCGACCAAGCGCACAAAAGTGTTGCGTCTGTTGCGGTTTTTCGCGCCTTTGGTGGTGGTGATTGCGTGCCTGGTGTGGATTGCGCAAACAGTGCCGCTTCCCAGTTGGGAAGATCTTCGCGCCGCGTGGAAGGATATTTCCGCAGCGGCATGGCTCATGGCGCTTTTTTGGACCGCAATCAGTTTTTGGGCGGTGGGTGGCTATGACGGCATCTGGCATCGCACCCTGAAAACGGGCATCGCGATGCGGCGAACGCGGATCGCAGGCATGGCAGCCGTGGGCCTGGGCCAAGCCACAGGCGCAAGCGCACTTGTGGGCAGCCTTTTGCGTTGGCGACTTCTGCCATCTCTGGGGGTCATGAAATCCGGCGCAATGACAGCCTCCGTCGCGATCAGCTTCATCCTCGCTTGGGGTACACTTACGGCGATCACCCTTCTGGTCCTTGGCCTTCGAACCGATTTGGCTGTTCTAAGCATCGCATTTCTGATCGGCATCGCCGTTCTGTTGACGCTTGGGCGCAATCTCGGCACGCTTCGGTTTTTCGGACGCACTGTGCATATCCCCACCCTAAGGGCCTGCGCGCAGATGCTTGCGCTGACCGCACTTGATACGGCCGCCGCGGCTCTTGCGCTTTTTGCCCTTATGCCAGACGGAATTGCCTTTGCTGACCTCTTCGCGCTTTACCTTCTGGGCCTTGGGGCCGCGCTGATTTCCAACACACCTGCAGGCATCGGGCCGTTTGATTTGGCCTTACTGGCGGGTCTTGCAGCACTTCCCACCAGCCCCGACACTGCGCAAGTTGTCGCCTCTTTGCTGGCGTTCCGGCTTGTTTACTACGCATTACCTGCGGGTCTGGCCGTCGGTGTTTTGGTCTTGGACCGCACATCACAACAGCTGTCGCAAACAACCCTCGCCAACCCATCACCCAAAATGCTGTCGCAAGCCGCCCAGGCGAAACGCAGCGAAACGCTATTGATGCGTGCGGCAGGCTCGAAAATCCTGACCGATGCAAACGGGGCAGGCACATGGCTGGCCCGCCCCTTGCGCAACACTCTTGCTGTGCTGTTCGACCCGATCACCGACCCCGCCACCAACGCCCTCACCGCCCTTGACCAGCACGCCAAGGCACATGGATATCGCCCCTTCATCTATAAGTGCAATCAGGAGACGGCCGCGACGGCCCGCCGCCTTGGCTGGACGACGATGCATATCTCTGATGAGGCCGAAACCCCGACACATCCCGCCCCCGACATGCCCGGCCCCGAGTTTCGTCAAGTACGGCGCAAATTACGCAAAGCCAAGCGCGCGGCGGTTTCCGTCCGGACGTTCCACAGCGCCCTGCCCCATGATTGCTTGCAACGCGTCGCAAGCGATTGGGTGGACCGCAATAAAAATGAACGCGGATTTTCCATGGGACGCATGGATCAGGCATGGTTATCTGACCAGCTTGTCTTGGGCGCCTATTATAACCAGCAAATGGTCGGCTTCGTCAGCTTTCATACGGGGCACCACCATTGGACACTGGACCTTGTTCGCATTGGGACAGACGCACCTGATGGCACCGCGCACACGCTGATCGTTGCGGCCCTTGATGCGGCCAAACAGGCAGGTCTTGCATCCATCTCGCTGGCCGCCGCCCCGCGACCGCGCGATGCAACCGCAAGCTTTTTACAAAACGCACTGTCTGACGCCACAAAGGGCGATGGACTGCGCCAGTTCAAACAGGCTTTTGCGCCCGATTGGCAACCGCTTTACGCTTGTGCGCCGTCACGTTGGGATCTGTTCTGGGGCGGCGTTGAGGTAACGCGACACATCCACAAAGGTGAAACCACCGCCACCTCATAATAATCATGCCGATTATGAATTTGCATAATGTGCATCAATTTGCGATTGGGCCCCTGACACAACGATTGGAACGCGTCATGACCCATCCAAATGCACTCAGCGATCTTCTGTCCAAGCGCGACTGGCTTTTGGCGGATGGCGCAACCGGCACAAACCTTTTCAACATGGGGCTTGGTGCGGGTGACCCGCCCGAATTGTGGAATGTCGATCACGTTGATCGTATCGAAACCCTATATCGCGGTGCGGTAGAGGCTGGCAGTGATCTGTTTTTAACCAACACATTCGGCGCAAATGCGTCTCGATTGACGCTGCATAATGCGCAAAGTCGCGTGCGCGAGCTGAACAAAGCAGGTGCCGAAATCGCCCGCGACATCGCCGATGCGTCGGGCCGCGACGTGGTGGTCGCCGGATCGGTCGGACCAACGGGCGAGATTATGGCCCCAATGGGTAGCCTGACCTTCGACATAGCGGTCGAGATGTTTCACGAACAAGCCGAAGGTCTAAAAGAAGGTGGCGCGGATGTCGCTTGGGTCGAAACGATCTCGGCGTTTGAAGAATTCGCGGCTGCCTCCAAGGCGTTTTCACTGGCGGGTATGGCCTGGTGCGGCACCATGAGCTTTGACACGGCCGGACGCACCATGATGGGTGTGACCAGCGCAGATATGGTGCGCAAGGTCGGCAAACTGGAACATGCCCCCATTGCCTTTGGTGCAAACTGCGGGGTCGGCGCATCGGACTTGCTGCGCACCGTTCAAGGCTTCAGCGCCTGCGCGCCAACTGTCCCGCTGATTGCCAAAGGCAACGCTGGTATCCCCAAATACCACGACGGACATATCCATTATGATGGCACGCCTGATCTGATGGCCGACTATGCCTGCCTTGCGCGCGACAGTGGCGCAACGATCATCGGCGGGTGCTGTGGCACCACGCCCGAGCACCTGCGCGCGATGCGTGCAGCGCTTGAAACGCGCAGCCCCGCATCCAAGCCGACGCTTGATCAGATCACAGAGGCTTTGGGCGGTTTTTCATCTGCCTCTGACGGCACAGACGGCGCCGGCCCTGCCCCCCGCCGCACCCGAAGATCCAAACGCAGTGCCTAGACCGTTTTGTCAAAAAAACGTGCAAGTTGTCGCACCAGCGTCGGCCAGACAGCGATCTATGTCGCAAATGCCCTAGGTTAGACAAAAATCTTTCTGCCATATTCGAGAGTAGGAAACGTAGCGCAACTGACTGCGCCCTGAATAAGGAAGACCCGATGTCCGACGAAGAAGACGATATCATCCTCGCCGATCTGAACGATGAAGAGCTTGTCGCGCAGATGTTTGACGACCTTTATGACGGCCTCAAAGAAGAGATTGAAGAAGGCGTAAACATCCTTCTCGAACGCGGTTGGGCCCCATACGATATTTTGACCAAGGCGCTTGTCGGCGGCATGACAATCGTGGGCAATGACTTCCGCGACGGTATTTTGTTCGTGCCAGAGGTTTTGCTGGCGGCCAATGCGATGAAGGGTGGGATGTTCATCCTCAAACCGCTGTTGGCCGAAACAGGTGCGCCGCGCGTTGGCAAAATGGTGATCGGCACGGTCAAAGGCGACATCCATGATATCGGCAAAAACCTTGTATCAATGATGATGGAAGGTGCGGGCTTCGAAGTGGTCGATCTTGGGATCAACAACCCTGTGGAAAGCTACCTCGACGCATTGGAAGCAGAAAAACCTGACATCCTTGGCATGTCGGCGCTTTTGACCACGACCATGCCCTACATGAAGGTTGTCATTGATACGATGGTCGAAAAAGGGGTGCGCGACGACTATATCGTTTTGGTGGGCGGTGCCCCGCTGAACGAAGAGTTTGGCAAGGCAATCGGCGCTGATGCCTACTGCCGCGATGCCGCGGTCGCTGTTGAAACGGCCAAAACCTTCGTCGCGCGCAAACACAACCAAATGGCTGCGGGATAACGGCCCGACGCAGGCTTTACGCAATGCCGCCCTGCCCTGTTCGGGCGGGGCTTTTTGTTGGGACTGGTGCATATGGACGACAACACACTCGCAGTTCAGGGCTTGCCCGCCAATGGGTCTGGTTCTGTCCTTTTGGTTGCATGCGGTGCGCTGGCCCGCGAAATACTGGCCCTCAAGGCAGCCAATGGATGGGACCACATGGATCTGACGTGTCTGCCTGCCCTTTTGCACAACACGCCCAACGCAATTCCAGATGCGGTAGAAGCAGCCGTGACCCAACATCGCGCAGCCTATGACCACATATATGTGGTCTATGCCGATTGCGGCACGGGCGGTATGTTGCAAAAGCGCTGTGCGGCCTTAGGCGTTGAGCTGGTGGAAGGCCCCCATTGCTATGCGTTTTTCGAAGGCAATGCCGAATTTGCCGCCCGCGGGGAAGTTACCTGTTTTTATCTGACAGACTTTCTGGTGCGACAGTTCCATGCCTTTGTGATGAAACCGCTTGGGTTGGATAGACATCCCGAACTTCGCGACATGTATTTTGGCAATTACACCACCCTTGTTTACCAAGCCCAGACCGATGATGCAGCCCTGACCGATCTGGCCAGACACCATGCAGACAGACTGGGTTTGGCGTTTGAACGCAGGTTTACGGGATACGGCGAACTTCAGACCACCCTACAGACATGGGCAGCAGGGTCTTAGGCTGACACGGCCTCGGCCGCGGTCAGGCGGATACGTTCGACCATCGCACGCACACCGTTGGACCGTTGTGCCGACAAATGTTCGTTCAGCCCAAGACGTCCAAGCTCGGCCAACGCATCAACCTCGCCCACCTCTTTAACAGTAAGCCCTGCGTAAAGGTCGTGCAAAACCGCGATCAGCCCTTTGACGATCATCGCATCGCTTTCGCCTTGAAAGTCGAACTGCGCCGTAGGTCCGGTGCCCTCTATCATCGGGCGCAGCCAAACCTGGCTTGCACAGCCGTCGACCTTGAAGGCGGGCACCTGAAACGCGGGGTCCAACCCCTCAAATGACTTACCCATATCGATGACGTGACGATACCGATCTTCCCAGTCGTCCAGAAACTCGAATGTTTCGGCAAGGTCTTCAAATTTTTCGCTGGCCATGGTCCGTCTCTCTCGCACTTACGTTTGTTCCAAACAGGTAGGCGGCGCGTGCCCGCACGTCTAGGGGCAAATCGCGCATAACTGCTGCTTTTCAAAACCGCAGCGATCCGATAGGCATTGCGCAAGAAGATCAAGGAACACGCCTATGTCCGCACGTCCGTTTCACCGCATTGCACGACACATCTGTCTGATTTTGGCTATAGGTCTCGGCGTCTCTGCATGCGGGCGTCTGGCCGAAAGCCGCGTGAACCCTGTGAATTGGTTTGATCGCGAACGCCCCGAACGTGTGCAGCCTTTGGTCGAAGACATTTCTGTCGAGATCGACCCCCGCCCGCTGGTGCAAGACGTCAGCCAGCTGACCATCGAACGCGTGGCAGGTGGTGCCATTGTTCGCGCGACAGGCGTGCCGCAAAGCCAGGCGTTTTATGAGGCCGAGCTTGTGGAAGTTGAAAGCGACGACCCAACAACCTTGACCTATGAGTTTCGCGTGATCCCGCCCCGCGCAGGTGCGCCAGTGGGCTCGCAGGCCTCGCGTGAAATTATCGTTGGGCAGTTCGCGACGGATCAACAGTTGCAAAATGTGCGGATCATCCGTGTTCTGGGGTCAAACACCGCACGCTCGGTCCGCCGCTAAAGGCGCGCCGCCCTATTTTAATTCGACGGTAACAACCTTTTCGCCGTCAGCAGCAAGGCCAATCTTGCCCTCGCACAGGCGCAGTGCATCGTCGCCAAAGACCTCGGCCCGCCAACCGCGCAGCGATCCGGTCGATCTATCACCAGAGGCGATTGCATCCAATTCCGACGCTGTGGCAACCAGTTTTTGTGCCACGCCCGTCGTATCGCATTTTGCTTTCAGCAAAACACGCAGCAGATCGGCCAAGGCCGGATTCACCTGCTGATTTGCCTTTGTATTGGCGACTTTGGGGTAGGCTTCGGGCGGACAGGCCAAACCCTTTTGAACAGCGTCCAAAATACCTTGTGCAATGTCCCCTTTGCGTGCTTCGCGCATCAACAACCGCGCACCACCAAGATCCTTTAAGGATCCAGGCTTCATAGAGGCCATTTCAAGCAACGCATCGTCTTTCAACACACGGTTGCGCGGCACATTTTTGGTCTGCGCATAGGTTTCCCGGAATTCTGCCAAAGCCTGAACAAGCGCCATAAACCGTCCTGAATTGGTGCGCGTTTTGACACGGCGCCAAGCCTCTGACGGGATCATCTGGTAGGTCTCGGGGCTTGTGAGAACTTGAAGTTCTTCCTCTACCCACTTGTAGCGATTGGATTTTTTAAGCTCTGCCGACAGAAATTCATAAATCTGGCGCAGATGTGTGACATCGGCCAAGGCATAGTTTTTCTGAGCATCAGACAGCGGCCTGCGCGACCAATCCGTGAACCGCGAGGATTTGTCCAACGGTTGTTTGGCAATTTTGCGCACCAAAGTCTCATAGCCGACCTGTTCGCCAAACCCGCAGACCATGGCGGCCACTTGCGTATCGAAAAGCGGGTTGGGAAAGACCTGTGCATCAACAAAAAAGATCTCCAAATCTTGCCGCGCGGCGTGGAACACTTTGACGACAGACGTATCGCGAAAAAGATCATAAAGCGGCGCAAGTGACATCTCGCCCACCAATGGATCGACCAGCACAGCGTCATCATCCCCACCGCCGGGGAATGCCATCTGGATCAAACAAAGTTTGGAATAATACGTCCGTTCGCGCAAAAACTCTGTATCGATCGTAACATAGTCATGGGATTTGGCGCGATCGCAGAATTCTGCGAGATCTTGGGTCGTTGTGAGTATCTTCATTCTTGGCCGCCGATTGTAATTTGTGCAAGATTGCCCGCCTTGCATGCGCGATTGCTCAGTCTGGTTTAGCCTTTTTTATCAGCAATATATAGCAATTTTGTCCAATTTATCTGACACCCCCGCGTCAATTAAAACTTACAAGTTGCGGCGATCAACCTTGCTGCGCCGCAGCAAACTTGCGCAAAACCTCTGGATATAACTTATGTTCTTGGACCAAAACACGATTTGCAAGCACCTCAGCGGTATCCTCTTTCTGCACCCGCACGGTTGCCTGCCCCCAAATTGGACCATCATCCAGCAGGGCTGTAACTTCATGAATCGAGCACCCATGCAAGGAATCACCCGCATCAATCGCCCGTTGGTGGGTGTTCAGACCTTGGTATTTAGGCAGCAACGACGGGTGAATATTCAGCATCCGCCCTTCCCACTTCGACACAAATCCGGCCGTCAGAATACGCATAAACCCCGCAAGGCAAATGATATCGGGGCGAGATTGTTCAAGCCGCGCATGTAGTGCTTCTTCAAAGGCCTCGCGGGTGGCGAAATTCTTGTGCGCAACCGTGGCCGTTTCCACGCCAAGTGCATCCGCCTTGTCCAAACCACCTGCGCCCGCAATATTGGACAGAACAAGACACGGGCGCGCGGGATGGTCGCCGCTCATACTTTCGACAAGCTTAACCATATTCGAACCGCCGCCCGAAATCAGGATCGCCACGCGGAGTGTCACAGAAGCGTGCCTGTGTAGCTGACGTCGCCCTGCCCCTCGCTGACCTGCCCAATCGCGGTGACCACGTGACCATCACGCGCAAAAGCGTCTGTCACCACATCCACCTTACCCTCTGGAACAAAAGCCACCATGCCAATGCCGCAGTTAAAGGTTTTCAGCATCTCGGCCTCGGCAATACCACCGACCTCGGCCAGCCACTTAAAGACAGGCGGCAGATCCCAGGCAGACAGATCAATCTGACAGGCCAGACCATCTGGCAAAGCGCGCGGCAAATTCTCGGTCAGGCCACCGCCTGTAATATGGGCCAACGCATGCAGCGCATCTGCGTGCTTGATCGCCTCAACCGCGCCTTTGACGTAAAGCGCCGTAGGCTCAAGCAGGGCCGCGCCCAAGGTGCCTTCGGTCCATGGGCACGACGCGTCCCATCCAAGCCCCGACACATCTACGATTTTACGGACCAGCGAATAGCCGTTTGAATGCACACCGTTCGATGCAATCCCGAGCAAAACATCACCCGCTTGGACATTCGCAGGCAACCTCACACCGCGTTCCATCGCACCCACGGCAAATCCCGCAAGATCAAAATCGCCACCTTCATACATGCCAGGCATTTCAGCGGTTTCCCCGCCGATCAACGCACAGCCGCTGTCTTGGCAGCCCTTGGCGATCCCGTTGATCACGCGCGTTGCATGGTCCAGGTCCAACTTACCCGTTGCGAAATAATCCAGAAAGAACAGCGGTTCCGCGCCTTGGCAGATCAGATCGTTGACACACATGGCGACCAGATCAATGCCCACCCCGTCAACGTTGCCCGTATCAATCGCGATCCGCAATTTCGTGCCAACACCATCTGTTGCCGCAACCAAAATCGGGTCGGAATATCCAGCCGCCTTTAGGTCGAACAACCCGCCAAACCCGCCAAGCCCCGCCATAACACCAGCGCGATTGGTGGCTTTCGCCGCAGGCTTGATCCGGTCAATCAGCGCATTGCCCGCATCAATATCAACGCCCGCATCGGCGTAGCTTAGGCCAGTCTTGTTTGAAGGGGTATCGGTCGACATGAAAGCAGCTCCATCAAATGTTGCCGCCTGCTAACAGGTCCGCCCGAATGCGTCAAAGGGCCAATCTGTCTTTTGCCGCCCGATCAGCGTTTGATCCCGTCCCGACCGCCCAGAAAAAGAAACAAAACAGCCACACCCGTATAGACGACAAACAAAACTACCATCACCAAAAGCAATGCACCTGGCGCAAGCGTATCCATCGGCACCAATCCAGACGCCAGCGTGATAAACAGCCCCATAAGCAATTGAATGGCCACCACAAAGGCCGCAAATTTGATCATCTCAGAACGCGTCATGACACGTTTTTCCGCTTTGGCAAATTGCATTCCCGTCAAAAATGCAGGCACCAAGGTTGCCACAACCCCACCCATCTGTCCCAAGCTGACGCCCAGAACGGCCTGCAAGGTGATATTGAGCAGCATGATAAAGATGAGGGTCAGCACCAGATACAGGAAAAATCGGCCAACCCACCGCCAAAGATATGTCATTTTGAGTCCCTTCGAACGCGCTAAGTGAGCCGAATTGTCTTGAAGGCTGAGATGCCCCCGAACGCTGGCGTTATGAATTTTTTTGTTGGGCTAATCAATCACGCAAATGACATTTGCCTGCATTAGGTGGGCAAGGCTTTTGACGGGATGATCTTGACGACGCGGCCATGTCTCGGTAGCTCGCTAAATGTGTGGGCCTGTAGCTCAATTGGTTAGAGCAGAGCGCTCATAACGCTTTGGTTGCGGGTTCAAGTCCTGCCGGGCCTACCACACAAAACTGTCCTACTTGCTGAATATCATATCCGCGCGCAGGCCGCCCATCCGGTCTGACTGCGACAGGCGCAAGGTGCCGCCGTGTGCGCGCATGATATCGTTGGCAATAGCCAGCCCAAGGCCAACGCCCGATGCCTTGTTTTGATTGCGCCCCCCTTCCAGACGCGTGAAGGGTTTAACCGCATCCTCGCGTTGATCTGCTGGAATGCCGGGGCCGTCATCTTCCACGCGGATACGGACCGATCGGTCCATTTGCGAAACGCTGACGGCCACGCGGCCTCCGTATTTGGCCCCGTTGGAAATCAGATTGTCCAAGGCCCGCTTGATCGCAAGGGGCTTTACAGCCATCACAATACCCGCGGGCGGGCTGTCCAGCGTCACGGGATGATTGGCCCTTATCGCGGTATCCACGCAGTCTTTGACAAGGGCGCCCATATCCGTGCGCTCTACATCTTCGGAACTGCCGTCTTTGGCGTAGTTCAAAAACTCATCCAGCATGCTTTGCATCTCTTGGATGTCACGCTCCAGATCTGTTGTGTCGTCCTCAATCAACGACAACCCAAGCCGCATGCGCGTAAGCGGTGTGCGCAAATCGTGGCTGATGCCCGATAACATCATACGCCGTTGTTGTGCATGACGGTCCAGACGTGCGCGCATGTCCAGAAACGCATTGCCCGCCAGCCGCATCTCTGTCGCGCCCGATGGCCAATAAGGCACAATCTGACCACGGCCAAAGGCGGTGGCCGCATCCGCCATTCGTTTGATGGGACGCAACTGGTTGCGCAAAAAGATATATGCGATGATCGTCATCACGATCCCGATGAAAAGCATCCAGACAAACAGCTGGTGGGGATTGTCAGGCGACACGCGCACGCGATCAAACCGTATCGCCACAGGGCCATATCGCGACGCGGCAACAAGCGACACGCGGTCACCGTCACTTGCCAGATCAATCGCGTCAATCGGATCAACCATTTCAAACAAGATCCGCCGCACGGTCATGCCAGTCAGGTCAAACCACGGGCGGTCGTCGCGCACATCCACATCTTGCAAGTTGACGTCCAATTCCAATGCGCGGCCGCTCTCTTGCGCGATCTGTGCTGCCTGCTGCCTGTCAGCCGCCGCCTCGACGGTTTCCAGAATATAGGCAATCTCAAGACCAACGACGCGGCTCATTTGTGCTGTGACATCCTCAAAATGGCGTTGGACAAAGGCAATCGCCACCACCACCTGAAGCATCACGACAGGCAGGATCAGGATCAACGCTGCCCGTCCGTAAAGGGACCGCGGCATGTATCGTTTGAGCCAAGCAAAAAACATACCTATTGGTAGACGCAGCCGTGCCACGAAGAAAGCCGATAAATGAGCCTGACCTACCAAACACCCTATGATCTGACCCGCGCTGGCAGCCCTGCCATCCGACGCGTGATTTGCGAAAACCCCTCGCCCCTGACGGGATTTGGCACCAACAGCTATTTGATTGGCACGCGCGATGTTGCGGTGATCGATCCTGGCCCAGATGATGACAGACACCTTGCCGCAGTGCTGGACGCGCTGACGCCCGACCAACGCATCACACACATTCTGGTGACGCACGCCCATCTGGATCATAGCCCGCTTGCCCGCAAACTGTCTGAACGCACAGGCGCGCCCGTCTTCGCCTTTGGCGGCCCTGATGCTGGTCGATCGGATATCATGACCGAATTGATGGCCCATGCGGATCTTGCAGGCGGCGAAGGCCGAGACGAAATATTCCGCGCTGATGTCACTTTGAAAGATGGCGACACTGTAAAAGCCACGGATTGGGCGCTGACCGCCCATTGGACACCGGGTCATTTTGGCAATCATATGACGTTCGAAACTGGTGATACGGTGTTTTCAGGTGATCTTGTCATGGGGTGGGCAACCTCGCTTGTTTCGCCACCCGATGGGGATTTGACGGACTTTATGGCCTCGTGCCGTGCGCTGCGGGGCCGCGCCCCCGCACGCCTGCTGCCCGGTCACGGTGCTGTGGTCGAAAACGCCTGTGAGCGCATTGACTGGCTGATTGACCACCGGCTGCAACGCGAAGCACAGATTCTTGAGGTTCTTTCCACCCGCAGCGCAACAGCCGCTGACATCACCAAGGTCGTCTATCGCGATGTTGCCACCCACCTTTGGCCTGCCGCAACCCGCAATGTTCTTGCCCATCTTATTGACTTAAAACAACAAAACCGCGCTTTCACACAATCGCCCATCAAACCGGACAGTGTTTTTTCGGCCTCAAAATAACCCCGGGAAACCCTGTGCAAATAAACTGTGCTTTTTGACGAAAACCCTCTTGTCGGAGCCAAATGCCATTGCTATACGCAGCCTCGGTATTCCGGCGTAGCTCAGCGGTAGAGCAGTTGACTGTTAATCAATTGGTCGTAGGTTCGATCCCTACCGCCGGAGCCAACTTTCCTTCAAGCTATTGAAAACGTGTGGTTTTCGGATTTAGCTCCGTACGCTTTCGGGTGTTTCGGCGCTTTGCTGACACCTAGATGTCACAACGCATGCACTCCTGGTGAACAGGTCAGTCCTTCGGTGTCCCTCATCAAGAGGGCATCATGCGATCCAAACCTACTTTTACCGCCAAGGCCGCCACTTTCATTTTCGACGCCGCATCCCGGGGTTATCCACATCTATTCGTCCCATTCGCATCGCTTGGGGACGACAGACGAGAAAACGGCGCATACGTGGTCCAGAACACTGATTACAGAGTTCGAAGCCATGCTGGACGCCTTTCTTTTCGTAATTGACCCCCTCCCTGAAGAGCTGATCGCGCAGTACTTTGATGCACGGCTGAAGATACCCTGCGCCGTCAGTCGCAAATGCAGCGGATGTCTGGCCGTTCGGCAGCCCCCGGCACTGCTGCACCCATCCAGCGCACCGTGATCGAAAGCCTCTTGAAAGACGGGATCAAGGATGGCTTTCCTCCCTCTCGCCTAAACCCCAAGTGGTGTGCCCAAGAAGTCAAAGGCGCTGTGGATCTCTACGCCGCTGAACACGAGTATCAGATTTTGGAAGCATACCTGCACGCAAGACTTGCTGCGTTGGGCGCGGAACAGGTTGCTCAGATTTTTCGCGCCAAGCTCTACGAAGATCGCGCAAAGGAGATGGTGACCTCAGCGGACATCCTTCAGTCATTCGAAGCGCCCCAGATCGCAGCAGCGCGGCAGCCCTGGTCCGACGGTCAAGCAGAGGAGCCACAGGGGCCACTACGCGTTAGTTCCCAACCTATTGCCGTCGCGACCCCAAGCCCTTCCCTGCCACCATTGGCCACAAAAGTTTCCGCCTTTACTGAAGGTGTTTCCCAGATCAACGGCCCGTTCACGATCGCGAAACTTCGCCAGCAGTTGAAGCAAGCGGAAGATGTCGCCAAGGAGAGAGGCCAAGCGCAAAAGGGCGCCGATATCGCCAGCGTTTTTTGGCGCATGGCACTCACTGATGGCTTCTCCAACGAAACGATCAACCAGCGGATTACTGAGATCAGATTGTTCTGTCCAACGACCGGTTTGCAAATGGTTGACCAGATCCGGCAGCATCACCTGTCTGTATTCCGGGATGCAATGAGCGATTTTCCGAATAACTTCATGAGATCTGAGCATGATGCCACGAAGACCTACGAAGAAATCAGGCACGCAGTAAGGCAGAATCCAAAGTCGTTTGCCGCCCTGAGCGACACCACTCGAAAACGGCACACGAAACGATTGAATTGCTCTTGGAACGCGCCGCTTCCGAAGGTTATCAGCTGGACGACGCTCTGGATGTTTCTAAGATCACCCCGAAGGTCAAAGGCCAGTCCAAAAAGCACAAAAAACGCGCCGCTTTCAAGTTTTCGGAGGTTCAGGCCGTGTTCGGACATACGCTTTGGCAAGGAGCCCAAAGCAAGGGACGACGGCATGTTCCTGGGAATGTCATCACGAAGGATTGCCGTTTCTGGATTCCGCTGATCCTCCAGTATACTGGGGCGCGCCGCGCTGAAATCGCAGGGCTGCTTTCATCGGATATTCAAGTCCGCGAGGGCTACGATTGCATCGTTATTCACGCGAACAAATATCGAGGGATCAAGGGCGAAGACCCAGGCGAGACGGATGAGGCGTTGAAGCTGACACGTGTTGTGCCGATTCATCCGCATCTGATTGAACTCGGGTTCCTGGAATATGCGCAAGAGATGCAGAAAGAGGACAGCCCCCTTCTGTTCCCCGACGTCGTGCCCACGCCTCGTAAGGGCTCAAAGAGATCTCTCGCGCCTGACCCAGAGATGCACGTCGATAAATTTGGTGAATCGATTGACGACATTTGGCGGAACGGCCTGAAGCATGCTCTGAACGGCAATCCACGGAAGCTCTGTATGCATTCCCTGGGTCACTACGTGAACAACTTCTTCTTGTTTTCGAAGGATGTCAGTGCTCTGGTTCGGCTCGCTATCGTTGGCCATGTCGACAATGACAAGGAAGATACGAACACTGACGTTTACCGCGATGATGCTCCCATGGAGTTGAAAGTGAAAGCCATTCGTATGCTACCCAGAGCGTTCTGAAGCAATAGGTGGAGCGGGCATCAGCTGGTGGAAGCTTGATTTTCTGAAAGACGCATGAACGACGACGATGATCTTATCGCCAAAATCGAAATCACCTTATCCCCAGCCATCTAAATATGCGCACTGGAAATTTGTCCTTGCGGCTAACGCTTCCCACCGTGCAGCTGGAGTTAAAAACTTGGAACTCGCAATCAGAACCAACGGTCCTTGCCGGGCCCTTTTCGGCCGTTTTGGGCTCCTGCACGTCGTCCATACCAGATGGCTGCATTTAACGCGGCTCAAAAGTCTCATCAGCTTCTTGGTCTGCAGGATCATCGATACCAAACTTGGCGAGAATTATCCTGTCGGAAGGCTCCTCAGCGATCCAAACACCGGGCTTCCGGGTTACGAGCTTCCAACCGTCGCCAGACACCACTACGGCTTTCTCGCCCTCAAACGATGATATTCCAGCCTGCCATGCGCAGTCAGGCAGCACCTCTTGACCCGTGCGGATCGCAAATCGCAGCAGGTCTACCCATCGATGCTCCCCTCCAGTTGGTGTCGAACCCATGCCGTGTCGATCCTGATCTGAGACACCATCGCTTTCAGCTGTTCCTGCTCTTCGACCATTTGCTCCATCAGCGTTGCCCGCGGGATGAGTGCCTCCATGGCTGTCGCATGGCGCATTATCAGGGTGCGGATGCTCTCGAACTCCGCCACCAGGGCCTGCAAGTTCGCGGCGATGTCCCGGTCCTTGTGGCTGTCGAGAACGGCCGTGAGCAGCCCGATCAACTCTGTCATCTGGGTTTTCATTTGGGTGGTATCTTCGTGATCGTCCGGCATATGGGATGACCTCCAGTTTGGTTCTAAGCAGTTCAGCCTGCTTTATGATGATGTGAACGATGCCGCCGCAAGGACGGCGGTTCGAAGGTGCTGAAGTCTGCGAGCAACCTTTGAGATGACCGTTGTCAGCCTCGCAGCTACAGAAACTGCCCTTGGCAGGCCGGTTCGTTCCAGGGGCTGACAGTTAGGATGGTGCAGCGGTAGGTCGTACGGATGATCGTGTGGCCTGCCGCCAATCTTGGGTGCATCATGGCCTGCCCAGTTAACCCGGTACTGTCGAGCATTCATCACGGCCATACGCCGCCAGAGACGGTCATACGTCAGTCTTGAGAGTTCATCCTCGTCGGCCTGTGTCGCCGACGCGCGTCCGCCCAACACACCGCCTTTGAATACGGTCGCCCCGGACCCGACCTTGGCTTTGACCGTCAGACGCCCATCCCGCAAGGGCCCGAGGCGATAGCCCACATCCATTAGGCAGGATGCAAGGTCCAAAGCAAAATTGAGGACCGATTTGGTTTCAAGCCGATTGGCTAAACCCTTGACCTGATCGAGAATGAAAACTTGGGGATCTTCAAGGAACTCGGTGACTCCCGAACGCATCGCGGATCGATGTTTTCTTTCCAACCAGTCCGGGCCTACGGGCGCCGGGTGTTTCGAACTATTCGGGTCGTACCAGCCAAATTCCTCATTCAGAAGATCTTGGGTAGTACACCATATCCGACCGGCCGAGGATTTCGGTGGGTTGGGGTTATAACTGCGAATTGCACCAACATCGCGGTGAGCGAAACGCGGACTGACAATATTGATTTCCAGACGCCCCAAATGAGTGTGGGTCGAGGCCAGTATTGGCGGGCGGTTCGCAGGCGGAATACCGGGGAATGCCGTCTCCAATGTAAAGGACAATGCAGCGGATCCCTGACCCCGTTCTTTAGGACTTCCAGAATTGAATGCCGCAACATCGATATCATCCTCGTGGAACGACAACACCAGCGACCTGTATCGCCGCTGCGTTCTCTGAACTGCGAGATAGGATTGTATGACGAACGGGTCGCCCAGAAGGAGTTCTGGTGTCGGTCGCCGCTGCTCGATCACTTTGCGCCCGTTGATCCAACGCGGCACATATTCGGCCAACAGGTAGCGCGATGGCTGTGCCGGGTCGGAACTGACGTGATGCTTTGACCAGCTGATCCTCAAAGCACGAACTCCCTGACCGATGCTAGGAGTCGAATGGTCCGCTCCAGCTGGTTGAGTTTCGACAGGATGAGAAGGCCGTCCGCGTCGTCCGGCGCCCCGTAGGCAATGCGGCGCAGCTCCTTCTGGGTCGTCTCAAGTACGGCCAGTCCATTGGCAAAGCTTTCGGCAGACACGCCTGCCGTGCGGCCCAACGCGGCCTCAACAACAAAAGCGGAAACGGAAAGCCCGGCTTGCTGCACGGCCCGCCGGATGTGCGCCTGCTCCTCCGCGGACGCGCTGTATTTGTATTGCTTCTTCGCTGAAACAGGTGCTCGTCGGGTCATGGTCGGTCCTGCCGGAAATAGGCCTACGCTGGGGATCTTGATGGTGCTTATGTCCCGCTCAGTATATGTGTCAGGCAATCTGACGATGAGTCCGGCACCGCTGATTAATGTGGACAACTCAAAGGGCTATGAACCCTCGACGTCAAAACTGTGGATTGCTAAGCTAACGGCACGGCCGACAAGAGCCGATGAGGGGGAGTGGACATGCCGACATTGGACTGGTTGGGGCGCGAGGCGCATCTGCGCGCGGCAGAGGCCGTGCCGTATCGGCTGCTCACCGAGGACGACACGTTGGGCGTCGCGGCACAGGACGGGGCGGACAACCTGCTGGTGCAGGGCGACAATCTGGAGGCGCTCAAGGCGCTGCTGCCCTTTTATGCGGGCAAGGTGAAATGCATCTATATCGATCCGCCCTACAACACCCGCTCCGCGTTCGAGCATTACGATGACAGTCTGGAACACGCGCAATGGCTGGGGATGATCGTGCCGCGCCTGATGCTTTTGCGGGAGTTCCTGTCAGAGGACGGCTCCATCTGGGTCAGCATAGACGACAATGAAGGGCATTATCTGAAAGTCGTGATGGACGAGATTTTCGGGCGGCGGAATTTTGTGGCTAGCGTAATTTGGGAAAAAAGAAAAAGTCGAGAGAATAGGCGCGTATTCTCATTCAAGCATGACTTCATACTCTCGTATGCGAATGACAAAGTTAAATTCGCTTCTTCACGAAACCCAATACCGATTTCAGACGACGTAAGAAAACGTTATAGAAATCCCGATGATGATCCTCGCGGAAATTGGCAATCAGTTGCTATCACAGCGCAGGCTGGACACGGTACCGCTAGTCAATTTTATGATGTGACCACACCAAACGGACGCAAAATATCTCCCCCAAGTGGAAATTGTTGGCGCTACAATCGTGAAAAACTTGGGGAACTGATTGACGAAGGTAGGATTTACTTCGGCAAGACTGGTGGAAATGTTCCAAGACTCAAAAAGTTTCTTTCTGAGTCTTCATTGGCGGGTATGACCCCTGAAACGCTGTGGTATGCAGATGACGTTGGTACGAACGATGAAGCGAAACGCTCAGCAAATCAACTTTTCGGTTCTGCTGTCTTCGACACACCCAAACCCGAACGCCTCCTCCAACGCATTCTCCACATCGCCACCAACCCTGGCGACCTTGTGCTCGACAGTTTCCTCGGCTCAGGCACCACGGCCGCCGTGGCGCACAAGATGGGGCGGCGCTGGATCGGGGTCGAGATGGGCGATCACGCCCGCACCCATTGCGCCACCCGCCTGCACAAGGTCATCGAGGGTGAACAGGGCGGCATTTCCAAGGACGTCGATTGGCAGGGCGGCGGCGGCTTTCGGTTCTGCACCCTGGGGCCTGCGGTCTTTGATGCGGAGGGTCGTGTTGCCGATGGCATCCGCTTCCCCGACCTTGCCCGCCATGTCTGGTTTGCCGAAACCAAGACGCCGTTGACCACCGCCCCGACAGCCTCGCCCGTGTTGGGCACACATGGGGACCGCACCATTGCGCTGCTGTTCAACGGGATCCTCAAGGACCGCTCCGCCCAAGGGGGCAATGTGCTGACCCATGCCACGTTGCAGCTGATCCGCGAGGATGCGGGCCATGACGGCCCCCTGACCGTCTATGGCGCGGCCTGCCGCCTGTCCGAAGCCACCCTGCGTGACCGGAACATCGTTTTCCGGCAGACGCCCTACGACCTGCCACAGAGGGCCTGACCATGCAGCTCAAGCGATACCAGCAAGCCACCCTCGATGCGCTCGATCGGTTCCTGACGACCGCCGCCGCCTCGGGCCCCGCCGACGCCTTTGCCCGCGAAGTGGCGCGGCAGGATGAGGAAACACGGCTTTTGGGCATTCAACCAGGCAGCCGCACCTACACCCCCCTGCAAGAGCTTCCCGATGTTCCCTATGTCTGCCTGCGCCTACCCACCGGGGGCGGCAAGACATTGCTTGCGGCAGAGGCGATCCAGCTGGCGGGGCGATCCTATTTGCGGCGCGATCATCCCCTGACGCTGTGGTTCGTGCCTTCCGATGCCATCAAGACCCAGACGCTGGAGGCCTTGGCAGACCCGGCCCACCCCTATCGCCGTCGCCTTGACGAGGTGTTCGGCGGCCGGGTCCGTGTCTTCGACATCGCGGCTTTCGACACGATCCGCCCGCAGGATATCGCGCGCAACACCTGCATCGTCGTCTCGACCATTCAGGCCTTTCGGGTCAAGAACACCGTTGGCCGCCGTGTCTATTCGCATCACGAGGAGCTGGAGGCGCATTTCGCAGGCGTGCCCACCGCAGGGATGGAGACGGTGACGGCAGAGGACGCGAATGCCGCGAAGGGCCACGGCTTGCTGAGTGAAGGCGCGGTCAAGTTCAGCTTTGCCAATCTGCTCTTCCATCACCGCCCCCTGATGATCGTCGATGAGGCGCATAACGCCGTGTCGGGCCTGACCCGGGAATTGCAGGCGCGCATCCGCCCCTCGGCCATCCTGGAGTTCACGGCGACGCCGCGGGGTGTGTCGAACATCCTTCACTCCGTGACAGCCGCGGCGCTGAAGGATGAGGAGATGATCAAGCTTCCGATCCGGGTCCGCCCCCATGATGATTGGCGCGCCGCCGTCTCCGCGACGGTCGCGACCCGCCATATGCTTGAGGAGAAGGCCTTGCATGAGGCGGAGCATCTGCGGCCCATCGCGCTCTATCAGGCACAGGCGAAGAACGGGCATCCGACTGTGAGCGAATTGAGGGATTACCTGACCCAGGAAAAGCTTATCCCGGAGGAGCGCATCAAGGTCGCGACCGGCGAACAGCGCGAGTTGGACGGCGTCAACCTGCGCGACCCCGCCGAAGAAACCCGGCACGTGATCACCGTGGCCGCCCTGAAAGAGGGATGGGATTGCCCGTCGGCCTATGTCCTCTGCGCCACGCAACGCCTGTCATCCTCAACGGCTGTCGAACAGCTTCTGGGGCGCGTTCTGCGGATGCCCTATGCCGCGCGGCGCAAGGATGAAGCCCTGAACGCGTCTTACGCCCATGTGTCGGAGCCGTCCTTTCAGGAAGCCGCCGAAGCCCTGCGCGACAAGCTGATCGACATGGGTTTCACAGACGAAGAAGTGCGCCAGTCTTTGAAGCCCACCTCTGTCGAGCAAGACCCACAGGGGACGTTGTTTGACCCAGACCCAGTGCGCCCCAAGCCGGTTTTCCAGTTCGACCTGCCCGATGGCGACGCTGCAAGACGCGAAATTGATGATCCAGCTGTTGACTGGATACCGCGCGAGGACGGCAGTGTTACCGTTGCGATACGGGGTGATGTGTCAGACGAGGTGGCAACTGCGATCACCCGACTTGCCCCCGCCGATGCAGAAGCTGAGATTACGGCAAGACTAGAGCGTCATCGTGCAATCGTGGAAGCGGGGCGATCACTCGCGGACAAAGGTGCAGTCATCGAGGTCCCCCTGCTTCTGGCGCAGATGAATGGTGAGGTCTTCTTAGCTGACGCCGAGGCCATCCTCGAGCGCACGGATTGGTCCCTCACAAACCACCCTGCCCGTCTGTCCGAGCAAGAGTTCGCTTTCCGTCGCGATGAAGAGCTTGTTGAAATAGATCTGGACGGTGATCGTCTGGTCTATCGCAGAGACCGCCGGGAACAGGTGTCTTTACCCGCGCTCGCAGGACCGTCTGATGGGGAAATGCAAACGGGCTTCATTCGGTGGCTGGAACGTGAATGCCGCGTTCAAGATGTATCTCCTGGCGAGATGCAGACTTGGCTGGCGGGCGTAGTGGTGAATTTTCTCAACCGAGGGATAAACATCCGCACCCTGATCGACTGGCAACATGCCCTGGCGGCACGTTTACGTCGAAAGATCTCTGATATCAGGGACAGTGAACGCAAAAAAGCGTATCAAGCGACGTTGTTCGACACCAAACACGAGAATGATCAGCCTCCTCCGGTGATCCGGTTTGATGCGTCCGTTTATGCTGACGTTCCGACCAGGCCAACTGGCGCACTTAGACTGAACCGCCACCTGCTCGGCCATGATCGTGCGCCGCTCACAGATGGCAACATTTCCGGGGAAGAATTCCAGTGCGCGCTGGCCTTAGATAATATTGACGGTGTTGACGTCTGGGTTCGCAATGTGGCTCGCCACCGCGACTCTTTTTGGCTCCCCCGGGCTAACGGTCACCGGTTCTATCCCGACTTTGTGGCTAAGCTTCATGACGGCCGATTATTCGCAGTCGAGTATAAAGGAGCACACATCGTCGGCGCACCAGAAGCGCAAGAAAAAGACCTGATAGGCCGGCTATGGGCACGACGAACCGGAAATGTCTTCTTGACAGTCGTGAAAGACCTAGCTGGATCTGATCCTGGACAGCAGCTGGCGAGAGCTATCCAAAGCTAGCATCTTGGGCGGAAAGTGTGAATTCGCGGCATTGCGGCGGGGACTTGACGAAATCGCCAAAGCGGAAACAACGCTTGGAAATTAGGTCGGTCTTGTTTCGGAAAATTTTTTCAGGGAAAAGCTATTCGCTGCAGCTCGCACTGAAAGCAGCCGAAAATCTAAGGTAGTCGGGTGTGAGGAGGTCAAAGAACAGTAAGGGCAAATGATCGCAAATATCTGGAATGGGAAAACCAGACTGATTAAATGATCCACGGGTTCGCCGAATTGTGGACCCGCTCCGCGCGTCTCCATACCGGCCCGCGGCCATGAACGGTGCCGCACACTATGTCACGCATCAAGAAAATACGAGCCATTCTTAGCAGACTTAACCGTGGCAAAAAAACGGCATAACTGATGAATAACGAACACTACGGTAGTCCCGAGGCGGTCCAGTTTTAAAGTTGCCGCTCATCAGTTTTCCAACTTAAAATTAAGTCGGCGTGCGGACATTGTCCTTCAGCATTTTCAGCCATATAAATCAAAGCAAACCGCAGTAAATCGGGTGCGTTTTCGAGTTCGCTGCGTTGCACATCAACATGAATTTTACCCTGTAACGCGATTATAGAGAGCGCAATCAGGAATACATCACCTTCAAGACTAGCAGCTATTTCACTCAGCCGATCGCTGGCAGGAAGCAACTGTGGCCGTAACATGCCGATCACTCTGAGTGTCGCAGGGTCCAGCGCAATCTCCGGTGAAATAGATTGCCAGATTTTTGAAATCTGCGCTAAATTGGCCCCCTTGCACCACGAAAGTGCAACGGCCCCGATGATCGTCCAACCGGCACCATAGCAGAGATGCTCCCAGAGCAAAGCATCATAATCTTCAAGTTTTTTAAGCGCATCTCGGTCTGCCTGATCCAACATTTCTCTGATTTTGAAGAAATGCGAATTCCTGGGGACAGTTTCCCATTCCTGCGCGTTCGAATGAAGCATTTGCCAGACGTCTACCGCGCTCACGGGACCGTCAAGCCAATGTACTCCATCGGTTATCGCACTTACTGTCATGTCGGTCTAGCGACTGCGAATGACAGTAAGGCTCGACAGATCAAATGGCTGAACTGGTGTCGGTGGCAATCCGGCGGCCTCGCGGGTCAGTGGCCCGTCTGGACGCGGACACCTTTCGTCTATCAGCGGTCCCTCCGACGGGCCCAGTGCTTTTAAACAGGCCACCATATCCGGGTCATAAAGTGGCTGATCTTCAAACTTGTAGATCGGTATCACGTTTGTTCCGAAATACGGATCAGAGAGTTTCTCGGCCTCTCGCGCGTAGTATTCGCGCTTGAGTGGCGCCGGTTCTTTCAAGAAGTAATGCAGTGACAGCTGCGCGAAACCCTCTGGGTCACCACGTCTCGACACCTCTTCAAGCAATGCCTTCCCGCGCGTAATCCTGTCACGGTTCGCCGGGATCGGTAGTAAGGATTGCAAAAGGTTTAGGTCGTGCCGACCGAGGAGAAGGATACCTCGAAGATCGTCGCGCCTTGCTGCTTCGATAAAGCACGCTTGTGCGCGTGTAGGATCAGCAGGCCCCGCCCTACCGGAATGATGGTAGAGTCCCATCCCGATATACCCACGCACGTCGCCGCGCCGGGCCATTTCGACGTTCCAGCGAAAAGCCGCTTGGTGATCGCGTGGAAAACTATCTGGATCAGAGTGCCCCCAACCGTTCTGCTCGTACACAGAAAGGTTGTTCATTGCGCCAACATGGCCTATCTCGGCCGCCTGTGAATAAAGCCTGCGGGCTTCCACTCTGTCAGGCTCGATTCCACGCAATTCTACAGGTATTGTCTCCGGCATCTCGACCATGATCGTCAAGTCATGCGCGCGGGCCCGCTGGTAGATCTGTTCTGCTTCCGGACTGGTGTTCGGCGCAATCAAGTCACTGTCGTTGAACATACACATCTTATCCGTCAAGTTCTTCGCTGGTACGGTGTTAGCCGTTGCAAAATATAGACCCAATCCAAGAAACCCCACTGTCGCGACGACAGAGATCATGACCTTAACCAAGACTGCCTCCCTCGCCCAGTGGCGTGATCTGCGCTAATCGGTTGGCACGTTCGTCATTGGGGTCACGCCCGTCTGCCGTATAGTTCACGACCCGGCCGTGCGGTAGACGCACGGGCGACCCGGCCAAAACTGAATTTTGGGCGACCATGTCTTGCCACTTGGCGAAGGCCAGCATCGGATCGTTGCCACGATCAAATTCGTTCATCGGATCCCCCACAAGGATATTCATGATTTCACGGCGCAGACGAAGGGCCTCCTGCCCGTCCAAAACGCCGATGTTCAGCTCTGGATCGCTTTCCATGCCACGTCGATTATAGTTAGCGGACCCAATCGAATAAAAGACATCGTCGACCAGCAAAAGCTTGGCATGGACATAGACCGTTGAATGGTACGGTGCTTCCTCGTTCAACATCGTTGTCATCGAGATTGGCGTGCCGGCAGCGTTGAACTTGTCAAAGGTCACGCCATCATGACCAGCCTGAGTCCGTACGGACTGGCGATCAAAAAAACCGAGCTCGTCGATGTTGGCTGGGATATTCCAATCATTCGTGACGATCATCATCGGCACTTGTTTCTTGCGTGGAATATCGCGATTTGTGGCCCACCAATCGATGATCCGGTCAGTCAGAGGCCAATTTCGGAAATACTGATTGACCATCAAAATGTAACGATCAGCGTTTTGCATCGCATGTAGATAGAGCTTTTCGATATCCCGTGCAGGAGGAGAGGCTTTTGGAAAAGTCGCGGCAACTTGTGCCGGGGCCCGGCGAGCGCGCCCGCTGAAGCGTGATACCGCAGGCGCGGCTGGTGGATTATTGCCCGTGTTTGCTTTCCACACGCGCGAGAAGTTCGCGTAGACGTCTACGACAGCCTTGCCCCAAATTTGTGTACTGATGTCGAGATAGGGTTTGATCCGTGATGACGTCTCGGTCCGGTAGGTAAAATGACCTGCATGTTCAAGATCGCGCAGTGCTTCATATTCCTGTCGGAAACGTTCAACAGTCGCTGCATGGTGCGGCGGCACATATCCGGTCATATCCCGGTAGAATTCGTAGTTCTTCCGCGCGGTTTCAAGCTGTTGAGCGTATTGATCAGCACTGACCTGATCCATCGTTCTCAGGTAGAACTGACGCCGTGGACTGACGCGGCGCAAATTGACTGAGGACCAGTAATTGACCAGCATGTTGTGGCCCATCACAAATGCTGTTGCCGCGGATGGGTTTTCGATGTCGATAATAATCGACTTCTGGTGGAAGCTGGGAAACAGGTGGATCGGGTTGGTGCTCAACGAATTTGTCATCTCAAATTCGATGTTTGGATAGTCTTTCACAAGCTCGCGAAACTTCGCGAGGTTCGTGCTATTGCCGCCCAAGTCTGCGTCGGTTGGATCCTCAGCGCCGCTACCGCCGGAACCGATACCGACCTTGTAATGATCCCAAACCACCATTCTGATCCGAAAGGCCGGATTCCTGGCTTTTTCCAAAAGCATTTCGCCTAGAATGGCCTGTTTGTCCCAGTTATTTTCAGTGCCGCGCTCCAGCAACATTGCGGGGTCCAAACCCCAGAAGCAGAGGTTGATGCTGCTTCGCGCAGCGCGCAACGCCCGTGCGACAGCGGCGAAGGCATCTTCTCCGCAAACCAGCGGCGATACCGTGGTGGCGGGCCGCATTGGAAACTCGCTGTTTCGGCCAAACCAGTCGACAACTTCAAACGACCGCCCTGAGGAAGGGTCATATGGCTGTGCAATTATAGGGGGCGGATCTTCTCTGCTCATGGGATCACGGTAGCAGTGCTTTGAGGAATTTCGTTACGCGTTCCGAAGCAGTGCTGGCGTCGTCTTCGTCGCGTGCCGCCTGAAACCAGCCAAGTCCGCCCGTGGCCTCATTCCGGTCTGGCGACAGAGCTGTCTTATGGCCTTCATCCGCAATTGTGTAACCCAACGCAGCCAAACGATCATCGACCCCGGCAGGTGTATCTGCGGGCGCCAGCCCACGCACATCCAAAGTCCAAATGCGTCCGACAGCTTCGACCCGGAAGACGCCACTGACTTCAACAGGGTCGAAGGTAATCACGCCTTTCTCGTCCGTAATACCTTCTTGGACGAGGCCATCGTTGTGGAAGAGTTTGTATGGTTCTTTGTAGTAGCCGTGATCCGCGCTGCCGGGGATCTGAGATAACACAAACCGAACCGACGGTTTCACGTCGCCCGTCCCCTGGCCCCATGTGTCATCTCCAATGAAAACATCACCAGAGCCGGTAGACACCGACCCCCCGCAGGAAATGGCGTCACCAACGCGACTGGCAGGTCTGTTGTTAATGTTCACTGTCGCAGACCCTGCCGACACGCTGCGCCCATGCGGCGGACATTGCCCGCAGCCATGAGGCATGACCGCGTCCCCTTTGCGTAAAGCAGGCCGCGCGTTTGTGAAGACGTCACCGCTACCTTCTGCTGTAGGACTGGGCGGGAAACATCCATGTCCCGAGCCAATATCGGCCAATCGTCCTGCGGCGGGCATCAGTCTTTCACCTTTGCTTCGTCAGGCGGCTGTGGCGTATGGCCCTCGCCCACAACACCATTGAACGGTGATCCGCCCGAATTGATGTTGACCTTCGTTCCACGGATCGTAATGCCATCCGCCCCGATCCGAATAAAACCACTTGGCGCTTTAATTATGAGGTCACCCTTGCTTTCGATGACGGTGGCGTTGCCTGCTTGGACAAAAACGCTCTCGCCTGCGATGACCGAGAACTTGTCCCCGACCGACAGCGCGCTGTCTTTTCCAACAGATGCGGAATGACTCTTGGCAGTTGCGTCAATGCGGTTCTCACCGACTGAACTGCTTTTATTGCGCTTCACATCTTCGTTTCGATTATTATCGACTTTGAAATGAGCGTCATTTTGAACCCACTCGCGAAGATCGTTTTTAACGATGATATCCTGATCCATCTCTGCCTGAATAAAGATTTGTTCGTCACCATTTCGATCTTCAAAGCTGATTTCGTTGAACCCTTCGCCTTGATGTGTATCGGATCGAAAGACGGATTTGGTTTTGTGTTGCGGCAATTCATAGGGCGCATCGTTTTTGCCATTGTAGACACAGCCCGTCACAATGGGTTTGTCTGGATCGCCGCGCAGGTGTTCGACAATGACCTCCATGCCAATGCGGGGGATGACCATGCCGCCCCAGCCTTTGGAGGCCCAACTTTGGCTGACCCGCACCCGCATCGTCTGTGCGCCATCGAGGTCCCAGTGGAACCGACACAGGATGCGGCCATATTCGTCGCAGTCGATCTCGCCGTCGCCCACGACCACGGCCGTTTCGGGGCCTTGGACGCGTGGGCCAACCGTGCGGTGTTCGGGGCTGTAGGGCGTGCCTTCGGGCATCAGCACGTAGGACCCGGCATAGGGCGTTTCGTCCCCGCCAGCGTCGCCTGTGCCATAGCCTTGCGCCCGGAAGCGGTGCTGCGCCTTGAGGCAAACGAATGTCTTGCCCGTGGCTCCCGGCACCTCATCGCCGCGCAAGCTGACCCGCCAGCCTGCGCCAAGTGAGATTACATCGCCTTCGGCCTCATGGCGTGAAGCCTGCCCGCGTTCGGCATCAACACGGGTGTTCACGACCCCTTGGCCTTCACCCTGGCTGAGGTAATCCCCAGGCCAGTCATAGCTTTCGATGTCGCCGCCAGGGTGCGTGGCATCCCCCATATGGTCAACTTCTTGGGCTGCCATGGGAATTTTGAAGTTATACTCTGTTAATCGGACCGCCCCTGTCGTGACCCGATCAGCTGATGACCAGAGGCTAAAATGCTCTTCTTCATGCTGGTGAAAGCCGCCGACGCCATAGTATGGACGCGACGCACCGGGGATTTCCGGCAGGCTGAATGGCGCATCGGTCAACAGAAGCGTGTGATTGCCTACCGCATGCCGCCAAGACCAAGATATGCCATGCCGCTCGAGCTGGCGACGGACAAAATCCGCGTCGCTTTCGCCATACTGCACCGTATATTCAAGGATCGGATAGTCGCCTGTAACTCGGCTCTCAAAGTGCGGGCTGCCAAAGCCGACATACGTGTTGAGGATATCTTCTACGATGTTGATCACGGTCTTATTGTGGAAAATCCGCATGTTGCGGCGCAGGCTGGCGGCGTGCAGCCACGGGCGCAGCATGAGATCATAGCGAAACCCGTTCTCAAACGCGCCGCGCGCGCGGGCCTCACACACGATGCCATCAAAGGGGCGGGTCCCATCGGCATGGTCGATTTCGACTGTGGCATGGGTGCCCAATAGCCCATGCAAATCGAGCGCGGGCTGATCCGCAAGCGCCTCAACCCGCCATTCAAAATCGCCGGACAGTTCTTCGGAGCCGTCCATACGCTGGAGAACCAAAACGTTCTCGCCCAATATCGTGGACAATCGCCCCTGACGCGCCTGCTGGCTAAAGAGCTTGTTCAAACAACTTCTTCTCCGAAATACAAAACTGCGTTCACGGTAACACTTCCCGGAGAAAGAGAAAACCGAGAGTTTATAAGGAATGCAGACAGCGTCGTGAGAGTAAGAAAGCTACTGAGATAGAGAACTCTACTCCCAAGAATCGTAATCCATCAGCTCCCATTTGATCTTGCCCCCATTTCACCGGACACTCGGGCGGTTGCGAGTGGATGCCGCACAAGCGAAAGCCCAAAACCGAACGGCGGCATTGTCCCGCACACTATCAGTTCGCCGCGACCCCGATTTTGCGCCCGCAGCGAAAGTCCAGAATGACGGGCCGCAGCGCAGCGGTGGCGGATCGTAGCCAATGGCGGCTTTGGGCCGCCAGTGAAGGCGGCCCTTTAGTCTAAATTTCAATAGCTTCTGCGATTGCTAGTGCATCCTCCAGTTCGACCCCAAGGTACCTGACTGTGCTGTCCATTTTGGTGTGACCAAGCAGAAGCTGGACAGCACGAAGGTTTCCGGTCTTCTTGTAGATCTGAGTGACTTTCGTCCGCCGCATCGAATGTGTGCCGTATGCGCTCGCCTCTAGACCAATCGACGTGACCCAATCCCGGACGATCCGCGCATACTGGCGGGTTGAGATATGAAGGCGTTCATGAAAACGGCCTGGCCAAAGATACTCCGAGCCGATCATGATCTCGTCTTCCATCCACTTCTCGACCGAAGCTCGAGTACCTTCTGAAGTCTCAAAACGCACAGGTTCCTGTGTCTTACTTTGTAGCACTGATGCCCGTTCTTTGATCTGGCCGGACGCCATGATGTCGACGACCTTCATCTTGACCAGATCGCAACCGCGTATCTTGCTGTCGATTGCCATATTGAAGAGTGCGAGATCGCGATGGTTTTCTGCCAATTCAAGTCGCACCCGGATCGCCCAGACGTGTTTTGGCTTCAGCGGCCGTTTCTGACCGACGATGCGGCCTTTGGTCCAAGCAGGGCGAAGTGCGCGAATGGCCGGTAAGTTTGGTGTGGGTTCCATGACTGATCCTCCGATCCTCCATGCCCTCCCAGAACGACAACCCCACGTTGCCTATTTGACCTTATCACAAATCTCAAACGATCCTTCGGTACTTAATTTAACTGGCGCACCCAAAGCATACATTGTGCCGCGCATTCAACGGGATCTATAACCTCTGCGGAGAGTTCCCTCCTGACCGCATCGACAACTTCGACCATGCCGGCACAGCCAAGAATAATTGCGGAAATGCCGTCTTCTTGTTCAGCCACCAACGCTTCTTGCGCAACCATCTTGATGGCAAGACGAGTGTTCGTTTCCAGTTCCAGAACGGGGATTTCAGAGGCGCGGACTTTTGACACGACATGGCCGAACCCATGGCGTTCTATGTTTGATTGAATGATTGGCTTTGAGATGGAGAGGGTTGTCACCACGCTGAAGCGCCAGTTTCTGAGGGCTGCATAGTGATAGGATGCCTGACCGATGCCTACAACTGGGCAATCCGCAATTGCTGCGGCCTCTTCCAGGGCGGTGTCGTCAAAGCATCCGATGATAATACCGTCGGCACCCTGCGAGGACGCGCGTTTGACCAACTCAAGCAACGGCGTTCGCGCGGCTTCGCCGTCGGCCTCGCCCTGAATAGCGGTAGGCCCATCGTATGAGGTCCAGCCCTCGAACGCCAACTCGGGGGCTGATCTGCGTGCTTGGGCGAGCATGGCATTGGTCATTGACCGCGTACTGTTGGGGTTGATGATGATCACCGCCATTAGATCATGCCTTTGCCGGCATCGGAGCCTTCCCGTGCACGGCGGTGGTTCAATAGCCAAACGACAACCAGAAAGACACCGATCACCAAGAGCGAGAATACGGTTGTCAACGTGCCCAAGGCGAACAGCACCGGCGTGGTTACATTCGTAGTCATGCCGAAAATCTCAAGCGGCAGTGTGTTGTAACTGCCCGAAGTCAGCAGGGTTCGGGCGAATTCATCATAACTTAGGGTGAAGCCGAAAAGAGCAACTCCGATCAGCGAAGGCGCGATGATGGGCAGCACCACATGGCGAATGACTTGCCACGGGCTTGCGCCCAGATCGCGAGCGGCTTCCTCGTAGGAGCGGTCAAAGCGGTTGAAAACGGCGAACATGATCAAGAGACCAAAGGGCAACGTCCAAGTGAGCTGTGCACCAAAGCCGGAACTTGACCAGTGTACCGGCAGGCCCGATTGCGACCAGATAAGTCCGACGCCCAGCGAGATCAGGATTGAGGGGATCACCAGCGATGTGATGATGAGGTAGAACAAGGCCGTGGACCCGGCAAAGCGCTTGCGGAAGGCCAGCCCCCCCATGACCGAGACAACAACAGTCGTCACCATCACCATTAGTCCCAGCACCAGTGACCGGCTGAACGAGCCCCAGATATCGCCAACTGCCTGTTGTTCGAACAGGTCTCGGAACCAATGCAGCGACACGCCCCGCATCGGGAAGGTCAGGCCGCCGCCCGGGCCTTGGAACGACAGAATGCCGATGGTCAGTGTGGGGCCATACAGAAATACAAGGAACAGCACGAAGAGGGCGCTGAGGAAATAGAATGACTTGGGGCGCGGCTCCATGATCAAAGCTCCTTGCGGATATCGACGAAGCGCAGCAGCGTTCCGATCAGGATAAGAACCGTGACCAGCAGAATCACTGCGGTCGCCGATGCGGACGGATATTGCAGCAGCGCGATGTCGTTCTGGATCAAACGTCCCATGTTGGCGGATTGAGAGCCGCTCATGAACCGGACCGTGATGAAGTCTCCCATGACGAGCGCCACCACAAAGATCGTGCCAATCATGATGCCGGGTTTGGTCAAAGGGATGATCACGTGCCAAAGCGTTTGCAAGCCCGTTGCGCCTGCGTCCGCCGCCGCCTCGATCAGGGATTTGTCGATGCGCATCATCGTGTTGAAGATCGGGACTACCATGAAAAGCGTGTAGAGGTGCACAAAGGCAAGGATCACACTGAAATCGCTGAACAGCAGCCACTCCAGCGGCTCATCAATGACGCCCATCGAGATCAGTGTCGAATTGGCAATCCCGTTGCGCCCGAGAAATGGGATCCAGGAGATCATGCGGATGATGTTCGATGTCAGGAACGGAATCGTGCAGAGCAAAAACAGTGCAATTTGCCATGTGAGCGTGCGGATATGGAAGGCCAGGTAATAGGCGACAGTAAAGCCGATCAGCAGGGTAAAGACCCATGTGATAAAGGCGTATTTGAAGGTGTTGAAAAAGACCCGATAGGTCACATCCGAGGTCAACAGGAATTCGTAATTGTCCAACAGAAACGCCGGATAAATCGACCATTCCGTTGCGCCCCAGAAGCTGACCACCACGATCATCACAATCGGGGCGACAAGGAACACCAGCAGCACCAGCGACAATGGGGCCGCCAAAAGCCAACCTATGACTGTATTGTTCCGCAAATCTGCCTCTACCGTCTTTCTTGAAAATTGCTGTGTGCCGGAGGACCAAGGCCCCCCGGCGCGCATCGCTTAGGCGGCTATGAACTCGTTCCACTTGCGGACCATGTACTGGTTCTCGTCCATGACAGAGTTCCAGCACACCACGGACCCCATGCGATCCAGGAAAGAGCCGCCGTCGCGGACTTCGCCGGGACCGGCAAGCTTGTCGCCGGTGGGGGAGACGATGTCGCCCTGAGACTCTTTGCCTTCGTACCAGTAGCCCCATTCGTCCTCGGTCATGAATTCCTTGGACGTGCTTGGAACGGCAGAGTAATAGCCCTGACGCATCAAATAGCCGCCGACCCAACCGGACAGGTACCAGTTGATGTATTCATAGGCTGCATCCAGCTCCATGCCCGATAAGGATGCCGATAGCCCAAGACCGCCGCCCCAAGAGCGATAGCCCTCTTCCAACGGCTGATAGACGCAAGGAATGCCTTGCGAACGCACAGCGGTGATCGCAGGTGACCACATCGACTGGATCACAACCTCACCCGACGCCATCAGGTTCACGGATTCATCGAACGACTTCCAGAACGCCCGGAACTGACCGTTCTTCTTGGCTTCGGTAAAGATGCCAAGCGTCAGATCGATCTCTTCCTTCGTCATATTGCCTTTGTCCGGGTAGGTGTATTCGCCCATGGATTCCACAACCAAGGCCATGTCCATGATGCCGATGGACGAAATGTCGAGGATCGAGGCTTTGCCCTTGAATTCCGGGTTCAACAACTCGGACCAGTTGTTGATCGGGCGACCGATCAAGTCCGGGCGGATGCCCAAGGTGTCAGCGTTGTAGATCGTTGGGATCAGGGTCATCCACCCGGATTCTTCCTGAACGAACTCCGTGCCATCAACGCCGGTGGTGAAGCCCACGGTGTGCGGCGCGGTGCCTTGGGCGATGGTGCTTTCAGGTGTCAAAAGCCCGCTGCGGAAGGTCCCTGCAATGTTGTCGTACTGTGCGATCTTGGAGGTATCCATCGCTTGCAGGTTGCCTGCCGCCCAGACTTTCTTACAGATAAAGTACTCGATATCGGCAATGTCAAAGCTGTTGGGCTGCGTCGCTGCACGCTGTGTCACACTGTCGGTGTCCAGCGCGGTCATTTCCAGATTGAAGCCAAGGTCTTCCTTGACCTTCAGTGCAACGTCATTCAGGTTCGACACCCCGGTACCAAACTGGCGCAAGGTGATGTCTTTCGTCTCTTGACCCCATACCATTGGAGCCGGAAGCGCGGCGGCCGCCACCGCCGCGCCACCCGACTTCAGCAGCGAGCGACGCGAATAGCGTACTTTGGAGATTGTCGTCATGGTTTGTCCTCTCTGTTGAACGGTTCGTTATCCAGCCAGGGCATGCGCTGCCTCGGCCTCCCAGTCGAGACCGATGGCCTCGCCCAACTCCTTCGGGTTGCCGAAGAATTCCTTGTCTGACAGCAATGCGGTTACTTCTTGCGCACCGGGAACAGTGGCCGTTAGCGCGACATGCGTGCCTTGATATTCAATGTTGGTGATGGTGCCGGGTAGCTTGGCCGAAGTGTCGCTTGTTATTTTCAAAGCATCAGACCGGACCGCGACCATCCCTTCGGGCATCGCCACCACATTGTGAGAGCCCAGGAACCGGGCAACAAAAGCCGTTTTGGGCGCGTCGAAGACGGATCGCGTTTTGCCAGCTTGCTCAATACTCGCGTCATTCATGACGACGATCTCATCGGCCAGCGCCAAAGCCTCGTCCTGACCATGAGTGACATGGACGAACGTGATGCCCAGTTCCCGCTGCAGCTTTTTCAATTCGGCCCGCATACGAATGCGCAAGAACGGGTCCAAAGCCGAGAGCGGCTCATCAAGCAACAGAACATCCGGTTTCGTAATCAACGCCCGCGCCAACGCCGCGCGCTGCTGTTGACCGCCAGACAATTGTGCAGGTAGTCGGTCCGCCATTGCCGTCATGTCAACGAGTTCCAACAGTTCATGCGCGCGGGCCAAGCGCTTGGGCTTGTCCACACCTTTCATGGTCAGACTGAAGGCCACGTTGTCGAGTACGCTCAGGTGCGGGAACAGCGCATAGTTCTGAAACATCATTGCTGTGCCCCGCTTGGCAGGTGGCAGGTCGGAGATGTCCCGGCCTCCTAGGGTAATCGATCCATCAGACACAGTTTCATGTCCGGCAATCATGCGTAGGGTGGACGACTTCCCGCACCCGGAAGGCCCCAGAAGGCAAGCGTAGGTACCCGCGCTGAAGTGGTAACTGATTGCATCTACTGCGACGGTCGTGCCGTAGCGTTTCGTGAGACTGATGAGTTCGAGATCGATCTTTTGGTTCATGTCACCCCCAAGGCGTCGAAACAAAGCTGCCTCAAGACTCCGGATGTCACCAAATTGAATTCATGCTCTGCGGTTCAAAGAACTAACGGCTGCATATTATGCAGCGTTGGCAAGTGAAATTGTGCAAAAAATAGGCAATAATTGTATACAATAATACAGGAGATTGATTAAGCCATTGTACCATGACTGTGGAGTTCGCAAATTGAGGTCAGGGGGGCATCATGTCGAGCATCACCAAAAGTAAGAGCGTTACAGCTGAAGAGATCACGGCACAGCTTTCAGACGCTGTGCATGAGCATCGGCTCAAGCCTGGGGCGAAACTCCGTGAGGACGAAGTCAGCGATGTCTTTGGGGTAAGCCGGACCGTAGTTAGGCAGGCTCTGCGCGCGATGGCGTTCGAAGGCTTGCTTGCGATAGAGAAAAACCGTGGGGCCTTTGTCGCCAAACCGACCCTAAAGGAAGCACATGAAGTCTTTCAGGCACGTGCCCTATTGGAACCAAGCACAGCGCGCGCCGCTGCCGAACGCACTACACCTGAAGATATTGCTCTGCTCGAGCGGCACATCAGTGAAGAGCACGATGCACTTGATAAGGGCAAGCCCGGACTGGCCTTGAAACTGTCGGGAGACTTTCATCTGGAAATCGCTCGAATTGCGGATCAGCAAACGATCGAGCAGTTTCTTAAACAACTTGTGTCCCGTTCTTCACTGGTCATTGCCCTCTACTGGAAGCGGCGTAATGCCCTATGCGAAAGTAATGCCCACCACGCCCTTGTCGATGCGTTGCGCAACCACAATGGATCCTCCGCAGAGGACCTTATGAAGGGCCACCTTCTCGACATCTATTCTCAACTTGATTTGCGAGAGAGTGATGAGGGTTCAACGTCCTTGAAAGAGGCCTTGCGACGATGACAAGTTGTCGAAACGCTGGGAATTCTTCCAGTTAACTGTAAGGCGCAGCGAATGTCCGAATTGCGGGCTGCGGTCGCAGCATTGCGCGGGTGGGGCCAATGTCGGCTTGGGGCCGAAAGCAGACAACTTCATCCAGTCATTCCTCCCTCTTCTCCACAACATCGAAATATCGATCAATCATCCGTCGGATCATCTCCGGAAGACTAGGCAAATCAGTTTCCATTTTTCGCAAATCGTCGATCTTCGATATCGTTGAAGTCTCCAGGCGCAGAGACAACTGCTCAGTAGTTTTTCGGGGGCGACCCATTTTTTCATCTTATAAACCTAGAACGAATTTATACCGCATGGACACGGGAGCGGCAACTCCTGCGTCCATGCTAACCAAACGATCTACAAGGAGATCACGATGGCTGAGATAATTCATACCACGCAGGAGAAGCCTGCGAAACACTCCCCGGCGTCCGATCGGGTTGCGTTGGAAGTAGTCAATGACCTGCTTCAGGACGCTTTGCGGGCTGACTGGACATTGCATGTCAGCCATGCGGGCCTCGATACTGAAGTTGGGCGAACGCTTGGCCATGCCGCGGCTCTGGCTTGGGCAAACTTTGAGAACGCTCTTGGGGATCTGCGGTTGATGTCGGAGGTGAACCTTCACATTCGTGATGCGGCAACACGTCCCGAATACCTTTTGCCCCCAGTATTCCCGATGGCACCTTGCTCGGGCGGCATTTTGCAGAACTTCTCGCGCGGGCAAAGAAACTCCGCAAGGTCGATGCTGAATTGGCCGAAGCGATCCAGATTACGGGCTGTTTGTTCAATATCTACGTGGCCAATCGTGATCTCATCACGGCACGATCGGCGGCCTGATCCTTAAACACATCTGGTAGACCACATCTCCTCGGCCGATCCCGTGCCGAGGGGAATGATCTCTCACGCGCTATGTTCAACGGCCAGTCGAATGGCTCGGCTTGTAAACGGTGCGCGTCCAGAAGGATTTTCTCATGCGCCATCCCTGTTTGTTTTACCCGTTCAAAGTGAAGGGACGCTTCCCAACCTATCACCCGGGTCCGGTTCTACCTCATTGGAAAGAAGCCGCAGAAAGCAAGGGCTACATCGCCTTAGGCCGCGGTGGCGGGGATCATCAAACGCTCGTACTTGGATGCAAGAAGTGCGGTGAGCCCCTGCTTCGGCGCACCATCGTCGTCGTAAATAATAACATTCATTGCCGATCCTGTCTTCGCCCCCCCTACGATGACGCCGCCAAGCACTTTGGCGCGACGACCATCGGAAGGTGCCAAGGGGGTGACCGCCATGATCGTATTTTGACGCTGAGCTGCGGTCACACGAAAAAGCTGCAGCGCAATCAGGTCAAAAAGGTTGGCCGGGGTGAGGTGAATGTCGATTGCGAAACGTGTCGTCACAAACGATACGATGACGAGGCTAGGCTCAATGGCTGGAGATTCCTGAAACCTTCCGGGGATCGCGCGGCCTATGGCGTGTACCGCCACAAATGCGGCATCGAGCATCAAGTCAGCATCGGCAACATGAAGACCGGACGGTGTGCCTGCCCACGATGCGGTCCTGATAAGGGCCCTGTCAGATCAGGAATCTACGTCTTTCAAATTGATTTGCCGGGACTTCCCCTCATGAAGCTAGGACACAGTCACCGGTACGAAGATCGCCTGCACCGTGACCTCAAGATCGACAAGGATGTGCCTACGGCAGTCCTTCGATATCACCCGATGTCGAGCCGCTATCTGGCCCAGACACAGGAAAAGGCAGCTCACGAAATCCTGAAGGCAAAATACCCAGAATGGGTCGTCCCGAAGAGCGTCTTCGGCAATGCCATCGCGGTAAAGTCGGAGATCTATCGAGCCGAAGCACTCCCCGCAATCCATCGGCTCCTTAATCAGATCGTCGCGCGGCACCCTGCTCCCCCCTTGACCTTGGACCTAAACAAACAGTCCTAACCTGCTCTCTCTTGGAACCTATACCTATGCCTTCTACATCATTGAACACGTGCGCCAGCACGTCCTTGTCGCATGCCCGGACACGGGCTCTCACCCATCGCCTTACCAAGGCGATCATGGATCGCTATTGCGAAGCCCACGGCGACGACCTTTCGAAGTCCTGGGGCGCGGACAACGCGCCTCGCTTGCCACAGCTACAAGACATTGCACGCTTACTTGCCGTTTCCAGACAAGGCGTACCAACGGCGTCCCAGATGACCCCGGACGAAATCGCAGATAAGATTGAATCGGAGACCGACCCCTACGCCGCCGCGATGGCCGAGCAGTTTCTGACGCGTGCCGATGCAATCGCCCATCTGAACTACATTCGATCAATCGTCGAACGCGAACTCAGGAAGCATGCTCACTAGTCCCATTCGCCGACCAGAGGTCTGTGCGTTCAGCTTGCACCACGATATCACTCCAGTGGCACACCGCTGTCACAAAACCAACTCAGGACACCAAGACTGACCTAAAATATCGTTTTCGTTCAGAGCTTTAAAATTGCGCGCGGAAACTAGCTCCGATCCCTACCGTCGGAGCCAAATCTCTTAAAATAGCGTATAAATTATCCGCTTTGACGGCTATTCTGATGATGGTTTTGGGTAAGTGGCGGTCCCTAGAGGATTCGAACCTCTGGCCTCTGCCTTCGGAGGGCAGCGCTCTATCCAGCTGAGCTAAGGGACCGTTCGTTTCATATAGCCAGACGCCGCGGGTGCCGCAACGCTGTTTTGAGGGCTTGGCTATGAAAACAACTCGTGACACAGCTCAAGCGCGTCGATCAGCACATCGACTTCGGCTTGCGTATTATAAAGGCCAAAGGACGCGCGGCAGGTCGCAGGCACACCCATATGCTCCATCAAAGGTTGCGCACAGTGATGGCCGGCGCGCACGGCAACGCCTTTTTTATCAAGCACTGTCGAAATATCGTGTGCATGCGCAGCACCTTCCAGGGTGAAGCTGAAAATCGCTGCTTTATCAGGTGTTTGCCCTTGGATGTTCAACCAGTTCAAACCTTTTAGTTTCTCCCAAGCATAGTCACGCAACTGATCCTCATGGGCCGCGATGTTGTCCATCCCGAGGTCCATCATATACTCCAGCGCAACGCCAAGCCCGATGGTCTGCACAATACCGGGTGTGCCCGCTTCGAACTTCATGGGCGGGTCATTCCAAGTGACCGTATCGCGATGCACCTCGCGGATCATGTCACCCCCACCGATAAAGGGGCGCATCTCTTTCATGCGGTCCATCTTTATGAAATTTGCACCAGATCCCGACGGACCATAAAGCTTGTGCCCCGTGATACAGTAGAAATCACAGTCCAGATCGGTGACGTCGACAGGCCCGTGGACAGCCGCTTGACTGCCATCCACAAGGACCGGCACGCCCCGCGCATGGGCCGCTTGCGTGATGGTTTTCACATCAACTTTGGTGCCTAACACATTGGAAAGATGTGAGATTGCAATCAGCTTTGTCTTTGGTCCCATGGCATCGATCACAGCCTGCGGATCAAGCGCGCCATTTGCGTCCACATCAACCCACTTCAAAACCACGCCTTGGCGTTCCCGCAAGAAATGCCAAGGCACGATATTGGCATGATGCTCCATCACCGAAAGGATAATTTCATCACCCGCCTGCATGCGTGGCATGGCCCACCCGTAGGCCACCAGATTGATGCCTTCTGTGGTGCCGCTGGTAAAGACAATCTCGTCCTCGGACGGCGCGTTCAGGAATTTGGCAACCACCCCGCGCACAGCTTCATATCGATCTGTCGCAAGATTAGAAAGGTAGTGTAAGCCACGGTGAACATTGGAATATTCCTCTGCATACCCGCGGGTGACAGCATCAATCACAACCTGCGGTTTTTGTGCCGAGGCCCCATTGTCCAGATAGACCAGCGGTTTGCCGTTCACTTCGCGTGACAGGATCGGAAAGTCTGCACGCACTTTATTGATATCGTAGCCCATGGGCCATTCTCCTTCAGGCGCTGACATTCACCAGCGTGAGTAACAGACTGAGACCGAGAGCAAGGCCCACAATCACCAGAATTAGCATCTTTGCCGCCTTCCAGACCGATCCCAACGCATGGGCAATGTCGATGAAGGTCACAAGCAGGTAGAGCAGGTATCCCGCAACAACCATAAACATAAACGCGCCCAACAGCGGGGCAATGGTGACCAAGATGATCACGCCAATTTGAAACGGCAGCGAATACAGCTGCAACCAGGTCAGAACGATCGCCACCTCGGGCAAGGACCCCCGCCCGTCCAACATCCGGCCGCCCCAGTAGACCGAGAAAATCAGGATGACCAACTGGCCAAACTGGCGCAGCGCAATGATCCACGGCATATCAGGCTGGCGCCCATCGGGCAGCTCAACAGGGAAAAGCTCTTGTGAGACACCGGACAGCAGTGCGGAAAGCACAGCCACGAAAGCAACCGACAGCCACACAGCATTGCGCGGCATGGGCATGGAAAGCACGGCATGCGCCCCTTCGCGCGGGTCTTGCCATGTCAGGCGAAACAAACCCTGCAGCTGCGCAAGCCCAATGGTCATACTGCCGCCTCGGCTGATGCAGCACGCATACCCTGAACCCAGAAAAAACCAAACGCACCGATCCAAAGTAGCCCCACCAATTGCAGAGCAGGCCCTTCGCCCACAAAACCCGCAGTCAGCCCATTGAGCAGCGCAAGCGGTGTGGCCGCCAAAAGCGCCCAGAAGGTCGCAAGCCGCGCAGAATACCACGTGCCCTGCCCACCGATCACCTTTGACACAAGATGCGCCAGACCAGCCACACCGTAAAAAAGCAGCGGCCATAGCAAAAGCCAGCCCATGAAGGCATAAGACAACGCCTGAGTCGTATCGCCCCCTTCAAGATGTTGGGTGCGCGCGATGCGCGGCAAATCCGATATAAACATCAGCAAGCACGCCCCCATCAGGATTGCCAAGGCGCGGTCTTCGCGGTGGCCCATACCAAGCAACCGCGAAACCACACGTCTCGGACCCCGATAGGTCGCCAAGATATCATTGCTGAGAGACATGCCTAGCCGCGCCGCCGCTCCAGCCATGCTTCCAGACGGCCCAGAATATCGGCGGCGATGTCGGCATCCTCGATCTCGTCAATCGCTTCGGCAAGGAATGACAAAACCAACAGGTCCTCTGCACGGCCCTTTGGCACACCACGCGAGCGCAGATAGAACAAGGCATCCTCATCAATCGCGCCCGAGGTGGACCCATGCGAACAGGCCACATCATCGGCGTAGATTTCCAGCTCTGGCTTGGCCAGAAACTGGCTGTCATCGTCCAGAAGAAGCGATTGGCTGATCTGATACCCGTCGGTTTTCTGCGCATCAGGCTGCACAAGGATCTTGCCCTGGAAAACCCCGACCGCACCGTTGCGCAGAACCTTTTTGAAGACCTGACGGCTTTCACAATTCACCGCGTCATGTGTGATAAACACCGTGTCGTCATGATGAAATGCGCCGTCGCCCAAAGCCGCGCCTGCAACATGGGCTTGCGCGTCATCACCGGTCAGTTCCAATACCACTTCGTTGCGTGTCAAAACGCCATTGGCCGTCAGCGTAAAGGATTTGAAGACAGACTCGGTGCCCAAACGGCCGAACATATGCGTCACTGCACGGCGTTCATGGTCGCGCCCTTGCGCACGGATATGATGAAACGCGCCCGTGTCTGCGACGTCGATTTCCATACATTTGTTGAACCGTGCGGCAGCAGGACCGTTTTCAAGGATGGTGACAGACGCCCCTGCTTCGACCTTGACCACATGATGCAGGACCGCATCGCTGGACGCATCTTTGTGGCGATAGATCATGCTGATCGGTTTGGTGGGTGTCCCTGTCACGTGGATCAACAACCCGTCAGTCGCCAGTGCTGTGTTCAGCGCAGCAAGGGGCCGTTCCACAGGTATTTGACCTTTGGTTTCCAACACCCCGTAAAGGTCTTTGGCCCAATGAATATCGGCGCGTCCGGCATCCGACAGCCGCTCGATGGTCACGCCTTCAAGGGTCAGGTCATCAGAGGCTTCCGCATCGAAAACGCCGTCCACAAAGACCACGCGAAGGCGGTCGATTGTGTCATAGAGCGGCGCTTCATCGCTGGCTTCAAAAACCGCGGCCTCAGGCGCCTGCGCAGATGTCAGCGTTGTCGGGTCAGTATATTTCCAATATTCATCACGCTTCGTTGGAAGCCCCATGGATTGCACGCGCGCCACGGCATCGGCACGGGCCGCAGCCAGCCAAGCGCCGCTTTCGGGCACCGCGTTCGCATCCAGTCGCGCCGCTGTAAGCTCTTGTTTTACGTCTGGAAGTGCCATCAGGCCACCTCTGCCAAAATATCGGCGTAGCCGTTGTTTTCCACCTCAAGCGCCAATTCTGGGCCGCCCGATTTGATGATTTTGCCGTCGGCCATAATGTGCACGACATCCGGTTTGATGTGGTCCAGCAGGCGTTGGTAATGGGTGATGACAAGGAAGGTGCGGCCCGCATCGCGCAGCGCGTTCACACCTTCGGACACCAATTTCATCGCGTCGACATCAAGGCCCGAATCCGTTTCGTCCAAAATACACATTTTGGGTTCCAGCATCGCCATCTGCAGAATCTCGTTGCGCTTTTTCTCGCCACCCGAAAAGCCCACATTCACGGGCCGTTTCAACATGTCTGCGTCGATTTTAAGGGTCTTGGCTTTCTCGCGCACAACTTTCAGGAAATCGCCGGCCGACAGCTCTTCTTCGCCGCGCTGTTTGCGCTGTGCGTTCACGGCTGTACGCAGGAATGTCATGTTACCCACACCAGGAATTTCAACAGGGTATTGAAAGGCAAGAAAAAGGCCCGCTGCCGCACGTTCTTCAGGCTCCATGTCCAGCACGTCTTCGCCCAACAGGTGTACTTCCCCATCGGTTACTTCATAGCCGTCTTTGCCCGACAAGACGTAAGACAATGTCGATTTGCCCGATCCATTGGGCCCCATGATCGCATGGACTTTGCCCGCTTCAAGAGACAGGTTCACACCTTTGAGGATTTGCTTGTCCTCTTCTTCAAGTTTCACGTGCAGGTTCTTGATCTCAAGCATGATTGCCCCCTCGGCTTTGATGGTCACGCAGCACAAAAACCTCATGTGATACATGAGGTTTATTGCGTAAGTTATTGTTTATGGGTGTTTTTACTGTTCTTTTGGGTTGGTTAGGTCCTGATAGACCTGACTGTCCAAAACCGCTGTGACGACGGTATTCTGCGCTGACAAAATGCCCGCATTGCGCGTCAAAAGTGTGGGTTCTGTCCGCTCGGTCACGGTGGCGACCCAGTCCGACGAAAACGCCATTTCGAATTGTGCTGGTGCAAGATGTGCGCCCAAGTGAAGCGTGGCCGCAGCAATCGCGATGCCCGCCAGATGGCCCTGCATCACTTTCTTGCCCTGCACCTTCAGAAAGTTCCGCAACCCCCAACCGATTGCAAAAGTTCCGGCCAGTGCCATGGCCAGCGCGCCGAGCGTCGGAAATCCGATGCGCAAGGTTCCCATCAGGTGCAATTCGGCCAGTGAAAAGGCGATATACGCGACCAATCCCGTCAAAAAGCCCTTTACCATACCCGACTTGCGTTTGCCCGCGCCCGCGCCGTGCATGACGTTGCCATGTGCTTTGTTGATACGCTTCATGCGTGCGTCGAAACTGGTTGTGTCGATAGCCATAGTCGTGCCCAATCGTTTGCGTCACTTCGCGTGATACAAAACGGATTGGGCCACAATTGGGCAGGATTTGGGCGATTACGGTCATGAATGCATCGGCCTAGCCGACCGACCCTTCAAGGCTGATGGCCACCAGCGCCTGTGCTTCCATCGCAAATTCCATCGGCAGGGCCTGCAGAACTTCCTTACAGAAGCCGTTCACGACCAAGGCGACAGCCTCTTCCTCGTCCATCCCGCGCGAACGGCAATAGAACAACTGATCGTCGTCCACTTTGGAGGTGGTTGCCTCGTGCTCAACACGGCTGCTGTTGTTTTTCACTTCGATATACGGGACGGTGTGCGCGCCGCATTTATCACCGATCAGCAAGCTGTCGCATTGGGTGTAGTTGCGCGAATTTTTGGCTTTCGGGTGCATAGACACCAGACCACGGTAGGTGTTTTGCGCCTTACCCGCGCTGATGCCTTTGGACACGATACGCGACTTGGTGTTCTTGCCAAGATGAACCATCTTGGTGCCAGTGTCCGCCTGCTGGTAATTGTTGGCGATGGCAATGGAATAAAACTCGCCCTGCGTGTCGTCACCGCGCAGGATGCAGCTTGGGTACTTCCATGTCACCGCGGACCCTGTTTCCACCTGCGTCCACATCACCTTGGCGCGATCACCACGACAATCGGCGCGTTTGGTCACGAAGTTATAAATGCCACCTTTGCCGTCCTCGTCCCCGGGGAACCAGTTCTGCACGGTCGAATATTTCACTTCGGCGTCTTCTTCGATGATGATCTCGACCACCGCCGCATGCAGCTGCGCCACATCGCGCTTGGGCGCTGTGCAGCCTTCCAGATAGGACACATAACTGCCTTTATCGGCAATGATCAGAGTGCGTTCGAACTGACCCGTGTTTTCGGCATTGATACGGAAGTAAGTGGATAGCTCCATCGGGCAGCGCACGCCTGGCGGCACGTAAACGAACGAGCCATCCGAGAACACGGCCGAATTTAGCGTGGCATAATAGTTGTCCGACACCGGTACGACCGATCCGAGGTATTTCTTAACCAATTCCGGATGTTCTTTGATCGCCTCAGAAATCGAGCAGAAGATCACGCCGGCCTTGGCCAGTTCGTCCTTGAAAGTTGTCCCAAGCGAAACGGAATCGAACACCGCATCAACAGCGACTTTGCGCTCTTCTTCGGGCATCTCAACACCTGCGAGAATAGCCTGCTCTTTCAATGGAATGCCAAGTTTCGCGTATGTTTCCAGCAATTTGGGATCGACCTCGTCCAGCGACTTGGGCTTTTCGGTCATGCTGGCAGGGCGGGCGTAATAGTACTGGTCCTGAAAATCGATCTTGGGGTAGTCGACCATCGCCCATTTCGGCTCGGTCATCTTTTCCCACCGCTCGAACGCTTGCAGACGCCATTCAGTCATCCACTCTGGTTCGTCGTTCTTTTCGGAAATCAGCTTGACGATATCGGGGTTTACGCCTTTGGGGGCGTATTCCATCTCGATCTCGGTTTCCCACCCGTATTTGTAGGTGGACAGGTCTTTGACCGCCTCGACGGTGGCCTCTTCTACGCCGTCTTTGACCTCGACATCCAAACCCATGATCGTTCCCCTTTTTCAAGCTGCGCGGCTGCGCATCCGTTTCTCTGCTTTCAGCCAAGCCTGCGCGAATTGCAGGACCTGCGCTTCCGTCGTATCCAAACCCAAAGAGACGCGCACCGCTGATGCGGCCTGCTCTTCGGAATATCCCATCGCCTTCAACACGCGGCTGGCCTTGACCTTGCCGCTGGAACACGCACTGCCCGCCGAAATTGCAAACCCGGCAAGATCCATTGCCATGACCTGCGTCTCGCCTTTCCATCCCTCGCGGATAAAACAGCTTGTGTTCGGCAAGCGTCTATTCTCTTTCCCGACAAAAATAGTCTGATTGGCACCATCCGCAAGGGCGTTTTCTAGAATTATTCTAAGTTTTTCGATCCGCGCCCATTTTCCGTCTGCAAGGTCTTGTGCCGCGGCCTGCGCCGCCGCCCCAAATCCAGCAATCCCGATGATGTTTTCCGTGCCAGAGCGGCGGCCCATTTCCTGCCCGCCCCCTTTGATCTGTGCCGCGACATCCGTGCCTTGTGGAAAGACGAGGGCCCCAATGCCCTTTGGCCCACCCAGTTTATGCGCGCTCACCAATCCCATGCCAGCACCAGCCCAATTGAAAGCAAGCGGCAGTTTGCCGAAAGCCTGCGTCATATCGCTGACAGCCACACCTTGCGGCAGATCCTGAACGATGCCCGTTTCGGAGTTGGCCAATTGCACACAAGACTGCGCGGGATCAGCTATCTGCACCTGCCCGTTCACCATGGCCAGATCAGGCGTGATCCACGCCGCAACAGCATCATGTTCGATATCCGCGCCGTGCAAACCGCGTCCCGCAAGGGCCAGCGCGGCGCTTTCGGTGGCACCAGACGTAAAGACAATATCGCACCCGCTCGCGCCCAATGCCTCGGCCACTTGGGCGCGGGCCGTTTCAATCAACCCTTTGGCAACACGCCCTTCTGCATGAACAGAGCTTGGGTTGCCCAAAACATCCATCGCAGAAATCATCGCCGCACGCGCCTCGGTACGCAGGGGCGTGGTTGCATTATGATCGAGGTAAACGCGGCTCACTCGTCCACCACCTCAAACAGTCCCGGCACAGCGGGGCACGGTGCAAGACCATTGCCCACCACATCACTCAGGCGGGTTTGGTGCAAAAACACATAGACATGGGCGCTCAGCCCTTCCCACAAACGATTGGTCATGGATTGCGCACGGCTGCCCGATGACCCGCCGCTTGCCCCCGCGCCTGTATGAAGCGCGTTGACGGTTTCATCGACCGCCGACAGGATATCGACCACGCGAATATCACTGGCAGAGCGCGACAGACGATACCCGCCGCCAGGGCCGCGCACAGAAGCCACCAGATCGGCTTTGCGCAGTTTGACGAACAACTGCTCTAGATACGGAAGCGATATGTCCTGACGCTTTGAGATTTCCCCAAGCGAGGTGAGCGCATCGGCAGGTTGCAATGCCAAATCCGCCAAAGCGACCATCGCATAGCGGCCCTTGGTGCTTAATTTCATGGCTTGCCCCCCTTCTTTCACCTGATGGATTGGCGCGTATTGATTGACGTCTGCGCCCAGAGCGATTAGGTCCATCTGACGCCGTTAAGGTGCGCGAATTAGAATGGTTCTAAAGTGCTTTAGTAAATTCGTCAAGAATAGCAAAAGCGTCCGTCAGAACTGCCACAGAATAAAAAGGCGCAGATATGCCCGAAGTCATTTTCCCAGGCCCAGAGGGTCGCTTGGAAGGCCGCTACCACCCCCAAAAGGAAAAGGACGCGCCAATCGCGATTGTGCTGCATCCGCACCCGCAATTTGGCGGCACGATGAACAACAAAGTCGTCTACAATCTGCACTACGCATTCTACAACATGGGCTTCACCGTGTTGCGCTTCAACTTCCGCGGCGTCGGGCGCAGCCAAGGTGAATATGATCAGGGCATCGGTGAGCTTTCGGATGCGGCAAGCGCATTGGACTACCTGCAATCGATGAACAACAACTCCAAACACTGTTGGGTTGCGGGCTTCAGCTTTGGTGCGTGGATCGGCATGCAGCTTTTGATGCGCCGCCCCGAAATCACGGGCTTTATCAGCGTATCGCCCCCCGCCAATATGTATGACTTCAGCTTCCTTGCACCCTGCCCGTCATCTGGCCTGATCATAAACGGTTCAAATGACCGCGTGGCCCCGCCCGCCGATACCGTTGGGCTGGTCAACAAGCTGCACGAGCAAAAGGGCATCACCATCACCCATGAAGAAGTGCAAGGCGCAGGCCACTTCTTTGAGAATGATCACATGGACACGCTGATCGACACGACGACCGAATATGTCCAGCGCCGCCTAACCGAGAATACGCGCTAGCCCATGTCTGATCTGACCGAACTTGCCAACAAGCTGGCAGACGAATGTATCGCGGTGCAAAAGAAGATCGGCGATGATCGCCTTTTTATGCGGATGGGCGATGTATTGGCTGCATCCTCGCAGACCTTGGAAGAGGCTTTTCTGACAGCCGTCCGCACGCGCATGGCATTCGAAAAAGGCCGCGCGTTTTTGGCAAAGACTTTGGATGATCACGAGGCTGGCCAGGGGTGAATAGCCTTAGCTGCCAACTGGAATTCCTAACGGAAGCTGACAAACTCAAAAACGTGATCCGCAACAACACACTGCTTGATGCCACACGGCGCGAAAACACGGCAGAACACAGCTGGCATGTGGCGCTTTTGGCGCTGGTTGCTGCGCCCTATTTTCCGCAGGACGTGGACGTGGATCGCGCGATTGCAATGCTGATCCTGCATGATCTGGTCGAAATTGATGCAGGCGATCACCCCATCCACCAACGCCACGATCCACAGGCGATTGCCGCCAAGGAACAGGCCGCGGCAGACCGGCTGTATGCGATATTGCCATCAGCGCAGGGAAGCGCTCTGCGCGCCCTTTGGCAAGAGTTCGAAACAAGCGATAGCGCAACGGCGCAATTTGCCCGCGCCTGCGATTGGCTGCACCCCGAGATCATGACCCTTATGGGCCGCAGCCCAACGGCTGCGCACCTGCAAATCAGCATCGACAACCTGAAAACGGGGCGCGTGGCGCGTCTGCAAACCATTTGGCCCGATGCCTACCATCTGATCCAAGCGATGGTGGACGGGCGTTCAGATGACACGCCCCTTGGACGCGTCGCAGGGTTTATTGCCCAGACCGATGCGCTCAAACATGTTTTGCGGGCCACACCGATTTTGCAGGGCTCGCGGCGCGAAAACTCTGGTGAACATTCGTGGCACCTGTGCCTGTTCGCCCTTGTTTTGGCCGACCATAGCATCACCCCATCAAACGTCAGCCGCGTCATCCGCATGTTGCTGATCCATGATCTGGTGGAAATTGATGTGGGCGACACCCCCATACACGGTGACTTCGATCAAACCGATATCGAGGCACGGGAACTGAAAGCCGCCCGCCGTATCTTTGGCCTTCTGCCCAAGCCCTGCGGTGCTGACCTTCTCGCGCTTTGGCAAGAATTTGAAGCCGCCCAGAGCGCGGACGCCGTATTTGGCAAATCGCTTGACCGTGTGCAGCCCGTTATGGCGAACCTGTGTTCAGGCGGCGGCACATGGCCTGAGTACAAGGTAACCCCCGCACAACTGGAAACGCGTGTGGGAACCAAGGTCAAACGTGGGGCCCCCGCGATCTGGGCAGCCCTGCATCCACGGATCGAAGCATGGTTTGAAGCGCATAAAACATAGGCGGTATACAAACGCATACATCGCTTTTCATTTGACCGATGATCGGCTATCCGACACTCAAAGGTAAGGCCAACCAAAGGGAACACATCATGTCGAAGATCAAAGTCGAAAACCCCGTTGTGGAACTGGACGGGGACGAGATGACCCGCATCATGTGGGATTTCATTAAGAAAAAGCTGATCCTACCCTACCTCGACATCGATCTGAAGTACTATGATCTGGGCATGGAGGTCCGCGACGAGACCGAAGACCAGATCACCATTGATGCCGCCGAAGCCATCAAGAAATATGGTGTCGGCGTGAAATGTGCGACCATCACGCCAGACGAAGCCCGCGTTGAAGAGTTCGGCCTCAAAAAGATGTGGCGCAGTCCCAACGGGACCATCCGCAACATCCTTGGCGGTGTTGTGTTCCGCGCGCCGATCATCTGCAAGAACGTGCCACGGCTTGTGCCCGGATGGACGGACCCGATTGTGATCGGGCGCCACGCCTTTGGCGATCAATATAAAGCCACCGATTTTCTGATGCCGGGGCCTGGCAAACTGACCATGAAGTTTGTGGGCGAAGACGGAACGGTCATCGAAAAAGAGGTGTTCGACAGCCCCTCTGCAGGTGTGGCGATGGGGATGTATAACCTTGATGACAGTATTCGCGACTTTGCGCGCGCCTCTTTCAATTACGGTCTCAACATTGGTTGGCCCGTGTATCTGTCGACCAAAAATACCATCCTCAAGGCCTATGACGGGCGTTTCAAAGACCTCTTCCAAGAGATCTATGACGCTGAATTTGCAGACAAATTCAAAAAGGCCGACTTGTGGTACGAACATCGCCTGATCGACGACATGGTGGCAAGTGCTATGAAATGGTCGGGTAAATTTGTCTGGGCCTGCAAAAACTATGACGGTGATGTCCAGTCCGATACAGTCGCGCAGGGGTTTGGCTCTTTGGGTTTGATGACCAGCCAGCTGATGACCCCCGATGGCAAGATCGTCGAGGCCGAAGCGGCCCACGGCACAGTCACCCGCCACTACCGTCAGCACCAGAACGGCGAGGCAACATCCACCAACTCAATCGCGTCGATCTATGCATGGACGGGCGCGCTCAAACACCGGGCGAAACTGGATGAAAACAAACAGCTGATGCAGTTTGCGCAAACACTTGAAAAGGTGATCGTCGATACGGTCGAAAGCGGGTCCATGACCAAAGATCTGGCACTTCTTGTTGGTCCGAACCAAGGTTGGCTAACAACCGAAGGCTTTTTGGAGAAGATTGACGAGAACCTGAACAAAGCCATGTAAAATGGCCCGTCAGGAGCCACATAAATCCGTTCGCCATAGTTGGCATGAAGACGCCCAAGCCTTTGTTTTGGGGACATTTCTTTGCGCCGTCTCTGTGCAGTTTCTTACCGCGTCCGGGCTGATCACAGGCCAGACGGCGGGGCTTGGTGTGCTTTTGTCATACGTGCTGCCCCTGCCCTTCGCCGTCACCTTTTTTCTGGTCAATATCCCGTTCTACGTGCTTGGCTATCTTCGCCTTGGCGCACGTTTTACAATCAAGACGTTTCTGGCTGTCGCGCTGGTTTCGGGGTTTTCCGAACTGGTCCCGCTTTACCTGTCATTTGAAACGCTCAACCCGTGGTTTGCCGCATTCTTTGCAGGGGCGACAGCCGGTCTGGGATTGATCGTGATTTTCCGTCATGGCGCATCCCTTGGCGGCATCGGCGTTTTGGGACTTTGGATGCAGGACCGTTTTGGAATACAGGCGGGATGGGTCCAGTTGGGGTTTGACGCACTGCTTTTTGCGGCCGCGTTTTTCGTCCTCGATCCGATGCTTGTGGTGATGTCCTTGGCCGGTGCCGTGGTGGTCAATCTGATCATCGGCGTCAATCACCGCCAAGATCGCTATATCGGACGCTAGCACCAAAAATCCCCGTGGTGGGCAAACCAACGGGGACTTTGTGGGACGGCTGACCAGGCAGGGAGGACCCTGATCAACCGTTGAGGTTTTTTCTGGTTTAGAAGTTCGCCTTCGAGCGCAGCGCCGCTGCTTTGCCGCTGTCACCTTCGGCTTGCGCATCAGCGATCAGGCGGGCATAGTCGAA